>CAWHEF010000001.1:0-289539 GCA_963828385.1 uncultured Acidimicrobiaceae bacterium
CCCAATCAACCTGAGCTCGGTGAGCCGGGCCAGTTGAGCTACGTGAGCCACTTGCAGGTGATCGCCGCTAGCCGGGTGCTAAGGCCGTACTAGCAGCTCAACTTCCCATTACCACGCAGAGCGGTGGCGCGGGTAGCTGAGGGCTGCCTGAGGGCTACCATGGCGCCTTGGCAAATGCGGCGACGCCGGCTGGCAAGGATGAGCCGGCCCTTCCGCCTCGAGGAGCGCAGCACCGAGTCACCACCACGCATCGGACATAACACCCGCTAGCACACCCGGCTCCGTGAGCCAGGCCGAACCACCCTTCCCGGTGCTCGGCTGGGGCGTTGAATGCGCAGACGTGGGGTCCACCCAACCAGAAGAGAGTCGGCGCCCGGCACGTCCGTGGCACCGACCGACCGAGGAAAGGTCACCCCACCATGAGCTCGAACGGGTTTCTCTGCCGTCTTCGACGGTCCTGTCCCCATGTCCCCGATCACCTGGCCGGTCGATTCGACCCGGTCCCGACCGGCCCCAGTCGCGCCGAGCGACGGGCCGGCAAGGCCACCGTCGCGCTCGGCGGGTTGGCCGTCGGTGTCCCAGCCGCCCTCGCCGCCTCTTCCTCGGTGGCATCGGCCGCACCACCCCCGCCGCCGGCCCCGACCCGGCCCCTGCCTCTCACCGGCTCCCATCCCTGACGGAGTGGGCACAGAGTTGGCCGCACCCATCGTGGGCATGTCGGCCGCCCCTCAGGGCAACGGGTACTGGGAGGTCGGCGGCGACGGCGGCGTCTTCACCTTCGGCGATGCCGGCTACTACGGATCGGCGGCGTCGATGCACCTCGACCAGCCCGCCGTCGGCATCGCCGCCACGCCGGACGGCAAGGGTTACTGGCTGGCCGGTGCCGACGGGGGCGTCTTCGCCTTCGGCGACGCCGGCTACTACGGGTCGGCGGCATCGATGCATGTCAACCAGCCCGTAGTCGGGATCATGGCCACTCCCGACGGCGACGGCTACTGGCTGGTCGGTGCCGACGGGGGCGTCTTCGCCTTCGGCGACGCCGGCTACTACGGCTCCGCTGCCGGCGAGTCCATCAGCCCGATCGTGGGTCTCGCGCCCACGGCGGACGGGCACGGGTACTGGGAGGCCTCGGCGAACGGCGCCGTCTACTCCTTTGGCGACGCCGCCTTCAGCGGTCGGGCCACCCCGGCCACGCCCGTCGTCGGCATCACGGCCTCGGGCGACGGCTACCGTCTGGTCGGTTCCGACGGTGGCGTCCTCGACTTCGGCGACGCCGCCTACTTCGGCTCCATGGCCGGCCAGGAGCTGGCCAAGCCGGTCGTCGGCATGGCGGCCGCACCCGATGGCGACGGGTACTGGGAGGTCGGTGCCGACGGCGGCATCTTCAACTTCGGCGACGCCGTCCTCGTCGGATCGCTCGGCGGCAGCACGTTGGCCGCACCGCCTGCTCCTCCGGCACCGGCCCCGACACGCCCTGCCACCCCGGGTCAGCCAGCGGCGCTGCCCATGACCGCATCGATCCAGGCATCGGCCGGTGGTGGCCCCACCGCGGCGCAGATGGCCGCCTGGGAGAAGGTCAACGTGTGTGAGGAGGGAGGCAGCTGGAACGTCGACGGGGGGAACTTCAGCGGCGGCCTCGGCATGAGCCATGCCGCCTGGAGCCAGTTCAACACGTTCGGCTTTCCCGCTGACGCCGCCCAAGCCACCCCGGCCGAGCAGGTCCAGGTGGCCGTGGCCTTCGCCTCCCACTACTACGGCAACCCCAACGCCGCCCCGGACCAGAACGGTTGCTCCGGGGGGTACTGACCGGTTGGGCAGAACCACCGGCGACAGGGGCGAGAGATGAGGACTGGCGCCGTTGGCGCCGGTCCTCACTCGTCGTGACCCGAGACCCGATCGGATGGGTCGAATGCTGGGGCCGGCCTCCCCCATACTGGACGTATCCAGGACGGCCCGTAGTCATCCCAAGACGGCCCGTCGTCGGCCACCGTCCCGCCCGCCGAGGAGGCGCCGTGCCCACCGTCGAGGAGTTGGCCGCCCGGGTTGCGGCATTGGAGGCCCGGACGGCAACGAGCGAGAGTGTGCTCGCCATCCAGACGTTGAAGGCCCGCTACGGCGAGGTCGTGGACAGCCGGTTCTCGGGTGGCTCGGTGGTGGACGAGACCGAGGTCCGGCGACTGGCCGAAGAGGCGACGAACCTTTTCACCGAGGATGCCACGTGGGACGGCGGCCCCGGTCTCGGGCTGGTCAGGGGCCGAGCCGCCATTGCCGACCGGCTGGCCCGTCCCACGCTCGTCTTCGCCCGTCACCTCTTCGTCAGGCCCCGGATCGCCGTCGAGGGGGACCGGGCGCGGGGCCGCTGGGACCTCCTCTGTCCCTGCACCACAGAGGACGGCGTGCCGCGGTGGATGTGCGGGTACGAGGATGACGAGTACCGGCGGGACGGAGCGACCTGGCTGCACGAGTCGATGCGGCTGACCACCGTGTTCGTGGCCCCGGTGGCCGACGGGTGGACTCGGATCTTCACCTGATTGCTCGCATGCGGGCGATCGCCCGTCTCGGGTCCCCTCCGAGCTTCGGGCCCTACAGTTTCGGGCATGGGTCCCCAGCGATTCGCCGGCCGGCACGCGCTCGTCACCGGTTCCGCCTCGGGCATCGGACGGGCCACCACCCTCCGCCTGGCCGAGGAGGGGGCGACCGTGGTGGCGGTGGACGTGAACGGCGACCTGTTGGCCGACCTCGACCCGGCGACAGCCGGGAACCGAGGACCCATCTCGACGCTCGTCGGCGACGTGAGCTCGGAATTGGCGGTGGCCGCCCTCGTCGCCGAGGCCGTCGACCGGCTGGGCTCGCTCGAGGTCGTGGTCAACGCCGCCGGCGTCCTCTCGTTCTCCCACAGTCACGAGGTCCCCCTGGCCGAGTGGGACCGGCTGATCGCCATCAACTTGACCGGCACCTTCCTCGTCTGCCGGGAGGTGCTCCCCCACCTCATGGCCGGCGGGGGCGCCATCGTGAACCTGGCATCGACGGCCGCCCACCGGGGCCAGCCCTGGGCCGTGGCCTACGGGGCCTCGAAGGGCGGCGTGCTCGCCCTCACCCGGACCCTCGCCGTGGAGTACGCGGCATTCGGCGTGCGGGCCAACACCATCAGCCCCGGTGCCATCGACACCCCGATCACGCAGGCATTCCGGCTACCGGAGGGGGCAGACGCCAGGCTCATCGATCGGGTCACCCCGCTCGGGGGTTTCGGCACCCCGGAGGGCATCGCCGCCGCCATCGCCTACGTGGCCTCCGATGAGGCCTCGCACATGAACGGGGCAGACCTCTTGGTCGACGGGGCCACCCTGGCGTGAACGGACAAGGCGTCCGAGACCCGGTCAGCCGAGGGTGGACCTGCCGCCTGTGCGCCACCAGTCGGCGGTGACCCGGAGCCCCTCGATCGACGCCCGGGGGAACAGCTCCTCGTAAGTGCGCCGGTACCCGGTGTGGACGATCCTCCATTCACCGCCCCGTTTCACGTAGCGGTCCTCGTAGAAGGCGGCTCCCTGGACGGTGACCCCGACGTCGGTGAGTACGACCGTGTCCTCCAACGCCCAGACGCCGGTGGCCTCGTCCCCCCCGATCAGGTCGATCTCGGGATGATGGCACCGATGACTGCTGAGCATGGTCTCGGCGCCCATCGACGCGCGGAGGAAGTCGAGGATGGCGTCCCGGCCGTCGAAGGAGTAGAGGCCACCGCCGTACCGGGCCGCCGCCTCGGGCACGAAGCAGGTTTCCATCTCGTCCCACAGCTTCTGGTCGAGACAACGAAGGTAGCGGTACTTCAATCGCTTGATGAGCTCCACCTCGACCAGGTCCTCGGGTGTCACGGGCTCCTCCTCGGTTGCGCGGTTGGATGATTGAGCGGCCGCTCGGCTGCTCGGTCTTCTCGGTCGCTCGGTCGCTCGGTCGCTCGGTCGCTCGGTCAGCGGATCGTGCCCACCCCGGGGATGAGCGGGAGGTCGAGCGCGGTCACCCAGCCCGGCGGCAGCTCGTTGACGTAGGGGACGGCGTTGAGCGCCCGCAGCCCGGTGGCCAGGCAACCGGCGGCGGCGGCGTCGCGCCCGGATCCGTCGGTGAAACGGAACGCCGTCTCTTGGGTGACCGAGGGCGTGCCGTCGATCACCACCCGGTAGACGTCGTCCCGGGTGCCCCGGGGCCAGTCCGGTGCGGCATCGGGTCCCAGGCGGTTCACGTGCTCGAGGCAGATCCGCGGGACACCGTCGAGGATGCCGTTGATCGTGAACCGGACGGCCGCCACCTCGCCGGGGTCGATGACCCCCTTGGCCGTGGTGATCGGCTCGTCGGTGACCCACTTCTCCCACGACGTCGTGATCTCGTCGAGCTCGACTCCGACGGCGTGGGCCATCATGGGAACCGTGGCCCCCCACGACATGACGAGGATGTCGCCGTGCTCCAGCAGCGGTACGAACTCGGGGGGACGACCCATCCCCATCTCGTCCTCGTAGTCGCCCTCGTAGTTGGCGTAGTCGAGGATCTCGAGCGCCCGCACCTGGCGGACCTCGCTGCACAGGCCCATCAGCGTCATCGGAAACAGATCGTTGGCGAACCCGGGGTCGATCCCGGTGGTGAAGCACGATGCCCCGCCGGTCTCGCACGCATCGGTGATCGGGTCGATCCACGACGGGGGGTTGAGGGCCATGGACGGCCACACCCAGGGGGTCATGGCCGTCGAGCAGACATCGATGCCGGCTCGGAGAAACAGCCCGATGTCCTCCACGTTGTCGCGTGCGTGGGCGGCGGTCGGGCCGAAATGCACGAGCGCATCGGGCCCGAGATCGACGAGGGCGTCGCGGTCGTCGGTGGCGGCGATGCCCAGCTCGGCCGTCCCGCACAGGGTTCCGGCGTCCCGTCCGACCTTGTCGGGCGCGTTCACACCGACGCCCACCAGCTCGAAGGAAGGATGGCGGACGATCTCAGGGATCACCATCCGCCCGACGAACCCGGTCCCCCATACGACGACCCGCTTCACCGCCCGGCTCATCGCATCAGCTCCCCGGAGTTGACCATCAGGTACTGACCGGTCACCGCCTTGGCGTAGTCGGAGGCGAAGAAAGTGGCCACGTCGGCCACCTCCCCGTCCTCTGTCATCCGCCGAAGAGGGAACCCGCCGACGATGCCTTCCAGGACCTCGTCGGTGCTCTTGTCCTGGCTGGCGGCCGTGCCGTTCACGTAGAGCTCGACGTTCGGCCCCCACATCCACGACGGGACCACCATGTTGCAGCGGATGTTGTCCGGGCCGAGCTCGTCGGCCAGGTAGTACATGGTCGACAGGAGGGCCCCCTTGGACGCGGCGTAGCCGCTCTGGGGCAGTGCGGGTTGGAACATCGACTGGGACCCGATGAGGACGACCGATCCGCCGCCCGTCTCCTTCATGGCCCGTGCCACCGGGCGCAGCACGGTGAGCGCGCCGAGGACGTTCGTCTCGAACGCCTTGCGCCACGCTTCGAACCTGAGGTCGAAGAGACCGCCCCACACGTTCTCGTACGCCGCCACCTGGATGAGCGCGTCCACCCTTCCGAAGCGGGAGCGGGCCAGCTCGACCAGGGAGTCGCACGAGTCCTCGTCGGTGATGTCCGTCGCCTGATAGGCCACCGACTCGCCGCTCGGGTCGAGCTCGGCGGCCGTCGTCCGCAGATTGTCCGCAGTGCGGGCGGCCAGGACCACGCGGGCGCCCGCTCGAAGGGCGCGCTGTGCGCACTCCCGCCCGAGACCGCCGCCGACCCCGGTCACCACCACCGTCTTCCCCTCGAGGATCATGTCCCTCTCTTATCTGTTTGACTCGATCGGCGCCATCGCCGCCACCTCCAGCGGGCAGGGCACGACCCGGCGCTCAGGCGGAGAAGCGGGCTGAGGCGCCGGCCGAAACGTCGAGCACGGCGCCCGTGATGTGCCGGGCCCCATCGGAGCACAGGAAGACGACGGCGTCCGACACCTCCTCGGGCTCGATCCAGGGGACCGGCTGGACGTGGAGGGCGGCGAGCGCCGGAGCCACGTCGTCCATGGTCGGGTGCTCGAGGTCGGGACGCGACAGGCGGTACAGGGTGTCGTTGTGGATCATGGGAGTCGAGACGTTGCCCGGAGCGATGGCGTTCACGGTGATGCCGAAGGTGGCGAGCTCCTGGGCCACGGATTTGACGAGGCCGATGACGCCCCACTTCGAGGCCACGTAGGCGGGTATGCCCGGGTTCGCGGTCCGGCCCATCATCGACGAGATGGCGACGATCCGACCGGAACGCCGGCGGCGCATGTGGGGGGCGACGGCACGCATGGCGGTGAACACGCCGGTCAGATTGGTATCGACCGTCTCCGACCACTGCTTCTGATCCATCGAACAGATTGACCCGATGGTCGAGACGCCGGCGTTGGCCACGAGGAGGTCGACCGAGCCCAGGTCGGAGACCACGCGGTCGGTGAAGTCGACCATCTCGTCCAGGATCCGGACGTCGGCCAGCGACGACAGGCAGCGGACGCCCTCGAGCTCGACGCAGCGGACCGTCTCGGCGAGGTCGTCCGGGGTGGCGAGCGCGTAGCCGACCGTGTCGAGATCGCGCCCGAGGTCGCAGAGCGCGATGTCGGCCCCGAGGCGGGCCAACGCCAGTGCGTGACTTCGCCCCTGACCCCGTGCTCCTCCGGTCACGACAGCCACCCGACCGGCGAACGGCTTTCTCCCCTCCGCTGTGTCCCGCCCGCGTGTGGCTGTGTCGTCGTTCATCGGTACCCCACCGCTGCGACCCCCGCTCCCTCGGCCCGGCAACGACCTATCCTCGGAACTCCCTGCTCGGTGCGATCCTACGGCCGGGGGCGCACACGCCCGGGGAGATGATGCCTCAGACGGCCCGTCCCCACCTGCGCAGCACGTCGCGGTAGCGGGCGTCCCAGCCGTCGTACGCACGCCGCAGCTCACCGCCGGGCCACCGTGCGGGCAGGAGCTCCCCGGGCAGGAGCGGGTCGGCCTGGAGCTGGCGGACGACCGCCGCCGACAAGACGAACCCCGGCGCGAGGTCCTCGGGACCGGCCGGTGACAGCTCCTCCAGGCCTCCGAGGAGGGCGAGCGCCTCTTCCGCCCATCCGGTCAAGTCCCAGAGGCCGGCCGCGAGCTCGACCGGGTCGTGGTCGGGCACGGAGGAAAAGCAGGCGACATCGGGGTCCTCGCCGGGATCGGGCAGGAGGTCGATGTTGTCCGGCCGCAGCCACACCCCCTCGCGCTGCTCGGCCAGCCGGGCCAGGGCCAACCGGCGGCGGCGCACCTGCCGTTCGTCGGCCGAACTGCCCGCTGTCGTGACCACGACCATCCTCCACCGGCCGTTCCACGCCCGCGTCCTGCCTCGCCGGCTCGCCGACTGGCGTTCGAGCCGCTCGAGGAGGTGGCCGGCCAGCCGGTACCGGCCTGTCCCGTCCGTGGTCACCTCGCCCGCCGCCGCCATCCGGCTCAACGCCACCCGGGCCCGGTTTCCGTTGATGCCGAACAGTCCGGCCAGGTGGACGAGGTGGGCGACCGGCAGCTCCGGGGGGTCCTCGCCGAGGAGGGCGCTGGCCAGCACCGATCGGGCGGTGAACGGCTGTTTGAAGCCGGGCCCGGGCCGGGCCCGGGACCGGGTTCAGGACCGGGTCCAGGACCGGCGCTCTTACTGTCTTGCGTCATCTGTACACCAGTCGTAATATCGAGCCATGGTGACGACCATGGTGGCCGAGACGGCGACACGGCCGGACGTCTTGCCCACCGACCGGCTGTTGGACAGCGGGAAGGCCCGTCCCGAGCTCCGGCGCGACCTGCGCCGCATCGACGACGCCCGCAACGCCGTGACCGTCGCCGCCTGCTGGGGATGGATCGCCGTCATCATCGCCGCCGCCGTGTGGCTCGACAACCCGGTGGGCTACCTCGTCGCCTTCCTCCTGATGGGGCCGATGTACGCCCGGCTGGCCATTCTCATGCACGAAGCGGCCCACAAGCTGCTCTTCACGAACAAGCGGGTGAACGACTGGGTGGGGACATGGCTCATCGCCTACCCGGCATGGACGCCGATCTCCATCTACCGGCGAGGCCACTTCGCCCATCACAAAGTGGAGTTCGGGCCGGACGAGCCCGACATGGCCTTCTACGGCGGGTACCGGTGCGACCGCGCCACCATGGCCCGTCGCCTGTTCCGTGACGCAGTGGGCATCTCGGGCTGGAAGAACTTCACCCCTTTGTTCCGGGCACTGCGTCGACCCTCCGGCCGGCGGGTGGCGGGTCCCATCCTGGCCGTCCAGGCCGCATTGTGGGCCGTCATGTGGGCGGCCACCGGTCGGTGGTGGATCTATCCGCTCCTCTGGTGGCTCCCGTGGATGACGCAGTGGCGGGTGCTCAACCGCCTGCGCTCCATCGCCGAGCACGGCGGCCTCGAAGCCAGTCCGGACCGCCGGGTGACCACCCACGCCGTGCGTCAATCGCTGATCGCCCGGTTCTGGTTCGTGCCCTACAACACGGGGTGGCACCTGGCCCACCATGTCGACATGGGCATCCCGTTCCGCAACCTTCCCGCCTTCCACGCCGAGCTCGAACGGGCCGGGTACGTCACCGACCAGCTCGTCTATCCGAACTACCGCTCGCTGTGGAGGGCCCTGGCCTCGGCCTGACGCTCGTACGGGGCGGGTTGCAGTCGTTCAGACCGCCCGTCCGCGCAGGGCCCGGTAATGGCGGACCAGCTGTGCCGTCGAGCCGTCCTGGCCGGAGAGGTCGGGTGGGGCGTCGTCGATCAAGGCGGGGGCCAGCTCCTTTGCCATGACCTTGCCCAGCTCGACCCCCCACTGGTCGAACGAGTCGATCCCCCAGATGGTCCCCTCGACGAAGACGGTGTGCTCGTAGAGGGCGACGAGCTGGCCGAGCACCGAAGGGGTCAGCTCCGGGGCGATGAAGGTGGAGCTCGGACGATTGCCCGGCATGACCTTATGGGCCACCACCTCTTGCGGCGCCCCTTCGGCCGCCACCTCTTCGGCCGTCCTGCCGAACGCCAGCGCCCTCGCCTGAGCGAGGCAGCTCGCCATGAGGAGGTCCTGCTGGTCGCCGTGCTCCCGGGTCGAGGTGCCGAACCCGATGAAGTCGCAGGGCACGAGCTTCGTCCCCTGGTGGAGCAGCTGGTAGAAGGCGTGCTGGCCGTTGGTGCCCGGCTCGCCCCAGAAGATCTCCCCGGTTTCGCCGGACACGGGGGAGCCGTCCTGGCGCACCGACTTCCCGTTCGACTCCATGGTGAGCTGCTGCAGATAGGCGGGGAAGCGGGCCAGCCGTTGACTGTAGGGGAGCACGGCGTGGGTCTCTGCCCCGAAGAAGTTGTCGTACCAGACGTTGAGCATGCCCTGGACGACCGGCAGGTTCGACTCGAGCGGAGCGTCCACGAAGTGCCGGTCGATCAGGTGGAAGCCGGCGAGCATGTCGGCGAAGGCCTCGGGCCCGATGGCCACCATGAGCGAGAAGCCGATGGCCGAGTCGTACGAGTAGCGTCCGCCCACCCAGTCCCAGAACCCGAACATGTTGGCCGGGTCGATCCCGAAGGCTTCGACTGCGGGCTCGTTGGTGGAAACCGCCACGAAATGGCGGGCGACCGCCTCGTCTCCGCAGTGGAGCCCCTCGAGCAGCCACTGCCGGGCGGCGCCAGCGTTGGTCAGCGTCTCCAGCGTGGTGAACGTCTTCGAGCTGACGACGAACAAGGTGGTCGCCGGGTCGAGATCATGTGTCTTGGAGTAGAGGTCGACGGGATCGATATTGGAGACGAACCGGCACTCGATCCGCTCCGTCGCGTAGTCACGAAGTGCTTCGTAAGCCATGGCGGGACCGAGATCCGAGCCACCGATGCCGATGTTGACGACGGCTTTGATCGGCTCGCCGGTCTGCCCCTTCCACTCGCCGGTCCGGACGGCGGTCGCCACCGCACCCATGCGGTCGAGCACCCGGTGCACGTCGGCCACGACGTCGGTGCCGTCCACCACGAGGCGGGTATGGCGCGGCATCCGCAGGGCCACGTGGAGAACGGCCCGGTCCTCGGTCGTGTTGATCTGCCGCCCGGCGAACATGGCATCCCGGCGCTGTTCGACGCCGGCGCGCCGGGCTACGGCGGCCAGGAGTTCGACCGTCTCCGGAGTGATCCTCTGCTTTGAGTAGTCGAAGAAGAGATCGCCGGCGGCGAGCGACATGCTTTCGGCGCGGTCAGGGTCACCGGCGAACAGGTCTCGGAGGTGGAGTCCTTCGACCTCTGTGAAGTGGCGGCCGAGGCGCTCCCATTCCTCGGTTCCGGCGACGTCCACCGGGGCCGTCTCGGACCCGGCACCTGCGCCGTTCACCTTTTCACCACGAGCATCGCTCTCCTTCCGCGTCAGAAGACTAACCATTGTTCATGTTGTCGAGACGCGGATAGCGGCCTGTTCACCGGCCTTGACGGCACCAGCGGGTTGAGTCCGGCGCTGACGATCGAGGATCGGAGCCGTAGGGCGTACGAGGTCCCATGGGCTCCCAGCGCCGGACCCGGCTGGTCGGCCTGGACGCGATCCCTCCGGAACGGTGGCGCACAGAGGGTTCGCCCAACGATCATCTTCCGTTCCCCTTCACGTCGCCGGGCGTTCACCTCGGATTCCTAGCGTTCCAGGGGGAGGTCGGAGCGTGGGGATCGCCATCGACGAACGCATCCGGGTGCTCGTGGTCGAGGACGAGGAGGCGTATCGACAGGCGCTGTCCTCCGGGCTGGGCCGGGAGGGATTCGTGGTCGACACGGCGGTCGACGGCATCGAAGCCATCCAGCGCTTCGTTGCCGATCGGCCCGACATCGTCCTGCTCGACCTGCGTCTGCCGGGCATGGACGGCATCGAGGTCTATCGCCGCATGCGGGACCTCGCACCTGTGCCGGTCGTCATGGTGAGCGCAGTCGACTCGGAGCTCGATGTGGTGCTCGGACTCGAGCTGGGAGCGGCAGGCTACGTGACCAAACCGTTCCGGCTCCGCGAGCTCGTCGCCCGCATCCAGGCCATCCTCCGGCGCGTCTCACCTCCGGCGCTACCCGAGCTCGACGGGCCACCCTCGGAGCTCGAACCCGATCGGCCGACGGTGGTCCTCGGCTCGGTCGCCATCGACGTGCGCCGTCATGAGGTGAAGAGAGACGACGAGGCGATCCAGCTATCCCGGCGCGAATTCGACCTCCTGAGCCTCTTGACCGATCCTCCAGGCCGCGTCCGCACCCGGGAGGAGCTGATCGATCGCCTGTGGCCGGACCGGGATCTCTCCGACATCCGGACACTTGACACCCATATGCACCGGCTCCGCTCGAAACTCGAGCCCGATCCGTCACACCCCCGCTACCTGGTCACCGTGCGGGGGATCGGATTCCGCATCGATGTGGACGGCGGCCCTCCGAGCCACCGGACCGGCCCGGGACCGACCCCACCGGAGGCCGGTCGGCAGGACTGACCGTTCAACGGGACGGAGCATTCACCCGAACTGACCGTTCACATAGCCGAGCGTCCTCGGGTCCGACGGCTCGCTGAACAGGCGCGCCGTCGATCCGAATTCGATGAGCTCGCCGGCCTTGTCCTCACCCATCAAAAGGAAGGCGCAACGATCCGACACCCGCATCGCCTGTTGCATGTTGTGGGTGACGATCACGATGGTGACCCGGTGCTTGAGCTCACCGACCAGCTCCTCGATGCGTTTGGTGGCGATGGGATCGAGGGAGGAGGTCGGCTCGTCCATGAGCAGTACCTCCGGTTCCACGGCGAGGGCCCGGGCGATGCAGAGCCGCTGCTGCTCGCCGCCTGAGAGGGTACTGGCCCGAACCTTCAACCGGTCGCGCACGCTGTCCCACAAAGCGGCGCCGATGAGGGCCGATTCTGCCGCCTCGTCCAGCAGAGCCTTCTTGCGGATCCCGTTGAAGCGCAGCCCGGCCACCGCGTTCTCGTAGATGCTCATCGTCGGGAACGGATTCGGCCGCTGGAACACCATCCCCACCCGGCTCCTCAACAGCGTGGCGTCGGTGTCGTTGCCGTAGACATCGGTGTCACCGAGAAAGACCGAGCCGGTGACCGAAGCCGTGCGGACCGTGTCGTGCATCCGGTTGAGCGCCCGCAGCAACGTGGTCTTGCCTGAACCCGAGGGACCTATCAGGGCGGTGATCTCACCCTCGCTGACGTCGAAGGTCACATTTCGAACGGCGCGACGACCGGAGAAGGCGACAGACACGTCGTCGAGGCGCATGACGGGGGCTCCGACGGGAGCATCGAGGAGTACCTGTGCCGTGTCGATCCCGAGTCCTTCCTTCTGCATTCGAAGCCTCGGCTCGATCATCTTCTCTCCCTTGCCAACAGAGCCGAGGTGATCCGACTCCCGATATTCAAGACGAGCACCACCACCATGAGGAGCAGAGCCGCCCCCCACGCCACCTGGAGCAGATCGGCATAGGGCTGACTGCTGTTGGTGTAGATCACCAGCGGCAGTGCCTCTATCGGCTTGGTCGGGTTCCACTGGACGTACTGGTTGCCGAAGATGGTGAGCAGGAGCGGGGCTGTCTCGCCGAGGCCCCGGGCCACGGCCAGAAGAACGCCGGTGACGACACCGGGCGATGCCCCGGGCAGCAGCACCCGGCGTGCCACCGTCGAACGCCGGGCGCCGAGGGCCAGAGCGGCCTCGCTCAAGGAATCCGGAACGCCGCGGATGGCCGTCTCCGATGCCCGGGTAATAACAGGGAGCATGATGATGCCGATGGCGAACGCGCCGGCCACCGCGCTGTAGTGACCGCCGGACACGGTGAGCACGATGGCGATGTAGCCGAAGATGCCGATCGTGATGGAGGGCACTCCGCTCATGACGTCAGCCAGGAACCGGACCGTTGCCGCCACCCTCCCGTCGGACTCGGCCAGGTAGAGGCCGCAGACGAGGCCCACGGGAACCGTCACCGCCGTGGCCAATGCTCCGATGATGACGGTGCCGATGATGGCGTTCCAGACACCTCCGCCGGGAATGCCTTCCGGAACCGTCGGATGGACGAAGAAGTCGGCGTTCCAGGCGGGGAGGCCCTTGGCGACCACATAGGCGACGACGGCCACGAGGGGAATGACGGCGATACCCAGCGCCGCCCAGCACGCACCCATCGCCACCCGGGACCACGTCTTGCGGCGGTCCAACGTCGCCTCGGCTATCAACTGGACGTCGCGCCGCCGTTGGAGGATCGGATCGGCTGAAGCGTCAAAGTTGAGCGTGGTAGCCATCACACCACCGCCACCGTGGTCGGGGCTGCACCAACCCCGCCGCCACCGTCATGGCCGGCGGCGGACCGGACGAGCACCCGGGCCACCGCGTTCACCGCCACGCCGATCACCAAGAGGACGAGACCGGCGGCGAACAGGGCGCTCAGCTCGGTGCCGGTCGCCTCCCCGAAGTTGTTCACGATGAGTGACGGGAGGGTGGCCGCCGACGAGGTGAGCGAGTCGGCGATGAACGGCGAGTTCCCGATGACGAGGGCCACCGCCACCGTCTCACCCAGGGCCCGACCGGTGGCGAGCGTCAGAGCACCGAGCAGTCCGGTGCGGGCGCCGGGCATGACGACCTTGCGCAGGATCTGCCAGCGCGTCGCGCCGAGCGCCAAGGCTCCCTCGATCTGCTCGCCCGGCACGACCGCCAGCACGTCCCGCGAGATGGCGACCATCGTCGGGAGAACCATCACGAATAGGATCGTCCCTGCCAAGAGAAGCCCGACACCCTGATCGGTCCCGTGGAACAGGCCGGTCCACCCGAACACGGAACCGAGGAACGGCTCCACGTGCGAGCGGAACAGGGGGGCGAGCACGATCAGGCCCCAGAGGCCGTAGACCACGCTCGGTACGGCAGCAAGGAGCTCGACGGCGGTCGAAAGAGGGGCGCGAATCCGATGGGGGACGATGTGGGACAGGGCGAGGGCGGTGCCGAGGCCGATGGGCACGGCCAGCACCAAGGCGATCGCCGTCGTCTCGAGCGTCCCGAGGACAAAGGGAAGGAGCCCGAACTGATGCTTCGTCGGGTCCCACGTCTTCCCCACGATGAACGAGAACCCGAGGTTCGAGAAGGCCGGGTGGGCCTTGAGCACCATCGAGACCACGAACCAGGCGACGACGGCCACGAACAGCGCTGCCGTCATGGCCAGAAATGCCCGATAGAAACCGTCCGGAAGGGCGAGGCGACGAGCTCGCCTCGCTCTCGCATCCGTCACTTGGAAAGAAGGGCCTGTCCGCTCGGTCCGGTGACGGTGAGGAGCTCGTTGCGGACACTGTTCTGCACGGCAGGCGGAAGGGGCACGTAGTCGAGACCCGAGGCAAGGTCCTGGCCCCCTCCGGCATGGGTCGTCCAGTCGACGACCTTGACCACCTGGGCCCCGGTGGTGGCGCTCGTCTGCTTCTGGAAGAGGATCGCCCAGCTGTAGCCGGAGATCGGATAGCTCGTGACACCCGGTGCGTTGACGACCGAGAAGTCGGTCGGAGTCACGCTGGTCTTCTCGTCGGCGTCGGCGGCTACCGTCCCGACCGAGGGGACGATGAAGTGACCGGCTGCGTTCTTCACCGCCGCGAACGTGAAGTTGTTCTGGATGGCGTAGGCGAGCTCGACGTATCCGATCGAGTACGGCGTGGACTTGATGCTGCTTGCGACCCCCGAGTTCTTGGGTGTCTGGACGGCCGACGACGGCCAGGCGATGGTCTTGGAGGTTCCGAGGGCCCATGACCCTGCCGCTGCTGTCGTCAGGTAGTCACTGAAGATGTAGGTGGTCCCCGAGCTGTCCGCCCGAACCTCGGGCACGATGGCGTGGGACGGCAGGGTGACCCCGGGGTTGAGGGCCTTGATCTGCGGGGCGTCCCAGGTCGTGATCGAACCGCCGAAGATGCCGGCGATCGTCGGGGCGTCCAGCTTGAGCCGGGTGGACACGCCGGGCAGGTTGTAGGAGAGCGTCACGCCCCCCAGGATGTCGGGAACCTGGACGACCGGTCCCGAGGCCGCCGGTACCTTGGCCAGGTCCGAAGCGGACATGGGCACGTCCGAAGCGGCGAAGTCGACGGTGCCGGCCTGGAACGAGGTGATGCCCTGTCCGCTGCCCACTCCCTGGTAGTTGATCTGCAGTCCCTGGTTCTTCGAGGTGTACTCGTAGAACGCCTTGGTGAAGAACGGCTGGACGAACGTCGATCCAGCGGCGTTCAGGGTGCCGGAGGGCGCTTTCAGGTCGGCGCCGATGTAGCCGCTGTTGTCACCGGTCAGCGTTCCCCCCGCCTTGGTCGTCGAGGTGGTGCTCGAGGAGCTGGACGAACCGCACGCCGCCAACAACACGCCTACGGCGGCCACGCTGGCCAAGGCCGGGTTGCGTCCCATCCTTCGGCGGTGCCGTTCGGTCCGAAAGGTCAGATCAAGGCTCACTGGTCGACACACCTCCGTCTGGGGAAGACCCGGACCGTCCGAGCCTGTGGCCGTACTGCATCCAGGGCCACGATTGGAACGTACCGAGCGGACGTGAACGCCGACCCACCGGAGAGTGAACGGAACACGAACTCGGTGTGCCAAAAGGTGAACTTCTCCGGGGTGTGATCGGAGGGGCTCCGCCCGCAACCGAAGCGGTCCGACCAGCGGTTCAACCGCACCGGGGTGATGCCGACCGGAGTCGGGAGACTCGGGGGGAATACCTGTTCGATCTTTCTGTTGACCGTCCCACGGATCGAGTCGGCTTATGCCGACTCAGGCTGGAGGAACGAAGTCAATGGACAACGCCACCGAAAATCTGCCCCTACTGCCCCTGACCTCGGGAGTCGTGCTGCCGGGCATGGTCTTCACCATGGCTCTGGAGTCGGAGGAGGCCAAGGCCGCAGCGGCCGCCGCCGAGGCGGCCAACGGTCGCTTCGTCATCGTCCCCTTCATCGAGGGGATCTATGCAACCGTCGGCGTCATCTCCGAGATCGTCGACCGCGGGGACCTCCCAGGCGGCATGGCCGCCGTCGCCGTCCGCGGCGTGGTCAGGGCCCGCCTGGGCACGGCCGTCCCCGGTACCGGCCAGGCCCTGTGGGTCGAGGTCGAGCCGGTGCCCGACGAGGAGCCGACCGGGCTGACCAACGAGCTGGCCCGCGAGTTCAAAGCGGTGATCGAGAACATCCTGGTGAGCCGCGGAGCGGGCCGGGTCGCCGAGCGCGTCGGCGACGTCACCGATCCCGGGCAGGTGGCCGACATGGCCGGCTACTCCCCCGACCTCTCGCTCGCCCAGAAGGTGCAGGTGCTCGAGACCATCGATGTCGAGACGCGGCTGCGCCAGGTCATCGCCTGGGCGCGCGACGTGCTGGCCGACCTGACGCTCAGGGAGCGGATCAAGTCCGATGTCGAAGAGGGGATGGAGAAGACCCAGCGAGAGTTCTTGCTCAGGCGCCAGCTCGACGCCATCCGCAAGGAGCTCGGCGGCCTGGCCGACTCCGACTCGGCCGAGCCGGACGACTACCGGTCGATGCTCGCCCAGCGCGACCTGCCCGAAGGCGTGCGCAAGGCAGTGACCCGGGAAATCGACAAGTTGGATCGCACCAGCGAGCAGAGCCCCGAGCACGGGTGGATCCAGACGTGGCTCGATACCGTCTTCGACCTGCCCTGGGGCACCCTCACAGAGGACAGGTTGGACGTTGCCGAGGCTGCTCGCATCCTCGACGAGGACCACGACGGGCTGGATGACGTGAAGGACCGGATCCTCGAGCACCTGGCCGTGCGCAAGCTGCGGGCAGAACGCGGCCTCGCTCCCCTCTCCGGACGGGGTGCGGGGGCCATCCTCGCCCTCGTCGGGCCGCCCGGGGTGGGCAAGACGTCCCTCGGCGAGTCGGTGGCGCGCGCCCTCGGCCGGAAGTTCGTGCGGGTAGCGCTGGGCGGCGTGAGGGACGAGGCCGAGATACGCGGACACCGCCGCACCTACGTCGGGTCCCAGCCCGGCCGCCTGGTCCGGGCTGTCACCGAGGCGGGCACGTTCAACCCGGTGGTCGTTCTCGACGAGGTCGACAAGCTCGGCACCGACTTCCGGGGCGACCCGTCTTCGGCGCTGCTCGAGGTTCTCGACCCCGCCCAGAACCACACGTTCCGCGACCACTACCTGGAGGTGGAGCTCGACCTGTCCCAGATCCTGTTCATCGCCACGGCGAACATGGTCGACACCATCCCCGGCCCGCTGCTCGACCGCATGGAGGTCATCCGGCTCGACGGCTACACCGAGGACGAGAAGCTGGCCATCGCCCGGCACCACCTGATCGGGCGGCAGCTGGAGCGTGCCGCCCTCGACGGAGGCGAGGTCGTGGTCACCGACGGCGCACTGCGGGCAGTGGTGGCCGACTACACGCGGGAGGCGGGTGTCAGGTCCCTCGAGCGCGAGCTCGGACGCCTCTTCCGCAAGGTGGCCGCCCGCATCGCCTCGGGCGGAGCCGCGACGCCGGTCACCGTCGAC
Source organism: uncultured Acidimicrobiaceae bacterium (assembly GCA_963828385.1). GTDB lineage: Bacteria > Actinomycetota > Acidimicrobiia > Acidimicrobiales > RAAP-2 > Bog-756. The sequence goes on from CAWHEF010000001.1 coordinate 17,499, forward strand.
CAGGCGGACGTCCGGGGTTGGCTGGGCCGGGCCCGGTTCTTCTTCGAGGCGGCCGACCGCACGGCCGTCCCCGGAGTGGCCACCGGCCTTGCCGTGACCGGTACCGGCGGTGACGTGCTCTACGTCGAAGCGTCGATGATGGACGGTCCCGAGGGACTGGCTCTCACCGGCCAGCTCGGCGACGTGATGAAGGAATCGGCGGAGATCGCCCTCTCCTACGTCCGTTCGCACGCGACGGCGCTCGGCATCGATCCCGGCGTGTTCGCCGGCAAGCGGTTCCACTTGCACGTGCCGGCCGGCGCCATTCCGAAGGACGGTCCCTCGGCCGGCGTCACCATGACGACAGCGCTCGTGAGCCTGCTTCGGGACGTCCCGGTGCGATCGGTCCTGGGCATGACCGGGGAGGTCACCCTCCAGGGTCGGGTGCTGCCCATCGGCGGTGTGCGCCAGAAGGTGCTGGCCGCCCACCGAGCCGGCCTCACCGACGTCGTGCTGCCGGTGCGCAACGGGCCTGACCTGGAGGACGTTCCCGAGGCGGTCAGGGACGAGATGGCGTTCCACCTGGCCTCGGACATCACCGAGGTTCTGGATGCCTCCCTGGCCGCTGACGGCCCTGACGCGGTCAGCCAAGACGGCGCCGGGACCGACGGCGCCGCACCCGCCGCCCCCCTCGTCGACACACCGGCGGCGGCCTGAGCGGGGCGGCGGCCTGAGCCGGGCGGCGGCCTGACCGCCACGCTCAGCGGCCGGACGCGCCGTCCGGTCGAGCGTTACGGAACCGCCCGATGAGACCGGCGAGCTCCAGGGGGCGGTCGCCCTGGATGCTGTGGCCGGCGCCGTCCACGACAACCACGTCATCGCCCGGCCTGCGCCGGCGGAACTCGGCAACGTCGGCGTCGTCGACGACCGGTGAAAGCGAGCCCCGTGCGAGCAGCACGGGCCCGGCGATGTGCTCCAGGTCGTCCCACAACGGGCTGAAGTCGACCGAGCCCACGTGCATCCCGGTGGACCCGGCCGGCCTTCCGAGCTGGTGCCGCCAGGTCCACGTCCCGTCATCGCGTCGGACGGCGTTGTGGAGGACGCCTCGACGCAATGACGAGCGCGACCGGGTGGGATTGAAGCGAATGGTTCGCTCCAGGATCTCGTCGAAGGACGCAAAGGAGTCCGGACCGGCCAGAAAGGCGGCGATATCGGAGCTCTTCTCGCTGGTCACACCCGGAGTGATGTCGACGAGCAGCAGACGGGGCACCAGGCCGGGGTGGGCGGCGGCCATGGCAATGGACGTCGCGCCGCCGAGCGACATGCCCACCACCAGTGACGGATTGGGAGCCAGCGCCTCGAGGACGACGGCAACGTCCTCGGCCATGGCCCGTGGATCGAGGACACGGGCGTCCCCGGGCCAGTCGGAGTGGCCGTGGCCGGGAAGATCGACGGCGATGAGGGGCAGGTCGAGGGCGAGGGCGACGGTGTCCCAGGTGTGGGCGTTCTGCCCACCGCCGTGAACCAGCACCAACCCGGCCGGCCGGTCCCCCCAGACGAGGGCGCTGACCCGGCGTCCGGGCTCCACCTCGATCCACTCCCTCCGCACCACAGGAGGCCGATCGAAGGGAAGGCCCGCCTCGGCGGCGTTCTCGGCGAAGAGCGAGAACTCGTCGTAGGCCTCGCCGGCGGCACTCATGGCCGAGCCGGGCTGGCTGCCCGGTGCATGGTTGTCGATTGGAGCACGGTGGTGAGCCTCCTCGTGGGGATCGGCAATCGACATGCTCGCACCCTTGGCCCAGTGCCGACATGTCCCAGGCGGACCGCAGGCTCCTACGCCATGGGATGCAGGACCGAAAACGGACCCGGATGACACACTGGGGCCGTGCCACCCACGTCGCTCACCCCGGAGGACGCCGTCGCGCTGCTCGACCCCCGGGACACGGTCGGATTCGGTCTCGGGCCGGGCAACCCCGACGCGTTCCTCACCGCGCTCGGCACCCGGGCAGACTGGGAGGACCTCGTCCTCGGAGGCGCCCTGCTCCTCGGGGCCTACGACGTCCTCCTCCATCCCGGTGTGCACTACCGGTGCGGCTTCTTCGGTCCGGCCGAGCGCATGTACCTGGCCCAGGGCGCCGACATCGAGCTGGTCCCGGGCGGGTTCCGCCAGTTCGCCCCCATCCTGCGGCGATTCGCTCCCCGGGTGATGACGGCCCAGGCCGCTCCGGTGGACGCAGACGGGGCGGTGAATCTCTCCCTCCATCTCGGGGCCACCTACGACGAACTGGTCCTGGCCGGACGTGATCCCGATCGCCTCCTCGTCATCGAGGTGAACCCCAACCTCCCCCGCACCTGCTCGCTCGCCCCCGAGTTCTCCAACCTGATCCCCGTTGACCTGGTGGACGTGATCGTGGAGGCGGACGGATCCCCCTTCCCCCTTCCGCAGACCGCTCCCGACGACATCGACAAGGCCATCGCCGAAGAGGCCCGGAGCTATGTGGCGGACGGGGCCACGGTCCAGATCGGGATCGGCGCCGTACCCGACCGTGTAGCAGGTCTGTTGGCGGAAGGGGACGGCGGAGGATATGGCATCCACAGCGAGATGTTCAGCGACGGCCTCATGCAGCTCCACCGGTCGGGCAAGGTGACGAACGACAAGAAGTCCGTGTTCGACGGGGTATCGGTCACCACTTTCGCCCTCGGCTCCTCTGAGCTCTACCGGTGGCTCGACGGCAACGCCGAGGTGGCGTTCGTGCCGGTTCAGGTGGTCAACAACCCGACGGTGATCGCCGAGAACCACGCTTTCGTCTCGATCAACGGAGCGCTCTCCATCGATCTCTACGGCCAGGTCGTCGCCGACAACATCGGCGGTCGCCAGATCTCGGGCGTGGGCGGCCACGAGGACTTCGTCGCCGGGGCCGAGCTGCAGGTGGACGACCGTTCGCTGGTCTGTCTCCGCTCCACGGCCGTCACCAACAAGACGACCCGGTCGCGCATCGTCCCCTTCCTCCCCGAGGGATCGGTGGTGTCCACCCCGCGTCACCACACCGGCGTCGTCGTGACCGAGTACGGGAGCGCCGATCTGACCGGGCTCACCGTCCGCGAGCGGGCGGCCGCCCTCGTGGGGCTGGCCCACCCCGATCACAGGGAGGAGCTGGCCGAGGCGGCGGCGCGGCTCGGTCGGGCCGGCGGTCGATGAGCGATGGGAGAACCGGCCCGGACGGCTCCCCCGACCACCTTGACCCTCGCCACGTTCAACGTCCACGCCGGAGTCGACGGGTGGGGACGTCCCTTCGACGTGGTGGCGGCGTGCGCCCAGCTCGACGCCGACGTGCTCGTCCTGCAGGAGTCCTGGTCCCCCGACGGTGACGGCCCGAGCACGGCTGGAAGGATCGCCGATCGTCTCGGCTACCGGGTGGAGGCCGAGGTGAGCCTGGCCCGTGGCCGGCTCTACGAACCGTTGGGCTCCGCCCCGTCCACCTGGGGCCCCCTCCTCGGTCAGCTGAGGAAGGCGCTCCACCTGGACAACGAGTACCGGCGGGAGGAGGCGATGGCCGAGGGCCGGGCGTCGGTCAGGGGAAGCTGGGGCATCGCCCTCCTGTCCCGACTGCCTGTTCGCGACGTCCACGTCATGCCCCTCGGGCAGCTGCGCAGGGACCCGGCCCGCCGGGCGGTGATCCGCGGATCGGTGGCGATGGCCGGCGGCGAGCTCGCTCTATGCGGGACACACATGTCCCACATCACCCACGGCTCGCACGCCCAGTACCGCGTCCTCGCCGACAAGCTTCCGCCTCCGACGACGCCGGCACTGCTGGCCGGGGACATGAACCTCTGGGGGCCGCCGACGACCTCCTACCTCCGGGGCTGGCGTCGGGCGGTGAAGGGACGGAGCTGGCCCGCCCACCGGCCCCACAGCCAACTGGACCACGTGCTCGTGACCCGGTCGGTCTCGGTGATCGACGGCGCCATCGCCGGCGACCTCGGGTCCGACCACCGGCCTGCGGTCGTCACCCTCAGCCTCGAGGGTGACCGGTCGGGTCCTCCAAGAGGCGGCGCCAAGTAGCGTCATCTGCATGCCCCCGGACGTACTCGACCGACGGACCTCTCGACGACTACACGACGGAGGAGTTCTCCTTCGGCGGTGAGACACGGACCTTCCATCGGACCGGGTCCGGCCCGGCGGTCATCGTCCTCAGTGAGATACCCGGCATCACACCGGCGGTGGCCGACTTCGGCCGGCGGGTGGCGGCTTCCGGCTTGACCGCCGTGCTCCCTCACCTGTTCGGAGAGGACGGGCGGGCCGTCTCAGCCGGCTACGCGTTCACCTCGTTCACCCGGGCGTGCGTGGCACGCGAGTTCACCGTCCTCGCCCGCTCGAAGACCAGTCCCGTCATCTCCTGGCTCAGGGCTCTGGCTCGCCACGAGCACGAGACCTGCGGGGGTCCCGGGGTCGGAGCGGTCGGCATGTGCTTCACCGGGGGCTTCGCCCTCGGCATGATGCTGGAGGAGGCGGTAGTGGCCCCGGTCCTCAGCCAGCCGGGGCTCCCCATCGGGCTCACCGGGGCTCACCGGCGTGACCTCGGGCTCTCCGAGCACGACCTGCGCCGGGTGGAGGGCCGGGCCAAGGCGGGTACCTGCGTGCTCGGGCTCCGGTTCTCCGACGACAAGATGAGTCCGCCGGATCGGTTCGCCCATCTGTCCGAGCTGCTGGGCGACTCGTTCATCGCGGTCGAGATCGACTCCTCGCCCGGCAACCCGGGCGGCCACGGCCGGAGGGCTCATTCCGTCCTCACCGAGGAGCTCGACGACCGTCCGGGAACCCCGACCCGCGCCGCGCTCGACCAGGTGCTCGACTTCCTGCGCCAGCGCCTCGGCCGATGACAGAACAGGCGGAGGCCTGGCGGACACGGGGCAGTTACCTCGCGCTCGCCGGTCATGCCATCTTCACGGTGGACGTGCCGGCAGTGACCGAGCGGCGGCCGCCCTTGCTCGTGCTCCACGGCTTCCCGACCTCGTCCTTCGACTTCCACCCGGTGGTCGACGCCCTGCGCCGGGAACGACGGGTCGTCCTCTTCGACATGCTCGGCTACGGGCTGTCCGACAAGCCCGACCAGGCCTACTCGCTCGGGCAACAGGCCGACATCGCCGAAGGCGTGGCCGATGCGTTGGGCCTCGACGCCTTCGGGCTCCTCACCCACGACGTCGGCGACTCGGTGGGGGGCGAGCTCCTGGCCCGGAACCTATCCGGGGACTGGGACGTCGAGGTGACCGATCGGGTGCTGCTCAACGGCAGCATCTATCTCGAGCTGGCCCAGCTGAGCGCCGGCCAGCTCTTGCTCCTCGACCTGCCCGACGCCAAGCTCGACACCGACAGCCCCATCTCCGAGGAGACGGTCATGGCCGGGGTGGCGGCCACGTTCAGCCCGGTGTCGAGCGTCGACGCCGGTGACCTTTCGGCGGCCGGTGAGATGCTCGCCCATCAGGACGGACACCTCCTCTTGCCGCGGGTGATCCGCTACATCGAAGACCGCCGGCGGCACGAGGACCGCTACACCGGGGCCATCGAAGGGCACCCTTCGCCGTTGGCCCTCGTCTGGGGACGGGACGATCCGATCGCGGTCCCGGCCATGGTCGACCGACTCCGCCAGGCTCGGGGCGACACGCCGGCGATCATCCTCGACGGCGTCGGCCACTACCCGATGGTCGAGGCCCCTGACCGGTTCCTCGACGCCATGGCGAGCCTTTCCGGCTGAGCGCACCGACGGGATCGGGTGCAGTGCCCCGTCCGGCATCCGGTCCTGGCGCGGGCCGACGGGACCGAGGTGGTCCCGTCGGCGCACGACTCCTAGCTCACGGACTCCTACGTGATGGCGTTCGGCGAGTAGTAGCCCACCACATCGACGACCACATCCGCAGACCCCGAGAGGTTGTAGAAGTTGACGGTCCCCGTGGGTCCGACCTTGACCACCACCAGGTTGGTGATCGTCTGGCCACCGACCCAGTTGAGGTCGGACGCCAGGGGCCTCGTGCTGCCACCCGGGTACACGGTCAAGAAGCTGGGTTGGGTGGTGTTGGTGACCGTGACGCTCAAGACAACGGACGTGGGTGCGTTGGGCGAGGTCATGGGCGGAACGCCACCGGTGCCGCTCACCTGGACGGACAGCGTGGACGACGGGTCATTGTTCAGGCCCGACCCGAGGGTTTGGCCGGAGTAGGGCTCGTTCGAGTTGGCCCGCGTGTCGGTGATCCGGTTGGGCGCGAAGCCCGAGTAGTACTGCCCGGTGCCGCTCGGCGTCGAGTCGGTGAACCATCCGTTGACGTCGACCACCACATCGGTGTTCCCGGCGTGGTTGAAGATCGAGACCTGGCCATTCGTCCCCACGGGCACGACGACCCGGTCGGGCACCGTCTGGCCGGGAACCGTGTTCACGTTCGACGCCAGTGGCTGGGGGCTGCCCGTGGGGTACACGGTCAGGAACCCGGACTGGCTCGGGTTGGTGGCGGTGACGTTCAGCACCACAGCGGACACGCCCGTCGCCGGGACACCGCCCTGACCGGTCACCTGGACGTTCAGTGTGGCATTGGGAGCGTTGTTCAAGCCCGATCCGAGGGTCTGGCCGGCATAGGGCTCACCCGAGCCTGGTCGAGTGTCCGCCAGCCGGGCCGGCGGCAGCGAGTTGAACAGTCCGGACTGGCCGATCCCCGGGCCGACATAGCCGGCCACATCGACGACCAGGTCGGTCGCCCCACTGTGGTTGAACACGCTGATCTGCCCGTTGGCACCGATCGCCACCATGGCGAGGTTGGGGACGATCTGGCCCGGGGTGAAGCTCAGGTTGGAGGCGAGCGGCTGGGTGACGCCGGTCGGGAAGACCGTGAAGAACCCGCTGCCGGTGGGGTTGACGGCCGTGACCGTCACCACCACATCGGTGGCATCGGCGGGCACGACCTGGCCCAGCGGACCGTTCACCCCTGTCACCTGGACGTTCAGAGTCTGGGGGTTGCTCCCGGCACCGAGGGTCTGCCCGGCATAGGGCTCACCCGAGCCTGGCCGGGTGTCGGCGATCCGGTACGGGGCCAGCGTGTGGTACGGGTTGGGCGGCACGTATGTGAACGCCGTCGTCGGCCCGCCGAGGCTCGTCCCACCTGCTGTGGTCAGCGTGACGAAGACCACGCCCGTTCCCGCCGGCGAGGTCGCCGTGCAGGTGGTGTCCGACGTACAGCTGAAGTTCGTCGCCGCGGTGGAGCCGAAGTCGACGGCGGTGGCCCCGGTGAACCCGGTGCCGGTGAGCGTAACGAGCGTCCCGCCCGCCTCCGGCCCGAAGTTCGGGTTGATCCCGAGAAGGAGCGGCACCGGGGCGTAGGTGAAGTGGTCGGCCGGGGTCGTGGGGCTCGTCCCCCCCGGGGTCGTGACCGTCACGTCGACCGTCCCGGGAATTCCGGGTGGCGAGGTCGTGGTGATCTCGGTGCAGTCGGGGTTGGTCGTGAACGTCGTCACCGGTGTCGTCCCGAAATCGACGGCCGTCGCCCCACACAGGTCGGTGCCGGTGATGGTGACCGGGGTCCCGCCCGCCGTCGGCCCGCTGGACGGGGTCACGCCGGTCACGGCCGGACCGGCCACGTAGGTGTAGCTGTCAGCCGGTGGGTTGGCGGCACTGGTCCCGGCGGTGGTGGTGACGTGGACGTCCACGGTCCCTGCTGTCCCGGGTGGTGTGGTCGCCGTGCACGACGAGTCGGTACAGGTGACCGACGTGCCCGGTATGGTTCCGAAGTCGACTGACCCACCGCTCAGGTTGGCCCCGCCGATGGTCACCACCTGGCCCCCGGAGGTCGGCCCCGAGGACGGGGTGACGGAGTCGACGACGGGCAGGGCGGTCACGCCGTTGTAGGTGAACAGGTCGTTGGCCGTCGACGGGCTCGTGCCCGCCGCGGTGATGACGTTCACGTGGACGGTCGTATTGGCGGTGCCCGGCGGCGAGGTGGCGGTGCACGTCGTGTCGGTCGAGCAGTTGACCGCCGTGGCGGCGTTGCCTCCGAAGGTGACCCCGGTGGCACCGGTGAAGCCAGTGCCCGAGATGGTCACGACCGTGCCCCCGGCAGCCGGACCCGACGTCGGGGTGATCCCGGTGACGACCGGGAGGTTGGCGTAGGTGAACACGTCGGCCGGCGACGTTGGGCTCGTGCCGTGGGCGGTCGTCACCGTGACGTCGACCGGACCGACAGCGTGCGCCGGTGAGGTGGCGGTGATCTCGGTCGGCGACACGACCGTGACGTTGGTGGCCGGCGACGTGCCGAAGTTGACGCCGGTCGTGCCGAGGAAGTCGGTCCCGGTGATGGTGACCGACGTGCCCCCGGTCGTCGGACCGGTGTTCGGGGTGATGCCGGTCACCGCCGGCGGGGCGTTGACGTCGGGCCCGACGGCCGAGCACGTCGATTCGGCGACCTTGATGGTCGACAGGCCGCCGAGGGTCTGGACGTAGAGGCCGTCGACGGTCAGGCTCGTGCTTCCGAGGGTGTCACTGGCCACCTGCCGGTTGAGGACGACCGTGGCCAGCCCCGGGACCGAGATCCCGAAGTTCGGGGGGATGGGCGTCGGCAAAGAGAACGGGACGCCGGCCAGCTCCAGGTTGGCGATGGTGGTGCTGCCGACCGAGCCGGAGGCGTTCGACGTACAGCTGGTGTTCACGGCGTCGGCGGTGAGGGCACCGAAGAGGGCGTCCACGTTCGCCACGGTGGCCGAGCTCTGTGAGCTGCCGCTCGGACCCGGCGATGTGGTGCCCTGGGTGCTCACGTTCAGGAGCCCGAGGTCGAGCACGCCATCCACGCTCGCCGACGACGGCGGTGCCCGTGAACGGGCCGCCGCCGCTCCCATTGGACGGCAGCGACACGGTCGGGGTCGGCGGAACCGTGACGAGACCGGTGGCCTGGACACCGGTGGCGCTTCCCTGCACGGTGTTGACGGTGGCGGAGGCGATGGACGGGAGGGCGACCAGCGAGGACAGTAGGGCGGCCAGGGTGACGGCGATGAAGGTCAGCGGGCGCACGATGCGTGCTCGACGGTGCCGACGTCGTGGGCGGGGCCTGGCCCGCGTCCGGTGTGCTGTGCGCCTTGAAGATAGCCATGCCCTGACCCTTCCGCCGATCGGTCGTCGCGTGATGGTCCGTCACGCCGAGCCGGCCGTCTTGGTATGTACGCTCTGTTGCAGAGAGGTCCCCGGATCGCCTGAACCAGGGATCTCCACCGCACCCGTCAGTTCATCCCATCGGCAGGATCACGAGGGCACTTGAGAGAAAATTCTTCATCGACGCCGATTGCGGCCGTCGTCCGTAACGGGGACCTCCTGACATGGGGTTGAGCCTCGCCGTACAGGTCGTCCTCTACGGCCAGGAACCCGAGACGGTGACGCGTCTCGTCGACGCCGTCGTCGCCGCCGGGCACCAGGCCCGTCTCCAAGGAGCGGTCACCGAGGTCGTCCTGGCCCTCGGGGACAACTCGGCCGGGGAGTCGTCCATCGGCGGAGTTGCGCCGTCACTCAATGAACGGGGCACTGCCGCCGGGCTCAGCTCGGTCTCGTACACGCCCTTCGAGAGGAACATCGGTCACGGCCAGGGGCACAACAGGTTGGCCGCCCTCACCAGCTCCGACGTGCTCGTCGTGCTCAACCCCGACACCTACCCGGCTCCGAACCTCTTCACCGAGTTGACCCTGGCGCTCGCCGACCCATCGGTCGGCATCGCCGAGGCCAGGCAGATCCCCCTCGAGCACCCGAAGGAATTCGACCTCGTCCATGGCGACACACCGTGGGCCAGCGGCTGCTGCTTCGCCGTCAGCCGCGAGACGTTCGACGCCGTCGGCGGCTTCGAGGAGAGCTTCTTCCTCGACTGCGACGACGTGGACCTCTCGTGGCGCGTCCGCATCGGGGGCCTCCGCGTGCTCGATGTTCCCTCTGCCCCGGTCTTCCACGACAAGCGACCGACCGAGAGCGGCTATCCGGAGCCTCGGGGCGACGAGGCCTACCACGCCGGGGTGGGACGGCTGCTGCTCGCTTGGAGAGCCGGGCGCCCCGACGTGCTGGCGCGCTTCAGCCAGCAGCTCGACCGGGGCACCGACGACGAGCGTCGTGCCGCCACCGAGTTCCGGCACCGGCGGGCGGAGGGGACACTGCCCGGACCGTACCCGCAATCGGACGTCCCGCTCTTCGTCGGCGGCGAGCTCGAGCCCCGCCGGTTCTGACATGGTCGACAAGCCCAAGTACCAGTTCGCCTTCTCCTGGGAGTCCCCCTACGGGCGCGCCGTCCGGCTGGTGCAGCGGTTCGCCGCTCCGGGGATCCTGTTGGACCTCGGGTGCGGTCACGCGGCCGTCGCCGAACCGCTCCGCGACCACGGCTTCGCCTACGTCGGGATCGATCGGGACCCGGTGGCCCTGGCCCGGATCGAACAACGCGGGTTCGAGGCCCACGAGGCCGACCTCGGCGACGTCGACGCGCTCGAGGAACGGATCCGGAAGGTCGTCGACGGCCGGAGCGTCAGTGCCGTCCTCCTCCTCGATGCCCTCGAGCATCTGCCCGATCCTGGCGCCTTCCTCGCCGCCCTGCGGGACGTCGTCGACGGGCTCGGCCGTCCGGTGATGGTCATCAGCATCCCCAACGTCGCCCACTTCGACCTCGGGGCCAAGCTGCTCGCCGGTCGCTGGGACGTCACGCCGACCGGATTGCTGGACGAGACCCATCTCGGGTTCTTCACCGAGGAGCGCCTCACCACGACGCTCGGTAGGCACGGCTGGAAGGAGTTGGCATCCGACGATCTCCCCCTCTTCCAGTCGGACCAGCACTTCCCCGTGGACCATCCTGTCCTGGCGTCGGGAACGCCGCTCAGCGACCACCTCCGGACCGTCAGGGACGCCGTCGACGGCCACGGTTCGGTAAACCAGTTCGTCCGCGCCTATGCCCTGGATGGCCTCCAACCGGCGCCGGCGGTCAGCGCGCCCGACAACGCCTTCGAGCCGCCGTTCCTCACCGTGCTGACGCGTACCCAGGGCGAGCGCGTGCGGCGAGCCTCGTCGAGACCTTGACGTGCCTCGCCGCCCAGACGAGCGACGACTTCGAAGTCATCGTCCTCGTCCACTCCTCCGATCCGCGCCACCGGGAAGCCACTGACGACCTGGTGGCGATGTTCGCGCCGGCCTTCGCCGACCGGGTGCGGGTCACGGCGGTCACCGGCGGCGGCCGATCACGACCGCTGAATGTGGGGATCGACCTGGCCGAGGGTCGCTACGTCGCCTTCCTCGACGACGATGACGTCGTCACGGCGGACTGGGTCGAGCGCTTCCTCGAGGGGGCGCGGGCCCATCCCGGCACGGTCGTCCGGGCGTCGTGCTTCGTCCGACAGATCCGCTCCCCCGAGGAGCGGAGCGAAAGGGCCTGCCGGTCACCCTGACGAGGCCCTATCGCGCCTATCCCGAGCGTTTCGACTTCGTCAGCCACCTGTGCGAGAACCAGAGTCCGAACTGCAGCTACGCGGTTCCCCTCGGCCTCTGCCGCTTCCTCGGCCTGCGCTTCAACGAGGCCCTCGACCTCTACGAGGACTGGGACTTCCTGCTCCGCTCAGCCGAGCTCGGCGGTGTCACCGACGTTCCCGCCATCACGAGCATCTACCAGAATTGCCCTGAGCGAGAAGGTCCCGGCGGCCAGGTCGGGCGCGACCAGTGGAACGTTTGCGAGCAGCTCATGTTCGCAGAGCTGGATGCCCGCCCGCTGCTGCTGCCGCCGGGGAGCGCGTCGCGCGATGGGCCGGCCGAGCATTCCGGGCCGCCGTCCGGGCCCGGCGCTCCCACCACAGCGAGCTCGGCTGACCGACCTCGTCGTCAGCATGCAGGAGCGGATCGACCAGCTGGCGACAGAGGCCGAGGGTGCACGGCGGAAGGCGGCGAGCGAGCGGGCCGCCCGGGAGGAGGTCCTGGGCTCGGAGTTCTGGCGCCTCACGAAGCCGGCCCGTTCACTCGTCGACTGGCTGAAGACGAAGAGGACCCGCTCCTGAAGCTCCGAGCAGGGTGTGCAGAGAGCTCAGCGTGTGCAGAGAGCTCAGGGTGTGCCGAGAGCTCAGCGTGTGCCGAGAGCTCAGCGTGTGCACACCACCTCACCGTGGACCACGGTGAACCAGCCGTCGGGGGTGTCGGCCCACCGGCGGTAGGCGGCGGCGAACGACTCGAGGTCGGCCCGAGTGGCGAGGCCGTGGTCGAGCAGCTGGTCGGCCAGGGACGAGTAGAGGAAGCGGTCTGCCCACAGCCCACCCCACCATGCCCGTGTGTCGGGCGTTGCGAAGCACCACACCGATGCGGACGGGGCGACCGCCGAGAAGCCGACGCCACGGGCCCAGGCCAGCAGTCGGCGCCCGGCGTCCCATGTGGCGCCGTTCCGTTCGGTCAGCCTGCCGTAGGTGGCGATCGCCCGGGCGAGGTCCTCGTCGTCCGGGTAGAAGCGCATGGTCGGGAAGTCCGAGTCGCGGGCGGCGACGATCCCACCAGGTCGGCACACCCGGGCCATCTCGGCCAAGGCGGCCTGCGGTTCTCCGAGGTGCTGGAGGACCTGGTGGGCATGGACGACGTCGAAGGAGCCGTCTTCGAAGCGCAGTCCGTAGACACTGCCCTCCTCGAAGGTGACCGTGTCGACGCCCGCCTCGGCGGCCGCCTGGCGGGCCTCGTCGAGGACGTCGGTGCTCGGGTCGATCCCGACCACGCAGCCGGGTGCCACCAGACGGGCGAGATCCGAGGTGATGGTGCCGGGGCCACACCCGACGTCGAGCACCGACTGGCTCCTCCGGAGCAAGGGAAGCAGGTACCCCGCCGAATTCTCCGCCGTGCGCCACCGGTGCGACCGCAGCACGCTGTCGTGATGGCCGTGGGTGTAGGTCGCTTCTGTCACCTTCCCAGCCTGCGCCCATCCGGGGATATTAGCAAACAGAATTTAGTCATAGTGTGTATAAGCTCACCAAATGGCTGCGCCCGACTGGCTCCGGATGTTCGTGGCCGTCTACCGCGGCCGGATCGGTCACCGGCGGCGCCCGCCTCCGCCACGTCTCCCAGTCGGCGGCGAGCCAGCAGCTCACCGCCCTCGAACGCCGGATCGGGACCCCCCTGTTCACCCGCACCGGCGTCGGGATGGAGCCCACCCGTCGGGGTCGGGAGCTCTACGCCGAAGTGGCCGACTCCCTCGACCGGATCGAACAGGTGCTGGCCGGCCTCGACGTCGGTTCGGTTCGACGCCCGGACCCGCCGCTCAGGATTGGCTCCTCGGCCGAGTACTTCTCCGCCGCCGTCCTGCCCCGCCTCGGAGCGGGGTCACCGGCCGTCACCGCCCGGTTCGCCCCCGACGCCGACCTGCTCGAGATGGTGGAGCACGGTGACCTCGATGTGGCCGTTGTCAGCTCGGCCACGTCGCGCCGGGTCGCTCGCCGTCACGGCGGTGGGGGTCAAGCGACTCGTCCTCGTCGGACCACCCGGAACGGCGCCGGCATTGGGGACGGAGGAAGGGCCGCCGTCGCTCGAGGAGCTCGGGCGGCACCTGGAAGGAGCACCGTGGGTTGCCTACAGCCTCGAGCTCCCACTGACGCGCCGGTTCTGGCAGACGGTGCTCGGGCGCCCGTTCGGTGGAGACCTGCGACTGGTCGCCCCCGACCTCCGGGCCGTCACCGCCGCCGTCGAGCATGGGCTCGGCGTGAGCCTGCTTCCGGCGTTCTCCTGCGCCGACGCCCTGGCCAGGGGAACCGTGATCGAGCTCCATCCTGTGTCCGGCCTGGCGCCGACCGAACCGTGGTTCGCATGCATGCGAGCCGCCGACGCCGACCGGCGCCCGGTCACCGAGTTCGTGGCCGACCTGGCCGCCGCAGCGCAGCACTGAGCCCGATCCCCGTCACCGGCCTGCCGTCCTCGAGGTACAGCAGGCTTCCGGCGGCGTCACGAGCGGCGAGGGCGGCCATCACCCGGCGCCGGACGGGACCGCTGAGCAGTCCGGCCGCCTCGTCGGGCATGGCCCACCGGTACGCGCTCAGCTCCTCCTCTTGCAGCACGACGGCCCCTCGCCGATCGGCGTCGAGCTCCCCGCAGTCGAACAACAGCCGCAGCCCACCGGGATTGGACCTCTTGGGGCGGAGGAAGTCCACGCAGAGCAGACGGCCGGTGTCCACCACCAGCCCGGTCTCCTCTGAGACCTCGCGGCGACATCCCTCCCAGGGTGTCTCCCCCTCCGCCTCGAGCTGACCGCCGGGGATCGTCCATCCCGACTTGTACGTCGGTTTGACCACGAGGAGCCGGCCGTCCCCGTCGCCGAGCAGCGCCCCCGCCGAGGCCGGGATCCTCGGCACGACGTGGTCGAGGTGCCCGGGGCGATCGTCCACCGCCCCATGATCACCGATCCGGGAACGTCCTGGTGCCACACTCGGCCCATGTCCACCCTTTACCAACACATCGCTCATCCCTATATCGAGGAACGCAAGCACCGGCAACCGACCAAAGTGGCCGATCAGCTGCCCCAGTCGAGCGCAGCCGCCCGCGTGAACTCGTGGCTCGCCATCAAGATCACGAACGGGGTGGGCACGATGTGGTGCGCCTACGCCTTCGCCATCCTCGCCCTCATCAGCCTCCCCGATGCCATCAAGAACGGAAAGGCGGCGACCATCTCGTGGATCGCCCAGACCTTCCTCCAGTTGGTCCTGCTCTCGATCATCATCGTCGGCCAGAACGTCCAGTCTGTGGCGTCGGACAAGCGCTCCGAGGCCACCTACAAGGACGCCGACGCCGTGCTGCACGAGGCGGTCGAGATCCAGAAGCATCTGGAGGCGCAGGACCGGGCCATCGAGCAGATCCTCACGCGCCTCGAAGCCACCCCTCCGCCGGGACATTCGCCGGCCACAACCGGGTGACCACGGGCGTAACTGGCAGCCGTCGCTGCGCCGTTTGCGGGCCTCAGGCCCTCGCCATGCTGTCGAACCGGGTGTGATGGCCGATGAAGGCCAGGCGGGCGTAACCCGTCGGCCCGTTGCGGTGCTTGGCCACGATGATCTCGGCCACCCCCTGGGTCTCGGTGGCTTCCGGGTTGTAGAGCTCGTCCCGGTAGATGAACATCACGACGTCGGCATCCTGTTCGATCGAGCCTGACTCGCGAAGGTCGGCCAGCATGGGCCGCTTGTCCTGGCGCTGCTCGAGGTTCCGGGACAGCTGGGAGAGGGCCACCACCGGCACCTCGAGCTCGCGGGCGAGGATCTTGAGGCCGCGGCTGATCTCGGACACCTCGACCTGCCGGTTCTCGGCGCTGTGCCGGCCCGTCATGAGCTGCAGGTAGTCCACGACCACCAATCCCAGGCCGGCGTGGCTCTTCAGCCGGCGGGCCCGGGCCCGGATGTCCATGATCGTGAGCTGCGGGTTGTCATCGATGTAGATGGGCGCCTCGCTCATCCGGGAGATGGCGTTGCCCACTCTGGACCAGTCCGCTTCGCGCAGGCTGCCGGTCCGCATGCGGTTGGCGTCCACCCTGGCTTCGGCACCGAGGAGCCGCTGGGTCAGCTCCATGTGGCTCATCTCGAGCGAGAAGAGCAGGGTGGGCACCCGGAGCTTGATCCCGGCGTGGGCCACCATTCCCAGCGCGAACGAGCTCTTCCCCATAGCCGGCCGGGCGCCGACCACGATCAGGTTGGAAGGCTGGAGCCCGGACAGCAGCTCGTCGACATCGGTGTAGCCGGTGGCCAACCCGGTGATGGAGGCGCCGTTCTCGTAGAGGCGCTGGAGATGGTCGAGCCCTTCGCCGAGGAGCTCGTGAAGGGGGGTGAGCGAGTCGACCACCCGACGCTGGGCCACGTCGAACACGAGGCTCTCGGCCCGGTCGAGCACCTCTGCGACGTCCTCTGGAACGCTGTAGCCGAGTTCGTTGATCTCGGCGGCCGCCCCCACGAGCCTGCGAAGGAGTGCGTGCTCCTCGATGATCCGGGCGTAGTGCTCGGCGTTCCCGACCGAGGGGGTGTTGGCCTGCAGGGAGACGAAGACCGACGGATCACCGATGGACTCGAGCAGGTCACGACGACGCAGCTCCTCAGTGACGGTCACCCAGTCGGCCGGCTCGCCGTGGCTGAACAACGACGTGATGGCGGTGAAGATGTGGCCGTGCGACGACTTGTAGAAGTCCTCGGGCTTGCACAGCTCCATGGCGGCGGCAATGGCGTCCCGCGACAGCAGCATGGCCCCGAGGAGGGACTCCTCCGCCTCGAGATTGTGGGGAGGCACACGCCCGGCACCCGCTCCGCCCTCCCGGCCGTTCGTTGGGAACCGCCGCGGACGTGTGTCGTCGAACGCCTGGACCATGATCCGTCAACCCTGACCGCTGGAGCCTGTGGAGCGTAAGAGCCGCATGCTGAGGAAATCGATCGGCGACGCTGTGGATTGCCCGTGGACAAGTCCCGAGCATCTGGGGACGGGGCGAACCATCTCCTAATCCTCCCCGGCGGCTGTGACGCGGGCGGGGATGGGCGCCGTGACCGATCAGGCCTCGGGGACGACCTCGACGGCCAGTTCGAAGACCACGTCACCGACGAGCTCGACCCGGATGCTGTGCTCGCCCACGGTCTTGATCGGCTCGTCGAGCATCAAGTTCCTGCGCTCCAACACCGCTCCGGTCTGCTCCTCGACCCGACGGACGACGTCGGCGACGGTCACGGATCCGAACAACCGCTCCCCTTTGGCCCGGGCGGACACGGTGACGGTCGTCCCCACGAGGGCGCGGGCCACGGTCTCGGATGCGTCGCGGTCCCGAGCGTCGCGGAGGTCACGGGCTTTGCGCATCGCTTCGGCCTGGCCGTCGACACCGGAGGTGGCCACGATGGCCTTCCCTGCCGGGAGGAGGTGGTTGCGGGCGAAGCCCCCGGCGACGTCGATGATGTCTCCCCGCTTGCCAACCCCGCTGATGTCTGTTCGGAGAAGGACCCTCATCTCAGCCCTCGCCCGAGGTGGCCGGCACGTCGACCTCCTCGACGACGATCGCCTCGCCGGGGTCGAGCTCGACCTCGGCCGCAGCCACCTCTGCCACCTCGGTTCCCTCCGACACCGGGGCCCGGGTCGGGGCGCGCTCCTCGTCCCGTCTCCCCCGGCCCCCCTGGCCCGAACCACCGTCCCGGCCTCGGCCTCCGCGCCCGCCGGGCCGCTCGGTAGTGGTCCGCTGCGTATAGGGAAGAAGGGCGAGCTCGCGCGCCGTCTTGATGGCGATGGCCACGTCCCGCTGGTGCTGCGTGCAGTTGCCGGTGACCCGCCGAGCCCGGATCTTGCCCCGGTCGCTCATGTACTTGCGGAGCATGCCGACGTCCTTGTAGTCGACCCAGGCGACGTGGTCCTTGCAGAGCGCGCACGGCTTCTTCTTGATGCGCCGTCCGGCGTCCTTCGGGGCGCGGCGGCTGGAGCCGCCCCGGTCGTTGTTGCGGGCCATCAGAAGGGCTCCTCGCTGTACCCGTACCCCTGGGGCTCGGCGGCCTCCTGGGGAGCGGCGCCCTGGCGACCGCCGCGGGGCCCGGAGCCGCCCCCGTCTCCGGGGCTCCGGCGCTCGTTCTTCGTCACCTGGGCCGTCGCCCACCGGATGCTCGGACCGATCTCGTCCGCCACGACCTCGACCTTCGATCGCTTGTCCCCGTCGGGCGTCTCCCAGCTGCGCTGGTCGAGCCGACCGGTCACGATGACCCGCGATCCTCGGCTCAAGCTCTCGGCGGCGTTCTCCGCCATCTCCCGCCAGCAGACGATGTCGAAGAAAGAGACCGCCTCCTCCCACTCCTGGGTCTGGCGGTTCTGCCACCGCCGGTTGACGGCAAGACCGAAGGAGGCCGTGGCCTGCCCGGTGTTGGTGAAGCGCAGCTCAGGGTCGCGGGTGATGTTCCCGACCAGTGTGACGACGTTCCCGTTGGCCATTGATCAGCCCTCCTTGGCGGTTGTTGCGACTTCTGCCCGGCGACCGGCGACCTCGTCGGGCAGACGGATCACCTTGTGGCGTAGGGCCTCATCGGCCAGGACCAGGATCCGCTCCATGTCGGCCACCGCTTCCGGCTCGGCCACGAGCTCGATGACCACGTAGTAGCCCTCGCGCTTGTGCTGGAGCTCGTAGGCGAAGGTCCGCCTGCCCCACCGCTCGACCCGGCCCGGCTGGCCGCCCTTGGCCTTCGAGCGCGTCGAGTGCCCGGTTGAGGACGCCGTTGACCGCTGCCTCGTCGGCGCCGGTGTCGAAGATGACCATTGTCTCGTAGGGCCGCACTGCGGCTCACCTCCCTCTGGACCGGGCCGAGGCACCGGGCCCCGCGTCGGGGCAGGTCGGAAACGGATCGGCCACCACGAACGGCGACCGGCACAACCGGACCACTGTACGGCATCGCGGTCGGGGCCGTGACCGCGGCGGGCGCCGCCTCAGCCGGTGTCTACCGGTAGGACTCGGTGTCGGTCGGGAACGCTCCCGAGCGCACATCGGCGGCGTAGGCGCTGACCGCAGCCGTTGCCACCTCGGCCAGGTTGGCGTAGCGCCGGACGAATTTCGGCGTCCACTCGTTCAACCCCAGCAGGTCGTGGAGCACGAGCACCTGACCGTCGCAGCCGGGACCGGCTCCGATGCCGATGGTGGGGACTTCGAGCAGTTCGGTGACGACCGAGCCGAGGGGGGCGGGGACGCCTTCCAAGACGACGGCGAAGCACCCGGCTGCGGCGACGGCCTTGGCGTCCTCGCTGATCAGTTCGGCGCCGGAGGCGTCACGACCCTGTACACGGTGGCCGCCCATCACGTGGACCGACTGGGGGGTCAACCCCAGATGGCCCATCACCGGGATCTCGGCATCCACGAGGGCCTCGATCATGGGGAGCCGCTTCGCCCCGCCTTCGAGCTTCACCGCCTCGGCACCCGCCCGGACCAGCCGAGCGGCATTGGCCACGGTGTCGGCCCGATCGACGTGGTAGCTCATCCACGGGAGGTCGGCCACGACGAGGGCGCGTGGCTTGGTCCGTGCGACTGCCGCCGTGTGGTGAGCGATGTCCTCCACGCTCACCTGGAGGGTGTCCTCGTAGCCGAGGACGTTGTTGGCCACCGAGTCGCCCACCAGGATGAGGTCCACCCCGGCGGCATCGGCGATGTGCGCTCCCGGTGCGTCGTAGGCGGTCACCATCACGAGGGGCGGATGGCCGTCGCGCACTTTGGCGGAGCGGACTCGGGGGACCGTGACCGGTTCGGACCGGACGTCGGGCATGGACTTCCTCCTGGTCGGCCGTCCAGCGCGCTCAGGCTGCCGGCGGCGTCGGCGCGGTGACCGCCATGACACGGTGCAACCGCATCGTCGAGCCTACTGCCCGTGCCGAGCCTTCCTCCCTGCGGCCGACGTGCCCGCTCCGAGCGGGGACCCGACGTCGACGGAGACGGCGTATCAGGAGCTCTTGTCGGAAGCGACGCGGTCGCTGCTCGTTCGACCCGAGCCGGCACCCACGCCGGCACCGGCCGGGTACATGCGGTCGAGATGGTTCCACCGGCACTCGGTGCACACCTCGACCACGTAACAGGCGACCGGATCCTTGCGCTTCCAGTACCGGCGCAGCTCCGATTGGGTCGTCACGCAGCGCCCGCCAGAGGGCAGGCGCGACCCGAAGACGAAGGTGACGTCGACGAGGTCCGCCTCCTCGCAGATCGGGCACGCCTCTCCGGTGGAGCGGCCGAGGTTCCGGGCTGCACGGAGCAGCTCCGGATGGGCATCGCACACGTCCAGCCGTGAGAGCCGGCCCCTCCGGAACTCGCGGATCACGGCATTACGGGCGAGGAGATACTCGACCTGTCCGCCGCTGGATGACGTCGGCACTCCGTCGTGCACCCCGGGGCGGAAGCTCATCGAGCCAAGGGTAACCCCTCGGCTTCTCCGACCACGCCGTCTGAGCCGCGACCCGACGAGGACCCACCCGACGAGGACGCACCCGGCGGTGTCCTGCCTGGGCCGGGCCCGACCGCCCCCACTGGCCGGGGCCCGCCCGGCCCGGACGCCTCGGTCTTGATCGGGTCGATAGCTTGCTTTGATATATCAAGCTGATATATCGTGACTACAGTGATCCGATCCACCCCAATCAGGCGAGGTCCCTGACATGCTCGATCTCGCCATCCTCGGCCTCCTCTCGGAGCAGGAGCTCCACGGCTACGAGATCCGCCGCCGGCTCCGCGACGAGCTGGGCCTGTTCGCCAACATCTCGTTCGGCTCGCTCTACCCGGCCCTGTCCCGCCTGGAGAAGTCCGGGGCGGTCACCGTGACCGAGACGAGCGCGCTTTCGGCGACGCCGCTGCCCGCAACCGGCTCGCTGAGCGGCGAACGGGCCGGGCTACGGGCACGACGCGCCTCGCCCGCCCGTGCCAGTCGCCGTTCACGCAAGGTCTACCGGATCACCGACGCCGGGCGGACCCTGTTCGAACAGCTCCTCTCTGCCGACGAGCCCGCTGGCACCGACGACGCCCGCAGCTTCGGGCTCCGGTTGGCCTTCGCCCGCTACCTGGCACCGCAGTCCCGCCTGGCCCTGCTCGAGCGGCGCCGGGCGCAGCTCGCCCGCCGGCTCGCCAACGACCAGACCAGGGCGGCCGGCACCCGCCTCGACCGCTACGCCCGCTCGCTCGTGGAGCACAGCACCGAGGCGACCGAGCACGACATCGCGTGGCTCGACCGCCTCATCGAGGCCGAGCGGGCCAAGCATGCCCTCCCCGAGGCGCCCGATCTCGACCGGCGCCAGATCGCCATGACCACAACGAAGGGAACCGATTCATGAGCACCATCCGAGTTGCCATCGCTGGCGTGGGGAACTGCTCCAGCTCACTCGTCCAGGGCGTGTCCTACTATCGCAACGCCGATCCGACGGACGTCGTCCCCGGGCTCATGCACGTGGAGCTGGGCGGCTACCACGTGGGCGACCTCGAGTTCGTGGCCGCGTTCGACGTCGATGCCGCCAAGGTCGGGACCGACCTGGGCAAGGCCATCTTCGCCGGCCAGAACAACACGATCCGGTTCGCCGATGTCGGTGAGGTCGGCGTCACCGTAGAGCGGGGCCCGACCCTGGACGGGCTCGGGACGTACTACCGGGAGACGGTCGAGGAGTCACCGGCCGAGCCCGTCGACGTGGCCGCGGTGCTCCGGGACAACCGGGCCGACGTGCTCGTCAGCTATCTCCCGGTGGGCTCCGAGGAGGCCCAGCGCTTCTACGCCCAGGCCTGTCTCGACGCCGGTGTGGCATTCGTGAACGCCATCCCGGTCTTCATCGCCTCCGATCCGGACTGGGCCCGCAAGTTCCGGGCCGCCGGGATCCCCATCGTGGGCGACGACATCAAGAGCCAGGTCGGCTCCACCATCGTCCACCGCATCCTCACCCGGTTGTTCGAAGACCGGGGCCTCGCCCTCGACCACACCTATCAGCTCAATGTTGGCGGCAACATGGACTTCAAGAACATGCTCGAGCGCAGCCGGCTCGAGTCGAAGAAGGTCTCGAAGACCCAGGCCGTGACGAGCCAGATCGAGCACGGCGCCCTGCCGGTCGATGACGTCCACATCGGGCCGTCGGACCACGTGCCGTGGCTGAACGACCGCAAGTGGGCCTACATCCGGATGGAAGGACGCAACTTCGGCGACGTGCCCCTCAATCTCGAGCTCAAGCTCGAGGTCTGGGACTCGCCCAACTCCGCCGGCGTCATCATCGACGCCGTCCGGTGCGCGAAGCTCGGGCTCGACCGCGGCGTCGGTGGCCCACTGGTGGGACCGTCCGCGTATTTCATGAAGTCCCCTCCGGTCCAGTTCCACGACGACGTCTGCCACCTGATGGTCGAGGAGTTCGCCGCCGGCGACAACGGCCCGACCTGGCCCGAGGACTGAGCTCGAGCCCCGCCCGTCGTACCGGCGGCCCCAGCCACCAGGAGAGGGCGGGAGTCCGGCCTCAACGCTGCCCGTCCCACCACTCGAGGAGTCGCTTCGTGGCCTCGGCCTCGCCGAGGGGCCCTTCGTCCATCCGCAGCTCGAGGAGGTGGTCGAGGGCCCGGCCCACCGGCGGACCGGGACGGAGCCCCAGGACGTCCATGACCTGGTCGCCATCGAGGTCGGGACGCATGGCATCGAGCTCCTCCTTGGTCCGGAGCTCGCTGATCCGGGCCTCCAGCTCGTCCATCCGTCGACCGAGGGCCCGCGCCTTGTCGGCGTTGCGTGTCGTGCAGTCGCAGCGGGTGAGCTCGTTCAACCGCTCGAGCTGGCTGCCGGCATCTCTCACGTAGCGGCGGACCGCCCTGTCGGTCCAACCCAGCTGGTAGGTGTGGAACCGGAGATGGAGGGTGACCAGCTCGGCGACGGTGTCGACATCGACGTTCGAGTAGTGGAGGGCCTGCATGCGCGCTCTTGTCATGCGGGCTCCCACCACTTCGTGGTGGTGAAAGGACACTCCCCCGTCGCCGAAGCTCCGGGTCTTGGGCTTGCCGACGTCGTGGAACAGCGCGGCCAGGCGGAGCAGCCGGTCGGGGCTCGTCTTGTCCACCACGGCGAGCGTGTGGGCGAGGACGTCCTTGTGCCGATGGATCGGATCCTGCTCCAGGGAGAGCGCAGGCAGCTCGGGGAGGAACTCGTCGGCCAGACCGGTCTGCACCGTGAAGCGCAGTGCGGGTGAGGGCACGGGAACGGTGACGATCTTGTCCAGCTCGTCGCGTATGCGTTCGGGAGACACGATGGCCAGACGGCGGCGGCCCTCTTCGACGGCGGCCACGAGCTCGGCATCGGGCGCGAGCCCCAGCTTGGCCACGAACCTGGCGGCCCGGAGCATCCGCAGGGGATCGTCGGCGAACGAGGTCTCCGGATCGAGAGGCGTCCGCAGCCGGTGCATGGACAGGTCCGCGAGGCCTCCGAACGGGTCGAGGAGCTCGAGCTCGGGGAGCCGCAGGGCCATGGCGTTGACCGTGAAGTCGCGGCGGGCGAGGTCGTCCTCCAGCTTGTCGCCGAATGCCACCTCCGGCTTACGCGAGTCGGGCCGGTAGGCCTCGGCCCTGTGCGTGGTGACCTCGTAACGCCGGCCCCGGTGCTGGAAACCGATGGTGCCGAACGCTTTGCCCTGTGTCCAGACCGCATCGGCCCATCCGGCCACGATCGACTCGATGTCACCGGGGCGGGCCTCGGTCGTGAAGTCGAGGTCGTGGGCATGCTCGGGACCCGTGGTGCCCGGATCGGCGACGATGGCGTCGCGGACCGAGCCCCCCACCAGATAGAGGGAGCGGCCGGCGACGGAGAACCGCTCGGCCAGCTCGGTGGTGGCATCGACGAGCGGTCGAAGTCGGTCGGGTAACACGCCGCCGAGGGTACTGCGACTGGCGTAGGCTGCCGTCCGAAGTGGATCCGGAAGACGGCACCCTGTGCCCCAGCGGCAGCCGCTCGAAGCCCGCCGCCCCTGTCCTCGCCGCTGTGGCCTGTGCCGTGGCCATGTGCGCGGTGCTCGTTCCCCTCGGGGCCACCCCGGCGCGGGCCGCCCCACCTCTTCTGGCACCCTCGCCTCCCCTCGAATCACCGGCACCGTCGCCGCCTCCTCCTCCAGCTCCGGACAAGGGACCGGGTCCCCGGCTCTGGCCCTCGTCTCCCAGACGACCGTCGTGAGCCCCGGCCAGCCGTTCGCGCTCGTCCTGCGGCTCGGGCCGGCCCTTCCGCCAGCGTCGCAGCTCGGCTTGACGGTCACCGTCTATGACTGCCTCTCGAGCATCTCCGCCTTCGATCAGTCGCTGTCGACGACGCCCGATGGGGCGAGGGTGTCGACGACGGCGGCACCGATCCCGCTCGACCAGCTGGGCGTGGCCAAAGGGACGGCCGTGCTCTCGATGCCGGTCGAGCCGGACAACGGATCGGTCACGGCTCCGCAGCCCGGCGCGCCGTTCACGATCGACCTCGCCTCCAGCGCCGGCCAGTGCGGGGGCTATCCCTCAGGCGTCTATCCCGTCCGGGTCCAGTTGGTCGACACGGGGTCGGGTCAGATGCTCGGGGCTCTCACCACCGACCTCGTCTACAGCGCCGCCGGACCGGGGACAGAGCGAGTCCGCCTGTCGCTCGTGCTCCCCCTGGCAGCGCCGGTGCCGGCGTCGCACGGGACGACCCCGCCCGACCTGGTGGCCCGACCGGCCGCCGCCCTGGCCGAGCCGTCGCCACCGACCCTGGACGGGCTCGCCGCCGAGGTCAAGGCCCTGGCTGATCACCCGACCGTCCCCCTCACCGTCGAGGCCGACCCCCAGACCGTCGCCGCCCTCGCCCTCGGAGACCATCAGGCAACGGTGTCCCAGCTGGCAGCGCTGGCCGCCGTCCCCGCGGTGCACCAGCTGGCTACGCCCACCTACGTCCCCGTGGACGCCACCGAGCTCGTCGGGAGCGGGCTGAGCAGCGAGCTGTTCGCCCAGATCGTCCACGGGAACCAGGCGCTCGGCGCCGAGCTCGGGCGCCCGGCGGCGGTCTCGGGACCCTTCGGGCCTTGGTTCACTGCCGGCGGGATGACACAGACGACCCTCAGCGAACTGCAGGCCCTCGGCTACAGCCAGCTCGTCCTGCCGGCCGGCGACGTGGCCGGGTCACCGACCAA
Source organism: uncultured Acidimicrobiaceae bacterium (assembly GCA_963828385.1). Classification (GTDB taxonomy): domain Bacteria; phylum Actinomycetota; class Acidimicrobiia; order Acidimicrobiales; family RAAP-2; genus Bog-756. The sequence goes on from CAWHEF010000001.1 coordinate 42,089, forward strand.
CGGATCGGCCGCTGAGCCGTTCTCCCTCACCACCGAGCACGGAGCCCCGGTCACCGCCATCGCCTCCGACCCCGACCTCACGGCCCGGCTCACGGCGAACCCGGCCGACCCGGTGCTCGAAGCCCACCAGTTCGCCGCCGAGCTGGCCCAGATCTACTTCGAGAAGCCGAACGACCCGTCCCCCCGGGCGGTGGCCGTGGTCGCTCCGAGCGGGTTGAACGACCCCTCCCTCGTCTCAGCCCTCCTCGGCTCCCTCGCCGACAACCCGCTGGTCCAGCCGGTCACCGCCGACGGGCTGTTCGCCACCCTTCCCGACGTGGCCGCCTGCCGTGAGTCGTGCCGCTTCACCGGGACCCAGGGAAACGGAGGCGGGGGCCTCCCCGTCAGCGCCATCCGGGCCGAGCGCCAGCGGATCACCCAGCTGGCCGGGGCGGCACCGGCGGCGAAGGAGGTCGTCACCCAGCTCGGGCAAGGGGTCCTCGCCGGCGAGTCGAATTTGCTCAAACGCCAGCAGCGCGACGCCGTGCTGGCGAACGTGGGCCGAGCCGTCAACGCCCAGCTCGACCAGCTGACCGTGAGCGAGCGATCGATCACCCTGACGTCCCAGCGGGGCCGTATCCCGGTCACGATCCAGTCCAACGCCTCCTACCCGGTCACGGCGGCGCTCACGCTCACCAGCGACAAGCTCCTGTTCGCCGACGGGACCACCCAGTGGACGACAACGGCGACCCTGCTGCCGTCCCACACCAACGTGATCTATGCCGACGTGACGACGCGGGCATCCGGGCTGTTCAAGGTGGGGGTGACCCTCCGCTCACCGACCGGCGGGCTCGTCCTGTCGACCGGGGAGCTGAGCGTCCGCTCGACGGCATCCTCCGTGGTCGGACTGGTGCTGTCGATCGGCGCCCTCTGCGTGCTGGTCGCCTGGTGGGTGCGGACCTCGCGCCGCCGGCGGTCGAGACGCCGGGCCACCGACGCCGGGGACGCGCCCGATGACGACGCCCGACGCCTCGAGGCGGTCGACCGATCGTGACCCAGGCGGACGCGGACGGGCTGCCCCTGACAGTCGGAGGCGGGCGGCGGCGCCTGATCGGGGCGACGGCGGGGATGGCCGTCGGCACGACCGTCTCCCGGGTGACGGGCCTGTTCCGGGTCATCGCCCTGGCCTGGGCCCTCGGCAGCCTCGGCTTCGCCGATGCCTACAACCTCGCCAACACCACCCCCAACATCATCGTCGACCTGGTGCTGACCGGGGTGCTGTCCGCCACCTTCGTCCCCGTCTTCGTCGACTACCTGTCCACCCGTCGGGCGAAGGACGCCTGGGAGGCGATCTCGGCGGTGTCGACCGTCACCGTCGTGGTGACGGTGATCGCCACTGTGGCCTTCTTCATCCTCGCCCCCGACATCGTCCACCTCTACACGCAGACCAACCACAACGCTGACGTCCACCACCAACAGGAGGTGGCCATCACCCTGCTGCGGTGGTTCGTGCCGCAGCTCACCTGCTATGCGCTGATCGCGCTGTTCACGGCGCTGTTGAACGCCCGGGGCAAATTCGCCGCCCCGATGTTCGTTCCCATCGCCAACAACCTCGTCGTCATCGTGGTGCTCGTCTGGTTCCACCTCCTCGTCCCTCACCCGAGCCTCGCCTCGATCGCCGCCAACCATCGGGGGCTCGTGCTCCTCGGGGCGGGCACGACGCTCGGCGTGGTGGTCCAGGCGGCCCTGCTCGTCCCGTCCCTCGCCCGCGCCCGCCTTCACGTGCACTTCCTGTGGCAACCCGGTCATGCGGCCATGCGGACCATCACCCGGCTCGGCGGCTGGACGTTCGGTTGGGTGGTGGCGAGCCAGATCGCGCTCTTCGTCATCCTGGCCCTGGCCGACGGCGTCAGTCCCGGAGCGGTCTCGGCCTACACCTACTCGTACCAGTTCTTCCTGCTCCCCTACGGAATCGTGACCGTGTCGATCATGAGCGCCGTCACACCGACCCTGTCGGCACGATGGGCCAGGCGGGACACCGCGGGCTTCCGCCATCGCATGGCGTACGGACTGCGGGGGATGCTGGCCATCATCATCCCCTCGGCGGTGGGCATGCTCATCCTCGCCCATCCCCTCATCGACCTGATCCTGGCCCACGGGACGACCACGGCCGCCGACGCCCAGCTGACCGGCTCGGCCCTCGCCATGCTGAGCCTAGGCCTCCCGGGATTCTGCACCTTCCTCTACATGGTGCGGGTCTTCCAGTCGATGCAGGACACGAAGACGGCGTTCCGGCTCTACCTGGTGGAGAACGGCATCAACGTCGTCGTGGCGGTCGCCCTGGTGCGACCGCTGGGCGTCCGCGGCCTCACCTTGTCCATCTCGGTGGCCTACACCGTCGCCGCCGTCCTGGCCCTGAGTGTGGTCCGCCAGCGGGTGGGTGGACTCGGAGGGGACGACCTGACCACGCCGGTCAAGCGGGTGGTGGGCGCGTCGGCGGTCATGGCCGTGGTGACGATCGTCGTCGTCAACGTATCCGGGGCCACGTCCGGCTTCGCCCTGTTCGCCCGCGTGGTCCTGGCCGTGGTCGTGGGGGTGGCGGCCTATGCGGCGACGGCCGCGTTCCTCGGTGCCCGACACGCCCGCCGACGAGCGAGCGGGAAGGCGCCCGGCGTGGTCGGTGGCACGGCTCCACCCCACCCGTCCGACCCCGAGGGGCCTCCACCCCACCCGTCCGACCCCGATCCGGGCGCCGGCACACCGGGGATCACCGCGCCGGCCGCCGGACGAGGCGTCGCGTCCGACCCGTCCCATGACAGACTCGGGCTCAAACGCCGCGGTTCGGCGTACCGGCACCTACGGCCGATCGACCCGCCTCCCGAGGACGGCGCAGGGTCGACGGCGGCCCGACGAACCCGAGATGAGGAGGACCTCGATGGCCCGCATACGGGTGGTAACCGATAGCGCATGTGACCTCTCGGCCGACCAGGCGGCGGCCGTCGGTCTCGCCGTCGTGCCGCTCTCCATCCGCTTCGGAACCGACGAATTCCTCGACAGGGTCGACCTCTCGACCGACGAGTTCTGGCGCCGGTGCGCCTCGAGCCGGATGCTGCCCGAGACCTCCGCCCCCTCCCCCGGGGCCTTCCAGCGGTCCTTCGAGGAGGCGGCGGAGGAGGGCTGCGACGGGGTGCTGTGCATCAACCTGTCAGGGGGGGTCTCGGCCACCATCCAGTCGGCGGTGGCGGCGGCGAAGGCGGTGGCCGATCGGATCGAGGTCCGCACCGTCGATTCTCGGTCCTTGACCCTCGGGCTCGGTTTGATGGCCCTCGACCTCGCCGAGCGGGCACAGCGCGGGGAGTCGCTCGACGAGCTCGTGGACCGGGCTCAGTCCCTCATCGACCGCACCTACGTGTTTGGGGCCCTCGACACTCTCGAGCACCTTGAGAAGGGGGGGCGGGTCGGCGGGGCGCGGGCCCTGCTCGGCTCGCTGCTCTCGATCAAGCCGGTCGTGACCCTGAGGGACGGCGTCGTCGAGGAGGAGTCCAAGCAACGCACCCGGACCCGCTCCCTGCAGTACGTGGCCGACAAGGTCAGGACGTTTCCGTCCATCAGCCGCTTGGCCGTGGCCAACGGCGCAGCGAAGGACATCGACCAGTTCCTGTCATTGCTCGGCACCGTCGACTCTGAGCATCCACTGCTCGTCTCCGACCTCGGGCCGGTGGTCGGGACCCACGCCGGACCGGGGACCATCGGGGTCTGCCTGATCACGGCATGAGCCCGAAGGAGGAGACAGGCAGCCGGGCCTGACGGCTGAGCCGACCCGATCGGCGCTGTCGGCGTACGGCAACGGGCCACCATAGAGGCAGGCGGCGGGCGATCCCCATTAGTCTCGGGCCATGGATCCGAACCCCGCGACCCCTCCGTCGTCGTCCGCGTCCTCGACCGTGGCGGGTGACCTGGCCGCCCGCGGCGCGGACAAGGTCGACGAGCTGGTCGCGCTCCTGCGAGACAAGACGGTCCGGCCCCTCACCCTGGCCACCCGGGCCGTGGTCTTCGGCCTCATCGTCGCCGCCGCCAGCCTGGTGGGCCTCACCCTGGTCTCGATCGCCGTCATCCGGCTCCTCACCGTCTACGCCTTCGACGGGCGGGTATGGCTCTCCGATGTCGTAGTGGGGGGCATCTTCGTCGTCATCGGCGTGGCGGCCTGGACCCGCCGTACGCCGTCGGGGAGAGAACGGCGCTCGTGACCGAAGCGAGGCGGCTGGTCATCCTCGGCTCGGGGCCGGCCGGCCTGACCGCAGCCATCTATGCGTCGCGGGCACAGCTCGCCCCCCTGGTCATCGAGGGGGAGCCGTCGTCGACGAGCGACCAACCCGGTGGCCAGCTCATGCTCACGACCGAAGTCGAGAACTACCCGGGGTTCGTCGACGGGATCATGGGGCCCGAGCTCATGCAGGCCTTCCGGGAGCAGGCCGGCCGTTTCGGCGCCGACCACCTGACGGCCAAAGCCACGAAAGTCGACCTCTCGACACGGCCGTTCGCCGTCTGGACCGGCGATGCCGATGCCGTCGAACCGACCTACGAGGCCGAGGCTCTGATCATCGCCACCGGCGCGCAGTCCCTCATGCTGAACGTGCCGGGCGAGGACCGGCTCCTCGGATACGGCGTGTCGACCTGCGCCACCTGTGACGGGTTCTTCTTCCGCGACCGGCGCATCGCCGTGGTAGGCGGCGGCGACTCGGCCATGGAGGAGGCGCTGTTCCTCACCCGCTTCGCCACCACCGTGACGCTGATCCACCGCCGGGGCGAGCTGCGGGCCTCCAAGGTGATGCAGCAGCGGGCGTTCGCCAACGAGAAGATCGAGTTCGTCTGGAACAGTCGGGTCGTCGAGGTGCTCGGTGACTCGACCGTCTCCGGGGTGAGGATCTCCGACACCGAGAGCGGGAAGGAGTCGACCCTCGAGGTGAACGGGCTGTTCGTCGCCATCGGCCACCAGCCGAACACCTCGCTGTTCAAGGGACAGCTCGAGATGGAGGACAGCGGGTACCTCCGCACCTACGACGGCAGCCGAACCAATGTGGACGGTGTGTTCGCCTGCGGAGACGTCCAGGACCACCGGTACCGCCAGGCCGTCACGGCGGCGGGGTCCGGATGCATGGCCGCCATCGACGCCGAGCGGTGGCTCGAGGAACAGGACTCCCTGACCCACTGACACGGCGTTCCGACCTGTCGGGCAGGCGGGGACGGCTCCCCGGAGGCCCCTGCGATGGAGAGACCCGCTCCTCGTCGGAACGGGAATGTCGAACCCGGTCCTGTGGTTGACCTACTCGGTCCCGACGGCGGGACGCTAGGTACGAGCCCGGACACGGGTAGGAGGAAGAGACCCCATGAGCGAGAAGATCGCCACCCTGACCGACGCTAGTTTTGACGAGCATGTCAAGTCGTCGGATGTCCCCGTGCTGGTGGACTTCTGGGCGGAATGGTGCGGCCCGTGCAAGATGATCGCTCCCGTGCTGGAGGAGATCGCCTCCGAACAGGAGGGCAAGCTGGCGGTAGCCAAGCTCAACATCGACGACAACCTCGACGTCACCCGCCGGTTCGACGTGATGAGCATCCCGACGCTCATCCTGTTCAAGGACGGAGAGGCAGCGGCCCGGCTGGTTGGCGCCAAGGGAAAAGGCCAGCTCCTCGAAGAGATCTCCGCCCACCTCTGAGCCGGCGCGCTGCTAGGCCCCGCCCAGCGGCGCTCCCCAGCCCCCAGAGCAACAGGGCGTGAGCACCGCCGAGTCGATCTGGCTCGAGGTCGGGGTGGGCGGTGCAGCCGTGGCCGACGTCCAGCGCCGCCTGGAGCAGCTCGGGCTCTCCACCGGCATCGATGCTCGGGGCCAGTTCGGAGCCGGTACCCGGGCGGCGATCGAGGCGTTCCAGTACCGCCGGGGCCTTCGGGTCGACGGGGTGTGTGGGCCGCAGACCTGGTCGGCTCTGGTCGAGGCCGGGTACCGACTCGGTGACCGGTTCCTCTACCGGAGGACGCCCATGCTGCGGGGGGACGACGTCGCCGAGCTCCAGCAACGCCTGAGCGCCCTGGGTTTCGACACCGGCCGGGTCGACGGCATCTTCGGCGATCTCACCTCGGCCGCTCTTGGCGACTTTCAGCGCAACGTGGGCATCCCTGTCGACGGCATCGCCGGGGCGGCGACGGTCTCCGAGTTGCTGCGATTCGGCACCCGCCATGACGGCAGCGAGCTCGTCACCTCGGTGCGCGATCGCGAGCGGTTGCGCCAAGCGCCGCGCACCCTGGCCGGGAAGCGGGTGGCGATCGGCGAGGAAGGAGGCCTCGACGCCATCGTGGCCGCCCTCCGCCGGTTGCTGGCCAGCCACCATGCGCTCGTCACGACCCACCACCACCCGAGCGGCTCGATCCAGGCCTCGGAGGCCAACGCCGGCCGGGCGGAGGTCTTCGTCGGCCTCCGCATCGGGTCCGGCGCACCAGCCTGCTCGACCGCCTACTACGCCGGCTACCGGTACACGTCGCCCGGAGGGCGCCTTCTCGCCGAGCTCCTCCAGGCCCGCCTGCCCGACCGCGCTCCACGTCGCCGACGGGGGAAGCCGGGGGATGTCGCTCCCGCTCCTGCGCGAGACGCGGATGCCGGCGGTGGTGTGCGAGATCAGCCCGGCCACCGTCGTCGTCGAGCACGCCGCCGCCGTGGCCGGGGCGGTCGTCGACGCCCTCGGCGAGTGGGTCGGGGCGACCTGGGACTGATCTGTGCCTCACCGTCCAGTTGCGCCTTACGGCAGGCCTGTACGTATTCCACAACTTCATGCACAGCTTGTGGATAACGCTCGACCATCAGTTCACGGAGAGGGACGGTCACTCTACGCTAGAAATAGGGGCTCAGATGGCCGTTATGTCAAGTGAAAACCACGTTTCGCAGTATCACGCTCCGGTCCGTGCCGCAGGATCAGAGATCCGCTCGACCGACCATCAACTTGTAGATCCGCTCGAGGTCTTCGAGGGTGGCGAACTCCACCACGACCCGGCCGTGCTTCGCTGACATCTCCACCTTCACTCGGGTGTTGAGGTGCCGGGCCAACAGTTCCTCGAGCTCGAGGGTGCCCGGCGGTGGGAGCCGTCGCCCCCCGGTCGTCGGGACCGGGGTCCGTTCCCGAGAGCGCAGGTCGGTCACCCCGCCCGGCGAGTCGGCTGGTGGGGCCCCCTCCGTCACCGCTCCGGGATCGAGTGAACCGGTCGGCTCTCCTCCCACGCCGACGCTGCGCCGCACCAACTCCTCTACCGCCCGCACCGAGAGATCCTCTGCCACCACCGCCTTGGCGAGTGCCTCCTGGTACCCGCGGTCGGGCGTCCCGAGAATGGCTCGAGCATGCCCGGCGGAGATCTGACCCTCGACGAGAAGCCGCTGGGCGCCGGCGGGCAGCTGGAGGAGGCGCAGGACGTTGGTCACGGCGGTCCGACTCTTGCCCACCCGCTTGGCCACCTGGTCGTGGGTGTAGCCGAACTCCTCGATGAGCTGTTGGTAGGCAGAGGCCTCTTCGAGGGAGTTCAGGTCCTGGCGATGCAGGTTCTCGACGAGAGCCTGCTCGAGGCTGTGGTGATCATCGGTCGATTGGATCAGGACCGGGATCGTCTGCAGGCCGGCCCGCCGGGCCGCCCGCCACCGTCGTTCCCCCGCCACCAACTCGAACTCATCGGAACCCCCGACACCGACCTCGCGGACGAGGACCGGTTGCAGGACACCGAGCTCCCGGATGGACGCGGCCAGTGACGCCATCGTGTCCTCGTCGAAACTGACCCTCGGCTGGCGAGGGTTCGGCCGGATGCTGCCGATCGAGACCTCTCTCAGGGTCGACGACCGGTCGCCGGCGCCCTCGGGCGGCGGGATCAGGGCACTGAGCCCCTTGCCCAGGCCGCTACGTCGTGCCACCGCTGACCTCCTTGGCTAGCTCGCGATAGGCGATCGCACCTCGCGACGCCGGGTCGAACACGGTGATCGGCTGCCCGAACGACGGAGCCTCCGAGAGTCTCACGGTCCGGGGGATGACGTTCCGACACACCTTTGCCCCGAAATGCAGCCGGACGTCCCGGGCAACCTGGTCGGCCAGCTTGGTGCGGGCGTCGTACATCGTCAGCACGATTGTCGAGATGTCGAGCTTCGGGTTGAGGTTGGACGCCACGAGGTGCACGTTCTGCAAGAGTTGGCTTAGACCCTCGAGTGCGTAGTATTCGCACTGGATCGGGACGAGCACTTCGTCCGCCGCCGCCAGCGCGTTCACGGTGATCAAGCCGAGCGATGGGGGGCAGTCGATCAGGATGTAGTCGAACTCCTCCAGCACCGTCTCCACCGATCGCTTGAGCTTGAGCTCGCGGCTGAACGCCGGCACCAGCTCGATCTCCGCTCCGGCCAGGGCGATGGTGGCGGGCGCTACGAAGAGGTTCTTCATGCTGGTCGGCTCGATGCAGTCCTCGAGCGAGGCGTCCCGCATCAGCACGTCGTACATCGAGAGCTCGAACGTTCGAGCATCGACACCGAGACCGGTGGTGGCGTTGCCCTGGGGGTCGAGATCGACGACCAGGACCCTGAACCCGAGCTCGGCCAGAGCGGCCCCGAGATTGACGGCGGTGGTCGTCTTGCCGACCCCACCCTTCTGGTTGGCCACCGCCAGCACCCGGGGTAGGGGATTACCCGATGCCTCCTGCGGTTCGTCCTCGACGGCGACGGCCGGCTCGGCGACCGCCGGTTCCACGGCCGACCGAACCGTCTCCACCTGTCCCGCGGTTGGCGTCTCGGCCGGCGGACCGGGTTCGGTGCTGATGGCGACGGAAGCCGGTTCGGTGGTCTCGACCGGGTACTGGGCGACAGCGACGATATCGATCTCTCCGGTGTCGGGGAATACGCCCACGCTCGCCTCCAACACCTCGATGGGCGGCGGGCTTCCTTCGCTCTGGGGACCCGGCGGCCGGAGATCAGCAGGACTGTCTATCGGAGCCAAGGCTTCGATCGAAGGGACGTCCTCGATCGGAGACTCTTCCTCAACCAACGCCTCGACCGGCTCCGGCGGGTCATCCTGGCCACGTTCGGCGGAATCGGATCCAGGAGTCGGCGGCGGCGCCGAGGGTTGCCCGGAGCCCGGCCAGACGCCGTCCGCTGCGTCCGCAGACGGAGGCGCCCCCGTTTCCTCCGACGGGTCTGACGGGGCAGTCTCTGCTTCCGGCTCTGACGGGCTGGGCGGGACGCTCTTGTTCCGTCCCCGTCGTAGGCCGCGCACTACCGTCTCAACCGGACTCGAGCGTTCAAGGCCTTCATCCTCCCCTGCGCCGTCATCGAGGTCAAGCATTTCCGCCCCGCTGGTTTCACGTGAAACGACCAGGGCCCGGGTGAGGCGCGGCGCCGAGCTCCGACTGAGCGTGCCGCTCCAGCCCACCCAGAATGACGGGCGAGGATCCTGAACCCCCACCGGCCACCCGCGTCCCGGTACCTGCTCCTCGCTGTCGGACGTTCCACGTGGAACCTTGTAGCTCCGGCCGAGCCGGAACTCATGGCGCCGGCTTTGGCCTCGAACACTTCCTCCGAGCCCGATTCTCAGCCGACCGATGAGCGATCTCGGAAGCGCCTCCGAGAGATTGGATCAGCCGGGACCGAGCGGGGTTCCGCGGATCGCAGCGCGGCGTGACTCATGCTCGCGATAGTTGCCAGCCCATGACCGGCAGTCGGGACAATCAACCCCACAAGGACGAGCCTCGGACCTGACAGTCGAGCTACACGGGCGCCCGCCAGAAGAATTCCGAGTTGGATGTTGTCCGGATCCCGGAACGTGATCATGGCGTTCCGTGTGTACGGTGGCTCCTTGACGCCAGAGTGGACGATGCCCAGGGGAGTCCGAGGCGCTCTGCCCACTCATCCAAGTCCGTCCGCTCCGCGACCAGGAACTCGAGATGGGCGAGGCCGGGAGCCAACTCGTCGAATGGCTCCCGCGACCCCCCGGAGTACTCGACCAGGCAGATTTCGAGCCCACTCCGCGGCTCGAGGAGACAAGCATCACGCTGATGCTTATCGTCGGGCTCGTACTCACGGCGGGTGGTCAGATCCAGCAGCTGCCGATCCAGTGGACGCTTCGTTCCAAGCTGGTCACGGTAAAGGTTGGGGACAGGTCGCCCGTGATCGATGGCACAGGCGTTGAGTCTGCCATTCCGGGAGGCGCCCCTTTGCCGATTCATCCTTCCGCCGACGGTGCGGGCATCGACAACGAGCCGGTATCCCGGGAGTTCCCGAAGCGTCCGGTCGGAGGCTCATCCCGACCCCGGCGTCGCGGGCCCTCTCTGGCGATCGCATTCCCGCTCATCCCTGAGGTTCCCCGAAGCCGAACCTTGGAGATGGGCTGGTGGATCTGCTGGAGGGGGCCTAGCGTTGAAACAACGGTCGCCGGCGGGGAATCCCGGTACGTCGGGGGAAGCGGTCGGGGACCTGCGCCACCTTCGTCAGGACCTGATACCCGAATCTGGCGGCCACCCGAATCCGTGGGCCCACCTCGAGCGAGAGGGCAGCAAGGCCATCGGCCGGCCACCGATCCTCGGCCCGTTGATCAGGGGGTTCGGAAACGACCAGCAGACCTCCGACGGCCACCAACGGCGATCCACACTCGGCGGTGACGCCGGCGGGCCCAAACGAGCGCGCCGTCACCACCTCGAAGCGCTCCCGCAGCAAAGGGTCGTGGCCGGCTTCCTCGGCCCGGAGTCGCACCACTGTTCCACGTGGCACATCTCCCCGGCCGAGTTCGCCGGAGAGGAACTCGGCTCGACGGGCGTTGGCCTCGAGCAGCACGACCTCCGACCCCGGCCAGCGTGCCGCCAGGACCAGTCCGGGCAATCCGCCTCCCGACCCGAGATCCAATACCCGGTCGGGTGTCCCTCCCCAGACCTCTTCGACGACCTGGACGAATCCGAGTGCGTGTTCGAGCTGGTCGACAACGGGCATTGGTCCGAGAAAGCCCTGGCGGGCCGCCCGCGAGACCGCTTCCTCCGCCCAGTCCGGACGACGCCGGTCCCCCGACCCCGGTGCCCCGGGGTCCGGAGGGCGGTCGCCCGGCAGGGTCAACTCGAGGGTTGAATGACGACGTACCGGGTCGGCTCGGTCCCGGCCGAACGCGTCTCGACGCCCTCGACCTCGTTGACCGTGTCGTGGACCACCTTGCGGTCGGCCGGGGACATGGGTTCGAGTGCGCGCGACTCGCCGGACTGCCTGACCTCGTCGATGATCCCCTCCGTGAACCGACGGAGAGCGGCGGCTCGTTTTTCACGATAGCCGCCGACGTCGACCAGGATCCGGTCCGTCCTGGTCTCGGACTGCCGCTGGACGAAGGTCCGGGTGAGCTCCTGGACCGCGCCTAGGGTCGCGCCACGGGGGCCGACCAGCAGCCCGAGATCGTCCCCTCTGGCCGCCACCTGCACCGTCTCATCGTCGAGCTCGACGGCGTCCACGTCAGCACCCAGACCGAACTCCTCGAGAAGCCCGGCCACGAACCCTCGGGCCAGCTCTCCCTGTTCGGCCAACGTCAATGACTCCTGCATGTCGTCCTCGCTCTCGTTGCGTCCCTGCCTCGATCCGGTGTCCTCCGGGTCGCCGCCCGAGCGCCCCGCGGCGCCGGAACGGACCTGTGATCCCCGGCGCCGGCGCGGCGACTTCGCTCCGGCATCGTTCGAGCCACCGCTGGATCCTCCGGATCCCTTCCCGTCCGATCCCTCTGCGCTCGGCGCCGCCACGGTCAGCGCCGTCTGGTCCTCGCCCCCGCGTGCACCGCCTGAGCCGACCCTCTGTCCGCTCCGCCGACGTTGGGACCCTCCACCACCATTCCGGCCGCGTTCGGGTCGCTGCCGCCGACCGCGCTTGGGAGGGGGGGCGACGGGCCGGACACGACCCTGAACCCGGGCCTCACCCCGGACCCGACCGAACAGCCCCGGCTTCGGCTCGGTCAGCACGACGAACTCGGCGTCGTCCTCTGCGACCCCGAGCAGGTCGAGAACATGCTCCTTCGCCTCCGACAGCGACTTTCCGCTGGCTTCCACCCACTCCACGCCCTACCGTGCCTTTCGTGTGCGCTTCGCTTTGGACCGCGGATGCGCCTTCGGTTGTGCCGAGACGCCATCCTGGGCAGCCTGATTCCCGCCGCCCGCACCGTTGGACGATCGGCGGTCCGATCCGCGCGCGGTTGTTGACGCCCCTTCTGGCCACCTGACTACGCTCTCGACCGGTGCCATTCGTACTCGGCCCCGCTCGTTTCGCCCCTCCGCCGCCACTGCCACCGCTTCCGGTCCCAGCCGACGTCTTTTTCTTCGTCGCCGGTGCCCCGCTGGCAGAGCTCGACTTCGCCCTGGTGGCAGAGGTGGACTTCGCTCCGTCGGGCATTCGCGACGTGGCCGCGCCACGGGCCGACGAAGTGGCTGTGCTGCTTTTGGCACCTGTCCGGGTACCGGCGGCCCCACCTCCTTTGCCCGCGCCGCTGGACTTCGCCGCGGTACTCGGTCGCGGAAGGGCCCGTTCGCTGCGGTCGGCGGCCGGGATCTTGGCCGGAGGGCCATCGGCAGTGGGCTTCGGTGGTGCGCCGACGAGCCCCTTGCGGAACATGATCTCCTGCGTGAGCACCCGGATCGCGCTCGAAATGATAAAATAAACATTCAGAATCGCCGCGACATTGATGTAAATGAAGCCAAAGATGAGCGGCATGTATTTCTGTAAAGCAGCCGCCTGTGGGTTCGCCTGTGTTGCGCCCGGGTTCCGCTTGTTTAGCCGGGACATCTGCACGTATTGAAGGCCTACCGAACCCAGCGCTAGCACTAAAAATGGGATGTAGGCCCACACCGAGCTGTGATGCGAGAGCAATTTGTCGGCGAAGTTCATGCCGAACGAATTGAGCTGACCGTGGCCGGCCACGATGGCCTGGTGCATCTTGCTGTCCACCGGGATGTAGCGGGGAACGGCCGTCACGGTCTGGGCATGGTGCACAGTTAGGCCGCCCACGGTCGTCGTGGTAGCAGGGTGGGTCACGGTATTGGTGATGCCACGGATCACGCTATAGAGGATGAAGAACGCGGGAAGCTGCAGGAGCATCGGCAAGCAACCCGAGGCCGGGCTCACTTTGTGCTCCTTATAGAGCTTCATCATTTCTTCGTTCAGAACCGCCCGATTCTCAGCTCCTTTGTACTTTTGTTGGAGTTTCTTCATCTCCGGGGAGAGCGCCTGGAGTGCCGCCATGCTCTTTGTGCTCTTGACGGTGATGGGCGTCAGGAGGGCCATGATGACGATGGTCAAGAGAGCCACGTCGACTGGATAATTCGGGATGATCGAGTAGAAGAAGGCGAGAATCGACCCGACGGCGTCGAGCAACGGCTGGAAGATCTTGCCGATGGGCGTGGTCAGTGATCCGAACACGGCTCGCTCCCTTCAGGGACGGGATCGAACCCTTGTCCTCCCCATGGATGACACCGCCCGAGACGCCGGGCCGCCAGCCACATGCCCCGGAGCGTCCCGTAACGCCCGATGGCCTCCGCTGCGTACTCCGAGCAGGTCGGGACGTACCGGCATCCGGTCGGCCTGTTGGCGCGTGCCAGCTGATAGACGTGGATGCCGCGAACGAGAACGTTCGACGGGTGCCTGTCCCCGGTCGCGTCCGGTCCGCTCCGGTCGAGCATGTCGATGCCCCCGGAGCTCATGACGGACCGCCGTCTCTGGCCACCGCAGCCCGGCGCGACCCCGGTGGGGTCCGTGTGGCCCTCTCCAATGCTCCGCTCATGGCCACCTTCAGATCGTCGTACGTCAGCGTCGGTCCGTCCGGGCCCACGTGCACGAGGTAGGCACCGGCAGGCAATGACGGTGCCAGCTCGGTCATGATGGCCCGCAGTCGACGCCGTACCCGGTTCCTTACTACAGCACGCCCGACCCGACGACTGATCGCGTAGGCCACGCGGGGCTCGGACCAGGATGTTTGCCGGACGAACCGCACGACTACCGGTCTGGTCCCCCCCACGGCGCCACTCGTTCGCACCGCTTCGAAGATCGCTCGGGACCGCACGCGTCCGACGGCGCGCCGGCGCGGCCGATTGGTGGACAGGGCGGCCGTCAGACCGAGAGGCGATGACGTCCTTTCGCTCTCCGGGATCGGATGACCGCCCGGCCGGCCTTTGTCGACATGCGCTTGCGGAACCCGTGGGTCTTCGCCCGTTTCCGGGTGTTCGGTTGGTACGTACGCTTCATCCATCCACTTCCTTCCTTGCCCTGGACCGTGGACGTGGGTGTCGCGTGCGGCAGGGGAGCCCGGTCGCCGGGATCGGGACATTCCTCATCATTCTAGGCGCGATCAGCGGTCCCCTTCCGTCGACGGTCCGGCGGCGCACCCGGTGGCCGCGGTGTACCGTTCCGATCACGGACGAACCCGGCCCGGTGGGGCCGAATTCGTCATGAGTATCACCCAGTGAGCGAGCGCCACCACCGTCCGGCTGCGCCAGGGGGACTGTTCCCACCGCAGGGGGAGTCGTCCACACCTGTGGACATGGCTGTGGACTAATCGAGCACCCGGAGAGCGGAAGCCCAAGTGAACGACACCGAAGGTCTGTGGATGCTGTGTTCGGAGGCGCTGCGGGAACAGGTCTCCGATTCCATCTGGCAGGCCTACCTGTCGGGGATCTCCCCGCTGTCGGTGACCGATCGGGAGCTCGTCCTCGGTGTGCCCAATTCGCTCATCAGGGATCGGGTCGAGTCCCGGTTCCTCGGCCTGATCGAGGACACGGTGACCGGCACCGTCGGCCAGAAGCTCGCCGTCCACCTGGAGCTCATGCCGAACTCGCTCGAACCGGACTTCGAGTCCCTGGTCGACACCATGGCCGGGGCACCCGGAGTGACCGGAGACGAGAGCCGGTCGCTCAGCCCAACCTCCCCGGTGTCTCCTCCACCCACCAACCCCGGGCGGCCGGTGAGCCCTGGGCGGGCGGCCGCCCCGGCCCACCGGGAGCCGGTCGAGCTCGACCCTCGCTACACCTTCGACACCTTCGTCATCGCCTCGTCGAACCGGTTCGCCCACGCCGCCGCCCGGTCGGTGGCCGAGTCACCGACCGGGTCCTACAACCCCCTGTTCATCTACGGCGACGCCGGGCTCGGAAAGACCCATCTGCTCCACGCCATCGGGAACTACGTGATCGAGAATTTCAACGGACGCGGGGTCCGCTATGTGAACGCTGAGACCTACCTGAACGACTTCGTCGAAGCGCTCCACAGGAATGCCATGACCGCCTTCAAGCGCCGCTATCGCGAGTGTGACGTCATGCTCATCGACGACGTCCAGTTCATGGAGGGCAAAGAGGGTATGCAGGAGGAGTTCTTCCACAACTTCAACTCGTTGTACGGGGCGTCCAAGCAGATCGTCCTCACCTCGGACCGCTCACCGAAGTCGATCGCCTCACTCGAGGGTCGACTGCGAAGCCGGCTGATGTCAGGGCTGATCACCGTGATCCAGCCACCGGACCTCGAGACCCGGTTGGCCATCCTCCAGAGCAAGGCGGAGCACGAGAACGTCGACGTTCCCGATGACGTCCTCGAGTTCATCGCCAAGAACATCACGGAGAACATCCGTGAGCTCGAAGGGGCGCTCATCCGGGTCACTGCTTTCTCGAGCATCTACCGCGAGCCGTTGAGCAGGGATCTCGCCGAGCAGGTCCTCGGCGACATCGTCTCGGCGAACCAACCGAGACAGATCACCCCGCAGGTGATCCTGGAAGCGACCTCACAGGCTTTCGGGTTCTCGGTCGACGAGCTCCGGGGGGCCAACCGTCGTCGCCCACTCGTGACCGCCAGGCAGGTGAGCATGTACGTGTTCCGTGAGCTCACCGAGTTCAGTTATCCGGCCATCGGACGTGAGTTCGGCGGCCGCGACCACACGACGGTGATGCATGCCGTCGAGAAGATCAGTGGACTCATGCGAGAACGACATCAGATCTACAACCAGGTGACCGACCTCATCGTCCGGATCAAGAGCGGGACGTGACCAGTCCCCACCTTCGCCTGGCGATCCCGCTTTCCAGAGGTTGTGCACTCTCTGTGGATAACAACCCGTCCAGCTGCGTTCAATCTGTGCAAACCGGTGAACTTTTCCATAACTCGTCATACCCAGGAAATCTGAGAAGCGTGCACCGGGGGATATCGGTGACAGCCGGTGGACGGCCAAACCGGACCCATGCTGGCCGTCTGGATGGATATCCACAATCCACAGGCCTTACTACCATTACCAATTCAAATTCCATAGAAAGACAGAAGCTGGGGACCATCCCGGAAGAAAGGACCCCTCTGTGAAGTTTCGATGCGAGCGCGACTCCCTCGTGGAGGCCCTTGGCACTGCCGGCCGTGCAGTGAGCACCCGCCCCTCGGGTCCCATGGCCCTCACCGGAGTGCGGATGGAGGTCCAGGGGAACAACCTCTCGGTGGTCGGGACCGACGACGATCTCACCATCCACGTCTCGACCGAGGCCATCGGCATCTCCGATGGGGTGTGTGTGGCACCGGCTCGGCTGGTGACCGATATCGTGCGGTCACTGGAGCCCGGGGCGGTAACCGTCGAAGCCGAGGCGGAGACGGTCGAGATCGGGGCGGCGCGGTCCCGCTTCAACCTCCGGACCTTCGCCGTCGAGGACTTCCGTCCCATTCCGGATCGGCCCAAGCCGACCACCTTCGTCCCGGTGGCTTCTCTGGCCGGAGCGTTGCGCCAGGTGGTACGGGCGGCTTCGACCGATGACGCTCGGCCGCTGTTGACCGGAGTGCTCATGGCCCCCGAGGAGACCGGTGTCCGGCTGGTGGCCACCGACTCCTACCGGCTGGCTCTACGGGACATCAGCGGGACCGAGGCGCTGACCGACGGGGCCCAGATCCTCGTTCCTGCGCGGGCCTTGTCCGAGCTGCAGCGGTTGCCCATGCTGGCGGCGGCAGCGAAGGAGGTGTCGACCCGGGGCTCGGATGGTGGGGGGGATGGTGACGCCCCCGGCGTCGGGCTGTCGATCGGCGACCATGATGTGACGTTCACCACCGGTGAGATCCATGTGAGCACCCGGCTCTTGGACGGGGCCTACCCCGACTACCGGCAGTTGATCCCGGCTTCGTATCCGAACCGGCTCCACGTGGGCAAGGAGTCGTTGTTGGACGCGTTGAGACGGGTGCGACTTCTGGTCCGTGACAACACGACATCGGTTCGGCTACTCATGCGCACGGGCGGCGTGGACCTTGCCGTCAACTCCCAGGACGTGGGAGAGGCAAGCGAGACGGTGGACGCCGACTTCGACGGCGCCGAGCTCACGATCGCCTTCAACCCCAGCTACCTGATTGACGGCGTCGAGGCGGTCGGTGGCGACGAGGTCGTCCTGGAGACGGTGGACGCCACCAAACCGGCCACGGTCCGAGCCGCTGAAGAGGTCGATTTCCGTTACCTCTTGATGCCGGTTCGGGTGTCCTGATCGGCTGAGAGGGCACCGGTCGGAGCAGTGCATCTCACGAGGCTGGCGCTCAGCGATTTCCGAAATATCGAGCACGCCACGCTCGAGCCCGCTGTCACCGGAACCACCGTGATCACCGGGGCGAACGGTTCTGGCAAGACGAGCGTCCTGGAGGCGGTCGCCTATCTGGCCACCCTCCAGTCGTTCCGGGGCGCGCCTCGAGAGTCGCTCGTGCGCCGGGGGACGGAGCGGTCGTTCCTCAGGGCCGAGACCGTGGTGGAGGAGCGGATCAATTCGATCGAGGCCGAGCTGCCGACGGAGGGGAGGCCGCGCACCTTCGTGAACCGCCAGCCGGCGAGAAGGAGAGCGGACCTCGTCGACGTGCTCCGGACCACGGCGTTCTCACCGGCCGACATCGAAGTCGTCCGGGGAGGGCCGAGCCACCGTCGCCGGTTCCTCGACGACTCACTGGCGCTCATCGAGCCCAAAGCGGCCAGGTCCATCGATGATGTCGAGCGCATTCTCCGCCAGCGGACGGCGCTGTTGCGGACAGCGGGTCGACGGCTGTCACCGGATGTGGAGGCCACGTTGGACGTGTGGGACGCACGGCTCGACGAAGCGGGCACTGCGCTCGTCGAAGCGAGGGAGCGGCTCGTCATGGCGCTCGCGCCGCTGGTCGAAGCCGAGTACGGACGACTCGCCGGCCGGCGGGACAGGATCGGCCTCGACTACGAGAGGTCGTGGACCGGTGGGCTCTCCGCCGCCTTGGCGGCCTCGAGGAGAACCGATGTCGAACGTGGGGTCTCGCTCGTCGGCCCCCACCGAGACGACCTGTCGGTGGCCCTCGACGGCCTTCCCAGCCGGATCCAGAGCTCCCAGGGCGAGCAGCGCTCGTTGGCCCTCGCCCTGCGGCTCGCCGCCCATCGCCTGGCGTCCGAGCGCCTCGGGTCCCCGCCCGTGCTCTTGCTGGACGATGTCTTCTCCGAGCTCGACCCGTCCCGGGCACGGTCCCTTCTCGCAGGCCTTCCACCAGGTCAGACGCTCATCACCACGGCGCTTCCGGTCTCAGCCGACCTCGCTGTCGCCTCGGTGGTGGTGATCGAGGACGGGAACCTCGTCGAGCCACCCGAGGCGGGCCGGTGAGGAGGCAGGACCCGCTCGCCCGGGACGAAGGGCCCCGGCCGCTCAGCGACTCCCTCGAGCGTGTGGCCGGCCGCCTCGGGGTGGCCGACGGTCGGGGGCTGGCCCGCCTCTACGCCAGGTGGGCCGAAATCGTGGGGCCGGCCATGGCCGACCACGTCACGCCGGTCCGGATCGACTCGGACGTCCTCGTCGTGAAGGTCGACCACCCGGCGTGGGCCACCCAGGTCCGCCATCTGGGCGAGGGGCTGCTCGACCGGGTGCACGAGGTCTCCGGTCTCGCCAGACCCTCCCGACTGGAGCTGCGCGTGCGCCGATGACGGGGTGGTGAGAGGGGGCGGCAATCGGCGGTTCTGTCACCGCCGGCGGCTAGACTGGTGGTTGATATCGGGGCATTGCCGCCCTCTGCAGACCGCGCAGGGCGAACCGAAGCCGGCCCGTTTGAACTGGCCCCCGATCAGTACCTCGAAGGTGGAAAGGGCGCGCCTGTGGCGCTGAAGACCGAAGACGAACGGACCACGGCGGATCCGAGTTACGACGCCAAGGACATCACGGTCCTCGAGGGTCTCGACCCGGTACGGAAGCGGCCCGGGATGTACATCGGCTCGACCGGCCCCACCGGGCTCCACCATCTCGTGTGGGAGGTCGTCGACAACGCCGTGGACGAGGCGATGGCAGGGTTCTGCACGCAGATCGACGTCACCGTGCTCGCCGACGGGGGGATCCGGGTGGCCGACGACGGCAGGGGCATCCCCACCGGGCCCATGAAGGAGCACAAGGGGAAGTCCGCCGCGGAGGTGGTGCTGACCGTGCTCCACGCCGGCGGCAAGTTCGGCGAAGGTGGGGGCTACAAGGTCTCGGGGGGCTTGCACGGGGTGGGGGTCTCCGTGGTGAACGCGCTGTCGTCCCGCCTCCTGCTCGAGATCGACCGCGACGGCAGCCGCCACACGATGGAGTTCGAGAACGGCGGCAAGCCCGCAGGGAAGCTCCAGGTCACAGGCAAGGCCCCCCGTGGGAGGACAGGCACGGTCGTGACGTTCTGGCCCGATGCGACGGTGTTCGAGGAGGTGGAGTTCCGGGCCCAGACCATCGTCGAGCGCCTGCAGGTGATGGCGTTCTTGAACCGGGGCCTCGAGATCCGGTTCCGGGACGAGCGACCCGACGCCAAGCCGCCCCAGACGTTCAAGTACCGCGACGGGATCATCGACTACGTCAAGCACCTCAACGCGGCGAAGGAGGCGCTGTTCCGCAAGGTGGCCTCTCTCGAGCAGCGGGAAGAAGCCATGGAGGTCGAGATCGCCCTCCAGTGGAACACGGGCTTCTACGAGAGCATCCACTCGTTCGCCAACGGCATCTCGACCATCGACGGGGGCATGCACGAGGAGGGGTTCAAGAAGGCGCTCACAAATGTGGCCAACAAGTACGCCCGGGCCAAGGGGAGCCTGAAGGAGAAGGACGCCAATCTGCTCGGCGAGGACATCCGCGAGGGGCTCACCGCCATCATCTCGGTGCGGCTGCAAGACCCCCAGTTCGAAGGGCAGACCAAGGCCAAGTTGGGGAACGTGCCCGTCCGGTCGCTCGTGGAGCGGGCCACCAACGAGAAGCTGGCCGACTGGTTCGAGGAGAACCCCGCGAGGCCAACCAGATCGTGCAGAAGGGACTGCTTGCCGCTCGCGCCCGGCTGGCCGCCCGGTCGGCACGCGATCTCACCCGCCGGAAGTCGGCGCTCGACGGCGCCGGTCTGCCGGGGAAGCTCGTCGACTGCTCGTCACGAGATCCTCGAGAGAGCGAGCTGTTCATCGTCGAGGGCAATTCGGCCGGAGGGTCGGCCAAGGACGCCCGCAACCCCAGGACCCAGGCCATCCTTCCCATCAGGGGCAAGATCCTCAACGTGGAGCGGGCCCGTGTCGACAAGATGCTCAAGAACACCGAGATCCAGGCTCTGATCTCGGCGATCGGTGCCGGGCTGGCCGATGACTTCGATGTCACCAAGATCCGCTACCACAAGATCATCATCCTGGCCGATGCCGACGTGGACGGTTCCCACATTCGCACCCTCCTCCTCACCTTCTTCTTCCGGCAGATGAAGCCCCTCGTCGAGGGCGGTTTTGTCTACGTCGCCCAACCGCCGCTCTTCTCGACGCTCGTCGGCAAGGAGAAGATCTACCTGAAGGACGACCAGGCCAAGGCGGCGTTCCTCGCCGAGCGCCCCAACCACAACAAGGACTTCCAGAGACTCAAGGGTCTCGGAGAGATGGACTTCTCCGAGCTGCGGGACACGACCATGGACCCGTCCCAGCGCTCGCTCCTTCAGGTGGCGGTCGAACAGGCGGCCGTGGCCGACGAGGTCTGCTCGGTGCTGATGGGCGAGGACGTGGATCTACGACGTCATTTCATCCAGACGAACGCGAAGGACGTCCGGTTCCTCGACATCTGAGCCGGTGAGGAGCTGCGAAAACGATCCGCGCCCCGTGGTCGGGCGCGCCATCTGACGAAGCCACGAAGGATTGACACGGCATGCCAGCAGGTGACAGGGACGGAACGAACGGAGCCGACAACGGCGACGTCTCGGGGTACATCGAGCCCATCGAGATCCAAGAGGAGATGGAGCGCTCGTTCCTCGAGTACTCGATGTCGGTCATCGTGTCCCGGGCGCTCCCGGACGTGCGCGACGGGCTGAAGCCGGTCCATCGTCGCATCCTCTACTCCATGTACGACCAGCGGCTCCTTCCCGACCGACCTCATTCGAAGTGCGCCAAGGTGGTCGGAGACGTCATGGGGTCGTACCACCCCCATGGCGACTCAGCGATCTACGAGGCGCTGGCCCGGATGGCCCAGGACTTCTCGATGCGGCATCCTCTCATCGACGGCCACGGGAACTTCGGGGGCACCGGTCCCGACGAGGGACCGGCGGCCATGAGGTACACGGAGAGCAGGCTCGGGCCGCTCGCCCTCGAGCTGATGCACGGCATCGACCAGGAGACTGTCGACTTCGTCCCGAACTACGACGCCACCTCGGAGGAGCCGGTCGTCCTTCCGTCCCGTTTCCCCAACCTCCTGGTCAACGGGTCGCAGGGGATCGCCGTCGGCATGGCCACCAACATCCCACCGCACAACCTCGGTGAGGTCATCGACGCCGCGATCCACCTGCTGGAACACCCAGATGCCGGCCCGGATGACCTGATGGCGTTCGTGAAGGGACCGGATTTCCCGACCGGGGCGCTCGTCCTCGGGCGTCAGGGGATCCTCGACGCCTTCCGGACCGGCAAGGGATCGATCAAGCTCCGCGCCGTCGCCGAGGTCGACGAGGGTCGGGGCGGGGAGACGCGGATCGTCGTGTCCGAGATGCCCTATCAGACCTCGATCGCGTCGGTGTCCAAGAAGATCGAGGACCTCGTGCGATCAGGCGACCTCGACGGGATCGCCGAGGTGCAGGACGACTCGTCGGGGGGCAAGACCCGTCTTGTCATCCGGCTCAAGCGCGACGCCAACGCCAACGTGGTGCTGAACAACCTGTTCAAGCAGACGCCGATGCAGACGAGCTTCGCCGTGAACGCGGTGGCGCTGGTGGACGGCGTGCCCCGCACGCTCAATCTGGCCCAGATGCTCACCCACTACGTGGCCCACCAGGTCGAGGTGGTCACCCGCAGGTCGCAGTTCCTGCTGGCCAAGGCCCGGTCCCGGGCCCATGTGGTGGAGGGCCTGCTGAAGGCCATCGACATGCTGGACGCGGTGATCGCCACCATCCGCGGCTCCGAGGACCGTCCGGCCGCCTTGGGGGCGCTCCAGGCCGAGCCCTTTACGTTTTCCGAGGAGCAGGCAAACCACATCCTCGACATGACGCTCGCCCGGCTCACCCGCCTGGGAAGGTCGAACCTGGAAGAGGAGCTGGCCGCGCTGCGTGAGGAGATCGCCGAGCTCGAGGCGATCCTCGCCGACCCGGTCAAGCTGCGCGGCGTGATCGCCACCGAGCTCGGTGAGATCCGGAACCGGTTCGTCGACGACCGCCGGACCCGCATCACCCACGATCCGGGCGACATGAACGTGGAGGACCTGGTCGACGACGAGGAGCTGGTCGTGACCATGAGCCGGGCCGGCTACATCAAGGCGGTCTCGGCCGACTCGTTCAGGACCCAGGGGAGAGGCGGTCGCGGCGTGCAGGGGGCGAAGCTCAAAGAAGAAGACCTCATCGACAACGTGGTGCACACCACCTCGCATGCCCACCTGCTGCTGTTCTCGAACCGGGGACGCGTATTCCGGCTACGTGCCCTCGAGATCCCGACGAAGGAGCGCACGGCCAGGGGCACAGCCATCGTCAACCTGTTGCCCCTCGCCCCTGACGAGGTCATCGAGACCATCGTCGCGACGCGAGACTTCTCCGAGGGCCACTACCTCGTGTTCAGCACCAAGCTGGGTCAGGTCAAGAAGACCTCGTTCACGGAGTACGACAAGTCACGTCGTGAAGGGTTCATCGCCATAAGCCTTCGCGACGGCGACGAGCTGGTGCGGGTCGTCGAGACCCACGGAGACGACGACCTGTTCCTGGTGACGGAGTCGGGTATGGCCATCAGGTTTTCCGAGAACGATGTCCGCCCGATGGGACGGGACGCAGCGGGCGTCCGCGGCGTGAGGTTGAAGGAGGGTGACCGAGTCGTCTCGTGCGACGTCGCCGGGGACGAGTCGGACATCCTCATCGTCACCGACGCCGGCTACGGCAAGCGGACCAAGGTCGAACGGTTCAACCGCCAGGCCCGAGGAGGCCAGGGGGTGCGGGGCATCCGGCTGACGGCTCGGCGCGGACGGGTGGTGGCCGCCTTCATGACGCGGCTGGAGGACGAGATCATCCTGGTGTCCACTTCCGGCGTGGTGATCCGGACGGCGGTGCGCGAGATCGCCTCCCAGGGACGGGATGCCACCGGGGTCAGGGTCATGAACCTGGACGACGGTGACGCCGTGGCTGCCGTGGCTGCCGTGGCGGCGGAGCCCGACGAAGCCGGGTAGCGGGGACGCGTCAGCCCGGGTCGTTCGTCGCATTGCCTGGTGTAGCGTCGTGCGCCGCCCATTTGCGGGGCTATAGCTCAGTCGGTTAGAGCGCAGCACTGATAATGCTGAGGTCGCAAGTTCGATTCTTGCTAGCCCCACCACAACAGCGCAGGTCAGGCGTCATATAGCGCAAGACGGAACTAGGGTGCGCGAGTCTCTGGGGAACTACCCTGCACGCGGGTACTGGTGCCCTCGTTCGTGTCACGCCTTCGGGGCCAGAACCTCCGACGCCGACGGCATCTCGGCACGGGACGAGTCAACGAGCACCGCGGAACCGAGGCCGGAGGCGATGGGACCCGGGGCCACGTCCGACTCCGGACTCAGCGCATGGAGAAGGGTCGCCACGAGGGCATCGGGCCGGTCTACCTGCAGGTAGTGATTGGCGCCGGGCAGCAGGTAGAAGCGGTTGTGCCCGGGCTTGTGCATGAGGAACTCGCTCCAGACCTGGGTCGCCACACGGGGTGGGGAGACGGAGTCCTCCAAACCCCAAATGACGGTCGTCGAGATGTCCGTCCGTGACAGCGACCGGAGCCAGTCGAGCTCGTGCTCGGCCCGCTCCACGAGGTACTGGATCGTCTCGTGCAGGACCTTTACGCCGTCAGCGTGAGCAAACGTCGCGGCGAGCGCTTCCACATCGGGGTCGTCCGGCGATCGCGGAGGGGAGAACGTCGTCGACCCCATGCCCGAGGCGAGCAACGTCGGAGTCAGCACGTCCAGCACTGCGGGCGCCGCCGACGAGGAAAGCACCAGTCGCTGGAAATCCGTGAGGTTGGAGAGCGGGAGATAGAGGTTGGCGTTGGTCAGCACCAGGTTCTCGACCCGTGGGTCTCCGGAACGGTCCTCAACGCCGTCTTCTTGGGCGAGGATGTAGTTCAGCGCCACGCTTGAACCTCGGTCATGTGCCATCACCACGAGCGATTCGGCACCGAGGACCTGGCGGACGTAGAAGCGGAGAAGCTCGGCGTCCCGCCCGAGGCTGTATCCCCAGCCGAGCGGCTTGTCCGAGAATCCATAGCCAGGAAAATCCAGCGCACAGACTCGGAACCCGTCCCTCACGCGTTCCACGACACCGAACCAGTCGATGCTGCACGTGGGAAATCCGTGAACGAGCAAGAGGGCCGGAGCGGACCTGTCGCCCACCTCGACGTGGAACACCTCCACCGACGATGCGCCGGAGGAGCGAGGAGCCCAGTGAAAGTACGAACCCCATCGGCGCCACGTTTCGCTGCGCCCGTCACCGTTCATCGGCGAGACTCCTCAGATGGGGGAATCGGAACTCGGCGAACGTGCTGCCAGGGTCCTCGTCCAACGCCGACGCCCGCAAGGATGGCCCCCGACGCGGAATCATCTCGGTGGTGTGCGGCTACCGACGCGACGTCAGCCAGCAGGCGACGGGTCAAGCTCTTCGGGGACAGGTTGCCAGCGCGCCACTGAAAAGGAGAGGAGCACGGGCACATCCACCGCGAAGAGAAGGAGCATGGCACTGAACAACGCCAGCTGATGACCCGGCGTGTGGTCGTAGATGAAGACGAACTCGAGGATGCCGGCGATGACCAGGTAGGCCAGCAGCGCCCAACCGAAGACGCGAAAGAACATCGACCAGGCGAACGCCTTCACCCTGGCGAGCAGGAACAGGTTGACGAGGAGGACCAGGGCGCCAGCACCAGCCAGGGCCGTGGGCACCGCGAGCTCGGACGTTCGGCCGTACTGCGCCGCCATCACGACCCCACCGGCGACGGTCAGGGCCAGAGTGGCTGTGGCCAACCGGGCCACCGGAGGTAAGGCGGACTGGCGGAGATCGACCTCGTCGGGCTCACCCGCACCAGGGGGGACCACGTCCGTGGCCGTGCTCATCGGCTCGCCAGGAATGTCATGATCACGATGGTCGCGACCTGCAAGAGGGCGGTGACTCCGGCGGTGTAGATGAAGACCTTCATGAGTCTCCCGATTCGTGCGCCGTTCGGCCGTGGCTTCTTCAGCTCGAAGAGCACGGCAAGGTTGGCCGGCTCGAGCAGTCCGAGCGCGATCACGGCCATGGCTCCGACGATGATGTAGGACGCTACGAGCCACCCGTGATGAGGGTACGAAGCATCGAGATTTCCGACATGACGAGCCAGTTGGAACCCGGCACCCAAGGTCATGGCCACGAGAGTGGGCATGATCAGAACCATCTTGGGCATGAACCGGGCGGTGAACTCGATGCGGGCCTGCACCGACAGGCCTCCGAGGATGGGTCCGATGACCAGGCCGACGAACATGTCGATGCTGGTCCACAGTGCGCCACCGCCGACGTGGAAGAAGGCCAGTGCCCACAACGAGTTCGAGGCGATCGCCGCGATGAGGCCGGCGATGATGGCGGCGACGATCGGCAGGCCCCGCAACGGGATGATCGAGAATTCGGGAACGACCGGGGGTCCCTGTTGCCCGTGTGGCGGCCCTTGTCTGGACAACGTCCCGAGGGGGGTACCGGGGCGAACCGGTGGATCTGTCTCCGTTCCAACGAGAGTGCTGTCAGTCATCGAGGCTCCTTCCCGCCCTGTGCCGTCGACCGAAGGATGAGAATCTCCGGCGTCCAGTCCGCCGACGCTGGTATCGCAGAGGGAACGGTATCCCGCGGAGAGGATGGGCGCACGGGTTGGCGCTTGGCAGTGGCATGGCTGATAGTGATACGGCTGCTGGCCCGAGCTCAGCCGGCGTCACCATCCAGCCAGCTTCACCATCCAAAAGGAACGAGGTGCGGACCCATGACAGGAGCTGACGAGTCCGAGGCGTCGCTCAGCGACGAGATGCGGGGTGCGATCGAGTTCATGCGGGCCCTCAGGGAGCAGGCACCGAAGGATGTCAGCCGCGAGGAGTCGTTGCGGCTGGTCCGGGAAGGTGCCGAGCAGCTGCCGTTGATCTACCCCACTCCCGACGATGTGCGAGTCGAATCGGTCGACATCGACGGTATCAGCGCCGATCTCCTGACCTCACCTGGCGTTGCGGATGATCGCGGCCTCCTCTACCTGCACGGCGGCTCCTATACCTCGTACTCCCGGCGCAGCCACCGCGAGCTGGCCGCTCGACTCGGTCGGGCTGCGGGCGCCACCGTTTTGGTGCCCGACTACCGACTGGCACCGGAGCATCCCTACCCGGCAGCGGTCGACGACGCACTCGTCTGCTACCGGTGGCTCACTCAGCGCGGACCGGTGGCTGTCGCCGGCGACTCGGCGGGGGGCGGCCTCGCACTGGCATTGTGCCTGCGGGTCGGCTCAGCGGCCACCACGCCTCCGGCGGCCTTGGCCCTGCTCTCGCCATGGACCGACTTGACCCTGAGTGGGGCATCGATCGAGACGGTCGACGACCCGTCGCTCGACGCGGATCGGCTGCGGGCCGCGGCCATCGACTATGCAGGTGGACGACTCAGGGACCCCTTTGTCTCACCGCTGTTCGCGGAGCTCACCGGTCTGCCACCGGTCCACATCGAAGTGGGTACCGCAGAGATGTTGCTCGACGACAGCACGCGGCTGGCCGACGCCATCACCGGCTCCGGGGGTCGGGCGGGCGTCCACGTCGGTCAGGGGTTGCCGCACGTGTACCAGATCCTGGCCACCACTCCCGAGGCCGTCGACTCGACGAACCGGATCGGCGTATTCTTGGCCGAGCACCTGGCCCCGGACTGACCTGGAGGGAGCTGCCGTCCGCCGCAACAGCCGGTCAGCCTCCGGATCCTCCGGCTCCTCCGGCCCTCCGGCTCCTGGCAAGTCGGTCGATCCGGTGGGTAGGCGCGAGGCGAGGAGCTCGGCCAGGTGCAGCGCACGGATGCCGGTGGCCTGCTCGATCTGCGTCCGACAGCTGAAGCCGTCGGCGACGATGACCGTGTCGGCACTGGCGGACCGCACTGCCGGGAGCAGCACCCGCTCCGCGCAGGCCATGGACACGTCGTAGTGGCCGCGTTCGAATCCGAAGTTGCCGGCCAACCCGCAGCAACCCGAGTCGAGGACGTCGACATCGTTCGCCACCTGCCCGAGGAGCTCCTCGTCGGGACCGAGTCCCATGACGGCGCGTTGATGGCAGTGGGCCTGCACCAGCACCCTGCCGCCCCCGCCCGGTGCGATGCCGCTCCCAGCCGTGCCGGAGAGCATCTCTGCCAACGTGCGCGTCTGGCGGCTGAGACGCTCGGCGTCCTCGTTGTGCGGGAACAGCTCGACGAGGTCGGACCGGAACACCGCAGTGCAGCTGGGCTCGAGTCCGACGACCGGCACCCCCGATCGTACGACTGGAGCAAGGGCCTCCAGGGTGCGGGTGAGGACCCGTTTGGCGAATCCCAACTGACCGGTCGAGATCCACGTGAGCCCACAACAAAGACGCCGCTCCGGAATGCGCACCGAGAACCCGGCGTCTTCGAGCACGGCGACGGCGGCGATGGCGACCTCAGGATGAAAGTAGTTGTTGAAGGTGTCGGGCCACAGCAGCACCGGTGGTCGGTCGTCTGGATCCGGGCGGGACGTGCGATGGCGAACGAACCAGTGCGTGAACGGCTCCGGCGCGAAGCGGGGGATCTGCCGCTCGGGGTCGATGCCCCCGAGTGACTTGACGAGGCGGTCGAGCCCCCGGGCGTGGGCGATCCTGTTGACGAGCTGAGGGGCCAACGAGGCGACCACCGAGAGAGCAGGAAGCCATCCCATCGAGTAGTGCGCTGCCGGGCGCAGTCGCCGATGGTAGTGGTGGGCGAGGAACTCGGCCTTGTAGGTGGCCATGTCCACGTTGACCGGGCAGTCGCCCTTGCAGCCCTTGCACGCCAGGCACAGATCCAGGGCGTCGCGAACGGCTTCGGAGCGCCATCCGTCGGTGATGACCTCCCCCTGGAGCATCTCGAACAGGAGGCGCGCCCGCCCCCTCGTGGAGTCCTTCTCCTCCCGGGTGACCATGTAGGAGGGGCACATGGTCCCACCTTCCTGTCGCCGGCACGTGCCCACCCCGACACAGCGCAGGCTGGCCTTGGCAAAGCTGCCGCCGTCGTGCGGGAAGGAGAAGAAGGTCACCGGCGTCGGAGGCTGGTAGCTCGTCCCCAGGCGGAGGTGATCGTCGATGCGACCAGGTCGCACCACCTTGCCCGGGTTCATGCACCCTTCGGGGTCCCAGACGTCCTTGAACTGCTCGAAGGCGTGGACGAGCGTCGGGACCGAACATGACGGGGAGAAGCTCAGCGCGCGACTGGCCGTCTCCGTGCTCACCGGAGATAGACCCTCCCATGGCCACAACCAGCTCAGCGGCTTCGTAGGCGAACGAACGATACCGGCGGATCCCGTCGGCGGAGGTGAGGTCGAGATCGAGCCTGTTGTGGATGCAGCCCCCACCGAAGTGGCCGTAGACGGCGGCCCGGTAGCCGGAACGACGGTAGAGCTCGAGCAGAGCGCGCAGGTAATCGCCGAGCCTGTCGGGAGCGACGGCCGAGTCCTCCCAGCCGGTCCAGGTGATCCGCCCATCGGGCAGGCGGGCAGTCGCCCCGAGGGCGGACTCGCGCACTCCCCACAGCATCGCCTGATGGGATCGGTCGGTCACGAGCGCCGCCGCCGTCGCCGGCGCCGACCGGGCGAGACGGCTGACGAGGCCCCGGGCCTTGCCGTCGGCTTCGTCCTGGTCGGCTCCGCCCATCTCGACGAGGAGCCATGCCTCGCCCTCGGGCAGGGCGTCGATGCCGCCCGGGTGGAGGTGGGCACGTCGGGCGTGGTCGACGAGGCGGTGGTCGAAGCCTTCCAGGCCGATGGGCGCCGATTCCAACAGCTCGGGAACATGGTCCCCGGCGCTGCACACGTCGGGGTAGCCGAGGGCGACCACCGCACGCCCCGGGGGGTCCTCGACCAGGGCCACCTCGGCCTCGAGCACGGTGACGCAGGTTCCCTCGGTGCCGACCAGGGCGCGAGCCACGTTGAAGCCGTGCTCGGGGAGCAGCTCGTCGAGGTTGTAGCCGGCGACCCGTCGAGGGATGTCGGGGTACCGGCTGCGGATCTGCTCGGCGTAGGTGTCTCGCAGGACTCGGAGGCGATGGTAGATCTCGCCGCGACGGCCGCCGGCGGCGATGATCGCTTCCAGCTCGTCGTCCGGCGTGGGACCCACGTCGAGACGCTCCCCGTCGTAGGTGAGGACATCCAGGCCGACGATGTTGTCCGACGTCCGCCCGGCCATCAGTGAGTGCGTCCCGCACGAGTTGTTGCCGATCATGCCTCCGAGGGTGCAGTGGTCGTGGGTGGCAGGATCGGGGCCGAAGGTCAGGCCGTGCTCGCCGGCGGCCCGGCGCAAGGTATCGAGCACGCAGCCGGGCTGTACCCGAGCGATGCGCCGGTCGGCATCGATGTCGAGGACGGCTCCGAGGTGCCGGGACCAGTCGATGACGACCGCCTCGTTGGTGCTCTGCCCCGCCATCGCCGTCCCTCCGCCGCGGTGCAGGACCGGGACGCCGGCACCGCGACAGAGCGCCACAGCGCGGACGGCGTCGTCGACGCTGCGGGGGCGCACCACACCGAGGGGGACTTGGCGGTAGTTGGAGGCGTCGGTCGAGTACAGCGCCCGAGCGCCGCCCGTGAAGTCCACGTCACCGTCCATGGCCTCCGCCAGGTCCGCCGCCAGACTCTCGAGGGTCTCCAAGTCTCGCGCCGCGGCGGGGGTCACCCTGCCACCCGGTACGGCTCGGCGTCGGCGTGTTTGAGCTCCAGGCCGAGGCCGGGTCGTGAGAGGTCGGGTCGCAGCACTCCGTCGGTGGGATCGAGGACGCCGTCGAAAAGGATGCGGTCGAGCCGTGCGTGGTCGGCGAAGTATTCGAGATGGCGGATGTTGTCGACGGACAGGGCGGGATGGAGGTGAAGCGACTGGGCGCAGTGTCCAGAGATCTGCAGCCCGTGGGACTCGGCGAGGGCCGCCACTCGCAGCCATTCTGTGACACCGGCACAGCGGGAGATGTCGGCCTGGAGGCAGTCGACGGCGCCCGCCTCGCACATGGCGTTGAAATAGAACAGGTCGTAGCCGTACTCCCCGGCGGTGACGTCGATGGAGGTCTGGGCCCTGATCTCGGCCAAGGCATCCAGGTGGTCGGAGGAGACAGGCTCCTCGAACCAGGTGACCCCTATGTCTTCGTAGAAGTGAGCCATACGCACCGCCTGTTTGGGGGTGTAGGCGCCGTTGGCGTCCACGAACAGCTCGGTTCCGTCCCCGATGACGCGTCGGGCTACCTCCGCCCGCTGCCGGTCCCGGTCGGTGCGCGTCCCCCACGCCTCGCCGACCTTCATCTTCACCCGCGGAATACCCTGGTGGTTCGCCCAGCCACCAAGCTGGTCGGCCAACTCGTCGTCGGTGAGCGAGGTGAACCCCCCGCTGCCGTAGACGGCCACCCCGTCGTGGACCTGTCCGAGGAGGGTGACGAGAGGAAGGCCGAGGAGCTTGGCCTTCAGGTCCCACAGCGCCGTGTCGACGGCGGCGATTGCCATGGAGGCGATGCCCGGCCGGCCCAGGTTGCGGATGGCGCGCACCATCTCCGCCCAGCAGCGACCGGTGTCCATGGCGTCCTGATAGACGACGGCTTCGGCAAGCACGTCGGCGATGAGCCGGGCGCAGGCGCCGGTGGCGTAGGAGAATCCGATGCCGGTCTGCCCACCGGCGGAGGGCTCGGCGACCACCACGGTGGTCGCCGTCCAGGTGAGGGTGCCATCGGACTCGGGTTCCTCCGTCGGGACCGTGTAGACGGCCACGTTCAACTTGTCGATCGCGGGCATGTCACCTCCGGGTGGGGACGGCCGGCGCGCCGATGCGGGCCGGCACAGCGGTTCTGCTCATCGTTGGCCTTCGTCGGTGCGGGCCATGTCAGCGTCCAGGGGAGCCAAGGAGCGCAACAGGGCCCGGATCGGCGAAGCGTCGCAGCCCGAGATGCGCAGCGGGACGCAGCACAATTCGTAGTTCCCTGGGGCGACACCGGTGAGGTCGAGGCCCTCGAGGATCCACACCTCCGCCTCCAACAGCGGGCGGTGGGCGGCGTCACCGTTGTCACAGCGGTAGCCGGCCACCGATAGATAGTCGATGCCGACCAGACGCACGCCGGCATCGGCCAACGCCTGTGAAGCCGCTCCCTCCAGGTACACGGCTTCGCCGTCGAAGCGGTCTCGCTGCCAGGCCTGGGGCGAGTTGGCCGTCTTGAACAAGACCCGCTCGCCCACGCTCACCCGGAGGGCTTCGACCGCCGCGGCGGTGATGGATACCGGGTCACTGATCTCTACCACGCGGGCCACCCCCATCGCCGTCTCGAGGTCCAGCTCGTCCACGCCCTTGCCGCCGTCGACGAAATGGACGGGGGCGTCCACGTGGGTGCCGGAATGGGCGCCGAACGACAGGGTCGACACGTTGCATGGACCACCTCGATCCCGGTCTTGCTGGCGGAAGATCGACACCGGCGGGTTGCCGGGCCAGTGCACCATCTCGTCGACCAGAGGGACGCTCACGTCGATCCAGCCGCCGTTCGATTCGTGCATCATGAGGTCCCTCCGTCTGTTCGTCGCAGGCAGGTCGAGGTGAAGCGGGCCGCGCCGGGCGGGCCGCTCATCCCCGGTACCAATCGTCGGTGCGCGACTTGTCCCCGGTCAGGGCCTGGCGGACACGAACGGCGCGGGCCCGCAGAGCAGCGAGCCCTTCGGGTCGTTGCGGTTCGGGGCGCACGCCGGGATAGGCCTGGCTCCACCACGCCAGGGCGGCCGTGCGGCCCCATCGGTTGGCGTTTGCCACGTTGACCGACGGCAGGTCCGCCCGGGCATGGGGAGCCGGGACCTCGGTCGTGGCCGGCGAGGGGACCGGGCTCGGAGCCGGCGGACCGTCGGGTCGGGCGGCGCGGGGCTCCGGACCGGTCATCAGGCGCACCGGGCGGTCGGCGAAAAGGAAGCCCGAGACCCAGTCGGTCAGAACGGTGGCCTTCACCTGGAGGCCGACGGTGCGGGCGATGTGCAGGCCGAGCCACGCCAACCACCCGGCGGTGCCGTCGAGGTGCACCGGACCGATCTGGGCCACCGCATCGCCTCGACCGAGGGCGGCCATGGAACCGAGGTCCCGGTACTGGAAGGAACGGGGGGACCGTCCGGCCGTCAGGTCCAGCACGGACCGGCCGGCGTGGCGGCCCGACTGAATGGCGACCTGGGCGACCATGGGAAGTGGGCCCGCCCGCCCGGGGATCTGGGCCAGATCACCGACCACGAAGACCTCAGGATGGCGCTCGACCTGCAAGGTCGGTCGGACGATCACGCGATGGTGGGATCCGGCGGCCGGCAGGCATGCGGCAAGAGGGTTGGCCCTGACGCCCGCCGCCCACACCACGGTCGCTGCTGGCATGCGCTCTCCTCCGTCGAGGATCAGACCGCTCGCGTCGACGCCGGTGGCTTTGGTTCCCGAGCGGATCCGGACACCTCGGGCGGCGAGAGCCCGGGAGGCGGACGTCTGCAGATCCGGGGCGAACGAGGGGAGCGGGGCCGACGAGCCCTCGATCAAGGTGACCGTTGGCTCGTCGGCGTCGATGTCGGGGAAGTCACGCCCCACCAGTTGCCGGATGAGAAGGGTGACGGCGGCGGCGAACTCGACGCCCGTCGGGCCCCCTCCCACGACGGCCACGCTCAGCAGGCGGTCACGCTCTGCCCGATCGGTGGCCCAGGCGGCCGCCTCGAAGCTGGACAGAAGCCGGTTGCGCAGCGCCAGCGCCTCGCCGAGGTCGTCGAGCCCGTAGGTGTGGGTGGCGAGCTCGGGGTGACCGAAATAGTCGTTGACCGATCCGGCGGCCAGGATCAGATAGTCGTAGGGGACAGGGCCATGGTCGGTGTCCACCCGGCGGAGGGTCAGGTTCACACCCGGTTACCTCGGCCAGGCGGAACTCGACCCCGGGAAGTCCGCGGATGAGCTGGCGAACGGGCTGGGCCGCTCCGGTCGGTTCCAGGAGAGCCGTCGCCACCTGGTAGAGGAAGGGGGTGAAGGTGTGATGGTTGCACCGGTCGAGGAGGGTCACCCGCACCCGGCCCCGATGCCCGGGGGTGTCGCACAGGGCCTTGGCCGCAGCCAACCCGGCGAATCCGGCGCCGACGACGACCACTCTTGCCGGCTCGTCCACCTCGAGCGGGACGGGTCGAGACTTGTGGTGCCGACCGGCGCGTCCGAGGCCGTCATATCCCCGCCGCGTTGGCGTAGTACTGCTGATCTTCACGCCACCCGCCCTGGCCTTGGCCGATGGTGTCGACCTCGGAGACGAACTCGATCGCCCGCACCCACTTGACCATCTTGAACCCGAGCTGTGTCTCTATGCGCAGGCGGACCGGGGCCCCGTGCTCGATGGGAAGCGGGTGCCCGTTCATCTCGATGGCCAGGATGGTCTGCGGTTTCCGGGCCAGCCAGAGCGGGATCGTTCCGTAGAAGTAGCCGTAGCGTCCTTCGCCTTCGGTGATCGTCTTGTCGTCGAAGGCGTAGAAGGCGATGGCCTTGGCATCGGGGGTCTGCGCCGACGGCATCCATGACCGCGGCCAGGGGCACGCCGCCCCATTGGGCGATGGCCGACCAGCCCTGGATGCAGTTGTGCTTGACGATGTGCGATTCCCAGCCGAGGGTCCGGAGCTGATCCAACGAGAAGGCTCCGGGCTTCTCGCACATACCACCGACTTCCAGGCGGTACTCGGCGAAGTCACCCGCGGCCAGTTCCGCATAGTCGTCATCGCTTGGGGGGTAGCCGTTGACTCGGTGGTACGGGGAGATGTCGGCCCAGCTGTAGCGCTGACGGGAGACGAGCAACCTGGAAAGCACTCGCTCGAAGGGGTTGACCATGATGCCGAGCAGGCGCTGGGTGCCCCGCCTGTACCGTCTGCTCAGCCAGGTGGCGATGACGGAGATCACCAGCGACCCCGAACAGTCCGAGGGCCCCCACCACAAGCGCCTCGGTCTGGCCGTGGTAGGGAGGCTGTTCGGCGTGGCCGAGGACCATCACCGTCCACAGGTCGGGAAGGCCGTTGATGATCACCATCGCCGTATGGACGACCACGAAGATGGCGAATGCCACGAGGCCGAGGAAGTGCAGGCTGCGGGCACGCTGCCTACCCCCGAACAGCCGGCCGTACCACGGGAACCGGGCGATGATCGACGGGGACATGGCCGCTCCCGTCAGGATCTGGAACGGCGCCAGGATGAACACGACGAAGAAGTACGACAGCAGCTGTGCATGATCGAACGGCATGCCCGAGATCTTGGGCGGGATGTGGAACGTCAGATAGGTGCCGACGTCGCGGATCGAGTCAGGGAAGATGCTCCAGTGCTGGGGCACCATGGTCCGCCACCAGCCGGTGGCGAACAGCATGGCGATGTAGGCAGCTCCGTTTGCCACCCAGAACTGCAGGGTCATGAAGTGCCAGTGGCGGCCGAGGCCCAGGTTTTGCGGCCGGGGAGAGCGATGACCGGGTTCCACGCCTCCTCTTCGTCGAGCGAGGACCACGGATGGGCCGAGTCGGCGGAGTACACCCGGCGGGTGAGCCGCAGCCATTCCTTGCCGGGCGGGCAGTCGTCTGAAAGATAGAACTTGGGGAACGCGGAGAGGATCTCGAGGCCGGAGCGGGCCATGAAGAGCATGAAGCAGATGTTGGCGAAGTGGCCGATGATGAGCCAGATCGGGAACACCCGGTAGTCGTCGGCAGCGAGCGGCGTCACGGTGATGCCCCGTCGGCTCCCTACACCGGGCGGCGCGCGGCGCGACCGGCTGCTTGACGGACCGGTAGACGCCGAGACAGGACGCCGATGCCATGCCGTTCACACCTTCCCTCAGTCGCACGGCGCTCGCCGACGAGTCGCCGAACGAGATATTCCCCCGTCCCTCCGAGCCAAACCCTCGGCGACAGCCGGTCCGCCATGCGGTGCAGGCGGCCCGTCTCGTCCGTGCCGCCGCCCGTCCCCGGCTCGGCCGACGGAGCATTTCCGAGCTCGTGTAGGGGGACTCCGGCCTCCGGCGTCCTCAGCGTCCGCCTTTCGTGCCACAGGTCCGGCGGATCATCACCGAGCGGCGGCCTCTCGGAAGCCCGCTCGAAGGTTCCCCAAGGAAACGAGTGAACCCGGCGAATACGAGGAAAAATCATCATTTATGTGACAAAACCGAGGTTTGTCGCTACCGTCGGCTCCCGATGGCCCAGTACCGACCAGGTCAGCTCGCCGAGCTCCTCGGAGTCAGCACCGACACGGTGCGCCGCTGGTGCGATGAGGGGCGTCTCGAGACAGTCAGGTCCGAGGGCGGCCACCGCTTGGTGGATGGCGTCTCGCTCGCCAAGTTCGTCCGTGAGGAGCAGGACGCCTACGAACCCGAGCAGCTCCTTTCGCAGTCTGCCCGTAACCGGTTCACCGGCGTGGTCACGCGCGTCGAACGCGACAAGCTCACGGCTGTCATCGAGCTCCGCGCCGGCCGCTTCCGCGTCGTCTCGCTCCTCACTCGCGAGGCGGCGGACGATCTCCAACTGAAGGAGGGGGACCTCGCCACCGCCGTGGTGAAGGCCACCAACGTCATAGTGGAGGTGACCCCGGTTTGAGCCGGCTCCCACACAGGCTCCGTCGGAAGCGCATTGTGGCGATGGCGACCCTCTTCTCGCTTTCCCTGGTCGCTTCTGCCTGTGGCAGCGCGTCCCAATCGGGTGGGACCACGACCTCGACGGTTGCCGGCGGCACCTCTACACCGACGCTCACCGGGTCGATCACCGTCTCGGCAGCGGCATCGCTCATCGGCGCCTTTCAACAGCTGGGTGCACAGTTCCAGGCCGCCCACGCCGGCACCAGCGTTAGGTTCAACTTCGGATCCTCTGGCGTGCTCGCCACCCAGATCGAGCAAGGGGCACCGGCGGACGTGTTCGCCTCGGCCGACGCCCAGGTGATGGACCAAGTCCAGAGAGCCGGCAAGATCGAGGGCGCGCCGGTGATCTTCGCCCGCAACACGCTGGAGATCGTTGTGAAGCCGGGCAACCCCTTCGGCATCACGTCGTTGGCCGGCCTCACCAAGGCAAAGGTGGTAGCGCTCTGCGCGATCAGTGCGCCGTGCGGCACGGCGGCGAACACGGTATTGCGAAAGGACGACGTCACCATCCCGACTTCGAGAATTTCCCTCGGCCAGGACGTCAAGACGACCCTTCAGCAGGTCACGTCGGGAGACGCCGATGCCGCCATCGTGTACGTGACCGACGCCAAGTCGGTCGGTCACACCGGTAAAGGCGTCCCCATCCCCGCCTCCCGGAACATCATCACCAGCTACCCCATCGCCGCGGTCAAGGGGACCTCGAATGCATCGCTGGCCAAGGCGTGGATTTCCTTTGTGACCGGTCCCTCCGGTCGGAAGGTGCTCGGGGGCGCTGGGTTCCTGCCGCCGCGCTGAGCGTTGAGACCGTCGATGGCCCCCGTTCCCGTCCGCCAGCGCCGACCATCCGTTGTCGTGCTGGCGATCGCCACGCTGACGGTGGCGTTCCTGGCCGTCCCCCTGGCCGGGCTGCTCGCCGAAGCGTCGTGGGGCACCCTGTGGCACGACTTGAGCAGCCCGGTGGCGATCGATGCCCTCGAGCTGTCGCTCATCTGTTCGCTCTGGGCCACCGGGCTCTCCGTGGTGTTCGGCCTTCCCCTGGCCTGGGTGTTGGCCCGGACCCGCCTACCCGGCCGCAACCTGGTGCGGGCGCTCGCCATCCTGCCGATGGTGCTCCCCCCGGTCGTCGGCGGCGTGGCCCTGCTTTTGGCCTTCGGTCGTGACGGGCTGCTCGGTCGACCCCTCTACGACCTGTTCGGTATCCAGCTCACCTTCAGCACGGCCGGCGCCGTGTTGGCCGAGACGTTCGTGGCCATGCCCTTTCTGGTCGTCACCGTCGAGGCCGCCCTGCGTTCCATGGACGTCCGGTACGAGGAAGCCGCTGCCAGCCTGGGTGCCGGGCGGTGGACCGTCTTCCGGCGGGTCACCCTGCCCATGATCGCCCCCTCCGTCGTGGCCGGCGCCGCACTCACGTGGGCTCGGGCGCTGGGTGAATTCGGTGCCACGGTCACGTTCGCCGGAAACATCGAAGGACGTACCCAGACGCTTCCATTGGCCGTCTACCTCGCGCTCCAGGATGACGAGCATGTCGCAATCGCCCTGTCGCTGGCGCTCCTGGCCGTCTCGGTCGTGGTGCTGGTCTCGTTGCGCGGCCGGTGGCTGGGCGCTCTCCGCTCGTGAGCCTCGACGCCGAGATCCACGTCACGGTGGGGACGTTCGAGCAGCGCTTGCACTTGACCGTGGCCGGCGGCGAGGTGGTAGCGGTACTCGGGCCCAACGGGAGCGGCAAGACCACCCTGTTGCGGACGCTGGCCGGGCTGCAGCCGCTCAGGGAGGGCCGGATCGTGCTCGACGGCCAGGTGCTCGACGACCCCGCCGCTGGGGTCCTGGTTCCCCCCGAGGCGCGGCCATGCGGGATGCTCTTCCAGGACTATCTGCTCTTTCCCCACCTCACGGTGGTTGAGAACGTGGCTTTCGGGCTCCGGAGCCGCGGCACGCCCAAGGGCGAGGCACACCGGGGCGCCCTCGAGTGGCTCGGGCGCGTGGGCCTGGCGGAGAAAGCCCGGTCCAAGCCCGGCCAGCTCTCTGGTGGGCAGGCCCAGCGGGTGGCACTCGGCCGGACGTTGGCCACGTGCCCGAAGCTGCTCCTCTTGGACGAGCCCATGGCCGCGCTGGACATAGGCGCGCGCGGCTCTGTCCGCCACGAGCTTCAGAGCCAGCTCCGTTCGTTCAGCGGGTCCAGCCTGCTGGTCACCCACGATCCGCTCGATGCCGCTGCCCTCGCCGATCGGGTGATCATCGTCGAGGAGGGCACGGTGGCCCAGGAGGGCACGCTTGAAGAGATCACCACCCGACCTCGAACCCGCTATGTCGCCGAGCTGATGGGCCTCAATCTGCTCCGCGCACGGGCCAACGGAACGACTCTCGTC
This sequence comes from uncultured Acidimicrobiaceae bacterium, assembly GCA_963828385.1. Taxonomy (GTDB): domain Bacteria; phylum Actinomycetota; class Acidimicrobiia; order Acidimicrobiales; family RAAP-2; genus Bog-756. The sequence goes on from CAWHEF010000001.1 coordinate 80,691, forward strand.
TTGGCCAACGGCGCCACCCTCGAGGGTGGCATGCCGGCGATCGGCGACGTGCTCGTGGCCATCGCGCCCACGAGCATCGCCCTGTACCTCACAGAACCCGATGGCAGCCCGCGGAACACCTGGCTCACCCGGGTGGTCGCCGTCCACCTCCTGGGTGACCGCGCCCGCGTCCTGATGGATGCCCCCATTCCTCTCGCTGCCGAGGTCACCACCGGGGCGCTGGCCCAGCTCGGTCTCACCGAAGGTGTGCCGGTATGGGCATCGGTGAAGGCCACCCAGATCGACACGTATGGCGCCGCTGATGGGGCTCGCTAGCATGAATCGCTATACGCGACCCCAGTAGTCGGAGGCACACGTGCGCGTGGCCGGATTGGTGTTGACGGGCGGTGCGAGCAGCCGTATGGGCCGCGACAAGGCCTCGATCTCGCTCCCCGACGGACGCAACTGCGCCCAGACTGTCGCCATTCGTGCGGCCGAGGTTGCCGACCCCGTGGTCGAGGTGGGACCGGGGACGTCCGGGCTCGCCGCCGTCGCCGACGACTCCCCTGGGGCCGGGCCATTGGCCGCCATGGCGACAGGTTGGAGAACTCTCGTCGGGTCGGGATACGCCGGTCCGGTCCTGGTGGTTGCCTGCGACCTCCCGTTGATCGCAGTGCCGCTGCTCGACGTGCTGGCCCGGGCCCCCGGGGATTGCACCGTCGTGCCTGTGGTCGGGGGGCGCCCTCAACCACTGTGCGCCCGTTTCGGCTCCGCCTCACTCGACCTGTGCCTCGCGTTGGTGGCGGAGGGCCGCCGTTCCCTCAATGCGCTACTCGATGCCACCACGGTGACCTGGCTGGGCCCCGACATCTGGTCCGAGGTCACCGACGAGCAGTGCTTCGCCGACATCGATACCCCTGCTGACCTGGCCCGTGTCGTGGACATGACCAGCCGCGAACCATACGGATGCGGCCGGTGACGACCCCCGCCGAATTCCCGCACCTCGACGAAGGCGGTGCTGCCTGGATGATCGATGTGACCGGCAAGGAGCGGACAGTCCGTCGGGCAGTAGCTCGCTGCACTGTCCGGACCGCCGCCGACGTGGCCGACGCGCTCGAAACCGGAAACGGCGATGTCGATCCGATTCAAGCAGCGCGGGTGGCCGGGATACAGGCGGCCAAGCAGACGTCAGCCCTCATCCCACTCTGCCATCCGATCCGCCTCACCGACATAGAGGTGGATGTGGTGCCCGGTGAGCGTCGAGTCGACATCTTGGCCACGACGGTGGTCGTGGACCGCACAGGTGTCGAGATGGAAGCGCTCACCGCCTGCGCGGTGGCGGGACTGACCATCGTCTGCGCACTTCATCCCGTGGACCCGGCGGTGTCGATCCAAGAGCTGACCCTGTGGTTGAAGACGGGTGGCCGTTCGGGTCGGTGGAAGCGGACCGCCGATGGGCTCCCGCCGCCGGCCTCCGGTCCCTAGTGCGGGGTGCCGCCGGCCAGGAGATCGAGGGCGTGAGGAAGGACGTCGATCACCGCGTCAAGGCTCTCGACGGCCCCCGCTGTCGATCCAGGCACGTTGAGGACGATGCACTGCCCGAGGATCCCGGCGACGCCGCGGGACAGCCGGCCGAGCGGGTTGACCGCCCGCATGGCCTCGGCCAGCCCCGGAGCCCTTCGCTCGACTACCGACAGGGTGGCCTCAGGGGTCAGATCGCTTTGGGCGAAGCCGGTGCCGCCGGTGGTCACGATTGCACCGGCGAAGCCGGACGCCATCTGTCGGATCGAGGTCGCCACGGGCCCCACCCCGTCGGGGACCACCAGGCGCTGCACAACCTCGAACCCGTGTTCGCTCAGCCGGGCCGCCAGTGCCGGCCCCGACCGGTCGTCACGCTGCCCCCGGTGGCTCGCATCGGAGACGGTAAGGACCTTCGCTCCGTGAGCCATGTGACGGAAAGTGTAGCGGCGGCCATTGCGCTGACACGACGATGTCGCAACGATCGGTGCACCCACCGCTCACGAGCAGCCGCGCACGGCGAGTGCGGCGCAGGGCCGCAGGTATGATGAACCATGTCTCGATACCCTTCCGCTCGCGACTGGGTGGATGTGACCAGCGATCCGCTTCCCGTGGCCGAGGTTGCCGGTTGGGCGATCACAGCGTCGTGTGGGGCGCTGAGTCTGTTTTGTGGGACGGTCCGCGACCACTCCGAAGGGAGACCCGGGGTGGTGCGGCTCGAATACGACGCCTATGAGGGTCTGGTTGCGCCTCGCCTCCGCGCCATCGCCCACTCCGCCCGTGAGCAGTGGCCCGAATCGGGACGGGTAGCCCTCCTGCATCGCGTCGGTACGCTCCGGGTCAGCGAAGTCTCCGTCGTGGTCGCCGTATCGACGCCCCACCGCCGTCAGGCAATCGCCGCTTCGAGCTGGTGCATCGACACCGTGAAAGCCACCGTGCCCATCTGGAAGCGCGAGACATGGGATGGCGGGTCGGACTGGAGCCTCTGCACCCACGAGGTAGTGGAAGTCGACGAGCTGGCTCACGGAGGTTGATCGCGTGGCCAGGCACGAACGACCGGGCCCAACCGTCGCGCTGGATGAAGCGCGCCATCAACTTCTTTCGGCACTGCGACGGCTGGAGCCGCGCGAAGTGCCGCTCGATGAGGCCGTCGGGCGCGCTCTGGGCGAGGCGATCATCGCCACCGAGGACGTCCCCCCATTCGCCAATTCGGCCATGGACGGATTCGCTGTCCGGGCCGAGGACACCCGGACGCCACCGGCACGCCTGCGGCTGGTCGGAGCAGCGACAGCGGGGAATCCAGCCACCGCTCCCCTCGGGCCCGGCGAGGCCATGGTCATCGCCACCGGCGCACCTGTGCCCAAGGGGGCCGACGCCGTCTGCATGCTCGAGCACACGGCCGTCGAGGGAACGGAAGTCGTTCTCGACACCGTCGTCGACCGGGAGCAGAACGTGCGCTACCCGGGCGACGACATCTCGCGGGGTGACCTCGTGTTCGAACCCTCTACCGTCCTCGGGCCGGCCCATATCGGAGTGTTGGCCAGTCTGGGAGTCACCACGCTGTCGTCCATCCCCAGCCGCGGGTCGGCGTGTTGGCGACCGGTGACGAGCTGCACCACGGTCCTGGTCCCCTCGAGCCCGGCCAGATTCACGAATCCAACCGGCACGCACTTCGCGCAGCGTTGCGACAGGCCGATTGCCTGGCCGGTGACCTGGGGGTGGTGGGAGACGACGAAACGTCGATCGCCCGGGCTGTGGAACGTGGATCGAGCTCCTGTGACGCCATCCTCACTTCCGGAGGTGTCAGTGTCGGCGCCTCCGACCACATGAAGGCGGTGCTGGGCAAGCTCTCAGACGGCAGAGCCCGTTGGATGGAGGTGGCTATCCGTCCGGCTAAGCCCTTCGGCTTCGCCGTGCTCGCCGGCTCGGGGGTGCCAGTGCTCTGCTTGCCGGGGAACCCCGTGTCGGCAATGGTCAGCTTTGAGTTGCTGGTCCGCCCCGCCCTCCGGTTCATGGCCGGTCATTCGAATTTCGAGCGCCCCGCCCTGCTCGCCACCGCTGAAACGGGGATGGCGCGCCGCCGCGACGGCAAGACGCACTTCATCCGCGCCGTTGCCCGAGTGGACAACGAGGGCCGCTTGGTAGCGCGGCCCTCAGGAGGTCAAGGCTCCCACCAGCTGCATGCCATGGCCCGGGCCAATGCCCTCATCGTGCTTCCGGACGGGGATGGTGTCGGTCCCGGCGAACCAGTGCGTCTGTTGCTCGTCGACGAGGAGCGGCTGCGAGGCGATAGGACGACGTGGTGACGACGATACCGCCGGTACCGGTGTCGTTCCGCTCCAGGCCCGAACGGCCGGCCGATCGGGAGATGCCGATGGCGGGGCCTCTCATCGATCGCTTTGGCCGCGTACACCGTGACCTCCGGCTGTCGGTGACTGACCGGTGCAATCTCCGATGCGTGCACTGCCTGCCTGAGCACGGGGTGACATTTCTGCCGGCGGCTGATCTGCTCACGTTCGAGGAGATCGTCCGGGTGGCGGATATAGCTCACGGCTTGGGCATCACCTCGGTACGGATCACCGGCGGCGAGCCACTCCTGCGCCGGGGTGTGTCCGAGTTGGTGGACCGGCTCGCGGCGTTGGGTTTCGAGGACCTGTCCCTCACCACGAATGGAACCGAGCTGGCCCGGTTGGCGCCGTCCCTGGCAGCTTCGGGGCTCCATCGTGTCAACGTGAGCTGCGATTCGCTCCGGCCCGACCGGTTCGTCCAGATCCGGCGGCGTGGTCACTTGGCCCGGGTACTCACCGCCATGGACGCGGCGGAGGACGCCGGGCTCGCTCCGGTGAAGGTGAACGTCGTTCTGATTGCCGGCGTCAACGATGATGAGATCGAGTCGTTCGCGGCATTCGCGCAGAGCCACCGGCCGGACGGTGCGCTTCATCGAGTTCATGCCCCTGGACGGTGATGGTGCCTGGCGGCGCGAGCAGGTGGTCCCCTCCGACGAAGTCGTGGCCAGGATCAGGGCCAGCTGGAACTCGAGGCGGTCCCGGACGACGGCAGCAGTGCCTCAGCGCCCGCCGAGCGCTATCGATTCACGGACGGGCGGGGGAGATCGGTGTCATTGCCAGCGTCACCAGGCCGTTCTGCGGTACCTGCGATCGGCTCCGGCTCACTGCCGACGGTTCGCTGCGGAACTGCCTCTTTGCCCAACACGAACTCTCGGTTCGGGACTTGCTCCGCCAGAAGGCCTCCGAGGAAGAGCTCACAGCACTGTTCCGGCGAGCCGTCTGGGCCAAATTGCCGGGCCACGGCATCAATGACCCGACGTTCCTTCGACCGGCTCGCTCGATGTCGATGATCGGAGGGTGAGTATGTCGCGCTCTTCGCTTCTTCGGACCGGCTCGCGATGCTACGGGTGAGCCCGAAAGTTTCCTCGATGGGGCGACGGTCGAGGAAGTCCTCCGGGCGGCCCGCAGTCGATACGGCGATAGGTTCTCCGTTGTCCTCCGTAGCTCGAGGGTCTGGGTGAACGGTGAGCCTGCCGTCGCCAGAGGACAAGGTGACGCCGACGGACGAGGTTGCCGTCCTGCCTCCGGTCTCTGGGGGATGACGAGCTACGGCGGCCTTGCCGGCAGAACCGTGATCCGGGTCGCTCAGCGCAGGCGCCCGTCAGTAGCATGTCGGCCATGACGGCAACGGGCGCAGAATGGCTACGTCGGTTCGCTGGCGAGATCGGTCTCCCCGAGCCGACGGACGCGGAGACGGAGTCCCTCCTCGCTGTGGCAGGGACTGCAGCTCATGCGTCGGAGCGAACGGCGGCGCCCCTCTCGTGCTGGTTGGTTGGCAAGGCAGGCCTCGATCCGTCCTTGGCCGAGAGGGCGGCCGAGCGTGTCGCAGACGAGGTCAGATGAGTCGGCGGCTGTTCTCGGCGTAGGAGACCGTGCACGTCCTTGCCGATCCTCGGCATGCGGTCGGCGAGCCGGTAAGTCCCTCGAAGTCGTTGCCCAGTGCCAGCCTGGCATCATCTGGTTCGGCGGGGGCCGCTATCGGCGGTTTGCCGTCGACGCGGCGGGGTAACCCGTTGGCGTACGGACCGGCCGCTGCCAGCCAAGGGGGGAAGTGGAATACTCGGAATCCATTGACCGTATAGCCGACCCGTGGGGAACTCGGACGCCCTACCCCCGAGGAGGGGAGTGGCCGGTACGGGTGGACACGTACCTCGGGGCGGCAGCCGAACCCGATGGAGTCTCCCGTTGGGTGCAAACGGCTTCTCTCCTGCATTCGAATGGGGATGCAATGGACATCGCCGTCTCCGACGGCAAGATGCTCGGTGTCCGGGGCCGGGCCGTTGATCGTGTCAATCGTGGGCGACTCGGGCCCAAGGACCTTTTTGGCTGGCAGGCCAACGCATCTCCTGATCGTCTCACGCGACCCCTCGCTCGGCGCGACGGGAGGCTCATCGAGGTCGACTGGGACACGGCCATGTCCGACGTGGTGAGCCGATCTCGCGCCCTTTCTCGACGAACGTGGCCCCAGCAGCATAGCGTTCTACACGTCCGGTCAGCTGTTCCTGGAGGAGTACTACACCCTTGCAGTTATGGCCCGGGCCGGGATCAAGACGAACCACCTCGATGGCAATACCCGACTGTGCACGGCCACTGCGGGTGAGGCGTTAAAGGAGTCGTTCGGCTGTGACGGCCAACCCGGGTCCTATGCCGACATCGATCATGCCGAGGTGATCGCTCTCTACGGACACAACGTGGCGGAGACCCAGCCTGTTCTATGGATGCGAGTGCTCGACCGCCTTGCAGGAAGCGACCCTCCCCGGCTTCTGTGTGTCGATCCCCGTAGTACGCCGGTAGCGGAGCGCGCCTCAATCCACTTGGCTCCTCGTCTCGGGACCAACCTTGCGCTGATGAACGCTCTTATCCACGAGTTGATACAGCGAGACCTTATTGATCAGCGCTACATCGATTCGAACACGGTCGGATTCGACGAGCTTGACCGACAGACGGCCCAAGACACCGCTGAACGGGCGGCGGGAATCTGTGGGGTGCCGACAACCGACATAATTCAGGCAGCCGAGCTCCTGGGTAGGCACCGAAGCGCTCCTGTCCACGGTGCTGCAAGGTTTCTATCAGTCCCACCAGGCTACGGCGGCTGCAGTGCAGGTGAACAACATCCACCTGCTGCTCGGGATGGTCGGTCGTCCGGGCGCGGGACTCCTCCAAATGAACGGACAGCCAACTGCTGAGAACACCCGCGAGTGCGGTGCCAACGGTGACTTGCCCGGCTTCCGCAATTGGGAGAATGACCATCACGTCGCCGAACTGGCTGAGATCTGGAATGTCCAAGCCTCGGACATCCCTCATTACAGCGCCCCGACTCCGGCCATGCAGATCTTCCGATATGCGGAGGAGGGGTCGATTGGCATGCTCTGGGTCAGCGGTACGAATCCCGCCGTCAGTCTCCCCGAACTCCACAGAATCCGGTCGATCCTCGCCCGGGAGCAGCTGTTCCTCGTGGTCCAGGACATCTTCCTGACAGAAACAGCGCAGATGGCCGACGTTGTGCTGCCTGCTGCCACCTGGGGGGAGAAGACTGGCACCTTCACGAACGCCGACCGTACGGTCCACCTATCCGATCAGGCCGTTCCTCCGCCCGGGGAAGCGAGGTCGGACCTCGAGATCTTCCTCGACTATGCGAGACGGATGGATCTGAGAGACAAGGACGGTGGACCGCCTCATTTCCTGGTCGAGCGCGGAAGAGGCGTTTGCCGCGTGGCAACGCTGTTCAAGAGGGAGACCATGCGATTACACCGGCATCAGCTATGAGCGCCTGCGAGGGGGGAGCGTGGAATCCAATGGCCGTGTAACGACGAACATCCTGACGGTACCGAGCGCCTCTATGAGGAAGGCGCCTTCTCAGGTGAACCCGACTACTGCGAAACCTACGGGAGGGACCTGGCGACCGGGGCGGCCATGGGCGAAATCGAGTACCGGGCGCGCAATCCTGATGGTAAGGCGATGCTCCGGGCGGCGAAGTATTCGTCTCCACACGAGATGCCATCCGAGGAGTATCCCTTCGCGCTCACGACCGGCCGAACGATCTTCCAGTTCCACACCCGCACCAAGACAGCCCGCGCTCCCCAACTCAATGCGGCAGCGCCCGAAGTATGGGTCGAGATGTCAGAGCCGGATGCCGCTGCTCATGACCTTGCGGAAGGCGACCTTGTGGAAGTGGCATCGCCGCGTGCATCACTCCAAGCTCAGGTGAGGGTGGGGTACATCCGTCCAGGTACGCTCTTCGTCCCCTTCCACTACGGCTACTTCGACGAACCTGGCGGAAACGAGCCTACCGACGGTATCGGGCGAGCTGGAAATGAGCTGACACTCACCGACTGGGATCCCGCATCCAAGCAACCGATCTTCAAGCTGGCTGCGGCTCGAGTGACGCTCCTCCGACGAGGCGGGGGTGTGCCAGCGCCAGCTCCGACGAACACGGGGTCCCGTCCCGTAGCGGATGCTCCTGCCACGGTCGGTGGAGAGAGCGCCATAGCCGTGGAAACGGTGGTCGACGAGGCGGGGGGACCATGACCGCCATCCAGGATGTGCTCGCTGACCTCTACGAGGGAGAACGTCACCTCGCGTCCGAGCTGTTGAGAGTCGGGGACCGGCACGAGGCGGAGCACGATGTGTTCCATATCGCCCGGGATCTGTCCGACTGGTCGAGTGATCACGGTCGTCGTCTGGCCGATGCGGCGAAGGCAAACGGACAAGATCTGTCCACCGGCCGGCCGAGACCGACCAGCCTGTCAGGCGACAGATGGTGGACGAGCCAGCACCTCTTGGGGCGTCACTCCAACCCGGGTCTCGTGCTGCTCCACGATCTCCAGGCGATCTATCTGGCGGCCTCGTACAACTCTATTCTCTGGGAGATCCTGGCCCAGGGAGCACAGGCACTCAGCATCGGTGGTCTTCTGGAGCTTTCGACCTCCTGCCATCCTGAGACACTTCGCCAGATTCGATGGGCGAACACCAAACTGAAGGAGAGCGCTCCTCAGGTGATCTCAAGCCAGTCGTGACGCGGCGCACCATGGCAGCGAGAGGCGGTGGTTCCCCTAGAATCATGTCGGCAATGAGCAGCTACAAAAGGCGACGGAGAAGCCGGACCTTCACAGGAGCTGGTCCCTGATCACCATGGCCATCCGCAACACATTGGTCAAGGCGCCCCCGCAGGCCGTTTGGAAGGTGCTCTGCGACGGCTATTCGTATGCGGAATGGGTGGTTGGCACCCGTGAGATCCGCCGAGTCGAGCCTGGTTGGCCCGGTCCGGGAACCAGCATCCATTTCACCGCCGGAAGCGGTCCCCTCCATCTCGAGGACCGAACGACCTCACGGATCTTCGAGGAGAACAAGCTCCTGGAATTGGAGGCGCATGCGCGCCCCTATGGCAGTGTGCGCATTTCGATCCAAGTTCTAGCCTGGGGAGAGGACAGCGTGGTCATCATCGACGAGCACCCGCTGCGAGGCTCCAGCCTGATCTACGAGAACCCCATTGTTGAACTGCTTCTGACATTGCGGGGCCGGCGCATGTTGAACCGACTGGCCGCGGTGATCGAACGCCGCGCTGCGGCGTAAATTCTCAATAACCGCGCAGCAGCCTGCCCGCGCCCGAAAGAAGCGGCGAAACGAACGTTCGACCGAGAATGGTGTGGGATCGGATGGCCGCTCGCGCCGCATTGGCTCCGCAGGCCCCGTGCACCCCCCCACCCGGATGGGCCGAAGACGAAGCAAGGTACAGGCCGTCGATATGCGTCTCGGGCCGGCCCAGGCCGGGCAGCGGACGAAAGATCAGCTGTTGGTGTATGGAGCTGGTCCCTCCATTGATGGCCCCCGAGACCAGATTGGCATCATGGCCCTCCAGCTCCCCTGGGAGCATGACATGGCGGGCGGTCACGAGCTGTTTGAAGCCGGGGGCGTAGCGTTCGATGGTGTTCTCGATCCGGGCCGTCATCGCCTGTCGGTCTGACTCGTCCCATTCCCCCGTAATACGGTCCTGGCCGGCGTCGCCGCGGACCGACCGTGGCACATGGGTGTAGGCCCAGACCGACTCGGTGCCGGGCGGTGAGCGGCTCGGATCGGCGGTACTCATCTGGCCGAGCAGAAGGAAAGGCCGCGCCGGCACCTGCTGCTTGGCGATGTCGGTGCAGTACTGGGTCATGTCATCCTGGCTAGCGGACACGTGCACGGTGCCGGCACCCGCTACCTCCGGAGCCGTCCAGGGAATAGGAGCTCGCAGAGCCCAGTCCACCTTGACGGTCGAGTGATCCCACTGGAATCTCGCCATGTCCCGGCTCAGCTGGACCGGAATGTGCTCCTGGTTGATCATTGTGCCGTAGAGCTGACTGGCCGACACGTCGGCCATGACGGCCCTTCTCACCGGAATCGTCTCTCCGGAGGCGGTCACTACGCCTGTGACCCGACCGGCGCCGACCACGACTCGGCGGACCGGAGTCGAGCAACGCAGAACGCCGCCGCGGGACTCGAAACGGCGGACCAAGGCGCCGGCCAGCTGACCGGCGCCACCGATAGGCACCGGGTAGCCGACTTGATGGCCGAGCATGGCGAGCAGCCAGCCAAACGTGGCGCTCGCGGCTGACTCCGGGGACAGATCAGTGTGGAGGGCGCCCCCGAAGATCAGTAGTGGACCACCGGGACCGGAGATTCCTCTTCGGCCAGCCGGCGCACGGGCAGAGTGGCGAGGCGGGCGAAATGCAGCACGCCGGAAGGCCCGAGTTTCCCGGCCAGGCGCGCTGCACCCCGAAGGGGCGGGAATGGGCTGAGAAGTGACTCGAGAAGTGCCCCTCCGAGCCTGTCCCAAAGATCCCAGAGCTTCCTCCAGGCATCCCCATCCCCGGCGCCGAAGGTTTCGAGATGCTGGGCAGTGGCCTCCACCTCACGGTAAAGGATTGCGGCGCGCCCGTCGGGTAGCGGATGCGCGAGCACGGCAGGGGCGTGGCTCCATCGCAGGCCGTAGTCCTCGAGGTTGAGGCGTTGAATGACGGGCGATGCCGCCGCCAGCGGATAGAAGGCGCTGCAGACATCGGCGATGAAGCCAGGGCCTAGGTACTCAGCGCTCGATACCCCACCACCCGGAGTAGGCGCGGCTTCCAACACCAAGACGTCCCATCCGGCATCAGCAAGTTGGTTGGCGCACACCAGCCCATTAGGACCGGCGCCGATCACGACGGCGTCAAGCACGTCCCCACCTCCTCCAAAGGGACTGACTCAATGAGAACTGGTTCGTTGTCGCCTCAGCTGCATCGTCGAGTGGGCAGCTAGTTTCAGACGAGTCCCTCTGTAGGGGACGCCTCCTCGTACCCGTTGCCACATGGCCGCCCAAACACAGACAGACCGCTCTGCCGCCCAAAGCGGAGCCATCAGGGTGCATCTGAACGGAAAATAGTTCCTAGCACCCTGTTTGCGACGTCCTGATTCGGCCAGCACCCAAACGAGGCCCACGCCGAGGGCCATCCCGTTCCATGCGCGCCGTCGTCCACCGACAAGCCACAAAGCAGCGATGGCGGGTAGTACCGAGGCCCAGCCGACCAGTCGGGCCGGTCGAGCAAACTCGTCATAGGCCTGTCTCGTACGCTGGGAAATGAACTGATTCGTCGTCGGGGGCAGCCGTCGAACAAAGCAGTCATTGGCCACGATCTCTTGACAGCCTTGAGCACGGAGGGTGCGGGCCAGCTCCAGATTTTCGAACAGAGCCTCACCCGAATACCCTCCCGCGGCGAGTAAGCGGTCGCGGTCGATCGCGAGCGTTCCTGGCCAGTCGCCACCTGTCGCCCTGTTGATCAGGCTGCGGCCCGAATCCCAGACTGCATGCCAGGTCAGTGGACTGAAGAAGTTCTGGGGCCGAACGACGGCAGCGTCGTCCAACTGTGCCGCGAGTCGCTGCAACTCCGCCCCGTAGCGGACATCATCATCCGCGATGACGACCCGACGGTGAGAGGCCACATGTACTCCCGTCATGACCCCACCGACCTTTCCCATAGGGCTTGCGAGCCTGGGCTCGGGGGGGAGATGGAGGCTGAACCGTCCCCACGACCGATGATGTTCAGAGAACACCTCATCGGCCGACCCGTCCACGATGATGAGCTCCGCCTGATCGGCTATCGAGTGCAGATACTCCGTGAATTCGCTCGATGCGGCAGGCGACGAGGCTTTGATCGGCAGGATGTAACTGAAGGGGACCATCATGCCGCGCTGGGCCGACCACCCGGGAATGGTGGACGGCCTTCCGTCTCTCCCGGTCTGCGAGCGACCGAGTCGTCTCAGATCGGTAGAGGCACTTGTCATACAACGCACGGGGCTGCAGAAGGAGAAGTCCGACCGCCTTCTCGACGGCAACGATGCCCGGACGGGAATGCGGGCCCCCTTGACACTGGGGGAAGCAGAGACGTTGAACCTTGCGCCCAATGGTCCAAGAGATAGCCGGTAAAGCAGGCCTCTACATCAAGGAGAGCCGCAACTCCGAAGGCAATGTCTTCAGCGGCCACCGGATCAGTCTCGGCCAGTCCGCTAATGAGTTCGTCAGCTGCGATCCGTTCATGGAACACGTCAGCCAGAACGTGCACATCGTAGAAGTCGGCAGCGCTGTCGTCGTGCAGGAGCCGCCGCACGGCGGTCGCGTAGCGGGCCATCGGTATCACGGAAGTCATTTCAAATGCTGCGAGGTGACCCACGAGAGCGCCTCGCCAACGACGGTGAAGGCCCAGATACGAAACGAGGTTGTCAGTAGCCAGGGTGACACCCGGAACCTCATCGATGTACGCACCGGGTGCAGGATCGAGGTCGAGAGCACGCATCGTGACGGCAAATAGCTCGGCATGCGAGCGACCCCGAACTCCACTCCCGTATTCGTCGGCTTGGAGGCGGACCAGAGCCGATTTTGGACGCCCTCGGAGGCGGGGAACGGCCCACGTATGAGCGTCGGCTTCCTTACGTTGATAGATGCTCCGGTGGACGACAAACTCTCTCAAGTGATCCGTGGTCCCCTGCTCGCTCATGAACGATGAGAGCGAGGGACCTTCATGAGCTGCGAGCAGACCCCGAACCACCAATACTGATTCGTTGGCATCGACAGGAATGCCGGGCCGGGCGCCCCGAAGGGCGGCATGGGCCACGAGAGCTGACAGGAATCGGTCTTCTAGGAAACCCCTCAGCCGAAGCAGGGAAGGCTCCCATTCCCAGTTCTCGTCGACCCCTTCGAATCCGTCATAGTGCAAACCGAAGCAAACGTGCAGCGCAAGCTGCGTATCGTCGCCGGACAGAGGATCATCTGCCGGATGGGGCCATCCGCCGATCCCCCCTGGCCGGCCTTGCAGCCGCAGCACGAGCAGGTCCGTCAATGGTCCGCGTGGGGCCGGCAGGGGTGGCTTCATCGCCTCTTCTTTCCCTCGATTGTGTTCGAGAAACCCGGAGTGGACTCGTGCATTGCGTGGTTCCCAGTCAAAAGCCCAGGCAGAAGTCCATTTCGGCCATTCGAGAATCATGGCAGCAGAACCGGCGTCCAGCCGCTCCGGTTGGGCCTGGTGGCGCGGCAGTGAGGTGGTCGGAACGACCGACCTGCCGGCCTCGAGCCGACGAAATTGCTGCCGGGAATATTCAGCCACGCTTTCAGGGGTCAGTCCGAAGGCCGAGCGCCGAGACGCCGCGCCAACAAGCGGGCGTCCTGGACAGCGTAACCCGAGTCGTCGTTGTTGAAGTATGCGTACACGTCGACACCATCGGCGAGCCAAGACGACAATCGTTCCGCGATCGAGGAGAGGCGCTTTTCGCCGTACCTGCCTCGGTAGGGCTGCTCGAGGGCGTTCGGCCCGTGGAACCGGATGTAGGTCCAATCGGCAGTCAATTCCCAGGGTTGGCCGGCCAACAGGTCATGGACGCACAGCGCGGCAGCGTGGCGGCGCAGCACGTCGTAGGTTTCGTCGTTCAGCCAGCCCGGGTCCCGCAGTTCAACTGCCCACCGTTTTTCGGATGGTGCCGTGGTTAGGAACTCATCGAGCCGGGAGGGGTTTGGTCGCCAGCGGGGCGGGAGTTGTACGAGCGTCGGTCCGCCAGCGACGCCGAGGCGGTCAACGCGGTCGAGGTGGTTCGGGAGCCATGACCCGGCGTCACTCAGTTTCATGCGATGTGATCCGAACGAGCCCAGCTTGAGGGAGTAGACGAACCCGGCCGGAGCCTGGGAAGCCCATGTCTCCACAGCGCTGCAACTAGGCAACCGGTAGAAGGTGTTATTGATCTCCACCGTGTTGAACAGGGTGGCATAGTGCTCGAACCATCGGCGTGCCGGGAGAGAGTCGGGGTAGACCGTGCCCCGCCAGTGCTTGTACATCCAGCCTGAGCACCCCACCCGAGCCACGCCCGGCGGTGGCGGGTACTTGCTCACGTCGCCACCGAGTGCTGATCCGTGGCTTCCTCGCCGGTTCCACGAGTGAGCATCAGGGCCAACGGTACTGCGCTCCAGCCATCGCCTGACCTCTTTTCATCGGTGAATGTGGCGTGCGGCAAATCAGATCCGATGGTTCCATGCCGAGTGCGTCCCAGAGGTAAGGGATTATCCGCAGGAGCGGCGGGTACAACGGGTACGGCGTAGTCGGTGTCCCTCCCGCCACAGTGCGAGCCACCGCCGGGTCGCCGCCTCACCCACTATCAGGAGGATCCGATGAAGGCCGTTACCTGGCAGGCGAAACGCAAGGTCAGCGTGGAGTCGGTTCCCGACCCCATCATCAAAGAGCCGACTGACGCGATCGTCAGGATTACCAGTACGAACATATGCGGGTCGGACCTCCATCTGTACGAGACGCTGACCGCGTTCATGAGCGCTGGCGACATCATGGGACATGAGCCGATGGGCATCGTCGAGGAGGTCGGCGCCGAGGTCACGGCGATCAGCCCTGGTGACCGGGTCGTGATTCCATTCCAGATGTCATGCGGGCACTGCTTCATGTGCGACAACCAGCTCTTCAGCCAATGCGAAACCACCCAGGTTCGGGCTCAAGGGACTGGGGCAGCGTTGTTCGGTTTCTCCAAGCTCTACGGAGAGGTCCCGGGCGGCCAGGCTGAATATCTGCGGGTTCCGATGGCGCAAGCGACGCATATCAAGGTGCCCGAGGGCCCAGCTGACGACCGGTTCGTATTCCTGTCCGACGTATTGCCCACCGCCTGGCAGTCCGTGCAATACGCAGAAGTCCCCGACGGCGGAACGGTGGTGGTGCTCGGTCTCGGTCCGATCGGTGACATGGCGGCGCGAATCTCCCAGTACGTGGGTTACCGGACCATCGCGGTCGACCTGGTGCCCGAGCGCCTCCAGCGCGCCAAGGATCGTGGTGTGGAAACCGTCGACTTGGCCGGGCACGGCGACGATCTTGGCGAGTTCGTACGGGACATGACCGACGGACGGGGCCCCGACTCCGTGATCGACGCCGTCGGGATGGAGGCGCATGGATCACCCGGAGCCAAGCTCCTGCAAGCGGCGACGGGTCTGTTGCCAGACACGATCGCGGCGCCGCTGAGCAAGGTCGCCGGCGTCGATCGGATGAACGCCCTCTACTCGGCGATCGATCTGGTCCGGCGCGGTGGGACCATATCCCTCATCGGCGTCTACGCCGGAGCCGCCGACCTGATGCCAATGTCCACCCTCTTCGACAAGCAGATCCAGCTGCGAATGGGCCAGGCCAATGTTCTGCGATGGATCGACGACATCATGCCACTGCTCTCCGACGACGACCCTCTGGGGGTGGACACCTTCGCGACGCACCACATGGCGCTATCCGAGGCTCCTCACGGCTACGAGATCTTTCAAAAGAAGCAAGACGGAGCAGTCAAGGTAGTCCTTCGACCGTGACCGGAGAGCGGGGTGATGCGTCACCTCCCGGTCCCCGCCGAGTGAGCCCCATCAACATGGCTTCTCCCACTCCGACCGTAGTCATCGATCCGGCCCATGCGACGGTTCAGGGCCCGAGGTCCCAGAGGAGACGGTAGTAGCGGATGCGCTCGGGATCCGGATCGATCCCATAGGCGACGAGCAACTCGGCCTCGTACGAAGGGCCGTAGTTCCACACGGTGCTCCACGTGGCGACGGCGAGATCCGCCCAACGGTCGGCGACGCCCAGGGAGCCGAAGTCGACATGCCCGCTCCAGGTGCCGTCTTCGGCGATGAGCGTGTTCGGAGCGCAGGCGTCCCCGTGGCAGACGACCAGGTGGTCGACGGGAGGCGCCGCTTCGACGAGTTCCAAAGCGTCGTCGACGCTGAGCCTCCGGTGCTCGGGATGCCACCGGGCCGGTTGGAGGAGGCCGAGGCCAGCGCGTCGCCGGGCGGCGGCGACCCTCGACATGGCCGACCAGGAGAAGGCACACGCCTTGACCGGGAGGGCGTCATGGAGGGCGCGGAGGCCTGCGCCCACGGCCCGAACAGCTTGGACCGGCCGCTGGCTCCAGCGGTCGCTCACCGCACTCTCGCCGGGGAGCGCGGTGGTGACGAGCCACGTCCCGTCCTCGTCGGAGCCCCGCGCGACGACGCCCGGAACCCGTGCATATCGATAGGCCCAGGCGAGGCGCTCGGCCTCCTCGACCAGGTCGATGCCGCCCCCGGACGGCTGCCACTTCACGAACGACCGCTGTCGGGCTCCGTCCATCTCGAAGGTGATCCCGCCGAGTTCGTTTCGCCATACGACGCGGAGTCGCCTCCCTTTGGCGAGGCGAGCGACGCACTCGGGAACGGTGGCCGCGTCATTGGCGGGCACACCGGCGATCATGCCTACATGTTCGCAGCCCCACACGGGGTCGAGGCAACGTTCGATCCCCCGTGGTGAGCGTGGAGCATCGGACCACATCCGTCGAGCCGTTGGCCAGGCACGTCCCCCCTGGAGGAGAGGCTCGGTCAGACGATCGCCGAGACCTGGTTCGCCGACGTGCAAGGCTCTGGGAGTGGACGAGTCCGGTGTGCGCGGCGTGCCGACGGCACCCGACAGGTGGCGCACCCTCGGCGTCGCCGGGGCGGTGGTGGTTCTCGCCGCGATCCTGGCCGGATGCGGGGGCACCCACTCGTCGGCCCACGTGAAGATGCTGACGAGCCACCACGTCACCGTAGCCACCGTTCCCGTGCCGACGACCACGTCGCCGACATCGACCACGCCCACGACATCGACGACCGTGGCTCCGGTACCGACGACCGCGCCGCCGGAAGCGGCGCCGCCCGTCCCACCGCCGGCGCCGAGCTGCGGGTCGGGATTGGCTGCCAGCCTGGCCACCACGAACGGAGCGGCCCAGCTCATCACCGTCGAGGCGCCGACGTACGGCACCACGTCGGCCACCTTGACCATGTGGCAGCTGTCGGGAAATTGCTGGACGGTGGCGGGGGGACCGTGGCCAGCGATGATCGGCGCCAACGGCTTCTCCGACCACCATGTCGAGGGAGACGACACGACCCCGACCGGCATCTACGGTCTCGAGCCCACCATGTACGGCAACGCTGCCAACCCCGGCGTCCAGTACGACTACCAACAGCTCGCATGTGGGGACTGGTGGGACGAGGACCCCGCCTCGCCGGGCTACAACACGTTCCAGTACGTGCCGTGCGGGCAGACGCCTCCGTTCGGTGGTGGCAGCGAGGCGTTGTGGACCGAGACCGAGGCCTACCCGAGCTTCGCCGTCGTCGAGTACAACACCGGCCCGATCGTCGCCGGAGCCGGTTCGGCCATCTTCATCCACGCCGACACCGGTTCTCCCACCGCCGGCTGTGTCAGTATCCCCCTGGGTGATCTCGACACTCTCTTGACCTGGCTGAACCCGGGTGACAATCCGCAGATCGTCATGGGCCCGTCGAGCGAGATCAACGGGTTCTGACTGCGCCCGGCCGGGGCGGGGCGTCCCTCCGTGCCTAGTGTGCCAGGGGAGACGCCGGCGATGCTCGGCCTGGGCCTTGCCGATCACCGTGGTGCGCCGGCGGCAAAGGGAGCTGAGATGACGAAAACCGGAATCTGTCGACACCGCGGCGGCCCAACCGTCGCAAGAACCGGCATCGTGGCAGCGGCGCTCCTGCTCGGGACGTTCGGGACGGTCGGGACGGCTGGAGGTGCCGGACGGCTCGGCCGATCGGAAGCGTCTGTGCCACCGGTGGCGGTCGGGTCGATTTCCTCGCTGTCACAATCGGTGCCGGGAGACCCGATAAGGGTCGAAAGCGTGAAGACGGTCGACCCACGGATCCTCGATGTCGAGATGACCACACCGGCGTTGCCCGGCCCGGTCCACGTGGACGTGATGCTGCCGACGGGCTATTCCGCCCACCCGAACCGGCGCTACCCGGTCATCTACTTCCTCCACGGCGGCAGCGCCGGTCCCAACACCGGTATCGAATACCAGTCCTGGATCGACAACGGTGACGCCGAGCAGATCACAACGCACCGGCAGGTGATCGGGGTCTTCCCGGAAGCAGGGTCCGGTGGTTGGTACACGAACTGGTACAACAACGGTGCCGGCGGTCCACCCGAGTGGGAGACCTTCCACGTCGACCAGTTGGTCCCGTGGATCGACCACGGCTTCCGGACCGTCGCCGACCGGGGAGGAAGGGCGCTGATCGGGCTGTCCATGGGCGGCTACGGGGTCATGGAGTACGCGGCCAGGTTTCCCGACGTCTTTGGCACCGCCGCCTCATTCTCCGGCGCGGTGGACATCGACGATCCGCCGGATGTGGCCGGTCCCCTGGCCTCGCTGATCGTCGGAGTCATGGCGCAGGGCTACAACGGCGATGCCACGGGGCCGTTCGGGAGCATCGACAGCAACGAGATCGTCTGGCGCAACCACGATCCCGCCGACCTCATCGAGAACCTGCGCCATACCAACCTGTACCTCTACAGCGGCAACGGCACTCCCGGTCCGCTCGACACCGGAACGACTGCCACATCGTTCACCGAGTTCATCGAGAGTGTCGTCTTCAGGTCGACCACCTACTTCGTGGGCGAGATGAAGCAGCTCCACATCCCCGGCTACGTCGATCTCTACGGGAACGGGACCCACTCGTGGCCGTACTGGCAGCGGGACCTCCGAAGCGTCCTCCCCATGGTCATGTCGGACTTCACCCACCCGTCCTCCGTACCGCGCGACGTCACCTATACGACCGCTGACCCGGTGTACTCGACGTTCGGGTGGACGGTGGGCATGCACCGGGCCGTCGAGGAGTTCTCGACCCTCTCCACCGTCGGGGCCCACGAGCTAACGCTGAAGGGGAGCGGAGCAGCCCAGGTGACGACGCCGGCCCACTTCCGGCCGGGCAGCGCCCACCGGGTCGTCATGTCCGGTTCGACCGGCCGCACGAGGACCACTGTCCGCGCCGACAGCGCAGGCCGCCTCGTCCTCAACGTGAACCTCGGGCCGTCGAATGAGACGACGGAGTACGCGCCCGGCTGGACGCCGTCTGACACCAAGGTCTATGTGACCTCTGTCGAGATCACCTAGACCCTCCGGATACAGACGCGGCGATCGGCGGTCGCTCCTGCCAGGTCAGAACGCTCCGACCGGTGACGTGGAATCGGTGTACGTGACCGTGCCGTCCGGGGACGTGGTCGGGGCTGTCCCGTTCAACTGGCCGTTGATCGCCGCCTCCACCACCTGGAGGTCCGACGGATCGATGGCCAACGGGCCGCCTGGGACCGGGACCTGCCAGACGTGGGTCATGTACGCCGTCGGCTCGTTGTAGGTACCGGGCCCGCACGGGGTGAACCCGACGATGGTATGGGTCACGTCCGAGGAGCACAGGTTGGTGTGGGCATGCCACTGCACCAGACAGCCGTAGGGCATGGGGCCCTGCATCTTGTTCGACGGCAGCAAGAACATGGCGGCGACCAGGACAGGTCCGTTGGGGGTGAAGGCGTAGACCAGCGAGTCGACGTGGTTCGGGTCCATGATGTACTTGCTCTGCATGTAGGCGGGGTTCACGTAGTGGACCACCGGATAGCCCGTCGGGGTGACAGGGATGTAGCCGGCGGATGTGGCGGCGCTCAGAACCTTGTACTTCGCCACCGCCGTGGTGACCGCCTGCACGTACTCCGTCGCGCCGAGCAGCTGCTGGGAAGTCGGTGCCTTCGTGCAGTTCGGGGTCTGCATAGCATGGCCCTGATCCTGGGTGTCGCTCGAGTAGGTCAGGAGCTTCGTCTCCGCTTGAGGCAGGGGAGGGCCTTGGTACTGCCAGCTCGGATCGGTCGCACCGGTTCCGCCCATACCCGCCATATCGGCGCTGGCCGAACCCTTATGGGACATGCCGGGCATCGACATCCCGGCCATCGACATGCCCGGCATCGACGAACTGCCCGCTGACGACGAGGCCACGGTGGCGGCGCTGCCGGACTTGCCTGACGATGCGGGGGCTGCCGAGCTGGCGAGGGGGATGGCGGCGACGGAGACGGGCAGCACGATGAGACCGGCTAGCCCGGCCATCAGCCAGCCCGGCCGGCGCTCGGCGAGTCGCGCCGCCGGCGTGAGCGAGCCGGCGGGCGCGAGCACCGTCGGCAGGGTGGCCACGGCCAGGAGGACGAGGAGTGGTCCGGCGTTGGGATCGGTGCCGCTCCCGGTCAGGATGCCACCAAGACCCTGCCCGGTGACCCAGAACACGAGGGCCAGGGCCGCGCCGCCGTAGAGGAACGGCGCCGGGTCGCGGCGCACGAGGGGTCCGACGGCAATCAACAGACACAGGATGGCGAGGATGACCGAGGTCGACGTCCCTGCTCCGGTGAAGGCGTTTCCGATGGCGTTGAGGAAGTGCCCGTACCAGCCGGGTTCCCCCCGTGACATGCCCATGACCATGTCGTGGAGACCGTTCGCGGTGCGGTTGTCGGGCAGGACGAAGAGCACCGCATAGAAGGTCCACAGCGCCGTCCAGACGATCAACGCCCCGCGGCCACCCAGCGGACCGTGTCCGGCAGCGGAGGACGCGATGCCGGTCCTGCGCTCCTGCGGGTCGCGCTCGGGCGTCGGCCATACGAGAGCGCCGATGAGGGCATAGAGCGCCACTGCTCCCGGCGCGCCCATCAGGACGGTTGCCGTGCCGGTGAAGATCTGCCCCATACCCTCACCGATCACCCAGATCGAGAACGCCCAGACGAACGACACGATGAGCGCCGGCCGTACCGAACGACGGAAGAGCAACCCGACCCCGATGCCCAACTGGATGAGCGCGAAGAGCGCGTTCCACATGGCCACCTCGTGGGACACGAAGTTGGCCATGTGGGTGACAGCTGCCGCCAACCAGCTCGGCTGTCCGGTGGCATTGGGGAGGATCACGTGGTGGACGAACCCCTGGGTGAACATGGTCGGCTGGAATTGCAGTGCGGCGTCGAGGATCCAGAGGACGCCCAGCGCGATCTGGATGGTCCTCCGGTCTATCCCGAGCCGTCCGGCGACGGGTGCTGGATCGCTTCCGGCTGGTCGCACAGCGGAGTCCTTGGACATGACGTTCCCCTTTGTCTCAGGCGCGCGGGAGTGCTCGAGTCTGACGATGGGGAGCCCG
This sequence comes from uncultured Acidimicrobiaceae bacterium, assembly GCA_963828385.1. Lineage (GTDB taxonomy): Bacteria > Actinomycetota > Acidimicrobiia > Acidimicrobiales > RAAP-2 > Bog-756. The sequence continues at coordinate 101,760 of CAWHEF010000001.1, forward strand.
CTCATGAGGGAGGAACGGCCGATGGAGACGCGTGCCAGCCTCGGCCGCTGGCACCTGGCCTGTGCGACGTCGACGTATCACGTTCCGTTCCCCCTCGTGGCCAGCCTCTTCACCGGGCTCGAGCCCAAGCTGGTGCGAACGCTACCGTACGCCGCCGCGGGCACGATGTCGAGAGGTGCGGTCCGGGATCGCCCCCGGTGACCGGTCCTACGCTTGGCGTCCATGATCTCCGAGCTCTTCGATGCCGACGCGTGGCGCCCCGTTCCGGACTTCGCGTTCTCCGACATCACCTACCACCGGTCGCTCGACCACGGAACGGTGCGGATCGCCTTCGACCGGCCCGAGGTACGCAACGCCTTCCGGCCCCGGACCGTCGACGAGCTGTGCTCAGCCCTCGACCACGCCCGCCAGTGGCCCGACGTCGGCTGCGTCCTCTTGACCGGCAACGGGCCGTCGCCGAGGGACGGCGGATGGGCGTTCTGCTCCGGCGGGGACCAGCGGATCCGGGGTGCCGACGGCTACCGCTACGGCGAGGAGACGAAGGACGCGGCCACGCGCGTGGGCCGGCTCCACATTCTCGAGGCCCAGCGGCTCATCCGATTCATGCCCAAGGTGGTCATCTGTCTCGTCCCCGGCTGGGCGGCCGGAGGCGGTCACAGCCTGCATGTCGTCTCCGACCTGACCATCGCCAGCGCCGAACATGCGCGCTTCAGGCAGACCGATTCCGACGTGGCCAGCTTCGACGGGGGGTACGGGTCCGCCTACCTGGCTCGCCAGATCGGCCAGAAGTTCGCTCGTGAGGTCTTCTTCCTCGGCCATACCTACACGGCAGAGGAGGCCCGGAGCATGGGCATGGTGAACGCCGTCGTGACACATACCGATCTGGAATCGGTCGGGCTCTCGTGGGCCGAGGAGGTCAACCGGAAGAGCCCCACCGCTCAGAGGATGCTGAAGTTCGCGTTCAACCTGGTGGACGACGGCCTGGTCGGCCAGCAGCTCTTCGCCGGTGAGGCGACCCGGCTCGCCTACGGTACCGACGAGGCCGCTGAGGGCCGGGATGCGTTCCTCGAGAAGCGTGAGCCCGACTGGTCGCCCTTCCCATGGCACTTCTGAGGGTGCCCGTCGCACCATAATCGGGTCGTGACCCGCTGCAGCCAATGCGGTTTCGATTACGACGCTCCGGCGCCTGAACCCTCCACCGCCGTGATCCGACGCGCTGCTTCGGACATCGCTCGCCTCCTCGGCCGTCCCGACCTGGGAGAGGCGATCGCCACCAGGCCGATGGCCGGGACGTGGTCGGCCCTCGAGTACGCCTGCCACGTGCGGGACGTGCTGCTCATCCAACGCGACCGGGTGATCCTGGCTCTCGTGGAGGAGTCGCCCTCGTTCGCGCCGATGCACCGGGACGAGCGGGTGGGCCTCGCCGGATACGACCACGAGCGCCCCTTGGAGGTCGCAGCTCAGGTAACCATGGCGGCGGAGCTGTTCGGGCAGCTGTTCGACCGGCTCTCGGAAGAGCAGCTCGGACGGCACTGCCTCTACAACTTCCCGGCGCCGACCGAACGGGACCTCGACTGGGTGGGACGGCACACCGCCCACGAGGTGACCCACCATCTTCACGATGTTCGGGGCGGCCTCGACCGGGTCGCGACCCGGGACGGAGGACAAATGGAGGACAGACGCCGAGCCACCGGCAATGCCGCACTCGGTCCCGAGGACGACGCCACCGAATGCTCTCTGCCAAGCTGATCCGATGTCCGACGACCTCTTCGACGACCTGATCGACGCCAACCGCTCCTACCAGGCGAAGTTCGCCCTGAGCGGTGTCCCCGGCCGGGCGGCCAAGAGGCTGGGCCTCGTCACGTGCATGGACAGCCGGATCGACCCGCTCGCCATTCTCGGCCTCGCCGTGGGAGACGCCAAGGTCATCCGCAATGCCGGCGGCCGGGTCACGCCCGACGTCCTGCGATCGCTGGCGCTGGCCACCACGATGCTCGACGTCGACCGGATCGCCATCATGCAGCACACGAGATGCGCCCTGGCCGGCCGGACCGACAGCGAGCTCGCCACTGCCTTTCCCGCCGACGTGGCCGAAGAGGCGGGGCGGTGGCCGTTCCTCGCCATGCCAGATCCCGACGCGTCGCTCCGCGAGGATGTCGATGCCGTCCGCAACTGCAGGCTGATCTCCGGCGGGGTTGCCGTCGAGGGCTGGCGTTATGACGTCGAAGCCGGCGCGGTGGCCAGGGTGGTCACCACCTGAGCCGCCCCATGCTCGGGGACTGTTCAGCCGGCCTCCGCTGGTCCGGACGGGCCGGCGCTGACCGCCCCGGGAGTGGGTGTCAGTAGGCTCTAGGCGTGCCGGGAACGGACATGTCGGGTATGCCCATGATGAGGCCGCTCGCATTCAACACCCACTCAGCCCTGACCCAGTGGGAGTTCAGCCCGTTCCCCCTACTCGTGCTGGTCGCCGTGGTCGTTGTCGGCGTTTGGTACCTACGCTCGGTCGGCCGGCTGAACGTGCGGGGACGGAAGTGGAGCGTTCGCCGGACGATCTCGTTCCTCCTTGGCCTGGTGGCAGTGGACGTCGCCCTGCAGTCGCCGGTTGCCGCCTTCACGGCCACGTACTTCCAGGCACATGTGACCCAGCACCTGCTGCTCATGGTCATCGGCCCTCCCCTGCTCGCCATGGGGGCGCCGATGACACTGGCCCTCCAGACGTCCAGCCGGCGCACCAAGGTGAGGCTCCTCAGCGTCTTGAACTCGCGTCCCTTCGAAATCCTCACCTATCCCCTTACGGTGTGGGCGCTCTACTACGCATCGATGTTCGCATTCTTCCTGACGTTTGCACTCGGGTTCGCGATGGAACACATGTGGGTGATGGACCTCGTCAATGTCGGATTCTTCCTGGCGTCGACATTGTTCTGGTGGCCCATCGTCGGCCTCGATCCCGTTCCGCACTGGCAGATGGGCTACGGCGCCCGGTTGACGAATCTGCTGATCGGCGTGCCGGTCGAGTCGTTCCTCGCCCTCGCCCTGCTCGGGTCGCGCCACCCCGCCGCGCCGATGTATTCGTTGGGCGGCACCCACGCCGGAGCAGGGATCCTTTGGGTCGGCGCCGAGCTGTTCACCTTTCTCGCCTTGATCCCGGTGTTCGTCCAATGGGTTCACTTCGAACAGCGCAAGGCCGCCCGGTACGACGCCCAGCTCGACGCTGAGCTGGCCAGGAGCGCATCCGGTGCTGACCGATCGGCACCACAGGGATCCCACTGATCCGAGACAAGGCGCGACCAGGCGCGACCAGGCGCTGCGCTACGAGGCCCCAGTCGAGAGCCCTACGACGCCGAACTCGACGACGACCCCCCGGGCCCCGACGAGAAGATGTAGGAGAAGGGGACGTTGTGCGGCGTGTTGTAGAAGACGGTCTTCCCCTTGACCGAGACGCCTACGGTCACGGCCACCGCCCCGACCTGCACGGTCATCGTGCCCTTGGCCGGGAAGGACAGGCGCTTGCCCGACGGCTGGACTCCGGCCACCAGCGGTGCGGTCGCCTCTGAGCTGGTCACCTCCAGCCAGACCTCCCCGGATGTGACGATCTCAACGGTGAATTCTCCGGTCCTCACGGCATACGTCGCGCTCTCGGCGTTTGACGACGTCAGGGCCACGGTTGTCGCCGGTCCCGTCGAGGACGGCGGTTGGCGGGCTGCGGCGCCACCGGGACCCTCCACCCTCAAGATGTGGGCCGAAACCAGCCACCGCGGCCGCCACTGGTCGATGCCGAGCCCCACCAGGGCGGCTACGAGCAACAGCGCGACCAACCAGGTGAGCACCTTCAAGGACGAGGGCGCCCGGAGACGGCGTCGCGCCCGGGCCAGCTCCTTCCGGTCGGACTTCGCCGCCTGGGGCGAGACGAGCGGGAACGTCCCGGTCGGCGGCCCGGCGACTGCCGGGTGGACAGCGGTCCGGGAGCGGGCGCCCGGGCCCCGGTCGAACCTCGGGACGGGCCCGGTCTGGGTGAAGGCCTTCAGGTGGTCCGGAGGCTGGGACAGACTGGCGACGAGGGTCGTGGGCGGCGCTGAGGCTGCGACCGCCGCCGTTTCCGGCGCCGTCGACCAGGCGTCGATCATCCTGAGCGCCAGCGCGTCACCGTCCAACCCGAGGAAGGCGGCGTACCGTCGGAGAGTCGAGAGCGCTCGGGCCTGGTCGGCGAGCACCGCCAGATCGCCCTGCTCGAGAGCTTCGAGTTGGGTGATGGGCCGGTCGAGCCGGTCGTGAACGGTCAGGAGGTCGAGGCCGCGCTCCTCCCGCGCCTCCCGGAGCTGCCCTCCGATCTCCCTGGCGGACGTCGCAGCATCGTTGTGATCGCGCCGGCTGGTGGACCCGCCGCGTTGCCGCATTCCGTGCCCTTTCCCTACCTCTTCGTGGCACAAGCGTAGTGGGTCACTGGCGCTATCCGACTTGCAGTCCACGCGGGCACAATGATCCGACTGCTCCGAACCCACTGGTCACGAGGCGGAGTGCCGGACCGCCACAGCGTCGTCCCGCGCCTCACGGCGCGCCGGTGAGGGATCCCGGACCGGGAATGTTGCACGCGCAACTACTGTTGGAAGGGGATAGGAGCCGTGACAAGGTCGGTCGGAGGCGGCCGTCACACAGAGGAACCGGGAGCACAGAGGAAAGGGTGGTGGGCCATGCCCGCAGTGACCGTCGAAGACATAGGGACGTTGCCCCGGATCGAGGTGCCGGATCCAGCCACGAACGTGAAGCGGCCGGTGGTCTCGGTGACCACCGCACCGGCGGGCTTCGAAGGAGAGGGATTCCCTGTTCGCAGGGCCTTCGCCGGCGTGGACATGGCGCAGCTCGACCCCTTCGTCCACATGGACCAGATGGGCGAGGTCGAGTACGCGCCGGGCGAACCCAAGGGTACGCCCTGGCACCCGCACCGTGGGTTCGAGACGGTGACCTACATGATCGACGGCACGTTCCAGCACCAGGACTCGATCGGAGGAGGCGGCCTGATCACCAACGGCGACACCCAGTGGATGACCGCCGGCGGCGGGATCCTCCACATCGAGAAGCCGCCCGAAGCGCTGGTGGCGAGCGGGGGTCTGTTCCACGGCATCCAGCTGTGGGTCAACCTCCCCGGCGCCGACAAGATGGTCGCACCCCGCTACCAGGACATCGGGAGGACGAGCGTGGCCCTGTTGTCCTCCCCGGACGGCGGCACGCTGCTGCGGGTGATCGCCGGGGAGATCGGCGGACATGCCGGCCCCGGCTCGACCCATTCACCGATGGCCATGGTGCACGCGACGGTCTCGCCCGGCGCCTCGGTCGACATCCCGTGGCGGCGTGACTTCAACGCGCTGGTATACGTCCTCGGTGGCCGGGGATCGGTGGGCCCGGAGGGCCGGCCGGTCGGAACCGGACAGCTCGCCGTCTTCGGTGAGGGTGACTCCCTGACCGTGGCCGCCGACCCCAGCCAGGAGGCGCATGCACCCGATCTGGACGTGTTGGTGCTCGGAGGCCTGCCCATCCGCGAGCCGGTGTTCGCGTACGGGCCTTTCGTGATGAACACCCGGGACGAAGTGGCCCAGGCGTTCGAGGACTACCAGGCGGGCAGGCTCGGACAGGTCCCCGCCGACCACATCGGCTCGTAGGCGGTCACGACGACCGATCAGCCGGTGCCGACCCCACCCGAGACGCCGTCGACGTCGAGGATGCCGGTCCGGATGGCAGGTTCCGCTCGGTGGCCCGCGTCGGGACCGGCGTCGCCTCTCGTGCCGTTCGAGCCCGGCTCCAGGGTGGCTCCCGTGGCGGGTCCGGCTGGGCCGGCTCCGGCACCAGCACTGGCCTCGGACCGGACCACGGTCAGCTCGTCGGGCCGGCGCCACAAGGTGTCCCACCAGTAGCGCACGGTCCAGGTCGGCCAGTTGTTCGTCACCCTACCGGTGGCCGTCTTGTACCACGAGTGGCAGTTGGCCACCCACGCCGTGCCGGCCATCAGGCGCTGGACCCGGTCATCCTCGTTGCGGTAGGCGTCCTCGGTGACCTCGATCGCCGCCGCCGCCGAGTTCGTCGACTCCCTGGTCTGGGCGGCCAGGGCCTGGAGGATCAGGCTCAGCTGGCGCTCCACCATGAACAGGATCGAGTTGTGCCCGAGGTTGGTGTTGGGGCCGTAGAGGAGGAAGCAGCTCGGGAAGCCGGGCACCGCGATGCCGAGATAGGCCCGCGAGCCGTCCTGCCAGACCGAGGCCAGCGTGACGCCGTCCGTCCCCCGCACGGGGATACCGGCCAGGAACGCGGTGGTGGAGAAGCCGGTGCCGAAGATGATGGCGTCGGCCTCGTGGCGGGCCCCATCGGTGGTGACGAGGGCATCGGCCTCGACGCCGGCGATCGGCTCTTCGATCACGGTGACGTTGGGACGCATCAGCGTCGGGTACCAGTCGTTGGAGATGAGGATGCGCTTGCACCCGAGCGGGTAGTCGGGCACCACCGCCTCGTCGGGCAGGCGGTCGGAGACCACGTTGGTCCGGATGCCGCGGGCGAACAGTTCGCCGAACTTGCGACCGAGGAAGCTGTTCTTCTTGAACCAAAGCCACCGGGACTCCATCAACCAGTAGATGAGCCATCGGTGTGCCAGCTCGAGTGGGCGGACGGTGGTGAAGACGCGGCGCATCCTGTCGGTGTAGGCGCGGTCGCGCTTCGGGGCCACGTAGTTGGCGCTGCGCTGGAACACGGTGACCGAACGGGCAACGGCGGCCACCGGCGGCAAGAACTGGACGGCGCTCGCCCCGTTGCCCACGACGGCCACCCGCTTGTCGGCGAGCGACACCTCGTGGTCCCATCGGGCCGAGTGCCAGGACGGACCCTCGAACTCCTCCAGACCGGGCAGGTCCGGGATACGGGGCCGGTTGAGCTGTCCGCAGGCGAAGACCACCGTGTCCGCCCAGAGCTCCTCGGTTCCGGTCTCCGAGCTCAGATCGAGATGCCAGCGGGCGCTTCGTTCGTCGAAGCGGACATCGTCGACCTTGGTCCCCAACCGGAGGTGGGGGCGCAGGCCGAACTCCTCGACGCACCGCTCGGCGTAGGTGAGGATCTCCGGTTGGTCGGCATAGCGCCGGGTCCAGTCGGACTTCGGGGCGAACGAGAACGAGTACAGGTGCGAGGGAACGTCGCAACCGCTCCCCGGATAGGAGTTATCACGCCAGGTGCCGCCCACGCCGTCGGACTGCTCGACGATGGTGAAGGAGACGAGCCCGGCGCGGGTCAGCTGCATGGCCATGCCGAGCCCGGAGAGCCCGGCCCCGACGATGACCACCTCCGGGGTTCTCCTGCCGTCCCGGCGGGCGTCGCCGACCGCTCGTTGGAGCTGCCTGCGACCGATGTCCAGGGCCATCCCTGCTCTCCATTCTCGGTTACTCGGCCGACACACCGGCGACGCTTCGATGCTACGCCGCCCGTACGCGGGTCCGTCCGGCCGTTCAATCCACCCGGTACGCAGCCATCGAGAGCGAGCCGCCCATGTAGCCGTCGACGACGGTCCGGGCAGGGGTGCCGGCGGCGGCTGCCAGCCCGGCGATCGGCGCCAGTGGGAAGAAGTGGTCAGGGGTGGGAACGGCCAGGGCGTAGTCGGGGTGGGTGCCGAGGCCGAGCGTCCGTTCCGGCTGCTCGAGCATGGCGGCCGAGCAGGCCTCGGCGAAGCGCACCGCCCAGTCGAACCCGCGGTCTCCGGCGCCGAGGTGCATCCGGCCCAGGTTGTGGACGACGTTGCCACTCCCGAGGACGAGGATTCCGGCCGACCGGAGTGGAGCAAGGCGCACACCCAGGTCGAAATGAGAGCGGAAGTCCTCGAAGCCGTTGACCGAGACCTGCACGACCGGGATGTCGGCGGCGGGAAAAGCGTGGACGAGGACCGACCAGGTTCCGTGATCGAGCCCCCACCCGTCATGATCGAGCCCGACCCACCGGGGCTTGGCCGCCTCGGCCACCTCGGCGGCGATCTCGGGCGAGCCCGGGGCTGCGTACTCGACATCGAAGAGGGCCGGGGGAAAGCCGTAGAAGTCGTGGATGGTCCTGGGCATGGTCATCGCCGTCACGAGGGTGGAGCCGACGAACCAGTGGGCCGACACGATCACGATGGCGCGGGGAGTCGGGATCGACGCACCGAACTGGCTCCACGCCCGCGTGTACCGGTTGTCCTCGAGTGCGTTCATCGGGCTGCCGTGGCCGAGGAACGCCGCCGGCATCAACGATGGATCCATCGCCCTCCGCTCCTTCTGCCCGCCGGCACCGCTCGCCGGCGCCAGCCCGAGGGTAGTTCCCATCGGGTCGATCTCCGCTCCGACCCTCGCCCGGCGCTAAGAGGTCGATGGGCGTCCCGTCAGGCCGATCGCACCGGCAGCGTCGTCCGGGCGGCTCCTACACTTGGGGCGCCGTCGGCGAGCCTGGTCCGGCCGGTGGCGCGATGACGCGGGAGAGGCGTGATGACCGAGACACTGGCACCGGCCCCCGAGCCGGCGACGATCGCACTGCCCAAACGGCGTGTGCTCGTGATCATCCTCGCCCTGATGCTCGGGATGTTCCTCGCCGCGCTGGACCAGACCATCGTCTCGACCGCCTTGCCCACCATCGTGGGCGACCTGCACGGCGCATCCCACCTGACCTGGGTCGTGACCGCCTACCTTCTCTCGTCGACCGTGTCCACACCGCTGTGGGGAAAGCTCGGCGACCTCCACGGACGGAAGCTGCTGTTCCAGTTGGCGATCGTGCTCTTCCTGGTGGGCTCGATCCTCTCGGGGCTCAGCCATTCGATGATCGAGCTGATCGCCTTCCGAGCGCTGCAGGGCCTCGGTGGCGGTGGCCTGATGATCGGCGCCCAGACCATCGTCGGCGATGTGGTCTCCCCACGGGACCGCGGCCGGTACATGGGGCTGTTCATGGCGATGTTCGGCGTGACCACGGTGATCGGCCCGCTCATCGGCGGAGCCTTCGTCGACTACCTGAGCTGGCGGTGGATCTTCTACATCAATGTGCCCATCGGTGCGGTGGCACTCGTGGTCACGGCCGTCACACTGCCCGGTGCTTCGTCGCGGGTCCACCGGGTGATCGACTACCTGGGCACGGCTCTTCTCGCCCTGTCCGCGACCTGTCTCGTCCTGTACACCAGCCTGGGCGGCCCCTCCTATCCGTGGGGCTCGCCGTTCATGATCGGACTGGTCGCCGGCGGGGTGGTGTTCGCCGGCCTGTTCCTGTTAGCCGAACGGCGGGCGGTCGAGCCGGTCATCCCGCTCCACCTGTTCGTGAACCGGGTATTCGCCGCCGTGAGCGCTATCGGCTTCGTGGTCGGCTTCGCCATGTTCGGGGCCATGACCTTCCTCCCACTCTTCTTCCAGGATGTCAAAGGGGTCAGTCCCATCATGTCGGGGGTCCGCCTCTTCCCTCTGATGGTCGGTCTGTTGATCGCCTCGATCGGGTCGGGGCAGCTCGTCAGCCGCTGGGGGCGGTACAAGATCTTCCCGGTGGTGGGCACGGCACTGATGACGATCGGCTTCTTCTTGATGTCGCTGATCGGGGTCCACACGAACCCGTGGGCGACGGGCCTGTACATGGCGGTCTTCGGCCTGGGCCTCGGTTTCGTCCTCCAGGTGCTGGTGGTGGCGGTCCAGAACGCCGTCCCCTACGAGGAGCTCGGTACCGCCACCTCCGGGGTGAGCTTCTTCCGGATGATCGGCGGGTCTTTCGGCACTGCCGTCTTCGGGGCCCTCTTCTCCAATCTGCTGGTGAGAAACGTGTTGAGCGCGCTCCATCTCAGAGCGGCACCGCCGGGGTTCACGCTCAATTCCGATAATCCCGAAGCCATTCACCATCTGCCAAGAGTGGTGCAGGACGCCGTGATCACCGGGATCGCTCACACGATCCAGACGATCTTCCTCGTCGGCGTGCCCATCGGAGCGCTGGCCTTTCTCCTCAGCTGGACGCTGCCGGAAATCTCGCTGCGCAAGTCGATCCGGACCACTGAGCCCGTCGAGCATCTCGGCTTCCCCGAGCACCGCGACGCACTGGGGGAGGTGCAGCACATCCTGGAGCGGGCGGCCAGCAGGGAGAACCGACGCGACCTCTACCGGATGCTGTCGGACCGGGCCGGTCTCGACCTCGATCCGCGAGGGTGCTGGCTGCTCTACCGGTTGGCCGATCGCCCGGGTTCCACCGTCGAAGAGGTGGGCACCGAGCTCGACGCCAGCCCGACCCTGCTCGAGTCGGGTGCGGAGTCTCTCGTAGCCGAGGGAATGGTGGCGCCGGCGTCGTCCGACGGCAGGCGGGCACTCGTCCTCACCGACGCCGGTCGCGACGCCATCGACCGGCTGATCCGGGCCCGAACCGACTCGCTCGCCCAGGTGCTGGAAGGCTGGGATCCCGAGTCCCATCCCGAGGTCGTCCACCTCATCCAGGAGCTGGCCCGTTCGCTCATGGCCGACGACGTCCGTCTGCTGGCAGACGCTCGTTCGGCGGCTGGGGTCTGAGCCCTACGACTGGCCGCTTCCGGCTGAGGCGGCTCGGAGAATGGCGGCCAGTGACATGGACAGAGCCCTCTGGGCCTGCTCCGGGCTCAACCGTTGCTCGGCGCGGAGGAGGCGGTAGGACTCGAACGTGGTGAGGACGTCGATCGCGGCCAGTGTGGCGGCGGCATCATCGTCTTCCATCAGCTCGAGCTCGCGGGCGAACAGGTCGCGCAGCTGGCTGCGGAGGAACTGCCGGTTCTGGGCCAGCTCGCGCGCCAGCAGCGGTTGGAAGGGCGATCGGAGTCGAGCGACCATGGCGGCGTTCCCCACCACGTCGAACAAGGAGAAGCGCTGACCGACGAGGACGCTGATCCGCTCATCGAGGGGATCGTCGGGCGAGGCGGCGATGGGCACGAAAGGGAGCGCCCGTTCGGTCTGGCGCTCGATGGCGGCGCGCACCAGATCGTCGACGTCCTCGAAGTAACGGAAAAGCGATCGGGGGGAGAGGCCGGAGCGATCGGCGATCTCTTCGCTGTTGGGCTCGAGATTGCCTTCCCGATACAGGTCGAGCAGCGCCTCGACGACCGCCTCCCGGTTGCGGACCCGACGAAGCTGGCGCCCGTCGGTCAGCTGCTCATCATTCCCGGCCGACCCCGGCCCCGGCCTCGGCCCCGGCCCCGTCGGCGAAGGCGCGGGCACGTACCTCCTCCATCACAGCGGCCGCAGTGAGATGTTCGCTCCGACCCGGAGTCGGGCTCGGCGTTCTGCCCGGGGATCCTCCCCGGTTCGCCCCGTCTCCTCCGACCGGAGTGTCGATCGCTCCCTTTCCGGCCGTGCCAGATGTCCCCGCCATCAGCCCCATGTCCCAAGGATCCTACCGGGCGTCTCGAACCGGTAGGACGCTACGGCCCGGCTGGTCGCCGTGGATGGTGGATGCATTTGTCCACCACCGTCACCGTTGTGACCACCCGGTCGATCGGAGGACGGATCCGGAACGTCCATGGGACACTCGTGGGAAGGCTCGGCGCCTCAGGCGCCGGGGACGTCGTGCCGAACGTTCCGGACGGCCGAGGACAAGGGGTGGGGTGGCAGGTGAGCACAGCCACGACGACAACGAGGACGAGGACGTCGACCATGGGCCGGAGGGCCCGTAGACAAATCGCCGCCGCCCTGGTCGTGGCGACGACGGCCTTGGCCACGGCACCGGCGGCCGCCGCCAAGACGAGCGGACCCCTGCAACCCTCAGGAGTCCTGGCCCCGGCAGCAGAAGCTCCAACCCCCGCGGCGGCGTCGGGCTCGAGCACGTGGTGGAGCCCGACGCTGGGCGATCAGCCTTGGCAGTGGGAGCTGAGCCACGCCCTCCGGCTGGCGAACGCCAAGGACATGGGGACCGATGACAGGCTCCCCGACGGGTCCCGGGCTCCGGCTCCTGTCATCTACGACATCGACAGCATCATCAATCCGGCATCGACCGTCGCCTCCCTCCATTCGCTCGGAGCCCATGTCGTCTGTTACGTCGAGGTCGGCGCGGCCGGGAACTACTACCCGGCGAGCCAGGAAGGGATCCCGACCAGTTACTACGATCAGCTGCGACGGGCTGGGGTGATGGGCGGGAAGGTCCCGGGCTATCCGGAGCGCTATCTCGACATCCGGTCGGCGGCCACGGTGACGATCATCGAGTCGATGATCGAGCAGCAATGCGTGGCGAAGGGATTCGACGCCGTCGAGACCGATATCGACGAGGAGTATGACGACCCGAGCGGGTTTCCGCTCACCCGGGCGGACGAGGAGCAGTACATGACCACCCTTGCCGGCTTCATGCACGGGCACGGCCTCGGGTGGTGGATCAAGAACCCGGACGACACCGGGGACGGCTACGCCACGGACATGGAACCACTGGCCGACGCCGTGCTCACCGAGCAGTGCAACCAGTACCAGACGTGCGGGTACCTGTCCGCCTATTTCGGGCACAAGGCGGTATTCAATGCCGAGTACCGGCTGAAGCCGGAGAAGTTCTGCTCCGCCGACGAATTCCTCGGAATGAACGGGGCCCGCTTCAACGGGGCGCTGACCGGGGTCCGGGATCCGTGTCCATAGCGACGACGGTGCTCCCTCGCCCCCACCCCCGGGAGGGACGGTGCTGAGGATCGAGCCCATCCGCTTGGAGGCCGAGGTGGACGGCATGGTCCACCGGGTGGCGGTGGACGGCCTGCCTGCCGTCGTCGAGCTCGGGCCCCTCGAGGTGTCGGCAGTGTCGCGATCCGGGGCCACGGTGACCTGGCGGGTGGCCAACCGGACGGAGCGGCCGGCTGCCGTGCGCACGGTGTCTCTGGTCTACACCGTGATCGGCACGGACGGCCCTCTGGTGCTCCTCCGTCACGGCTACCAGTCATGGTCCCCGACCGATGCCGCCACCTTCGGCATCGACAGCGATCCTTCGCTGTTGGCCGACTTCGAGTTCGTGCAGGCCGTCTACCACGCCGATCCGCGCCGGGCGTCGGACGGGGAGCTTCGCGCCGAGTGGGTGACGGTTCTGCGGGACAGCGCCGACGGCACCTCGGTGCTCGTCGGGTTCGACGGGGGTGCCACCCACGACGGGACGCTGCGCCTCCGGCGATCGGACGTCGCTTCACCGGGACGGACGGGAACGGGGGACGCGGACGCCGAACTCTCGGCCGAGGCCTTCCTCGGTGGGGCCGTGCTCGGTGGTGGGGAGGAGCGCGCCCTCCACGGCATCGTGGTCGACGACGACCGGGAGGTTCCGGCCGAGATCCGCCTGGCCCGGTGGGCCGCTGAGGTCGGACGGGTCGGCGACGCCCGGGTCCACCGTCCCTACCAGGTGGGCTGGTGCAGCTGGTACCAGTACTTCGGGGGCGTGACCGAGGACGCGATGCGGGCCAATCTGGCGCGGACCGGGGAATGGCCGTTCGAGGTGTTCCAGCTGGACGACGGCTACCAGGCCGCCATCGGTGATTGGACCTCGGTCAACGACTCGTTCCCAGCTGGGCTCGCCGCCCTCGCCGCCGACATCGCCGCCGCCGGCCTGGTCCCCGGGCTGTGGCTGGCCCCGTTCCTCGTTGCCCCGAGCTCGGAATGTCACCGGCGCCATCCCGACTGGGTGGCGGGCACCGGATCGCCGACCGGTGGTGGCAGCCCGCTCGAGCCCCTCCGTGCCTGGTGGAACCCGGAGTGGGGCGACGGTGCCGACGGTTTCCTGTTCGGGCTCGACACCACCAACCCCGAGGTGTTGGACCATCTGCGGTCGCTCGCCGCCGACCTCGTGGCCATGGGCTTCTGCTACCTGAAGCTGGACTTCACGTTCTCGCCGAGCGTGCCGGGTCGGTACCTGGATCCGACGAAGACCCCGGCCGAGCGGGTCCGCGCCGGCTACGAGGCCATCCGGCAGGGGGCGGGAGAGGACACGTTCGTCCTGGGCTGCGGGGTGCCGCTCGCCAACGTCGTCGGGCTCGTCGACGCCAACCGGATCGGTCAGGACGTGGCCCCTTTGTGGGCCCTCGATCCGGCAGAGGAGATCGTGGCCGGCTACCTGGACGTCCAGCCGTCGACGAGAGCGGCCTGGACGAGCACGGCGGCCCGGGCGTTCATGCACCGGCGGCTGTGGCTCAACGATCCCGACTGCCTGATGCTGCGCACGACCGACACCAGGCTCCCGCCCGAGGCCGCCGAGACCTGGGCCCGGGCCGTCGGTGTCTCGGGGGGCCTGGCCCTCGTCTCCGACGACCTCGTCCTTCTCGGATCCGACGCCAAAAGACAGCTGGCCGAGACCATCACCATCGGTGTCCGTTCCGACCAAGCGGCGGCCCGGGATCGCGGGCCCGTCTCACCCGGCCTCGTCGAGTCGGCCGTGCCCACGCGCCTCGAGTCGGCCGGCTATCTGCTAACCGTCGATCCCGACACCGGGACGTCGACCCTCGAGGGCCCCTGAGGGCGCCGCTTTCTCGCCGACCCACGGATAGATCCCGTCGGCGTCAGGGCGGCGGAGCGGAGCGTCAGAGCTGGTCGACGTAGGTGTCGGTGCCCACGACGGTCGGGATGAACGGGGCCGCCAGCAACAGTGAGGCACGACCTTCGGACTCGACCCCACCGGTGTAGTCGCGCACCCGGTCGACGACAGATCCCGGCTCGCCGTCCACGAACAGGAGTTGGACGAGCCGGTCGGTGTCCCCGGCCGGTGACCCGAGATCCATGGGGGCGTCCCCGGTGGGACGCCCCGGTGCCGAGGGCGTCCACGACGATGCGCTCTCGATGCTCGACGACTCGAGGAGGGCCGGGACACAATCGGCGGCCAGCTCGCCATGGAGGTCGCCCCCGGTGCCATGGGCAGCGTCCCACCACAGGACGACCAGACCGCGATAGCGGTGGTCCAGTGCCAGCTCGATCGGAACGGGGTCGATGTCCCGGTAGGAGCTGCCCACGTAGTCGAACGTGGACGTGTGCACATGGGTCCGCTCGTCGAAGCCGCGGCCGTGGGCATAGAGGTCCCGGACCTGATGGATCGACCAGTCGCCGAAGTGATCCCGATGGTGTCCCTCTTCCACCCAGTAGACGGCCAGGTAGCTTCCGGCGTCGATCGGCCGGGCGACGGGGCTCGTCCGTGGCCAGCGAAGATCCTTCAGCGCTCGGGTCGCCGCCCACCGGCTGCCGGCGAACAACCAGGGCCCGACGAGGCAGCCACCGTAGAAGTGGTCACGCTCGTACCAGCGGTTGTAGGCCCGTTCGAACCCCTTGGTCGGCTCCACCAGGGTGAGCAGCATGCTGCCCACCTTCACCGGGTAGTCGTCGACGCCACCGATGTCGAGCGGATAGCCCATGTCCGTGCCGGCCGTCCCGTGTCAGCCGCAGTGCTCGGTGTAGCCCGTCGTGCCCGGTTGGTAGGCCTGACCGGAGTCTGGCGTGACCATCAGGCACGATTCGTCGACGGCAACGAAGTCGTTGGCCGGTATCTGCTTCAGCTGGTCGACGTCGTCACTGGTCCACCGGGTATCGGCGGTGCCCTGGAAGAACCAGTTGCTGCCGTTGTCGGCGAGGATCAGCCCGTAGTTCTTCATGGTGGTGAGCAGGGTCTGGCAGACATCCGAGCACTGGGACGCCGGGAGGCTGAAGGCCGGGTCCAACCGGAACCGCGCTCCCATCGGGGGGCAGGCGGGGTTGGCCTGGCCCGCCTCGTGGCGGGCCGGCCATACGTAGGACTGCTGGGTGCACTGGGCCGTGAACCGGATGGCATGGTCCATCGAGCCCGATGTCGCCTCGTCGTAGTTGACCAGGCCGGGAAGGATGGGGAGGCCGGCGGCGTCGGCCGACGTCCAGCCGGCAGGACGGAGCGCATCCGAGTCCAGGTTCCAGATGGCACCCGAGCCGGCCCTCGACTCCTTGGTGGCGTGATAATGCGCGTCGAAGAGCTCGTAGAGCGTGCATGTGGCCGGGTTGACCATGATGGCGTGGCGATCACTGCCTGTCTCGACGGGTGTCGATACGGAGAACGGGTACGGGCCCGGATCGCTCTCGGAGCTGTAGGTGAACTTGATCGGCACCAGCGGTTGCGTGGGGCTCACGATCTGCCATGGGATCCCGTACGGCTTGTCCTTGCGTGCTGACGGTCCGAAGTCGGGATGGAGGAAGGTCGAAGAACTGTCCATGGACGCGAGCCAGGTGGCACTGTCGGCGTCGACGGGAAGGGTGCTGATCGGCGTGTTCCACACGTTGTCGGCGGGAAAGGCCGGGCATTGCGTACCAGGCAGGATGGTGCCGAGCGGTTGAGCACCAGCAGGGCCTGCCCCACCCGCTGCCAGGGTGCCGAGTACCAGGATCACCGCCAGGGCGGTGATAGCCGCGCTCTGCACCACTTTCGTCACCGGCTCGTCCGATCTCACTGGAACCCGCCGCGAATGCTGCCATAGCCGCGGTGTCGTCGGCCAGCGTCTCCCGATCTTCGCCGTCGCCCACCGGTCCAGCCGCAGGCGGCCTGGGGATAACTGCCCACGCCGGGCTACAGGAGCTGCCCTGGAAGGCGTCCCACGCTGACCTGAGGTGCTGACGGGCCGTGCTGTGCAGCTCTACCGGTTTCGATACCGTTCCGGTAGAAGTCTTGAGTCCTGCCCCCGACTCGGCGGCGTGGTAAGCAGACGGCGGCGTCATCCGACGGGTGGCCCACCAAAGACAAAGGGGGATCCAGACGATGCCCGACTCCACCTATCGCGTCACGGAGATCGTGGGCACATCGCCCGACTCCGTGCAGCAAGCCATCCGCAACGGCGTTGCTCGCGCGTCGCTGACTTTGCGCAACCTCGACTGGTTCGAGGTGACCGAGCTGCGCGGTCAGGTACGCGACGGCGAGGTTGCCTCGTTCCAAATTGCCATGAAGGTTGGTTTTCGCCTGGACGAAGCGTAGCTTTGACCACTACTCGGACCTCCCCACGCGCCGAGCTTCCTCGTCACGTGACGGGAGGCGCGTGGAGTGGCGGGACCGGTTGACGAAGGTCGGTTACGACCCTTCTTTTCCAAGAACGCACGCGTCGATGATCTCAGCAACATCCGGGAGTTGGTCGAGATGTTGGACATGGTGGGCGATCCGTTGAACCTGATCTGGAGGAAGGCGGCGCCCGGCGGTCGCGGTGAACTTTGCCAGCACCTCGGTGTCGTTCAGCGGATCCTCTGGGGTGCCGTGGCTGTAGGCCAGCTTGCGGTGCAGCGTGCGCCCGTCGGCTAGGTGGAGCTCGACTTCGCCGGGGAAATGAGCGGGAAAGTCGGTTTCGGGGTCGGGCGGACAGGTGACGAGCGCAGCCATGGCAACGGCTTCGCGGTGGTCGAGCGGCTGGTCGTAGAAGGTGGCGAGGCCAACGCCTCGGCCAACCAGGGCGCAGGCGACGACGTATTGGACGCTGAACAGGGCGTCGTAGATCGTCGTCGGGGCGATCTTGTCGGCTGCGGGCTGGGTGACCATCGGGATGAGGGCCGGAGCAGTGGGGCAGACGATGCGCTCGACCTCGTCGGCCGCGAGCTGCTCGCGTCCGAGGTCGTGGAGAAGGCCGAACGCGGCGTCGGCGAAGGCGTGAGTGAAGTGACAGCACGGGTATGGCTTGAGGGCGATCTCGGCCGTCATCCATCGGGTGCCGAGGTCATCGAGGCCGAGGTCGGTTGCCGTCGGACGCTCTCCGATATGGCTGGCGTACAGGCCGGCCGGTCCTTCGAGGACGGTGGCCGGTCCGCGGAAGCCGGCCTCGGCGAGGGTGGTGGCGATGATGCCGGCGTGGGCGGCCCAGCCCGGGTGCATGCGCTTCAGCCAGGACTCGTGCAGCTCGAGGATGCCGGCGGCCTGGCTGCCGCACAAGCCCAGGGCGAGAACGAGGGTGGCCGCAGGCAGGCCGCGCAGTTTCGCGGCGACGCAAGCCGAAGCGAAGGTTCCGGCGATCCCCGTGGGGTGGAACCCTCGGGCGTGGAACTTGCCCGCGCCAGCCGCCGCAAGGCGACAGCCCACCTCGAGGCCGATCACATAGGCGAGCAGAAGGCTGGCGCCGTCGACATGGGTGGCCTCGCCGACGGCCAGGGCCGTGGCGAGGGCAGGGGCGGTGGCGTGATAGATGGCACCGATGTGGGTGTCGTCGAAGTCGAGGCCGTGGATGAGTGTGCCGTCGACGAGGGCGGTGGAGGGGGCGGGCATGGGGGTGCCGAAACCAAGGGCCCGGCTTTCGTGACTGTGCCCGAGTTGGGCACCGGCCTGGTGGACCGCCCGGCCGTAGTCCATGCCGGTGGAGGCGATGCCAATCCCCAGTCCGTCGAGCAGGTGTGCCTTGGCGACGGTGAGAACCGGTGCTGGGATGTCTGTCAGCGCCATGGCTTCGACGGCGGCGGCCAGCCGGGCGGAGAGCGTGGTGAGGGTCTGTTGGGTGTCGGTCACGGCTGGTCTGCTCCTCGGGTTGCTGGGATCGGATGGGCCGCCAGCGCGCTGATGGCACCGGTGAGCTCGAGGAGGGCGTCGACCGCTTCGGAGGTCGGGATCTGGCCGGCGGGGTGGTGGCCCAGCATGACGCCGACGGCGACGGTGCCGTCAGGCCGGAGGACCGGCGCCCACAGGCTGTGGACGCCGTGCCCTGACTCGCCAGGCCGGTCGCGGTCGATCGGCGTCGGGACGTAGTCGAGGGGGTCGACCTCGAGGTTGGAGAGGATGGAGCGATCCTGGTGGGTCGGTCGGGCTCCTGGGCCGCCGCGGCTGACGATCAGTTCCTCGACGGTGGCGTGGACGCTAGCGAGGCCCAGGCAGTAGCCGCGTTGGCGGATGCGGCTGAGGGCTTCCCGGTAGCGGTCACGTCGCTCAACCGGTGCGCCGGCCAGCCAGCGCTCGGTCTGGTCGTGTGGAGCGAACGCCGCCCACCAGATGCCGACCGGCGCCACCACGGGGAGGCGCTGCCCGATCGCCGCCGAAGGGGCGGCGAGATCAGCGGGTGCGCCGGCGCTGGCCAAGAAGGTGAGCTCGATTCCGTCGCACGCGGCGACGACCACATGGGCGGAGGTCCGGGCTGACACCGCTTCTATGAGGGGCCGGGCCCGGTCGGCGAGCTGAAGCTCGGCGCCGTAGCGGGTGTCCTCGGCGACGAGCGAGTGGGGCGAGAAGCGGCCGTAGCCGCCCTGGAAGAACAACAGCGGGAGGCCGGCTCGCCCGACGTCGAGGTCCCGAACCCGACCGACGACGATGACGTGGTCCCCGGCGTCGTAGACGGCGTCCAGCTCGCAGTCGACCCATGCGACCACGCCGTCGAGGACCGGGGCGCCCGAGGTGGCCGGTCGCCAGCCGACCCCGGCGAACTTGTCGGTCGACTTGGCAGCGAATGCCCGGCACAGGGGCTCCTGGTCGGCGCCCAGGATATTGACGCAGAACCTCCCAGCGGCCTCGATCTTCGGCCAGCTCGACGATTGTCTTGCGGGCAGGAACGCCACCAGGGGTGGGTCGAGCGATACCGAGGTGAACGATCCGACGGTCAGCGCGACGGGCGCCCCGTCGGACGCGATGGCTGTCACCACCGACACACCGGTCGGGTACTGGCCGAGGACCTGGCGGAACCAACCCTGGTCGTGCGCCCGGGCGGCGGCGTCGGAGAACGGCACGGCGGTCAGGTTGCTTCCTCTGAGGGGACGGGCAGGTCGAGAAGAGGAGCATGCTGCTGGGCGCCGAAGGTGTCTCGCTCGCCGACACCACCCTGGTCACCGAGACGGATGTGAGTGAACTTGAAGGCCAGCGCCGGCTCGAAGAACATGCAGCAGGTGACGGCGGCCTCGTCGATGCAGTAGAGGGCGGCGAGCCGTTGTCGGGAGAGCACCTTGCTGTTGCGAACTCGGCCGAAGACGGCGGGATCGGTGAACATCACGTCATAGGTGACCTCGTAGGGCCCGGCGTTCTTACTGCGGATGACCTGGGCGAGGTCCTTGAGGGGAGTGGCCGTCATCGCGCCCCGACCTCCTGGTGGGCGATGGGAAACGGATCGAGTCCTTCGGCGTCCATCACGTGATAGACGCTGAAGGCGCAAACGGGCCCAATGCTGTTGTCCATGGGATTGAGGGGGAGTGCGAGGTTGCCGGCGGTAGCCAGCTGGCCCTGGTAGGGGAGGTGGAGCACGCCGATGCGGGCTGTGGTGCAGATGGCCTTGGCCAGCTCCTTCGTGGGAGCGGTCACTTCGCCCAGGATGCCGACCTCGTGGGGCACCTGAGTCGAGGGTTCGAGGTCCCCCATCACCGCGTTGCGCCCGTAGACGTGGAAGTCGAGCCGAGCGCGACCCGAAGCGAGGTCCGGGTGCAACGCACGGGCCGTCCGCTCGACCGCGGCGAGAAAGTCGTCGAGCTGTCCGATGAGGATCGGGTCGCGGACACCGCCGATGAAGATGGCCCGCTGCCCGACGATGCGCGCTCCTTCGAGCTTCAGGGACGGCGACTCGGCATCGACGTGCTCGCTTCCGGTGACGCGGACCGTGCGATCGTCTACGGCACCGTAGTTGCAGTTGCGCACGTCCAGCACCCCGGCGGGGCCGGGTAGGAGATCGGGGCGGCTCTTTTCGTAGAGGCTGTGGGCGGCCACTGACAGCGGCGTGCATGCCTGACGCGGGCTCATCGGGGTCAGCTCGAACGCATCTTCGTAGAGGGTGGCCATCACACCACCACCCTTGGGCTCGCAGCAGGCACCGCCGCACTCGAGGATCTTGCCGCTGTGCCAGGCGATGCCCGCCTGGACACCTCGGCTCAAGCTCCACGCCGCGTGTGGTGCAGGGTCGTAGGCCCGCCCGGCCACGATGACATCGAAGGGCTCGCCGGATTCGATGATGTCCGTGAACGGTTCGGCGCCCATCTGCGCCACCAGGGCCTCGGCACCCTCGATGTCCTCCGCAGTAGGCAGCTCATTCCGGACGTTCGGTTTGACCCGACCGTCCGCAAGCCGCTCGACGGCCACCGAGGGGGGCACTTCGGCGTAGACCGAGACGACCTTGAGTGAAAAGCCCTCCTCGGTGGCGAGGCGACCCACGAGGGCGATCATCCCGTCGACCTGGGCCCGAGTTCCCGCCCCACCGGCAGAGCTGATCAACAAGGGGATGCGCCGATCGTGCACGGCCCGAAGAATGGGGCGCAGGTCACGCAGGTAGGACTCCTCGGAGACCAGGGTGTCGCCCAGGCCGAGCATGTACGGACCTGGGTCGGTAGAGCCGGAGTCGACGACGATGACGTCCACCCCTCCCTCGATGCATTCCCAGAAATCCGACTCCGAATAGCCGTAGCCGAGCATCCCGGTCGGCGTCAGGATGCGCGTCAACGGCATCATGCTGGTTCGGGGGCGGGAAGGCCCAGATTGCCGCGCAGGGTGCCGCCGGCGTACTCGCGCCGCACCAGCCCCCGCTGCTGTAGGACCGGCACGACGAGGCGTCCGAAGTCCTCGTAGCTGCCCGGGACGTTGGTGGCGGCGATGACGAAGCCGTCGCAGCATGTCGCGTACCACTCCTCCATCTGGTCAGCGACCTCCTCGGGGGTGCCGATGAACGGGAAGCCGCTCCCGTTGAGACCACCCCGTCCGGAGAACTCGACGAAGTCCGCGACCGACGGGTTCGACTTGGAACTGGCCGCGATCACCCCGTCGCGAAGTCCCTGCCACGACATGGCGGCCAGCTCGTCGTCGCTGAAGGGTTCATCCACCGGTCGGTCGGAGAAGTCCACATTGAGCACTTCGCACAAGAGGGCCAGGCCGTCCTCCGGTCGGGCCAGGCCGCGCAGCAGGCTCTCCTTCTGCTTTACGAGCTCCGGGGTCTCGGCCGTGATCACGGTCACCGCCGGGGTGACCTTCACCTGGTCGGGATCGCGCCCGGCATCTGTCACCGCCTGCCTGATGGCCTCATAGTTGGCGGCTCCGGCTTCCTTGTTCCTCATGGCCGCGAACACCACGTCAGCCCAACGCCCGGCGAACGCCATGCCGCGTCCGCTCGCTCCTGCCTGCAACAGGACCGGGCGCCCTTGCGGGGATCGGGGTACCGTGAACGTACCGTTGGAGCGAAGGAACTTGCCCTGATAGTCGGTGCGGTGGACCTTGGCCGGATCGGCGAACCGGCCGCTTGTCTTGTCCACGACCAGCGAGTCGGGCTCCCACGATTTCCACATCTGCGTGACGATCTCGACGAATTCATCGGCTCGGTCGTATCGCTCGTCGTGTTCGAGGTGCAGGTCGCGACCGAAGTTCGCCGCCTCCGAGTCGTTGAGCGAGGTGACGACGTTCCAGGCCGCTCGACCGCCACTCATCAGATCCATGGTGGCGAACAGCCGAGCCACGTGGAAGGGCTCGTAGTAGGTGGTCGAATACGTGGCGCCAAATCCGAGATTGGTCGTGGCCATGGCCATGGCCATCAGCACCGCCGTCGGATCCATCTTCACCGACCGGATCCCGTACTCGACTGCCAGGTCGGCGTTGTGGCCGTAGATGTCAGGCATGGCCAGCCGGTCGTCGAAGAACGCCATGTCGAAGCGGGCATCCTCCAACGTGCGGGCGATCCGCTGGAAGTAGTCCGCAGTCGTGAAGTCGGTCATCGACGCCGGATGCCGCCATGAGCCCACGTAGTTGGAGCAGTTCTGGGCCTGCAAAAAGGCGACCAGGGTCATCGGACCGCTGTGAAGGGTCACGCACCTCCTCAAGGTGACCGGCGCCCGCACTCGGACCAGCCGAACCGGCCGGCTCGGATACCACCACGGTAGGATCACGCTTCAGGAATTGCACAGTTGTAAACCAACTAACCCGATACACTCGGTCATGACCGCCCACCGAGCGCCGAGGACCTGCTCCCGCCACAGCACCGAGGCCCCTCCGGGCGCTCCATGTCCTCGAAACGCTCGCTGGCCTGGAGCAGCCGGCCAGCCTGGACGATCGCAGCCACGACCCGCCTGCCCAAGTCGAAGGCGTACCGCACCCTGCGGTCCTTGCAGGAGTACGGCTTCATCGACCATCTCGGTCACAGCGGTTACCGGCTAGGGAGCCGGTCGGTGGCGCTGGCCTCCCTGATCGGCCCCCGCCCCGCCCTCCTACGCGCTGCGCTGCCCATGCTCAACCGCTTGCCCTCCACGCGCCGGCGAGACGTCGTCGCTGCACCTGCGCAGCGGCGCTCATCGGGTCCTCGTCCTCGGCGCGGAAGCTCAGAAGCCAGTCCGTTCGCCGGCTCCGTGATGTATCGGCGAACGAGCCCCGCTCACCTCCGGCTGCAGCGGCACTGCCATCCTCGCCCACCTCCCACACCCGGAAGGCGAGACAGATCCTTCGTAGCCGGCCGCCGGCACGAGAGGCGACCCAGCCCCGCCCAACTCAGCCGGATCCGCAGCGACGGCTACGCCCTCTCGTTCAGCGACAACCACGTCGGGATCCACGGCATCGCCGCCCCCCTCCTCGACCCCGCCGACCGCTATCCCCTGGGCTCCGTCGCCGTCGCCGGCGCCGACCACCGCCTCCCAGCCGCGGGCCCTTCGCGATCTGGGCCCACCCTGCTCAAGGCGACCTGCAAAGAGCTGGCACCCCAGCTGGCACGAGTGCTCGGTCCCAAACTCATCAGAGCGCCTTGATGCCCTCGACGTCACCATCCAAGACCTCCTCGAGGCCTAGCGGCCTCACCATCCGAACCGAGGACAAGAGGTCATTCCTCGCGAGCACGGTCCAGCGACGGGCAGTCCGGCCGCGCACCCGGCCTTGCGGAGGCCCAAACCGGAGGAGCGTCGCTGAAGTGGTGGTGGCTGCACCGGCGGTCATGGGCCTACGGACATCACTCGGCCGACCTGTTCCAAAAAGGGAATCCGAGGTAATCTTGACAAAGTCGGTCGACTTTATATAGATTTCCAGGCGAACCCCATAACGACCAGAACCGCAGTCCGGTCCCGGAGGAAGCATGACCATCGCCCCCTGGCGCACCACCAAGCTCACCTGGCGGCCACCACGACGACGCACCCTTGGTCCGGTCGACCTTTTGGCCGTGGCGCGACGCTTTGCCGGTTCGGCGGCGTCGTGGCCGGGCATGGACCCTTCCGTGCGGTGCTGGCGCACCATCGCCACCACCGACCGGTTCGAAGCATGGGTGGTCGCTTGGCCCGTCGGGGGAAACATCGAGCTTCACGATCACGGCGGCTCCGCGGGGGCGATCGTGATCGTCTCGGGGACACTGGTCGAGACGTCTGTCCGTCCCCACGACGGCGACCTGGATGTCACCTCCAGGTCGATCGATACCAGTGGTCACGTGGTGTTCGGTCCGGGACACGTCCACGATCTCGTCAACAACGGCCCAACTCCGGCACTGAGTGTTCACGTCTATTCACCCGCCCTCCACGCGATGACCTACTTCGATTGGAGTGGTGGGAACCGGCTGGTGGCGGTCCGCACCGATGAGTACCACGAAGGCCTGCTGGTCGGATGAGGCGGCAGGCCGATGACCTGGTAGCCGAGGCCCGACGGCGCATCCGCCGGGTGCAACCGGCCCAGCTCGGCGAGGTGCGGGGCGCTGGAGGGCTTGTGGTCGACATCCGGCCCGAGGCACAGCGCCGGCTCGAGGGCGAGCTCGACGGAGCCATCGTGGTGGAGCGGAACGTTCTGGAGTGGCGGCTCGATCCCTTTGGTGCGGACCGCTTACCCCAGGTCCGTGATCACGACCAGTGGATCGTGGTGGTCTGTGCCGAGGGCTACGCCTCGAGCCTGGCGGCGGCGACACTGGCCGACCTCGGCTTTGCGAACGCCACCGACCTCGAGGGCGGTTTTCAGGCTTGGCGGGCGTGGTCGGATCGGAAGGTGATACGGCTTTGAGACCATCGCCTTGGTTCCGCAAGGAGACGGGCGGGACGCCGTCACGTGACCGGTCGATAGCCATGGATGAGGCCGAAGGTGGCTCAGATACAGGTTCGACGGCGGGCAGGCGCCAGTGGAACTAGGCGTGATCGCCCCCAACCGTGCCGATGGGCAACGGACCCGGTCACCTGGAGACCGGCCGGATGAGCGAAGGCGCCTGCCCCGGCCCGACTTCCTCGTCATCGGCGCCCCCAAGGCGGGCACCACCGCCCTGCACGCCGCCCTCGACCGGCACCCGCAGCTCTTCCTGTCTCCGGTAAAGGAGCCCAAGTTCTTTCTGTGCGATGGGCCTCCGCCGACCCGGGGCGGCCCGGGGGACGCCCACAGCTACCGCGAATGGGTGTGGAGACCAGAAGAGTACTTTCGTCTGTTCGATGAGGCTCCCGTCGGGACGCTGCGAGGTGAGAGCACGCCGTTCTACCTTGCCGACCCGGCATCGCACCGCCGCATACATGAGGCGGTGTCTGACGTCCGGCTGATCGTCGTCCTTCGCGACCCCGTGGACCGCGCCTACTCGAATTGGGCTCATCTGTGGGCTGACGGGCTCGAGACGATCGACGACTTCGTGAGAGCCTGCCGCGAAAGAGCCCCGACGCATCGAGGCGGGCTGGGCGCCGATCTGGCGCTACCTAGAGACCGGCCTCTATGGGCGACAGCTTCGGCACCTCTACTCGGTCTTCTCCCGTCAACAAGTTCATCTGATCCGCTACAAGGATCTGGTGGACGAACCGGTTGCGACACTGGCCGGAGTGTGCCGATTCCTTGGAGTGGCCGAGGGAATGATCTCGGAGATTCCGGCTCGCAATGTCGGAGGATACGTAGCTCCGACTCGCTACGCCCGGTTGCTTCGGGCCATGCTTCGTCAAGGAGCAGCCGTGGGACGGCACTTTCCGCCCGAGGTCTGGCGCAAGGCCAGCGTGCCCCTGCAATGGCTGCTGCAACGGACTCCCCAACACCGGCCTGAACTGAGCGCTGGCGAACGGGCCCAACTGGTCGACTACTTCTCGGAGGACATCGATATCGTCGAGGAAGAGACTGGCTGGGACTTGAGGGAGTGGAGGATCTACCGCGAAGGGGGGACGTATTCGGTGCGCAAATCGTGGGCCCCGTCAAGGCGACTCGTCTCGTAGTAGAGGCGTCGCCCCCCGTCGGGCAGGTTCACGACGGACAAGTAGCGGAGGGACCCGGTTCCGTCGGGATTAGCGCCTATTGCTCCTTGGTGGGCCACCAGCCGGTCGGGCCGTGTTCCCTCGGCCGTTCCGGTACGTTCCTCTGCGTTTTCGCGCTTGTCGGCCCGCCCGTCGTAGAAGGCGAGCCACTGACCATTGTCGTGAAGGACTTCAGCGACCCTGGTTCCGCGTTGGTCCCAGCTTCCCGGAGTCCCGGTAAGTGCTTCATCCCCGACGTGCCAGGTAATCCCGTCATCACTCGTCCCGTATCGGGTGGACATGCGATCGGTGTCGTCCGGAACATCGAGAGGGTGACAGCACAACCAAAGATGCCATTGGTTCCCCATGGCCTTGACCACCGGATCCTTGACCCCGACAATCGCCTCGTCTCCCGTCAATACGGGTCGTGCCGATCCGGGCTTGAGGGCGTCCGGAGTGTCGGCGTCGATGGCGTCCACCCGCCAGTGGTCGGTGCCCTGAGTGGCGCAGCTCAGGTACAGACGCCACCCACCGTCCGGCCGGTTCACCAGACAGGGCCGTTCCAGAGAGGCGCAGCCGAAGTCCTCCCGATTGAGCACGGCAACCGTCTCCAACGACTCACCATCATCGGTCCGGGCCACAACGTTGGCGTAGCCC
Organism: uncultured Acidimicrobiaceae bacterium; assembly: GCA_963828385.1. Lineage (GTDB taxonomy): Bacteria > Actinomycetota > Acidimicrobiia > Acidimicrobiales > RAAP-2 > Bog-756. Next base: position 128,417 of record CAWHEF010000001.1, read on the forward strand.
CGACCCTGGCCAACGGGCCGGCGAAGACGATAGGCCAGCCAGATCACTCCGGTCTTGTCACACACGGCACTCGGTCCACCGGCCCAATAGCCGGTCCCCTCGCCCGGTGCTGCCACGACCACGACCGACCGGCCTGGCGAAGGTACGGGTACGTCATCGTTGCCCACCATCGCCGTCATCGCCACCCATCTCCCAAGAGGTTGGTCGCCACCACTGGGGAGACGAAATCACAGGGAATCTACCGTGAGCCGAGGGCGTCCGTGGCCAGTGTCCGTGGCCAGATCTAGATCCTGCGGGCAAGCTCGTCGTGGGAGTTGATCCCGAGCTTCCTGTAGGCGCTGCGCAGGTGGTACTCGATCGTCTTGGGGCTGAGGAAGAGCGTGGCTGCCGCCTCGCGGGTCGTGCGGCCTGCGGAGAGCAACAGGGCGACCTGGAGTTCTTGGGGCGTGAGCTGGCTGTGGGTGGAAGGGTCGCGTCGTCGGGCGGTCTCGCCGGTAGCGTCCAGCTCGGCGCCGGCCATTGCTGACCAGGGCGTCGCCCCAAGTCGGTGGAAGATCGAGAGCGCCTCCCGGAGCGGTTCCCGGGCCTTCACTCTCTGTCGGGCGCGGCGCAGCCGGCCGCCGTAGGCGAGCAGGGTGCGGGCGCGCTCGAACACGTCAGGTGTCTTGTCGTGGAGGGCGAGGGCCTCGCCGAACCGACGGTCCAGGTCGTCGTCGGGACCGAGCAGGCCGCGGCAACGGGCAGCCCGTGCCAGTGCCCACGGTTGCCCCTTCACCGGGGCCGCTCGTTCGAAGCTCGACAGGTGGTGCGCCGCTCGGTCGGGCTGTCCCAACCGGAGGTGCAACTCGACCAGTTCGGGCTCGGGTGACAGGTCGGCGTCGCCGATGCCGAGCGTGACGAGCGCCGCCCATTCCTCTTCGTACCGGCTCAGCGCAGCCTTGAAGTTTCCCAGCCCCAGCTCCAGGTCCCCCAGTGCAGCGAGCGACCAGATTTCGATGAGGCCCAGGTCGAGTTCGCCCGCCAGGGTGCGGGCTTCGGCTGCGTGTGACCGGCAGGACTGCTCGTCGCCCTGCCTCGCCTCGAGCCAAGCGAATCGCGCCAAGGCGAACGCAAGGTCGGTGCGCTGATTCGTCTCCCGAGCGAGACCGATGGCCTCGTGGAACCTAGCCTCGGCTTCGACCCATCGGTCCCCCGCCATGGCATCGACGGCCAGGTGGCTCAGCAGGAACGGCAGGACACCGACAGCCGACCTGACGCGAGCCAGGTCCAAAGCGCGATCGACCAGGGTCTGGCCCGCCTCGGACTCGCGGAGCCACAGCGGCCCCATCGCCGCCCATGCCAGAAGCCGAGGGTCGTCCGAAAGCTCGTCTGACTCCTGGGCCAACGCCATCGCATCGCGGACGAGCGCCGCGCCTCCGGCGTCTCCTTCGCCCCGGAAGATCAGGGCCATGCCCTGGGCCATGGCAGCGAAGAATCGGGTGCGGGGGCCGGTGCCGGGTCCGATGAGCGAGGGGATGCGAGCGGCGGCAACGTGCATGGCGCGGGCGTCGCCGGCGTAGAAGGCCGCGTTGACGGCCTCGGCGAGCATCACGACCGCACGATCAGGGTCGTCTGGAGAGGCGAGCTCCGCCCCGTCGAGCAGGATCCGCTGTCCCTTGCCCACTGGGCCGAGGCGGGTGGCGATATGGCCGCGGACGTGCTCGAGGGGCACCCTGATGCTGATCGGTGGTGTTCGGCGCCGGGTCTCGTCGAGAAGCGTGACGGAGCGGGCGGCGAGGCCGCCCAGCCACGCGCTCTCTGCTGCAGCCAGCAGCAGGGCGCATCGCCGCCCGTCATCAGAGGCGAGCGAGCCTGCTCGTTGGAACGCCTGGGAGGCGACGTCGTAAGCGCTGCGGGTCCGCGCCCGGATCGCCGCCTGTTCGAGAGACGAGCTCGCCGTGTCGTCAGGTCCGGTGGCGCTGAGGGCGAGATGCCAGGCCCGCCGGTCGAGCTCAGCATCGGGAAGGGCTCGTGCCAGCGCCCGGTGCATCGCTCGGCGGCGGTCGGGTGGCGCCCCTGTGTACACAGCGGATCGGATCAGAGGGTGGCGGAACTCGACGCGCTGGTCAACCAAGCGAACCAATCCGATCGCCTCGGAGGCACGGAGCTCCTCCGCCCGGAGCCCGACCAGCGAAGCGGCGCCGGTGAGCACCGACAGCTCGCCCGTGTCGCTGGTAGCGGCGAGCAGCAGCATCTCGCCAGCCGAGTCGGAAAGGGACGCGCACCGGTCCAGGTAGACCCGGGCGATTCTGCTGGCCACCGGTAGCGGCGGGTCGAGCACAGCGCCGGAGTCGAGCGTCGCAACGTCGTCGGTGAGCTCGATCAGAGCGAGCGGGTTCCCCCCCGTTCCTTGGTGGATCCGGTCGATCAAGTCGTTGCCGAGGCGACGGCCGGAACCGGCGTTGCTGGTGACGAGCTCGGCTGTGGCGTCCCGATCGAGACCCTCCAGCTGATGCACGGGCAGATCCGTGCCGTCGATCAGCGAGGCTTCGCCTTCCCGGATGGTCATCAACACGGCGATCGGATCGGCTACCAGGCGGTTGAACGCGAAGAGCAGGGTGGCGGTGCTCGACCCGTCGAGCCAGTGAGCGTCGTCGATGAGGACCAACAGGGGCGTCTCGTCCGAGTAGGCCGACAGGAGCGCGAGGGTCGCGGCGCTGACGGCGAAGCGGTCCCGGGCCAGGGCCGGACGCAGGGCCAGCGCCCCCTCCAGTGCTTCGCGGGGAGCCGGCGCCAGGTGGTCGAGGTAACGGAGCGCCGGGCGCAGCAGCTCGGACAGGCCCGAGAAGGGGATGCGGGCCTCGGTCTGGACACCCCGCGCCCGCAGGACGTTCATTCCGGTCGCGGCCCCGTCGGCGAAGTCGAGGAGCGCTGACTTGCCTACGCCCACTTCGCCGCGGATGGCCAATACGCCGCTGCGGCCAGCTCGTGCGTCGTCGAGGAGCCTGTTGAGGAGGCGCATCTCGGGCTCACGGCCGAACAGCACGTCCCAAGTGTACGAGCCGCTCTCCGAGAACCAGGGGGGTCCCCGGAAGCGATACCTACGGTGTCCGTCGTACGGTCGACTCCTCGAGATAATCCGAGGAGGAGACATGGCAACAACGACCAAAGCAGCACCCGTGTTGGACCCTGACAAGCTCATGAGCTTCGTGTTCCGTACCGTCGGTGAGGTGGGAGCGACCCTCAACACCGCATTGGTGGTGATGGGCGACAAACTTGGCCTGTACCGGGCGCTGGCAGGAGCGGGTCCGTTGACGCCCGCAGAGCTCGCCGAGCGAACCGGCACCAACGAGCGTTATGTCCGGGAATGGCTGAACGCCCAGGCCGCCGGATCCTTCGTCATCTACGACCCCGACAGCGGCCGCTACACGCTGCCACCCGAGCAGACCGTCGCGCTGACCGACGAGACCAGCCCCGCGTACCTGCCGGGATTCTTCCAGCTCGCCCTCGGCGTGGTGCTCGACTCACCACGGATCGCCGACGTTGCGAGAACCGGCTCCGGCATCGGCTGGCACGACCATGTGGACGACGTACACGAAGGGTGCGAGCGGTTCTTCCGGCCGGGATACAACGCCCATCTGATCACCGAGTGGCTACCCGCCCTGGACGGTGTGGTGGCGAAGCTCGAGCGGGGCGCAGCGGTAGCCGATGTGGGGTGTGGTCACGGCGCGTCCACGTTGCTGATGGCGCAAACGTTTCCCGCTTCGACCTTCGTCGGTTTCGATTACCACGACGCCTCGATCGCCACCGCACGGGAGCGAGCCAAGAAGGCAGGATCGGCGCAGCAGGCCCGGTTCGGGACGTCGTCCTCGACCACCTACCCGGGACACGAATACGAGCTGGTAACCATGTTCGACTGTCTTCACGACATGGGAGACCCCGTCGGGGCCGCCCGCCATGTCCGCGAGTCGTTGGCGTCCGACGGCACGTGGATGATCGTCGAACCCGCCGCCGGCGACCGGGTCGAGGACAATCTGAACCCGGTGGGCCGGGCGTACTATGGGTTTTCGACACTGCTGTGCACGCCATGTTCGTTGTCCCAGGACGTCGGGCTCGCCCTGGGAGCACAAGCGGGCGAGGCGCGCATCCGCGATGTAGTCACGAGCGCCGGGTTCGGAAGGTTTCGCCGCGTGGCGGAGACGCCGTTCAATATCGTGTACGAGGCCAGGCTCTGAGCGAATCCACACCCGGAAGGTGGTGATCGACGGTGCGTGCCCGGCAACCCGATGCGGAAGGATATGTCGAACGGGACGGCGTGAAGGTCGGGTACGAGGTGTTCGGAGACGGCAGCCCAACCCTGCTGCTCCTCCCGACCTGGACGATCGTCAACACCCGGTTCTGGAAGCTGCAAGTTCCATACCTCGCCGACCGTTACCGAGTCGTCGTGTTCGACCGGCCCGGCAACGGCAGATCTGATCGACCCACCCTCGACCCGGAGGCCTACAGCGTGGACGCTGTCGTCGACCACGCGTTGGCGGTGATGGCAGCCACAGGCACGGAACGGGCGATACTGCTCAGCCTCTCCCAAGGCTCGCAGGAGGCCCTGAAGCTGGCAGCTGATCACCCCGACCGCGTGATCGGCGCCGTCCACATCGCCCCGGCGCTGCCCATCGAGCCCGCGCATCCCGAACGAGCTGCCGCCACCGACCGCTTCTTCGAGCCCTACCCGGCCGTCCCCCACGGGTGGGAACGCCTGAACGCCTCCTACTGGCTCGACCACTACGAGGACTTCGTCGACTTCTTCTTCACCGAGAGCCTGCCCGAACCACATTCCACCAAGCAGCACGAAGACTGTCTCGGCTGGGCCGGCGAGACGACCCCCGAGGTCTTGCTGGCCGACGCCCAGTCGGTGCTCGACGCCGAGACCGTGCGGAGGTGGGCGGAGCGAGTGTCCTCGCCTACGCTCGTGATCCACGGCGACGACGACCGCATCAGCCCGCTGACCCGAGCGGAGACCCTGGCCAAGGCGACGGACGGCGAGCTGGTCGTGCTCGAAGGCGCGGGCCACCTGGCGCTCGCCCGCGATCCTGTCCAGGTCAACCTTCTGATCCGAGACTTCGTAGACCGTCTCGTCGACCGCCATCCTCGGAGGAAACGGTGGGCTCGGGGCCTCCACCGTACCCGGCGGGCCCTGTACGTCTCGTCACCGATCGGGCTCGGCCATGCCAGGCGGGACCTTGCCATCGCCGCCGAGCTCCGCCGCCTCCATCCGGACCTCGAGATCGACTGGCTCGCGCAACACCCGGTGACCCGAATGCTCAACGACGCCGGGGAGCGGGTGCACCCAGCCAGCTTCCGGCTGGCAAGCGAGTCGGCCCACATCGAGTCCGAATGCGGCGAGCATCGTCTGCACTGCTTCCAGGCGTGGCGGCGTATGGATGAGATCCTGCTGGCCGACTTCATGGTTTTCAGCGACGTCGTCGAGGAACGGGACTACGACCTGGTCATCGGCGACGAAGCGTGGGAGGTCGACCACTTCCTCCACGAAAACCCGGAACTCAAGCGTTTCGCCTACTGCTGGCTCACCGACTTCGTCGGATGGCTGCCCATGCCCGACGGCGGCGACCGGGAAGCACACCTGACCGCCGACTACAACGCCGAGATGATCGAGCACATCGATCGATACCCGCGGGTGCGGGACCTGGCCTTGTTCGTCGGCAAGCCGAACGACATCGTCGCCGAACGTTTCGGCGCGGAACTACCCCCCATCCGAGAGTGGACCGAAGCCCACTACCAGTTCCCCGGGTACGTCACCGGCTTCGACCCAGACACCGTCGCCGATCGCGCCGCCCTGAGGGATGAGCTCGGGTACGCGCCCGACGAACGGGTCTGCGTCGTCACGGTCGGCGGCTCCGGCGTCGGCAGCCATCTCTTGCGGCGTCTGATCGACACCTACCCCCTTGCCGCGTCAGCCGTCCCGGGCCTGCGGATGCTCGTCGTTGCCGGACCCCGCATCGATCCGGCGTCGCTGCCCGCGGACGATGGGGTCGACATTCGCGCCTATCTCCCCGGCCTGCACCGCCATCTCGCCGCCAGCGACCTGGCGGTCGTCCAAGGCGGGCTCACCACCTGCATGGAACTCACCGCAACCAGTCGGCCATTCATCTACGTCCCGCTCCGCCAACACTTCGAGCAGCAGTTCCACGTCCACCACCGCCTGCAGCAACACAGCGCCGGGCGGCGGATCGACTTCTCCGACGCCAACCCCGACACGCTCTCGGCCGCTATCGCCGCCGAGATGGCTCGTCCCATCGACTACCGCCGCGTCGAGCAGGACGGCGCCACCCGCGCCGCAGCGGAAATCGCCACCCTCCTCTGAACCGCCGCTTCGTGGCTTACGCCCGCCATGTCGTGACCCTCATGGGAGGCAGCGCGAGCATGGCGAGCCTCTCGATCCCCCCACCCCGTCCACCACGACGAACGCCACCCGCAACACCCGGTGAAGCGAGTCGAGTCGAGTGGGCGAGGGGGGACTTGAACCCCCACATCCTTTCGGACACAGGAACCTGAATCCTGCGCGTCTGCCAATTCCGCCACTCGCCCGAGCGACGCTGAGAGGCTATCTGATGCTCGCTTTGGCTCCTCCACGACCAACTCGTCCAAGACGCTGCCGACCCTGGCCGACGACGGCCCGCAAACTGCGCCGGTGACCGTTCCGATGCTCCCCGTCCGGCCCCTGCTCCGCCCCTGTTCACGCTCGGCTCCGGCAGCGTCCGAGAGACCCGGGCCGGCCGCACCCGGGCGACTTGGGGAGACCACCCCACCCCCTTTTGGCGGGCTGGCGCCGGTAGGCTGACGCCATCATGGGACTCCAGAGGTTCGAAGGGCGCCTCGAGCGCATGGTGGACGGCACCCTGTCCAAGGCGTTCCGGAGCGAGCTCCATCCGGTGGAGATCGGTCGCCGGTTGACGCGCGAGATGGACCTCCAACGCCGCGTCGGCGTGCATGGCCTCATCGCCCCGAACACGTTCACCATCCACCTGTCGACGGCCGATTTCGACCGCTTCGAGAGCTTCCTCGACGCCATGGTGCGGGAGCTCGAAGAGGCGGCCCGGGACCACGCCCGGACCGAACAGTACGGCTTCGTCGGGCCGGTCGTGGTGACGGTGATGGAGGACACCAGCCTCCGGCGGGGGAGGTTCGACATCGAATCGGAGGTCCACGAGGGCCCTGCCGGTCTCCCGACGGCCTCGATCGTGCTCCCCGAGGGCGAGCGGGTTGTCATCGGGCCCGATCCCCTCGACATCGGCCGCCTCCCCGAGAGCGCCATCGTGGTGAACGACCCCAACGCCAGCCGCCGACACGCCGAGATCCGCCGGGTCGGGAACGATGTCGTGGTCAGCGACCTGAATTCGACCAATGGCACCAGGGTGAACGGGGCTGCCATCCGTGAACGGAAGCTGGCCGATGGCGACCAGATCGCGATCGGAACGACCGTCCTCCGGTTCGAGAACTCGTGACGGTGGGCGCCTGAGCGCAGATGCACTTGATGCTGATCTCCCTTCCGGGGCCGAACGACAACACACCCATCCTGCGCGTTCTCGAGTACGGGGTGATCATCCTCCTTTGGCTGTTCTTCATGTGGGTCGTCCGAGCGGTATGGGTCGAGGTCAGACCGCTCAAAAGGCGACGGCGGAGACGAGAGGCAGCCGGCCCCGAGATGAACGGCAAGGGCCGTCGACAGAAAGTCTTGCGACTTCATGTCATCCGGCCCGTGGAGCAGGCGGGGCGCGTGTACGACATCGGCGACGAAGTGACGGTCGGTCGGGCACCGGGCTGCGGCGTCGCCATCGACTACGACACGTACTCCTCGAACCTCCACGCCCGGCTCTTCAGGCTCGACGGCCACCTCTGGATCGAAGACCTGCACTCGACGAACGGGACGTGGGTGAACACGGTTCGGATCGGGGATCGCACCCGTCTCCAGAAGGGCGACCTGCTCCAGGTCGGGGGAACGGTGTTCGAGGTGGGGAAGTGACATGACCCTCCTCCGGTCGGCCTCGTCGAGCGATGTCGGGTTGGTCCGCACCACCAACGAGGACCTGGCGGTGGAGTCGCCCAACCTGTTCGCCGTGGCCGACGGGATGGGTGGCCACGCCGGCGGCGAGGTGGCAGCCCGGCTTGCCGTCAATTGCCTCCGGGCGGCGTTCAGACGCCGGCCCACGGACGTCGGGCTCACCGAGGCCGTGGCCGAGGCCAACGACGCCGTCTTCCAGGAGAGCCTCGACAATCCCGAGCTCCGGGGCATGGGCACCACCCTCACCGCCCTCGCCGTGGTCGATGACGACCAATCAACATTGGCCCTGGTCAACGTGGGTGATTCGCGTGCCTACCGCTACCGTCACGGCCAGCTCGAGCAGCTCACCGCCGACCACAGCCTGGCCGAGGAGATGGTGCGTACCGGCGAGCTGACCGCCTCGGAGGCAGCCGTCCATCCCCATCGCCACATCCTGACCCGGGCGTTGGGCGTCACCGACGAGGTGGCGACGGACCTGTGGCGCATCCGGCCGGTCACCGGGGACCGCTACCTGTTGTGCAGCGACGGGCTGACCAACGAGATCGATGACCACCAGATCGCCGAGGTGCTCGACGCCGTCAGCGATCGACAGCGGGCGGCGGATCTTCTGGTGCAGGCGGCCCGCACCCACGGGGGCAGCGACAACATCACTGTGGTCGTCGTGGACGTCGAGGAGGGTGTCCCAGAGACCACCTCTGCCGCCGGAGATGGCGCTTCAACGGACGGCGCCGCTGCCCCTGCAGCATCGGACATGGCCGCCGACGGCGATCACCCTCCCGAGCCGGCCGGAACCGTCACCGAGCCGCCGGCCGAGACGAATGGAGAGCCTCCCACCGACACGGACACCGGGACCGATGAGCCGGCCGTGGAGAGCTCGCCCAGCCTGCGCCAACGCCGCCGCGACATGCTTCGCGAGCGACGGACGGCGAGCGGACGGCGCATCGTCACCGTGCGAACCCTGATCTTCGTGGCCCTCGTGGCCGCCGTACTCGTCGGAGCGTTCTTCGCCGTCCGCTGGTACAACTCGAACTCGTACTTCGTCGGAGTCCATGACAACGAGCTGGTCATCTACCAGGGACGGATCGGAGGGTTCCTCTGGTTCCACCCCGAACAGGTGGAGCGGACCGGTGTGAAGACGGGTGAGGTCCCCGGGACCTACCTCGGTGCGCTCCATGCCGGCGTCGAGGAGACATCGGTGCGAAGTGCCCGCAACTATGTCTCGAACCTCGTGACAGTGAAGCGGGACCAGTCGGGCTCGGCCGGAACCACGACGACCACCTCGGCTCCGCCTCCGACGACCACGTCACCTCCGGCCACCGCCGCGGCGGGCATGTGATGGACAAGCGCATCAAACGCCTTGGCATCTTCATGGTGCTCTGCTTCGTGGCCCTCTTCATCCAGCTGAACAACATCCAGATCTTCAAGGCGAGCTCGCTCGCCAACGCGCCCCAGAACCCCCATGTCGTCCAGGCGGCGCGCACGCAGCCCCGTGGCGACATCATCACCGCCGACGGGGTCACGCTCGCCAGCTCCGTACCGAACCCCGGCGGCTACTACCTCTACAAGCGGGTCTACAACCCCTATACGTCGACGTTGTTCGCCCAGATCGTCGGGTTCGATTCGCCCAAGTACGGCAACAACAGCGGTGTGGAGGCGGAGTACAACCAGTTCCTCGTGTCCCACACCCGACCGGTTCGCACCCTCCGCGACCTGCTCGTCAACCGGACCGGAACCGACAACGTCTCGTTGACGGTGAGCGCCAAGCTGCAGTCCCAGGTGGCAGCGGCCATCAACCAGAACGCGCCCGGTGAGATCGGGGCGGCGGCGGTCGTCCTCAATCCCGCCACCGGTGCCGTCGAGGCGATGTACTCCAACCCGACGTTCGACCCCAACCCCCTCGTGTCACCGGATTCGAAGACGGCCCAGGCGGCGTGGGCGGCCGTCAACGCCCAGACGGGGAGCCCGCTCATCAGCGGCTCGTACGGTCTCGTCTACCCGCCGGGATCGAGCTTCAAGGTGGTGACGACCTCGGCCGTGCTCCAGGGCCGCCCCGACCTGGCCTCCATGAACTACCCCTCGGTGGGCTCGATCCCCCTGCCCGACAGCGGCGGCCAGGTGCTCACCAACTATCACGGAGGTGTCTGTCCGACAGGGCCCGGGACCCTGCAGAACCTCGTGATCCAGTCGTGCGACGCCGACTTCGCCTCCATCGGCCAGCAGCTCGGCGCCCAGGCCCTGGTCGACCAGGCCGAGCTCTACGGGTTCAACCAGAAGGTCCCCCTCGACGTTCCGGCGGACACCGTGGCCACCTCCAACTTTGGCACGGCGCAGTCCTTCGCCGAGAGCGGCCCGAACTCGGTAGGCATACCGGGCCTCATGAAGTCGGCGATCGGGCAGGAGAACGTGACCGCCACCGCTCTGCAGATGGCCATGGTGGCGGGCACGGTCGCCAACGGCGGAGTCGAGATGACCCCCCACGTGATGTCCCAGATCCGGGACTCGCAAGGCAACCTGGTCGAGTCCTACCAACCCAAGGCGTGGCGCGTGCCGATCTCCCCCCAGTCCGCCTCCACCCTGACCACCTTCATGCAAGGGGTGGTGAGCGATCCGAACGGAACGGCCAACGGCGTCGGGTTCCCGGCCAACTGGAACGTGGCCGCCAAGACGGGGACGGCCCAGACCGGGTCGTTCGGACCCGACCCGCAGTTCACCGACGACTGGCTGATCGCCTTTGCTCCGGTGAGCACGGGCAAGGTGGCCATCGCCGTCGTGCTCCCGAAGCAGCCGGGGAGCGCCACCGGTGCCGCCTACTCCGGCCCCATCGTGAAGCAGATCCTGGGCGACGTCCTGGCGGACCAGTCGTGAGCGGGCCACGGGTCCAGCAGCGCGACGGGAGTCGCGGCCGCCGCCGGCGGACCGGACGGCGGACCGGGCGCGACGCGGAGATGCGACACCTGGAGAACGAGATGAGAACCCGAGCACGAAGCAAAGGCAGGCCTAGGCTTTGACCCACATGGACCAGTCAGAGACGCCGCGAGTCTTCTCGGAGCGGTACGAGCTCGACCACCTGATCGCCCGCGGCGGCATGGCCGAGGTCTACCGCGCCCGCGACCGCCTGCTCGACCGCCCCGTGGCGCTGAAAGTGCTGTTCCCCGAGCTATCGGTGGACCGATCGTTCGTCGAACGGTTCCGGCGGGAGGCGCAGGCTGCGGCCAATCTCTCGCATCCCAACATCGTCCCCGTGTTCGACTGGGGCGAGGACACCGGCACCTATTTCATCGTGATGGAGTTCATCGACGGGCGTCCGCTGTCCGCGATCTTGAAGTCGACCGGTCCACTACCGACGGAGCGGGCGGCCGATGTCGGCGCTCACGTGGCCGCCGCCCTCGGGTACGCGCACCGCCACAACGTCATCCACCGCGACGTCAAGCCGGGCAACGTGCTCATCACCGACGAGGGTCAGGTCAAGGTGACCGACTTCGGCATCGCCCGTGCCGTCAACACCGAGGAGAGCCTGACCCAGACCGGCGCCGTCATGGGCACGGCGACCTACTTCTCACCCGAGCAGGCCGAGGGCCACGGGGTCGACGCCAGGAGCGACATCTACTCGCTCGGGGTCGTCCTCTTCGAGATGGCCACCGGCCGGCCCCCCTTCCTCGGCGACACGCCGGTGGCGGTGGCGTCCAAGCACGTCCGGGACATGCCACCCAACCCACGCGAGCTCAATCCGTCCATCCCGCCCACGTTCGAAGCCATCATCATGAAGTCGATGGCCAAGAGCCCGGCCAACCGGTACGCCACGGCCGAGGACCTCCGGGCCGACCTGATCCGGTTCAGCGAGGGCCGGACGGTCCTGGCGTCGTCGACGGACACCACCGCCATGATGGGGGCTGCTGCCGGCACCACGGCGGCCATGGGCGCGGTGGCCGGTGCCGATGCCACCCGGGCGCTCCCGACCTCGGCAGCGCCGGCGGCCGAGGAAGAAGGCGACAAGGACGAGGGGAAGAACCGGACCCGGCGCTATGCCGTCATGCTGGCGATCCTCATCGTCCTGTTGCTGGTGGCGGGGTTCTTCCTCGGTCGAAGCCTCGGCTACTTCGGCGGCGGACCCACCTTCGCCCTGCGTGACGTCGTCGGCCAGCAGGTCTTCCCGGCGACCGCCGCCTTGCGGTCCGACGGGCTGAAGGTGAACCAGCACAACGAGATCTCCCAGGACGCCCCCGGCATCGTGCTGGCCTCCGATCCCCGGCAAGGGTCTCTGGTCAAGAAGGGCGATACCGTCACCTTGGATGTGGCTGTGGCGCCGCCGCCGAAGAAGGTGTCGGTGCCGGCGGGCCTGGTCGGCAGCTCCCTCACCAGCGCCCAGGCGCTGCTGCAACAAGCCGGGCTCAATTCGAGCGTCAAGTACGTCGTGAACAACGCGGCCAAGGGCACCGTCCTCGGCGCCGCGCCGGGCGCCGGCACCACGGTGAACCAGGGCACGACGGTGGTCCTCACCGTCTCGTCGGGGCCGGCCAACGTCACGGTCCCCTCTGTCGCCGGCCAGACCCAGGCCGGGGCCGGGGCGACGCTCGGTAACGCCGGGCTCAACGTGGGCAATGTCAGTCAGCAGTTCTCGACGCAGTACGCGGCCGGTCTCGTCATCACCTCGAACCCGTCGGCCGGGACGTCCATCCCGCCGGGGAGCTCGGTCGACCTCGTGGTGTCCGAGGGACCGCCGGCACCCCCGACCACGCCCCCGACCACGACCACGACGCCATCGACGACGACCACGACCTCGACGACCGCTCCCGGTCCCGGTGGCCCCGCACCGGGAGGGGGCCACTGAGCCGACCGGCGGCCGGTGCGGGCGGCCATGCCCCACGTCTCAGCGACGAGCGGCGGCGGCCAGGAAGTTCGAGAGGAGCGAAGGCCCCTCGCGGGTGAGGAGGGACTCGGGGTGGAACTGCACACCCTCGACCTCCAGCGTGCGGTGGCGGAGGCCCATGACCACCCCGTCCGACGTGGTCGCCGTGACACGGAGGGCGTCAGGAACCGAGCCCGGGTCGACGACGAGTGAGTGGTAGCGGGTGGCGACGAAGGGATCGGGGAGCCCGGCGAAGACGCCGCTGCCGTCGTGATGGATGGCCGAGGTCTTGCCGTGCATGAGCGTCGGTGCCGCCACCACCCGGCCCCCGAACACCTCCCCGATGGCCTGGTGGCCGAGGCACACGCCGAGGATCGGGATCTCGCCGGCCAGCTCCCTCACGACTGTGGTGCTGACGCCGGCGCTCTCGGGCCGGCCCGGCCCCGGAGAGATGAGGATGGCCTGGGGCTCGACCGCACGGATGCCGGCGACGTCGATGGCGTCGTTGCGGTGGACGACCGGCTCGGTCCCGAGCTCGCCCAGCTCCTGGACCAGGTTGTAGACGAAGGAGTCGTAGTTGTCGATGACCAGCACCCTCGTTCCCATGGAGGTGGGAGTGTACTGCGACGGCGTCGGCGGCCTCCCTCCCCGGCGTCACGAGGGCCGCCCGACGCGGTGGCTAACCTTCGGCAATGTCGACCAAGGCCAAGGCCGGACCGGGCAGGGCGCAGAGGAAGGGGCGGTCGGCCGGCGGTCGGGTCACGACGGCGGGCAAGCCGACCCGGAACGACCGTTACACGCCGCCGGTCCCGAAGAAGGTGAAAGCCAGTCCGCGATGGCTCGGCGTGGTCATCGTGGCCCTCTTCGCCTTGGGCGTCCTCATCGTGATCCTCAACTACGCCGGCCTGCTGCCCGGGGGGGTCGACAACCTGTGGCTGATCGCCGCCATCGCCTCCATGTTCGGTGGTCTGCTGCTGGCCACCCGCTATCACTAAGGGGAACGTCAGCCCAGGCGCTCGATGACGGTGGCGTTGGCCATGCCGCCGCCTTCGCACATGGTGACGAGACCCCAGCGGCCGCCGGTCCGCTCGAGCTCGTTCACCAGGGTGGCCATGAGCTTGGCTCCCGAGGCACCGAGCGGATGACCGAGGGCGATGGCGCCACCGTTCACATTGACCTTCTCCATGTCGGCGCCGGTCTCCTTCTGCCAGGCCAGCACGACCGGGGCGAAGGCCTCGTTGATCTCGATCACGTCGATGTCGTCGATGGTGAGCTTGGCCTTGTCCAAGACGGCCTTGGTGGCAGGTATCGGGCCCGTCAGCATCTTGATCGGATCGCTGCCGGCCACGGCGAACGCATGGAACCGGGCCCTCGGCGTGAGCCCGAGGGATGTCGCCTTCTCCTCGCTCATGATGAGGACGCCGGAGGCACCGTCGGTGATCTGTGACGAGTTGCCGGCCGTGATCCTGCCCCCCTCGGCCCTGAACGCGGGCTTCAGGTTGGCCAGTGTCTCGACCGAGCTGTCAGGGCGGATGCCCTCGTCAGTTGTGAACATCTCGTCGGTGTCGGCCCGGTCGTCGTCTTTCACGGCGACGGGGATGATCTCCCGCTCGAACCTTCCTTCGGCGGTGGCCCGGGCCGCATGCTTGTGCGAGCGCACCGAGAACTCGTCGAGCTGCTCGCGGGTGAGGTCCCACTTCTCGGCGATGAGCTCAGCTCCCTCTCCCTGGCTGACCAGGCCGCCCCGCTCGGCGTAGCGGCTCATCATCCGGGGTCCGAACGGGTATCCGAGATCGCGGACGACCGACGAGCCCATCGGCGTCCTCGTCATGACCTCGACGCCGCCGCCGATCACGGCGTCGTATGCGCCGGCCATGACGCCCTGGGCGCCGAAGTGGATGGCCTGCTGGGAGGAGCCACACTGCCGGTCGATGGTCGTGCCCGGCACCGACTCGGGAAAGCCGGCGGCCAGCACGGCGTTGCGGGCCACGTTGAGCGACTGTTCGCCGACCTGCATGACGCACCCCATGATCACGTCGTCGACGACGGCAGGGTCGATGTCGTTGCGCTCGATGAGTGCCTTCAACGGCTCCGAGGCGAGATCGGCGGCATGCCAGTTGCGGAGCTTGCCGTTGCGCTTTCCTCCGGCGGTCCGGACGGCGTCGACGATGACGGCTTCGGTCATGATGCTCTCCTTCCGGGTCCGACGGGCGTGCCCTGTCGGCCGGGTCGAACGACGAACGTGCTGTTGCCCGCAGCCTAGCCTTAGCAACTTGACCGCGCGGTCAAGTTGTCCCGGTCCTCCGCCAGCGGGGCGTCGGTCACGGGCCGGAGGCGGCCACGGCTCGGCGGCCGGAGCCGGGAGGTGAGGCAGGCGGGCGCTACGGTCTCGTCGATGACCGCTCGCACCAAGGACATGGACCGCTGGCTCGGCGACGGGGGCATGCCCCTCATCGGGACCGTCGGCGGGGTCCTCGAAGAGTACGGCGTCGACGGCGAGGACCTGGGTTGGGTGGCGGGCCGGTTCGTCCCGACCACGATGGCCTGCAACCCCCACGGCGTGGTCCAGGCCGGGGTGCACGGTCTCGTCCTCGACGCCCTGATGAACTTCGCCATCAACGCCGCCCTGCCCGGCCGTGACCGCAGCCGGGCCACGCTCGAGATGAAGGTGGAGACGATGCGCCCGGCCCTCGTCGGGGAGTCCTACGTACTCCGAGGTGAGGTGGTGCGAATGGCCCGGCAGGTCTCGTACGCGGAGGCGACCGTCGTCGATGGCGACGGGTCCCTCGTGAGCAGATCGACCGGCACCTTCCTGCTCCACCGTCACACCGACTGATCGATCGCGGCCACCGGCGTCCCTCCCCGACGACCGCAGCGTCGCCCGTCCCCGCCCCGTCCGACACCGACCCGGACCCCGGACAACGAGCACGTCCCGTGACCATCACCACACCCGTCGAGGACCAGGATCGACTGCAACGGGCACGGCTCGGTCGGGTCGGAACCGGGGAGCGTTCGGATCCGGTTCGCCCTGTCCGGGGACGCTGCCCGGTCTGCGCTGTCACCACCTCCTCTGTCACGGGCCGCTCGAGCCACCTCTGCTACTGCTGTCGGGTCCTCGTCGACCAGCTTCGCCTCCCGTTGGTTCCCGTCGTCGCCGTCGCCACCTTCCGGGTCGGAGATCGGCTCCACCGCATGCTGCGGGGGTACAAGGACGCACCCGTGCCCGAGGTCAGGCAGAGCTGCACACTCGAGCTGGCGGCCATGCTCGAGTCGTTCCTCCGTGCCGGACGAGAGCGGATCGAGGACCGCCTCGGCCCCTGGGACGTGGCGACCGGTGTCCCCTCGTCGACGCGGCCGGGCGCACCCGTCGACACGGTGACGGCCCGGGTGGCCGCCCTCCGCCCGCACTGGGCGCCCCTGCTGCGCCGGGCTCGACGCACCACTCGGCCACCTGGTGGCTGACCGGAACGGGTACGCGCCCGTCGCCGGCGCGACCGTTCCGGGAGGTCGCCGCATCCTGCTCGTCGACGACTCCGTATGTGACCGGGGCCCGGGCGCAGAGTGCGGCGGCCGCCCTGCGGCTGGCCGGTGGTCGGGTGGCCGGGGTGTTGGTGGCGGGCCGCCGGGAGTAACTCGGCTAGACCGTGGTGGTGCTCCTCCGCATCTTCACCGAGCCGCAGCAGGGCGCCACCTACGACGATCTCCTGGCCGTCGCCACCACCGCCGAGTCCCTCGGCTTCGACGCCTTCTTCCGCAGCGACCACTACGTGACGATGGGCGGCGACGGCATGCCCGGGCCGACGGATGCCTGGACGACGCTCGGCGGCCTGGCCCGGGACACCTCCACCATCCGGCTCGGAACACTGCTCACGGCGGCCACGTTCCGGCTGCCCGGCCCCCTCGCCATCATGGTCGCCGAAGTCGACGCCATGAGCGGCGGCCGGGTCGAGCTCGGCCTCGGCGCCGGGTGGTACGACGCCGAGACACCGTGCGTACGGGATCCCGTTCCCACCCCTCGGCGAGCGGTTCGAGCGTCTGGAGGAGCAGCTCGCCATCGTCACCGGGCTGTGGGCGACGCCAGACGGCGAGGAGTTCTCGTTCCCAGGGCGCCACTACCAGCTCGAAGGGAGCCCGGCCCTCCCCAAGCCGGTGCAGCGTCCGCGCCCGCCCGTCATCATCGGCGGCGGCGGTCCGACCCGCACGCCCCGTCTGGCCGCCACCTACGCCGCCGAGTTCAACCTCGCCTTCCGACCGCTCGTCGACACCCGCAAGCAGTTCGGCCGGGTCGCAGACGCCTGCCGGGCCGCTGGCCGGGACCCCGGAGACCTCGTCTACTCGGCGGCCCAGGTGATCTGCTGCGGCTCCGACGACAAGGAGATCGCCCGCCGGGCTGCCGCCATCGGACGCGAGGTGGACGAGCTCAGAGAGCACGGGCTGTGCGGGACGCCCGACGAGGTGGTGGAGAAGGCTCGGCCGCTACGCCGAGGCGGGTGCCGGCCGTCTCTACCTCCAGGTCCTCGACCTCCACGACCTCGACCACCTGGCCCTGGTGGCCGAGTCGGTCCTCCCCGCCTGCGCCGAGATCTGAGAGCCCGGCGTCAGGCGCTCACGCCGGGACGGCGCCGTCGACACCGACCGCCGACCACGCCGCCGACACGAGGGAGAGCGAGTGGGCCCGGGCTTCGAAGGAATGGGCTCGGGTGGCGACCATGACCTCGTCGGCTCCGGTGCGCTCGACGAGCTCGCCCAGGCCCCGCGTCACCGTCGCCGGATCGCCCACGAGGTGCGACGCCGTGATGGAGTCGACGAGGGCGCGCTCCTCTGGGCTGTAGCGGTAGGCGGCTGCCTCTTCGGGGGTCACGATGGGCCCGAGCCGACCCGTGCGGAGCTGGAGGATGGTGAGCTCCGAGGGACCGGCCAGCCACTTCGCCTCCTCGTCGGTGTCGGCGCAGAGCACGGAGACCGCCACCATCAGACGGGGCCGGTCCAAGAGCAGCGAGGGCCGGAACCGCGCCCGGTACTGGGCGACGGCGTCGTCGACCACGCCCGGGCTGAAGTGGTAGGCGAAGGAGAACGGCAGCCCGAGCAGCCCGGCGAGCTGGGCGCTGAACGTCGACGATCCGAGGAGCCAGACCTCGGGCAGGTAGCCCCGCCCCGGCACCGGCGAGGGGTGGGACGGAGGTCGGTCGGTCTCGATCAGATAGCCGATGAGCTCGACGACGTCGTCGGGGAACTGCTCGGCGGACAGCTCCGCGGTCCGGCGCAGGGCGCGGGCCGTGGTGGGGTCGGTGCCGGGGGCCCGCCCGAGCCCGAGGTCGATCCGACCGGGGTGGAGGGCGACGAGCGTGGCGAACTGCTCGGCGACCACCAAGGGAGCGTGATTGGGCAGCATGACGCCGCCGGCCCCGACCCTGATGGTGGCGGTGGCAGCGGCCAGGTGGGCGATGAGCACGGCCGGCGCCGAGCTCGCCACCTGCGGCATGCCGTGATGCTCGGCCACCCACAGCCGGTGATATCCGAGCGTCTCGGCGACGCCGGCGAGCCGGGTGGTGTCGGCCAGGGCGTCGCTTGCCGACGTGTCCTTGGCCACGGTGGCGAGATCGAGCACCGAGAGGGGAACCATGGGCCGTACAACACCGGCCGTCGCGGGCCGCTTCCCCGTCACCGGGCTCCGGGCCGTCAGCTCCTCGATGTTGACCAGGCTCTGGGCCATGGCGGCCCGCGTCCGCTCGGGGAGTCCCCCGAGCCGCAGGAAGAACCGCTGGCGGTCCTCGGAGATGTCCCAGCTCTCGGTCACCTTGGTCCCTCCGTCGACCGGCTCGAGCTCGTAGCGCCAGACCCGGCCGCCCCGACCAGTTCCCGAGCACCCCCGGGGCCGCGCCTGCCAGGCGATGCGCCGGTTCTCCTCGAACTCGGTCACCGTGTTCACCATCGAGTACCGGATGCCGAGCTGCATGGCCATGCCGAACGAGGAGCCGAGCGCGAGCCGGGTGGGCCCGACGGCCTTCGACCTCCTTGACGGTGCCCGAGCCGTCGATCTCCGAATGACGGGTGGGATCGGCGAGGAGGTCGAAGATGGCCTCTGCCGATGCCGGGATCACCCGTTCCACGGATACCACCGAACCTTCCATCACCCGTCTCCCCGCACGGAGCCGCCGCCGGAGCTAGCGGTCCCGGTCACAGCCCGACACTGGCCTGCATCAGCCCGCCGTCGGCGAACACCGTGGTGGCAGTGACGTAGCCCGCTCCGTCACTGGCCAGGAACGCCACCACCGAGGCGATCTCTTCCGGCTCCGCCATCCGTCCGAGGGGAATGGCGGCGTCGAGCTTCTTCAGCAGGGCCGGGTCGGCCGCTGTCGACTTGTTGATCGGGGTGTCGACGGCGCCGGGCCCGACGCCGACCACCGTGATGCCGTGGGGGGCGAGCTCCACGCCGGCGGTGCGGGTGAGCATGCGCATGCCCCCCTTGGACAGGCAGTAGGGGGTGTTGCCGGGCATCGGCCAGTCCTCGTGGACCGACGTCATGTTGATGATCCGGCCGCCGTCGCCCTGGGTGATCATCTGGGCTGCCGCCGCCTGGGTCCCGAAGAACGCGCTTTTCAGGTTGATGTCGAGAACGCGCTGGTACTGCTCCTCGGTCGTGTCGAGCACCGATGTGCGGGTCTCGATACCGGCGTTGTTGACCATGATGTCCAGTCGACCGTACGTCTTCACCGCCGTGTCGACGAGTGTCTTCAGGTCCTCGACCCGGCTCACGTCCGCCTTCACCCCGACCGACTGATCGCCGAGCGAGTGGACCTCCCGCTCGAGGTCCTCGGTGGCCTGGGGGTCGACGATGTAGTCGATGACGACGTTGGCGCCCTTCCCGGCGAGGGCGAGCACGACCGCCTTGCCGATGCCGGTGTTGCCACCGGTGACGATGGCTGTCTTGCCGTGCAGCGAGTCGCTGTTCTTCGTGGGCATGGCACTCCCTGGCGGCATGGCGCTCCTGGGCGGGATGGGTGACCGTTCGAGGTGCGAGCGGACGACTGACCCGTCGGTCCGCTGACACGGATCCTAGGCCGAAGCCGTGGCGGCGGCACCCGGGGCGGATGGGGCGCCGACCACGGGCCCGAGGACTGGCATGATCCCTCCGTGTCGGCGAGCCCGCTGGGAAGGACCCGCACGTTGTCGACCGCCGGCGCTGTGTCGTCGGCGGTCGAGGCGTTGACCGCCACCGATCCCGTGCTGGCCCGGCTGGTCGAGATCCACGGTCCACCGCCCCACAGGAAGCCGGTCCCGGTGGGGCTGCGGTTCGCCGAGCTGGCCCGGATGATCGTCTATCAGCAGCTGGCCGGTCGGGCGGCGGCGACCATCCACGGTCGGTTCTCCGCCGCTCTGTCGGGTTCGGTGACCCCCGACGCTGTCCTGTCCGCCGCGCCCGAGGTGCTGACCGGAGCCGGGCTGAGCCGGGCCAAGGCCGCTTCCGTCACCGACCTCGCCCGGCATGTGGTGGACGGGCGGGTGGTCCTCGATCGGATCGGCCGGCTGGAGGACGAGGCGGTGATCGACCACCTCACCGTGGTCCGGGGGGTCGGGCCGTGGACTGCCCACATGGTCCTCATCTTCATGCTGGCGCGCCCCGATGTGTGGCCCACCGGCGACTTCGGGGTCCGGGCCGGCTTCCGCCGGGCGTGGGGCCTGCTCGACGTGCCAACGCCGGGCGAGCTCGACGCCCTCGGTGAACGGTTCCGTCCCTACCGCAGCCTGGTGGCCTGGTACTGCTGGCGGGTGATGGACGAACCGGTTACAACCCTCGCCGCCACTTCCCCCGGGCAGCGGCCGGCGCGATGATGGGGAACCACAGAGGCGGCGCGTCCTCGTCGCCGCTCGAGGGCTGCTCTCGCCGGCAAACGGCGAGGAGGCAAGGAAGGGAGAGTCCATGCTTGTCTCGACGGTGCTCCAGGACAAGGGGTTCGAGGTGGCGACCATCGGCGGCAACGCCACCGTGGCCGACGCTGTGGCCGACCTCGCCCGTCACGGGATCGGCGCCCTCGTCGTCTCGGCGGACGGCATCCACATCGACGGCATCGTCTCCGAGCGCGACATCGTGCGCCGCCTGAGCAGCGTGCGCATGGCGCTGCTCGACGAGCCGGTGTCGGCCATCATGTCGACGAAGGTGGAGGTGTGCGCCCCCGGCGACGACGTGGAGTCGGTGCGAAACCTCATGACCCACCGACGGATCCGTCACGTGCCCGTGGTCGAGGACGGCCGGCTGGCCGGCATCATCAGCATCGGCGACGTGGTCAAGTGCCGCATCGAGCAGCTCGAGAAGGACCGGAACGAGCTCATGGAGTACATCACGGCGCGGTGAGCTCGGGGCGCCGACGTACTCGGCGGCGCCTACGCTGCGAGCGTGGTGGCACCCGGGGACGAGCCGTCGGTTTCCGAGCCCGTGGGCGTGATCGTCGTGGACCACGGATCGCGCCGCACCGAGGCCAATCGGCACCACGAGCGCTTCGTCGAGGCCTGGGGGGCGGGAAGCCCCTTTGCCATCGTCGAACCGGCCCACATGGAGCTGGCCGAGCCGTCCATCGCCACGGCCTTTGACGCTTGCGTCGCCGCCGGCGCCGCCACGGTGGCGGTGGCACCGTTCTTCCTCTGGCCCGGCGACCATTGGGACCGCGACATCCCTGACCTGGCCCGAGCGGCGGCCAGCCGCCATCCCGGTGTGGGCTACCTGGTCACGGCCCCGCTCGGTCCCCATCCCCTCCTCGGAGACCTGGTGGAGCTCCGGATCGGCCACTGCCTGCGCCGGGTGACAGGAGACGCCCCGGAGTGCGAGCTCTGCGCCGGCACCGGTCGGTGCCGGCTCCTGACGGTGACGGGGTAGCGGTCGAGCGGAGCAGCACCGGTCAGCAGCCGGTCGGACGGTCGCGGCCAGTCAGGAGCCGGGACGGACGGTCAGGAGGAGCAGCGGTCGCCGAGCCAGGGCTGCTCGCCGTCCATCGAGAAGAGGGCGACGGCCACGGCGTCCTGGTCGGCCGGGCTGGCCTGGTTGGGCGGCACGCCCACCAGGTTGCCGAGCCCCGCCGCCTGAGCAGCGCTGTCCCATGTCGACTGGGCGAACTGGAAGGCGCCGAAGTACAGGCCGTTCGGGGAGACGACCCCGTACTCGCCTCCCGACTCGGCCTGGACGACGCATGAGAGGAACGAGTTGAGGCCGCCTCCACCTCCGCCTCCACCTCCGCCTCCACCTCCACCTCCACCGCCGGAGGGGGGCGCGGACACCTGCCCGGCCTCGCTGGATGTCGAGACGGCCGGGGCCGGGGCCGGGGCGGAGGGACGGGAGGCGGCGGCGTGTTGCCAGGCGGCTACGGCTGCCGCTGCCGCCTGGGCCTGGGCGGCCTGCTGGGCGGCGACGGCGGTGGCCAGCTCCCCGGTCACCTCGGACTGAAGGGACTCGAGCTGGCCGGCGGTGCTGTTGGCTTGGCTCAGGGCCGTGGACTGCTGGCCCTGCGCGCTCTGGTCCGCCTGCTGCTGGCTGCGGAGCTGGGCCTGGTGGGCCTGGAGGGACTGTTGGGCCATGTGCAGCTGATCGACGGCGGTGGTGATGTCACCGGCGGCGATGGTCGAGTACTCACTGGCCGCCTGGGCCGACTCCTGGCTGCCACCGAACATCACGGTGCTGGCTCCGGTCGAGCTCGAGCCGTAGTTCATGTAGTTGGTGACGGCGGCATGCCGGACCGTCGTCTGCCGGGCGGCGATCTGCTGCTCGTCGGCGGCGATCTGTTGCGCCGTCTGGGCGACGGCCTCGTCGTCGGCTGCCACCCGGGCGGAAATCACCGAGTACTGCTGTTGGTCGGCGCCTACTTCGAGCTGGGTCTGGACCAGCTGCTCGGCGACACTTCTGGCCTTGGATTGGAGGTCGCTCACCTGGTCGGCGCCGGCCGGTTGGGGTCGGGGCACGGTGACCAGGGCGGTTACGGCGACGAGCAGTGCGAGGAGCAGAGAGGAGAGGATGCGCCAGCTCGGCGCACTTGCGTTCCATCGCACCGCCGGATCGGTCCGGGCGTCAAACACAATGGAATAAGAACTTAGCGTCCGGGCCTCCCCCCGGACAACTTGTCCGGCCCGGCTCATGAACAGCCCTGGTCAGGGGGGTGCATGGGTCAGCGGCAGCGCCGGTGGCAGGTAGCGGTGGCCGCCCGGCGGCGGGGGCGGGGTTGGCGCCGGGGGGCCCTACTCGACGGTGACGCTCTTGGCCAGGTTCCGGGGCCTGTCGATGTCCCGTCCGAGGGCCAGGCGGCGTGATAGGCGAGGAGCTGGAGGGTCATCCCGAGCAGGATCGGCTGGAGCTCGGGCTCGCTCGTGGGGACCACGATCACGTCCGCTCCCGGTACGGGGCGGGTGGCGTCGGTCACTACGACGACCGGGCCCCGCCGGGCGTGGATCTCGGCGACCGATGCCATGTTCTTGTCCCACAGCTCGTCGTCCGGGGGCGAGCACCACGGTCGGGGTGTCCTCTCCCACCAAGGCCAGCGGTCCGTGCTTGAGCTCGGCGGCCGGGTAGGCCTCGGCGTGGATGTAGGAGATCTCCTTGATCTTCTGGGCACCCTCCAGGGCGACGTGGTAGCTGCGCACCCGGCCGATGTAGAAGGCATCTGGGACGCCGTCGCCAGGTGTCTGGCCGCCTCGGCGATGTGGTCGTCCTCGCCGAGGATCGCCTCGATCTGAGCGGGCAGCGCCTCGAGGGCGCTCCGATGAGCCGCGACCCGTCCGCCGGCCCCATGTCGCGGATGCGGCCGAGATGAGGGCCAGGAGGGCGAAGACCACCGCGGTCGAGGTGAAGGTCTTGGTGGAGGCCACCGAGATCTCGGGGCCGGCGTGGAGGTAGACGCCCGACTCGCAGGCGCGCCCGATGGTGCTGCCCGGCGTGTTGACGATGCCGATGACCCGGCCACCCTTCCGCTTGATCTCCTGCACGGCGGCCAAGGTGTCGAAGTCTCGCCCGACTGGCTGACCGCCACGTACAGGGTGTCGGCCTCGATGACCGGGCTTGCGGTAGCGGAACTCCGAGGCCGCTTCGGCATCGGCGGGGATGCGGGTCAGGCTCCTCGATGAGCTGGGCGCCGACCAGCCCGGCGTAGTACGCCGAGCCGCAGCCGAGGATCTTGATGCGGCGAAGGGCGAGGACGTCGCTTCGGCGAGAGCTCGATGCCGCCGAGGTGGGCGGTGGCGAACCGGTGGTCGAGCCGGCCCCTGAGCGTGCCTGCGCACCGCCTCGGGCTGCTCGCAGATCTCCTTGTGCATGAAGTCGGCGTGGCCGGCGCTGATCGTTGGCCGTGCTTGACACGGCGGCGGTCACCGGCTGTTTGGTGGTGTCATCGGCATCGAGGGTGAAGGTGCGGAACCCGTCGGCCCGCAGCACGGCCAGCTCGCGGTCGTCCAGGTACACGACCTGGTCCGTGTGACGAACGAGGGCGGCGGCGTCGGAGGCCACGAAGTGCTCGCCGTTCCCCACGCCCAAAAGGACGGGGCTGCCGTTGCGGGCGACCACGATCCGGTCGGGCTGGCGCTGGTCGACGACGGCGATGCCGTATGCGCCCTCGACGAGGAGGAGGGCGGCCCGGACGGCGTCCTCCAAGTCGCCGGCGTCGCTGGGCGGCGATCAGATGGGCCAGGACCTCGCTGTCGGTCTCGGTGGCGAAGGTCACGTCGGCCAGCACCCTGCCCGCAGCTCGGCGGCGTTCTCGATGACCCCGTTGTGGACGATGGCGACACTTCCCGAGGCGTCGGTGTGCGGATGGGCGTTGACCGCCGTCGGCTCACCGTGGGTGGCCCACCGGGTGTGGCCGATGCCGACGGGACCGCGCAGCCGCTTCGGGGCCGAGGCCACGAGATCGTCGACCCGACCGGCCTGCTTGTGGATCTTCATGCCGCTCTTCGTGGACACGGCCACGCCGGCCGAGTCGTACCCGCGGTACTCGAGCTGTTGCAATCCCTCGAACAGGGTGGGGACGGCGTTGCTCTCCCCGATGTAGCCGACGATGCCGCACATGGTCGCTCCTCGCTCTCCGTGCCCTCGTGGTTGTCGGTGGGTTCGCTGTGTTCGGGTTCGGGTCGGCCCGGGACTCAGGGTGGTTCGGGAGTCAGGGTGGTTCGGGACTCAGGGTGGTTCGGGGCGGTGCAGGTTCCCGGTGGGTTCAGCCGTAGACGACACGCCGGATCTGGCGGAGCGACAGCGAAGGACCGGCCACCGGCCGCGTCGCCAGCTCTCCGGCGATGCGGGGGAAGATCTCGGCGTTGGACCACCCCTGGGCCTGCAGCTCGTCGTGCCGCCGCCTGATGAACGTGGCTGCCGGCTCTGTGCAGTACGCCACCACCTCTTCGACGATCCTCCGGGCCACCCCGGCCGAGAGCGACGTGCTGAACACGAGCCGTTGGACGAGGTCGTCCCACTGCTCGGCGGCGGCGTCGTCCGCCTCGGCGGCGAGCTGGGGAACAGGCATGTCCTCAAGGCTGCAGCAAAAGGCGGAGTTCTGCAAGTGATTTGCCCGTTTTCGGGCAAATTAAGGGAATTCGTCGCTCAGACAAGTCGCCGGTCGGTGGCCCACTTGGTCAGCTCGTGGCGGGTCGAGAGCTGCAGCTTGCGCAGCACGGAGGAGACATGGGACTCGACGGTCCTGGCCGAGATGGTGAGATCCCGAGCCACCTCCTTGTAGGTGTAGCCCCGGGCGATGAGGCGGAGCACCTCCCGCTCCCGCCGGGACAGCTGGTCGAGCTCGGGATCACCTCCGCCCGCCGGGGCATCCGTCCCCGAGGCGTAGGCGTCGAGCACGAAGCCTGCCAGGCGGGGCGAGAAGACGGCATCGCCTGCCGCCACCCGCAGGACGGCCTGGCGCAGGTCCTCCCCCGAGATGGTCTTGGTCACGTAGCCGCGGGCGCCGGCGCGGATGACGGCGATGACGTCCTCGGGGGCGTCGGACACGGACAGGGCCAGGAACCGGACCTCGGGGCAGCGGGGCAGGACGGCCCGCAGCACGGCTGCGCCACCCCCGCCGGGGAGGTGGACGTCGAGGAGGACGACGTCGGGCGCCCGCTCGGTGATGAGCTCGACCGCCGCGTCCACCTCGTCCGCTTCGCCGACCACGACGGCGGCGTCACCCAGCTCGGCACGGACCCCGGCCCGGACGAGGCCGTGGTCGTCGACGAGAAAGACCGCGGTCGTGCCTGGGCGCTCACGCCGCCCGCCGCGGGAGGGCCAGCGCGACCTCGGTTCCCTCACCTGGTGCCGACCGGACGGCCGCCGAACCCCCGGCCCGCGCCATCCTTCCCCGGATCGACTCGGCGATGCCGTGGTGGGACTGGCCGACGGCGTCGGGGTCGAATCCCCTGCCCCGGTCCCGGACGAACATCATCACCTGGTGCGGCTCCACCTCGGCGTAGAGCGAGACGAGCGGCTCGCCCGACCACCTGGCCGCGTTCACAGCCGCCTCCCGGGAGGCGTCGAGCATGGCCCGGAGCCCGTCGTCCAGCCGGCAATCGCCCACGACGACGGTGTCGACGGCGACGCCGTGATCGGTCTCGACGGCGCGCTGGAGGGCCTCGATCCCCTCGGAGACGGTCGAGACCTTGTCCCCGATCTGCCCGAGCGCCCGGCCCTCGAACAGCCAGGCGCGCAGCTCGCGCTCCTGGCTCCGGGCCAGGCGCACCACCTGGGTCGGGTCCGACGAGGAGCGCTGGATCAGAGCCAGGGTCTGGAGGACCGAGTCATGGACGTGGGCCGCCATCTGGGTCCGTTCCTCGGCGATGGCCCGAGCCTGGCGTTCGGCCACGAGATCACGGACGACATTGAGCCACCACGGTCCGAACACCACCACGATGGCCGCCACCACCAGCAGGGCGCCGCCGACGGGGCGGAGCAGGGCGCCGGTCAGGTGCCCGTTCACCAGCACGAGCATGCCGGCGACACCCATGAGCACGCCGAGGAGGATCCGGCCGGCGAGGAGGCGCCGGTTCCTGCCTGTGCTCTCGGAGCGCACCATGGGCAGGAGGTCGTCGTTGATCCACGTCCGCTCGTCGACGCTGGCGTTCCGTCTGATGAGCACGAACGCGCACAGGGCGATGAACGCCGGCCAGGCGAACGAGCCCACGCCCCAGACATGGAGATGGGAGACGACGATTTCGAAGAGGACGAACGCCGGCAGCAGCGACGCGGCGATGCGAAGCCCCTGCCGGTCGGCCACGACCCGGGAGGAGATGGTCGAGTTCTCTCCCTGGAGCGGAAGGAACAGCCAGCCGATGGCGTAGGCCATGACCCCGACGCCGCTCCCCAGCGCCAGGAGCACGAAGGCGATCCTGATGAAGGTGACGTCGATGCCGGTGCTCTCGGCCAGGCCGCCGCAGACGCCGGCCATCACGCGGGTCTGGGTGCTCCGGTGCAGGGGGACGCGGAGTCTGCGTCCGACCTGTCTCCGGTGCCGTTCCCGGTACCGGTTGTGGGGCACCTGGTCGCCAGGACGATCCCACCGGTCGCGGGAGCGCTCCCAGTCGTAGACGCGTCGGCCGGAGTGGCCGTGCCACGGGGGCGCGGGAGGCACCGCTGGTTGCCGGCCGCCCACGCCCGTCTCGGGCGGCGGGTCCGCTGCCCGCTCTCGGCCCCCAT
This sequence comes from uncultured Acidimicrobiaceae bacterium, assembly GCA_963828385.1. Classification (GTDB taxonomy): domain Bacteria; phylum Actinomycetota; class Acidimicrobiia; order Acidimicrobiales; family RAAP-2; genus Bog-756. The sequence goes on from CAWHEF010000001.1 coordinate 155,966, forward strand.
CGGGCCCGGTTCCCTTGACCGTACTGATGTCCCGATGATCGCGCACCGGGCTCCACCGGAGCATCAGGGATGTCCCGGACACGACCGACGCCTGCTCCGGGACGCCTCCGGGGCCGTTCCGGGACGTGCCCGATTCCCATGGCAGCGGTGCACGTGCACAGTTGATCCATGACCTCCGACTTCGATCCCACCGACAGCGACCCACGGGCGAACGAGCCCGGGTCGAGCTCCGAGGAGAGCGGGGAGGTCGCCCCCCGGGGCCGGGAACCGGGCCCGGCTTCCCCGCCACCGTCAGCAACCCCCTACGACGGCCTCTTCCGACCGCGCCGGGGCCGGATGGTGGCGGGCGTCGCCGCCGGCATCGGCTGGGACTTCGACGTCGACCCGCTCGTCGTCCGGCTCGGTTTCGTGGTGCTGGCCCTTTTCGGCGGCCTGGGCGTTCCCCTGTACCTGGCCGGCTGGCTGCTCATGCCGGACGAAGGGGCCGACCAGTCGGTGGCCGAGTACCTGTTGCGACCGTCGGCGGACCCAGCTGTCCACAACCAGGGAGGCACACGATGACCCGGCGACAGACGTACTACGACGACATCCAGAGCCGATGGACCACCTCGGGCCCGTGGATGGCGCCGAGCACCGATACCCACCTGCGGGCGTCCGACGCCGAGCGGAGTGAGGTGGCCGACAGGCTCTCGCGCCACTTCGCCGACGGCCGGCTCGACCAGACCGAGTTCAAGGCCCGTCTGGACCGGGCCATGGGTGCCACCACCCGCGGCGACTTGGAGGGGCTGTTCGACGATCTCCCCCCGCTGCCCGGCGACCCGACACCGCCCACGTTCCGGCGGCGCCGAAGCCGGGCCGCGCTGTTCGCTCTGGTGGCCGTGGTGTGCGTGCTGTCGCTCGGAGGGGCCTTCTCCACCCTGCATGCCGTGCACGCTACGTGGATCCTGATCGTCATCTTCGGCTTCCTGTTGTGGCGCCGGCTGGCCCTTCACCGGCACCGGTCCGGTCCGTCCTCGCCGGCCAGTTAGCATCGTCGTGCAACCACTGGACATGCCCGATGCGATGCCCGGCGACGACGGCAGCCCGAAGGCCGGGGGCAGCCGGCCGGTCCGCATCGAGGCAATGGACGCCTCTTCCGGGCTCGGCCTGCCGACCATCACCGTGCGAGGTGCCGCCATCCGAGGAAGGAACCCGATGACCTCCCCCATCACGTCGACAGCCGGCATGACCGACGCGCTGTCCCGGCCCGCCGCCCAGGCTGTCGATCTGGTCAAGACGTACGGCAGGGGCGACACCGTCGTGCAGGCCCTCGATTCGGTGTCCATCGCCTTCGAGTCGGGACGGTTCACCGCCGTGATGGGTCCGTCAGGATCGGGCAAGTCGACCCTCATGCACTGCATGGCCGGCTTGGACCGGCCCACATCGGGCCGCACGTTCGTCGGTGATCTGGAGATCGGCACGCTCGACGACAAGGGGCTCACCCAGATGCGACGCGACCGGGTGGGATTCGTGTTCCAGTCGTTCAACCTGGTGCCGACGCTCTCCGCCGGAGAGAACATCACCCTCCCCGCCGATCTGGCCGGAGCCAAGGTCGACCGGGCCTGGTTCGACTACCTGGTGGCCGAGCTCGGCATCAAGGACCGGCTGTCCCACCGGCCGAGCGAGCTCTCGGGAGGCCAGCAGCAGCGGGTGGCATGCGCCCGCGCCCTCATCGGGCGGCCCTACCTCATCTTCGCCGACGAACCCACCGGCAACCTCGACTCGACGTCGTCTGCGGAGATGCTCGAGTTCCTGCGCAATTCGGTGAGCCAACTCGGCCAGTCCATCGTCATGGTCACCCACGATCCGAGAGGGGCGGCCTACGCCGACCGGGTGGTGTTCCTGGCCGACGGCAGCATCGTCGGCGAGCTCGCCGATCCCACCGCCGACTCGGTGCTCGAGCGGATCCGCGAGCTGGCCGGCTGACATGTGGCGCGTCACGTGGAAGGGCCTGCTGGCCCACAAGCTCCGATTGATCCTCACGTCGCTCGCCATCGTGCTCGGGGTCACGTTCATCTCCGGCACACTGGTGCTGACCGACACGCTGCACAACACGTTCACGACCCTGTTCGGGCAGGTGTACCAGCACGTCGACTTCGAGGTGCGGGCCAAGGCCGCCTTCAGCGGATCGGGGGGCCAGGCCAATCCTCGTCCACCCATCCCCGACTCGATCGTCCAGACGGTCCAGAAGGTGCCCGGGGTGGCCTACGCCAATGGCTCGGTCCAGGGCTACGCCCAGTTCGTGGCCAAGGACGGCAAGGCCATCAGCTCCGGTGGCGCACCCAACCTCGGGTTCTCGTTCGACGACAACAGCAACCTCTCGTCGCTCAAGCTCGTCGACGGCTCTCCGCCCAACAGTCCCCATGACGTGGTCATGGACGTGGGTACGGCGCAGAAGTACCACTTCTCCGTAGGCGACCAGGTGCGCGTGCTCCTACCCGGTCCGACCCAGACGTTCACGATCTCGGGGTTGGTCCGATTCGGCTCGGCGGACAACCTCGCCGGCGCCACCATCGCCGGTTTCGACCTGCCGACGGCCCAGAAGCTCTTCAACCTGACCGGGCGCGTCGACACCGTCGACGTGCTGACCGCCCCGGGAGCCAGCAAGCAGACGGTCGAGCACAGCATCGCCTCGGTGCTCCCCAAAGGTACCGAGGTGGTCACCGGCCAGACGCTGGCCAACGAAGCGACCAGCCAGGTCAACCAAGGGCTCTCGTTCTTCTCAACCGCCCTTCTCATCTTCGCCTTCATCTCGCTGTTCGTCGGCGCCTTCACCATCTTCAACACGTTCTCGATCATCGTGGGGCAACGAACCCGGGAGCTCGCCCTGTTGCGGATCGTGGGCGCCAGTAGGAAACAGGTGTTCCGCTCGGTGTTGTTGGAGGCCGGAGTCCTCGGCGCGCTGTCGTCGCTCGCCGGCCTGGGGCTCGGGGTGTTGGCCGCTCTCGGGCTCGAGGCCCTCATGAAGGGGTTCGGGATCACCCTCCCTTCGGGCCCCCTCGCCTTCGAGAGCCACACCGTGATCGCCGCCTTGGTCGTCGGAATCGGCGTGACCCTGGTGTCGGCCATCAGCCCGGCCCGCCGGGCGGTGCGCATCCCGCCGGTCGCCGCCCTCAGTGACTACCACTCGACCCATCAGGAGTCCTCCCGGCGCCGGTTCGTCGTCGGGCTCGTCATCGCCGTGGTCGGCATTGCGGCCCTGGCCGGTGGTCTCACCGGTTCTGCCATCCAGCTGGTCGGGGTGGGCGCCGTCGCCATCTTCATCGGCATCGGCATGCTCGCCCCGCTCGTGGCCCGGCCCATGGCGAGCGTCCTCGGGCGGCCGTTGGCGGCGGTGCTCGGCGTGTCCGGGCGCCTGGGACGCGAGAACTCCATGCGGAGCCCGCGCCGGACGGCACAGACGTCGGCGGCGCTCATGGTCGGTCTTGCCCTGGTGTCCACGATCGCCGTCTTCGGCGCATCGTTGTCGAAGTCGGCCACGAGCGCGGTGGACGAGGCCGTCAGTGCCGACTACATCATCACCGCGACCGGGAACGGTGGGAACGGGCAGTTTGGCAGCTCGGTGGCGACGGCGGCGCAGTCGGCGCCGAGCGCCGGGACCGTCTCCACCGTCTATGGGGGCTCCTTCGAGATCAAGGGATCGCGCGCTGATCTCGCCGGTCTCTCGCCCGAGCATCTGTCCGACACGGTGATCCTCCGGATGGACAGCAAGGGCTCGGGCCCGGCCGCCCTGGCAACAGGGCAGCTCCTCATCGACTCGTCGACGGCCACGACCAAGCACCTCTCGGTCGGCTCGGTGGTTCCGGTGAAGTTCGTCGACACCGGTAGCTCGACGATCCGGGTCGGCGGCATCTTCAAGCCCAATGGGCTGCTCGGCAACTATCTGGTCGGGAACGGCTACTTCAAGGCGCACTTCAACAACCCGCAGCCGGTCGCCGTGCTCGTGGCCGCCCGGCCCGGCTCGACCGGCCTCGGCCACCAGCTCGACAAGGCGTTGAAGTCGTACCCGAACGTCCAGGTGCAGTCGAAAGCGGCGTTCGAGAAGTCGCAGCAGAACCAGGTCAACCAACTTCTCGGCCTCGTCTACGTGTTGCTGGCACTGGCCGTCCTCATCGCCCTCATCGGCATCGTCAACACGCTGCTCCTGTCGGTGTTCGAGCGCACCCACGAGATCGGCCTGCTGCGGGCGGTGGGCATGAAGCGCCGCCAGGTGCGGGCCATGATCCGGTCCGAGTCCCTGATCCTGGCGCTGTTCGGCGGCATCATCGGCATCTGCGTGGGCACGCTGCTCGGCACGGCGTTCTCGTGGTCCCTGCGTCAACAGGGCATCACCGACATCGTCGTGCCCGTCTCGAGCCTCGTCGTGTTCGTCATCCTGTCCGGGCTGCTCGGACTCGGTGCCGCCAGCTGGCCCGCCCGGCGGGCGGCGAAGCTCGACGTGCTGTCCGCCATCGCCGCCGAATAGACCCGACACCCCGGCCGCCCCGGGGCCGGCGGACCGCTGTGTCCGATTTCCGCCAGAACCTGGTCCGGTGCCGTGACACGATGGGCCGGTGATCGAAGACCCCGAGCGGTGCTACCAGGCCGCCCGCAGCAAGGACGCCCGATTCGACGGCTGGTTCTACGTGGCCGTCACGTCCACTGGCATCTACTGCCGGCCGAGCTGCCCGGCGCGGACCCCCAACCGGCAGAACATGCGCTACTACGCAACGTCAGCCGCCGCCCAGCGGGACGGGTTCAGGGCCTGTCTCCGGTGCAGGCCCGAGGCGTCGCCGGGTTCGCCCGAGTGGAACGCCAGAGCTGACGTGGTCGCCCGGGCCATGCGCCTCATCCGGGACGGCATCGTCGACCGGGAAGGGGTGGACGGCCTCGCCCGCCGCCTCGGCTACAGCGCCCGCCAGCTCAACCGGCTGGTGACCGCCGAACTGGGGACGGGACCTCTGGCGCTGGCCAGGGCCCAACGGGGACAGAGCGCCCGTATCCTGCTCGAGACGACCGAGCTCAGCGTGGCCGAGGTGGCGTTTGCCGCCGGGTTCTCGAGCATCCGGCAGTGCAACGAGACCATCCGACAGGTGTTCGCCGACACACCGAGGGGCCTGCGCCGCCGGGCCGGCGCGCCGAGCCGCCGTCGTGGCGCGGGCGCCGGCGGCCCCGATCGGACACTCGGGCTCGATGGGAGGAGCTCGGGCATCCGGCTCCGACTCGCCGCCCGCCGCCCGTTCACCGGCGCCCCCTTGCTGGCGTTCCTGGGCGCCCGAGCGGTTCCCGGCGTCGAGCACTTCGACGGTGCGCGCTACGCCCGCAGCCTCCGCCTGCCGCACGGACCCGGCGTGGTCACCGTCAGCGCTTTCGATACCGACGGCAGCCCTGCCTACCTGGAGGCCGTGCTCAACCTGTCCGACCAGCGCGACCTGACGACGGCAGTGTCCCGCTGCCGTCAGCTGTTCGACCTCGATGCCGACCCGGCGGCCATCGTCGACGCGCTCGGGTCTGACCGGTTCGTCGGCCCGCTCGTCACCGCTCACCCGGGCAGGCGGATGCCGGGAGGGCCGGACGGCTACGAGATGGCGGTGCGGGGTGTGGTCGGCCAGCAGGTCTCCCTCGCCGGGGCCCGCACGGTGGCCGGCCGGTTGGTGGCGGCGGCGGGCGAGCAGCTGGCCGAGCCCGTCTCCGGCGTCACCCACCTCTTTCCCGCTCCGGGCGCGCTGGCGTTACTCGGTCGCGACCGGCCGGACGCTTTCGGCATGCCCGGGTCACGCCGGCGTACCATCGCAGGCCTGGCCGAGGCGGTGGCCGACGGCCGGATCGTGATCGATGCCGGTACGGACCCTGTCGAGCTGCGGTCGGAGCTCGTGGCTCTGCCCGGAATCGGACCGTGGACGGCCGAGTACGTGGCCATGCGGGGGTTGCGCGATCCCGATGCCTTCCTCCCGACCGACATCGGTCTCAAGAGGTCGCTCCGGATCCTCGGCGGTCCCGACGACAAGGCCGGGCTCACCCGGGTCTCGGAGGCCTGGCGGCCCTGGCGGAGCTATGCCATGGCCTACCTCTGGTCCGTCTCCGCACCACCTTCGATGAAGCGCTTGCCCGATCAGAAAGGACGTGCAGCATGACCCCGACAACCGCCGTTCCCGCTGCCCCCGTCGTACCCGGTTCGTGGGCCCGTCCGACGGCAACGACCCGATCGATGGCCATCGACACGCCGATCGGACGCCTCGTCCTCGAGAGCGACGGGGACGTGCTCATCTCGCTGCGGCTCCCGAACGATCCCCGGCCGGTGCCCGAGAGCGAGGGGGAGGCGGCGACGTCGCCCGTGCTCGACCAGGCGGCGACCGAGCTCCTGGAGTACTTCGCCGGACGAAGGCGCATCTTCGACGTCGCCGTCGAGCTCGACGGCACGGCGTTCCAGCGCCAGGTCTGGTCCGAGCTCAGCCGTATCCCCTACGGCGAGACGATCAGCTACGGCGAGCTCGCCCGCCGGATCGGCAGGCCCGGCGCGTCCCGCGCCGTCGGCCAGGCCAACGGCCACAACCCGGTACCAATCATCGTGCCCTGCCACCGGGTGGTGGCGAGCTCGGGCATCGGCGGCTACGGCGGCGGCCTGCCGGTGAAGCGGGCGCTCATCGAAAGGGAGGGCATCGGGCTCTAGTGCCCACAGCCGAACACGCGTCAGCTTGGACAGCGTCACCGCTGGAAGCACCTACAGCTTGAACACCCTCACCGGCTGGGCGGTGACGAGCTGGACGAGGATGTCGGCGGCCTCGTCCTCGTCGAGCCGGTGCTCGACGACCAACCGGGCGAGGAAGCCGGCATCGACCCGGCGGGCCATGTCGTGGCGTGCGGGGATCGAGCAGAAGGCGCGGGTGTCGTCGACGAAGCCGGAGGTGCGGAAGAACCCGGCCGTCTCGGTGACGGCGGACCGGAACCGGCGGATGGCGTCGGGGGCGTCGAGGAACCACCACGGCACACCGGCGTAGACGGCGGGGTAGAAGCCGGCCAGGGGGGCGAGCTCACGGGACCAGACCGTTTCGTCCACGGTGAAGACGACGAGATGGAACCCGGGATGGGTGCCGAAGTGGTCGAGCAGGGGGCGGAGCGCGTCGGTGAGCTCGAGGCGCACAGGGATGTCGTGGCCGGTGTCGGGTCCGTAGCGGCTGAGCGACGGGCGGTGGTGACCACGCCGGACCCCCGGGTGGAACGTCATGACCAGTCCGTCGTCGCACGACATACGGGCCATCTGGAAGACCATGTGTCGGCGGAAAGCCGTCGATTCGGCCGTTGTGGCCGTGCCGGACAGGGCGGCCGCGTAGATGCGCGCCGCCTCTGTGGCATCGAGGGGTTCGGTGCCGGCGTCGGCGTGGGCATGGTCCGCCGTGCGGCCCCCGTGGGCCACGAACGTGCGCCGCCGCTCCTCGAGCGCCCGGATGTAGCCGGCATAGGACCCCGTGTCCACGTCGGCGGCTTCACCCAACCGGGTCACGGCGTCGGGCCACTCGGGTCGGGCCGGCTCGAGGTAGGCGTCGGGGCGGAAGGTCGGGATGACCCGGCCGGAGAAGCCGGGGTCGGTGGCCAGAGCGGCGTGGGCGGAGAGGTCGGAGCACGGGTCGTCGGTGGTGGCGAGGACGTCGATGGCGAAGCGGTCGTAGAGGGCACGGGGCGAGAAGGCGGCGTCGGCCAGGCATGCGGCGATCTCGTCGTAGATGGTGTCGGCGGTCTCGGCCGAGGGGCGGAGCGTCACCGAGAACACGTCGACCAGCTGGGCCTCGAGCCAGAGCCGGACCGGCGTTCCGGCGAACAGCGTCCAACGGTCGCAGAGGCTCCGCCATGCGGTGCGGGCCTCCCCCGCATCGAGCGGGCGCCCGACCCCGAGCCCGTCCAGGGGGAGGCCGTCGGCATGGAGCAGCCGGGTCACGTAGTGGTCGGCGGTGACGAGGAGGGAGACAGGCTCGGTGAACGGCCGGTCGTCGAGCAGCAGCCGAGGGTCGACATGGCCGTGCGGAGAGACGATGGGGACGGCGCGAACCGCTTCGTGCAGGCGGCGGGCGATGTCCCGGGTGGCGGTGTCGGCCGGGAGCAGCCGGTCGGGATCGAGGACGAGGGGAGCGCTGTCGCCGGGCATCGACTAGCCCAGGCGGGCAACGGCGATCGACGCCGCCAACAGCACGATGGCCCACGACAGGGCCTGGAGCGTCCGCTCGAGCGGGGCGAGCAGCATGCGTCCGTCGATGGCCGTCACGTCCCCGTTGTCCAAGGCGATCGAACCCTCGATGCGCGTGGTCCGGCGCCGGATCAAGCGGGCCCGCGTGCTGAGCCGGCGCTGGGCGAGAGACAACACGAACGCAAATGCAGCGGCGAGGACCGGGGCGGCTGCCAGCGCTCCGGTCTGGGCCACATAGGCGACGAGCACGGGGAATGAGCCCCAGGCGAGCGCGAACCCGGCGTCGGTGTGGACCCGGCCTCCGAAGAGCTCCAGGTTGTAGGCGACGACGAGCAGTGGGCCGAGGACCACGAAGGGAACGAGCGGCCAGCCGACCCGGGTCAGGCCGACGATGCCGAGACCGATGGCGCCGATGAGACCGGCGATCGTGAGGACGACGAGAGCGCTGGTGGAGATGTGGGTTCCAAGCGGGCGCCCGTGCAGTTCGTCCAGCGCGTGGGCGGCGAGCCCGACGGCGAAGAAGAACGCCAACAGCGTGGCGAGAAGCCATGTGGCGTTGACGCGGGGCGCCAGACAGGCGCCGATCACCACGTAGGAGAGGTGCCACGCCGTGTACGGAGGGTGGAGCAGCGTCCACCAGTCCCGCCAGCCTCCGGGTCGGGCGGCGTAGTACGCCGGCCGACGGGCGTCGCCCTTCCCGGCGGGCGGGCTCCGGGGGACCGACGTCCCGACCTCGGTGCCTTCTCCGTCGTCGCCCCGTCGGTCAGCCACGGGAGCGGGTTCCCCACATCACGAGGCCGCCCCCGAGGCTCATCTGCCGGAAACCGACGTGCTCGAACCCGGCACGGCGCCAGGCGTCCACCGTCCACTCCACCGGGAACCGGCGGTAGTGGGCAGAGATGTTGGGTCCGAGGAATCGACCGACGTCGAACCAGTGGCGGCCACCGGTCAGCCAACCGCCGGCGGGCAGCACCAACCGGGTATAGAGCCACCACCAGAAGCGCCAGAGGCGACGGGGCGGGAGGAGGAACTCGAGGCTGGCCACGGTCCCGCCGGGCTTCACCACCCGCGCCAGCTCGCAGAGCGTCGCTCGGGGATCCTCCACGTAGCGCAGCAGATAGGTGAAGGTCAGCGCGTCGAAGGCGTGATCGGGAAAGGGCAGCTGCTCGGCCCTTCCGGCGACGAGCTGGATCCGTCGGGACATCCCGGCCTCGGCGACGTTGACCCGGCCGCGAGCCAGCATCTCCCCGGTCAGGTCGACACCGACCACGGTCGACGCCATGCGCGATGCGAGCTGGATGGCGACGCCCGCCGTCCCCGACGCCACGTCGAGCACACTGGTCGGCGACGTCGGTTCGATCCGGTCGATCATCGCTCTCCGCCAGCGACCGTTCTGACCCATGGAGAGGATCTCGGCCAAGCGGTCGTAGCGCTCGGGGAGGGGTGTGAACAGTTGCTGTGCAAATCGGTTGCGATCGCCGGCAACGTTTCGAACCATGCGTCCCCCTGGGTGAGAAGATCTCACTGTAGATCCGAGCGGTCGGGAGGGTGGCTGGTGGCGCGAGGGTGGTGAAGCGGTCTCGCTTTGACGTCCTCGTCGTCGGCGGCGGTCCAGCGGGCAGTGTCGCCGCCCTCGTGCTCGCCCGGGGCGGGGCCCGGGTGGCGGTGGTGGACAAAGCCGAGTTCCCCCGCGACAAGGCGTGCGGAGATCTCGTCGGGCCCCGCGGCCTCCAGGTGCTCGCCGACCTCGGACTCCCTCCGCCGGCCGGTCCGCACCTCGGCGACATGGTGGTCGTCGGGCCCACCGGTCACCGGGTGCGGCTGCCCAGTGCCGCCGGTCGGACCTATCCCGGGCACGCCACCGCCGTTGCCCGGACCGTGTTCGATGCCATGCTCCACGCCGCCGCCGTCGAGGCCGGTGCCACCGAGCTCGTGGGCCGGGTGGAGACGCCGGTGGGGCTCGACGGGCGGATCGACGGCTACGAGCTGAGCACCGGCGATCAGGCGCGCGCCGACTTCGTGATCGGTGCCGACGGGGCCACGAGCCGTGTGGCGACGTCGGCTTCCATGGTCGATCCTGGCCGGGTGCTCTGGGGGTTCGCCGTCCGCACGTACCTGCCGCAGGTAACCGAGCTTCCGGCCATCGTCCTCTGGGACGAAGGGCGGTGGCGCGGCTTCCCCGGGTACGGCTGGGTGTTCCCCGGAGGGGGCGGGGGGTCGAACATCGGGCTCGGAGTGGGCACGCGTTCGGACCGCAAGACCGGAGCCGCGTGCGCTCCGGGCGCTGCCGGAATTCCTCCGACACCTGCACCGGTTGGGGCTGCTCGACGGTCCACCACCTGCGAACGTGCCCCGGCCGCTCGGGGGCTGGCTCAAGATGGGGGTGGTCGGCACGAGACCGGCCACCGGCCGGGTGCTGCTCGTCGGAGATGCCGCCGGCCTCGTCAACCCGTTGCAGGGGGAGGGGATCGCCCAGGCCATGGGCAGCGGCCGCGCCGCGGCCGAGGCCGTCCTCGGCGCACCGGGCCGTGCCGCCGAGGAGTACAGCGCGGCGCTCGCCGTCGATCACCTCCCTTACCACCGGATCACCGCCACCGTGCAGGCGGTGCTGGTCGGCCGGCCGAAGGCGGTGGCCGCCGTGTCCCGTCTGCTCACGACGGTCGGCCGGGTCCCCGACGTGGCCGGCGGCTGGGCCGTCTTCTGGAATGAGCTCACAGACGGTGCGCCTGCCGGCCGACACCGTGCCATCGCCGCTGCCGTCACCCGGTTGGGCGCGGCGATGACCGCTCGGAGCGAGACGGCAACGTGGTTCGACAGGACACTCGGACGTCCCGAGCCGGGACGGCCCGGCGAGCCCGACGGCCGAAGCCCGCTCGACACCGGGGTGCCCCCTCCGTAGAGAACGGCCCCGAGTCAGCTGGAATCGCTACCGGTCGGCTTCGCTGGGGGGCGGACCTCGGCCACGACGAGCAGTGACCGTCGCTGGTCATGGCCGGCCGCAAAGGGGGTGTCGTAGGTCGATTCGACGACCGACCAGCCGCTCCGCTCCAGGAGGTCGAGCGAGCCGGCGACGGGGAGGATGGTCCGCCACGGCTCGGCATCGGCACCGCGACGTCCGGCGTTCGCCACCTCGACGACCGTGGTCGAATCGAGGTGGTCGGGATGGGTGGCGAGCGTGGCCACCAGCCGGCTTGAACCGGCCGACCGGGCAGCCAGGGCGGAGAGAAGGCCGATGATCGTGTCCTCGTCGAGGTAGACGAGCAGACCCTCGGCAACGAACAACGATCGCCGCTGGTGGTCGTGCCCGGCGGCGGCGAGGGCGGCACCCACGTCCGTAGTGGTGAGATCAGCCGCCACCAGGGTCGGATGGGCGGCGACGGCAGGCAGGGAGAGCGCATCGAGCCGCTTCGCCTTGTCAGCCTGGGTTGCCGGGTGGTCGACCTCGAAGAACCGGGCCCCGGGGGTGGCGAACCGGAGGGCGCGGTCGTCGTAGCCGGCGCCCACGACGACGATCTGGTCGATGCCGTCGGCGATGGAGCTGCTCACCACCGTGTCGATGAACCGGGTCCGGGCCACCAGATGGTGCACGAAGCGGGCCACCGGGGCGACCTCCATGCCCGAGCACAGCTCCTTCTGGGCGTCGGGATCGCCGTCGGGGCTGGACGGCCGGTCGAGCCCGGCCCGGGCCACCGCCACCACCTGGCTCGTACGCGACGGCACGGCATCGCCCGGGACCGTGGTGGTGCCGGGCGCCGGAGAGCCAGCGGCAGAAAGCGGATCTCGCCGAGGGCGCCGGGGTGCATCGGGATCGAGCTCGACGAGGGCGCCGAGCACGGCTCTCGTGTCCGAAAACCTGCCCGCCCCGACCTCGGCTGCAAGCCGGTCGTCGAGCCCGTCGACGGCGGAGCGGATGGTGGCGGCCACCGCCCTGCCCTCGTCGGTCAGGGCGACGGTGAGTCGGCGGCGGTCACCGGGATCGACAGCGCGATCGAGGTAGCCCCGGGCCACCAGGGTGTCGACGAGCTGGCCGGCCGCCTGCTTGCTCAGTCCGAGGTGGGCCACGATCTCGCTCAGAGGAGACCCCGTGCGGGCGATGGCCCCGAGCACGAACGGTCCGTTTCTCGGTAGGTCCTCGACGCCGGCAGCTCGCAGCGCCGTCCCGATGGCGCGGCCGTAGGCCCTCCGCCCCGACCGGAGGAGGGCAGGAAACGCGACGTTCTCGAACCAGGGAGGATGCCCGTCATGGGGGTCCGGCTCGGCGGTCATTGCCAGAGCCTATTAGACAGGGTATGAGACAGTCAATGGGCAATACTAGATGGGCCGGTAGCAGAAGGACCTGATCGACACCCGCCGGCCGTGAACGACGACGGTCAACGAAGGGCGGCGAGCACGGCGGCTGCGGTCTGCTCGCCGGAGCGCACCGCCCCCTCCATGTAGCCGTTCCAGACCGACGAGCACTCGGCGCCGGCCCAGTGGATGCGCCCCACCGGCTCGGTGAGGGCGGGGCCGTAGTCGCCCCACACCCCGGGGGTGAAGTGGGCGCCGTAGCAGCCGCGGCTGAACTCCTCGGCCATCCAGTCACGCTCCAGGTACTCGACAGGACGGGCGGCCTTCGGACCGAAGTAGCGGACGAAGCAGGCGATGGCCTCCCCTTTGCGCTGCTCGAGGGAGAGCCGGGCCGCCCGCCTCCCGTCGTTCGCCTCCATGAACCCCATGAGGACCCCCGGCCGCCCGCCCGGTGGCGAGTTGTCGAAGGTCACCTTGACCGGGCCCTCGTCCGAGGCGGCCTGACCGGTCAGGCCCTCGGCCCGCCAGAACGGCTCGTCGTAGACGGCATAGAGCTTGATGACCGATCCTGCCGGCAGTCGCTGGGTGAGCTGGTCGCGCCAGGACGGTAGGACGGGGTCGTACTCGAGCCGACCGGCGAGCGTGGGAGGGAGCGTGACGATGACGTGGTCGCCGGCGAACGACTCACCGGAACGGGTGGTGACCCGGACCCCGCCACCGTCACGGGCGACGTGCCGGACGGGGCTGTCGAGACGGACCCGGTCACCGAGCTCCGTGGCCATCACCTCGCTGATCCGCACCGATCCGCCGAGGATCCGGTCCTGCTGGGCACCGCGGTCGGTGCTCAGCAAGCCTTCGAAATCGGTGCCGGAGTGGGCGTAGAACAGGGCGTGGAGGGCGGACAGGTTGCCGCTCTCGGCCGAGAAGACGGCCTCGGTGGCCACCTGGAAGTACCGGCGCCCGAGGGTCGTCCGGAGGTTACGCCTGATCCACGTCTCGAACGTCTCGTTGTCGAGAGCGGCGCCCCGCTTCGCTGTCCACGGCTTGTCGAGGGGGATGGTCCGGGCCAGCCGCTCGAAGCGGGTGAGGCCCTGGAACAGGTCGGCCAGCACGAACGGGTTGAGCTTGGGCACGGCTCCCCGTGACGAGGCCATCCGGGTCTGTGTGCCACCGAGCTGGACGACATGCTGACCGGTGTTGTAGGTCGGGAACGTCTCCAGGCCGAGCTCGGCGATGAGCGAGTACATCCGGGTCTGGGTCGGGCCCACCCACTGGCCCCCCAGCTCGACCGGCTCGCCGGTCGCCAGACGGCCACCCTCGGTGCGGCCACCGACCCGGGAACGGGCCTCGAGCACGGTGACCTCGGTCCCGGCGGCCCGGAGGGCACGGGCGGCGGCGAGCCCCGACAGCCCGGCGCCCACGACGATGACAGTGGATTGGGGCATGGAGCGGTCCTCCTGGTGGCATCGTTCCTCGACCGGTGCGCTGCGGTCGACCGTAGCGTGCCTCCGCCGGTGGCGATGACGGTGCGCGGTCGTCGCTCGTAACCGGGCTACGGCAATGGCTCGTCGGTCATCGGGACGAACCTCATGTCGCTACCCCATGGCTCTTGCATATATGAGGGGCGTGACCGACGCCGTCCCGGACCAGTGCCTATCCGCTGAGGTCCGGCAGTCGGTCGTCGGTCAACGGGTCGCCCATGCCGTCGAAGAATCGATCGAGGACGTCGCAAAAGGCCTGCTCGTCCGGTTGTGCCCGGGCGAACAGGGTCATCGACGACCGCAGCTTCTGGGCATCGACCGGGCCGAAGATGGCGACGGCGTCGCTGCTCGCCGCCGACGCCACCACGCGGGCGCACTCGCGGAGGCGGCGGCCGAGAACGGGATGGCGGAGGTACGCCCGCGCCTCGTCGAGGCTCCCGATGGCGAACCGCCGGGCGGTCGGGCTGGAGCCGAGGCCGGCGATCTGGGGGAAGACGAACCACATCCAGTGGCTCTGCTTCCGACCGGCACGGAGCTCGGCCAAGGCCCGGTCGTAGGTGCTCTGTGCATCCTGGGCGGTGACGAAGCGCTCGAGATCGAAAGGGTCATTCACCACGGCCGTCACTCCCGCATCGACGGTATTGCCGCTGCACTCACACTGCCAGTCGGACGTGAGCCGTGGTCACCGCCTGTCCGCCGATCGCCACGCGCTCGCCCATCCGGCGCATGCGGACGACGCCGCCCCGGGACGAGGCCTGCTCGCCGACCAGCACGTCGGAGCCGAGCCGTCCTCCCCAGTATTCGGCAAGCGTGCAGTGGGCGGAGCCGGTGACCGGGTCCTCGGGGATGCCGACGTTGGGCCCGAAGACCCGGCTCACGCAGTCGAACCCGACCCCGTCGCCGGGTGCGGTCACGATGAGGGCCGTGGTTCCGATCGAGGCGATGGCGCCGAGGTCCGGTCGGTACTGCCTGACGAGGGCGGCATCGTCGAGTACGAGGACACCGGCGAAGCGACCTCGGCCGTACCAGCGCACGCCGGACATGTCGAGGACGTCGGGCACCGGTGACTCCTCGGGCGCGTCAGCCGGAAAGTCCATCTCGATCCATCGTTTGTCCACCCGGCGACAGGACAGCGGACCGCTCCTGGTATGGAACCTGATCGAACCACCGAGAACGTGGGCGGAGGCCAGCGTGGCGTGACCGCACAGGTCGACCTCGACCGCAGGCGTGAACCACCGGAGGTCGTAGTCGTCGCGGCCCCGGCCGGCGACGAACGCAGTCTCCGAGAGGTTCATCTCACGCGCCACTGCCTGCATCACGCCGTCGTCCGGAAAGGCATCGACGAGGGCTACCGCCGCCGGATTCCCGTGGAACGGCACGTCGGTGAAGGCGTCTACCACGGTGAGCTCGAGCGCCATCGAATCACCGTAGTTGGCCCCCGATCGGCTACGGCCGTTGACGTGATCCCGGACATCTGAACGTCAGACGCCTCTCCCTCGTCCAGCCGTCTCTTGACGGCTGGACGCCCTCCTTCCTAGCGTCTCACCGGTCGGCGGCGTGTCGCCGGAAGGGGGGACAGTTGGGCTCGTACCGAGCGGTGCCACCATGGCGCCCGGGAGTCCCGCGCCGAAAGGCGGGGCGGTTGAGTGCGGCCATCCTGGTCGTGTTGGGGACGCTCACCGTCGTCGGCGCAGCAGGGATCGTCCCCACCGGGCCCGCCGGAGCGGCATCGCTTCCGGCCGCCACCCTGCCCAGCCGGACGGCCACGGTGGACGCCCGTCCGAAGTCGTGCCCGCCCCCCGTCGACGATCCCAACACCGGATCGGGACCGGCCACGGAGACGGGCGCGCTCCCCTGGCCACCGGCTCCGGCCGGCACTCCCGGGCCGACCTGGGCCAAGGACCCCCATACGCCTGCAGCGACGATCCCGGAGCGGCCGGCCAACTGGAGCAACGGAGGGGGAGCGACGAAGCTGACGAGCGCCCGCTCGCCGGACAGCGTGCTCAACGACAATCCCCAGGAGCTCTGCGGGGTGGAGGGGAACAGCGTCGACGCCGCCTGGGAGACCACGGCCGGACGGCCGACGACGGTGATCGCCGTCACCGACTCGGGCATCGAGTGGTGCGACCCGGCCCTCGTCGACAAGATCTACCTGAACCGTGACGCCCTGCCACTGCCCGAGAACGCCCAGGGGCTGACCAAGCCGCAGCTGGAGGCGGCCGGCGAGCACTTCGCCGACACCGATCCCTACGACCTCGACAACTCGGGGATCCTGAACGTGGCCCAGTACGCGAGCGACCCCCGCATCGCCACGCCGACCTTCTGCGCTGGCCGGTCGGGTGACGGCTTCGGCTATACGGGGATCTCGGCTGCCGACCTCATCACCGCCTTCGGGACGCCGGGGAGCCCGTCATTCGCGCCCCGGAGCGGCCCCGCCGGGTTCACCGACGCCGTAGCGGGTTGGAACTTCGTCGACGACGACAACGACCCCTACGACGACGTCCACTACGACCACGGCACCGGCACGGCCGAGGACGCCGTGGCCGCCGCCTCCACCCTGGCCCAGGAGGTCGGCACCTGTCCGGACTGCATGGTCATGCCCATCCGGGTCGGGGACTCGTTCATCACGTCGGGCAACGCCTTCGCCGAGGGGGCCCTGTTCGCCGTCGACTCGGGGGCGTCGGTCATCGAGGAGGCGCTCGGCACCTACGACGTGACGCCCACCGACACCGAGGCGGTGTCCTACGCCGAGAGCCACGGGGTCCCGGTCGTGGCCTCCGCCGCCGACGAGGAGTCCGAGCACCACAACCTGCCCGCCGTGCTCCAGCACACCATCGTCGTGAACAGCGTGACCCATGACGCCTCCTTCACGCCCCCGAGCTACCTCTACCTCAACGGGTGCACCAACTACGGGGCCGACATCTCGGTGAGCGTGGAGTCGAGCTCGTGCTCGTCGGAGGCGACCGGGAAGACGGGGGGCATCGTCGGCCTGGCCGAGTCGGCCGCCGCCTACGCCATGGAACGCCATGTGATCCGGCCCTACCCCGGCCTCCGCACCGCCACCGGCGGCCGGGTGGCCCTGTCGGCCAACGAGATCGCCCAGCTCGTCACCATGTCCGCCGACGACGTCGACTTCGCCCGGGCGGCGCCCCCCAACGGTCCGGCCCACAACACCTCGGTCGGGACCGACCTGCCCCTCGTCACCACCGAGCGCTTCCCCACCGGTCCCGGGTTCGACCCGACCACGGGCTATGGCAGGATCGACGCCGCCCGCCTCGTCCAGTGGATCGCGGCGGGGAAGATCCCGCCCCAGGCAGAGATCGACGACCTCCCCTGGTACGAGGTCCTCTCGCCGTCCGAGAGCCTCAACGTCACCGGTCTCATGGGGACGACGCGCAGCCGGTCCTGGCACTACGAGGTGCAGGTGGCCCAGGGAGAGTCGCCGCAGAGCTCGGACTGGCGGGTGCTCGCCTCGGGTACCGGGCACGGCTTGCGCAGGGGCACCCTGGCCTCGGTGCCCCTGAGCGAGGTGGCACAACTCTTCCCCCGATCGATCGCCCTCGACGGTCCGCCGACCGGATCGGGAGGACAGCCCGACCCCGACCGGTTCATGTTCACCGTCCGGGTGGTCGTCCAGGACGCGGCCGGCATGGTGGGCATGGACCGACGGACCGAGCTCCTCCATGTCGACCCGACGCTCACGGGCGGCGCCCCCCGCCGATACCCGGACTCGCTGGTGGCGCCGCCGGTGCTGGCACCGATCGGTCCCGGAGGGACCAACGCCCTGGTGGTCGCCGAAGCGGACGGGACGATCGACGCCTACGGCGCCGACGGTTCCGAGCTGCCGGGGTGGCCGGTCAGGACGGCGTTCGACACCGGCTACCACCCTGGTGAGCAGGCCTACCGGTCGGGCAACGTGCACGATCCGCCCCGGGGGGAGGTGGTCGGGGGCGTGGCCGTGGGCGATCTCGGCGATGCGTCGGGACACGACCTCGACGTGGTGGCAACCGACCTGACCGGGCACGTTTGGGCCTGGAACGCCGCCGGCCAGCTCCTGCCCGGCTGGCCGCAGGCGACCGACCCTGCGTTCTCCGGGCCAGACGTGGCCAACACCGACAACGAGGTGCTACGCGGCATCCTCGGCGCTCCCGTGCTCGGCGACCTCCAAGGCAACGGCACGTTGGACGTGGTGGCGGCGGCGATGGACCGCCATATCTACGCCTTCCAACCCGACGGCCAGCCGGCCCCGGGGTGGCCCGTCGAGGTGGTCGACCCGAGCGAGGTCCAGTCGGTCGACCCGACCAACGGCCAGGTCACCTTCGCCCCCGGTGCCGGCGGCGACACCGGCACCAAGCTGGTGGACACACCGGCCATCGCCCAGCTCGTCCCCGGCGGCCCTCCCCAGGTCGTCGTGACCTCGAACGAGCAGTACGCGGGGCCGCCCAACGCGTCCCTCGGCATCCTGGGCCAGCTGTTCTCGCTGACGGGGACGCTCGCCGACGCCGCCAACAGCCGGGTGTACGCCATCTGGCCCGACGGTTCGCTCCATCCGCCGGCGTCCGGTACCCCCGATCCTCCCGGGTACCCCAACCCCGGGGCCTACCTGCCGGGGTGGCCGGTTGCCATCGCCGATCTCGACCCGAACCTCCTGCCCGATATCGGTGACGGAGCGAGCAACGGCCCGGCGGTGGCGACGGTGCCCGGCACCCAGCCGCTCGTCGCCGTCGAGACCGACGCCGGGCCCGTCTACCTGCTCCGAGCGGACGGGAGCGACGCCCTCGGCACCTCGGGGGGTCTCCCTGTCGTGCTCTCGTCGGGCCCGAGCGGGCCGAAGGCGAATTCGACCGGCATCCTGGCCACGAGCGTCCCCGCCCTCGGGGCGCCGGCCATCGCCCCCATGGGCAGGGCGTCGGATTCGGCCGCGCCCCCGGCTGTGGTGAGCGGGGCGGAGAGTGCCGGCGAGCTGTTCGACGTCGCCGAGCCGGCCGATCAGTCGCCCCATGACAGCCAGATCGACGCCTGGGACACGACCACCGGGGCCTTCCTCGCCGGTTTCCCCCAGGTCATGAACAGCCTGCAGTTCTTCGACCAGCCGCTCGTCGCCGACCTGACCGGTCCGAGGGGTCAGGCCTACGTGGTCGAGGCGAGCTCGGATTCCGACCTGCGGGCGCTCGATGCCGACGGGCGCGAGGCACCGGGGTTCCCGAAGCTGACCGGCGGTTGGGACACGGGCAATGCCGTGTTCGGCCCGCTCGGCTCGATGACCGACCAGGTGGTGGTGGCGGGGACGAGGGAGGGTCAGCTGTTCGTATGGACGACGACGGCGAAGGCGACGGGTCCACGCGGCGGCTGGCCCCAGGTGCACCAGAACCTCGGGAACACGAACGACTTCACCGGTCCGGCCACGTTGGGCGCGCCCGCAGCGGCGGGCGGATCGAAATCGCTCCCCGTCCCCTCGGGCGGATCCACGACTTCCACCACTGGTCCGCCGGCGAGGACGCGGCCTCCGAGAAGGCGGCCCACCGGTCCGAGCACGACGGAGGCCGGGCGGCGCACCCCGCGGTCGACGGTGGCCACCGGAGCGGAGCCGGGCCCGTCGCCATGACCGATGGCACCGGCGGAACTTGTGGCGGCCCGGTGGGGCTGGTACACCTTCAACAGCGCCGGGCGATGGCGCGTGAAGTAGGGGGGAGATGACGATGGTGGACTGGGCACGGCGCTGCCGGCGGCAGCCCCTCTTCCGACGGACCTTGGGGATCGGTGCGGCGCTGGTGCTTGTCGGAGCCGGCGTCGTCGTATCCGGTCTGCCGGCGACGGCACGAGGCACGCACGTGGACCGGCCCGACCGGGGTGCTCGGCGCACCGCCGGGACGGGCAACGCCGGGACGGGCAATGGGGCTCCGGCGTCGGCGACACCGGCGTCGGGACGGGTGGGGAAGGTGCTCCTCGTCGGTACGTACAAGGGTCGTCCCGGGCAGTTCTCGAGCATCCAGGCGGCGGTCGACGCCGCCCGGCCCGGTGACTGGATCCTCGTCGCTCCTGGCGACTACCACGAGGGGGCGAACGAGCCGGGACCCGACAGCACCCAGGCGAACGACGGCGACTTCGGCGGGGTCCTCGTCCAGACGAACAACCTGCACATCCGGGGCATGGACCGCTCGAGCGTGATCGTGGACGGGACGAAGCCCGGCGCCCCGGCGTGCAGCTCGGCGCCGGGGGACCAGAACTTCGGCGCCAACGCTGCCGGCCGCAACGGCATCGTCGTGTTCAAGGCCAACGGCGTCACCGTCGAGAACCTGACGGCGTGCAACTTCCTCGCCGGCACCGGGTCTTCGGGCAACCAGATCTGGTGGAACGGCGGAGCCGAGTCGGGGAAGATCGGGCTCCACGGCTTCCAGGGCAATTACCTGACGGCCACCTCCACCTACTACGGCGGGGAGAGCACGGCCTCGACGTACGGGATCTTCGCCTCGAACACGTCGGTCGGGTCGTGGGACCAGGTCTACGCCAGCAACATGAACGACTCGGGGATGTACGTCGGCGCCTGCAAGCAGGTGTGCGACATGCTGATCAACCACGCCTGGATGGAGTACAGCGCCCTCGGCTATTCGGGGACCAACTCCGGCGGCCCGTTCGTGATCGAGAACTCGCAGTTCGACAACAACAAGGACGGGCTCGACACCAACACCCAGATCGACGGCGATCCGCCCGCACCCCAGAACGGCTCCTGCCCGCACGGCGGGATCAGCCCCATCACCCACACCAACTCGTGCTGGGTGTTCATCCACAACTACTCCCACGACAACAACAACCCGAACGTCCCTGCCGCCGGATCGGCCAACTCTGGGCCCACGGGCACGGGGATGACCGTCTCGGGCGGCCACAACGACACGGTGATGGACAACACGTTCGCCGACAACGGCGCGTGGGGTACTCTCTTCGTCCCCTATCCGGACAGCGGCCCCCCCTCGCTCGGACAGGTCTGCTCCAAGGTCACCGGCACCGAGATCCCCGGATTGGGATGTGTCTTCGACCCCGAGAACGACGCCCTCCTGCACAACAAGTACGTGAACAACGGGTTCTTCTCCAACCCGTCGAACTCCGACTTCGGTCAGATCACCCTCGAGGCTCACGAACCGCAGAACTGCTATGCCCGCAACAGCGCCCCGGACGGGAGCGCCCCGGCGAATCTCGAGCAGACCCAGCACACCTGCGGCGCCCTCACCACGGCGGCCAACACCGGCGGCCCCCTCCTCGCCCAGGTGCTGTGCGACACCGGGTTCGGCTCGTGCCCGCCCGGCGCCAACTATCCCCAGCAGACGGGCGTCGACATGCACCCGCTGCCGGCGCTGCCCACCATGCGGAACCCGTGCCAGGGCGTGCCCACCAACGCCTGGTGCCCGTCCAAGTCGTCCTGACCGCCCGCCGGACCGTCATGGGTGCAGGGGGCGGACGGCGAACGGGCTCGGTGCCGCTCCGTAGGGCTGCCGGGTGGAGGACCGTTCTTCTCGTCCCGATGGCCGTTGCACTCGTCGGGGTGGTTTCGGGGTGCGGAGGACCGGGAGGAAGTGCCGCGCCGGCCGGTGGCTCGGGCTCGGCAGCCCGGCGGACGGCCGCCAACCATTCCGTCGCCTACGGAGTGCCGGCCGGCAACGGGCTGGCGGAGCGCCAGGCGGCCGACGACGCCACCAACGCCTATCACGCTTCGACAGGAACGGCGGTCTCCACCTTCGTCGCCGACCTGAACCAGCTGGACGCCGACGTCGGCGCCGGCGACGTCGGCGCCGCCCAGCGCGACGAGCTCGCCGCCCAGGGAGCCTTCGACTCGCTCCGGTTCCTCATGGCGTGGAACTCGCCGACAGCGCTTGCCCTCGACGGGCTTCCGAGCGCCGTGCCCCCCGGACAGTCCTTCACCGGGCTGCACCTGGTGGAGCAGGAGCTGTGGTCGGGCGGCGACGCCCGAGCCGCCGCCGCCGGTCTGCTCGGTGAGGCGCCGCTCGTGGAAGAGCTGCTGTCGAGGATGGAGGTCGCCCCACAAGGGATCCTCACGGTGGCCGTCAAGTCCCTCGACTGGGCCGACGACGTCGCCGTGCCCGGCCGGGAGGAGGTCTTCTCCCACGACGATGCCGTCGACGTCGAAGCGTCGGTTGCCGCCGCCCGGTCGGCGTTTGCGGCAGTCGAACCGCTCTGCATGCTGGTGGCCCCGACGCGGGCGGCCGGCGTCAGCCGCGGGTTCGCCGAGCTCACCCCGCTCGTCGCCTCCCTCGGCAGCCCGGGCACGGTCGCCGACGCCTCCATCCCCGTGACCACCTGGCGGGCCGTCTCGGAACAGGCCGACGCCGTAGCGGGGATGATGAGCGCGCTCGCCCCGTCCGTCGCCGGGCTCGGGCCCCCCACTATCTACGGATACGTGGCGTGACACCGCCTTCGGGCGCCGGTCCTGACGGTGGTGGCATCAGCCGGCGGCAGTTGCTGGCCGGTTCGGCAGGCGCTCTCGGCACGGCGATGGCGGCGGTGGTCGCAGACGGTGCGGTGGCCGGGGCCGTCACCGCACCCGCAGGGTCGGCACCGCCCGGCGGCACCGCCGTTCCCTTCTTCGGACCGAACCAGGCCGGTGTGGTCACCCCCCAGCAGCGCTACCTGGTCTTCTCCACCTTCGATGCGGTCAGCGACCGCCTGGGCCTCGCCGACCTGCTGGCAGGCTGGTCGGCCGCCGCCGCTCGTCTCGCCGCCGGGGAGCCACTCCGTGGCGCCGGCGGACCCGGGGAGCCACCGGCCGATAGCGGGTCGGCCCTCGGCCTCGGCCCGGCCCGCCTGACCCTGACCTTCGGGTACGGCCCCGGGCTGTTCGACGACCGGTTCGGGCTGGCCGGGTCCCGCCCGGCGGCCCTTGCCCACCTCCCGCCTCTCCCGGGCGACGCCCTCGACCCGTCGATCAGCGGCGGCGACCTGTGCGTCCAGGCCTGCGCCGACGATCTCCAGGTCGCCATCCACGCCACCACGAGCCTCACGCAGCTGGCCGTCGGGTCGGCCGCGCTGCGCACCGTCCAGACGGGCTTCATCTCGGGAGGGGACGGTTCCGGATCGGGCGAGTCGACCGAAACCCCCCGAAACCTCCTCGGGTTCAAGGACGGCACCGCCAACCGGGCCGTCATCGCTCCGACGGGGGGACACAGCGCCGTGTGGGTCGGGGCCGGGACCGACCAGCGGTGGATGCGGAACGGCACCTACCTCGTGGCCCGGCGCATCCGCGTGTCGCTCGACGCCTGGTCGCGGACGAGCCTCGAGGACCAGGAAGGCACCATCGGCCGGCACCGGGCCTCGGGTGCCCCCCTCGGGGGCACCGGCGAGTTCGACGTGCCGTCGTTCGCTGCCCGGGGCACGGATGGCTCGCCTCTGATCCCAGTCGACGCCCACATCCGCCAGGGCTCGCCCGAGGCCAACGGTGGCGCCCAGCTGCTCCGGCGCGCCTACAACTACGTGGACGGCATCGACCCGCTGACCGGACAGGTCGACTCCGGGCTCTACTTCATCTGCTTCCAACGGGATCCCGGGCGGCAGTTCGTGCCCATCCAGCGGCGGCTCGCCACGGGCGACCGGTTGACAGCGAACTACCTCGTCCACACGGCGAGCGCAGTGTTCGCGTGCCCGCCGGGGCTGGCGGCAGGAGAGCGTTTCGGGGAAGACCTCGGCCTGCCCCGCCCGTCGGGGACGTACTCCTGATCGGGGTCGGCCGGGCTCGGCGTCGGCGCCCCGAGCGAGTGCGGGCCGGTTAGTCGGTCTCCGGGACCGATGCCGGGAGAGGCTCCCGTGCTCCCACCGGGCCCCGACCGCCGACATCGCGCTCGGGCCCGGATCCCACGGACACGGGCTCGGCCACGACGCCGGCCCCGATCTCGGCTGCGGCCAGGTCCCCGACCTCGAACAGGCCCGAGCCGACCTCGTCGCTGATGGCCTCTCTTCCGTGCACGTACTTCTCGCCCCGGAACCAGGAGGCGACGGCGGCGAGGAACGTGGTGGCGGCGGCGAAGTCGAACGCCAGTCGGAGCCCCTCCTGGAATGCAGGGGAGATGGCGCTCGGGAAGAACGACCGTCCGGTCAGATAGGTCGCCTTGGCGTGCCCGACGGTGGCGAGGACGTGGGGGGGCAGCAGTGTCTGGATTGGGTTGTACCCGAGGAAGGCGGCGAACAAGGAGCCGATGGGCGGGAGGCTGGCGGCGGAACGGGCGGCACCTTTGGGCACTCCCTGGGCGAGGAGCCCGTGGTAGAGGTGGGTCGGCAACGATGCGGCGAGGCCGAGGGTCACGATCGAGAAGAAGATCCCGATGGACAGCACTTGGGCCGAGTTCATGAAGGTGGCGTTCATGCCGGCCCCGGCCCCCCGCTGGTCGGGCGGGAGGCTGTTCATGATGGCCGTCTGGTTGGGCGTGACGAACATCCCCGAGCTGAGCGAGAACAACATGAGGATGGCGGCGAACCCCCAGTAGTTGAAGTTCATCGGCAGCACCTCGAGCAGGAGGTAGCTGATCCCGGCCCCGACGAGACCGAGCGTGGCGATCCCCCGCGCACCCCAGCGGTCAGCGAGGATCCCGGAGATCGGACCGGTGATCATGAAACCGACCGTCAACGGGATGAGGTAGATGCCCGCCCACAGCGGCGTCTGCGAGAAGTTGTAGCCGTGTTGGGGGAGCCAGATCCCCTGGAGCCAGATGATGAGCATGAACTGGAGCCCGCCGCGCCCGATGGCAGCGAAAAGGGTGGCGAACACGCCGGCGGCGAATGGTCTGATCTTGAACAGATGCAACCGGAACATCGGGTTGTCGACCTTCAGCTCGATGATGACGAAGATGACGAGGACGATGACGCCGCCGACGACGGTCGAGAGCACGAACGGGCTCGTCCATCCCATGGTGTGCCCGCCGTAGGGCTGGATGCCGTAGACGATCCCGACCAGGAGGGAGACGAGGCCGACAGCGAAGGTGATGTTCCCCGCCCAGTCGATCGAGGTCTTGATGCGAACCCCGGTGTCCTTGAGCTTGAAGTAGGCCCACACCGTCCCGAAGAGCCCGAAGGGGACCGACACGAGGAACACGAGCCGCCAGGCCACCGGGGCGAGCACTCCTCCGAGGATGAGCCCGAGGAACGACCCGGCCATGATGGCCACGCCGTTGATGCCCATGGCCTTGCCTCGCTCGTCCTCGGGGAACGCGTCGGTGAGGATGGCGCTCGAGTTGGCGAACAAGAACGCGCCGCCGACACCTTGGCCGACCCGCATGAGGATGATCCAGAGAGCGGCGGGCACTCCGGTGAGCCAGGTCACCGAGAGAAGGATCGAGAAGACGGTGAACACGGCGAAGCCGAGGTTGTACATCTTGACCCGGCCGTACATGTCGCCGAGCCGGCCGAGGCTCACGACCAGCACTGCCGTGACCAACATGAACCCCATGAGGATCCAGAGGAAATAGGACGTGTTGCCCGGGGCCAGCGGCTGCAGCTTGATTCCCCGGAACAGATCGGGAAGGGAGATGAGGAGGATCGACTGGTTGATGGTGACCATCAGAATGCCGAGCGTCGTGTTGGACAGCGCCAGCCACTTGTAGTGGGGCGAGAGCGCGCTGCCGTCGGTGCTCGTCACGGTCTCGGTCGACGCCACGGTCAGCGGTTCCCTGCCCGTCGTTCCCCACCCGGACGGTGAGGGCGCTGGCCGGCATTCTCGGAGAGGGCACCTATTGGCTGCACTCAGTGCAATATAGCGCGACGGGTAGCGGAGCGAGCCGGCACCCGCCTGACCCGGCACCCGCCTGACCCGGCACCCGCCTGACCCGGCACCCGCCTGACCCGGCACCCGCCTGACCCGGCACCCGCCTGACCCGGCACTTCGCTAGCGTCCGTGGACGTGGACCCCTGCTCGGCCCGTGAGCGACAGCGGCGCGAGCGGTGGAGGGCCCTCCAGGGAACGGCCATGGACCTCGTCGACCGCAGGGGCTTCGACGCCGTGACCGTCGACGACATCGCCGCCGCCGCCGGCTTCTCGCGGCGCACCTTCTTCAATCACTTCTCGACCAAAGCCGGTGCCCTGTTCGACGCCGACCCCGAGGACGCCGAACGGCTGGCGCGGCTGTTGGTGGCGGTCGATGACGAGGCCGACACCTGGTCGGCCCTACGCCAAGTGTGCATCGCGTTCATCGGTGGTCGGGAGGAGCGAATCGCCACCCGCCGGCGTCGGCTGATCGCCGACCATCCAGAGCTCGTCGAGTACGCCCGCACGGCCAACCGCCACGTCGAGGAATCGCTGGCCCGGTGGGTGCAGACCCGGTGTGACGACCTCTACCTGGCATCGCTCACCGCCCGCACGGCCAACGCCGTCATCACCACCGCATTCGCTGCCTGGCAGCCCGGTGAGAAGCCGGAGCGACTGGTGGAGCTCATCGGTCGGGGATTCGACCACGTCGCGTCCGGGCTGCCGGCGCCGGCGACGCTCAGTCGCTCACCTCGGGGCGCAGCACGGGGAAGAGGATGACGTCCCGGATGGACTCCACCTCGGCCAGCAGCATCACCAGCCGGTCGACGCCGAGGCCGATGCCCGAGGTGGGTGGTAGCCCGTACTCCAGGGCGCGGAGGAACGCCCGGTCGGCCCCGTGGGCCTCGAGGTCACCGTGGGCCACGGCTTCGGCCCCGTGTCGGAACCGCTCTTGCTGCTCGTCGGGGATGTTGAGCTCGCTGTAGCCGTTGGCAAGTTCCTTCCCGTCGATGGCCAGCTCGAAGCGGTCGGCCATGGTCGGGTCGTCGTCCATGTGACGGGCCAGTGGTGACACCTCGACGGGGAAGCCGACGATGAAGACGGGATCGGTGACGGTGGGGAGGAGGACGGTGTCGTACAGCTCGAAGATGAGCTTGCCGGGGCCCCACTCGGGGAGGTAGTCGACGTCGAGCTTGTCGCACACCGCCCGGACGTCCTCGAGCGGATCGGACGGGTGGAGCCGCTTCCCGACCACCTCCTCGAGCCAGTCGAGGAGCGGCCGGCGGGGCCATGGCGGGGACAGGTCGACCGGGCGGTCACCGACGGTGAACGTCAGCCGCCCGACGGAGGCGCTGGCTGCTTCGACCACGAGCCGCTCGGTCAGCTCGATGCCGTCGGCAGCGTCCCCGAACGCCCGGTAGGCCTCGAGCACGGTGAACTCGGGGCTGTGGCGGGTGTCGATGCCCTCGTTGCGGAAGCTCCGCGCCAGCTCGAACACCCGCTCGTAGCCACCGATGACAAGACGCTTCAGGAAGAGCTCGGGGGCGATGCGCATGATCAGGTCGAGATCGAGGGCGTTGGCATGGGTGACGAACGGACGAGCCAGTGCCCCTCCGGCCTGGGACTGGAGGATCGGCGTCTCCACCTCCACGAAGTCCTCCTCGACGAGGTGCTTGCGCAGCGCCGCCACTGTCTTGAACCGGATGTCGAAGACACGTCGGCTGTCGGGGTTGGCCAGCAGATCGACCTCGCGCTGGCGGTACCGGGTGTCGGTGGTGCTCAATCCGTGCCACTTGTCAGGGAGCGGGCGCAGGGCTTTGGCCAGGAGGACGAGGTCTTCCACGTCCACCGACAGCTCGCCCCGCCGGCTGGTGATGGCCTCGCCGCCGGCCCCGACCCAGTCACCGAGGTCGAGTGCGTCGAGGACGGTCCCCGCCCGGTCGGAAAGGACCGAGGCCTGCATGAGGAGTTGAACGGCCCCCGTCGCGTCCTGGAGCGTGGCGAAGCTGAGCTTTGCCATGGCCGCGCAGGGCGGTCACCCGCCCAGCGACCCGCACCCCTCACCGGTGCGGGTGTCGGCTTCGAGGGCGTCGTACCTGGCATGGAGGTCTCGGGCCGTGACCGTCCGTTCGTACCGGTAGGGATAGGGATCGATCCCCATCTCGGACAGGGAGTCCCGCTTGCGCCGACGCTCTGCGATCAGGGACTCGAGTGTTCGGGCGTCGCCCTCCTCGCTCTGGTCGTCGGCGCCTGCCATTGCCGAGTCAGCTTAGACAGCAGACCGTGGCAGAACGCCCGGGGCCGACGTCGGCGCAGCCCCCGGACGGCTCGTTGACGGCTGTCGGCCTCACTTTTATGCTGCCGCCTGCGCCCCTAGCTCAACGGTAGAGCAGCGGATTCTTAATCCGCAGGTTGGGTGGTTCGAGTCCCCCGGGGCGCACCAGCCTGTTCAACAACGACCTCTGGCCTCGAGGGGCCTCTCCGAGTGGCTCGGTCCCAACTGTGGGTACCGACCTCTCCGCTTCTTTGGTCGAAGCCTTCGACTCACCGGGCGAAAGGGAGGCCGGCCCACCCCGGGTCGGGTCGGCCGCCCCCGTATGCCGAGCGCAGATTGTCCAGCCACGAAACGCTGTCCGAGAGTCCGCCCGGGCGGTTCCGTGCCGACCACAGTTCCCGATAGCGATCGACGAGTGGGTCGAGCTCCGCGGCCAGCTCCGAGCGTTCCTTGTCCGGCACCGACTCGATGCGACCGTCGGTCGCCAACCGTTGGCACGCGTCTCTCACGAGGAGGCCGACCAGATCAGCGCCGAAGAGGGTCTCCTCGATGAGGAGCGATCCGTCGGTTCGAGCCGGCCGCGAACCACTTGCCGCGCTGCGGGCCCTGCCGAGGCACGCGTCGACCTCGTCCAGCTCGTCACGAGTGAGGCCTTCGGTGAGCCCTCGCCCCACCGGCAGTTGCGGATAGTAGAGGTTGGCGGTGAGCGCCGACATGTTCGGGAACTGCGGAGTGACCAGACGGTGTACGTCTCCGAGATCGAGCACGGCCCGAGCCAGTCGACCAGTGTCATCTGCAAAGACGTGAGCGCTGAGAGCCGCAGCCAGGTCGAGATCGCGGTTCGAGGACATACACCACGAAACGGCAGCACCATAGGCGAAGGCGGGGGCACTGACCACGGCCTGCTGGAGATGTCCCATGTCCCCCCAGTCCGTGTTGAGGAACCCACCGGCGCCGTGGGCCAACGCGGCCTCTGCCGCCCGACGGCAGGTCGAGAGGGCATTGGTGACGCGGCCCACGATGCTGAGCCAGCTCGAAGTGCCGGGTGCCACCCAAAAGGACACTCCCGCGGAGCTGGCGGTTTCGCAGCGCTCGTCGAACGGGTACCAGTCGTCGTACCCCCATTCGCACACGGTCACCCCCGAGGGAAGGCGACCGAGCAGGTCCGCCCGACCCGACACCATGTCGCCCCACATGATCATCTCGCGGCCGTCGAGCTCGGTCAGGCCGCGAAGGGTCTCCACCCAGCGGAGATAGTCGTCGATGCGGCCGGCGGGAAGCTCCCAGGCCTCGTCGAGGCCGACGTGCACCCGACGGCTGCTGAAAGCGGGTAACAGCTCGGCCAGCAGCTCCCGCACCAGGGCCAGTGAGCCGGGGTGCCGCGGCTCGATGGTCATGGGTGGGCGGGTGATTCCGTAGGGATCGACGAACCCGTCAGGCGCGATCGCCAGGGTCCGATAGACATCGTGAGCGAGCCACCGGTTCATGTGGCCGAGACAGTTCTGGTTGGGAACGAGCTCCACATGGAACTGCCGGCAGAACTGGTCGAGCTCGACGACCTCATCAGCGGTGAACGGGCTTGCCGTGGCGTGCACGTCGGGATGGTTCCGGTAGGCGAAGGTGTGCTCGAAGTAGAGCTGCACCTGGTTCACCTTGCACGAAGCAAGGACCATCACCAGCTCCTTCAGCGAGTCCATTGTCGGTACCTTGTCGCGGGAGATGTCCAGCATCACGCCCCGGACGGGGAGGTCGGGGTGGTCCCGGATCGTCCCGGCTGGGAGCAAACCGTCTTGGATGCGAGCCAGTTGGTCGAGCGTTGCCTGGCCATAGAAGAGTCCGGCATCGTCCCGACCGGCGAGGTCGACAGTGTCGCCGGTGATGTCCAGGACGTATCCCTGAGGCTCGAGTGAACGGTCGATCCTGGATCGGGGCGGCCTCCGGGGGACGATCTCGCCGGTGAGCTCCAGCGAGCGGGGGACGGGGAGGAGGTTCACGGGTTGAACCTTCATCGCAGCATCTTCCGATACACGAAGAACACCTCACCCACCGTCCCACCGAGGGCGGCGTAGGGCACGATGGGCCCGACCCAGGTGACCGCGACCTGGTCCCGTCCGCGACGACGGAGCTCGTGCAGGGCCCCGAGCAGGGCGGGGCGGCCTCTTCCCCGCCCGATGAGGTCCGGTCGGACGGCGACCGGTCCGAGTCGACCCCGGCGGTTGACCTCAAAGGCGCAGACGGCGGCGATGTCGGCCTCGCCCTCTCTCGAGAACACGAGATTTCCCTTGCCGCAGGCGCGCCGGACCTCGGCATTCCAGTTCGGCCAGTAGGCGGCGGTCCATTTCGCGAGCTCGTTGCATTGGCGGCGATCGGCCAGCTGCCAACCCCCGGAGTCCTCAGGGATGCTTGCGAGGTCGACGTCCACGTCGAAGTTGGTCTCCACCCGAGCGTAGTGACGGCGCTCCAGCAGGCATAGCAAGGCGGTCTCGGTGCTCGGGGCTCCCGGCCAGAGGAAATAGGGCGCGTCGGCGCCCGTGGTCAGGCTCGTATGTCCGCCAGCGAGGGCCCACGACTCCGCCGTGTCGAGCAGCGCGTGCCCAAGTCCACGACCGCGGGCCTCCGCGTCGACGACGAGGAGCCGGATGCGGGCACCATCGGCGCATTCGGCGATGGCCACGACGCCGGCCGACAGATCACCGAAGACCGTCGCAGGTTGGTCCTCACTGAAGAGGGCGCCCTCCAGTTCGGAGACATCCGGCGGATCGGTGAGCGAACGCCGACAGAGCGATGCGAGCGCGCCGAGGCAGTGTCGGTCCAGCGACTCGATCGGGACCCGGGCTACCACGAACTCATCGCAGGGTTCCGCCGGTCGGCATCGAGGCGAGCAGGTCGAGCTGGGTCCGGGCCCGGTCGAGGTTCTGGACGGGTCGCGCCGTCCGGAAGTAGACGTCGCCCTCCAGCCAATCCACGAGGAAGCGCGTGGCCTGCTCGAAGGCGGCGATGGCGCCGGCGGCCGACGTGGCCGTTACCTCTTCGCTGGTGAGCAGGCCGGACGGGATGGCCTCCAGGTAGCCGGTCACCACCTCCTCGTACAACGACGCGTCGACGGTGGCCTGATGGGTGTCCTCCCCCTCCTCGGAGACCGAGACGGTCGCCGTGCGGAGCAGGTCCCCGAGATCCCAGAACCAGGCACCGGGCATGACGGTGTCGAGGTCGACGAGGCAGACGGCGCGGCCGTCACGAAAGAGCAGGTTGTCAAGCTTGGTGTCGAAGTGGGCGACCCGCACCGGGACCCGAGCCTCGAGGTCTTCGGTCAGCTCCACGAGCCAATCGAAGGCACGGATGCGGTCCAGCTCGCTGTGAACACCAGCCGCTCGACCGAGAGGGTCGGCGGCGACGATCGCTTCGAGCGCGGCCCGCCGTCTTCGAAGATCGTGGAAGCCGGGGAGGGTCAACACCAGCCGCGCCGGCTCGAGCCCGGAAATGGCTCCATGGAACCGGCCGAGCAGGCCGCCAGCCGAACGGGCCAGGGTCGTCTCGAGGGGGACGGAAACCGGATCCCCGACAACCCGCCGCCAGGCGCGCCAGGGAGCCCCGTCGGTCTCTACGATCCACCGTCCGTCGGGACCTGCCACCGGCTCGGGAACGAGATCCCTGCCCGCCGTCCGGCACAGCAAGAGAAGGTTGGCAGTCAGCCCCTCGACGTCTGAGAAGACGGCGGGATTGAGGCGCTGGAGAACATAGTCACCCGACCGGGTGGTGACGTGGAACGAGTCGTTGATGTTGCCCCGCCGGATCCGGGAGACACCGGTCAGTTCGGCCCATCCGAAGCGACCTGCCACCCGCCGGGCCGACTCCGTCGTCACCGTCGGGCGGGCCTGCTGCAACGATCCGGTACCGCGCCGTGATGGGCCGTTCTGGGGAGTGGACCTCGGCCGTTGCACTCCCGGTTGTCTGCCACGAGTGGCCACTCGGGGGCCTCCTCCGCACGTCATCCCTTGTGGGTACCCATTCAGCTCGTGGAGGGAAGGGGCGCGGCCGAGTGCGGACAGGCCGGGCCCAGGACGAAGTCGAGTCCCCAACGGGATGCTATCTGTTCCCCCGGGGCGCACCCCGGAGCCGGGTCCGTCAAAGGTCCTTGAACCAGAGCAGCTGAACTTCTTCAGGGTGTTCGGGATACGTGTAGCGGTTGATGCCGCCGAGCGTGCAGCCCATGCGGACGTAGAACCGGCAGGCGGGGACGTTGATGTTCTGCGTCTCGATCTTGAGCTGGCTGCACTCCCGTTCTCGCGCCCATTGCTCGGCAGCTCGGAACAACAGGGTACCGATGCCGGCTCGGCGCGACCCCGTGTCCACCCGTAGGTCCCAGAGAGCGGCGAGGTCGGTTCGACGATCCAACATGTAGAGGTGTTCGGTATCGAAGGCGATGACCGCCCCGCCGATCCGCACGCCTTGGTCGTGGGCGGCGATCAGTCCCCAGTTCGCCACATCGAAGCGATGGGGCCAGCGGTTCGGGAGCTCAGTCTCGTCGTTGTCCTTGACGAAGGTGGGCTCCACGGTTCGCTCCTGGAATGCGAACCCGCCCAACCCCCCGTCCACGAGGGAGAGCTCGAGCTTCTTCTCCACCCGGAAGGCAATCGAGAGCGCTGCATGGTCAGCCAATGATGCGATCGGTTCCTCTTGGATGTCGACGCCCATCTGCGCCTCCTTTGCCTGCTCTCCCTCTCGACGGGCATTGTCACACGGGTGCGCTCTCCCCGGCCCGGCACTGTACCGAGGCCGCCTCGGTCTGGAAGCATGGCGCCATGACCCGACGGGATCGGACCCTCGGCCTCGCCCCGGCGTCGGTGAGCGACTACCGAGAGCTTGCTCGGCGCCGCCTGCCCCGCCAGCTGTTCGACTACATCGACGGAGGCTCCTACCAGGAGCAGACCATGACGGAGCAACGTGACCGACCTCGCCGCAGTCAAGCTGCGCCAGCGCGTGCTCCGTGACGTGTCCAAGCGGTCGCTCGCCGTCGACGTGCTTGGCCGCGAGCTTCGTTGCCCGTCATCCTCGGGCCGGTTGGCCTCGGTGGCATGTTCGCCCGGAGAGCCGAAGTCCAAGCGGCCAAGGCGGCGGAGGCTGCCGGGGTGGTGTTCTGCGAGTCGACGGTGTCGATCTGTTCGATCGAAGAGGTGGCGGCCGCTGTCGAGCGTCCGGTCTGGTTCCAGCTCTACGTGATGCGTGACCGCTCCTACGCCGAGGACCTGATGGCGAGGGCCCGGGCCGTCGGTGTCGAGGTGCTCGTGCTGACCGTGGACCTGAGCGTGGTCGGGGCCCGCTACCGCGACGTCCGCAACGGGATCGAGGGCGATCTTCCTCCGGCCAAGCGTCTCGCCCGGGCCGCCGACCTGGCCACGCATCCGTCCTGGGTGCGCGACGTGGCCGTAGGCGGGAAGCCCCTCACCTTCGGGAACCTGGAGCGGGCCGTGCCCGGAGCGGAGCGGCCCGACGCCTTCAAGCTCTGGGTCGCCCACCAGTTCGACCCTGCGGTCACGTGGGACGACCTGGCCTGGGTGCGCGAGCACTGGGACGGCAAGGTGGTGCTGAAGGGCATCCTCGACCCCGACGACGCCCGACGGGCGGTGGACCACGGGGCCGACGCCGTGATCGTGTCCAACCACGGTGGGCGCCAGCTCGACAGCGTGCCCTCCGCCATCGCCGCCCTGCCGCCGGTGGTCGAGGCGGTGGGTGATGCCACCTGCGTGCTGGTCGACGGAGGGATCCGCAGCGGCCTCGACGTGGTCAAGGCATTGGCGCTCGGTGCCCGGGCCTGCCTCGTCGGCCGAGCGTGGGCATGGTCGGTGGCATCCCGGGGCCAGAGCGGCGTGGCCCACGTCCTCGACATCATGAAGGGCGAGATGCTGGTGGCCCTCGGGCTGACCGGTGTCACCGACGTGCGCCATCTCGACCGGGAGGCACTCGTCGGCGGGGGTCGGCCCACCTGAGCGCTCCCGGTCCGGACGACTGCCGGGCCCCCTGCCGATCAGCTCCGTCCGGCCAGAGCGGCGACGCTGTCGGCCACCCGGTCGTAGAGGGGGGAGGGGAGGTCGTGGCCCATTCCCGGGATGATGACCAGCTCGGCCCCGGGGATGGCGGCCGCCGTGGCCCTGCCCCCGCTGACGTCGACGAGAGGATCCGCCTCGCCGTGGATGACGAGCGTCGGAAGGTCGAGCTTCTCCAGGTCTCGGGTGCGGTCCGGCGAGCTCATGATGGCCACCAGCTGGCGCCCGGTCCCTTCGGGGTGGAAGGCGCGGTCGTAGTCGGCGGCGATGTGTTCCCGGATCCGCTCCTCCTCGAAGGGGAAGCCGGGGGAGGCGATGGCGCGGGACGTGGCCATGCCCTGGTCGACCGCGCTCTTCTTGTCGGTCGGCGCCGGTTGCAACAACAACGGCATCACGTCAGGGTGGGGGAGGCCGACGCCACGGTCGCCGGTCGTCGACATGATCGACGTCATGGTCCGGACCCGGCCGGGGAACCCGATGGCCATCGACTGCACGATCATCCCGCCCATCGACGCGCCGAGGATGTGGGCACTCTCCAGTCCGACTGTGTCGAGGACGGAGACGGCGTCGGCGGCCATGTCGGCGAGGAGATAGGGGGCCTTCGCCGTTCCGGCCAGCGCACCGACCACATCCGGCGGTCCTGCATCGTCGAACCACGTCGATCTGCCCACGTCGCGGTTGTCGAAGGAGATCACGTGGAAGCCACGGTCGCAGAGACCTGATCGGAACTCGGGGTACCACGCCGTCATCTGGGCTCCGAGACCCATCACGATGAGGAGCGGCGAACCTTCCGGGTCGCCCTCGGTCTCGTAATAGATGGTGACGCCGTTTCCGGTGGCTTCGGGCATGGTGCGGACTCCTCGTCGATGGCTTCCAGAGGCGAGACTATGTGATGAGCCCGTCCTCAGACCGGCCGATCATCCCCACTCCTCGACCAGGGCTCTGCCGTCGGCTGACGGGCGGAACACCGGGAGCGACCCGAGGGCGTGGACGAGC
Source organism: uncultured Acidimicrobiaceae bacterium (assembly GCA_963828385.1). Lineage (GTDB taxonomy): Bacteria > Actinomycetota > Acidimicrobiia > Acidimicrobiales > RAAP-2 > Bog-756. The sequence goes on from CAWHEF010000001.1 coordinate 190,986, forward strand.
GTGGCATCGTCCCCCAGGCCGGTCGCCCACTCCGTCCCCTCGGTCACCAGGGCACCGACGACCACAGGACGGGCGCCCATGCGGCGGACGAGGTTGAGGGCGGCCCGGATGGAGGCACCCGTCGAGACCACATCGTCGACGACCGCCACCCTCCGGCCCTCGATGGCACCGATGCGGACCGGGTCGATGCGGAGCTGTTGGGCCGCCCCGGTGGTGATCGAACGGACCGGCTCGCTCGGTGCCTCGCCCAAGTGGATCTTCGGGGTCTTGTGGAGGATCACGTAGTCGTCGAGCCCGAGGGATCGGGTGACCTCGATGGCGATGGGGATGCCCATGGTGGCGACCGACACCACGATCTCGGGCTCGAAGGGCGCGAGCTTCTCGGCCAGCTCCCGGCCGGCCCTCTGCGCGAAGCCGATGCCGAGGTCGACGGTGATGAGCAGGGCGACGGTGAGGTCAGGCCGGAGGGCGACGAGGGGGAGATCGAGCGCCTGGGAACCGACCGTCGTGTGAAAGGTCCCCTCGGCCACGCTCCGACTGTGGCCCGACGGCGACGAGCTGGCAAGCCGGACGGGACGGCCCCGCCACGACGACGGCCATCGGAGTACGGTCCCTCAGATGGCCGCACCCGAGAAAGCACCGCAGGAACCACCCCGGATCACCATTGTCGGAGGCGGGTCCACCCACTGGACCCCGAGGCTCCTCTGCGACTTCGCCAACACCGACACGCTCGCCGGTGCGAAGGTCACGCTCATGGACGTCGACGCCGGATCGCTTCCGGTGATGGCCGAGGCGGCCGCCCACGTCGCCAAGGTGCGGGACATCGGGCTGACGGCGGAGACGACGACCGATCTCGCCACAGCGCTCGACGGAGCCGACTTCGTCATCACCGCTCTCACGGTCGGTGGGTTCGACAGCATGCGCTACGACCTCGAGATACCGGCCCGGTTCGGCATCCGCCAACCGGTCGGGGACACGGTGGGCCCCGGTGGTATCTTCCGGGCCCTGCGCAGCGCTCCGGTCATCGTGGACGTGGCCCGGGCCATGGAGCGCCACTGTCCCGACGCCCTGCTCGTCAACGTGAGCAACCCGTTGACCGCCCTCACCAGGGCCGCCGGGCGTGAGTCCGGGGTCAGAGTGGTCGGGCTGTGCAACGAGCTGGTCGGCTTCCAGTTCTCGATGAGCCTCCTCTTCGACGTCCCGCTGAAGCAGGTCGATCCCGTCGTCGGCGGCGTGAACCACCTGCCCCTCGTCACCGCCCTCCGCATCGGCGAGGAGGACGGCTTCGACCTGCTCCGAACCCTCCTCACCGACCTCGACACGAGGGGCGCCGATCCCATCTGGATGGCCCCGGTCGATGACATGCACTGGCAGAAGGTGTCTTCCGGCGACTCGTGGACCAAGACCGACGTGGTGTGGAACAACCGGATCAAGTTCGAGCTCTTCCAACGGTTCGATGTGTTGCCCGGGGCGTCCGACGTTCACGTGGCCGAGTTCCTCCCCTGGTTCACGACGGCAGCCTCGGACTTCGGGCGCGACTGGGGTGTGCACCACTACGGCCTCGCCGGCCATCTCGCCGAGAAGGCCGACGACGAGCGGAACCTCGCCGAACTGCTGAATGGGGACGAGATCTCGGCGTGGCCCTCGGGCGAGTTGGTGGCCGACCTCATCACCGGTGTCACGCGCGGTGAGGAGCGTTCCCTTCCCATGAACCTGCCCAACCGGGGCCAGGTGGCGAACCTGGGCGAGGGCCCGGTGGTCGAGTGCATCGGCATGACCGGACCAGACGGCGTCCGGGCCCGTGACGCGGTCCGCGTGGAGTCCTTTCTCGGCGAGCACCTGGGACGTGTCGCCTACTCCCAGGAGCTCACCGTCGAGGCCGCCCTGGCGGGGGACCGCACGAGCGTGCTCGAAGCCGTGCTCGCCGACCCGACGACGGGGCGGCTCGCCTACACGGATCTGGTGTCCATGACCGACGAGCTGCTGGGGGCGACCGCCCGCTGGCTACCCCGGTTCTCGACTGCCTGATCCCTTCGGTGCTCCAACCGGTGACCCGACAATCCGGTGACACGGTGACACGGTGACCCGGTCACCCGGTGACACGGTCGCCCGGTCGAGTCAGTCCGCCCAGGGGTCTGTCGCTGAAGTGGTTCGGCGGGAGTGCCCGCAGCCGACGCCGGGTCGCCGAATCGGTCGAGCGCTCGGTCTGCGGTCTGGGTTCCCACCACGACGGTGAGCAGGTGCGCTCGGGACACCGATGAGAGAGTGGCGGCTCAGCCGTCCGAGTACGGTCCGGTGAACGCGGGCGCGCCTCGAGGGAGAGCAACGGGATGAGACCACTTCGATACTCGATCAACGTGACCCTCGACGGCTGCTGCCATCACGAGGCGGGGCTCCCTCCGGACGAGGAGTCGATGCGGTACTGGACCGCTGAGATGGAACGAGCCGATGCCCTGCTATTCGGCCGGGTGACCTACGAGATGATGGAGTCGGCCTGGCGGCAGCCGGCCACGGGCACGTGGCCTGACTGGATGGATCAGTGGGAGATCCCGTTCGCCGCGGCCATCGACCGATCGAAGAAGTACGTCGTGTCGAGCACGCTGAGCGGGGCAGATTGGAATGCCGAGCTGGTGCGAGGCGACGTGGGGCAAGCGGTTAAGCGGCTCAAGCAGGAGCCAGGCGAGGGCCTGCTCGTGGGTGGGGTCACCCTCCCCCTGGCGTTGGCAGATCTGGGACTGATCGACGAGTACGAGTTCCTTGTGCAGCCCGTCCTTGCCGGACACGGGCCGACATTGCTCGCCGGTCTGCGCGAGCGCATCCAGCTCACCCTCGTTGATCGCCATGACTTCCGGTCGGGGGCGGTCGCCTTGCGATACCGGCCCATCCGAGTTGCGGCTGGGTCCGATTTGTCCTGACGTGTTGGCCGCTGCCCGGTGACGAATCGACGGCTCCAGTGCGCTTCCCGTCGACCAGCCACCGGGACAATGTGGCGACCGACCACACCTAGCGGGCCCCGAGGGGCCCAAAGAGCTGCTCGTAGATGCCGTCGACTCCCGATCCGTGGAGGGTCATCCCCCCGTCGACCACGATGTTCTGGCCGGTGATGAACCGGGCCTTGTCCGAGCAGAGGAAGACGACGACGTCGGCGACGTCCTCGGGCGCGCCGATTCGTCCCATCGGGGTCGTGCGCTCGTATCGCTCGACCTCGTGGGGGAAGACGGCGAGGAGGGGCTCGGTCAGCGCCGTCCTGATCATCCCGGGGGAGACGGCGTTGACCCGGATGCCGGGGCCGTACTCGAGGGCGGCGGAGGCGGTCAGGGCGGCGACGGCCGCCTTGGCGGCGGCGTAGGGGGCCTCGCCAGCGGCGGGACGGACCCCGCTGATCGAGGCGGTCGATACGACGGCGCCACCACCCGACGCCTTGATGTGGGGGATGGCTGAGCGGAACCCGAGGTACACACCGGTCAGGTTGACCCGGACGAGGCGGTCCCATTCGGTCGGCTCCCACTCGTGGAGCGGCGTCTGGCTGCCGGTGCCGGCGTTGTTGAACAGCAGCGACAGCCCCCCGAGAGCGCCGGCCGCCGCCTCCACCGTTGCCCTCAGGGCGTCGGGGTCGGTGACGTCAGCGGTGAACGCCTTCCCCCCGATGTCCCGGGCAACCGTCGCCGCCCGGTCGCCGTCGATATCGAGGACCGCCACCGACGCCCCCTCCTCGGCCATCCTCGTGCAGGTGGCCCTGCCGATGCCCGACCCTCCACCGGTGACGATCGCCCTTTGCCCGTCGAGCAGTCCCATCCGTCCATCCCTTCCTCGTCGATCGAACCGCGTCGCACGGTCGCTGCGTCCGCGGCGAGCTCACTCTCGGAACTTGTCGTCCTCGCCGTCGTCCTCGCCGTCGTCGTCGAAGCCGCCGATCGGCTGGTGCTCGGTGAGGTAGTCGGCGAACAGCGGCACGGTGAAGTCGACCTGGCCCCGGCGCGGCGCCCAGATGAGGCCCTTCTGCAGGAGCCGGTCCCGGTGGGGCGAGGTCTGGCGCTGGTTGGCCGCCCCCCAGGCCCGGGCCACCTCGCCGGTGGCGTAGGGCGGTTGACCGAGCGAGGCCATAGCGGCCAGGTAGCGCTGCTCGGCGTCGCTCGCCATCTCGAACCGGGGCCGGAAGAACGTGCGATCGAGGGAGTCCTTCACGATATCCGTGATCTCGTCGACGTCGGCATTGGTGACCCTTTCCCCCTCGCCCGCGTTCCACAGCTCCCGCCCGTACTCCTGGATGAAGTACGGGTAGCCGGCGGCCATGCCGACGACCCTGCGGGCGGCGTCCTCGTCGAAGTGGACCCCGAGGGTGGCGGCCGGCTGGACGAGGGCGATCCGGGCGGCGGGGGCCGCCAGCCGGCCGAGCTCCCGGTACTCGAAGAGCCGGTCGGCGTAGGGCTTGGCCCGGAGCAGGCGCACCTGGAGGTCGGGGAGCCCCGCCGCCACCATCGCCACCGGGAGGGCGTCGCGGCTGACGGCCTGGAACGCCATGCACACGGCGGCGAGGGAGGTTGCGCCGAGGTTGTGCATCTCGTCGACGAGGAAGAGCGCGCCGCTGCCTGCCGCCCTGGCCGCCCCGCCGATCTCGCGGAGCAGCCCCACCAGGTCCTGCTCGGGGTCTCCCGAGTCGGCGACGCCGGTGACGGCGTCCACGTCGAGCTTCACCTGGATGCCGCCGGGGGCGACCATGCTGAACGCCTTGACCACCCCGAGCGCCCGCTGGACCCGGTCGAGGATCCTTCGCTTGCGGCTCAGCTCGCGCAGGAGGCGGGAGCCCATCTGGGCGAAGGTGGACCGGAAGTCGGGCTGGGACCCGACCTCCTGCACGTCGGTGGTCACCCAGCCCGCTTCGGACGCCAGGAGATCGAGCTCCATGAGCAGGACTGTCTTTCCTACGCCCCGGAGCCCGTAGTAGACGAGGCTCCGGTCGGCACCCCCCGCCGCCAGGACCTCGATGAGGGCGGTGAAGTCGATGAGGTCGTGATCCCGGCCCGACAAGAGTGGCGGCTTGCGACCGGCGCCGGGTGTGTAGGGGTTGTCGCGCCGGAGCACGGGCCGAGACTAACGTTTTCTAAGGTGTGGTTACCACTGCTTAGAAAGCGTTAGCCGCCAGCAGCGGCGGGGGTCCCGCCCCTCCTGACCCGCCCGGATTGGGCATAGGGTGTCTCTTCGCAGCGGTCCGGCGTCGCGTTCCGGGGGGACCGGGGATGCGGCCTGGGAGAGGGAGGAGGCCAGGATGTCGATGAGCTTGGAGGAGGCGGTCGCCCAGGTGACCGGCCCGGGGCAGCTGTTCGAGCTGGTCGAGGAGACGGTCGACGGCATCCCCTACCGGGTGTTCAAGAACGCCCCCGCCACCCTCGCCGAGGTGTTCGCCGGTGCCCGGGGATCGGACGCCACCTTCATCGTCTACGAGGACGAGCGCTGGACCTTCGACCAGGTCATGGGTCATGTCGACGCCCTCGCTCACGCTCTCGTCCACGATTTCGGCATCAGGAAGGGGGACCGCGTCGGCATCGCCATGCGCAACCTGCCCGAGTGGATCATCAGCTTCGCCGCCATCCTCTCGATCGGTGCCGTGGCCGTGTCGCTCAACGCGTGGTGGACCGAGAAGGAGATCACGTACGGCGTCGAGGACTCCGGGCTCTCCCTCCTCATCGTCGATCCCGAGCGGGTCGAGCGCTCGCTCCCGGTCACCCGCGAACGCGACCTCCCCCTCGTCGTGGTCCGGTCGGACAGCATCGAGCCGGCGCCGGTCGGCGTCCTCCGCTACGAGGACGTCGTCACCATGGGGGATCCCATGCCGACCGTCGAGGTCGACCCCGACGACGACGCCACTATCCTCTACACGTCGGGGACGACCGGCTTCCCGAAGGGAGCGGTCTCGACCCACCGCGCCGTCACCCAGGCCTTGTGCGCGTTCTGGGCCAACTCGACCATCCTGTCCGCCAAGAGCAAGGGTGACGACCTGTTCGCCGGAGCGGGCGACCTGCCGAGCTTCATCCTCATCGTGCCCCTGTTCCACGTGACCGGGTGCATACCGGTGATGCTCTCGTGCTTCGGGCTCAAGATGAAGCTCGTCATGATGCACCGCTGGGACCCCGAGACCGCCCTCCGGCTCATCGAGGCCGAGAAGGTCACGGCCTTCGTGGGAGTTCCCACCCAGAGCTGGGACCTCTTGGAGAGCCCGTCGTTCTCGAAGTACGACACGTCGTCGCTCGCCACCATCGGCGGCGGCGGCGCCCCGGCGCCGGCAAAGCTGGTGGACCGGGTGGAGAAGGGGTTCTCGCGCGGCCGTCCCAACATCGGCTACGGCATGACGGAGACGAACGCCTTCGGGCCGGGCAACACCGGGGACGACTACGTCTCCCACCCGACGTCGACCGGTCGGGCCTGGACCACCATCATGGACACCGAGATCCGCGACGAGCAGCTGCGCCCGTTGCCGCCGGGTGAGCGCGGCGAGATCTGGATGAAGGGCCCCAACCTCATCAGGGGCTACTGGAACAAGCCGAAGGAGACGGCGGAGACGATCGTCGACGGCTGGCTGGCCTCGGGCGATGTCGGCCGTATCGACGCAGACGGCTTCCTCTACATCGAGGACCGGGCCAAGGACATGGTGCTCCGGGCGGGCGAGAACGTCTACTCCTCCGAGGTGGAGAGTGCTATCTACGACCACCCCGGCGTCTACGAGGCCGCCGTGTTCGGGGTGCCCCACGACCGCTTGGGCGAAGAGGTCGTTGCCGTCGTGCAGAAGAAAGACGATGCCGGCCTGACCGAGGACGATCTGCGCTCCTTCCTCTCGGACAAGCTCGCCGCCTACAAGGTCCCGAGCCGGGTCGCCTTCACCGAGGAGCGCCTCCCGCGGAACCCGTCCGGCAAGATGTTGAAGCGCCAGCTGCGCGAGACCTTCTTCACCTCGGCCGCCTAGCGGACGCGTCCAGGGGTTCAGAGCGAGGGCGGGGTGAACCCGGGGCCGGCCGCCGTGTCGAGCAGCCCGGCGATCTGCAGCAGGCGGCGATCGGAGAGGTAGGGCCCGATGACCTGCACGCCGACGGCAGGCCGGCGGGTGTGCGACCGGTCGGGAGCGTGACCACCGGCAACAGCACCGCTCCGATCGCCCCGCACCATGCCATCGCCACGACGTGGGGAACCTCGACCCCGTCGATGTTGACCGTCCGTTCGGTCATCTGCCGCTCGTTTCGTGAGGGAACGCCGTTGTCGGCATGACCGGTGCCAGGACGACGTCGACGTGGTCGAAGAGTCGGGCCCAGGCCCGGCGGTGGTGCTGACGGCCGTTTCCTGCCGGGCCCGGTCCACGTCCAGGGCCACCACGGCGTTCAGCCCGGGGTTGAGGGACTCGATGCGCCCGAGCAGATGGTCGAGGATCTCGGTGCTCGAGACGGTTCGGTCGGAGAGGGCGGCGACAACTCGGTCGCCGTGGCGAAGTCGAGGTCCACCAGCGTCTCCTCTTTCGAGCGGCGACCGGGATCGACGCCGACCCTAGCGGTGGGGCCTCCGGGCTCCTCTCGGTCGGGCCGCTGGATCGGCAGCTGCGGCCTTCACCGAAGGGGCGCGCCCGGGGCCACCATCGGCCAGCCCATCCGGCGCTCGGCCACGTGGGCCAGCTCCAACAGGAACGGCTCGCGGTGGTGGCCGGCCAGCACCTGGAGGCCGACGGGGAGGCCGTCGACGAGGCCGGCCGGGATGCTGACGGCCGGGCTGCCGTTGAGGTTGGAAGGCGCGGTGAGGGCGGCGTTGTTCATGATGGCCCGGGAGAAGCCGACCTCATGGATGAGGTCGGCCCCGGTGATAGTGGAAGGCGGCGGCCCTTCTGCCCGGAAGGCCACGTCGGGGTTGGTGGAGCAGAGAACGAAGTCGGCCTCGTCGAAGAGGTCGGCCATGGCCTCGTTCAGCTGGCGGCGGTAGGACTCGATGGCCGCCGCCCGCTCCAGGGTGAAACGTTCCCTTGCCGCCTCGATGCCGGCCCGCATGGCAGGCGATAGCTCGTGGAGGCAGTGGGGGTAGGCATCGCCCAGGTCGGCGAGGAAGCTCGGCTGGTTGGCCATCGCCCACTGGCCCCGGAGCGGGGGCAGGCCCGGTGTCACCCCGACGAGCGAGAGGCCCGCTTCCCGGACCAGGCGTTCCGCCCCATCGACCACGACGTCCGCCGCCTCGGTACGGACACGGGCGATGCCGAGGTCACAGATGACCGCCGCGGTCATGCCCGAGAGGTCGAGGCTTCCGAGCCCCGCTTCCCACCCGCCGACGGCGGGCAGGCTCGAGGGATCGCGCCGGTCGAACCCGTTCTGGGCATCGAAGAACCGGGCCGTGTCCCGCACCGACCGGGACAGGCAGCCGAGCGTGCCCGTCATCGGCTCGACGCTCGCTTTAGGGCCCCGGGGGATCCGTCCGTAGGTGGCCTTGAGCCCGAACAGGCCGGTGAATCCGGCCGGGATGCGGATCGACCCGCCACCGTCGCTCCCGGTGGCGATGGGAAGGAGGCCTCCGGCCACCGCAGCCGCCGAGCCTCCCGAGGACCCGCCGGGAGTGACCGCCGGGTTCCACGGGTTGCGGGTGGTGCCGTGCAGCTCGGTGGAGGTGCAGTTGATCCCACCGAACTCGCTCGCCGTCGTCTGGGCGAGAAGGGCCGCGCCCGTTCGCCGGAGCCTCGCCGTCCCGGTGTCGTCGGAGGAAGCGACGCGCTTCGAGAAGATAACCGACGCCTCGGTGTGGGGCCATCCCTCCACCCGCTCGAGCTCCTTCACTCCGAAGGGCACGCCGCCGAACGGGAGCGACAGGTCGGCACGTTCTGCAGCCTCCCGTGCCCGGTCGACGTCGAGGAAGCTCACGGCTCCGAGCGGGGAGGCGTCAATGGCGGCCGAGCGCGGCGTCGACCGCCTCGAGCGGCGAGAGCTGTCCGGCCCGGAAGGCGTCGACCAGGGAGCAGGCGTCGCCCAACCACGGAGCCTCCATGGGGATGACGGTATCCGCGTGCCGGCGCCCATGCCCGTGGGGGACGGCCTCGCCGATCTTGCACCGCTACGCTGCCGACCGTGCATGTGGCCGACCTCGTGACCCCGGCCCTGGTGGTCGACGCCGGCCTGTTCGAGCACAATCTGACGACGATGGCCGAGGCCCTTCCCGGGCGACGGCTGCGTCCCCACGTCAAGGCCCACAAGTGCACCGCACTCGCCGCCCGCCAGGCCGGCCTCGGCCACTCCGGGTTCACGTGCGCCACCATCAGGGAGATGGAGGGCATGGCCGCAGCCGGGCTCGGCGAGGACCTCCTTCTCGCCAACGAGGTGGTCGACGCCGCACGGTTGGGTACCCTGGCCCGGGAAGGGGCCCGGGTCACCATGGCCGTCGACTCCGAGGCCATCATCGAGGCGGCGGTGGCGGCTCACGTCGACGAGGTCCTGATCGACGTGGACGTGGGCCTGCCCCGGTGCGGCTGCCGGCCCGAGGACGCCGGCCGCCTGGCGGACCGGGCCCGGGCCCGAGGTCTCTCGGTCCGGGGCGTCATGGGCTACGAGGGCCACATCGTCGGGCTCGAGGACAGGGAGCAGCGGACCGAGCAGCTCGAGACGGCTATGGGTGTGCTCACCGCTGCCCACGAGGACGTGGGCGGCGAGCTCGTCTCGGCCGGCGGCACCGGCACCTTCGACCTCAACCACTGGGCGACCGAGATCCAGGCCGGCTCCTACGCCTTGATGGACACGGCGTACGGCAAGCTCGGACTGCCCTTCGGTCAGGCGCTCCGCATCGTGTCCACCATCATCTCGGTGTCACCGAACTGGGCGGTGGCCGACTGCGGGTTGAAGGCTCTCGGCATGGACCATGGCAACCCGTCGCTCGACACCGGCGACGTGCTGTTCTGCTCCGACGAGCATCTGACGTTCGTCCCGCGGTCGCCGTCCCGGGTCGGCGACCGTGTCCAGGTCGTACCGGCCCACATCGATCCGACGGTCGCCTACCACGAGGCGCTGTGGATCGTCGACGGCGACGAGGTCGTGGACCGCTGGAGCGTGGATCTCCGCGGGTGGTGAGCGTGGTTACGGAGTGCCGTAGATCGTCCGGATCCAGACACCGGCCAACGCGTTGCTCGTCGTGATCACGTCGCCCGGAGGCTGGCGCCCCATGGTCTCGGTCAGATAGCGCTCGTTCATCCATACGAGCGCCCGGGCTGTCTCGGAGGGGTCGTTGATGTCGCTTCGTCTCTCTGCCACGTCGGCGGCGATCCGCGAGGTAACCATGGCGATGAAGGAGTCGGCCAGCTGGTGGTAGGCGGCATCGATCCCGGCGTCGTGGGCAGCGGCTTCGGCAATGGCCCGCAGCACGGGCCCGTTCTTCGCGTAGACCTCGGTTAGGTCGTGGACGGCCTGTCGCAGGGCGGCGACCGGATCGCCCGTCGCGTCCGACCAGCGCTTGGCCGGAGCGCCTGTCTGCTCGCCGACGTCTGCCAAAAGGGTGAGCATCAGGCTCTGCCTGTCGTCGAAGTGCCGGTAGAAGCTCGTCCTCGACAGGCCGCTCGCCGCCATGACGTCGTCGATCGAGACATCGGACCACGACCGCTCGGTGAGGAGCTGGACGGCGGCCTCGAGGATGCGGGAGCGGACGGTGCGGCGGTGGCGGCGCTGACTGGCTCGGACCTCTCTTGACGATGTCACTCTGCGTAGTGTAACAATCACACATGGTGACTGACGAGGTGTCACACGGAGTGTCCGCCGTGTCTCCGGGCGCAGGTCGAGGGCTCGGATGATCGCCGGAGCGGGCACGTGAGCCCGGTGGCGGAGGGCCCGGCGCTCTACGTCGTCTCGCTCACCGTGGCACCCGACGCCGAGGCCGAGTTCAACCACTTCTACCACCGAGAGCACATCCCGGCCGTGCTCTCGGCCGTCCCTGCGCTGACGTCCGTGCGCCGCTACGCCGAGTACGGCGTGGACGGAAGTCTCCGGTGGTACGAACGGAGGTACCTCGCCATCTATGAGTGCTCGGACGATGCCGATGTGGAACGGTTCGCAACCGTTGGGGCGCTGCCGGCCGGGCATCCGGCCCGGGAAGCCTGGGATGCGTGGTTGGAGGGCCCGGTGGGCGATGTCGATCGCCGGGTCTACCGCCAGATCTACGAGCATCCGCGCCTCTCGCCCGACGGCCGGTTCGGGAGGCGGCCGTTCTTCCTCGTGACGGCGGACATCGACGAGGGCGACGAAGGCGAGTTCGCCGACTGGTACCACGGGCAGTACCTGCCGACCAACGTCGCCGAGGTTCCGGCGTGGACGTGCGTCCGTCGCTACGAGAGCGTCGGAGCCGCCTCTCGGCGCACCTTCGTCGTCTACGAAGCGGACAGCGAGGAGGGGTTGGCACGGGCGCTCTCGGCCATGCGGGCCGGCACCCGCGTCGACGAGAACCTGGCCTGGCACGGGTGGGATCCGATCATCCGGTTCCAGGACGCAGCCACATTCCGCCCGATCTTCCGCTCCCCCGACTGAACCACCCCGACGAAATCGAAGGAAAGGACCGTGACCGACCGATGAGACCCAGCCATCTGCTCCAGAGGAGCGCCCGAGCGGCCGCCTTGTCCGGTGTCGCCGTCCTCGCCGGGGCCCTCGTTGCCGCCTGCTCGTCGAGCGCATCCGCCGCCTCGACCACACTCACCTACAAGACCGTCGAAGCCTCCTTCTCGGCCATCCCCATCGCCGGCCAGACCTCTCAACAGCCGCAACCCGGCGATTACGTCGTGATCACCGACAACTACCTGCAGGACGGCAAGATCGTGGGAACGGACAACGTCCATTGCGTGCTGATCACGGCGGCGTCCTCACTCTGCTACATCGGGGTGAAGCTGCCCAAGGGCGAGCTGACCCTGCAGGGCATCGGTCCGGCCGGAGGAACAGGGGACTTCTACGTGGCCATCACCGGCGGAACCGGCGACTACAAGTCGGCGCACGCGGCGAGGCCCACTTCAGCAGCGGGAAGGGCAACACCGGGACGGAGACCTTCACCCTCGACTCCTGAGGTTCGGAGGAGATCCGCTAACCGGCGGCGAAGGCGCCGTCGGTGAGGACGGGGACGTGGACGTCGACGTCGAGTGCGACCGCCAGTTCGACGTCCTGGGCGCAGCCGACACCGTCCAGCTCCAGCGCCGACCCCGAGCCCCGGACGGCCGCCGCGACATCACCGGTGGCGTCGTAGGCGACCGCCATCGCCGCCGCCTCCACCGAGAGCGGGAGCCCGGCGGCACGCAGTCCCGAGAGGACTGCCCCGGCACCGAGGCCGTCTTCGAGGGCGGGGCGGAGCGATCCGTCGTGCCACCGCTCGCCGGCGGCCACGACGGTGATCGGACGGTTGGCGGTGCCGTAGCCGTTGTCGAGCAGCCAGCTCGTGACGGCACCGCTGTTGCGCAGGCACGACGCCAGGGCCAGACCACCGGACTCGGCGGCGATGGCGGCGATTGCGGATCCGTTGGGCGACGGGAGGACCAGCCGGGCGGCGAGCGGCCCGCGGAGGAGGGTGCCCGGCGAGAGCGACCAGGGATGAGCGGCGGAGACCTCCCGCCGGCGGACCGCCAGCTCTGCACCGTGGTCGGCGGCGAAGGATTCGAGACCGGGGGCCCCGAGGTGGTACGGCAGGACCTCCATCCCGCGGCCGGTGGCGACGGTGGTGGCGGTCGTGAACGTCAGCACGTCGACGATGACGAGGCAACCGGACGCCTCGTGCAGGTGGCGGGCGGCGACCGGTCCCCAGTCGAACCGCACGCCGGCATCGAGCTGGCGGAGTGCCCTCTCTACTTCCTCTTCGACCATGGCAGTCAGTCTTCCGCACCGGCGCCGGCGAGGATCGTCCGACCCGAGGGCTATGGCCGGGGGAGGGTCGAGGCGAACCCGGACTCGCCGGCGAACGAGGCGGTGATCCGGGCGTTGGCTGCAGCCGGCACGTGACGCCCGACGGCGTTCCTGGCCGCGACGAGCGGCGGCGACCTGAGCGTGGCGATCCGACCGAGCCGGCGCGAGCCACGGACGATCCTTCGCACACGGTCCAGGCGCAGCGTCTCGTAACGGGCCAGGGCGGCGAGCGGATCGGGAACGCGGCAGAGGCAGGCGGCCACCACGACGGCGTCTTCGATCCCCTGACACGCTCCCTGACCGAGGTCGGGCATCATCGGGTGGGCAGCGTCACCGAGGAGGGCCAGGCGGCCGGCGGCGAGGTGCCGCGGAACGGCGTCGTAGAGGTCGGCGGTCACATGGCGATCCTCGCCGGTCATCTCGATCAGCCGCGTGATCGGGTGGTGCCAGTCGGCGAAGACGGAGGCGAGGAAGGCCCTGGCGTCGGTCATGGCTGCGTTCGCACCGGCAGGAAGGCGCACGTCGGCGGCCCAGTAGGCGGCCCCGTCACGCATCGGGGTCATGATGAACTGGCTGCCGCCGCCGATCGTCAGGGCTGTCTCTCCGACCAGGTCGCCGGCGTCCTCCACGACGGCTCGCCAGGATGTCCTACCGGCGTAGGCGAGCGGTGGGTTGCCGACCAGGGGACGGCCGACCGATTGGATCCCGTCACAGGCCAGGGCGACGTTCGCCCGGATGGTCCCGCCGCCCACAAGCGTCACGGCCATCGAATCGCCGGCATCGGTGATGAGCTCGGCGCTCGTCTTGAGCCTGATGGGAAGATGGGCGGCCGCATCGAGCAGAAGCTGTTGCAGATCCGACCTCCGCACGACGATCGCCTTCATTTCGGGCTCTCGACCGAGACGCGACTGGTCGACCACCATGATCCGCCTGCCCGACGGATCCCGGACGGCCGCTCGGGATGCCGGCATCCCGATCGCCATCACCCGTGTACGAAGCCCGACCTGATCGAGGGCGGCGAGCGCGTTCGGCCAGAGGGAGAGGACCGTGCCGCCCTGGGTCAGGGCCGTGGCCCGCTCGACGACCTGGACGTCGACACCGGCCCGGTCGAGGGCGATGGCGGCTGTCAGCCCGGCGATGCCGCCGCCGACTATCACGACCCCGGTGTCCACCTGCCGGCCCGGAAGCGTCGAACTACCCCGCCTTCTCGGCGAGCAGGTCCTCGGTGGTCTTCCAGAGCCGACCGGCCAACTCCTCGTCATAGGACGCTTTGCTCGAGCGCACGGCCTGGTCACCCTTCAGATAGGTGCCGGTCGTCCCATCGAGGGTCGGAGAGGTGGCCGCCCACACGACGTGGGCAGCGCCCTTTGCGACCGGGGCCATGAACGGCCACATCGCCACGCCGGCGATCTGGTATCCGACTGGCAGTGTCCGACCGAGACCCGTCCGGACGAAGCCGGGATCGACGCCGTGGACACCGACACCGGTTCCGGCGAGGCGGCGGGCGAGCTCGTAGGTGAAGAGGACGAGGGCGAGCTTCGACGTGTTGTAGACCCGCTGTCCGCTGTAGCTCCGCTCGCTCTGGAGATCGTCGAAGTCGATGCGACCCCCCTTGTGGCCACTGGACACGACGTTGACCACGCGAGACGGGGCATTGGACTCGAGCAGGGGTGCCAGGCCCTTGGCGATCAGGAACGGTGCGGCGTAGTTGACGGCGAACGTCGTCTCGAGCCCGTCCTCGGTGACGTGCCGACGGCCCATGTCCACCCCGGCGTTGTTGACGAGCACATCGATGCGCCCGAAACGGTCGCGGACATCAGCGACCAACCGACGGACATCACCTATCGACGAGAGGTCGGATTCGAACAGCTGTGCCCGTCCTGCTCCGGTCAGGCGGGCGAGCTCGGCGACGAGCTCCCTGCCGCGCCCTGCGTCCCGGGCCACGACGGCGACGTCCGCCGCGGCCACGACCAGCTGTCGTGCGACCTCCCGCCCGATCCCCGATGTCGCACCGGTAACCAGGACGTGGCGGCCGGTGGCGTCAATCGCCGGACTCATGGCATGAGTGTAGAGGCCGATCCTCACAACCGGCGGTGGAGGTACTGCCGAGCGGGGAAGGGGACCCCCGCCGGATCAGCGGCCCACCGCCCGCTGGAGCTGGGCCTTCGTCATCTTCGACCGACCCTTGATGTTGCGCTGCTGTGCCTCGCGGTAGAGCTGGTCGCGGGTCCGGCCGCCGGGTCCGGCATGCGAGCGGAGGCCGCCGCGGCGTTCCGACGAGATGTCTTCCACCGAGGTCCGGCTGGCCTCGTCCGCTTCGCCGGTGCGGGCGCGCTTCTTGTTGACCGTGCGAGCGGCGATCTCCCGGGCCACCCGTCCGGGTCGGCCGTGCGATTCCAGGCCTTCCTTGATGTGCTCGTACTGCCGTTCCCGCTTGGCGCTCCAGGACTGTTGGGGCATCTCTCCCTCCCTGCGGTCGGTATGACAGCCTCGGCCGGGTCACGATCGAGCCGGTGAGACAGCGCCGCGTGGTCTACCCGCAGCGGGCTGTTCCCAAACGGTCGGCGAGCCGGCCACGCAGCACGTCGGGGCACCATCGATGGCGGGCTCAGGTCGAGCGTTCTCGCTCGCTTTCGATCGCGCTGTCGCCTTCCCGGTCGGGAAGGCCGCCGGCGACGACGCGGGAGATCGCCGGGCCGATGAGGATCACGATGGCGAGGCCGACGAGAAGCCCGTAGAGCGGGGGGCCTGGACGGGCGAGCCCCGTCGCCACGAGCAGGCTCGTCGCCCCGGCCGGCGCGTGGTGGGTGTCGATGAGCTCGAGGACGAAGAGGGTGAGGGCGATGGCCATGATCACGGCCCCCACCCGCGACCAGCTCAGGTACCCCTTGTCGGCGATGCCACGGACGCTCCAGAGCCCGAACACGGCCAGCGACGCCAGTCCCGCCGCCGCTCCCACAGCATGGCCGGTCACGGCGTTGCGGATGGCGGTGGTCTCGCTGTGCGGATGAGCGGCGAAGAAGTAGATCGTCGGGCCGAGGGCGGCGGTGACGAGCGGCCAGCCGATGTAGTGGCTGCCGACGGCGACGACGGCGATGACCGCCCCGGCGATGAAGGCGAACTCGAGGCCGGAGCGGACCCGGGTCATCCGTGATTTCGGTGTGGACATGCTGGGGTCATACCACCGAGCGTCGCCGGTAACCGGGACAAAGGATGGTCGGACACCGCTCTCCCACCGTCCGCCCCGCCTCTGGCCCGGGGTGCAGAAGGGTGGAGATGCGGCCGGCGGCCCCGGCGCAAGGCACCAGTTTTTGGCCGTCTACCTGGTCCTATGTGTCGGACCGAGGTTCGAACGTCAAACCGAGGTCGAGTCGGGTATTGACGGGTGGGACATTCGCTGGCCACTGTAGATGGCCTGCCCGTAGCTGGATATGTCGGGCCAGTGCCACCGCCGCGAGCGGAGCGGGGAACAGGAGTCGCAATGCCCCATACCATCTGGACCGGATCGATCAGCTTCGGTCTCGTCAACATCCCGGTCGGTTTGTACTCGGCCACGACCGACCACACGATCCACTTCCATCAGTTCCAGGCCGGCACCTCGGACCGCGTGCGGAACCACCGGGTCAACGAGCGGACCGGCAATGAGGTGGCGTACAAGGAGATCGTGAAGGGATACGACCTCGGCGACGGGTCCTTCGTGATCGTCGAGCCGGGCGAGCTGGAGGAGATCGCGCCGAAACGCTCCTCCAACATCGAGATCACCGACTTCGTGGACCTGGCCGAGATCGACCCGATCCTGTTCCGCTCGGCGTACTACCTCGGCCCGAAGTCCCCGGAGGCGAAGAAAGCCTATGGGCTGCTGCACCGTGCCCTGGCCGAGACGGGCAAGGTCGGGGTCTCGTCGTTCGTGATGCGCGGCAAGGAGTACCTCTGCGTCGTCCGCGCCGATCGGGACGTCCTCGTCCTCGAGACCCTGTACTTCGCCGACGAGATACGCGATCCCAAGTACATCTTCGAGGGCGCGGACGAGCTCGAAGAGCCAAAGGAGCGCGAGCTGAAGATGGCGATCCAGCTGGTCGAATCGCTCGCCAGTCCGTGGAAGGTCGATGCGTACCGCGACACCTACCTCGAGCAGGTCGAGTCCCTGATCGAGCGGAAACGCAAGGGCGAATCGATCGTGAGCAACGAGGGGGAGTCGGACGCCGGTGTCGCACCGGTCATCGACCTCATGACCGCCCTGCAGGAGAGCGTCCAGGAGGTGAAGCGGGCCGGTGCGGCGAAGCGCGGCGACGGCGTCGCCGGCAAGAAGACCCCTTCGACGCGGCCTCCGAGGCCCAAAGCCGGGGGTGGCGACAAGCGGCCCTCCCGCTCGACTCGATCGGCTTCGGGGAAGGCTCCGACGGCGAAGGCGCCGGCGCGGAAGGCGCCGGCTCGCAAGAAGGCGTCCTGACCCCCCATCGGTGAGACCTCTCCGGCGGATGCGGGGCGGGCGCGGCATGATAGTGGCGCTTCACCTTGACACTCCGATCTGCGGAACACACGGAAGAGGGAGCCGATGGAGCAGGATTTTGACATCTCGGAACGGGTGGTAGACGGGAGGGCCGTCGTCTCGGTCTCCGGCGAGCTCGACATGGGTACGTCTCCTCTCCTACGCAAGTGTCTCGAAGCCCAGCTGGAGGCGGGAAGGTTCGACATCGTCGTCGATCTGCTCGCCGTGACCTTCCTCGATTCGACCGCCCTCGGCGTCCTCGTGGGCTCCGACAAGTCCTGCAGCGCCGCCGGTGGTGGGCTCCGCCTGGTGTTCGGCGAGTCGCGGGTCCTCAAGGTCTTCGAGATCACGGGATTGAACAAGGCCTTCACCATCCTGCCCACCGTCGACCAGGCGCTGGAGCACCGGGCCTCATGACCTCCGCCATGACGAGGACATCCCGCCTGCAGAGCGTGGTCGAGCTGACGATCCCGGCTCGGGCTGACCTGATCGTGATGGCACGACTGGCGGTTGCAACGGTGGCCAACCGTTTGGGGTTCGACATCGGCGAGGTCGACGATCTGCGGCTGGCTGTCGACGAGCTCTGCCTGCTGGTGGCCCCCGGGGACGTCGACGGTCGGCTACGGCTCAGCTTCGGAGGCGACCACGGTCTCATCGAGGTCGTCTGCGTGTTCGAACCGGAGATGACGACGGGGAACGAGGACGGTGACGCGACGGTCGATGCGGGGGGGGACCATCACGACGAGGCGTTGTCGGGACTGATCGTCGGTGCGCTCGTCGACGAGTACGAGGTGAGCTCCGGCGACGGGGGCGTTGCAGAGGGCTGGCTGAGGAAGCACAAGATGTCGTCCTAGGTGTGATGGAACAGCGCCTTTCCGAGAGCGACGCCGACTCGACCCGCGAGAAATTCAGAGAGTACGCGGCAACCCGCGATCCCCGGCTGCGTGACGAGCTCGTCACCGCGCACCTGCGTCTTGCCCACCATCTGGCTCGCCGGTTCGCCAATCGGGGTGAGTCGTACGAAGACCTCGTGCAGGTGGCGTCGGTCGGGATCATCAAGTCAGTCGACCGCTTCGATCCGGCCCGCGGAGTCGAGTTCAGCACCTTCGCCACGCGCACCGTTCTCGGCGAGCTCAAACGGCACTTCCGGGACACGGGATGGGCGGTCAGGGCACCCCGAAGGATCCAGGAGCTCTACCTCGAGCTCGGCCATGCGATCGACGGGTTGTCCCAGAAGCTCGGACGTTCACCCACCGTGTTCGAGCTGTCTGAGGCGACCGGGGTCCCCGAGGAGAAGGTGCTGGAGGCTCTCGAAGCGGGCAACGGCTATCGGGCCTTCTCGATAGACGCTCCGGACGGCCACGAGGAGACCCTCGCCAACCGGTTGGGCGGTGTCGACAAGCGCCTCCGAAGCGTGGACAACAGCCTGGTCCTGCGCCAGGCCCTGGAGCGCCTTCCCGATCGCGAACGGACGATCCTCCAACTTCGGTTCGTCGACGGCTGGACGCAGTCGGACATCGCGGCCCGCATCGGCGTCAGCCAGATGCAGGTCTCACGGCTGCTCTCCCGAACGCTGACCCGGCTCCGCGACCTGTTCCCCGCCGAGCCCTGAGCCTCTCCAGTGACCGCCCCGTCGCCTCACCGATAGCCTGACCCGGTGTCTCCGGGCAGCCAGGCCGTGGCCCATCTGTTGGCGACCAGCTCTCTGAACGGCGAGGGTTGGCGTCAGATCGCCGAGCTCGCCCTGGCGTTGGCACTCTCCTCGTTGATCGGGCTCGAACGCGAGTTCCGGCAGAAGAACGCCGGCCTCCGGACCCACACGTTGGTGGGCGTCGGCGCTGCGCTGTTCATGCTGATCAGCAAGTACGGGTTCACCGATGTGCTCGAGCCGGGCCGCGTGGTCCTCGACCCGTCCCGGGTGGCGGCTCAGATCGTGACCGGCATCGGGTTCCTCGGCGCCGGCCTCATCTTCGTGCGTCGGGACTCGGTACGCGGGCTCACCACGGCGGCATCCATCTGGCTCACCGCCGCCGTCGGCGCCGGCGCAGGCGCCGGGTTGCCGGTGCTCGCCGTGATCACGACCGCCATCTACTTCGTGGTGGCCACGGCCTACACCCAGCTCGTCCGGCGCCTCCCTCATTCGCCTACCGCGGTCTCGATGCTCAGGGTGCGGTATCCCGACGGCCGGGGCATCCTGCGCCAACTGCTCGAGGTGGCGACGTCGGCCGGCTTCACCATCGACGAGGTCTCGACCGAGACCTACGACCGGGGGCGGACGAGGGAGGGGCGATCGGAGGAAGGAGAGGGCCAGGGCCGGATGGTCGAGGTGGCCTTGAGCGTTCACGGCAAGGGATCGGTGAACGACCTGGCGGCATCGCTTTCCGAGCTCGATGAGGTCGACGCCGTGCTCGTCGACGATGCCAATGTCGTCGAATAGGACGCGCGACTTTCGACCCGGGACCATGGGCCGTGATGACGACGGCAGTTCCCGCCCCTACACCTCGCTGAACAGGTCGCCGTGGCGCTCGACGCGGTCGAGCACGTCGTCGGCGGTGAAGACGAGGTCCGCCGGTCTCCCTGACCGGGCGCATCCGTCGACCTCCGCCCAGGTGACGGGCGTCGAGACCGTCGGCTCGTCCCGGGCCCTCAACGAGTAGGCGGCGACCGTGGTCTTCGCCGGGTGGTTCTGGCTCCAGTCGATGAGGACCCGGTCCTTCCTCAATGCCTTGCGCATGTTGGAGACCACGAGGTCGGAGAGTTCGTGCTCGAGTTGGACGGCGATGGAATGGGCGCGGTCGCGGACGGTGTCCCAGGTCGGCCTGCCCCCCAGGGGGACGTAGAGCTGGAGGCCCTTGGACCCGCTCGTCTTGGGCCAGCAGGAGGATCGGCCGGATTTGACCACCTCGGCCACATGTGCGGCCACCCGACAACATTCGACGATCGATGTCCCGTCGCCGGGATCGAGATCGAAGACCATGTGATCGGGACGGGCGGGAAGCGTTCTCCTCCTACCGACGTGCCACAGCGGGACATGGAACTCGATGGCGGCCAGGTTCGCCGCCCACGCCAGGGACGGTCGATCGTCGAGGACGGGGTACACCACCTGATCACCCTCTGACGTCGACGGCACGGCCCTGCGGTCGATCCACTCCGGGGCGTGATCGGGGATGTGCTTCTCGAAGAAGAACTTGTGGTCCACGCCGTTCGGATAGCGCTTCATCGTCAGGGGACGGTCCCGGACGTGCGGCAGCATGACCTCGGCGATGCGGACGTAGTAGTCGATGACCTGCCGCTTGGTGAACCCACTCCCGGGGTAGAGCACCTTGTCCAAGTTGGAGACGGTCAGCTGCCGATCGTCGATGGTCGTCCGCACCGACTTGCTCGGGCTCATGACATCTCAGGGCTCACGGTGGACATCCTTCGGAGACTTGTCGGGACGGAGGCCACGCCAGACGGGATGGCGGAAGTACCCGTCCGATGTCCGTTCGGCATAGCGGACCTCGCCCACCAGCCTCGAGGACACCCAGATGGCCTCCCTCTCGATGGGGGACGGAAGCCGGTCGGTGAACGGGCTCGTGGCCCGGCGGAGACGTTTCAGATCGACGAGTAGCTCGCTTCGTGAGGCATCGGAGAACCCCGTGCCGACCTTGCCGACGAAGGTCAGCTTCCGGCCATCGGGGGACGGCAGTCCGAGCAGGAGGGCCCCGAAATCGGCACGCCGGTGGCCGTTCCCCTTGGTGTAGCCCCCGATCACGACCTCCTGGGTCCGCTCACCCTTCACCTTGATCCAGTCGCGGCTTCGCCTGCCGGGCTCATAGGGGCTCTTGCGGCGCTTGGCCACGACCCCTTCCATCCCCATCTCGACCGCAGTCCGGAAGACCTGGGCACCGGAATCGTCGGTGAACGAGGGCGTGACCGCCCAGCCCGGGGCGTCGAGCCCCAGCTGCTCGAGGGTCGTCCTGCGCTCGTCGTAGCCGAGACCGAGCAGCGAGATCCCGTCCAGGTGGAGCAGGTCGAAGATCACCAGACTGGCCGGGTTCACCGAGGCGGCCTTCTTCACACTGGCGGGTGAGGTGGCGTGCATCCGGTGTTGGAGCTGGCCGAACGACGGCCGTCCTTCGGAGTCGAGGGAGACGATCTCGCCGTCGAGGAGGACCGGGTGGGACCCCATCGACTCCCCCAGCCCGCGCAGCTCGGGGTACGCAGCCGTGACGTCGTTGCCGTTGCGACTGGCCAGGCGGGTACGGCCGCCGTCGATGAAGACGAGCACCCGGATGCCGTCCCATTTGAACTCGTAGGCCCATTCGCCGTCGTCGGGAGGGAGCGCGCCGGCAACGGCCAGCATCGGACGCAGCTGCTTCGGCAGGGGCTCGAAACCCTTCGGGGCGGGATCCATCCTGTGGATCATCCAGTCCTTGCCCCGGGTGGGGAAGAGCACGTAGCGGCCCGTGGCCCGCTCGCCGTGGAGGACGACCTTGATCTCTTTCGGGTGCCATTTCTCACAGTCGTAGACGCCGCTGTCCCAGATCGACACGTCGCCGGCGCCGTACTCGCCTTTCGGGATCGTGCCGCTGAAGCTCCCGTACTCGAGCGGATGGTCCTCTACATGGACAGCGAGATGGTTCTCGTCGGGTGTCGGTGGGAGGCCCTTCGGAAGGGCCCAGGAGACGAGCACCCCGTCGTGCTCGAGGCGGAAGTCCCAGTGAAGGCTGGAGGCGTGGTGCTCCTGGATGACGAAGGTCGGCTGCTTCGTCCCCCTTTTGCCCGCTTTCGTCCTGGCCGGGATGGGCTCCGGAGTGTGGCCCGGGCGCCGCTTCTTCCGATAGCTCGCCAGTGATTCACCGGTCACGGGTCATGTCTACCTGTGATCGTCACCTGCGTGCACCTTGGCCGCTGTCTGCGCTCTGAAGAACCGGTGAGGTGGCGAGCAACGCAGTTCCAATGGCCATCGCTGCCGCCCCCGTGCCGATCGCCACCCACCACAACCCTCCATTGATCTTCTCATGGAAGGCGAAGACACCCCAGCCAACTGCCGCGACCGGATCGAGGAGCGTGATGCCGGGCTGTGCCGCCACCAGTCGGCCCGCCTGCAACGCGTTCTGGACGAGCACCATTCCGAGGATGCCCGACACCACCATGGCGTACGTGTCCCAAGACGTGAAGACGGCAGCGAACCCGCCGGAGCTG
Source organism: uncultured Acidimicrobiaceae bacterium (assembly GCA_963828385.1). Taxonomy (GTDB): domain Bacteria; phylum Actinomycetota; class Acidimicrobiia; order Acidimicrobiales; family RAAP-2; genus Bog-756. The sequence continues at coordinate 213,534 of CAWHEF010000001.1, forward strand.
AAGCTGGTCGTCAGTCCTTTCATGAGCGCTGCCGTCATCCCGAACTGGATACCGGTGGCCGTGCCGTAGAGGAGGGCGCGCCGCGCTCCGCTGGAGGCCCGCCCGAGGAGAACGAGCGTGCCGACAGCGGTTGCCGTCACCGGGATTCCGATCGCCCAGCTCGACGCGGCGACCTCCGGGTGAGGCATCCCGCGTGGATCGAGCCCGATGAGGACGAGTCCCAATCCGGCCGTCATGACGACGATGGCACCGAGTTCCGAGCGGCGAAGCGGCCCGCCGATGGTGAACGTTGCCACGATGATGGTGAGGGGCAGTTCGAGAACGATAATGGGCTCGACGGCTGCCAGGGTGCCCTTCCCGAGAGCGACTGCCTGGAGAACGAAAGACAACGTCACGGCAGCGATCGCCGCCAGCCAAACCCCGTTGTGGACGAGCCGCCATACCAATCGGAGGGAGAGCGCTTGGTCGGACGTCTCCTCGAGGTTCGCCTTGCGCTGGAGCACGTTCGAGACGGCATTGCTGCTCGCCGCAAGTACGGCGAGCACGCTCGTGACGATCGTCATGGGAGATGTCGGCAGCGTGGGTGGTGACGTCGGGGTCCCGTAGTTGGTGCCATGCCGTCAGAATCCACCTATCCCGCCTGCGAGATCATTCCAGCGCTGATGACAGAAGGGCCAAGGCCACCGCACAGGTCTCCTGGCATATCGTCTCGGGTTCCCCATTCAGATCGCATCGATGGGTACTGGTCTCGGGCCCGATTCGGAGGGCGATCCACACATCGCCGGGTTCCGCTCCGTCGTGTCCGTCCGGTCCTGCGGCACCCGTGACCGCCATCGCGACATCCGAACCGAAGAGCTGAGTGACGCCGTCTGCCATCTCCCGTGCTGTCCGCTCGCTAACGAGGGGTCCGTCCCCAGTCGCCAGCACCCTCTGCTTCGTCTCCCTCGTGTAGGCGACGATCCCTCCCAAAAACCATTCGCTGGCGTTCGTGCCGACTGCCAGCTGGCTCGTGAGCATCCCGCCGGTCAGCGATTCGGCAACGGAGAGCGTCCGAGTGCTTCCAGTAAGGGCGCGAGCAACTCGATCGGTCGCCGACCTCATGCCGCCCACGGCTACGGGCGACGTGATGACGTCATCGGCCATGTTTCGCTGCCCCGCGGATTCCGCCTTCGTCCTCGTCCATTGCCTATCTCTACCCCCGGATTCCCACGGCACTCGTCCTGATCCGGCACTCAGACCGGAGCGGAACGTTGCTGCGCCTGCCTCGGAACAGCGCGGCGGGCTGCCGCGCCCGGGCCACCCCCTCAGCCGATCCCGTGGTTTGCGACCGGCAGGGCACGGGTACGCGAGGACAGACGAGCCCACGGGCGATCTTCGGCGTCCGAGTGGAGCCGACCCACCATTCCGGGAGGTACAACGCATGGCCGAGATCGGTCTGTTCTTGTCGAGCGAGGAGCACGGGCCGAGAGCCCTGCTCGCCCAGGCGCAGCAGGGGGAGGCGGCGGGCTTCTCCTCGCTCCTCATCTCGGACCACTTCCACCCCTGGATCGACAAGCAGGGCGAGAGCCCGTTCGTCTGGAGCGTGATCGGGGGGATCGCCGCTTCCACCGAACTGAAGGTCACGACCGGGGTCACCTGCCCGACCGTGCGGATCCATCCGGCGATCGTGGCCCAGGCGGCGGCGACCAGCCAGCTCCTCCTCGAAGGGCGGTTCGTGCTGGGCGTCGGTAGCGGAGAGGCGCTGAACGAGCACATCCTGGGCGACCACTGGCCCCCGGTCGACACGAGGCTCGAGATGCTGGAGGAGGCGGTCGAGGTCATGCGCAGCCTGTGGGCGGGAGGGCTCGTCACCCATCACGGCCGCCACTACACGGTGGAGAACGCCCGTCTCTACAGCTGTCCCGACACGCCCCCTCCGGTCGTGATCTCGTCGTTCGGCGAGAAGTCGCTGGAGCTGGCGGCCCGGATCGGCGACGGGCTGGTGACCGTCGGTCCTGACGGCGAGGCGGTCAAGGGCTACCGCAGCCAGGGCGGCAAGGGCCCCGCCATCGGCGCGGTGAAGGTGTGCTGGGACACCGACGAGGCGCGAGCCCGCAAGAAGGCGTACGAGCTGTGGCCGACCGAGAGCCTGAGCGGTCAGCTCAACCAGGAGCTGGCGATGCCGTCGCACTTCGAGGGGGCGTCCGAGCTCGTCACCGAGGACATGGTGGCGGACTCGACGCCGTGCGGGCCGGACCCCGAACGCCACGCCGCCGCCATCACCGCCTATTTCGATGCCGGCTTCGACGAGGTGTACATCAACCAGATCGGTGACGACCTCGCCGGGTTCCTCGGCTTCTACGAGAAGGAGCTCCGTTCGAGGATCGGTGCCTGACCAGGGATCGCAAAGCCGGACCAGAGGAGGGACCGGACGAGAGGGAGGGAAGAGGGAAGATGGCAACCCAGAAGCAGCGGGCCGCCGCCCGACGGAACGTGAAGAAGGCCGTCGCCACGGCCAAGCAGGAGCGTTCGATCGCGTCCATGCCGAAGGCGACGCGGACGGCCCTCGGCAAGCAGGGAGCAGCCGTGGCCCAACGCAAGCGCACGGGCGGCTCCGGCCCCAAGACACGCCAGGAGCTCTACCGGGAGGCGCAGCGCCGCAACATCCACGGCCGTTCGAAGATGGGCCGGGACGAGCTGGCCCGCGCTCTCGGCCATCGGTGATGCGCGCACGAGCAGCAGTTACCGGCAGCGCTGTGCGGTGCCCGGCTGGCGGCCGGTGAGCCACACCCCCGAGGCGGTGCTCTTCGACATCGACGGCACGCTGGTCGACACCGTGTACCTCCACACCTACGCGTGGTGGCGCGCCCTCGACGAAGCGGGCCACGTCGTGCCCATGGCGAGGATCCACCCGCTGATCGGCATGGGCAGCGACGGGCTCCTGTCGTCCTTGCTCGGCCATCCGGACGACGACATCAGCGAGGTCCACGGCCGCCACTTCACGGCGTTGCACCCGTTCATCCGGCCGCTGCCGGGAGCGGGCGACCTGCTCCGCCGGACCCACGGCGGTGGGTCGAAGGTGGTGCTCGTCACCTCGGCCAAGGAGCACGACCTCCCGGCCCTGCTCGGTCCCCTCGACAGCGACGACCAGATCGACGACATCGTGCACGGGGAGATGGTGGAGGACGCCAAGCCCTCGCCCGAGGTCTTCGAGACCGCCCTCGACCGGTTGTCGCTCGGACCGGACACCGTGGTGGCCGTGGGCGACGCCGTCTGGGACGTCAAAGCGGCCATGACGGCGGGCATCCCGAGCATCGGGGTGGAGACCGGCGGCACCGGCGGGGAGCGCCTGCTCGAGGCGGGGGCGCGCTCGGTCTACTGCGACTGTGCCGGCATCGTCGAACGCTGGGCGGATGCGCCGCTTGGGACCTAGAGCCCCGGGGGCGCCGCCGGGTCAGTGTGCCAGTGCCGGCGCCGCCAGCACGCCCACGGCCAGGAGCAGCCCGACCACCAGGTAACCGGCGTAGTCGTTGACCGAGCCGGACTGCACCCGGCGAAGCACGGTGAGCGGGGAGGCATCTGCCCACCGCATGCCGATGATGGCCACGGGGACGGCGGCCACCACCGTCCCGAGCACGGTGACGAGCTCCAGTGGGCTCAGATAGTCGAACGAGACCGGGACCGAGCGGAGCGGCCCACCGGCGGCGAGGACGTCGTGGGCGTAGAGGGCGGGATGCAGGAGGGTCCCCGCCGCCGGCTCGAAGATGGCGGGCAGCACGAGGCCTGGCACCACGCCGAAGGCGAAACAGCCGGCGGCCAGCACCACCAGCGCGAACACCATCCCCGGCCTCAGCCGTTCGTCGCGCTCGAAGGGCTCCTCCGGTTGGCGGCGGCGGAAGAAGCACTGGTAGGCGGCCTTCCCGAGCGAGGCCATGGTGAGGACCTGCGCCACGAGCATGACGGCAAAGGGGAACCCCTGCCCTCCCGAACGGAGGGCGTCGTGGATCAGTCCGAGCGACACGTAGCCGTTGAGGGGCGGCACCCCGGCGATGGCGAGGACGCCGACCACGAAGCAGACGGCCAGCATCGGGTTGCGGCGCCCGAACCCGCCCATCTCCGACAGCTTCGTGGCTCCCGTCATGTGCACGATGGCACCGGCGCAGAGGAACAGCAGGGCCTTGAACAGGGCGTGGTCGACGAGGTGGTAGGCGGCGCCGGCCACACCACCATCGGTGGCGGTGGCCAGTCCCACCGTCAGCACCCCCATCTGGGAGATGGTGTCGTAGGCGAGCAGGCGCTTCAGGTCGTCCTGCAGCAGGGCGAACAGGGCCCCGCCGACGGCTGACACGAGGCCGATCCCCATCAACAGCCCGAGCACGTGATGGCCCACTGCCGGTGTGTACAGCTGGAAGACAACGCGCCCGATGGCGACGATTCCGAGGTTGACCATCAACCCGGAGAACAGTGCCGACACCGGGCCGGGGGCGGCGGTGTGGGCGTCGGGCAGCCATCCGTGGAAGGGCACGAGGCCCGCCTTGGTGCCGAAGCCGGCGATGAGGAGGCCGAGGGCCACCAGGTCCTCGGGGCGCAGGTGCACGGCCAGCGCGTGATTGATCTGGCCGAAGTTGAGGGCGCCGTTGCCGGCGTAGACGAGGGCGGCGGCGATGAAGACGGCGAAGCTGGCGACAGTGGTGAGGACGAGGATCTTGAACGCCGCCTCGAGGGCGGGAGGGCGCTCGAGGAAGAAGCCGGTGAGGGCGTAGCTCGAGAGGGCGGCCACCTCGAACCACACGAAGAGGTTGAAGAGGTCGGCGGTGAGGGCCGAGCCGATGAGCGCGCCGCACAGGAGGAGGAACTGGCAGGCGTAGCCGCCGAGCTCCCTCTTCCCGAGCGAGCCGAGCTCGGAGAGGGTGTAGACGGCGAGAAGCATGCCGAGGAGCGAGGAGGCCAGGGCGAAGGTGAGTCCCCAGGGATCGGCGCCGAAGGCGATGCCCAAGGCGTTGCCCCCGACCGGGTTCCAGTGCCCGAGGAACTGTCCGACCAGGTGGCCGCCGTAGACCCGGGGGGCGATGGCGAGGAGCAACCCGCCGCTGGCGCCGAGTGCCACCACGGACAGAACGAGGGGCGCCCGGCGGGAGATCCGGGCGGCGAGGGGCGCCAAGGCCGCCCCGGCCAGGGGGATGACGACGGCGAGGGGGAGGAGGGCTCCGGAAGTCACGATGTGATCCGGGTGGACCGGCCGTCAGCCCCGCAGCTCGCGGACGCGGTCGGCATCGAGCGTCCGGTAGTGCTGCACGATGCGCACGGTCACCGCCAGGAAGACGCCGGTGACCGCCACGCCGATGACGATGGCCGTGAGGCAGAAGTTCTGCAGGACGGGGTCGGCCACCCGACCGTGGGAGAGGGCCCGGGCGCTGAGGTTGCCCTGCGGGTCGAGCAGGACGGGGGCGGTCGACCCCGCCCGGTAGGCGAGGGAGATGAGGAAGAGATAGGTCGAGCCCTCCATGAGGGAGAGCCCCATCACGATCTTCACCAGGTTCCGCTTCACCAGCACGGCGTAGAGGCCGAGGCCGAAGACGGCCACCGCCGTCAGGTAGTTGAGGACGATCACGACCGGCCCCGCCCCCGGTCGCCCGGTGGCTCGCCGCCGGGGCGTTCGCCGCCGCCCCCGTCACCGCTCTCCCGGTCGCCGCCGTTCTCCGGGCTCCAGTCGTGGGTCATGCCCAGCAGCCCGAAGACGGCGAGCGTCAACCCAGTCGCCACCTCCACGAGCTCGCTGGCTGAGAACGCCTGGAGGAGGCCACCGCTCGGGATGGTCCCGAGCTGTCCGAGGGGCAGGAAGCTGGCCGAGAACGATCCTTTGAGGGCCAGTCCGAGGGCGCCGAGGGCGACGATGGCGAGCGCTCCGGCCAGCTCGATGGGCTCGATGACGCCCGGCCGCACGATCGGTCGGACGCGCCGGTAGCCGAAGCCCACGTAGGCGAAGAGGACGACCCCGAGCACCACCGCACCGGCGGGGAACCCGCCGCCGGGAGAGAAGCCCCAGGCAGCCAGGTACACGCCGGCCACCGCCAGCAGCGGAGCGACGACCCGGACCGCGCCCCGGACGACGACGGTCATGCCTTCGGCCGTCTCGGGGGCCGGGCTGCCGAGCGGCTCGGCGTCGGGCGTGTCGGGCCCGGCGGCCGTGCCCTGCTCCTCCTCTTCGGCATTGGCCGCCTCTTGCTCGCTCTCCCCGGTGGGGGCGGCGGGGTCGCTCTCTTGCTGCTCACGCCTCCCGGCGACCTCCTCGCCGATGAACCCGCGGCGGGGCTCGCGGCTCCGGCCGACGAGTCCGATGCCGACCACCGCCGCCAGGAGCAGGAAGGTCTCCCCGAACGTGTCGAAGCCGCGGGTGCCGTACACCACCTCGTTCACCGGCTCGAGCGTGTGCCAACGCGGGATGGCCTGGGTCATGGCCAGGCGGGCGACCGCCGGCAATGGCGCCCCGTCCCCCGGGAGGTAGGCCACGGTGGCGCCGAGGCCGAGGACGACGGCCGCCACCAGCACCAGACCGATCCCGCGCCGGTGGCGGGGCTCCGTCTCCTGCAGACCGGACGGCGGACCATCCGGGGACGGGGGTGGCGGAGAGCTCGTCATCGCTCCCCTCGCTCCGCCCTCACGAGCTGGTCGAACCGGACTGCTCCGCCTCGCCGAGGTCCGGCTCCTCCTCGGACTCGATGACGGCCCGCATCTTGCCGATCGCCACCAGGTAGAGGGTCGGCAGCGCGATCGCCCCCACCACGACCTCGGCGTGGGCGTCGTCGGGAGCGCCGAGCACGACGAAGATGACCGTCAGCAGCGTGCCGACACCCGACAGGGCGATGACGGCGCCGTTGAGGTTGCGCTGCACCACCACCATCACGGCGGCGCCGAGGATGCCGGCCAGGCACAGGATGTCAATCGTCCAGAACATGGCCCTCCCGCTCCGGCGCCGAGGGGCTGTCCCGTCGCGCCGCAACCTGGTCGGCAACCGCCCCCTCCCACATCGGGACGCCCGCCTTGTACGCGGCGCGGGCCAGGGCGTGGGAGGCGAGGGGATTGACCACGAGGAGGAGGAAGGCGACGATGAGGGCCCGTGAGCCATACGTGCTCACCGCCCCCTCGCCCACCACCAAGGCGGCGAGCGCGGGAAGGGCGCCCATGGTGATCGTCTTCGAGGAGCACTGGATGCGGGTGTAGAGGTCGGGCATCCGCAGGATACCCACCACGCCGGAGAGCGAGAAGGCCAACCCGACGGCGGCCAGCACGATCACCGCCCCCTCCCTCACAGCAGGCCTCGCTCGAGATAGCGGGACCAGACGATGGTCGCCAGGTAGCTGAACGAGCACAGCCAGATCGAGACGTCGAGATAGATCGACCGGTCGGCGAAGGCGGCGAAGAACATCACCGCCAGGGTCGACTGGGTGGCCATGGTGTTGACGGCGACCAGTCGGTCGGAGACCGTCGGACCGATGGCGAGCCGGACGAGCAGCAGCGCCGTGAGCGCCAGCTCGATGATGCAGACCGCGCCGTAGACGGCGGTCACCTCCCCGTCCGCCCAGCCGGTCGCCGGCACACCCAGCGTTCGATCGGACCGTTGACGTGGCCCCGGTTGTCCTCGCCCGACAAGGTCAAGATCGACACCGAGTGGTATTGCAGCTCGTGGCGACGGCGATCCAGGTCGACCAGCTGGTTGTCGACGATGAGGGAGCTGACGACGCCCACCGCCGTGAGCTCGGCGTCCGAGGTGGCATCGGTGGGGACGATGAGCATCCCGCTGCGCAAGGGTCGGGAGGGGGACCAGATCCGCCGGCTCAACGACAGGTTCGCCCGGACGATGCGAACGAGGGAGCTCCCGACCAGCCTGGCGTTGGTGACGAACCGACAGGGCTCGAGCGTCCCCCACGGCGTCGCCACCTCCCCGAGCGGTGCGCAGCCGATCGCCACCGCCACGGCGATGCCCAGGCCGAACAGCAGCTGGCTGGCCGTCAGCGTCCAGGTCAGCAGCACCCACGCCGCAAAGGACCAGACGATGAGGGCGGCCACGCGTCGGGTCACGGTCATGAACATTCCTCCTTCGTCCCCGAGCGACCGTCGAGCAGGGGTCCGGGCGCACGGTCTCGTGGCTCGGGGTGTCGAGTCAGGACTTGTTGGCGGCCGCCCTGCCCCCCTTGCGGCCCGCCTCCTTCTTCTGGGCGGTCGTTCCGCCCTGCTTCGGGTTCGAGCCCGAGCCTGACGACTTCCCGCCCCGGCTGGAGGCTCCGGGTGAGTTGGCGATCCGGGCCGCCCGTTGCTTCGACATCCCCTTGTCCTTGAGCGCCTCGTACTGCTTCTCGTTCTTGACGTTTGCCCTCGTCCCCGGCATCGGTAATCCTCCTCACCGTTGGCTGTCGGCGGTCGGTGTTGCGCTTCCATCCCGGCGGGACGCCGGGGTTCCCTCGCTCGTACCCCGACCCGGCAGCTCGGAAACCCCCTGACCTGGGTTCCGTTTGCCTGGCGCCCCCCTCGGGTAAGCCAGCAGCAGGATGAACGGCTGCGACGCCGCTCATCCATCCCGTAATCCCTACGAGAGAAGGGTTGGCGATGGACGAGGACACCACCAAGCCGGACAAGTCGACACGCGAGGAAGAGCGGGCAGAGGAAGCCTCCAAGCACGATTCGGACCGCGAGCCGACATCCGAAGAGGAGCGGTCCGCCGATGAGGCCGCCGCCGATCCCGAGCTCGCCGGCGACGCCGAGCGTGTGCGGGAGCACTACCGCGACATGACCGATCGCGGTGTCGCCGAGAAGGGCGAGGGCCGGATCACCTGACCGTTTCGCCCGGCGCCCGCCGGGTAGAACACAACTGAGCAGACGTCGGTCTGCTCAGCACCCCGACCGCAGCAGAGCAGAAGGAGCGCGACGTGAGCAACGAGGACAGGGCGTCCAACAAGGCGGAGGATCTGAAGGGCAAGGCGAAAGAAGCCGTCGGAAAGGTGACCGACGACGACGAGCTCGAAGGCCAGGGCAAGCGGGATCAGGCGAAGTCCAGAGTGAAGGACGCGGCCGAGGACGTGAAGGACGCGGCCCGCGACGTGAAAAACACGATGAAGCGATGAGCCGTGAGGTGAGGTTCCTGGCGTTCGGAGCGATCACCGTCCTCGTGGCGGCTCTGATCGTGAAGTGGATTTCCGGTAGCAGGGATCCCGCCGAACAAATTTCCGGCGCCGTGTCGCGGGCAGGCGGGAAGGCCGGCGAGACGGCCGAAGCGGGTCTGGCCAAGGTCCAAGAAGGCATCGGGGCCGCCACCGAAGCCGCCCACGCCGTGGTCGAGGGCGACCTTGCCGGGCAGGCCAAGGAGGCGGTGCGCCGGGTGAAGAGCTCGTCTTGAGCCGGACCAGCGAAGCAGGCGCCTCCTGATCTGTTCGGAAGTCGATGAGGAGGCGCATGGAGACGTTCGTCGAGCATCAGAGCGGCGAGGAGCCGATCGGGAAGGGGTCCGCCCTCTCGGTCGAGCTCCGCACCGATGGGACCCGGTTCGTCCTCAAATTCCGGGGCGAGCTGTGCGGCACGTCCGTCGCCGCCCTCGAAGCGCAGATCGACCAGCTCGGCACGACGCCCCACGGTGACGTCGTGGCCGACTTGGAGGAACTCACCGGCGTCGACCTGGTCGGCATGCGCGCGCTGGTCTCCCTGTCCAACTACCTTGCCGCCCGCGGCCGACGCCTGACCGTCATCGGCGTCTCGGATGATGTCGGGCTGGCGCTCGGCGCATGGGCCGAGGGTTTCAGGGGATGGGCCAAGGGTTTCGGACGACCGCTGGACGATGCCGGCGAGTGACGGCCGCTCCGGCGGCCGGCCCCGGTCCGCGGCTAGGAGCTGACGCTTCGTCCGGGCTTCGCGTTTCAGCTGGCCGGATCGGGGAACCGTAGTGGTGGTATGAAGGCGGCGCCCGGTGGCGGGTGGGCGCATGGCCTTGTGGGATCGATCAGGAGGAGCTGTTGTGGGACAGACCGCGGCCGATTATCTGTGCGAGAGGCTCATCGAGTGGGGCGTGGACACCGTGTACGGGTTCCCCGGTGACGGGATCAACGGCATCCTGGGGGCGCTGCGCCGCTGCGAGGACCGGCTCCGCTTCGTCCAGACCCGCCACGAGGAGATGGCCTCGTTCATGGCCTGCGGTCACGCCAAGTTCACCGGAGACGTCGGTGTGTGCATGGCCACGTCGGGACCGGGAGCCATCCACCTGCTCAACGGTCTCTACGACGCCAAGCTGGACCACCGGCCGGTCGTGGCCATCGTCGGCCAGACGTTCGCCCGGGCCATGGGCGGGGACTTCCAACAGGAGGTCAACCTCCTCCAGCTCTACTCCGACGTGGCCTCGGCGTACGTGCAGCAGGTGACCGCCCCTTCGACCATCCGGCACATGATCGACCGGGCCATGCGCATCGCCCAGGCCGAGCGCACGGTGACCTGCGTGATCGTGCCGGCCGACATCCAGGACATGGACGCGGTGGAGGAGCAGCCGGTCAAGACCCACACCGTCCACTCGGGAGTCGGGTGGTGGCCGCCCCGGCAGATCCCGTCCACGGACCAGCTGCAGAGTGCGGCGGACATCCTGAACGCCGGGCAGCGGGTGGCCATCCTCGTCGGCCAGGGTGCGCTCGACGCCACCGACGAGGTCATGGAGGTGGCGGACCTTCTCGGCGCGGGGGTGGCCAAGGCGCTGCTGGGCAAGGCCGTCATCCCCGACGACGTCCCGTACTGCACCGGCTCGATCGGCCTGCTGGGGACGAAGCCGTCGTGGGACATGATGCAGGGCGCCGACACCCTCCTCATGGTGGGCACGAGCTTCCCCTACTCGGAGTTCCTCCCCCCTCCCGGACAGGCCAAGGCCATCCAGATCGACCTGGCCGGGCGCAACCTGTCGATCCGCTACGCCATGGACCTCGCCCTCGTGGGGGACTCGAAGGACACGCTCACCGAGCTCCTGCCCCTCCTCCGCCGCAAGGACGACCGCTCGTGGCAGGAGGAGATCGAAAAGGGGGTGAGCGAGTGGTGGCGCCTCATGGAAGACCGGGGCGCTCCCTCCGACCTGCACGGCCGCATCCGACCCCAGGGGCTGTTCTCTTCGCTGTCGCGCCACCTCCCCGACAACGCCATCCTCTCGTCCGACTCGGGGTCGGCGGCCAACTGGTACGCCCGTCAGGTGAAGATCCGCACGGGGATGAAGGCCATGCTCTCGGGCAACCTGGCCACGATGGTGCCCGGGGTGCCCTACGCCATCGCCGCCAAGTTCGCATATCCCGACCGCGTGGCGGTGGCCATGGTGGGCGACGGGGCCATGCAGATGGGCGGCATGGCCGAGATGCTGACCGCCCTCAAGTACTACAAGACGTGGTCGGACCCCCGGCTCGTGATCCTGGTGCTCAACAACGAGGACCTGAACCAGGTCACCTGGGAGCAGCGGGCCATGGAGGGGGACCCGCGCTTCGAGGGTTCCCAGGCGATCCCGTACATGCCCTTCGCCGAGTACGCCGACCTCATCGGGTTGAAGGGGATCAAGGTCACGAGCGCCTCGCAGATCGAAGACGCCTGGGAGCAGGCGTTCGCCGCCGACCGTCCGGTCATCGTCGACGCCCTGACCACGCCCGACGAGCCCCCCATCCCGCCCCATGTCACCTTCGAGCAGGCCGAGGCGCTGTTGCAGCTCGGTGCTGGCCGACCCCGCAGACGGCTGGCGGGGGGCGCTCGAGGGAGTCCGCGAGATGGCCCACGAGTTCATCCCCGGTCGCTGAGCCATGGCGAAGAAAGGACCGCGCCCCGACGGCGACGTGCTCGAGGAGGCCCACTACGTCATCGACAGGATGGTGCGCAACATCGAGCACGGCCGGTTCGAGCGGTCCCTGTCGGGCCTGACCGCCGTCGCCGCCGTGATCACCACGGCCGAGGTCTTCGCCGAGCACTACCGGGCCAGCTTCGGCAACAAGTGGATGTGGAGCCCGATCGTGGTCACGCCCCCGGTGGTGGTCGCCGGGGTGATGGGTGTGTTCAGCCGGAAGTGGGCGAAGACCGCGCTCCCGGTCACCGCCCTCGTCTACACGGCGAACGGGCTCCTCGGTGAGTTCTTCCACGCCCGGGGCGTCGCCCGGAAGCCGGGCGGGTGGGCGCTCGCCTCCTACAACGTCCCCATGGGGCCGCCCATCGCCGCACCGGGGCTCATGACCCTGGTCGGCGGCATGGGCCTCCTGGCCGCCCTCCTGCGCAGGGAGGCCGGCTAGCGGTGCGGGACCTCACCCGGGCGGACCACCTGCCCCACCTCCGGGAGGGTGGGCAGGCGCCCCATCCGTCCTGGCTGCCGCGCCAGCGGCGGGGCATCACCCCCCAGATGATCGGCCGGTACCCCGATTTCGACGTCTTCGACGCTTCCGACACGTGGGACGAGGCCACGGCCCAGGTCATCTCCGATCGCATGAACGTGGCGAGGGAGTTCTCCTTCTTCGCCGCCGACGAACAGCCGACGCTCGTCGCCTTCTGCGACCTGGCGGTGGCCCAGGATGCCGAGCCGAGGATCCCGGTGCCCGAGCTGGTGGACCGCAAGCTCGCCTCCGGTCAGCTCGACGGGTACCAGTACGCCGACATGCCCGACGATCGGGACACGTGGAAGCTGACCCTGGCCGGGCTGGACGAGGTGGCCGCCGTGCGGAGCGACGGAGCCCGGTTCGCCGAGCTCGACCCGCCCGCCAACGAGGAGATCGTCGGGGACTTCTCCGACGGGAAGCTCTCCTCCCCCTCCTTCGACCGGCTGAACGTGACCCGGGCCTTCGCCGTGTGCATGCGAATGGTCCTCGCCGCCTTCTACTCGCACCCGTGGGCGTGGAACGAGATCGGCTTCGGGGGGCCCGCCTATCCCCGCGGCTACATGCGCCTCGGACCGACATCGGTGCCGCGAGCCGTTCGAGCGCCCCGGGGCGACCGACGAGGACCCGGTACGGACGGTCGAGCAGGAGCACCTGTGATCCGACACCTCTTGAAGGGTGCGGTCGGGCCGAAGGAGAACGACTCGCGCTACCTGCTCGACGTCCACCGCCGTGATCTTCCGGGCGAGGAGACGATGGTGCGCTACGCGGACGACGACGAGGTCGACCTCGTGCGTCGTCGGCGCAGGTGCCGGCGGCTCGGTGCTCGCCCAGCGGCTCGCCCGCAAGGGTTGGAGGGTCGTCGTCCTCGAAGCCGGCCCGTTCTGGCATCCCGACGAGGACTGGGTGTCCGACGAAGCAGGCGCCCACCGGCTCTACTGGACCCAGAAGCGGATCATCGGCGGAGCCGACCCGATCGAGATGGGCAAGAACAACTCCGGCCGGGGGGTCGGGGGATCGATGGTCCACTACGCCGGGTACTGCCCCCGGTTCCATCCCTCGGATTTCTCCACCCTCAGCCTCGACGGGGTGGGGGCCGACTGGCCCCTCTCCTACGAGGAGCTCCGTCCGCACTACGAGCAGGTCGAGCGCGAGCTGCCCGTCGCCGGCCAGAACTGGCCGTGGGGCGATCCGCACACCTACCCGTTCTCGCCCCATCCGGTCTCCGAGGCGGCGTCGGTGCTGTGGCGGGGGGCGATCGCCTGCGGCATCACGATGAGGGTCGGCCCGGTCGGCATCGTCAACGGGACCTTCGGCAACCGGCCGCACTGCATCTACCGGGGCTTCTGCCTCCAGGGTTGCAAGGTCAACGCCAAGGCGAGCCCGTACGTGACCCACCTGCCCGACGCCCTCGCCCACGGGGTGGAGGTGCGGGCCGACTGCATGGCCTCCCGGGTCGAGATCGACCCGTCGAGCGGCCGGGCCACCGGCGTGGCCTATGTGGCCGAGGGCGAGGGAGACGAGCGCCGGCAGCGGGCCCGGGTGGTGGCCGTCGCCGGGTACTCGATCGAGACCCCCCGCCTGTTGCTCAACTCCGCAACCACGGGGTTCTCCGACGGGCTGTGCAACAACGAGGACCAGGTGGGCCGGTACGTCATGGTCCAGGGCGCGACCCAGTCGGCGGGCCGGTTCCCCACCGAGCTGCGGATGTACAAGGCGCCACCGCCCGAGGTGTCCTCCGAGGACTTCTACGAGACCGACCCCTCCCGCGGCTTCGCCCGCGGGTTCTCGATCCAGACGGTGTCGCCCGAGCCCATCGGTTGGGCCGAGCACGTGCTCGCCGACGGGCACTGGGGTCGGGGCTTACGCGAGTACATGCGCGACTACAACCACTGGACGACGATCGGGGTGCTGAACGAGCTGCTGGCCAGTCCCGACAACCGGGTGACGCTGGCCTCGGACAAGGACCCCTACGGCCTGCCCGTCGCCCGCTTCGACTACAGCCTGTGCGAGAACGACCAGGCCAACATCGAGTACTCGGGCAAGGTGATCACGGACATCCTCCACGCTGCAGGAGCCCAGGACGTGCTCACCATCAAGCGGTTCGCCCATCTCATCGGCGGGGCGAGGATGGGGACCTCGCCCGAGAACAGCGTGGTCGACAAGAACCAGCGCAGCTGGGCCGTCCCGAACCTCTATCTCAGCGACGGCAGCGTCTGTCCCACCCAGGGGTCGGCCAACCCGGCCCTCACGATCATGGCCCTGGCCTCCCGCCTCGCCGACCACCTGGCGACGAAGCCCTCGGTCGACGGTCACCGGGGCTGACCACGGATGTCCGCTCGAACCCTGCGTCGTCCGGCGACGGAGTTCCCCCCGCACGTCCTGCGCGAGTACGCGCTGCTCGCCGACGGTGAACGGGGGGTCCTCGTCGGACCCCGTGGTGAGTTCGCCTGGATGTGCGCCCCGCGTTGGGACTCCGACGCCGTCTTCGCCACCCTCGTCGGAGGGGACGGCCTCTATGCCGTCTGCCCGGCGGACACCCGTTTCGTGTGGGGCGGCTACTACGAGGAGGCCTCGCTCATCTGGCGCAGCCGATGGGTCACCTCCGGCGGTGTCATCGAGTGCCGGGAGGCACTCTCCTTCCCCGGCGACCCCCATCGGGCCGTGGTCCTGCGTCGCATCGAAGCCGTCTCCGGGCCGGCGCGGGCGGGGGTCGTCCTCGATGCCCGCGGCGGGTTCGGCACCCACAAGATGGGCTACCTCGAGTCAGACGGTGGGATCTGGACGGCGAGGACAGGCGGTCTCCATCTCCGCTGGTCGGGGGGGGTGGACGCCGAGCCCCTGCCTGACGGGGGGCTCCAGCTCACGGTCGACCTCGAGCCGGGCGCCCATCACGACCTCGTACTCGAGATCTCCGATCAGGCGCTCCCGGACGAGCCCGTCCAGGCCGGGCCGGCCTGGGAGGCGACCGAGTCGGCCTGGGCTCGGCAGGTCCCGCGGATGGAGGGGACGCTGGCCTCCCGGGAGGTCCGTCACAGCTATGCCGTGCTGCGCGGCCTCACCTCGAGAGGCGGAGGGATGGTGGCGGCAACCACCATGTCCCTGCCCGAGCGGGCGGGCGAAGGGCGCAGCTACGACTATCGCTACGCGTGGATCCGGGACCAGGCGTACACGGGTCAGGCCATCGCCGCCCACGGCCCCCACCACCTGCTCGACGACGCCGTCTCCTTCGTGACCGAACGCGTCCTCGCCGACGGGCCCGACTTGAAGCCGGCCTACACGGTGGTCGGTGGTCGCGTTCCCGACGAGCGGAAGCTCTCCCATCTCGACGGATATCCGGGAGGGTCGGACAAGGTGGGCAACTGGGTCAACCGGCAGTTCCAGCTCGACGCGCTCGGCGAGGTCCTCCTGCTTCTCGCCGCCGCCGCCCGGCACGACCGCCTCGATCTCGACCACTGGCGGGCGGCGGAGGCGGCCGTCGACGCCATCGGGAAGCGCTGGGGTGACCCCGACGCCGGCATCTGGGAGCTCGACGACCACCACTGGGCCCATTCGCGCCTCATGTGCGTCGCCGGCCTCCGGGCCATCTCCTCGGCGGGGGCGAGCCGCCCCCAGGGTGCGGCATGGACGACCCTCGGCGAGGCCATCCTGGCCGACGTGGCCTCCGACTGCCTCCATGCCAGCGGGAGGTGGCAACGGGCGCCCGACGACGAGCGGATCGACGCCGCCCTGCTGCTGCCGGCCATCCGCGGCGCCACCCCGGCCCGCGACCCCCGGAGCCTCGCCACCCTCGAAGCGGTGATCGACGAGCTGTGCCGGGAAGGTCACGTCTACCGGTTCCGCCAGGACGACCGCCCGCTCGAGGACGCAGAAGGGGCCTTTTTGCTCTGCGGGTTCCTCATGGCTCTCGCCACCCAACAGCTGGGCCGGACGGTCGACGCCATCGGCTGGTTCGAGCGCAGCCGGGCGGCGTGCGGGCCGCCCGGGCTCTTCACCGAGGAGTTCGACGTCCGCCAGCGCCAGTTGCGGGGCAACATCCCCCAGGCCTTCGTCCACGCCCTCATGATCGAGTGCGCCACGAGGCTGGCCCGATCGGAGGAGACGGCGTGAGCACGAGCGTGGAGACGACCCCGCCGAGACGGCCCGGTCAGACGAAGCCCGGTCAGAGAAGACCCGCTCAGAAAGGAACGGCATGAGCACGACCGTTGTCATCACCGGGGCGAGCGCCGGCATCGCCCGCGCCTCGGCCCAGCTCTTCGCCAAGCAGGGCGCGTCCGTCGGGCTCTTGGCCCGCGGCGAGGCCGGGCTCGACGGCGCAGTCAAGGACGTCGAGCACGCCGGCGGCAAAGCCCTCGCCGTGCCCACCGACGTCGCCGACTACGACCAGGTGGCCGAGGCGGCGCGGCGGGTCGAGACCGCGCTCGGTCCCATCGACGTGTGGGTCAACGTCGCCTTCGCCTCGGTCATGGCCCCGTTCTGGGAGATCGAGCCCGACGAGTTCAGGCGGGTCACCGAAGTCTCCTATCTCGGCTTCGTGCACGGCACCCGGGTGGCGCTCGATCTGATGAAGCCACGGGACAAAGGGACGATCGTCCAGGTCGGATCGGCCCTGTCCGAGCGCAGTATTCCGCTGCAGAGCGCTTACTGCGGGGCGAAGCACGCCGTCAACGGCTTCACGTCCTCGCTGCGCACCGAGCTCATGCACGAGAAGAGCAACGTGCACGTGACCGTGGTCCAGATGCCGGCCGTCAACACGCCCCAGTTCTCGTGGGTCCTCAGCCGGCTGCCCGACCAGCCCCAGCCGGTCCCACCCATCTACCAACCCGAGGTCGCCGCCCGCGCCGTGGTCTTCGCCGCCGAGCATCCGCAGCGCAAGCAGTACTGGGTCGGCGGATCCACGGTGGCCACGCTCCTCGCCGACAAGTTCGTGGCTCCGGTGCTGGACCGCTACCTGGCCCGCACCGGCTTCGACTCCCAGCAGACCGGGGACAAGGTGGCAACCGACCGGCCCGCCAACCTGTGGGAGCCGGTCGACGGCGAGGGTGGGGAGGACCACGGTGCCCACGGGATGTTCGACGACCGGGCCCACGACAGGTCACCCCAGCTGTGGATGTCCCACCATGCCCGCTCGTTGGCGGCGCTGTCCTGTGCCACGGCGGGCGCCGGCGCCGTCACCGCCTACCGGCTCCTCGATCGGGCGCTCAAGAGGCAGTCCTCCCGGTGACCGGGAGGGGCGACCCCTCGGCCCCGGCGGCGGTGCCGCCGGGGGCCGCCATTCCGGCCACGACGAGGGTCCGGGTCTTCAGCGGGATGCGGGCCGCTCTCGGTGCGGTTCACGTCCTCTGGCCCGGATTGGCAGCCGCCCCGCTGGTCAGAGGACCGGTCGATTCCCGGGCCCGGGTCGTGCTGCGGATCCTCGGGGTGCGCCAGCTCGTGCAGGCCGCCGTGACCGGTGCCCGGCCCACGCCGGCCGTGCTGGCGGTGGGGGCCGGGGTCGACGCCACCCACGCCGTGAGCATGGTCGCCTTCGGGCTCGGCGCCCGCCGGTGGCGGCGGGCCGCCCTGGTCAGCGCCGCCGTCGCCGCGCTGTTCTCCGTCCTTCAGGCGGCCGAGTGCCG
This sequence comes from uncultured Acidimicrobiaceae bacterium, assembly GCA_963828385.1. Taxonomy (GTDB): domain Bacteria; phylum Actinomycetota; class Acidimicrobiia; order Acidimicrobiales; family RAAP-2; genus Bog-756. The sequence goes on from CAWHEF010000001.1 coordinate 231,490, forward strand.
GCGGGTCGACGCTGCGGGGTGGCCCGACGGTGCCCGGCAGCCTGTTTTGTGAGCCCTCATCCGGGTACAGGCACAGGCATGTCGGATGCCGATGTGCCTCCCGAGCCCGTCGACGAACCGGTCGGAGGTGTTTCCGCCGACGAGCTGGTGGAACAACCTGCCGCTGAGCGGCCGGCACAGGGGTCCACCCTCGAGAAGCCGGCAGCGCGCCGCCCGAGGGGTGCGCGCCACACCCGGATCAGCGGGGCCTGGACGGCGGTCATCGTGGCCATCATCCTCGGCATCGCCCTGATCGACTTCATCGTCCAGAACACCCGCTCGGTGCGGGTCGAGTTCTTTTCCGTGAGCGGCACCATCCCGGTGGCCGTGGCCCTGCTCGTCGCCGCCGTGGCCGGGGCCTTCGTCGTCCTGGCCATCGGGGTGGCCCGCATCACCCAGCTGCGCCTGGCGGCCCGGCGCGACCGGTCGGCAGCCGCCGCCGCGTCCGACGCCCCACTGGCCGCGCCCCGGGCCGAGTCGTGACCACCCGGTCCCGGCGCCGTCTCTAGCCCGACGCCCGAGCCCGGCGGCGGTGGAGCACGTCCGAGGCGCGGTCCGGGCCTCTCGGTGTGGAGTGGTCGGGCCACGGGTGCTATGCCTGTAGCGGGTACCGAGGCCCGCTGGCAGCGGGATGCTGCGGGAAGATCGACAAAGGATCGGGCGTGACCGAGACCAGAGGACTCGCACCTCCAGCTGTGCGGGACGCCGACGAGCGGGAGCGTCTGGAATCGCTGCGTCGCTACGACGTAGCCGAGGCACCCACCGACGGGAGCTTCGATCTGGTCGCCTCCCTGGCGGCCCGGGTCTTCGACGTGCCCATCGCCGTCGTCAGCATCGTCGACGAGGATCGCATCTGGTTCAAGGCCAAGCATGGTCTGGATGTGGCCGAGATCCCCCGGGACCCCGGTCTGTGCGCCTCGGCGATCCTCCGCGATGACCCCCTCGTCATCCCCGACGCCCGTCTCGACCCGGTCGCGCTCACCAACCCCCTGGTGGCGGGCGACCTCGGCCTGCGCTTCTACGCCGGAGCCCCCCTCACGACGGCCGATGGTCACAACCTCGGGACCATGGCCATCATCGACCGCCAGCCACGGGAGGTCACCCGAGCCGACGTCGCCCTGCTCGAGGACCTGGCGCAACTGGTCATGAACGACCTTGAGTTGCGCCTGTCGGCCCGCCGGGCGCTGACCCGTGAGACAGAGCTCCACGAGCACGCCGAATCGCTGGTCGAAGCCCTGCATGCGACCATGCAGCCTCCGAAGCTGCCGGAGATCGCCCCGTTGGACGTGGGCTCCCTCTACAAGCCCGTCGACCACGCCCGGGTGGGGGGCGACTTCTACGATCTGTTCAGCCTGCCAGACGGCGATTGCGGCGTCGTCGCAGGAGACGTCTCGGGGAACGGCCCCGAAGCGGCGGTGGTGGCGACCAATGCCCGCCACATCGTGAGGGCGAGCGCCCTCGACAACCACTCGCCGAGCAGTGTGCTGGCCCGCCTGAACGACACGATGCTCATCGGCAGGAACGGCGATGAGGTGGATGTTCCGTTCTGCACGATCCTCTTCGCCCATCTGCACGGGGAGGCGGACGGCTATCACGTCTCGATGGCGAGTGGCGGCCATCCTCTCCCACGCGTGCTGCGCCGGGACGGCGGCGTCGAGACGGTGGGTGAGTTCGGGACGCTCGTCGGCCTCCTCACAGAGGCCGAGTTCACCGACACCTCCTTCCTGCTCTGCAGCGGGGACACGATGGTCATGTTCACCGACGGGCTCACGGAGGCCAGGGCGGACGATGGATCGGTGTTCGGACCCGAAGGCGTGGAGGAGGTGTTGGCGTCCTGTGCCGGGCGCGGCACCACCGAGATCATCGAGGCCCTGCAGCGGACGGCGTTCGCCGGCGCACGCCAACAGCGCGACGATCTTCTCATCTTCGTCCTCAAGGTCAAGTGACAGAGGGTGTCGCCGTTCAGGTGACGCCGAAGTAGATACGGATGTCGGTTCCGGCCTCGCTGGTGCGCAGCTCCAAGAGATCGGAGAGCTGGTTCACCATCCAGAGGCCTCGGCCTCCCTCCGAGTCGGGTGGAGGCTGCCTCCGGCCGACGAACGGATCTGTGATGTGGCCGCGGTCGGAGACCTCGCACACGAGGAGGTCGGCCTCCCGCCAGAGGCGGACGGTCCCCTGCATCCGGGTGTGGAGCAGGGTGTTGGTCATCACCTCGTTCAGGGCGATGAGGAGGTCCTCCAACCGGTCCCCGCTCATGCGCTCACCTCGGGCGAAGTCGTGGGCCAGTCTTCTCAGCTTCGGAAGGTCGCCGTGATGGAAGACCTTTGTCACGGCACCGTCGGGAGCAGGCGACCACGGGGCCGATGACGAGAGGACATCGAGGGCCTCCACATAGTGGACGCTCTGGCGGTGCTCGCCGGCTTCGTAGAGATAGGGATGGGTGCGGTAGGCGTCGGCCAGCACGTCAGCATCGAGCCCGGTCGTGTCATACGGGCACAGGACGGTGGCGGCCACATCGGCGAACAGGGCGTTGACGCATGCCTCATGCCTGATGGCCTCACGGATCTCGGGCGCCGAACGTCCCGGCCAAGCCAGCTCGCCGACGACGCGGATCCTCCTGCCCGCGTGCTCCTCGGCGAAGTTACGGGCGGTGGGGATGGCCCGCGCCGGATTGCGGGTCAACTCGCCGGCGTCGAGGAACGTCACCCCGTCGGAGGAACCGTTCAGGTCTTCCCCGAGCCGCTCCCCGTTGGACTGCGGCACCATGACGAGGGCCGGCTCGTCGACCTCCAGCCCGCTGCGAAGGAACGGCACCACACCGGCGACGTACTCGTCCAAGGTCCGGTAGGACAGGACCGAGTGGAGGAGGGCCCCCTTCGGTGCCGTGCCCGTCGGCGGTGTCATCACCTGACTACCCCGCACGAGCCGGGCTCCGTGTCCGGCCCCGCCTATGCGTGCGCGCCCTCGGCACTCGACGACGCGAGCGTTCAGTGGCCAGGCCGTCCTCCATGGCGGGCCGACCCGCGTACCGCCGGCCATTCGGACCGCGGCTTCAGGACGTCCATGTTCGCAAGACATACGGTCCCTGCCGATCGCTGGTCATCGCTGATCGAACCTTCCTGACGTCGAGCGTCGCCAATTCCATTCCCCCAATCACGGCGTGGTGAAACTCGTTCTTCATGGGTCCGGAGTGTTCGGCTGCCTCCCCGTCATTGGTTGATGCCGCTGTGGACGATTCCGCGAGAGACCTACCCGTGAGACGGTTCCGGCAATCCGCTTTTCGAACGGCCAGGGGGGAACCGACTGCCTCGGCCCGGCACCTACCGGCTCGGGTCCTTCCAGCTCACGCCGGCCTGTTTCGTCGGAATTTCGCAGGTTTCCCACAGGGCGAAATGGGTAGATCATCGACGAACCAAGCTCCGAAGGAGGTTTGTCGTGAGCACAGCATATGAACGTCCTGATGGCATGGCCGAGCCGGTGACCACACCTGCGGCGCAACCCGCCATGGAGATCGGCCCCGCACGCCTGGTCCCCATCGGGCTCCTGACGCTTCTCGTGGCCGCGTGGGGCGGCATCGTTCCCTTCGTCGGCCCTGTGTTCGGCTTCAGCGCGGACGGCAGCGGGTCCTGGACCTGGGATCTCTCGCACGCCGTTCTCGGACTGGTGCCCGGTGCCGTCGGCGTCTTCGCCGGGTTCTGCATGCTTTCGTTGACCGGGAGGACGGCCAGGTTGGCCGGTCGGACCGGTCTCGCCGGCATCGGAATCCTGGCGATGGCGGCGGGGGCATGGTTCGTGATCGGACCGTGGGCCCTCCCGGTGATGGTGAGCACGCCGGTGTACTTCGCCCTAGCTTCCCCGCTCACCGGTCTGGCCCATGTCATCGGCTACTCGTTCGGGCCGGGACTCATTCTGGCGGCGTGCGGTGGCATGGCGATGGGGTGGGCCCTGCGGAGCCCGGCCGTCTCGGCGCCGCCTGCCGAGCGTCATCTGCGACTCCACCGCATGCGCCAAGATCGGGCGCAGGAGGTGGCATAGTCCGGTCGGTTTCGCCTTCGCACACATTGAGAAAGGTGGTGCCTCGTGAAACGTAGTTGGTTGCACATCGTGCGGCGAGGTACGCGAAGGCGAGCCTTCGAGAGGGAAACGACGAAGCTCATCGAGGACTGCCAACGGCTCCTCGCCGGAAGGGTCCTCGAGAGCCTGGCGCCCGATCAGGTCTCGGTGCCCCAGTGGGCATGGGTCAACGCTCTCGCCCACGGGTCCGAGACCGACCTCCGGCTGCTCGCCTCCCAGCCCGCTGTCTCCCCACCGTGGAGGCCCGACCTCCTCCGGTGGGGAAGGGCGGTGTCGTTCCTGGCTGACGAGCTCCTGAGCCACGCCGAGACCCTCGACCTTCCGATCGGGGAGCTCCAGCACCGGTTGATGGTCCCGATCGAACTGCAGGCGTTGTCGGCGCCCGTGAGCTCGTCGGACCTCGTGCGGCGGGTGCTCGGCGCCCTCGTTCTCGTCGATCACGAGACGAGGTCGGAGCAGCGGCACTGACGACGGCGACCACCGGCGCCTGCTGACAGCGGACCCCGGCGGAGCCGATCTGCCTGATCCGATTTGACTGACCGCCGGAGGTTCCCAGTGGTGGCTGGGTGGTCAGCTGGTGTCGGCCGTCGGCACGAGCTTCCACATCCGTCCGAGGGGCTGCAGCCCGAGGCGGGCGGCGACGCCCTGGGACGAGGTGTTCGACGCACCGGTGCTGTAGAAGAGAAAGCGCGTCGTCGGACCCACCATCCGCGACCAGGCCACGGTGGCGGCAGCGGCGAACCCCCGTCCCCGGAATGCGGGACTCGTCCAGGTGCCGGCTTCAGCCCCGCCTTCGAACGAGCGGGCGGTGCAGCAGACCGAGACCACGGCGCCGTCGATGACCACCGTCGCCCACGGACCGCGGGCTTCGTCGACCTCCCGCTCGGACAGCTGTGGACGGAGCTCGCCCGCCCCGGCCATCTCCGAGGTGCAGATGATCGCCCCGGTGTCGACGGGCAGGTCATCGAGCTCACGTTCGATGAGGAAGCACACGGCGCCGACGGTCGTCACCGGGCCTCGTGCCCCGGTCACGAGCTCGGTGCAGCGTTCAGCGGACGGCGGGGGAGCCGCCGTGTCCGCCACCTCCACCTCGGGTCCGATGGCGGGGCCGAGAAGGCCGGCCAGCTCGTCGGCCACCTCGTCGGGCAGGGCGGCACCGAGCGACAGGGTCCGGCCCCGGGGGGCCGAAGCGACGACGACGTGGGGAGCGGGCACGGGCTCGGGTACACGCTCGCGGACGAGGCGGCCCCGCTCGTCGCGGGTCCAAATTCGTGTCGATCTCGACAGCCAGGCAGTCGAGCTCGGTGGGGATGCGCACGCACCAACGCTACCGAGGAGGTGACGGCCCGGCACCCACAGGGGCGCTAGGAGTATCGGTCGGCCCGGTTGCCGGGGGGATGATGAACCCCGGGGACCGCATCGGGATTCTCGACGCAGACCTCGCACTCGAGCCCGTCAGGGTCGCGGAAGAAGATGCTGAGCATCGGCCCGAAGTCGGTGACGAAGTCGTCCGCCGCCCCTCGAGCCATGAGCCGTTCTCGGATCGTCTCGAACGCCTCGAGGGACGCAGCCTGGACCGCCAGGTGGTCGATACGACCACGGCCGAACATGGGGGTCTGGCGGTCGGCCTCGGTGTTTCCCTCGATTTCGAACACGTTGAGCTCGGCCCAGTCCCCGATCTTGATGATCGACAGCCGCGGGCCCGATTCGTCGGGCAGCTCCGATCCGTCCCGGAGGAGCTCCGCATCGAAGACCTCCCGGTAGAAGGCGTTCAGTCGACCGGCGTCGTTGGTGATGGTGGCGACATGGTTGAAGCCCTTCAGCAGCATGGATCACTCCCCGCACCCGGAGTCGGCCATCAAATCTAGGCGTGGAGATCGTGAGGGGCTCGTGCGACGGCGGTCCGAGCCATCGATCCAGGTCGGTGGGATCGATACGGCGCCGCCGCCGAGAGCGATTGCTCAAGGTGAATGGACGGGGAGTCGATATCACCTCGTGGCGATGGGGCAACCAGTCGGCGAGACGAGCCCGCCGATCTTCGTCGACGCCCGAGAACGATCAGCTCGTACATACCACCAGGGGAGTCGGCGATGAGATTCGACAGCAGGCGGAGCGACGGTCACAGGGGTACCCGTGTCGGCTCCGGCCATCGGCGGGGCGGCGTGATCGTTGCCATGGCCGCCCTCTGTGCGCTGGTCCTGGCTCCGCCGGCGGTTGCCGCTGCAGCTGGTGACAGCGCCGCCGATCAGGCGCCCCCCGCCGGCTCCACGACGACGTTCAAGTACACCGGACACCCGGAGACCTTCACGGTGCCCGCCGACGTCGGCGCCGTGGACATCGCCGCAAGCGGGGGTCGCGGCGGAAGAGCCGGCGGAGACGCCGGCGGACCCGGAATCCAGGTGACGGCCCCGAACGTTGCGGTCAAGGCGGGTCAGCAGCTCAAGGTGGTGGTGGGCGGCGACGGACATGCACCGGGCACCGCCTCCAAGACCGCGACCAAAGGTGAAGGCGGTTACAACGGTGGTGGGGACGGCGCTCGGGGCGCTGGCGGGGGAGGCGGCCTCTCTTCGGTCCAGGCTCCGGACGGCACGTACCTCGTCATCGCCGCCGGTGGCGGAGGCCGCGCTCAAGGTGCGGGCGGACCGCAGAACCCGCCCGGAACGTTGGACGGTCAGAACGGTTCGGGGTCGGGCTCGTTCGGCACACCGCAGGGTGGCGGCGGCGGAACGCTGACCGCCGGCGGCTACGGCGGGCATAACGCCAGCCCGCTCGTCGGTGACGGCAAGGGGGGCGGCCGATTCAACGGTGGCGAGGGGGGCGTCGGTCTGATCCCGAAGCTCGCCGGCGGCGGCGGTGGCGGCGGTGGCGGCTACTTCGGCGGCGGCGGAGGGGCGGGGTCCGAGATCGCCAGCGGCGGTGGCGGAGGGGCGGGGTCCAGCTACATCGCGCCCAACGTCCGGATCATCGTGACGCCGGCCCAGGGCCCACCCGAAGTGAGTTTCAGCTACGTACGGATGACGTCGACGAGCGTCAGCTCGAGGCCTGATCCGAGTGATTTCGGCAGCCCGTTCGACTTCACGGCCACGATCACGCCGACGCCGAGCGGAGGCACCGTCAGCTTCGAAGATCTCAACTACCACAGGCCGTATCCGGGTTGTACGCAGCTGCCGGTCGTCAACGGTGTCGCCACCTGCCATGGACAAGCCGCCATCCCGGGCCATTACTTCGTGACCGCCCGGTACTCGGGAAATCCGGACTTCCGTCCCAGCCAGGGTGACCTGGCGAACGGGCACTACGTGATGTCGGCGACGACCGTGTCGTTGGCGCTGGCGCCGAGATCGAAGAACCCTTCGAAGCCCGGCGAACGAGTCTTCTTCCTGGCCAAGGTGGTGCCGCAGACGTCAACGGCCCTGTACCCCTCCGGGGTCGTGTTCCTGTCGGTGGATGGTCACCGGCAGTTCCAGGCCGATCTCCACGGGAGCTACGAGGTCCAGATTCCTGCCGACTTCGACACGGTCGGGAACCACACGGTGACGGCCACGTTCGGGGGAGACAACCAGTACCGCGGGTCGACGAGCCTCCCGCTCGGGCACCAGGTGGCGGGGTGAGGTGAGCGCACGGACGACCCGGCCACGACTGCGGGTCTAACGGTGGTGGCGTCGGTGCCACCACCGCATCAGGGCGCCGGCGACGATCGCATCGAGGACGGTGAGCTCGCCAATTGGCCGGCGCACGATCCGGACGGCGAGCACCAAAGCGATCACCACCCCGGCGGTAGCTACCAAGAGGGTGGCGGTCAGCGCCTCGCCGACGGCGCCTGGATCGATGATGGCGATCAAGCACACAGCACCGACCCCCAGCGAGACCCTGCGACCGCCAGACCGAGAACGTGGCGCGGGGGCCGGCCGGCTGGTGGAGGGCGTCACGGGGTGAAGGTCCTGCCGATCTCTCATGGGACGAGGGTAGAACCAGGGTGCTACATCGCAGGGCGTGCCACCGGTGAAGCGGTGGCGAACCGACCGCCTCGGCAGTCTCGGACCGTCCTCGACCAGGGCGTAGAGGGAGCAGCCGGCTGACCTCCCCGGCCGTGTAACCGTGCCCGCTTGCCACTCCGGCGTCGCCCTCGGTGCACCCAGGTCGAGCAGGGTTCGCCGCTACGATTCGCGGGTCCGCTCACGGGGAGGTGGAAGATCGAAGCTCACACGGAGCCCGGGCTTCGGACCCGTCGAGCAGCACGTTCGAGCCGGAGGGGTGCGCCGTGGGCCGCGACGCCGTGGACGGTCACCTCTCGACGTCGGCGCCCCACGTCGACCCGGTGACCGGGGTGCCTCGGGAGGGGGGCGAACCGCTCCGGTCGAGGTTCCGCCGGATCTGGCCGGTCGTGAGGTGGCTCCTCGGGATCGGCGTCCTGGCCCTCGCCGGCTGGGTGCTGAGCTCCCATACCGACGAGCTGTCCGGTATCGGCGAGGCCTTCCAGCATCTTGACTGGTGGTGGATTCCGCTGGCTGTGCTGGCCGAGGCGCTGTCGTTCGTCAGCTTCACGCTCATGGAGTACGCGCTCCTTACCAGTGGCGGGGTCACCCCTCCATCCTTTCCCTTGTTCAAGATGACGTTCGGGTCACAAGCCCTGACCAACTCGCTTCCCGCCGGCAACGCCGTCGCCGCGGTGTACGGATTCCGGTGGTTCCGGCGGTTCGGCGCCGACGACCCATTGGCCGTCTGGGCCATGGCGGGAACGTTCATCGCCTCGATGGTCTCGCTCACGCTCGTGGCGACGGCTGGCCTGGCCTTGGCCGCAGGGGAAGGAGCCTCCCTCGATCTGATCCCTGTGCTGATCGGAATGCTCCTCATCGCCGTGGCCGTGGGGGCGCTCTTCGTCTACGAACGACCGCTCCTCCTGACTCTCACGTGGGCCCTGCGGGCGTCCCGCTCGATCATCCGACGACCGAGGGGAGACACGGCTGCCCACGTCGATCGGATCATGGGCCGGATCATGTCGGTGCGACTGAGCTGGCGAAAGGTCATCGTCATCGTGTTCTGGGGTGTGGCCAACTGGCTGTTCGACTGCGCATGTTTTGCCATGATGTTCCTGGCCATCGGTGCCTCGATCCCATGGAAGGGGCTCCTGCTCGCCTACGGGGCGGGACAACTGGCGGCGGCGCTCCCCGTCACACCGGGCGGTCTGGGCGCCGTGGAAGGGAGCATCACGATCGCCCTCGTCGCATTCGGTGGAGCGCAGGTAGCCACGGTGGATGCCGTGCTCCTCTACCGGCTCATCAGCTTCTGGCTCGTCCTGGCCGTGGGCTGGTCGTTGATCGGGCAGCTTGCCTTCGAGGTGCGGAAAGGCCGGTGGACTCGGCAAGCCCTGTCCTCGCCCGTCGAGGCGGATATCGGGGCGCCCCCCTCCGAATCGGTCCCCAGGGTGGTCGCCGATAAACCGTCGGTGTCGAGATCATGAGGCTCCGCGGGGGACGGCCCCGGCGGGTGACCCGATCGGTGGTCGGCTTTCTGATTGCCGGCGTCTTGGCGGCGTGCCTTCTGGCCGGGTGTACATCGGCCCGAAACGGGCTCGGTACGAGCGACAGCTCGTGTTATGGGGCGTTGCCGGCGGCCACTAAGGCGGCGGGCTCGCCCAGTCGACTGCTCGGCGTCCACCTGTTCAAGGTCGCAGACCTCCGGCACCAGAACCGGAAACTCCTCACCGAGCTCACGGCCGGCGAGTCGTCGACGGCGGACGTCTGCGCTGTCGCTTTCTCTGGGCACTTCACGGCCCATTCGGTGAGAAAGCCTCACGGCCGAACCGTCGGGCACGTCGCCATCGTGGTCCTTGCCAGGCCTTCGAACCGGCTACTCGGAACGGCTGTCCTCAGGCGACTTCCGTTGCGGTTCGCCCACTCGCACATCGGCTGACCACCCTGCGGTCCGCGAGACCCGATCCCTCGGATCATGCCAAGGCGGAACCCCCGCAGTACTCAACGAATGAACACAGCGTCGCGATCAGCCGCATCTCATCGACATCCCGGGCCCGACTGTTGAGGAGTTGCTTTGTGCACACCAGGTAAGCGAGACAACGGGCCCGACTGACGGCGACGTTCAACCGGTTGCGTGAGAAGAGGAATTCGGCACCTCGGGGCATGTCTTCTCCGCTGGACGTCGTCATCGTGAAGAAGACAACCGGAGCCTCCCTGCCCTGGAACTTGTCGACCGTTCCCACAGTGACCCCGCGGGTGCGGTGATCAGATTGGAGGTGGTCACGAAGGAGGTTGACCTGATCGTTATAGGGTGCCACCACCATGAAGTCGTCCACACCGAGAGGCGCCCGGTCGCCGCACTGATCGGTCCAGGTGGTGCCGATCAGGCGACGGATCTCGGCCGCCACGATCTCCGCCTCCTCAGCGGATTCGGTGGAGCAATCAATATGGTCGGCCTCCAGCCACCGCAGACCGGTGCCGAATTCGGTGCTCTGCCTCGCGCAGCTTGGGTGACTCACGAGTCGTCCTTGGTAGATCTGTTCCGAAATGAACCGACAGACGTCCGGATGCATGCGACGGGTTTCGGTCAGGAAAACGCCCCGATCGCCCGGCATCGTCACCTGATCACCCAATACATGCTCCAGTACGCTGAGGCCCCCTCCACCCGGGTGCAAGGCCTGGGTCACCTGTGGAAGCTGGAGCGGGTCGCCGAGGAGGATGAGGTTCTTCGCCGATCGGGATGCAGCCAGGGCATCGGCAAGGGCTAGCTGGCCCGCCTCGTCGACGATGAGCACATCGACCGGCGCCTCTTCCATTGCCTGGCTCGAGAAGAGCCACGTCGTTCCGGCCACCAGGTTGAATTCGTCGCGCGAACACGGCCCATTCGAGCTGGCGTACCGCACCCCCGGCAGCCCACCTCCATCCGGCTCATTGCCTTTGCGAATGCAATGCAGCCTGTCCAGACCGCCTTCCCGCTCGCAGACACGGAGAACCTCGGCCAGGAGGTTGTCGATGGCGTTGTGGCTCATCGCCGTGATGCCGACCCGCTGCCCGGTGTTGATCAGACGGTGGACGATGTGGGCGCCCCTGTAGGTCTTGCCCGTGCCCGGCGGCCCCTGGATGGTCACGTAGCTGTGTGCGAGGTGCCCCACCCACTCGGTGATGGCATCGACCTCGTCGGTGAACACGCCGCCGCGAGGGCCGGTACCCGTGTCGAACCTGGGATGGGCCCGCTGCAGCAACGCCAGTGACACGCCGTTCGGAGCGCCGTTCGCCGAAGGATCGAGCACTCTGGCCGCCAGTTCGGCGAGGGCATCCGGCTTGGGTATCGGCGAGACCCAGTCATTGATGACGATGACCGAGGGGATGACACCCAACTGCTGTGCCCGGTCATTCCACGTGAGCACGAGCTCGTGTGACTGAGGGTCGAAATTGTAAACGCCGGAGTACCCGGTGGCACCGCCGGGCGTGCTGTAGAGAACGCCCGGTCCGCTGTTGGCACCGAAAGCGGGGGCGTTGGACTGCTCCGGCCATTGGAAAAGCGCTCCGTCCGGCGTGAGCCGTTTCCCCCGTTTGCCGATCCGGGACACCTGTCCCCGATACGAGAGGCCGGCGAGGACGTCGGGATCGTCGAGCAAGGTGGGGATGTCCAGAGTGGCCTTGGCCAGCTTCAGTGCCGCGTTGGCTCGACGCTCCCGTAGCCAGTAGCCGAGCAGATCTCCGAGTAGGTGCTCGGCGGTGCCCGGGCCGGAGGCGTGCAGGGCTGCGACCTGGTCGTCGAGCTCGGGAATCGCCTCTTCGGACTCCAAAATGGGGGTCCTCCAGTCGAGATCCACCGGCCGCAGGGCGACCAGCCAGTCCCGCAGCGCCATCGTCGAGCGCACGTCGTCCTCGTTGTAGGCGGAGATGCGGTCGAGTCGGATCGGGTGGTGATCGGCCATGTACTGCTCGTACTCGACGACCGCCGCAGATCCCCGGTCGATGTCGTGGCCCCGCAGATAACCGGTGACACGTTCGAGGTCCTTAAGCCCGTAGGACTCGATACCCACCTGCACCGAATTCCGTACAACCGGGTAGAGGTCAACGAAGAAGCCCGTCTCGACCAGGGTGGCCAGCGTCGCTTCCCCGACCCCGTGTTCGGCTGTGAGGCGCTCCAGCGCTGAACGCTCGGTGTGGTTGTAGTGGTAGACGTGCATGTCGGGAAACGTGCCGCGGCGTTCGGCGAGGAGCTCGATCAACTGCCCGGTCACCGCCGCTTCCTCCTCGCGGTCGTGGGCCCAGAACGACTGATAGCTCCGGTCACCCTCGTCAGAGAGGAAGAGAACGCCGAAGAGGAAGAACAGGCCGATGTCGGCCCGCCAGAACGGGTCGCCCTCGAAGTCGAGGAAGACGTCTCCGTCGTCGGGTGCGGGCATGAGCTCGAAGCCCCGTCCCCACGTGGGGTCCTCGGACCGGCCGATGATCCGGAAGGGGGGCGCCTGATCCTCCTCGGTCCGCGCCTGAGCCTGCAAGACGGACTGCTCCACCAGCCGGCCGAGCCGCTCGGGACGGATGTCGTCGACAGGTTCCTGTCGGATGGCCAACTCGGCCAGTGTCCCAACCCCGGCAGCTTCCAGCCGGGACCGGTCGGCGACCCGGATGCCGGCCACGTAGATGAGTGAATCAGCGTCCCGCCACTCATGTGTGCAGGTCGGGTGGAACTCGCAGAAGTCGCAGTGGGGACAAGGCTCGGGAGCGGTCTCAGCATCCTCTTCGCGGTCGTCAAGCACCAAGGCCAACTGCGAACGCAACCGCCGCCAGTACGGTTGGAACTCCTCAGTCAGGAGTGACTCCGTCCTTCCGGAGCCAAGCCAAAGATGGATGCGCTCGGGTGGCGAACCGGTCATGGCTTCAAGGGCATCGGCGTAGAAGCAAAGCTGGAGTACATGGCCGGGCTTGCCCTCCGAGCGGGTGAGCTTTGCGTCCACGGGCTCGTAAGCACAGGCACCCGCTCTTGGATCACCGACCCGCACGAGGAAGTCGGCGATACCGCGCACCCCCTTGTGGATAAACGGCATCTGGCTGATCACGTCGTGACCGCGGTGGAAGGGGGTTCCAACCCTGTCCACCCAGTCGATGAACAACTCACCGTTGCGTCGGGCCGGGACTTCGAGAACATCGAGGCCTCTACGCCGGTATTCGGCCAGGCAGTCCGCCTCATGGTCGTTGCCCTTGGTCACGAGGAGCTGAGCCAGCGAGCCGAACGACGGCGCATCGACCGCCAGGGCACCCGCCTCGAGCTGGTGTCGCAGGCTCAGGTAGTGAGCGCAGTCAAGCCAGGCGGTGATCTTCGAGGGGGTGAGCAGACGCTCGGTCATCGCCTACTTCCTCGCTCCGCTGTCTGATACCACCACCAGGGGAAGAATCGGCATGGCGAGCGGTCCTCTTTACGCCGGAGTGGCCAGGTGGATGAGGTGGTCATCGTAGGTAAACCCGGTGCCGGTGACGTCCCCGCGTAGGAAGATCTCGTCACCGAGTCCCCGGCCCCCCATTGTGTCCTGGGTCGCAGCGTCGACTTGATCCAGAAAGCTGTCAATGACCCCGTTCGGGTCGGTACTCCACATCGAGGCGGCGCACCAAGGGCATGGCCGGCAACGATGCCCCGCAGGTACTTCTCCAGTGTGGAGGGCCTGTCGAAGAGGTCCAATCCCGTCACCCGGTCTCCGATCATGCACACGACGCCGATTGACCCGCCGCTGGTTCGACCTGGTCGAGCTGGGCGGCCATACGATCCTCGAACTCCATCTGGACGTCATCGAGAGCCGAGGTCTCCGACGCAATGCCGTGCACGATCGCGATTGGCGCTCGACTTCGTCCCACACCAGTTGTTGAACGGATGGATGACTCGTCGCTTCGTCCGCCCGCGGCTCCAAGTATGCCGTCTTGGTGGCTCGCAGCGAACCGGGAGCATGCCGAGTGGGGGCGGCCATGGTCCGTCCGTGACCCCATCGACCCGCTTCCACACAGGAAGCCGGCACGTTGATGAGGGACCGCGGCGGGCAGAGCACCGTCACGTTCATCGTTCGATCCGGGTCCCCCCGATGAGCATCTCCCCTTCGACCAGCAGGATCGGCACGTCGCCCAGGTTGGTCACCGCCAGAATCGGAACCTCCGGCGGGTCGAGCTCGCTCACCTCGATGAGCCACGCTTCGTACGCTTCCGGTCCCGTCAGGTAGGGAGTTTCTCCCACCTGCTCACTCATCAGGGGGAAGACCCTCCACCGACGTTTCGTCGCCCACTTTCAGGTCCAGTCCGAACATCGTCGCCATATGACTCCCTCCGATTGTTCTTCCTTTGCTTGAGACCACCATCGGCGACAGGTGTGACGATTACACAGGTGTGATTCGGAAGGGTCGGCATACGTCGGGAAATCCTCGCCCACCCGGGCCTCGCCCCCCGGCCGATGACGACCTCACCGCCTCGGCCGGCACGCAGTGGAGCTGGGCGCGGGCCTTCAACAGCGACGGACTGCGTCTTCCACTCAGTCGCCGGCGTCCGGGCAGACCCCACCGGTTACGAGATTGCGAAATCACCATCTCGGGATGACCCCTGGACCCCGCCGCGGTCGACAGTGAGCCCAATGTCTCCACGGGCACTATCTGAAGCAGATGGCCTCGGTGTGATTCGGCTCATTCGAGTAAGGGTAAAGGGAGACAATGGCAGACTCCCAAACGAATGACGACATCGTGATTCCGGGCGCGCCGGTCGGTCAGCCCCCGAAGCTCGAAGAGCAGACCGAACCGCACGAGCCCCTGGATGCCAAGCCGGACCAGGACGGTCCCGAGCCGCTGACCGCCACAGGCTGCCCGATGGGGGTGGAAAAGGAGGCTCTGGGACAGCAGGGCGCCTATCTGACGACGGCCCAGGGGACCCGGCTGGCCGACACCGATCACTCACTGAAAGCAGGCGCCCGAGGGCCGGTGTTTTGCAGGACCATCACTTGCGGGAGAAGATCACCCACTTCGACCACGAGCGAATCCCCGAGCGGGTGGTGCACGCCCGGGGGGTCGGCGCCCATGGTGATGTTCACCGCGAACGGGGCGGCGGCCGGGGTGACCAAGGCCGCCTTTTTGGCCGAGGGGGTCGAGACCCCGGTGTTCGTGCGGTTCTCGACCGTGCTGGGCTCTCGCGGTTCGGCCGACACGGTTCGCGACACCCGGGGGTTCGCCACCAAGTTTTATACCGCTGAGGGAACCTACGACTTGGTCGGCAACAACATCCCGGTGTTCTTCATTCAAGACGCCATCAAGTTCCCCGACGTGGTCCACGCCGCCAAACCCCACCCCGACCGGGAGATACCCCAGGCCCAGACCGCGCACGACACATTCTGGGATTTCGTGTCGCTGCACACCGAGGCCCAGGCCCACACCATGTGGAACATGTCCGACCGGGCCATCCCCCGCTCGCTCCGAACCATGGAAGGCTTCGGCATCCACACCTTCCGGCTCGTCAACGCAGCCGGGGAGACGTCGCTGGTCAAGTTCCATTGGAAACCCAAGGCGGGCGTGCACTCCCTGACGTGGGAGGAGGCCCAGATGACCGCCGGTCTCGACCCCGATTTCCACCGCCGCGACCTGGCCGACGCCATCGAAGCCGGCGCGTTCCCCCAGTGGGACTTCGGCATCCAGGTATTCGCCGACAGCGCAGAGGAAATGTTCGAAGGCATCGACTTGCTCGACCCCACCAAGTTCGTCCCCGAGGAACTGTCGCCCGTCCAGGTGATCGGGACCATGGCGCTGACCGCCAACCCGATCAACTACTTTGCGGAGACCGAGCAGGTCGGCGTTCCACCCGGGACATCTGGTGCCCGGCATCGACGTCACCAACGACCCCCTTCTCCAAGGGCGGCTCTTCTCCTACGTCGACACCCAGATCACCCGTCTCGGCGGTCCGAACTTCGCACAGATACCGATCAACCGAGCGCACGCCCCGGTGAACGACATGCTCCGCGACGGATTTCACCAAGACGCCGTGCACGCGCGGCGCGGCCCCGTACCGCCCCAACTCGCTCGACGGTGGCTGTCCGTTCACCGCCGATGACGCGAACGGGGCTTTCATCGACGTGCCCCAACCGTTGCCAGCGGCGACCAAGGTCCGCGAGCAAGCGGCCAGTTTCGACGACCACTTCAGCCAGGCCCGCCTGTTCTTCCGGTCGTTGAGTCCGGTCGAGCAGGACCACGTCATCTCCGCCTACACCTTTGAGCTGGCCAAGTGCTTCGAGGAGACCGTCAAGGTCCGCCAGCTGCGGTCGTTGGCGAACATCGACGAGCGGCTGTGCGCAGAGGTGGCCACCGGTCTGGGACTCAATGCTCCCGATCCGACCGAACAGCGTCGACGACAGCCCCACCAGCCCCGCCCTCTCCCAGATCGGCTCCCTTTGGCCTGTTGACGGCCGTCAGGTGGGCATTATCGCCGATCACACCACCAATCTCGACGACCTGGCCGAGTTGCGCACTGGCCTCTATGCGGCGGGTATCACCCCGCTGGTCGTCGCTCCCCACGGTGGCCAGTTGGGCGACAGCATCGGCGTGCAGCGGACGTATGCGACTGCTGCCTCGGTCGAGTTCGATGCCATCGCTCTGACGACAGCTTCCTCCCCCGCGCCCGACGCCCAGCCTGGCCGGGACGCCAGAGCCGCAGACCCGTCCGCGTCCTACGGGAGCGATCCGCGAGTAGCGAGGATCATCGCCGAAGCGTGGCGCCACGCCAAACCCATCGCCGCTATCGGCGACAGCAACAACGTCCTCGAAGCCGCGGGTTTGCCGACCGATGCCCCCGGTGTCGTCACTGGCAGCGCAACGAATGTCGCCCGCGAACTGGCCTCGGTGCTCGCCAGCCACCGCGCCTGGGATCGTTTCCCGGCCACCGCCTAACGTAACCAGTTCGTCGATGGAGTCGGATCTGTACCTGAAAGCGGCCAAAGGGACCGGGCATCTCTCAATGCGATAGTCCGAAGATGGAACGTCGTCTGTCCGGGAGCACCCGACGACCGCGGCCACGGCCTACCGTCCGTTGTCCCCGATCATGCGCTCGGCCGTCGCCGACGAGATCGCTACCCGAAGCCCATGTCCGGTGAAGGGAGCAGCCGTCGAATCGGGGACCTGAGCGGCCGGTCGCATCGATGGCCGAGGCCGCTGCCGGCGGCCTGGAGCGCTCAGCAGTCAGACATCAACCAGCAGATGTCGTTCCGCAACCGCCGGCCGTCAAGTACGAGCTCACGAATCGGTTCCATGGGCCGAAGCTGAGCGCCCTGGGCGGGCTGCCTCAATCGTGGCTGGTCAGAATGTTGTATGGGCCGAGGGTTTCGATACCGCCTACGAGCCGATGGCTTCGATCCCCGCGCCTGAGCGCGCTCTCCGGGGCCGTGCCGTAGCCGATCAGCAACGAAGGCTGGGCGGCCGCCCGATCGGCTCAGTGCCAGGACGTTCGCACTTGCTGGTCCAACTCATCTCCACCCCGCTGCTCGCCGGGTGGTCGATCCGGGTCGGCATTGCCATCTCTTCCCGCTTCGCCGACGTGCGTGTCGCACAAGAGCTGAGCGTGTTCGCCACCGCTCTACTCGTCGTAGACGGTCTCGGCTGGCGAGCGGTGGCGACGATGTTCGACCGCGAGCGACTCGTTGCGGGCAGACGAAGTTGACACCATCATGATCAACATCTGACAACAGCCGAAACGGCTCACACACAGAGGAAGGAGACACAACGTGGCGGCAACCCTCAAGCTGGCGCGAGAAGCATCCATGATGGAGCTCCGAAGAGGAACGTTCGATGTCGTGGTCGACGGAAAGGGCGTTGGCTCGATCGACATGCACGACACGATCGAGGTGCCGATCGAGCGAGGGCATCACACGCTACAAGTCAGGGCTGGTCGATACACCAGCGGCCGACGCTCCTTTGACGCGGCCGACGGAGAGATCGTCAACTTCCGCTGCAACAGCGCTCGGATTTGGCCGCTCTACCTCGCGTCCATCGTCAAGCCCGACCTGGCACTCACGCTCAAGCACCTCAACCCGTGACTGCCGATCCCTAACGAATGGGGTCGGAATGCAGATTGGCTTGTCCATTGGCACGTCATTGCGGTTTCGCAGTTGATCCGGTTTATCCTCTGTGTCGGTGGATACGGAGAATTACTCCATGCCGGCCACCGGGACATACGGCGACTTCCTCGGTAGAAACCCAGAGTTGCAGCGACTCGGAACGGCCTTCGACACGGCAGCGGGAGGCTTGGCCCAGGTCGTCGTCATCGAAGGCGACGCAGGCCTCGGTAAGACAGCGTTTCTTCGGCACTTCATCGCCAGCCAGGGGGCCGCGACCGTCCTCGAGGCCAGTGGAGACGAGGAGGAGACCGTCCTCGGCCAAGGGATTATCGGGCAATTGGCGCGGTCGATGCCGCCTGGAACCTTGACCAACCTTCCGCTTCTCGCCGCCGGCCCAACGGTATCTGCCGACTCTTTTGCGGTGGGGGCCGAACTCCTGCAGGGACTTGGCCATCTCCAAGAGCGCGGTACGGTGATGTTGGTAGTCGACGATATGCACTGGGCTGACGTCGCCTCGGCACAGGCGCTCTTGTTCGTGATGCGTCGGCTTCGGAACGATCACGTCCTATCCGTTCTGTCGACTCGTCCCAGTGGGCTCAACCGCCTAGGGCGGAGCTGGCGGCGGCTGCTCTCTGACGGCTCGCGGTGTCGCTGGGTCCGGCTCCAAGGTTTTTCGACCGAGGAGGTTCGAGCCCTCGCTGCATCACTTGGGCGAGGCCGGCTGTCGGTGGTCGCGGCTGAGCGTCTTCGGAGCCACACGGATGGTCATCCGCTCTATCTCCGCTCGATTCTCGACGAGCTTCCCACAGAGACGCTCAATTCCGTTACAGGTCCCCTTCCCGTCCCGCACTCGCTGTCCGAAACCGTCTTGTCCCGGCTAGCTTCTCTTTCCGGCGAGGCCCAGGATCTGGTCGCAGCAGCCGCTGTGGTCGGCCGGCGTTCCTCACTAATGGTCGTGACTTCGGTCGCCCGCATCCCCGAGCCGACGCGGGCACTCGATGAGGCAATCGCAGCAGGCATGGTTGAGCGGGTCGCGGGCCCGGTCGGCGATGATCTCGTGTTCTCGCATGCGCTCGTTCGAGCGGCGGTGTACGGCGATCTGTCTTCGTTGCGTCGAAGGGATCTCCACACTGCAGCCGCGAGAGCGACCTCCGGATCGGCAGCCCTCGGTCATCGGGTGGCTGCTGTAGAAGTAACCGATGACGACCTGGCAACTGAACTCGAAGAACTGGCGCAGACCGAGTTTGTCGGCGGCGCCACTTCGGCCGCGGCGGATCATCTCGTCTGGGCCGCCGAGCTCAGCAGCAACACCCAAAGCCGTGAGACGAGATTGCTCGCGGCCGTAAGCGCTATGGTCTTCGCTCGAGACGACGCTCGGGCGCGGAGCTTTATCGGCGCCTTAGAGGGCTGTACCGACGAGGCGGGGCTGAGCTATGTCCGCGGGTCGTTGGACTTCCTTTCCGGTCACTTGGACGAGGCCGAAGCCCATTTTCGGCGAGCGTTCGAAGTCGCAGAGCGGTCCGGGGCAACGACGCGGGCGAGTCAGACAGCTGCCTCGCTGGCCATGGTCGCCCTGACCCGCGGGGACGGCCGAGATGGGGTCAGTTGGGCGCATCGAGCTGTCGAGCAGCCGAGCGATGATCCGACTGTCGCCGCCCGCTCCCGGGCCAATCTGGCCGTGGGGTTGGCGATGACGGAGACGCGCCCGGCGCCCTTAGCGTGCTCGGCACCCTCAACGACGACGCGGTGTTGCCGACACGCATCGATGCAGAGCTCCTGGCCATCCGCGGGCAAATCCGGGTCTGGACCAACGATCTCGTGGGTGCCATCGAGGACCTGTCGGCGGTGGTGAGGTGGGCCCGGTCGGGTCAGGACGGTGATCCGGTTCCCACTGTCTACGGAAACCTCGCCGATTGCCGAGTACCTGATGGGCTCCTGGGACGCCGCACAGGTCCATGCTGATCTGGCGGTGTCGTTGGCCGAGGACTTGGATGCCGGTTGGGAGCTTCCCTTCGTACACGCCGTCGCCAGCTGGGTCTATGCCGGGCGAGGGGCGTGGGACCTCGCCACGGGTCACGTCGTCGCATGTCGCCGAGCGACCGAACGATCACCAAGCCTCATCGGCACCATTTACGGATGCGTGGCCGAAGCCTCCCTGGCTCGGGCTCGAGGTGACCATCAGGGTGTGCTTGATTCCCTGGCTCCCATCTTGGACGGCCCAGAGCGGAACCTCGTCGAAGACCTCGGCGTGGTTCGGTGGCGGGTCCTGCACGCCGAAGCGCTGGTCGGTCTGGGCCAGCTCAAGCAGGCTGATGCGGCAGTCGCGGATCTCGAGGAACTCGCCTCGGAACGCCACCTCGCCTCGATCGAGGTCGATTCCTGCCGGCTTCGGGGAAGTCTCGAGGACGTTATGGGGAACGATGCGGCTGCCCGAACCGCCTTCAGCCAAGGCTTGGCTGCTCTCGATGGGATCGTGATGCCGTTCAGCCAGGCGCTCCTCGAAGCGGCCTTTGGCCGATTCCTGCTCCGCTCCTATGACCGGCGGGCGGCAATCAATCACCTGCGTGCGGCCCAGGAGCTCCTCCGCGGCTTGGATGGCCGTCCGTATCTGGCTTTCTGCGAGGCAGAACTGTCAAAATGCGGTCTGCCTCGGACGCGGAAGACCCGGGAAAATGCATTCCAGCTGACGCCGAAGGAGCGCGCCGTTGCCCATCTGGCGGTCGAGGGGATGACCAACCGCGAGATCGGGGACGAGCTCTATGTCAGCGCCAAGTCCGTCGAGTACCACCTGCGCAACATCTTCGCCAAGCTCGGGATCACCTCGAGACGCCAGCTCCGCTCCGCCCTCTCCAATACCTACATGTGATCGGTCGAGACGTGGAGCTCGTCAGCTCGGTGTCTGCGTCGGGACGGTCATCCCTCTCCCGCCGTCCGGTTTCCCACGAGGCGTCACCGGTTCCGGATCGCCCGGCCCGGGCTTGTGCTGCCTTGGCTCGCTCGACTCCGAGGGGACTCGACATAGGCGCCGTTCATCTCAGTGGCCATTCCTCCCGGGTTGATGACCACCCGTTGCCTTCCGTCCGTATCGCCCCGCTGATGGACACGGGAGTAAGTGGTTGCGGCGTGCCCTGTAGCGGTGTTCGCGATTCCTCACCGCCTGGGGAGGGAGGGGCAGAGACCGACGCCGCGCTTGGGCCACCAGAACACCCGGCCTTGCAAGGCCGACAGCGCTGGCACGAGGAGAGGGGCCATGCCCAAGGCAGCGATTACGATCCCCACCGCCACCCCGAAACCCAACTCGGTCAAGTTGGCGATCCCGGCCAGCATGAGGGAGGCGAAGGTGAAAGCCAGGATGATACCGGCGGCTGCCACCGTCGGTGCGTCGTTGGCAATAGCAATGCGCGCCGACTCGCGGGGGAGAACCCATTGAGGAACTCCTCCCGTAGGCGCGAGGCGAGGAGAATGTTGTAGTCAGTGCCGATGGCCACCACGAAAATGAACAGCACGATCGGCAGGCTGAAGTCGATGCCGTCGTATCCCAGACCACGGAGAAACACGAGCACCGACGCGCCCAGGGTGGCGAGAAAGGCGAACATCACGCACACGAGCAGGCTGAGCGGAGCGGCCACGGCACCGAGGAGCAGAGCCAGGATGACGGCAATGATGGCGAGGGCGACGGGCAGCACGAGGTGGAAATCAGCCCCCAGCTGCGAGCGGATGTCTACGAACGTCGACGTCTGGCCGCCCACCAGGACTTGGTCACCTGGTGTGGAGCTGTGGGCGGTCGGGCGCACGCCGTTCTTCACGGTGTCAAGCGCCGTGTTGGAGTAGGGATCGTCCTTGAGCACAACGTTCACCAACGCCGCATTCGGGCTGGCCGTGCTCATTTGCGGGGGTGACACTTGCGCCACACCAGGGGTCTTGGTCAGGTTGGTCGTGAGCGTCGACAGCGAACTCTGGCTGAGCGGTGCGGTGCCGACGACGTAGACCTGTGTGGGGGCGAGCGCACCCGCTGGGAAACCTCGGGCGAGGGTGTTGTAGGCCACCTGCGACGCCGTGCTGGCGGGTAGTTCGGACAGGGTGTTGTACGTCGGTGACCAGCCCGACGTGGCGAACGCCAACCCCACCAGCACGATGCCGAGCCCCCCCGCCACGATGCCCGGCCGGCGAGCCACGAAGGACCCCTCCCTGGCGAAGGCGGTCTTCTGAGGGAGCCTTCCGTAGCCGCCAGGCCAGAACAGGTGGTCTCCAAGAAGGCTCAAGATCGCAGGAACCAGTGTCAGGGCGGTCACAAGCATGGCCGCCACCGCCACTATGAGGCCGGGAGCAAGGGTGCTGAGCGACCCGAGCTTGGCCAGGGAAAGTGCAGCAAACGCTCCGACAACGGTCAGCGCCGAGGAGGCCACGACCTTGCCTACCACCGAGCAGGAGAAGGTCAGGGCCTCCTTGTGGGGGACACCCTTTCGCAATTGTTCTCGGTACCGGAAGAGTATGAAGACTATGTAGTCGGTCCCGATCCCGAACAGCACGACCACCAAGAGCGACGTCAACGAGTTGCCGACCTGGAACTTGAATGCCTCGGCCAACCACGCCGCGATCCCACTTACTGCCGAGTGGACGAGGCCGATGACGACGATGGGCAGGATGGCGATGATCAGGCTGCGGAAGATGAGACCGAGCAGCAGAAAGATCACGACCACGGTGGCGATGGTGATGATCTTGTTGGCGTCGTTATAGGCGTTCGTCGTGTCCACCTGGATGGCTGCATTACCCGTGAGACCAGCTTCCAGACCGCTCCCGGCCAGGAAGGCGTCGGCCTTTGTCCGCACGGTGCCGACGGCGGTGTTCACTTGGTCATCCCCGGGCTGGCCAGCGAAGGCGACTTGGAGGGTTGCCACACTTTGGTTCGAGGCAACCGAACCAGGACCAAATGTCACCGAGACCACACCGCGAATCCCGTCGTTTTGGAGGGATGTGGCGAGCTGTGAAGCCTTCGTCTGGTCCGCCTGGCTGAGCGCAGCGCCGTCCTGGCGCGAAACCACAAGGGCGCCCGTGCCGCCCGACTGTGCGGGGAAGTACTTGTTGCCCGCGTTCTGGGCTTGTACCGACTCGAATGAGTTAGGCAGGAAGACCTGGTTATTGCCTGTGGTGTAGGTCGCGAGCGAGGGTGCCAGAGCGAGCACGATGCCCACGCCCACCAGCCAGGAAGCGATCGTGTACCACGGATGGGCAATCACAGTTCGAGCGATGGCGGCGAACAGCGGGCTAGCCGACCTCGAATTCTGATTCTGACTGTTGCGGTTCACGGCTTCCTCCTCGGTTTGCCTTGGGGACTTGGATGCCCTTTGTTTGCCTCGTCACCGCCTGTCACCGAGACCACAAGGTCCTCGAGGACCTTGAGTAGTTCCAACGTGCCGGAAAACGATCGAGGCATTCTGAGGCCTTTGGGAACCACGTTGCCGTTGAGGCGCCCGTTCTGATCACGTGACACCTGCAGGAAAAGGTCCACGAGGCTGCGCTCCTCCGGGGTTCGGCGTATGTGAGTTAGCTTGACGTCGTCGAGGCGGATCCGCCCTAGGGAGACCCCCTAAATATCTGAGCCGATACCCCGACGGGAGGGTTTGAGCCGCGTCAGGAAGGACGGCAAGGTCGCTCAGGAGTCGCCGGTGACGGAGTTTGAGGATGCGCGGGGTCCGAACGTGCGGGTGCAGCGGCAGGCTCAGCGGCGGCTCGCTCCGGCTGAGCTGGAGGCGTTGATCGCCGAGTATGAGGCCGGTGCTCGTGTCGGTGAGCTGGTGAAGGTCTATGGGCGTCATCGTTGCTGTTCCTGCTGACCCGCTATCTCCAGTCGGTCCTCGGCCATAGCGCCCTGGACGCTGGGATCATGCTGTTGCCTCTGTTTGTCCCCTCGCTGCTCTCTCCCCGCTGGCGGGCAGGCTCACGGCCCGTCACGGCCACCGCCCGGTCCTGCTCGCCGGTGCGGTCCTGGCCGCCACCGGACAGCTCTGCCTGCTGTTCATCACCCCAACCAGCACCTACCCGCGGCTGATCCCGGCCCTGATCGGCGTCGGACTCGGCGTCGGCCTCTTCACTGCACCCGTCGTCGCGACCACGATCCGGTCCGTACCGGCACAGCGGTCGGGTCTTGCCAGCGGCATCAACAACACCGCCCGCCAAGGCGGCACCGCCCTCGGCGTCGCCATCTACGGCGCCATCGCCCTCGGCGTCGCCATCTACGGCGCCATCGCCCTCGGCGTCGCCATCTACGGCGCCATCGCCCTCGGCGTCGCCATCTACGGCGCCATCGCCGGCAGCCCCGCACACCCAGGCCACTTCATCGACGCCCTGCGTGATCTCGGGATCGCCGCCACGATCCTCTGGATCGCGGCGGCAGCACTCACCACCGCCACGACAAGAACATGACGAACCAGGCACCCGACACAGCTACGGACGCAGAGGATTGTGCCGCTCACTAGGAAGGTATTGAGTGGGTGCGGACGAGCGGACTCGAACCTAGACCCCCTTGCTTGCAAACTCGGCCGGTGCAAATGCCGGGGACTGGCCCGATTGGGAAAGGGCCTGGTCAGGTGGCAATTCTCACTGTCCACTGGTGACCGGCGGGCCCCGTTGGAGCGCGTGGCTACTGGCACGATCTGGCACGAAATCGTCTACGCAACGACCATCCGGGGCGCCCATCGCTCACGACGGACCAGACCGGCACCGTGCCGGACCTGCGTCGTGCGCGAACGTCATCGGGAAGCACCGGCAACCTTCCTTCGGGAACCCGAGCGTCCGCTCCACGGGCCCATTGGAGAAAGACCCCACCTGATGCCGTCTCTCAGTCATCAGCGGGGTTGCTGACCCATGGTGCGCTGAAATGATCGGTCACGAAGTGGCGCTCGAGAAATTTCGTAGCGCCCGGCCTGCCGTTGCCTCAGGCCTGCCCCTATGGGGTGTCCGGTGTCGACGCCACAGGAAGCAACTTTGGCAGGCAACGCCTCTTCCCATCGGCGGCCAAGCGATCCGGAGTCAGACTCGTATGACTCGGAGTCCGGGAACACCGTCGTAGTCGTCGTCCTGAGATGCGACCGCCAGGTCGTTGGCGATCGCGGTCGCAGCGATCCACGAATCGTTGATTGGCATTCGCTTGTCCGCGTCCCGAAGTGCAAGGCGCAGGGCCGCCCAGGCATGAGCAACTTCTTCGTCGATCGGCAAGGGGTCGAGCGCCGCGGCTGCCGACAGCGTCTCCAGTCGTTTTGCCCGGGTCGGTCCGGCCTGGGCAACGAGGACTCCGAGCCGTAGTTCACCCACGGTGATGATCGACACGACGACACGATCGGGCGGACGGGAGGCAAGCGGTCGGTCTTGCTCGACCGCGATGAACAGCGACGTGTCGGCAAGCGCGAGCTCGCCATTGACCGGTTCGGCAGATGCGGTCACGCGATGGGGAGGTCGTCGGTCGTATCAGGCAGGAGGTGAGCCAGTTCTTCGGCGAGTTCGGGATCGGCCCGCCATCGGTCGCTGTCTCGAAAGAAGGCGTTCCAGGCCATCGACCTCGGCCGAGCTGGCAATGGCCGCAGCTCCGCGACGGGACGGCCGCTCACCGTCACTCTCAGGTGCTCTCCCTGTTCGACCCTACGGAGGACCGAACTGACGTCGTTTCGAAGGTCGCGTGCAGGTATGTCGGTCACAAGATGAGTGTAGCATTACTGCTACAGCAGTCTGACAGCCCCCCGATCAGGCCTCACTGACCGTCGTTGCGTCGATGCCAACATCGCATGGCGGTGCCAGCGACGATGATGTCCAATACCGTCAGCTCACCAATAGGCCGTCGCCGCGCGGGTCTGGGCTGCGCTCGGTGATGCGAGAACTGTGCTGGATGTCGGGGCTGGTACCGGCTCCTACGAGCCGTCCGACCGTGACGTCACCGCAGTGGAGCCGTCGGCAGTCATGCGAGCGCAGCGTCCCGCAGGCGCAGCGCAGTGCGTAGCGGCCACCGCAGAGCGCCTTCCGTTCGAGGGCCAGTCTTTCGACGCCGCGATGGCTTGCCACCGTTCCTCACTGGCAGGACCCGATCGCCGGCCTGGGGAGGTGCGGCGCGTCGCTCGCCGCGTGGTGGTGTTCACCTGCGAGACCAGTGACCGGAGCTGGCGTCGCCGGTTCTGGCTGACTCGTAACTACCTGCCCGAGGTAGCTGCCTCCCGCGTCGGCCTCGCTACCGAGCTCGCCGGCGCGATCGGAGCCCGGATTGAGCCGGTGCTCATTCCGTGGGACTGCGCTGGCGGCTTCTTCGAGGCCTACTGGCGGCGGCTCGAGGCGTACCTGGACGAGAACGTTCGTCGCGGAATATCGGTGTGGGCGAGAATCGGACCGGACGCCGAGCAGAGAGCAGTACGCAGCCTGCGCGATGACCTGGCATCTGGTCGGTGGGCCGAACGCAACCGCGACCTCCTCGACCTCGAGGCGACAGAGCTTGGCCTTCGCCTGCTTATCGCCTGAACTCGCCAACAGCTGGTTCCCGTCAGCCGCTACCCGGGTTGGAGCCCGGCGACCCGGCCAGAATCGTGGGGACGTACTCAAGCAGTTGGATGCGACCGTCGAATGTGTGGCTGCTGATCATGTCCAGACCAACATCGGGATAGCCGTCGTAGATCCGCTCCCTGCCGGTGCTTCCGGTGATCACCGGAAAGACAACCACGCGGAAGCGGTCAACAAGACCGGCGTTCAGGAGCGAGCGGCACAGGCTGAGGCTGCCGATGGTGCGCATCGACTTGGAGCCGTTTTCCTTCATCTCCCGCACGGCCTCAATGGCGTCTCGAGCGACGAGTTGGGTGTTCGCCCATGCAAGAGGCTCGCTCAACGTGGTCGAGAAGACCACCTTGGACAGGCCGGCGAGAGCCTCGGTACCCGGCTCGCCCTCCGCGGCGAAGCTCGACATGACGCGGTAGGTCGTTGCACCCATCAAAACCGTGTAGTCCGCTTCGGGGCTGGTCTCCAACCACGCTAGGTACTCGGGTCCTTCCAGCCCCCACCAGCCCGGCCAGCCGTCGGCAGCCGCATAGCCGTCAAGCGACGTGATGAAGTCGATGAGCAGTTCTGGCATCGTCGTCGTGTCCCTGTCCTTGGATCTCAGATAGCGACTACTTCACTACCACGGAGGTGTGAGCGACACATATATAGGACGTGCGACGAGGTGAGAACTCATCGTCAACACACGCCCGAATCGGCAGGACCTACTCGCGAGCCCGGATACGCTCTGGCCCAGGAACGCGCGGCTGCGTGGATCGGCGTATTTCACCGAACTCCGGCACGAGTGAACAAATTCCACAGCGTGTGCCAAGCCGTTTTGTGCCAGATCGATCTGGCACGTTGCTGGCACAAATTGATAAGGGTACCCACCCGTTTTCAAGCGCCGACGCTTTGAACTGGGACAATGTGTGTGTGGAGATGATCGGACTCGAACCGACGACCCCCTGCTTGCAAAGCAGGTGCTCTAGCCAACTGAGCTACATCCCCAGGTTTCGGCAGTGAGATCGTACAGCGCCCCTCCTCTTTCCAGATCTCGGTGGGCGGAGGGGGCACTGCCGAGCGGCAGAAGGTGACTGGGGTCAGGACCTTTGGCTCCAACTCAAGTTCGGAGCTTGGCCCGGACACCGACGAGCGGCTCACCCGGGACCAACCTCTGGTGTTCGACAATTTCGAAGCCAGCTGAAAGGAGGTCGGCTCGCAGATCGTCCACTTCGGGGAGCGACGCGGAGCCTGCCTGACACCGCAGCATGAAGTCGAGATGAGCGGCGGCGATCGACCCAGGCGTGGTCATGGAGACCATGAGCAACTGCCCACGATCAGTCAGGCTGTTGCCAAGTTCTCGGTAGACCTCTTGGCGTCGAGCACTCTCAAAGTAGTAAATGTTGTTCAGCAGCATGACCAGGTCGAATCGAATTTCGGATCGCTGAAGCCATTCACGGATGTCGCCGACGTGCAGCGCAATGCGCGTGCCGTAGCCCCGCTCGACCAATTCCCGCTGAGCAGCCGTGATCACATCTTCGGCGAGGTCGACGCCGTCCACCCGAACCGACGGGTCCGATTCCAGGACCACGCTCGTGTAGCTCCCCGATCCACACCCGACATCAAGGACCCGAGCAGGCCGTAGTTCGACCAGTGTCCGACGCAAAAAGGACCTGACAAAAGGCAGAGCTGCAAGGGACACCCACGCGATGTCCTCGGCGTAACAGGCAAGGTCATCCCGTCCGGTGTCGAGTCCCAGGATGAGGTCGCCCAGCTCGGCATAGGGACCAACCTGGTATTCCAGGATGGAACGATAGTGAGCGACGAGCAGCGTGTCCCCCTCGGCCAGGGCGCGGGCACGACGGCCGGCCACTCGGTAGCGGTCACCTCGTTTGCGCAGTTCGCCCACGTCGACACCCACCTGGAGCCAGGCTCGGAGACGATCAGGCCGTCGAGTCCCTGTCAGTCGGGCCAGTTCGGCTAGGGACCGACCGGTCCTCAAGTGCGGGATGATCTCCGACCGAACTGCCGAGGACAGGAACAGTGTCCGCACCAGATGTCGGCTGTCGAGAATGGCCAGCGTCCGAGCCGATACCCGACCCTGGCGGACCGTGCCGGAAAGGCCATCCAATGCGGAACGCCAGTCAACGCCCCGGTTCGGCGACATGGCTACTCCGACCCGGTCGTCGGCGCACGGATGCCGAAGGCATGCTGGGTCATCCACTGGATCGTCCGAAGCGCGGGTCCGACCGGGCGCAACGGCGGAAATGAGTCACCGTCGAACTTGGGCACAAACACCCGACCCCCATTGCTCAGATAGACGTAGATCGGATGGGACGCCAACCCGAGGAGCCTGACGGATCGGGAGGCGTGGGCGCCCCGCAATTGGCGCTGGAGGTCCGGCCGTGGCCCGTCCACTTCGATCGATTCCGGCTCCAATCCGAACCAGTGGTAGGCCATTCGCACGATGGGTGCACGGCGGGCGTCGTCAACCCCGAGGTCGCCAAGGACCACTTCGTCCACCGAGAGGGCGTCGGCGCCGGCATAGACAGCACGCACCCCGGACGGCTGATGGCATCCCATGACGCCGAAAGGTCCCTGGGCAACAGGCGTCCAGCCGTCGATGACCGCGAAGTCAGGTGGAGCCACGTCGAGGAGCATCATGGTCGCCGACCGGTAATCGACAGTTCGACCGATGTAGACGGTATCGTCGATCCGTCCGGTGGTCCCTTCCAAGGTGCAGAGGCTGAGATGAGCGAAGTCAGTGGGGGCCGTGCGGAGCTTGGGCATGACAATGCGTAGATCGGCATCCATCCACGTAGCGCTGATGGCGTGCTGCACGAACCCCCGTTCATAGGTGAAGGGACGCAGATCCTCGGTGATGTCCACGATGCGGTACTGCCGAGGGTCGAAGCCAAAGTAGGACGCCAGCTCGGCCACGGACCGGTGGGCGTAGTAATTGCCGTACACGGTCGGTGCCTCGAGTACCGCTATGTCGCGAACCCCCCACCTCTTCAGATAGCGGGCCACGAGATCAACCATCTCGGCGTCGTTGACGTTGGAGCGATCGCGGCGGTCGTAGCCCAGCATGAAGGAGACTCGGATGGCCACCGTCGATACGCCTGCCGCCCGTTCACCAAGGCCGGCTCGGTCGAGACAGTCCTCGAGCACAGCTTGCTTGTGCCGGTCATCTCGCCCAACGCCGACGGCGACCCGGCGGCGGGAAGCGAACGAGCGCGGTCGCCCATCGGTCGGTCGCGGGAGTGAGGGCTCCGACGTGGACCCATCTTCATCTCGGCGCAGCCTGGCCGGCACAAACCAGATGCTGATCTTGCCCATCTGAGCCACCAGTGCCTCAAAACCGTCCGGATCGACCAGTCGATCGTATTCATCGAGCGCACCGGCGAGCAGCCGAAAGGCGCTGGTATGGCGAGCTTCGTCTTCGCGGATACGGTCGATGATGTTCCGGCTGTCCGCATCGTCGGTGAGTTCCACCAGTCGGCGGTAGGCCAACTCAGCGCTGGCCTCCAGGGCAACATTGAGCTCGCAGTACCGGCGGAAGGACTGGTAGTGGAGTTCCTTTCGGAGCGCCGCCGGGATCCGCCCGGTGAGGCCGGCGAGCGCGACCAGAAGGCCGGCGGCCCCAGCTCGAAAGGGGGTCATCCCGCTACGGCTGTGGTTCGAAGTTGCCGTCGTCCAGCCCGAGAGTGCGCCTTGGAGCTGTCGGCCGAACACGACGAGAGACGACGAGACGTTCGGGGTTTGGAGCAGTTCGCCGCGAAGGTACTCGGCATGCAACTGCTCGTCTTTCCAGATCCAGACCAGGGTCTGTCGGACCAGATCGCGAGCGTCGTCGCCGATATCGAGGGAGGCAACCCGGGCCGCGACGGCCTCTTCCCGGTAGGCCACGGCCACGATCTGTTCGCGCTCGAGCGCAAGCAACATCAGTCGGCGGTATTCGAGCTGCGGGCGGCCTTGATATTCGGTGCGCCACTCGTCGAGCGACGCTTGCACATCGTCCAAAAGGGCGCGCTCGAGCTCATCTGCCGCAAGCACCGGTTGCCGTCCGGAGTTCCGCAAATCCGACCGGCGACGTCTACCTGTCTGTAGGTCCATGCCGCTATCCCGCCCCGCGTCGATGACGCGGAGGCAGCCTACCTGGGATCTCGTCCGCTCTGGCTGAACCGCCCTGGGTCCGGCGGAGACAGTCAGCTCTTCAAGTAGAGCTCCGTCATGCCCCCCACCGTTCCCTGGTCGGTCCCGAGCTCCTTCCGCATCCGACGCACGAGCCTGGCCGTCAACCGAATGCCTCGACGAGCTCTCGTAGGACGGCGAGTGAGGACCGGGACGGCGTCCAACCGAGCTCCTTTCGGGCGAGGTCCGTCTTCATCGCCGGCGCCTGGTACAGAAGGTCGAACCAGCCAGGGTCCACCGGGGCAACGCGGGCATGCCATCCGAACGCGGCAACGGCACGGGTGAGGCGCGGGCCGACCGGGAACACGTGCAGACCGAACTCTTCACCGATCGCAGCTGCATCGACCGTCTGCTCGTCGACGATGTTGTACGGACCGGTCGCGGATCCGAGAAGGGCCAATCGGTACGCTTCGGCGACGTCGTCAGCGTGGACGGCTTGAATGGACAGCCCCAGCACGTCGGGGATGACCGAGAGTCGGGCGAATGGGGTCGCCAAGACCGGAAGCAGACGTCCGATGAACAGCCGTCGAACCTCCGGAGCAGCCTCCGCCTTGAACGTCAGCCCCGGACGTAGTCGCACTACCCGTACCACCGGGTGTGCGAGCTCGAATCGGTCGAGCAGCCGCTCCACGTAGGCCTTCTGCCTGGAATAGGAAGAGGTGGCGATGCCGTCGGTCGGCCACGTTTCATCCACCGGTCCGCCCGGCCGGGCAGAGTAGGCACCGAATGACGACGCATGGATCAGAGTCCTCACTTCTGCCCGAGCTATCGCCTCGAAGACCCGAGCCGAGCCGACAACGTTGACGGCCCGCAAGCGTTGCGGGTGTCGCTCGGGCCGGAGCGACCAGGCAAGATGAATGACGGCATCGGCATGTCGGAAGTGGGGAACGAGGTCATCGGCGGCGACGTCGACCTGACGCCACTCGATGTCGAGGAACGAAGTGTCCTCCGGTAGCAGGCGGGCCAGACCGATCACGTGATCGACCGACTTGTCGTCCCGTAGGGCACGCACGACACTCGTCCCCACGCTGCCGGTAGCGCCTGTCACCACCACTCTCATGCTTCGAACCCCTGGATCAACCAGCCCGTTTCGACGAATCGTCTCGATGCGCGGCGTTTCGGAAAGACATCCACGATGGAAGCTCCTACCCAGAACGGGCAGCGCTAATCACGGTGTCCGGCCCGGTACCCTCAACCGGCGAGGCGGCCCATCTGGCTTTGGAGGGTTCGCCGGGAGCGGAGCTCGGAGGGTTCCGTTCATCGCTCGCAAATTGGTAGCGTGCCCGGACGGCCACCGTTTCAGCAGTCACGACCGTGGGTCGGCGAGCGATTCGCTCGACCTCCCCTGCTCCCAAAGGACTCGACATGGCGGATTCATCGGAACCGGAGGAACTGCTCCGGGGGGCGGCGGATTACGGGGCGGCCGTGCTGGCCGGGGCATCAGCGGCCTGGGACGAGAACCTCCAGGCGTCGGGCCTCGACCCGAGGACCTACGCCATGGTGAGCCTGGCCGCATTGGTGGCCTCCGGCGCCGACCCCGCCTCGTACGGGTTCCAGGTCCAGCGCGCCATCGAAGCCGGCGTGATCGGAGACGAACTGGTCAGCCTGTTGGTCGCCCTCAACCCCACGGTCGGCAACGTGCGCACGGTGGCGGCAGCGATGGCGATCGCCGATGCGCTGGGCATCGAGGTGGCGTCCGGACTCGACGACGACAGCTAGGTTCGCCGTCGGGCGAGCGGAAATGCGAGCCACTTCGCCGATAGAAGAGAACTGACGAGAGAGAAACGAGGGCCACGATGCCGAGATTCCGACGACGCCCACTCCTCCGGGGAGCCGCCATCGGCGGGGCTTCCTACCTCGGGGCGAAGGCCGGTACCAACCGGGCCATGGAGCAGCAGCAGGCCGAAGAAGCGCGCATACAGGCACCGGCTGCGCCGGCCGCCCCGGCCGGCCCGGGACCCGTTCCCCAGGCTCCGCCACCGGCCGGCACCGACGACATGGTGGCCCAGCTCGGGAAGCTGGCATCGCTCCACGATTCCGGTGCGCTCACCGACGATGAGTTCGCCGTGGCCAAGGCGAAGCTTCTCGGATAGGGGCGCTACCGGCGGTCAGACCGCACTGGAGGATCCGCACGCGTTGCCGACCGAATGACCCGGGTCGAGCGGGGTCGCTACCTGGCGACCTTCGCCCGCTCCGTCGACGATTCGATCTCCGTCCAGGCGGCCTCGATCCCGTCGTAGCCCCGCACGATCGTGCCCTTGTCGGGCTCCAGGTCCTTGTAGACGTCGAAGAAGTGGGCGATCTCGGCTTTCAGGCGTTCGGGTAGCCCGTCGAGGTCGACGACCTGCTCCCACATGGGATCGCCACACGCCACCGAGATGATCTTGGCATCGGGACCGTGCTCGTCGGCCATCCAGAACACCCCGACCGGCCGGCACTCGACGACGCATCCGGGAAAGGTGGGCTCGTCCAACAGGATCAGGGCATCGAGCGGATCACCGTCCTCGGCCAGTGTGTCGGGCACGAAGCCGTAGTCGGCGGGGTAGAAGGTGGCCGAGAAGAGGCGGCGGTCGAGGCGGATCACGTGGCGCTCATGGTCGTACTCGTACTTGTTGCGGCTCCCCCGCGGGATCTCGACGACGACCTCGATTGTCCGTTCAGCGCTCACAACCGCTTCCTCGTTCTTCCTCTCGCAGGATCGAAGGATGGGCTCCCATTGTGACCCATGTGACCGCCGGAGCGGCGTGGGACGGGCCGGTGACCGGTGGGCGGGGTCCGGACAGCGACGACTGCGCCGGCTGGCCCAAGCCGAGTGCCACCCGGAGGGGCGTCTCTCCACCCGTTGGTAACGTTGCGGCATGGCCGTCGAGGACATGAGGAGGCAGGACGCCCCCGAGTCCGAGCTGCGGCATCGGTACTTCGCCCGGCAGCTCTCCGACCTCGATTTCAACGACCGGCTGCTCGACCTGGTGGCCGACGGTCACCTGCCTTTGCTCGAGCGGGTCAAGTTCCTGGTCCTGTTCAGCGAGCGGATCGACGAGTTCTTCCAGGTCCAGGTGGCCGGTCTCCGGCGCCAGGTCGAGGCCGGCATGAAGACCCCGGCCCTCAACGGGAGCTCACCCGAACAGCTGCTCATCGAGGTGCGGGGCTCCCTCGAGCGCATGATCCGCCGGCAGGAGTCCCTCCTGCTCGACGAGCTCGGCCCCGCCCTCGTCAAACAGGAGATCGAGCTGTGCGATTGGGAATCGCTCGACGCCGACGAACACGACCACCTCCACGAGGTGTTCGAACGGCGCATCCTTCCCGTCGTGACCCCGCTCACCGTCGACCCGAGCCATCCGTTCCCCTACATCTCGAACCTCTCGCTCAACGTGGGCGTGGAGGTTCGCAACCCCGATGACGACACGACCCGGTTCGCCCGGGTGAAGGTGCCCCCCAACGTGGAGCGGCTCGTCCGCCTCCAGCGGGGCGATCGGTTCATTCCCCTCGAGCAGACCCTGCTGGCCTTCATCGACGAGCTCTTCCCCGGCATGGACGTCGGCGACCCCTGCGTCTTCCGGGTGACCCGCGACGCCGACCTGGCCCTCGACGACGACGTGGCCGACGACCTGCTTCTCGCCCTCCAGGAGGAGCTCCGCCGTCGCCGGTTTTTGCCGGTGGTGCGGCTCGAGATCGACACCCGGACCTCCGAGGACCCGGTAGGGCGGCTCACCGAGGAGCTCGGGCTCGGGCCGGATGACGTGTACCGGTTCAACGGGCCACTCGGGCTCGAATGCCTCTGGACCGTTTTCGGCCTCGAGCGCCCAGATCTCCACGTCGAACCGTGGTCGCCGCTCGTCCCGGCCCCGCTGACCTCGGTCGAGCGGGAGGAGGACTCGAGCATCTTCTCGGTGCTGGCCCGACAGGACGTGCTCGTCCACCATCCCTACGACTCGTTTTCGGCGTCGGTCGAGGAGCTCATGAACGAGGCGGCGGACGATCCCCACGTGCTTGCCATCAAGCAGTGCCTCTACCGGACCTCGGGGGACAGCCCGATCGTGGCCGCACTCATCCGGGCCGCCGAGCACGGCAAGCAGGTCGCCGTGCTCGTCGAGGTGACCGCCCGTTTCGACGAAGAGGCGAACATCGGGTGGGCCCGCGCCTTGGAGGAAGCCGGAGCTCACGTGATCTACGGGCTCATGGGATTGAAGACCCACTCGAAGACCACCCTGGTCGTCCGCCAGGAGGGGGAGGCCGTCCGCCTCTACTGCCACGTGGGGACGGGCAACTACAACCCGAAGACGGCGCGCATGTACGAGGACCTGGGGCTCCTCTCGTCCCGGGCGTCCCTCGGCGTGGACCTCACCCACTTCTTCAACTACATCACCGGGTTCAGCCAGCCTCCGAAGTACCACGAGCTCGTGACGTCGCCGGGGGGGATCCGGGATTGCGTCGTCGAGTGCATCGACGAGCAGGCCACCGCCGGGCCCGACGGCCGCATCGTGATCAAGGTGAACGGCCTGGACGACGTGGCGGTGATCGACGCCCTCTACCGGGCGTCCCGGGCCGGAGTGCCCATCGAGCTCATCATCCGGGGCATCTGCTGCCTGCGGCCCGGGGTCCCCGGGCTGTCGGAGACGATCCGGGTCCGCTCCATCGTCGGCCGTTACCTCGAGCACTCCCGGATCCTGCGGTTCGGAGGGGGGTCGGGCGGAACCGCCACCTACTACATCGGGTCGGCCGATCTCCGGCGCCGGAACCTGGACCGCCGGGTGGAGGCGATGGTCCCCGTGGGCGATGCGGACGCCGTGCGTCAGCTCGAACAGATCCTGGAACTCAACCTGGCCGACGACACCCAGGCATGGTCGCTCGAAGACGACGGGACCTGGCAGCGCATCCCGGCTGTGGCCGGCGTGAGTGCCCAGAAGTCACTGGAGCTGGCGGCCCTGGAGCGGGGCTCGCTCCTCGACGAGATGCGCTGAGCACCGAACGCTGAGCACCGAGCGCTGAGCACCGAGCGCTGCGCTCGTGGGCTGCGCTCGTGGCTGAGCGCTGCCGGCTGAGTCGAGGGCGGCGTCGTGGTCCCGGGTCGAGCCCTGTCGGCTGAACACCAGGTGGCCCCGCGTAGGATTCATCTGTGGCCGACGAACCCGTGACAGACGGCACGGTGGCGGACAAGGACGGGCTGATCCGGCGGCGGGCGCGGCGGCTCGCCTGGCTGTACACGGCGGCGGGGGTGGTGCTGCTGCCGTGGATCGTCTACCTGGCCGACACCCTGCCGGCCCACAGCGTGGACCGTCACTACCGTGGCGCCTGGGTCGGTTTCGACATCATCCTCGCCGTCACCATCATCACCACCGCCTATTACGCGTTCCGGGTCGATCCCCGCGTCCAGTTCCCGGCGACGGCCACCGCCGTGCTGCTCTTCGTCGACGCCTGGTTCGATGTGACCACCGCGCCCACCCGCCGGGACTTCCTCCAGGCCGTCATCCTCGCCGTGTTCGCCGAGATCCCGGCGGCGATCTTCTCGCTCGTCGTGGCGCACCGGGTCAATCGCCGGTCGGGCGAGCTCGAGCGGTTGCACCGCGAGAGCCATCTCGGCCGCCTGCGTCACATGCGGGCCCGACAGGTCGGGCCGCCAGCGGTCACGTCGGCGCCCGGTGGCTCATCGGGGCCGGCAGGGTCGACTGCAGGCTCGGCGACGCCGGCGGGCACGTCGACCACGTAGGCCGGCGCCGGCGGTAAGTCCCCGGTCAGTACACCCTCTCGGCGGCGAAGATCTCGTCGATGCGGGCGGTCACGTCGTCGGTGATCCGGGCGATGACGGGGAGGGCCCCCATGTTCTCCTCGACCTGCTCGACCCGGCTGGCGCCGGTGATCACCGACGAGACGTGGGGGTTCTTCGCCACCCAGGCGATGGCCAGCTGGGACAGGGAACAGCCGAGGTCGTCGGCCACGCCCTTCAGGGCCCGTACCTTGTCGTTGGAGTCCTTGCTGGTCAACATGTTGCCGAGCCACTCGTACCCCTCGAGCGTGGCCCGCGATCCCTCCGGGGTCCCCTCCAGGTACTTGCCGCTCAGCAAGCCCGAGCTCAAGGGGCTGAAGGTGGTGA
The DNA here is from genome assembly GCA_963828385.1 of uncultured Acidimicrobiaceae bacterium. Classification (GTDB taxonomy): domain Bacteria; phylum Actinomycetota; class Acidimicrobiia; order Acidimicrobiales; family RAAP-2; genus Bog-756. The sequence continues at coordinate 268,442 of CAWHEF010000001.1, forward strand.
GCCCGAGGCCGATGTCGCGATAGAGGGGCGCATAGTCCCTCTCCACCCGGCGCCGCCAGAACAGGTTGTACTGGGGCTGCTCGACGATCGGCTTGTGGAGGCCGTGGTGGTCGGCGACGTCCCAGGCGTGGCGGATCTCCTCCGCCGTCCACTCCGACGTGCCCCAGTAGAGAGCCTTCCCGCAGGTCACGATGTCGGACATGGCCTGCACCGTCTCCTCGATCGGCGTCTCGGGGTCGGCGCGGTGGCAGTAGACCAAGTCGACGAAGTCGAGGCCGAACCGCTCGAGCGAACCGTCGATGGCCTGCATGAGGTACTTGCGGTTCAGGGTGTTGGTCATGTTGACGCCGCCGTGGATCCCCCAGAACAGCTTGGTCGAGAGCACGTAGCTGTGCCGGGGCCATCCGAGGGAGGCGATGGCCTGGCCCATGATCCGCTCGGACTCGCCGCCCGAGTACGCCTCGGCGTTGTCGAAGAAGTTGACTCCGGCCTCATACGCAGCGTTCAGGCACTCCTCGGCCAGCTTGCCGGCCAGCTGCGGACCGAAGGTCACCCACGACCCGAACGACAGCACGCTGACCTTCAGGCCCGACCTGCCAACCCGCCGGTACTCCATCTCCATGACGTCTCCCCGTTTTCCTCGTCGGTGGTGGCACCGCTCGGAGCGATCCTAGGAGGTCGGACAGCCGGGCGGTCGGGGAGTTGCCTTGCGGGGCCCTACGAAGCCGGTCCGGAGACGGTCACCAGCGTGCCGATCGGGGTGAGCGGCCAGATCTGACCGGCGACGTCGATGGGCATCTCGACACAGCCGTTGCTCTGCGGCGAGCCGTAGCTGGAGCGGACGAACCCGTGGAGGGCGTCGCCGCCGTTGAAGTAGCTCGCCCACGGGACGTTCGGGTCGTCGTAGTGGGAGCCGTCGGGGTTGGTCCCTGTCATCCGCGAGCTCGTCACGTGCTCGAAGACAGCGAACGTCCCATCGGCGGTGTCGGCCCCGGTGACACCCGTGTTCACGGGGGTGCCGGCGACGACCGGGTTGCCGTTCTCGTACAGGGTGAGGTTCTCGGGCAGCACCTTGGAGACTGTCACGTAGTCGTAGGGGTTGGCGTTCGCCTTGCTGGTGGCCAGATCGTTGGCGAGTGTCGTCCACACCTGGGGTCCGGCGACCCCGTCGACGCTGAGCCCGTTCTGGTTCTGGAAGTTCATGACCGCGCCCTGGGTGATCACGTTGCCGGACCCTTCCGTCCACAGCGACGTCAACGATGCGGGCAGGGACGGCCACCGCCAGGCGAAGGAGCCGGGCTGGGGGTCGAACACGTGAGCGGGCGCCGGGGCGGGCACGGTCGAGGTGAAGGAGAGCGGCAGGTAGTTGAGCTGGGCCAGCATCTGCTGGAGCCGCTCGGTGGAGCCGGGGGCGACGGTGAAGGTCACCGTCGTCGGCGCCGGCAACACACCTGCCGAGGCGCCGTGGGCCCCACCGCCCGTTCCGCCGCCGACGGCGTGGGGTCCACCAGCACCGGCGGGGACGGTCAGGGTCTCGGTCGACGACGGGACGAACGGCCCCGCCGCCTGGAAGGTGAGGGTCGAGCGGCCCGAGACGACCCATGTGCCGGCCACCGGGGGGTTGAACGTGGGCATCTCGGTGCTCTTGGGCGTTCCGGCGAGGGGCCGTGAGAAGGAGACGGAGACGACTTGGGCCGACGGGACGTCGGTGGCCCCGGTCGCAGGGGTCGTCGCCGTCACGGCGAAGGGCTGCACCACCGCCGGTGCGACCGCACCGGATGCATGACCGGACGAAGCGGGTCCCGGAGCGGTCAGGTGGCGCACAGCCACGAAGGCGGCGGCGCAGGCGGCCACCACCACCAGGGCGACCACCGTGTAGAGGACAGGCCGGTGCCGCCTCGGGGGTGGGGTGAGGATCGTGTATTCGCTCATGGCTCCGACCTGCCGGCGGTTCACTCGATCCGCCCCGCTCGACCCGCCCGCCGTTCCCCCCACGGCACACGAGCTCCGTCGCAAAGCCTAGCCAGCAGGGCACCGATGGCGCTCTCAAGCGTCGGAGAGACCGGTTGTCGGGGTTGCGGTTCGGTGTCACCGCCGCGGGACGGAGGAGCGGAGCCGATTCCGGCGGCAGCGAATCCCGGAGCCCGGATCCCTGGTCAGCGCCGATTTCCGGACGCTTCCCTTGACTTCAAGAATAGTTGAGGCCTTAGCGTCGTCGGCATGACCACCGACACGACGACGAGCGGGGCCCCTCCCGAGCAGGGGGGATCGGCACGACCTGCGCCGGGGGTGGGCGAGTCCTCCCCCGTCCTCGACGACGCCTACGAGCGGCTGGCGTCCGCCGGCTTCGAGCTGCCCAACGGGTTCGTGAACCATGCCGTCATGGCGTGCGAGGCCCTGGCCGCGCTGGACCTGACCGACGACGTCGAGGGGTGGTCCTTGCGGGCGGCGCAGACGCCCACCGAGGGGGTCGCCCCCGAGCGGTCGGCCCGGTTCGACTGGCGGGACTCGCTGGGCGACTTCGGGCGCCTCGGTGAATGGCTCGGGTACTTCGGGGCGCTGGTGGAATCCGAGGGGCCCGACGCGGTCGTCGCCACATGGGTCCCGCGGTTGATGCCCGCCCTCTCCACCGCACTGTTCCACGGGGCGATTCGCACGGCGCACGCCGTGCGGGCAGTCGATGCCGACAGACACCGTCTCCCGCCGCTCGGAGCTGGCCCGCTCCCTTGCCTACTGGGCGGCGCGGTACCGGCCGGGTGCGCCGGTGCGGGGTGCCGTGGGCCCGGAGGTCCAACAGGTGCCGGGGGAGGAGACCGTCCGGGAGGCGGTGGTGACCGTCGCTGCCGAGGCCACCCGCCGCTACCTGGCGGTCCCGTCGATCGTGAACCTCCATGGCGTGACCGGCACCATGGCCGTCGAGCTCTTCCTCGACCACCTCTCGGCGGAGGACGCCGAGGAGGCCCTGGCCCGGGTGGCCGCCGAGTACCGGGAGCTAGGGGAGGCAGCCAGGGACGAGGTCGACGGCGCCGCCGTCGACGTGGCTTCCCTGCCCGACGGTGGGGTGAGCCGGGAGCTCGCCGTGTCCGCCGCCGAAAGCCGCGACCCCCACCAGGTGAAGCTGGTCGAGGCGTGTCGGCGCGGCGTGGTCGCCTCCGGCGATCCGGCCTTCCTCGCTGCGGCGAGGACCGTCACCGGGTGGTGAAGGCGGCCTCGTAACCCTGACCGCCGGTGACCATCAGGATCACGTCGGGTTCAGGTCGCCACGAACACGTTCGTGTTCACGTTGATGAAGAGGTTCGTGTCGGTCCCGCTGGCCGTCACCGCCGGGAGCATCCAGATGCCGTAGGTGTTGTTGGCGATCAGGTTGCGCGCGATGGTGATGGAGAGTGGTGCGACGGCGGCGACGATGACACCCGTGGTCGACGGGTCCACCGTCGGATAGAAGTCAGGGTCGCCGTCGACGTTGTTCGTCCCGATGAAGTTGTACTCGATGTCGTTGCCGTTGACGTCCTGTCCCGGAGCGTGGCTGTGAACGGTCACCCCGGCGAGCCCGTTGCCCCAGATGCGGTTGGCCTGGATCTGGTTGTCGTAGACAGCGCCACCGGGTAGAGGGGTGGCGAGCAGCACGCCCGCTCCCTGCCCGGCGACACCATTGCCCGAGACGGCGTTGAACAGGATCCGATTGTCGAACACGCCGCCGGCGGAGGGCTGCGGCGAGCCGTTGACGAAGGCGTTCGGATTGTGACCGGCGATGGTGATCCCGCAGTCCAGGGTGTTGTTCGACACCGTGTTGAAGATGACGACGTTACCGTCGGTCGGACCGTACTCATCGGTGAGGAGCACGCCTCCGCTGTTGTCGCTGACGTGGTTGGCCACCACCGACGAGTTGTCCGCCACCATGAGATGGATGCCTTCGCCGCAGTCACCGGGCGCCTGGGAGGAGCCGTTGCACTCCTGGTACGGCGACGACGACTCCGGAGCACCGGTGGGATTGCCCTGGTCGTTGTGGACCACGGTGTTGCCGCTGACCGTCACGTCGGTGACGGGGGCGCCCGGCGTGCCCTGGACGAGGATCCCCTCACCGATCGCGTTCTCGACGGTCAGGTTCTTCACAGAGCTGTGTGAGCTGAGCACCTGCACGCCGTTGTTCAGTCCGGTGGCGTCGATCGTCGCATTTCCCCAGCCCACGATCGAGAGGGGCTTGGCGGGCGGGATCACGACGTCCTCGGCGTAGGTGCCCGAGCAGACGACGATGGTTGCTCCGGGCGACGCCGCTGCGACGGCCGAACCGATGGTCGGGTAGCTGCCGGAGCGGCAACCTACAGTCAGGATCGACGACTGGGGCGGCCCCGGCTGACCGTGCGAGCCCCACCCGCCGGAGTCGGCCCCCGCCGCACCTGCGGCGATCCCCACCGTCCCTGCGACGAGCGCCGCCGCCCCGAACGCAACGGCTACCGCCGAACCGAATTTGGACGTCATGATTCCCCCCAATTTGACGACCTCGTGGGCCATCTGTCTGTATTCCGCCGAACGGGGAGGGAACCTAGCCGGGATCTCAAGAGCCGGCAATTGCTGCCGGCGGCGGGAGACTTGACCGGGGTGACGGCGAGGCGGCCGGACCTCGTCCCCGGGATCGGGCGCGATGTAGGAGACTCATGCCGGCGCCGTCGCGAACCGGCTTGGGCGGCCGGGTAATCCAGCAAATCCTTCGAACCGGGGGAGCGACTCGGTGAGAGCAGCGGTGTACTACGAGACAGGCGGTCCCGAGGTGTTCCGCTACGAGGAGGTGCCTGACCCCCAGCCGGGCGGACAGGACGTGTTGATCCGCGTCGAAGCCGTGAGCGTCGAAGGCGGCGACACCCTCAACCGGCAGGGGGGCGCTTTGGCGCAAGCACCCCACATCGTCGGCTACCAATGTGCCGGGACCGTCTTGTCGGTCGGCCACCTGGTGTCGGGGATCGCCACCGGGGACCGTGTGGTGACGTTAGGACTCGACGGCTCCCACGCCGAGCTGAGGGCGGCCGGTCAGTCGTTCTGCTGGGCGATCCCCGAGGGGCTGTCGACCGAGGAGGCCGCGTGCGTACCGACCGCGTTCGGCACGGCTAGCGATTGCCTCTTCGAGTTCGGAAGGCTCCGGGCCGATGAGACGGTCCTCATCCACGCCGGGGCCAGTGGTGTGGGCATCGCCGCCGTCCAGCTGGCGAAGCGGGCCGGAGCCGAGGTCCTCGCCACCGCATCGAGTGACGATCGTCTCGATCGTCTCCACCAATACGGGCTCGACCACGGGATCAACTACGTGTCGGTCAACTTCAGCGACGCAGTCCGTACGCTGACCGAAGGCAGGGGTGCCGACGTGATCATGGACTCCGTCGGGGGATCCACACTGCAGGAGAGCCTGCACTGTCTCGCATACCGGGGTCGGTGCGTGACCTTCGGCAATGCGGGACGCGAGGAATCGTCCCGACTGGACATCTCGAGCCTGCACGAGAACAACCAATCCCTGATCGGCTACTTCCTCGGGGCCGAGCTCTTCCTCACGCCTCGGCCCCATGCCGTCATCGCCGCCCTCCTCGACGAGATTGCGGCCGGCGACCTCGACGTGGTGATCGACAAGCGGGTCTCGTTGGCCGACGCCGGCGAAGCCCACGCCTACATCGAGAGCCGCCAAGCGTTCGGCCGGGTTGTGCTGACTCCGTGAAAGGGTCGTGACGGCCCGATGGACGGCGGACGACGTCGGAGCTGATCACGAAAGCAGCAGCGGCATATGAGAGATATATGAAAGGAGACAGGAGATGAGGAGCGATTTCGCGCGTTGACCGCCGGACCTTTCTGGTCCATGGCCTGAAGGCAGGCGCCGCCGTCGCAGTCACCGGTGCTGTCGCCGATGTTGCCGCCGGTGCATCGACTTGTCCGGCAGATGTCACCGGTGATGCCGGAGCCGCTGTTCTGCGAGGGGGGCCCGGCCCACCGGTCGCACTGACCACGAACGGCGTCGTCACCGCCGTCGGCGTCGATCCCGACGACATCCAGTTCGCCTGGCACGTCAGCGATCGACGACGTGGCGCCGTCCAGGGTGCGTACCGACTGGTGGTCGGCGAGGCGACAGGATCGGCCCCGCCACTCTGGGACTCGGGGCCCGTGACCTCGGGCCGGCAGGCGTTCGTCCACTACGGCGGCCCACCCCTCGCCGGTGACACCCGCTACACCTGGACGGTACGGACCGCCGACCGGGTCGGCACCTGGAGCGGTCCGAGCTCCGCCGCCGTGTTCACCACCGGCTTGCGCGCCACCGACTGGAGAGCGTCGTGGATCCGGCCCGGCCCCGCCGACCCCGGTCTCGAGCAGTACACCTACCTGCGCACGACACGAGGGCTGCCCGCAGGAAAGATCGCCTTCGCCATTGCGTACGTGGCCGCAGCCCACAAGTACCAGCTGTGGGTCAACGGCACCAGGCTCGACACCGGCCCGAGCTTCTGCTTTCCCGACGAGCAGTACTACCAGGCCACCGACGTGACGGGCGCCCTTCTGCCCGGTCGGGAGAACGCGGTCGGGATCCTGCACCACTGGTACGGGCCGGGCCGGGGCCGTCCGGCCTCGGTGCCGGGGCTCCTCGTCGAGTTGACGGTGCACTACGCCGACGGCAGGGTCGTCACCGTCGGATCGGGTGGTGACTGGCGCTCCCGTCGGGCGGCCTGGCTCCCTGCTCCGCAGCGCAACAACGACGGCGGCGACTTCGTCGAATGGATCGACGGGCGGAGGATCCCCACGGGTTGGTCCGAGGCCTCCTTCGACGACCGCGGGTGGGCACCCGCCACCGTGCTCGGGAACGTGCCGACCGAGCCGTTCACCCAGCTGTTCGCCCAGCGCACCCGGATCACCGAGCGCGCCGTGCCGCCCGAGTCCCTTCGGGTGCTGCCCACCGGGTCCGTGGTCGTCGACTTCGGCCGGGTCTACGCCGGCCGGCCTGTCGTGACCTTCCACCGGGGCGTCGACGGGCACGCCGTCCCCATGCACGTGGGCTACACCCTCGACCCCGACGGATCGGCCTCGACCACGCACAACACCCAGGCCACCGACTTGTCCTACTCGTACACCCAGCGGGACGGGGTCCAGACCTTCGATCCCTTCGGATATCTCGGGTTCCGCTACCTGCAGATCGATGATCCCGGTGAGCGGCTGGACAAAAGCCAGATCACGCTCATGGCCCGCCACGCCGCGCTGCCCGACGGACCCCCGGCGACGTTTCGCTCCTCGAGCCCCGTGCTCGACGCGGTGTGGGGGCTCTGTGCCCGTTCGGGGCTCTACACCTCCCAGGAGCAGTTCGTCGACACGCCGACCCGGGAGAAGGGACAGTTCGCCTGGGACGCCACCAACGAGTCGCTGACGGTCATGCGGGCCTTCGGTGAGCAGAACTTGAGCTGGCAGGGGCTCCGCGACACGGCCCGGGGGCAGGCCCGCTACTGGCCGACCAGCGGCCAGGTGAACGAGATCTACCCGAACGACGACGGGGCCCAGGACTACCCCATGTTCACCGCCCTCTACCCCGAGTGGGTCTGGCGCTACTACCTCTCGACCACGGATGCCACGACCGTGGCGGGCCTCCTCCCCGTCCTCTCCCGGCTGTCGGACTACCTCGTCGGCACGGAGGACCCCTCCACCGGGCTCATGTCGAACCTGCCCCGGTCGACCAATGGGGACAGCCAGTACGGATACGACTACGAAACCGTGGCCGACACCACCGTCAACGTGCTCGGCGCCAACGCCTTCACCCGCATCGGCCAGGTGGCCGCGCTGGCCGGTAACGGCTCGCTCTCGGCCCTCCAATCCCAGCGGGCCACCGCCCTCGCTGACGCCGTGAACGCCCATCTGGTCCTTCCTTCCGGGCTCTACTCGGACGGACTACGTGCCGGCGGGGACGCGAGCCCGGTCTCGTCGCAGCTGGCGAACGTCGCCGCCCTCGCCTACGGGGTGGTCCCGGTCGAGCGGGTTCCCGCCGTGGCCCGCTACGTGGCGTCGCTCGACATCTCGGTGGAGCCGGACCACGGGATGGAGCTGCTCCGTGCGCTCCATCTCGGGGGTCGGGACGCAGACGTGGTGCGGCTGCTGACCGACTCCTCTATCCCGGGCTGGGCCGCCATCTTGAAGGCGGGCGGAACCTTCACCTGGGAGACCTGGACGCCGAGCGACCTGATCGGCGATTCCATGTCGCACGGATGGGGCTCCTCTGCGCTCGTCGCCATCCAGGAAGCGCTGCTCGGTGCCGTTCCCCTCCCGTCCCCCGCATCCGGGCCCTCGACGTTGGTGTCCGTCACACCCTTCGCCGATGGGCTCGAGCAGGCGGCGGGCACGTTTCCGACGGCGGCGGGGGAGATCGCGCTCTCCTGGTTCAGCCGGCGCGGGGACAAGGGGCTCTCGATCACGGTTCCTCCCAATGCCGGGGCCCGGTGCACGTTCGCCGGCACCCGCCGGTCGGCGATCACCGAATCCGGGGTGCCGGTGGACCACGTCCCCGGTGTCGTGGTCAGCACCACCGCCGGCGGGGTGGTGGTGGATGTCGGAGCCGGAAGCTACCGGTTCGCTCTCGACTCGGGGTGACGGTACGGCAGCAACGCAGCCGGACCCGGCGAGAGTGGTGGCGGTCAACCTCCGAGTGAGAGCTCCCGGACGACGTTCGCTCCTCGATCGCTGAAGATCAAGCGGCCGTCACCGGTCAGTGCCAGGCCGTCCGGATCGTTCATCGCCGTCCGGACCCAGGTCGTGTCCTGGCGCAGGTTCCCCGTGAGCTGGGCGCCGGCGACGGTGGCGAGCACGCCGGCCGCCAACGTGGTGCCGTACAGGTGGGTCGTGGCGTCGGTGACCAACCGGATGACGTGCATGGCTCCATCGGCGACGTAGAGCGAACCGTCGGCTCCGACGGCGATCGCCGAAGGGAAATTGAGCTCGGCGGTGGGACCGGTGGCGGGGAGGCCGTCGTTCAGATAGGGACCGTAGGATCCCTCGCCGGCCACCGTCCCGAGCTGGTCGACGCCGAGCGCGATCCCGTAGGAGGTGCCCGAGCTCGTCGCCAGCTCCCGGATGGTGCGGTTGCCCTGGTCGGCGATGAACACGTCATCCCCGGGACCCACCGCCAGGGCGCCGGGGTCCCACAGCTCCGCTTGTGACGCCGGACCACCATCTCCGGCCGAGCCGCAGATCCCGTTACCGGCCACCGTGTAGATGTCCCCGGCATGCAGGGCCAGGCCATAGCGGTTGCCGTCTCGGGCGGCAACGAGTCGGAGCCTGCAGTTGGCCGTGTCGGCGATCAGGACGTCCCCGCTGCTGTCGACAGCCACGCCGGTCGGATCGTCGAGCTCGGAGGAGGTGGCATCGTGCCCGTCGCCGTTGAACCCGGGCACACCGGTTCCGGCGATCGGGGTCAAAGCCCCGGCCCTCACCCGCTTGCCGAGTCCACCGGAGCTCTGGGCAGCGAGCTCGTCGACACGGGCCGCTGATCCGAACGAGACGACGAGGTCGCCGTTGCGGTCCACGGCCAGCGCCGTCGGGGCCAGGTCCTGTGCGGATCGCCCGCAGGGACCGCCGACGAGGGTGACGATGTCGCCGGCCCGGACCGGACGGCCGAACGACATGCCGGTCACGGCCGGCACCTCACGCACCCGGCAGTTGCCGGCGTCGGCGATGAAGAGGTCGCCGCGTGGATCGAAAGCGATCCCGGCGGGCGCATCGAGCCGAGCGTCGACAGCGGTGGCGCCGTCGCCGCTGTATCCCGCAGACCCGGTGCCCGCCACCTTCTCGACGCCGGCCGTCGTGACGAAGCCGGCACCGCTCGCCACTGGGGAGGCACCCGCCACCGCGTCTCGACCGGTCCCCACCAGGGGCCCGGCGGCGAGGACCGCCACCGTGACGATGGCCGGCGAGGACCGTAGATCGGCGTCGGGTCACGGCTCCCCCAAGACGTCCCACCGGCGTTGAGCGGTGCTTGTCGTCCGGTCGCACCTTCCCAGCATGCAACAGAGCGGCGCGCGTCGGCTCGCTCTCACCGGCGGAGTTGCCCGCTCCCGGTCCCAGCGTTTCAGGTGGGCACGTCCGGGATCTCGGCGCCTGAGGGCACGCCGGCGGCGACATAGGCGTCGTAGCGGGACTGCCAGACCATGGGACTCTCGGTGTGAGGGCCGTCTGCGCCCTCGCCGCCGAGATGCTTGTCCAACTCGCCGAGGCACACATCCCAACCGGCGGCGTTGCGCGCCGCCGCGTCGCGACTGTCGAGCGCGTTGGTGAGCGTGAAGCGGCACCCCCCGTCGTCGAGCGGTTCGAGGTCGAAGCGCACCTCGTCATCACCCCAGGTGAAGGCCAGATGGCGGGGAGGTTCGCAGACGAGGACCTGTCCGCCATGATCGTCGGTATGGGGGTCGCCGCTGAAGGTGACGACCCCGCCTACACGAAGGTCGATTTCGACCTTCGACGGGAACCAATGGTCGAGACCCTTCGGCGTCGTGACCGCGGTCCAGACCCGCTCGATCGGGTGCTCGTACGTGCGGACGAAGCGCACAGCCGGCCGGCCGTCGAGTTCGAAGTAGGTGCCGTAATCCATCAAATCGCTCCTTCATCCGTCTCGTCGAGGTACGTTCCGAGGCTGTCGAGCCGGTCGCTCCACAGCTGCCGGTAGGGGGCAAGCCACTCGTCCAGCTCCATGAGCGGCGCCGGATCGATCGAGTAGATGCGCCGCTGTGCCACCCCGGTGACCCGCACCAGACCAGCGTCCCGGAGGACCTTCAGGTGCTTCGAAGCCGTCGGTTGGGTCACGCCGAGGGCGTCGACCAGCTCGCCGACGGCGAGGGGACGCTCGCGCAGCAGGTCGAGGACCGCACGTCGTTTCGACTCCCTGAGCGCCGGCCAGATCGCCACGGTCACGGGGACAACATACTGCCACTGGAATATACCTGTCAACGCATGTACAGTACTCGCATGGCGCTGACGCCGTTCCTCATGTTCACCGGCCGGGCCGAGGAGGCCATGCGGTTCTATGTCTCGGTGTTCCCCGACGCCGAGGTCGTCGACCTCGAGCGCTACGGGCCCGACGACGCCGGTGCCGAGGGCAACGTGAGGCGGGCCACCTTCCAGATCGCCGGACAGTCGTTCCTTTGCATCGACAGTCCGGCCGTGCACGATTTCGGCTTCACTCCGTCCGTGTCGTTCTTCCTCGACTGCCCGAGCGAAGGCGATCTCGACGCGCTCTTCGACCGGCTGTCCGAGGGCGGCAGCGTGTTGATGCCGGCCGGCGAGTACCCCTTCGCCCGTCGGTTCGCCTGGCTGAACGATCGCTTCGGCGTCTCCTGGCAGCTCAACGTGGCACGTGTGTAGAACAGGACAAAGACCCGTGAGGAGCAGGGCAAACATCCGCCGACTCAGGGCTAGCATCCTCGAACGTGGCCAAATACGGCGCTCGGTTCTTCTTTGACGCCGGTTCCGGTCGGTGTCTCTGGGCGAACAGCGACGTGACCCGAACGGCCTTCGACTACGACGTCGACATCGGCGAGCTGAATATCTCGAACGACGCGAAGGCCCTTGCGGATCAGGTCATGCGTTGGTACGACACGTCGCTCAACTGGAGTTCGCCCGCTGATCCGCTACCGGAGCCCTGGACGATGGAGGAGAAGCGGCATTTCGACGACACGGCCAGGCGGCTCTTGGCCGTACTTCGAACTGAGCTCGGCGAGGATTGGGAAATCATCGACGAATTTCAGGGGATTGGCAGACCCCTCGGGTTGAAGAACACCGCCTGACCCGGGTGGTCGTCAGTCGGCGAACAAGGTGCGGGGGCGGATTCCCAGCGGGTTGGAGGGCGTAAGGGTTACGGGCGGCCGGAGCGTGCTGGCGCGGCCACCGTACGCCGGGCGCGGCGGCCGGAGTACTGCTCGCCGGGTAGCTCCGGTGTGCGGACGGGTCCCTCTTCCGGGTGTGGGAACTGATCGCCCAGGCCCGCAGCCAGTCCACGTCCAAGGTGGCCAGACGTAGATCAGGGCGAGGCCCAACCGAGAGGCGACGCAGAGGGCGCTAGGGGGCGGGTGGCCTGAGGCAGTGGGCGAGGCGACCCTTATGGGGAAGCATGCACCGCCCGATCAGAGGACTCGTACTCACAGAGCGTAGTGGACTGATCACTTACAGTTGCAGATGACCTCACAACTTGGTAGCACTACCGGGAGCGGTCGTGCGGGCGTGCATGCAAGGGAGGGGCCTCATGAGATGGACCGTGCAGGTACTCGTTGCCGGGGTACTAGTGCTCTTGTCGGCTGTTGCTGTGCCTGACGGCGTCAGCACAGCAGACGCTCCTGCCACCTCCGATTCCGCAGCCTTCTCGATCACGACCGACCCGGGTCTCGTCCCGGCGTTCAATCCCTTTGTGACGAACTACGCCGTGCGATGCGTAGGCACCACCGGCTATCCCTCGTCGGCACCGACCATCCTCACGACGACAGGTTCTGGCAAGGTGAACGTCGGAAGGACGCGGTTCTCGAATCCTGTGTCACTCGATCTCCCGTTGGTCGCTAACCAGAGCGTCACCGTGACCTACGGCGGGACGTCGTACTACATCAGGTGTCTTCCGGCTGACTTCCCGTCCTACTCTTCCTCTGTCACCGGGCCCGTCCAGGCGAGTGGCTTCAGCCTCGACCTCCCCCCGTACGCGGTGGTGTTCGACACCGAAGGCGTTCCGGTGTGGTGGTACCGCGCGACTGACCCCTCAAGCTCCACAGGCGCACCCTGTCCTTCGCTTTCGCCTTTCGATGTCAAGTTTCTGAATGGCGGCACGATGGCGTGGTGGGAGGGTTGCGACGGCACCTACCAGCTCCGAAGACTGAATGGCACGCTGGTGCGAACGCTGCCTATCCCCGTCAATTTTCATGACCTGCAGGTCATGCCCAACGGCGACTACCTCGCCATCCAGGACGAGAGCGGCTACTGCTGCGTGGATCTCTCCTCTTGGTCCCGTGCCAGCTACAGCGACCTGACCGATCCGACCGTGAAACAGGCGCCTACTCCGCCAGCGCACCCCTCTAAGGCCTCGATCACCGATCAGCGCATCATCGAGTTCAACGACAGGGGCAGAATCCTCTGGTCGTGGGACGTGGCTCAGCACATCAACATCGCCACTGCCGATCAGAACTGGCATGACGACTATCCCGACGTCATCCACATGAATTCGATCGAGTACGACGGGGATGGCGGCATCATCTTCAGCGCTAGACACCTTGACGCCGTGAACCGTATCGACATGGCCACCGGCAATATCTCGTGGCAGCTCGGTGGAACGACCACTCCACAGAGCCTGTCCGTCTCCGGTGATCCCTACGTCTCGGGCACCAACGCGGCCAACCTGTTCTCGGGTCAGCACTTCGCCCGACTGGCTCCCAACGGCTCGGTCACGGTTCACGACAACGAGACATTGTCAGGTCGACCGCCTCGAGCAGTCGATTTCGACATCAACATGCAGAGCATGACGGCGACCGAAACACAGCAGATCACGGACCCGCGAGTAAGCACGGCTGTGTGCTGCGGAAGTGCGCAGCTCCTCGCTGGCGGGGACTGGGTGATCACCTGGGGGGCGAGCGACATCACGACCGAGCTCACCCCGTCGGGGGCGCCGGTGTTGACCATCACATATCCCGGCACTTTCTCGTATCGGGCTCAGCCTGTCCTGACGACGGTCGATGCCATGCGAAGAGCAATGAACGTGATGCAAGCCCCGCTCACGAACGTAGCCGTCCGTACTTCGTCGTAGCCGTTGGCCTCTGTGCAGGCGCCTGCATCGTGACGGACCCTGAACATGGCGCATTCGATCCCTTGGAAGTCATGAGCGGGCCGGAGTGGACCGGTTGACCGGTGGGTGGGCCGGCAAAGAAAGGTGAAGGCCGGGGCGCTACTGCTGGGCGAGGATCGCTTCGACCTCTGCCATCGGGTCGCGGACCACGGGTCCGGTCGTCTCGACGAGTGCCCGATCGATGACGCCGTTGAAACGGTCGGGTGCGGCATAGCCGTCCCCGACCGCTGGTCCCCATTCGTAGCCACACGTGAGGCCGGCCCCGACGCCGTTGAATGCCTGGGGGGTGAACCGGACGATCTCACCTTCTGCCACGATGCGACCGTCGCAGGAGAGGACCCCGGTTCCGCCCATCCCCTCGTCCTTGGTGAATTCGTATCTCACAGTGTGCGAACCAGGCCCGATCACCGCATTGGATCCGATGACGTGCACTTCCTTGCCATAGAGGTTGTGGACGTAGCGGGGGCGACCGGCGCGGAATTGCAAGGACCATCCGCCAAGCACCGAGCCGAGGGCGAGCAGCGTTCCTTCGGGGATCGAGCCGTCGGTGACCGTGACGTCAACGGTGATGGCGTGCGAGCGGTTGCGGACATTCACTGCGACCGATTCGGGCACCTGGGCACCGTTCTGGAAGTAGCGGAACGAGGCGCGATCCCGCCTGACGTCGGGCTTCGGGTGCACCAGAGCCCAGAGAATGCGATTGTCCAGTGGCAAGACCTGATTGCGCTCGGCCTCGGCCCACCAGAGCTCGGTGAGCTCGATGAGCCGCTCCGGATGCTCCCGAGCCAGATCCTCGGTCTCGGAGACATCGTTCGCCACGTGGTACAGCTCCCATACGTCGTCATCAAAGGGCGCATTTGGGTTGAGCCCGTCGGAATAGAGCGGTCCGACCGGGTGGAACGTCACCGCCTTCCACCCACGGTCGTAGATGGCCCGGGACCCGAACATCTCGAAATGCTGGGTCAGGTGACGTCCAGGCTCGGCACCGCCGTCTTCGTTCAGAAGATACGAGAAGCTCATCCCGTCGATGCGCGATTGCGGCACGTAATCGATCGCCTCGGGAGCGTCCACGCCCGCGAGTTCGAGAATGGTGGGGAAGACGTCGATCGCATGGGCGAACTGGTGACGGATCGCGCCGGGCTCGATGTGTCCAGTTCCCCAGTGCACGATGCACGGATCTGCCACGCCTCCTTCGTGCACCTCCCGCTTCCAGCGTTTGAACGGAGTGTTGCCGGCCATGGTCCAGCCCCATGGATAGTTGTTATGGGTGCGAGGCCCACCGATCTCTCCGAGGCGCGTCTCCATCTCTTCGATTCCGGCCGGATCCATGTTGCTCAGGCGGATGTCGTTGATGGATCCGTCGGAGCCGCCCTCCGCGCTGGCACCGTTGTCGGACACCACGACGAGGACCGTGTTCTCGAGCTCGCCGAGATCGACGAGTGAGTCCACCAGCCGGCCGAGTTCGGCATCGGTGTGGGAGAGAAAGCCGGCGAAGCACTCCATGAACCGGGCTGCGACCGACCGCTCAGCCTCGCTCAACTCGATCCAGGGACGAACCCAGTTCGGCCTCGGCGACAGCCTGGTGCCCGGAGGGATGACACCGAGATCCAGCTGGCGGGCCTGGATGTCATGGCGCAACTCGTCCCAGCCCGAGTCGAAGGCGCCGCGGTAGCGGTCGATCCATTCACGCGGGGCCTGGTGGGGCGAGTGGCACGCTCCGGCGGCGAAATACAAGAAGAAGGGACGATCGGCGTCGACGGCTCGGAGATCTCTGATGAACTCCACGGCGCGGTTCGTCAGATCGGTGGTGAGGTGGTAGTCGTCCTCCATCTCCCGCGGTGGTCGCACCGAGTGACTGTCGTGGTAGAGGGCCGGTACGAACTGATGGGTTTCGCCGCCGTGAAATCCGTACCAACGGTCGAACCCACGTCCGAGGGGCCATGTCGCACGCGACGACGCCATGTTGGTCTCGTCATCGGGGGTGAGGTGCCACTTGCCGACGGCGTAGGTGGCGTAGCCGACGGAGCGCAGAACCTCGGACAGGAAGCCGTTCTCGCGGGGAGGACTTCCCCAATAGCCGGGGAATCCGACCGCCAGGTCCGCCACCCGTCCCATGGCATTACGGTGATGGTTCCGACCTGTGAGCAAACAGGCGCGGGTCGGCGAACACAGCGCAGTCGTGTGGAAGTTGGCCAGCCGGACCCCGGTGGCGGCCAAGCGGTCGATTACCGGCGTGTCGATGTTCGATCCGTAGCACCCCAGCTGTCCGAATCCCACATCGTCGAGTACGACGAGCACGACGTTGGGCGCCCCGTCCGGAGGGGTGGCGACCGGCGGCCACCAGGGCTCTGACTCGCGCCAGTCCTTTCCGATCCGGCCCCGGAACTCCACAGCCATGGATCCGTCCTCCCCGATGATGGAATGCGCATGGTACCAATGACCGTGGAATCGACGGTTGGCCAAGGGGGCGAGCTGCAACAGCCGCCGCCACCATCCCCGGTTTTCGATTCGGCCCACGTCGAGGTCTCCGTCCCTTAGCGTGAGAGGAACCATCGAGCTCTGGAGGGTCGACCGTTGGGCAGTCACATCAGCGCCGGCCAATTCCCGGAGTGGGAGCCGTTCGCTCGCGCTGTCCAGGAGCGACGTCCTGACACCGGTACCTGGTGCGAGGCGTGGACCGTCCGTGACGTCGTCGTCCACCAGGCCGGCAACGCCGACGAGCTGGCCCGGGTGCTCGGCGGTCACGTGCGTGGCGAGGTGGTGGCCACGCGGGGTTTCGAAGATCGGGAGGCACCGTACCGGGCGATGACCGATGCCGAGGTATGGGCCGCGCTGCTGGCGCGTATGGCTGAGCTGAGCGAGGTCGTCGAAGCCGCGAGTGCCGTGCCGGCTCACACCGATGTGGCTTGGACGGGCAGGACGATGAAAGTCCCGTGGTTCGCCGAGCACATGCGAGAGGAGCTGGTCCTGCATCGCTGGGACCTCACCGGAGATGACTCCACCGCCAACACCGCCCTGGCCGAGCCCTGGATGACCGATCACAGCGTGGTCGCCGTCGGCCGTCCTCTGTTGGCCCGGGGAGTCGCTTCTCTCGGGCTCGGTACCGAGGAGCGGATCGAAGCGAGGTTGAGAGTTGTTGGCTCCGACGATGTCGCCGTGGCCGTCGAAGGTGATCGCACCAGCATCGAGCTTGTCGCTGCGGAGGGTGAGGCCGCCTTGGAGACCGACGCAGCTGCCCGGGTCTTGTTGTTGTGGGGTCGCCGGCCCGCCGATCCGACTCGAATCCGAAGCTCAGCGGGGCCTGCAGTCCTCGGCCGGGTGCGCAACCTCCTCAGTGGTTACTGACGGCGACGGTGACGCACGACAGGCCCTCGATGAAGCCGGCATCGAACACGGTGAGGTAATCGAACTGACCGGTGCTTGGATCGCAATCCTGCCGTTCTCCGGCCCAGACGGGGTCCATCTCGAACGCACAGCGCCACTCGGCTGAAAGATCCGCTCGATCAGCCAGCAGTAACCTTCATCAATGAAGCGACGTGACTTCGGGGACGGTTCTGTCCTTCAGCGACGGCGGATCTTGCACCGGACGGAGCAGCTTCCCGTATTGAGTCGTGCCCTCTACAAAATCGAGCACTACGGCGCCCTTCCCGCCGTGGCGCTGGCGGTCAGCCTTGCGGTGATCGGCATTGTGGTGCTACTTGCCGCCCTTCAGTTTCCGACGCGCTGGGTGGCAGCATTCGAGGTGTCCACCTCGGCTGTCACGGTCGTGATGGTGTTTGCCATCCTCCACACCCAAGGAAGAGAGCAGGCGGCCACTCAACGCAAACTGGACGAGTTGATTCATGCCTCGCCGGAAGCAGACGAGTCACTCATGATGCTGGAAGAAGCTTCCGCGAGGACATGCTCGAGGTCGAGGACGAACACCGAAGTGTGAGGTCACAGTCGCCCGACACGGACAATCGGTGATCCTCACCCGCACCGATGCGCGCGACGGATGCATCCACTACCGCTACGACCGGGCATGACTATGCGGCCTTGCTGGGAAGACTTTCGGCCCCGGTTCGTTGGACAGATTCTCTGACTATCACGTGGAACCCGAGCTGTCGCTTCGTTGAACGCCTCTCGTGGTGTGCGATGGCCCAGGCGTTCGATGAGCCACTGGTTGTTGTAGGTCTCGGTGAAGGTGGCGACCGCCTGGCGCAGGTCGTCGACGTCGTCGCAGAGCCGGGCCCAGAGGCACTGTTCCTTCAGGGTCCGGATGAAGCGTTCGGCCACGCCGTTCCCCTGGGGTTCACCCACGAAGGCGGCGTCGTCCTCGATCCCCAGCCAATTGAGGGAGCCCTGAAAGTGGTGGGGGCTCGGTATTGGCTGCCCCAATCGTGGCGGAGCTTGATCCCTCGGGCGACATCGGGTCGAAGGCCACCGAAGCGGCCGCATCACCGTCATAGACGGGCTGGAGGGCAGCGAAGCGGTTGCCCACCTTGGCCACATGCGCCCAGGCCTCGTCGGTGTAGTGGTCGACCAGCACGAAGACCCAGACCCAGCCGTCCTCCCGGGTCCAGGCGATGGTGGCGTCGGTGCCCCATCGCAGGTTGGGGGCTTCGGTGATGACTCGTCCGTCGTGGACCCGGGGACGCCGCCGCTTGGCCGCCCGCTGGGGGGCCAGCATCCCGGCATTGCGCATGAGACGCAGCACCCGGTTCTTGCCCACGTGGAGCTGCTGTTCGCGTCGGAGATGGGCCCGCACCTTGCGGTGGCCTTCGCCGGCGAAGGGGCACTGGTGATCACCGCTCGGATCAGCTCGGTGAGCTCGTCGTCGCTGACCAGCGTCTTCGGGCCAGGTCTCACCCCGATGTACACCCCCGGGACCGCCGGTGATAGATCGTCGATCGGGGAAGCTCCTTGGGTCACCCGACAGACGGTGGCCAGGGGAATCTCCATCTCCTTCGTGCTCACCTCGGCCGCTTCTGCGGCGGCATCTGGAGCCCCCTTTTTTCGGCCACCTTCTTCCAGATCTCGTTCTCCAAGGTCAGCTCACCGATCTTGCGTTCGGCGTCACGGAGTCTTCGATCCTCCTCGGTGGTGGCCCGCTTGCCTTTGAGGCCCTCCTTGCCGGCGTCGAGGAACTCGTCCCGCCAGGCGGCCAGGCGGTGCGCTTCGACGCCAACCTCCACCGAGCGATTTCCTCCAGCTCTCTCGCCCCGCAGGAGTCGGAGCACCACGTCCAGCTTCTTGCTCGCTGACCACCGGTTCTTCGACCGGAAAGTCGAGCTCGATACTCGTCGTTCACCGTCACGAGAGCCATCATGCCAGAGGATGAAGGGGATCAACATTTTCGTTGATCGCTGTACTCCGGATACGAGTCGGGGAAGAGGCCGGACATGAAACGCTCCTCCGTCACGGCGCTGTAGAGGAAGTACCCTCCAAGCGCTGCCACCGCCACCAGCCAAAATGGGCTGGTGGCAATCGTCGTGCCGACCATGGCAAGTATGATGCCCGAGTAGATGGGGTGACGAATTCTGCTGTATGGGCCGGTTGTGACCAGCTCCGGATCGACCTTCTGAGACATCGGCATTCCCCAGTTGCGACCAAGATAGATCCTGGCCCAGACAGCCAGTGCCAACCCCAGCAAGAAGACGGCCAGACCGATGCCTTGCAACCATGGGTCGCTCGTGGTCGTCTGCCCTTTGAAGGCTCTGACACGAAACAAGAGCAGAACGACGAGAATTACGCCGACCCGCACACCAGCGAACTGGGTCCATCGTGAGCTTCCGGCCTTCACACCGATGGACGCCGAGAGCCAATAGACCCAGAAGACAACCCAACCAGCGAGGATGACAAGGTCGACAACATGCATGGCGGACCTCCTAGCTCGGGCTATTTCACGAGCACATGACCTGGCATCGTCGCCTCCGTCGGAAGACTAGTGCGGGTCCCCTCAGTGCAACGTGAGAAGTGAACTCCGCTGCTGTGCTGAGGACAAAGAGCCCGGAAGCGATGGCGCCCACGTCGTGTCAATGCGGTGCGTCAACTCTCGCTGGCGATGCCCCCGCCGCCAGGATCTCAGTAGGGTCGGCAAAAATGAAGGTGGTCCTTGTTTTGGCTCACACCTCAAGCTTGAAGCGCCTTCGCCTAATCCTGGGTGACCCCGGCTACCCAGCGGGTCCCCGCAGAATCCGAAGGGCCGTTAAAGTCCGGATACACCGGGTAAAGTCAGTACATGCACGGAGCACTTGGAGTGGTCATCGTCGTGCTGGCGGTCGTCGCGGTAACGGCATTCAAAGTGGGGATCAATCAGTACGGCCGCATGAAGCGGCGGGACGGGACTGCGGGGTTCTGGACGAAGCCCTCTTTCCGACTCGGCGTCGCTGATTAGGGCGGCCCGTGCTAGCCACACAGGACTTCTACTCGTCACCCCTAGGAATCGGCATCTTCCTGGGCGGCGTTCTGCTCGTTCTCATCGTCGGCACGATCCAGCGGAAGCGTGGGCAGCTGCCGTATCAGAGGGCAGACCGGGAGCGCAGAGAGCGTGAGCAAAGCGACCAACCGGATTCTGCCTAGATCGTCCTCCAGCTACCGCTTAGGGGCCAGGGGTAAATCAAACGGTGGATTCTGACACGCCCACATGTGCCGTTCCGAGCGAAGTGACTATCGCGAACACGGGCGTGGTCTCGACCACTGACCCCCGCTGAAATCCGAAGAGCCAGGAAAGCGTGGTCGGGCTGCCCGGATTTGAACCGGGGACCTCTGGTCCCGAATGTAGATCGGGCGAATTTCCGGGGTGAGCCGGTGCTGGCAGATCGCCGTGAAGTCCCTACTCAGATGGCAGAAGTGACTTAACGAGTTGACCAACAATCGCCGGGATTTTCCACGAGTTCCCGTTCGTCCGCGCCAAGATCGCGCCAAATCTCGCGGCCGTGATCGTGCGGCGCGGGCGTCTGGAAAGGGTCGCGAGCGGCGAACCCAGTCGGCGTGCCCATAGACGTCTGCCACCTAGGAGAATGGCGTGGCTGATGCCGAAGTGGTCGCCGGAGCAGTGCTGCGTGACGCTCGCAGGCGGGCCCGTTTGTCCCAGACCGATCTCGCCCGGAGGGCGCATGTCGCTCAGAGCGTGGTCAGTGCGTACGAGTCGGGTCGACGCGAGCCGGCGTTCGCGACGCTGGCCCGGATGGTCGCGGCCACCGGCCACGGGCTCCTGACGGCTGAAGCCGGACGGCCGGTCACGCCTTGGGTTGCCGGACACGCCCCTCGGTCGCCGGCTCCGGCGGCACCGGTCCGCGGTCCC
>CAWHEF010000002.1:0-1617500 GCA_963828385.1 uncultured Acidimicrobiaceae bacterium
CTGGCAACTGGCGACTGGCGACTCGCGGCGTTCACGGGCCCGGCGCTCACGCCCCCAGCCTCGGGATCTCCGATCCTCCACGCCCCCTCGATTTTCGATCCGCGATCTTCGATCCGCCGCCATCGATCTTGCGCTATTCTTCTCCCTCCCGCCGATGCCCGAAACAATCGCTCCGGTCACTCCCGGAACGCACGCTGCCGCACAACCTCGAGGCAGAGAAATCGGTCCTCGGGCGCGATCCTGATCCACAACGAGGCGTTCAACCACGCGGCGCAGATCATCGATTCGCGCGACTTCTTCCGCGACGCGCACCGGCGCATCTTCGACAAGATGATCGCGCTCAGCGAGCGCAGCCACGCCATCGATTTCGTCACGCTGCAAGGAGGAGCTGCGGCCGCTCCGGTGAACTCGAGGAAGTGGGCGGCCCCGCCTATATCGCGTCGCTCGCCGACGGCGTGCCGCGCAGCGCCAACGTCGAGCACTACGCGCGCATCGTCAAGGAAAAGGCGACACTGCGCAGCCTGATCCACTCCGCCAACCGCATTCTCGCCAACGCCTACCAGGCCGAGGAGGATGCCGGACCTGATCCTGGACGAGCGCGGAGAAGGCGATTTTCGAGATTGCCGAGGACCGCGTCCACGACGGGTTCGTGCCGATGCGTGAGCTGGTGCAGAACAGCTTCGCGACGATCGAGAAGCTGCAGCGAACAGCGGAACGCCGTGACCGGCGTGCCGACGCGGCTTCGTCGATCTCGACGAGATGACCGCCGGCTTCCAGCCCTGCGACCTGGTCATCGTGGCCGCCCGTCCGTCGATGGGCAAGACCAGCCTCGCCCTGCAACATGGCGCAGCACGTCGGCACCCGGACCGGCATGACGGTCGGCGTGTTCAGCCTCGAGATGTCGAAGGAGCAGCTGTTCATGCGCATGCTCACGTCGGAAGCGCAGATCGACGCGCACCGCTTCCGCAGCGGCCATCTCACCGAGAAGGACTACGGCAGGCTGTCGCACGCCATGGGGACGCTGGCGGAGCAGCGCAGTCTTCATCGACGACTCGCCGGGCATCGGCGTGCTCGAGATGCGGGCCAAGGCGCGGCGGCTGCAGGCCGAGCACGGGCTCGACCTGCTGATCATCGACTACATCCAGTTGATGCAGGGCCGCGGCAGGTTCGAGAGCCGCAGCATGGAGACTGGCCGTCGATTTCGCGGTCGTTGAAGGGGCTGGCGAAGGAACTGAAGATGCCGATCGTCGCGCTGTCGCAGTTGGCGCGCGCCCCGGAAGCGCGCTCGGACCATCGCCCGCAGCTCTCGGACCTGCGCGAGTCGGGCGCCCTCGAACAGGACGCCGACGTGGTCATGTTCATCTTCCGCGAGGAGGTACTGCGACAAGCCGACGAGCCGCCGAAGCCGAAGATTCGAGGGGTGGCCGAGATCATCATCGGCAAGCAGCGCAACGGGCCGATCGGCGCGGTGAAGCTCACGTTCTGATCAGATCACACGCTTCGAAAACTCGCCCAAGGGGCGTGAGGAGAACCGAAGCCGAAGCCCCGCGAGCCGCGAAGCCGAACCGCGGCGTCTCGGATGACAAAGACCCATCCGTTGCGCGGGTCGATCTGTCGGCTATCGGGCCAACCTGCAGGCGCTGTCGCGCTCCTTGCCATCGCACCGTCTGCGCGCGTCTTCGACGCCGCCCCTGCCGGACCGTCGAACCGCGACGCTGTCGGCGTCACAGGCCGCAGCCGCGGATCATCGCCGTCGTCAAGGCGAACGCCTACGGCCATGGCGCGCGGGAGGTGGGGCTGGCGCTGTGAGCGGGCGGGCGCCGAGATGCTGGCGTGCGCCGACATCGAAGAGGGCGATCGTCCTGCGCGCAGGCGGGCGTGCGGATGCCCATCCTGGTCTTCGGCGCGCTGGGCATCAGCGATCTCGACGGGGTGTTCGAGTTCGACCTGACGCCGACCATCTCGACCCCGGCCGCGGCGCTGCGCTGGGTGCCGCCGCGGCGCGCCAACGGAGCGGCGGAGCGACCGGCGGTGCCCTGCACTGCCACCTCAAGATCGACACCGGCATGAACCGGCTCGGGTTCCGCCACGACAAACTGGCGCCGGACGCTGCCGGCAATCGCCGCCCACCCGCACCTCGCGATCGACGCCGTCTACACCCATTTCGCCACCGCCGACGAAGCCCGAGCACGCCGCGTTCAGCAGCAGCGCGAGCGCTTCGAGCCGCGCTGGCGCAACTGCCGTCGGCTCGGCATCGCGGCGCCGACCGGCACGCCGCCAACAGCGCCGCCTGCCTGCGCGACGAGCGCGTCTGGTACGACTTCGTTCGCCCCGGCCTGCTGCTCTACGGCATCGTGCCGCCGCCGCTCGCCTCGCACGCTGGCGCTGCGACCCGCCCTGTCACTCCACAGCCGTATCGTGCACGTGAAGGGCGTGCGCGCCGGGGAAGGCACCGGCTACGGGCTGCACGGCGCCGTCGATCGCCCGGCGACGATTGCCGATCGTCCCGGCGGGTACGCCGACGGCCTCGATCGCCGCGCTCGCCGGGCGCGGCTCGATGCTGGTGCGCGGCAGCGCGCGCCCATCGTCGGCTCGGTGTGCATGGACATGACGACGATCGACGTGACCGGCACTCGGGGTGTCGCCAGGCGACGAAGTCGTGATCGTCGGCTAGCAGGGCGGCGCGGAGATCGGCGATCGCGCGAGATGCCGGCGTCGATCGGCACGATTCCGTACGAGCTGCTGTGCCGCGTCGGCACGCGAATTGAACGCGTCTACGAGACGGAGCCGGTCGTGAGGCCGATGCATTCCGAGAGGCCGTCGGAGTCGCGGATGAGCAAGCCGCTCAAGACGGTCTACGCGTGCCAGGAATGCGGCGCGCAGTCGCAGAAGTGGCTCGGACGCTGTCCCGAGTGCGGAGCCTGGAACTCGCTGGTCGAAGAGCGGCCCGATGCCGGCGCGGCCGCCGGCGCGGGCGCGGCGGCGGCGGGCGCGGTACGCGCTACGCATGGCGGGCGGCGCCGGACCGCGCCTCTACGAAGAGATCGACACGGTCGTCTCGGCCCGGCTGACGACCGGCATCGACGAGTTCGATCGCGTGCTCGGCGGCGGCGTCGTGCCCGGTCGCTGGTGCTCATCGGCGGCGAGCCGGGCATCGGCAAGTCGACGCTGCTGCTGCAGGCCGCGGCGAACTTCGCGCGCGACCACCGGGCCCGTGCTGTACAGCTCGGGCGAGGAATCGGAGCATCAGATCAAGTCGCGCGGCGAGCGGCTGGGCGTCGAGCGCGCGCCGCTCTATCTGCTCGCCGAGACGTGTCTCGAGCGCATCCTCGAAGAGATCGCGCGGCTGCGGCCGGCGCTGGTCATCGTCGATTCGATCCAGACCGTGTTCTCGCTCAAGTTCCAGTCGGCCCCGGCAGCATCGGTCAGGTGCGCGAAGCCGCGACGCAGCTGCTGTTCGCCGCCAAAGGGCAGAACATCCCGACCTTCCTGGTCGGCCACGTCACCAAGGACGGCAGCCTCGCCGGCCCGAAGGTGCTCGAGCACATCGTCGACACCGTGCTCTACTTCGAGGGGGAAAAGCATCACTCGCACCGGGTCGTGCGCGCCGTCAAGAACCGGTTCGGCGCGGTGAGCGAGCTCGGCGTCTTCGAGATGACCGGCAAGGGCCTGAAGGGCGTGCCCAATCCGTCGGCGCTGTTCCTGGCCGAGCGCTCCGGCGACGCCGCGGGGTCCGCGGTGCTGTGCTGCATCGAAGGATCGCGGCCGCTGCTGGTGGAGGTGCAGGCGCTCGTCAGCACCACTACCTATGGCAACGCCAGGCGGATGGCCGAGCGGCATCGACCAGAACCGCCTCTCGCTGCTGCTCGCCGTGCTGGAGAAGCGCGCCGGACTCAAGCTGCTCGGCGAAGACGTCTTCATCAACGTCGCCGGCGGCATGACCCTCGACGAGCCGGCGGCGGATCTCGCGGTCGTCGGCTGCGGTCGCGTCGAGTTTGCGCAACCGGCCGATTCGTCAGCGGAGCACGGCGGTGTTCGGCGAAGTCGGACTCGCGCGGTGAAGTTCGCGGCGCGCCGCAGGCGGCGCTGCGTCTGCGGAGGCGGCGCAGATGGGATTCACCCGGGTCATCGTCCCCGACAATAACTTGTCACGCGACGAAGCCCCGCCAGGGTGCGAGATCGTTCCTGTCAAACACGTCGGCGAGGCGCTCGATCAGCTGATGGACTGGTAGGGGCGGGATGAATCAGGGCACGTCGATTGCCAACGGCACGACAACGGTGCCCCAGTGGAGCACCAGTTCGGCGTGCTTACCGTCGACGACCGGAAAATAGAACGCCCAGCGTCTCCATGGCCGAGCCCGTCCTGGGCGCCACCTCCAGCGTGACCAAGAAATCCTGCTCCGCGACCGAGGCGTAGCGGGTGTGGAAATAGGGTGCGCGCGGTTGAGGATGATCGACCATCGTGCCGCGCCGGGCTTCGCCCAGACCGAATAGGTTCCCGCGGGGAGCGGCTTCCCCTCGATGGTGATGTCGGTGGACACCATCAGCGTCGTGCATCGTCCGCTCCCGGGCACCAGACCCGGTAGTACAGCGCGGATCCCGCCGAAGAGCTCACGCCCCTCGCCACCGGCAGGTTGTATCGACGGTGATGGTCGTCGCCGCAACCTGCTGGGTGACAGTCCCATGCTGGCTCGGCTTCACCGCGGGTGTTTCGCGGTGCTACAAAGCCGAGGAGCAACAGAACCGCAGCAGTCTAACCATCCGCGAATTGTACACCGAGTGGCCAGTAGCCCGTAGCCAGTGAGCCAGTAGCCAGTCTCCAGCTACCGGCTCCGGCTACCAGCTCTCGGCTCTCGGCTCGGCTTCCCTGACCAATCACGTGATCGCCACTTCCCACTGCCCAACCTCCAACCTCCGACCTCCAACCTCCAACCTCCAACCCCCGACCTCCAACCTCCAACCCCCGAACCCCCTTCACCTTGCACTTTTGCGATAAGCTCTGTCCGTTCCTATCGAATCACGGAGGGTCAATGCGGGCTGCGAATTCATTCTTGGCGGTGGTAGTTCTCGCGAGCGCCGCGGCGGCGACCTGGTAGTGTTCAGGGCGGACAGGCAGGGCGAGGCTCGACGGGCGGTGGACGCGGACAGGGCGGCGGCCGCGGCGGCGACTTTTTGCACAATCAAGGAAGGCGAGGAATGTCCGCCGGGCATGACCGAGGCCCAGGCACCTGCGCTGCCAGCCGACGGCGACGCCGGCGCCCAGCATCGTCGACTACCGGCCGCG
The DNA here is from genome assembly GCA_963828385.1 of uncultured Acidimicrobiaceae bacterium. Taxonomy (GTDB): domain Bacteria; phylum Actinomycetota; class Acidimicrobiia; order Acidimicrobiales; family RAAP-2; genus Bog-756. The sequence goes on from CAWHEF010000002.1 coordinate 5,285, forward strand.
CTCGACCGTCGTCGCGCAGCCGCACCTGGTGCCGAAGAGGCGAAGATTCCCCGTCGTTGACGTCCGTACCCATGGCGCGTCCAGCTACGTCAACAACCCCGAGAAAATCAAGGAGATGGACGCCCTGAACCTGCGGGTGCTGGTCGACCTCTCCCGGCGGCAGCGACCCGGCGGCGAGTCAAGACCAAGGTGGACGCGATCAACGCGAGCCCGTACAAGGATCGCTTCCGCGTGTTTGCCAACGTCGCCGTGGGAAGGGGCCGGCGCGGCCCCGGCTGGCAGGAGAAGGCGGTCAACGACCTTCGTCAGGCCTGAAGAACGGCGCCATCGGCCTCAAGGTCTTCAAGGAGCCGGGGCTCCGCCACAAGAAGGCCGACGGGACGGGCTCGCGGTCGATGACCCGGCGCTCGAATCCGATCTGGGCGCTCTGCGGCGAGCTCGACGTCCGGGTGATCATCCACACCGCCGAGCCGCCGGAGTTCTTCTCGCCGGTCGACAACCACAACGAGCGCTGGCTCGAGCTGAACATCTACCCGAGCCGTCAGAGCCCGCCGTCGATCTATCCGACCTTCGAACAGCTGATGACCGAACGCGATCACGTGTTCACCAACGCCCGAAGACGCGCTTCATCGGCGCGCACTTCGACTGGTACGGCGACGATTTGCAGCGCGCCGCCCAGCAGACTCGACACCCAGCCGAACGTCTATCTCGAAGTAGCCGCGGTCCTCTATGAATTCGGGCGGCAGCCGTACGCGTCGGCGCAGTTCTTCACGAAGTACAGGACCGCGTGCTCTTCGGCAAGGACACCTACGAACCCAGCGAGTATCCCTACTACTGGCGCGTGTTCGAGACCCACGACGGTTCCTTCGACTACTACCGCGGCTATCACGCCTTCTGGAAAATGTACGGGATGGCTCTCTCGGATGCCGTCTTGAAGAAGCTGTATTACCAGAACGCGCTGAAGGTGGAACCGGGGCTGCCGCAGACCGGCTGGCCGAAGTAGCGCCGGGCCTCGGATCGGCTCAACCGGGGCGAGGGTATGATGATGGGGTTTCATAGCCGGAGTCATACCCATGCCCTGGCACTCGTCATTCGCGCGTGTTTCGTTGCCGCTGTCGCGTGGGCGGCTGTCCTGACGCGGGCCTTCCATCCCGGTCTGACAATGGACCTCGCGGCCGGCGTCGCCCTCGGCGGATCGTCGTGGCCATCGAAACGCGGCTGCGCTGCCGAAGTGACGGACCTGCTCGGCGCGCTGATTGGCGGCGCCATCGGACTCGGTCTCTCCAAGACGATTGGCGCGGCGCTCTTCTGGGCCGATACCTCCGACGACCGCATCGTCTTCCTCCACAGCTTCATCCTGCTCGTGTTCCCATATCTCGGGATCGTCATGGGCGCGCGCAAAGGCGAGTGGCTGCAGCCGCAGCGGCTGGTGGGCTCTTCCGCGATACGGGACCGCAGCGGCGCTACCGGATTCTCGATACCAGCGTGATCATCGACGGCCGGATTGCCGAATCTGCGAGACCGGCTTTCTCGACGGCACGCTCGTGATCCCGCATTCGTGCTGCAGGAACTGCAGCTGGTCGCCGATTCCGCCGATTCGCTCAAGCGCAACCGCGGGCGCCGCGGCCTCGACATCCTGCAGCGGATCCAGAAGATGCCACGGCTCGCGTCAGATCGTCGAGATCGATTTTCCCGACGTCCGCGAAGTGGATCTCAAACTGATCGAGCTCGGCCAAGCTGTCAGGGGAAGATCGTCACCAACGATTTCAACCTGAACAAAGTCGCGCAGCTCCGCGGCGTCGCGTCCTCAACATCAACGAGCTCGCGAACGCCCTCAAGCCGGTCGTGCTGCCGGGCGAGATCATGAAGGTGTTCATCCTCAAGGAAGGCAAGGAATACAACCAGGGCGTCGCCTACCTCGACGACGGCACGATGGTGGTGGTGGACAACGCGCGCCGGATGATCAGCAAGAACATCGACATCGTCCGTCACGAGCGTGCTGCAGACCACGGCGGGGAAGATGATCTTCGGCCGCTATATGGAGGGTGCCGCTACGGCGATGCCTTCCGCCGGCCCCGGCGGCCGCGGCCACGACCGCCCAGGCGGACCCCGGCGCCCGTGGTCCCAGGCGGCGCGCCAAGTGCCGAATGCCAAGTAGCGCATGCGGCCGTGCACTGGTGGCGGACCGTCTTGGCTACCTGATCCCGGCGATTAGCCTCTATACGATCGTGCTCGGCACGGCGTCCCTCTTGTCGAGCGTGTTCGACCGGAGCGGCGATTTGCGGTCATCGCTGCGCCCGCGCCTGGTCGCTGGCTGATCCTGAAGACGACGCGGTGTGAAGCGTGCGAAGTGACCGGGCTGGAGCAGTCTCGATCCGCATCCCGCAGCTATATCTTCGCGGCAAATCATCAGAGCATCTACGACATCCCGATCCTGTTCGCGTCGCTGCCGTTTCAGCTGCGGATCATCGCCAAGGCGTCGCTCGGCAGGATTCCCGTTCATGGGATGGCATCTGCAGCGCGCCGGCCACCTGCTCGTCGATCGGATCGAGGCCGGGCGCCGCGGTGATGAAGAAGATGGCGCGGCTGGCGCGCAATCGGCAGTCGCTGATCGTCTTTCCCGGAAGGCACCCGCAGCCTCGACGGCGCAGGTCGGCGCGCTTCAAAGGCGGATCGTTCCTGATGGCCCTCCATGCCGGACTGCCGGTCGTGCCAATCAGCATCGGCGGCAGCCGTCACGTGATGTGAAGCGGGCGGCTGATCGGTATCCCGGGCGAGGTCACCGTCACCGTCCACGAACCGATCGAAACCGCCGGAGTCCCGCGCGACGCGGTCCGCGAATTCTGCCGCACGGGTGCACGACGTCGTCGCCAGCGCGGCGAGGCCTGATCGAATCGCTAATCCCTCATCGCTAATCCCGGATCCCTCATCCCGAATCCGCAATCCCGAATCCGCAATCCCCAATCCCGAATCCGCAATCCCCAATCCCCAATCCCCAACCTCCGACCTCCGACCTCCAACCTGCAACCTCCAACCTCCAACCCCCCACCTCGATATAATCAATCGTTATCCATGCAGGTCACCGCCATCATCGCGGCCGCGGGAGCGGGACGGCGGGTCGGCGGCCGGGACGCCGAAGCAGTGCTCGACATCGGCGGCGGCTCGATGCTCCAGCACAGCCTCGCGCATTCCTGTCTCACCCCGCAGATGTACGACGTAATCGTGGTCGTGCCGCAGCCGGCGCGCCGTTGTGGTCGAGCGCAGGGAAGATGGACAGGCGCCGCAGGTGCGCAAGGTGGTCGGCGGGGCGCGCCGGCAGGATTCGGTCGCGAACGCTTTCGACGCGGTGAGTGCCGCTACCGACGTCGTGCTGCATCCACGATGCCGCGCGGCCGTTCGTCTCGGCGGCCCTGATTGAGCAAGACCATCGACGCGGCGACGATGCATGGTGCGGCGATTGCTGCGGTGCAGTCGCGCGACACGGTCAAGCGCGGTCGAGCGCCGCGGCGACGCCGCGGTCGTCGTCGAGTACGCATCCCGCGAGACAGCGTCTACCTGGCGCAGACGCCGCAGGGGTTCCGGCGCGACGTGCTGGCCGCGGCCGTGGCGGCGGGCGCTCCGGCGTTGAGGCGACCGACGAAGCGTCGCTGGCCGAGCGTGCCGGCTTCACCGTGCACGTGGTGGACGGGCGAGCCGGGAACGTCAAGATGACGACGCCCGGACGACCTCGACTGCCGCCCGCGCAGGCGCGGCGCGGTCAGGGGACGCGAACATGAGTTGGCACCGGCTACGATCTGCACCGGCTGGTCGAGGGGCGGCGGCTCGTCATCGGCGGCGTGGTGCTGCCTCGCGAGCGCGGTGCGCTGGTCCATTCGGACGCGGACGTCGTCTGCCATGCCGCCACCGACGCGATCCTCGGCGCCGCCGTCCTCGGCGACATCGGTCGGCATTTCCCGGACACCGATCCCGAAGTGGAAGGACGCCTCGAGCCTGGACCTGCTGCGCGGGCGGCGACCTGGTCGCGGCGCAGGACTCGACGGTGGTGAACTCGACGTGACGGTGCTGCTCGAACGACCGAAAATCAAGGACGCGTCGACGCGATGGCGCCGCGATGTCGCCGCCGCGCTCGGCATCGATCCCGTCGCCGTCGCATCAAGGGCAAGACCAACGAAGGGGTTGATGCGGTCGGCCGTGGCGAGGCGATCGCCGCCCACGCCGTGGCGCTGCTGACGAATCGTCGCGGGTGACGCCCGACGCCAGGAGTTTGAAGCCTGAGACCGTCATGCGAGTCAGATTTGCGCCCAGCCCGACCGGTCAGCTGCACGTCGGCAACGCCCGTACGGCGCTGTTCAACTGGCTGCTGGCGCGCGGCCACGACGGCACGTTCGTCCTGCGGATCGAGGACACCGACGTCGAGCGATCGACCGGGAATCCGAAGCGGCATCCTCGAGGATCTGCGCTGGCTGGGGCTCGATTGGGACGAGGGGCCCGACATCGGCGGCGCCGTCGGCCCGTATCGCCAGTCGGAGCGGCTGCACTTGTACGGCTCGTACGCGAAAGAGTTGCTGGCGGCCGAGAAGGCGTACACTGCTTCTGTTCGCCGAGAAGCTCAGGCCGATCGCCGCGAGATGCTCGCGGCCGGGCGGCCGCCGCGGTATGCCGGGACCTGCAGACGCGTTGACCGCCGAGCAGGCGCATGCGCCGCATCGACGCGGGCGAGCGCGCGGTCGATCCGGTTTCGCGTTCCCGAGAGCCGTGGAGGTCGTCTTCGAGGACATGGTGCGCGGCGAGGTGCGTTCCACACCGACGTCATCGGCGATCCAATCTGGTCCGGTCGGACGGACGGCCGGCCTACAACTTCGCGGTGGTGATTGACGATGCGCTGATGGAGATCACGCAGGTGATTCGCGGCGAGGATCACATCTCGAACACGCCGCGCCAGATCCTGCTCTACAGCGCGCTCGGGTTCACGCCGCCGCCTTTGCTCATCTCGCCTTGGTCATCGGGCCGGATCACACGCCGCTGTCGAAGCGTCACGGCGCGACGTCGGTGGCCGAGTTCCGTCGAACGCGGTATCTGCCCGAGGCGCTGGTGAACTACCTGGCGCTGATCGGATGGTCGCGGCGGGCGGCGACGACCGCGGACGATGCCGAGCTGGTGCCGGTGGAGGAATTGGCCCGGCGGTTCTCGCTCGAGTGACGTCGGACACAGCGCCGGCGTGTTCGACCAGAGAAGCTGGCGTGGATGAACCGCACTATCATGAAGATGGCGGCGTCGACGCCATCGCCGCCGAGGCGCGCGTTTTTCCAGGTCGCGGGCGTCGTGTGGCGCAAGACCGACATCGCGCTGGGTACCTGGCGTCGCTGGTGCCGATGGCGTCGGGGTCGGTCGATCGGCTGGAGGAGAGTGCCGACCGCGGTCGCGTTCCTGTTCGACTACGATCGCAGCGCACGCGCTGCAGCGGCCAGGGTCGAAGAGGTGATGGGGGCCGCGGCGCGCGCGGGTGATCGCGCGCTGCGCTGAGCGATGAGCTCGGGCCGCCCCTCGACCGCGAGGCGCTTCCGCGCCGCCGCGAACCAGGTGAAGGACGACAGACCGGACAAAAGGGGAAGGCGCTCTTTCACCCGATCCGCGTCGCGCTGACGGGTCGGACGGAGGCGGCCCGAGCTCGATCTCGCCGTGCCCGCGATCGAGCGCGGCGCCGAGTTGCCGGCCGATGCCGGCGCTGCCGCACGATTGTCGGCTGCCGCGAGCGCGCGAGCCGCATTCGCCGCCGCTCGACTAGCGCTCGTGACTGGCGACTCTGTGACTAGCGACTCTGTGACTAGCGGCTCTGTGACTCGCGCCTAGCGACTACAATGTTCATTTACGGCATCAACCCGGTGCTCGAAGCGCTGCGGGCGAGAGCGTCACCGAGGTGCGCGTCAGCGAGCGAGCCGGCGAGCGGATCGAGGAGGTGGTTGCGGCTGGCCGGCGGCCGGCGTGCGGATTCCCGTGTGAGCAGCGGATCGATGCTCGACCGCGCGCGCGCGGCGGCGTGCACCAAGGGGTGATCGCGGAGACTCGAGATCCGAGCGCGCGACTATCGCGATCGAGGAGCTGGCGCCTCGGGCGCCCCGCTGCTCGTCGTGCTCGACGGGATCGAGGATCCGCACAACGTCGGCGCGATCCTCCGGACGGTGGACGCAGCGGCGGAGACGGCGTGGTGCGGCAGACGCGACATGCGGCGCGGCTCGACGGGGCAGTCGGCGAAGGCGTCGGCCGGCGCGCTCGCGCACGTGAAGCATGGCGGAGGTGGTGAACATCGCCCGGGCCATCGAAGAACTGAAGGAAGCGGGGATGTTGGACGGTCGGGCTCGCGGGCGAATCGCCGAGAGCGCTACGACGGAGTGGATTTGACCCTGCCAACTGCGATCGTCGTCGGCGCCGAGGGTGCGGGCCTGCGGCGGCTAGTTCGCGGGATCGGTGCGACCGGCTGGTTCCATTCCGATGCAGGGGCACGTCAGAGTTTGAACGTGTCCGTGGCAGCGGGTGTGGTCCTGTTCGAGGCGGTGACGGCGGAGGCGGGGTGAACGCGCTTGGCAGGATCCAGGCTAAGTAATGCAACTTAACAGTTTGCGTTTTTGCGCGTTTTCCGCCGTTTAGCACACCGTTGCGCAGTGGCACCGACGTGCTATAATACTCTTTTGTCTGGGCTGGCGTAGCTCAGTCCGGTAGAGCAGCTGATTTGTAATCAGCCGGTCGGGGGTTCAAATCCCTTCGCCAGCTCCAAGACGAGTCATCCCGAGTCCGCAAGCGTGACGCAAGCCGGATTCCACAAGACGACAGTCGGCGAGGTAGCGAAGCGGTCAAACGCAGCAGACTGTAAATCTGTCGGCCCTAGCGCCTTCGAAGGTTCGAGTCCTTCCCTCGCCACCAACCTTCGCCCCGCGCGCTTCGCGTCGAGGGCTTCGGTTGGCAAGCCAAGTCGGCCCTCGAACGGCAGCGCGGTAGGCAAGCCATGGAGGCGGGTTATCCGCCGAGTGAATGTCAGTAATGAAGGCGGCGGGTTTACCCGCCGTACGTGCAGCGAAGCGTTGAAGGTTCGGACGCGAAGCGGGCTTGGCGCGCCGAAGCGTTGAGTTGTGAAGGTTCGAGACGCGAAGCGGGTTGCCCGCCGAAGCGTTGAAGGTTCGGACGCGAAGGCGGGAGTAACTCAGTGGTAGAGTCACAGCCTTCCAAGCTGTTGGTCGCGGGTTCGATCCCCGTCTCCCGCTCCAGTCTTCGCTCGCTGCTCGCGAGCTTCGGTTGGCAGGCCGGCGAAGCGCAGGGCGAGGCTAGCGGGCGCCTTGCGCGAATCGGCGCGAGCGCGCGGCCGACGTGTCGGCCGTAGCGTCAGTTCAGCAGAGGGACGCAAGCGCGAAGGCCGATGTAGCTCAGTTGGCAGAGCACGTCCTTGGTAAGGACGAGGTCACCAGTTCAATCCTGGTCATCGGCTCCAGCCTTCGACCCTGGCAAGCTGTCGGCTGGCAGGCCACGGAAAGGCTGTCGCCGAAGCAGCGGAGGGCGAAGACGGACGAAACGCGGCGGCGCACAAAGGGACAGTAACGACAATGGCTAAAGAGAAATTCGAACGCACCAAACCGCACGTCAACGTCGGCACCATCGGCCACATCGACCACGGCAAGACCACTCTGACCGCCGCGCATGACCGAAGGTGCCGCCGACAAGGGCTGGCCGAAGTTCAGTCCGTACGCCGACATCGCCAAGGCGTCGGATCGCAGGGCCGCCGCGACGCGACCAAGATCGTGACGATCGCGACCAGCCACGTGGAGTATGAGACGGCCGAACCGCCACTACGCGCACGTCGACTGCCCCGGCCACGCCGACTACGTCAAGAACATGATCACCGGCGCCGCGCAGATGGACGGCGCGATCCTCGTGTCAGCGCGGTCGACGGCCCGATGCCGCAGACCCGCGAGCACATGCTGCTCGCCCGTCAGGTCGGCGTGCCGTACATGGTGGTCGTTCCTGAACAAGGTCGACTCGGTGGACGACCCGGAACTGCTCGACCTCGTCGAGATGGAAGTCCGCGAGCTGCTGAACAAGTATCGATTCCCCGGCGACGACACCCCGGTCGTCCGCGGCTCGGCGCTCGAGGCGCTTGACGGCGAGCCGCGAGGGCGTCGAAGCGGCGATCGAAGCTGATGGAGGCGCTCGACAGCTACATTCCGCTGCCGGAGCGCGAAATCGACAAGCCGTTCCTGATGCCGATCGAGGACGTGTTCTCGATCACGGGCCGCGGCACCGTCGTCACCGGCCGCATCGAGCGCGGCAGCGTCAAGGTCGGCGAGGAAGTCGAGATCGTCGGCTTGAAGCCGACGCGAGAAGACGGTCGTCACCGGCATCGAGATGTTCCGCAAGCTGCTCGACGAGGGCCAGGCCGGCGACAACGTCGGCGTGCTGCTGCGCGGCATCGAAAAGGAAGACGTCGAGCGCGGCCAGGTGCTGGCCAAGCCCGGCATCGATCACGCCGCACACGAAGTTCAAGGCGCGAGGTCTACGTCCTGTCGAAGGAGGAGGGCGGCCGTCACACGCCGTTCTTCAACGGCTACCGTCCGCAGTTCTATTTCCGCACGACGGACGTGACCGGATCGCTGCAGCTGCCGGAGGGCGTCGAGATGGTGATGCCGGGCGACAACACCGTCGATCACCGGCGAGCTGCATGCGCCGGTCGCGCTCGAAAAGGGCGCGCGGTTCGCCGATCCGTGAGGGCGGCCGCACGGTCGGGCGCCGGCACCGATCAGCGAGATCATCGGAGATAAGAGTTTTGTGCGCAGCAGACGCGCTGTCATGGGAAGTCAGCGCCGCCGGCAGCCCGGTATGCCCGAAGAAGCAGACGTATGCGCGACATCATCGCGCTGGCGTGCACCGAGTGCAAACGCCGGAACTACAGCACGACCAAGAACAAGAAGAAGACCACGCGAGCGGCTGGAGTTCAGCAAGTTCTGCCGCTTCTGCCGCAAGCACACGGTCACAAGGAGACCAAGTAGCTGCTAGGGTCCGCGTCTCGTTGCCAGACGAGCAGATGCTCGCCAGCGACTCGGAGGTTAAGGCCAGTAGCTCAATTGGCAGAGCACCGGTCTCCAAAACCGGGGGTTGGGGGTTCGATTCCCTCCTGTCCTGCCAGCTTGCCGACGACCGGGGGCGGCGGCATGCTATCGTCGTTCGCGTCCGTGCGCAAGTCCTGCACGGAGTGCTCGAGCGCCGCACCGGAATGCGGATGGGATGCAGTGATCGACTGCTGCGGCGTGACGCAGGACGCGGACTGCATCGGGGACTGGCCGCCGAGCATGTCGGAGCGCCTGCACGGGGCTCGGTGGCGGCGTGGGCGCGCCGCCGCTTTCTGTCGGAGGTGCGCAACGAGATGGGCCGCGTCACCTGGCCGCTCGGCAAAGAGGTCTACGCGACGACGATCGTCGTGATCCTGTTCTCGGTGGTCATCGGGCGTTTACTCTGGCGACCGTCGACCTCGCGCCTCGAACGCGTGCTCGTCGCCTGGCTCTATCCGCCGGCTCGGAGCGGTCATGATGCTGAGTTCGAGCGAGCAATCATCTCGGCAGCGCAGCACGGCGACCCTGACCGATCGACCGACACGCAAGAAGTGGTACATCGTCCACACCTACTCGGGCTTCGAGAACAAGGTGAAGGAGTCGCTCGAGCAGCGGGTCAACGCGTACGGGCTGCAGGACGAGCATCGGCGAGATCCTGATCCCGACCGAGCAGGTCGTGGAGATGCGCGGCGGCGAGAAGGTGGTCAGCTCGAAGCGGTTTTTCCCGGGCTACATCCTGGTCGAGATGCACATGTCCGACCACGCCTGGCACGTCGTGAAGAACACGCCGAAGGTCACCGGCTTTGTCGGCGCCGGCGCGAAGCCGACGCCGCTCAGCGAGCGACGAAGTCGATCGGATCCTCAACCAGGTGACCGAGGCGGCCGAGAAGCCGAAGCCGAAGGTACTAGTTCGAGAAGGGCGACCAGGTGCGGATCAACGAAGGGCCGTTCACCAGCTTCAACGGCGTCGTCGACGAGGTCAACCTCGAGCGGAACACGCTCAAGGTGATGGTCACGATCTTCGGCCGCTCGACGCCGGTCGAACTCGACTTCTTGCAGGTGGAGAAACTTAGGTGTCGGCTGCCGGCTGCCGGCCCAGCGTCCAGCAAGCCGGTGCTGAGCCCGGAAGCCGCCGGAGCGGGAAGCAGACGGCTCGCGAAGTTATGGCGAAGAAAGTACAGGCAATGGTGAAGCTCCAGATTGCCGCCGGCAAGGCGACCCCGGCGCCGCCGGTCGGGCACCGCGCTCGGTCCCGCACGGCGTCAACATCATGGACTTCTGCAAGAACTTCAACGCGAAGACGGCCAAGGACGAGGGACTGATCATCCCGGTCGTCGTCACCGTCTACGCCGACCGGTCGTATACCTTCATCACCAAGACGCCGCCGGCGTCGATTCTGCTGAAGCGCGCCGCCGGATCGCCGAAGGCGGACGGGACTGCGGGGTTCTGGACGAAGCCCCTCTTTCCGACTCGGCGTCGCTGATTAGGGCGGCCCGTGCTAGCCACACAGGACTTCTACTCGTCACCCCTAGGAATCGGCATCTTCCTGGGCGGCGTTCTGCTCGTTCTCATCGTCGGCACGATCCAGCGGAAGCGTGGGCAGCTGCCGTATCAGAGGGCAGACCGGGAGCGCAGAGAGCGTGAGCAAAGCGACCAACCGGATTCTGCCTAGATCGTCCTCCAGCTACCGCTTACGGGGCCAGGGGTAAATCAGACGGTGGATGCTTGACACGCCCACATGTGCCGTTCCGAGCGAAGTGACTATCGTGAGCACGGGCGTGGTCTCGACCACTGACCCCCGCTGAAATCCGAAGAGCCAGGAAAGCGTGGTCGGGCTGCCCGGATTTGAACCGGGGACCTCTGCGTCCCGAATGTAGATCGGGCGAATTTCCGGGGTGAGCCGGTGCTGGCAGATCGCCGTGAAGTCCCTACTCAGATGGCAGAAGTGATCTTGACGAGTTGACCAACAATCGCCGGGATTTTCCACGAGTTCCCGTTCGATCGCGCCGGAGATCGCGCCAAATCTCGCGGCCGTGATCGTGCGGCGTCGGGCTTCTGGAAGGCCGTCTCGAGCGGCGAACCCCGGTCGGCGTGCCCATAGACGATCTGCTATAGGATAATGGCGTGGCTGATGCCGAAGTGGTCGCCGGAGCAGTGCTGCGTGACGCTCGCAGGCGGGCCCGTTTGTCCCAGACCGATCTCGCCCGGAGGGCGCATGTCGCTCAGAGCGTGGTCAGTGCGTACGAGTCGGGTCGACGCGAGCCGGCGTTCGCGACGCTGGCCCGGATGGTCGCGGCCACCGGCCACCGGCTCCTGGTCGGGCTGGAGCCGGACGGCCGGTCACGTCTTGGGTTGCCGGACACGCCCCTCGGTCGCCGGCTCCGGCGGCACCGGTCCGCGCTCCTCGCTGTGGCCGATCGCCACGGGGCGAGCAACGTTCGGGTGTTCGGCAGCGTGGCCCGCGGTGAGGACGGTCCAGACAGTGACGTCGACCTCGTTGTGGACCTGGCTCCGGGCACCGGCCTCGTCGGATGGACGGCCCTCGAGCGGGAGCTCGCTCAGGTGCTCGGGACAGAAGTCGACCTCGCGCCCGCAGACAGCCTCCGATCTTCGGTACGAGCTGCCGTCGACGCCGAGGCGATCCCGTTGTGACCCGATCCGATAGAGAGTGGCTGACGGACATCGTGGACGCAGCGGAAGCCGTCCGGAGCCACCTCCAGCGCGGAAGCTTGGACGACGGACTCGTCTTCGACGCCGTCCGCCTCCGCCTGATTGAGATCGGCGAGGCGGTCAAGCGGATCAGCCCCGACGTCCTCGACGAGGAGCCTGAGGTTGCCTGGCAGGACGTGGCTGGCATGCGAGACCGTCTGGCCCACCACTACTTCGATACGTCGCACGCCATCGTCCAGGCGACCGTCGATCACGACCTACCAGTGCTGCTCGTCGGGGTTGAACGCCTTCTTCGAGATAGTGCGACGTGAGATCAGGAGCCACCCGAGGTCCGTCTCAGGGTGGTCCCGTTGCCAGTACTCAAGCTTGGGAACACCACCGAGGCCCATTCGGCGGGCGATGACGAACTGAAACGGCAGGTCAGTGAGTCGGCGGACGATGGCGAACACCGGCGAATCGACGTGCCATGAATGTGCCATGGCAGTCACCGAGGCGGCTCGGTGGCGAAAGTTCGCCGGCGCACGCAAAGAGCCACCGGACCGGACCATCGCGGTCCAGCGTTCGATCGGTCCGGCGTTGTGATCCTCAGCCGTCGCGAGCGAGCTGTACGACCCCCGATCTCATCGAGGCCCCACATCTAGTCAAACTCAGCCTGAACTCGCCTGCGCCTGTTGGACTGCCTGTGCGGTGATGTCTGCCACTTGGTCCGGAGGCGGTGGCGTCAGTTGGACCGGAGTGCCGAAGCCGGAGAACGTCATGGACACCGTGGCCTTCCCGCTACCGTTCGTGGCTCCGGCACTGGCGGTAGGGACAGGGAGCTGCTCGCTGACCTGTCGCACCAGTCCGTTGGAGTCCACCCACACGGTGACGGGAATGGTCGACGTACCCAGGTCCTCTTCCTCCTGGGAGATCGCGTGGCCTGCTTTTGCGCCGTCTCGTGCTGTGGCTTGGGCTGCCACCTTGGAGAGATTGACCTCGGCCTTGTATTCGGTGGTTGCCACGCCGCCAATGGTTGGCGTGCCGACCTCGGACACGTTGTTGGAGACCGCGCTCAGATTCGAGAGAGCCTGGGTGGGGTTGTCGGAGTTCAAGGAACTCAGCTGGGAGAAGGACTTGCCCAGCTTGGCTTCGTCCACCTGGTTGAGATCGATGCTCTCCCATGGCTTGTTGCCCGGGACATTGCTCTGTTGTGCCGGAGGTACCTGGAGGTACTCCACGCCACCGGTTTCGAGGACCTCTACGCTGCCGCCGCTTGGCGAGTTCACATGGAGGTCATAGGCGTGGTTGGTGAGATCGAGCTGTCCGGTACCGGTCACAGTCGATGCCTCGCTGGAACCGCTGGTGCTCTCCGACTGGACCGATTCGGTGAGCGACACGTCTGCCGTCTTGGTGTTCAGTGTCTTCGTGTACGCCGTTTCGACGGCGTGCAACGCCCGACCGGAACCGCTGCCTTGGGTGGCAGTGCTTGACCCACATGCCGCAGCGCCCAGAGCCAAGGAGGCACCGATCAGCATCACTGACGTTGATCGTCGCATGAGGCGATCGTACCCAAGGAATCCGCAGCGAAACGCTGACCTTCGACCGGCTCTCCTCACGCGGCGGACCCAGGCATGACACCGGTTTCAGATCCTTCGACCACGGCTACACCACAGCCAGCACAGGAGCAGCGGAACCGCTCGCAGCAGAAGGGCCGACACAATAGGCCGGGGTAGCCTGAGACGCGATGGGGGCGCGTTCGGACGAAATCGACCTCTCGAACGGTGTGCTCCCTCCTCCGATACGAGGGCTCTTGGTCGTGGGGAGCGTTTTCGTAATCTCTCGGATCCTCTACGCGATCGTCGGGGTGCGCTTCGATGCCACCTCCTTACACCCTGGGCCGGCCCAGGATCAGTGGCAGATGCTCGATGTCCAGCTGCTGACCCACCATCTCTTCCACAGCCTCTGGTACCTTCACAGCCAGCCTCCCCTGGAGAACCTGTTTTGCGGGATCCTGTTGCACCTGCCACTTGGGTTGCAGCAGCCAGTGGCTGCTGTCGTATTCTGGGTCCTCGGTTTCCTACTCGCTTGCAGCACCTATCTGCTCCTTTTTGAGCTGAGAGTCCCGCCGGGGATAGCGACGGTCCTGTCGCTGCTCGTGGTGCTCAACCCGGCAACCGTCCTCTACGAGAACTGGCTGTCGTGGTCCTACCCGGCCGCCGTTCTGCTCACCGTCGGTGCCTACTGCTCCGCGCGATTCCTGCGCACACATCGCTCGAGTTGGGGCTTGGGATGCTTTGCCTGCTTCGCCGCGGTTGTGCTCGACGACAGTACCTTCCAATGGCTCTGGTTGGTCGCCGTGTTGGCCGCCATCGTCTACTGCATGAGAAGGGCGTGGCGACAGGTCTTGCTCGTGGCGGTCGTACCGCTCGTCCTCGTCGTCGGTTGGTACGCCAAGAATGCCGTGCTGTTCGGGACGACGACGACGAGCAGTTGGATCGGCATGAACCTCGCGTCCACGACTATCACATTGGTCCCGAAGTCGCAGCTGCGGACCCTGGTTCGTGACGGGACGTTCAGCGCTATTGCGGAAGAAGGAGTGTTCAGTCCCGTGAGTTCGTATGTTCCGCGCTTCGTGCACCCCACCAAGACCGGAGTGCGCGCTCTGGATGCCCGCGTCAAGACGGATGACGCACCCAATTTCAACAATCTCGCCTACCTGGTCGTGTCGAACAAATTTCTCCAAGAAGACCTGCGCTACATCCGGACGGAACCGGGCGCCTACGCCATGAACGTGGCGTTGAGTGCAGAGCTGTGGTTTGCCCCGGCCGACCAATACCCTCCCTCCGGCCTCTATGGACACAGCTACGCGCATATCGCGACGTACGCCAAGATCTATGACGCCGGTATCCTCTGGCAGGTTCACGGCACTTCTGACGCCGGGTACCTCGCAACCGCAGGTAGAGCTCCGAGCGCCAGCGTGCTCTCGTACTCCACCATGGCCGAGTATGCGTTCGGCTTGCTCTTGGCCCCGTTCGTCATCCTACGTCGACGTCGTGACCGGTTCGTTGCCGGCATGCTCTCGGTGCTGTGGCTGACCGTGGCCTACAGCTTCGTGACGACTTCTCTGATCTCGCTTGGTGAGAACATGCGATTCCAGTTCGAGCTAGGCAGCCTTCCCCTTGTTCTCGCCGCCGGGGCCCTGGCTGCGCTCCTGCGAGCCGTCCCCGAACCTCTTCGATCAGCTCAGCAGTCGGGCGGGAGCCTTGGTCGAGTACTTCCCGTTGAGGATCGGCTGGGCCACCGGGCGACGGCATAGAAACTCCGCGCCAGCAGGTCGTGGCCCGGTATCGCTTGTCGGTTCTCGCCGATAGTCCGGCTCCATCGGTCGTTCGTGATTCGATGCGATTGCCCGTTGACATTGGTGCATCCGAAGTTCAGGGTGGGAGGGGGCAAACAGACCGGAGGTAGGCACATGGGGCAGGCACCGTCGATTCCGGTTTCGTCTGCTACATCGGGGGGGGGGGCTCCTCGATGCGGCGCTCTGATGGCGGCCACGGGAGGCCGGGACGGAAGCGCCGCCTACTCCGGGTCCAGCTTGCCCTGGTCGCTCTCTTCGGCGCCGTCTTCATCTCCGTTGTCGGCTTCGCACCGGTAGCTCGGGCATCCCAGGCCGACTTGCCTGCCGCCCCCGCCCCCGGTCCCCAAGAGGTCGAAGGACCGGTTTCACCACTGCCGGACGGGGCGTTCCCGCCCGGCCTCACCGTGGTGGCCGAGCTACCCGGACTGCGCACGGCCGACTCGAGGACGTATGTGACGAGCACCGGAAGCCGGGTGCTCATGAGCTATCCGGGCCCGATCAACTACAAGGACTCGAGCGGAGCCTTCGAGCCGATCGACGACTCGGCCGTCGGCTCGAGTGGCGGCTGGCACAACATTGCCAACGCCTACCAGGCAACCGTCGGTTCGACGCCGGTCCAGCCGGTCTCGGTCACCTCGGGATCGGCCACCCTGAGCCTTGCCCTCGTTGGCGCCGGTACCGAGAGCTCTGGGCTCCTCCCACCCGGTGCCGTCACCGGAGCGGCGTCGGGGGACTCGGTCCAGTTCGCTCAGGTGTTCTCTGATGCCAACCTCTCGTCCACCTTCGGCAACACGGGGTTGGACGAGGCGCTGTCGCTCACGTCGAAGGGCGCACCGGACACCTACACCTGGTCGCTCGACCCGAGCGACGGGCTCCATGCCACGATGACCCCCGGTGGTGCCATCGCCTTCGATGCCTCTGATGGCACGACGGCCATGGTCATCGATGCGCCGAGCATCGAAGATGCGAACCACCTCGTCGGACCGCCTCCGACGCTGGCCCTCTCGCCTGACGGCACGACGATGACGATGAGCCTGGCCGGCGACGCCGCCTGGCTGGCCGATCCCGCTCGTGCCTTTCCGGTGACCGTCGATCCGTCAGTGACCACGGTGCTCAACGGAGGTTCAGAGTGCCAGATGTACTCGTACGCGCCGACTACCTCGGAGTGTGCGAGCGGCACCGCCTACCAGATCGGCTCCAACAGCCTCGGCGGGGACATCCACTCGATGTTCCGTCTCGACAACCTGACGAACGAGATCCCCTACGACTCCCTCGTCCAGAACGCCAGCTTCAGTGTCTACGAGCAGGGGTCGCTCACCAACAACTCGATCCCGGTCTCCCTCGGCACCATCGCCGACGAGGACTGGAGCCCGAGCCAGGCCACGTGGAACGACTACGCCAGCGGTCAGCCTTGGGCCAACCCCGGCGGTGACGCCACGCCGACGCCGGGCACGGTCGCACAGAACGCCGGGACGGCCAACGGCTGGCTGAGCTGGGACCCGGTCCAACAGGCCCAGGCCTGGGTGAACGGGGAGGACCTGTCGTCACCCTCCAGCCCGCCACCGACCTCGGTCAACCAGGGCTTCTTGCTGACGGCCCCGAGCGGGGCGGCCAACACGGCGTACGTGACCAACTGGGCGTCGTCGTCCACGTCGCAGTGGCCCTACCTCGCCGTCCAGTACACGCCCCGGACCGGGACGGGATCGGGTCTCGACGTCGAGAAGACTCCCCTCGACGACAAGACGACCCTCGGGGTCAACGTCGCCAACGGCGACCTTTCCGTCGACACCTCCCTCTTTTCCATCAACGGCGTGGGGCTCCCCTTGGCGATTGACCAGGACTACGACTCACGGGGTGCGACCGAGACCTCCCTCGGCACAGGGAACGAAGGCGCGGCCTGGGCGCTCTCCCCCTCCTTCGACCAGCCCCAGGTGATCCTGAAGTACTCCTCCCTTCCGGGGGTGGCCGAGCTCGTCAGCTGAGCGGGACAAATGCCGTATTCACCAACGGCAACTACTTCGGCCAGTTCACCACTTCGCCACCGGGTCTCGACGCCACGGCGGCGGCGGTGGCCAACACCTTCGCCATCACCTTCAATCAGTCGCGGGGAGGTCTGGAACTTCACCCAGATCTCGGGCAGCACGACCGACTACCACCTGAGCTCCATCAAGGACCGGAACGGGAACACCATCACCTATGGCTACAACCCGCCGGCACCGAGCTCACCTCAGTCACCGACACCGAGGGACGGACGGTCACCATCTCCTACAACGGAGAGAACCTGGTGAGCTCGGTGACCGACTCGACGGGACGCCAGGTCTCCTACACCTACGCCAACCCCGCCCCGGGTGTCTACCGGCTCCAGACCGCCTCCTACGGGGGCGACACCACCACCTACGGGTATGACGGAAACGGGAACCTGAACGAGATCACCGACCCGGCCGGCAACATCACGACCATGACCTACGACTCCACCGAGCGGGTCACCTCGGTCACCCGGGTCACGAACGATCAGTCGCTCACCGGTGATGTCACCCACTACTCCTATACATCCGGTTCGGCCGGTTCTCCGAACTCAGGGATGACGACGGTGACCGACCCCGACGGCAATGCCACGACGTATCACTACGACCCCTCCGACCGGGTCACGTCTGTGACCGATGCGCTGGGCCACACCGAGAGTGCCACCTACAACCCCGAATCGAGCCCGATGGCGCTCACCAACGGCCTGACCCAGGTCACGACCCTCGCCTACGACACCAACAACAACCTCGACGCAATCACCGCACCGAAGACATCGTCGGGCCAGAACCCTGCCACCACGACCTTCGCCTTCAACACGCCGAGTGGGGTGAACGGAGGGACCTACCTGCCGTCTTCGAGCGTCGACCCCCAGAGCAACTGCAGCTCGTTCACCTACGACGCAGCCGGCAACGAGACAGCCAGCTACCAAGGGTTCACCCCGAACACGAACTGCGACGGCATGACGCAGGGACAGGGCGTGACCTCGGTGAAGGACGCCTACCAAGGCGATCCCGGGGTCCCCTCCTGTGGGGGGAAGCCCGGCGAGCTGTGCACGACGACGAGCGGGGCGGGCAACGTCACCTCCTATGCCTATGACAGCGCAGGCGAGCTCAGCTCGGTCATCCAGCCCAACGGGAGCTGTGCCTCGGGATCTCGGACGTTGTGCACGACGATCACCGACGACGCGCTTGAGTCGACCGCAGACCGTCACCGACGGGAAGGGCCAGCTGACGACCTACTCCTACGACGCCTGGAACCGGATCACCGAGATCCGCTACGACGGCATACGGCCTGTCACCCCTCGACGGGCAAATGCATCACCTTCACCTACGATCAAGACGGCAACGTGAGAAGCCGGGTGGACTCGACTGGGACCACGACCTTCACCTACGACACCCTCAACCGGCTGACGGAAGAGTCCCTGCCGAACGGGACCGATGCCTGTCCAGGATCGAACCCTGCTGGCATCACCACCACCTACGATGCCGCCTCCAACATGACCCAGTACTGCGATGCGGGGGGTCCGGTCACCTACCACTACAACGCCGACAACCTGAACGACGGCATCGCCACCGGCACCGGGGCGAACTGTACTCCCGGACACGTCGTCCAGCCCTGCACGAGCTACACCTACAACGCCAACAACGAGCTCACCAACATCACCTATCCCCAGGGCACCGGGGTGACCGATGCCCTGGGCTACGACGGCGCCGGACCATGAGACGTCCGAAGTCGTGGCACACGGGAGCACCGACATGGAGGCCATGGCCTACTACTACGCCAAGGTCCACACAAGACACCGAGCTCCAACAGGTAGCGGCGAAATTCCTCGGTGGCACCAGTGTCAGCTACTCCTACGATAGCCGAGAACCGGCCTCCCAGGCTGCAGGCTCGGGCACCGGCTCGACGATCGACAGCTACACCTACGACGCCGACTGCAACCTGGCCCAGGAGATGTTCGGCGATGTACCCGGTGACGTTCGCCTACAACGCCGACGACCAGGCATGCTGGTCGGTGTTCGGGGCCTCGTCCAACAGCTGTGGCAGCCTCCCTCGGGGGCACAGACCTACTCTACGATGCCAGACGGGAACCTGACCGGCAACTCGGGCGGGGAGTCGATAAGTACAACTCGGTGAACCAGACGACGAGCGTGACCCCGGCCGGTGGCAGCGCCCTCTCCATGGCCTACACCGGGACGGACTCGACCGAGCGCACGGCTGCCGGCTCGACCACCTTCGCCAACAGCATCTTCGGGGTGGCCTAGTCCACGACCAATGGCGTCACCACCACCTTCACAGGGACGCCACCGGACGCCTGAACAGCATCCTCGTCGGCACCACCCGCTACTACGTGTACTACAACGGTGCGGGCTCGATCGCCGGTCTCTTCACCAGCTCAGGGAGCAACGTGGCCTCCTACACCTACGACCCCTACGGAGCGACGACGAAGTCGGGGACCGAGGACTCGGCCGATCCTTTCCTCTTCAAGGGCGGGTACTGGACGCATCGACCAACCTCTACAAGTTCGGGACGAGGTACTACAACCCGACCGCGGCCTCGTGGACCCAAGAGGATCCGGACGCCGGCACGATCGCAGATCCATCCACCATCAATCGCTACCCCTATGCTGGGGACGATCCGGTGAATTTGACTGATCCGAGTGGGCAGGACTTTTTCGGCGATGTTCTCGGGGCGGTCGTCGGAGTCGTCGGCCTTGGTGTTACTGTCGCGGGGGTAATCGTAGCGAGTCCTGTTCTTGCGGTGATCGGCGTCGGGCTCGCTTTGTATGGTGCTTTCTCGACTGTCGATCAGGCCGCTTGCGATCAGGAGAGCGGCGTGGCGTGTGGCTTTTTCTGAACACCGGTGCCGTGCAGTCGAGTGACCTGATCGCGGCTCTAATTGCCGTATTCGCATTGGGTGGAGCGTTGGGTATCGGTTTCGCATACTGGGTCAACAGTCGGCGACACTGACCGGCTTGCAACATCTAGTAATCTAAGGCTTAACTGGGAGCCCCGTAGCCTTAAACATTTTATCGTATTTGATCGTCAAAGTGATCTTGATTCATGGACTTTGGGTTGGATGTTGGCGAGCACGAGAAGCACTGCGTGAGGATCTTCTATAGTAATACGTGCGCAAACGCGATAAGTAGCGTCGTAGGAGGAGGAGCGCTTGCCATTGGAGGTGGAATTTATGGCGTCGCAACTGCCCCCTCAGGTGTCGGAATTGGTATTGGGGTTACAGGTATCGTAACCGGAGTGGTGGGTGCCTACCAGGGGTATACGGCCCTTGCGAATGGAGCGTGTTAGGTGTGTCTGCGGTTGTACAGGTGGACGGATAAAAACGGACATCGTCGGCAGCTCTTTAGCTAATTCGGGATGATGGACTTTGATTTCACGGTCGGAATGGACGAGAGGCATCAGGTCCATTTTCACCTCAACCAGCTGCTTGGCCTTGTTCGGACCGCTGTTGATGGAAGAACCGTCGTTAAAGATGTACGCCTGTTCGAATTGTCGCTAACCAAAAGTTACGAATTTCCAGGTCGATAACCATGAGCCGCACAATGTGAAAATAGAGATCACAAGGAAGCGATTTCTCGGAGGAGCCAGAAAACAGGTGTATCGAGTTTTGGTCGATGGCGCACTAATGGAGGAGCACTGATTTCGGCGTGTCGGTGAACGCTCGTATTCCTGAGGGCCCGTGATCGCGAACACGGGAGGTTCCGCGACTGGCGGACGGCCCGGCGAGAAGGAGGTTCACCGATCTTTGGCCTCCTTCAGCCGACATAGGTGGCGAACGCAGTGCCGCCTTTCGGTGAACGGTCGTGTTCGCGGTGGGACGTGATCGCGATCTCGACAGGACTCGTGACTGGCAGTGCCGGTAACGACGCGTAATCCCGGGCCTGCGTAATTGGGTGTGATCACATGAAGTGGCCCCACCGCGCGCGCTTCATTCGGCCCCACCCTGACCTGAGGAAGCTGGCGGCTGCGGGGATCCACCTTCGGCAAGGAGGTGGGGTGGACCCTGTGGTCCATGGCGAAACGGTCGAAAGTGGAACTCGACGAACAGATCCGGAAGTCCCACCAACAGGACGAGCTGTCCATCCGGTTCGCAGTCCCCAGGCATAGGCCACCTTCAGCATCGTCGCGTCGCGGAAGGCGGGCACGAACCCCTTCACCGACTTGTGGGTCACCGCCGCGGCCCGCTCGTCGGCCGCGTCGAAGAGGGCTTGGCACTCGGCCCGGGTAAGGGGACGGTGGCCGGGCGACCCCTCGTCGTCGAAGGTGTGGGCGGGGAGGTTGGCCCGGCTGCAGATCTGGACCGGGTGGGTGCCGAAGCGCTCGAGACGAACAGCGTCCCACCCGGAGGTGGGATCGCAGACGTAGTCGAGGAAGCCGCCGACCATGAGCCCGTAGTTGCGCACGGTCGAGCGGGCCAGGCCGTCGCGTTCACGGAGCCCGGCCATGAACCGCTCGAGGTCGGCCGGCGACCAGCACCACGGATCGCTGCCCGTCTCGGTCCGGAAGCGTCGCACGATGCGGGCCCCGGCATCGACGGTCGAGAAGGCCAGGTTGCGGCTCAGCCGCTGCGTCCGCCAGCCGTCGAGCATGGACTCGAAGACCTCGTGCTCGGGGGTGTGCTCGACGTTCCCGTCGACGATGCTCAGGTGCGCGCCGCCGCGCTCGTTCCACCGGTTGACCATGTCGCCTCCCGACTTTCCAGACGAAGGAATCGTTCATCGGGTGCGACGCATCCAAAGACCGATTCCATCATCAGATGAACGACAATCCGCGGATGGGCCGCTGGTGGTGCTGGGAGAACGCCGGCCGTCCGCGAACATGCAGCGGGCGTGACGAGACGTCGATCAGCGTCTGACCAGGTCATGCCGCATCTGCGGGGAGAGGCGAAGACGCGTCCGATGCTGTCCGTGGCCACGAGAAAGTCCGCACTTTTGGCCGTGAGAGGTCCGCACCGGTGGTCACGAGAAGTCCGCGGTTTTGGCCACGAGAAGTCCGCACCCCTCGCTGAAGCATCCACCTGAGGGTCCCCCCCGGCCGGTCACGGTGGCGGTGCAAGCCAACCGCCGCAACCGACCCGAGGGAGTCCTCCATGAAATCAGCGAGGGAACGTATGGACATGCATGCCGCCTACCAAGAGGTGGGCTCCTACCGAGGTGCCGCCGCCATCTGCGGCACCAGTGACAAGACCGTCAAGCGGGCCGTTGAGGTGGCCCTGGCCGACGAATCGGTCACCACCGATGGTGGCGTGGTCGAGCACAACTACGACGACGTCACCGACATCATCGCCACGCGGGTGGAGAAGACCGAGGGGCGCATCTCGGCCAAGCGGCTCCTGCCGGTGGTCCGGGCCGCCGGCTACGAGGGATCGGCGAGGAACCTGCGCCGAGCGGTGGCGGACGCCAAGAAGAAGTGGCGTGCGGAGCACCACCGGGGACGCCGGCCCGGGGTGTGGGCACCGGGCGACATGTTGGTGTTCGACTGGGGAGAGATCGGTCCTACCGGTAACCGCTCGTATTCCTGAGGGCTCGTAATCGGGAACACGGACGGTTCTGCGACTGGCGGCGGGCCTCGCGGCGTGTGGGCTCACCGGCCTGCGGCCGTCTTCAGCCGGGCGTAGTTGGCAAATGAGTCTCCGGCCAGGGAAGCTCGGCTGGTGGAGGCTTCGAGGTAGTAGCCAGTGGCCCGGGCGACGATGGCCGCCGGGACTTGTCCGAGGAGCCGGGTGAGCGCGCCTTGTCGCTCGAGGCGCGTGATGTCGAGGCGATTGAGCCGGGTGGTCATCCAAGCCGCGGTGACAGGGTGGCCGGGCCGTCCGCCGGGGAAGAGATAGTCCGTATCCGTTCGATTGGTGGCGAGTCGACGGAGAAGCACGGCGAGCCCGTCGGGAACAGGAATCGGATCGGTCCCGAGCTGGAGGGCCATGGCGGTGCCGTCGCCGACGACCTGTCCGGCGTGCAGGCGACAAATGCGGGTGACGGGCTGGGCGAGCAGCACGACGAGGAGTCCGGCCACCCGGTCGGGCAGATCGATCGTCTCGTCGTCGACGAGCCTGCGAGCAATCGTTGCCAGGCGTTCGACCGATGCCCCGAATGCGGAACGCCTGGAAGGTTCCGGAATCACCACCCTCGGACATCGCCGCTGGGCTCGGGCGAAGACAAGGAAGTCCCGAGCCGCGTGTGGATTCGACGCCTCGGCGAACCAGGCATCCACGTCGGCCTGCCGGAGCTCTCTCAAGGCGCGGGCTCGAACGTCGGCGAGGAAGGCGAGGAACCGGACCCCGGCATCGGTCTGGTCCCGGGCGGAGTTCGCGACCGAAGCGCGAAGCGGCCCGGCTTCGGAGCGGAGGCGCAGGACCCGCAGCTGATGCCAGGCGAGGTAGCGCTCGATCTCACCGGCGGTGGTGGGGTCGTCGATGGTTGCGAGGCGGCGAGTCGTCCAGGTCTCGAACGCGGCGAGGTACTTGTCGCGCGCGCTGGCAGGAGGCCGAGGTCTTGGAGCAGTTCCCGGAGGTGCTCGCGGCTCTGGCCGGGCGGCGAATGTATCGATCCCGTCGTGGGTGAGCGGCACCGCACCACGGGCAAGGGCAGATAGCCGTTCGGCGACCATCGGCTTGCGGACCCACTGCATGGACGCGACCGGCCTTGGTGCCGCGACCAGTCGGTCGAACAGCGGGACGAGGAACGGCGCGACGTGTCCCGTCCCGTCGTCGAGGGTGTCGGTCAGCTGGCGGGCGACCGAGCAAGACATGCACGTGGCGGCGAACCACGTCTGGTCCTCTCTCCCACACGTCGTGCACCAATAAGAGGTCGTGATGCCGGCGCAGTCCGCACAGATCGCTTGTCCGTCCGCGTCCCGGCCGACGAGCGACGCGTTCTCGTCGCTGCATCCGGGGCACCGCCCCTTCTGCGTGGTCGCCCGCGTCTCGCAGCTCCGACAAACGAAGCCCTCGGGCCAGTTGAACCCGAAGCGCCACTCCCCAAGGCAGCGACAGCAGCGCTTGGCTGCCCGGGGTCGGGTCACCGGGTGCCCACCCGGGCCCGGCGGGGACGGGCCGTGCTTGGTGGATCGGGCCGTGGCGGTGGGGCCGGGGCCAGCTCGATGAGGTCGTTCGGTGTGCACGAGAAGATGTCGCACAGGGCGGCGAGTGTGGGAAGCGACAGACGTTCCGGAGCTTTCGTCACCAACCGGTAGAGCTGGGCGGGCGAGAGGGTCACACCTCGCTCCGCGAGCAACGGGCCGAGGTCGGTGGCCCTCCACAGCTCACGGTCGGCCATCACCTGTCGCAGGCGCCAGCGATAGCCGTTGGACGGGGATTGTGGGGTCACCGTGTCTCCTTCTTCCTGTCGTCGACAACCATGGCATCGAGGGCGGCCCGGAGCACCCGGGTCCGATAGTCCGAGGACACCGCCGTGTAGAGCGCGGTCGTCGCCGAGTGCATGTGGCCGACTTGTTGTTGGACGAAGAGCGCGTCGAAGCCGTCTTCGATCAGGTGAGTCACATAGGAGTGGCGGAGACAGTGCGGGCTGAGCCCGGCGGGCAGCCCGGCATCGGCCGCAGCAACGGCGAAGGCAACCTGCACCCGGTGCTCGCTCACCCGCTCACCCCGCTCCGAGGGCCACAGTGTCGATGCATCCGGACGCCAGGCGGGCAGGATCTCGCCGACCCACTCGTCGAGCACTTCGGCCGCCCAGTCCATGACGCAGAGCACGCCCCGGCGCCGAGGCGCAGAGCCGTTCGACGCCTTGGCGAACCGGACGTGGCAGACCCCGAACGATCCGAACTCTGCGGCCTTGGGGTTCCGGGTGAAGTCGCAGCGCTCCAGCATCACGAGCTCGTGGCGGCGCAACCCGAAGGCATAGGCGGTCTTCAACATGACCGCGTCCCGGAAGGCCGGAGCCCAACCCTTCGCACCCCGGGCCCGCACGGCCACCGCCCGTTCGTCGGCCGCGTCGAAGAGTGCCTGGCACTCGGCCTTGGTGAGTGGCCGGCGCGACGGGACGGCCTCGGTGTCGACCACGTGCGTGGCCAGATTGTCCGGGGTGCAGATCTGGACGGGGTGGGTGCCGAAGCGCTCGAGGCAGGTCGTCGACCAGCCATAGGCGGGGTCGCAGACATAGGCGAGGAAGGAGGCGACGACCCGTCCATAGGAACGGATGGTGGAACGCGTGCGCTTGTCCTGATCGCGCAAGCCGGCCGCCCACGACTCGAAGTCCTCGGGGCTCCACCGCCACGGAGGCGCACCCACTGCGTCGCCGAACCGGCGGACCACTCGGCCACCGGCCTCGACCGTCGCGAACGAGAGATTCCGGGCGAGGCGTTGGGTCTGCCAACCCGAGAGCATCTCCTCGAAGAGGGCCGCCTCGGCACCGGGCATCGTCCCGTCGCCGACGAACCGGAGGTTCACCACCTGGCCGGTTCCGTGCGTCATTCCACCTCCCGTCTGTCGGATCAGATGATTGGATCCCTCATAGCGGCGACGCATCCAATCCGAAATTCCATCATCCAATGAGAGCGATCGCGCGGATCCAGCAGGTGGGCGGGAACTTCCGCCGCCCTCGACGGTCATCGGATCGGCCCCGTCGCCATCACGACCAGGGAAAAGAAGCCCAGTTCAGGGCCCGTAGTGGCGCTCGCCGCGAATACGCATCGGATCGAATACGAGCGATTCTCTGATCTTCGTAGAGAAGGTTCTCACACACCCTCCGCATCCTGGCCTGGCTGACGCTTCGTGCTGGCCGAACACTGGTGCGGTGCGCCGGCGGGCGCCGCAGGCAGCCCCGCCGGCTGAGCAGCCAATCCATGAAGGAATTGAGATCGGCTCTCGTCAATAGCCAGATCGGTTCCTGTCCTTCTCCACCAGCGCAGATGTCGTTCGTTCCGCGAGATCCAGGATGTGCAGGCACCGCCGCCGCAGCGTCATCGTCCGACGTGACCGGGAGGGCGACACGCTCGACGTCACCCAGGTGATGAACGACGATGCGGTGGCCTTCTCTCGGGCGGTCACTGACGCCGGTGAGCATCCCGAGGTGGTCATCGAAGCGACGTACGGGTGGTACTGGGCGGCCGACGTGCTGGCCGAGATCGGCGCGACAGTGCATCTGGCCCATCCCCTCGGGGAACAACTGGGGGAACCGGCGGGTCAAAAACGACGAGCGCGACGCCGCCGACCTGGTCGACTTGTTGCGCCTGGGCCGTCTGGCCGAGGCGTGGATCGCCCCGCCGGAGGTCCGCGAGCTGCGGGAGCTGGTCCGCTACCGGGCCAAGCTGGTCCGCCTGCGCACGGGCCTGAAGGCCCAGGTCCACGCGGTGCTGGCCAAGGAAGGCGTGCGCCGTGCCGATGACCGACCTGTTCGGCTCGGCCGGCCACGCCCTGCTCGACACGTGCCAGCTGGGCGACGCCTACCGGGTGCGGGTCGAGTAGCCTGCGGGACCTGATCGAGATGCTACGACCGCGAGATCGCGCATGTTCGACGGCGCATCGAGTCGGCGAGCTTGCCGGCCACCAGGGCTACGGGGCCATCCAGGCCATCCCCGGGGTCGGCCCGGTGCTCGGCCGCGGTGTTCGTGGCCGAGATCGGCGACGTCACCCGTTTCGCGGCCGCCGACCAGCTGGCCCGTGGGCCGGGCTGACCCCCGCCACCGGGAGTCCGACACCAACGTCCGGCGCGGTCACGATCACCAAACAGGGATCCCGTCTGGTGCGCTGGGCGGCGGTCGAGGCGGCGCAACGCCAGGCGCACGGCACCACGCCTCCGCGCCGACTTCACACGCATCACCGCGCCCACGGCGCGACCGGCGGGGCAACAAGATCGCCCGGGTGGCCGCGGCCCGCAAGATCGTCACCCTCGTCTACTACGGCCTGCGCGACGGCGAGATCCGCTGCCTGGCCCGAGGCGAGCGTGACCCGGTCCGGACACCGCCGGGCGCGAGGTCGTTGTGTGTCATGGCCCCCGGCCCCGCCGGCGAGGCCGCGCTCTTGATTGATCCCGTCTGGCTGGTGGCCGCAACACTCCATGCCGCCTCGAGCGGCGCAGGAATGACTGGCAGCCGCTCCGGCCTGCCCCACCGAAGATCACTTCGGACCTGGAGAAGTTACCTGGTGTCCCCATCGACGAACAAGGACGTGATAACGACGATCGACTGAATCTCGACCGCATCCGAAGTCTGCGCCAGCCGACCTCCTCGGCGTCAAGGCTCCCCGCTGGCGGCTACGCCGGCCTTGACCCCGACTCGACGCTGGCACGCGCCCGCGTTCGGGTCGAGAAAGGGTGCATACGGAGGCAATTCCATATCAAAGGGACTTGACACGAGCCACTCCTTCAGGAATGACACTTCTTGGCCAGGCTGTCCTTTCATGACACCGCCTACGGAATCACGCCGCTCAATTCGGCATCGCGGGTGCCCCGACGGCCTCGCCCCGTCCGCTGGCGCAGTCACCGGGTTGTCCATCCCGTATCGGCCAGATTCGGACCGAAGGAGCCTCACAAAAGACCAGTTCAGGGTACAAAGTTCACACTTCTTGACCAGGCTGCCCTTCCGTGAGGACCGCACCGACCAAACCCCGCTCAACTCGGCACGACCGAGGACGAGGGAGTGACGATCCCGTGATCATCGATCTCGGTAGGCAAGCCCGGATGATCGAGGGCATCCTGTCCCGGTTGAAGTCACCCGGGGGTGCCTCCGGCTTCTGTGCCCAGGTGCGGGGGGCCCGCTGCTGTCGGCATCCGGTCCGGCTGTCGGGAAAGATCACCGGACCGGTTGATGGGGGCGGAAAGATCCTTTTCGACACCCGCTCCCTACCCGACGGCGTGTTGTTGAAGGCCTGTGGGTCCCGAAGGGAGTCGGTCTGTCCACCCTGTGCCTCCCTCTACCGGGGTGATGCCTTCGCTTTGGTGGCCGCAGGGCTCCGGGGTGGAAAGGACATCCCCGAGACCATCTCGGATCATCCGGCCGTCCTGCTTACCCTTACCGCTCCGAGCTTCGGGGCCGTCCACCGGCACCGGAAAGACGGGACCTGTAACCCAACCGGTCTGCGCTGTCCCCACGGGAGGGCCCTTGTCTGTGCCCGGCGCCACCCCGAAACCGACCCCGCCCTCGGCCAGGCACTGTGTCCAAAGTGCTACGACTACCAAGGAGCCGTGCTCTTCAACGCCGGGATCTCCGAGTTGTGGCGGCGCACCACCATCTACGGCCTTCGGGCCCTCGGAACCCTCACCGGCATGTCGGCCCGAGAGGCGGCCCGCACCCTGCGGCTGTCCTACGTCAAGGTGGTGGAGTTCCAACGCCGCGGCTCGGTCCATCTCCACGCCCTGGTGAGAGTGGACCTCCGGGGCGACGAACACGGTAAGGCCCCCGAAGGCATCGACGCCGACAGATTGGCTGTCGCCCTGCGGATCGCCGCCCGGAAGGTGAGTGCCCCACGACCCGGAGGGAATCCCGATGGCCGGATGAACTGGGGACACCAGATCGATGCCGCCGTTGTCACCGACGCCGAACAGGGCCGCAAAAGAGCGGCTGCCTATTTGGCGAAGTACGCCACCAAGGGCTCCGACGAGGCCGGCATCCTCGATCACCGCCTCCGAGCCGGGATCCCGAGGGACGAAAGGTTGCCCAATCATCTCGCCTCCCTGGTCGAGACGGCCTGGGAACTGGGGTGTGAGTCCAAGCTGGCCGATCTGCGGCTGCGCCTCTGGGCCCATACCTGTGGGTTCCGGGGCCACTTCCTCACCAAATCACGGAACTACTCCACGACCTTCGGGGTCCTGCGGACCGAACGACAACGATGGCGACTGGCCGAACTCCACGGCAAAGACACCGACGAAGACACCACCGCAGCCGACGGTGAGATCCGTGAGTGGAGCTACGAGGGCTCTGGTTACAAGACCATCGGGGATGTGTGCCTGGCCCGGAACCTGGAGGAGGAAGCCCGGCTCGGTTGGTGGATGGCGCGCGAAGAAGTGGCCGCCAACACATGGTCGGAGACGTCGACCGGGGAGGACGGCTGATGGCGAAGGCCTCCGTCGAAGCTCCGGCCCTCCTGGACATGGAAGGGGTGGCCCATTGGCTGTCTACCTCCACTCGTCACGTCCAGCGCCTGGTCACCGAAAGACGCATCCGCCACGTGAAGGTGGGCCATTTCGTCCGCTTCGACCCGGTCGACGTCGCCGCCTGGATCGAGGAGCAGAAGGTCGACATCGGATCCGGGGACGAATATCCGCCGACTACCATTGATGCCGAACGGCAGGTCGCGCCGACTGCCCCACCGACGAGGCGCCCAACCAGTGCCGCCGAGGTCCTTGCCCGGTGGCAGGCACGGGCGAGGTAGGGCATGGCAGGTCGGCGAAGCTTCGGAAGCGTCCGCAAACGAGGACAGGGGTGGGAGGCGTCCTACTGGAACAATGGGCGTCGCCACGTCGCCCCTTCGGCGTTTCCCACCAAAACCGAGGCCACCGAATACCTGTCGTCGGTCCAGACCGCCATCCACCGGAACGCCTGGGTCGATCCGGCGGCGGGACGCATGCTCTTCGAGGTGGTGGCGGCCCAGTGGTTCGTGTCGAATCCGGCCAAACGCGAGTCGACGCTGGCCCGTGAGGAGGTATCGCTCCGAGTCCACATCATCCCCACTTTGGGTCAGCGTCGCCTGGATCAGATTTCGCCATTTTCCATCCAGCAGTTGGTGAACGAGTGGGCCCAGCACAGGGAAGCCCGGAGCGTTCGGCGAGACTACGACGTCGTCCGGGCGGTCTTTTCCTATGCCGTCGCCAACGACTGGCTGGCCCGTTCCCCGTGCCGGAATATCCGACTCCCGGCGTTCGACCGGTCGAAGCGCCACGACCTCACCCCCGACGACGTCGCCAACATCGCCGACGGCATACCCGAACGGTACCGGCCGATGGTATGGATCGGTGCGGTGCTCGGGCTCCGGTGGTCGGAAGTAATCGGGCTCAAGGTCGGTCGAGTGGACCTCGAGGCGAGGACCCTGATGGTGGCCGAGTCGATCACCCGAGGTTTCGGCGGTGAGCTGGTGACCGGGCCGCCCAAGTCGTCGGCCGGATGCCGGACGGTGACCATGCCACCGACGATCGCCGACCTGTTGGGCGATCACCTGATAGCGGCGGGCATCACCGACGACCCAGAGGCGTTGGTGTTCACCAACACGACGGGACGGGCGATCCGCTACGACAACTGGCGCCGCCGCGTGTGGCTGCCGGTCACCCGGACGGCGGGCTGCGAGGGTGCCGGATTCCACGACCTCCGCCGGTTGGCGGCGACGTCACTGGTGCTGTCCGGGGTGGACGTCAAGACGGCCCAGGTCCGACTGGGGCACAGCGATCCCCGCCTCACGCTGGCTGTCTACGCTTCCGCTCCGGTGGAGGCCGACCGGGCGGCGGCTGATCGTTTAGAGGATCGATTCTTCGGCGACAGGAGCCCCGGATCCAATAGAGCCAGATCCGTTCGCGCCGAGATCGCGCCAAATCGGTCCAATTTCGGGGATCCGCCGGACGGGCGGTCAGCAGCACAACGATCTGACCTGGGCCGATAAGTGGTCGGGCTGCCCGGATTTGAACCGGGGACCTCTGCGTCCCGAACGCAGCGCGCTAACCAAACTGCGCCACAGCCCGTGGCTCGGGGCCACCGGCGGCGACCCCAGGACAAGCGATGCTATCGGACCGAGGTAGACCCGGTTCCTCCGCCCACCGGCCCAGTACCGGTGCGGCTCCCCGGGCCAGTGTCGACAGCAGATCCAGCCGGCCGTCCCGCTCCTTCAGCTGTTTGGCCCGCGCCGTCGGGCTCCGATCGATCGACGTTGCCGGTCAGGCGTGTGGCCACCACTTTGGCGATGCGACGCCGGTCCATCTCGGCCACCCTGAGATGCCACCCTTCCACGTCGAGCACCTCGCCTTCGTCGGGAATGTGGCCGAAGCCGTCGAAGAGGTATCCACCGAGGGTGTCGTAGTCCGCCTCGGGCACGGCGATGCCGAGCCGGTCCCGCACGTCGTCGACGCTCGTCCGGCCGTCCAAGAGCCAGCGTGCCCGGTCGACCCGCACCATCTCCGGCTCGTCGTCCTGGTCGAACTCGTCGGGCAGGTCGCCGACCAGCGCCCCGAGCAGGTCCTTGACCGTGACCACTCCTTCGACGCCACCGTGCTCGTCGACCACCACGGCGAATCCCCGACGGTGGTTCCGCATGTCGGCGAGGACGTCGAGCACGAGGTGGGACTCGGGGACGAGGAACGGCTGGCGGATCCGTCGCGAGATGTCGAGAGGGCTCGGTGCTCTCGGAACCGGTGTTGTCGTGGTATCTCCCGAAGGACCTGTCCCCGGCCCCGCGCTGTCGACCGCCCAACCGGCGCGGAAAAGATCGTTGACGAACAGCACCCCGATCAGATCGTCGAGGCTCTCCCCGCATACCGGAAAGCAACTATGACCGCTCTCACGGACGGCGCCGGCCACGGCGTCGATGGTGACCGGGATGTGCAGTGCGACGACGTCCACCCGTGGCGTCATGACCTCCCGGACGACGGTGTCCCGCAAGTCATGGAGGGCATCGAGGATGATCTCCTCTTGGGCGTAGGCCGCCTCCGCTCCTTCGATCCCGTTTGCGCTACCCCGTCCGTCCCCCCCGCCGCCCCGATTCGCTCCTCGGGCGTCGCCGTCCCCTGCTCGGCTCTCCGCGACTCTGTCCCCGGCCGACCCACGGCGACGTCTGAGGATGCCCCGCCGCCCTAGTGGAGGCTCCTCGTCCGCTCGGCGTCGCAGAGGCGACATGGCGCGAGGTGTCCGTGAGCGGCGCTCAGGCGCCGGCGGCTGCCGGTGCCGAGACGACCGACAGCGGCTGATAGGACTCGTCGTAGTACGTGCCGCCGTCGAGCAGTGCCGTGACGGCGCGCCGAAGCCTGATCGGGTCGAGCGGCTTGACCACCCATCCCTCGGCACCCGCTCGGCGGCCCAGGAAGACGTCGGGCCGCCGGTCCAGCAGCATGAGCACGGGAACGTGGCCGATCTTGCCGTACGAGGCCTCCAACCGGAGCTCGAGGCAGACCGCCATCCCGCCCATGTTCCCCATCTGGAGGTCGACCACCACCAGGTCGGGCTCGGCCTCGCTCACCATGGCCATGACCTCGGGCCCCGAGCGCGCCTCTGACACGATGATCCCCGGGCGCTCGGTGATGGATCTCACCTCGCTTCGAACCGAGGGCGCGTCGCTCGCCACGAGGATGGTCGGCACGGCCACAGGTTAGCGTCGGGGAGGAGCGCCTCCAGACGGCCCGGCTGCGTCTGTGAGGTCTGCGCCGTCCACCCCGAACATGAGATCGGCTACCCGCGACAGACCGCTCACGTCGTGGACGTCGGAGTTGAGCAGCGGCACTCGGTACACGGGGGCCGGTTCGACCTTGGCCATGAGATCGGCGAAGGCCTGCTCCTCGCGGTCCGAAGCGGCCGTGTAGCCGGCGAGGTTCTCGATCAGTTGGCCGAGGGGCGAGCCCGGTTCGATCCCCTCCATCGAGGTCAGGGTGCGCAGGGCTTCGTCCTCGGCGAAGCGGGGCTGGACCCGGTTGACGACGAGGGCGGTGACGGCCAGCTCCGACTCGGCCAGCTTCTGGGCGAAGTGGACGGCCTCGTCCACCGAATCGGGCCGGGGCGAGGCGACGAGGACATAGGCGGTGTCCGGTCTGGCCAACAGCTCCCTGACCCGAGTCGCCCGCTCCCGGAAGCCCTGCTCCATGCCTTCGAAGGCCTGGAAGAACGCGATGGCGTCGGCCACGATCTCGGCTCCCGCCACCTTGGAGATCGTCCTCAGGAGCGCGTGAGCGGCCACACCCATGAGCTTCAGCCCGACGCGGGTGGGCGCCATGAGGGCCTGGAAGACCCGGTTCTCCAGGAAGCGGGTGAGCCGTCTCGGGGCGTCGAGGAAGTCGAGGGCGTTGCGGGTGGGCGGCGTGTCCACCACGATCACGTCGAAGCCCCCTTCGTCGACGAGCTCGTAGAGCTTCTCCATGGCCATGTACTCCTGGGTGCCCGACAGGGTGCCGGTCAGGTTCCGGTAGATCCGGTTGTCCCTGATCTGCTCGGCCTGCTCCTCACTGCCGGAGAAGCGATGCACCAGGTCGTCGAAGGTCCCCTTCGGGTCGAGCATGAGGGCATGGAGCTCCCCGTCCCACGGACCGTCGATCAGGGTGGGCCGGTTGGCGAGGGTATCGAGCCCGAGTGAGTTCGCCAGGCGGCGGGCCGGGTCGATGGTGACCACGCACGCCTTGCGCCCCAACCGGGCCGATTCCAGGGCGAAGGCGGCGGCGAGGGTGGTCTTGCCTACCCCGCCCGAGCCGCAACAGATGACGATGGACCGTTCCCCCGCCACGGCGCTGAGACCGCGTCCGGAGGTCACGTGCCCACCTGCGCCGGGTCAGGCAGCCGGGCCACACCGTCGTCGAGCGCATCGGCGAGGACGTCGAGCTCGTCGGGGCCGATTGCGTCGACGAAGAGAAAGGGGACCCGCAACTGGGCGAGGGGGAGCTCGACTCCGAGACGTTGCAGCTGCTCGTCCTGGAGCTCCGCCCTCGTGTTGCGGAACCCCCGCGCCGCCTCGAGCGCGTCGACGAGATCCTCGTCCAGGGTGACGCCAGCGTCGTCGACCACGTCGGCGACACACGTCGAGAGCGCGTCCGGCCGCGGCATGCACCCGTTGACGATGACCGGTCCGAGTGCCACACCCACCCGGTCTTCGAGCTGGTAGGCCGCCTCCACCACCTCGTTGACCGGCATCTCCTCGGGAAGGGTCACGAGGACCACCTGGCAGCGTCGACCGTCCGAGAGCATCTCGACGACGTCGGAGGCCTGGGACCGGATGGGCCCGCTCCGCGCCGCGTCCAGCAGACCTCCGGCCGAGGAGAGGAAGGTCATGGTGTGCCCGGTGGCCGGGGCATCGACCAGGATGAGGTCGGCCACCCGGTTGCGTTCCATCTGCTTGATCTTGCCCAGCACAAGGATGTCCCGGATGCCGGGGATGGCTCCGGCAACGAGGTCGACGATGCCCGACGACATGAGGCGTTTCGACACCCGTCTCAGCCCGTGGTCGGCCAGGTACTCGAGGAGGGCGTCGTCGGGGGTGATCGTCCGGGCCCGCACGCTGCCCGCAGGGATGGTGGCGTCGGTGACCTCGTCACCCGCCTGCTCGGCACCGGCGGCGGCGAGCACGCTTCCGGCGTAGTCGAGCGGCTCCTCCTGCCCGAACGCCGTCGCCACCCCCTTCCTGCCCTCCAGCTCCACGACCAGCACCGAAAGGCCGTTTCGGGCGGCCAGATGGGCAAGGGCGGCCACCATGGTCGTCTTCCCGACCCCACCCTTCCCGGCCACGATGAGGACCCGGCTCTGCCGGCAGAAGGTCGGGACGTCCATGACCCCGCCGAGCGTAGTGTCCGAGGTCGGGCATGCCCCGGCTCCCGCCGGCAAACGCCGGGCCGGCCCGGCCGGTGACCTTCCGGGCAGCTGTCGGCCGGCGGCGATGCGCCGCCTCATCCGGCCACCGCCGAATTTCCGCGACCAACAGGGCAGCTCAGAGCGACCGGTGTCGAGCGGTGGCGGAAAAACCTGCTCAGACCCCTTGTTTTGCCATAGGCCGGCGAGTACCTTCGCTGCCTGGAGGACAAAGAGGGGGAGTTGGGCACGTGGAGCAGGCGCTTGATACGTGGCAGCGCAAGGCGTCGTGCCGTGGGCCTCATGCGGAGATCTTCTTTCCGCCCGCCCACGCCGAGCGGAAGGACGAGAAGCTCGAGCGAGAGAGCCGGGCGAAATCGATCTGCAGCACCTGTGTCGTGCGCAGGGAGTGTCTGGACTACGCCATCCGCATCCATGAGCCGCACGGGATCTGGGGCGGCCTGAACGAGGTGGAGCGGAAGCAGATCGCCGACCGCCGGGCCGGCTGACCGGGCCGCCGAGCCTGCCCGACCGACATCCGACCCCCACTTCGGCCGTTACGGCAGGCCGAGCGAGTCCTTGGCCGCTTCCACCCCCTTGCTCGTGCACACCGACGTCGGCTGCTGACCGGTCGTCTGGCAGATCCCGGCGGTCAGGTAGTTGGCCGAGGCGGTGATGGCCGGGCCGATATGGACGTCGGGCTGTCCGGGTTGGCTCAGGTCGCCGACGATGTCGGCCTGTGACTGCGTGGCGAGGATCCCCGGACTGAACCCCGAGGTCGTGGACACCATGCCGTTGCCGATGTCGACGAAGGGGAGCTGCCCGGGGGCGGTGCCGGGCGTCGGGCCGTCGCCGAACCGCACGAGCAGCGAGGTCTGCTCGGGCGTGAGCGTGGCCACCCGCGTGTAGGACCCGTCCGCAGTGACCTCGTTCGAGAACAGCTCCACCCCGACGAAGGAGAGGTACCTGCTCTCATACGACGAGGCGGTGAAGGTGAACGACTGGAGGGATGGGAACACGGCGTTGGGCGACGACTGCATGTTGTGGAGCGTCTTGAAGCGGCCGAACCGCGAGAGGGCGATGACGAGCGGCCATCGTTCCGCCGCGCAGAACGGGCAGTAGTCCGTGCCCACGAAGAGCACCTCTGGCTTCCCGCCCAGCTGCAACGGAGTATCGCCCCGGATGACTCTCGGCGCCACGAGGGGGGTGGCCGGCGCGCTCACCCCGACCGAGTCGAACTGTGAGGCCGGGATCGTGGAAAGGGCGGTCAACACGCTCGGCGCGGTCGGGGCGGGACGGTCCGACGCCTGGGTTGGTGGGGGGCTCACCAGCGCGTAGACGACGAGGGCGATGACCAGGATGACGAGGATGCCGATGGTGATCCACACCATGCGGGCGGTGCGCGTCGACGGCCGCTGGACGAGCGGCACACCCTCATCGACCTCGGTGTCCTCCACCTCCGAGCTCGGATCGTCGACGGTCAAGGAACGTCGGAGCTTCCTCGGTCACGCCTCGCCGGTGGCGAGGTCCCCCGAGTCCATCTCGCCGGTGCGCCCGTGCCCGGCGAGCACGAGAGGCGACGAGGTCACGACGATGACGAACAGGACGAAGGTGACGAGGTGCACCGAGGAGCACCACAGACAGATCGCCTTGATCACGAAGAGCTCGGCGCTGATCAGGTAGATGATCATGCCGACCCCGACGACGGAGAGGGCCAGCCGGGCGAGATGGACGGCCCGCCTGCCCGTGCGCCAGGCGGCGGGCAGACAGAGCCCGAGCATGGGTACGAAGTAGAAGAGCCCGAGGATCGCCACCGGTATGCCGAAGATGTACGACTGCGGGCTGGACGTGACCTTCTCGCAGTTGATGGTGGCGTTGGATGAGCACACCAGGGTGTGGGGGGCGAAGTGGGTGATGGTGAGGTAGATCGACACCCCCAGCCCGGCCACGCAGAGAAGCAGCGTGGCCATCGGCTGCCAGCGCACGCTGTTCACGTTGTTCGTTGTGGTGCTCCTCGGTTGTGTGGTCCGCTCACCCCAGTTTGAGTGCCTTGGCCGCCGCCTGGACCCCCGAGCTCGTGCACACCGAGCCCGGCTGGCCGTTGGTGCTGGCGCAGATGGCCGCCGACATGTAGTTCGACGTGGTCACGATGGCCTGGGTTGCCGGATTGGACGGGTTGGAGAGGCCGGCGGCGATCTGGCTCCACGACTGCCCGGCGAGGATGCCCGGATCGAAGCTGGCCCCCGAGAACAGCACCTTGTTGTTGATCGAGACGAACGGGAACGAGATGCCGCCGCTCGAGGTGGCATTGGGGTTGTACTGGGGACCGCTGTACTTGGTGGCGATGGTCGCCTCCTCCTTGGTCAGGCTCTGCAGCGGCTGGTAGCCGTTCGAGCTCGTGCACGAGGAGCAGGGGATGTTGGTGTCCATCTCCACCGGGACGAAGTGGAGATAGGGGCTCGAGTAGTTCGACCCGTAGTAGCTGAACGTGTGGGTGGCGGCGTCGACGTCGGTGTGGGACGAAGCGGTGACCTTCAGGTTCGACCACGTGCCGAAGCGCGACAGGGCTGCAGTCATCGCCCACCGCTCGGCGGCACAGTAGGGGCAGTACTCGGCTCCGACGTAGAGCATGGAGGGCGACTTGCCGTTGAGGGTGAGCGGCGGCTGGTTGCTCAAGACGCTCGGGGGATTGACCGGCACCTGCTGCGACGTGACGCCCACCTTGTCGAAGACCGATGCCGGAATCGCGGTGACGTCGTGGACGACCGAGGCCGGTGCCGGCGTCACCGGGGTGTAGGACGCGTTGGCGGTGCTCGATCCGCTCACCACCTTGACGATGACCAGCACGGCCACGATGACGACGACGAGGCCCACCGCCCCCCAGGTCAGCATGGCCGCGGAGATCCGGCGGGGGGCCGGGGCCTGTGCCGGCGACCGCCCGGGCTTGGGCCTGTTGCCGCCGCCCGTGCCTCCCGCACCCCTGCCCGGGCCGACACCACCCTTGGCACCCTTGCCGGCAGCGGGAGCGCCCCCCGGTGCGTTCGGCTGCTTCTTCGTCCGGCCCGCCGGCGCCTTGGTCGAGACGGCCCTGTTCTCGGCCCGGCTCCTGTCCTTGGCACTCTGTCCAGCTCCGCCGCCGGGCTTTGCCGTGCCGCCCCTCGATGGGTCGCTGGTCTTGTTGTCGGCCATGTCTTTCGCATTCCCCGCTACGTGCGCCGGTCGGAGTGAGCGTAACTGGTCGACCGGGGTGGGGGGACTTCGGCCGTGGTCCTCCTGCTCGTCCCCAGCTCACCGCCTTTTCCGCCCCCGGTAGCCGCCTTCGCGCCCGGCGCGGCAAATCCGACGGTCCCTCAGTTGCCCCGCCTACACTCCCGGGCCATGTCGGTCGGCGGTGGAGGCCCGGGTGGGGTGCTGACCACCCTGGACTGGGGCTCGGTCGGGGTCGACGGTCGTCGCGTCCGCTATGGCCACTGCGGGTCCGGGCCCATCTCCCTCTTCCTCCACGGGTGGGGCCTCGGCCCCCACGCCTACCGGAGCCCGATCGAGGCCATGGCGGCTTCGGGCTCCCGGGTCCTCGCCCCCGCCCTTCCCGGGTTCGCCGGGACGGCGGAGCTCGCGCACGAGCAGCGGAGCTTCCCCGGATACGCCCGCTGGCTCGGGCGGTTCCTCGACGCCGTCGGCGCCCGCCGGCTGGCCGTGGTCGCCGGCCACTCGTTCGGTGGGGGGGTCGCCACCGCCTTCGCGTACGAGCAACCGTGGCGACTCTCCAGCCTGTTGCTCGCCAACGCCATCGGCAGCCCGACCTGGGCCCTCTACCCCGACGAGGTGCGCACCATGGGCCAGCGGCCGGTGTGGGACTGGGGCCGGCACTTCTCCACCGATCTGCTCCGCTCTCCGGCTCAGCTCCGCGTCCTTTCCACCATGCTCGGGGACTTCATCCCCAATCTGCTCACCAATCCACTGGGCATGGTCCGGACCGGCGACTTCATCCGTCGCGCCGACCTGGTCCGGGAGGTGGCGGCCGTGGCCGGGGCCGCCATCCCGGTCACCGTCGTCTGGTCCGACCGCGACCGGCTGGTGCCCCCATCGGCCTTCGACGAGCTCCGGCAGGCCGCCGGGGTTGCCGGCACGGTGGTGCCGGGGCCCCACGCCTGGCTCATCGCCGATCCCGGCGCCTTCGGCGACGTGTCCATAAGCGCCCTTCTCGATTCGGGCGTGCTCGTGGGCCACGACCGGAAGGGTTCTCCTATCGGCGGGTAGGGCTACCCTGAGCCTCGATGACCGTTCCCGTCCGCGACGCCGCCACGGTGATGCTGGTCCGGGACGAGCCCACCATCTCGGGCCTGTCCACGGTGCAGGTGTGCATGCTGCGGCGGAACCTGGCCTCGGAGTTCGTGGCCGGCGTCTACGTGTTCCCGGGGGGATCGGTCGATCCCG
Organism: uncultured Acidimicrobiaceae bacterium; assembly: GCA_963828385.1. GTDB lineage: Bacteria > Actinomycetota > Acidimicrobiia > Acidimicrobiales > RAAP-2 > Bog-756. The sequence goes on from CAWHEF010000002.1 coordinate 44,278, forward strand.
GGGACCGGGGCCCCGACGTCGAAGACCTGTGCCGGGGGAGGACCGATGCCGAGGCGAGCGCCGTCCTCGGCGTCAACTCCGGGGGGCTCGGGTTCTGGGTGGCGGCCATCCGCGAGTGCTTCGAGGAGGCGGGGGTGATGCTGGCGGCCGCCGGAAACGACGGTCAGGTGCTCGACACGAGCGACCCGGAGACGACGGAGCGCTTCGACCGCTACCGCGATGCCGTCAACGCCGGAGAGCTGTCGCTCCTCGAGCTGTGCCGGCGCGAGGACCTGCGCCTGGAAGTGGGTGACGTCCACTACGTGAGCCACTGGATCACCCCTGAGCTCGCTCCCCGGCGGTACGACACGCGGTTCTTCGTGGCGGCGGCCCCTCCCGGCCAGGTGGCCACCCATGACGATCTCGAGACCATCGACGCCATCTGGGTCAGGCCCGCCGATGCCCTGGCCCGTCACGCCGCCGGCGAGATCGACCTCCTGCCGCCGACCGTCGCCAACCTGAGTGCGCTCGAGCCCCACGCCACGAGCACCGAGGTGATGGCGTGGGCGAGCTCGGTCACCGACGTCCCCGTGGTCCTGCCGATCGTCATCGTCGAGGACGGAAGGGTGCTGATCCTCCGTCCCGGCGACGAAGGCTACGAACAGGCGCTGGCCGACCGGCTGGCTTCGGAGACGGATCCCGGGCCAGAGCTCCAGATGGCCGCCCGGTGGGCGTGGGGCCCGAAGGAAGAGAACTAGCCCGCCTCGCCCGCGGCCACGGCCGCCTCCACCCGCTCGACGAGTCGGGCCGTGCAACCGTCCATGGGGACGACCGGGGCGATGGTGGTGATGATGGCCTCGGCGATGGAATCGAACGCCTTGGCCAGCGGCTGACCGGCATCGAGGGCGACCGGTTGGCCGGCGTCGCCGCCAGCCGCCACCGACGGATGGAGGGGGATCCGCCCGATGAGCGGCACGCCGACGTCGGCGGCCAGGCGCTCGCCCCCGCCCGACCCGAAGAGGGCGTAGGTCGTCCCGTGTTCGCAGGTGAAGTCGCTCATGTTCTCGACGACGCCGGCCACCCGCAGGTAGCCCTTGCGAGCCATGTCCGCCGTGCGTGCGGCAACCTTCTGGGCGGCCACCGGGGGCGTGGTGACCACGATCACCTCGGTCCTCGGCAGCATGCGGGCCAGTCCCATCTGGATGTCGCCGGTGCCCGGGGGCATGTCGATTAGGAGATAGTCGAGGTCGCCCCAGTGCACGTCCTCCAGGAACTGCTGGACGGCCCGGTTGAGGAGGAGGCCGCGCCACATGATGGCGTTCTCCTCGTCGGAGAGGAACCCCATGGACAGCACCCGGAGGGTGCCCCGGCCCACCCGACGCTCGAGGGGGATCATCTTCTTGTCCCGGGCCTCGACGTCTCCTTGCATGCCGAGCAGCCGGGGCACCGAGAATCCCCAGATGTCGGCGTCGAGCAGGCCGACGGTGAGCCCGCGTCGGGCCAAGGAGACGGCCAGGTTCACGGTGACCGAGCTCTTGCCCACCCCGCCCTTGCCCGAGGCGATGGCGATGACCCGGGCCGTGTCGGGGATGTCGGTGGCCGGGGCCGGGTCCTGGGCGAACCGGCGGGCCCGCGCCATCACGTCCTTGCGCCGCTCCTCGTCCATGACGCCCGTGGTCACCGTCACCGACCCCACCCCGTCCAAGGTCCCGACCGCCCGCTCGACGTCGTTCTTGATCTGGGTCCGGAGCGGGCAACCGGCCACGGTCAGGGCGACCTCGACGGTCACGGCGGCTCCGACAGCTGTGTCGTCCCCACCGCCACCGCTGCCTTCGGCCTCCACGCCGATGGCCGTGACCATCCCGAGGTCGACGATGTCGGCGCCCAGCTCGGGGTCGACGACGGCACGCAGGGCGTCTCGCACGGCCTCCTCGGCGGGAGGGGCGGGTACGGTCGGGGGATCGGTCCTGCTCACCCGGGCAATCGTACCGGGCGGTCCGGGTCGGGCAGCCCGACCGTGCACCGCCGCGAGGTGGTCGCGGGTACGCTTGTCCTGGTCGCCGACCGTGCGGCCCCGATCGTGGCAGCGTGCCAGCCGGTGAGCCGGGAGCTGAGCCAGGAGGAACGATGAGCGTCACCATGCAGAACGTGAGCATCGGAAAGAAGCCCAACCCGGTGAACCTCACCGATGGTGCGTCGGCCAAGGTCGCCGAGCTCCTGGCCCAGGAGGACGCCGAGGGTCTGGCCCTGCGGGTCGCCGTGCGCCCCGGAGGCTGCTCGGGCTTCAGCTACGAGATGTACTTCGACTCCGAGGTTACCGACGACGACGTCGTGCGCGAATTCGGAGCGGTCAAGGTGGTCGTGGACGCGGCCAGCGCCGACCTGCTCAAGGGGTCGACCCTCGACTACAGCGACGGTCTGCAGGGCGCGGGGTTCCATGTCACGAATCCCAACGCCACCCGGACCTGCGGCTGCGGCTCCTCCTTCAGCTGACGGCACCCGTCCTTCAGCTGAAGGCACCTGCACGCATGCATGCCGGGGGCGGGCCCCGGGACAAGAGGCGGGACCCCGGCCTGTGAGGGCGAGCTCGTGACCCGTTGTCCGGAGCCGTCCACCTGATGGACCTGCGCGTCGACGGCAGGGCCGTCACGGTCACCGACGGTGACGGCTCCCTGCTCGACGTCCTGCGTGACCAGCTCGGTATCCGCAGCGTGAAGGACGGTTGCAGCCCCCAGGGACAGTGCGGGTGCTGCACGGTGTGGGTCGAGGGGTCGCCCCGGGTCGCGTGTGTGACCCCGGTGCGTCGGGTGGCGGGGCGGGAGGTGACCACCCTCGACGGGCTACCTGAAGCGCAGCGGGACCGTTGGTCGGCCGCACTCTTCGGGACGGGCGGGAGCCAGTGCGGGTTCTGCACGCCGGGCATCATCATGCGCCTGGCCGCGCTCGAGGCGAAGGCGCCGGTGACCGGCGACAAGGTCGACCAGGCGTTGCTGGCCCATCTGTGCCGGTGCACGGGGTGGCAGACGATCGAAGAGGCGGCCCGCCGCGTCGTCGGGGAGGAGTCCCGGACCGGGCGGGTGGCCGATGACGCCGACGGCCGGGACGTGGCCCGGGCGAGCCGGCGGGCGGAGCTCGAAGGCGACTGCCCCCAGCGCGTGGGGCCCGACGTCGTCCTCGGTCGCGCCGGCTTCGCCGACGACACGACACCCGATGATGCGCTGGTGGCGGTGCCCGACGATCGGAGCGGCTACAGCATCGGTGCCAGCGTGCGCGAGGCCCGGGCGCTGGCGGGGAAGGTGCAGGGCCGGGCTACGAGCCTGGCGCCGCGACCTCCGGTGGCCTTGCCGCCAGGCGACTGGGCCGTCACCCTGCAGACGAACTGGGTCGAGCCCGCCTACCTCGAGCCTGATGCGTCGTGGTGCGCCCCCGGAGGTACGGCCGCCTCCCCCTGCGCCAACGGTGGGGCGTTCGGGGGGAAGGTCACCTCTACGGTGGGAGCGGAGGCCGTCGCGCTGGCCGACGCCCACGGGGCCCCGGTCCGGGTGCTCTGGTCGCGCGAGGACGTGGTGCGGCTCGGTCCGAAGCGCCCGCCGGTGGCCGGTGGCATCCGAACGGACGGCAGCGGGGTGCTGCGGGTGGGTCTGTCCCCGGGTGGCGAGGTGGGGACGGAGATGGCGGGCGGTGACACCCGTTGGGACGGTGACATTCGTTGGGACGAGATGCGGGCGGCCGTCGATGCCGTGGCCCCGGGGCTGGTGCTCGAGGCGGTGCCGGTGCGAGGTCCTCGGACCTCCTTCGATCTCCGTGCCGCGGTGTGGGCGGAAGCGGCGGCGTTGGCGGCGACGACACGGCAGGGGGGCGTGCCGGGAGACGGAACCGGCGGGCCGGTCGAGGTGGTCGGACCCTCCGGTGGCCGGGCCATCGCCGCTGTCGCCTCCGACGGCACCGTCTCGGTGACCGTGGACGCGGGGAGGGCCCTCGATGACGTCGTGTTGCGGTCCTACTGCATCGGTGCCTCCCACCAGGCACTGAGCTGGGTGCGTTCCGAGGCGATCGCCGTGGACGAGGACGGGTCCGTGCACGATCTCACCGTGCGCTCGTTCGGCATCCTGCCGGCGCGATCGATGCCGAGGGTGGAGGTGACGATCCTCCCCGGCCAGGGCGAGCCGGTCAACGGTTCGGACGCGGTGTTCGCAGCGGTGGGGGCGGCGGCGTGGTCGGCGGACAGGCTCGTCGGGGTGTGGCCGACCCGCCCGGGGTCGCACCGATTCTGATGCCCGCCCCCGACCCGGTCAGGCCCGCAACGTCGGGGAGGGAGTGCCGATGAGCACTCCGGTCGGTCCGTACTCGCCGATCGTGACCGTCGGGTCGTGGAGGATCTGTTCGGGTCAGTTGGGACTGGCCGAGCGGGGCGACACTCCCGGCGAGGGACCGGCCCTCGTCGAAGGCGGGACACCCGCCCAGCTCGTCCGGGCATTGACCAACGGCGAGAGCCTGCTCGTCGCCTCGGGGGCGGCACTGCGGGATGTGGTCAAGACGACGATGTTCCTGGCCACGATGGACGACTACGCCGCCGTGAACGAGGTGTACGTCGAGTTCTTCGCCGGTCACCGACCGGCCCGTTCCGTCGTCGCCGTGGCCGGCCTTCCCATGGGAGCGGCCGTCGAAGTCGAGCTCTGGGCCTATGTATCCGGCGAGGGCGGTGTATCCGACGAGGGCGGTGTCTCCGATGAGGCCGGTGTCTCCGATGAGGCCGGTGTCTCCGATGAAAGGAATCGCTAGACCATGATCAAGGGCGAGGGCACCACGGTGGCGAAGGGGGTGACCCCCGACGAGGCATTCGACTTTGTACTCGATCCGGCGCAGTACACCAAGGCCGACACCAAGATGGTCTGGGTGACCAAACTGGCGGACACTGCCGACGGCATGCTGGCCCGCGAAGACGGGAAATTTCTCGGTCGGTTCCGTGGGTCGGTGATCACCCGGTATCGATGGGAACGGCCGCGCAGCATCGATGTGACATTGGAGCACGGTGTCCCGCGGCGGCTGCACGCCTGGTTCGAGATCGACGCCGTGGAAGGGGGTACACGCATCCACCATGTCGAGGAGCTCGACCTCGGCCACGGCCCGCTCGGATGGCTGCATGACCTTCTGGCCCGGACGTGGTTCGCCCGCTCGGTCGATGCCGAGGTGACCGAGATCGGAAGGCTGCTCGAGCAGGGGAGCGCGGCCGCCCTGCGGCGGGAGCGCATTGAACGAGGGCTGCGCACGGTCGAGTCCACATCCGGACTCGACAGGGCGCGCCGATCTGCTCGAGCTGCCCGATCTTCGACGAATCCTCACAGAACCCTCAAAGTGCCAACATGTCCGTCTGTCTATATTTCGGCCATGGGAGCCGCTTTGCGGTGGATCTGCTGTTGCGTGGCGTTGGTCCTCGCCGGTGCGGTCCTGGCTTCCTGCGGTTCGGCGTCCTCTCCGGGCGCGGCCGCTCGGTCCACGGCGGTCCCGACGAAGGCTGCCTCACCTGGAACGGCTCCTGCCCCCGGCCACTCCCCGGTCTCCTTCGGCATCGACGTCAACACGGCTGACGCCGACATCGGCCGTGCGCGCGTTCCGAAGGTACTGGGCCTGATCAAGCAGGCGGGGGCCAGCGCCGTTCGCTTTGGGGGTAACTGGAACTCGGCCGAGCCATCGCCAGGCGTCTACGACTTCGGCACCATCGACGCGCTCTTGTCCACGACCCGCTCCCACGACCTCACGCTCCTCCTCGGGCTCGGGAACGAACCGGCATGGGACGCCACGAACGGAAATCCGAACGCGCCACCGAAGGACTGCAATTCCCCCACTGCCACCTGCGCCTCGGTGAGCGACTACGTCACGGCGCTCGTCAGGAACGCTGCTCCCGAGGGACTTCACTACCTCATCGCACGAAACGAGCCACAGGACTTCGACAAGAACTGGGTGGGCTCGGATCCGATGACGTACGCCCACTTCCAGCAAGTGGTCTACCGGGCCGCCCACGACGCCGACCCGTCGATCGCCGTGCTAAGTGGAGGCACCGACGCCTTGTCACCCTCGCTCGTCGCCTTGGGCCTCTCGCTTTCTCCCGAGGTTCCCTACCCCAAGGGGGCGGTCGCCTTCGCATCGTCTCTCTATGGCAATCCGGCATGGTGCGACTCGCTCGACGTCCTCGACCTTCACGTCGGCGACCACGGGCCCGTCTACTCGCCCCAGATCGTCGACGCTTCCGAGAAGGCCCTTCAAGCCTGTAATGGTGGCAGGCACGTTCCCGTATGGGTCACCGAGGTCGGCTACACGTCGGTCGCATCGGTCCAGAGCTCGCCCGTGTACAAAAAGGAGCTCCAGGGCAAGTACCAGGGTGGCGAGCCCGGGCAAGCGAGGTTCCTCACCGACACCTTCTCCGCGCTCGAACGAGACCCGAACGTGGTGGGCATCAACTGGACATTCATCATCGACCCCAACGCCACGTCGACGCCCCCGCCGGACTCCTCCTTCTACAAGCTCGCCGGCTTCGGCAACGGCCTCGCCACCTCGTCGTACACGCCCAAGACCGCGTACACCGCATTCAAGGACATCGCAGAAGGAAGAGAGCGGTCGTGACTGGCCCACGACCGGGTGCCTTGGTGCCAGGTTCCGGTGTCACTCCCGGGTGTCACGCATCGGCGAGCACCCGTCCCGTGATCTGTCAGATGGCGAGCCGACCCACTAGCCCGATCCGAGGGTGGCGATCCCGCCGTCCACGGGGATGACGGCGCCGGTGAGGTAGGAGCCTGCACGGGAGGCGAGGAAGATGGCCACCCCGGCCATGTCGTCGGGCCGCCCGATGCGCTTCAGCGGGGCGCTCGCTGCGATCTGGTCACCGAACGATGCCAGGGTCGCAGCCATCATCTTCGACTCGAAGGGTCCGGGGGCGACGGCGTTGACCGTGACCGCCGGAGCCAGCTGTTTTGCCAGGTGCCTGGTCAGCTGGTGCACGGCGGCCTTCGAGGCCGAGTACGAGTAGGTCTCGAGCATCGGCACGTGGATGGCGTCGATCGAGCCGATGTTGATGACGCGCGAGGGGTCCTCGGCCGTGGCCTCTGCGTTCAACAGCGGAAGGAACGACTTCGTCGTGTGGAACACCCCCTGCACGTTGAGGTTGAGCACGCGGTCCCACGACGCCGTGTCGTGCTCGGTGAGCGGTGCACCCCAGGTGGCTCCGGCGTTGTTGACCAGGACGTCGACATGGTCGTGATCGGCGGCCACTGCGTCCGCCAGGGCCTGGGCCCCAACCTCCGTCGACAGGTCGGCGACGACGCCGGTGCACAACCCGACTTTCGAGAGCTCGGCCACGGTGTCCGCGACGGCATCCTCCTTGCGTGACGCCACGACGACCTCGGCACCGGCACTGACCAGGCCGGAGGCGATCATCTGGCCGATGCCGCGGGTTCCCCCCGTCACGACGGCGGTCTTTTGGGAGACGGAGAAGAGCTGATCGATCGGGGACGGTGACGTGGCGGTGGTCGTGGTGGTCATGGTCGCCGACCGTAGCTCACCGGTCGGCGGTCTCCGCCGGTCGACCGGGTCCCCTCACGGGGTCCAAGACGGCTGCCCGAACCGGTAGCCGACGGAGCGCACGGTCTGGATGAGGTGCGCATGCTCTTCGCCGAGCTTGGCCCGGAGCCGCCGGATGTGGACGTCGACCGTCCGGGCGCCCCCGTAGTACTCGTAGCCCCACACCCGGCTCAAGAGCGTCTCTCTGGTGAAAACCTTTCCGGGTCGGGCGGCCAGAAATTTGAGTAGCTCGTACTCCATGTAGGTGAGGTCGAGCACCCTCCCCGACACCGCCGCCTGGTAGGTCTCGACGTTCAGGACGAGGGCCCCGTGCTCGAGCAGCTCGGGTCGCACGCCCCGGCCGCTGCGCCAGAACAGGTGGGCCAGCCTCGTCGAGAGCTCGTCGGGGTCGACGGGATCGAGGCAGAGGTCGTCGAAGAGGTCCTCGCGCAGCTCGAGCTCGGCGAGCTGGCCGACGGTGACTACGACGATCAATGGGGTGAGGGGCACCTCGCGCTTGCGCAGGTGTCGACAGAGCTGGAACCCGGCGGCAGGGTCCTCGACGCACCACACTACGGCCCCGGACCAGCCGTCCTCGGGCTCGTCGGACTCGGCATGGTGGGTGCCTCCGATGCCACGCCACTCGTAGCCGGCCCGTTCGAGGACGGCGACGACCGCTGCGGGAGGAACGGCCGGGAAGCAGAGAAGGGGTTCCATGATCTCGTCCTCATCCTCCCCTCTCTGGTCGGCTCGCAGCCACGGCCTTGCGCCCTGCGTTCGAATTGTCGCGTGCCGGCGGCTAGAGCAGGGGAAGGTACCGATCGAGCTCGAACTGGGTGACGTGGGAGCGGTACTCGGCCCACTCCGATCGCTTGTTCCGGATGAACCATTCGAACACGTGCTCTCCGAGCGTCGCCGCCAGGAGCTCGGAGCCCTCCATGAGGGTCAGGGCCTCGTGCAGGCTGCCGGGGAGGTGGACGATCCCCTTAGCGGCGAGGTCGTCGGCGCTCAGGGCGAAGAGGTTGGCGGCGGCCTCTTCGGGGATCTCGTAGCCCTCCTCGATCCCTTTGAGACCGGCGCCGAGAATCACGGCGAAGGCGAGGTATGGGTTACAGGCGCTGTCGGGCGACCGGAACTCGATCCGGGCCGATTCGCCGCGTCCGGGCTTCAGGACCGGAACCCTGACGAGAGCCGAGCGGTTGTTGCGGGCCCATGAGATGTGGACGGGTGCCTCGTAGCCCGACACCAGCCGCTTGTAGGAGTTGACCCACTGGTTGGTGACGGCTGTGATCTCGGGGGCGTGGCGGAGAAGCCCGGCGATAAACTGGCTGGCGACCACGGAGAGCTCACCGGGTCGCTCCGGGTCGAGGAAGGCGTTGTCCTCACCCCGGAAGAGGGACATGTGGGTGTGCATGCCCGAACCCTGGACCCCCTCCAGCGGCTTGGGCATGAAGCTGGCAAAGACCCCTTGTTGCTTCGCCATCTCCTTCACCACGAGGCGGACGGTCATGACGGTGTCGGCCATGGTCATGGCGTCCGTGTACCGGAGGTCGATCTCGTGCTGGCTCGGCGCGTCCTCGTGCTGGGCGTGCTCGACGGGAATCCCCATCTCCTCGAGGGTGAGCACGGTGCGCTGGCGGATGTCGCTGGCTTTGTCGGCCATCGTCAGCTCGAAGTACGAACCGCTGTCGAGGGTGGTCGGCTCGTGGGAGGGACGGTCGTCCGAGAAGTAGAAGTACTCGATCTCGGGCGCAACGAAGAACGTGAACCCGAGGGCATGGGCGCGGTCGAGCGAGCGGCGTAGGACGTAACGCGGGTCGCCCTCGAATGGGACGCCGTCCAGGGTCAGGATGTCGCAGAACACCCGGGCCACCTGGGCCCCGTCACCGTCACTGTCACCGGCCAGGTCGCGGTGCCCGGGACCGTGCCAGGGGAGGAGCTGGAACGTCTCGGCGTCGGGTCGGGCGAGGACGTCGCTCTCCTGTACCCGGCTGAAACCGTCGATTGCGGAACCGTCGAAGGTCATCCCCTCGACGAGCGCGTTCTCGAGCTCGGCCGGCGTGATGCTGAATGTCTTGGGCGTACCGAGCACGTCGGTGAACCACAGCTGCACGAAGCGGACGGCCCGCTCCTCAACCGTGCGGAGGACGTACTCCTCCTGGCTCCTCATCGAGTCCTGCACCTCCCACATGGGCCACAAGCCCGAGCGGTGGCCTGTCCGTGGCCGGTGGTCGCGCTCTGCGGCCCTTCTTCGATCGCCCGGATCCTGTCAATCCCCGGAGGCGTCGCCGCAGACCGTCTCGATCATGATGGCGGTGACCTTGTAGGGGTCCATGTTGGCGTTGGGCCGGCGGTCCTCGATCCAGCCCCGCTTCTCCTTGGCCACGCCCCACGGGATGCGGACCGAGGCCCCCCGGTCGGAGGTCCCGTAGCTGAACTTCGTGTAGTGCTGGGTCTCGTGGGCGCCGGTCAACCGGGTCTCGATGCCCACCCCGTAGACGGCGATGTGGTCGTCCACCCGCTTCCCCAGCGCTTCGCAGGCGGCGATGATGGCGTCCCACCCGCCCTCCTTGCGCATGGCCTTGGTCGAGAAGTTGGTGTGGGCGCCGGCCCCGTTCCAGTCACCGAGGATGGGTTTTGGCTCGAGCGTCGCCCACACGCCGAAGTCCTCGGCGATGCGGAAGAGCAGCCACCGCGCCACCCAGAGCTGGTCGGAGAGCTCGAGGGGCGGGAGCACGCCCACCTGGAACTCCCACTGTCCCATCATGACCTCGGCGTTCGTCCCTTCGATGCCGATGCCGGCGTCGATGCACGCCGCCGTGTGGAGCTCGACGATCTCCCGGCCCGGCATCTTGTCGCCGCCCACACCGCAGTAGTAGGGGCCCTGGGGGGCGGGATAGCCGGCTGCCGGCCAGCCGAGCGGCCGACCGTCCTTGAAGAACGTGTACTCCTGCTCGACCCCGAATTGGGGCTTCTGGTCGCCGTAGGTGTTCATTACCTCGCGGAGCCTGGCCCGGGTATTGGTGGGATGCGGCGAGAAGTCGGTGAGCTCGACCTCGCACATCACCAGCTTGTCGTTGGGACCGCGCAGTGGGTCGGGGCACGAGTACACCGGGCGCAGGACGCAGTCGGAATCGTGACCCATGGCCTGGTTGGTGCTCGACCCGTCGAATCCCCAGATCGGGAGGTCCCTGCCGTCTTCGATGACCTTCGTCTTGCTGCGGAGGAGCGGCGACGGCTCGGTCCCGTCGATCCAGATGTACTCGGCTTGATAGGGCACAGACCCTCCTCTGTTGGTGATCGCCCTCGTGGTGATCGCTCTGTCGGTGATCGCTCTGTCGGTGATCGCTCTGCTGCGTCGACCGCTCGCCCTCCGACGTTCCGGCGACCTAGGGACCCGGGGCCGTCGGCCTGGCCGTCATTCCATCGGATCGGCGAGGAATCCGCCAATGGATTCTGCCAGCGAATGGCCGCACCCACTATGGCGGCTGGGAGTTTCTCCCCCGTTTCTCGATTGTGAACGCCGGATGAACACGGTTCGGGAACAGACGATGATGATCGGGTCCTGCACGCGACGCCGCTCCCGCCGCCACACCGCCGCCACACCTCCTGAAGGAGAAAAGACCAGGCAGTGGCGCCGGTAGGCTACGGCCCATGGCTCGGATCCGGGTTGCCGCCTGCCAGATCAACACCGTCGTCGGTGACCTTGACGGCAACGTGGAGCGCGTGCTCGCCTCGTTGGAGACAGCAGAGGACGGCGGCGCCGATCTGGCCGTGTTCCCCGAGCTGACGGTGACCGGCTATCCCCCCGAGGACCTGCTCGGACGGCCGGCGTTCATCGTCGACAACGAGCGGGCGTTCGCCCGGATCGCCGCTGCGACCGGTGTATGCGCTGCGGTCGTCGGCTACGTGGCCCGCGACGCCGAGGGGCGGCTGGTGAACACGGCGGGCCTCTGCGCCCACGGTCGGGTGGTCGCCACCTACGTGAAACAGCACCTTCCCAACTACGGCGTCTTCGACGAACAGCGCTGGTTCGTCCCCGGCGGAGCCGGGTCAGAGCAGTGCCTGGTGGCGGACGTCCCGATCGGTATCAGCATCTGTGAGGACATGTGGCTGCCCGGCGGCCCCATGGTCGACCAGGCCGACGCCGGCGCCCGGCTCCTCGTGAACCTCAACGCCTCGCCGTACTCGCGGCGCCGTCGGGACGAGCGCCTCGCCGTGCTCATAGCCCGGGTCGAGGAGACGAGATGCCCCATCGTCTACGTGAACCAGGTCGGGGGCCAGGACGAGCTCGTCTTCGACGGAGCCTCGCTGGCCATGGACGCGAGGGGCGCCGTCATCGCCTCGGCGGCCCAATTCGTCGAAGAGGTGATGCTCGTCGACCTCGACCTCGACCTCGACGACACCGACGACACCGACGGCCAGGAGCCAGGACCCGGGGTGCGGGGGCGCCCTGTGGTGGCGGCCACACCCGGTCCGAGCCGAGCGGAACACGCCCCCGTGCTCCGGCCGTGCTCGCCGTTGCTCGACGCCGACGCCGAGGTCTACGAGGCCCTGGTGCTCGGCACCCGTGACTATCTCGGAAAGAACGGGTTCAGCGACGCCGTGATCGGGCTCTCCGGGGGCATCGACTCCTCCCTGGTCGCCACCGTCGCCGCCGACGCCCTCGGCCCCGGTCGGGTACACGGGATCACCATGCCGTCGCGGTACTCGAGCGAAGGATCGCTGTCCGACGCCTTGGCGCTCGGGTCCAACCTCGGCATCGAGGTGGCCACCGTGCCCATCGAGACCGCCCACCAGGCGCTCACCGGAACCCTGGCACCGCTCATGGGCGCCGACCCGGCAGGGCTGACCGACGAGAACCTGCAGTCGCGCATCCGGGGCGTCATCCTCATGGCCCTGTCCAACGCCAACGGATGGATCGTGCTCACCACCGGGAACAAGAGCGAGATGGCCACCGGCTACTCCACCCTCTACGGCGACTCGGCGGGTGGTTTCGCCGTGATCAAGGACGTCCCGAAGACCCTGGTCTACGACCTCTGCCGGTATCGCAACCGGCGGGCGGCCACGGAGCTGATCCCCGATGCCGTCTTGGTCAAGGCGCCCTCGGCCGAGCTGCGCCCCGATCAACGCGACGACGAGTCGCTTCCCCCGTACCCCGTGCTCGATCCGGTCATCGCCGGGTACGTCGAGGGCGACCACTCGCCCGACGACCTCGTCGCCGAGGGGTTCGACCGCCACGTCGTCGATCAGGTGGTACGGATGGTGGACTCGGCTGAGTACAAGCGCCGGCAGATGCCCCCCGGGGTCCGCATCTCGTCCAAGGCGTTTGGCAGAGACCGCCGCATGCCCATCACCAACCGGTACCGAGCGGCCGCGGAGACCTCCGCCATTGTCTGATTCGCCGTCGTCCGGTCAGACGGAACATGAACCGGGGCTCCCGCTGCCGATCGAGGTGACGGCCACCATCGTCGGTGAGTACCGGTGGATCGAGAACGCGCTCTACCACCTGCTCGGCCGGTGGTCGGGCACCCTCCCCATCGCCGCCGTCCGCCTCCATCTCGACAGCCAGAGCATGCGCCACGCCTGGCATGCGGAGCTCTGGGGCGACCGCCTGCCGGTGCGCGACGGGACGGACCCCGATGCATTCAGCCTGCCCTCACAAGCGACGGCGACGCTCTTCTCCGCCCTCGGGGACGAAATCGGGAGCCCGCTCGACGACCAGGCCGGAAGCGTCGGGCCCGCCGACGAGGAGTGGGAGGGTGCGTCCGACGATGGCGATGCGGGCGCCCCTGGTGCGCTGCCCCGCCTCGCCGCGCTCTACCGGGTCGTGCTCCCACGCCTCGTGACGACCTACGAGCTGCATCTGGCGGGAACGATGCGGGGGACCGACGGACCGGTGGCACGGGCCCTCACACTCGTGCTCAACGACGAGCGGGAGGACTGGAGGTCGGGGGAGCGGCTGCTAGAGCGCATCGTCGTCCGACCCCACGACGTCGCCGCCTGCTACGGGTTCCTCGAGCGCCTGGAGTCGGCCGTCGTCGCCACCGGCGTCGGGCCCGGTCTGATCATGCTTCCCGAGGTGCTCCGGGCGGGCTGAGCGCAGGTCCCGGGGTACCGTGAGGCGGCCGAAAGGCGGCGTCTCCGGGGCGCAGCCTGGGCCCCTCGCCGGTCTGAAGGCTTGACGCGTCCGGTAAACTCGCAACGCAGCAACCGTTGCAACCGAATGCGCCCGGGCCAGGGCAAGGCGAACACCGGAGTCCGAACACCGGAGTCCCACGTGGCGCACCCTGGCCGGCCGTCCCCCAGCCCCATTGGGGAACACGAAGGACCCGGTGAACTTGGCAAAGGAGCGTCTCGAACGAGACGATGAGGATCTGGTACGCCTGTACCTGACCGACATCGGGCAGTACCCGCTGCTGACCAAGGATGACGAGGTTCGCCTGGCCCAGGCGATCGAGGCCGGGCGCGAGGCCAGCGCCAAGCTGGGTTCGGCCCCGAAGGGCCTCACCCCGGCCAAGCGACGCGAGCTCCGCCGCACGACCCTCCAGGGCGAAGCGGCCCAGCAGACCTTCGTCCAGTCGAACCTCCGGCTGGTGGTGTCGATCGCCAAGAAGTACCAGGCCTCGGGGCTTCCCCTCCTCGACCTCATCCAGGAGGGCAACCTCGGGCTCATGCACGCCGTCGAGAAGTTCGACTGGCGGAAGGGCTTCAAGTTCTCGACCTATGCCACCTGGTGGATCCGCCAGGCCATCACCCGGGGCATCGCCAACACCGGTCGGACGATCCGGCTCCCGGTCCATGCCGGCGACACCCTCGCCCGGGTCCAGAAGGCACAGGCACGGCTCGAGCTCAAGTACGGTCGCCCGGCGACGCTGGCGGAGCTGGGCGCCGAGGTCGAGATGCCCGAGGACAAGCTGGTCGAGGCCCTCCGGTTCCGGGCCGAACCCCTGTCCTTGTCCGAACCGCTCCGTGAGGACGGCGATGCCGAGCTCGGCGACGTCGTCGAGGACCGGTCGGCCGAGTCGCCCTTCGAGGTGGCAGCGGTCTCGCTGCTTCCCGAGGAGATCGGACGGCTGCTCTCCCCCCTCGACGAGCGGGAACGGGAGATTTTGCGGCTGCGGTTCGGTCTCGACCGTGGCGAGCCCCGCACCCTCGAGGAGGTCGGTGAGCATTTCAACCTGACCCGCGAGCGGATCCGTCAGATCGAGGCCCGAGCCATGTCGAAGCTCCGCCATCCCTCGTCGGATACCGGCGCCCGGGACCTGCTCACCGTCTGAGCGGCTCGTCACCTCGTCTGAACGGGCCTGGGTCCGGGTGTCCACCGGATCAGTCGGCACCCCCGCACAGGAGCGGTTACGATCGGTCCCATGAAGAAGCTCCTGATCCTCGCCGTCATCGTTGCCCTTGGTGTCGTAGCCGCACGTCGGCTGCGCCCGTCCTGAGCCAGCATCGCACCTGAGCTACATCCGCACCTGGGCTACAGCCGCACCCCTGAGTCCGGCGACCCTCGAAACAGGGCTCAGCGCCGTGGCCGGCGGGAGAGCCGCCAGGCGACGAGCGCTCCTGCCGAGGCGGCCACCATGACCCCGGCCGCTGTGGCGGTGACCGGCAGGCCGGGTACGCCGACCCGGTCGCGGAGCCGGACCGGCTTTGTGAACTGCAGCACCTCCCAGTCCCGCTCCCGGGCCACACGGGCGAGGACACGATCAGGGTTGACGACCGCGGGATGGCCCACGGCCTCGAGCATGGGCAGGTCCGTGTACGAGTCCGAGTACGCCGATGACTCCGCCAGGTCGAGCCCGTCCCGCTCGGCCAGCTCGACCATGGCGTCGGCCTTGAACGGGCCGTAGGCGTAGAACTCCATCTCCCCGGTGTACCGACCGTCCTCGTCGACGACGGCCCTGCTGGCGATGGCCCCGTCCGTTCCCAGGTGGTCGGCCAGGGGCTCGACGATCTCCTCGGGGGAGGCGGACACCAGGTACACCTTGTTACCCGCAGCGCGATGTGCCTCGATGAGGTCGAGGGCTTCGGCATAGATGATCGGCTCGACGATCTCCTCGAGCGCCTCCCGCACGATCTCCCTGATCTGGTCGCGGTCCCAGCCGGTGGTGAGCATGAGCATCGACTCGCGCACCCGGGCCAGCTTCTCCTCGCTGGCGCCGAGGTGGAGATAGATCAGCTGGGACACGAGGGCCCTGGCCACCAGGCGCCTGTTGATGAGCCCGCCCCGGTAGAACGGACGTCCGAACGCGGCGATCGACGCCTTGGCGATGACCGTCTTGTCGAGGTCGAAGAATGCGGCGCGCACGGTTCAGCGGTGTTCCGGCCCTCAGGGTCCCACCAGGAGCTGCTGCACCTCGCCCTCGGCATCGGATGTCACGAGTGCGAGCACCTCGTCGCCCACCGCAAGGCGGGTGTCGCCTCTCGGGACGATGAGACGGTCGTCGCGCACGACGGCGACGACCGTCGCCTCCCTCGGCACCCTGAGCTCTACGAGCGACTGGCCCGCCGCTGGCGAATCGTCGGCCAGCGTGACCTCGACGAGGTGGGCGTTGCCGCCTTCGAACCGCAGCAGACGGACGAGGCTCCCCACCGAGACGGCTTCTTCGACCAGGGCGGTGAGAAGTTGCGGGGTGGACACCGAGACGTCGACCCCCCATCCCTCGTTGAACAGCCACTGGTTCTTCGGGTGGTTCACCCGGGCGACGACGCGCGGCACGGCGAACTCCTGTTTGGCCAGGAGCGAGATGACGAGGTTGTCCTCGTCGTCGCCGGTGGCGGCCACGACCACGTCCACCGTGCTCAACCCGGCCGAGTGCAGCGAGGAGACCTCACAGGCGTCGGCCACGACCCAGGTGATGTCGATGTCGTCATGGATGCGTAGGACGACGTCGGGGTCCTTCTCGATGAGGAGGACGTCGTGACCGCCGTCATGGAGGTCCGAGGCGATGGCGGTCCCCACGTTCCCCGCCCCGGCGATGGCGACCTTCACCCGGGCCCCTGCCGGCTCAGGCGTTCGGCCGACGGGGCATTGTCACGACCGGGATCCGTGACTGCGCCAGCACCGGACCCGGACACGGCCGCCGGCCCGTCCACACTCCGGTGGCCGCTCTCGGTCACCATGAGATGGAGGACGTCCCCCTCCTGACCGACCAGGTCGGAGAAGTCGAGCCGGGCGACGCCCCCCCGGGTGACGGCCACGATCACGACGTCGCCCGTCGACACCTCGCCGAGCCGCTTGCCCGCCCATGACTCGGGCAGCTCGCGCTCGACGAGCGTGAGGGTCCCGGTCGGGTCGGTCCACTCGGCCTGCTCCTCCCCGGGAACGAGGCGGCGGCGCACCTGGTCGATGGTCCAAGAGACGGTGGCGACCGTCGGGATGCCGAGCCGGAGGTAGATCTGGGCCCGTCTCGGGTCGTAGATGCGGGCGACGACGTTCGGGATCTCGTAGGTCTCCCGGGCGATGCGTGCGGTCAGGATGTTCGTGTTGTCGCCGCTCGTGACGGCGGCGAGCGAGGTCGCCTCCGATGCCCGGGCCCGGTCGAGGTCGTCACGGTCGAAGCCCGAACCGACCACCTTCATGCCCGGCCAATCGGGGGGGAGCCGGCGGAAGGCCTTGGCGTTGCGGTCGATGATGGCAACGGTGTTCCCCTGCTCGAGCAAGCCGACCCCGAGGCCCGACCCGACCCTTCCGCACCCCACGATGACGATGTGCACCCGGACAATGCAAACACGGCCATCCGTCCGCCACAACTCAACCGGCGACCCGGACCACTGCCCACCGGCGCCACCTTCCGCCACGACGCACCGCCGCCTCCGGCGGAGGCCTCGGCCACGGCGGAGGGTGAGGGGACCCGTGGTTTACTGTGCGCGTGGACTCATCGGGCACCGGCGACAGGCGTCCGCCCGGGCCGCCGGCCGACGGCGAACCTCGCCGGCCTGTCGGAGTCCGCACGCCCCCCGACAGCACCGATCGGGCCACCGGTGACCGGGGCCCCGTAGGTCGGGATCCCGACGACGGCTCCCGACCCGGGATGGGCGAAGGGCTCGATGTCACCGCCACCGCCGTCGCCGGCCAGCCGGGTCGTCTGCGACCCTCCGCCGCCAAGGTCGCCAGCCTCGAGCTTCCCGAGTCGCTCCGCTACCGGCTCAAGAACCGGCTGCTCGGTCCGCCGCTCGTCAACGAGCAGCTCACCGGGCAGCGGCTGGGCCGGCCGAGCGCTCTCGGCGTGCTGGCCCCTGACTGCATCTCGTCCTCGGCCTACGGCACCGAGGAGATGCTCACCCAGCTCGTGCCGATCGTCGGCCTCGCCGCCTTCGCATTGGTGGTCCCGGTCACCTTCGCCATCCTCGGCGTGCTGCTCTTCGTCACCCTGTCCTATCTCGATGTCATCCGGCTCTACACCCAGGCCGGCGGGTCCTATGTGGTGGCGAGGGACAACTTCGGACCGAAGATCGCCCAGATCGCTGCGGTGGCGCTCCTCATCGACTACACGGTGACCGTGGCCGTGCAGACGGCGGCGGGCACGGCGGCACTGACGAGCGCCTTCCCATCTCTCGTGGGGGCGACGGTCCCGATCACCGTTGGTGTCGTCCTACTCCTCCTCTTCGGCAACCTCCGGGGCATCCGGGAAGCGGGCAAGACGTTCGCCTTCCCGACCTACTTCTTCGTCGTCAGTCTGGCGTTGGTCATCGTGGTCGGCTACATCCGCGCCGCTCTCGGGACGCTACATGTCCACTCCGTTCACCAAGCCGGCACGGTGGCGATCGGCCATCCCGGCTCGGGGCTCCTCTACGGTGCCTCGTTCATCATCATCCTGCGCTCGTTCGCCAACGGCGGGTCGTCGCTCACCGGACTCGAAGCGATCTCCAACGGTGTGGCCACCTTCCGCGAGCCGGCGAGCATCAACGCCCGCCAGACCCTCGTCGTGATGAGCTCGATCCTCGCCTTCCTCGTGCTCGGGGTGACGCTGCTCGCCCACTGGACCCACGCCGTCCCCTACGAAGCGGGGTCACCCACCGTCGTCTCCCAGGAGGTCGAGTACGTCCTCGGCACCGGCCCGATCGGCAAGATCCTCTACTACGTCGTCCAGTTCGCCACCATGCTCATCCTCTACACGGGGGGGAACACGAGCTTCAACGGCTTCCCGTTCCTCGCCAGCTACGTGGCCACGGACAAGTACCTGCCCAAGCAGCTGACCCGACGGGGGCACCGCCTCGCCTTCTCCAACGGGATCATCGTCCTCACCATCGTGGCCATCGCCCTTCTCGTCGTGACCCGGGCGAGAGTCTCGAGCCTGGTGGCCCTGTACGCCATCGGTGTCTTCACCGGGTTCGCAATGGCCGGATCGGGCATGGTCAAGCACCACTTCGACCACCGGGAGGGCCACTGGCGAGCGGGTGTCGCGCTGAACGGAGTCTCGGCCGTCCTCACCGCCATCGTCGTCCTCATCTTCGCCACCGTGAAGTTCACCGAGGGGGCGTGGGTGGTGGTCATCGTCGGGCCGCTCATGTTCGTGGGCCTGCTGCGCCTGCACCGCCAGTACATCACCGAGGACAGCGAGCTCGAGCAGGGGGCCACCGAGGCGGCGGAGGCCCCCGTCCTCCAGCACCAGATCGTCATCGTGCTCATCGACCGTCTCGATATGGCGGTGGCCCGGGCCCTGCAGTACGCCAGGACGCTCCATCCCGACGAGGTCCGTGCCGTCCACTTCGCCATCGACCCCAGAGAGACGGAACGGCTCGAGCACGACTGGCGGCGGCTCGGACTCTCCCGGCTGCCCCTCGACGTCGAGGAGTGCGAGGACCGCCGGCTGACCCGCTCCACGTTGGAGCTGGCCGCCGAGGCGGTGGCCGACGGACAGACCGAGCTCACCATTCTGCTCCCCCGTCGCGGATTCTCGTCGGGTTGGCAGCGGTTCCTGCACGACGCCACCGCCGATCACATCGCCGACGCCGTCGGCCAGCTCGCCCACGTCAACGCTACGGTCGTCCCCTACCAGCTGACGGGTTCGGCCAAGCGCAGGGCGTGGCGGAGGAGGATGGCCCAGACGACCGTCCCCGACAAAGGGGGGAAGACGGCCGGCCGGGGGACCGGCCGTGCCGCCGGGCGGGCAGCCGGGCGCGAGGCGGCCAAGGTCGCCTATGAGCGCAAGGCGTTCGGGGACAAGCTGCGGGGAGCGACACCCATCGGCGACGCTGAGTGGCGGAAGAGAGTCCGGGTGGCGGGGCGGATCCGGTCGGTGCGGGTCCAACCTCGGGCCGGGACCGCCAACCTGGAGTGCGTGCTCGCCGACGACAGCGGCAAGCTGCTGCTCGTCTTCCAGGGTCGGCGCCGGATCCCGGGCATCCAGCCGGGCGCCCGCCTCGTGGTCGAAGGCATGGTGGGGGACTGGGCCCGCCGGGAGGCCATCTTGAACCCCGACTACGAGCTGATCGCCGGGACCGAGCCCGGGCAGGACCAGAGTTGAGCCGGCAGATGCCCCGCTGGCCGACGGCGCAGGTCAGGACCATGGAGGCCGTTCGGGAGCACTCGTTCATCCTCCGGAGGCCGCTTCTTGCCCGCGGCGCGCCTTTGTCACTATCTTCTCCCCCCGTTGCCGGACGCGGCGTGGCACGATGGCGCCCCCTCGGCTCACGGCCTCCGGCCGCGGCCCCCGAAGGGGGACCCCGCCCTCGCTGCCGGCGACGGTCGAGTACCAGCCAACCCACGAACCCCACACCGGGGCCTGACAACGCCGTGAACCGAAGGGAGCATCACCGATGACCCACCTCCTCGCAGAAGGGGGGTACCAGGCGTTCCTGCTCACCAGCGCTGAGCGGGCATGGTTGGTCTTCGCCCTGGTCGCCGCGGTGGCGTCCATCATCACCGGCGTCATCCTCATGAGAGGCGTGATCGCCGCCGATCAGGGCACGGCAACGATGAAGGACATCGCCAAGGCGATCCAGGAGGGGGCCGAGGCCTTTCTCTCCCGCCAGTTCAAGACCATCGGGTTCATCATCATCCCGCTGGCGATCCTCATCTTCTTCACCGCCACGAAGGTCACCCGCCCCGACCACACCGTGGCCCTCACCTTCGTCCAAGCCGGCATCTTCCGGGTGATCTGCTTCCTCGCCGGTGCCCTGTGCTCGGGGCTCACCGGGTTCATCGGCATGAGCCTGGCCGTCCGGGGCAATGTGAGGACGGCGGCCGCCGCCCGGGACGGACAGCTCCCGCCCACCCTCCGGGTGGCGTTCCGGACCGGGGCCATCACCGGCCTGTTCTGTGTCGGGCTCGGCCTGCTCGGTGCCACCATCATCGTGTTCGTCTTCCAGAACACGGCCACCTCGGTGCTCGTCGGGTTCGGCTTCGGTGCCTCGTTGTTGGCCCTCTTCATGCGGGTCGGTGGCGGGATCTTCACCAAGGCTGCCGATGTCGGCGCCGACCTGGTCGGCAAGGTCGAGGCGGGGATTCCCGAGGACGACCCGAGAAACGCCGCCACCATCGCCGACAACGTGGGTGACAACGTCGGCGACTGCGCCGGCATGGCCGCCGACCTCTTCGAGTCCTACGTCATCACCATCATCGCCTCGATCATCCTCGGAGTGACCGCGTTCACCTCGATCGGGCGCGGCTTCGTCGCCGCCAAGACGGTCATCTTCCCCATCGCCATCCCGGCCATCGGGATCATCGCCACCATCATCGGGGTGTACTCGGTACGAGCAGGGTCGAAAGCCCGAAGCGCCATGGCCCCCATCAACCGGGGGGTGTGGATCGCGGCCGCCATCACCATCGGCGGCACCGCCGTCGTGGCCGGTGCCTACCTCCACTACTGGAAGGCGTTCTTCGCCGTGCTCGTCGGCGTGGTCTTGATGCTGGTGGCCAGCCAGATCACCGAGCACTTCACCTCGACCGAGCGGTCGCCGGTCAAAGAGGTGGCCGAGACGGCCCGGACCGGTCCCGCCACTTTGACCCTCGCCGGGCTGGCTCTCGGCCTCGAGTCCACGGTGTGGGCCATCCTCGCCATCGTGATCGCCATCGCCGTGTCGATCGGCTTGGCCGGCGGCAACATCGAGCTCTCGCTGTACCTGATCTCCCTGACCGGCATCGGCCTCCTGTCGACGGCGGGGATCATCGTGTCCGAGGACAGCTTCGGTCCGGTCTCCGACAACGCCGCCGGCGTGGCCGAGATGTCCGGAGAGTTCAGCGGCGAGGCCGAACGGGTCATGGTGAGCCTCGACGCCGTGGGCAACACCACCAAGGCCGTGACCAAGGGTGTGGCCATCGGCTCGGCCGTCCTCGCCTCCATCGCCCTGTTCGCCTCCTTCATCGAGACGATCGGCTCGCAGCTCGGCCTGCACCGGACCCTCGGGTCGGGTGTCAACTGGCTGTTCAACGCGCCCGAGACCCAGATCAACGTGTCCCACCCGACGATCTTCATCGGGATCCTGATCGGCGGCTCGATCGCCTTTCTCTTCTCGGCCCTGGCCATCAGGGCCGTCGGCCGCTCGGCCGGGACCGTGGTCCAGGAGGTGCGCCGCCAGTTCCGGGAGCACCCGGGGATCATGGACTACTCGGAGAAGCCCGAGTACGGAAAGGTCATCTCCATCTGCACCACGGCGGCCCAGCGCGAGCTCGCCACCCCGGCGCTTCTGGCCGTGCTGTCGCCGGTGATCGTCGGCTTCGGCATCAACTACTTTGCCCTCGGCGCCTTCCTGGTCGGGGCCATCCTGACCGGGCAGCTCATGGCCAACTTCCTGTCGAACTCCGGGGGAGCCTGGGACAACGCCAAGAAGTTCATCGAAGACGGCAACGAAGGCGGCAAGGGGTCAGAGGCCCACAAGGCGGCGGTCATCGGCGACACCATCGGCGACCCGTTCAAGGACACGGCGGGCCCGGCGCTCAACCCCCTCATCAAGGTCATGAACCTGGTGTCCTTGCTCATCCTTCCGGCCGTGATCACCCTGCGGCACCACACCGGCGCCCGCCTGGGCATCGCCGCCGGCGCCCTCATCGTGCTCGGCATCGCCGTGGCCTTCTCCAAGCGGAAGACCTCCTCGATGGACAGCGGGCCGCCGGCCGGGGACAGCGGGCTGCCCGCCGGGGAGGAGGAGGCCCTCGACAGCGCCGCCACCGCCGCCCTGGGGACCGCCGCCGACTGAGCGCCTCCCGCTCCTGTTCCCGGCGCCTCGGCGGCCGGGCTTCCCATTTCCGACCCCCGACCGGTCGTCCCCGGTCTTCGCCCCATTCACCGTCGCCCAAACCAAGGCCAGGTCCAGCTGAAATCCCAGGTCAGGGTGGCTCCTCCGTCCTCGGCGTCGGTAGGTCGCCCGATCTCGGGTTCCGGGGGCGGTCTTGACAGGCCCCTCTTGCACCGTTCACCCTTGGCCCCACTGCCATGGCACCCAGCGACACGACATCGAGAGCATCCGAGACCGGGACCACGAACGGCGCCGCCACCGGCGGCACGGTGGCCTCGCGCCCCGGGACGCCAGGGCGGACTGCGCCCCGGGGTGGGGCACGGCCCCTCGTCATCGTGGAGTCCCCGGCCAAGGCCAAGACGATCGCCGGGCTGCTCGGCCCCGAGTACGTGGTCGAATCGTCCATCGGTCACATCCGGGACCTCCCCCGCCGGGCCGACGAGGTCCCGGCCGCCTTCAAGGCCGAGCCCTGGTCGCGGCTCGGGGTCGACGTCGACAACGGGTTCAAGCCGCTCTATGTCGTCTCCTCGGACAAGCGATCCCAGGTCAACAAGTTGAAGCAGCTGGTCAAACAGGCCAGTGAGGTCTATCTGGCCTCCGACGAGGACCGCGAAGGCGAGTCGATCGCCTGGCACCTCCTCGAGGTCCTGGCACCGCGGGTGCCGGTCAAGCGGATGGTGTTCCACGAGATCACCCGCCCGGCCATCGAACGGGCCGTCAACGAGTGGCGTGACCTCGACCGCCGGCTGGTCGACGCCCAGGAGGCCCGCCGGATCCTCGACCGCCTCTACGGCTACGAGGTCTCGCCCGTGCTGTGGAAGAAGATCATGCCCCGCCTCTCCGCCGGCCGGGTCCAGAGCGTGGCCACCCGCATGGTGGTGGAGCGCGAGCGGGCCCGGATGGGGTTCCGATCGGCGTCCTGGTGGGGGATCGACGCCACCTTCACGGTGGAGGGGGACGCAGGAGCCGTCGAAGCCGACGAGGGTGAGCCCCGCTCGTTCTCGGCGTCGCTCGTGGCCGTGGACGGGGTTACGCTCGCCTCGGGAAAAGACTTCGACCCGACCGGCGCCCTCAGCGCACCGGGCTCGGTCGCGGTGCTCGCCGAGGACGAGGCCAGGACGCTCGCCGCCGGGCTAGCCGACGCTCCCTTCGCCGTGAAGTCGATTTCCCACAAGCCGTTCCGACGCTCTCCCGCGGCGCCGTTCATGACCTCCACCCTCCAGCAGGAGGCCGGCCGCAAGCTCCGGTTCAGCTCCAAGCGCGCCATGCAGGTGGCCCAGCGCCTCTACGAGGGCGGGTGGATCACCTACATGCGCACCGACTCGACAACGCTGTCAGGCGAGGCGCTCCGGGCGGCCCGGGCCCAGGCCACCACCCTCTACGGTGCCGAGTACGTCCCTGCCCAACCCCGCCGGTACGAGCGCAAGGTGAAGAACGCCCAGGAGGCCCACGAGGCCATCCGACCGGCGGGCGAGTCGTTCCGCACCCCCGACGAGGCGGCCCGTGCACTGTCCGGCGACGAGCTCCGGCTCTACGACCTCATCTGGAAGCGCACGGTGGCGTCCCAGATGGCCGACGCCACCGGCACCAGCGCCCAGGTCCGCCTCGGTCGGCGCGACCAACGGCGAGGACCGGGCTCGACAGGAGGCCGAGTTCGCCGCATCGGGCAAGGTCATCAGCTTCCCCGGGTTCCTCCGTGCCTATGTCGAGGGGGAGGACGACCCCGATGCGGAGCTGGCCGACCGTGAGGTCCACCTTCCTCCGATGGACGAGGGCGACCCGCTGACGGTCAGCGACCTCGAGTCGGGCTCGCACGCCACCCAGCCTCCGGCCCGCTACACGGAGGCCTCGCTGGTGAAGGCCATGGAGGATCTCGGCGTGGGCCGTCCCTCGACCTATGCCAGCGTCATCGGCACCATCATCGACCGCGGGTACGTCTGGAAGAAGGGCAGTGCCCTCGTACCCTCGTTCACCGCCTTCGCCGTGGTAGGACTGCTCGAGCGCTACTTCTCGGACCTGGTCGACTACGGCTTCACCGCCTCCATGGAGGACGACCTCGACGCCATCGCCTCCGGGGACGAAGAGGTGCTGCCCTGGTTGACCCGGTTCTACTTCGGGACCGAGCCCCCGGCTGCGCTCGGCAACGGCTCGGGCAACGGCAATGGTGCGAACGGCGACGTCGCCGGCACCGCCGCCGTCAACGGCAACGGCAACGGCACCGGCGGCGACGCGGCTATCGCCCCCGTGGCCGGTCAGGTCCGAGCCCTCGGTCTGAAGCGCGAGGTCAGCACCTACCTCGGCGAGATCGACGCACGCCAGATCAACTCCATCCCCATCGGCACCGGTTCCGACGGTCAGGAGATCGTGGCCCGGGTGGGCCGCTACGGGCCCTACCTCCAGCATGGGGAGGATCGGGTGTCGGTCCCCGACGACCTCGCCCCCGACGAGCTCACCGTCGAGCGGGCCGAGGCGCTGATTCGAGCCCCGTCCTGTGACCGCGTGCTCGGAGTCGACCCGGACACCGGGCTCGAGGTGCAGGTCAAAGCGGGCCGATACGGCCCGTACGTGCAACTGGGTGAGGCGATGGACGGTGCGGAGAAGCCCCGGACCTCGTCACTGTTCTCGTCGATGTCTCCCGAGACGGTCACGTTCGAGGAGGCGCTCGAGCTGCTGCGCATCCCCCGGGTGGTGGGTACCGATCCTGCATCGAGCGACGAGATCATGGCCTTGAACGGCCGGTTCGGTCCCTATTTGAAGAAGGGGAGCGACTCGCGCAGCTTGACGAGCGAAGAGCAGCTCCTCACCGTCACGCTGGAGGAAGCACTGGCCATCTTCGCCCAGCCGAAGACGCGCCGGGGACGGTCCGCCCGGGGGCCGCTGCGCGAGTTGGGGAAGGATCCGGACACCGGCTTGAGCATGGTGGTGAAGGACGGGCGGTTCGGTCCGTATGTGACCGACGGCACGACCAACGCGTCGCTGCGACGCGGTGACGACGTCGAGTCCTTGACCGACGAGCGGGCCGCCGAGCTGCTCGCCGAGCGCAGGGCCGCCGGGCCGTCGACCCGCAAGCGGACGGGGACGAAGAAGGCCGCCGCCAAGAAGACGGCGGCGAAGAAGACACCGGTGAAGAAGACTGCCGCCAGGAAGACCGGGGCCAAAAAGGCTGCCACCAAGAAGCCTGCCACCACGAAGGCCGGGGCCAAGAAGGCAGGGACGAAGAAGGCCGGCCGCGCCGAAGGCCGAAGGCGCAGGTCCAGCCGACACGGTCGACGGGGGCAAGTAGCCCGGCGTGGACAGGTGTGGAGTGCCGGCGACGGACCGGGCGCGTCGGGGTCGCTTCATCGCATTCGAGGGAATCGACGGAAGCGGCAAGTCGACTCAGGCGGCCCGTCTCGTAGCCCGTCTCGATGCCGTCGGCTTGGATGTGGTGCTCACGTTCGAGCCGGGGGCGACATCGCTCGGCGGGTCCCTCCGCCCGCTGCTCCTCGACCCTCGGATGCCCGCTTTCTCCGAGCGCAGCGAGGCCCTGCTGTTGGCGGCGGACCGGGCCCAGCACGTCCACGAGGTGATCCGTCCAGCGCTCGACGAGGGTGCCTGGGTCGTGACCGACCGCTACGCCGCTTCCACGCTCGCCTACCAGGGCTTCGGGCGCGGCCTCGATCGGGCCGGCCTTGACGTGTTGATCGACTGGGCGACCGCTGGACTCGTCCCTGATGTCACCGTGCTCATCGACCTCCCCGTCGAGGTGGCACTCGGGCGTCGGCGGGGTCGGGCCGACCGCATGGAACAAGGAGGCCGAGACTTCTTGCGGCCGCGTGGCGGAAGGGTATCGGCACCTGGCCGAAGAGTCGGGAGCCAGGTGGCTCACCGTGGACGGATCGGCCCATGCCGACACTGTCGGAGCCGAGGTCTGGTCGGCATTGAACGAGCTGTTGGGTGGAGAGCTCGAGCGTGGCCGGTAGCGACGAGTCAAGGACGTCCCTCCCGTCGGCTTCACTCTTCGACGCCGTCGTCGGACAGCCCCGGGCCGTGTCGCAGCTCATGGCGGCCGCCAGGCGACCCGTGCACGCCTACCTCCTCCACGGTCCGCCGGGATCGGGAAAACGAGCGGCGGCGCTCGGGTTCGGAGCAGCGTTGCTCTGCCCGAACGGGGGGTGCGGTGTCTGCAGCACATGCAGGCGGGCGCTGGCCGGGATCCATCCGGATCTGACCGTCGTCGAGCGCACCGGCCCCTCCCTCAGCGTGTCCGATGCCCAGGGTCTCGTGACGCTTTCGCAGCGCCGGCCGATCGAGGCGACCCGTCAGGTACTGATGGCGACCGAAGTGCAGCTGGCCCGGGACTCGGTGCCGGCGCTGTTGAAGACGGTCGAGGAGCCGCCACCCACCACCGTCTTCGTGTTCATGGCCGACGATCTACCGGCGGCGGCTGGACACCATCGTGAGCAGGTGCGCGACTGTGGGGTTCGATCCCGTGCCCGAGAAAACCATTGCCGAGTGGCTCGTCGGGCAGGGGGTGGAGTCCGAGCACGCAGACTCGGTCGCTCGAGCTGCCAGAGGACGGCTGGATCGGGCTCGGCTGCTGGTCGATGACGCTGGGTTCGCCGCTCGCCAACAGCAGTGGCGGACGGTCCCGCAGCGACTGGACGGGACCGGGGCGGCAGCAGCGACCGTCGCCTCCGAGCTGCTCGAGTCGGTCGATGCCGCACTCGAACCGCTCCGCGGCGAACACGCCCGCGAGCTGTCCGCGCTCGGGGAGCAGGCGGAGATGACGGGATCGAGGACCATCCCCGGCCGGCGGCAGATCGAGGACGGTCACAAGCGGGAAGAGCGCCGCTGGCGGACCGACGACCTCCGCTTCGGCTTGGCCACCCTCGCCGAGGTGTACCGTGACCGGCTGGTGGCGAAGGCCAGCGCGCCGACAGCGCATTCGGCCGGCGGTGCGGCCGACAGCCGTAGGACAGCCCGGCAGGTCGGAGCGATCGAGGAGGCTTCCCTGGCGCTCGGGCGGAACGCCAATGAGCTCCTAGTCATGGACGCGCTGATGGTCCGGCTCTCGGGGATGCTCGACTGAGACGTTCGAGCCAGTCGGGATTGCCGGCCCGGAGTGCGAGTACTGGGCGCCGCCCCGAGGGTCGAGTAGCAGACGGACGGTCAGGTAGCGTGTCTTCCCGCGCCTGGGTAGCTCAGTCGGTAGAGCAACGCACTCGTAATGCGTAGGTCAGGAGTTCGATTCTCCTCCCAGGCTCCAGTTCAGAGGCATATTCCTGAGACCTTCGGATCATCGCGGGACGGCTGATCGGGGGCTCAACTCTTGTCGGCGACAGCGAACCCGACGTGGCCGGACCCAGGGAGAATGGCTTCGATCGGGTCGCGCAGGTCGTCGATGTAGCCGAGGGAATAGGCACCGCGGTCGTAGCCCATCAATCGGAGGAGCCCCACCGGCAAGGTCTGTGCTATTTCACGCGGTGTGGCCAGGTACTGGTTCTCCTCCTGGCGAAGCCAGGCCAAGTTGTACGTGATGTTGAGGCCGATGCGGACCTCCTCTGTCCGATTTGCCCCGCCGCCGTGGTTCACGCTCCCGGAGTAGAACAACACCGAACCTCGCTGCATCTCGGCCGGCTCCGTGTCGTCGTGCGTGAAAGCTTGAGTGTCGCTGGCGGTGCTGCTGCCGAGGGCGATCCGGGTTGCGCCGTTCGCCTCAGTGAAGTCGGTGAGGGCCCAGATCGTGTTGCACTGGACCTCGTAGCCGGTCGGGAACGGGAAGAAGTCGAAGGCCCAGCGGTCCTTGTGGATGGCCTGGGCCGGCTGACCGGGCCCGATGGCTATCGCTTGAGTGAGGTGCAACTGGAAGTTGGTGGCATGAGCCAGGACCTCGCCGGTCGTCCCCAGCGCCAGCGGGTGCATCACGAGCTGGCGAGCCGAGGGCGAGCGGGCAATCAGGGACCCCGTGCGCCGAGTGAGGAACCCGCCGAAATCATCAGTTCCGAGGGGTGTCGAAGCGAGATACGGCCCGAGTTCGGCCTCGATGCTGTCCATCAGGTCGGAGGACGCCACGCGATCCACCACGACGGCACCTTCCTCCTTGACAACCTTGGCGACAACCGCGGCGGTGGTGTCGGGGAGAAGATGGTTGACGGGCACAGGACTTCACCTCATTTCTGATCGCTTCTCACACAACGCTAGGGCCTGTTGCGGGTACCCTTCGTTTTGACTTCGGCGTAGCGAGAAAGCGGCGATGACCTGGGTGTCCACGGTCTCGACCGGTGTGGGCTTGCGAGGCCGTTTCAGGCGGTGGGTCAACACGACGCCAGCGATGACCGGGGTCACGATTCTGTAGACGGATGCAACCTCTGCCGGCGTGGTAGAGCGACCGCATTATGCAATGATATCCCTATGCATGATGCGAGTCGCCCGGCAGTTTCCGCCGGGGTTCGCTCGAGTTCCCAGGATGTGGTGGAGGCTGTCGTCGGAGCCAGTCGTGCGCTTGTCGGGGTGGCAGCCCGTTCGCTGGCCGGGTTGGAGGAGGAGGTAACCCTCACCCAGTACCGGACGCTGGTGCTGCTGTGTTCGCGCGGGCCGCAGCGGGTGGCCGACCTCGCCCAGGCCATGGCGGTGAACCCCTCGACGGCGACGCGGATGTGCGATCGCCTGGTGACCAAGCGTCTCGCCCGCCGCCACCGCGCGGCGCGGGACCGGCGCAGCGTCCGCGTCGGCGCGACCGAGACGGGCCGGGCGCTCGTCGACGAGATCTCGGAGCGGCGCCGACAGGAAATCCGCAGGATCGTGACCGCGATGCCGGCCGAGACCCGGGAACCGCTGGTGGAGGCGTTGCGAGCCTTCGCCAAGGCGGCCGGCGAGGTGCCCGACCAGAGCTGGGCAGCCGGATGGCGCTGATGCCGGCGGCCTGCCCTTCGCCACCCCTCGACTGGGGCCGGGACGGGGACAGTCGGCTCGGCATCGAGGCGGTCGTGGCCGGCGTCGAGCGCCGAGGTCCTTGCACGAGCGCAGTCCGCATCCACGGTGACGCCCGGGTCTCTCCGACCGATTACGTCCCGCTCGGAGCTCCGAGTCTGTTCGGCCGGCACAAGTTCTCGGCCACCTGCCGGGCGATCGGTGCTCGTCGGCCGTGACCTCGGACGAACCGGATCAGCGCGAGACCCCGCAGCGGCGGCGCTGGCACGTAGGTGGCCGGCGGCCGCGCCCTTGTGACCCTGGCGCTGCGCTCACCGACGGTGCCCTGTGCCAACCGGCAGATCCTGGCCCTGACCATGGCCGAAGCTTTCCCCGCGCCGCGAGTCTCCTCCAGAGGGTGGGAGGAGACTTCATGGCGGTTACGGCTCGCCGGTTTCGTGCCGCGGCGGTGAGGTCCGGCTCGTTCATCGAGCGATCGTCGTATCTTCGCAAGTGGCTCCTGCTCGGAGCCGCCATCGGGGTCATCGCCGGCCTCGGGGCGGTGGTGTTCTACAGCGCGCTCGTCGCCGCCACTCACTTTTTCCTCGGCACGCTCGCCGGCTACCAGGTGCCGACCCCGGCCGGAGAGGGCGGTTTGGCGGGAAGCGGGCACTTCGTCCGGCCCTGGGCCATCCCCTTGGTCGTCGCCCTCGGAGGGCTGCTCTCGGGCGTCCTCGTCTTCTCCTTGGCACCCGAAGCCGAAGGCCACGGCACCGACGCAGCCATCGACGCCGTGCACAAGAACCCCCGAATGATCCGGGCGCGTGCCGTGGTCGTGAAGATCGTCGCCTCAGCGCTCACGATTGGCTCGGGCGGCTCAGGCGGGCGTGAGGGCCCCACGGCGCAGATCTCGGCCGGCTTCGGATCATTGCTCGCCCGGGTGCTCGACCTGTCGCCCGAGGACGGCCGGGTCGGCGGTGTCGGTCGGGATCGGCTCGGGGATCGGGGCGATCTTCGGGGCGCCACTCGGCGGGGCAGTGCTGGCGGCCGACATCGTCTACCGGGACGACTTCGAGGTCGAGGCGCTCGTCCCGGGCCTGATCGCATCGATCATCGCCTACACCGTGTTCGGCCTGATCGAGACCTTCTCACCCTTGTTCGGGTACGTGGCCGCGGGGTACCAGTTCCGCCAGCCCGTCCAGCTGGCTTGGTTCGCCGTCATCGGGATCGTCTCGGGAGGCGTCGGCCTGCTCTACGCCCACGGCTTCTACGGTGTCGTGGACCTGACCCGCCGCCTCCCGGGGAGCCGCATGCTCAAGCCCGCGATCGGAGGCCTGCTCGTGGGCCTGCTGGCGCTCGAGCTGCCACAGGTGCTCGGCACCGGCTACGGCTGGGTCGAGAAGGCCTCGGACCATCCCTGGCGTCGATTCCGCTGTGGGTGGTGTTGCTCCTCCCGATCGCCAAGATCCTGGCCACCTCCCTCTCGATCGGGTCAGGGGGCTCGGGCGGCATCTTCGGGCCCGGGCATGGTGATCGGCGCGTTCACCGGAGCAGCGTTGTGGCGGCTGCTCGAACCGGTCGCGCCGGCGTGCCCCACGACCCGGCTGCCTTCGTGGTCGTGGGCATGATGGCCTGCTTCGGCGGGATAGCCCGGGCGCCGCTCGCCATCATGCTCATGGTGGCGGAAATGACGGGCTCGCTCACGCTGCTCGCACCGGCAATGGTTGCGGTCGGGCTGTCCTACCTCATCGTCCGGCGCAGCGACGCGACGATCTACCGCAGCCAGCTGAAGAACCGGGCCGAGTCGCCAGCGCAACGCTTCCAATTCGGCCTCCCGATGCTCTCGGGGGTTGGTGTAGCGTGGGCCATGAGCCCACCTCGGGCGTTGCTGGACGAGCGTGTGACGGTCACGGGAGCACTCTCGCGGCTCGAAAGCGCGGGCGTGCCGGGAGCCCCGGTAGTCGACGGTCAAGGCCGGTTCATCGGGACCCTCGAGTACCGGGGTGCCTTGGAGGCCGTGGAACAGGGCAACGAGGCGAACATTGGGCGGCTGGCCGACCCGACCGCTCCTACCGTGCCGCTCGGGGCCAACCTCGATGTCGCACTCGATGCGCTCGCCGGCGTGAATGGCTGGGTCGCCGTTCTCGACACCGAGCGTCGAGTCCGGGGAATCCTGGCGACCAGCGACGTCGTGCAGGGCTACCGCAATGCGCTGGAAGCCAACATCGGGCACCTGTCGCGCGTGGCGGGGAAGGCCGTGGCCATTGAGGAGCGTCTCGGCGACAGTTCGCCGCTCGGCGAGCAGCCACTACACAACCGAATCCTGCCCGATGGATGCGTCGTCGTCTCGGTCCTCCGTGCCAATACCCTCATGTTTCCCAATGGTGACACCGTGTTGCAGCCTGGCGACTTGGTGAGCGCTCTCGTCGTGACCGAGCAGGTGGAGTCTGTGCGACGCAAGCTTCGCGGCGACGATCCCGGTACGAAAGGGACGAACACGAAATCGGTCGGGTAACATGCGCCCCGGCTTGTCGGCACTCGAATGGGCCGTTGATGCTACAAGGCTGGGATCAAACGTTGAGTGCAACGGCACTTTCGGACAAGGCCGGACAACCCGGGGAGCACGTTTACCCGCTCGTAATGCGTCGGTCAGGAGTTCGATTGTCCTCCCAGGCTCCAGCCAGGTGATAGGCAGCCGACAGCCCAGACGTCAGGCCAGGGCGAGGTAGTCGAGATTGACCCCGCCTCTGATCGGGCGACTCGACACTGCAGACCACAAGGTTCGTGCCGGCCGCCATGGTCAGCGTCGACCGGCACGGTCTGCCACGAGGTCCAGGCCGGCGTGCTCGGCACGTCGGAGCGTGGCCGTGCCGTGGACATCGCCGGTCTCCGGGTCGAGCGCCCGTACGGTCAGCGTCGACGGGCTGCCGGTGGCGTTGGCGACGCGGCACAGGACTCGCCGACTGCCGGCGCTGAGGCACCGAGATGGCCACGGCCACGCTGCTCCCTTCGGTATCGAGGCCGGTGACGTAGCCCATGCCTTCGTGGCCGGCGAAGGTGTTCTCGAACCGGGCCGATCCTGCCCAAGCCCCGACCTCGGCCTGGAAGTGGGCAGGACCTTGCGGCCTGACCGACAGGAGGACCGAGGCGTGGGGCGCCGAGGGCCACCTCGATAGCTGGTCATCGACCCCAGGTCCTCGTGGGCCCAAAGGTCGCGAACCGCAGCCGGACCGGTGAAGCCGAGGACGGCGGCGAAGTCGATCGACTTGGTTCACGGTGCCCGGCCCGTCTTGCCGGTTGAACAGGGCGACCGCCCAGCTTCCGTCGGGCAGTTGGCCGATCCAGCGCTCGGGGTCCCGGCTCGAGGGGTCGTACTCGAATCCGTGGCTGTTGTTGAAGACGGGTTTGCCGACCAGTCCGGCCTTCCGCAGGGCCAGCACCTCCCGGTTCTGGAAGATGTGGCGCGTTGTCGCCGATGGTGTCGACGTGGTCGGTGATGGCGATCGGCGGCTCCGGCCATGGTGAAGAGGTTGATGGCGCTCTGGCGCTCGCTCGTCGTTGGCAAACGTCTGCATGATCAACGGATCGCCGTCGAGGATCATCTGCCCCCGACCGGAGATGTCGGCGAAACCGGTGAACCCGAGGAACGGGTTGTTCCATTGGGACCACTCGGGCTGCCAGGTCTGGCGGCCCTCACTCAGGTTGTACCAGGTGCCGAAGCTGACGTCGTTGTCGATCCGGACCAGGTCGCCGTACTGGCGTTCCCCGGACCCGTGGTCGAACAGGTTGGGCATTACGAGGCTCAGCTGCATGTCGCCCGCCGCCTCCCGCATCCACTCGAGCGCCCGCAGGTAGGAGTCTCGGCCGTGGGCCACCCCCACCGTGCCCTCGCTCTGGTCGAACCCGGTCTCGTACCAGGCCAGGAAGTCGATCCGGAGGAACACCGCACCGAGCTCGCGGAAATAGGCGACGTAGCCCTTCACGTACTCCTCGGCCCCGTCGCGGGTGGTGTCCACCCACTGCAGGAGCCCGCCGCCGTCGAAGTAGTCGCCGGGGTTGACGATGTCGGCCACCTTGACGTCGGGCCGGCCGACGACGGTCACGGACGGGTTCGTGACCGCCGACCGGGTCGCCCACAGGGGGTTGTAGTAGACGCCGAGCTCGCAGACCCTTGGCCTTCAGGTAGTTGGCCCACCAGGCCCAGTCGTGCTCCCAGTCGTCGGCCTGGCTGACGATGTAGCCGTGCGGAGTGATCCGTTGCGTGTTGTCGATCCACCCGTCGGTGCACACCATCGTGTAGCCGTAGTCACGGAAGGTCGTCCGCCACCCAGTCGACGTTGGTCTTCCACACGTCCTCGGGGATGAGGGTGTTCGTGACGTTCTCGTAGCCGTAGGTGCTCCAGTAGAGCGGGCCGGCTCCACCTGGCCGGAACGCGGGCGAGCTCGGGAGTGCTTGTCCGGACGCGACTGCAGAGGATCCGGCGCCAATGGAGGTCGTCGCGGCCCCTGCAGCCTTGACGCCGGTCGACGACCCCGCCAAGCCAACGAGTGCGCCGCCGCCGGCCCCCTTCAACAGCTCGCGTCGTGTCGGCATCCGAACGCATCCTCCCGTCCCGAACCCTCGGGAAACAAACACCGTAGCCGGGGCTTTCCATGACGGTGGCGGGCCGCTGACGGTGTAAACGCTGGCGATATCGGAGGTCAAGCACCCGACGGCCGCCGGCTAGGCGGTATGGGAGCGCTTCGCCAACCGCCATGATTCCGGGCTTGGCCGGGCCATTTCCCATCATTTGATTTGGGGTGTTGAATATCACCGACGGCGCCTGACGACAAGGGGCACATTGAGACGACACGTGCTGGGAGGAGTTGTGAGTATCCCCCTGGTCGTAGCTGCGCTCAGTTCGGTATCGATGTCAGCACAAGCATCGGCCGCGGCGATGACACCCGGGCCGCCCACCGATGTTCATGCGACCGCCATTGAGGGCGTTCCCGGAGTAACCGTCTCGTGGGGAGCGCCCGTCTCCGATGGTGGTGCTCCAATTCTCTACTACGTGGCGTCCAACTACAGCGGGAACTCCCGCTGTGTTTCGCTGGACCCAGGACCTGGTACCTGCCACATCGACGGTCTCAGCGTCGGCAGCGTCAGGCCCTCAATCCGGGTACGGGCGCTCAATGCGAACGGTCCTGGTCCGGTCGTGGTTACATTCCCTGTGGTCACTCCGGACGGTCCGGCCAATGGTGGTACCTCGACGTCGGCGGCGTCGTCGGGGACCAGCCAGACTGGTCTGAGCCAAACTCCCTCCTCCTCTGGCACGGCGAGCTCCGCTTCGGGCGTCGGTACTCCAGCGGGGCTCGCTTCTACAGGCGCTGACGTGCAGGTGCTGTTCGTCTTGGGCATGAGCCTCGTCCTTGGTGGATCGCTCATCCTTAGCCCGCTCGGGCGTCGTCGACGTGTTGTCCACCCGATCACATCTCCTGCGCACTCGGCCGTCGGAGTGCTTGCAGCCGACGCCGCCGAGCCCGCGTGGGCCATGTCGAAGGTGGCGTCGTCACCCGTGGCCGACGGTCGTCGCCGGACAGCGTGATGGCGCTCGGGACCGGCCGAGCGACAGCCTGGTGTTTTCGGGCACCATGATGGGGCATGGACGGACCGCCTCCAGCAGGTCTGGTGCTTACCCCTGGAGCCAGCGCTCGGCGTGACCATCCCGGGTTGGTGGCCATCGACAGCGCAGTGACACGGCTGGGCATCGTCGTCGAGCGAATCGAGTTTCCTGCGCAGGCCGCCGGGAGACGCCGGCCGGACCCGCCTGAGGTGTGCATCCGAACGGTGACCCGGGCCACGTCCGAGCTCAGCGAGCTACTCGGCGTCGTGGCCGGGAGTGTGGCCGTCGGGGGCCGGTCCATGGGAGGGCGGATGTGCTCGATGGCGGTGAGCGGTGGCCTGGATGCCGCCGCCCTGGTGCTGATCAGTTATCCGCTGCATCCGCCCGGCCGCCCTGACCGCCTCCGGACCGCACACTTCCCCGAACTGGACCTGCCCTGCCTGTTCGTCTCCGGCCGCCGGGACGCCTTTGCCACCCCGGCGGAACTCGAACGGGAGACGGCGGCAATCTCGGGATCCGTGACGGTGGACTTCGTAGACGGGGACCACTCGCTCCGGAAGCGGGAGGCCGAAGTGGCCGACATCGTGGCGCGTTGGCTTGGGGGAGCACCTGGATGAGGTCCCACGCGAAGCAGAAGGCGGCAAGCGGGACCCTGCGATGGTCGCCCTTGAAGGTGGATTACCTTCGCAGGGCTGTCACATCCGACCGCTGCGATGAGTCATAAGGGTGAAACGACAAGAACCGCAAGGAGATCCTCATGGAACCACGTCTCAACGTCTTCGACACCGCTGTGGTGCCGAAGTTCTCCAAGTACATCAACTCGGCCGGCAAAGTCATATCCGACTCGACGCTGCCGTCGGCGACTCAAGAGCTGGTGAAGATCCGGGCCAGTCAGATCAATGGCTGTGGTGCCTGCACAGACATGCACACCAAGGAGGCCGCCCATGCCGGGGAGACCTCGGTCCGGCTCAACCTCGTCGCCGCTTGGCGCGAGGCGACAGTCTTCACCGATGCCGAGAGGGCCGCACTCGAGCTCAGCGAACAGGGCACACGCATCGCCGATGCCGCCGGTGGGGTCGATGACGACGCCTGGGCGAACGCGGCCAAGCACTATGACGACGACCAGCTTGCCGCTCTGGTCTCCCTCATCGCGCTCATCAACATGTACAACCGTCTGAACGTCATCACCCAGCAGCCGGCCGGTGACTACCAGCCCGGCCAGTGGGGATGAGCACTGATCCTCGTCAGGCCGATGGCACGGACTTCCAAAGTCCAGGACAGCCTGACCTGTCACGAGCCTCCATGTTCCAGCCCAGCTGCCCCAGTGCCGGCGCTGCGGGATACAAGCCAAACGGCGGGACATTTGGCGATGGCATCGCGTCCGTCTGCTCCGCTCGGGTACGGATGTATCGAGCTGGCCGGATCTGGGACGTACGCAACGCTCGGGGTGTTCGTGCCGGAGGCTCGGGCCCGGGAATGGGAATTGCGATCCTGGTCCAGCCCATTCTCATACGCGTTCCTCGGAGCCTCGGCGCGCCTCGGCGAACCGCTCCAGCGCACCCGCCGTTCGGTTGCGTGATCAACCACCACGCCGGAGGAGGGATCCACACCTGGCCCGGCATCCAGGTAGCGGCTGACGAACAGACCGGCCGGATCGAAGCGTTCCTGCTGCCGCACTGGGTTGAGCACTCGGTGGAACGGGGCGGCGTCGGTCCCCGTACCGGCCACCCATTGCCAACCATGTTGATTTGAGGCCAGGTCGCCGTCGACGAGATGCCACATGAACCACCGGGCCCCGAGCCGCCAGTCGATGTGGAGGTCCTTCACCAAGAAGCTGGCCGTGACCATTCTCACCCGGTTGTGCATCCAGCCCTCTGCCAGCAGCTGGCGCATGCCGGCATCGACCAGGGGGTAGCCGGTCGTCCCCGTCGCCCAGGCCGCGAACCTCTCCCGTGCCTTTTCGCCTGAGTCCCAGTGGAGCCTGGCCCCGACATCCAAGAGCGGCGCCCGTGCCGAGTCGGGGTGGTGCCAGAGCACGTCCGCATAGAACTCTCGCCAGGCAAGCTCTGTCCGCATGCGCTCGTCCCCAGCGCCCGTGCCGAGGAGCGCAGGACGCTGCGCGGGTGCAGGCAGCCGAAGCGCAGATAGGGCGAAAGGCCTGAGGTGGCCGCCCTGGCCGGGAGGTCGCGGTCACGGTCGTAGCCGGCGACTGGTCCGGCAACGAAGCGTTCGAGCCGGTCCCAGGCTGCCTCGGCCCCGGCGTCGGGAAGCGCCGCGGCGGGGCCGAGAGGAAGACCCTCCCACCAGTCAGGTAGCCCGTGGGAACCGGCGTTGCCAAGCCTGACTCCAAATCGGCGGCGTCCTTGTCATCTGGAAGGCACCGGTACCGCACGTCCGGAGGGAGACTCGGAGTTGGCCATCCATGCGTTTCCCACGCCCGCTTGAACGGGGCGAACACCTTGAACGGTGTGGCGTCCCTGCTTTGCAAGCGGCCCGGTGCGACGGCGTAGTTGGAGTCGACCGCCGCCAGCCGACGACCGTCAGCCGACAGGCTCCGCGCTACCAGCGCGTCGCGGACGGCGCCGTGGGGACAGAAGTCCGCCGTCGCGGTCACCACGGTGGCATCGAACTCGGCGGCGACGGCGGGGACGATGCGGGCCGGATCGCCCAGCCGGAGGACCAGGGCGCCCCCGAGCTCGGTGTCGAGGGCGGCCAGGGCAGCAGCCAGGAAGCGCCGCCGGTTGGGCCCGGCCGGCTCGAGGAGGGCGGGATCAGCGACGAAGAGGGCGACGACGCCATCGGGGCCGGCCTCGGCCGCAGCCCGCAAGGCAGGCAGATCATCGAGGCGCAGGTCCCGCCGGTACCAGTGCACGGCGCGCTCCATCACGACGGTGTGCTCGATTCGGAGGCGGTGGCAGCGGGCGGAACGGCGCGCCGGCCGGCCCGGCTCCGCATCATGGCCCGGAGCACCACCTGATGTACCGGCCGCAGGGCCCACCAGTAGGCCAGGCCGAGCACGCCCTTGGGCCGGAAGGCGGCCACCTGTTCCAACCGCGAAGGTTCATCGGTGACCCGCCAGGCCAGCCAGGCGTCCCCGCAGAACCAACCCATCGAGGCCAGGACCAGCTCGTCGGGGTCGGCCCGTATGACCTCCCACCAGTCGGCTGTCGTTCCCACCGTGAGCTCGTCGGGCCGGAGGGACCGGAGCCGCTCGCCGAAGAGCCGGCCGAGGGCCAGGCGCAGCCTCCAGGCCCAGGCGACGCCGTACCAGGAGAGGTTCCCGCCCACACGGGCCAGATCCTCTCGAACCGCCTCGGCATGATCTGGATCCAAACAGGCAGCGCAACGCATGATGTAGACGCCGGTGCCGAGGGACTCCCGGCCCTGGAACAGTCGGGACGCGACCCGGTCTCCCTCGTCACTGATGGCGCGGTGGATGGCGTCACGAACCGGTAGGGGCGTGACACCGAAGGCGGCGTGTGTGCGTTCCTGGTTGTGGACCACCACTTCGTTCACCAGGCTCTCGATCAGTGCATGGCTGACTCGTCGGTCCACCGGGCTGACCAGGTCCACCCATCGGGCCGACAGCGAAGGCGTAACGAAGGGAACGGTGAAGATGCGTCGAGGACGCAGCCCTCTCGCTTCTGCGTACATGCGCATCATGGTTCCGTAGTCGGTCACGTCCGGCGTTCCGATCTCGTAGACCCCCGGCGGGGCGACGAGAGAACCGACCAGATAGTCGAGCAGGTCGCACTCGGCCAGCGGCTGGAGCCGTGTGGTGATCCATCGCGGGCAGACCATCACGGGGAGGCGTTCGGTCAACGAGCGCAGCATCTCGTACGAGATGCTGCCGGCCCCCAAGATGACCGCGGCGCGCAGCTCCACCACCGGCACCCCGGAGGCAGCCAGTACCGCGCCCACCTCTTGGCGGCTGACCAGGTGGGCGGACAGGTCGCCGCGGCCCAGGCCGCCCAGGTAGATGATGCGTCCGACGCCGGCTGCTTCGGCGGCCCGCCCGAAGGCCGCCGACAGCTCTTGATCGCGGGCTTCGAAGCCGGTCCCGCCGGCCATGGCGTGTACCAGGTAGTAGACGGCGTCGATCCCATCGAGAGCGCGGGCGGTGGCCATTGAGTCGGCCACATCGACGCCTACGGCGGAGATCCCCTCATCGGTCGGCAGGGTGCCGGGATGTCGGGCCAGGGCCCGCACTCGGTGTCCGGACCCGGCCAACTTGTTCGCCAACAGGCGGCCCACGTAGCCGCTCGCGCCGGCGATGGCGATCGTGGACGCTGCTTTGGGGTTATGTCGCTCCATCACCCCGTTCCTACTCCGGTCATGGCTTCCCTCGTGGGGCGGGCGTGTCGATTCCCGTGCGTGCCGCACACCACGCGAGGAGGCGGTCTGGATCGCCGGGTCCGCTCGGATGGCTGACTGGAAAGCGGTGGTCGGACCGGAGCCGCCGGTCGTGGAAGAAGCCCGAGATCACCGGTTCGGTCCCTGCCGCCTGCGCGTCCGCTGTGGGGCCGCCGGCCGCCAGCCAGATCGCGGTATCGGCCCCGTCGGCAGGCGGTGCGCAGGAGCCGGCGAGCGAAGGAGCGGAACCGCGGCAGCCCCTCGGCCAAGCCGGGCGTGTCCACCCAACCGGGGTGCATGGCGTAGCTGGCCACTTCTGCCGGAGCGAAGTGGGCGCGCCCAGGCCTCTGCCAACACCAGCTGGGCTCGCTTCGCCCTGGCGTAGGCGACGACGCCGTCGTAGCCGTCGGGGCCCGGCCTCGAGGGCTTCGAGGTCGAAACGCTGCGAATACATGCCCCCCGAGCTCACGGTGACGATGGTGGCCGGGACGCCGGCTGAGTCGATGAGGTCCGAAGAGAACATGGCGCGGGGCCAGGGCCGCGGTCAGCAGGTAGGGACCGAGGATGTGCGTGGCCAGCGTTCGCTCCACCCCGTCGGCGGTGGTCTCGTAGGTGCGCGTGAGCGCTCCGGCGTTGTGGACCAAGGCGTCGAGGTGCGCCGTGGTGTCACGGAGGCGCTTTTCCAAGTGCGACCACGGCCGCAGGATCCGAGAGGTCGACCAGGTGGAGATGGGCGCGGCTTGGGCCGACCGCTTCGACCGCGCCGAGGGCTGCGGCGCCTCGACCTGGATCGCGGCCCACGAGGTGGACCTCCGCACCGAGGCCGGCCAGTGCGGTGGCGGTGGCGAGGCCGATTCCCGAGGTGGCCCCGGTGACGATCGCCACACGGCCGTTCATCGGGGGTGGCTCGCCCCACCCCTCCAACTGACGGCGGAGGCTGATGCCGATGCGGCTGAATCCCGGGGCCACCGTGGCCTCGGCGACCGCGTCGGTGACCCGGGCCAGGGCGCGACGGGAGGCGTGGGTGAGCACGGTCATGCCGCCAGGGTGGAGCGCAGGCCGACGATGGCTCGGTCTCCGATGCGCCGGAACGAGAGGCCAAAGACGGGGTTGAAGAGAGTGAGCACACCCTTCAGCTCCAACCGTGCGTCGTAGGTGAGGATCGATCCCCCGCCCTGGCTGGGAGCCACCTCGATCGCGTCAGTGGAGCACGCCATCGAATTCTCCGCGCTCAGCACTACCCGTTGTGGCCGGTCGAACTCGACGATGCGGTACTCGAGCGGCACGACCTTACCGAAAGACCGGACCATGAGCTGATAGGCGCTGTTGAGAGCGGGCGCTCCCGGGTCAACAGCGATGGCATCGACCACGCCGGGGTCCCATTCGGCCGCATTGGCGAAACGAGCCATGTAGTCGAAGACCTCCACCGGGGGCCGGGGGGAGGTAACCCGCGCACGGTAGCTAACCATTAGGCTAGTTTAGTACTAAATAACAGCCTGCAGGCAAAAACGACAGTGACAAGGACGGAAGGAGGGACGTTAATGCGGATCGCCATTATCGGGAGCGGGGTATCTGGCCTGGTCGCGGCCCACCTG
Organism: uncultured Acidimicrobiaceae bacterium; assembly: GCA_963828385.1. Taxonomy (GTDB): domain Bacteria; phylum Actinomycetota; class Acidimicrobiia; order Acidimicrobiales; family RAAP-2; genus Bog-756. Next base: position 85,436 of record CAWHEF010000002.1, read on the forward strand.
TTGCACAGACGCCATGATGTCGTCCTCTACGAGTCAGAAGACCGCCCCGGTGGCCACTCGGACACCCACCGGGTCGAACTGCCCGAGCTGACCTGTGACGTTGACACGGGGTTCCTCGTCTACAACGAACGTACCTACCCCCTGTTCTGTCGCCTCCTCGACGAGCTCGGGGTCGCCACCAAGCCGAGTGACATGAGCTTCAGCGTTTCCGACCAGCGAACTGGCCTCGAGTGGCGTGGGACGTCGTTCTCCACTGTCTTCGCCCAGCGACGAAACCTGGCCCGGCCCGGCTTCCTGCGCATGCTGGCCGACGTGGGCCGCTTCAACCGTCTGGCCCGAGGGCTCCTGGCCGACCCGCCGCCCGAAGGCATGACATTGGAGGAGATGCTGGCCCCCACCGCTGGTCGGCTGGATTCCGTGACTGGTATCTCATTCCACTTGGCTCGTCGATCTGGTCGGCAGACCCGTCGACGTTCACCCAGATCCCCGCCGTCACCTTCGTCCGCTTCTTCGAGCGCCACGGTTTGCTCAGCGTAAGCGACCAGCCGAAATGGCGAACGGTCGACGGTACGTCGAAGCGCTATGTCGATGCCATCCTGCGGCCGTTCCGCAACGAGGGCCGTCTCCGGCTCGGTACGCCGGTCGGCAAGGTCCGCCGTGAGAACGGCGGAGTCGAGATCATGAGCGATGCCGGGATCGAGACCTACGACCACGTCGTGCTCGCCACCCACAGCGATCAGGCTCTGCGCCTCCTGTCCGACCCCGATCGGATGGAGCGCCAAACGCTCGGTGCGCTGCGCTACCAGCCCAACCGGGCCATCCTGCACACCGACGCCAGCCTGTTGCCCACCAAGCGTCGAGCCTGGGCCAGCTGGAACTACCACCGCCTCGATGTCGAGCGCGACGAGGCGACCCTCACCTACTACTTGAATCGTCTGCAGGGCATCGACTCGGCCACCCCGGTGTTGGTCACCCTCAACCGGGACGACGCCATCGATCCCGACAAGGTGCTGGCCCGGATGGAATACGCCCATCCCGTGATCGACGAGGCTGCGGTGCGGGCTCAGGGCAGGCGCCGGAAGATCAACGGCAACCGTCGCACCTGGTTCGTCGGCGCATACTGGGGCAACGGCTTCCACGAGGACGGCGTGCGGAGTGCGGTGGAGACGTGCCGCGCCATGGGGGTGACGTGGTGACCGTCGAGCGTGCTGCTGCCATCACGAGCATCTCCAAGATGGCGGTATCCGGGGACAGGGAGGGACCGAACCGAGTGACAGCTGCCGGGACCGCCTGGCCGGACCGGAACCCGAACGGCCTGCGGAGTGCGATGTACGAGGGTGTGCTCGTCCACTCGCGTTTCGGACCGGGGCCGACACACTCGTTCAACTACAAGGTGGCTATGCCGCTGCTCGACCTGGCCGAGGTCGACGAGGTCATGGGCCTGCACCCGGCTTGGTCGGCCCGCTGGCCGGCCCCCGTGACGGTTCCGGCGTGAGGACTTCCTGGGGGACCCGGCGATGCCTCTCGACGGGGCGGTGCGGGACCTGGTGGGCGAGCGAACCGGCCGGCGCCCCGAGGGCCCGGTCGGCCTTGCTGGCCAACCTGCGTACCTGGGGTTGGCTGTTCAATCCCATCAGCCTGTACTTCTGTGCCGATCGTGAAGAGCCTGCCGGTTGCCCGGGACCGATCACCTCGCTCGTGGCCGAGGTGGAGAACACGCCCTGGCACGACCGCCATGCCTACGTGGTGGGCTCCCCCGGAAGCCACCGCTTCGCCAAGGATCTCCATGTGTCTCCATTTCTCCCCATGGGTCTCGACTACGAGCTGCACTACACCGTCCCAGGGAAGCAGCTGACGGTCTGCCTCGACGTTCTCCGCGATGAGGAGCGTCTCTTCGCCGCCACCCTGTTGCTGCGACGCCGAGCGTTGGATCGCGCCGCACTCGGGCGTCTCCTGTGGAGCTACCCAGCCTTGACCCACCGAATCACGGCCGGAATCTACGCCCATGCCGCTCGCCTACGGCTGAAGGGTGCTCCGTTCTTCCCCCACCCGGCGCGCCAGCTTCCACCACCCGGCGCGCCAGCTACCGAAGCCACCGCCGTCCGAGCCGGCCCGTCGCCTGTCGGAAGAAGGGGCGCGTGGCGGGGGAAGCGGGAACGCTGAGTGGTGCCCGGCGGTCATGACATGAAGTCGCCACAATCGGCGCCAGCTTCGGGTTCCGCGGAGCGTGCGCGACCGGCGGCTCCTGCGCCGCGCCGCCGCGTCCGATCGCTGGCGAACCGGAGGCCTGTCGCGCCGGATGGTGCTGGCGGCTGGACGGCGAGCAAAGGGCGCGGCGATCGAGCTCACCGAGAGCGGTGAGACGTTCCGGCTGGGCCGGGGTGAGCCCGTGGCCAGTGTAATGGTGCACGACCGTCGTGCCTATGGTGCACTCCTGCGCTCCGGTTCGGTCGGCCTCGGGGCCTCGTACGTGGCCGGCTGGTGGGACACCGATGACCTCACCGCGTTCGTGCGGGCGTTGTCGCGACACACCCGCCCACTACGTGAGCGCCTGGACCGGGTGGGTCGGCCTGGGCCGCGTTGCTCGACGTGCCGGCCCGTCTGGCCACACCGGGCCGGGACGACGACAAGCGGAACATCGCCGAGCACTACGACCTCTCGAACGACTTCTTCGCTCTCATGTTGGACGAGACCATGACCTACTCGTGCGCAGTGTTCGAGCGGCCAGCGCCGACCCTTGCCGAAGCGCAGGAGGCCAAGATCGACCGGCTCTGCACCAAGCTCGAGCTGGCGCCCACCGACCATCTGGTCGAGATCGGTTCGGGCTGGGGTGGCCTGGCTGTCCACGCCGCCAGCCGCTACGGCTGCCGGGTGACCACCACCACGATCTCGGACGCCCAACGCTCCTACGTGGAGAAGCGGGTGGCCGACGCCGGGCTTGGCCGATCAGCGTCACGGTGCTCGGTCTGGACTGGCGGGATCTCACCGGGCGGTTCGACAAGCTGGTGTCGGTCGAGATGGTCGAGGCGGTGGACTGGCGCTGGCACGACCAGTTCCTGGCCAAGTGTGCCGACCTGCTGGTTGATGACGGGATCGCCGCCATCCAGGCCATCGTCATCGACGATCGCAGCTTCGAGCGGGCCAAACGTCATCAGGATTTCGTGCGTCGCATGGTGTTCCCCGGCGGGTGCCTCCCCTCGGTGCTCTCGCTCACGACCAGCCTGGCCCGGGCCACCGACCTGCGTATCGTGGATCTGGAGGACATCGGCCAGCCACTACGTCGAGACACTGCGACGCTGGGCGGACAACCTCGCTGTGCACGCCGAGGCGGTGGCGGCTCTTGGTGCCGGCCGGGAGTTCCGCCGCCTCTGGGACCTCTATCTCGCCTACTGCGAGGCGTCGTTCCTCGAACGGCACATCAGTGACGTCCAGCTCGTCCTGGCCAAGCCGGCTGACCGCCGGCCGATCGAACGGCCGACAGCGTCGCCGGCTGACCACCGCGCTCAGCGGGCGGCGGCGAGTTCCTCGACGGCCCGGACCAAGTCGTCGCCCCGCCGGCCGCTGAAGCCATCCGCCCCAGGCGGAGCGCCTGGTCGGCATCGGTGATTGCGGCGCCCCCGAGCAGAACGGTGGTGCCGGGAAGTGCGGTGCGGAGATGGGCGATGACCCGACGGGCCGAGGTGGTCGACCCCTCGGTGGTACACGCCATGGCGACGGCCAAAATGTCGGGCACGCCCTCTACCACCTGAGCCAGTGCGTCGGCCGGGGTGTCCGCACCGAGCTCGATCACGTTGAACCCGGCCCATCGGAGTAGGTCGGCGGCAATGGCCACGGGGGCCGAGTGCTGCTCGTCCGGCGGGGTGGTGATGACGACGCTCCCGCGCTTGGGCCCCGGTCGGCCGAAACGGGCGCCGATCCGCGAGATGAGCCGCACCGCCACCGCACTTGCCCGATGCTCGTCGGCTACGGTGAGCTCGCCGGCGTGCCAGCGGTCCCCGATGGACTCGAGGGCGGGGGCGACGAGTTGGAGGAGCACCTCGGAAGGGGAGTGGTCAGAGGCCAGAGCGGCCTCGAGCACGCTCCAGGCCCCGGGCTCGTCGCCGGCCAGGAGCCTGGCCTCGAGCTGTGACTTGGTGGCGCCGGATCGGGCGGTCCGGTTCCGGGAGCGGCTGGGCACAGTCGGCTTCAGCTGAGCCAGGTCGTCGGGGTCGACCTGCCAGGCGCCGCCCTACGCGCGTGGCGGGGAGTCTTCCCGGTTCGGACATAGCGGTAGACGGTCATGTAGTGCACGCCCAACTTGTCCGCGACATCAAGCAGTGTCATCGGCTTCTTTGGCATCCGCGCTCGTTCCAAGCTCTTCCCAGCTCCGGCCGGTAGGCAAATTTAGCAGTAAGATCCAACGTCGCGGCGATCGTCCTGAGAAGATGCATCGCATGACGCCGATTTGGTTGAGCATGGATGGTGGCGGTGACCGCGGGCGGGGCCGACCGTGATGCCTGGGGAGGGGCCCCTGGTCGAGGCGGACGAGGCGTTCACCCACCAGATCGTCGAGACCCATGCCCACGTGGCTGAGGCCGACCGCTCATGGACGGAGAAGGTGTGCGCCATGGCTGCGGCCCGTGACGGCCACCTCCAGGTAGGTATCGGGGTCGGCAAGTACACCAACCGCAACGTGTTCGACGGATACGCCAGCGTCTCGAGAGGACGAGAGCAATGGACCGTGCGCGCCAGCCGTCGACTCTCCGATGACCCGAGCACACCGTCGGTTGGGCCGATCTCCTACGCGGTCGTCGAGCCGCTCCGCAGAGTGGTCTTCAGCTGCGCGGTCACCGACGTGGCGCCTGTGGGATTCGAATGGGAATTCGAGTCGGTGGTCCAGGCCCAACTGGAGAACCGGGACCGCAGCCACTCGCGCCGAGGTTACCGACTGGAGTCGGACCTGCTCCGTTACCACCAGGTCGGCGTACCCTCGGGATGGGTCGAGGTCGACGGGGAGCGCGTGGACATCGAACCCTCGTCCTGGTTCACCACACACGACCATTCGTGGGGAATCCGCCACGACGTCGGGCTGGCGCCCACCGACATCGAATCCTCCGACGGCCTCGTCCCCGGCGTTTCTTTCCGCTTTTCGTGGAGCCCGATGCTGCTCGAGCGACCCGATGGCTCTCGGTACGCCCTGCACCACCAGCACCGCCACCTCCGAGCCTTCGGGTACGAGGAGCAGCGGATGGAAGGGACGGTCGAGGAGCCCGACGGGAGCGTGCAGCGGATCGCCTCACTGCGCAGCGAGCTCACCTTCGACCCCTCCAACCGAAGGGTCCGCGGCGGGACCATCGTGTTCATCATGGAGGACGGGACCGAACGTCCCATCACGGTTCGGGCCCTCGGCGATACCGGCGTCCATCTCGGTCTCGGCCTCTACATGGGCCTTGACGGCCACCATCATGGGGAGTGGCGGGGACCGCTCCACGTCGAAGGCGAATACGTCCCCGACTGCACCGATCCCCAGGCGGCCCGCAGGATCCACCAGATCCGGGACGCCGTCGTCGTCGTCGACGACCCGTTCGGGGGCGGCAAAGGATGGGCCAATCTCCAGACCACGGTGGTCGGAGCCTGGCCGGACCTTGGACTGGACGTGGCATCCTCCTTCGTCTGACTCTGATACGCGGGAGTCCGCCGTTGCCCGCATCGGTCGGCTCAGGTGTCGATCCACCGTATCTTTCGGCCGCGAGTTCCGGATCAGCTGGACACGATCGACTCGCGTGCACCACATGGCGGCGTCGGCCAAGATGCGAAGCATCCGCGAGCATCGCTACACCTTCGAGATGCCCCACTCGGCGGCCCGGATCTGGGCACTGTTCCAGGACTACGACCGCTGGACGGACTATGCCCCGATGGTCCGACGGGTCGACGTGCTCTATCCGGGCGATGCCGAGCACAACGGGCGCCTCCGGCGGGTCATCTACAAGATGCCCTTCGGTCGCGAAGGGTCGGCACTGGAGCTCGTCACAGACGTCGAACCCGAACGCGGCTACACCTACACAATGATCTCGCAGAAAGCTGGCAACGACCAGATCGGCCATGTGCGCCTCGTGCCGCAGGGCGGGAATCGCACCCGCTTCGAGTTCGACGAGCAGTACAACGTGACGTCGCTGCCGTGGCGGTGGTTCGAGGGGCCGATCTACAGGTACATCAACAAGAACAACGAGGACAGCATGCGTCGGGCGTCGAGGTGGCTCACGGACCATCCCGAGTACCGGCAGGACCTGGTCGACGCCGGCCCCTAGACCGTGGGCGGACCGTCGCTCTGTCGCCAGGACCGACGACCCTCAGCTGACGGAGCCCAATCACAGCCGGTCCGGCCATCATCGCCGAGAGCATCCTTCGACCCCAGTAGTCGCTGCCCGGTGGCAACGGACGTCGCTCGTGATTACGACGCGTTGATCTCAGCCTGGATCCGGCGCATGGCCCCCAACCACCGTTCGCGGTCGCCGGCGCGCCGTTGCTCGAACATGGTCACTTCGGGGTGGGGGAGAATGAGGAACCTCTCCTCTCCCAGTCCCTCCACAACTGCGGAGGCCACCTCCTCGGGCATGAGCATGCCGTTGCGTCCGGCCGTCGCTGAGAGCACCGGGTTGGCCTCCTCGGTCGGAGCACCGGTCATGTTGGTCCAGACCCCCTGCGGGCAAAGGCACGAAACCTTGATCCCTTGGGCGGCATGGGTGATGGAGAGCCACTCGGCCAAGGCGACCACCGCGTGCTTGGTCACACTGTAGGAAGCCGATCCGAGTTGGGTGAGGAGGCCGGCGGCCGAGGCGGTGTGGAGCAGGTAGCCCTCGCCGCGCTCGATCATGGTCGGGAGCACGGTCCGAGCGGCGTACACGTGGCTCATCACGTTGACTGCCCACATGCGCTCCCACTCGGCGTCCGGGGTCTCCACGCCGCCGCCGACGATGATGCCCACGTTGGCGCAGAACAGGTCGACCGGTCCGAAGGCCTTCTCGGTCGTGGTGACCAGCGCTGCCACCTGTCCCTCGTCGGCCACGTCCACCTGCACGGCGATGGCCCGTCCTGCTCCACCCTCGAGCTCTCCTGCCAGAAGGTCGGCGCCGGCCCCGTCGATATCCGCAACCGCTACCCCCCGAGCGCCGGCGGCTACGAAGGCCCGGCACAGCTCGCGGCCGATCCCGCTGGCTCCTCCGGTGACGATGACCACCCGGTCGGCGATATTCATGGCGCTCCGTCAGCCCCGGCCCTGACGACCCATCATCATGTCCGAGTACCGCTCCAAGTCGGGATCGGCCGCCATGGCCTCGGCGAACTTCTTGCGGGCCTCCTCGCGTTTGGCCGGCAGATAGTCGGATGGCCAGGGGCCGTCGTGGGGCCGGTACTCCTTCAGCACGTTGCGGGCCACGGTGACCTTGTGCACCTCGTCCACACCGTCCATGACGCTCATGGTCGGGGACGCGGCCCACATGGCTTGCAGCGGGGTGAGATCGGTGACTCCGAGCGAGCCGAGGATGTGGATGGCCCGGTAGGAGACCTCCCGCAGCACCTTGGCCGCTGTGTACTTGCAAGCGGCGATTTGGGTGCGCGATTCGGCGGTGCTCGAGTTGTCGATGGTCCAGGCAGTCCACAAAACGAGGAGCCGAAGCATGTTGATCTCGGCGTAGGAGTCGGCGATGGCACTCTGGACCATCTGGTGCTCGGCGATGACCTTGCCGTGGGACTGTCGGCTGAGGGCCCGCTCGCACATCATGTCGAAGGCCCGCTTGCACTGGGCGATGGCGCGCATGCAGTGGTGGATCCGCCCGCCTCCGAGACGTCGTTGGGCCAGCACCTTGGCACCGTCCTCGGGTCCAAGGAGATGGTCGAGCGGCACCCGGACGTCGTTGTAGCGGATGTGATCATGGGTGCGCGGGTAGTCCATGATCTCCACGCCCGGTGTGTGGCGAGGCACCACGAACATGCCGTTGGTGCACATGACGATCAAGATGTCGGCATGACGGCCTGCGCTGGTGAACCACTTCTCCCCACTGATCACCCACTCCTCACCGTCCCGGACTGCGGTCGTCTTGAACATGTTCGGGTCCGAGCCGCCCTCGGGCTCGGTCATCGAGTAGGCCGACCAGATCTCCTGGTTCATGAGCGGGTACAACCAGCGCTTCTTCTGCTCCTCGGTGCCGTAGGCGGCGAGGATCTCCATGTTTCCGGTGTCGGGCGCCTGGCAACCGAAGATCGAAGGGGCAAGCGCGTACCGGCCGATGATCTCGTTGAGCAGGGCCAGCTTGAGCTGGCCGAACCCCGGGCCGCCGAGGTCCTTGTCCAAGAAGATGGCCCAGAGGCCGTGCTCTTTGACCTGGGTCTGCAGAGGCTCGACCAGGGCCCGCATCTTCGGGTCGCGGATGCGCACCGCGTAGGGAAAGACGAGTTCGAGCGGCTCGACCTCCTCGATGCAGAACTGCTCGACCCAGTCGAGTTGCTTCTGGAACTCGGGCTCCGTCGAGAATTCCCACGCCATTGCACGACCTCCTACGCAGGTCTACGGGTACGCCGTGGCCACCGTACCGGCTGGGCCCGGAGGGGATCCACTCACTGCCGCCCGGTGAATGCGGTGCGGTCCGCCTGTTCCGTGACGGTGGTGCGTTTCGCGGCGTGCGGCCTCCGGCGGCATGGGCGGCGACTCAGCCGGTCGATTCCGTCGCCGGCGGTCTCGGATGCCGCGCCCGGTCCTCCAGATCAGCCAGGGGGATGAGCGCTGCGGCGATGACGGCGCCGGTTACGACGACCGCAGCGATGCCCACGTGCTCACTGATCGGACCGGCGACGATGGCACCGAGTGGCACGGTCCCTCCGAAGGCCATGACCCACAGAGCCATGACGCGGCCCCGCACCGCGTCGTCCAGACGTCGCTGGAGGACAGTGGCCAGCGAGGTCACGGTGGCGAAATAGAACAGCCCTACCAAAAAGACGACCGGATAGCCGGGCCCGGAATTGCGGAGGAGCCCGAAGACGGCCAGGGTGACGGCGAAGCCGCCGAGGCCGAATCGGACCACCCGCTCCAATCGCTGATGGGCGAGGAAGGTGCCGATGGAGAGAGCACCGACCACGGCGCCGGCCCCGAAGCAGGCATAGAGAAGGCCGTAGGCGATGGAGTTCTCGCTGATCTTCAGGTCATCGTGGGCAAGCACCGGCATGAGCACGGCGATCGGGAGACAGAAGAAGGAGAAGAGCACCATGGTGGTCAGGCAGCGGCCGACCACCCGGTCCCTGCGGGCGACCGTGAAGCCCTCGAGGAGCCGACGCCAGCTGTGGCCGGTGATCCGACGAACCGCCGGCAGCCTCACCGTGGGTAGCACTCCCATCAGCACCACATAGGAGGCTGCGTTGGTGACGAACGCCCACGATGCACCCACCTTGGCGTAGATGACGCCCCCGATGGCCGGTCCGATGACCCGCGACAGGTTCATGTTCGCCGAGTTGAGCGAGACGGCCCCGCCCAGGTCTTGGGGAGCCACCAACGTCGGGATGAGCGCCGAATAGGTGGGGGCGTAGAACGCCTGGCCGATCCCGATGGCCAGGACGGCCGCGAACAGTGCCCAGATCTGGGGGTGGTGCCCGTGGGCCAGTGCGGCGACCACCAAGGAGGCGATGCACTGCTCGACTGTGACTACCAGGAGCACCGTGCGCCGGTCGAACCGGTCGGCGGCCATGCCCCCGACGGGCGAGAGTAAGAACAACGGCCCCAGCTGGGCGAGGGTCATGAGCCCGACGTCGGTCGAGGAGCCGGTCAGGTTGAAGACGAAGGCGGCCAGCACCACGGTCTGCATCCAGTTCCCGACGTTCGACACCAGCGCGGCTCCGAAGATCCGCCGGAACACCGGGTAGTGGAGAGCGGCGCGGGCTCCTCCGGTCTCGAGGGCGCGATCGCCCTCGAGCAGCGCATCCTCGACGTCCTGGGCGCCGGATTCCCCCCGGCCCGCCAGCTGTGGCCGCGGTGGATCGGTCAAGGCCCGCAATCTAGACATTCCGCGGCGCCCATGCGGCCAAGTCGCACCTGCCCTGGCCGCTTCCAAGACGAGCGCGAGGCCGGTCGGGTTCTGACCAAGGAGGAGCACTCGAGGATGAACGATAGAGGTCGGGGTACGGCGGCGCGGACCCCGTGTTAGCGTTCCGCACAGCACGGTTCGGGTCGAATACATGGACCGGGTGCTCTCGGGGGTGTGTAGTGCGGCGAATATCAGTTGTGTTGGTAGTCCTGGCCGCTCTGCTGTTGTTCGGCGTGGGATCGCAGGTGGCCGCCGGGGTGGCTCCTCACGGGACAGCAGCAACCGGGACGACCACCAGCCCAACTGCGAATGCGACCGATGGCGCCGGGACAACGACCACCACGTCCCCTGCTCCGGGAGTGGCGGATGCCGGCGGGACAACGACCACCACCGCTGCTCCTGGTCCGGCGGATGCAGGCGGGACAACGACCACCACCACCGCTGGTCCCGGACCGGCGGACGCCGGGGGGACAACAGGAGGAGCCACCGCAGATGTGGCCGCATCGGGAACACTCAACTGCACGATGTCCAGGGGCAATCTGACGGTTGCACCCGGGCTCATGTTCGGCGGCACGGCCAAGTCGGCCACGTTCACGTTCACGGCCAAGCTGGCGTGCAGTGGGACCTCGGGCGTGAAGGGTGGCGACCTCACTGCCACCGGCACGGCTGACAGCAACGATTGCATCGCTCTCGCTGGCCAAGGGATCCCCACGATCACCGCCACGATCGACTGGAAGGGCAAATTCAGCCCGTCCACGGTCGTGTTCTCCGACGGGAACTTCAGCATCGCGTCCGCCGTGAGCATCAAGCTCCCGAGCACGGGACCGAGCCCGCCTGTCGGCACTTCGACGGTGACCGGCTCCTTCGCCGATGAGCCAGTGGCTGCGATCTTCAATGCCGATCAGTCCGTTGCCTCGTTCGAGGCGGGTTGCAACAACAAGACGCAAGGCCTGACGGGCTTCACCTTCACCGGCGTCAACGGGCCTTCGACCCTCACCATCCCCGCACCTCCGCCGTCTGGCTCGACCAACCCCACCCCTCCGGCACCGCAGACCGTGGCGGTAGATGCGAGCAGCCCGGGGGCTCCGGTGAACGAGAACCTGGTCGGGTTCAACCATCCCGTTGCCGGGTCGCAGAACCTGCTGCAGAGCATCGGAACGACCTGGGCCCGTACCGACACGTCGTTCGAGGTCAACCAGGGGACAAGCAATGCCGCCTACAACTGCACGACCGGAGCATGGAACCCTACCTATCTTGATTCCACGATCGCCATCGACCGGGCAGCCGGAGCGGAACCGGAACTGATCGTCGATTACTTCCCGTACTGCATCGACTTCCAAATCCCCGGACTCTCGAGGAAGACGGTACTCACGGAGGAGAAGGAGTGGAAGGCCCTCGTGTACCAGATGGCCCTGCACGAGATCGGCGCGGAGCACGTCACCGTATTCGAGGTCTGGAACGAGCCGAGCTTCTACATGGCGCTGAAAGAGTCCAAGGGGGTGCCCGGCTACCTCGACCTCTACAAGTACACGGCGATCGAGCTGGAGAAGGCCGCAAACACGCTCGGTGTGCACATCGAAGTGGGGGGCCCCGGCGTCGACGAGCTCGGCCAGATCGACAATTCATGGATCTCGGCACTGGCCAACTACGTCGTGAAGGATCACCTGCCCCTGGACTTCGTCTCCTGGCACCAGTACGCCAATGACCCCGACACGGGACCGCAGGCCTTTGCACCCCAGGGAATCTGCGAGACGGGGGCGCCGCAGGGAGGCCAACCCTGTTGGGACAACCCGAACTTCGATGTCAGCTTGTACCAGCGAGGAGCGGAGTCAGTGCGCGCCGCTCTGGCCCAGTACCCCAGCCTGGCCAACGCCGTGCTGTGGGTGGACGAGTGGGCCCCGGATTCAGGAAATGACGTGCGTGCCAGCCAGCCCTTCGGGGCGGCGTTCGTGGCCGCCGCCCTCGACGGCGCCCAGCAGAGCGGCATCGGTCGCATGAGCTACTACGACGTCGCCGACGACCCGAACGATCCGACGTACAGCAACTTCGGCATTCTGTCGGGGAACCTCACGCCGAAGCCGGACTTCTACACCTTTTCCTTCTGGCACCAACTGGCCGGCTCGCTCCTGCCCGTCACGTTGACACCAGATCAGGGCCCCGGACCCGGCGCAGCTCAGGTCGGTGCGGTGGCATCGGTGGGTCCCGACGGCACGGTCAGGGTCATGGTCTACAACTTCGACGCCTACGACCCGACCGGCAACTACGGCACGAGCGACCCGACCCCGTACGACGATCCGGTCACGCTCCAGCTCTCCGGCCTTTCGGCCGCCTCATACAGCGAGAGTCGGGCGCTGGTCGACGGCAGTGACCAGGACACGACGGTGGGGACCTCGACGGTGAACGGTCCCTCCGCATCGCTCGGCTTCACCCTCGCCGGCGAGGGAGTCACGCTCATCACCCTCACCCCGAACGGTTGACCCCGCCCGCGAGCTCGGATCTCACGCTCTTGCGACCAGCCTGGGCACCGATCGAGCCCATTCCGCATGGCGATCTGCCACCGAGTCGTAGCTCCGGCGGCTGTTCTCCCGTTCTGGCACCCGGTCAGTCGTCCTTCCGGCGCAACAGGTAGGTGTCCATGATCCACCCGTGCCTGGCTCGAGCTTCGGAGCGGACCCGTTGGATCGTGGCACTCACATCGGCCAGCCGGCCCGAGACGAGCACCTCGTCCGGGCTGCCCAGATAGGCGCCCCAGTAGATGTCGGCCTCGAAGTCGACCGACGCGAAGGAGCACACTCCGTCGAGCATGACCACGATGTCGCCATGGTCGGGAACGTCGCCGGATCGGAGTGCACGACCGGTTGTGACGTGAACTGCCTGCCCCACCCGGTTGAGCGGGATCCGGTGGCGGGCCGCCAGCAGCTGGATGCTGCTGATTCCCGGGACCACGTCGAGCGAGAAGACGACCCCGCGCTCCTGCTGAACGGTCTCGAGGATGCGCAGTGTGCTGTCGTAGAGGGCGGGCTCGCCCCAGACGAGGAACCCACCGTGCTCGCCCTCGCCCAGGTTCGCCTCGATGGCGTCCGCCCAGAGGGCGGCACGCTTGGCATGCCATGCTTCCACTTCGGCCCGGTAGCCGGCTGGTGCCCGGTCCCGTTCGGCATCGCGGATCACGACGGTGCGATACGCCCCGTCCGGCCGGTGGATGGCCAGGATCCTCGTCCGCAGCTCGGTTAGCTCGGCCCGGTCAGGCCCTTTGTCGACGACGAAGAAGACGTCAACCTGGCCCAGGGCGGCGACCGCCTCGAGGGTCAGGTGTCGGGGATCGCCGACACCGATGCCGATCAGGGTGAGCTTCGTCCGATTCAACCGGCTGTCCTGGGTTCGTCCGAACTGGCGACGGAGCGGAGGTCGAGCGCGGCGACGTCACCGACCACGATGACGGAGGGGGCGCTGAGGGGCTGGTCGGGCAGGCCGGCAAGGGTTGTCCTGATCACCGTCTGCCTCTCGGTCGTGGCCCAGTGGATGCCGGCGGCCGGTGTGCTCGGGTCGAGACCTCCGGCGACCAGCCGCTCGACGATGGAGGCGATACGGGCCACGCCCATGAGGATCACGAGGGTGGACCCGAGCGTGGCCAGCTTCTCCCAGTCGACGGACTCTCCTGTCGTGGCATCCTCGTGCCCGGTGACCACGGTGAAGAGCGGTGCCTGGTTACGCATGGTGACGGGGATGCCCGCCGAGGAGGGACCGGCCAGGGCGGACGAGACCCCCGGTACGACGTCGAAGGGGACACCGGCGTCGTTGAGGGCCACCGCCTCCTCGCCGCCTCGTCCGAAGACGAACGGGTCTCCGCCCTTCAGCCGGACGACGGTGCCGCCGGTTCGTCCGTGCTCCACGAGCAGCTCGTTGATCCGCCGCTGAGGAACCGGGCTGGAGCCGGCCGACTTCCCGACATCGATCGTGAGGGCGCTCGGCGGGACGAGATCGAGGATGGCCGGGCTGGCCAGCCGGTCGTACAGGAGGACCTGGGCGGTGGTGAGGAGGCGAGCGGCGCGCACGGTGAGGAGCTCGGGGTCGCCCGGTCCCGCCCCGACGAGGTAGACGGTCACCGGTCGCCACCGGATGGAGAAGAGGCTGAAGTGACGTCGGCGTCGGTGTCGGAAGGAGGGACCCGAGCGTCGCCCCCCGCCGCCAGTGCCGCCGTGGCGTGGGACGCCCGGACGGTGGGGACGACCAGGCTCGAGCCGGGACCTGCGGCGATGAGCGCGCAACCCTCGGCGACGCGGGCGGGGAACAGCGCCCGGGAAGGCTCGGGGAACCAGTCGAGCAGGCAGCCGTCGTCGACCGCGACGACCGGGAAGCCCATGGCGACCCGGGGGTCGTCTGCCAACCGGGCGCGGGTGGCGAGTGCGGTCACCGAAGCGGCACCGAGGCCTGCTTGGCGGACGACCCGGTCGGCGAGCGAACGGACATCCCCTGGCGTCGCCTTCGATGACATTCCCACACCGAGGACGATGCGGCTCATGGCGTCGACCAGCACACGAAAACCGGGTTCAACGGCTCCATCCGGACTCCGGCCGATCCCAACGGCACGCACCGGTCGACCCGGACCTGGATCATCTGACCGAGCCGCTCCCTGGCTGCCAACGCCCGGTCCATCAGCACGTACGTGGCGGCGATGACTCCGCCGGGCCGGAGGCGCTCGATGCAGGCATCGAGGAGATCGATGCCGCCTCCGCCGACGAACACCCGGTCCGGGTCGGGGAGGCCGGCGAGCACCGACGGCGCTTCACCTTCCACGACGTCGACACCGACGCCCCGGGAGGCGGCGTTCGCGGCGATCCGGGCGGCGTCGTCGCTCCGGCGCTCGACGGCGAAGACCCGGGTTGCCGGGGTCAGGCAGGCGGCCTCGATGCCGATCGAGCCGCTTCCCGCCCCCACGTCCCAGAACACCCCAGGGTGCCCGACCGTCCCGAGCGAGAGCTTGCTCAACACGACCGCCCGCACCTCGGCTTTGGTGATCATGCCGGCCCGGTGATCGAAGCTCTCCTCGGGCGTTCCCCAGGCGTTGTTGAACGTGCGCTCGACGTCTCCGGATGGACGCGCCGTTGCCCCGGACTCGAGCAGCACGACCGAGAGCGGGTCGAACGAACCCCGGGCCAGACCGACGACATCGGTGTCCTCGGTTCGCTCGTCCGCTTCTCCGATCCTCGTGACCACCACTGCCCGACCGGTGCATCCGCGAGCGAGCAGCGCCTGTCCGACCGATTGGGGAGGGTTCGTCGGGTCGGTCAGAACCGCCGCTTTGCTCGCCGAGGCGACGGCATCGATGGCGGGAGCGAGCGGTCGACCGTGGGCCGACACGACGACGGCATCGTCCCAGCTCTCTCCGACGGTTGCGAAGGCCAGCGACGCCGACGACGGCGCCGGGTGGACCTCCAAGTGGTCGGGTCCGAAGCGGAGCCCCAGTGATCGGACGATGCCGAAGAACCCGGGATCACCGGAGGCGAGGACGCAGGTGCGCTCTCCTCGCCGACGAGCAGCGTCGATCTCGTCCATTGCCTCGTCGAGGTCCGCGGTCAACGGCACTCGTCTCGCCCCGTCCGTGCCCTCGGGCGCATCGGGCGGATGGAGTCGGACAGGAAGATCCACCGAGCCGAGACGATCGAGGTGTCGGGGGGCTCCGACCACGACGTCGGCCCGGTCGATCGCTGCCATCGCCTCACGGCCGAAGACTTCGCCGCCGATCATCCCCACGACGACGATCGGGCCGAGTGCCTCAGAATTCGTCCGCTCACCCATGGTCGGACGGTGCCGGTGTGGATCCGGCAGCCTGTTCGCTCCTGGGCGGTCTGCCACCGGACGGTTCAGTCGACGGCGAAGGGGCACCCTGGCGGAACCGGGTGGTGTAGGTGCCGTCGTAGACGTGGCTCCGACGGACGTGATCGGCTGTGTCGAGCGCGGGCCCGATGAGCAGCATGGTGGTGGCATCGAACCGCTCGCGCTCCACGACGGCGGCCAGGTCCCCGAGCGTGGTTCGCACGATCCGCTCGTCGGGCCAGGTGACCCGGTGGGCGACGATCACCGGCGTCTCGACCGAATGGTCCGAACCGCCGGCGACGAGCTCGTCGACCACCTCGTCGACGTGGTTGACGGAGAGGAAGAGGGCGAGGGTCCCGCCGGCGTTCGCTGCTGCGGTGAGGGACTCGGTCGGCGGCATCGATGAGCTGGTGCGACGGGCCAGGCGGGTCATGACAAGTGTCTGGGACAGGCCGGGCACGGTGAGCTCGCACCCGACGGCGGCGGCGGTAGCCGATACCGACGTGACTCCGGGGACGACCTCGAAGTCGCGGCCGTTCGCCCGGCACCAGGCGATCTGCTCGCCGATGGCGCTGTAGATGGAGGTGTCACCGGAATGGAGCCGGACGATGGCGGCATCGGGGTTGGCCTCGAAGACGCCGCACACCTCTTCCAGGGTCATCGTCTTCGAGTCGTGGACGATCACGTCGCGGCGACAGTGCCTGAGCAGTGCCTCGGGAACGAGTGATGCCGCCCAGATCACGATGTCGGCCCCTGCCAGCCGGTCCCTGCCACGGACCGTGATGAGATCGGGATCCCCCGGTCCGGCGCCGATGAACGAGATGGTCACCGGTCGCCGTCCTTGGTAGCCGGGAAGCTCCCGCTCGGATCGGGCGCCGGCCCACGGACAGCGGGCAGGATGACTGTGGCCAGGTACGACAGGGGACCGTCTCGGAAGCCGGACAGGTCGCCCACGTGCTCGCCGGGCTGACCGAGGAGCTCGCCGACACGGACGAGATCGGTGCGGCCCGAGGCCGTCGCCGCCTCGATGAGGACGTCGAGGTCCGGTGCGCCCTTGCAGATCACGACGGCGGTGTCCGGATCGTCGAGCGCCGAGCGCGGATGCTGCCCTCCACCGCCAGCACGGCCTGCCCGGGACGGGCGAGCACCGTCGAGGTCGCGCCCGAGAGCGCCTGGAAGGACATGATGCCCGGCACCATCTCGACCGGGACCGTCGGACGGCTCGCCCGTATCTCATCGGCGAGATCGGGGAAGACGGACCACATCGCCGGGTCGCCGAGCGTGACAACGGCCACCGCCTCGCCGGCATCGAGGGGAGCGATCGCCGCCTGGGCGGCTGCCCGGAGGGAGGCCCGGCGCTCCCCGTCCTGGGACGTGATGTCGAGCTCGAGCCGTTCGATCGGAACCGTGGGGGCGACCGTGCGGGCGACCGCCTCGGCCCGTCCGACCGAGCGGGGTGACCACGACAACGAGAACACCCTGTCGCAGCCGAGCAACGTGTCTCGGGCCAGTCGGGTCACGTACCGGGGATCGCCCGGACCCATGCCGACCCCGACGAGAAGGGGGCCCTGGCGGTGCGCCGCTGCCGGCTGATCCTCGACCGTCAACCCATCCCCCCGCTCGGCGATGGCTGTCAGCCGTTCGATGGCCTGGCGGATGAGGTCGGCCTCTGAGCGGCCTGATCGGCTGGCGAGCTCGGCGAGGCTCTGCTTGAGCGATTCGGGCAGGTAGACGGACGACTTCCGCACGGAAGTGGAACCTAGCGCACGTAGGGCGTCAGTAGGGCAGTCGGGTCCGAGCCGGGCTGCAGGCCGCCACGAAGTGCTCGGCGATGTCCGGCCGGTTCGCGAGATGGACGTGCAGGTAGGAGGCGAGCATCCGTTCGGCGCCGAACCCTGAGGTCGCCGTTCCGCTCCGGCCGGTCATCGTGAGCGCCGAGCCGGGCGGCTCCACGGTGGAGTAGTGGTATTCGTGGCCGCGCAGGCGAAGTCCCGCCGGACCGAGCGGAGTGGCCACCGTCGTCGTCGCCTCCCGGTACCCGAGGGTGAGCTTCGTTGTCATCCGGGCCTCTGCGTCCACCGCCCCGACGAGCTCGCGCCTCAGGGGACCGGACCCGTCGGCGACCGGACTCGTCTCCTTGACAGTGGATGCCTGGCCGTCGACGAGGAGATCGCACATCCATACCAACCCGCCGCACTCAGCCCACACGGGCATGCCGGAGCCGATTCTCGCCCGCACGTCATCGAGGAGGACCCGGTTGTCGCTCAGGACGTCGGCGTAGACCTCCGGGAACCCGCCGCCGGCCAGCAGCCCGGTCGTCCCCTCGGGCAGCGACGGGTCGTGACAGGGATCGAAGGCGACGACCTCGGCGCCCGCAGCGGTCATGGCTTCGAGATTGTCGACGTAGGAGAAGCTGAACGCCGCCCCCGACGCCACGGCGATCCGGGCCCTGCCGACAGGCCTCGGCATCTCCGGCGCGCCCGCCTCGATGGCCGGGGCCCGGCGGGAGAGGGACACGATGGCGTCGAGCTCGCACGACCGGGCGACGGTCGCCGACAGCCGGTCGAGCGAAGCCGCCACCGCCTCGGAATGTTCCACCACCGGCACCAGGCCGAGGTGGCGGTCGCGCCAGACGAGCCGGTCGTCGCGGCGGAGGACACCCAGCACGGGCACGGGCACGGGCAAGCCGGCGACGGCGTCGCGGACCACCTTCTCGTGGCTGTCGGAGGCGACACGGTTGATGACGATGCCAGCCAGGCGGATGCGCGCGATCGAAGGTGGCAAAGCCGAGGACGGTGGCGGCCACCGATGTGCTCGCCGAGGAGGCGTCGACGACGAGCACGACGGGTGCATCCAACGCCAGGGCCACCTCCGCCGTCGACGACACGCTGCCATCGGCGGCCCCGTCGAAGAGACCCATCACCCCTTCGACCACCAGGACGTCGCAGCCGGATGCCGCCCGTGCCGCCAGCGGACGGAGCGAGTCGACGCCGGAGAGCCATGGGTCGAGGTTCCGTGGCGGCCTGCCTGTGGCGAGGGCGTGGTAGCCGGTGTCGATGAAGTCCGGGCCCACCTTGGCACCCCCGACGCGGAGTCCCCGCCGGACGAGGGCGGCCATGAGGCCGGTGGCCACGGTCGTCTTCCCGACCCCCGAGCTGGTTCCGCCCACCACGAAGCGCGGGCCGAGGGTAGCCACGATCCGCCTCAGTACTCGATGCCCTTGCGGGCCCCGATCCCTTCGTCCATAGCGTGCTTCACCTTGACCATCTCGGTCACGGTGTCGGCGATGTCGATGAGCTCGGGAGAGGCGTAGCGGCCGGTCATGACCACGTTGGTGCGCCGCGGTCGCGCCGCGATCACCTCGACGAGGCGTTCGACCGGCACCCATCCGTACTTCACGATGTAGGTCGCCTCGTCCAGGATGACCAGGTCGTAGCGACCGCTGCCGATGAGCCCGGCGGCCACGTCCCAGGCGTGTCGCCCCTTGGCCGCCGTCTCGTCGAGGTCGGTCGACTCCCAGGTGAAGCCGTCGCCGAGCGTGTGCCACTCGATGCCGAGATGGTCGGCCAGCTTGCGCTCCCCCACCTTCCACTTCTCGCTCTTCACGAACTGGACGACGGCCGTGTCCCACCCCCGGGCCCAGCTCCGGCCCATCACACCCATGGCCGCCGAGCTCTTCCCCTTGCCCGTGCCCGTGTTGATGAGGAACCTCGAGGCCTGCGCCATGAGCCGGACCGTACCATCGGGGTCTGGGGACCAGGGACGAGGAACCGGTCCGGACCCGGGGCGACCCGGGCTCAGGCGGCGAGATGAGCGCCGGCGGACCCCATCAGGTCGAGGAAGTTGTCGACGTAGAACTTCTGGCGCACCGCGTCGCTGGTGTCGCCCAGCGAGGCCTCGAAACGCTCGACGGGCTTCCGGCCCCCTTCGACGTGGGGATAGTCGGACGAGAACATGGGCAGCTCAGGGCCGCCCTGCTCGATGATCCACCCGACATCCTCGGTCGGGTACGGCGTGAAGCGCACCTGGCGGTGCACATAGTCCGACGGACGCATCGACAGGGACTGCAGCCGCGCCTCGTGACGGGCGAACGCGTCGAAGGCGGACTCCATCTGGCGGAGCCACGACGGCACCCAGATGGCGCCCTGCTCGATGACTCCGATGCGGAGCTCGGGGAAACGCTCGAGCACGCCGTCGAAGATCATCGTCGCCAGGGTCTGGGCCGGCGGCCCGGGGATGCCCATGTAGTCGACCGAACGAAAGTTCTCGTCGCCACCGTGGAAGTCGTGGGGGACAGGGAGCCCGTTGACGAAGTAGTGCGGGTCGATCAGTTCGCCGGTGCCGCCCACATGGAACACGATGGGGACACCGGCCTCCTCGGCTCGCGCCCAGACGCCGAAGAGGTCGAGATGGCTGGGGGAGAAGGCGGGAGGGCAGCCCGACGCGACGAGCAGGGCGGCTGCTCCTTGGGACAGCGCCTTCTCGGTCGCCTGTGTGGCGAGGTCGGGGTCGGCCAAGGGGATGTAGCAGGTTGGTAGAAGGCGGGGGTCGACCGAGCAGAACTCGATCATCCCCCGGTTGTGGGCCCGGGCGGCGGCATAGGCGAGCTCCGGATCGCCCGCGTGTTCGAGATCGTGAAGCCGGCTGTTGTGGAAGGTGTTGAAGATCAGCTGGCTGCCGAACCCGAGGAGGTCCAGGGCCCGAGGACGGTCGTCCGGGATGAACGCCCCTGTCGCCGCGAAGTTCTTGCGGGTCATGATCTCTTGGTCCTCGCAGGCCCGGTACTCCTCCGAGGCGTGCTGTTGACGAAGCCGGTCGAACGAGGCGACCAGGTCGTGCCGCTGTTCTTCGGGGTTGCCCGTCTGGCGTAGCTCGTTGCCGCTGGAGTACGTCAGGAACGGAAGACGATCACGGAACCTCGCCTCGGCATGGTCGCGTAGCCACGTCGGCGTCTCCATGAGGTGGGAGTCGGCGTCGTGCATCACACGGCCGCTTACATAGGGCATCGAACCATCCCCCCGACGCTGTGAGTGGGGCCCCCCGAGTGGGGCGCCCCAATGGTACCGGGGAGCTCGGGGCCGGATACGTGCCGGACCGGGGGACCGACCCGGGCGGGTCGGTCCCCCGGGTGCAAACATGGCCACGTGCGGATCGGTCTTCACGCCCTCGGCATCGGCGCCGGAGCCGACCCCTCGGTGATCGGGGCGGTCGCCGAAGCGGCTGACGTCGCCGGATTCTCCACCCTGTGGTCGGGCGAGCACGTCGTCATGGTGGACCGGCGGGATTCGCCGTACCCCTACGCGTCAAACGGGCGCATCGCCGTCCCGTCCGACGCCGACTGGCTCGATCCCCTGCTCACCCTCGCCTACGTCGCCGCGGTGACGTCGCGGATCCGGGTGGCCACGGGGATCCTGCTCCTCCCGCAGCACAACCCGCTGGTGGCGGCGCAAGCAGGCGGCCAGCCTCGACGTCCTCTCGGGGGGTCGCTTCGTGCTCGGAGTCGGGATCGGGTGGTCACGCGAGGAGTTCACCGCCCTCGGGATCCCCTTTGCCGGTCGCGCCCGACGGACTCGAGAATTCGTCGACGTGATGCGCACCCTGTGGCGTGAGGACCCCGCCTCCTACGAGGGAGAGCTCGTCGGGTTCCGGGAGGTGCGGAGCTTTCCGAAGCCGGTCCAGGACCATCGAGTCCCGATCATCCTCGGGGGCAACAGCGATGCTGCGCTGGACCGCGTCGCCGCCTGGGGCGACGGCTGGTACGGCTTCAATCTCTCACGAGAGGAGCTGCCCGGCCGTGTGGATGCGCTCGCAACCCGCTGCCGCCGGTCCGGACGGGACCCCGCCACCGTGGAGATGGCCGTCTCGCTCCGCGACGGCCAACCCGAGGACATCACCATGCTGACCGAGCTCGGGGTGACCGAACTGGTGGTGGTCGAGTCACCTCCGGATGATCCCGGTCGGGCCACTGCCTGGGTCGAAGGGCTGGCCGAACGGTGGGGTCCCGACTGATGGCGGTGGTGGCCTGGCCGGCGGGTACGTAGGGCATCCCGCCATACGTGGGTGGTACCTTCGTGCGGTGCCGACCTCCGTCCCGTCGCTCGTCCGCGGCGCCTGCCCGACGGCCCAGGTGCCGATGGAGGTCGGGGACGGCCTGCTCATCAGGTTGCGCATGCCGGGGGGATCGGTCACGGTCGGCGGCCTCCGCGCTATCGCCGAGGTGGCCGAGCGGTTCGGCTCGGGGGAGATCGAGCTCACGGCGCGGGCGAACGTGCAGATCCGCGGCCTGGGCCATGAGGTCGCGGCGACGGCGGCAAGGCGGCTTGTCGATGAGGGGCTCGCCGAGGCGGACGTCGGCTTGGACCTCCGACGCGAGGTGATGGCCAGCCCCCTCACCGGCCACGACCCCGCCTCGCTCGTCGACCTGACCGCCACCGTCGATGATGTGGTCGGTACGCTCGCCGCAGATCCGGATCTCTCCGGTCTGCCTCCGAAGTTCTGCATCGTCATCGATGACGGCGGATCGGTGTCCGTCCGCCGCTTCGGCGCCGACGTCGCCCTCGGGGCCGCTCGCTCGCCTGAGGGGACCATGTTCCAGATCGAACTGGGCCGAGCACTCGATCGTCCCACCACCGACGGGTCACCGGGATGGGCCGACGCACCAGGCAGCGAGACCGATCCCGCCCCCGTGTGGGTACGACAGGCCGACCTCGCCGCCGTCGTCCTCGGTGCCGCCCGGTTGTGTGCCCGTTCGGGCCGACGCATGGACGAGCTCGTCGGCCGGATGGGCCGCGATCCGCTCCTTGCCATGCTGGGAGGCCGCCAGATCACCGGCTCGGGTCGCGCACCGAGCGGGGCCACGACACCGTCGAACCCCGGGAACGGCGCCCCCGTCGGTGTCTTCGACTGGGCCGGGGTGACGAGGGTCTCGATCGGGGCCGCTCCCTTCCTCGGTCTCATGACACCGGACGCGTTCCATCGGGTGGCGGACACAGCAGAGAAGGCGTCTGCCCTCGTCCGGCTCACGCCGTGGCGGGGTGTGGTCGTCCTGGGCATCGACCGTGCCGATGTCACCGCTGTCGTCACCGGGCTCGAGGCTGCCGGCTGCTCGGCCGACCCCACCGATCCGGTCCATCGGATCTCGGCGTGCGTCGGCCGGCCCGGGTGTCCCGCCGGCCGTGCCGACACCCGGGAAGCCGCCCGGTCCCTGCTCGCCCGAGCGACGCCCGAGACGCCGGGCGTCCACTTTTCGGGCTGCGAGAAGCGCTGCGGCGCCCCGACCGGGTCCGGTCCGCGTATCCGCGTGGTGGTGGCCGACGAGCACGGGAGCTTCCGTGACTGAGACCCATGACCGGGCCTCGGTCCCGGCTGCGCTCGACTACGAGCGGGACGCATCCGCCATCTACCGCCGTTCCTTCGACACCATCCGGACAGAAGCCGACCTCTCCGGTCTGGCCGATGACCTCGAGCCGGTCGTGGTGCGCATGATCCATGCCTGCGGTATGACCGACCTCCCGGGACTGACGGATGCGTCAGGCGACTTCGTCCCGAGGGCTCGGTCGGCCCTCCGTTCGGGGTGCCCTGTTCTCGTCGACTCGATGATGGTGGCGTACGGGATCACCCGCTCGCGCCTCCCGGCCGGGAACCCCGTGGTGTGCACGCTCACCGAGGACGCCGTGGACGCCGAAGCGAGAGAGATGGGGACCACCCGGTCGGCGGCTGCCGTGGACCGTTGGCTCCCGAACCTGGACGGGGCCCTCGCCGTGTTCGGCAACGCGCCGACCGCTCTCTTCCGCCTGCTCGAGCTGATGCGTACACAGGACCGGCGCCCGGCGGCGATCGTGGGGGTGCCGGTGGGGTTCGTCGGCGCTGCAGAGGCGAAAGATGCGCTGACCGCCCAGGCGTTCCTCGGCATCGACCACCCGGTTCCACACCTCGTCGTGCGGGGGCGCCGGGGTGGTAGCGCCATGGCCGCCGCCTCCGTCAACGCTCTGGCGAGCGACCGGGTCTGAGCGGTGGACCCGGAGCGGCGAGACGATACGTCGAGCGGGATCGGGACGCTCTTCGGCGTGGGGGTGGGTCCCGGGGACCCCGAGCTCGTCACGGTCAAGGCCCGGCGGGTCATCGCCGCCTGCCAGGTGATCGTCTCCTTCGCCGCCCGCAGGAAAGGCGGGCGGGGCAACGGCCTGGCCGTCGTCGAAGCGCTCCTCGACGACCACCACGAGCACCTGCGGCTGAGCTATCCGGTCACCACCGAGCCGGTGGAGGAGGCTGAATACGCGCGCCGTCTGACCGAGCTCTATGACGGTGCCGCCGGGGCCATCGCCGCCGAGCTCGACAGGGGGCACGACACGGCGGTGATCTGTGAGGGAGACCCGTTCTTCTATGGCAGCTACATGTACCTCCACCGCCGGCTCGCCGGCCGGTACCCGGTCGAGGTGGTGCCCGGTGTGACCTCGGTGGCGGCAGCGGCGGCGGCGGCCGGGACCCCCCTCGTCTCGTTGGGCGAGACACTCACCGTCATACCGGCAACCCTCCCTCCAGAAGAGCTGCAGGAGGCGATGGCCTCCTCGGGCTCGGCCGTGGTCATGAAGGTCGGCCGGAACCTGCCGGTGGTGAGGGAGGCGGCCCTCGCCTCCGGGCTGGCCAAGGACGCCGTGTATGTGGAGCTGGCCAGCTGTACCGGCCAGCGCGTGATCCCGCTCCTCGACACCGACGACGTTACCGCCCCGTACTTCTCGGTCGTCCTGTTCCCGAGCAGGGTGGCAGGGCAGCGATGACGGACCGGTCCGGCGCCGCCGGGGCTGGATCCATTGCGGACCCGCACGAGCCGCTCGGCGGCGTCCTCAGCGTGGTCGGGCTCGGACCGGGGCGGCCGGACTGGCTCGTACCCGAAGCGGCCCAGCGGATCGCCGAGGCCACGGACCTGGTCGGCTACGGCCGCTATCTCGACCTCGTCCCGGTGCCGACCTCGGCGCGCCTTCATCGTTCGGGCAACCGGGTCGAGTCCGCTCGTGCCGTTCTCGCTCTCGAACTGGCCGACGCCGGGAACAGGGTGGTCCTCGTCTCATCGGGCGACCCCGGCGTCTTCGCCATGGCCGGCGCCGTCGTCGAACAGCTGGACTGCCACCCCGATCGCTGGAGGGAGGTCAGGGTCGAAATCGTCCCGGGCGTCTCCGCCGCCCAGGCGCTGGCGTCCCGGGTCGGGGCCCCGCTGGGGCACGACTTCTGCTCGATCTCGCTCTCCGACGTGTTGAAGCCCTGGGAGGTGGTCGAGCGGCGCCTCCGAGCGGCGGCATCGGCCGACTTCGTCGTCGCCCTGTACAACCCGGCCTCTCGCCACCGTCCCTGGCAGTTCGCCCGGGCGGTCGGGATCCTCTCCGAACACCGCCCGCCCGCCACCCCCGTCGTCCTCGGACGCGACGTGGGACGGCCGGGAGAAAGGGTCAGCGTGGTGACGCTCCACGAGGTCCACGAGATGCCGGTCGACATGCGCACCATCGTGGTCGTCGGTTCTTCGGCCACCCGGATGGTCGCTGGCCGTCCGAAGGGGACGAGCGTCTACACCCCTCGCTGGTACGGCGGCGAGGGGCTGACCGGCGGGACCGGACCGGCAGAGCCGGCGGAGGCGCCTCCTCAGAGCCCGATGGTGCGGTCGAGCCAGTCCACGGCGTGATCGACATCGGCCACGGTCACGACATCGGGCTGGGGTGGCCGGGCCACCATCACCACCGGGATGCCGAGCTCACGGGCGGCCACGAGCTTCGCCACGGTCGCCTTTCCTCCGGAGTTCTTCGACACGACGGCGTCGATGTCGCGCCTGACGAGCAGGTCACGCTCGTGGTCGACGTCGAAGGGTCCCCTGGCCAGCAGGAGCTCGTGACGGGGCGCCAGCTCGTCGGGGGGTTCGATCGACCGCACCAGAAACCGGGCGCGGGACGCGGCGAAGTGGCCTGTCCCCCGGCGACCGATGGTCAGGAGCACTCGCCGGGCGCCGATGGACTCGATCGCCCGGCTCGCCTCCGCCAGGTCGGTGACGTCGATCCAGCGATCGTCCGGACTCGGCGCCCACGGTGGTCGGAGGAGCCGGCAAAGCGGCGTGCCGGTCGCCGACGCCGCCTCCTCGGCGTGGAAGGGCATGACCGCGGCGAAAGGATGGGTGGCATCGATCACGGCGGCGAATCGCCCCTCGCCCAACGCATCGATGAGCCCGGACACGCCACCGAACCCTCCCCGGCGGACGGACCCGGCCCGGGTGCCGGGACGGGAGGTGATGCCGGCCAGCGAGCTCACCACGTCGACACCGTGGTTCGCGGTGAGCACTTCGGCCAGTCCCGTGGCTTCAGTGGTGCCGGCCAGCACGAGGACGCTCGTCACGTCGGCCATCGTAGAGACACGCATCGAGGAGACGGCGAGCACCGACCCAGGCGCAGTGGAGGGAGCCTCCGATGAGTGCGGGTGCGACCGGGCTCCGACCGTTGATGGTCCTCGGGTGCACGTCGAGCGCCGGCAAGAGCCTCCTCGTGACCGCCCTCGCCCGCTGGTTCGCTCGGCAGGGGATCGATGTCGTCCCGTTCAAGGCCCAGAACATGTCGAACAACGCCCGCGTTGTCGACGGCGGTGAGATCGGTGTGGCCCAGTGGCTCCAGGCCGGCGCTGCCTTGGTGGAACCGAGTCTCGACATGAACCCCGTGTTGCTCAAGCCGGAAGGGGACTCCCGCAGCCAGGTCGTCGTGGACGGCGTGGCCCGTCATGACCTGACGGCCATGCCATGGCGCCGGCGCGGCCCCGAGCTGTGGCCGTCGATGTCGGCGGCGTTCGACCGGCTCAGAGCCGGGCACCAGCTCGTGCTGATCGAAGGAGCGGGCAGCCCGGCCGAGATCAACCTTCCTGACCTCGTCAACAAGCGGGTGCTCGACCACGCCGAGGCCGCCGCCCTGCTCGTGGCGGACATCGACCGGGGCGGGGCGTTCGCCCACCTGTACGGCACCTGGGCCCTCGTCCCCGAGGAGACCCGGTCGCGCCTTTCCGCATTCGTGCTCAACAAGTTCCGGGGCGACGCGAGCCTCCTCGATCCGGGACCGTCGATCCTCACCGAGCGGACCGGCATGCGGCTGGCCGGCGTGGTTCCCGTCCTCGACCACGAGCTCCCCGACGAGGAAGGCGGCACCGTGCGGGTGACCCCGCCAGAGGGCGCTCCCGATGTCGCTGTGGTGCGCTACCCGTACGCGTCGAACCTCGACGAGCTCCACCTGCTCGGTCACGTGACCCGGCTGCGGTGGGCGACGACCCCGAGCGAGCTCGCCGGAGCCGAGCTCGTCGTTCTCCCGGGCTCGAAGCACGTGGCAGCCGACGTCGCCTGGATCCGCCGCCAGCGCCTCGACCGCGCCCTGCGAGAACGGGCCGATCGAGGGGCCTCGGTCCTCGGCATCTGCGGTGGCTGCATGGTGCTCGGCGAGCGCGTCGACGACAGTGAAGGGATCGAAGGAGCGTGCCATGGGCTCGGCCTCCTCCCGTTGTCGACGGAGATGGGGACGAGGAAGCTCACACGGCCTACCGCAGTCCGGTTCCCGGAGCTCGAGCCACCCTGGGATCCCCTGAGCGGCATCGAGGTGACCGGGTACGAGATCCGCAACGGCGAGGTCTCCGGTGACGCCGTCGCCCTCGGTCCGGCCCTCTGGGGTCGTGGCGCCGTCCTCGCCACCACGGTCCACGGACTGCTCGAGAGCCCCGACGTCCTCGTTGCGCTCTTCGGCGTCCGTCCCTCACCGGTGCTCGAGAGGACGTTCGACTACCTGGCCGACGCAGTCGAGCGCCATCTCGACACCGGCCTGCTGTGGGACCTGGTCGGCTTACGCCGCTGACGGATGCCCGTCCGCGGCGTAACGGAGCGATATCCCGGAGGAGGGCCACCTGCATGCCCATGGCCGAGTCTGTCACCTGTGCAACGTACGGTCCTGGGACCGCCGGACCGGACATGCTCGATACGGCAACCTCAGCCCAGCTTCTCCTTCCCGAATCCGGATGTCGAGGAGCTCCAACGACAGTGGCCTACGCATTCCCAGCACCTGGGCCCTGACACTCTGCCCGGTCAGTTCTTGCTTGGAGTCTGCAGGTTCCAGGTACGCCCGCTGGCGGGTCCATGAGCCGAAAACGGCGACAGTCGATTCGAAACTCCCTCCGCGGCTACGACGCCCCGCGCCGGTCGGCCCGGGAGGCGTAGGGCGGTAACGGCACCACCCCAACAAATCACCGCGGCGGCGACACAGGCAATGTGCAAGCCACTCATGAACGAAGCGGTGACGTCCTGTACCAAACCTTGCGAGCGCGGAGCTTGGCTGACCACTCCGAGCGCCGCTCCGACGGAGGTCTGGGCTTTCGTGAACGCGGCAACCGGCAGATTGTGCACCGGTGAGGCAAGGAGATGATGGAGGAAAGCCGTGCTGTAAACACTGCCGATAACGGCGACGCCAAGTGCACCACCCGTCTCCCTTGTGGCGTCGTTCACCGCTGAACCGACCCCAGCTTTCGCAGCGGGGAGAACACTGAGAATTGACTCGGTTGCTGGAGTGCTCGTGAGACCCAGCCCGAAACCCATGATGACCATCTGGGTAGCGATCTGGAGGTAAGGGTCCATCGTGGCTGAGATGGCGATCCAGGCAAAGGACAGCCCGAAGAGCGTGAGGCCGGACACGACGATCAATCGGGTGCCGAGTCGACTCGCTAAGCGCGCCCCCAGAACGGAGCCGACGGCGATGCTCATCGCAACAGGCAGGATCCGTACGCCAGTAGAAAGCGTCCCGTAGTGACGGATGAATTGAAAATACTGCGTGATGAGGAAAATGAATCCGAACAGAGCGAAGAACGCGATGGTCACTGCAGCGCTGGCGGCTGAGAATGCGGGCACCTTGAACAGGGTGACGTCGAGCATTGGCTTGGCGGTGCGCCGTTCGATGATGACAAACAAAACTCCAATGGCCAGCGTGCCGGCGAATCCGCCGATGGTGACTCCAGATCCCCAACCGCGCCCCGGTGCTTCAATAATCGTGTAGACAAGTAGCGCGATTGCCGCGGAGGAAGCCAATAACCCGGGCAGGTCGAGTCGGGCACCGCCAGGTTCGCGAGATTCGGGAACGATGAACACAGCGGCAATTGCCGCGATCGCCGCGGCCGGTACAAGCGCCAAGAATACCGATCCATACCAAAAGTGTGCGAGGAGCAAGCCGCCGGTCACTGGACCAACGGCCACTCCGAGACCGGTGACCGCTCCCCATATTCCGATCGCACCTGCCCGTTCTTTGCGATCGGTATAGGCGTTGGTAATGATCGACAGGGTGGTGGGATAGATTAGGGCGGCGAAGGCACCCATGACGAAGCGGATGCCTATCAGTGCAGACGCGCTGTGCGAAACACCGCCGGCGGCCGAGGCAAAGGCGAACCCGAGGAGGCCAACAATAAGCACGGGGCGCCGTCCGAAGCGATCTCCAATCGAACCACCTGTGAGCACCAGCGCAGCGAATGCCAGGCTGTAGGCATCAACGACCCACTGAAGCGTGCTCGTGCCGGCCCCGAGCTGCCGGGTCAACGATGGGAGCGCGACATTGACAATGGTTGTGTCCAGGTTGATTGCGAACACGGCCAGGCATACGGTCGCCAGCAGCGCCCCTCGGCGACGGGAGCTCATCGCAGTCAGGTCTTTTAGAGACGGAAGACAGAAACGTAGGTGGACGGACTCTGAACCTCGAAGTCGGTATGTTCTGATCCCCGTGCGGCGGCGTAGCCGTCACCGGTGTTCATCTGTTGCCCCTGGTTTCGTATACTGCCTTCGACGAGGTAGAAGAACTCCGCATGGGCGTGTTGGTGTTGAGGGGTCTCGTATCCGGCTTCGGCTTGGATTAATGCGATGGTGTACCCGTCTGCTTCGCCGAGAATTTTGGCTCGGGCCTTATCCCCGTTGCCCCAGGGGAGCCACTCGAGGTCGCTGTCGTGTCTGATGTCCCAGTTGTCCGCCGACGGGGACTGATTGCTGCTGGTCATGTCGGATCCTTTTGCGTGTGGGTTCATGGGTATCTGTTCGTTACGCTACGGATGCCTTGCGATCGGGCCAGCCTGAGGGGATGCTCAAACCGGTCATGGTCGAGGTGGCGAATCGGGTCGGGCCCATCAACGGGTGCAACCTGGCGATGATCTGGCGATGAGGCTCGCTGGCCGCAAAGCTATCGAGGTGCTGCTGGTCGGCCCAGACGGAGAAGGTCCAAAACGTACGGTGCACCAGGTCGGCGTAGAGGCCATATCCGACCAACCCCTCCGCTGAGGCGAGCTGGCGGCGGATGGCTCGGGTGTCGCGCAAGAACCCGAGGATGGAGCGGGACCGTTTGAGAGGAAGTTTGGATGACATGACCACGTAGCTGCGGTCAGGTTCGACGGGCCCCCGGCTGCTCCAAGGCAATGCTGGCATCGGCTTATCCTCATGTATACAGTGTGAACATTCGTACCATATCGAGGCCATTTCACGGTGTCAACATCTCGGATCAAGTCCACTGGAGCGACGTATCACCACGGTCGTCTCCGGGAAGCATTGGTGGAGGTAGCCATGGGTGCCGCCCGCGCCGGTGGCCCCGAGGCCGTGGTGCTGCGGGCGCTTAGCCGACAGGTCGGGGTGACTGCCAACGCCGCTTACCGTCACTTCGCTGACCGCGACGATCTCCTGCGGGCCGTGGCCCGACGCTGTCTTGACCATATGGGGGAACTCATGGAAGCCCGATTGGCCGAGGTCGAGCTCCCCACCGGACCAGAGGAGGCCTGGAAGCGGCTCCATGTCGCCGGCCGAGCCTACGTGGAGTTCGCCGTGTCAGAACCGGGCTGGTTCCACACCTCCTTCGCCATCCCAGTTGATCCAGAACCTCGTCGCCCGGGAGGAGCACGAGGGCTGTTTAGCATCCTCGTCTCCGTTCTCGACCAGTTGGAAGAGACCGGAGCGATCACTGAGGAGGCGCGAATCGGTGCGGAATACGTTGCCTGGTCCGCTGTGCATGGCATCGCCACACTCCTCACAGGCGGATCCCTGCGAGATCTGCCACCCGAAGAGCGCGACGCCGCAATCGAGCGAGTCATCCTCGCGGTGTCCTTTTGAAGAAGCCTCCCCGCCTGCCGTCTTTGGCTAGACGTCGTTCTGGAACTACCAGATCGGTTCGCTGCTCTGTACCGAAACGCCCAACGGGAACATGCTCGTTCCGTAACCGGCAACCTCGATGGGGCGTGCCGCCCGCAGATCGCAAAATACGGAGGGTCTGACGAGGGTCGGAGGCCGTTCTATCGTCCGTTGCGGTGCAGCGTGTAGCCGAGCGCGCAGATGGCAGGGATCAGCGTGGCGGGGACAAGATTGGCCGGTACGCCGGCGACGCGAGGGAGGTGTCCCGGCTCATCCTCGACCGCGGTGCCCGGCGTGGCCAGGGCGAGCCAAAACGGTGCCCAGGCGATGGTGGGGACCAGGGCAGCGGTCTTCACGCCGAGGTCACGCTCGGCGCTGAGCTGGCCGGGTCGCCACAGCAGCCACAGCGCAAGCAGCTGCGAACCCACGATGCTGCCCCAGCCCGCTGCGCCATGGAACCGGGCGTGGGGCGGCCACTGAGGATTGAACACGTGCGTGCGGTTGAGATCGGCACGCCCGGTGCCAACGATCGTGCCCACGGCCGCCCCGCTCAGCACGATCCGGCTGATTCTCATGTCCCTGCCCTCCTCCGCCACGATCAGGCGCCTACCCGGTGGCGCACCGCATCGGTCAGCCCGGGCAGGTCGAGCGAGGAGGCGTCGACACATGGAGCACCCATGGCCTCGGCCAGCCGACCGGCCAGGTTCAACCGCAGCGGGCCGGTCTCACAGTCGAGCACGATGCTCTGGATGCGTCGACGCCTCACTGTTGCTGCCGCCTCCATGGCCAGCTCGACGGCATAGGGGGAGCCCGTTGCCCGCCCGTCGGTGAGGACGGCGAGCAGGGCCCCTGTCTTGTCGGAGACGGTCTGCTCGGCGACCTGGAGGCCGAGGGAGATACCGGCGGCGAGCGGCGTATCGCCACCGGTGACGAGATCGACGAGCCGGTTGCGGGCCACCTCGATGCTGGACGTGGGCGAGAGCAGCACGGTGGCGCCGGCGTCCCGGAACCCCACCAAGCCGACCTTGTGGCGCCGAAGGTAGGCGTCGGAGAGGAGTCCGATGGCGACGCCGGTGGCGACGCGGGCGCGTTCCTCCGCGCCCATCGAACCGCTGAGATCTACACACAGCACGAGGGTGCGCGGGGCTCGGGCCACTCTGATCTCAGATCGGAGGTCCTCGCGTCGTAGCGGCGCTTCGCGGTCGTCGGCACGTCGGCCGGCGAGGGCCCGTGCCGTGGCGGCGACGGAGACCGTCCCACTCTCGGACAGCAGTGCGTCGCGCACGAACCGGCCACGCCCGTCGGTGGTCGTCCCCGGGTGGGGGACCGGTGGCGCACGGAGCTCACCCACGACCAGCGGCCGCTCGGAAGCTCGCGATGGAGGGCGGCCCGCCTCACCATCGCAGTCCTCGCCGGTGTCGTCACCGGTGCCGTCTTCGGCGTTGTCCCTGCCGGTGTTGTCGCCGCGCTCGCCCCTGTCCTCGTCCGGCCTGCTGTCGGCGTCAGGTGGCGGCACCACCTTCTCCAGGGCCTCGTCGAGCTGGCGCCGGTCGAGCACGGGTGGATCGAAGGGACCTCGCCGCTGGCGGTGGGCGAGGACGAGGGGCGCCACCTCCCGCATGTCGTCTGCGGTCGTCTCGGTGCGGCCATTGAGCCCGGCCAGCGCCGCCGCCGCCCGGCACAAGGTGAGATCGGCCCGCAATCCCTCGGTCCCCACCTCAGCGGCGAGAAGGACGGCCGCCTCGATCAGGGTCTCGGGGATCGTCGCCGGCACGGCTCCGATTCCCGATGTGGAGGACACCGCCGGATTCATCGGCGCCGGGACGCAAAGGGACTCTGGCTCCGTCGAGGTGACGGGCTCAGTGGCGGCTCTCCCCGAGAGCCGGTGGCCGTCGAAGGCCAGCCGCCTGCGCACGGCCTCGGCCCGGGTAGCCACATCCACCGGCGTTGTGATGTCGACGCACAGGCCGAAGCGGTCGAGCAGCTGGGGCCGGAGCTCCCCCTCCTCGGGGTTCATGGATCCGATGAGGACGAACTCGGACGGATGGCGGTGGGACATCCGTCCCGCTCGACGATGTTCACGCCCGACACGCTGACGTCGAGCAGCACGTCGACCAGATGGTCCGCGAGCAGGTTGACCTCGTCCACGTAGAGGACCCCCCGTGGGCCTGGGGAGGAGCCCGGGACGGAAGCGCCCGCCCTTTCCGGTGAGGGCGGCGACGGTGTCGATCGTGCCCACCACCCGGTCCTCGGTGGCACCGATGGGCAGTTCGACGAAGGGCGCGTCACCGATCAGTTCGGCCAGTCCCCGAGCCAACGTCGTCTTCGCCGTTCCCTTGTGGCCGCGGAGGAGGACGCCGCCGATCCGGTGGTCGACGGTTGCCAGCAGGAGCGCCGTCTTGGCCTCGTGCTGTCCGACCACGCTGTCGAAGGGGAACGTCGGAGACGTCGACCGTGATCCTCCCACCCCTCGGCCTCGAGCACTGCGTCGATCAGCGTCTTTCGAGCGCCTTCCGTCGCGTTCCACAGGCCCCGCCGTTCGGCCTCCAAGAGGCGTTCGGCGATCGACCGGAGCGCCCACGGGTTCGATCGGGCGAAGAACGATCGCATGTCCGGGTCTCCCACATAGGCGTCGAGGACCCGCTCGTACATCCAGTCGTCGACGACGTGGGCGGTGGCGTCGTAGCCAAAGAGGTAGTCGACGGTCGCCGCCAGCTCGAATGCGCCCTTGTACCCGTGCCGTTGCATGCTCTCGATCCACGGGGTTGAGCACCCGGCTCCGGACCACCCCGCCGCCTCTTCGGCCAACGAACGGACAGCCGGCCGCGCCGGGTCCGACGAGTCGCCGATGTACGCATCGGGAGCCTCCCCACGCAGGAAACGGGCGGCCGCCACCATGCCGCCGTGGTCCTCGGCGTAGTCGGCGGAGTCGAAGATGTCGTGCTCACAGTTGTCCCGGTTCTTCACGGCCACGTCGATGGCGGCGAACCGGCGTCGCATGCCGTCCGGGTCTGGTTCACCGTGGCGGTCCCGCCCGTACGCGTAGCCGGTCCAGGCCAGATAGACCTCGGCCAGATCCTCGTCGGTCCGCCACGACCGGTTCGCGAGCATGGAGTCGATGCCCGAACCGTAGCCACCGGGCGGGGGGCCCCACAGACGCGGGTCGCCGGCGCCGTGGGCGCGCACCGGGTTGTCGGCATCGGGCTCGTCGAGTTGTCCCACGAGGCGTACGGCATCGTCCAAGAGTTCGATCACATGGGGGAAGGCGTCACGGAAGAAGCCGCTGATCCGGAGCGTGACGTCGACGCGCGGGCGGCCGAGCTCGGCGCCTGGGATCACGTCGAGACCGGTGACCCGCTGGCTCTCGTCGCTCCAGGTGGGACGGACCCCGAGGAGGGCGAGCGCCTCGGCGGCATCGTCACCGGAGGTGCGCATGGCGGCGGTCCCCCACAAGACAAGGCCGACCGTGCGTGGGTAGGTGCCGTGATCGGCGAGGTGGCGCTCGATCACGGCGTCGGCCAGCGCCTGGCCGACGGAGAATGCCAACGGTGAGGGAACCGCCTTGGGGTCGATCGAATAGAAGTTGCGCCCGGTTGGGAGCACGTGGGCCCCGCCGCGGCTCGGAGCGCCGCTCGGCCCGGCCGGCACCGGACGACCGTCCAGCCCGGCGAGGAGGTTGGTGATCTCGTCGGAGGTTCGTCGGAGGCGGGGTACGAGGGCGCGGGCCACCCAGGTGAGCATCGGCCCGTCGTCCGGCTCGGCCAGCCAGCCGCGTCCGGCCAGGGCCTCGACGCGGGCGCGGCATCGGTCATCGATCCTGTCGACATCATGGCGACGCTGCGAGTCGGGCGGGAGGCCCAGCTCGTCGGCGACTTCTGCCCGGAGCGAGGGTATCGAGCGCTGGTCGAGACGGGTCATGCCGAGGACGTGGTCGATGAGCTGATCGTCTTCGGGGATGCGGCCGAGCACGTGGAGGCCGCCCCGGATCTGCGCGTCCTTCAGCGCGCACAGGTACCCGTCCACGTGCAGCAGGAGGTCGTCGAAGCCCTGGTCGTCGGGCGGCGTGTCACCGAGGTTCAAGTCGCGATGGATCTCGGCCTGGACCAGCAGCTCCCAGACCTGGCCGCGGAGGCCGGGAAGCTTGTCCGGGTCCATGAGCTGGACCTGGGCGTAGGTGTCGAGCAGCTGCTCCAGCCGGGCCAGGTCGCCGTAGGTGTCGGCGCGGGTCATCGGCGGCGGCAGGTGGTCGACGATCACCGCATGGGCTCGCCTCTTGGCCTGGGCCCCCTCACCGGGATCGTTCACGACGAAGGGATAGAAGAAGGGAAGGTCTCCGATGGCCGTGTCGGGGAAGCAGCCGGCGGAGGGCGCCAGCGCTTTGCCCGGCAGCCATTCGAGCGTGCCGTGCTTGCCGAGGTGGACCGCGGCATCGGCGCCCCACCCCCCTCGGGACACCGGGGTGGCGAGCCAACGGTAGAAGGCGAGGTAGTGGTGGGGAGGGGCCAGATCGGGGCTGTGGTACGTGGCGATCGGATCGGTTCGGAAGCCCCGAGGCGGCTGGACGGCGACGAGGACGTTGCCCAAGTCGAGACCCGGGAAGTGCAGCGAGCCCCCCGACACGTACACCTCCCCGGGCGGTACGCCCCAGGCCTCCTCGATCCGTTGTCGGGCCCGCTGTGGAAGGGAACCGAACCACCGGCCGTAGTCGTCGGCGCTCGTCGACCCCGCCGCCTCGGAGATCTGCCGGTCGTCGAGC
Organism: uncultured Acidimicrobiaceae bacterium; assembly: GCA_963828385.1. GTDB lineage: Bacteria > Actinomycetota > Acidimicrobiia > Acidimicrobiales > RAAP-2 > Bog-756. Next base: position 121,206 of record CAWHEF010000002.1, read on the forward strand.
GTGCTCGTCTCGTAGGAGAGGCCTTCGGCCAGCTCGGCCATGAGGGCGTCGCCATCCTCGGGGACGCGCCTCACCGTGTACCCGTGCCGCTCCATGGCCGACAGCAGGTCCACCGCCGATGCGGGGGTATCGAGCCCTACCGCGTTGCCGAGCCTGGCCCTGCTCGTCGGGTACGACGACAAGACGATGGCCACCCGGCGTTCGGCGACCGGTGTCCGACCGAGACGCCCGGTGCGGACGGCGAGGCGGGCGAGATGGCCGGCCCGCTCGGCGTCCACACGGGTGGTGATGATCTCACTCCCCGGCTCCCCCCCGTCGTCGACGGTTTCCTTGAACGCGTACGTGGGTCCGATGACGCGTCCGTCGAACTCGGGGATGGCGATCCCGCTGGCGACGTCCATCGGAGCCAGGCCGGACTGGTCACCGAGCCATTCTTCCCGGGAACGGCCCGTCGCCGGCGCCTGGATGATCGGCACGGCCAGCTGGTCGAGGCCGGGAACGACCCACCCGTCACCGTCGCCGCGTCCGTCACCGTCACTGTCGCCGCCGCCGTGCACCGTGTCGTTCGACCCGGCAGCCAACGTCGAGGTGACCACGACGTCGGCGCCCAGCCGGTGGCAGAGGCCGAGAGCGGGTACCCTCCCTTCTGCATCGCGCCGCAGCGAATAGGTCCAGACGGCAGCGGCGTCACCGCCGGCGTCCTCGATGGCGCCGCAGAGAGCGGCCACGTACCCCGTGTCGCCGGCCACCAGATGGGCCCGATAGAAGATCACGGCCACGAGCGGCCGATCAGGGGCCCGATCACGGCCGGGCGCACCGATGCCGGCACCGTCCCAGAGACCGACCTCGGGCAGCGCCACCGGGGGCTCGAAGCCGAGACCGGTGAGGGCGATCGTGTCGGACAGGAACCGGACGAGGTTGGCCATGTTCCTCGGGCCTCCGGCGCGCGAGGTACCGATGGGCCTCGTGGGAGACACCCGAGGGCACCGTCGACGCGGCGGCCATGGCTGCGTCGGGTCGGGCCTCCCCTCCCACGGCGACCAGGGCGACGTCCCGCTCGATGCACGCGCGTCGCAGCGCTGCGAAGTGCTCGTCCCAGGCCCCGATGCCTCCGAGCAGCCGCACGACCACGATGGAGACCCCATCGAGATCGGGGACGGAGTCGATGCGGTCGGGATGGAGCCAGCGGACGCCGGCTAGGTCGCCGGGGAGGTCCTCCATCACCGAGCGCAGCGCCAGCAGCTCGGAGTCGGCATTAGAGACGAGAAGGATCACTGCGTCGATCCTCCTTCTGCGAGCATCTCGTCGTAGCGGGCCCTTCGTTCCTCGGCGGTCCAAAGCGAGCAGTCCTGGCACCGGCTGCCTACCTTCGTCTTGTACCAGAGGCAGCAGGCGTTCCGCTCCCACACCCAGCGACGGCCGACCGGGACGAGCCGTCCCGATTGCCGCACCTCGGGACGGGCGGATGCGAAGAACAGCTCTGCCCGGGTCCTGATGTCGTCGGCCCTGAGCGGCAGTGGATCGACGAATGCACCGAAGGAAGCCGCGGACGATGCGCCCACGTTCCCCCACAGCAGTGCTTCACCCACCCGGCAGGCGTCATGTGCCGCCCGCACCAACGGCGCCAGGTGATCGTTGATGAGCGCGGCGTGCAGCGAGGCCAGGGTGTCGTCGGTGGGGATCCCCCGGGCCTCGGCCAGGCGAACGGCATTGGGCCGGTCGCGTCCCATGGCGATGGAGGTCGTCACCGGTGATACGTCGAGCACCGTGTCCCCCACCAGCCAGGCGCCGATGGCCGTCGAGGCGATGCGAAAGGCGTATCCCTGGACGAGGAGCGACATGGCCACCTGGTCGGTCTCGGCTCCCCGGAGGGCGGCGGTCGTCCGGGCCAGGTCGAGCAGCCGGGAGGGGTTCGTGACGAGGGCCTCACAACCGAGCCACTCCCGGGCCTGCCCGCCGTCCTCCGCTCGAGTGTCCCCGGTCCCCACCGTGATCCGCAGGTAGCCCACCGCCGCCGTCACCGCGTCCACAACGTCGGTGCCGTGCATCAAGCCGTCTCCATCCTCGTGGCTTCCGCGCCTGCCGGTATCCTGGCTCCCAGATCGACGCTCGCCCCCGCCTTCCAGCTCGCTGGCCGTGGCGACAGTGGGGGATCCGCTCCCTGGTGACAGTTGCGGGACAGCCCCGGAATTGCACCGGTGTTCCCGACAGGCTCCAGCGACGGTACCACGACCGTCCAAAGAGCCACGAGAGAAGGTGCTCACGTGACACAGGGCCAGGCCGGCCGAGCGGACCGGCACCGACGACCGGGAACCGGGAGCCCGTCTGTCGGCCCGGCGCGACGATGAACACCCTCGTTCTCGGGGGCGCCCGTTCGGGGAAATCGGCCGTCGCCGAAGGGATGGCGGCGACGCTCGACGCCGAGGTCACCTATCTCGCCACCTCGGTCGTCGATCCCTCCGATGTGGAATTCGCCGAGCGTGTCGACCGTCATCGTCGACGACGTCCCGCCACCTGGACCACCGTCGAGGCCGGACGTGACCTCTCCTACCACCTGGCGACAGTCGCCGGCGTCGTCCTCGTCGACTCGCTCGGCTCGTGGGTGTCCGCCCATGACGACCTCGACGTCGACGTCGAGGATCTCGTCGACGCGCTCGTCGGTCGCGGTTCCCGCACCGTCGTCGTCTCCGAGGAGGTCGGGCTCGGGGTGCACCCCGCTACCGACGTCGGTCGGCACTTCCGCGACGTCCTCGGAACGGTGAACCAGCGGGTCGCCGACGTCTGCGACCACGTGGTCCTGGTCGTGGCGGGTCGGGTGCTGCCCCTCGAACGGAGCCGGTGGTGATCCGGGCCCTCGGCTTCCTCACCGTCGTGGGCCGTCCACGCCGCCCGGTCGGATCGACCGTCGATTGGTTCCCCCTCGCCGGCACAGCCATCGGCGCAGCCGTCGGCGGTGTGTGGCTCGTCGCCAGGCACGCCTGGGCCCCGGCCCCGGCGGCGGCGATCGCCGTGGTCTTCGACCTCGTCATCACCGGCATGCTCCACCTCGATGGCGTGGCCGACACGGCCGACGGCGTGCTCGCCCACCTCGACCGGGGGCGCCGGCTCGAAGTCATGGCCGAGCCGACCATCGGTGCCTTCGGGATCGGGGCGGCGGGCGCGGTGCTCCTCATCAGGTGGGCCTGTCTCGATGCCCTGGTCCCGAACGTGGCGCTCTTGGCCGCGCTGTACTGCGTGTCCCGCACGGTCATGGCCGTGACGGTCCGAACCGTCCGCTACGCCCGGGAGGACGTGGGCCTGGCCAGCACGTTCCTCGGGGGGCGCCGGTGGTGGTGGCTCGCCTCGGAGGGGGCGGTGCTCGGCATCGGCCTCGGCTACTGGGCGGAGGGGTTCCACGGGCTCGTGGCGGTAGTGGGGGCCGGCGTGGCCGGCGCCGTCGTCGTCCGGTTCTGCCGCCGTCGCCTGGGCGGGTTCACCGGAGACGTCCTCGGCGGGGCCGGCATGGTGGCCGAGACCGTGGGCCTGCTCGTGGCTGCCGCACATTGACGTCACCTGGCCGGGCCGTCTCGAGGATGTTCGGTGTCGCCGGCGGGCCTCCTGGCCGATCGGCTCGTGGCCGAGCCTCCCGACCCGCTCCACCCGGTGGCCGTCTTCGGTCGGCTCATGGGGGTGGTCGAGGAGAAGTGCTACTCGCCCTCGCTCGGGAGCGGCGTTCTCTACGCGGGGGATCGGAACGGCCGTCGGTGTAGTCGGTGGGGCACTGTTGCGATCCCCGATCGTGGCCACGTCGCTCGTCGTCGGTGGCCGGGCGCTCGGGGAGGCAGCCGGGTGCGTCGCCGCCGCCCTGTCGGCCGGTGACCTCGAGAGCGCCCGGGACCTCCTCCCCACCCTCGTCGGACGGGAACCGCAGGGCCTGATGGAGATCGAGATCGTCCGGGCCGTCGTCGAGTCGGTGGCGGAGAACACGGTCGACGCCATCGTCGCCCCCGCGTTCTGGGCCGCTGTGGCCGGGGCACCCGGAGCCCTCGGGTACCGGGCCGTCAATACCATGGACGCCATGGTCGGCAACCGCTCGCCGCGCTACGCCCGCTTCGGAACGGCAGTGGCCCGGCTCGACGATGCGGCCAACTGGCTCCCCGCCCGGCTGACCGCCCTGCTCGTGGCGGTCGTCCGTCCCGACCGGGCCGCCGACGTCTGGCGCGCCGTCCTGGCCGGCGCCGGCTCGCATCCGTCGCCCAACGCCGGTGTGGCCGAAGCGGCCTTCGCCGGCGCCCTCGGCGTCCGCCTCGGAGGGAGGAACCGCTACGGCGATCGGACCGAGGACCGCCCAGGACTGGGCTCGGGAGGTCCCGTCGGCCGGTCGGACATCGCCCGCGCCGTCCGGCTCTCACGGGACTGCACGGCCGCCCTCGTCGCCGGCTTGGCCGCCGGCGCGTTGGTCGTCGCAGGTGCGGGACGGCCCCGGCGGCCCTCGTGACCTCTCTCGGACGATCCCTGCTCCCTCCGCCGGGACGACACGGCGGCGATGGGCCGGCGGTGGCGGCGGCGATCGGCCTCGACCCTGCAACCGTCGTCGACCTGTCCGCATCGCTCAATCCCTTCGCCCCGGAGGTGGCGCCGCTCCTCGCCCGACGCGCCGACGCTGTCCGTCACTATCCCGATCCGGCGCTGGCGACCGGATGGCTGGCCGACGCCATGGGTGTCGATCCTGCTCGGCTGCTCGTCACCAACGGGGGGAGCGAGGCGATCGACCTCGTGTCGAGGGCGGTCGGCGGGCGTGTGGCAGCAGAACCGGAGTTCTCGCTCCACCCCCGAGGGTCGACCGGGCCGCTCTGGCGGAGCGATCCGCACAATCCGAGCGGTCTGCTCGCCGGGCCCGGGGTGTCGGCCGGCGTCTGGGACGAGGCCTTCTTTCACCTGGCCACCGGGACCTGGACCGCCGGTCGCCACGGCGTGGTTGTCGGGTCGCTGACCAAGCTCTTCGCCTGCCCTGGGCTCCGCCTCGGATACGTGATCGCCGACGACGTCGACAGGTTCGCCCGGCTGCAGCCCGAGTGGTCGGTGAGCGCCGTTGCGCTGGCCGTTCTCGGCGACCTGCTGGACCGGGCCGACCTCCCCGGTTGGGCGGCCGCCATCGTCGAGCGGCGTGGCGAGCTCGGCGCGCTCCTTGCGGCCGTAGGCTTGGCCGTCCAGCCCTCCGACGCCCCCTGGCTGCTCGTCGAAGCACCCGGCTTGCGGGAACGGCTCGCCCCCTTCGGCGTCGTCGTCCGGAGCTGTGCGTCCTTCGGGCTGCCCGACCACTGCCGGATCGCCGTTCCGGACGATCGGGGGCTCGACGTCCTCGCCTCCGCTCTCGTCCGTGCCCCGGTACAGCCGGTCGCGGTGGCGACATGACCGACCCGAACCCGGCCTCCGAACCGAGGTGGGCACGCCCGGTCCCCATGATCGGTGACAAGACCTCGGCAGCCGAGCGTTCCGCCGCCGTCGACGCCTGGCGGCTGAGCGAGGAGCAGCGCGACGGTCTCTATGCCGCCATCCACTCGCGCCGTGACATCAGGAGGTACCGACCCGATCCGATCGGGGACCACATCCTGCGCCGCGTCCTCGAAGCGGCTCACGCCGCCCCGAGCGTCGGCCACTCCCAGCCGTGGCGGTTCGTGGTTGTCACCGAGGAGGCGTCCCGCACCCGGGCGGCGCTCCTCGCCGACCAGGAGCGGCTCGCCCAAGCCGGCGCCCTGACCCCCGAGGCCGGGCGCCACCTGCTCGACCTCCAGCTCGAAGGCATCCGTGAAGCGCCAATCGGCATCGTCGTGTGCTGCGACCGGCGGGTGGCGCCGAGCGGCTGTGCTCGGCCGGCCACGTTCACCGACGCCGACCTGTGGTCGTCCATCTGTGCCATCGAGAACCTCTGGCTGGCGGCCCGGGCCGAGGGACTGGGTGTCGGATGGGTGACCTTGTTCCCGTCCGGAACGCTCGAGGACCTGTTGGCACTGCCGTCCGGCGTCTGCGTCCTCGGCTGGCTGTGCGTGGGGTGGCCCGACGAGCGACCTCCCGCACCCGGGCTCGAGCGGGCCGGATGGTCGCGTCGCCTGTCCCTCGATGACGTCGTCGTGCGCGAGCGCTGGCCGGAGGACGGGGCGGGACCGCCTCCTCCGACCTCCAGGGTTCGGACTCCGTCCAGGCAGGACACCGTGCTCGCCCGGGACACCGCCGACGTGCTGCTCACGCCGCTCGGGTCCCTCGGGGTGCTCGACCGGGCCATCGACCGTCTCATCGCCCTCGGCCTGGGCGGCGTGTCCGGTGGGGCCCTGGTCCTCGCCGGTGGGCGTCATCCCGTCGCCGACCTGGGCGTCAGCGCCTTCTCGGCGAGCGTGACCGACGACGTGCTCGATGCCGCCCGGGCTGGCCGGTCGCTCGGGGCCGTCGCCGCCGCCCGGGCCGGATTGGGGACCGAGGTGGTCGACACCGGGAGCAGCGCCGGCAACCTCCGCGACGCCGACGCCCTCGATCGGGACACGGTCCGCAGCCTGGTCGAGGAGGGAGCAACGCTCGGGAGCAGGATGGCATCGAGGGGCCTGGTGGCGCTGGGCGAGGTCGGGATCGGCAATACCACGGTTGCCGCCGCCCTCGCCGCCTACCTGCTCGACCTCGACGCGTCCGACGTCGTCGGGTTGGGATCGGGCGCCGACTCGGCCATGGTCGACACCAAGCGCTCGGTCGTCACCGCCGCTCTCGTGAGGGCGCGCACGGAGGCCGTTCCCGGTGACGACCCGCTTTCGGCCCTCGCCCGCCTGGGCGGACCGGAGCTCGCCTTCCTCACCGGTGTGACCCTGGGGGCGGCGGGCAGCGGCGGGGCCATCGTCCTCGACGGCCTGGCCACGTCGCTGTCGGCCCTCCTCGCCGTGCTGCTGGAGCCGGGCGTCGCTTCCCACCTGATCGCCGGACAGGTGAGTCGCGAGGTGGCCCATGGCGCCGTCCTCGCCCGTCTGGGGCTCGAGCCCCTCCTCGACCTCCGGCTCCGGGCCGGCGAGGGGGCGGGCGCCTGCCTGGCGTCAGGCGTCCTGTTCAGCGGCCTGCGGATCCGGTCGGGGGCGGCCAGGACAGCCGAGACGGCGGGGACGGCGGGGACGGCAGAGACGGGCTGAGGCCGGACCCGAACCTGTCCGAGGTTCGGCCACTTGACCGAAGCCCGGCCCGCTCCTACGGTTCGCTCCACCTCGGGCAGCACGGTCCGAGGTGACCGCCGAACCAGCGAAGTCCGGTGTGAGCCCGGCACTGTCCCGCAACGGTCGAGCCCCATCATCTGGGGACGAGTCCGGTCGCCTGGGCGGCGAGTCGACGAATACCAGTCCTCGGAGGAAGGGCGGTTCGTGCGACCCCGGGCCCCCGGGGCGCAAGGGCTCTCTTCGTCCTCCGCACTCGAGGAGGATGAGCAATGGGAAGCACCGGGCCTCGGCCGCGGCAAAGGGCCTTGCCCCACGGGAGCGTCCGCGGTGCACGGTCCGTCGGCGAATGGGGGCGGGCGGCGGCGATGTTCTGCTTCATCCTGGCCGTCAACGCAGCCGGTTGGGGGATCTACGTCTTCTCCGTCATGCCCCACCACGTCGAGTACCGGGGGGAGGGTGGGGCGCCGGGACTGGGAGTCGGGCTCGGCGTCGCCGTCACCGCCTGGCTGCTCGGGGTCCGGCACGCCTTCGATGCCGACCACATCTCGTGCATCGACAACACGACGCGCAAGCTCATGGCCGACGGCTCGCGCCCGTTGGGCTCGGGTTTCTTCTTCTCCTTCGGCCATTCGACGGTGATCGTTGCCGTCGGCGTGGGGATCACCATCGCCGCCCGGGCCGTGTTCGGTGCCGTCGTGAACCCGAGCTCCACCTACGAGACGGCCGGGGGCGCCATCGGCACCGTCGCCTCGGCGGGCTTCTTGTACCTGATCGCCGTCTTGAACCTGATCGTGCTGGGCGGGATCTTCAAGGTGTTCCGCCAGATGCGGCGGGGTGACTTCGACGAGGACGAGCTCGAAGCCCAGCTCGAGTCCAGAGGGTTGATGTACCGGTTCTTCGGGCGGTTCATGAGGTCCGTCAAGCACACGTGGCAGCTGTACTTCGTGGGCCTGGCCTTCGGGATCGGGTTCGACACGGCGACGGAGGTCGTCCTCCTGGCCGCCACCGCCTACGCGGCGATCCAGGGTCTTCCCTATTACGCCGTGCTCGCCCTCCCGCTCCTGTTCTCGGGGGGGATGATGCTGTTCGACACCCTTGACGGGTGCTTCATGAACTACGCCTACGGCTGGGCCTTCGCCAAGCCGGTCCGCAAGGTGTACTACAACCTGGTCATCACCGGCCTGTCCATCGGCGCCGCTTTCATCATCGGCACCATCGAGATCCTGGGCGTCCTGACGACCGAGATCCACCTGCGGGGCGGCTTCTGGTCCCTGTTGGCCAACTTCAACATCAACGTGGCGGGCTTTTGCATCGCCGGTCTGTTCGTCGTCGTGTGGGCGGTGGCCTTCGCCTACTGGCGATGGGGGAACGTCGAGGACCGCTGGAACACCGGCCTCACGGGCGGCTCGGTCGAGGTGCTCGAATCCTCGGAACCGTGAGCGTCACGCCGACTCGCTGACCCCGGCGATGACGGCATCGAGCAGGCCCGGGAACCGCGAATCGAGGGTCGAGCGCCGGAGCGAGGCGAGCTTTTTCTGACCTTCGGGGCGTGTGGCGATGAGCCCGGCATCGCTCAGCACGGACATGTGGTGCGACGTGGTGGACTTCGCCGCTGCCGTCCCTGCCTTCACGCCGAGCTCGGTGCACGACAGCTCTTCGGTTCCGTCGAGTGCCACCACCATCCGCAGTCGGCTGGGGTCGGCCAGCGCATGCATCACCGCTGACAGGTCCAGCTCGTCGGCCGTCGGCTCGATCCGTTCCCGCACCGTCACCTCCCCGTCCCGTGATTCTCGCAGCCGGGAATACCGGCCGCACGGCGCCTGTTCGATAGTTCTAAGAACATCGAACTATTGGTCCCGATTCCATCTGCCGGAAAGGTCCGCGAGATGACCCTGACCCAGTCGAGCCGTCTGCCCACGCCCGCCGACCCCGTCACCCCCTCGGACGCCGGTCAGGCAGTCGAGGCCGCTCCCGGTCCCGTCGCCTACGATCCCCGCCGCTGGCGGTCGTTGCCCATCGTGCTGTCGGCGACGTTCATGGCACTCTTCGACGTGTTCGTCGTGAACGTGGCGGCACCGAGCATCCAACACGACCTCGGCGCCCCGCCCTCTGTCCTCGAGCTGGTGCTGGCCGGCTACTCGTTCACGTACGCCGCGGGCCTGGTGACCGGTGGCCGCCTCGGCGACCTCGCCGGCCGCCGCCGCATGTTCATCCTCGGCCTGTCCGTCTTCGCCGCCGCATCGCTGCTCTCCGGCGTGGCCCCGACCAGTGCCGTGCTCGTGGTCGGGCGCCTGGCCCAGGGGGTCGGGGCTGCGGCCATGGTGCCCCAGGTGCTGTCCATGCTGAACACCAACTTCGCGCCGGCGGAGAGGGGCCGCGTGTTCTCCCTCTTCGGGGTGACGGTCGGCCTCGGCACGGTGGCCGGTCAGATCCTCGGAGGCGCGCTCTTGCACTTCGACCTGTTCGGATGGGGATGGCGTCCCATCTTCCTCGTGAACGTGCCCATCGCCATCGTCGCCATCGTCCTCGCCCGCCGCATGCTCCCCGAGTCGAGGGTCTCGGCCGCTGATCGCCTCGACCCGGCGGGCGTCGTGCTGCTGACCACGGGGGTGGGTGCCATCACCGTTCCCCTGGTCCTCGGTCGGTCCGAGCACTGGGCCCTGTGGACCTGGGCGTCGTTCGTCGTCGGCACCTTCCTGGTCGTGCTGTTCCTCAGGTGGGAACGCCGGCTCGGCAACCGGGGCGGCCATCCGCTCTTGCCCCTCACCCTGTTCGAGCACCGGGCCTTCAACGTCGGGCTCCTGATCAACTTCGGCTTCTACGCCTTCTTCGGTAGCGTCCTGCTCACGGTCGCGCTGTTCCTCCAGGACGGGTTGCACGACTCGCCGATGCGGGCCGGGTTGGTCTTCGGTCCACTCGGGGTGGCCTTCGCCCTCTCGTCGCTCCGGGGACGGAGCCTGCACGCCCGCTACGGCAACCGGGTGATCTCGGTGGGAACGGCGATCGTCCTCGTGGGCGTGGGCGGGCTCACCATCGCCGTGGCCGTGTCGGGGCTCTCGGCGTCCTTCTTCGAGCTGGCGCTGCCGCTGGCGGTGATGGGGATCGGCAACGGTCTCGTGATCCCCCTGATCGTCTCCGGCGTCCTCGAGAGCGTGCCCGCCCGGGCGTCCGGGGCAGCCTCGGGCGTGCTCGCCACCACCCAGCAGTTCTCGATGACCCTGGGCATCGCCGCCGTCGGCACCCTCTTCTTCGCGCTGGAGTCGAGTGCCGGCATCACATCGGCACTCGAGGCCGGGCTCTTCGCCGACTTCGCCCTCGTGGCCTTCGCCTTCGCCATGACGCTGGCGCTGCCCGGGGTCCGACGGCCGGCATCCGGAGTCCCAGGCGCCACAGCCGTCCCCGCCGGAGCGGTGTGCGCCGCCGGGCTCACGCCCGAGCCCGCGCCATGAGGGCGGCCAGCACGTCAGGGAAGTCGTCGGTGATGGCAGGGCCGAGCCTCGGACCGATCCGGTCAGCGGCGTCACCGGTGATCTCCGTGCGATAGGAGATCCGCGACCGTCCCGGTCGGACCGGCTCGATGCGGTGCACCGTCCGCACCACGACACCGGCGAGCTCGGCCTCGTCGACGAACCAGTGCGGTTCGACGACGTCAGCGAGTCGCAGCGACACCGGGTCGGCGCCGGTCGGTGTCATCTTCACGGTGGAGCCGGTGGCGAAGGGCCCGAGCAGCTCGATCCGCTCGATGCCGGCGTTCCACTCGGGCCACGTCGAGGGTTCCGACCACAGCCGCCAGACCGCCTCGGCCTCCACGTCTCCCTCGAGGCTGTGCTCCACGTGCCACATCGGGCGTGTCCGAGCAGGCGCTCAGGCGTCGAGCAGGCTGACCACGTTGTCTCGGTAGAACCCCTCTGAGGCATCCGAGGTCGGGGAAGGGCCCTTGCTGGCGGCGTAGTCCTCGAGCGGGGAATCGGTCCCTTCCGAGTGCGGATAGTCGCTGCAGCACATGAAGAGATCGCCCGACATCTCCATCAGCCGCCCCGGACGCTCGTAGGAGAACGACGACACCCGCACCTGGCGGCGGAAGTACTCGCTCGGTCGCAGGGCGAGGTCGACCGGAGGGCCGCCGTCGAGTGCCGAGGTGAAGTCCCAGCCGCCGTCGAGCATCCCGAGGTAGAGCGGAACCCAGACCGAGGACAGCTCGACGATGCCGATCCGGAGCTCGGGATGGCGCTCGAGCACACCGTTCACGATGAGGTCGGTCACCGCCACCGCCGGAGGCACCCAGAGGAAGACGGACTCCATGGTGGAGACCCCTGCCTCCTGGGTGGCGGGATAGAAGGCGTCGTCGATCACATGAGGCTGATCGGCCACGTGGAACACGGGGGTGACGCCGTGCTCGATGAACGCCGACCAGAGGGGGTCGTGATCGGAGTGGGACAGCGGCCGGCCGTCGACTGGGGCCGGGGCGATCATTCCCAACCGGATGCCGCCTGCATCGAGGGATGCGAGCTCCCTACCGAGCCAGTCGGGATCGCGCAGGGTGAGATGGGCCACGGGATGGAGATGGCCTCGTCCCTCCTCTGCCACCGTCGCGCACCACCGGTTCCAGGCGCTCATGTTGGCGGTGAGCGCCGGCAGCGACGACGACAGACGACGCTCCCACAGGAGGCCGAAGTTGGGGAAGAGCACCGCTCCGCTCAGTCCCATCGAGGCAAGACGGTCCACCCGCGCTGCCGGCTCCCAGTAGTCGGCAGGGAGATCGGCGTCGTAGTCGTAGTCGCAGGGGACGCGCCGGCGGCACCGGTTGAGGGAATGGCCGAGCTCGGCGGTCGTGCCCGGCCGCTGCACCTGGGCGAGGCCGATGCGTTCCGTGCCCCAGGTGAGCCACGGATAGCCGAGCTCGTCGTCGACGATGGCGAGCGCCAGGTCACGCCGTCCCGGGTCGATGTGCTGTGCCCACAGCGTCCGGCTCTCGAAGAGGTGCTGATCCGAGTCGATGACAGTGGCCATCGCCTTCACACTACGACCGGAACGTCCGCCTAGCTGGCGGCTCCTCCCGGGCCCTCCGGGGCCAGGTCGGAATCGGTCTCCACCGCGACCGCCCCCGGCTACCGGTCGACACGGGCCGCCTCTACCTGCGCCGCGTCCCGGTATGCCTCCCGGGTTGCGCAGGCATCGACGGTCCCGGATGGCTCGACGACGGTGCCGGCGCCGAGACCCCACGCTGCTGCCGCGTCCTCCGTCCCGAGCCCGGCAGCGGCCGCCGCCTGCACGCAGGCGCCACGGGCCACGTGCTCGTCACCGGCGGGAACGGTGACGGGCCGTTCCGACAGGTCGGCGAGGACGCGCCGGACGGCGAGCGACCGAGCGCCTCCGCCCACGAGGAAGAGCCGACCCCCGCCGGTCGGGATGCCCACCGCTCCGAGCGCGTCGAGGCCGTCCAGAATCCCGCAGACCACACCTTCGACCGCCGCCCGGGCCAGTTGCTCGCGCTCCACGTCCGAGCGGATCCCGCTGATGGCGCCGCTCGCCCCAGGTAGGTTGGGCGTCCGCTCGCCGTCGAAGTAGGGGACGAGCACGACCCCTCCCGAACCGGCCGGCGCTGCCAGCGCCAGGGCGTCGAATTCGGCCGGTCCGGCGCCGAGCAGGCGGCTGACGGCGTCGGTCACCTTGCCGGCGTTGAGGGTGCAGACGAGGGGCAGGAAACGACCGGTGGCATCGGCGAAGCCGGCCACCGCACCCGTGACGTCCGTGACCGGCCGGTCGCTGCGGGCGAACACGGTGCCCGAGGTGCCGATGGACACGACAACGTCGCCCGGGAGAAGCCCGAGCCCGAGCGCGGCCGCCATGTTGTCCCCGGTCCCGGCCCCGACCACGACGCCGCGGTGCTCCCCCGCCGCCTCGCCTGCCTCGAGCAGCCGGGGGACTACGGAGGCGTCCAGGCCCACCTCGGCCAGGAGCTCAGGCTGCCACGCGCCGCCGGCGGGGGAGTAGTAGCCGGTGCCCGAGGCGTCACCCCGGTCGGTCACCTGGGCACCGGTGAGACGCCAGGTCAGCCAGTCATGGGGCAGGAGGACCGTCGCAACCCGACGGTGGGCGTCCGGGTGGCAGCGTCGCAGCCAGGCGAGCTTGGTCACGGTGAAGGCGGGACCGGGGACGCTCCCGCACGCCGCCGCCCAGCGTGCCGCCCCGCCTGAGGCGACGAGCGCAGCGCTGTCGGGTGCCGACTCGGTGTCGTTCCAGAGCTTGGCCGGCCAGACGGGGAGACCGGCCTCGTCGAGGGCCACCATGCCGTGCTGCTGGGCGGCGACCGAGAGCCCGACCGGCATCCCGGCTTCGGACCCGGCTCCGGCAAGGGCCACCTCCAACAAGGGGACGAGGGCGGACCACCAGGATCCGGGATCCTGTTCGGAGACCGGGGGGGTGGTCTTCGGGTGCGGGGCGTTCCCCGACCAGACCAGGTGTCCGTCGTCGACGGCGCGGACGGTGACCTTGGTGGACTGCGTCGACGAGTCGACGCCGACGACCGTCCGCACCGTCAGCGGACACCGAGGAGCAGCTCGACGACCAGCTGGTCGAGCCTCTCGTGGCCGTACCCGCGCCGACCGAGCGCCTCGATGTCCACCTGATGGCCCCGCACATCAGCGAGGGTTCCCGAGCCCGGCACGGTCGGCTCGGACAGACCGCCGTGGTGGGCGGCGGCCAGGGCCTCGGCGATCTCGGGATCGTCGGCGAACCGCTGCGCTTTTTCGCGCAGGATGAGGTAGGTCCGCATGCACCCGCGGGCGAAGTCCCACACCCCTTCTTCGTCCTCGGTGCGGTAGGCGTGGGCGTCGAAGTGGCGCATCCCGTCCCATCGGGCGTCCTCGAGCAGCTTCACCAGATAGAAGGCGTCTCTGATCCCCTCCGAGCCGAACCGGAAGTCCTGGTCGTAGCGGCCGATGCGCTGGGCGTTCAGGTCGATGTGGAACAGCTTCTCCGACCACAGGGCCTGGGCGACACCCTGGTGGAACGAGAGCCCCGACATCGTCTCGTGGGCGAACTCGGGGTTGAGCCCCACCATGCCGGCGTGATCGAGCCGGGAGATGAACGCGAGCGCATGACCGACGGTCGGAAGCAGCAGATCGCCTCGGGGCTCGTTCGGTTTGGGCTCGATGGCGAACCGCAGTGCGTAGCCCTGTTCCTCCACGTACGAGCACAGGGTGTCGACCGCCTCCTTGTAGCGGTCGAGCGCGCTGAGGACGTCCTTGGCGGCTTCGCACTCCATCCCCTCCCGACCACCCCACAGCACGAAGATTCCCGCCCCGAGCTCCACTCCGAGGTCGATGGCGTCGAGCGTCCGGGCCAGCGCGTAGCGGCGGACCTCGGGGTCGTTCGCCGTGAACGCTCCCTCCTTGAAGACGGGGAGCGAGAAGAGATTGGTGGTGGCCATGGGGACGACCAACCCCGCCTCGTCCAGGGCCTTGGCGAAACGGCGGACGATGTCGTCGCGTTCTGCGGGCGACGATCCGTCGGGCACGAGATCGCTGTCGTGGAGGGTGACGCCGTAGGCGCCGAGCTCACCGAGGTGGCGGACGGTGTCGAGCGGGTCGAGCGGCGGGCGTGTCTCGTGGCCGAAGGGGTCCCGGCCCCGGTTTCCTACAGTCCACAGCCCGAAGGTGAAGTGGTCTTCGGGTCGGGGAAGGTACTCGGTCGTCGTCATCGACTTGCCTCCTCGGCGTGGCCTCGTGCGTCCGGATCAGATGGGGTCGTTCGAGGCTCGACCCCATGTCATCCGGCCCGCTCTGCTTCATACTGTTGTCCCATGAGACCGACCCAGTTCGTTCTCGCATGCGGCCGCCCCAGTTCGTGCACGACAATAGAACGCAAGTGAAGGAGTCGCACCCAAAATTCTCTCGAGCGCTGTCCCGAATAGCAGGGTCCTGGCCCGGCATTCGGGGCACGAGACGAAAGGATCCGTTGGGTCCCCAACGTGATCGGAGGATTCCCATCGAAGTAATCGAGCGGTTCCAGCCTCACGAAGAGAGCGCCGGAGCAGCGCGGCGATTCGTTGCCTCTTCGCTGGTCGATTGGGGCCGGGTGCGTGAGGTCGACGTCGTTGTCCTGCTCACCAGCGAAGTGGTCACGAACGTGGTCCGTCATGCCGGACCCCACGCCTCCGGGGAGGAGATCGCCGTAGCACTGAGCCGTATCGGCGATCGGGTTCGTGTGTCGGTCACCGATAACCACGCAGGGATCCCCACGGTCGGGGACGTTGCGCCCTACGAGCCGTCAGGCCGAGGTCTGCTTCTGCTCGATGCGCTCGCTGACTCCTGGGGAGTGACGACCATTGCCCCGGGGAAGGTGGTCTGGTTCGAGGTGGGAACGGAAGAGGCCCTACAGAGCCGATGAGCCGGTCGGTGGTTTTTGGCCGGTGTCGATGAGGGCTTGAGCAACGTCACGGAGCTTGATGTTCAGTTGCTGGGATGCCTGGCGCAGGACGTGAAACGCCTGATCGGCTGTGATGCGTTCGCGCTCCATGACAATTCCCTCGGCTTGACCTATCAACTGGCGGGTGATCAGGCCGGCCTGAAGCTCGCGGGCTCTGCGATCCTGGTCGTCGTGAGCCCCGGCTCGGGTAAGGGCATGGCCGCCAAGTGCGGCGAGGATCGTCCCTTTGGCCTGGTCGTCGGCTCCAAAAGGCTGGGGTTGGCGGGCATAGAGGTTCAGAGCCCCGCGGATGCCATCGGTCGACAGGCAAAGGGCCATGACACTGTGGATTCCGGATGTGGCGGCACGGGGTCCGAAACGCGGCCAGCGGGCGTCGTCGGCCAGTTCGTCGGCGCAGAAGATGCTCTCCTCGGTGATTGCGTCGAGGCATGGACCTTCGCCGAGCCGGTGCTGAAGAGCGTCCACCTCGATCACCAGCGGGTCGGTATGAGCCGGGGTGGTGATGGCTTCCCCGTCGAAGACGAAGATGCCGGCGAGGTCACAGCCTTCGATGGCTTCGGTGGCGAGATCCACCACGCGCTGCAGCGTGGCCTGAAGGTCACCGGCCATGAAGAGGGTGACTGCGATCTGGACGATACCGTCCGTGAGCTCTGACAGGGACTCTTCGGGAGTGCTGGGTGGATCGGAGTAGGTGCTGGCCATGCCGGGCCCTCAGCTCTCATGGTGTGGTCGTGGCCGGACGGTTGTCCGATCGGTGTGACTGTACAAGGCATCGACCAGGAACAACTCGTTTGAATCGCTTGAATCCGGGGTAGCATCGTAAGCACCTTCTGCAGTGAGGGTTTGGGCGGGTCGTGCGCCCGGAGCCACCTCGGAGGTGATGTCAGCGGTGTCGAGTTCGATGGGAGTGGGTCGAGAGCCTGAGATGCCGGCGACCGCAGAGAGCGGTCCCCTCGGAGATTTCGCCATCACCGCCAGCTACTCTGGCGCCAACGTCGTGCTCGGTGTCCGGGGCCAGGTTGACATATTGACCGGTCCTGAGCTGGGAGCGGTTCTCGACGCAG
Organism: uncultured Acidimicrobiaceae bacterium; assembly: GCA_963828385.1. Taxonomy (GTDB): domain Bacteria; phylum Actinomycetota; class Acidimicrobiia; order Acidimicrobiales; family RAAP-2; genus Bog-756. The sequence continues at coordinate 137,866 of CAWHEF010000002.1, forward strand.
TCATCGACCGCGGACATGTTGCGGTGGTGTTGGACCTGACCGAGCTGGTCTTCATGGACGCCGCCGGCCTTCGGGTCATCGCGTCGGGAGCGAATCGCTTGGGCCCACTCGGTGGGCAGATCGTGATTCGTTCTGTCCCGCCTTTGGTCCGCCGGATGCTTGACATTGCCGGGATGACCGAGATGGTCCGCTTCGAAGGACCAGAGCCGGTCCTTGAGCACCTCGGAACCGAACAGACCACTGCTTCGCCAGGCATGCCGGTCACGGTCGGAGCCGCCGGGCTGGCCAACCAGTTGCGGCGGGTAACGGCCATTCCGGCCGATGACGACGTGGTGGACGGTGCCCTGCGGCTGGTGGTGGCGCTGGCTCGAGCTACCGTCGCCGGTGCCGATGGAGTGAGCGTGTCGCTACAACGCCAGGGTCGACTGACGACGGTGGCCGCCAGCGACCAGACCATCTTGGACATGGACGCCGGCCAGTACGCCACGGGGGAGGGTCCGTGTGTGGACGCCTCGGTCGAGGGACGCTGGTTCCACGTTGAGTCGCTGGACCAAGAGACCCGGTGGCCTGCCTTCACCCCGAGGGCCCAGACGCTTGGGATCAACGCCATCCTCTCCCACCCCCTCCTGGCCGAAGACCAACCCGTCGGCGCCCTGAATATCTATTCCCGGACTCAATCGGCCTTCTCGGCCAAGGAGCAGGAGTTGGCCTCGATCTTTGCCAGCGAGACCTCGACCATCCTTCGAGATGCCGGGGCAGCGGTCTCAGATGACCAGCTGTCCGAACAGGTGCGTAAAGCGCTCGAGACCCGGCAGATCATCGCCCGGGCCGAGGGAGTGATCATGGAGCGAGAGGCGGTCTCCGCCGAGGACGCCTACACCGAGCTCCGCACCTCCTCGCAACGCGAGAACCAGCCGCTGCGCGATCGAGCCGCCGGCATCGTGGACTCCACCCGAAGTCTCCCCGGCACTGACGACCTCGACCTCTCATGACCGATTTCGTCTCAACCCGAATGGCTGGAGCCGCGTCTTCGGGACGTTGTGAGCCAGCCGAGCGGGACGTCGGCTCCCTGAGCGACGCCGGGTTGGTCGTTGCCATAGCACGTGGGAGCAAGGGGGCAATGGCTGAGGTGTTCAACCGGTTCGGCGCCTCCGTCTACGGCCTTGCCCGGCTTCTTTCGGATCCCAACCGCGCTGACCGGGTGACCTCAGAGGTCTTTATGGCGTTGTGGCAGTCTCCTGAGTCCTTCGATCAAACGCGAGGCTCTCTCGGAGCCTGCCTCTTGGCGCTCGCACACAGCCGGACGGTCGGCCTGCTTCGACGTGACATCCCCCGGACTGTGGCGGATTCGATCGGGTCGGAGAAGGGTCCCGATTCCCTCGATGCCCAGCTTGCCGCCACTGCCTCGCTTTCTGCAGGTGCCGTCGAAGAGCTCTTGGACGAGCTTCCCGACAGCGAGCGCAGTGCCGTCATCCTCGCGTACCACCACGGATACACCTATCGACAAGTGGCAGCCCGGCTCCACCAATCGGAGGATTCGACCAAAAGGGCAATTGTCCACGGCTTGACCACCCTGCGAGAAAAGATTCCATCGGGCGGTCCCATGCATGGTCGAGGTCGCTCTCGCGGAGGATTCACGGGCGCCCTGATCGAGGAAACGGCGAAAGAGAAGGAAGTCGGAGCACTGGATGGAGCTCGCCGAGACGCAGGGCTCACGCATGGCGAACTGTGGCTGCGCTATTTCGAACTCGGGGGGATGAGCAGTGCCCTCGAGGTCGAGGCCCTCCTCTACGGAGCGCTTCAGCCGAGCGCACACGACTACGAGGTCATGGCCCATGCCCTCAACGAGCGCTTCGTCGAGCTCGGCGACGACCGCCGTGTCCGTTACTCTCGCGATCACCCGTACCCCCGGCGAGATGGCCTGTGAGAGTCCCGGCTTCTCGAGGTGTCAAGCCGTCGCTGGACCTTGCACCACGGGTGTGCTGGTCGGCTTCAGCACACCGCCGGCCCGTTCGGCGGTAATGGCGAACAATGTCACCGGCACCTGAGTGTTGATGCTGACCGCAGTCACTGCCGGATCGGCGCCCAGGAGTCCCAGCGAGATCATCTGTCCGTTTAGTTGACCCCAAAGCTGGTACGTCATGTCCGAGGAGAGCTTCGACAGATTATGAGGTATCAGGTAGGCGGTGCCTGACGAGGAGACTGCCAGAGTCACCGACGGGAGATTCGCAGCTACTTTTCCCGACGGTACGAGTCTCACCCGAGTGGTCGAGGGTTCCTCCAGGGCGGATTGGACGGCGCTGGAAAGGCCAGGCTCGACGGTCGCCCGCAGTTGGCCGACCTGATGGTTCAGGTGCGCGACCTGGATGCCGAGCACCACCGCCAGTAACACCGCCGCCGAAGCCACCAGGGAGACGCCTCGGATCACAAGGCGCTCACGCCGCCGACTCTGGTCCAAAGGCACAGCGCCGGCCACTTCTGCTCCAACAGCCCCTTCTGAGCCGGCCGCGCCGCGCCGGGCGTCCTCACCGGCGAGTACGTCCTCGCTGGCGGCCGCGCCCACCCCACGGGCGGCCGGGTCCTCGGTCTCGATGCCATCGGAAGGGTGAAGGCGGTCGGCGATCCGGTCCCACAGCGCGGCCGGTGCCTCCCCTTCAGGATTGGTCAAGAGGCCGGTGACCTCGTGATGACGGTCCACCTCGGCCGAACAGATCGGACAGTGGTGAAGGTGTGCTTCGACGACTGCCCTCTCGTCGGGCTCGAGCGCATCCAGGGCGTACGATCCGAGGAGATCCTCCAGTTCCTCGTGCGACATGTCGCTCGCAGACCCCATTTACGAATTCGCTCCCGAAAACTCCACACCCACGCTGCCATAGTGGCACGCAATCTGGTCAGGCCCGTTCGAATTCGGCCCTTGACGGTCCCTTCCGGCACCTGCAGTATCTTCGCCACCTCTCGGTAAGTGTGGCCGTCGAAGTACGCCAGCTCGATCGGTTTGCGCATGTCGGGGGGAAGGGCAGTCATGGACTCCTTGATTTGGTCGGCCACGGTCAGGTCCCAGACTTGATCCTCGACGTCGTAGCCGGCGTTCGCCGTGTCTCGCCAGGTCCGCTCCTCTCGGCATTTGCGAGACTCATTGGAGCGAATCAGGTCCACTGATCTTCCGTGAGTGCGGGTCAAGAGGAACGATCGCAGCGCTCCCCGTTGTGGGTCGAACTGCTCGGGATGCTGCCAGAGGCCCAAGAACACCTCTTGGGCGATCTCTTCGGCGTATGAGCCGTCACGGATGACGCGCCTGGCCAAGGCAATGACAGCTCTGCCGTGGCGTTGATAGACCTCCGCCATGGCCGCCTCATGACCTCGAGCGATCTGCACCACCAGGTTGGCATCGCCGGCCGTGTGCAGCGAAGAGGTCGCTGGCTTCACCCCGGGACCGCTGCCCCTCTCTCCACGCACCGAACGTTTCTACCCCAGTCCGGTACGAACCAACCGGCGTCGTCCGCACAGGACGGCATTGACAAGCGCATGGTCATGAGGGATGAATCCGCCACGCTCCCGACGAAATGCGAGGTGCTGGAAGTGCGGCAAGACCGAAGGCGACGACACGCTGAGCCCGAAGGCTGAGCCCGAAGGCGACGACACGCTGAGCCCGAAGGCGACGACACGCTGAGCCCGAATGCGACCGCACGACGTCGGACAGACGTACAGACGTAGTGTGCGGGTCGATGGGGATCCGGTGGAGGCCGATCACGGGCGGGGCGGATGACCGGGATTGAGGTGCCGGAGGGCATCGGCGGCCGAACGACGCTCTCCGGATCCGCCGGCCGCGCCCGCCGCCGGGCCACGGTCGTCGTGCCCATCGCCCTCATCGTGGTCCAGCTCACCGTGTTCCCCATGCCGGGGCGTTTGGTTGCAGGGCGCGACCTTCGGACTTCTGGGAGCGCTCATGGCGGTAGGCCTGGCGCTTGTCTATCGCCTGAACAGGGTGGTCAACTTCGCCCAGGGGGACCTGGGCAGTGCCCCAGCGGTGCTCGCGTTCGGGCTGGTGGGGCTGTCGGGCGTCAATTACTTCCTCGGGCTGATGACGGGGTTGGTGGCCACGTGTCATCCTCACCGCCGTCGTCGAGATACTGGTCGTTCGACGATTCGCCCGCTCGCCCCGGCTGATGCTGACGGTGGTCACCATCGGGCTGTCCCAGGCCCTGATCGTTGTGGCCCTGCTGACTCCCCGAACATCTGGGCGCAGGCTCCCCTCAGCAGCGCCTCGGCCCATGTTCCCTGGCACCTCTCCATCGCCATCTCACCGATCATCTTTTCCGCCGACGACGTCGTGGCGGTGGCCGTGTCGCTCCTGGCGCTGGCCGGCGGTGGCGCTGTGGTTTCGACTCACCGACCTCGGCATCGCCACCCGGGCCACCGGAGACCGTCGTGACCGGGCCGCGATGCTTGGCATTCCCGTCAACCGGTTGCAGACCTTGACCTGGGTGGTCGCAGGCGTGCTCTCGTTTCTCAGCGTCTTCTTGAAGGCGGCAATTGTCGGACTCCCGCTCGATCCCACCTTCAGCCTGACCGCCCTGGTCAGCGCCTCGGCCGCCCTGGCCCTCGGCGGGTTCACCGATCTGCCGATGGTGGCATTGGCAGCGGTGTCGGTCGGCACCCTCGAGTGGGGGGTCAACTACGACGGGCCTCCTCACCCACGCTTGGTGCTGGCGGTCGTGGCCGGCGTGGTGCTGCTCGGGATGTTTTTCCGCCAGCTGACGCTGCCGGCCCGCAGCCGCCGGAGCAGCAGCGAGCAGTGGGCGCTCTCGGCTGGCGTGCGGGAGATGCCGGTCGCCCTGTGGCGGTTGGTCGGAGGTGCGGCTGGCCTCGCTGGGTGCGGCCGTCGGCCTGCTGGCATTCCTGGTGACGCTGCCGCTGTGGCTGGGCCGGGCAGCATGCTCGAGGTCTCCACCATGGTGGTCCTGGCCATAGTCGGGTGTTCGATCGTCGTGCTCACGGGCTGGGCGGGACAGGTCACGCTGGGCCAGATGTCCTTCGCCGCCGTGGGTGCGGTCACCGGGGCGGTGGCCATGATCGACTGGCACTGGGACCTCAGCCTCGCCCTGCTCGCCGCTGGTGCGGCCGGTGCAGTCGTGGCCTTCGCCGTGGGTCTGCCGACCCGCCGGCTCGACGGCGTGTTCGTGGCCGTGACCACGCTCGCCTTCGGCCTGGCTGCGTCGGGCTACTTCCTCGACCGCCAGGAGTTCTCCTGGATCCCCGGCGGCCAGCTGCCGACCCCCACGGCTGTTCGGCATACCGCTGGTCTCGCAGAACGGCGTGTTCGCCACCTGCCTCGGGGTCGCCGTCCTCGTGGTCGTGGCCATGAGCGGGCTGCGTCACAGCCGTTTCGGACGCGTTCTGCGGGCTCTGAGTACGAACGAGCGGGCCGTGGCCGGCTTCGGAGCCGACGTGGACCGCGCCAAGCTCAGCGCCTTCGGTGTCTCAGGGTTCATCGCCGGGCTGGCCGGATGCCTGTTGGTGGTGGTCAATCAGCAGTACGTCGAGTCGTCCTTCACGGTGACGACGAGCCTGGCGGTGTTCACCGCAACAGCCGTCGGCGGACTCGGCTCGGTGGTTGGCGCCGTCGCCGGGGGCGGCCCTGTTCGGGGGGAGCAGGTGTTCCTGCCACCTAGCTGGCAGCTGTTCCCGGCGGCCTTCGGCATCCTGTTGGTGCTCATGCTGTTCCCGGGAGGGATCGCCGGTCTCCTTTTCGCGGGCCGCGACCAGCTCCTCCCTGGTCGCCCGGCGGCACGGCGCAGACGGCCATCGACCGATCTCACCACCGGCGTGGTCAGGGAGCCGTTGGCCTCCCCCGGCGGTCCATCCGGGAACGGCTCGCGGCCCCGACGGAGGCCCGGAGCGGCGCCTTTTCGCGCCGTGCTCGTCCCCTCAGGGCCGGCCAAGGCGGTCAACCCGGGGCAGCCGGCCGGTGGACCGTGCAAGGCCAGGAGCATCGCCGGGCTGGGCGGCCGGCGCCCCTGTTCCCCCTGGCCGTCCTCTTCTCGATCCAGCTGCTCGATCAGGCCACCCAGAGCGCCTTCAACGTGTTGATTCCCAACATCCGTGACGCCTTCCACCTCTCCAACTCGGAGATCCTCACCATCGCCGCCCTGGCCGGGCCGCCGCGCTGCTCGGGACGGTGCCCGTGGCGTGGCTGGCGGACCGAACCGTCCGGGTGCCGATCGCGCTGGTCGGTGCCGGTGGGTGCTGCGTTCTCGATCTCGCTCGGGCTTGGCACCCACCGCCGTGGTACTGGCCGATCATGCTGTGCGGCGTCTACCTGGGCCAGGCGGTCATCTTCCCCACCCACAACTCGTTGATCGCCGACTACTACCCGGTCGAGGCGAGGACCCGGGTGTACTCGGCCCACCGGGCGGGGCTCTCCCTCGGGCCCGTGGCCGGAGTGCTGGTCGGGGCTGGGCTGACCGCTGCCTTCAGCTGGCGGGTGCCCTTCGTGGCTTTCGCCGTCCCCATCCTGATCATGGTCGTGGTGGGCTCCGCCTCCGGGAGCCGCCCCGAGGGCGCTTCGAGGAGGCGGCCCTCCGACACCCGGGTCCCGAGGCGGCCCTGCTCGCGAGGCGGCTATCGCCCGAACGCGGTGGCGAGAGCCGGTGGCCGGCGCGCTCGGTCCCTTGCCGCCCGAGGCACCGGCCGGTGCCCCCTGAGCCTCCCCCCTCCTTCTGCGAGGCCTGGCGGATGGTGTGGAAGATCGGCGTACTGCGGCGGATCTTTGTCGCCCTGCCCTTCCTGGCCGCTGCCATCGCCGGGTTCACGTCGCTGGCCTCGTTGCAGTACCAGCAGACGTTCCATCTCGGCGTGTTCGACCGCGCCATCCTTGGCCCCCGTGCAGGTGTTCGTGCTCGGCGGCCTGGCCTCGGGGCAGCCGTGGCCACCCGCCTGGCGGCACGGGGGTACTCCAGGCTGTTCTCGATGCTGGCGGTCGGCGCAGTCGCCGCCTCCGCCTTCGCCGTCCTGTTCGCACTGGCTCCCTCGGTACCCGTCGCCTTCTTCGCCGACGCCGGCATCGAGGCCTCGCTGGCCATCGTCGGCCCCGGGGTCCTCGCCGCCCTGTCCGTTGGCCATCCCGGCCCGGGCCCGCTCCGTCGGTTTCTCCATCGGCGCCCTGTTCGTGCTGCCCGGCCTGATCGTCATTCCTCTGGTCGGGGCCATGGGAGATGCCATCGGCTTCCGCTACGGGATGTTGCTGCTGGTTCCCGTCTTCCTCTCGGGGGACTGATCGTGGCCAGTGCCGGGTCGCTGATCGACGCCGACGTCCGCAACGTCTGGCTGTCGGCCCGCACCCGCCAGGAGATGCTGGCCGCCCGCGCCCGGGGCGAACTGCCGCTGCTCGCCGTCCGGGGCCTGGCCGTGGGCTACGACGGCGTGCCGGTGCTGTCGGTGGTCGACATCGAGATCGCCGAGGGAGAGGTGGTAGCGCCTGCTCGGCACCAACGGGGCCGGGAAGTCAACGCTGCTCCGGTCCATCGGCGGGGTGACCGAGGCCGACAGCGGCGCCATCGTCTTCAACGGGCGGGACATCACCCACGCTCCGCCCGACGAGATTGCCCGGTTGGGCATCGGCCAGATGCCAGGGGGTGCCGGCGTGTTCCCCACCCTGAGCGTGGAGGAGAACCTGCGTGCCGCGGCCTGGCAGGAGCGCCGGCACCGGAGCGAAGCCGAGGACTCCATTCGCGACATCCTGGGTCAGTTCGAGCAGCTGACACCCGCAGGGGCGACCGGGCCGGCGACCTCTCAGGCGGGCAGCAGCAATGCTGGCCCTGGCCATGGTGCTGCTGGCCTCGCCCAGGCTCTTGCTCATCGACGAGCTGTCGCTCGGGCTGGCGCCCATCGTCGTGGAGCAGCTACTCGATTCGGTGCGGACACTGCGGACGCCGGGACGGCCATCATCCTGGTGGAGCAGTCGGTCAACGTGGCCGTCTCCGTCTCCGACCGGGTCTACGTGATGGACTCGGGGGAGATCCGCTTCACGGGATCCGCCGACCACGTGCGGGACCACCCCGAGCTCCTCTGGTCGATATTCATCCAGCGCGGCGAGAGCGACGAGAGGTCGAGGGGGCACATACCGGCAGGCACGGAGGACGGGGCGGGCGTGGTGGAGGCGATCCCGATGAGGGAGCCGACGGCCGTGCCCCCGGGTGGTGACGGTCCCCAGCCGGTCCTGCAGGTGTCGGAGGCGTCGGTGACCTTCGGGGGGATCAGCGCCCTCGACGACGTGACCTTCGAGGCCCGGTCCGGCGAGGTGGTGGGGATCATCGGGCCGAACGGAGCCGGGAAGACGACGCTCATCGACGCCGTGTCCGGGTTCACGAGGCTGGACGCCGGGCGCATCATGCTCCTCGGGCGGGATGTGTCCACCCTGTCGGCTGCCGCCAGGGCGCGCCGTCGACTCGGCCGGTCGTTCCAGGACTCCTCGCTGTTCACCGGGCTTTCGGTCCGCGACACCCTGGCCGTCGCCCTCGAACGGTTCATCGATGTCGTCGACCCGGTGAACGCCGCCCTGCGTCCTCCCTTCCAGGTCGACACCGAGGCTGGGATCTTCCGACGGGTGGACGAGCTGATCGGGCTGTTCGGGCTCGAGCGGTACGCCGACGCGTTCTTGAGCGAGCTGTCTACCGGAACCCGACGACTGGTCGACCTCGCCGCGGTGGTGGGACATGCGCCCTCGGTCGTACTCCTCGACGAGCCCACATCGGGGATCGCCCAGCGCGAGGTGGAGGCCATGGCCGCACTGCTCCGCGAGGTCCAGCACAGCCTCGACGCCACCTTCGTGGTCGTCGAGCACGACATCGCCTTCGTGCGCGAGCTCGCCGACCGTCTCGTCGCCCTCGACCGGGGCCGAGTGCTGGCCGAGGGCCGCCCCGACGAGGTGCTGGACAGCGCCGAGGTGGAAGAGGCATTCCTCGGCAGCGACCCGCTCGCCCGCCGGCGGTCGGGCTCCCTTCCGGACCCGGCGGCCGATGTCTCTGGCGGCCCACCCTCGGCCACACTGGACGCCCGATGAGCGAGGACAGACCGTGGCCCAGAGTGGGTCGACTGCGCCGGGTGGGCCCGGCCCTCATCGTGGTCGCCGCCCTCATCGCCGCCGGCGTGACCGCCACCGTGCGCTCGACGGGCAGCTCGTCGGCACCGGCCGGGGGAGCCGGAACGGCCTCAACCAACCCGTCGAAGCTCGCCGACGATCCGCGACTCCCGGTCACCTACCAGATGGCCGAACGGGCAGGGACGGTCTCCCACTACCAGTGGTCGAGGGGGTGTGACCCGAAGACCGGTCGCCTGTCGATGCCCTCCATCTACGCTCCTCCCTGCGTCGCCGTGTCCAAAGGCGTGACCCCCGGAGCGAGCGCTCCGGGGGTCACGTCGAAGACGATCACCGTCGCCTACTACGTCCCGCCCCCGGGGGACATCACCGCTGCCTTCGGGAGCGCGGCAGGCAACACGGCGACCAACCTCGAGACGGCGGAGCGATACACCGACTTGTTCAACACCGTCATGCCGCTCAGCGGGCGCAAGGTCGTCGTCGTCCCGTTCAACGCGTCGGGGACGAGTGACAACGCCGTCGCCGCCCGGGCGGACGCCATCCGGGTGGGCCAGCAGATCCATGCCTTCGCATCGATCGGCGGCCCGGCGCAGACTCCCGCGTACCAAGACGAGCTGGCCCGTGAGCACGTCCTGTGCCTGTCATGTGCGCTCGGGGCCCCCTACTCGGAGTACGAGCAGGACGCTCCGTATCTCTGGGGCGTGCTCCCGGCATCGGACACCGTCCTCACCGAGGCGTTCCGCTATATCACCACCCAGCTCATGCACCGGGACGCCGCATACGCCGGCGATCCCGCTTTCCGCACCGAGAAGCGGCGGTTCGCGCTCGTCAAGTACGACCAGAACCCGCCGATCTTCGGCTCCCTGACCCAGGAGCTCGACCGCAAGTTCGCCAGCACCCACCTCACCTTCGCCGACCAGGAGACCTACCTTCTCGACCTCGGCGACCTCCCCGGTGAGGCGGCCACCCTCGCCGAGCACCTGAAGCATTCCGGAGCCACCACGGTCGTCTTCGCCGGAGATCCCATCATGCCGATCTATCTGACCAAGGCGTGCGCCGCCATCGGCTACTACCCCGAGTGGGTGATCACCGGCACTGTTCTCACCTATGCGACAACCCTCGGCCGTCTCTACGACCAACAGGAGTGGGCGCACGCCTTCGGGATCTCGCTGCTGGCCGTCCCCATCCCCGTGCGCGACGGTGACGCCTACTCCGTCTACCGGTGGTTCTACGGCACCGATCCGCCCGCTGCCCTCACGGCGCCGGCGATCCTGCCACCCATCGAGCAGCTGTTCGACGGGATCGAGCTGGCCGGTCCCGACCTCACCCCTGATACGTTCGCCGGCGGCCTGTTCCGCCAGCCCCCGACCGGTGGCGGTCCGACCACCCCGCTCAGCAGCTACGGCGAGCAGGGAGCACCACCCCGTCCCAGCTACGCCACGCCGACCGACTACACGTTCGTCTGGTACGACGCCACGGCCAAGGGCCAGGACGAGGAAGGTGCCGACGGCACCGGCATGATGCGGTACGTCGACGGTGGGCACCGGTACCTGGCTTCGAGCGGGCCGGCCTCCAAGGTCCCGATGTTCGACGACGCAGGGACCCTCACCTCCCTGACCACACCTCCTCCCCGCGACCAACCGCCGAAGTACCCACCGTGGCCCGGTTCGCCGGCAGCGGGCTGATCACCCGACGCACAAGCCCGCTCGGCATGAGAACGGCTCCGGCCGGAATCCGGCTGCCGCCGGCGAGGGATGATACGGGGGGATGAAGCAGCCTCCTGACGCTCGTGACCGGCGGACTACCCCCACCGTCCCTGTGGGAACGGTCGGCGCCCAGCGTTGGGTGGCCGTTCGCCACCGGGCCTTCGGCACGATCCTCGCCGTCGCTCTGGTCGTGGTGCTCGGAGCGATCATGTTCCCGCTGCGAAGTCACCTGAGCGTGGCGACCACGGCGCTTGTCCTGGTGGTGCCGGTCGTGGCCGGTGTGGCGCTGGGTGGATTCGTTGCCGGGATCGTCGCCATTGCATTGGGGTTCCTGGTCTACGACTTCGTGTTCATCCCGCCCTACTACACGCTGTCGGTCGGTCAGGCCCAGAATTGGGCCGCGCTCGGGGTGTACGCGGTAGTCATGGTGGTGGTGGCTCAGGTGGTGGCTCGCCTGAATGCGGCGCGAACCGAAGCACAGCTTCGGGCCGTCGAACTTCGTCGGCTGCTCGACCTCTCCGAGCTCCTTGTCCGGGAGTCATCCTTGCCGGAGCTGTTGGAGACGATCGTGACCACCTCGGCATCTGCCTTCGACCTGGCCGGCGCCTCACTCCTCTTGCCGGTGGGCGGACGTCTGGAGCTGGTGGCTTCGGCCGGTGTGCCACTCTCGGCTCAGGAGCTTCGCCGGCTCTCAATCTCGTCCGGGGTTCCGATCAGCATGGAAAGTGCAATCGTCGGTCAAGGCGCGATCCAGGCGGTCGCCCTTAGTGCTTCGGGGCAGGCCATTGGACTGCTTGCCCTGCGGGGACTGCCGGTAACCCGAGGTGGAAACGAACTCCTGCGAACGTTCGCCAACCACCTCGCCCTAACGCTGGAACGGGCCCAGCTCCAAGAGCAAGCAGTCCGCACCCATCTGCTCGAGGAGGTCGACCACGTTCGACGCTCGCTCGTCGGTGCCGTCTCTCATGACCTACGCACACCGCTCGCCACCATCAAGGTGGCGGCTTCGACCCTCATCGACCCGGAGGCCGATGTGGACGTGGCCGGATCCCGAGAGCTGCTCGGACTGATCGACCTGCAGGTGGACCGCCTGGACCGGCTGGTGTCCAACCTCCTCGATATGACCAGGATCCAGTCGGGAGCGCTGGAGCTTCGACTCCGGCCGACATCGATGAGCGATCTGGTGGACGAGGCCCTTTCGGTACTCGGACCCTCGAACGCTGCCGAGCGGGTGAGGTGGCGGGCGCCGACCGACCTGCCCTTGGTGGACGTCGACCACGTGCTCATCTGCCAGGTGCTGGCCAACCTCATCGACAACGCCACGCGCGTACTCGTTCGCCGGCACGCCGGTAACCGTGACCGCCACTCGTCGCACCGATGGTCTGGTCGAGGTGGCAGTGGCCGACCGTGGACCAGGCGTGGACCCCGACGAGCGGGACAGCATCTTCGAGATGTTCAACCGGCGCGAAGCAGGCGGCCGTGGTGGCCTGGGACTGGCCATCGCCAGAGCGTTTCTGGACGCACACGGACAGCGCATCTGGATGGAGGACGGCAAGAGGAGTGGCGCCCGCTTCACGTTCACCCTACCGGCGGCGAAGGATCTCTGAGCGATGGCGCGGGTGCTCGTGGTCGACGATGACCGGGCGCTGCTGCGGGCGCTTCGGGTGGGGCTGACCGCACGAGGTCACGTGGTCATTCTGGCCGTCGACGGTGAGGACGGACTGACGAAGGCAGCGCTCGAAGACCCGGAGGTGGTCGTGCTCGATCTCGGTCTTCCCGACCTCGACGGCCTCCACGTCTGCCACCGCCTACGCCAATGGAGCGATGTGCCCATCATCGTGCTCTCGGCCGACGGCCTGGAGGATCGAAAAGTGAGGGCGCTTGACGGTGGAGCAAATGACTACGTCACAAAACCCTTCGGCATGGCGGAGCTGGAGGCACGGATTCGCGCCGCCGTGCGCAACCGTGCCCAGGACGACGAGGAGCGCGGCCGTCTGGTGGTCGGCCCCCTGGACCTCGATCTTGTGTATCACGGCGTACTGCTCGACGGACGGTCCATGCAGCTCACGGCTAAGGAGTTCGATCTGTTGGCTTACCTGGCACGCCACGCCGGCCGGGTGTGTACGCATCAGATGATCCTGGGCGCCGTGTGGGGTGGTGCGTACGGCAGCGAGGCCGAATCCCTCCGGGTCTACGTCTCCCGGCTACGTCGCAAGCTCGGCGACCCCGACGGGCGCATCCTGCGCACGTCACCCGGCATCGGCTACTCCCTTTCAGCCGACTGACCGAGCCCGACCGAGCGATTTTCCGCAGATCGATATCGCGACTGGGACACCAGCCGACCCGCCGGGCGAGAATTACGAACTGTTCACACCGATGGAGGTGCTGTTCACATCTGGTTCACGACGGGTGTTGCAAGGTGATCACATGGGTGATCTTCTCGTAGTGATCGGTGTTGTCGTCTTCGTCGGCGCCATGCTCGGATTGATCTGGGCGCTGGAGCGGGTGTGACCGTCGTCCAGGGGCTCCTCCTCGCGCTCGGCATCGCCGTCTTCGTCTACCTGGGTGTCGCGCTGTTCAAGCCCGAGTGGTTCTGATGGGCTTCTTCTGGACAATCGTCGCGATGGTCGTGTTGCTCGCCATCGCCTGGCGCTTTCTGGGCGCGTACATGGCGGGTGTCTACGAGGGTCGGGTGAGCTATCTGGGGTGGCTGGAGCGGCCCATCTACCGGGCCCTCAATGTCGACCCCGAGACCGAGCAGACCTGGCAGCGCTATGCGGGGGCGCTGGTCGTCTTCTCGGGTGCCGCCATCCTCCTCACCTACGTGCTCATCCGGGTCCAGGGCAGCCTGCCGATCAACCCCCAGCACTTCGGTGCGGTTAGCCCGGCACTTTCGTGGAACACAGCGGTCTCCTTCGTCACCAACACCAACTGGCAGAACTACGCCGGTGAGTCCACCATGTCGTACCTGTCGCAGATGGCAGCGCTCACCGTGCAGCAGTTCGTGAGCGCTTCGGTCGGGATCGCGGTGGCGATCGCCTTGGTCCGGGGTTTCGCCCGCAGGGGGTCCCCCACGATCGGCAACTTCTGGGTCGACCTCGTGCGCGGGGTGCTGTACATCCTGATCCCGATCGCCTTTGTTTCCGGGCTGGTCTTCGTCGGTCAAGGGGCCGTGCAGACCCTGGTCGGCCCGGCAACCATCCACAACGCCCTCACCGGTACCAAACAGGTGATCCCTCGGGGACCGGTGGGGTTCATGGAGGCCATCAAACAGCTCGGCACCAACGGGGGCGGCTTCTTCAACGCCAACGGCGGACACCCCTTCGAGGACCCCACAGGGGTGACCCAGTTCTTTTCGGTGTTTCTGGTGTTGTGCATCCCCTTCTCGCTCACCTACACGTTCGGCAAGATGATGGGTCGCGTCCGCCAGGGAGTGGCTCTCATGGCGGCCATGGTCATCCTGTTCGGCGCGTGGGTCGGTTTCTCGTCCTATGCCGAATCCCAGCCCAATCCGGCAGTGGCTGCTGCCCATGTGGTCGAGCAACCCCAGGGGAACATGGTGGGCAAAGAGGTTCGTTTCGGGGTGCTTCCCACCTCGTTCTACAACGTCGCCTCCACCCAGACCTCCACCGGGTCGGTCTCAGGGGCCAATGACTCCTTCACCCCGATGGGCGGGTTCGGGCTGATCACCGGGATGATGTTGGGCGAGGTGACCCCCGGGGGTGTGGGCAGCGGCCTCTACACGATCTTGCTCTTCGCCCTCATCGCCGTGTTCCTCGGTGGCCTCATGATCGGCCGAACGCCGGAGTATCTGGGGAAGAAGATCCAGGCCAAGGAGGTGAAGCTGGCGGCCTTCGGCGTGCTGGTCATGCCGATCACGGTGCTCGTGCTCACGGCGATCGCGGTGTCCGTGCATGCCGGTCGAGTGGGACCTGCGAACCCGGGGCCACATGCCTTCACCGAGATCCTCTATGCCTTCACTTCCCAGGCCAACAACAACGGGTCCGCCTTCGCCGGGTTGACCGGGAACACCGCCTTCTACAACGTCGCCGGTTCGATCGCCATGCTGCTCGGCCGCTTCGCCATCATCGTCCCGTCGCTGGCGCTCGCCGGTGTGTTGGCGGCCAAGCAGGTCGTCCCGGTTGGACTCGGCACGTTTAAGACCGACACCCCGCTGTTCACCGCTCTGCTGGTCGGGGTGATCCTCATCGTGGGAGGCCTCACCTTCTTCCCCGCCGTCTCGCTCGGCCCGCTCCTCGAGCAGTTCAGCCACGGGAAGCTCTTCTGATGACGGTCACCGTCACGTCCCCACAGGCCCCCCCGCCTCCCCCGGTGGCTCATGGGGTGGCCGAGGCGCGGGGTCTTTTCGACCGCAAAATCCTGGCGCAGGCCATCCCGGGGGCGTTCGCCAAACTCGCCCCGAGGGTGCAGATCAAGAATCCGGTGATGTTCGTCGTGCTCGTCGGTACGGTCATCACCTTCATCGAGGCGATCGCACATCCGGACATGTTCACCTGGTCCATCACCATCTGGCTGTTCCTGACCGTCCTGTTCGCCAACTTCGCCGAAGCCGTGGCCGAAGGCCGGGGGAAGGCCCAGGCCGAGACCTTGCGACGCATGCGGGCGGAGACCGGTGCCCGTCGACTGCTGCCGTCCGGCGCCGAAGAGCGCGTGCCGGCCTCGGCGCTCGCCAAGGGTGACCTCGTGGTCTGCGAGGCCGGGGACCTGATCCCTTCGGACGGCGAGATCTCCGAGGGGATCGCCTCTGTCGACGAGTCGGCCATCACCGGTGAGTCGGCACCGGTCATCCGCGAGTCCGGCGGGGACCGGTCGGCGGTGACCGGCGGGACGAAGGTCCTCTCGGACCGGATCGTGGTGTGCATCACCGCCGAGCGTGGTCACACCTTTTTGGATCGGATGATCGGCTTGGTCGAAGGTGCCAACCGCCAGAAGACCCCGAACGAGATTGCCCTCACCATTCTGCTCGCTGCACTGACGATCGTCTTCCTCCCGGTCGTGGTCGTCCTCCAACCCTTCGGGCACTATTCCGGTGCCGCGGTCTCGGTCGTGATCCTGGTCGCCCTGCTCGTTTGCCTCATCCCGACCACGATCGGAGCGTTGCTCTCAGCCATCGGGATCGCCGGCATGGACCGGCTCGTGCAGCGCAACGTGCTCGCCATGAGTGGCCGGGCGGTAGAAGCGGCTGGTGACGTGCAGACCCTGCTGCTCGACAAGACCGGCACCATCACCCTCGGCAACCGCATGGCCTCGGCGTTCGTCCCCGTCGGAGGACATGACGAGGAGGACCTCGCCGAAGCCGCCCAACTCGCCTCGCTGGCGGACGAGACACCGGAAGGCCGCTCCATTGTGGTGCTGGCCAAGGAGCGCTTCGCCCTACGGCAGCGGGGGCTCGGAGACGACCGGACGTTCATCCCCTTCTCCGCTACGACTCGGATGTCCGGGATCGACATGAACGGTCGGCGAATTTCGGAAAGGAGCGGCAGAAGCCGTGGGCCGTTGGGTGACCGAGCAGGGGGGCACCCTCCCGCCGGGGCTCAATGCAACCGTGGAGCAGATCTCCCGATCGGGCTCCACCCCGCTGGTGGTGGCTGACGGCTCGGCGATCCTTGGGGTCATCGAGCTCAAGGACGTGGTCAAGGAGGGTATCCGCGAGCGCTTCGATGAGCTCCGTGCGGTTGGCATCCGTACGGTGATGATCACAGGAGACAACCCCCTCACCGCGGCAGCCATCGCCCAGGAGGCGGGCGTGGACGACTACCTGGCCGAGGCCACGCCCGAAGCCAAGATGGACCTCATCCGGGCCGAGCAGGAGGGCGGGAGGCTTGTGGCAATGACCGGAGACGGGACCAACGACGCCCCCGCACTCGCCCAAGCCGACGTCGGCGTAGCCATGAACAGCGGGACCACCGCGGCCAAGGAGGCCGGGAACATGGTGGACCTCGACTCCAACCCCACCAAGCTGATCGACATCGTCGAGGTGGGCAAGCAGCTTCTCATCACTCGGGGTTCCCTCACAACGTTCTCGATCGCCAACGACGTGGCCAAGTACTTCGCCATCATCCCAGCCCTCTTCGTCGCGACCTACCCTCAACTCAACTCCCTCAACATCATGAAGCTGCACAGCCCGGAGAGCGCCGTGCTCTCGGCGGTGATCTTCAATGCTTTGGTGATCGTGGCTCTCATCCCATTGGCACTGCGCGGCGTGCGCTGGCGGCCATCGGGCGCGGCGGCCATCCTCAGGCGCAACCTGTGGATCTACGGGGTAGGCGGAATCATTGTGCCGTTCATCTTCATCAAGTTGATCGACCTGATCTTGACCGCCACCGGGGCGTACTGATGCTGCTCCACCTCCGCCGCTCCCTCGTCGTTTCCGCAATCTTCCTGATCCTGTGCGGAATCGTCTACCCGCTGGCTGGGACCGGTCTGTCCCAGGTCCTGTTCAACCACCAGGCCGACGGATCGCTCACGGCGGACGGATCGACGCTCATCGGCCAACCGTGGCCTGGACCCAGATGGTTCCACGGTCGACCTGACGGCGCGGTCATCACCACGGGTCCTGGTGGGGTGCTGGTGTCGGGGACAAACCAGCCGGGCCCGCGTTCGAAGTCCCTTGAGCAGGCAGTCTCCAGGCGGGCGGCCGCACTGAAGAAGAACGGCATCGTTCCCACGAACGATCTCGTGACGACATCGGGTAGCTTGGTTGACCCCGACATCAGTCCCGCCGACGCGTATGCACAGGTGAGCTCTGTGGCCGCGGCTCGAGATTTGCCTGTCGGCGCCGTCCATCAACTCGTGGTCGGCCACGTCCACACTCGACAGCTCGGCTTCCTCGGCGCGGACTATGTCGACGTTCTCGAGCTCAATATGGCGCTTGCCGATCTTCGGTGAGCACGTCGGAGTTCACGAGCTGCCCCTCGTGGGGGGGCCGACTCTTGGCCCGGCGTGTCGAGGACGCTCAGCCACGACGGCGGGTGGTGGTCACCGGGACCATGGTGGCTACCGAGAAGGTCGCCGTCGGCGGGATCGACTCCTACTCCTGTGTGCTCGCCGACGGTACCGGCGAGATCGGCCTGCTCTTCATCGGGAGACGAACCGTCGTTGGTCTGACGCAGGGCGCACGCCTTACCGCTGAAGGAACAGCCAGAATGGACGGTGGACGGTTAGTGATCTGGAACCCGCTCTATCGTCTGGAGCCACACGATGGCGGCTAGATACACGTCACTCGAAGGACCCGCCGGGCAGAAGGTGGTGGGTCACGAGCAACTGGTGAGGGGATGAGCGTGGCCGCGTCGGTCGAGGCCGATGCCAAGGAGGTCGTCGAAGCTGCAGGCCATTTCCGTATCTACCTGGGCGCGGTAGCGGGGGTGGGGAAGACCTACGCCATGCTGAGCGAGGGCCGACGCCGAAAAGATCGGGGCACCGATGTCGTGATTGGCTTCGTCGAGTGTCACGGCCGGCCGCTCACCGAGGAACTGATCGACGGGATCGAGCTCGTCCCCCGCCGTGCCGTCGACTACCGGCAGACCCGATTCGAGGAGATGGACCTGGACGCGGTACTCGACCGCCGGCCAGAGGTCGCCCTCGTCGACGAGCTCGCCCATACGAACGTCCCCGGATCGGGAAGGCACGACAAGCGCTGGCAGGACGTCTTGGAGCTGCTCGATGCGGGCATCGACGTGATCACAACCGTCAACATCCAGCATCTGGAGAGCATTGCCGACGCCGTTCAGCAGATGACCGGCGCGCAGGTCCGCGAACGGGTGCCCGATTGGGTTGTGCGCAAGGCAGACCAGATCGAGCTCGTCGACTCTTCCCCAGAACAGCTTCGACGTCGGATGGTCCACGGCAACATCTACCCGCAAGCAAAAGTCCCACAGGCGCTCACCAATTTCTTCCGCACGGACAACTTGATCGCCTTGCGTGAGTTGGCGCTGCGGTTCCTTGCCGACGAGACAGAAGAGGAGCTCCTCGACCACCTCCGGCGCCACCAGGCCAACGTCCTCTGGGAGACGACCGAGCGAATCATGGTTGCCGTCACGGCGGCGCCCGGAACCGACGTCCTGCTTCGCCGAGCCGCCCGCATCGCCTCCCGGGTGAAGGGCGAACTTGACGTAGTCCACGTCATCGCCGGGGACGCCGGTAGCCAAGGGGACCGACAGGCGATCCATCGGTTGCGAGCGCTGACCTCCGATCTCGGGGCTCCCTGGCACGAGATAAAAGACCACGATGCCTCTCGGGCCCTCATTGGCTTCGCCCAAGACCATCAGATCACCCAGCTCGTGATCGGCTCGAGCCAGCGCAGCCGATGGCAGGAGCTGACCGGTGGCGGATCGATCGTCCGGCGGGTCATTCGCGAGGCTGGCGCCGCCGGAATCGACGTGCACGTCATCGCCAGACGCGAACTGCTTCCTGCCGAGTCGACCGAGTCTCACGGACTCCCGAGTAGCAAGGACAGGACCCTTGAGTAGCAATCCGCTACTACCGGGCCCGATGCGAGTCGAAGACGAAGAGGATACAGCGCGGATCAGTCCGGACACGGTTGGTGCGGAGTTGGTGCCGCGTGCTGCTGCCCAGAGCGTGCCGATCAGAGCGGTCCTGATCCGGACGCCAGTCCAAGGCACCGTTCTTACGTCACTCGATCCCCGTCCGGCACCAGAAAGGCATCTCCGATCCGTGACCTCTCCTTACCTGTCCGGGAGTTGCCATCATGGAGCGATGGAAGGCGTTCACTTCCCAGAGGAGGGTTCGATCGTTGGATTCACTGCAGACGAACGACCTGATCTCTGGGAAGCCGCCGAATCGTCGTTTCACGACCTGTGGCCCGAATACAACCACCACGGAAACGACAGCGCCACGTACTTCGGCGCCATCGTTCCCCGATACGCGCATCTCCAGGTTTTGTTCTTCGATCGCACCACACAGCAGGTGGTGGCCCGTGCAAGGACGATTCCATTTCGATGGGACGGATCGCTCGAAGATCTTCCACGCGGAATCGATGCCGTAGGACTCCGAGCCGTCGATGACCGGTCCTCGCCGACTTCACTTTCGGCCCTTTCGGCCGAAGTGGTCGCCGACCGGCAAAGAGAGGGACTGAGCCGTCAGGTGATTCTTACAATGGCGGAGCTGGCCCGACACGCCGGGCTGGCTCCTCTCCTTGCCCCAGTCCGGCCGAGTTGGAAGGATCGCTACCCGCTCATTTCGGTCGACCAATACGCGTCGTGGAAACGGGGCGACGCCCTTCCCTTCGACCCGTGGATGCGTGTGCATGCCCGGCTGGGAGCGAGCATCCTCAGGCCTGAGCCGAGGTCGATGCGGATCGAAGCGGCCGTTCACGATTGGGAGCAATGGACTGGGATGGAGTTTCCCGGCGACGGTGAGTATGTCTTCCCGTCAGGGCTGGCGCCGCTTCGAGTCCGAGATGGCATCGGCCACTACTGGGAGCCCAATGTGTGGATGCTCCACAGCCTGTGACATCGCATCCGATCCTCACGATCACCGAGGTGGCAGCCGACCAACCCAGGGACCTGGGCGACAACCCGCACCGACCCGGCCGGCATGTTCAGCCGTCGGCGATCGTCAGAAGGCGTAGCCGGGGACCGGGAGCGACGACGGGACGCGCTCGTCGGTCACCGGATCACCGCGCTCGAGTCGCAACGGAATCTGGCCTGCCCAGATCGGGAGCGCGAGGTCGTCGGCGTCGTCGTTGGGCCCACCTGTCCGCACCTTGGCCGACGACTCGTGGAGCGGGAGCGACAGCACCTGCGTCTTTTTGAGCTCCCGGTCGTCGGGCGGCCGGGCGTCGACCCCGCGGCCTGGCACCAGGTGCTCCACGATGGCCTCCAATGCCCGCTCTTTCTCGGTTCTGTCGCGCACCTCGGTCGCTATGCCGAAGACGACCACCGACCGGTAGTTGATCGAATGGTGGAACGCCGAGCGGGCGAGCACCAGCCCGTCCACGAGCGTGACAGTGACGCACAGCTCTGCGCCCGAGGAGCCGGCGCTCAGGACGGCGTTGGCCGGCGCGCCGTGCAGAAGGAGCGTCGAGCCGACGCGGGCATAGGCGGTAGGGAGGACGACCGGCCCGGAGTCCGTGCAGAGGCCTACGTGACAGATGAACCCCTCGTCGAGGATGGCGTGCACGGTGGGCGCGTCGTAGCGGGCCCGTTCGGCCAGCCGGCGAACCCGCGTCCGTGGTGTCGGCGGGTCGGTGACGACGTCGGTCTGCGGTGTGGTCGTCTCCGGTGTGGTCGTCTTGGATGGAGTGGTGCGGGGCATGGTCGATGGTCCCAACGGGAGCGGACGGCAGACTGGGGTCCGTAGAGTATGTTACAGTACGTACTGTGAATAGCCTAGTACAAAATAGCACGGCGGCTCGGTGTGACGGCGTCCGACCGCCTCGATGACCCGCCATCGGGTCCATCGGGTCACCGGGACAACGGCCGGGGGCGTGGCGGCCAGCATCGAGCAGGGCATCCGCAGCGGCGGGCTCCCACCGGGTGATCGCATCCCGACGATCAGGGAGCTCGCCAGTGATCTCGGCATCAGTCCGGCAACGGTGGCGGCCGCCTACCGGGAGCTGCGCCGGCGGGGCCTGGTCCTCGGGTCCGGCCGCGCCGGCACCCGGGTGACTTCCCGGCCGCCCGTGTCGGTCCATCTGCCCCTCACCGTTCCCCCCGGCGTGATCGACCTCCGGAGCGGGGGGCCGGATCCGGACCTTCTGCCGTCGATCGAAGCGGCCCTGTCGGAGGCAACGCGTACGGCGGCGCGGCTCTACGGCAGCCCCCCGGTTTCAGCACGGCTGGCCGAGGTCGCGGGTGACCGTCTCACTGCAGACGGCCTCGACGCCGGAGCGCTCACGGTGGTCAGTGGTGCCCTCGACGGCGTCGAGCGGTTGCTCGGCGCATGGCTGCGGCCCGGCGACCGGGTGATCATGGAGGACCCGGGCTACTCGGCGACCCTCGATCTTCTCGGTGCGATGGGGCTCCAGGTCGTACCGGTCCCACTCGATGACCGGGGCATCGAGTGGGACGGGTTACAGGCCGCACTGGCCACCGGTGTAGGAGCCGTGATCCTTACTCCTCGCGCCCAGAACCCGACAGGGGCGGCGTGGGACGGGGCGCGGACCGCACAGTTGCACGACGTGCTCGCAGCGCACCCGGACGTGCTCGTGATCGAGGACGACCATGCCGGGCCCGCCTCGGGTTGGGCGGCGCACTCGGTCTGCCGGGGCCTGCTGCGGTGGGCGACCGTCCGGTCGGTGTCGAAGTGGCTCGGGCCCGACCTCCGCGTCGCCGTGATCGTCGGCGACCCCACGACGGTCGGGCGGGTCGAGGGCCGCCAGGCGGTCGGCCCCGGATGGGTCAGCTACCTCCTCCAGGACACGGTGGCGGCCCTGTGGGGGTGGGCCGGGATCGACGCCCTGCTCGAGCGGGCGGCCCGCGTCGACGCTGTCCCGGCGACTGGCTCTCGGGGCGGCGCTCGCCGAGCACGGACTCGATGCCACCGGTTCGTCCGGCCTCACGACCTGGGTTTCCGTCGGGGACGAGCACGCCGTCGTCGCCGGACTTCTCGGGGCGGGATGGGCCGTTTCGCCCGGTGAGCGGTACCGGACGAACGCTCCCCCCGGGATCCGGATCGCCTATGGCACCCTCGGGGAAGGCGACGCGCCCCACTTCGCCGCCGCGCTGGCCCGATGCGTCGAGCAACGACCCGTCAGGACCGGCTGAGCCGGCCTACGATCAGCGGGCGATCGCCACGTGTTCCAGCGGGCCCGTGGCCACGCGGACAAGCCGGGCCAAGCCGGCCTCAGCGGAATGACCCGACAGCCGGGCGCCGGCCACCCACGCCCGGCCCTTCGCTCCCCCGGGAGGGGGTGTATCGGGCGCCGCGGGGTCGTCGCCAGCCGGTTCGACGAGCGCGCTGGCCGGCACGGACACGGTGAACATGGAACCGTCCCGTCGCTCGACGAGGGAGAACCGGCCGACCCCGGGAACCTCGCGGACGGCTATGGAGAGCGGCTCGACTCCTGGTGGCTCGAGGGGCGAATTCCTCTGTTCGGTCCAGCGGTGAATTCCGTCTCGAATGGTCACGTCTGGCATTGTGCCCGATCGGCGCGGCGCAACGTTGCCTCATCGGGATGATGGCCCCTGACCAGGGGTGACGATTCGACTCGTGCCCTTCGCTGATCGGGGCGGGCGACAATGGTGTTCCGGTGCCGGTATAACTGCACCACACACGACGGACGCGCCCCGGGCTGGCCGGTGCGCGACGGACCTTGGAGGCCACATGACCAGAGGACGTCGGGAGCGCAGCGGCGCCGATGTCGCCGCACTGATCCTGCGTACGACGATCGGGCCGATGATGGTCGTCCATGGCGTGAACAAGGTCAAGGGTCCCGGAGGCCTGGAGGGGACCACGCGCTATTTCGATTCCCTGGGCCTCCAGCCGGCCCATCTCCACGCCCGAGTGGCGGCGACCACGGAGATCACGACGGGGACCCTGCTCACCCTGGGTGCTCTCACACCGCTGGCGTCAGCAGGGATCATCGGCGTGATGTCCTCGGCGGCGGCCACCGACCACAAGGGCAAGGGCTTCTTCATCTTCAAGGGGGGCTGGGAGTATGTGGCCGTCGTGGGCGCCACCGCCACCGCCATCTCCGCTCTCGGGCCGGGACGGTTCTCGGTCGACGCCGCTCGCGGGAGGGGTCGGGGGGGACTGCGCTCCGCCCTCTTCTCGGCCGCCGTAGGGGTGGGAGCCGCCGCAGCGATGGTGGCCGCCAGTAGACAGCAGAACGGAACCCCGACCGGCGACGGACCGGACGGCGCCTGACGCAGGATCGGGCCGTCGCACGTTCACGACCGATGAGTCGCGCTCCGCTCGGTCGTCGGATCTGGTGCACGAGCAGCAGCGAGCCTCCCCGAGGGGGCATCCCGTCGCCAAGGAGCGAACTGTGACCGATGACGAGACCCAGATTCGCCGGATACTCGATGACATGGCGGCCGGCTACCGGGCCAAGGACCCGGAGCGGATCGTCGCCCGCTTCGCTCCCGACATCGTCAAGTTCGACCTGGCGCCCCCCCTCTTCTCCCGTGCCGGGGACCTCGTGGACATCGGTGGGGGCCGCAGCGTCGACATGACCACCGGGGAGGGGGTGGGGACATGGCTGGCAGGGTTCGGAGATGTCCCCTTCGACTACGTGACCCGGGACGTCGAGGTGACCGTCGGCGATGTCGTCGCCTACGCCCGTCTGCTCGCCCGGATGGGCACCGGGGGGATGTTCGAGATGTGGTTCCGGCTCACCGTCGGCTTTCAGAAGCGCGACGGCATCTGGCAGATCACCCACACCCATGCGTCCACGCCCTTCTACATGGACGAGACCAGGAAGGCCGCCCTCGACCTGCAACCCTGATGAGCCGCAGTGCCCGGTACCTGCCCGGCCCGGATTCGCACCTGACCCAGCCCCGCTCCGGCAGCGACGGTACGGTACGGGGCAGAGGAGGAGTCCCGATGACGACCGTCGAGGGTGCGGGGCGAGAGCCGACGGGCGCTCACGGGCCCCGCGTCGGCGATGAGCTGGGGGGAACCGATTGACCAGGTGGGCTCGCTGGAACCCGTTCGGCGCGGTGGCGCGGTCCTTCGGACACTTCATGCGGCGCCCGCGCCCGACCCAACTCCGCACGCTCGCCGTCGTCCTCGCCGTCGTGGCCGGCGCTGTTGCATGGGTGGCCACGTCCCCGTCGACCGGCTCCTCGGCAGCGTCACACGCCGCCGCCTCGACGAGTGGCCTCTCGACCAATGGAACGTCGTCCACCGGCATCGTGCCCGTCGACAAGGCGAGCACGTCGAATCGAGGGGTCACTCCCACCTCGATCAACGTGGTCTTCCCGGTCGTCTCTTTGAGCTCCCTCGCCGGACAGGAGGGATTCGCCCAGGACGTCGAGTACGGAGAGCAGCAGAAGGCGATCCAGCTGTTCGTCAAGGTCATCAACGACCAGGGTGGCATCAACGGGAGGACGATCAACCCGATCATCCAGACCTACGATCCCGCCAGCGAGGCCGACATGCGGTCGCTGTGCAAGACATGGACGGAAGGATCCCCTCCGGTGTTCGCCGTCCTCGAGGGACTCGGCACCTGGGAGGGGGACGACCAGCTCTGCATCACCCAGGAGGGGCAGACTCCCTTCATCGGTCAGTGGTCGACGGTGACCAACTGGACGACCCTCGGCTCGCCCTACCTGTGGTGGACAGGGCCGGATCAGGCGGAGATCCAGCGCGCCCTCGTCTCGTGGGGGAGGAGCGCCGGTCTGCTGGGCGGCGGGAAGAAGGTGGCCGTGATCGCCGGCAACCGGGCTTCTGACCAGCTGGCGCTCGACCAGTACCTGCTGCCGGACCTGAAGAAGGTCGGCGTCGATCCCGTGGTGGAGACGATCGACGCCAATCCCGACGACACGGCGACCACCGGTGCCGAGGCGCCTCTCGTCATCCAGCAGCTTCGGGCTGACGGCGTCACCTCAGTCATCCCGCTCATCCCCTTCAACGTGTTCTATCCGTTGCTCCAGGCCGAGACGTCCCAGCAGTACTTCCCGCGCCTGCTCCTCAGCGACTACGAGTCGTCCATCCAGGTGGCGCTGGGGCTCATGCCCGTTCCCTACAAGCAGGCGCTCAATGGGCAAGAGGGGGTGACGACGATGACCCTCGGTGGGATCGACGACGACCGGCCGGAGAGCCAGGGCGGTTACGACCCGGGTGTCCGGAAGTGCTTCGACATCTGGCACAAGGCCTACCCGCAGGTACCGCCGGGTGACCAGTCCTTCTACATCGAGGAGCAGGGGCCGATCGCCGGATGGTGCCAGGCCATCGACCTCTTCGACGCTGCTGCCACGGCCGCCGGGCACAACCTCAACCGACGGACGTTCGTGACGGCCATGTCGAAGATCAAGGGCTTCCCCGGCACCTACTCACCCGTGCTCAGCTACGGTCCCCACAAGTTCTACGGCCCGACCGAGTACCAGGTGGTGCGGCTGCACGTGAACCAGCCACCCTCCACCCAGTGCAAGATGCCCAAGAACCACGTGCCTCAGGGAACCTGTTGGGTCACGGTTCGGTCGTGGGCTCCGCTCCCCGGCCTGTCGGCACCCTGACCTCTCTCTGAGCCGTGCCCTGGTAGACCACGTCCATGCCGGATGGTCCCATCGATGCCGAGCACGTCGACCGTTGGATGACGGAGGGGTGGTGCGTGCTCGACGACTTCCTCCCGGCGGAGGACGTCTCGGCCGCCCAGGAGGACATAGCCCGTATCTATCCCGCGGCCGAGGAGGCGGCCCGTCGCGTCGCAGGTGACGGTCCGGGTGCCTTCGACGTCCGCTGGGACCAGGAAAAACCCTCGTTTCCCTTCGAAGGCCAGTCCCTCAATCGCCTCGCTGTGCACGATCGGCTCATCGACCTGGCGGAGCAGCTGCTCGGGACCGACCACGTCCGCCTCTACCAGGGAACCGTGAGCGCCAAGTACTCGGCAGGGGCCGACGACTACGAACAGCTGCTCCACGCCGACTACGGGAACCACACGCTCGTCGTCCCCCGGCACGAACCGGGCTACCAGCAGCTCCTCTTGTTCGTGTATCTGAGCGACGTCACCGAGGGCACCGCCCCCACGAGGATCGTGTCGCGCTCGTTGACGGCGGATATCCCGGTCGAGCGCACCTACCTCCGCTACGACAAGTACGCCGACCTCTACCGTGCGGAGGTGTCGGCCACCGGCGGCGCCGGATCGGTCCTCGCCTACCGGCCTGACGTCTTCCACCGGGGCACGCGTCTCGAAGCGGCCGGCGCCGCCCGCTTCCTCCTCCATGTCGCCTTCAAGACGGCCGACACGGACTGGGTGGGGTTCCACACCTGGCCGGTCCGTGGCGAGGACTTCTCCTGGCACCGGTTCGTACCCCTGGCCACCGTCCGCCAGCTGACCGTTCTCGGGTTCCCACCGCCGGGCCATCCGTACTGGACAGCGGAGACACTCGCCGGCGTCGCCGCCCGGTACCCGGACCTCGACATGGATCCGTGGCGCCGGGCCCTGGCCGCCGGAGCGGGACGGGGCTGATGCCGAGCTCCCCACCCGAGGATGTCCTGCCCAATGGTGCGGCCGCCGCCCTGCCGTGGTGGCGGGCAGGCGTGCTGTACCAGATCTACCTGCGCTCGTTCGCCGACTCCGACGGTGACGGCTCCGGTGACCTACGTGGCGTCATCGACCGTCTCGACCACCTCCAATGGCTCGGCGTCGACGGCATCTGGCTGAGCCCGGTCACGAGATCGCCCAATGCCGACTGGGGGTACGACGTCTCCGACTTCATCGCCGTGGCCGAGGACATCGGGACCCTCGACGACCTCGACGAGCTCGTGGCCGAGGCGGGGCGGCGGTCGATCCGGGTCCTGCTCGACATCGTTCCCAACCACACGAGCATCGAGCATCCCTGGTTCGTCGACTCACGTTCCTCCCGCACGTCCCAGCACCGCGATTGGTACGTGTGGGCCGACGGCGCGCCCGACGGGTCTCCGCCCAACAACTGGGTCTCGAGCTTCGGCGGATCGGCGTGGACACTCGACTCAGGGAGCGGTCAGTACTACCTCCACAACCACCTGCCCGAGCAGCCCGACCTCAATTGGTGGAACGAGGATGTTCGCAGGGCTTTCGACGACGTCTTCCGCTACTGGTTCGAACGGGGGATCGCCGGCTTCCGCATCGACGTGTGCAACATGATCGTCAAGGACAAACTGCTCCGGGACAACCCGCCGGCGAACGAGCTCGACTCGTTCACGGAGCAGATGTTCGGTCAACGGTGGCTGTACAACAGCGGCCGCCCCGAGCTCCACGATGTGCTCCGTCACTGGCGCCGCCTCTCCGACGTCTACGAAAACCGTGCCCTCATCGGGGAGACGCCGGTGGAGGACATCGATGTCCTCGCTTCCTACTACGGGCAGGGGAATGACGAGCTCCATCTGGCGTTCAACTTCCCGTTCATCAACGCTCCTCTGGAGGCGGGCGCCCTCGGCAACGTCGTCACCAACGTGGAGCGAGCGGTGCCGAAGCCGTCGTGGCCGGCATGGACGGGGTCGAACCATGACATGTCGAGGCTGGCCACACGGTGGGCGGGCGGTGATCCGAGAAAGGTGCGCCTGGCTCTCGTCATGTTGCTCTGCCTGCGGGGGACGCCCGTGCTCTACCAGGGCGACGAGCTCGGCCTGGAGGACACCGACGTGCCTCCCGACCGTTTCCGCGACCCGCTCGGCATCGCCTACTGGCCGGCCTACGCCGGCCGAGACGCCATGCGCACGCCGATGCCCTGGCGCAACGTGCCCGGGGGCGGGTTCACCGATCCGGCCGTCGAGCCCTGGCTCCCCTTCGGAGACCTCGGCGCCTGCAACGTCGAAGACCAGCTCCACGACCGATCCTCGACGCTGCACCTGACCCGCGACCTCATCGCGCTGCGGCGGACCTCGGAAGACCTCAGCCACGGCGCCTACCGGCCAGTCGAGACCGGGCCGGGGTCCTGGGCGTTCCGCCGCGGGGAGCGGACCGTGGTTCTCCTCGCCATGGGCGACGAGGACGGCGTCGTCGACGGCGCAGCCGCCCATCGTCGTGGCCCGGACGATAGCGGCGAAGCGGGGGATCTGACCGGGAAGGTGCGGCTGTGCACCGATCGGACGAGAGAGGGCGACCGGGTCGAGGTGGCGATCCGCGTGTCGGGCTGGGGAGCGGTCGTCGTCGAGCTGGACGAGGTTCGCTGAGAGCCCGGCCGAGCTCCTCGAGGCCCCGGTCTCAGGCGTCTACGAGCCAGCGGAGACCACCGGCCAGGTGCCGGAGATAGTCGGGGGTCTCCCAGGCGTGGGGGAAGTGACCGAGCGAGGTCGAGAAGACCTTCCCCCGACCCTCGGTGAAGCACCAGCAGAGGGGGAAGCCGAAGGCCGGTTCGTGCTCCGTGGTGCCGGCCCCGTCGAGCTCGGCGGCCCGCGCAGCCAAGAGAACGGTGGCGTCAGGCCTCAGGTCGCGGAATCGGTAGATCTCGTCGTGCCACCTCCATGTGGGCCCGAGATGGGCCGTGGCCGGGTGGTCGGAGACTTTCACATCGAGTGTGCAGCTCTGGGTCCAGGGATGGCCGTCGAAGCGGGCGCCGACGAGAAGGCGGTACTCGTCCCACCCGTAGCAGGCGTCGGTGGCCGCGTGGACGGCCATCACGGACGTCCGTCCGTCGCGCACGGCATCGAGGAGGGCGATCCGCTGCCCGTCCGACCACGGCGTCTCGCCGATCGTGAACAGCACGACGACCTTCGAGGCGACGGCATGGGGTTCCAACGCGCTGACGTCCTCGACCCGCCGGAAGTCGAGCCCGGCCATGCCCGCCAGCTCGGCCATGGCCACCGCAGACTGGTCGAGGACGCCGTGGACACCGGCCGGGCCGTCCCGGTAGGGGGCGACATGGGTCACGTACGTGAGCGACGGGGCCATGAGAAGAGCCTAAAGGCAGATGCCGATCGGTACCTGGTCGGAACGGAGCCACCCCGCAGGTTCGGCCTGTGCACCTTGCGTGCCGGGACGTCCGATCGCCTCCGGCCCAACGGTCGGGCCCGGTTCCGGGCCCGATGCCATACTGTCGGCCGTGAGCCGTGCCCAGGTGATGCGATGACGGATGCCATGACCGGAGCGACCGTGTCCCCCCTGCGACGTGGTCCCCTCTCCCTTCCCGACGACTTCCTGTTCGGGGTGGCCACGGCCGGCTTCCAGGTCGAGGGCGGCTTCAACGGACCGGGCGAACCGGCGAACAATTGGGCCAGGTGGGAACGCGGTGGTCGGATCGAGCCGTCGGGAAACGCCTGTGACTTCTGGCGGGATCCCGAGGTCGCCCTCGATCGGGCCGCCGGGATGGGATGCAACGCGTTCCGGCTGTCCGTCGAATGGCCGCGGCTCGAGCCCGAGGAAGGCACCTTCGACAGTGAGGCCCTCGATCGCTACGCCGGCATCCTCGATGCGTGTCACGAGCGCGGCCTCGAGCCCGTGGTCACCCTCCACCACTTCACCCATCCCCACTGGCTGGGGGAGGAGCTCTGGTTGCAGAGCGACTCGCCGGAGCGGTTCGCCCGCTATGTGGCCCGGGTGGTGCCCGTGCTGGCCTCGCGTCTGTCGTCGCTGGATCACCGTCAACGAGCCCAACATCGTCGCCCTCATGGGCTGGGTGCAGGGCGACTGCCCGCCCGGCAAGCGAATGGCCGTGGCCGAGGCCTTCTGCGTCCTCGACTCTCTCCTCACCGCCCACGTGCTCGGCTACCAGGAGATCCATGCGGTTCAGCCGGACGCCATGGTCACGGTCAACACGAGCTCGTCGTCTCTCTACGAGCACGACCGCCTGCTCACCGACCTCCTGACCGCCCGCTCGGCCGGGGTCGACAGGAACGACATCGATGCGTGGCTGGACGAGCGCCGCACCATCCACAATGCGATGTTCCCCCCGGAGAGCGCAGGCGAGTCGCTCTTGCGCCGCCTGTTCGCGGCGGCGTCACCGTTCGGGGCACCGGGCGGAACGGGCGCCGGAGGAAAGATCCGGGCCCGCTTGCGCCAGCCCTCTCCCCGTCGGATCGTAGATGCCGTCTACGACGGGCCGCACGAGCGACCCCTCGATGCCACCGGCTTCGATTGGTACGACCCGGTAGCGAGCCATGCTCTTCGCCTCCCGGGGCGGATGAGCGCTGGCGGCCGGCGTCTCGAGCCGACGAGGGCCATCTGGGACGTCCCGCCCGATGCGGGGGCCATGGCTCGATGGTGCCGCGACCAGCACGAGCTCCTTCCCGATCTTCCGCTCTGGATCGTCGAGAACGGGCTGTGCACCCGGGTCCACAATGGCCGCTCGTTCCCCCGCGCCGACGGTTGGGAGCGGCCCCGGTACCTGAGGGACCACATGATGGCGGCGATGGACGCCGTTGCCGCCGGCGTCCCGGTGACCGGGTACCTCCACTGGTCGCTCGTCGACAACTACGAGTGGGGCTCCTACGAGCCCCGGTTCGGCATCTTCGGCATCGACCGGGCGAGGGGTCCCCGGGGCTTCCGGTGGCTGGACACCGACGCGGAGGGCCACGATTCCGCTGCCGCCTACCGGGCCCTCATCGGCTGGGCGCGGCAGGGCGCCGAAGGCGAGCCACCCCTCCGCTGAGGTGCGCCCCCGGCTCCGGGGGTTGTGCCGTCCGGTAGTGGCCTCCCGAGCGGCGTCCGACTGGCCATCGCTAGAGTGACGCCCATGTCAGCCTGCTCCTGCCCGACCCGCCGGACGGTCTGAGCCGGTGCAGATCACGATCATCGGTGGCGGCAGCTACCAGTGGACACCGGAGCTCCTAGCCGACCTCCTGACCACCCCGTCGCTCAACGGCGCCCGCATCGTGCTGGAGGACATCGACCCCGAGCCCTTGGAGAAGATGGAGGCGCTCGCCAAGCTGGTCGACCGTGAGGTCGGGGCCGGCACGACGATCACCGCCACCACCGATCAACGCCGGGCCCTCGAAGGTTCCGACTTCGTGATCGTGACCATCTCGACCGGTGGTTTCGACTCGATGGCCGTCGATCTCGACGTCCCTGCGCGGCACGGGATCCGCCAATCCGTGGGCGACACCGTCGGGCCCGGCGGCATCAACCGCGCCCTTCGAAACATCCCCGTCCTTGTCGGCGTAGCCAAGGACATGGAGGACCTGTGCCCGGACGCGTGGATGCTCAACATCACCAATCCGATGACGTGTCTCACCCGCGCCGTGTGCCGCGAGTCGAGCGTCAAGACCGTCGGACTGTGCCATGAGGTCGGCAACTGGGTCATCGACTTCGCCATCGCCCTCGGCAAGCCGGTAGAGGCGGTGCGTCCCACCGTCGCCGGTGTCAATCACCTCCCCGTCGTCACCGAGCTCGATGTCGAAGGCCAGGACGGGCTGGAGATCCTCCGGTCATGGGTGGAGGAGGCGGGTGGGCTGGCGGCGCTGGCCCCATCCCCGGACCGTCCGGAGCCAGAGCCGTTCTCCCACCTCGACTTCGTGAGGCGCCACGTGTTGAAGCTCACGCTCCTCGATCGGTTCGGGACGTTCCCAGCCGCCGGCGACCGCCACATCGCCGAATTCGTCCCATGGGCGCTGACGGATGGGTCGGGCTGGGGCGCCGCCTACAACGTCGAGCTCACGTCGATCGCCCAGCGCCGGAAGCACCAGGACTCCTACGTGGCCGACGTGGACGCCTGGTTGGCGGGCACGAAGGAGCTCCAGACGTGGTTCTCGGGCGAGCTCCCGGCACCGGTCGTCGATTCGCTGGTGACCGGAGACGAGCGCCACCTCCCGGTCAACATCCCCAATGCCGGACAGGTCCCCGACGTGCCATCCGGTTCCGTCGTCGAGTCGATCTGCGTCGTCGACGGGACCGGGATCAAAGGACGCGACATCGCCCCGCTGGCGTCTCCCTTCGACGAGCTGGTCCGCCGCCATTCGGCGGTGCAGGAGATGACTGTGTCCGCTGCCCTCGACGGGGACCGCCGCCTCGTCGAGGCCGCGTTTCTCCTCGACCCGCTGGCCGGGCGGGGTGATCTCCTCGACACCGAAGAGATGGTCGACGAGCTGCTGGCGGACACCGCGTCGTGGCTGCCGCAGTTCGCCCTCTGAGGAGCGCCCGGACGTGCGGTCGGTGCCGCACAGGCAGTCCGGGCAGGCAGTCCGGACAGGCGGTCAGGACAGGTAAAGGAGAGCGTGATGCAGCTCGGTTTCATCGGTCTCGGCGCCATGGGTCTGCCGATGGCCCGCCACCTCCTCGAGGCCGGCCACGGGGTGACCGTCGCCTCCCGCAGCCCAGGCCCCGTCGAACAGGCGGTGGCACTCGGGGCCACGGCCGGCGACGGCCCCCGTCAGGTCGCCGAGCGGGCGACCGTCGTCGTGCTCTGCGTCCCGAGCTCACCTCAGGTGGCAGAGGTGGTCGAGTCCATGTTGCCGGCACTCGGCCGCGGCAAGATCGTGGTGGACTGCTCGACCATCGATCCCGACGTGGCCCGGCTCCAACACGACCGGGTGGGGGACACCGGCGCCGGCTTCCTGGACGCCCCGGTCTCGGGAGGGACGGCAGGCGCCGAGGCCGGGACGCTCACGCTGATGGTCGGGGGTGCCGAGGCCACGCTCGACGCGGCACGGCCGGCGCTCGAGCCCTTCGCTGCCCGGATCGTCCACGTCGGAGGGCCGGGGATGGGCCAGGTGGTCAAGCTCTGCAACAACCTCGTCTACGCCGCCCAGATGCAGGCCACCGCCGAAGCCACCGCTCTCGCCCGGAGATCGGGGGTGGACACGGCGAAGCTGTTCGAGGTGCTGGTGCACGCCACCGGTGACTGCACCGCGGTCCGCACCCGGCTCCCGGTGGCGGGTGTGGTGCCCGACAGCCCGGCGTCCACCGGCTGGAGGCCGGGCTTCATGACCGACCTGATGGCGAAGGACCTCGACCTGGCCCTCTCCTACGGGGCGAGCGCAGGCGTGCCCCTCCCGGGGACCGCCGCCGCCCGTCAGACGCTGACGGCGGCGTCGAGTGCAGGCTACGGCAGAGAGGACTTCTCGTCGGTGGCCAAGGTGATGTTCGCCCTTTCCGGACTGGGATGACTCCGGGCTCCCGGTCACTTCCCGCCC
The DNA here is from genome assembly GCA_963828385.1 of uncultured Acidimicrobiaceae bacterium. Classification (GTDB taxonomy): domain Bacteria; phylum Actinomycetota; class Acidimicrobiia; order Acidimicrobiales; family RAAP-2; genus Bog-756. Next base: position 171,361 of record CAWHEF010000002.1, read on the forward strand.
CCTCCCTCATCCTGGCGGCCGACCACCGCGCCCGCGGGGTGATGACGATCGAGCGGCACGCTGACTACCTGTCCGCGCTGCGGGCGGCACTCCCCAGCTGTGACGGCATCCTGGCATCGGCGCAGCCCCTGGGTGAGCTGGCCCGGACGGGTGCGCTCGGTCCGGGGCAGCGGACCTACCTGTCCATCAACCGGACCGGTCTGGCCGGGGCCGCCTTCGAGCTCGACGACCGGCTGGTGGCCACGGTCGGGAGGGCGGCGAGGGACGGGTGGACGGGAGTGAAGCTCATGGCCCGCATCGACTACGGCGACGAACGCGGCGCCGGTGCGCTCGAGCTGCTCGGCCGCGTGCTCGAAGAGTCCGAGGAGGCCGGGCTCGACGCCCTCATCGAACCGCTCCTGTGGCGGGACGGGAGGATGTCCCGGCGGACCGACGATATCGTGCTCGCCTCGGTGATCACCTCCGACATCGGGGCCCCGCTGCTCAAGGTCCCGGTTCCCGACGCTCCGGCGGGAAGGGCGCGAGCCGACGCCGTCGCCCGGGTGGTCGCCGCCGTCGGCGTCCCGGTGCTGTTCCTCGGTGGGCCGCGGCGCCAAGAGGACGAGGACGGGGACGCCCCGGTGCTCGCCGAGGCCCGGGACGTCATGGAGGGGGGCGGTGCGGGTCTCGCCATCGGCCGGGCCGTCCTGCTCGATCCGGACCCGGCGGCCATGGCCGGGCGGCTCGCTCGGGTCGTGCACGGGGGATGATCCTCACCCTCGACTTCGGCACCAGCGTGACCAAAGCGGGGCTGTGGAGCGAGGACGGACTCGAGGGGCTGTGCGGGTCGGCCGTCGGGACCTCGCATCCGGCGCCGCGATGGGTCGAGCAGGACCCCGACGACTGGTTGACCTCGACGGTCGACGCCTGCCGCCTGCTCGGCGAGCGATGGGGGGGCCGGCACCGCTCGGTCGACGCCATCGGGCTCACCGGCGCTCGCCAGACCCTGGCCCTGTTCGATGCGGACGGATCTGCGCTCGGCCCGGCCATCGTCTGGTCGGATCACCGCGCGTTCGCCGAGGCGAAGGCTTTCGCCGACGCATCCGCTGGGTCGCCGGCGGCATCGCCGCCCAGGATCGACGGAGGGTCGGTGGCCGCCAAGCTCGAGTGGGTCCGCCGCCACCGCCCAGAACCGCTCGGGCGCGCCGCCTGGGTCCTCGGTCCCCGTGACAGGGTGGCGTGGTGGCTCACCGGAGTCGTCGCCACCGACCGCACCATGGCCTCGGCGACCGGCCTCTACGACGCCGGCGCCGCCCTGATCGCCGAACGGGCCCGAATCCCGCCGGCCCTGTTGCCTCCCGTGGTCGAGCCGGACTCCGTGCTCGGGCACCTGACCCCCGAGAGCGCCGATGTCCTGGGCGTCGTGGCCGGCACCCCGGTCGTCATCGGTGCCGGCGACCGTGCCTGCGAGGTGGTGGGCACGGGGGCTACCACCTCCTCCCCCATGGTCAGCTGGGGAACGACCGCCAACGTGTCCCGGCCGATCGCCCACCTGAGCGCGGTCCCACCCAACCTGGTGGTGTCGATGGCGGCCCGTGACGGATGGCTGCTCGAAGGCGGCCTGTCAGCGGCGGCGTCCCTTCTGGTCTGGCTCGGGAGCATCACCGGCCGTCCACCGGCCGAGCTGGCCGAGCTCGCGGCCACGAGTCCCCCCGGCGCTCGCGGAGCGACGGCGGCGCCGTGGCTGGACGGAGCCCGGGCTCCGTGGTGGCGGGGCAGCGCCGGGGCGGCGTTCGTCGGGCTGTCGTCGATCCACGGGCCGGCCGACCTCGTCCGGGCAGTCTTCGAGTCGGTGGCCTTCGACATCGCCCGCTGTCTCGAGCTCATGGCAGGTGCGGATCCCGATGCCCCCGGACCGCCGGCGCCGCGGATGACCGAGCTGCCGATGACCGAGCTGGAGCTCGGTGGCTCAGGGGCGGCGCTGCCCGTCTGGCGCGACGTGCTCGGCGGGGTCACCGGGCTGCCGCTCTGCAGGCGACGCTCGGGCCAGGCCGCCTCGACCGGGGCCGCCCTCTTGGCCGCATCCGGCGTCGGGATCGACTGGGAGCTCGAACGGCTCGACCCGGTCGTCACCGTGGTGGAGCCCGACGCCGGGCTGGTGGACGCGTATGCGGACCTGCGCCCCGCCGCCGACGCCGTGGCCGCCGCCGTCGTCGATCTTGCGGGGTCGCCGAGCCCCGGCGGGGACACGGCCCTCCCCGGGGGTGCGGAGGACCGGTGATGCGGGTCGCATTGGACTATGGCGTCTCCGGCCTCACCGTCGACGTGCCCGACCACGCCGTCGTCGTCGAGCCCGAAGAGCCTCCGGCCCTCCCCGACGACGCGGCCGCGGTCAGAGAGGCGCTCGCCCGTCCCGTCTCCGGCCCAGCTCTCGACGCCCTCGTCGCCGACCGGGTCCCGGCCGGCGGACGTGTGGTCCTGGTCTTCCCCGACCTCACCCGGCCCATGCCCAACACCACCGTCCTCCCTCCCGTGCTCGCCGCCCTCGCAGAGGCCGGGGTGGGCCCCGGACAGGTGTCACTCCTCTGTGCCACCGGCACCCACCGGAGGGCCACCGAGGCGGAGATGACGGCCCTCGTCGGCGCCGACACCTTCGCCCGTTACGAGGTCTTGGACCATGTCGCCGACGGCGGCGACCATGTGCGGGTCGGTACGGTGGACGGCGCCCCCGTTCTGCTCGACCGCCGTTATGTCGAAGCCGATCTCCGGGTCGTCACCGGCTTCGTCGAGCCGCACTTCTTCGCCGGATGGAGCGGGGGGCCCAAAGGGACCTGTCCGGGACTCGCCTCGACGGAGACCATCCTCGAGGCGCACAGCCCGGCCCGCATCGCCGACCCCGGGGCGACGTGGATGGTCACCGACGGGAATCCGGTCCACGAGTTCGTGTCCGCCGCCGCCGCCCTGTGCCCGGCCGACCTCTGTGTCGACGTCACCATCGACCGCAGCCGCCGTCTCACCGGCGTCTTTGCCGGGCCCGTCCCCGACGGCCACGCTCGAGCCTGCGCCTTCGCCGCATCATCGATCACCCGCCCGGTCGACGGGCGCTTCGAGGTGGTGCTCACGACCAACAGCGGGCACCCGCTCGACCGCAACCTGTACCAGGCGGTCAAAGGCATGGCCGCCGCAGAACGGGTGGTCGGCGAGGGTGGTGCCATCGTCATGGCCGCGGCGTGCGGCGACGGCATCCCAGAGGGCTCCGCCTTCGCCCGCCAGCTCAGGTCGGCGGAGAGCCGCGCCGCCCTCCGGGCACCCGGCCCCGAGGTCGACGGTTGGCAGGTCCAGGTGCTCGGGCGGGTCCTGGAGAGGGCCGAGGTCCACCTGTACTCGGAAGGGCTGGACGACGCCACCGTTCGGTCGTGCCACCTCGTGCCGGTGTCGGACGTCGGGGGAGCCGTCGGCCGGGCCCTCGCCGAGCGCGGCCCGGATGCCCGGCTCTGCGTGCTGCCCCGGGGCCCGCTGACCGTCGCCGTGCCCGATGCGCCGTCCGCCCACGCGTCTCGGCCCGGGATGACCCGGGCCTGACGAGGGCGTCAGGGATAGTGTGAGCGGCGCATGGTCGACCAGCCGCTGTTCGACTTCGCCGTTCCCGACGAGCTGCTCAAAGAGGTCGTCGGCAAGAGCCGCGACCCGGCCCTCGTCGCCGATCTCGACGTCATCCCCGGCACCGGCGAGGGGAAGCCCCCGGCCCTGGTCGGCATCCTCCGTCAGTACGGGTTCCTCCCCCTCGTATTGCTGACGGCGGCGGCCATCGTCCCCGACACGTTCGGTAACGGGATCTCGATCATCGGTTCGAACCTCGAACGCTCGTTCCACATCCACGATGCCGCACTCGGTGCGGTGGTGTTCGTGGCGGCCGTCGCCCAGCTCCTGTGGGCCGTGCCGCTCGCCGTGTGGGCCGACCGCGGGAGCCGCAAGAAAGTGGCGGCCGTCGGGCTCATCGTGTTCGCCGTCTTCGCCCCGCTGATGGCTCTCGCCGGAAACGTCTGGGCGTTCACGTTCCTCTACTTGATCGCGTCGGTGGCGTTCAATCTGAGCGACACCGTCCACAACTCGTACCTGTCCGACGCGTATCCAACCGAGGGGAGGGGCAGGATCTTCAGCTGGCACAACATCTCCGATCCCATCTCGTTGACCGTAGGCATCCTCGTCTTCGGGCTCCTCGCCTCCATCGGCCACAACTGGCGATGGGCGATGCTCTTCGCCCTCATCGGGCTGCCCATCGGGCTCTCCCTGTTCAGGCTGCGGGAGCCCGACAAGGGCCAGAACGAGGCCAGTCACATCCTGCGGGCATCGGGAATGGACATCCAGAGCCAGCAGCAGGAGGCACCCCGCGTCCTGCTCGGGTCGGCGGTCACCCGCCTGCTGCGCATCCGGTCCATCTACTTCGAGCTGGTGGCCGTCGCCATCCTCGGGTTCGCCGGCACCGGTGGCCCGCTGTTCGGGAGCCTGTACTTCACCAGGCGCTGGGCCCTCGACACCGCCCAGCGGAGCGAGGTGTACTCCATCATCGGCCTGGCCGCCTTCCTCGGCCTCCCTGTGGCCTATGTGCTCGGCGACCGGTACTTCCGCAAGGCCCCCCAGCGGCCTCTCGCCATCGCCGGCATCTGCATCACCGCCTATGGCGCGTTCTTCGTGATCTCGTTGTACATGCCCCACCTGTGGATGGTCGTTGCCCTCCAGTTCGTGGCTCAGGCGGCGGTGGCGCCGCTCGCCATCTGCATCTTCCTCACCCTCGCCGCCACCGCCCCGCCGGAGATGCGCACCATCTGCTTCGCCATGTTCGGCGTCTACTCGCTCGTGTTCGGCGGTTTTGCCGGCGCGGTGCTCCTCGGCGCGGTGAGCGACGCCGTGGGATACCTCCACGGCCCGACGGTGGCGCTCACGATCATCGGCCCGGTCTGCGCCGTCGGAGGCCTCCTGCTGCTCGTGGGATCGCGCTATGTGCGGCGCGACATCACCATGGTGATCGAGGACGTCCTCGAACGGCATGCCGAAGGTAAGCGGCGCCAATCGGGGAGGGACCTTCCCGCCCTCCAGGTCCACAATCTCGACTTCTACTACGGGTCCAATCAGGTGCTGTTCGACGTGAACGTCGAGATCGCCCAGGGCGAGATCGTCGGACTGCTCGGCACCAACGGCGCCGGGAAGTCGACGTTGCTGCGCGCCGTCGCCGGGCTCGACCATCCCCACCGGGGTGTCATCCGCATCGACGGCATCGCCTCCACGTATCTCGAGCCCGAGCAGATCATCGGGATGGGGGTGGCGTTGCTGGTCGGGGGGAGGATGACGTTTCCGGGCATGACGGTCCGGGACAATCTCAAGGTCGGGGCCTACACCCTGCGCGAGCACCGGACCCGGTCGAGGTCGGCGCTGGACGTCGCCGTCGAACGGTTCCCGGAGCTGGCCACCCGCCTCGACCAGCCGGCGGGCACCCTGTCGGGCGGCGAACAGCAGATGCTGGCGCTGGCCCGGGTGATGATGACAGAGCCGAAGCTGCTCCTCGTGGACGAGCTCGCCCTCGGCCTCGCCCCCAAGGCGGTCGACCGCCTCATGGGTATCGTGCGCGACATCAACCGGCTGGGAACCACCGTCCTGCTGGTCGAGCAGAGCGTGAACCGGACGATGTCCCTAGCCCCGCGGGCCATCTTCATCGAACGGGGCGAAGTCCGCTTCGACGGTCCGACCGCAGAGCTCGTCGAGCGCGGTGACCTGTTGCGCCCGGTCTTCCTCGGGGCCACGGTCACCGGGCTCGGGTAAGGAGGATCGCCGTGTCCGTCCCGAGCTCGGTCCTGGTGCAGGGAGTCGTCATCGGCTTGGGATACGGCCTTCTGGCTCTCGGGCTGGTCCTCATCTACCGCACGACCCGGGTGCTCAACTTCGCCCAGGGTCAGCTCGGAGTGGTGGCCGCCGTCTTCCTCGCCAAGTGCTTCTTCGACTTCGGGTTCAATTACTGGTTCGCCCTGGTGCTGGCCCTCCTCATGGCCGCCGCCGTCGGGGCGGTGAGCGAGCTGTTGCTCCGGCGGCTGTTCAACCGGTCGCGCGTGCTCGTCATGGTGGCGACCATCGGGCTGAGCCAGCTGCTGTTCGTCTTCACGGCACTGCCGTTCATCCGGCCGAAGAACCTCTTCCGCGCCTTCCCGGTCCCCTTCGACCTCTCCTTTTCGATCGGCACCGCCATCATCACCCCGGGTCAGGTGCTCACCTTGATCGTGGCGCCCATCGTCGCCATCGCCCTCGCCGCCTTCGTGCGCTTCTCGCCGTGGGGTCTGGCCATGCGGGCCATGGCCGAGAACAGTGACTCGGCCCGCCTGTCGGGGATCTGGGTCCGGCGTGCCTCCACCATGGCCTGGATCCTGGCCGGCGTCCTTTCGGCGTTCACCGCCATCCTGGCCGCACCGGGCCAGACGTCCTCGCTCACCCAGGTCCTGAGCCCCGAGCTGCTCCTCTTGGGCTTGACGGCGGCCATGGTCGGGGCGATGGTCAACCTGACCGCCGCCTTCGTGGCAGCCATCGGGCTCGGCGTCGTCCAGGAGATCCTGGTATGGAACCTGTCGAGCACCAGCCAGGTCGACCTCGTCCTCTTCCTCATCGTCTCGGCCGTCCTGCTCGTCCGCATCGCCGCCCTGCAGAGAGGGGCGCGCACCGAGGACCGTTCGTCGTGGCTCGAGGGTGCCCGCAGCCAGCTCCGCCACATCACACCGCTCCGTGAGCGGGTGGGGACGGCCGGCGTCGCCACCACTGTCGTCGTGGTGGCGCTCCTGCCCTTCGCCCTCGGCCCGGGCAAATCGTTCCTCATGTCCCAGATCTGCATCTACGCCGTCATCGCCCTGTCGCTCACCGTGCTCACCGGCTGGGCCGGCCAGTTGTCCCTCGGCCAGTTCGGGCTCGTCGCCTGCGGGGCGTTGATGGCGTCCCATCTCGACGGCAGCGTCCCACTCATCCTCCTCCTTCCGTTCGCCGGCGCCGTCACCGCAGTGATCGCCGTGCTCGTCGGCCTCCCCGCCCTCCGGGTCCGGGGCCTGTACCTGGCGGTCAGCACCCTGGCCTTCGGCGTCTGGTTCATGGGCTCGGTGCTCGCCACCCCCTGTTGGACCCTTCCCCTCGTCCATCGGCAGATGTGCACGGGGCTCCCCAATCCCCAGTCCACGCTCGTGACCCGCCCCGACTTCCTCGGCATCCCGCTCACGTCGGAACGGGCGTTCGCCTGGTTCTCCCTGGCCGTGCTGCTCGTGTCGGTGCTCATGGTCATGGTCTGGCGGGACCACGGGGTGGCGAGGCGCCTCATGTCGGTGCGGGACAACGAGGTCGGTGCCGGGGCCATGGGCATCCCTCTCGCCCGCACCAAAATCCTGGCCTTCGCGTTGTCCGGGTTCATCGCCGGCTACGCCGGCGTGTGTCTGGCCTTCGCCACCCAGCGGTTCTCGACGGCCACCTTCGATCCGAGCCTCTCGATCCTCGTCGTCTCCATGGTCGTCATCGGCGGCCTCGGTTCGATCTCGGGCGCGGTCCTCGGTGCCCTCTACTTCATCGGGCTCCCGGCCATATTCGGGACGACGCCGACCATCCAGTTCCTGACGAGTGGGATCGGGTTGCTCGCCTTCATCCTCTACCTGCCGGGTGGTCTGGCCGAGGTCTTGCACCGGATCGGCGACGTGGTCACCGACGGGATCGAGGCCATCGGCCGCCGACGCGGCCTCCCCCCGGGCACCGGCCCGGGCGAGTCCGTCGCCACCTCGGCCGTCGGCGAGGCGGCCTCGTGAGTCGCCCCACGACCCGATCGGGCCCGGCCCGACTCGAGCTCTGTGACGTGAGCGTCTCCTTCGGCGGTGTCCAGGCGGTGTCAGGGGCCGGCCTCGTGGCCCAGCCGGGGAGCATCGTCGGGCTCATCGGGCCCAACGGTTCGGGGAAGACCACCGTGCTCGACATCGTCTCGGGCATGGTGACGCCCGACACGGGGACGATACGGCTCGACGGCGAGAGCCTCGTCGAGTATCTGCCCGAGCAGCGCGAAGGGCTCGGTGTCGTGCGATCGTTCCAGGACTGCCGGCTCTTCCCCGAGCTGACCGTCGACGAGGTGCTGCTCCTGACCCAGGACGCGTGTCGCGGCCGGTGGGCGTCCTCTCGTCGACGCTCCGGCTGCCATGGGCCCGCCGCTCGGAGCGGGCCAAGGGAGGGGAGGTCGACCGGGTCGTCGATGCGTTCGGGATCGGGCGGTTCCGCGATCATCGGATCGCCGAGCTGTCGACCGGCACCCGGCGGGTGGTCGACCTCGCCGCCATCGTGCTGGCCCACCCCCGGCTGCTGCTGTTGGACGAGCCGACGGCCGGCATCGCCCAGCGGGAGGCGGAGGCGTTCGTGCCCCTGCTCAAGCGGCTGCACGAGGTGGCCGATACGACGATCGTGCTCGTGGAGCACGACGTGCCGCTCGTATTCGAGCTCTCCACCACCGTGGTCATGCTCGAGGCAGGCCAGGTGGTCTCGGTGGGGACCCCCGACGAGGTCGGCCGCGACCCGCGGGCCCTGGCCGCCTACCTCGGGGCGAGCGAGGAGGCACTGGCCGTCTCCGGCGTCCGAGGGGCTTCGGCCGCGGCCCCGGACCAGGCCCGAGCGGGTGCACCCGGGATGACGCCTTCTTGATGATCGACGCTGTCGGATCAGGGCCGCGTACACGCCGCCCTGATCACCTACTCAGCGCCGCGGCATGGCCGGCCCGTAGGGGGCGTCACCCCTGACGGTCACACGATTGGCGATCCGAAGGCCGTCGCCGTAGTCGTCGAGTGCGTAGTGGAGGGTTGCCCGGTTGTCCCAGAAGGCCACCGAGCCTGGTTGCCACCGGAACCGGCAGGTGAGCTCGGGCTGTACGCAGTGGCGGTAGAGCATGTCCAGGATGGCACTGCTCTCGTTCTTCGACAGCCCGAGGATGGTCTGGGTGAACTGGGGGTTGACGAAGAGGCCGTTGCGGCCCGTCTCGGGGTGGGTGCGCACGACCGGGTGCACGGCAGGCAGCAGCTTGTCGTGCCGTTCCCCGTTCCACACATAGCCCCCTCGAGCCTCGACGTCGGCCGCGAACCACGGGTCGAAGTGGACTGCGCACAACTTGTCGCACATGTCACGGACCGGCTCGGCCAGCTTGTCGTAGGCGTCCTGGAGGCTGGCCCAAACGGTGTCACCACCGACGTCGGGCACGGTCCGCATGTAGAGGATCGACCCGAGGGCCGGAGTTGGCATGAAGGTGACATCGGTATGCCACCAGCTGGCACGGTCCTCACGACTGTCGATGGCGAGGACCTCCCGGTTCTCGTCGAGAGCGGGCAGGACTGGATGGCCTTCGGTCACCTCACCGAACTGGCGGGCGAAATCCGCCTGCTGGTCCGGGGTCAGCTCCTGGTCGCGGAAGAAGATGACGTGGTGGGCGTTCAGAGCCTGGCGCACGTCGGCGAGGACCTGGTCCTCGAGGGGGTGGGAGAGATCCACCCCGCCGATCTCGGCGCCGATGATGGGCGACAATGGGCGGACATCGAGCCGGGCGGCGACCGTCATGTCCCCAGTGTGGCCGATGGCCGGGCGCACCTCAACGGGGTCCCCGGCCGGAGGTCAGGCGCGACAGTCGGCTGTGGCAACGTCGGGCACCGGGAGGACAGGAGGCGACGTTGACCCAGGCTGTGGATGCGCCAGGTGCGTCGGCGCCGAGGCCGCGCAACTTCTCGCCGTGGTTCCAGGTCGTGAGCCGGCTGCTCGTCACCGACGAAGATGACGGCCTGCCCGAAGATCCCGGCGGCGTCGAGGACTGGCGGAGGCGGTTCTCGGCCCGACTGGACCAGGCTCTCGCCCCCTGGCCCGACCCGGTGCCACTCGATCTCGAGGTCACCGACGAGGTGGCATGTGCCGGGTACGTCCGCCAGCGGGTCGTGTTCGACACCGAGGACACGATGTCGGTACCCGCCTATCTGCTCGTCCCCGACGACAGGAGCGAGAAGGGGCCCGCCGTCCTCGCTGTCCACGGTCACGGCTCGGGCAAGTCCACCGTGTGCGGGCTGGATGCCGACGCGGTCCCGGGAGCCGACTACGCCGCCGAGCTGGCCCGTCGGGGTTACATCGTGCTCGCTCCCGACCTGCGCTGCTTCGGGGAGCGGGCCGACTGGAACCCACCCGATCACTACGGATGCGACACCAACCTCGTGCACCAGGTGATGGGCGGTTGGACCCCCTTGACCCAGAACATCTGGGACCTGGCCCGGGCGCTCGACGTGCTGGAGAGCCACGCGCTCGTCGACCCGGGTCGCATCGGCGTCGCCGGCTTCTCCTACGGTGGAACCTGTTCGCTGTTCCTCGCCGCTTGCGATCCGCGCCTGGCCGCCGTCGTCGTGAGCGGCTACCTCTCGTCATGGGCCGAGTCGCACAAGGTCCCCTGGAACATGTGCGGCTCCCAGGTCGTGCCCGGGATGCTCGGCCGCATGGAGCACGTGGACGTGGCCGCCCTCGTCGCACCCAGGCCGCTCCTCGTCGAGACCGGGACCGAGGACATGCTCTTTCCCTTGGCAGAGGCCACCGAGACCGTTGCCCGGCTCCGCCGCCTGTACGACCACGACGGGGTCGGCGACCGTCTGGTCCACGGCGTGTTCGAAGGCGAGCACGCATGGCACGGCGCCGAGGCCTATCCCTTCATCGACCGCTGGCTGCGGCGGTGAAGGCAGAGAATGACCACCCCGCACCCACCCGCGCCGTCCACCCTGTTACCGATTTCGCCCGCGCCGACCAGGTCCTTCGCGTCACTCCTGCCTGGCTCCCTGGGGTGATGCCTGCCGGCACAGTTATACTTTTCAGTATGACTTCCCGTGTCGGACAGAAGGGGCAGGTCGTGATTCCCAAGGCCATGCGGGACCGGCTGGGGATCGCTCCGGGTGACGAGGTCGACTTCACGCTCGAGGACGATGGGGTGTGGGTCGAGCCGAGGCGGGAGCGACCGAGCCTTCGTGGGCAGTTTGCCGGCCTCGGCCTCACAGCGGCACTCGAAGCAGACCACCGCGCCGAACGGGACCGGTGACCGACTGTCTCGACTCCTGGGCGATCCTCCGCTGGCTCGAAGGAGGAGAGCCGGCGGCGGCCCGAGTCGAGCGCTCACTCGAGACTCGACCGGTGATGAGTTGGATCAACATTGGTGAAGTCTTCTATGTCGTCCATCGAGCTACGGGGGCCGCTCGAGCACGAGCGGTCATCGGCGATCTGCGACACCGGCTCCAACTGGACCTGCCGACCGAGTCCCGAGTTCTCGAAGCGGCAGCGATCAAGGCGCAGCATGCGTTGGCGTACGCGGACGCCTTCGCTATCGCCACCGCCGCGGCCCACAGCGCGAGCCTCCTGACTGGGGATCCCGAGATCCTCGACGACGGCGACCGGAGCTGGCCAGTGGTCGACCTTCGATCGTGAGCGAGTTGAGGCACTCATGTCCGGAAGCCCCGTCCCTTCGGTGTCCGGAGGTTGGATGTGACGACCCGGCGTGATCTCAGCCGCCGGAGGGCAGGAGGCTCGCCGATGCCGGCTCGAGGAAGACGGCGGCCTGCGGCCTGCGTTGGAGAATCGACGCCGGGCACGAAGAGTCGACGGGACCGGTGATCGCGTCGCGCACGGCCTCGGCCTTCCGGGCCTCGGGCACGCTCACCACCACGCGGGTGGCCCGCAGCAGGGCGGGGATGGTCACGGTGAGGGCGCGCTCGGGCACGTCGGCCACGGTGGGGAAGTGGCCTTCGCCCACCTGCTGGCGGCGGCACCGGTCGTCCAGCACCACCACCTTCACGTCGAAGGGGTCGTCGAAGTGGGCGACCGCCGGGTCGTTGAAGGCCAGGTGCCCGTTCTCTCCGATGCCGAGGCAGCACAGGTCGAGGGGATGCTCGGCGAGCAGATTGGCATAGCGCGCACATTCTTCGTCCGGGGGTGCCCGACCATCCAGGTAGTGGGCGCCCCGGGGTTTGGCCGGCACGACGATCCGATCGCGGATCCATCGCTGGAAGCTGGCCGGGTGCTCGGGACCGATCCCCAGGTACTCGTCCATGTGGAAGACGGTCACGGCGTCCCACGGGACGCCCTCGGTGTGCCGGACCAGCACGTCGACCAGCCCGAGCTGGGAGTTGCCGGTGGCGAACATGGCGTTGGCCACGCCGCGCTCGGCGACGGCGGCCTCGAGCACGGCGGCTGCCATCCCGGCGGCCTCCCTCGCCAGCGCGTCGGGGCTCAGCGTCACCGTCACACGCGCCCCTCCGTCCATCTCCCACGAGCCCCCGTGCCGTCGAGTCATGAGGGCACTGTAGGTGGTTTGGTCACCGCCGATGCAGGGGCTGTGTAGGGTGCATCCATGGCCGATCAGGCGATGTTCTCCGACCTGGCGATGGAGTACATGCCCGCCCTCTACACAGCAGCGATGCGCATGACCCGGAACTCCGCCGACGCCGAGGACCTGGTCCAGGAGACCTACCTGAAGGCGTACCGGGCATTCGGCAGCTTCGAGCTCGGCACCAACCTGAAGGCCTGGCTCTACCGGATCCTGACCAACACGTACATCAACACGTACCGGACGAAGAAGCGGCGCCCGGAGATCGCCGATGTAGAAGATGTAGAGGATCTGTACCTGTACCACCGTCTGGGCGGGGACGGCACGTCCGGGCTCGGTCGGAGCGCCGAGGACGAGGCCCTCTCCCACTTCACCGACACCGACGTCAAGGAGGCAATCGAGTCGCTGCCCGACTCGTTCCGGATGGCGGTCCTGCTGGCCGACGTCGAGGGGTTCTCGTACAAGGAGATCGCCGAGATCACCGATGTCCCCATCGGGACGGTGATGAGCCGCATCCACCGCGGAAGAAAGGCCCTCCAAAAGGCGTTGGTCGACCGTGAGGCAACGCGTGGTCTCGTCCAGGCCACTGAGCAGGTCAGGTAGGAGCGACGGCAGTGGGAGACCGTGAAGTGGCAGGCAGCCCGTCATCCGGACCCCCGAAGGGCGGACAGGAGCCGATGGCCGGCTTCGTCAGCTGCGATGAGACCATCGAACGCCTGTACTTCTATCTCGACGGTGAGCTCACCGAAGAGCGGCGCGTCGAGATCGCCCGTCATCTCGACATGTGCGGCCCCTGTGTCGGCGCCTACGGCTTCGAGGCCGAGCTCCGCAAGGTCATCGCCAACCGCTGCCGGGACCATGTGCCCGAATCCCTGATCGCCCGGGTGTTCCATGCATTGGCCAACGAGGGGGCGACCGTCGGCCATGAGGGTGGGCCGAGGGCCTGAGTCCGTTTTCCGCAGCGCCGCTCTCCGGACCGGTCAGCCCTTAGCCGGAGGCGTTGGTGAGGGCGCTGTGCAGCCTGTTCAGCGAGCGTTGGAGCCGGTCCGCGTTCGCCGAAGGATCCAGCTGGTTGACGGCCCGCTGGTAGGACGCCGGGGTCGGGCCGGCGTCACCGAGCTTTTTGAAAACGAAGGAGAGATGGTTCGCGTCCGCCGCGGCCCGATCGATCACGTTCTGGTCAACACCTGAGTTGGAGACGCCGTTCAGCGTGCCGGCGAACGTGCTCAATTGCTGCGCAAATGCCCGGTCTGCACTCTCGAGGCAGCTGACGTCCGAATTCGCCTCGCAGGCGGAGGCCGCTGATTGATACTGGTTCAGGCCGTCGACCAAGACGTTGTTGGCATCGATGAGCTGTTGCTGCTGCACACTCTGGTTGATGCTCGAACTGCTCGAGAGCGAGGAAGATACCCCGATCGCCACGTAGGCCAAGGCGCCGAGGACGATGGCCAGGATGAGCACCCGCTTGGCGGATGTGCCCACCGTCAGGGTCCACTCCGGCTTCGGTGACGCCTCGGCTCCGCCGAGACCGGCGTCGGCTGATCCGGCGGCGGTCCATCCGGCGGCGGCCGATCCGGCGGCGGTCCATCCGGTGGCGGGGACCGGGGTGACCGGAGCGGTGTCTCCGAAGAGCCCCCGTGGGTAGGTGGGTACCAACAGGAAGAAGTAGGCGGAGACGCGTGTCTGATACCGGAGCGCGGCGCAGTAGGCCGTATGGACGGATGCGGGGAGACGCCCGGCGATCAGGGTGACGATCCACATGAAGAAGATGAACACCGCGATCCCGATTGCGACGAGGTCCATCAGGATAAATGCGGGAATGGCCAGGATGAACCGGAAGAAGACAGCCCAACGGTTCAGCCTGGTGCCTTCGGGAACGGCCAGACGGGTGACGTCTCCGGGTGTCTCGTCGAACGAGAACGTCGGGTACTTGTCGGTCAAGAGGTACATGTAGGCGCCCAACCGGACCGAGAGGCGCAGATAGATGGTGACAAGGCCCCGTACGAAATCGGGCGCACGACCGGTGAAGAGGGCGGCGAACCAGCCGACGAAGACGACGACCTCGGTGGCGATCCCGATCACGTAGAGGATGACGGCCAGCGGAATCGCCAGGATGATGCGGATGAGGACGGTCCAGCGTCGCTGCTGGGTCCGCTCCGGAAAGGAGACGAGGATGGGCAGCGGCTCCGAAGGTGGTTCGAAACCGGCCGGCGTGGCGTACGGAGCGGGAGGGGGTGTGGCGCCTGGGGGAGGTGGCGGCGCGGTGAAGGGTGGTGGCGGCGGTGCGGCGCCAGGTGGTGGCGGGGGTGCGGCGCCAGGTGGTGGCGGGGGTGCGACGCCAGGTGGTGGAGAAGGCGGAGGCACGGCACCGGAAGGCGGAGGCACGGCACCGGAAGGCGGCGGCGGAGATGGCGACGCGGCCGGCGGCTCCGAACCCGGTGGAGGTGGCACCCAGCCAGGTTCTTGCGACGCGGGCTCGTCAGGACGTTCCGGGGGTGAGGTCACTGGAGCCGAATCCTATGGCCAGGAGGCTCGCTGATGGCGGAAATCGAAGCCCGTCCCGCGGGGCACTGCCCTCCGACGTCCGGTGTTCCCGCACTGACCGTCCGCAAGGGCCTCGCCGTCCCTACACTTGTTCGGGTGACCGAACCCGAGACGGAGAGCGGCCGATCGCCGGAGGCGGTCGGCCCCGCAGAACAAGCGGCGGGATCGGGGGACGGTGCGGAGGGAACAGCCGCCCGCACCGTGTCGTGGGAGACGGCCGAGCGGGTCGCAGGGTGGATCGGTAACCGTCACAGGCCGCCCGACTCCTACCGTCCCGACGTGCTCGAGCGGGACTTCGAGGAGCTCACGGCGCAGGCGGAGGAGCTGGTGGCCGAGTCGACGGGGCTGCGCTCGGCGTCGGGTCCCGCCCGGGCCCGGGTCACCGACCGCGCAGGCTGGGTGCACGCCAACATCGCCAGTTTCCAGCGTCTGCTCGGACCCCATCTCGCCCGCCTCGACCCGAGCCGGGCCATCGCCGCCAATCCTGTCACCGAGCGGCTGGCCGGCCCGGTCAGCGCCGCCGGCCGGGTGGTCACCGGAAGCCAGGTGGGTCTGGTGCTCGGATGGGTGTCGACCAGGGTGCTCGGCCAGTACGACCTGCTGCTCACCGAGGAGGCGGTCGAGGACCAGGACATCGTGTACTTCGTCGGTCCGAACATCGTGGCGCTCGAGGAGGCCCACCACTTCGAGCCACGGGAGTTCCGGCTTTGGCTCGCGCTGCACGAGGTGACGCACCGCTGCCAGTTCACGGCCATTCCGTGGATGCGCGACTACTTCGTCTCGCTCGTCGAGGACGGGATCGGGTCGCTCGACCCCGATCCGTCCCGGTTCGCCGAGGCCCTGCGGCGGATGGCCGAGGAGATCCGTTCCGGCAAGAACCCACTGCGGGAGAACGGCGCCCTCGGGCTGGTGGCTACGCCCGAACAGCTCGAAGGGCTGCAGCGGATCCAGGCCCTGATGAGCCTGCTCGAGGGGCACGGTGACGTGACCATGGACCGGGCAGGGGCGGCGGCCATCCCCTCCGCGGCGCGGTTCAGCGCCGTGCTCCGCCAGCGTCGCAAGCAGGTGCGGGGACCGGCCCGCCTGCTGCAGCAATTGATCGGGCTGGAAGCCAAGCTTCGCCAGTACGAGGAGGGGGAGCGGTTCATCGCCGCCGTCGAGGACTCGGGTGGCCCCGAGCTGCTGGAGCGGGCGTGGCGCGGGCCTGAGTGGCTTCCGAGCCTGGGCGAGATCCGGAACCCGGGCCAGTGGATCTCCCGCGTCGGGCCACGGCCGGCGCTCTCCGGTTGAGGGCCGGATGGGCCGGAGGGCTGGCATGCGGGGAGGCGGGCGCCCGGCCGACGGAGCCGTTGGCGAAGGAGCCGTTGGCGACGGGGCCGTTGCCGACCCGGCCGTTGCCGACCTCCTCTCGCGGTGCACGTTCCCCGGGCCGGGCGGGCCGCTCCTGTGTGGTGTCTCGGGCGGAGCAGACTCCATGGCCCTGTTGGCCCTGGCCACGGCAGCGGGGTGCCGGGTCACGGCGGTCCATGTCGATCACGGGCTGCGACCGGGATCGGCCGCCGAGGCGCGGGTGGTGGAGACGGCGGCCAGGCGGTTCGGGGCGGCGTTCCGGGCCGAACGGGCCGTGGTGGAGCCGGGTCCCAACCTCGAGGCGCGGGCCCGCCAGGCCCGGCGACTCGTGCTCGGGGCCGGCGCCGCCACCGGTCACACCGCCGACGACCAGGCCGAGACGGTGCTCGCCAACCTGTTGCGCGGAGCCGGGACCGACGGGCTGGCCGGCATGCGGGCCGGACCCCGCCATCCGTTGCTCGGGCTACGGCGGCACGAGACGAGGGCACTCTGTGCCCGGATGGGCCTCGAGCCCGTCCACGATCCCTCGAACGACGAGCTCCGGTTCGTGCGCAACCGGGTCCGTCACCAGCTGCTCCCCCTGTGCTCGGACATCGCCGGACGCGACGTCGTGCCCGTCCTCGCCCGTCAGGCCCAGGTCCTAGCCGGCGACGCCGACGTGCTCGCGGCCCTCGCCGCCCTCGTCGACCCCGAGGATGCCGCCGCCCTGGCTTCCGTGCCCGAGCCGGTCGGCCGGCGGGCGATCCGGACGTGGCTGACCGGCCGAGGTCCCTACCCGCCCCCGCTCGACGCTGTCGAGCGCGTCCTCGACGTGGCCCGCAAGAACCGCCGGGCGACCGAGGTTCCCGGTGGTCGGCGGGTGAGCCGCCATCGGAACCGCATGACCGCGATCCGGCAACGGGGAGCGCGTGACCGGAGTGCCGCACCGGTGAGCGGCACCGGGCAGGGCCTTCCCCCGCACGCCTCGGGTACAGTCGCACCCGTGGCCACGACCGGCGAGGAGCACGTCCCGGCTCCTGTGCCACCCCTCGATGGTGCCGAGATGGGCGAGGTGGGAGAGGTGGTCGTCTCGCAGGTCGCGCTCGAGCGGCGGATCGCAGAGCTCGGTAGGCAGATCAGCGGCGACTACGTCGGTCGGCCACCCCTCCTGGTCGGCGTGTTGAAGGGCGCGTTCATGTTCATGAGCGACCTGTGCCGGGCCATCACCCTGCCGGTCGAGGTCGACTTCATGGCCGTCTCGTCCTACGGGAGCGCCACCCGGACCTCCGGCGTGGTCCGGATCGTGAAGGATCTCGACGCCGACCTGCACGGCAGGCACGTGCTGGTCGTCGAGGACATCGTCGACAGCGGCCTCACCCTCAGCTACCTCCAGCGCTACTTGATGGCACGCGATCCGGCCAGCCTCGGGGTCTGCGCCCTGCTGGTGAAGGAGGGGCAGCAGCGCACCGATCTCGATCTGCGCTACGTCGGCTTCCACATCCAGCCCGTGTTCGTCGTCGGTTATGGCCTCGATGTCGGCGAGCGCCTGCGCAACCTCCGGGCTGTCCATGCCTTCGCCGGAGAGCCCGAAGCCGCCGCAGTTTCACGGGCCGCCAGGCCGGCCGCCACCCGGGCTCCGACACAGGCTTCCGGAACACAGGGTGCAGCAGAGTCCGGGACACGGTTGGCGTCGGCGGGGGTGACACCGCGCCCGTGAGCGTCGATGTCCCACGTATCGAACGGGCGGTACGGGAGCTGCTCGCCGGGTTGGGGGAGGATCCCGATCGGGACGGGCTGGTCCACACGCCGGCCCGGGTCGCCCACATGTACGAGGAACTGTTCGCCGGGTTCGGGGAGAGCCCCGGCGACCACCTCGAGGTGACGTTTGCCGCCGAGCACGACGAGATGGTGATGGTCCGGGACATCCCGTTCTCCTCGCTCTGCGAGCACCACCTCATCCCCTTCATCGGGAGGGCCCACGTCGCCTACATCCCCGGTGAGGACGGCCGCATCACCGGGCTGTCCAAGCTGGCCCGGCTCGTGGACGGCTACGCCCGGCGACTCCAGGTCCAGGAGCGGATGACGACCGAGATCGCCGATGCCATCGAGAAGGCGCTGGTGCCCCGAGGGGTGCTCGTCGTGGTGGACGCCGAGCATCTGTGCATGTCCATGCGCGGTGTCAAGAAGCCGGGCACCTCGACGGTGACCTCGGCCGTGCGCGGCCTGTTCCGTAACGACCCCTCCACCCGCATGGAGGCCATGGAGTTCATCCGGGCAACCCGCTGACCCGGACGCTCGCTGGCTCGTTGGCGGTCTTGACCGCGGCTTTCCCGGAGTCCCGGGACATCCGGGTCGGCTGCCCGATAAGCCCCGGTCAGACCACCTGACCGGCCCCGGTCCAAGGACGCACCCTGCGACCGGCTGGTTTACGCTACGGAATCATGCCGGCCCCCTGCGATCGCCAGCGTCCCCTGGTCATGGGGATCCTCAACGTCACGCCCGACTCGTTCTCGGACGGGGGCGAGTGGTTCGACGGCGAACGAGCCGTCGCCAGAGGCATCGAGATGGCCGGGGAGGGGGCGGACATCGTCGACGTGGGCGGCGAGTCGACCCGTCCCGGCGCCGCTCCGGTGACAGAGCGCGAGGAGATCCGCCGGGTCGTACCGGTGGTGGCGGCCCTGGTCGGGGAGGTCCGGGTGTCGGTCGACACCACCAAGGCAGTTGTGGCCGAGGAGGCCGTCCGGGCCGGGGCGACACTGGTGAACGACGTCTCCGCCACCCTGTGGCCGGTGGCCGCCCGCTGCGGCGTCGGTTGGGTGGCTATGCACCGGAAGGGGACGCCCGCCACCATGCAGATGGCCCCTTCGTACGATGACGTGGTCGGCGAGGTGGCGGCCATGCTCGTCGAACGGGCGAGCGCGGCCGAGACGGCAGGCGTTGACGAGGTGTGGATCGATCCGGGCATCGGGTTCGGCAAGACGGCCGACCACAACCTGTCGCTGCTGGCGTCGCTCGACGTGTTGGTGCGGAGCGGCTACCCGGTGATGGTCGGGACGAGCCGCAAGTCGTTCCTCGGGTCCGTCGGGGCCGGCTGCGATCGGCCGCCGATCCCGGTCGACGGGCGACTGCCGGGATCGCTCGCCACCGCCACGTGGGCCATGTGCCACGGGGCGGGCATGGTGAGGGTGCACGACGTCGCAGCCACCGTCCAGGCGGCGACGCTGGTCGGCGCGGCCGGGTGCCCCGGGGGCGGGGCCGGGTCCCGTCGGGCAGGGGCCGGCACCTGATGCGGGGGAAGTGGGCGGCCGGCATCCCTCCCCGCAATTTCACGTGGGTGATCAAGGACGTCCTCGCCGTGAGCGAGCGTCCGGGCGGGTTCGCACCCAACCACCGCAAGGTACGCCGGCAGGAGGAGATCCTCTGGCTGAAGGCACAGGGGTTCACCAAAGTGGTGTCACTGCTGCCCTCGGGGCACAACCTCCAGGCCTACGAGCAGACCTCGCTCCCGTCGGTGCACTTTCCGCTGCCCCCGGTTGGGGACGTCCGCTCCGTCCTAGCCGACCTCTACACCGAGCTCCACGCCGAGCTGGCGACCGGACAGCGGGTCCTCGTGCACCAAGAGGAGCTCGGCGACCGGGTCTCGGGCACCATCGCCGGCTACCTGTTGTGGTCGGGTCGGCTCCCGAGCGGGCCCCAAGCGGTCACCGTGGTCGAGCACATCACCGGTCACGGCATGGGGCCCTCCGGGCGCGAGCTGGTGGCCTTCGTCGGGCAGATGGGCGTCGCCCCGCGCCGGAACCATGCTGGTGGTGCTGCCGGCGCAGGGCGGTGACGACGAGCTCGGGTCGGCCTGGCGGCGACGGGCAGGCCGACCGCATCGAGTTGCGGGGCATCCGCACCGTCGGCACCCACGGCGTCCTCGCCGAGGAACGCCGGAGACCCCAACCTTTCGAGCTCGACCTCGACCTCACCGCCGACCTCGCCACCGCCGAGCAGAGCGACCGGCTCGAGGACACGGTCGACTACTCCGCCGTGACCGACGCCGCCGTCGCCGTGGTGGCCGGGCCGACCTCGTTCTCGCTGCTCGAAGCCCTGGCCGGTGAAGTGGCCAACGCCGTCCTGGCCATCGACCCGCGGATCGTCGTGGTGGGCGTAGCCGTGCGCAAGCTCCGGGCTCCGCTGGCGGCCGACGTGAGCTCGGTCGGCGTCCGGATCACCCGGATCCGATGACCATGCAGCAGGCCGAGCCCCCGGCGGTGCGGGCCTTCCTCGGACTCGGCTCGAACCTCGGAGACCGGTGGACACACCTGCGTCGGGCCGTGGACCAGCTCCGCGCCGGCGGCCGGGCCCCGGTCACAGCGGTGTCCCGGGTCTACGAGACCGAGCCCGTGGGTGGTCCCGACGATCAGGGTCCCTATCTGAACCTCGTGGTCGAGCTGGCCGTGGCGCCGGGGTCCGAACCGTACCTGCTCCTCCAGGAGTGCCACCGGCTGGAGGCGGCGGCGGGCCGGGTCAGGTCGGTCCGGTGGGGACCACGCACCCTCGACGTGGACATCCTCTGGGTCGACGGGGTGGCCGTCGACAGCCCGGAGCTGACGGTACCCCATCCCCGGTGGCGCGAACGGCGATTCGTGCTCGCCCCGCTGGCCGAGCTGGCCCCCGACCTGGCCGACGCCGACGCCGTGGCCCAGGCTGGAGGCGAAGTGCTGCCCGTGGGTACACTGTGACCTCCATCAGCAAGATTGCCTGACGCGAACGGCACCCGCACGGGGCTGGAACGTCGAAAGGGGTCTCGTGGTCACATTCGGTGTCATCGGGCCGGGTCGTGCCGGTCGCTCGCTCGTCGCCGCGCTCGGCGCCGTCGACGGCTTCGAGCCCCACGGGGTCCTCGGTCGCCACGATCCCCTGGAGCGGGCCGCAGTCGGTGTCGATCTCCTCGTCATCGCCACCCCCGACGATGTTGTGGCGGAGGTGGCGCGCTCGGTGGAGCCGGTTGACACCACCGTCGTCGTCCACCTGTCGGGCTCCCTCGGGCTCGGCGCACTCGTCCCGCACCGGCGACGAGGGTCGGTCCACCCGCTCGTGCCCCTGCCCACCGTCGACATCGGGTCGGAGCGCCTGCGGTCAGGGGTTCCCTTCGCCGTGGCCGGCGACCCGATGGCTCGCCACGTGGTCGAGGCCCTAGGGGGGACCCCGTTCGAGGTCGCCGACGGCGACCGCACCCTCTACCACGCCGCGGCGGCGATCGCCGCCAACCATCTCGTCGCCCTCGTGGGCCAGGTCGAGCGGCTGGCAGGCGAGGTCGGGCTGCCCCTCGGGGCCTATGCCCGGCTCATGGCGGCTGCTCTCGACGACGCCGTCGCCCTCGGGCCCCGTCGAGCGCTGACCGGTCCCGCCGCTCGCGGCGACTGGGACACCGTCGAGCGGCACCGAGGAGAGCTCGCCGCTCTCGCCGCCCCCCGCACCGAGCTCGCCGCCTACGACGCCATGGTCGGCCTGGCCCGCCGCCTGTCGATGGAGCCGGCGCCTGGGACCGGCGAGGTGGACGGAGGTGCTCCTTTCCGGCACGATGTCGATGTCGCTGTCGCCGGTGCTGCCGATGCCGATGCCGCCGCCGTCGGCCGCCGTCCGGCCACGCCGGCCAGGGAGCACGTGGCGTGACGACCACCACCACCGTTCCCGCCCTCGACCACCGGTCGGACACGGAGACCGTCGCCCGTGACGGGAAGGCGACGATCGCCCGTCCGGTCACCGTGGTGCGGACGGTAGCGGAGTACTCGGCCCTGCTCGAGGCCTGCCGGGCCTCGGGCTCGAGCGTCGGCGTGGTGCCGACTATGGGCGCCCTCCATGCCGGGCACCGCTCCCTCATCGAACGGGCCGCGGACGAGTGCGACGTCGTCGCCGTGTCGATCTTCGTGAACCCGACCCAGTTCGGCGACCCCAGGGACCTGGCTCGCTACCCCCGTACGTGGGACTCCGATCTCCGTTGCGTGGCGTCGGCCGGTGGTCAGGTGGTCTTCGCCCCGACGGTGGCCGAGATGTACCCCGACGGCACCGGGTCCGGGCGAACCACGGTTGCGGTGCCCGCCCTGGCCGACCGGCTGGAGGGCGCGTCCCGGCCCGGCCACTTCGATGGCGTGGCGACCGTGGTGGTCAAGCTCCTCTCGGCGGCGGGACGGTGCCGGGCCTACTTCGGGGAGAAGGACTTCCAGCAGCTGGCGGTCGTGCGCCGGGCGGTGCGCCAGCTCTTCCTACCGGTCGACGTCGTCGGGTGCGAGACCGTCCGCGAGCCCGACGGACTCGCCCTCTCCAGCCGGAACGTGAGGCTCACCGACGACGAGCGGGCGGCCGCTCCCGTCCTGCATCGCGCCCTCATGGCCGGTGCCGAATCGCTCGCCTCCGGCGAGCGACGCCCCGAAGTCGTCGAAGCGGCGATGGCCGACGTTGTGGCCGGTGAGCCGTCGGTGACGCTGGACTACGCCGCCGTCGTGGACGCCGACGACCTCGAGGTCGTCGAGACGTGCGCGTCGGGCAGGGCGTTGCGCCTGCTGGTCGCGGCCACGCTCGGCACCGTCCGTCTCATCGACAATCTCGATCCCGGCTCCTGCCGCTGATCGGAGTGTGCCTCCGCGTGGTGGTCCCGGGTCGGTGACCGAGCGAGCGCGCTCCCTCGACCACGTCGAGGACCTCGACGTCCTGGTGCTGGGCAGTGGCGTGGCCGGTCTGTCGGCCGCTGTCCGTCTGGCCGCCCCGGAGAGAGAAGGGCGGGCATCGTCGGTCCGGGTCGGGATCCTCACCAAGGGCGAGCTGTCCCAGTCGGCCACCAGGTGGGCCCAGGGTGGGGTGGCCGCCGTGCTCGGCGGGGACGAGGATTCCACCGACCTCCACCTGGCCGACACCCTGGCCGCCGGCGCGGGCCTCTGTGACACCGAGGCCGTCCGCGTGCTGGTCGACGAGGGCCCGTCCCGGGTTCAGGAGCTGATCGCACTCGGTGCCGTCTTCGACCGGGCGCCGGGCGGCGCCTTCGACCTCGCCCGCGAGGGCGGCCACTCGATGGCCAGGGTGGTCCATGCCGGAGGGGCGGCCACCGGCGCCGAGGTGGAGCGGGCGCTGGTCGAGGCCACCCGGTCGAGCGCGGCGGCGGTGCTCGAGCAGTGGTTCGCCCTAGACCTGCTGGTCGAGGGCGGGAGGTGCGTCGGTGTCACGGCCTTGAGCGCCGGGGGCAGGGCGGTCGAGGTCCGAGCCGCCGACACCGTGCTGGCCACCGGTGGCGCCGGCCAGCTGTACTCCGTGACCACCAATCCAGCCGAGGCCACAGCCGACGGCCTGGCCATGGCCCTGCGCGCCGGCGTGCCAGTGACGGACATCGAGTTCATGCAGTTCCATCCCACCGCGCTCCATCATCCGGCGATGCCCCGGCCCCTTCTCTCCGAGGCGTTGCGCGGCCACGGGGCGTTGCTTCGCGATGCCGATGGTCAACGATTCGTGGACGAGCTCGCCTCCCGGGACGTCGTGAGCAGGGCCATGGCCGTGCGCCTTGCCGCGCAGGGGGTCGAGCACCTGTGGCTGGACGCAACCGGTCTTGAAGCGTTCGATGCTCGTTTCCCGACGATCGCCGGGTCCCTCCGGGGCGTCGGCCTCGACCCGGGACGCGACTGGCTGCCCATCGCCCCTGCCGCCCACTATCTCTCCGGCGGTGTGCTCACCGACCTGTCGGGCGCCACCGCGCTGCCAGGCCTGTGGGCCGCCGGCGAGGTGGCCTGCACCGGAGTGCACGGGGCGAATCGACTGGCTTCGAACTCGCTCCTCGAGGGCATGGTGTTCGGGGCCCGGCTGTGCGAGTCGATCCTCGCCGGGGCCGATCAGCCCGCCGCCACCGGTGCCCTCGGCCAGCTCCTCGCTGGAGAGATGACGCCGATCGGGGCGTCGCTGGCGGCACCCTGGGCCCGGCGGGGTCCGGAGGACGCCCCGAGACAGAGCGGTCCGGAGGACGCGCCGAGACAGAGCGGTCCGGAGGACGCCCCGAGACAGAGGCAGGATGCGGCGGCCCCGACGGGAAGGGACCGGTCCGCATGGGACGCTGCCGGGACGGAGCCCGCCGACCTGTCCAAGGGGCGTGAGCATCTCCAGCGGTCGATGACAGAGGGAGCCGGGGTGCTGCGGAGTCCCGCCGGGCTGGCCGCGGCGGGTCGTACGGTCGACGCCATGGCCGTCATCATCTCCACCGCTGGAGACCCGGGCGGCCGGGCGAGGGGGGAGCTCGCCAACATGGCGACGGTGGCCGGCGCCGTGCTGCGGTCGGCATGCGTGCGGTGCGAGTCACGCGGTGCCCATGCCCGCAGCGACCATCCCCGTCCGCTCGAGCCGTGGCGGCGCCGGATCGTCCATGCCGACGGCCGGGTGGGTCTCGGACCCCGATTGGCCGGACCCCCCAGCCGCACCCGTTCTGCGGGGGTTGCGTCCCCCGGAGCGGGAGGGTGACGGCGCCCGGCGCCCAGGAGTCCGGCGCCGATGGTGACGATCCCGGCGGCCACGCTTCGGACCTGTTCGACCCGCCTCGTGCGGCGGTGGTGCGGTCGGTCACCGAGGCCCTGGCCGAGGA
This sequence comes from uncultured Acidimicrobiaceae bacterium, assembly GCA_963828385.1. GTDB lineage: Bacteria > Actinomycetota > Acidimicrobiia > Acidimicrobiales > RAAP-2 > Bog-756. The sequence goes on from CAWHEF010000002.1 coordinate 196,200, forward strand.
CCTGCTGCCCCTCGGCGACCTGACCGGCTTCCTCGTGCCGGCCGATGCCAGGGCCGAAATCACCATCACCAGCCGGTCCCCGGGAGTGGTTGCCGGTCGGGCCTGCGCCGTGGAGACGCTGGCCCAGGTCGATCCCGATCTCGGTGTCGAGTGGCGGGCGGGTGACGGATGTGCGGTCGAGCCCGGTGCCTGCGTGGCCGTCGTCCGGGGCCCCCTGCGGTCCCTTCTCGCCGCCGAGCGCACGGTCCTCAATTTCCTCGGCCATCTGTCGGGAGTGGCGTCGTTGACGCGGCAGTACGTCGATGCCGCCTCCGCCGCCAACCCGTCCACCCGGATCCTCGACACCCGTAAGACCACTCCGGGACTCCGGTCCCTGGAGAAGGCGGCGGTGCGCGCCGGCGGTGGATCGAACCATCGCGCCAGCCTGTCCGACGCCGTGCTCGTGAAGGACAACCACCTGGGAGGGGTCACCATCACCGAGGCCGTGACCAGCGCCCGCGCCAGGTGGCCGGCCCGCATGGTCGAGGTCGAGTGCGACCGCGCCGATCAGGTGCACGAGGCCATGGCGAGCGGGGCCACCGTCATCATGCTCGACAACATGGATGTCGAGCGTGTCGCCACCTGTGTCGCCGACGTGCGGGCCGCGTCCAGCACCACCCTCGTCGAGGTGTCAGGAGGGGTGGACCTGGACAGCGTGGCCGCCTACGCCGCCGCCGGCCCTGACTTCATCTCGATCGGGGCGCTGACGCACTCGGCTCCCGCTCTCGATCTCGGGTTCGATCTGCCGCTCTCCGGCAGGAAGGGTTGACCATGCTGCTCGCCATCGATGTCGGCAACACGGAGACGGTCGTCGGGCTCTTCGTTCGGGATCGCTTTGAGGAGGGCGGGCCGCCCGGACCGCGCGATGGCAACGAGCCGGTCGGGCTCTCCCACCATTGGCGGTTGTCAACGTTGGCCGAGCGGACGGCCGACGAGCACGCGCTCCTGCTCACGCAGCTGCTCGATCTCGACGGGTTGGACATCGACCAGGTCGTCACCGGCATCGCCGTGACGTCGTCAGTGCCTCTGGTGACGGCCGCCCTCCGACAGATGACGGATCGTCGGTTCGATGTGCCCGCCGTCGTCCTCGAACCGGGCGTGAAGAGCGGGATGCCCATCCACTACGACAACCCGAAGGAGGTGGGGGCCGACCGTATCGCCAACGCCGTCGGGGCCTACGACCTGTTCGGCGGCCCCTGTGTCGTCGTCGACCTGGGCACGGCGACCACCTTCGACGCCATTTCGGCGGCGGGGGAGTACCTCGGTGGTGCCATTACGCCGGGCGTCGCCATCAGTCTCGACGCCCTCTTCGCCCATGCCGCCGCCCTGCGGCGCGTAGAGCTGGTCGAGCCGCGCAGCGTCATCGGCAAGTCCACCGTCGAGTCGATCCAGTCCGGCGCCCTCTACGGGTTCGCCGGGCAGGTGGACGGCCTGTGCCGGCGGTTCGTCCGGGTCCTCGGCGAGTGCAGCATCGTCGCCACCGGCGGGCTCTCCGAGCTCGTCGCTCCCTTCTCCGAGGAGATCGAGTATGTCGAACCGTGGATGACGCTGCACGGTCTGCGCATCATCTTCGACCGGAACCTCCCTGCCCGTGCGGGGGGTTGAACGCGGCCCCGGTCGGGACCGTGCTCTACCATCGTCCGTCGGGTCAGGACCGATCCTCCACCGAAGGGCTCCATGGGCACTCTCGTCAGACACCGAACGCCTCGTCCTCTGCGCCCATCGAGGACATCGCCGTCGAGCACATGGCCGCGGTGGACACGGCCACGGAGGACTCGGCCGCGAACGACACGGCAGCGGAGGACATGGATGGTGCTCGCCGCCGCCGCCCTGACGCTGTTCGGGACCGGTTGCGGTTCGAGCGCGACGACCGCCGCCTCCCATCGCCAGGCTGGGCGTACGCGATCGATCCCCTCGACCCTCGGCACCCGGCCGACCACCACTGTGCCGCCCACGACGACGACGGTGCCCCCCACGACGACAGTCCCGGCCGAACCGGGATGGGCACCGCTGGCGACGACGCCTTCGGGCGTCGCCGTGGACGAGCAGACCTACGGCGGATCGGCCGGGGCCGTCACCCTCGTGCGGTTCCGGGCCCCCCTCGTGCACTACGCCCTCCACGTCGGCAGCGGGGACCCGCCCGGCGGCTCGGGCGTTCCGGGAGCGCCGGGGCCGGCCATCGGGCCGGCGGAGCAACCCATCCTGCTCGCCGCCTTCAACGGCGGCTTCGAGGCCGGGGCAGGGGCCGAGGGCTTCGAGGTGCAGTCCCAGGTGCTCGAACCGCTGCAGGCCGGCCTGGCCTCCCTTGTCATCGATGCCAACGGCCATGCCAGCGTCGGTATCTGGGGGCAGACCGTCCCCCAGCCCGGCGAGCAGGTGACGAGCGTCAGGCAGAACCTGCAGCCGCTGGTGGCGGGCGGACAGCCGAGCCCGGACGCCACCGACGTGGGTGCTTGGGGCGCGACCCTCGGTGGGGGATCGGTCGTCGCCCGGAGTGCGCTCGGGGAGGACGCACAGGGCAACCTGGTCTTCGCCGGGTCCATGTCCGCCCTTCCCTCCGACATGGCCGCAGCTCTCGTCCAAGCGGGGGTGACGACGGGCATGGAGCTCGACATCAACCCCGAGTGGGTCCAGCTGGCATATGCCGCCACACCAGGGGGCCCGCTCACCGCCGGGATACCGGGCCAGAACCGGCCGGCCGACCAGTACCTCGACGGTTGGACGCGCGACTTCGTGACCGTCCTCGCCGGCACGCCCGGCTGATCTTGCTCCGATCGGGCCCCGGCCGACGGCTTGGTGTCAGACCGGCGCTTCGACCTCCAGGCGAGGACGGCGCTCCTCGGGACGGTGCTCGACGAGGTCGGCCACCAGGTCGTCGCGCAGCGCCGCCCACGAGGGATCGTCCCACCGGTTGACCCGCTCGAGCGGGTCGTCGACGAGATCGTAGAGCTCCCCTTCGCCACCGGCGTGGCATGTCCCGGGCAGGGCGGCCGTGCACACCCAGCGGTCGCGCATGAGCGTGCGGAGGTGGATCTCGGTTCCGAGCACCTCGCTGTCCCACTCGGTCAGCACCCGCTCGAACCCCCGACGACCGGCGTCGGTGTCGTCGGCGGGCAGCGCCTTGCCCTCCATCCACGCCGGCGGCTCGAGCCCGGCGATGCCACAGAAGGTCGGGGCGAGGTCGACGAGGCCCACCGGACGGGTGACCGTGGAGGGAACAGGACCGCTGGATGGCGCCGGTCGCCAGACGAGGGGCACCCGCATGAGGGCGTCCACGTGGTAGGGGCCTTTGAAGAGCAGTCCGAAGTCGCCTTGGAATTCGCCGTGGTCGGTGGTGAACACCACGTCGACGTCGTCGCTCCAGCCGCGCCCGGCGACATGGTCGAGCACGCGCCCCACCGCCTCGTCGATCAGCTCGCACTCGACGGCGTTCCGGGCGTTGACCTCGCGGACCTGGTCGGCGGTGAGGGTGGCGGGCACCCAGGCCGCTGGCGCCTCGTAGTTGGACACGAGGGTCCCGTCGTACCAGAGGCGCCAGTGCCGGAGCTTGGCGTCGAGGATGGCCTCGCGCTCGGTCTTGTCCTCGGGGTAGCCGGGAGGGAGCGGCACCTCACGCCAGTCGACGCGGCCCACCTCGGACTGGGGCGGGTCCCAGGGATGGTGGGGATCGGGAAAGCTCATCCAGCAGAACCAGTCCTCGGTGTCGCCGAGCGTGTCGAGCCAGCCGATCGTCCGGTCCGCCACCCAGTCGGTGTGGTACCAGGATCGGTCGACGGGGTTGACGGCGACCTGGGGCGCTCCGGTGTCCCCGCCCCCCGCCGCATTGACCTGGAGCGACGCGTCGAGCGGGAGGTAGAAGCCGGCGACCGCCTCCGGATGGGCGGCGGCCAGCCAGCGGGCGTAGTGGAGCGGTCCGATGGCGGTGTGGGTAGCCAGTTCGAGATGCTCGAAACCCCGGTGGAGCCCACCGGGGGGCCGCGTCCCGTCGGCCAGGGTGTTCTCGACGAAGCGGCCGTGCGGATCGAGGAACGGCTGGAAGTGGGCCTTGCCCACGAGGGCGGTCCGGTACCCGGCTTCGTGGAGCAGCGCCGCCACCGACGGGGCGTCGACCGGCAGCGGGACGCCGTTCATCCAGACACCATGGGTGCTCGGATGCTGGCCGGTCAGCATGGTCGATCTCGAGGGCATGCACACCACCGACTGGCAGTGTGCCCGTTCGTAGCGGACACCGCCGGCGGCCAGCCCGTCCACCACCGGCGTGCTGGCGATCGTGCCGCCGTTGCAGCCGAGCGTGTCGTACCTCTGCTGATCGGTGGTGACGAACAGGATCTTACGGCCCATCTGACCAGGTCTTTCGAAGCGCCAGAAGGGAGGCGCACCCGCAGCGCGCCCGAGGGCGGCACGACCCGGGACCCTGGTAGTCATCGATCACGGATCGACCGTCCGGTGGTCCTCCGGCCCCCGCGGCACCGTCCACCGAGGCACCGTAGCTGTTGACAGCGGGTGTGACAAATAGTGCAGCCAGCGGACAGAGCGCCCGACCCCGACCCCACTCCTGGCTCATCGCTCCCTAACATCGTCATCACTGAACACCCACACCGGCCGTGTTGGGTGGGGGAGCGGTCGAAGGGTTCGGCCCGAGACGGAGGGAACACGTCATGAAGCAGGTAGTCCAGGCGAGCAGGGTCGTGGTCGTCACGGTGGTCGCGGCAGGGCTGCTCACGATGGGTGCCGTCTGGCTGTCCGGTTCCGCCTCGGCGGGTCCGCTCACGTCACCCAAGGCGATCAGCCGGTTCAACTGCGACCGTGCCACGAAGGTGCTCACGCGGTTCCAGAAGCTCGAAGCACAGATCTCGGCCGGCCTGCCCAAGCTGAACGCAGCCGAGGCCAAGGCCAAGGCCAAGGGGAACACGAAGCGGGTGGACCGGCTGCAGAAGCGGATCACCAAGCTGGAGTCCTCGACGTTCAAGGACCGGTTGACGTCGGCCACCTCGGCAATCGAGAACAAGTGCCACGTCGCTGCCCCCGCCGTTCCGCCAGCCAGCACCACGACCACCACGGCGCCGTCGACCAGCACGACGGCAGCTCCGTCGAGCCCCGGGTCGGGCTCGACGTCCTGACCGGCGCACCTGCCTGACGACGATCAGACGGCGGGCAGGTCGTCGAGCAGCGAGTGGGCGAGGGTGGCCAGTCCTCTGTTGAGAGGTTCCGGAGCGCAGGTTTCGGCCGCCCCTGCTGCCAGCTCGGCGTAGCGACGGGCCTCGACGACCGAGGCCACGATGGCCTCGGACTCGGCCACGATCGACCGGGCCTTGTCCCTGTCCGGCTGACCGAGCGGCTGGCCCAACAGGGGGCGCAGCTCCGGTCCGGTGACCGGATCGGCCAGTGCGAGGAGCACGGGCAGGGTGTAGATGCCCTCGGCCAGGTCCTGCCCGGCAGGCTTGCCCAGGTCGGCCTCGTCGCCGATCACGTCGAGGATGTCGTCGCGCACCTGGAAGACCATGCCGAAACAGCGGCCGAACGTGGTGAGCGATTCGACCTGGTCGCGGGGGAGACCGGCTGTCAACGCCCCGATCCGGCACGACGTGGCCATGAGCGCCGCCGTCTTGCCGGCAATGGCGTCGGAGTACGCATCCCTGGTCCGCCCGACCTGGAAGGCGGCCCGGACTTCGGCCACCTGGCCCTGGCAGAGCTCACCGAGCGTGTTGGCGAGCAGCGCGGCGATCTCGGTGCCGAGACCGGCGGCTATCTCGGCGGAGCGGGCGAGTAGGAAGTCCCCGGCCACGATGGCCACGAGGTTCCCGAACCGGGCGTTCACGCTCTCGACGTTGCGCCTGATGGTGGCCTCGTCCATCACGTCGTCGTGATAGAGGGAGGCCAGGTGGACGAGTTCGACGGCTACCGCCCCGAGCAGATCTCCCCTGGTGGCGTCGCGCCCCGCCGCTGTGGCTGTGGCCAGGGCCAACGTCGGTCTGAGGCGCTTACCTCCGGCGGCCAGCAGGTGGGTGGTGACCTCGTCGAGGAACCCGTCGCCGGTCACGACCGACTCGACCAGCAGGGGCTCGAGGCGCTTCAGCTGTTCTTCTAGTGCGGGAAGCCCCAGGAGCTCTACGACGTTCACTTCGTACAGACGATAGGCGAGGATGCCGAAGACTCAAAAAGGGGTGCTCCCTGCCGTGGAGCGTGCGGGTGCGTACGGCAGACTCGCCTGTAGACTTTCTGGCAGGGACCGACCGCGGATGGAGGCGGTGGAGTGTTTGAACGATTCACAGACCGTGCTCGCCGAGTGCTCGTGCTTGCGCAAGAAGAGGCGCGTCTGCTCAACCACAGCTTCATCGGCACCGAGCACATCCTGCTCGGCCTCATCCACGAGGGAGAGGGTGTCGCCGCCAAGGCCCTTGATTCGCTAGGGGTTTCGCTCGAGGCGGTGCGCGAGAAGGTCGAGGAGACCATTGGCCTGGCTGGCACGGCTCCGACAGGATCACCACCGTTCACCCCGCGGGCGAAGAAGGTGCTCGAGCTCTCGCTGCGCGAGGCGCTCCAGCTCGGCCACAGCTACATCGGCACGGAGCACATGCTGCTCGGTCTGGTTCGAGAGGGCGAAGGGGTCGCTGCCCAGGTTCTGGTCAGCTTGGGCGCCGACCTCCCCCGGGTTCGCCAGCAAGTCATCCAGCTGCTGTCCGGGTATCAGGGCAAGGAGTCGGTGGGGGCCGGTGCGCCCGGCTCCCAGTCCTCGGACGCCCCGACCGGCTCCCCCGTGCTCGATCAGTTCGGTCGCAACCTCACCGCGCTCGCTCGCGACCGCAAGCTCGACCCGGTTATCGGCCGCGAGAAAGAGATCGAGCGGGTCATGCAGGTGCTGTCGCGCCGGACAAAGAACAATCCCGTCCTCATCGGCGAGCCGGGCGTCGGCAAGACGGCCATCGTCGAGGGGCTAGCCCAGCGGATCGTGGCCGACGACGTCCCCGAGACGCTCACCGCCAAGCAGCTCTACACCCTCGATCTCGGCGCCCTGGTCGCCGGCAGCCGCTATCGGGGGGACTTCGAGGAGCGACTGAAGAAGGTGCTGAAGGAGATCCGCACCCGCGGCGACATCGTCCTGTTCATCGACGAGCTCCACACGCTGGTGGGAGCAGGCGCTGCTGAAGGGGCGATCGACGCCGCATCGATCTTGAAGCCCATGCTGGCCCGGGGCGAGCTGCAGACCATCGGAGCCACCACCATCGACGAGTACCGCAAGCACCTGGAGAAGGACGCCGCTCTCGAGCGGCGGTTTCAGCCCATCAAGGTGGAGCAGCCGAACGTTGCCCTCACCATCGAGATCCTGAAGGGCCTGCGCGACCGGTACGAGTCCCATCACGCCGTCACCATTACCGACCAGGCGCTGGTGGCTGCGGCCAACCTTGCCGACCGGTACCTGGCGGACCGCTACCTCCCGGACAAGGCGATCGATCTGATCGACGAGGCCGGTAGCCGCCTGCGCATCCGCCGGATGACGACGCCGCCTGCCTACAAGAAGCTCGAAGAGGACATCACGCGCATCCGGGCCGACAAAGAGGCGGCCATCGAGAAGCAGGCGTTCGACCAGGCGAAGAAGCTCGCCGAGCAGGAGAAGGAGCACCTCGACAGCAAGGAGGCGATGGAGGCCGAATGGCGTGCCGAGGGCGTCGATCTCTTCGACGTCGTAGACGAGGAGGTCATCGCCGAGGTCCTCGCCAACTGGACCGGGATCCCCGTCTACCGACTCACCGAGGAGGAGACGGCCAAGCTCCTGCGCATGGAGGACGAACTCCACAAGCGGGTCATCGGGCAGGAGCCGGCCATCGCCGCCCTGGCCCGGTCCATCCGCCGGACCCGTGCCGGCCTGAAGGACCCCAAGCGCCCGAGCGGCTCGTTCATCTTCCTCGGCCCCACCGGAGTGGGAAAGACGGAGCTGGCGAAGACGCTTGCCGAGTTCCTCTTCGACGACGAGGACGCCCTGATCCAGCTCGACATGTCCGAGTACATGGAGAAGCACACCGTCAGCCGGCTGGTGGGCTCGCCTCCCGGGTACGTGGGCTACGAGGAAGGTGGACAACTCACCGAGGCGGTGCGACGCAAGCCGTTCTCCGTCGTTCTCTTCGACGAGGTGGAGAAAGCCCACACCGACGTGTTCAACGCGCTCCTCCAGATCCTGGAGGACGGCCGGTTGACCGACGCCCAGGGCCGGTCGGTGGACTTCAAGAACACCGTGCTCATCATGACCTCGAACCTCGGGACGGCAGATCTGCGGAAGTCGACGGTCGGGTTCGCCAAGACATCGGAAGCGATCACCTACGAGCGGATGAAGTCGAAGGTGAACGAAGCGCTGAAGGCCCACTTCCGGCCCGAGTTCCTCAACCGGATCGACGAGGTCGTGGTGTTCCACGAGCTGTCCAAGGACGAGGTGGTCGAGATCGTCGACCTCATGATCCAGCGGGTCTCGACCCAGCTGGAGCTCCAGGGGCTGAGCCTCGTGCTCACACCGTCGGCCAAGCAGCTGCTGGCCGACAAGGGCTACGACCCCCAGCTCGGGGCACGTCCGCTACGGCGGGCCATCCAGCAGCTGGTCGAGGACCCTCTCTCGGAACGCATCCTCTGGAAGGAGTTCCGGGTGGGTGAGACCATCCTGGTCGACGCCGAGACGGTGACACCCGAGATGGTGGCGGCCTTCGACGTGAAGGGGGCGACACCACCGGTCGTCGGTGAGCAGCAGCTCAGCTTCACCGCCATCGAGGGCGTCGAGCCCCCGCCGCCGGTCGAGCTCGCAGGCTCCTCGGCCGACTGAACCCTCGGCCGACTGAACCCTCGGCCGAGCATGGGCTGACTGGGTTGTCTCGTGGCCGGGCGGCCGGCTTCTTCGTGACAGCCGTTTCGTACCATCGCCGCCATGGTCAGGACCGCCAAGCACCACCGGTGCATCGACTGTGGGGCCACGACGCTGCGATGGGCGGGGAGGTGCCCGGGCTGCGGCGAGTGGAACACCCTGGTGGAAGAGGCCCAGCTCGGGCCGTTGGTCAAAGCCGTCGAGGAGCTCTCCCTGTCCGTGCAACCCGTCCCCCTGTCATCGGTGGACGGGTCCCATTTCGGGCCGGTGCCGACCGGGCTCCTTGAGTTCGACCGGGTCCTCGCCGGTGGCCTCGTGCCCGGGTCGATCACGATGGTGGGCGGCGAACCGGGCATCGGCAAGTCCACGCTGCTCCTTCAGGTGTTGGCGTCCCGGGCGTCTACCGGCGCCCGCGTCTTGCTCGTCTCGGCCGAGGAGTCCGCCCATCAGGTCCGGCTGCGCGCCGAGCGGCTGGGTCCGGTCCCCGCCGGTCTGCTCGTCCTGCCGGTCACCGAAGTCGGTGACGTCATCGACGTCGTGGCGGATACGCGTCCCGATCTCGTCGTCGTGGACTCGATACAGGCGTTGGCCGTCGGTCCACGGGGACCACGGGAACGGATGACGAAAGGGACGCCGGGGAGCACCACCCAGGTGCGCGCCTGCGCCGGGTTCCTCGCGGACATGGCCAAGTCGCACAACGTCGCCACCGTGCTCGTCGGTCACGTGACCAAGGACGGCTCGTTGGCCGGTCCCCGCTCCCTCGAGCATCTGGTCGACACCGTCCTGGGCTTCGAAGGGGACCGCCACCACGCCCTCCGGCTGCTGCGGACGGTCAAGCACCGCTTCGGGCCGACCGGTGAGCTGGGCTTGTTCCAGATGGGGGAACAAGGCCTCGTGGGCGTGGATGATCCCGGAAAGCTGTTGCTCGGCGACAGGCTCACCGGGGTTCCCGGCGGTGTGGTGCTCCCCGCCGTCCAGGGACAGCGGACCTTGCTCGTCGAGCTCCAGGCACTCGTGACGAAGGCCGGGTCGACACAGCCCCGGCGGACGGCCGTGGGCCTCGACGGAGGTCGGTTGGTGATGGCGATGGCGGTGCTCACCGAGCACGTCGGCCTGCCGGTGCTGGCCATGGACGTGTTCGCCTCGGTGGCGGGAGGCATCAGGGTGTCCGAACCGGCGGCAGACCTCGCCATCGCCCTGTCCGTTGCCTCGGCGACGACCAGACAGCCCCTGGCCCCTGACGTCGCCGCCGTGGGCGAGGTCGGGCTGTCCGGGGAGATCCGCCAGGTCACCCACTTCGGACGACGGCTCGAGGAGTGCGCCCGATTGGGCTTCACCAGGGTGGTCGTGCCGGCGTCGGCCCCGCCGGGTCCCCCGGAGGTCGAGCTGATCCGGGCGGCGACCGTGGTCGACGCCGTCGAGCACCGCGGCTGCTGGTCCGCTCGCTGACGGGTTCGGGTGCGGGGACAGTTCGCGCACCCCTCGGCGTCGAGCTCGGATTCGACAGCGAACCGGCAGCGCGGAGATCACCGCAGGTCAGGACGCCGCCGTTGCCGACGGAACCGGCGACGTCGGCTCTGATCGAAACGGCGGCAGCTACCATTCCCACGTGCCCGTCCGTCACGGCTCGCCGTTCACCGATGCGCTGGCAATGGTGGCGCCGGGCACTCCGCTGCGGGACGGCCTCGACCGGATCCTCCGGGCCAAGCGGGGCGCGCTGGTCGTGGTGGGCGACGGCCCCGGAGTGCTCTCGATCTGCTCTGGTGGGTTTCTGCTCGACGCCGAATTCAGCCCCCAGCGGCTGTCGGAGTTGGCCAAGATGGACGGAGCGATCATCTTGGCGGCGGACGCATCCCGCATCGCAAGAGCCAACGTGCACCTCATGCCCAAGGCGTCGATACCGACCACGGAGACAGGGACCCGCCACCGGACAGCCGAGCGAGTGGCCCGCTCGCTCGACGTACCCGTCCTGTCCGTGTCGGCGGCGATGTCGGTCATCGCCGTCTACCGCAACGACCACAAGCACACGGTGCAGCCCACCGGATGGCTTCACGACCGCACCGACCAGGCGCTGGCCACGATGCAGCGGTTCCGGAGCCGCTTCGACGTGGCGTTGAACGGTCTCTCGATGCTCGAGCTCGAGGACACCGTGTCGGTGGGCGACGTCGTGGATGTGATCCAGTCGGCGGAGATGGTGCTCCGGATCGCCGAGGAGGTGGAGGGCTACCTGGTGGAGCTGGGCGAGGACGGCCGTCTCGTGGGCCTGCAGTTGGCCGAGCTCATCGACGGGGTCGCACCGTCCCTCAAGCTCGTGGTGCGCGACTACTGCAGCGACGTCTCCACCGCGTCCGACCGGCAGGCAGCTGCGACCACGGTGGTCGAAGAGCTGACCAACCTGACCTCGGAGGAGTTGCGGAACGAGAACCGGGTGGCCGAGGTGATCGGGCTGCCGACCTCGTTCAGCGACACCGAGTCGGGCGTGGAGCCCCGCGGGTACCGCATCCTCTACCGCCTGCCGCGTCTGTCCGACACCATCATCGAGCGCATCGTCGAACGGTTCGTCAACCTCCAGCAGATCATGCGGGCGACCCTCGGAGACCTCGAGAAGGTCGATGGCGTCGGCCGGGCGAGAGCCAACTCGCTGAAGGACGGGCTGGCCCGCATGGCCGAGTCGAGCATCTTCGAGCGCTATCAATAGGCCTGGCGGCATCAATAGGCCTGGGTGGCATCAATAGGCCTGGAGGCGCCGTCACCGGGCCTCGTCGGCAGCCCGGTGACGAGCCCGGCAGCCGAGCCACGGTCTGCCGCAGGCCGTTCCGTGGTGACGGCGTGTATCATTGCGTGCCCGTTCTCAGCGGTCCCGATGTTGCTTCCGTTCCGGGATCAATCTGTGACGCCAGGAGGAATTGGTGTTCGACATCGGTGACAAGGTCGTCTATCCCCATCACGGCGCGGCCGTGGTGGAGCGTCGTGAGACCAAAGAGGCGTTCGGGAAGAAGCAGGAGTACCTGGTGCTCCGTCTGGCCTATGGCGATCTCACGTTGATGGTCCCTGCCGACAACACGGACGGCGTCGGTCTGCGCGAGGTGATCAACGACGAGGAGGTCGAGGAGGTCTTCGCCGTCCTCCGCAAGAAGGAAGCCCGGATGCCGACCAACTGGTCTAGGCGGTACAAGAACCATTCGGAGAAGCTCCGTTCGGGCGACATCTACCAGGTGGCGGAAGTCGTCCGGAACCTCTCGATCCGGGACAAGGACAAGGGTCTCTCGGCCGGGGAGAAGCGGATGCTCCAGCGGGCCCGGCAGATCCTCGTCTCCGAGCTCACCTTCGCCCTGGGCGTAAACGAGGAGACGGCGGAGGTTCGCCTCGACGAGGCCCTGCCCTGAGTCGAATCGGATCCGTCTGGACGATCGTGGTCGCTGCCGGGAGCGGCCGGCGGTTCGGCGGTGCGAAGCAGTTCACCTTGCTCGGCGGTCGTCGGCTCGCCGCCTGGTCGACGACGGCGGCCCGCCCGGCGAGTGACGGGATCGTCCTCGTCGTCCCCGCTGATCGTGCCGGCGACACCGGCGACACCGGCGACACCGGCGACACCGGCGACACCGGCGACACCGGTGAGGGAGGCCCGGGAGCGTGTGTCGCCGGGGATCGCCCCGTGGTCGGCGATGCCGCCGGATGCGACGTGGACCGGATCGTGGTCGGTGGCGACACCCGGGCGGCATCGGTGCGTGCAGGGCTCTCCGCCGTGCCGGAGGACGCCGCCATCATCGTGGTCCACGACGCCGCCCGGCCGCTCGCCACCACCGACGCTCTTCGAATCGGTGGTGGGCGCGGTGCGGACCGGTGTCGCCGACGGCGTGATCCCCGTGGTCCCGGTGACTGACACGTTGAAGCGCGTGGAGGGCTCCTCTGTCCGATCGACCGTCGACCGGGCGAATGTCGTCGCTGTGCAGACCCCGCAGGCTTTCGTCGGAGAGGCGCTGCGCGCCGCCCATCGGGACGGCGGCGAAGCGACGGACGACGCCGGGCTGCTCGAGCGCCGAGGGTCCTCGGTGGCGACGGTCGAGGGCGATCCCCGCAATGTCAAGATCACCCTTCCTCACGACCTCCGGATGGTCGAAGCGCTGCTGACGGCCGGGACCGGGGATGGCAGGGGGCGCGATGAGGGGGACCTCGAAGAGCCCGAGCGTGGCGACGAGTCATGACCGCAGAGCCGGAGCTGAGGATCGGGCAGGGGATCGACGTCCATCGGTTCGCAGCCCGATCCGGGAGACCACTCGTCCTCGGTGGCGTCATCATCTCCGAGGAGGGCCTTCCCGGGCTCGAAGGGCACAGCGACGCCGACGTGGTGGCCCACGCCCTCGCCGACGCCGTGCTCGGGGGGGCCGGTCTCGGCGATCTCGGCCATCATGCGCCCGATACCGACCCGGGCTGGGAGGGGGCAGACAGCCTCCTCCTGCTCACCGCCATGGTCGGCTCGGCCCTCGAGGCCGGCTGGGTACCGGTCAACGGCGACTGCACGATCGTCGCCGAGCGGCCCCGTCTCGGCCCTCATGCGGCGGCCATGGCCCAACGGCTGACCTCGGCCCTCGGCGCCCCGGTGAACGTGAAGGCCACACGGCCCGAAGGGCTCGGGGCCCTCGGGCGTGCCGAGGGCATCGCCTGCACCGCCGTGGTGCTGCTCAGAGCCCACGAGAGCCGCTTGCCGGCCGGAGAAGGCCGGTGACCCCCTCCGGCCCCGCCGGGAGGGGCGGTCGTCGCCGCTCAGCCGGGCAGGCGAGGGCATCTCGCCGGGACCCGGCGAGAGGCCGGGGCCCGAGGGTGGGAGCGTCCCCCGGTGCACGCAGGGGGCAGCCGACGACCCGGGGAGCGGACCGGGCGGGGGACCGGAGCCGGAACAGGACGAGCGGCGGCCTGGGCGGCGAGCAGGTCGAGGGGCGCCAGGCGGTGCGGGAGCTCCTGAAAGCCGACCGACGGAGCGTCCGGAGCCTCCTCATGGCCGACGGCATGGACGAGTCGCCGGTCCTCGACAGCATCGAGCAGCTGGCCGGGGCCCGGCGGGTGCGGATCGACTACGTCTCACGACGCCGTATCGACTCCATGTCCCGGACCGATGCGCCCCAGGGTGTCGTGGCGATGGCCGCCCCTGTCGAGGAGACCCCGCTCGAGGTGCTGTGCGGGCCGGAGCGGGCCGGGCCGCCTCCGTTCCTCCTCGTCCTCGACGGCATCACCGATCCGCACAACCTCGGCGCCTTGCTCCGGAGCGCCGAGTGCGCCGGCGTGACCGGTGTGGTGATGGCTCGCCACCGGGCGGTGCATCTCTCGCCCACGGTGACCAAGGTGGCTGCCGGTGCGATCGAGTACCTGTCGATGGCGCTCGTGTCCGGGATCCCTGCTGCCCTGCGGACCATGGCCGCCCGCGGCGTGTGGTCCGTGGGCCTCGACGCCGCAGAGCGTCTGGCCCTTCACGATCTCGACCTCGGCGCCGAGCCGGTCGGCCTCGTGCTGGGGTCGGAGGGGTCGGGGATCGGGACGCTTACCCGGAAGCGGTGCGACGCGCTGGCGTCGATCCCTCAGCACGGGACCCTCTCGTCGCTGAACGTGTCTACGGCCGGCGCCATCGCCTGCTTCGAGGTCGCCCGCCAGCGTCACCGGTGAGCAATCGCACCGTGTGGAAGGCACATGCCTCCCGCTGTGTGATGATCCTGCCGCATGAGGGCCTGCCGCATGAGGGCCTGCCGCATGAGGGGGGCCTCCTCAGTCGGCCGCCTCGACCGTCACCCCGTTCCAGAACGCCACGTGGTCGGTGATCTCGGACGCGGCCTCCTTCGGCTCGGGGTAGTACCAGGCGGCGTCGTCGTTCCGGGCACCGTCGACGACGACCGTCCGGTAGCTCGCCGTCCCCTTCCATGGGCAGACCGACGTCGTCTCGCTCGCCTCGAAGTACTGGTTGTGCACGTCTTCGGCCGGGAAGTAGTGGTTGCCTTCCACGACGACGGTGCCGTCGCTCTCGGCGAGCACCGCTCCGTGCCAGGTTGCTCGTACTGTCATGGTGGGTAGAACACCGAACGCGGTCGCGGTGTTCCCGTGGTTGGATGGAAGCTGATCACAGCCACCGGGCTCGATGGACAGCTGGTGGTGGTTGCCGGACGGTTCTTCGGGGCCGTCCGGCCCGAACGCAGGCAAGGAGCGTCCGTGACGGAGCACGCCGATGTCGTCGTGGTGGGTATGGGCCCGGGGAGCGAGCACGTAGCCAACGAGCTGGCTCAGGCCGGGCTCGACGTGGTGGGGGTCGATGCCGAGCTCGTGGGAGGCGAGTGTCCCTACTGGGGATGCATCCCGTCGAAGATGATGGTCCGCGCCGCCGGCCTTCTGGCCGACGGACGGCGCATTCCCGGGATGGCCGGTTCGGCGTCGGTCACGGCAGACTGGCTTCCGGTCGATCGCCGCATCAGGGACGAGGCAACCGACAATTGGGACGACTCCGCCGCCGTACGGCGGTTCGAGGAGAACGGCGGACGGTTCGTCCGGGGATGGGGAAGCCTCGACGGGCCCGGTCGGGTCGTCGTGGACGGGCGGGACTTCGAGGCGCGGCGTGCCGTGGTCGTCGGTGTCGGCACCCGCGCCTCGGTGCCCCCGGCGCCGGGCCTGGCCGGCACGCCGTATTGGACCAACCGGGAGGCCATCGAGACCGAAGCGGTCCCCGGGTCGATCGCCATCATCGGCGGCGGCTCCATCGGCGTCGAGCTCGCACAGGTGTTCGCCCGGTTCGGAAGCCGGGTCACGGTGATCGAGGCGGGGCCCAGTCTGATCGGCATGGAGGAGCCGGAGAGCGCTGCCGTGCTGGCCCATGTGTTCGAGAACGAGAAGATCGACGTTCGGACCGGTGTCACGATCGACTCGGTGTCCCACGAGGATGGACGGTTCACCATCGCCAGTGACGGGTGCGGCTCAGTGGAGGCCGAACGGCTGCTCGTCGCCACGGGCCGGGCGCCCGACCTCGTCCGACTCGGCGTGGCTACCGTCGGACTCGACAACTCCGCCCGCTCCCTGCCCGTCGACGACCACCTGCGGGTGGCCGGCGTCGACCGCACCTGGGCCGTCGGGGATGTGACCGGAAAGGGTGCCTTCACCCACGTCTCCATGTATCAGGCCGAGATCGTCATCGACGACGTGTTGGACCGAACCGTGGTTCCGGCCGACTACCGCGCCGTGCCCCGGGTGACCTTCACCGATCCGGAGATCGGTTCCGTGGGCCTCACCGAGGAGGATGCGAGACAGCGCGGGCTTGCCGTCCGCGTCGGCACGAGCCAGATCCCCGAGTCGGCGCGGGGATGGATCCACAAGGTGGGGAACGAGGGGTTCATCAAGCTGGTCGCGGACTCCGACCGGGGCGTGTTGGTCGGCGCCACCTCGGCCGGACCGTGCGGGGGCGAGGTTCTCGGTCTGCTGGTGCTCGCCGTCCATGCCGAGGTCCCGATCGATCGCCTGCGTCACATGATCTACGCCTACCCCACCTTCCACCGTGCCGTCGAGGTAGCCGTCAAGGAGCTTGCCGACGAGTGAGGCGGTGCTCGATCAGGACAGGGGACGGGCCATCGTCAGGAGGAATTCCTCGACCGCGAGAGGTCCACGAACCCTCGATCTCGAGGCCAGAGCTCGTCAGTTCGTCGAGGAGCGACTCCGGAGTGAACTTCGAGCTGATCTCGGTCAGCAGCTCTTCACCCGCCGTGAACCCGACGTCGAGCTCCAGGTCGGCGATGTGGACACATTGGTCGCTGACGCTCCGCAGCCACATCTCGATGCGGTTCTCGTCGTCGTTCCAGCGGGCGACGTGTTCGAACCGATCAGAGTGGAAATCGGCACCGAGCTCCCGATTGAGCACGTGAAGGACATTTCGGTTGAACTCCGCTGTCACGCCTCGAGCGTCGTCGTATGCGGCGACCAGGAGGCCCTCCTCCTTGACGAGGTCGGTCCCGAGGAGCAGGCGGTCGTCGGTGGTCATCGCCTTGGCCAGGCTGTCGAAGAAGGTCCGGCGTTGGGACGCGTCGAGGTTGCCAATGGTCCCGCCCAGGAAGGCGATGAGCCGGACGCCGTCGGTGGGGAGCTCGTCGAGGTGGAGATGGAAGTCGGCCACCACCGCCTCGATGGCCACACCGGGGTACTCGATCGCCAGCGCCGAGGCGGCTTCCCAGAGGGTGGAGGCGCTCACGTCGAGCGGCACGAACCTCCGGAGACGCCCAGCCGCCCGCATGGCGTCGAGCAGGACCCGGGACTTCTCGCAGGTGCCGGCGCCGAGCTCGACCAGGGTATCCGCACCGGACCGGCCGGCGATCTCCGACGACACCCGGTCGAGGATCGACCGCTCGGCCCGGGTCGGGTAGTACTCGGGAAGCCTCGTGATCTCGTCGAACAGCTGACTTCCCCGCTCGTCGTAGAAGTAGACCGGGGGAAGCTGCTTCGGGGACGAGGTGAGGCCGACCCGCACATCCCGTTCCATGGCGGAGCGGAGGTCGTCGGCACTGAGTTGGACCTCAACGGTGGGTGTGATGGCCCCGGTCACGTACTTCGGGCGAGCCGGAGGCCGCTGAACGCCCACCGGGCAGACGGCGGGAAGAAGTTCCGATAGGTGGGACGGACATGATCCTGGGGAGTGGCACACGATCCTCCCCGCAGGACGTACTGGTTCACCATGAACTTGCCGTTGTACTCACCGACGGCGCCGGCGGCCGGCTCGAAGCCGGGATAGGGCGAGTAGGCCGACGCTGTCCACTGCCACACGTCCCCGAACACCGAGGAAGGCGTGGACGACCCGGCGGGGCGGGGGTGGAGCCGGGTCTGGTCGAGAAAATGGCCGTCGAGTGGGCTCCCGGCTGCAGCCACCTCCCACTCGGCCTCGGTCGGCAGCCTCGCTCCGCTCCAGCGGGCGAAGGCATCGGCCTCGTAGTAGCTGACATGGCACACCGGTTGCGCCGGGTCGACCCGGTGAACTCCCCCGAGCGTGAACTCGTACCAGCTGCCGTCCTGTTCGAACCAGTACAGCGGACCCTCCCAGCTCTGCTCCTGTGCGACCGTCCAGCCGTCGGACAACCACAGATCGGCCCGCCGGTAGCCTCCCGCGTCCATGAACTCGAGCCACTCCCCACAGGTCACGGCGCGGTCGGTCAGGGAGAAGGGGTCGAGGAATACCCGGTGCCGGGGGGACTCGTTGTCGAAGGCGAACCCCGCTCCGTCATGACCGATCTCATAGGTGCCCTCGGGGTGGTCCGACCATGTCTGGGGCGAGGGCCGCTCGGGCGGCGGAAGGCGGATGGCATCGTATGCGGGCAGCAGAGGGTTGCGTGACAACACGTGCTTGATGTCCATCAATAGGAGCTCTTGATGCTGCTGTTCGTGGTGGATGCCCAGCTCGACCAGATCGACGTCAGCCCCGGGCAGCTCGAGCAGCCGGCCCATCGCATCATCGACGACAGCCCGGTACTCGCCGATCTCCCCGACGCCGGGACGGGACAGGTGTCCACGGTCGGGGCGGGGATGGCGGGCTCCGATACCCTCGTAGTACGAGTTGAACAGGTATCCGAACGCCGGATGGAACGGGCGGTACCGCTCCAGTCCGGGAATCAACAGGAACGTCTCGAAGAACCAGGACGTATGGGCCCGGTGCCATTTGGTCGGGCTGACGTCGGCCATGGTCTGGACGGTCTGGTCTTCGGCCGAGAGGGGTGATGCGAGCGACTCGGTGAGGGAGCGCGTGGCGACGAACCGGTCGGCGATCGTCAATCCGCTCGTGTGCAAGAGCGCTCCGGGCATGGCTCCTCCTCCCGGTGTGAAAGGAATCGGCGTCTCGGCGTGCTGCCGATGGACTAGGTAGAGAGATCCGGCGCCTCGTGGGTCCTTCGCTCGTCGGCCAACCTACCCGGTCGCCACCCGAACCGTGCATCAGACGGACGAGCCCGCCTCTGGCACGCCGCTGCAGAGCCGTCATGGCCTGGTACGGGATGCACCCGGTGCAGCGAATGCGAAGCGTGCCCGCCACCACCTGGCGCAGGCCGCTCCTGGTGTTGTCGAGCCGGAGTCACGTGAATCGGCTAGAGGCTGTCCAGGTACTGCCTCAGCGCCGCCACGCCATCTGGGCAACGTCCGATCATGCGCATTGGGCCTTGACGTCGTTGAGTTACCAGCCCAGCCCGCGAGAGGAGAGCGAGGTGGTGGGATGTCATCTGTTGGGACACGCCCACCTTTTCGGCGATCTCACCGACCGGCCATTCACAGTCCCCGATTACTTCGAAGATTTGGCGCCGGGTGCGATTGCCGAATGCCCTGAAGAGAGCGTCCAGTCGACCGGGCGTTGCGCTCATGGCATCTGCTCGGCGGAGGGAATCAGTGGTCGGAAGGTCGAGAGTCGATGCTCTGTGGTCTCCTCGATGGCCGCGCTCCGTACTCATCTACCCCGTATTCGGAGCCAGAGTGACCTGAGGATGCCCGTCTGAGCCGGGTGTTTTCCGCAGGAACAAAGAAAAGAGCCGGTGGTGGGAGTCGAACCCACGGCCTGACGATTACAAGTCGTCTGCGCTACCACTGCGCCACACCGGCCGGACCCCAGGTTGACCCGGGGCTATCGCCAGCTTACGGGTCGTGCACGACCGAAGCCGGGGCGGCCCCGTCGCCCGATCGCCCCGGCCCCCGCCGCTTGCTTCCGGACCCAGCGGTTGGCAGGCTGGCGTACCGTGTCGAGTCCTCCCGAGCCACCGGACCGCGACCAGCCTGATCCCTCCGCCGCTGATCACGTCTTCCCCGCCGCTCGGGCGGCACTCGTGCTCGTCCTCTTCGTCATCGTTGCCGTCTACCTCCTCGGCGTGGTCCACCCGAGCACAGTCCACGTCTCCTCGGCATCGTCGGCGACACCGACGACGACGCCGAGAACGACCCCCACTCCGACCACCCACCCGGTTCACTCCGGCCACCCGGCAACGACGACGACGACGACGCCGCCCGGCCAGGTGCACGTGCTCGTGGCCAACGCATCGAACGTCTCCGGCGCTGCCGCCGCCGTGACCAACGAGCTGCGCCCGGGAGGGTGGAATCTCCTTCCGCCCGCCAACGCCACCTCGACGCTGTCGGCGTCGCAGGTCTACTTCGTCGCCGGGTTCCAGCCCTCGGCCGCCGCCGTCGCCGTTGCACTCCAGCTGCCGTCCGGGTCCGTCGTCCCGTACACGACAGCTGCCCCCATCGGAGCGATGGGCTCTGCTCAGATCCTGGTGGCGGTGGCGTCCGATCTGGCCAACCGGGCGACATCGCCGTCCACGACGACGACCAACCCGGCGACGACCACCACCCATCCGGCAGCGACCACGACGACCCACCCGCGCTGAGGGACCGCCGTGAGCGCCGGGGAACCGACAGCTGCCGGACCGGGGCTGCCCGACGGACCTGGTCCTTCGCCACTGTCCCGTGCCCTCCGGGTCGCCCTCGCGCCTCTCGTCCGTCGACCGGATACGGCGGCGGTGGTCGCCGACTTCGACGGCACCCTTGCTCCGATCGTCGACGACCCCGTCTCCGCCCGGCCCCTCGAGGGGACCGTCGACGTTCTCGGCCGACTGTCCCGCACCTTCCGAGCGACCGCCGTGGTGTCGGGACGCCCCGTCCAGTTCCTCCTCGACGTCATGGGACTCGCCCCAGCCGGACAACCTGGACAACCTGGACAACCTGGGCGACCGGGAGGGATGCGGGGTGTTCGGGACACGGCGCCGGATCATCTGGTGCTCGTCGGCTCGTACGGTCTGGAGTGGTGGGAAGCCGGCGAGACGGTTCTCGAGCAGGGGGCGGAGCGCTGGCGCCGGGCCGTCGGGCGGGCCGCCGACCAGCTGGCCTCCCGAGCACCAGCCGGCGTCCACGTCGAGCGAAAGCCCCTTGCCGTCACCGTGCACTGGCGCAACGCCCCTGACCGGGCCGAGTGGGTGGCGGCGGCGGTGGCACGAGCGGCGGACGAGCACGGCCTCGAGACCGGCCCCGCACGCCTCTCACTCGAGCTCCGGCCACCCATCGCCGTCGACAAGGGCACGGTGGTGCGCCGGTTGGTCGAGGGCTGCACCTCCGCCTGCTACCTCGGCGACGACATAGGGGACCTGCCGGCATTCGCCGCTCTGCAGGAGCTGAGCGCCGAGCGCGGGCTCCGAGCGACAGCGGTGGCGGTGGTCGACGACGAGAGCGCCGGCCAAGTGGCCGCCGCCGCCGATCTGGTCGTGGCCGGCCCGCGGGCGGCACTCGGTGTGCTGACCTGGCTCGCAGACGAGGCCGGGGCTCGCGGCGAGGGGACCGATGTTCCCGGCGGCGGGGCCGATGGCCCTGACGGCCGGTCGTGACCGATGCCGCTCGGGGCTCGGCCGATCGTCAGCCTGCAGCGCGCAGCTGGTCGTTCAACCAGTCGGCAGGGGTGCGAGCCATGACAGTGGCTTTCGAGCGCGTCGGACCGAGCAGACGCGCTCCTCGGGTGCCATGTCGAGGGACCGGGCGAGCGCCCGCGCCGTGCCCGACACGTCGAACGGGTTGACCTCCACCGTTGATGCAGCCAGCTCCTCGAAGGCGCCCGCCTCCCGCGACAGCACGACCACGCCGTCCCGTCTGTTGAGGAGGGGCCCCTCCTTGGCCACCAGATTGAGGCCATCCCGAACCGGGTTGACCAGCAGCACGTCGTAGCGGGAGAGAGCGGCGAGGGATCGGGGGTAGTCGTCCTCCACGTCGAGGACGATCGGTGTCCAACCCGGTGTTCCCCACCGCTGGTTGATACGTTCCACGACCGTCTCCACCTCGTTCTGGTAGGCCAGGTAGTCGGCGAGGTTCTGGCGCGTCGGATAGGTGAGCGCCATGAACACGACCCGGCCGCGTCGTTCCGGCTCGACCTCGAGCAGTTCGTCGAACGCCCGGAACCCGCGTAGGAGGTTCTTCGAGAGCTCCATCCGGTCGACCCGGACGATGACCTGGCGGTCGCTGCCGATCAGCTCCTCGAGTGCCGCGAGGCGTTCGGAGACCTTCGGATCAGCTGCCGACGCCGCCAGCGTGGCCGGGTCGCTCGAGAGAGGAGAGACGAAGGTGGCCTGGGTGCCCCGGCCACCAGGCCCCAGCTCCTCCTGGGCGGCACGGTAGGCGGCGGCCCATCGGGCCGTGTGGAACCCGCAGGCGCCGAAGCTGGCCATGGCGGAAAGCAGCTCGGTCCCGACCGCAGTGGGCAGCATCCGGATCACCGACGGATCGGCGAACGGGGTGTGGGTGAAGTGGACCGTGCGCAGGTCCGGACGCAGCCGCGCCAGCTCTGTCCCGGTCAGGGCCAGGTGGTAGTCCTGGACGAGCACCCTCGCCCCCGCCGGGGCCACCTTGGCCACCCGCTCGGCGAACTCGGCGTTGAGTTGTCGGTACGCCTCCCACGCTTCCATCCATCGGCGGTCGGCGCTGGGCCTGCGGATCCCGTCGAAGAGATGGTGATGGCAGTACCAGAGCGTGGCGTTCGACACCACGTTGTACGACAGGTTGTAGACGTCGGGCGCCGGCTCGATCAGCTCGATCCGAAGTCCCTCGTCCCTCATGAGCCCGGCCGCCGCCGCCGCCTTGTCTGCGTCGCCGAGAGCACACGAAACCCAGGTGGCGCCGGTGCCCGTCACCAGGGGGTGGAGGGATCCGGCCAGACCTCCGCCGACCTGACCGGCCACGGGCTCGCCGTCTTCGAAGTGGAAGGCGAGCGGCCCCCGGTTGGAGACGATCACGGTGTCTGTCAGCCAGCCGTCTGCGCCGTCGTTCTCCCCCCGCGTCCGCTCGCCGGCCATCACATCGGACGCTACCCGTTCGGTCGGTCCCCCGGGCTCGTGTCCCAGGGGTTCGCCGGGTATCCCGAGCATGAGCGAAGAAATCTGCCTCAGGGGTTGACAAGGTAGTGAGTGAACACTCACAATGGAGATGTGATGGTTCCCTCTCGACAGACCGCCGACGAGCGGCGAACCGCCGTGCTCGCCGCCGCCATCTCCGAGTTCGCCCGGTCCGGGTATGCCGGGACGTCGACCGAGGCCATCGCTCGCCGAGCCGGCATCTCCCAGCCGTACCTGTTCAGACTGTTCGGGACGAAGAAGGACCTGTTCATCGCCACGTTCAGCCTGGTCGGGAGGCGCATCGTCGAAGAACTCGGCCGGGCGGCCGATGGACGCGACGGGCCCGAGGCCATGGAGGCGATGGGCCTCGCCTACACCGAGCTGATGCAGGATCCCGAGCTGCTCCAAGTCGAGCTGCACGGCTACGCCGCCGCTGCCGGGGACGCCGACATCGCCCGGAGCTGCCGCGACACGTTCGAGGCGATCCAGCGCCTGGTCATCGAACGCACCGATGCTTCCGACGAGGAGATCTCGGCGTTCTTCGCCACCGGGATGCTCATCAACGTGGCCGTGGCCATCGACCTGGCGTCCCTCGCCGAGCCGTGGGCCCAACGGCTGTGCCCGGGCCCCGACAAGTCGATCGATCGAATTCAGGCAATGTCCAGGGCCGTCGACGCCCATCGTCGGGCAGAGGCGGCAGCGCACAAGGAGGTGCCGGCATGAACCCGTCGCTCGTCGTTCCCCTTTTTTTGGGTCGTGAAGCTAGTGACTACTCACGAGCCAAGGTTGGAAGGACGGTGACCCACCGCACGCACAGGCGGTGGGGACACCGTCGGACCGCCGAGTCGTCCATCCGGCCCCATCGGGCGGTCGCCGTCTCAACCGGTGCGAGCGCGGAGCGGGTCGGGCCGTCGGCCGATGGCGACGGCTCCCGGCCTTCGCTGTTGATCGACGACCGGCAATCGCCGTCCCAATCCGCGCCTCCGGCCGTCGCTCGTCAGCGGGCCTTCTGGGCCATCCTCATCACCGGCCTTGCCCTGTTCATGGCGTCGCTCGACAACCTGGTCGTCTCGACCGCCCTTCCCGTGATCCGGGTCAGTCTCCATGCCAGCCTCTCCGGACTCGAGTGGACGGTCAACGCCTACACGCTGACCTTCGCCGTGCTGCTCCTCTCGGCGGCGGCCCTGGGCGAGCGGTTCGGGCGCCGACGCATCTTCTTGGCGGGCATCACCCTGTTCACCGCCGCTTCTGCGCTCGCCGCCGTGTCGCCGTCGATCGGGATGCTCGTCGCTGCCCGAGCCGCCCAGGGAGCGGGAGGCGCCATGATCATGCCGTTGTCCTTGACGCTGCTCAGCGCGGCGGTGCCTCCCGAACGGCGCAACGCAGCGCTCGGCATATGGGGCGCCATCGGCGGAGCCGCCGTCGCCATCGGGCCCCTGGTCGGAGGTGCGGTGACCAGTGGTTGGTCGTGGCAGTACATCTTCTGGCTCAACGTGCCCGTGGGCCTCGTTCTCATCCCCCTTGCCTACTGGAAACTCTCCGAGTCGCGTGGCATCGCCAGCCGTCTCGACCCCGTCGGTGTGGGCCTGGTGAGCACCGGTCTGTTCGGTGTGGTTCTCGGACTCGTCCGGGGGAACAGCACCGGCTGGACCAGCACATCGGTCATAGCCTCGTTCGTGGCCGGCGCGGTGATCCTGGCCGCCTTCATCGTCTGGGAGCTGCGGTCCGACCACCCGATGCTCGACATCCGCCTGTTCAAGAACCGCGGCTTCACGACCGTGAACGTGACGGCGATGCTGTTCAGCTTCGGGATGTTCGGTTCGATCTTCTTCCTGACCCAGTTCCTCCAGACCGTGCAGGGGCTGAGCCCCCTTGCGGCTGGTGTCCGTGTCCTCCCCTGGACGGCCATGGTCATGGTCCTCGCCCCGATCGTCGGCCGGTTGGCCGAACGGTGGGGAGCCAAGCCCCTCGTGGTCGGTGGCCTGATCTGCCAGACGGTCGGCCTGGCATGGCTCGCCGCCATCACCGAGCCTGGCACCGCCTACGGTGCGCTCGTCGTGCCCTTCATGATCTGCGGGGTGGGCATGACCCTCTTCTTCGTCCCCCTGGCGTCGCTCACGCTCGGGGCCGTTCCCCGGGCGCTCGAGGGCGTGGCCTCCGGCGCGAACTCCGCCTTCCGCGAGCTGGGCGGCGTGCTCGGGATCGCGGCACTGGGCGCCGTGTTCAGCGCCCACGGCGGCTACGCGTCGGGCCAGGACTACGTGAGCGGGATGGTCCCGGCCGTCTACGTGGGAGCCGCCGTCGTCGGGGTCGGCGCCCTGGTGGCCCTGCTCGTCCCCCGGCGCCAGCTCGGGCAACAGGGAGCGAGCACGGTCGACATCGCCGCCGAGGCCGACGAGGAGGCCCGGGTCGGCGTACGTCGAGGACGTCCGGTGGAGCCGGCTCTCGTCTCGGCGGGGACAGACGACGAGGGGCTGCTCGAGCCCGCGCTGTGCGGTGCCGCCGACGTGCCGGCCTGATCCCAGTCCGGCTCAGCCGAGACGGGCCCTTTCGAGCGCCGCTCGCAGGACGTCGACGGCCTGGGGCTGGAGCTCGGCCAGTGGCCGATTGCGGTGGGCGCGCACCCCCAGGTCGACTTGGGCGATCGAGGCCACGCCGAAATGGGTGGCGACGTCGACGAGCAGGCCCATCTCGACGGCGTAGCCGTCGGCAAGGTCACATTTGTCGAGCACGCACCGGCGGACGGCGGTCTCGCCGGCCAGCGGCTGGGCGATGATGGCGAGATCGGGGAAGAGCAGCTCGATGGCAGGCTTCGCCGTGAGCTCGGTCACCCGCCCCCCGCCGTCCTCGGCACCGAGCAGGGGCCGCCGGTAGAGACCCTTCACCAGTGAGTACGTCTCTCCGTCGAGCAGTGGTCCGAGCAGGCCGATCACGAAGTGCGTGCCGAAGTTGGTGACGTCGGCATCGACGAAGACGAGGAGGTCGGCATCGACCGACTCGACGGCGACACGCATCGCCTGTCCCTTGCCGCCGCCGCGGGCCCCCGACGTGACGACCCGGGCACCGGCCTTCGCCGCTTCGGCGGCGGTGGCGTCGGTGGACCCGTCGTCCACCACCACCACGTCGTCGACCAAGGGGATTCCGCCTCCTTGCGCCGTCAGCGACGTGACCGTGGTCACGATCGGGCCCACCGTGGTCTCCTCGTCGCGGGCCGGGATGCACACTGCTATGCGTCGGCCGTCTTTCGAAGCGACGAGAGTCGGCCCGTCGAAGTCGGCCGCAACGAAGGTCCCCGGCCGTCTGCCAGGTTGGGCGATGGTTCCCATTGGGCCATCATCGCTCAGAAGGGCTGACATCACGAGTGCGACCCCGGCTTCGCTCGGCTGGGCCGGGCCCGGATCGAGGCCGTTGCCAACCTCACCGGGGGAGGTGGGCCGGTGGTG
Source organism: uncultured Acidimicrobiaceae bacterium (assembly GCA_963828385.1). Classification (GTDB taxonomy): domain Bacteria; phylum Actinomycetota; class Acidimicrobiia; order Acidimicrobiales; family RAAP-2; genus Bog-756. Next base: position 222,380 of record CAWHEF010000002.1, read on the forward strand.
GGGCCGGTGCAGCTCGGAGGGTCTGCGTTGGCTGGCCAGGTGTCGGTAACCTGTGCCTCTTCCTACGGAAGCACGTATGCGGCCCAGCTCATCGTCTCCGGCCCCCCCAAGGGGCTTGCCTGCGGCGCTAGGCGGTCGAGAAGGGGATTCCCGGTCGGACATGTCCCTCGGCGGTGTGAATTTCCGGGTCCTCCCTGTGCCCACAGCTCCATACGAGGACCCCGGTCGGGACGACGGTCGACGGCTGGAGCTTCCTGTGAGCGGCGCTGGGCCACCGGTGATCCCGTTCAAGGCCGCAACCGACCGAGCTAGGAGCCCTTCCCGAGGTGAACGCGTCCCCGCATCGACCATCGAGCAGTCCTTCTCGGCAAAACGCAACAGCCTGAACTTCTTGAGGTTGGTCCTTGCGATAATGGTCGTCTTCTCGCATTCGATCACGGTAGGACGGTTCGGGAGCGAGTGGATCCTGGGGAAGACCACGTTGGGCACGGTCGCGGTATACGGATTCTTCGGAATCAGCGGGTACCTGATCGCGGGGAGTGCCGCCCGCAACAACGCCGGACGGTATCTGTGGCAGCGCTTCCTTAGGATATTCCCGGCGTTCTGGATCTGCCTGCTCGTGACAGCGTTGCTGTTCGGGACGATCGCCTGGCTCCACTTGAACCGGGTCTCTCAGGGTCTGTGGACTCCACTGCTATTTCACCGAGCGGAACGGGCCTTTCGGGTACGTGGTGCACAACTTTTGGCTGCAGGTGAATCAAGACACCATCGCCAAGACGGTGCCCGGCGGTTTCGTCGGCTACGGATGGAACGCATCACTGTGGACGCTGGAGTTCGAATTCCTCTGCTATCTGCTCCTTGCGGCGTTCTCCGTACTCGGATTGCTGAACCGGCGATCGCTCGTCGCCGTGATCGCCGTCATCGCATGGATCGTGGAGATCGTGGGTCATCTCGACCCCCGCTCTGGTCCGGAAATTTCACTCCACTCTTTCCCAATTGGGATGTCATTTCGGTCCTTGGCTTCCAACTGGAGACCATGAAGGTCCTTGTTCTCGTGCCGATCTTTCTCTCGGGGTCTCTCCTCTACCTCTATCGCGGAGAAGGTGCCTGACTCCAGGGTGCTTGCGCTCGGAACAACGGTCCTCGTCCTGGCGGGCTTCATCATTCCACTCGGACGCGGATCACCCAAATTTCTCCAGACGAGCCTCGATCTCACTGCCGTCTTGCTCGCATATCCGTTGATCTGGCTCGGCATCCACCTTCCCTTCACCGCGGTCGGAGCTGTGAATGACTATTCGTACGGGATCTACATCTATGCGTTCCCGATCCAGCAGTTGCTGGTGATGTGGGGATTGAACAGGTGGGGGTATTGGCCTTATGCGCTCCTGTCGGTAGCGGCGGTGATCCCCTTTGCGGTTGCGAGTTGGTGGCTGGTCGAGAAGCATGCCCTGAGACTGAAGAGGCTGAAAATACCGAGACTCTCTGGATCGGACCCGACGGGGAGGTCGGCCGCCTCCCCTTGATCTTCACGTCCACCGTGTTGCCAGCTGTCGGTGTCGGCAGCAGGGTCTCGTGCCGGGCCCGGCCAGGGAGCCGGTGGGCCGCATTGACGTCGCCGTGTCGGTCGAGCAAACTGGAGGGCATCATCCAGAGCGGCTGAGGGACCGGGCCCAGCGACGCCGCGGCAACCAGAGCACCGTGACCTGATCGACCAGGCCAGCCGGTGCCCCAGGTGCCAATGCCCGAGCGATGAGGAGAATGCCGTGGACTTCGTTTCTGGGCTGCGCTGTCGTGAGTGTGGCCGTTCCTATCCGGCCGAGGCGCTGCACGTGTGCGACTTCTGCTTCGGGCCGCTCGAGGTGACCTACGACTACGAGCGGGTGGCACAGACCATGACCCGTGAACGGGTCGAGTCTGGTCCCCGGACGATCTGGCGCTACCACGACCTTCTGCCGGTTGCCGATGCCAACCCCGTCGACCTGGGGGCCGGGTTCACCCCGCTGGTGCGGGCCGATCGCCTGGCCGCCGAGCTCGGGCTCGGGGAGCTGTGGATCAAGGACGACACCGCCAACCCCACCGGCTCGTTCAAGGACCGGGTGGTGTCGGTCGCCCTCACCAAGGCGCGCCAGCTCGGTTTCAAGACGGCGGCCTGCGCCTCGACCGGCAACCTTGCCAACTCGGTCGCCGCTCACGCCGCCCGGGCGGGGATGGATTCGGTCGTGCTCATCCCCTACGACCTGGAGGCGGCCAAGATCACCATGACCTCCGTGTACGGAGGACGGGTCGTCGCCGTCGAAGGCAGCTACGACGATGTCAACCGCCTGTGTGCGGAGCTCACCAGCGAGCAGCCGTCGTGGGCCTTCGTCAACGTCAACGTCCGGACCTACTACGCCGAGGGGTCGAAGACCCTGGCGTTCGAGATCGCCGAGCAGCTGGGCTGGGAGGCGCCGGACCATGTGGTGGTCCCCATCGGCTCGGGCAGCCAGCTCACCAAGGTGGCGAAGGGCTTCTCCGAGCTGGGGAAGGTGGGGCTTCTCCCTGAGGAGCCGTCGGTGAGGATCTCCGGCGCCCAGGCCACGGGATGCTCGCCGGTGGCCACGGCGTTCGCCGAGGGGACCGACGCCATCCGTCCGGTCCGGCCCTCGACCATCGCCAAGTCGCTGGCCATCGGCAATCCGGCGGACGGGTGGTACGCGCTCGAAGTCATCCGGTCGTCGGGTGGATCGTGCGCCGCCGTCACCGACGACGAGATCATCGATGCCATCGGCCTTCTCGCCCGGACCGAGGGCATCTTCGCCGAGACGGCGGGGGGCGTCACCATCGCCACCCTGGCCAAGCTGGCTCGCCAAGGCGCGGTGCGGCCCGACGAGCGGGTGGTCGCACTCGTGACCGGTCATGGTTTGAAGACGGTCGAGGCACTGAGCGGAAGTGTCGGGCCCACCGTGACCATCTCCCCGACCCTCGAGGCGTTCGACGAGGCATTGGCAGGTGCCGGAGATCGACCGGACGGGGATGTCCCACCCGGGGCTGGCCCGACGAGCACTCCGGCGGCGAACCGCCGGATACCGAGGAGGGCGTGATGAGCGTCAACGTCAGGATTCCCACACAGCTGCGCACGCTGACCGGCGGCGCCGCCGAGGTCACGGTCGAGGGAACGACGGTGGGCGAGGTGCTCAAAGCACTGGACGCAGCCCACCAGGGCCTGGCCGAGCGCCTCTTCGACGACAAGGGCGAGCTGCGGCGTTTCGTCAACGTGTTCGTGGCCGACGAGGACGTCCGGTTCCTGGACGGGCTGTCGACGGCAGTTACTGACGGTCAGACCGTCTCGATCATCCCCGCCGTCGCCGGAGGCTGACCAGGGGGATCGCCGGAGGCTGACCAGGGGGATCGCCGGAGGCTGACCAGGCCGTCGCCGGAGGCTGACCAAGGGGATCGCCGGAGGCTGACCAGGGGGATCGCCGGAGGCTGACCAGGCCGTCGCCGGAGGCTGACCAGGGGATCGCCGGAGGCTGACCAGGACCGTCGCCGGAGGCCGACCAAGGGGATCACAGTCCCGGAAAGCGTCGAGGTCAGCTGGCCGACGGGTCTTCGCCAGTGGTTGGATCGATGGCAACGTCAGCTGCGTTGAGGAAGCCGGCCAGCATGGCGTAGTGCCCGACGAGCAGGGTCAGCTCCACCATGGTGGGCTCGCCGTACTGCTCCACGAGCGTGTCCCAGGTGCCGCGTTCGAGGGAGTGGTCCACGACGAGCTGGTCGGTCGCCTCGAGGAGCGTCGTCTCCAACGGCGGCCAGCCCGAGCGAGATGCCTGGGCTACCCTCTCGATCTCCGATGGGCTGAGCCCGGCCCGGGCGGCGAAGTGCACGTGATGGCTCCACTCGTAGGTGCAGCGGCAGAGATGCGCCGTCCGCAAGATGACCAGCTCGCGGTGACGGGCGGGCAGGGCGCCGCCGAAAAGCAGCCGTCCCCCGAACGGGAGGTAGGAACGGGCCAGCTTGGGGTTTCGGGCGAGCGCCAGGAAGAGGTTGGGAGGAGGACCACCTGCCGGCGTCGCCACACCGTCCAGCACGTCCTGGACGTCCTGCGGGTTTCCGGTCGGTGGGACGAGGGTCAGGCGGGTCCCGTCGGATTCGGTGCCGGCATCGGCATCGGCGCTCATCGGCGAACCGCCGGGAGCGCGCCCAGCCCGCCATCGACGACGATGACCTGTCCGGTGACGTAGCTGGCCTCCTCCGATAGGAGGAACACCGCCGTCCATGCCACCTCCCACGGGGTGCCCTGCCTTCCCCACGGGATCCGCACCCGGTCCCGTGCCGGTCGGGCGGCCGAGACACTGCGGCCCATCGGGGTGTCGATGAGCCCGGGAGCGACGACGTTTGCCCGGACCCCCCGGGGGGCGCCTTCGGTCGCCACGTGGCGGCAGAGGGCGACGACCGCCGCCTTCGAGGCGTCATAGGAGGGGGAGAACGTGCCCGGTCGCTGGCCGGCCAACGACCCGATGAAGACGATGGAACCGCCGTTCATGTCGGGTAGCGCGCGCCGGGCGACGAGGAAGTGCGATCGGACGTTCACGTCGAAGACGTCGTCCCACACGCCGGCTTCAGTGCCGGCCAGCCCCAGTCCGGCGCCGATGCCTACGTTCAGGACGATCCCGTCGAGAGGGCCGAGCTGCTGTTCGGCCTCACCCACCAGGCGGTCGCAGTCCCCGGGATTTCGGACATCGGCCGTCACCACATCTGCCCGTCCGTTTTCGGCCCGGATCCTGCCGACGGTGTTTGCGGCCGCAGCAGGATCGACATCGGCGACGACCACTGATGCCCCTTCGCGTGCTGCCACCATCGAGATGGCCTGGCCGTTCCCGGTCTGCGCCACTTCGTCGGGGCTCCCGTCGGACATGGCGCCGCCGCCGATGTCGCCTTCGTCGTCGGCACCGGGTGGGCCCCCGCCACCGACGACGAGGATGCTCCTGCCTGCCAGCCGGTCTGTCCGGCGGCGACCCTCCGCCGCAGTCTGCGGCAGGGAGCCCACGTCGGCCTCGTGGTTCATATGCCGCGACCGTAGACCTTCCTCAGGTGCCCAGTCCTCGAAGGATGAACGAGCAGACATCCTCCGCTACCGCTTCTGCCCCGGACGGCTCCGGCTCGGCCGCTCGGACCGACATCGCCCCGTAGATCTGCTGGCCCATCAGGGTCATGGCCAGATCGGGCTCCATCGGGCGGAAGAGCCCCTGTGCCACCCCCTCGATGTAGAGATCGCGGACGAGCCCGGCGACACTGAGGCTGATGAGGGCCAGCTCGGAGCCGAGCGCTTCGCCGCCGAGGCGGCCCGATCCCTGCACCACCATGGCCAGCCGGAAGAACGCCGGGTCGTCGTCGATGCGCTCGAGAAGACCCCGCACGAGCCGCCCGAGCCGATGGGAGGGATCGGTGTCGGCCTCCCAACCTTTGGCCAGGTCGGCGAGCAACTGGTCGTGCATGCCCTTGAGGCAGGCCCGCAGCAGCTCGTCGCGGTTGGCGAAGTACACGTAGACCGTGGACCGGGCTACGCCGGCCTGAGTGGCGATCTCGTCCATCGGGACGTCGGTGGTGCCTCGTTCGCCGAACAGTCGCCGAGCCACGCTGATGATCTGCTCGCGCCGGAAGTCCCGGATGACGTCTTTCAGGTCGGGCTTGAGACCACCTTCGAGATGGGCCCGTGCGCCCGTGGCCGCCGCCGGCTCGGTCGTCGGGGGAGTCATGGTTCCAGGGACCGGCTAACGGGACTCGGGCGGTCGCAAGAGACCCGCGGTCCGGGGGTGAAGGTGACCGGCAGGTGCTTCACGCCGTTGATGAACTGAGACTGCAGACGATCGACGCTTCCAGCCCGCTCGAGGTCGGGCATCCGGTCGAGGATGTGCTCGAACATCACCCGGATCTCGAGCCGAGCCAGGTTGGCGCCGAGGCAGAAGTGGGGCCCACCTCCTCCGAATGCCATGTGCGGGTTGGGGTCCCGGGTGATGTCGAACCGCTGGGGGTCGGCGAACACCGACTCGTCACGGTTGGCCGAGATGTGGAAGAACACCACCTTGGTGTCGGCTTCGATGTGCTTGCCTCCGAGCTCGACGGCGCTCGTCGTCTGGCGCCGGAAGTTCATCACCGGGCTCACGTAGCGCAGCATCTCCTCGACGGCGGTCGGTAACAGCGCGCGATCGCCCTTCAGGAGCTGCCACTGGTCGGGGTGCACGAAGAAGGTGGCCATCGCTCCCGAGATGAGGTTCCTCGTCGTCTCGTTGCCGGCCACGGTGAGGAGCAGGAAGAAGAGCTCGAGCTCGAGAGGGCTGAGCTTCTCGCCGTCCAGTTCGATCTGGCTCAGGACGCTCATCAGGTCGTCAGTCGGATTCGCCCGTTTGGCAGCGAAGAGCTCGGACGCGTATGCGTAGAGCTCGAGCGAGGCAGCCATCGCTGCTTCAGCGCCATTCTGGTACTCGGGGTCCTCGTTGCCGATCATCCGGTTCGACCAGTCGAACATCCGATGGCGGTCTTCGTCGGGGACTCCGAGGAGCTCGGCGATGACCACGAGCGGGAGCTCAGCGGCGATGTCGGTGACGAAGTCGGCCGAGCCCTCCTCGATCACGGAGTCGATGATGTCGTCGGCGGCGACGTTGATGCGCTCGTGCAGCTGGCTGACCGTCCGGGGGGTGAATCCCTTGTTGACCAGACGCCGGTAACGGGTGTGGATCGGCGGGTCCATGTTCAACATCACCAGCTGCTGCTGGGCGAGGTCGTCTTCGGGCCAGCTCCCAGAGGTAGGTGGCTCTCCGGTTGGACGAGAAGTGCTCGTGGTCCCGGTTCACCGCCGTGCAGTCGGCGTGGGTGGTGACCGCCCAGAACCCGGGGCCGTTCTCTTCCTCGTGCCAGAACACCGGTGCGTGGCGTCGCAGATAGGTGAACCACTCGTGGGGAACCCGGGCGGCGAACGTCTTCGAATCGGTCAGATCGATGTCGGAGAGGTCGATGTCGTTGGCCCCCATCCCTGTGCCGTCGATCATGGTGTCCTGCATGTCGGATATCCCCTCTGGTAGATCGGACAGAGTGTCCGATCACGAACCTACGTCTGATCGGCAGGGGGGTCAAGCGGCAGGGGGGTCAAGCAGCAGGGGGTCAAGCGGCGGGGCCGGGACGGGGTTGGGTCCGGAGGACGTTCGCTCCCTTTCGCACGGGATCCTCGGGGCGAACGGCGCGACACGGGCGGGGCTTTCGCCCCGCCCTTGTCGTCATGCAATGTCACACGCTGCCAACGAATGGCAGCGCGATCTCGCTCAGGACGCTTCGGTGATGGCCAGCGAGCTGTTGCCGCCGATCGTGGCCGACGCGATGACGACACCCGACGAGGCGGGGGCAGTCAGGTCGTTCAGGAAGTTACCCGTCGTGTTCGTGCCACTGTCGTTCGTGAGGCACACCAGATCGGAGTAGTTCAAGCCCGTCGAGGCACCGTTCTCGTCCACGGCACCCGTCAACTGGAAGCCGACGATGCTGTTGCCCGAGCCGTCAGTGCCACACGCACCACCGACAACCTCGTTGGCGCTGCCGTACTCGAGCGTCACCTTGTTGCCGTTGTCCTTGGTCGTGAGGCCGTTGGCCAGCGCAGCCTGGAGGTCGCTCAAGCCGTTGCTTTCGAACTGCCCATCCGTGTCGTAGTAGTTGGGCTTCTTCGAGATCTCGTACGTGACGACGCCCTTTCCGTTCGTCTTCGAGGCCAGGCACGAGCTCGGGTCACCCGAGTTCGGAACGCCATTGGTCTGAGGACAGGCAACCGTCGCGCTGACGATCTTCACCTTGATGGCCGTGCCCGAGCATCCGGTCCCGGTCGGTGTGACGTCCGCCTTGGTGAGCACTGAGGTCTTCGTGGTGAGGGTGCCACCGTTGGACAACCCGGGAGCCTGGAACGTGACTGATCCGGCTTGGGTGCAGGTGATCGGTCCAGGCGGAGGCTTCGCCGCTCCGGCGACGCCGGTACCGACAACGCCAACCGCGGTCGCCGCACCGATCGGCATGGCGACGGCTGCCACCACCATGAGGATCTTCTTGATCATGTGTTGCTCCTTCTTTCTTCCGCGTCTCCGCGGTTATGTGAAGTCAGGCGACGTTTGCCCCCCAACTGTGGCGGCGACCACCTGATCGGAGCCCCGTTCGGACTCGACCAGCTGGCGCGTCTGCCCCCAACCCGGTCGAACACATGACCCGCCAAGGCGTTCACGTGAGACGCGAAGCGAACGCCCCGAGCCTCACGGCGACTTCCCCCTTGCGCCAAGCGAACGGCCGCCTACCGAGCCGCATGGTAACGATCGCCCACTGGCGAAGCAAGTGCCTGGCGGGCGAAGGCGTCTCGAGCGCGGCGTCCCGACCCGCACGAGTGGATCGCGCCACGATGCAAGCCGGCTCGTCCGAGCCGGGTGATTGTCATGCGTGCCCTGTTCACGTGACTGGTCTCCCGAACGTGACGATTGTTCCGGCTGCGACCGCGTCACTCCCCCGAGAAGGACTACCGTCCACGCGTCGGCACTCTGATAGGAGCAACCAAGGTGTCGTCCGACGGGAGCGAGCCCGGTTGGAGAAGGGCGGCCAGCGCCTCGACACCGTCGGCCACGCGGGGCCCGGGGCGCACGAAGGCAGCGTCGGCGTCCACCGCCCAGACGTGGATGTCGCGTTCGAGATGTCCGGCCTCGACGACCTGCCGGGCCAGGGCGCGGGCCCCCTCCAGGCGGAAGCCGCACGGTGCCACCACGACGACATCGGGGGCGCTGGCGGCGACGTCGGCCCAGCTCACCTCGAACGACCGCGCCCCGCTCGAACCGAGGACCGGCGTTCCGCCCGCTGCCACCACCATGTCGGGTACCCAGTGCCCCGAGGTGAACGGGGGGTCGGTCCACTCGAGCACGGCCGTCCGCGGCCGGGACGGGTCGTCTACCTTTGACCGGACGGCATCGATGCGTCGTCGCAACTCGGCCATGAGCGCCGCCGCCGCGTCCTCGTGCCCGGTGGCGCGGCCGACCGTACCGATCGAGGCGATGACGTCGTCGAGCGTCATCGGGTCGAGGGTCAGGATCTCGCAGCGGCAACCGAGATGGTCGAGGGCAGCGTCGACCTCGGAGATGTCGACTGCGCATACGGCGCACAGGTCCTGGGTCACGACGAGGTCGGGGTCGATGTCGGAGAGCGCCCCCTCGTCGAGGTGGTAGAGGTCCTCCCCGGCGGCGATGCGGTCGCGGACGGCTCGGTCGATCTGGGCCGGTGCCAGTCCCTCGGGAAGGGCCGAGGTCGAGACGATCCGGCGTCGGCGTGCCTCCTCGGGGAAGTCGCACTCGAAGGTGACGCCGACCACGTCGTCGCCGGCGCCGATGGCGAAGAGGATCTCGGTAGCCGAGGGCAGCAGGGAGACGATGCGCACGGACTCAGGTGCTCCAGTCGACGGCGCCGTCGATGATCACCCGTGGCTCCTCGGTGAGGACGAACTCGAGATGGTCGAGATCGAGGAACTCGGCGATGTCCTGGAACATCTGGGGCGAGTCATCCTCGGTCATGTGGGCTCGGTACTCGTCCATCGACGCGAACCACTGGACGGTCACGCCGTCGTAACCGGACCGGTCGTCGTCATCCCGGTAGTCGGCGAGCGGCCGTGGGTTCTGCTCGTAACGGAGGACGTGGGACCCGCACTTGCCGTTCTTGATCAGTGGGCCGTGGCGGTCCCGCCAATAGGCCTGGAAGGCAGCAGGGGTCATCCCCTCCTTGCGCTTGAGCAGGCAGGTCAGCTTGATCATCGACGGCAGCCTATGGTCCCTCTTCCCGCACAGGGGCGCAGAAGAGGTCGGACGTGTACGGGAGCGGTATCGGCTCGCCCACCGACGCGCCGAGCTCGCGGACCGTTGCCAGGACCTGGTGGCGCCGGGCGTCGGGGAGCACGCGGACGTAGCTGCGGGAGGCCACCTGCTCGACGAACCCGGCGATGTCGAGGTGCTGGACGAAGGAGTAGCGGGTGCGGTCGACGGGTCCGAACAGCCCGCTCTTCTCGAGATCGGCACCGAAGTCCCGGCTGACCCCTTCGGGCTGGCCGGTCGTCCACTTGCTGCGGTGGACGAGCTCGGCCACCAGCGGGTCCGATTCGTCGCGTTCGTTTCTGATGAGGGCCAGCCAGCCGCCAGACCGGAGGACCCGCGCCACCTCGGGCAGGGCGACCTCCGGCTCGAACCAGTGGAAGGCCTGGGCGACCACGGCGGCGTCGAAGCTGCTGTCGCGGACGGGGATCGACTCCGCCACACCGGCCACGACGGGAGTACCGGGGACGCACCTGCGGAACTCGGCGCGCATCGATGCCGACGGTTCGACGGCCACGCACTCGATGCCGTCGGTCACCAGCTTGCGGGTGAGCTTGCCGGTGCCGGCGGCGATGTCGAGGATGCGCGACCCGGTGCCGAGGCCGGCGACCGCCTCCAGGTGGGACACCGCCTCGTCCGGGTAGCCGGGACGGGCCCGTTCGTAGACCTCGGAGCCGGACTGGAACCCGACGCGACCCGAGACGCCGGTGCGGAAGGAGGTTCCGTGACGCTTTCGGCGGCCACGGCGGAAGCGTACGACAACTGCGATTGGCACCCGGGTGGGGCGAGCCGGAGGTACGGCGGTGCCGGCCGGAGCCGGGTCCAGGCGGGGAGCGGCGTTCGACAGACCGGGTTTCTCGCAACCCGGCAGGTCGACCGGCAAACCGGGATCAGCTACCGTCGCGTAGGTGTCCGCCACAAGCCGGGAGAACGGCTACCGGCCCGACCCGATGACATCGACGTCGGTCGGTCGGGGGCGAGGTGAGCCTGCCGGTTCCCCCGGTGGCGGGGTGCTCCGACCGGGTTCGAAGCGCAACCGGTGGATCACGTCGGTCATCCACGGTGTACGGGAGTGGACGGCGCGGCACGGGGCCGTCGGAGCCGACGACCGGATCGCCCGGCGGTTCGGTGCCTTCGGCGAAGGGACGTGTCTCGTCTACCCCCCCGGCGTGCTCTTCGGCGAGCAATGGATCCGCCTGGGTCGGGACACCCTGATCGGTCCGGGCGTGAGCATTACCGCCGGGATGGTGCCGGGCCAGAAGATGGTCACCGACCCCGTCGTCACGGTCGGGGACCGCTGCATGATCGGGCGGGAGAGCCATATCGTTGGCCACTTCAGCCTCGAGATCGGCGACGACGTCCACACCGGTCCCCACGTCTACGTCACCGACCAGAACCACGGCTACGAGAATCCGGACGAGGTCGTCCACACTCAGTGGCCCAGCGACGTCGCCGTCAGCATCGGCAGCGGGAGTTGGCTCGGCACGGGGGCGGTCATCCTGCCGGGCACGTTCCTCGGGCGCAACGTCGTGGTGGGAGCGGGCGCGGTCGTTCGAGGGACGTTTCCCGACCACTGTGTGGTCGCCGGGGTTCCTGCCAGGGTCGTCCGCCGGCACCTTCCCGGGCGGGGATGGGTGTCGGAAGGCGGATTTGCGGCGACGGTGGAGGAGCCCGATGCGGTTCAGACCCGATGGTCGGAGTCGGTCCTCTCGGAGTCGGTCCTCTCGGAGTCGGGCCTCTCGGGAGGGGGCCCGGGCGGAGGTCGCCCGGGCGGAGGTCGGTCGGGAGCGCTGATCGGGGGCACCAGCGCCGCCCTCCGCTGGACCGTCGACGTCGTCCGGCCCGGTGTCCGGCGACGCTGACCTGATGGCCCGCACGTGGCGCCCGTTGAGCATCGCCCGGGCCCGGATGCGGGCGCCGCTCGGGACACGCAGCCTGGCGCCGCTCGGGACCCGCAGGCGCGTGGACATGTGGTCTGCCAGGTGGCGCGCCGGGAAGTCTCCCCTGTCGTCTGCCGGGAGGTCCGCCCGGTGGTCTGCCCGGTCGTCTGCCGGGAGGTCCTCGGGGAGGTGTTCGAGGGGATGCGGCGCGGCGGCGTGTCGTCGTCGTGGTCAGCGGCGGAGGCCGCAGATGGAGCACCGACCCGCACCTCATCTGGACGGGCGAGAACCGTGGATTCGGGCGTGCCGAGCCCGTAACGGGCGACGATCTCCTCCGCCTCACGGCGTCCCTCGGCGATCAGCTCGTCGGTGGTGGAGAAGTCGTTGAAGTCGCGGTCGCCGGGCTCGCTCCCGCAGCAGACGATCACCTCCACTCCGGCGGGAAGCTGCATCAGGTCCTGGGGAAACCGGCTGTGGACGGAGATCCACAGTGCATTGAGGATGGCTTCTGCGGGCCGCTTGGGCAGGACCGGGGTGAACGTGGGCGGTGTACAGAGGAGGACCACGATGCGCGTGGCCCCGGCATCGAGGGCCCGACGGATTGGCACGTTGTCCACCACGCCTCCGTCGATGTACCGCTCCCCGTTGATCTCCACCGGCGGAAAGATGGCGGGAACCGCCGACGACGCCAGCACGGTCTCGACGACGGGACCGGAGGTGAACCAGTGCTCGCCGCCGTCGGCGAGCGATGTGGCGACCACTTCGACGGGAATCTGCGCATCCTCCAGGCGGGCATAGGGGACCCCGTCCTCGATGATCCTGCGGAGTCCGGTGTTGGGGTAGACCGAGTCCCGCTGTTGGATGTACATCCACGGGCCGTGGAGCCGACCCTGCGGATAGATGCTGTCGCGGTCGAGTGCCAGCCACACCTCGGACATGTGCTCGACCCACGCACGGGACGGGTCGGCGGCGAAAGCCGTACCGTTGACGGCGCCGACCGAGCATCCGTAGATCCGATCGGGGACGAACCCGTGCTCGGACAGGACCTGGAGCATGCCGATCTGAACGGCGCCCCGCGTGCCCGCCTCCGGCCAGGACGAGCGCGGTCATGTCCGGTTCGTCCTCGCCGCCGGCCCCGTCGTCCTGGGGCGTCGTCACCGGGGTCGGCTCCGGGGCGGGAGCGGGCGCCGACGGCCGGGGCAGCGTCATCGCCGTCGAGCCAGCTGGAGCGCGCCGCCGCCGCTCGTTTCATCGTGAACCGGAGGACGAGGACGATCAGGATCAGGCTGGCGACGACGAACACGGCGAAGACCGTGGCGAACAGAGCGTTCGACGTGGCGAAGACCATCGACAAAAGGCTACCGGCGACGATGCGGGGAACCGGGTTTGGCGGCGATCCCGGCTGTCACGGGGAGGTTGGGGGCGGCCTGCTCGGGATTCGACGGCACCGTGATACAGCCTTGGTTCATGCTGGCAGCATGCTGGTCATGGATCGGGATCGATTGATCGGGGCCTCGGACGGGGATATCAGCTCCCGGCTTGGGCTCGAGCGCGGTCGAGACGGGCGCGGGATCCGGTGCGGACGGGACCAGTGGAAGTACAGGTATGGGCGGCACCCGGACCGACCTCCCCTCGTCGAAAGAGGCCGAATCCTCCGACGGTGGACGATCCCCATCGCCGTCCGGTTCCCGCCGCTGGCGCCCACTGCGTGGTGCCGAGCTTCTCGACCGACTGCGAGCAACGGGCCGGCAGCGGCCCAAGGCCAACCCGGAGTTGGCTCCGCGTCTGTCCCGGCTCGTCATGGACGGGGTCGACACGGCCGGGGTCGATATGGCCGGGGTCGACATGGACGGGGTCGACACGGCCGGAACCGGTGGCTCGTCGAACGTGGTCGTCACGAAGGACCGGCTCACGCGAGTGCTCGCCTGTGAGGCTCACTACGTCGCCACCGAGTTCGGCGATCGGAGGCCCAGCGTCGCCATGGCCCGCGGCGTTCTGGTCGACGCCCTGTTCCGTCAACTGGTGACGACGGGATCGATCGAGGATCCGATGGCCGACGGCCTGGCGGCACTGGCCCTCGATGACCAGCAACACCAGCTGGTTCCGTGGATCAGCGCGCTTCCGACCGCCGACCGGCTCGAGCTCGAATCGGAGGTGGTCCGCCAGGCTGCTGGGCTCGTGGACCGCTGGCCGTCGCTCGACCCCGGGTGGTGGCCGCGCACCCAGGAAGCGATGCGGGCCAACCTTGCCGACGGGGCGGTCCAGCTCTCGGCCCGGGTCGACCTGGTGATCGGGCGACCGGCTGTCCGCGAGGCGTCGATGGCGATCGTCGAGGTCAAGTCGGGTAAGCGTCGGATCGAGCACAGAGCCGACCTGCACTTCTATGCGCTGGTCCAGACATTGAGGAGCGGGGTCCCGCCGTTCGTCGTCGCCACCTACTACACGGGTACCGGCGAGCTCGATGTCGAAGCAGTCACTGACGAGCTCCTGCTCGTAGCTGCTCGTCGCACGGGCGCCGGGGTGCGGGGACTCGTCTCGCTCGGCGTGCTCGGAAGCGGCGCGACCCTTCGCCGCACCCCCAACAACCTTTGCGGTATCTGCTCCGAGCTGTCCGGGTGCGAACCAGGATCTTCATACGTCGAATCGCGGTGGGAGGCCTCGGGGGGCGGTGCTGACGGCGACGGTCCCTACGGCGATGGCGGGTCACGGGCGGAGAGCGTCGAGCAGAGGGGACTCCGCTGATGTCGAGTCCTCAGACGCTGTCGAAGGTCATCCTGCACCGGACAGAGGACAAATCGGAACGGGCGCAGACGGGCCAACGCGGCGACTGCGGCCGCCCGTACTCGAGAGCTGTTGACAGGGCTTGGGAAACCAGCGACATCCCTTGTCGGAAACGGCGAGCGGGACAGCGGCTGGGACGACGTTCGTGACCGCCTGGCGTCGACGCTGCCACCGAGCCCGGCGACGCTGGACCGAGGCTCGTCGTTCGACATCACCGTGCCCATGGTGCGTCGGGCGCGAGCGAACCCGGCGACCCTCGGCGTCGAGGAGGAGCCGTTCGCCTGGAAATCCGCGTTCGTGCGCCGGTCGCTGGGTCTGGCGGCGATCGAGGCCTGCCTGGCCGGGAGGTCGAGCACACCGGCGGAGTCGGTCGGCCCCGTCCTGTCGGCAGCGATCGCCCAGTGGGAACAGAGCGGTTGGCGGACGTTCCACTGGGAGCCGTGGTGCGCCGGGCTGCGGTCCGGCGCCCGGGCTGTCGTCCTGGCCGACGCGGTCACATGGGCGACCGCTCTGTGGTCGTCGTTCGAGTGGCGAGCGCTGCCCTCCAGCACTCGTCTCGGCGGGCCCACGGTGCAGTGGAACTGTCCTGGTGCCCCGATGATCCGACTGCGAGCCCGGGCCGACGTGCGGGTCCCGTTGGAGGATGAGCGTCGGGGCGCTGAGGCACTGGTCGCCGTGTCGGGGGGCGTTCCCGGCCTCGATTGGGCCGAGGACCTGGCCTTCCTGGCGCTCGTGTCGGGCCTCGGGCCGCCCCAACGAAACGTTCCCATCCGGGTCATGGGCCTGTGGCCCGACACCGGCGCCCACCGGACGCTCGAGATCGACGATGCGACCTTGGCCGGCGCAGCATCGGCGGTGGAGCGGACGCTCGCCGCCGTGGTCGAGGCGCGCCGCTCCGGAACGGTGGGCCACTGACCGCTCAGGTACGAGCCGACGAGCGATGCCGACGATGCCCGGCCCGTCACCCTCCGGTCTCGAAGAGGGCTCGGGCCGTCCGGGCGTCGGGCTTGCCCGCCGCGGTGAGGGGAATCTCGTCCACGAGGAGTAGCCGGCGGGGGAGCTTGTAGCCGGCGAGCGACGTACGGCAATGGTCCTGGAGCTCTGCGAGTGACGGCGCCGACGTCCCCGCTTTCGGTTGGACGGCGACGGCCACCCGTTCCCCGAACTCATCGTCGTTCAGACCCACTACGACGGCGTCGAACACGGCGGGATGGGACTTGACCGCCGATTCGACCTCCTCGGGGAAGATCTTCTCGCCACCGGAGCTGATCGATGCCGAGCCCCGTCCGTGCACGACGATCGTGCCGTCGGGCTGGACCGATGCCAGGTCGCCGGGAACCGACCACCGCACGCCTTCGGCGTCGACCGGGAAGGTCGCCTCCGTCTTCTCACTGTCCTTGTAGTAGCCGAGCGGGATCCGCCCTGATCGGGCAAGACGACCGATGCGCCCATCGCCGGGGCGGAGGGGTTTCAGGTGCTCGTCGAGGACGGCCGTGTCCGGGCTCATCACGAACGTCGACCCCGACGCCCCACGTTCGACGGCGCCCTGTGCGCCGCTCTCGCTCGAGCCGAACCGGTCCATGACGATCACGTTCGGGAGCACGGAGCCCAGCTCTTGTTTCACCGGGTCGGACAGCATGGCGCCTCCGGACCCGATGACTCTCAGACTGCTGGCGTCGTAGGTGTTCGCCGGGGCTGTGGCGAACGCCCGAGCCAGCGGTCGCGCCATGGCGTCGCCCACCAGCCCCACGGACGCCACCCGTTCGTCACCGATCAACCGCCACAGAGCGTCAGGATCGTAGCGGTGCCCGGTGTAGAGGACGGCGGTGGCGCCCATCATGAACGCGTTCCACATGACCCATTGGGCGTTCCCGTGCATGAGTGGCCCGACCACCATCATGGCCAGCCGGTCGCCCTCATCGGTCCTGATCCGGCCGGCGAGCTCCTCGGGAGTGGTGATCGGGACCGAGCCCCATCCGCCCCCGCCCATGGCGGCGAAAAAGATGTCCTCCTGCCGCCAGAGGACGCCCTTCGGCATCCCCGTGGTGCCGCCGGTGTAGAGGATGTAGATGTCGTCGGGGGAACGGACCCCTGAGGTGCGGCTGTCGTCCGCCCTGGCCAGGACCTGCTCAAAGTCGACAGCGCCGTCGAGGGCGTCGCTTCCGGGGTCGTCGTCGGCGGCGCCGCCGTTGGTGGCGGGGTGGTCATCGGCGCGGACACCGGAGTCGCCGGCCGGGTGGTGAGCGGCATCGTCCTCGAGGACGATCAGTTGCAGTGGTCGCGATGCTTGACGGGCTTCGAGGGCGCCCCCGACGAGCTCTGACAGCCCGTCCTCGTACACCAGCACCTCGAGGTCGGCATTGTCGATGACATACAGGAGCTCAGGAGCGACGTACCGGTAGTTGAGGTTCACCGGGACCGCCCGTGCCTTGTAGCACCCGATCATCGCCTCCGCCCATTCGGCCCGGTTGTAGGCGAGGATGCCGACGTGGGAACCGGGACGGTGCCCCGCCCGGATCAAGTGGTCGGCGAACCTGTTGGCACGGCGGTCGAGCTCCAGGTACGTGTGCCGGACGGACCCGGCCACCAGGGCCAGACGGTCGGGAACGGTGTCGACCACGATCTCGAACAGGTCGGCGAGGTTGAACCGCCTGGGTATCGCCGGATGAAGCCACGGACCCGGCTGTTCCCCTCGGTCGGCCTCGGTGGATCCCAACTTGTTGCTCCTCGCGTCTCTGTTGCGTCTCTCGGCCGAACACGTCCGGTCAGCGTGCCACCATGGAGCACCGCCCGCCAACGGTTCGATGCTTGCCGACCGTGACCCTAGGATGCATCGCCGGTCGGGAAGATGTCGGTCGGAGGACCGGGGTGGTGAACCTGGATCCGCTCGTCGATCGGAGAGGAGCCCACACTGTGGCAAGCACCACCGCCAGAAGCACCGTCGACGCGTCGCTGGGCATCGCCGGCCTGTCCGCACTGGTCACGGGGGGTGGGAGCGGCATCGGGCTCGGGACCGCCACCCTCCTCGTTCGCCATGGCGCCTCTGTCACCATCTGCGGTCGAACCGAGGAGAAGTTGCGGGCCGCCGTCGACCTTATGGAGCGCACGGCTCGGGAGACGGCGGCGGCCGGAGGTCCTGAGGGATCGGCGAACTACGTCGTGGCCGACGTGACTGTCGAAGAGCAGGTGGCGGAGGCGGTCTCGGTGTCGGCGTCGGCACGGGGTCGTCTCGACATTCTCTTCGCCAATGCAGGTGGAGCCACCCACATGGGACCGATGACCGATGCCGATGTCGATCAGGTACGGGCCACGATCGATCTGAACCTTGTCGGCACATTTCTCTGCATCAAGCACGGCGCCCCGATGATGGCGGCCGACGTGGGTAAGGGTGTCGACGGGCGGCCGGCGTCGGGCGGCTCGATCATCGGGATGTCCTCGGGAGCGGGGCGCTTCCCTCACCGCTATCTGTGGGCATACGGGACAGCCAAAGCGGGGATCGACATGCTGTGCAAGTACGCAGCCGAGGAGCTCGGTCACACCGGAGTCCGCGTCAACACCGTGCAACCGGGGATCGTCGACGACGAGCTCATGGCGCCCATCACCGCCGGAGGTCGGCTGCTCGACGACTACCTGGCCGAGATGCCGATCAGCCGGCTGGGCACGGTCGAGGACATTGCCGCCGCCGTCCGTTTCCTGGCCGGTCCGGAGTCGGGCTGGATCACCGGGGAGACCCTCGCCGTCGACGGCGGCCATCATCTTCGCCGCGGCGCCAACTATGGGCTGCTCTTCGGCTAGGGCGGATGGTGGAACCACACGATGATCGCCCTGGGATGACGGCGTTCGGATGCCCCCCTCGTCGGAACGGCGGAGTGGGGCTGACCCGGGGTGGGGCCGAACGACGCCGAGTCGGGGCATTGGCCCACCCGGCCTCTGAGGACGCCCCGGTCAGGCGGCCTCCCAGCGGTGGGGGGCGGTGAGCCGGTCGCCGGCGCTCCTAGCCGCACCCGACAAATTCCGGGGAACGGCGAGCGCCCGTGCAGTGGCGTCGGCCGTGGCTGGTGGCGCCGAGCCGCTCGGATGGTCGGTTCGGGAGCTTCCGCTCTCGGATGGAGGCGAGGGTCTCCTCGACGTGATGGAGGTGCTGGGCGGCGCGTGCGTGCACGCCGAGGTGGTCGGGCCGCTCGGAACGCCGACGCGTGCCGACATCCTGCTGACTGGTTCGATCGCCGTGATCGAGATGGCCCAGGCGTCGGGGTTGACCGTGGCGGGTGGGATCGACGGAAACGAACCGATGAAAGCATCGTCACGCGGCACGGGCCAGCTCATGACGACTGCCGCCCGGCTGCTGAGAGAGCGGCGGAGCGAAGGGGCCCGGCAACGGGGAGGGGAAGCGGGCCGGGCAGGGATCGAAGGCCCGGAAGGCACGCTGATCGTCGGGCTCGGAGGCTCAGCGACCACTGACGGTGGCATCGGGGCGGCCGAGGCGGTCGAGGAGGAAGGTGGGTTGGGCGACGTCGAGCTCATCGGCGCCTGCGATGTGGTGACCCGCTTCGTCGGGGCCGCGGCCGCATTCGGTCCCCAGAAGGGGGCGACGCCCGAGCAGGTCACCGCGTTGGAGCGACGGCTCCATGAGGTCGCCGATCGGTATCGAACGGCGTTCGGGATCGACGTCACCGAGATCGACGGAGGAGGTGCGGCCGGGGGGATGGGGGGCGCCATCGTCGCTCTCGGTGGCCGCCTCCGGTCGGGCTACGAAGTGGTGGCTGATGTGCTCGGCCTACGTCAGGTGCTGGGCAGCTCCGACGCCGTGGTGACCGGCGAGGGACTCCTCGACCGGGGGTCGTTCGCCGGAAAGGCGGTCGGCTCGCTGGTGGGTGACGCGACCGGTGCAGGCCTGCCGGTCCTCGTCATCGCCGGGCGCGTGACCGACGAGGGTCGTCGTCTGGCGGAGAACTCCGGCGCCACGGTGGTCTCGCTCGTCGAGCTCTTCGGCGCCGAACGGGCCGTTGCCGAGACCGAACGGTGCATCGAGGAGTCGGTTCGCACCGCCCTGTCGACAGCGGCACCGTTCCGACACGCTGTCGGGGGAGATGCCGCGGGTTCCGCAGGCTGAGGGTCCCTGCGGCCCGGCTCCCTGCGGCCCGGCTCCCTGCGGCCCTGCGCCGGATCGGTCGGCCACTGGGCGCCCGGGACGGAATTGTGCTGTGATACCCATGAGGACATGGTGCAGCTGACCTGCCGGACCTGAAGAGGTGGTAGCAGCGTGGACAGGATGTGCCGATGCGTGTGACATCGTCGTCGCAGTCGCCGAACCGGTGCGCGGACTGAACCGGGGACGGCTCGACCGATGACGACGGCCGCTGTCCGGAACATCGCGCTGGTCGGACAGAACGGCGCTGGTAAGACGACGCTTGCCGAAGCTCTCCTCTATGCGACCGGAGCCACAAAACGGCAGGGACGGGTCGAAGACGGCTCGACCGTCTGCGACTTCGAACCTGAGGAGATCAAGTACCAGATGTCCCTCTCGTTGGCGCTCACGTCCTGCAGCGTCGGCGACGTGCGACTGAACGTCATCGACACCCCGGGATTCGTCGACTTCTTCGGTGAAGTGCGTTCCGCCTACTCGGCTGCCGACCTCGTCGTCGTGGTGGTGAGCGCCGTCGAGGGCGTGGAGCCACAGACCGAGGCTGCCTGGTCACTGGCGGCCCAGCTCGACCTCCCCCGACTCGTCTTCGTGAACAAGCTCGACCGTGATCGTGCCAACTATGAGAAGACCCTGGCGGAACTCCGCGACACGTTCGGTGCAGGAATCGCTCCTGTTGAGATCCCGGTAGGCGGTGAGACGGGCTTGCGCGGCATCCTGGACCTGTTCACCGATGCCGCCATCATCTATGAGAAGGGAAGCTCGAGGACCACGGGGATCCCGGACGACCTGGCGGCCACCGAGCACGAAGTTCGTGAGCAGCTGGTAGAAGGCATCGTCGTCGGAGATGACGACCTGATGGAGCGGTACCTCGACGGTGACGTGCCCTCCAGTACTGAGCTTGAAGAGGTTTTCGCCAGCGGTGTGGCACAGGGACTCGTGTTCCCGGTCGTATGTGGCTCGGCGGCGACGGGGGTCGGCATCGATCGGCTGGCATCGCTGCTGGCTGAGATCGCCCCGAGCCCCAGTGCCAGACCCCCGGTCGAGGTACGGGCGGGCACATCCACCCAGACGGTGAGCTGCGATTCGTCGGGTCCACCGCTCGCCCACGTGTTCAAGACGATCTCGGATCCTTACGTGGGGAAGATCTCGTTGCTCCGAGTGCTCTCAGGGTCGGTCAAGCCCGATGTGGTGCTCGTCAACTCACGGACCCACGCGGACGAGAGGCTGCACGTCCTCGAGCTCCTCCAGGGCAAAGAGACCCGCCCCGTTCGGGAGGTCCACGCCGGTGACATCGTGGCCGTCCCCAAACTGGCGGACGTCGTGACGGGCGACACATTGGCGCCGAAGGGTACGCCGGTCGTCGTTCCACGGGTGGAACCGGAGCCGAGCGTCCTGTCGGTCGCCATCAAGCCCAGGTCCAAGGGAGACGAGGACAAGTTGATGACCGGCCTCCATCGTCTCCAGGAAGAGGATCCGGCCCTGATCGTCGAACGAGTCGACGAGACACACCAGACCCTCCTGAGGGGTACCGGGGAGACCCATCTCTCGGTCACGACCGAGAGACTGGCAAGGAAGTTCGGGGTCGAGATCGAAACGGAAGAGGTCCTGATTCCGTACCGGGAGACGGTCACCTCGATTGCCCAGGCCGAGGGAAAGTACAAGAAGCAGAGCGGAGGCCATGGCCAGTTCGGCGTGGCCTCGATCCGAATCGAGCCGCTCGGGCGCGGTGAGGGATTCGAATTCGTCGACGAGGTCGTCGGGGGCGCGATCCCCAGGCAGTACATCCCGGCCGTGGAGAAGGGCGTTGTCGAGGCAATGGCTCACGGCGGCGTCTATGGCTATCCGGTGGTCGACGTGCGAGCCGTTTGCTACGAAGGGAAGTTCCACTCCGTCGACTCGTCGGAGATGAGCTTCAAGATGGCGGGATCGCTTGCGTTCAAGGAGGCGATCGCCAAGTCGAAGCCCGTGCTCCTCGAACCGGTCTCCCTCCTCACCGTCAACATTCCGGCCCGGCTCCAGGGGCATGTTCTCGGTGACCTCAACGGACGGCGTGGCAGGGTGCAGGGAACAGAGGCTCTGGCCGACGACGTCATCCAGATCACGGCCCTCGTGCCCACGTCGGAGATCCAGCGTTACGCCATCGACCTGCGTTCGCTGACCGGGGGACGCGGACAGTTCCGGGTCGGCCATGACCATTACGACGTGGTGCCGGCCAACCTGGTCGATCGGCTGACGAGAAGCACGGCCATGGCCGGTTCCAAGTGATGTTGCGTGTCCGTGATTGAGCTGATCCGCTCGTACGACCCGGTCAGCACCACGGATGCGGCATTGTGGACTCCGGATGATGGCAGCAATTCCGCCTGACTACGACACCGATCCGGGACGCTGGCGATCATGGCACGCCCCCCGCGATGTCCACGAGGTCGTGGCACCCGAGTTGGAAGGTCCCGTGCTCGACATCGGCTGCGGCGAGGGTCGTCTTGCCGAGTGCCTCACAGACGGGATCGCCTGGGTCGGCGTCGATTCGTCCCCCCGCCAACTGCGGGAGAATCCGACCCGGCCGGTCGTCCTGGCCGACATGGAGACCCTGCCATTCAGGGACAACGCCTTTGCCGAGGTCGCGCACCTCTGGTGCCTCTATCACGTGGCCCAACCACGGCGGGCATTAAGTGAGGCCTACCGGGTGCTCTTTGACGGCGGTCACTACTACGCGTCGACGGCGGCCCGGGACAGCGATCCCGAGATCGTGCCCGGAGGCTATGCGCCATCGTCGTTCGATGCCGAGGAAGCGGTGCCGCTCGTGGGATCGGTCTTCTCCGACATCGAGGCGGAGCGATGGAACGACAAGTTCTACGCGTTGGAGACCCGCGAGGAGATCGTGGCGTACTGTCGCCACAACGGGATCCCGGTGGAGCGCGCCGAGTGCGCCGCGCTTCCGCTGTGGCTGACGAAGAGGGGTGTGCTGGTGCGGGCCACGAAGCGGGCAGCGTGACCGGGCTGTCCATGCTGTGGGCGCAGGCCCGTCAACGAACCGCCGACGGGCTGTCAGGGTTGTCACGGTGAGCGCGCGCTCTCTGGTTTGGCGGCGCCCGGTATTCGAGCTACAGACCCCCCGAGTTCAATGGGCGACGCGGCCGCGGCCGGTGGGGCCGGGCCACCATGGCCTGGGCCGTGTGACCGTCACCGGCGCCTGCGGTCCGTCGCCCCGGCGCATCGTCGCCATCCCAAGGGCGTTCACACTCTTTCTGCCGTCCGAGCCAGGGTGACCGGCAACTCACGGCGAATGATCAGGTCGGCTATGGCCATCGCTGGGGCGCTGTTGGTGACGGCCGCCATGCCAGGACTGGCCGGGCCAGCCGCCGGCGCCGCCCAGACCGCCGTTGCCACTCCGGCGTCGGTCCGTGCTTCGCTGCGAAGTGAGCTCAAGAACTACTTGAACACCTATCGTGACGCTGAGCACATCTCCGCAGTCTCGCTGGCCGTCACCTTTCCCGGCAGCAGGCAGGGCATCAATCTGGCTGTCGGAAATGCCTTTTACGGCGGCGGGCCCACGATTTCGCCGTATGCGCTGTGGCAGATCGGCAGCAACACCAAGGCCTTCACGTCGGTGCTGGTGCTGCAGCTCGAGGCCGAGCACAAGCTCTCGATCAACGACACGCTCGGCAAGTGGTTGCCTCAATACCCAGCTTGGAGTGGCGTGACGATCAAGCAGCTTTTGAACATGACCAGCGGCATCCCGGATTACACCTATGCGGCGGACTACTGGAACGCAGTGGCGGCGGCGCCCAAGGGCAAGTTCTCGGCTGCCCAGCTGGTGTCCTTCGCCACCAGCCTTCTGGCCACACACGGCTACAGCTATTCGAATACCAACTACATCTTGGCCCAGATGATCATCGAACGTGCCAGCCACTCGAACTACAGGGGACGACTGCTCGGGCAAATCATCAACCCACTTGGGCTTCAGAACACGTTCTATTCTGGGACTGACTATGGGCGGGCCATTACCGCTCGCATGCCCGCCGGCTATTGGTTCATCCCGGCCCTCCCCATGATGACGTCGCAGCTCGGCAAAGACCAGAGCCGCTTGACGGTCTCGTGGGCGCAGGGTGCTGGCGGGATCGTGAGCTCGCTGCAGGACCTGGGCAACTGGGATCGCGCCCTCTTCACGGGTCGGGAATTGCCAAGCCAACAGCAGCGCGAGCTGACGAGTCTGGTCTCCACGGCGACCGGGGAACCGATCACGACGACGACGCTGGCCGATGACGCTGGGTATGGTCTCGGCGTCAGCCAGGTGACGAGCAACGCCTTGGGGACCGAGTGGTACTACGAGGGGGAAACGGATGGTTACCGGGTTGTCAACATCTACGCGCCACGGTCCGGCACTGCCATCACGATCGGCGTGAACAGCGCCTCGCTCACCGACAACACCGCCGCGCTTGGCACGTCCGTCTACCAGACACTGCATGAGGCTGGGCTCAGCTGACCAACGTCGAGGCGCAATCGGCGCTCGCACCAGCTCGGGCCGACTGAATGTGCTCGCGGAGGGGCGGCGGCACCGCTGACCGGTCGTAGGAGAGCCTGACCTCGGTCTCGGATTTCCTGATCGGTGGGAGGTCGTAGCGCCAGACCCACCCGCCGAACTCGAGATCGCCATTCCCTGCTCGATCTTGGCCCGGCTTCCAGGCGATGGCGTGTGGAGGATCGAAGACCACGACCTTGTTGGCCATCTGGTAGCTGCCGTCTGGGCGGTTGTCGTGATACATCGCCATCCGGAAGACCTCACAGCAGGATCGCCAATCGGGGGCGGCCTCGGAGCTGCCAACGGAGGGGTAAGGGCGCCCCGCAACACCGTTGCCGAGACGGTTGACAGGGACCGACCCGACCCCGAGGATGGCCCGGTGCCTGAGCCCGTGGGAGTCATGCTGGAGGAGATCCTCCACAGCCTCGGCCTGGGCGAGACGTCGGTCGTCGTCACCGGCAGCGGCCGGCTGGGATCGGTGTTCGCGGTGACCGACCTGGCCACGGCGTCGATCGGAGCCGCCGGTGCCGGCATGGCCGAGCTGATGGCAACGGCGAATGACGACAGGCCGAGAGTGGTGGTCAACCGGGCGCTGGCCTCGGAGTGGTTCGCGTCATCGGTCCGGCCCCTCGGTTGGGAGCCCCCGCCGGCCTGGGACCCGGTGGCCGGTGACTATCTCGGAGACGATGGCTGGATCCGCTTGCACACCAACGCCGAGCGCCACCGGGAGGCCGCGTTGGCGGTACTCGGCGTGAAGGCGGACCGTAGCGCCGTGACCCGGGCAGTATCCCGATGGCGGGCCGAGGAACTGGAGACCGCCACGGTCGAGGCTGGCGGTGCGGCGGCGGCCATGCGCTCTGGACCTGACTGGGACGCCCACCCCCAGGGCCAGGCCGTGGCCCGGGAGCCGCTCGTGCACCACGAGCTGACCAGTCCCGGTGGCCCAGGCGAGGGTTACTGGCATCCGGTTGGCGGTGAGCGGCCACTGGCAGGACTGCGGGTCCTGGACATGACCCGTGTCCTGGCCGGGCCGGTGGCCACCCGGTTGCTGGCCGGCTGGGGGGCGGAGGTCCTGCGCATCGATCCTCCTGGCTGGGACGAGGCCGGGTTGGCGCCCGAGGTCACCCTGGGCAAGCGCTGCGCCCGCCTGGACCTGCACCAGGCGGAGCAGCGACAGCGGTGGTGGGAGCTGTTGGGGGAGGCCGACGTGTTTGTCCACGGGTACAGGCCCGGGGCTCTCGATGGGCTGGGCCTCGGTGACGATGAGCGTGACCGGCGTCGGCCGGGCCTGGTGGACGTCAGCCTGGATGCCTACGGTTGGAGCGGCCCGTGGGCGGGACGACGCGGGTTCGACAGCCTGGTCCAAATGAGCTCGGGCATCGCCGAGGCGGGCATGGTCGTCCTCGGTGCCGACCGTCCCGTACCACTTCCGGTCCAGGCCCTCGACCAGGCCACGGGCTATCTCATGGGCGCCTCGGTGGTAGCCGGGCTGATCGAGCGGAAGAAACAGGGTGTCGGCACCAGGTGGCGTGCCTCACTGGCCCGGACGGCGACACTGCTTGCCGGCCAAGGGCGAACAGAGCTAGTCAACGAGCCTCTCCAGCCGGCTGAGCCGACCGTCCACCAGGACGTGGAGGAGACCCCGTGGGGGCCGGCCAACCGCCTGGCCCCGCCACTTCGGGTCGAGGGCGCGCCACTTCGCTGGAGCCTCCCGGCCCGGCCGCTTGGCTCCGACTCCGCGTCGTTCCCATCAAGCTGACCGATCCACGGGCTGCCATCAGCAGGATCGGTTCTGCGGTCACCTCGGGCACGGGGCGGAGAAGCTGCGGTCACAAGGCCATCGCCATGCGGACGCCGAATCTTTAACTGGACTGTTGAGACTCAACGTCTCGTCCCTGACGTGCCCGGTCGGCCCTACATCGCGAGGCGGTTCGCGAGATACCGCTGTGGTTCAATGACGACGCACGTTCACCGGCTCAGCCCACAACGTGTGAACCCGACGGCGGATTCTTGTGAAGAGCATCCTGCGGAGGGAGTGGGATTCGAACCCACGGAGGCTCGCACCTCACGGCTTTTCAAGAGCCGCGCATTTGTCCGCTCTGCCATCCCTCCCGAAGGGCAACAGCCGTCAGGGTAGCCCGCGGTCGCCGCTTACCGTCGATGCCGACCCACGGGAAGCGGCATGCAACCGGTTCGGACGCCGGCTCGCACCGGACTCGCGTCAGAGGGTCGTGTTGACCTCGTCGAGCAGCCCGGCCATCCACTCGTCCGCTTCGGATCTCGATCTCTCGACACCTCTTCGGATCCCGGGACCGCTCGGACCCGCTGCCGGGTACGAGCCCAAGAACTTGACTCCCGGTAGCTCGGCATGGAGGTCCCTCAGGCAGTCGGCGACGATGGCATCGGCGATGTGCCCTTCGAAGTCGATGATGAAGCAGTAGTCGCCGAGCGCCTTCTTCGTCGGCCTCGACTCGAGCTTGTTCAAGTTGATGCTCCGGGCTGCGAAGTGGCCGAGGATTGCGTAGAGGCTGCCGGGATGGTCGGCACTCTGGAAGCAGGCGATCGACGTCCTGTCGTGACCGGTCGGCGCCGGGACGCCGGAACGGGCGAGCGAGACGAATCGAGTCTGGTTGTCCGGATGATCCTCCACGTCCTCGACGATGATCTCCAGTCCGTAGAGATCGGCGGCCAGTCGCGGCGCGATCGCCGCCGTCGGGCGGGAGGACAGCACCTGATCGTGCTGACCGAGCAGCCGTGCGGCGTCCGCCGTCGAATTCGTCGCCAGCAGGTCGACGTGGGCGAGCTTCTCGGCGAGGAATCCACGACACTGTGCTGTCGCCATCGGGATCGATGCCACCTGTTCGATGTCGGCTAGCGCCGTCCCGGGATCAGCCATCAAGTGGAGATGGATGTCGAGCACGATCTCCCGCTGGATACGGAGGTCGACGCCGAAGACGAGGCTGTCGACGATGTCCCTCACCGTGCCTTCGATGGCGTTCTCCAGCGGAACGAACGCCAGGTCCGTCGCTCCCGAAGTGACTGCATCGAGAACCTCGGCCAGCGAATCGTAGGGGACGACCTGGGACGACGCGTAATCGCTCTCGCTCAGGAGCGCCTCTTCGGTGAAGGTGCCCTCAGGTCCGAGGAACCCGATTCGAAGCGATGGATGGCTCGGCGAGCCAGGAGGTGCGCCGTCGACCATACCCGGGCAGGATAGTGAA
Source organism: uncultured Acidimicrobiaceae bacterium (assembly GCA_963828385.1). GTDB lineage: Bacteria > Actinomycetota > Acidimicrobiia > Acidimicrobiales > RAAP-2 > Bog-756. Next base: position 249,775 of record CAWHEF010000002.1, read on the forward strand.
CATCATGGACGAACCCGCACTTCAACGGCTTCTCGACGATGTGCGATCGGGCGCCTGCTCACCAGATGAGGCCGTCCACCGACTCCGTCGGCTCCCTTTCGCCGATCTCGGGTTCGCCCGGGTGGACCACCATCGAGTGCTCCGACAGGGTCTGCCCGAGGCCGTCTACGGCCAGGGCAAGACGCCTGAGCAGTGCGCCGCCATTGTCGGTGAGCTCCTCGGCGTCACCGCCGGTACGTCGACCGACGGCGCCGGCACGGGCCGGGGGGACGCGGACCCGCAGCCAGATCTGCCGAACGGCCCCCCGGTGATCCTCACCCGGGCCGACCCGGTCCAAGTCGGGTTGGTGATGGCCTCCCATCCGGGCGGGGATCGCACCGCTGACGGGCCCGGCGACGGGGTCAGATCGAGCTCGAGGCGAGCTGTCGACGGTCGTGTGGCGGCCGGCGTTGTCCCGGTCCGATCCGGACGCTGGTCGTGACTGCCGGGACATCGGACCTTCCCGTCGCCCGGGAGTGCCAGGCCACTCTCGTTGCGCTCGGGCTCCGACCGTCGCTCTTGGCGGACTGTGGCGTCGCTGGAGTCCACCGGCTCCTGGTTTCGACCGACGAGCTCGTCGAGGCCGATGCCGTCGTCGTCGTGGCCGGCATGGAAGGGGCCCTCGCCAGCATGGTCGGGGGCATCGTGCCCGGTCCGGTCGTCGCCGTGCCGACGAGCACCGGTTACGGAGCGGCGCTCGAGGGCGTCACCGCCCTGCTCGCCATGCACGCGTCGTGCGCAGCCGGCATCACCGTCGTCGGCATCGACAACGGCTTCGGGGCGGCTTGCGCCGTGGCTCGCATGCTCCGATGACACTGCGTCCGCCCGGCTCGAGGCGCGTTGCCGCTCTCGACATGCACATCCGGCCGGGCTGTGGGTACGGCACAGCCAGATGAACCCGGCAGTGGCTGAGATCAGCGAAGGTCGGCAGGACCCGATGAACGGCGACGACTACCCGATGCCCGCGGGCGAGCGTACGGTCGCCTGGTTCCACTGCTTCGCCGGCATCGCTGGCGACATGGCGTTGGGGAGCTTGCTGGACGCTGGCGCAGGTCTCGACGCCGTGCAGGGTCTGCTCGGGCGGCTCCCCCTTCCCGGATGGCATCTCGAGGTACAGCCCGTGCTCCGAGGGGGACTCGCCGCCACCCGGGCCGTGGTGACCGTCGACGACGACGTGGTGGTTCGGACTCATGCCCACATCGTCGGCCTCATCGAAGAAGCCAGGCTCCCCGAGCGAGTGACGACGAGGGCGCTCGCCGTCTTCGCCGCCCTGGCCGAAGTGGAAGGCAGGTTGCACCGAAGACCCGCGAGCCAGGTGCATTTTCACGAGGTCGGCGGTCACGACACGATCATCGACATCGTCGGTACCGTCGCCGCGCTGGAGGTCCTGGGCGTCGACGAGCTCTGCGCCAGCCCGGTTGCCACCGGCCTCGGCATGGTCCGGTCCGCCCACGGTCTGCTCCCGAATCCGGCGCCGGCCGTTATCGGCCTGCTCGACGGGATCCCGACGTGGGGACGGAACCTCGCCGTCGAGCTGACGACTCCGACGGGCGCCGCCATCCTCGCCGCTCTGTCCTCGGACTTCGGTCCGCTGCCGGCCATGCGCGTCGGCCAGCAGGGGTTTGGAGCCGGGAGCGTCGAGCTGGCTGAGATTCCCAATTGCACGCAGGTCGTGATCGGTACGGCGAGACACTCGGGTCAACTGTCCGGCCTCCCGCAAGAGGATGACCCCGGTCCGGGACAGCCAGTTTGTTTGCTGGAGGCGAACCTCGATGACGCCAGTGGGGAACAGCTTGCCTACGCAGTGGAGGTCCTCCTCGAGGCCGGTGCGTATGACGCGTGGCTGACCCCGGTCATCATGAAGAAAGGGCGCCCCGGAACGGTCGTCCACGTTCTATGCGACCCGGCCCGGGTGGCCGACTGCCGGCGTGTCCTCCGCGAGAGCACCGGCACGTTCGGGGTGAGGATGGTCCGGGGCGAGCGTTGGCCGGTGACTCGATCCATCGACACTGTCCTGGTGGACGGACAGCCGGTCCAGATCAAGGTCGGCTCTGGGCGGGTCAAGGCGGAGTACGACGATCTGGCCCGGATCGGCCGCCGAACCGGGCGTCCTCTTCGCGATCTGGCCTTCGAGGCCGAATCGCGTTGGCGACAACAGAAGAAGCCCGAGGCGGTGTCTCCTGGCGCCGAGGAGGGCGATCCGTCCGGATCGGATCAGAGCAGCACCGCGGTCGGAACCGCGCCACCCGTGGAGATCCCGTTGGCCGCCAACGACCCCTCCCCCGGTCCCGACTCTGCCACCATCGAGGACGGCCCTGCGTGACGCCAGTGAGGGACCGCAGCGTCGGTGGGGCGGGCGGCGCCGGAAGGACGGCGGCATCGGATGGGGGGGTTGCCGCGCCGGGAACGATGGCGCCGGCGGCGCTCAGGCACGCCGACGTTCTGGGATCGAGTCAGCTGCGGGGCAGTGATCGTTCCGGATTCATCCTGAACGGAGGATCGCTCCGGTATCCATCGATTCCCGATCGGGCGGGGTCCACTGCCAGCCGTTGTCGGTCCTCTCGAGCTGGTGCCGCTGATGTGTCTTGAGGTAGTGATGCCAGTGACAGAGGCGAGCGAGGTTGGACATCGAAGCGACGCCGCCGCCGGCGAACGGCTCGACGTGGTCGATCTCCAACCCTTCGCGTTCCCCGCAGCCGGGAACGACGCAGACCGGGTCCCGTTCGAAGAGGGCCCGCTTGATCGAGACTGGAATCGAGCGACCGGCGTGGGCGACAGTGGTCACGTCGACCCCGTCGGTGACCAGGACGTTCAGGATGGAATCGACCGCCAGGCGGCGCGCCACTTCGACCGGGATCGGCCCGACACCCGGAATCTCGCACACTTCGCCTGACTTGACCCGACCACGGACAAGCGCCTTGTGGTCGACACGAACATGGATCATCGTGTTCGGCCCCGGGATCCCCTCCGTTGTCGCCGCCTTGTCACCCCGAGGAGTACGCCTTGGACCGTTCGAATCCCGGCATGCCAGGCGGACCAGGGCATCAGCGGCCAGAGCCCTCTGAGGTTCGTCCCCGCCGGACCGGCGGATGGCGCGCGCCGTCCGATCCGCCTCGGAGCGGACGGCTGACAGGAGCCGGGCACCTTCGTCAGGGGTCAGTTTGGCGTCGAACCTGACTGCACCGTCGGCGTCCGTCCAGTTCCTCAGGTATCGAGACTTGTGCAGCCTCCTGTATGCATCGTGCTGGTCGTGACCGGTCGCCTTCACGCGCCGGCACTTGACCTTGAGCACGTTGAGCGGCTGCTTGCCGGCAGCATCGACGAGCTCCTGCTCAGCCTCGGGCCGGACGCGGGCGGCCTCGGCGATCTCCTTGGCCTGGGCTTCGGAGAGTCGACCCCGGCGGATCGCATCCTCGGCGGCCGGGAGGTCACGGAGCTGCCGGGCCGTGTTCAGTGAGTTGATCGCCGGTCCGAGACCAATGCCGGTGACCTCGGCGATGTGCGAGGCGGCAGACCGGTGGCCCGATCGGCGCCAGACGCTCGAGGAGTCCACCCGGCGTGCGGCGAGCAGCTTTCCACCGGCCGCCAGCTTCTCCACGTCGGCGAAGGCATTCAACAGCTTCTCGGCGTCGGTGCCGGACAGCCGCTCCGGCTCCAGTTCGGCCAGTACGGCCCGCAGCTCCGCCGCCACCCGCTTGAGCACTTGAAGGGTCATGGGTCAATGCTCCCAGCGGGGTGTATCACTGCGCGAGGCGGGGCGCGAGCGTGATGTGAGGCGATAAGGCCCTCGGGCAGGCGGCGCCCCCGAGGTGAAGGGCCAGGTTCCGGTCAGGTCGGACCGGTCAGCGCCAGTGCGGCGATGGCGACCGCGATCGCGAACGGGACGGACACCAGACCGAGCCGGGTGGCACGGCCTACGGGAGGTCGGCTTCCGGTCTCCTTTGACGTCTTCCACCAGAGGAACCAGGCGAGCGATCCGGTGACGAAGAGGTTCGGTCCGACGTTCAATCCCACCAACAGGGCGAACGGGTGGTGTGGCGGCCGGGACGCCAGCAACGAGGCCGCCGGGAGGTTGTTGACCAGCACCGAGGCGATGGCAGCAAATGCCGCCGTTCCCGCGGCGTCGAGGTGACTGAGCAGTACCGATGGACCGGACCACACACGCCCGGCGGTTCCGAGACCGACCGCAACCCCGAACAGCCCGGCGAGGATCGGGAGGCCGAGTACGGCACGGACCCGTCCGATCTCGACGTTCTGCTGGGCCAGCCGGACGATGGTCAGGACGGCGCCGATCGCCACCACCGGGAGGGCGGGATTGCGAAGGACGAGCATGAGAACGATGACGGCGAGAATCGCCGCCGCCGACATCACGGCCTGGGTCTGAGGCACCCGTTTCGTTGTCCCTGTGGTCGCCGGGGTCGCCGGGGTCGCCGGGGTCGCCGGGGTCGCCGGGGTCGCCGGGGTCGTGCGGGTCGCCTGGGCCCGGGGCATCCTGGGCGTCCGAGCTACGCGGTCCTGCGAGCCGGTCCCTCTCATGACGATGCGTGCGGCGAGAGTGAGGATGCCGCCGGTCACGACCACCGCGCCGAGCCACGGGAGCGCCATGTGTTCGACGAACGCGCTTCCCGTCAGATGGAGCTGTCCGAGCACGATCAGGTTCGTCAGATTCGAGCCGGGGAGGAGAAGGCTCCCGGCATTGGCGAGGAGGATGCTCACCACGAGAAGAAGGCTCTCGGTCTCCACGAGGAGCCGCCCCCCTTGCGCGGTCGAGGTCCCGGCCCCGGGCGCGGTCCCGGTAGGCCCGTCACTCTGGTGGTGCTCACGTGCTACGTGGACCAGAACGGGAGTGAGGAAGGCGACCGACGTGTCGAGGTTGAGCAACGCGGTGACCACAGCCGTCGTGAGTGCGGCGCCGGCGACAAGGGCCGGGCCCGTGGGGGCGACGCGGGAGAGCCGCTCGCCCGCAGCGGCGAACAACCCATCCTGGTTGGCAGCCAGTCCGACCAGGAGCAGGCCTGCGACGAGGACGAACGGTGGCCAGACCTGAGACGCCGCTGACCTGGCCGAACCCGGCTCGCTGACGACGCTGGCGACGATGGCGAGGACACCCACTCCGGCGAAGACCCATGTGATGATCGAGGCTCGACCGGGGGGGACAACGCGGACTTCTTCGAAGGTGCCGCGCTCGTCTCCCGTGGTCGACTCCATCACCGCACTCTCCTCGACGCCGCCCGTCGGACACGGCGCGCCGCGTCGTCCGAGACGCTTCGGCACACTCCGCAGGAGCTTCGCACGAGGCCGCCCCTCCAAGGCGACGTCGCCTGCCGTTCCGCCGAATGCTCAGCCTGCTCCCGGCCTCCCGCCGGCCTCTCCCTGCCCGCCGACCGCGTCGGATCCGGCCGTCCACCGGTAGACGTTGGTGGAGCGGGCGACGAATCCCAGACGCAGGTACAGCCGGTTGGCGGGCTCACGGGCGGGACGCGACGTGAGATCGACTGTCCGGGCCCCGGCCGCCTGCGCCCGACCGACAGCATCGCGCACGAGGGCCGCCCCGACCCCGGACCCGCGGGCCGACTCGTCGACGACGACGTCCTCGATCCACACCCGAAGTCCGGTCGGCGCCCTGAAGGCGGCGAGGGTCAACGAGCCCATGATCGCTCCTGTGCGGTCGGTGGCGACGAGAAGCGTGGAGGCATCCGATGCGACGATCGCTTCGAGGTCGTCACGGCTTGGCGGGGGGGAGGAGCTCGACAGCTGGGGGATCAGTCGGGCGAACGAGTCGACCACGTCGCGGGTCACCGACGTGACCTCGGCCACCGCGATGCGCGCTTCATCCCGGCTCTCGGAGGTCACGGTCGGCACAGCCGAAGGACGCCTGCCATCTGCACGGCAGCGAGTGTATCGAGGCCGGCTGCGGTCAGACCCTGTCCGGGTCGCCCTTCCAGACCGGGTTTCTGACCGGGTCGTAGAGGACCTCGACCGGTTCACCGCGCAGGGCTGCGAAGACGTGGCGCCCCCAGCGCTCCGCACCGGCCAGCGGCACCGGGAGGCTGTCGAGGGGGAACCATCCGACGTTGGCACACTCGAGCGGATGAGCCTCCAGCTCGCCGCCGACGACGCGGCACTGGAATACCAGGGAGTAGAGCGGGATCCGGCTGGCACCAATCCGGAGCCCATCGAGCACGGCGATGAGGCGCACCACCTCCACGTCGATGCCGGTCTCCTCCTTGACCTCCTTCACCACCACTTCGGGCGCCGAGTAGCCGACGTCGGCCCATCCGGTCGGATACAGCCACACGCCCGAGTCCGCCCGCTGTACGAGAAGGATCTCGCCGTCGTCGTTCCCGACGGCGGCGCCCACGGCCACCTTGGGTGTCACGTATCCCGGTACGCCCTTGCCGACTGTCGCCATCCACTCTTCGACGAGTCCCTCCACATCCACGTCCCGGGGTCCGTCTGCTCCTGTTTCCGCAGCAAGCCGGATGTCGGCCGCCACCCGCAGGATCTCTTCGTAGCGTTCCTGCTCATAGAGGGATTCGGTGAAGCCGAGCCCGGTGCGGGCGATACCGGCCAGGGCCTCGCTCCATCGCAGCAGCTGCTTCGTGGAGGGAGATGGTTCCACCAGCGCGACGCTACCTGGTGACCGCGCCCGGGCGCATCCATCGGTCACAATGGGGTGTGGCCGTTCGCGAAGACTGCCGGCACTACGTCATGCAGACCACCTCGCACGACGAGAAGCTCGAGCGCTGCCGGGTCGGGGCCAACCAGCAGATCCCCTTCGCCTGTCCCGAGGGATGCCTGTTCTACGAGCCCCGCAATGTGTCGGGGGCAGGATGGACCGTTCGCAACCCGGCCGATCCCTGACTGCAACCCGGCCGATCCCTGACTGCAACCCGCTAGGGCTGTCTAGCGCTCCGGCTCCCGAGCCCATTCGCCGCACTCCCAGGGCCGCCACCGGGCAGGCTCAACGCCTCGGTCAGCTCTCGACGACGTCGCCGAGCAGGTCGACCTCCACCCCCTGAGCCTCGAGCCATACAACCGAGCGGTCGACGGTGGCACCATCCCCATCCAGCTCACAGATGATCCAACCGCTGTCCTCGCCGACGTCGGCCCGCCGAATGTTGGGGACGACGTCGAGCTCTTTCACCAGGCGGGCGATGATCGGCTCGCGGACGAGGGCTTCGGGAAACGTGAGCTTCACACGCACCCCGATCACGACCGGTGCTCCGCCGAGGCGTCGATGAGCCCTGCCTCCCAAACGCCGGGAACGCCCCTCTCCACCCGGTCACCGAGAGCCCGGTTGAGGTTGCCGGAGCGCAGCCCCTCCAAGTCGAGCGTCACGTACCGATAGCCCGCACCATGGACAGCGGCGATGACGCTCTCCCTTTGGGCCACGACCTCTGCGAGGTGCTCGCAGGGCACCTCGATCCGGGCGGTGTCCCCGTAGTGCCGGACCCGTAGCTCGGAGAAGCCGAGCAGCCGGAGCCCGGACTCCGCTTCGGTCACCGATCGGAGTGTCTGGAGGGTCACCGGGGTTCCGTAGGGGACCCGTGAGGCGAGGCACGCCGCCCCAGGCTTGTCCCACGTGCGGAGATCGAGGGTCTTGGACCAGGCTCTGACGGCCGCCTTGGTGAATCCCGCCTCGACCAAGGGGAAGGATGCCCCCCGTTCGGATGCGGCCGCCTGGCCCGGTCGATGGTCACCCAGGTCGTCGAGGTTCACACCCAGGACGACGGTGGCCGCCTGGTCGGCGCCGTTCCCGCCTGTCATGTCGGCGGCGAGCGGGCGGAGCACGTCCATGAGGGTGGCCTTGCAGTGGTAGCAGCGCGACCCGTCGTTGGCCGAGTAGGACGGGTCGGCCAGCTCGTTCGTCGCCACCTCCACGTGGAAGAGCCCCCACTCGGAGGCGAGGGCCCGGCAGTCGGCGAGCTCCTCGGGCGCGAGCGACGGAGACACGGCTGTGGCGCACAATACGAGCTCGGTCCCGAGCGTGTCGGTCGCCACCCACGCCAGGAAGGCCGAGTCGGCCCCGCCGCTGAATGCGACGACCAGCGGTCCGATCCGATGGAGCACCGAGCGGAGTGCGTCGAGGTCCCCTCTGGCGCCGGCCATGTCAGGCATCGGGCAACGCCTCGGACAGCACGGTGTCGATCGGCGCCACCATCCCGGTGACGAACGGGCCGAACTCGGCGAACCGGGCGGAGGCCTCGTCGAAGCGCATGGTGTAGACACAGTCCTTCAGGTCATCGGGATGGACGCCGAACAGGGTCACCCCCCACTCCCAGTCGTCGATTCCTGTCGACCCGGTGATGAGCTGCAGGACCCGCCCCCTGAATGTCCGGCCGACCGACCCGTGCCCGTACATCAGCTCCTTGCGGGTATCGAAGGGCAGCGAGTACCAATTCGAGCTCTCGCTCCCGCCCCGCCGCTTCGACATCGGGTAGAAGCAGAAGGCCGGCATCCCTTCGGGCGGGAGCGAGGGGTGGAGACGGGCCTCTTTCATGTCGTCGGGGATGCCCGATGCATACTCGGAGATCTCGGTCAGTGAGACGTAGGAGTCGACGACGGCCAGCCCCGCAGCCTGGACATCGCTCTGGAACCTGCGCAGACGCCACAGGTCCGTCCCGAGAGCCATGAACCCGATATCGGCCTTGTGGCCGAGCACGGCCACGGTGACGACCTGGACGCCATCGGCTTCTGCTCGCTTGACCGCCTGCACGATGGCATCGCGGTCGAGGCCCGGGGTTCGAGGAGCCGGGAGGGTGTCGCCGGAAGATCCGGATGCCGTCCCCTGCCCGCCGCGGCCGCTTCGGCAGAACAGGTGGAGCACTCCCCAACCCGTCGAGGGCTCGAGGGGATCAGTCATGGGGTCAGTCTAGAGACCCCCGACCCCGAGCCGACGAGCGCCGGCCCCCGAGCCGACGACAGCCTTCACCGGACGCGTGAAGGGCGCCCCGGTGGGGCGCCCTTCCTCACACTGCACACTCGCCTCGGCCTCGGCGCCGAGCCGTCGTTCCTAGAAGTCGTCCATCCCCGCCCCTGGAGCCGCCGCGGCGCTCTCCTCGGGCTTGTCGACGATCACCGCTTCGGTGGTCAGGAACAGCGCGGCGATCGAGGCGGCGTTCTGGAGCGCCGAGCGGGTCACCTTTGCGGCGTCGATGACACCGGCTTCGAACAGGTCCTCGTACTCGCCGGTGGCGGCGTTCAACCCTTCGGGCGCCTTCTTCAGGTTGCGCACCCTGCTCGACGATGACCCCGCCCTCCAAGCCGGCGTTGACGGCGATCTGCTTGAGCGGCTCCTCGACCGACCGGGCCACGATGCGGGCACCGGTTGCCTCGTCTCCGTCCAGCTTGCCGGCCGCATCGAGCACGGAGGTCTGGGCCCGGAGCAGGGCCACGCCCCCACCAGGAACAACGCCCTCCTCGATGGCCGCTTTCGTCGTCGACACGGCGTCCTCGATGCGGTGCTTCTTCTCCTTCAGCTCGACCTCGGTGGCGGCGCCGACCTTGATGACGGCCACACCGCCGGACAGCTTGGCCAAGCGCTCCTGGAGCTTCTCCCGGTCGTAGTCGGAGTCGGTGTTGTCGATCTCGGTCTTGATCTGGTTGATCCGGCCCTTGATCTCGTCCTCGGTACCGCCTCCCTCGACGATGGTGGTCTCGTCCTTGGTGACGACGACCTTGCGGGCGGTTCCCAGGAGGTCGAGGCTCACGTTCTCGAGCTTCAGGCCGACCTCCTCGGTCACGACCTGGCCGCCGGTGAGGATGGCGATGTCCTGGAGCATGGCCTTGCGGCGCTCGCCGAAGCCGGGAGCCTTCACGGCCGACGCTCCGGAACGTGCCCCGGATCTTGTTGACCACGAGGGTGGCCAGGGCCTCGCCCTCCACGTCCTCGGCCACGATCACGAGCGGCTTGCTCGACTGCATGACCTTCTCGAGGAGGGGGAGGAGGTCACGAACCGCCGTGATCTTGGACCCGACGAGGAGCACGTAGGCGTCTTCGAGCACGGCCTCCATCCGCTCGGGGTCGGTCACGAAGTAGGGGGAGATGTAGCCCTTGTCGAAGCGCATGCCTTCGACGAGGTCCATGTCCATGCCGAAGGTCTGCGACTCCTCGACGGTGATGACCCCGTCCTTGCCGACCTTGTCGATGGCCTCGGAGATCATCTCGCCGATCTCGGGGTCGGCGGCCGAGATGGAGGCCACCTGGGCGATCTGGCTCTTCGTGTCCGTGTCCCGGGCGATGCCCCGGAGGGAGGTGACGGCCGACTCGACGCCGTCCTCGATCCCCTTCTTGAGCGACATGGGGTTGGCGCCGGCGGCCACGTTGCGCAGGCCCTCGTGGACCATGGCCCAGGCCAGCACGGTGGCGGTGGTGGTTCCGTCACCGGCCACGTCGTCGGTCTTCTTGGCCACCTCCTTGACCAGCTCGGCGCCGATCTTCTCGAAGGGGTCCTCGAGCTCGATGTCCTTGGCGATCGAGACACCGTCGTTGGTGATGGTGGGGGCGCCCCACTTCTTGTCGAGGACGACGTTGCGACCTTTGGGGCCGAGGGTGACCCGCACGGCGTCTGCGAGCTTGTTCATGCCGCTCTCCAGTGAGCGGCGGGCCTCTTCGTCGAACGTGATCAACTTGGCCATCTGGTCTTCCTCCGTGTCGGTAGCACTCTCGTGTCGGCACGCTCGTGCCGGCGGTCTCGTGTCATTGGCGCTCTAGAGTCATTAGCACTCTAGAGTGTCGAGTGCTAATAGCAAACCACGCCACGGGGGCGAGCGCAACCTGCGGCGGCTCCCACGTCCCGCACGCCCCGCCCGAGGAGGGGACGGCTGGTTCGGCGGCTGCCGGCCCGGGACGGGCCCTCTCCGGGGTGCACCGGCTCCGCGGGGACCGGGCGCCGCCGCCTGGGCAGGAAAGCTCACGCCTGGGCGGGAATGCCCACCGGGGCCGGCAGGGCACCGGGACATAGGATCCGGCGGTGACCAGTCGGGACAGGCCTCCTCCGAACGCGGACCGCGCCCGGGGCCGGATCCACCGTCGGCAGGGTGGGACGGTGCCGGCCCTCGCCACCGGGGTTCTCGCCGTGGTCGCCATGGTGGCCGTGGTCGCCGTGGTGGGGGTCCTCGCCCCGGCTGGGCCGGCATCAGCCTCGAGGCCAACGCCGGGATCGGCGTCCAGGCACGGTCGCGCGCCCGCCGGCCTCGGTCTGCCGGGAGCCGCCGACCTGCGGCCGACCGCCCCCACCGGGGTCCACGTGGTGCACACGGCCGCCGGCACCCCGTACCTCGCCGACGCCGGCGGGCGTCTGCTCGTGCTCCGCGGCGTGAACGACAATGCCCTCGTCCAGTACCCGAGTGACTACCGGGAAGCCCCCGGCGTGGCGCAGTCGGACCTCGCCGAGATGGCGGCGCTCGGCTTCAACTTCCTGCGTCTGCCGGTCTCCTGGAGCCGGATCATGCCCAGGCCGGGGGTGCTCGATCACGCCTACCTCGAGCGGGTCGCCCAAGTCGTCGCCTGGGCCAGGGAGAGCGACATCGGTGTGCTCATCGACATGCACGAGGACAACTACTCGACCGTCACCGACGAGACGAAGGAGGCCGACGGGGCGCCGCGATGGGCCGTTGACGACCACGGGACCCCGTGCACCCCCGTCGCCTCGACCACCGCCTGCTCCCTGGCTGCGTTCGCCAGCTTCTGGGCCGATGCCACGGTCCGCGGACAGCCGCTCCAGTCGTGGTACCTCGACGCCACCGACGCCGTGGCTGCGGCCGCCGGCGCCACCTCGGCGTCGAGCAACGTCGTCGGGGTCGAGCTCATGAACGAACCGTGGCCGTCCGGGCCGGCACCCTTCGAGAGCACGTCGCTCTATCCGTTCTACGAGCGGATGATCACCGGCCTTCGTCACGACGGCGTGGTGGCGCCTCTCTGGTTCGAGCCTTCGATCGTTCGCGATCTCACCGACGACGCCATCTCGGCCGCCGCCCGGTTCTCCGACGACCCCGATCTCGTCTACGCCGTACACATCTATTCGGGGGTCTTCGCCCCTCCCTACGGGCCGACCGTCTCCATCGGTCCCATGGCCGCCTCGTACGCCAACGCGTCGAAGGAGGCGGCCATATTCGGGACGCCCTTCGTCGTCGACGAGTTCGGCTCGTCGGCGACGCCCGCTTGGGACGACTGGCTGTCGGCGCAGCTCGACAACCAGGACTCCTACGGCGTCGGGTCGGCGTTCTGGCTGTGGAAGCAGCGGGACGGCCCCTGGGACAACTGGGCCACGGTCCACCTGGACGGGTCGCTCCGGACGGGCACCCTGCGGGCCCAGCTTCTGAGCCAGCCGCATCTCGACGCCGTCCCGGGCACGGTGAGCGGCCTCTCGACCGGCGCCGGCGGGTTCTCCGCCACCGTCGTCGGACCCGGGGGCCAGCTCACCCTCTGGGGTGGGACCGAGGTGACCCGGGGTGGCCCCTCGCTGACCACCCGAACGCTGAGGCATGTCACCGTCGACGGCACACCGGTTCACGCCCGCTGCCGGGGCGAGACCTTCGAGACCAGAGCCGTCGGCCTCACCGGATGCCTCCTCACAGTCGAGATCCCGGCGGGGACTCACGAGGTGGCAGCGGCACCGTAGCGGCCCCGTCGCCGCCGGTCCACGACGGCTGACGATCTGCGCTGATCGACCGTTACCGCCCACCGACACCGGTCAGCACCACTGCCGGTCCGGGCCGCTCTGCCATGATGACCGCGTGCGGGATCCGTTCCGGAGGGTCCGGATTGGCCTGGGGGCGTTCGTCCTCGTCCTCGTGGCGGGAACGGTCGGCTACCTGCTGCTCGGGTTCGACCTACTCGGTGCTGTCTTCCAGACGGTCGTCACCGTCACCACGGTCGGGTTCAACCCTCCGCACCACCTGGATGCCGCGAGCCGGATCTTCACGATCATCTTGATCCTGGTCGGTGCCGGCACCGCCCTCTACACATTGACCGCCGTCCTCGAGCTCTTCATCGAGGGACACATGCGCGAGCTCGTCAGGAGGCGCCGTATGGAACGTGACATCACCCGGATGAACGGGCATGTGATCGTGTGCGGTTGGGGTCGGGTCGGGCGCGAGGTGTCCCAGTTCCTGGCGACGGCCGGGCGGGAGGTGGTGGTCATCGACAGGGACTCGGGGCGGTTGGACGAGGCGCCGTACGCCTCGGTGTGCGGCGACGTGACCGAGGACGACACGCTCCTACTGGCCGGGATCGAGCGGGCGTCGGCATTGGTTGCTGCGGTCGAGACCGACGCCACGAACCTCTACGTGACCGTGGCCGGCAAGTCTCTGCAGCCCCGGATCCAGATCATCGCCCGGGCCCGGAACGAATCGTCGGTGCCCAAGCTGTTCCGGGCCGGGGCCGACCGGGTCGTCAACCCGCAACGGCTCGGGGGCGATCGCATGGCGTCGTTCGTCACCCAGCCCAACGTGGTCGACTTCGTCGACGTCGTGATGCACGACGGTTCGCTCGAGTTCCGACTGGAGGAGCTGTCGCTGCCGAGCTCGTCGCCGCTCGTCGGGCAGGACATCGGCTCGACGCATCTCCGGGCCCGCACCGGCGCTCTGGTGCTCGCCATCCGAAGGCCGGACGGGACCTTCCTCACCAACCCCGGCCCCGGGGACAGGCTCCTGGCCGACGACGTCCTCATCACGGTCGGAACATCCGACCAGCTCACCGCCCTGGCCGAGATGGCCGGTGACACCGCCCCCCAGGTGTGACCCCGCCCGCCGGACGGCGGACCGGATGTCGGCTGGTTCAGTCGGTCTCGGTGAACCGGATCTCGGCGTGACTGGCGTCACAGAACGGCTTGTTGGTCGAGGCCCCGCACCGGCAGAGCGTCACCCGATTCCGGACTTCGTACGGCTCGCCGTCGGCTCCGACCACCGGGATCCCTCCGCGCACCCAGATGGGCCCGGCCACACCCTGCTGCGGGTCGTCGACGATCCCGATGGAGGGTTCGAGGTCGGGCTCGACGGGTTGCCTCGTCTCGCGGTCCCAGACCACCAGCCGGCCCGAAGGGCACATCGCCGCCTCCTGTGCCGTGAGCCGGGCGGCGTCCTCACCCTCTGCCTCCACGAGGTTCCAGATCTGGCCGGCGACATCGCAGAACCTGGCGAACGCACAGAGCGGCTGGGCATCGGTCAATATCAACCTCGGGCCGTCCTGCTCGTCAGCCTGCTCCAGATAGGGAGCCCGGGTGGCGGTCTCGGTGCCCTCGAAGCCCACCCGTTGGTGAGAACCGTCGCAGAACGGCTTGTTGGCCGACTGGCCGCAGCGGCACAGCGCGTAGGTCGCCTTGGTCTCGAACACTTCGCCCTCGGACCAGCCGACGGAGTCGCCTTGGTGGTCGGAGACGATCGTCTGTCGCGCCATCGGCACCGAACCCGTGACCTTGTACGGGCCCTTCTCGGTGACGGTGATCCTCATGGCCTCGGTCGGCTCCACCGGCCTCCTCCCTTTCGGGCACGTCCGTAGGTCCGCTTCGGGCTCGTCCGCAAGGCTACGCCTGCAGGGGCCGAGGGAGCCGGAAATGTTGCCGGGCTAGGGCCGACCGACCCCTACGAAGGCTTCGTACCCGTCCGAGGCGTCGGAGCTGGAATCGGTCCGGATCGGGGTGATGTGCACGTCCTGCCCGGTCTCCGGCGCCTCGATCATCATGCCGCCCCCGACGTACATGGCGACGTGATCGCTGCCTCCGGGGCCGTAGAACAGCAGGTCACCGGGCTGGATGTCCGACAGCGGTATCTGGACGGTCGCCCCGAGCTGGGCTCCGGTGTAGTGGGGGAGGTAGACACCCGCCTGGGCCCAGGCGTACATGACCAGGCCGGAGCAGTCGAAACCGGGCTGGCCGACCTGACCCGGTGGCGCCACCGCCGATCCCGTCGGTCCGCCGTCCGAGCCGCCGCCCCAAACGTAGGGGAGGCCCAACTCCGCTTCCGCCGCCTGGACGGCGGTCCCACCACCGCTGCCTGCGGGCGGAACGGTGCCACCGCCGTCACCACCCGCAGCGGAGCTTCCGGAGCCCGCCGGGGGAGTCCCGGCACCGTTGTCTCCACCCCCGCTACTTCCACCCCCGCCGGCTCCTCCGCCCGCAGTTGCCGCCCCACCGCCCCCGCCGTTACCCGACGAGCCGCCCGCCGCCTGGACCTGGGCCGGTGCCGGTTGGGAAGCCGATGATGCGGGCTGGGCAGTGGCCCTCGCTGATGCGGCTGCGGCTTGGGCCGCGGCCGCCTGGGCCGCGGCCGCCTGGGCCGCCGCCTGGGCCGCCGCCCGCGCCTCGGCTTCCTGCTCGGCCTGCTGCTGGGCGATCAGGGTGGCCACCGTGTTGTTGGCGGTGTTCAATGTCGTCTGCTCCTGGTTCCGGAGCACGTTGGCCTGGCTGGTGGCGTCTGCGATGTTGGCCTGCGCCGAAGCGGCCTGAGCCTGCTGCTGCTTGAGTGAGCCCTGCTGGGACTGCAACTGCATCTCGGCATTGTCGAGATGATCGATGATGGTGGCGGCGTTGCCGGCAGCGATGTCCGAGTACTCGGACTCGATTCCACTTGCGTTCCTTGCCGTGGTGAACAGTTCGACAGCCGGCGAGGAAGTCCCTTCGTTGATGTAGGTCCGAATCGCCTCCGTTCGTAGCTGTGCCCGGTCATGGTCCACGAGAAGTTGGGTCTTGCTCAACTGGGCGTGCGTCTGGGAGATCTGAGCATCGACCTGTTGGAGCGTGGACTGGGCAGCGTCGTACTGCTGGTCGAGGCTGTCGATGTGAGCGTTCGTGGATGCGAGCTGCGCCTCGATCGATGCCGCCTGCGCACGCGCATCGGACAGCTGGTCACCGCGGGCCTGACCCGTGGAAAGGAACGCGACGGATGCAAGCCCCGTGACGATAGCTAGGACGAGCATCACAGCAGTCCGGAGATTGGATCTGCTGACCCCGGCGGTCGTACCCAGTCTCGCCGTCGAACCTTCCAACCCGACGCCTGTCACAACGGAAGTTCTTTGTACCGGACGCCACCTTCTATGGCAAGGGCCAATTTGTTACAGAATTCACGCCCGGGCACCGATAGTGCAGAGCGACGGCATCGAACGCTCGCCAACGGGAACGGTCATCGGACCGGTTGTCCCCACGCGACCTGCTCGCGGAGCACGGGCTTGAGCACCTTTCCGCCGGCGTTGCGCGGGAGGAGATCAGTCTGGACGACCAGGTACTGCGGAACCTTGAAGTCGGCCAGGTGCGCTCGCGGCGTGGGCCAAGAACGCCTTGCGGTCCAAGTCGGTGCCGGGAACCGGCACCACCACGGCACCGACCTTCTCGCCCATCATCGGATCGGGGACGCCGATCACCGCAACCTCGAAGACCCCGGGTGCGGCGGCGAGCGCGTTCTCCACCTCCACGCAGTAGACGTTCTCCCCGCCCCGGTTGATCATGTCCTTGGCCCGATCCACGATGTACGTGAATCCGTCCCTGTCGATGCGGGCGAGGTCCCCGCTGTGAAGCCATCCGTCTCGGAAGGATTCGGTGGTTGCTTCGGGCTTGTTCCAATAGCCCATCACGATGTTGGCGCCGCGAATGAGCAATTCCCCCACTCCGGTCTCCGGGTCCGGGTCGTCCACGGACAGATCGACAGAAGGCGCGGCGAAGCCCACCGAGTCGGCGTGGCTGTCGGCGAACTCGTGGGGCAGGAACGTCGACACGCTCGACGTCTCGGTGAGACCGAACCCGTTGCCGACCCTGGCCTCGGTAAAGCTCTTCTTGATCCTCCCCACCAGCTCCGGGGCGATCGGAGCGCCTCCGTAGGTGCAGTAGCGGACCCGGCTGACGTCGAACTCGGAGAAGTTCGGCTGGTTGATGGCGAGCCAGTAGATGGCGGGAACGGTCGTGAGGACCGTGATCCGCTCTTCCACGATGGCTGAGAGGAATCGTTGGACTTCGAAGGCCGGCATCACCACCGCCGTTCCACCCTGTCCAAGGGTGGGCAAGAGCTGGCTGTTGCACCCGGTGACATGGAACAACGGCACGCTGATGAGATTCCGAAGGGTCGGGTCGTGGACCGGCATGTCGACGATCCGGCGGCAGGTCTCGGTGTTGGTGAGGAAATTCTCGTGCGAGGTCATCGCTCCCTTTGGGAACCCGGTCGTTCCCGACGTGTAGAAGATGGCCGCCAGGTCGTCGGGGCCCAAGCCGTCTGCGACGTAGGGAGGGCCGTCGGGAGGGTCGGCTCCGGGCTCGACGACATAGCCGGCGCCGGAGTCTTCGACGACGTATGCCACCTCGGGATCGGTGAGGCGCGTGTTGACCGGGACGGCGACCCCGCCCGCCATCAGGGTGCCGAGGAACGCCGTGATCCACTCGATGCCGTTGCCACTGCGGATGGCCACGCGGTCGCCCCGGTCGACCCCCGCGGCGCGCAGGCCCCCGGCGACGCGGGCCGACCGGTCCCAGAGCGAGCGGTATGTCACCCGGGGGCCGTCCAGCACCACGACGGCCTCGGCACCGGGATCCCGCTCTACCGAGTTCGAGAGCATCTCCACCACCGAGCGCGGAATATCGGCGTAGTGCTTGATGCCCGAGGGGTCGCGGACGACTCCGGTCATGTCGAACCGGTCGACACTCATCAGTAGGTACCTGTGTTCTCGAAGATCCGGCGAGGATTGGCGGTCAACATGGTGTCGATCTGCTCGTCGGTCACTCCCTTGTCCTTGAGATAGGGGATCACATCCTCCAGGAGATGGAGGTAGTGCCACTGGGGAAGGGCCGCCTTCGCCCACGGTTCGATCCAGTCGATGTAGCAGGCGGCGTCATGGGCGAGCACCATCGACTCGGCATAGCCCCGGGCGCACAGCTCGACGACGGTGTCGGCTCGGGCCTCGAAAGACGTTTCCAGGTTGATGCCGAACCGGTCCATGCCGAGTATGAAGCCGGCATCGGCGAGCACTTGCAGGTGTTCGACGTCGTTGCTGTCGCCGCTGTGCCCGAGGACGACGCGATGGGGGTCGACGCCCTCGTCGTCGAGCACTTTCTTCGCCGCCAACCCCTGGTGGGTGCCTGGATGCGTGTGGATGGTGATGGGCACCCCGGTGCGGCGGTGCGCCTTGGCCACTGCCCGCATCACCCGTTCGACACCGGGCGTCATGCCCGGGGTGTCGATGGCGCACTTGAGCATCCCGGCCTTGACCCCGGTGCCGGCGATGCCGTCGGTGATGTCGCCGACGAACATGTCGACCATGGGATCGGGCACGGCTTGACCCAGGGCGGTTTCGAGCGCCGGTCCCCGGTAATGGAAGAAGAACGGAACGTCGTTGTAGGTGTAGCAACCGGTAGCGGCCACGATGTTGAGGTCGGGGACACTGTCCGCCACGCGCTGGATCCGCGGGATGTAGCGCCCCAGGCCGATCACCGTCGGGTCGACGATGGTCCGTATCCCGGCGGCGGCAAGCTCATTCAACTTGGTGACGGCATCGGCGATGCGGGACTCCTCGTCACCCCATTCCTCCGGGTAGTTCTGCTGGACGTCGGCAGTCAACACGAAGATGTGCTCGTGCATGAACGTGCGACCGAGTTCGTCGGTGCCCACCGGTCCACGAACCGTCTCAACCTGGCTCATGCCTGCATCTCCCTCGTCTCTCCTGGGGATCGTGCGATCTCCGT
The DNA here is from genome assembly GCA_963828385.1 of uncultured Acidimicrobiaceae bacterium. Lineage (GTDB taxonomy): Bacteria > Actinomycetota > Acidimicrobiia > Acidimicrobiales > RAAP-2 > Bog-756. Next base: position 268,479 of record CAWHEF010000002.1, read on the forward strand.
TCTCCGATGGCAAGACTGCCACCGCTCCGATCATGACGCCACGGGTGGTGGGCCAACATTGGCGTCAAGCCGTCACCGTCCAGGAGCACGGAAACTCCGGATTCATCCTTATCGGGGCCGAGGCGGTACGTGAATGCCGCCACGCGCCAGTACGTCGATCGCCGTCCCGCAAGTCACGAACCACCGGTCGCCGTGACGAATGGCTTGACCCTCGAAGGGAAACGCTCCCCCTGCGAGCAGACTGACCGAAAAGCGGACATCGGCAAGGGAATCCCCGACGAAGCGCAGGGCACCGATCCTGACGGCGCTCGGTCGGGTCGGAAAGCGGCGGCCAGCCTCGTTGAAGTACTCGGCGAGGTCCTCTGAGTCCTCGAGGGCGTGAGCGCGACCCTCAGGGGTGCTCGATTCACCGAACACAGCATCGAAGGCACTGACGATGGCCGTGACCGCGCCCTCGGCGGCAGGCGCTCCGAACACGCGCGGGGGAGGAGGATCTCAGATTCGGCGTCAGCTGCAGACGCCTCGATGGTCTCGGCGGCAGTGCGCGCACAGGTGTCACAGATCGCAGCGTTCCCGGCCGAGACGTAGCGGCGGACCTCCCACAGGTCCCGATCGCAGAACGAGCAGCTTCGGCTGAATCCCGGTAGAGGCGCCGTTGCCGTCATCGAAGTCATTCTGGCAGGGGCATCGGGCGGGGGGACGGGACCCACCCGAACGGGCCAGCGAGGTCATCACCTCGGAACTCACCTTGTCGCCGGGACGCAGATCAACGATTGGCGGTGGCGTGTCACCGGGAGACGGTCACCGGGAGACGGTCTGGTAGACCTCGGCGGGTTCTGCGATGGCGGATCGGATGCCCGGACCGTCGTCACGCTGCCACACGTTCCCTGTAGCCTTGGGTCGCCTCGAGGTCTGGGCCAAGTCTTCCTCTCCGGAACAATGGCCAGGATACGGGTCTCAGGGTCCCCGGAGAGGTGCGAGAGCGGCCGAATCGGACTCACTGCTAATGAGTTGACCTGGGTAACTGGGTCCGAGGGTTCAAATCCCTCCCTCTCCGCTCTGTGATGTGGCGGGACATCGGAGACAGATGTCTCACGGCATCGCCGACAGTCACCGTCCCTGCAGTCGTCCCCGGAGGATCGCGGGAGCCGGGCGGGCCACAATGGCGGATATGGCCAAGATGACAGAGGGATCTACAGGCGGTTCCGCGGAGGATTCTGAACCGGCCCGACCGAGTGAAATCACGAGCATGTCGTTCGGCGACGTCACCGTATCCATCGATCCGGCGTTCGTCGCCACGGTCGAGATGCACCGTCCTCCGAACAACTACTTCGATCTGGAGCTGATTCGGTCACTGGCCACTGCCTACGAAGCTCTCGATGGCCGGGACGACTGCCGAGCGATCGTGCTGTGCTCGGAAGGTAAGCACTTCTGCGCGGGTGCGAACCTCGCCGGAGGGACGGGGGCGGAGGGAGACGGATCCGCGGGTTCTGGGATCGCGGTCCTGTATCGCGAAGCGGAGCGGCTGTTCCGGGCTTCCACCCCGGTGGTCGCCGCCGTCCAGGGAGCGGCCGTTGGTGGCGGGCTCGGCCTGGCATGTTCAGCCGACTTCCGACTGGCCTGCCCTGAGGCTCGATTCTCGGCGAACTTCGCCCGCCTCGGCTTCCACCACGGGTTCGGGCTGTCGATCACCCTTCCCCCCATCGTCGGCACCCAGCATGCGCTGGATCTGCTCTATACCGGCCGGAGGATCGCCGGCGAAGAGGCTCTGCATTTTGGGCTCTGCGACCGGCTCGTCGACAGACATGACCTGCGAATGGCGGCGCATCGCTTCGCCGCGGAGATCGCCGGGTCGGCGCCCCTGGCCGTGTCGTCCATCCGACGGACCATGCGTCAGGGGCTGCTCGAGGATCTCCACGGGGCGCTTGATCGGGAGGCGTCCGAGCAGGATCGGCTGCGGGCCACAGCCGACTGGGCCGAGGGCGTTCGGGCGTCAGCGGAGCGCCGAGATCCCCACTTCGAGGGTCGATGACGGGGGCGACCTTCGATGCCTCTGACGTCCTCGATCAGATCCGAGGCTTCGTGGAGGAGGCGTGGGACCCCACCTTGGGCCTCGTCGAGTGGCGGACCCGGTTGTTCGACGCGGGTTGGGCGGTTCCGACGTGGCCGATTGCGTGGGGCGGGCGCGATCTTCCGGCGGAGGCCGTCGAGATCGTTGACGACGCATTGGCCGCGTGCGGCGTCCCCGGGGCGCCGGAGTCGGTCGGCATGCACCTGGCGGTGCCGACGATCCTCGAGCACGGGTCGGACGAGCTCAGGCACCGATTTCTCCGAGCGAGCACAACCGGCGAGGTCGTGTGGTGCCAGCTGTTCAGCGAGCCGGGCGCGGGGTCTGATCTGGCGGGGTTGTCCACCCGTGCCGAGCTCGACGGGAACGAATGGGTCGTGACCGGCCAGAAGGTCTGGAACACCGGCGCCGCCCAAGCGGACTTCGGACTGCTCCTGGCCCGCTCGGATTGGGATGTCCCGAAGCACCGGGGGATCACCTACTTCGTGCTGCCCATGCGTCAGGTCGGCGTCGAGGTCCGCCCGCTCCGGCAGATGAACGGTCATGCGTCGTTCAACGAGGTCTTTCTCGACGAAGCCCGGGTGCCTGCCGACAACGTGATCGGTGGGGTCGGAGCCGGATGGCCGGCCGCGCTCACCACTCTCGCCCACGAGCGCCGCCTGGCTCGGACCCGCCGCGAGCCCACCCGTCGCCACTCCGACGGGCGCGTGTGGCGAGAAGCGCTCGCTGAGAAGCACGCCGTCTCGGAGCCGCACAGGTGGTATCCGCAACGAGCTGGCCGGGTCGACCTTCTGACCGAGCGGGCCCGGGAGACCGGCGCGCATCACGACCCATTGGCCCGCCAGGAGATGGTCCGGGTTCTCACCCTCGCAAGGACGGCCAAATGGACCGCCCAACGCGCCGCGGCTGCTGGGGCGGCCCGCCGCCCCCCCGGCCCCGAGGGGTCTCTGGGCAAGCTCGCCACGAGTGTCATCGCCCGTGCCGCATCCGACACTCACGCGAGCATCGCCGGTGCCTCGGCGATGCTCGCCGGACCCGACGCACCGCTCGGTGGCACGATCACCGAGATCCTGGTGTCGGTACCTGCCCAGTCCATCGCCGGCGGAACCGATGAGATCCAGCACAACATCCTCGCAGAGCGGATCCTCGGGCTCCCCAAGGAACCCGTCACTGACCGAGACCTCCCTTTCCGACGGATCCTGAAGAGCACGTGAGGTGGACTTGACCGGCTACACGCTCGAACGCGACGGCGCCCGGGTCCACTACGAGGTGCACGGTCGCCCGTCCAGTGCCGTTCCTCTCCTTCTCACCCACGGCTATTCGGCATCGAGCGCCATGTGGGAACCGAACATCGACGCGTTGGCTTCCGACAGGCTCGTCGTCACCTGGGACCTTCGAGGGCATGGCCGGACGCGGACCCCGGATGGCCCTGGCGACTACTCCCAGTCCGTCTGCGTCGAGGACATGGCGGCCATCCTCGACGCCTGCGGTATCGCCCGAGCCCATCTCGGCGGCCTGTCCCTCGGCGGATACCTATCCCTCGCTTTCCACGCCTCATACCCCGGGCACGTCATGACTCTCCTGCTGTTCGACACCGGTCCGGGTTTCAAGAGCACACCGAGCCGGAACCGGTGGAACGCCTTTGCCGAAACCACCGCGACTGCCTTCGAACGGGATGGTCTCGACGCTCTCCCCGACAGCCCCGAGGTCGGCCACGGACCCCACGACACGAAGGGCCTGGCCCTTGCGGCGAGGGGCATCCTCACCCAACACGACTCGTCGGTCATCGACGCGCTTCCGAACATCGCCGTGCCGACGCTCATCCTCGTCGGCGAGCGAGACGCAGCCTTTCTCTCCGCCGCCGAGTACATGGCCACTCACATCCCGGGCGCCGTCAGATACGTGATCGGAGGAGCGGGCCACGCCTCGAATCTCGACCAACCCGATGCGTTCGACACCCACGTGCGAGAGTTCCTCGACAGCATCGATCGATCGCCAGGCTGACCATAGAGAACCCCGACGCGGGCTTCGGCCGCCGGCTCAGACGCCGGCTTCGGCCGCCCGGATCAGATTGCACAGGCGCCCTTCCAGACTGCATAGGCGCCCTCCCGGGCTGCATCGGCGGCCTTCAGGGCACGTAGGACCCGACAAAGGCCAGCACGGCGTAGCCGAACATCGCCGCACCCGAGAGCACCAGGACGATCAACTTCATGTCCCGGGAGCGCAACAGGGTTGTGGCCGCCATCGGCAGGGGAAAGGCGCTCAAGGCGTAGCGCTCGAACGAGTCGAGGTTGGCCCCGGTCACGGCCACCGCCAGGATGCCCAGCGAGAACAGCCCGTACGAGACGGGCAGCACCCGGAAGGCGATCACCAGCAGTATCAGACAGAGCAGCACCCAAGGCATGTGGAGTCCGGTCCCTACGTGATGGCCATGGAGCAGATCGATCCCGTCGTGGTACATGGTCACGACCGGATCGGTCAGTCCCCCGTGCCTTGCCGAGCTCTCCTGGGCGGTCAACGGCTCGGAGAAGGTCCCGAACGCCGCCTGGCTCCATGCGAGGAAGGTCACGAGCCCGGCCGCCGGGGCGACGATCGCCACCAGCCGGCTTCCCACCGTTCGCCAGTTGTTCACGGGCATGGCCGTTAGCGACTCGAAGAGCGCAGGGACGACGAGCACGAAACCGATGGGCCTCGCCGTTCCGGCCAGGTAGCCGAGTGCCCCTGCGGCCAGCCACCATCGACGGCGGAGGCAGAGGAAACAGCACAGCGCCAGGAAGATGAGCAGCGGATCGGAGTAGCCCATCACCATGGCGAACGCTGGTGGCGCCAGATTCAAAAGCCATGCTGCAGTGCGAGCCAGACCGGGGTCGTCGAGCTCGGATCGGGTGAGGAGGTAGATGACCACGGTGGCGCCGAAAGCGAACACGTTGGAGATGGCGACCGCTGACGCGCTGTAGGTGAGGTACGTGACGTGGTGAAGCCCCGTGATGAGAAGCGGGTAGAGCGGGAAGAAGCGGAGCGCGGCCTCGTTCGTGGCCTGGTACCCGTGGGAGGCGATCGACGTGTACCACCCGGCATCCCATCCGAGCAGTCCGGCGTGAACCTGCAGTACCGCTTTCTGTCCCCCATGGTGGAAGTGCGACACTTCGAGATGGGCGGCGCCGAGGGCTACGAGGACGATGCATCGCCCGACGAGCCATGGCAGCCACGACGCCGAGGCCGCTTCTACGAGGTGTGAGCGGGTTCGCTCACTCGATGCGGCAGCTGTGTGCGTATCCACCATGGGTCGGGCGCTCTGCGATCCAGCCGGCTGCGCCAGGTCGATCACTCGTGTCACCGGCGGCCCGGATCACCCTACCAAGGCCTCTACGCGCTGCCGCGGTCCACGAGGGGCCCGATCGCCGGCACAGGCGGCCGCTTCCGTGCCGCCCGGGGGCTCTCCTCATCTGCCTGCCGGTAGATTGTCCTGGTGGCCGAGCGGTATTGGATCGAGACGTTGGGCTGCCCGAAGAACCAGGTCGACTCGGACAAGCTGGTCGGGACTCTGACCGCCGACGGGATGGAGCTCGCCCCGAGCGCCGAGGACGCCGACCTCCTGGTGGTCAACACGTGTGCGTTCATCGAGGCCGCCCGCCAGGAGTCGATCGATACGGTGCTGGCCCTTTCGAAGGCTTCGAAGCGGGACGCCCGCCTGGTGGTCACCGGTTGCATGGCCGAACGGTATGGGGACGAGCTCGCCGACGCCCTGCCCGAGGTCGATCTCGTGGCGCCGTTCGGGTTCTCGCTCACCGGTGGTGGCCGAGGGCCCGCCTCGGATGGGCGTCCGGGTCCCCTTTCGGCCAACTTCACCGCGGCAGACCCCACTCTGGCCGGCTCCACCCCGGTCGTGCTCGGATCGAAGCCGCCGGGGATCGGAGCGAGAGTGCCCGCCTTCGACCTGCTCAATCTGGCCCGGCCTCGGGCCGAAGCCCCGTGGGCCTATCTCAAGGTGGCCGAGGGATGCGACCGCAACTGCGGCTTCTGTGCCATCCCGTCGTTCCGTGGCAGGCAGCGGTCTCGGACGATGGGCTCGATCCTGGCCGAGCTGGACGAGCTGACTAAGGCCTCGGGCCCATTGCGCGAGGTGGTGCTCGTAGCCCAGGACCTCGCCTCCTACGGGCTCGACCGCAGCGGAGATGGTTCAGGGGATCGATCGGACCGGCGGGCCCGAGGCAGCGGCCGACCCATCATCGAGCTACTTGCGGCCATGGCCGGCCGGGTGGACTGGGTCCGGCTGCTCTACCTCTACCCGTCCTCCCTCGACGACGGGTTGGTCGACGCCATCCTGTCGACGGGGGTGCCCTACTTCGACCTCTCGTTGCAGCACGTGTCGAGACCGTTGCTCAAACGCATGCGGCGCTGGGGTGCGGGGGAGCGGTTCCTCGAAAGGATCGGCGCCATCCGTGAACAGGAGCCGTCCGCCTCGTTCCGTTCCTCGTTCATCATCGGCTACCCGGGCGAGACCGAGTCCGATCACGACCTCCTGCTCCAATGGCTCGAGGAGGCCCGGCTCGACTGGGTGGGGTTCTTCCCCTTCAGCAGCGAAACCGGCACCTACGCTGCCGAGCTCCCCGATGTCGTGCCCCATGAGCTCGTCGCCGAGCGCATCGGCGAGTGCAGCGAGCTCCAGGACGCCATCACCCGGCGTTGCCGTGAGGATCTCGTGGGCTCGACCGTCCGGGTGCTCGTCGACGGGGAGGGGGAAGGACGCACGTTCCGCGAGGCGCCCGAGATCGACGGCATCGTCACCATGACGGCCTTCGACGACGGCGCCGCCCAGGACAGGAGCGGCAGCCGCGATCGGATCGGTCTTGGCCCGGTGGTCGGCACGTTCGTCGATGCCCTGGTGACAGGAGCCGACGGACCCGACCTCGTGGCCGAGGTGAGCCGGGGATGAGCGCGGAGGTCAGCTCCCGGGCGCCGATCGTGGGGGCGACCACATTCGGCCCGTCGGCCCTCGCCACTCCGGCGAATGGCATCACCGTGCTTCGCCTCGCTGCCACCCCGGTGATGATCGTCATGATCATGCTGTGGGGCGCGAGCTGGGTCACCTTCGCCTACGGCGCCGTCCTCGCCTTCTCCGACGGGGCCGACGGCTGGGTGGCCCGTCGCCAGGGCGCAACCCGTTCGGGTGCCTTCCTCGATCCGTTGGCCGACAAGGTCGTGGTGCTCGGAGCCATGTTCGCCCTCGTGGCCAAGGGCATCCTCTGGTGGCTCCCGGTTGCCCTGATCGCTTTCCGAGAGGTGTCCATGAGCGTCTACCGCTCCGTGGTCGGCCGACACGGCGTCTCGATCCCGGCGCGGAGGTCGGCCAAGCTGAAGACGGTTTTCCAGGACGTGGCCATCGGGCTCTGCCTGGCGCCTCCGCTCGCCACGCACGGCGCCGTGCTGTCGGCGGGGATCTGGGTGGCTGCGGCCTTGACGCTGTTCACCGGGGGCCAGTACCTGCTCGACGGCCGGCGCGCCGGTCGCGTCGCCCCGATCGGCCCATCTCCGGCCGGTGCCCGTCATCTCGACGACACCGGCCCAGCGGCCTGAGGCGTCGGCGAAGCCCCATGCGCATCGAGATCGTCGCCGTCGGCACCGAGCTGCTCCTCGGGCAGATCGCCGACACCAATTCGCAGTGGCTGGGGGAGCACTTGGCGGCGGCCGGTGTGTCATCCCACTTCCACCAGGCCGTCGGCGACAATCCCGATCGGATCGTGCTGGCCCTCCGCACGGCCCTCGCCCGCGGCGACGGGGTGATCGTATGCGGGGGCCTCGGTCCCACCCACGACGACATCACACGGGAGGCCATCGCCGAGGTCATGACCGTCCCTCTCGACCGAGACGAGCGAATTGTCGAGCGGATCCGCTCCATGTTCTCGTCACGGGGCCGGGCCATGCCCGACGCCAACCTCAGGCAGGCCGACGTGCCCCGAGGCGCCGAGGTCATCCCGCAAACGCTCGGGACCGCCCCCGGTCTCGTCTGTCCGGTCGGCCACAAGGTCATCTACGCCGTGCCCGGTGTCCCCTACGAGATGGCGGACATGTTCGAACGGGCCATCCGCCGCGACCTGCAACGCCGGATGGTCGAACGGGGCGAGGAGCCAGGTGCGATCGTGAGCCGCGTCATCCGCACCTGGGGCATGAGCGAGTCCGGGCTGGCCGAGACGCTGGCCGACCACATCAAGGGGCTGGACGCCGGACAGAACGACGCCGACGGGGCGGCAGGTGTGGGGGAGGGAGGCGGCCGGCCGCCGATCGCCACGGTTGCCTTCCTGGCCAGCGGGATCGAAGGGATCAAGATCCGGGTCACGGTGCGAGCGGCCGACGGCGATGCCGCCAAGGTGGCGCTCGACGCCGAAGAGGAAGCGATCCGGTCCATCCTCCGGGACGCCGCCGGGGACGTGGTGTTCGGCGTCGACGACGAAGCAATCGAAGATGCCGTCGCCCGGGTGCTGGTGGAGTCCGGGCTGAGCCTGGGCCTTGCCGAGTCGCTGACCGGCGGACTCGCCGCCTCCCGCCTGGTGAACGTGCCCGGTGCCAGCCGGTGGTTCCGGGGATCGGTGGTGTCGTACGCGTCGGACGTGAAGTTCTCCGTCCTCGACGTGCCGGAGGGCCCGGTCGTCTCCGAGGTGGCGGCCCGAGCCATGGCCGAGGGAGCACGCAGAGTGCTCGGAGCCGATGTCGGGCTGTCGATGACCGGCGTCGCCGGGCCGGACCCGGCCGAGGGCCAGGCTCCGGGAACCGTCTTCGTCGGGCTCGCCCGGGACGGCCAACCCACGACCACCGTGTCGTTCATGGTTCCCGGTGACCGCGACCGGATACGGCAGTACGCCACGATCGGGGCGCTCGACCTGCTGCGACGGATCGTCGGGGCCGACCCGGCGTAGGGGCGTGCGGGCATGAACGGCCTTGCCAACAGCCACGATCTGGCCGGTACACGGGGGAACGATCGGCGCTCGCTCCAGCTGGATCCGGGCATGACGCTCAGGGAGCAGCTGCTGGCGCGAGCGCACCCGTCGACGGTGCCGCCGTCACGGACACCGGGATGCCGGTCGGCACGAGCTCTTCCCACGTGTTTCCCGGCTGCAGGGTGATCGGCTTGCCGTCGGCGGCGGTGAGGGTGGCGGGTCGGGTGAGGCTCGAGCGGCTCCAGGTGCCCTTCGTGACCACACCGTTGCGCAGGACGAGCGCAGGGCCGGAGCCGTTGTAGGTGACCTCGACCTCCTGCCCTCCCTCGCTGTTCTCGACCCAGGGTCCGGTCGGCGTCTGCACGGTGAGGACGACGACGTTGCTCGCCCCCGTCTGCGTGCCATCGAGGAGGGTGTCGGGTTGGCCCGAGTAGAAGCGGAGGTACGTGCCGGTCTTGGGATCCCACGTCCACGTCACGTCCGACGACGGCGAGTAAGGAATGGCGATGCCGGCGCCGGATGTCGACGCCGAACCGGACGGGACAGTCGCCGAGTACTTGAAGATCGGTGCCGGAGGGGCGGTGTCGGTGGGATCCAGTGCCCACATGGTGGCGGTGTTGACGAACGTCGAGTAGGGGGCGTACCGGCCCGGTGGGGTGATGATGTCCGAGCCGTTGCCCAACAGGATGTTCTCCTCGGTCAAGGGGGACGCTGCGATGAGGGCCAGGATGGGATCGATGCCGCCGGCGTGGACGAAGATCGGGTGGGAGAGCTGGGACAAGATGGCCTGGTCGGGTTCACGGGCCGACCGGAGGTCGCCCACGAGTGACGCTCCCTGGCACTGGTAGACGGCAACGAGCCTGGTGTAAGCCCCTTCGACCGGCTCCTCGAAGACGATGTCCGCCTGGTTGAGACCGGCAGAGGGCCGGTCGCCCGAGTAGTTCCCGATCTTGATGCCGAGGGCCGGCCGGGCGGGAACGGTCCCACCCGGGGCCGGAGTTCCGGTGAGCGGACAGGTCGGCGGAGCCGGTGCCACCGTCGTCGCCGCGGTGGACCACCTTGGCCGCGGTGTCGTGCTTCTTGGGATTCAGAAGTCCGGCGACGACCAGTCCGACGACGACGGCGGCGACGGCACCGGTCACGTACCACCAGGCTCGGCGCGACGATACATTCGCTTTGTGGGTTGGCCCTCGTGGGGAACGGGCGCGCCCGGTGCCGGACGGCGGATGATCCTCGGACACTGGACTGGCAGGCTACTCGGCGCTCTGCCCGAAGTGGTCCATCCGGCGACGCCGCCGGGTCGTCGTCAGCGGGTCGCCGTCAACCGGCACCCGGTTCGAGCAGCACCCGGCACAGCCCGTCGGACAACGTCACTTCCGCTTCTTCGGGGGCGGCGGTGAGGGGACCGCCGGTCAGGCGCCGTGCATACTCGAGCAGGGGACCGAGCAGGTGGGCGGCGAAGACCTCTGGCGGCAGCGGACGGAGCGTGCCGTTCGCCACGCCTTCGCGGTGCCAGGCTTCGAGCTCGTGGTTGAACCGTCGGACCTCCGACGCCAACCGGGGCCGACCCGACGGGGACAGCTCGGAGCCGTCCCACCGGAGGGTCATGCGGGCCAACGGGCGATGGTTGTCGATCCAATCGACGTGGAAGCCGACAGCGGCGCGGAGCGCCGCCGGACGACTGGGGTGGGACCGGAGGGCGGCGAGCATGCCCTCCCGGTAGGCGCCCACCGCCTCGACGTAGAGCATCGACACGATGTCGTCCTTCCCTCCGAGATGGTGGTAGATGCTCCCGATGCTCGCACCCGACTCGAGCCGGATGTCCTCGATGGTGGTGGCGGTCACCCCGTTGCGATCGAAGCAGGCGAGGGCGGCCTCGAGGATGGTCGCACGCCGCTGCTCACCCGCTCTGGTGGCGGCGCGGGGACCGACTCGTTGTGGCACGGCGTACTCCTCCCGGGTTGGGCCCTCCAGTGGATCCCCGTATCGGGGGCTTGTCGGATCTGGACGGTGGTCGGTTAGAAGACTATTCTAGAACGTGTTCCAGATGGGACTGGGTTGCGGTCCGCCGGGTCCGGATGGCGGATCGACCGACTGCACCGATCCGGTGAGCGGCAGGGAGGTCGGCGATGGCACAGCGGACGACGAGCCGAGCGGGCGGGGGGGACCGGACCGACGAGGGGGGCCGGGTGGCGTTCGTCCAGGCGTCGTGGCACGAGGCGATCGTGGAGCGGTGCCGGATGGGATTCTGCGACGAGGCGGCCTCCCTCGGGCTTGGCGATGATCGGATCGACCGGTTCTGCGTGCCCGGATCCTTCGAGATCCCGCTCCACGCTCTGCGCTTGGCGCAGAGCGGCCGGTACGCGGCGGTGGTCGGGGCCGGGTTCGTGGTCGACGGCGGCATCTACCGGCACGAGTTCGTCGCCGAGGCGGTGATCAGCGGGCTCATGCGGGTCCAGCTCGACACCGGGGTGCCGGTCATCTCGGTCGTCCTCACCCCCCACCACTTCCACGAGCACGATCCCCACGCCACCTTCTTCGGGGACCACCTCGAAGAGAAGGGTCGCGAAGCGGCGCGCGCCTGTCGGCGGACCATCGAGAGCATCGAGAGCCTTCCCCAGCCGGCCCTGGTCTAGCCGGTAGGCCGCGCCGGCCTCGGTCCGGGCGGCAGGCGGGACCATCCTCCATCGAACGTGCGTTCGGGTCTAGAGTGGCCTCGTCGGGCGACGATCGGTCCGACGAGACGGAACCAAACGAGCGATGCCCACACCCGTCGAGGCCCGAAGTCGACTGTCGCACCCCCTTCCTAGGGTGAGCGCACTCAGACGAGCACGGTAACGAGGAGAGCAGACATGGAACGTGACAAGGCACTCGACATGGCCCTCGGGCAGATCGAGAAGCAGTTCGGCAAGGGGTCCATCATGCGGATGGGCGAGAACCTCGACATGAACATCGAGGCCATCCCCACCGGGGCGCTCGCCCTCGACCTCGCCCTCGGTATCGGCGGCCTGCCCCGGGGCCGGATCGTCGAGATCTATGGCCCGGAGTCGTCGGGCAAGTCCACGCTGGCCATGCACGTCGTCGCCGAAGCGCAGCGCAACGGCGGCATCTGCGCCTACGTGGACGCCGAGCACGCCATGGACCCGGTCTATGCCAAGGCCATCGGCGTCAACATCGACGACCTCCTCATCTCCCAGCCCGATACAGGTGAGCAGGCGCTCGAGATCGCCGACATGCTGATCCGATCGGGGGCGCTCGACGTGCTGGTCATCGACTCGGTGGCCGCCCTCACCCCCCGTGCCGAGATCGAGGGGGAGATGGGCGACTCCCACGTCGGCCTCCAGGCGCGGCTGATGTCCCAGGCGTTGCGCAAGCTGACGGGCACCCTGTCCAAGTCGCGGACCATCGCCGTCTTCATCAATCAGCTCCGCGAGAAGATCGGAGTCATGTACGGCTCTCCCGAGGTGACCCCGGGAGGACGAGCGCTCAAGTTCTACTCGTCGATCCGACTCGACATCCGTCGCATCGAGACCATCAAGGACGGCGCCGATCAGGTGGGCAACCGGACCCGGGTCAAGGTCGTGAAGAACAAGTGCTCCCCGCCGTTCAAGCAGGCCGAGTTCGACATCGCCTTCGGCAAAGGGATCAGCCGGGAGGGATCATTGCTCGACGTGGGCGTCGACCTCGGATTCATCAAGAAGTCCGGTGCCTGGTTCACCTACGAGGGTGAGCAGCTCGGCCAAGGGCGGGAGAACGTGAAAACCTTCCTCACCGAGAACCCCCAGCTGATGGCCGAGATCGACGAACGCATCCGGGAACACCTGGCCGCCCAGCATGCGGTCAAGGCAGATCCGAGCGGCCTTCCCGGCACCGGGGAGCTCGACGACCAGCCCATCACTCTGGACTGAAAACGCCGCTTCGAAGATCAACGGGGTCTGAAGGCATCTGGCTCGTCCGCGCTTGCCAACGGCGCGTCGCCCCTCGCGGATCACCCATGTAATCGCACGACTGGGGCACCCCTGGACCACTGGACCACCTGCGACTTGCTGGTTCAGGTGATGGTCAGGGGAATGGTGGCCTGAACCGTCGTTGACGTCCTGACCTTCTTCTTGCCGTTGAGGGTGGTCACCCTCTCGGTTACCTGAGCCACCAGGGAGTACGTGCCTGCGACCAGTTTCTTGCTCGGGGCCCCTGACAGGACCCCGGCCGAGGAGAGCTTCAGTCCCTTCGGTAGTTCGGCCCCGGTCCACTTCAACGAGGTGGCGTACGGACTGGTGCTGACTCCGAGGTTGGCTGCCTGGAGGGTCACCGGACCGTAGGCCGTACCCGCCGTGGCGGCCGGAAGGCTTGGGATGACAATGGCGAAGTTGATGGCGATCTCGCTGACCGTGTTGTCGCCGTCGTTTGCCACCCAGACGTGGGTACCGTCCGACGAGATGGCGACGGGATCGCTGCCCGCGGCGATGGTCTGGGCGACCGCCCCGGTGGAGGCGTTGATCTCGGTGACCGAGCTGCCGACGTAGTCGAAGCTCGCCACCCAGACGTGAGTGCCGTCGGAGGAGATGCTGTAGGGAACGTTGCCCACGCCGATGGTCTGGGCGACCGCCCCGGTTGAGGCGTCCAGTTCGGTGACCGAGCTGCTGTGGAGGTTTGCCACCCAGACGTGGGTGCCGTCGGAGGAGACGGACATGGGACCGCCGGCCACGGCGATGGTCCCGACGACCGCCCCGGTCGAGGCGTTCAGCTCGGTCACCGTGTTGCCGTTCTCGTTGGCGAAGTTCGCCACCCAGACGTGAGTGCCGTCGGAGGAGACGCCAGCGGGACCGCCGCCCACGCCGATGGTCTGTACGACCGCCCCGGTGGAGGCGTTCAGCTCGGTGACCGAGTTGTCGGAATAGTTCGTCACCCAGACGTGGGTGCCGTCCGATGAAACACCGCCGGGAAAGCTGCCCACGGCGATGGTCTGTACGACCGCCCCGTTGGAGGCGTTGATCTCGGTGACCGAGTTGTCGCTCTCGTTTGCCACCCAGACGTGGGTGCCATCCGACGAGATGGCGTCGGGACCGCTACCCACGGCGATGGTCTGTACGACCGCCCCGGTCGAGGCGTTCAGCTCGGTGATCGAGTTGCCGAGCTCGTTTGCCACCCAAACATGGGTGCCATCCGACGAGACGGCGTGGGGTGCGCTGCCCACAGGAATCGTCTGGACGACCGCCGCCGCCCCGGCAGACAACGATCCACCGACTACCGCAGCGGTCATTGCTCCGCCGAACAGGAGGGACCCAGCCAGTACCGCTCGCACACTTCTCTTGAGTCCTGTCCGCATGGCTCAACACCCTCCTACTTCCAGGATGCCTGTCCACCGCACCCGCCTGCACGACTGGCTTATCACCGTTCCGTTACCGCCGCCATGGCGATTGGGCATCGGTGGCGTTTGGAGCGCTGGGAGCGCGTCCGGCGACCGAATGGGTCGCTGCATGTCGTCAGGTGTCAGGACATGGTGGGGCTTGGTGCCCCCGAAGCCCGAGATCCACCAGGCCGGTCGCGTACACCGTCGGTGCTATCCCGCCTGGCCGGGACGATGCCCCCCGATGACAGCAATGAGGGGAGACGGACACTCACGGGCGCCAGCATCCGGAATCCCGCTCGCGAGATCGCTCAGCCTCTCGTCATGACTTCCGTCGCTAGCCGGAGATGCTGCTGCCCATTAGCTTGAGACCAAGAACCAAGAGGACGACGAACATGATCACCGCGTTGTGGTCGGACATGAACTCCTTGATGGTCCCGAGTAGTCGAGCGGCTCTCTCGGCCGCTAACAGAAAAAGGGCTACTGGCCCGACCACCGTCAACGACCCGATTACTACCAAGACTGCAATGGCGATCATGTCGTTTCCCGCTGACAGCCCCTTCTGAGCGATGGCCGCGGCCGCCGTGGCGGTCAATGCCAGGTTCTTGGGATTGGCGCCGGAGAGCACTGCCCCGAACAGGGCTGATTTAACAGGATTGAAGTGGTCGATGGTGGTCATCCATTTGGGCACCTGGGGGGTCTCGCCCTTCCTCGGGCGTTTTCGCAACTGCCCCGCTGCCATTAGCAGGAACAGCACGCCGACCACCAAGGTTCCCCAGCGCACGCCGTCGGAGGACGAACTATCCGGAGTGTCGGCGCCGTGAGCGACCACCAGTACGACCACGCTTACGACAACGAGACCAGCGACCCAACCCAAGGCGAAGGCAATGCCGTTGCTACGGGCCCGAGGGGTCCCGAGCATCAAGATCACGGCGATAATCGGGATCGGACTGAGGGCTACTCCGATGGCCGAGGGCAGCAGACCGCCGATGGCGTGGCTAAGCATCGGTGCCACGGATCGTTATGGTCACGGGTCTTAGAGCGGGAAATGAAGGAGCGGCTGGTGGGTCACCGATGGGCTCTCTCCTGGGATCGAGGCGTCGCCGCAGATCCATCCGCCCGGCCCGGCGCCGCATTCTCCAAGTTGGTTTGGTTGGCACGATCGGGGCACAGTAACCTTCTAGAGGGAGCGGCTCTCGTCGATGAATAATCCACCGTAGACCGGTCTCGATGCGACGCCTAGCCGGAACCAGTTCGGTGCCTCGTCGAGAGGCGCGTGCTGACTATCGATCAATCCTCCGTGCAGGCAGCGACCGCAGCTCGGACGGTGGGATAGACCGCGAGCGCCTTGTGTCCAGACTCGACTGTTGCCAACAGATCACGAACCTGGCCGATCTCCCTGGCGATCACCAGCCGCACCTTGTCGACGCTGAGCCGGTCGGCGAGACCTTCGAGCATGTCTGCCGCGCTCACGTCGACGGTGGGCACGGCCTCGGTGTCGAGCACGACGGCCCCGATACCGGGCCGGGCCGCTTCCGCTCGCACCATCGCCTCGACATTGTCGGCGTTGGCAAAGAACAACCCGGATTCAATGCGCAGGACGACCACACCAGGAGACGGCTGCGCCGACGGGTCCCGTCCGCGGTCCACGTAGCGTTCCGGATGGACGGGGTCTAGTCCGAGCTCGGCTACATGGGGCCTCGACGCCCGGTAGATGAGGAGTACGACCGACACCCCGATGCCGATGAAGAGCCCCGGCAGGGTGTCGAAGACCATCACCCCCAGACCGGCCGCCAGGGCGGCCATGAAGTCCGCTCGGGCCGCTGGTCCGTAGATGTCCTTGAGCGGTCCAGTCACACAGCGGTAGAGCCGCACCATTGCGGCTAGGTCCACCAGATCGGCGACGGCTACGATCACGACAGCAGCCAGGGTGGCCTCTGGAAGCTGCTCGAATAGTCCGGTGAGGAATAGCAGCGTTAAGACGGTGAGGACGGCCACTACTAGCCCGGAGACCTGGCTCTTCGCCCCCGCCCCACCGTTCACCGCTGTCTTCGACAGCGAACCGTTGACCACCATGCCCGAGCTAAGCCCCGCAGCCACGTTGGCCGCTCCGCTCGGAGATGAAGTTGGCAATGAAGCCAAGACGGGCGATGCCGAAAATCAACGCAATGGCTCCCACTGTGATGGCCAGAGTGGTGGTGAGGGCGGCGAAGTTGCCGTGGCCAGCAGTGACGACGGAGCCAACGGCGGCGGCCGAAAGGGCTGCGGTGGCCGACATCGGTCCCACCACCAGATGCCGGGAGCTCCCGAAGGCGGCATAGAAGAGGAGCGCCGAGGGTGCGGCGTAGAGCCCGACCGCCGGGGAAACTCCTGCAATCGAGGCGTAGGCCAAGGCCTCAGGGACGAGGACCGCCCAGACGGTGATCCCGGCGATCAGATCACCACCCAACCAGCTGCGGCGATAGGCGCGGAGGGACGGGAACAGCAAGCTCGGCAACCGGGCACGAGGGTGGACGGTCACACCGAGACCTGGTGAACTGTCACCTGACCCAGTCGCCCTGGGGCGATGGGCCTTCTTGGATTCCCTCGGCGGTATCGGTCCCGGTCACCGTCCCAATGGCCAGCATGATTTCACATTGCGTCGGTGACCACCAGCAGGATCGGTCCCACTGGTGGCAGCAAGTGGCAGCAAGTGGCAGCAAGCAGTGCCGACAGCCGAGCAACGTACCTCAACGGCGGGCTCCTGAGAAAGGACAATGATGATGACCGAACCGCCGCTTCCGGGTCGCCTCGGGCAGGTCGCGATGGACGGCGAGCTGCCGCAACGGAACGACCTCGGGCTCATCTTCGACGAGCTCGACTACCAGCTGGCCGCGCAGGCCTACCTATGGGCGCTCCCTCTTGTCGCCTACGCCGAGTGGCACCGGATACATCGCGAAGTCTTCGAGGCCACCAACTTCGACCTCGTGCAGTACGTCACTTACCGGGACCGGCTCGGGCTCATCACCGCCAACGCCACCACGCCGTACGTGCTCAACTTCATCGACCTGGACGAGACGGGGCCACTAGTCATCGAGCTGCCGGCCGGGCCGACGGCGGGCGGTGTCTCGGATTTTTGGCAGCGCGAGATCGGGGTGATGGGCGAGATGGGTCCCGACCAGGGCAGGGGCGGCCGCTACCTGATCGTGCCCCCGGGTCAGGACGCCCCGTCGCTGGCAGACAGCCGGCTGCTGCAGGCCAGCGGCACCCACGTGATGTTCGGGTTCCGCACCCTCGACCCCGACCCCGACCGAGCCCACCAGCTCGTCGAGCAGGTTCATATCTACCCCTTCGACCGGCGGGATGACCCGCCGCCGACCCACCTTGTTTCACCGGACGGCCGACCATGGTCGGGCGACCAGCCCCGAGGCCTGGAGTACTGGGTCCGCCTCCACGACATCTACCAGTCCGAGATCGTCGACGAACGAGACCGCTTCTACCTGGCCATGCTCAGACAGCTTGGCATCGAGAGGGGCCAGCCCTTCGCGCCCGGTGAGCGGCTGACCAAGATCCTCCTCGAAGGGGCGGCTGCCGGTGAGCTGATGGCCAAGGCCAACACCTTCGCGAAGCGGTTCAGTGGCTCCCGGTACTGGCCCGATCGGCAGTGGGATCTCGTCATCCCACTCGACAACTCCTCCCAGCGCGGTCCGTACTACGACCAACTCCTAGAACGCGCTTCGTGGTTCTACGAGGCAGTGAGCTTTTCCGAAGCGATGAAGAGTCAGACGCCTGGTCTCGGCCAGGCCTACCTCGGGACTTACACAGATGCGGAGGGCAACTGGCTAGAGGGCGGAAAAGCATACACACTCCACGTCCCAGCGAACCCGCCGGCCAAGCTGTTCTGGTCGGCGACGGTCTACGACACCGACACCCGTTGTCTGGTCGACAACGCCCAAGGCCGGGGCGACCGGGGCTCTCGTGATCCCGAACTGGTGTACAACGACGACGGTTCGGTCGAGCTGTTCTTCGGACCTGATGAACCTGAGGGTCACGAGTCGAACTGGGTCCAGACCGTCCCTGGCCGGCACTGGTTCTCCTACTTCCGATTCTACGGCCCCCTAGAGCCGTACTTCGACCGTAGCTGGAAACTCGGCGACGTCATCCCTAGCGCACGATCCGATGCCTGAGAGCCGGTGGCAGGAGGGCTCAGGCGCTGGTCGTGACGTCGGGGGCGGCGACCGAAGCTGAGCCGGGTGGGTAGACCTGTTGCCAGGTGCCCTGGGACGGCCGGATCAAGCCGGCCGGCCCGATCCCGATCACCGAGTAGACGTTCTCGGTCATCCGCTGCAAGGGGACGGTGGCCGACGGCGGCGTTTGGGGGAGCACGTTGCCCGGGATCGTCATCGAGCTGTCGGTGAGCATTCCGACCCATGAAGCATTGCCGGTGGCGAAGACGCCGCCTCCGCCGGGCACGGTGTACCACGTCACGTCCGAGTAGTTGCCACCCCGATTGGGCACGACCGAGTGGGCGATGACGTCGAGATCGGTGGGGACGCTGCTGCCGGGCACGTAGCGGTCGAACTCACCCCTCACCACCCCGGCAACGCGCTGCCCCGGTGGCAGGTCCACCCCTTGGACCACCCATGACGACGGGGCGGTCACCACCATGTCTGCGTCGGCTTCGACGTCCTGGTACGCGATCCCGATCAACTCGGACTCGGGTCGGGACACCGGGGCATCGGGCCAGTTGACCGTCACCAGCGTGTCGTCGTGGCCGGTCATCGGGTCCTCCTCGGCGGACTTGTAGCAGACCTGGATGCGGTTGGGCCCGAGCGGAGAGGGCTCGAGGCGGATCTGGCGGTAGCAGGCATTGGCACCGAGGAAGGCGAAATTGATCCCGTTGGCCACACCGGCGTCGGCTGCGTCCCGCATCTCGGCCGACCAGTACTCGTCATGGCCCAGGCTCACCAATGCCTTGTGGTTCGCGAGCAGGTCCGGCTCGGCGTGGAAGTCGACATCGGTCCAGTACGTCACGTCCAGCCCCAGCTTCTCGGCGTGGAAGACGACGGGGAGCTCGTTGCCGACGAAGTCCGACGCGCCCGATGCCCAGTCGAAGCAGTAGGGCCGATCGAACGAGACTGCCCTGGCCCGATTGTCATAGGTGCCACCTCCGGAAGCCTGGGTGTAGCTGAGGCGTCCCCCGTCGTTCCCGTAGTAGAGGCTGAACCCGCCCCACCGGTTGTAGGCCTGCCAGGTCGTTACGCTCTGCTGGACGACGAAAGCCGCCTGCGAGTCGTCGTCGCGCACGCAGAACGGCACGAATTGCTGCTCACCGGACGACCCGACCAGCTTGAGCAGGTAGGTCCCCGGCGGCCACCCCTTGTCGACGGTGAAGGTCAGAGACGGGCTCCACGAGCACTGGATGGTGTTCGTCGGGCCCACGAGGGCCGGTGGCGGCTGCCTGATCCCCGGGACCGGGTCCGACCGCCACACCCGGCGGGCGCCCACGCCGCCGTAGTAGCCCATCCGATATGCCTCCACGATGAACTGCGGGGACGCTGAGTTGACGTGGAGCGTGACCGCCTGGCCGGCGACGGCGCTCACCTGGCTGGCGTACCCCTCCAGGTTGCCCGGCTGTTGCTGGGTGGTGACCCACCACGCATTCCCCGGCTTGCGGTTCTCTTCCACGATGGCGGCCGAGACAGGCAGGGCCACCCCGTCGCGGGTGACGATCGAGACCTGGTCGGCCCCCGGTTTCCGGGAGCCGGTGCCGCGATCGGACCGATGCCCGGCGGTCGGGCGCGATGCGCCCCTGGTCGCCTCGTAGACACCGGCACCGGCTCCGAGCGCGATGGCTCCGCCGACCGTTCCGGCGAGGAAGCGACGGCGGGTGTAGGGGACGTCGGTCGAGCTGCGGCGCTGGCTGTGGGCGTGGCTCTGGCCGGTGGCCGGGCCCGGTTCCGAACCTCGCCTCGTCATCGCTTCGAAATTTAGGACGCCGCTGATGGTGGCGCAGGACAGACCGTGACCCTCACCGTGGCGGGTGCGATGCGGAGGACCCGAGCCTGCCCTGGTACTCGGCTCACCGGTCAGATGGACGACACGACGGGGACCGGTCGTCATCGCTAACCAGCAGCCGGCGCCGGGCTCGGAGAGACATAGCCCGATAGCTCCGCACGTCCAGCCTGGGTCGAGACCTGATCCTGGTCTGTGCCGGATTCGACGCCACTGAATGAGCTTTGGTCCCCGTCGCCGTTGACCACGTCGGGGCCCTTGGCGCCACTCGTAGATCCGGTCACCACGGCGACGTGCTCGGCGATGAGCGTGGCCGTGTCGAGGCCGTAGACAGCCACGTCTCCGGGTTGGGGCGAGTACGAGCTTCCGACGGGATGCCATGTCCCGTGGGCGACCCCCCATTCGTAGAAGCTGGCTGACGACGAGTTGATGTCGCCGTTGGTGTACTGGTAGGTGACTTGGGCACCGGCTCTCTGCCAGACCCAGGCGGCAAAGTCGGCACACCATTCCTCATCGAAGTTGCCGTTGCCGCAGTTGTCGGTCCCCGACTGCCAGTAGGCGCTGAACTTGTTGCAGTAGGTGTTGGAGGGATCGGTGCGATAACCGATCTGACTTGTGGCCAGTGCGACGATCCGGGCCTGCAACGGCGTCATCGGTGGCCCCCCAAGACCGACGGCTGACGGTCGGACGAACGCGAGACCGGCCAGCGCAGCGACCGCGATCAGGACCATAGCGATGGCGGAGCGCCGGCCACCTCGACGGTGCCTTCCACCTCTCCGTCGAGCCGGGTGGGCTGTTCGATCTTGGAAAGCCGATGGGTAGGCCTGCCGGGGTGCCGATCGCGTCGGTGCCGGGGGATATCGGCGAGCCTGGCCGCTCGTGGTCATGGGAACCCTTAGGGTACAGACCTCCTCGGATCCATAGGTGGCGCCCAGAATCGATTTTGCCCCGGGCACCGCGATGTCGACGCAGTGTCGCCCGTCAGCCAGATGGCGACGCGCCGGCCGGGGTGAACTCGGTGAGGTTCATGGGCTCGTAGTACTGCTGCGTGGCGCTCGTGACCCACTGCTGGGAGCTCATGTGGCTCTGCTGGACGGCATTGACGAGCTCCTCGCACTTGATGCCGAACGTCTGGTAGTTGGGTTCCCAGACCATCCAGATGGTGTGGTCCCCACCGGCTCGGGCCACGAGCTTGTCGGCGAACGCGGTCGGATCGGCAGCGCCGACGGTCTTCGCGTAGTCCACCCAGTCGACGATCTGGGGACCCGTCCCCCTCGGGAAGGTGACCATGTCGAACCGGTTCGGACGATCGGTCACGCGGTAGACGGAAGGACCCAGCTGGTCCGGGCACATGGCGACGAGGTCACCGGGCCGGGCTCGTGCGTTGAGCACGGCGGCCACCTGGGTCGCCTGGGTCCGTTGGGTGTTGATGTTCTGGAACGATCCGTAGAGCCCGGCGACGACGGTGATGGCCACGACGACGAGGCGCGCCGTCGGGTTGAGGAGCCGGGTGGTGCCGATGGCCACCAGCACGAGGAACGGGAGGAAGACCACGGCGGCGTACCGGGACGAGAAGGCGCTCGAGGACAGCAGCCCGCCGGTGATGGCGAACACCAGGGTGAATGCGACGACGAACGTCGTCGCCCTGGCGCGGGGACGGGTTCGCCAGTCGAGCTCGACCGTCCAACTGCTGCGGCCGATCCCGAACAGGGCCAGCCCGGCCAGCCCGAAGTAGGCGAGCACCAGCACCCGCCCCCACACGGTCGGGGTGCTGGCCGACTTCCCCTGGTTGAACGTGAAGCCGGTGATCATGTTGAGGATGGCACCGAACCCGGTTGTGGTGGCCCAGGGCGTCCCGGTGTGCGCCGATTGGTAGAGGAAGGTCGGGACCCAGGGAACGAAGGCGAGGCACCCGACGGCGATGGCGACGAGCGCCGGGAGGAGGCCGCGCCACGACCCAGGGTCGGACGAGCGGTATCGCCGGAACGCCATCTCGATGATCAGCCAGATCGCTGCCGCCGCCACCAGGTACATGGCCCAGTACTGCGAGTAGAGCAACGCCGCCGTGACGACGGCCACGGCGGCGAGGTTGGCCGGGCCGGGTCTCCGCCCGGCTCGCAGCAGGGCCAGCATCCCGCAACCGGTGAGGAAGATGAGCAGTGAGTACATCCGCGCCTCGGTGGCGTAGTACACGGCGAAAGGCGCGCTGGCGACGAGGACGGTGGTGGTCCAGGCCACCGCCCTGCCTCCGAGCTCCCTCCCCACCATCCATGCCAACGGAAGCGAGAGCACGGCGAAGAGGCCCGACAGCGACCGGGTCGCCTCATCGGACTGGCCGAACACGTCCATCCAGAAGTGGAGGAGGTAGTAGAAGAGCGGGGGAGCGCCGTCCTGCTTCAGAGCGGCGGGGATCTGGTGGAGGGGAAGGCGGGCGATGTCGACCGTCAGCGCCTCGTCGAGCCACAGGCCCGACTTGGTGGTGAACCGGAGGACCAGGGTGACGATCACCACCAGGCAGAACCCCACCGCCGCCGCTACGGCGAGGTTACCGCTCAGCGTGCGGGCGGCTTCCTCCTCGGCTGCGGGCTCGGCGAGGGGTGGTGCGAGAGGCGCAGGTGCTTCGGTGGTCGGCCGGTCGACGACGGCGTGGGCTCGCTCCCCGGGCATGGGCCGCATGGTAGAGCACGAAGGGAGTGCACCAGCTGACACGCGGGGGCCAGAGCGGTGTCGTCCCCAACCACCAGGCGGTCGTGCTGGCCAAGCGGGTGGCCACGGTCGACGTACTGTCCGGTGGCCGGATGCGACTCGGTGTCGGCGTCGGGTGGATGGCCGAGGAGCTGGTTGCCACCGGGGCCGAACCGGCCACCCGAGGTCGCCGCACCGACGAGACGATCGCCGCCATGCGCACGCTGTGGGCAGGCTCGGGCACCGAGGGCGCAGACTTCGACGGGGAGTTCGTGGCCTTCCGCCGTGCCCACTCCTACCCGAAGCCGGTGCGGCCCGGCGGCGTCCCCATCCACGTCGGAGGACACAGCGCGGCGGCGGCCCGGCGCGCCGGCCGGATCGGGGACGGGTTCCATCCGCTCGGGCTTTCGCCCGAGGTGGTCGCCTGTCGCCAGGAGCAGGTGCGCTCTGCGGCGGAGGCTGCGGGGCGCGAACCGTCGGCCGTCGAGCTCACCCTGTCGGGCCACCTACCGGCCACCACCGAGGACGTGGTTGAGCGGGCGGCGGCGGCCGGAGCCTGCCGGCTCGTGCTGTCGACCTCGCCCGACGACGACCTGCCCCGGATCGAGGACGAGCTTTCCGCCTTCGCAGATCGCTTCGGTCTCGGGCGGGACCCGGTCTGAAGGAGGCGGGCGGGGGCCGGAGACCCTACGCTTCGCCAATGGCCCTTCCTGCACCGAGTCCGGAGCGCACCTGCCTCGTGACCGGAGCATCGTCGGGCATCGGGGCCGAGATCGCCGAGCTGCTCGCCGCCCGCGGTCTCGGTGTCACCCTGGTCGCCAGGCGCGAGCCCCAACTCCGGATGGTGGCCGAGCGGATCGGCGACCGCCACGGCGTGAGAGCCGACGTGGTCGTGTGCGACCTCGCCGACGACGCGTCCCGGCGGGAGCTCGCCGACACCGTCGCCACCCGCGGGATCGGGGTGAACGTGCTCGTCAACAATGCCGGCTTCTCGACGATCGGTCCGGTCCACCGCTCGGACGTCGAGCGGGAGCTGGCCATGATCCGGACCGACGTCGAGGCGGTCGTGCATCTATGCGGGCTGTTCCTCCCCGACATGGTCGAGCGGCGCAGCGGCGTCGTGCTCAACGTGGCCTCGACCGGCGCCTTCCAGCCTCTCCCCGGCCAGGCCGGTTACGGGGCGAGCAAGGCCTTCGTCCTCTCCTACAGCGAGGCCATCAGGGCCGAGCTGCGGCCGCACGGGGTCTCGGTCTCGGTGCTGTGTCCGGGGCCGGTCGACACCGGGTTCAACGAGGCCGCGGGGATCGACGAAGACGATGCCGCCGCCGCCCTTCCGCGGCTCCTGTGGGTTCCGGCCAAGGAGGTGGCAAGAGCGGCGGTGGCCGGGATCGACGCCAACCGGGCCGTCATCATCCCCGGATGGGCGAACCGGGCCTCGGCTGCGGCGGCGCGCCACGTCCCCCGGGAGGTCCTGGTCCCCATGATCGCCCGCCGTCACCCCGGCCTCCGACACTGATCCGGGGGCCTGTTGCTTCGCCAGAATCGGATCTCCGAGGGGAGGTGATGAGCATGGAAGACGATCGCCGCCACTTGGAGGACCGGGTGGCCGAGCTGGAGCGCCGGGTGGAGGTTCTCGAGCACGAAGTGGTGAGCAGGCAGGTGCTCGACGACGAGATTCGCAGCCTCGAGCACCGGCTCGGCGAACTGAGGGAGGCCGAGTCCTGAGGGCCGTGGCCTGATCTGACGAATTGAGAGGTCGGCGGTAGCGTCGAGCGTCGTGAAGGACCCGAGGGCCGCTCGATGACCGGGATGGGCGCTCCTGCGGGAGCAGGGAATTCGACGATCGTCGGCCAGTTCCACCACGCCCTGCTCCAGCAGGCCCTGGCCCTGGTGCTCGTCGGTCTCTTCCTCTACGTGGCGTGGAACACCCTGCGCTGGCTCCAGGACCGGGCCTCGGTCCGGCAGGGGGGCTCGGTCCGGCAGGGGGGCTCGGTCCGGCAGGGGGGCTCGGTCCGGCAGGGCGGCACGGTTGTGTCCGAACGGCGCGTACTGCCTGCGGAGGCGCCGGCCCGGCGGCTCCTGCGCATCGGGTTCGCTGTGCTGTGGCTCGGCGACGGCCTGCTCCAGCTACAGCCGGGCATGCCGCTCGGGCTGGCGTCGAGCGTCTTGCGGCCGGCGGCGTACTCATCCCCGGCGTGGGTCCAGTCGCTCGTCGGGTTCGGTGCGGACACCTGGGCGAATCACCCGGTGGACGCTGCCGCTTCGGCGGTCTGGATCCAGATCGGGATCGGTGTCCTCCTCCTCGTCGCCCCCCGGTCCCGGTGGTCCCGGGTGGCGGGCTTGGTCGCCGCCGGGTGGGGGATCGTGGTCTGGGTTTTCGGCGAGGCGTTCGGGGGCCTGTTCGCCCCCGGTCTGACCGTGCTTTTCGGCGCGCCCGGCGGTGCCCTTTTCTACGCCGTCGCCGGCGGGCTGCTCGCCCTTCCCGAGAGCGCCTGGTCGCATCGGTCGATGAGGCGATGGCTCATCGGGGGGATGGGCTGCTTCCTCCTCGGCATGGCTGTGCTCCAGGCGTGGCCCGGACGCGGGTTCTGGCAGGGGACCATCGGCGGCGGGCCCGGCTCCCTGACCGGCATGGTCCGCCAGATGGCGGGCACGCCCCAGCCGTCCGTGCTCGCCTCGCTCGTCACCCGCTTCGGCTCGGTCGTCGAGCTCCACGGAGCGGCCGTCAATCTCGTCGCCGTGGGTGTCCTCGCCGGGGTGGGCCTGGCGTTCGTCACCGGCCGGCTGCTCTATCCGGCCTTCGTCACCCTGGGCGTGTTCGCCTTGGCCGACTGGGTGCTGGTCGAGGACCTCGGGATCTTCGGCGGGACCGGAACCGATCCGAACTCCGCGCTTCCCCTGCTCCTGCTGGCCGGGGCCGGGTACCTGGTGGCGGTGAGAGAGCCGGCGGCCGTCCCCGCTCCCGCTCCTGCCGCCGCACCGGCCGAGGGCATCGGGGACGAGGTCGGAACGGGCGCCCCCGAGGACACAGAGGGCCAGCCTCGATGGTGGGAGCGCGTCGAGCCCAGGTACGCGGCGCGCCTGGCCGGCGCCTTGGGCGCCATGGCCATCGTGGTGGTGGGAGCGGCCCCCATGGCGGCGGCCGCGGCGGCGGGCGGGGCGGACGCATCGTTGACCGAAGCGGTGAACGGCCCGCCTGCCGCTGCCGACGGACCGGCACCGGCGTTCTCGCTCGTCGACCAGTCGGGGCGGGACGTGTCGCTGGCGTCGCTCTCCGGCACCACCGTGGCGCTCACGTTCCTCGACCCGACCTGCACCACCGACTGCCCGCTCATCGCCCAGGAGATGAAGGTCGCCAACCGGATGCTCGGCTCCAACGGCGGCCGCGTGCGCTTCGTCGGCATCGTGACCAACCCCGTGTACCGGTCGGTGTCGACCGTCGCCACGTTCGATCGCGAGGAGGGTCTCGTCACTCAGTCGAACTGGCTCTACCTCACGGGTTCGGTTTCCGAGCTGAAGGCGGTCTGGAACAGCTACGGCATCGACACCGAGGTTTCCCCGGCGGGCGCCATGATCGATCATCCTGACCTGACCTTCGTCATCGACGCCCACGGGCACATCCGCAGAGTCCTCAACTCCGATCCGGGGAGCGACGCCGCCACCCGCACCTCGTTCTCCACCCTCCTCGCCTCCGAGCTCACGGCCGTCATGGGCTCGTGAGCCCCTCGTGACCAGGAGGGCGCTCACCACCGTCGTCGCCGTCGTGGTCGCCGTGGGCATTCTGGCCGTCGTCCTGGCGACCACGCCCGAACGACCCGGTTCGGGCTCGGGGGGCGACGGGCCGGTCACCGGCGCCCCGGCGGACAACCTCGAACTGCGGAGCTCTGTGACCACGCCGACCACGGCCACCGCCGTCCTGCCCATGGGCAACCTCGACGACCCGGCCAACACGTTCTGGCAGCTGCTCGTCCGGGCCGCCGGTGCCGCCTCGTGGTCGCTCGCCACCCCGCCCGGCGTGGCGGACAACGGAGGGTTGGTTGTCGGCGTGACCGCGTCGTCCTCACCCACGTCACCCCCGTCACCGTCGCCGTCGCCGCCGTCGCCGCCCGGGACGCTCGTGGCCGGGTTCCTCCCTTCGGCCGATCTCCGGTTCTCGCCGGTGAGCCGGAGCAGCGACGGCGGTCACTCCTGGACCGGAGGCCAGCTCCCCTCCGGACTGGTGACGGAGCCGGACGCCCTCGCCACCGGGCCCACGAGCCAGCTGGCCGCCATCGTCGCCGGGCACGGTGGCTCGGTCCTGATCAGTGGCGGCAGTCTGACGGCGTGGACGACGCCCACCGACGAGTTGAGGTCGCCGGCGAGGACCGGTCCGGGGTGCCACGTCCGACGGTTCACGGCGGCGTCGTACACCTCTGGTGGTGGGCTGATCGTCGGCGGCGACTGTTCTGCCGCCACCACGTTCGGGCTGTCCGAGCTGAGCGGCACCGCTCCGCCGCCGGGGTGGCATCCGTTGGGGACAGGGACCGTCCGGGGCGCGACATCGGTCCTCCGGCTCGAACGTACGGCGAACGGCACAGGCGGGCTCGGGGTGGTTCGGGCGGGGGGAGGCCGGGGAGTGGTCGCCTTCTGGTCCGAGGGTGATCCTGGGACCGGCGCCCCGTGGTCGACATCCCCAATGTCGCCCGTCCCCGCCGGTTGGACGGTGGTGGCCACGGCGATGGGAGGCGGCGACGGCGACACTGTCGCGGTGCTCCTCTCCTCGGGCGGGCTCCGGCGGATCGTCAGCGTGGCCGGACCGGGACGACCGTGGGTCGAGCTGCCCGCACCGCCGGCGGGAACCGCTTCGGTGGCGGTCGTGGGTGGGGAGACGGACGCGTTCGTCACCGCCGGATCGACGCTGACCACGTGGTCGCTCAGCGGAGTCTCCGGCACCTGGTCGTGGGTCGGATCCTTCAAGGTGCCGATCCAGTACGGCTCGTCGGACTGATCGCCGGCGTCAGAAAGGACATGAGCCGGATCGCCGTCTCACCGGTGGCAATCGCCGGTCAGCCGGTGGTCGAGGCGAAGAGGACGGCGGCCCCGTTCACCCGGTCGCGGGCCAGGTCCGCCAAGGCTTCGGCGGCGCGCTCCATCGGGTAGGCCACCGTCGACGGTTGTACGGGTATGCGCCCGGCGATCTCGAGGAACTCCTCGCCGTCCTGACGGGTGTTGGCCGTCACGCTCCGCACCGACCGCTCTTCGAACAGGTATCGCTCGTAGTCGATGGAGGGGATGTCGGTGAGGTGGATGCCGGCGACCGCCAGCGTGCCGCCCCGGTCGAGTGCGGCGAGCGCCGGAAGCACGAGGTCGCCGACGGGGGCGAACAGGATGGCGGAGTCGAGCGGTTCGGGCGGGGGCTCGTCCGCTCCGACGGCGCTGGCCGCACCCAGGGAGAGGGCGAGCTCCCGGGCTTCCTGCGCCCGAGTCATCACGTGCACGGTGGCTCCCTCCGCCACGGCCACCTGGGTGACCAGGTGGGCCGAGCCGCCGAACCCGTAGATGCCGAGACGTCCCCCCGCTGGGAGGTTCGAGCAATGCAGCGCCCGAAACCCGATGATCCCCGCACAGAGGAGTGGGGCGGCCTTCTCGTCGCTGAACACCGGCGGGATTCGGTAGACGTAACGCTCGTCGGCCACGACGAAGTCGGCGTACCCGCCGTCTACGTCCCACCCGGTGAACCTCGGATCGAGGCACAGGTTCTCCCGGCCCGACCGGCAGAACCGACAGACCCCGCAGGTGTGGGCGAGCCAGGGGATGCCCACCCGGTCACCGACGGCGAACCGGTGGCCCCCGGCTCCGATGGCGTCGACGGTGCCGACGACCTCGTGCCCGGGGACCACGAGGGCGCGTTTGGGACGGAGATCGCCCTCGACCAGGTGGAGATCGGTGCGGCACACCCCGCAGGCGGACACCCGGACCAGGAGTTGACCGGAGCCCGGGTCGGGCACCGGTCTCGTCACCCGTTCGAGAGGCGACGAGGCGATCGGTCCCGGGGTTCCGACCGCCCATGCCCGCATGGTGGCGGACCCTGCAGAGGTCATGGCGAGGGCGGCCCGGACACGAGCACCGGGAAGTGGGCGGTCAGCGATGCGTGCGAGAACGTCCGCCCAGGGGCGGCGGCGGCCATGCCGCCCATCCCCACCACGATCCGTCCAGCCGAAGCCGGTACGGTCTCGGACATGGATGCCTCCTCGGGGCCGAACCAGCCGGCGACGTTCTGCCGGGTTGCTGCCAGGTTACGAGGGAGGCCGATGGCGCTCCACCGGTCCGTCGCCCGCTCGGCCGTTTCGTCGACGTCGTGAGCGGGAGCTCGATCCTGCGACCGTGGATCGACCATGTCCCGCCGGGCACGGACCCGTCGACGGTCGATCCCGCCGAACGGGAGACGCTCGTCCATGCCTGGGTCCGACGTTGGTCGGACGACCCCGACGCCCCTGTCTTCGTCGACGTTCCGGACGGACCACCGGTCCTCGGCGTCACGGCCGGACGTCATGCCGGAAGCACATGGAACGCGGCCCGCTTCGAGGAAGCCAGCCGTCGGGCCGCCGGCCGGCTGCTCGGTTCCGGCCTCGTCCCCGGTGACCGGGTCGTCTGGTCGACGGCCTCGTCGGTGGCGTCGCTGGTGGCGCACGTCGGGGCGCTTCGGGCCGGCCTCGTCGTCGTCCCGGTCAACACGACGTGCACCGAGCGCGAGCTCGACCACATCCTCGGTGACGTGCACCCGTCCGCCGCCATCGTGGACGGGACGGACCGAGCCGGTTGGCTCCGGGCGCAGGCTCGTGGCCCGTTACTCGTTCTCGGACCCGAGCTCGTTCTGCCGGATGCAGCCGGGCACGCGATCGACGCCGTCCGGGCCGACGATCCGGCGCTCATCTGCTTCACGTCCGGCACCACCGGTGCCCCGAAGGGTGCTGTCCTCCGCCACCGTCACCTGCTTGCCGGATCGATGGCGGTCGAGATCGCATGGCGGTGGACGGAGGAGGACCGCCTCGTCCACAGCCTCCCGATCTTCCATGCCCACGGGCTCTGTGTCGGGATCTACGGCACGCTCCTGGCCGGAGCGTGCGCCGTGCTCATGCCCGGTTTCGACCCGGCCGCTGTGGCCGACGCCTGCGCCGGGGGGGAGGCGTCCCTCTACTTCGGGGTGCCCACCATGTACCACCGGCTCCTCCGGTCCGGGCGGGCCGGGGGCCTGGGGAGCCTCCGACTGTGCGTCTCGGGGTCGGCCCCCCTTCCGGTCGACCTGTTCGAGGCGCTTCGGGCCGCAGTGGGCCGGCCCGTGCTCGAGCGCTACGGGATGACGGAGACGCTGATGAACACGTCCAACCCGTACGAGGGAGAGCGGCGCGGCGGGACGGTCGGGTACCCACTGCCGGGGGTGGAGATTGCCCTCTCGCCCGGGGAGGAGGTGCTCGTCCGGGGCCCTAACGTCTTCGACGGGTACTGGCAGCGGCAACAGGCCACCGAGGAGGCGTTCGAGCCGGCGTCCGACGGCGGTCACCCGTGGTTCCGCACCGGAGACCTCGGTGACGACGAAGACGGGTATCTCGTCATCAAAGGGCGCTCGAAGGAGCTGATCATCTCTGGTGGCCTCAACGTCTACCCGGCCGAGGTGGAGGACGTGCTCCTCGGCCACCCGTCGATCGCCGAGGTGGCGGTGACCGGCACCCCGTCGGACGAGTGGGGCGAGGTAGTCACGGCCTGGGTCGTGGCCGACGGGCCGGCCCCGACGGTCGATGAGCTTGCCGCGCTCGCCGGCCCCCTGCTGGCACCGTACAAGCGGCCGCGGCTCGTCCGAGTGGTGGACTCGCTTCCCCGGAACGCGGCTGGGCAAGCTCGTTCGGTCCCGGTTGCGGGACTCGGTCTGAGCACCCCGATCCTTCGGGCCTTCCTTCGGGCTCGCGGGGCACCGTGTCACCAGGCGGATCAGTGGTGGTGTGGTCCCCCATCCACCATGGCGCCGCACTCGGGACACAGGAGCCCGGCCCAGCACGCCGGATCGCCGCCGGCGGGATCATCGCCGACGGGCTCGCCGCCGGGATCATCACCGGTGGGAACATCACCGGTGTCTGCCGAGCGGTCCTCCCTCTGCGGGCGAGGATCACGCCCGAGAACCGAGAGGAAGTCGATCGAGAACTCCACGGGGCCCAAGAGCGTCACCCGGTGAACCACCTCGGGAGGGATGGGCTGGCTCGATCCACCGACGACCTCGAGGTGGATGGGGGGTTCGGTGTCGGCCCCGAAGCGCAGCCGTCCTCGGTGAACGGTCAGGAGCCCCCAGGTCCCAGCAGCGGTCCGATGACTGCGGAGCAGCCCGGCGGGGACCGACCCCTCGTCCCATCGCGGGGTCGTGCGCACGTGCTCCAGGTCGCCCGGGAGCTCGGCTCGGTCGCAGAGGGGACAATCGAGAGACGTCCCGATCCTCGACGCACGCCCGGCGGCATCGACGGCCCAGGGACGCATCTGGAACGGCGGCCGGTGACGGACATGCTGGTTGTGGCCGCAGGCGAGCTCGGCCACCCAATCTCCCTCGTCGTCGTGGTGGAACCCGGTGATCGGTCGTTCCATGCCCCGAGCGTAGTGACAGCCTTCGATACTTACGCGAGCAGGCGCGACTCAGCCTTCTCCCGACAGCATGGCCGTGATCTGGGCCAGGTCGAAGTAGTCGCGCCAGGCGCTGATCTTGCCGCCTCGCACCTCGAAGGTCCCCATCACCGGTAGCGGTGCGACCTTGTCCCCGACCGTGAACGTGTCGATCCGCTCGGTCAGGACGACCGAGCCGGTGGTCGCGGCGTACAACGTTTCGACGGACAGCTGGTCGCACATGGCGAAGAACCCGTCGAGGAAGGCGACCGTCTGATCGACCCCCACGGCCGGATCCATCGGGATGTTGTGGTACACGACATCATCTGCGAGGTACGGACGGAGCGCCTCGGCGTCGTGCCCGGCCACCGTGTCCAGGAAGTCCCGCACGAGCCTCTCGGCCTCGGTGGGATCTCCGGTCACCGATCGCCCGTCGGAGCGTCCTCGATGCCAGCGGCGTCCGCAGACGAGGCCGGCGCCATCCGATCGGAGATGGCGAGCGTGGCCGCGGCGGCGCCGAGGCCCAGCACCAGGCTGAGCGCTCCCCAGTGCAGCCCCGAACGCTGCTTGCGGAAGAGGCCGTCGATCGAGAACGGACCCGGTCCTGACGTGGCCAATGACAGACAAGCGGCGACGATGGTCAGGTTGTACTCGTAGCCTCCGGAACTCACCCATACGCCGTTCTTGGCGTGGACCTTGGCGATGGCGACGGCCATCCCGCCGATGATCATCGAAGGCCCGAGGGGGCTGAGGAGACCGGCGGCAGTGAGCCCGCCACCGACGGTCTCGGTCAGGGCGGCAGCCAACGCCTGCTGACGCGGGGGATGGAGCCCGATCGACTCCATGGTCTTCTCGGTCCCCTCGAGTCCTGGGCCGCCGAAGCTGCCCCGGAGCTTCTGCAACCCGTGGCCTGCCAAGAGGCCCCCGACCGTTGCCCGCAAGACGAACCTTCCCGATGGCATCGCATCCTCCCGAGTCGTGTGCTGACTTTGGCGCTGGTCCCCCCGACGCTAGTGGCCCGAGCCCGTGGCGTGACCGTGCAATCCGGGCACAGCACGCCCGGACTCGGAACGATCCGCTGGTCGGGTCCTCACGTGCGGGTGGATCGATCGACGGGCCCCATCCCGTCGCCAGGTGGAGTGGCCGACCACCACCGCCCCTAGGCTCCTCGGGGTCCGGAAAGGAGCCGGGAGATGATGCTTCCCGCAGACGTGATCGGCGAGCTCCGGGTCGAACCCGGCGACCCTGCCCGACTCGACCTCCGCCCGACGGATGGCACGCGGGCTGCATGGCCGGGGAGCGGAGGGCACCCTACGTCCCCCAAGCGGGCGCAGAAGCGTATGAAGAAGCAGGCGAAACGGGATCTCGACACGTTCAAGTCCGAGCTCGAATCGGCCCAGGGGCGCCTGTACGCCAGTGACACCTGGTCGGTCCTTCTGGTCTTCCAGGGGGTCGATGCCGCCGGAAAGGACTCGACGATCAGGCACGTCCTCTCCGGCACGAACCCCCAGGGTGTCGACGTCGTCTCGTTCAAGCAGCCCTCGACCGAGGAGCTGGCCCACGACTTCCTGTGGCGCTGCTCGAAGGCACTGCCGGACCGGGGGCGGATCGGGGTGTTCAACCGCTCGCACTACGAGGAGGTGCTCTCCGTGCGGGTCCACGGCCGGCTCCTCGAGGCCCAGCGCCTTCCCACCGCCACGGCGGAGGGGGACGACCTTTGGCTTGAGCGCTATGAGGACATCAACGTGTTCGAGCGCCATCTCGTCCGCAGCGGCACCCGCATCATCAAGTTCTACCTTCACTTGTCGTCTGAGGAGCAGCGCCGGCGCTTGCTCGCCCGCCTCGACGATCCGCGGAAGCAGTGGAAGTTCTCGCCCGACGACCTGAGAGAGCGGGACTACTTCGACGACTACCGGCACGCCTACGAGGAGGCGCTGGCAGCGACGTCGACACGATGGGCCCCGTGGTACGTCATCCCGGCGGACCGCAAGCCTGCCATGCGTGCCCTGGTTGCCGGCATCACCGTCCATGCCATCGGCACCCTCGACATCCGGTATCCCGACCTCGACTCGGAGCAGGCGGCGCGCATCGACTCGGCCCGCGCCATCCTCGAGGCACAAGGCGCCGCCGGTGCGTAGAGGACCGGTCGACGTGGCGGTCGTCGGAGGCGGCATCGTCGGATCGTCGCTCGCCTACGATCTGGTGAAGGCAGGGGCAACGGTTGCCCTGGTCGACCGGCACGACCGGAGTCGGGCTACCGACGCCGGGGCCGGGATCCTCTCCCCCGAGACCGGTTGGGAGGCCGATCCGCTCCGGTACGCATTCGCCGAGGCCGCTGCCGCCCACTACGAAGAGCTCGCTCGCCGCCTGGCCGAGGACGCCGCCGGCGACTGCGGGTTCTCGGTGACCGGGTCGCTGCTCGTTGCCCAGCGACCGGGCGACGACCCCGTCATGGACCAGCTGCTGGCGCTGGCCGCCGGCAGGAGCCCGGGGGCGCTCGAGGAGATCGACCCGGCCGATGCCGTCTCCCGTTTCCCCCCGCTCACATCGCCGCGTCGGGCTGTGCTCAACCGGGCCGCCCGACGCGTCGACGGCCGAGTCCTCAACGCCGCGCTGCGACGTGGAGCGCTCCGCCACGGGCTCGAGATGATCGACAGCGGGGTCACCGGGCTCGGCGTCGATCGCTCGCGTTCGTTGGTGGTCGGAGTGGAGACCCGGGGCGGGTCGGTGCCGGCCGGGACCGTGGTGCTCGCCGCCGGAGCTTGGACCGCCTCGCTGGTCGCCCCATTAGGCGTCGAACTGCCCGTCTCCCCACTTAAGGGGCAGATCGTCCACCTGGCCATGCCTTCGACCGATACGGCGACGTGGCCCATCGTCCAGCCGGTGCTCGGCTTTTATCTCGTTCCGTGGCCGGATGGAAGGGTGGTGTGCGGAGGAACCATGGAAGCCGACGCCGGGTTCGATGAGCGGCCGACTGCCGACGGGCTCCACCAGTTGCTGCGGGAGGCCCTTCTTGTCGCCCCCGGGCTGTCGGAGGCGTCCGTCGTCGAGACGCGCGGTCGGGTCGCGGCCGGTCACGCCGGACGGGCTTCCTGTGCTCGGTCGGGTTCCCGGGTGGTCGAACCTGGTGGTCGCCACCGGGCACGGGACCGAAGGGTTGCTGCTCGGTCCCTATTCGGCCTCGGTCGTGGCGTCGGAGCTCCTCGGACAGGCAACCAGCCGACGGGTCGGGCACGAGCAGTCGATCGCCGCCGTGCTCGAGCAGTGCTCACCCGCAAGGTTCGCCGGCTGAACGAACCGCTGGTCCGGCACCGGGTACCGGGTCCCGGGGACCGGTCAGCGCCGGGTGCGAGCCGGGCGGTACGATCGCCACGGAGATGCTGATCCGCACCGGGCGGTCGTGCGTGACCATCGAACGCAACCGTCGGGCACCTCGGCGGGCTCGGGTTCGCCGGGTCGAAAGGGGAACACGTGCCGTACGCCGAAGGACGGACCTACTACGACGCCGACAGTCACATCATGGAGCTTCCCGAGTGGTTGGACGAGTTCGCCGACGCTCCGGTGAAAGAGCGGCTCCGACCCCTCCATCTCGGGGCGGCCGGGGCCCTCGCCGACCAGGCCATTGTGGAGGCCGAGCAGCGCAAGGGAGACGAGGGGGCCGCTCGCAGCCTGGAAGGCGCGCTCATGCGGGCCAAGGGCTGGAGCGCCCTCGGGGCGTTCGATCCCGTCGAGCGGAGCCGGGCGCTCGATCTTCTCGGCTTCGATCGCCAGCTCGTCTTCTCCACGTTCGCCTCCACCCAGTTCCTCGGGGACGACATGGACCTTCTCTACGGAGGCACGAGCGCCCACAACCGGGGGATGGTGGAGTTCTGCTCGGTCGACGAACGACTTGTCCCCGTGGCCAATGTCCCATGGGCGGACCCTGAGAGGACCGTCGCCGCCGTGATGGAGGCGATCGAGATGGGCTGCGGTGCCGTCCAGGTCCCGTCCCACCCCGGGCAAGGTCAGTCGCCGACCCATCCCGTCCACGATGGTGTCTGGGCGACGCTGGAGGACGCCGACGTTCCCTTCATGGTGCACATCGGAGGAGGCGGAAGCACGATCCGCCGGGCGTTCCATGACAACGATCGGCCAGTCACCGATTTTCTCGGCGGTGGCGAGAACGTCCGGTCCAAGGACTACATGGCCATCCACCAACCGCCCGAGCAGTTCCTGTCGGCGCTGGTGCTGGACGGGATCCTCGAGAAGTTCCCCGGCCTGCGAGGGGGCTGCATCGAGCAGGGCGCGATGTGGGTCGTCCCCTGGCTCCGGCGGCTCGACATCGCCCAGGACACCTTCGCCCGAACCGAGCCGGGGTTGTCCGACCTCCCGCTCCGCGCCGCCGACTACGTCCACCGTCAGCTCTGGTTCACGCCGTTCCCCACCGAGCCCGTGGGGTGGATGATCGAGCAGTGCGGCGACGACCTCTTCCTCTTCTCGTCCGACTACCCCCACCCCGAAGGCGGCCGGGACCCGCTTGGCCACTTCGACGCCTCGCTCCGGGAGGCCACCGAGTTGGCGAGGGAGCAGTTCTACAGCGGGAACTTCGCCGACATGATGGGGAGCCGCCACATGGCCGGTGCCATCTCGGCGTAGCGGACACATCCGACCGGCGGTTGCCGGCCGGCGTCAGTCAGGACGCGGGGGACCCGCCGAGGTGTGGCGGGTTCCCGGTGGATCCACGGCGAAGGCGGCCGCCTGCTCCCACCCGTCCAGATAGACGAGCTCGTCCATGGGCCGGCGCCGAACCGGTCCGTGGCGGCCCGCCGGCCGGCCGAAGGTGATGGCGCCGGCCACGACGGCGGTGTCGGGGATGCCGAGCAACGAGCGGAGCTCGGCGTCCACGAGCAGGTTCCAACTGGTCATGACCCCTCCGTATCCGAGGGCCCGGGCAGCGAGCAGCAGGTTCTGACATGCGGGGTAGATCGAGGCACCGTCGACGAGGCTCGGCTGGCGACGTCGGATAAGGCAGGGGAGGACGAGGACGGGGACCGTGTCGAGGCCTGCGACGTAGGCGTCCATCGACCGGGCCATGGCGGCTTTGGGCGATCCGGCGTCTGTCCCCGAGCCCCGGTCGTAACCGTCTGCTTTTCGCTTGGCGTCCCATGCCCTCCGGGCGCCCTCGGCCAGCACCTTCTTGGCCTGGACCGCTCGGGGGCCGTCGGTGAGCACGAGGAACCGGAACGGCTGCCGATTGGAGCCGCTCGGGGCCCGGGTGGCGGCGAACAGGATGTCGCGCAGCACCGGCTCGGGAACGGGCTCGTCGAGGTACCTGCGGATGGCACGCGTCGTGCAGATCCCCTGGAGGAGCCCCACCGTGTCGGCGGGCAACGCCCGCTCCGGATCCGACCCAGTGTCCGTTGGGCTGGAGTTCGAGGCGGCAACCATGGGCTCGGCGTCAGCGTAGCCCGGGGTGCCTGGGCGAGCCTCCGTCGCTGTCAGGCCCTGGGCGCCGTCATCCCTTCGCCTTGCGCGCAGCCGGCGGCGGGGTGGTGCACCCCTGGCAGGACGGGGCGCCGGTGAAGATGGCCGGGATCGTGGGCGAGTCGGTGGGCGGGTTCGTCGGCAGCAAGACCGGGGCACGGGGAGACTGCGTGAAGTCGAAGTCCTCGGTCATGTTCCCGAGGATCGGCACGTCTTCGCGGACGGTCGGACGGGGGTCGGGGCGGCCGTCGGTCTTCGGGTTCAACCGCTCGCCTCCGAGGAAGTCGTCTTCGATGAACTTCAGGTAGGCGTCGCTGCTCAGGGTCTGGTGATCGATGTAGCCGGACTTGGCGTAGGGGGAGATGACGAGGGCGGGGACTCGGAGCCCGTACCCGTTCTGGTCCACCGCCGGAGGCGTCACATGGTCGTAGAAACCGCCCCAGTCGTCCCAGGCGAGGAAGATGGCGGTCGAGTCCCAGTCCGGGCTCTTCATGGCGGCGTTGACGATCGATGTCACGTACGCCTGGCCCTGGTGGACGCTGGCAGGCGGGTGCTCGCTATCAGGGCCGGAGGGAGTGATCCAGCTCACCGCTGGCAACGCCCCGGCCTTGGCTGCGGAGAAGTACGAGTCGAGTGATTGGACATTGTGCACCTGGTGGTCGCGCTGGACGTCACCGAAGAGTGGCAGCGGGTTCCAGATGCCGGGAGTACGGGCGGACTGCGGCTGCGGGGCGCATGTCTCGGCAGAGTCGTTGTCGCAGTCGGGCTGCGTCCCCGTCTGGACGTAGTAGGCCCAGGAGACGTGGCGGGCGTAGAGCAACCAGGTGACGTCGGTCCATGCCAGATCGATCGACGTCTGGCCGGTCGTCAGCTCCTGCTGCACTGCCTGCTGCATCTGCTGGACCCCGTAGGGCCCGACGATGTCGTTGACGCAGCTCGACGGCGACCTGTTCGCACACTTGGCCGACCACGCCGAGACCATGTACAGGTGGTCGGGCAGCGACCACGACTTGACCGGTTCGAACATGTGGTCGTCGAGGGCGAAGTCCTTGGCGTAGGTCCAGTAGTTCGGGATCTCGGCGTCGGTGTGGTAGCCCATGACATCGGGCGTAGCCGTGGTCTGGCACGCAGGATCGTCGGCCACCTTGCAGGTCTTGCGGGCGCCTTGCTGCTCCTTGATGAACCCGTCCATCTTGCCGCCGTCGACGTCGGCGACGGCGTTGGCCTCCCCGTGGGGACCGCCGCCGTTGACGTCAGCGTTGTCGTGATAGGGGCTCGTGCACCCTCCGCCCGCCGGGTCGGGGACGCAGACCGTGGGGGATCCGTTGCTCATCGGGATGCCGTCCGCGCCGGGGTAGGTCCCGAAGTACGAATCGAAGGACCGGTTCTCCTGCATGACCACGATCACGTGCTTGATCTTGTGGATGCCCGACGGCACGACGTAGGTGCCCTGGGACCCTCCGCTCACCCGTTCGACCGAGCTCGACGATGTGGCTTGGGATCCGGACGAGGCGGACGACCCACACGCCGTAAGCGTCGAGGCCACCAACGCCCCGGCCACGGCCAATCCGAGCTTGGACCGAGTCCTAACCCTGCTCCATCGCACGCCGTATCTTCACATGTGAAGGTGATGGTTGTGTGAGCAATTCGTGAGCCGGCAGTGACCCGGAGGGCCGTGCCGCCCGAAGCAGCGTCTAGCTGCAGATGCGGCATTGGCGGGCGAGCTGGTGCGTCCGCCCGTCTTCTCGAAACTCAGCAGGACGGGGAGTGCTGCCGTTGGAGAGGGCAATGCCGTCGCCCAC
The DNA here is from genome assembly GCA_963828385.1 of uncultured Acidimicrobiaceae bacterium. Lineage (GTDB taxonomy): Bacteria > Actinomycetota > Acidimicrobiia > Acidimicrobiales > RAAP-2 > Bog-756. The sequence continues at coordinate 307,395 of CAWHEF010000002.1, forward strand.
GGGTGCCAATCCCCCATTCGAACCTTGGAACACCTTAAGGTAGTGCATTCGTGTGTCGATAGGGACAGTAAGAGTTGTGCCGTACATAGGAAAGGCCCCGGGTGCACACCATGCGATTCATTCGATTGGCCGCTGCGTTTTCCGCAGCGCTGTCTCTGATCGCAGGCCTGACGTGTGCATCAGCGGTGCTGACCTCCGGCGCAGCCGGTGCTGCCGCATGCGGTACTCCAGTTCCAGCGGGATCGAGCTGCACGGCCACGGGGACCCTCACCGTGAATGCAGGCACGCTCACGCTGACGTCGCCGGGCTCGTTGAACTGGGCCGCGACCCTCAACGGGACCAACCAGAGCGTCGTCGATGTGACCCCTGCGGACCAGCAGCTCACCGTCAACGACGCCACGGGTACCGGGGCCGGCTGGCACGTGACCACCTCGGCGACGACATTCACCAACGGGACCCACACCCTCGCCAACAGCGGAACGTTCCTGACCACGGGCAGCCTCACCTCTGCCTCGGCCACGACGAGCCCGACTGCTACCTGTGTCGCGACATGTACCCTGCCGACCAATACCACGACCTACCCTGTGGCGATCACCACAGCGCCCGTCACACCGTCCTCCTTCACGATCTACGACACTGCTCTGGGTACGGGCCTCGGCCAGATCACCCTCGGCGGGAGCACCAATCCGAATCCCTTCGGATGGTGGGTCAACGTTCCCTCCAACGCCTTCGCCGGTGCCTACACATCGACCGTGACGATGGCCATCGTCTCGGCGCCGTGAGGATCGGGCTGCCCAACGTCTCATCCGCTAATCGCCGGAAGCAGGATCGGCTTCGAATGGACGTTCTCATGAGGGGGCGTGCGGCAAAGGGGCTTGCGCACCTCCGCTCTAGCGCGTAGGTCGTCCAACGTCGTGAGCGAGACCGCGGAGCGGCACTCGAACGTCCGTCGATGCACCCGGGGCCCGTCCCGAGGAGTGGGTCTTCCGAGAGGTACAGCCGCGTTTGTGATCGTCGTCCTCGCCGTCATCTCCGGAGCGGTGCTTCCGGCTGCGGTGACCGGAGCCGATTCAACTATGACATCGACAACCTCCTCGACCATGGCGGCAACGACCACGACCACGACCACGACCACGACGCCGGCGCCGACGACGCCGACGACCAGCCCCACGGCGACGACTCCGGCTTCGACCACGACTACGACCGCGACAGCCTCACCCGGAGGCGACGCTCCTCATCTTGGTGTCATTCAGGACGCTGCTCTCTCCGGTCCCACCTGGACTGCGTCGAAGACGACCACCGGCACGACCGGCGTCAGCTACAGCTACGGCTTCACCACCGCATCGACGTCGTTGCTCAACTCGGTGACGATGAGCGTTCCCTCGGGGACGGCGGGAGCGCCCACCGTGGGAACGGTGACACCGGCCACTGTGGCCATCGGCGGATCCGTGAGCCTTACCGGCACCACGCTGACCTATGCGTTCTCCTCTGCACTGATCACAGCGGGAACCGCTATTTCGATCCAGGTCAACGGACTGACCAACACGGCGACAGCCGGCGCCTACACCTCGACGATCACGACGAAGAACGGAGCGTCCGTGATCGATTCGGGCACGACCTCGAGTGTCACGTTCACCGTCACCGCCCTCACCGCTCCCACCTGGTCGGCGTCGAAGACGACCACCGGCACCGCCGGCGTCAGCTACACCTACAGCTTCACCACCTCTTCGACCTCCTCGCTCAACTCGGTGACGATGACCGTACCTTCGGGAACAGCCGGAACTCCGACCGTGGGCGCCGTGACTCCCGGTGGCGTGGCCGTCGGAGGAGCCGTGAGCCTCGCCGGCACCACTCTGACCTATTCGTTCACGTCTGCGTCGATCCCTGCCGGAATCGCTGTCTCCATCCAGGTCAACGGACTGACGAACACGACGACCGCCGGAACCTACACCTCGACGACCGCCACCAAGAACGGGGCCACCATCGTTTCCTCCGGCACGACGCCGGGCGTGACGTTCACGGCCACCGCCCTCACCGCTCCCACCTGGACTGCGTCGAAGTCGACCACCGGCGCTACCGGCGTCAGCTACAGCTACGGCTTCACCACCGCGTCGTCGTCGTTGCTCAACTCGGTGACGATGAGCGTTCCCTCGGGGACGGCGGGAGCGCCCACCGTGGGAACGGTGACACCGGCCACTGTGGCCATCGGCGGATCCGTAAGCCTTACCGGCACCACCCTGACCTATTCGTTCACCTCTGTCCTGGTCACCTCTGGCACCGCCGTCTCGATCCAGGTCAACGGGCTGACCAACACGACGACCGTCGGCACCTACACCTCGGAGGTCGCCGCCAAGAACGGCACCACCTTCATCGCCTCGGGCACGACGCCGGGCGTGACCTTCACCGGCACGCTCAGTATGACCTCGCCGCGCTCGTTGAGCTGGGCTGCGACCCTTACCGGGACGAACCAGAGCGTCGTCGATCTAACCCCTGGGGACCAGCAGCTCACCGTCAACGACGCCACGGGTACTGGGGCCGGCTGGCACGTGACCATCTCGGCGACGACATTCACCAATGGGACCCGCACCCTCGCCAACAGCGGAACGTTCCTGACCACGGGCAGCCTCACCTCGGCCTCGGCCACGACGAGCCCGACTGCTACCTGTGTCGCGACATGCACCCTGCCGACCGATACCACGACCTACCCTGTGGCGATCACCACCGCTCCCGTCACACCGTCGACCTTCACCATCTTCGACACCGCTGCCGGTACGGGCCTCGGCCAGATCATCCTCGGCGGGAGCACCCATCCGAATCCCTTCGGATGGTGGGTCAACGTTCCCTCAAATGCCTACGCCGGTGCCTACACCTCGACCGTGACGATGGCCATCGTCTCGGCGCCATGAGCAATCAAGGGCCTCGCCATCGATCGTTCGTACGCCGGAGGGGATCGTGCTGTGTCGCGGCCATTGCCCTATCGATGGTGGCGCTCGCCGTCCAGCCGTCGAGCGCCGGCGCGATCTCGCTGGGTGGTTCGACGCCCATCGGGGTAAGCCCCCCACCCTTGCAGAACGGGCAAGCTCCGCCATACTTCGAGTTCACTCTCGGGCCCGGTGACACCTCGAGCTCCAACGTGATCATCAGCAACGAAGGAACCAGAAGCGAGACACTCAAGCTCAGTGGATCAACCGGCATCACCTCCCCCAACTCGGGAAGCGCGTTCGAGGGATCGTTCGACAAGTGCGTCGGAGTCGGATGCTGGGTGTCCGGCTTGCCGCCGAAGATCACGCTCCAGCCGGGCGCTCGTGAAACGGTTCCATTCACGGTGAGCGTCCCCTCCGCCACCGGTCCCCGGCAGTACCTGGCCGGCATCACCGTCGAACCAAATACCCCCTCACCCCGGGTCACCGTCGGGTCGAACGGCAAGGCATCGGCCAGCGCCGTGATCGTGGACCAGGTCACCGTCGGTGTGGCGGTCACGGTCGGCTCGATCTCGGCGCTGACGACGAGGCTTCAGATATCCGGTGTCACGGGCGGAGCCGTAGGGTCTGCGCCCCGCATGTACGTGAAGGTACGGAACTCCGGCCAGACCTTTGCCAAGGCGGCCGGGACGGCGAGCTGTGCTCTGACCGGAAGACAGGTGTCATACGCAATCTCGTCCGACACGGTTCTTCCCGGCGACAGCGCTCTCCTCCCCGTCAACGCTCCCGGGCTCGAGCCCGGTGCCGCAGTGCCGTGCCACGTCCAGCTCTCCTACGACCCGACCTCGAGGGCCGAGTGGACGGGTAAGGTCGTTCTTCCGACGACGCCGCCCACGACGGTTGTCCGCACCGGGCTCGGTACCTATTCGTCCGTCTCCACCGGGATGCCTGCCTGGGCCATCGCTCTGATCGTCATCGGCGCCCTCATTGTTGTAGCCCTGGGTGTCATCACGATGCTGCTCCTCCGCCGGCGGGAAGCACACGGCAACCCGAGCGGCTGAAACAGCGATGCAACCGGGAAGTGACAAAAGGAGCACGGGCAGCTCACCGAAGGAGGTAGACGGGCCGCCTTCGACGCAGCCGCCGCTGCGGGTCGGGTTGGTAGGCGCCGGCCTCTGGGCCGAAATCGTCCATGCGCCCATGCTCGCCGGCGGCCCGGAGACCGAGCTCGTCGGGGTATGGGCAAGACGGTTCGATGCTGCCGCCAGGATCGCCGCCGCCCACGGCACCCACGCCTTCGACGACTACGGCGCGCTCCTCGACCACTGCGACGCGGTGACGTTCTCCGTGCCTCCCGACGTCCAGGCGACCATGGCCACCCGGGCGGCGCAGGCGGGCAAGGCGGTAATGCTCGAGAAGCCCATCGCGCTCGACGAACCGAGTGCGGAACGACTCACCGATGCCGTGAACGACGCCGGCGTGGCGTCGATCGTGGTGCTCACCTGGCGGTACGCCACGCGCACCCGGGCGTTTCTCAAGCGTCTCCCGCTCATCAGGCCCATCGGTGGTAGTGGCCGCTTCATCTCGGCGGCCTCGTTGGGCGGCCCGTTCGCCACGCCGTGGCGGCTCGAACGTGGGCCGTTGTTCGATCTCGGCCCCCACGTGATCGACATGCTCGAAGCATCACTCGGCCGCGTCGTGTCCGTGCATGCGTCCGGCACGGCGGACACATGGGTCGCGCTGCTGCTCGGGCACGAGAACGGCCCGACGAGCGCCGCATTGCTGAGCGCCAGCGTGCCCGGGGAGCCCGGTATCGCGGGGGTCGAGATCTTCGGTCACGATGGCGTCGAGGTACTCGATGCGTCGTCGGTCGCCGAAAGCTCGACGTTCGCGTGCCTCCGGCGCGAGTTCACCGAGAGCTACCACCGCCGTGCAGCGCATGCTCTCGACGTCAATCACGGTCTACACCTCCAACGCCTCATCACCGAGGCGGACACGCAGCTCAGAGGAGCCACTCCTCGCAGTGACTGAACCGCAGATGGCGTTCCGGTTCCGCGCCAACGGCGTGGTCCGGCACGGGCTCACGATGACGTTACGTTGGTCGGCTCGCCAGGTGAGACGAGCCGTGCTCCGGTCTCCTCGACGGAGAGCGGCGCAGATACCGGATGCCTCCCGGTGATGAGGGTCAAGGTGTCCGTTGACCGGTCGTAGGACCACGAGGGCCGGGAGCGCTCGCCCCGCCCTTCGGACGCTGCCTTCCCGTCCAACGTGACACGCGAGGGAGGGGTGAGGTCCACCAGCTCGACCCGGTAGTTGGCTGCCGACGCCTGCCCGGGGTAGTGGCCGTGCACCGGACCGATGATCACCCGGGTGAATGATCTCCCGCCGGTCGCGTCGGGCGGTCCGGACGAGAGAGTGATCGGCGTCTGGCTGTCCTGGCCCTTCGTGTAGCCGAGCCCGATGCCGGCGTCATCGTAGAGCCGGAGCGACCCATCGGATCCCGGGTAGACCTTGAGGGTCGTCGTCCCGGCTGCACCGGGCGTCCCGGACACGGTGGTTTCCTCGGGAATGATCCCTCCTGTCCGAACGAAGACCGGCATCCGGTCGAGGGGCGTCCCCAAGGCGGTTGTCGACGGACCGGTGAAGGTGGCCCCGGTGAAGTAGTCCACCCACCGTCCCGGAGGGAACCACACGTTGTCGTGGCCACGTCGCCCGGCGTGGTCACCGGGGCAACCAACACATCGGGCCCGTAGAGGTACTCCGTCGGGTTGGCGTAGGCGGCCGGTTGAGCTCTGGGTAGTCGAGATAGAGCGGGCGGTCCATGGGCAGGCCGGTCTGGTGGGCCTCGGCCGCCAGCGTGTAGGTGTAGGGGAGGAGGGCCTCCCGAAGCCGGAGGAACGTCCTCGGTGGCGGAGCGCACCGGTTCGGGGATACTGCCACGGCAGGCGGTCCTCGTTGTCGGAGTGGAGGCGGAGGATGGGCTGGAAGGTGCCGAGCTGGACCCACCGGTCGTAGAGGTCGGGCGGGTCAGCCCCGGACTGGGTGGGAGGAGGGCCGAGGAAGCTCCCGATGTCGTCACTCACGTATGGCTCGCCGATCGATGCCTCGGCCGGGGTGAGCTCGGCCTCCTGTGCCAGCGTGTTCCAGGTTCCCCAGGCGTCGCCGGTGAAGGCGATGGCGGAGGTGTGGTCGGACCACGCCCCGGCCGGATAGACCTGCTCCGGATCGTCGTTGGAGCACCGATCCGGGCCAGCACGAAGCCCCGCTGCCCCCGAGTCGGCCATCTGCTGGGCGTAGAGATGACCGATCCACGAGTCGGGGGTGACGCCGGGCATCGAGACCACGGAGTCGTCGCAGCACCAGTCCAGCCACCAGAAGGCCACACCTTGGCGCTCAAAGCTCTGCTGGAGGGAGAAGTTGGATTCGGCTTGGGGGATCGAGCTCCAGTCCCAGACTTTGCACGGTCCCGCCTGACAGGCCGACGGCGAGAGGGTGTGCCCGGAGATGCGCTCAGCCGCTGGGAGCTTTTTGTCGTTGTCTTCGATGCCGGAGTGGATATTCAAGGTGACGTCGATGCCGTGGTGCGTGCGCCCAGGTCAGAAACGAAGCTGGCATCGGGGAAGAGCGACGTGTTCCACGACCATCCGTTCCAGTCGTTCGGTGACTTCCAGTCGGTGTCCAGCGAGAGCGTGTTGAGTGGAACCTTGTTTTTCACGAACTCGGGATAGACGCTCTGCTGAATGGAGTGGCTCGAGTACGGCGTGTAGTCGGAGTACCAGACGCCGAAGACGTTGCGGGGCAGTAGGGGGGCAGGCCCGGTCAGGCGTGTCAGTGCCTCGCAGGGCGCCGGAATAGTCGTGGCCGTAGGCGAACAGGTAGCCGTCCTCCACATCTCCGTGCGAAGGTCGGGGCCGCACCCAGCCGTGCTGCGTCCATATCGCGCCCTTCGTGTCGTCGAGCAGCCGCCAGCCGGCTTGGTCGAGGAGCCCGTCGGTGTGGAGCGGCTCGAGGCCCGCTTGACATGTCGCCGGTTGCTCGTCGGCTCCGCAAGTCGGGTTTATGTTGTAGGTGTCGGTGTCGAATCCGCGGATCCATCCTCCCAGTGGACCGGTGGCCGGGAGGATGGGCGGTGGGTCTCCCCACCGGCGCAACCGCCACCGTGTCGAAGTCGGTGTCACATCCCTCACCGGTTCCGCATCGGAGCTCGACCGAGTTCGTCCCCGCCTGGAGGGGCACGGTGGTGGTGAGCGTCGCCCATCCGGCCGTGTCGAGCGTGGAGGTGATCGCCGCGGTCAGCGTCGTGACGTACCGCCCGTTGACGATCACGTCGAAGTTCCGTGACGGTGGCGGGTTGAGCACCACGTAAGTGGAGTACCGCAGCGTGAGGGTGGCCGGCCCGACGGGCGACCCGAGAACCTCCCAGGTGGCGCTGGCACCCGGCTTCAGGACGTCGCCGACGTAACCCGCGGGGCTCTCGTAGCCGGTCGACTGCTCGCTCATGGCCGCACCACCCCCGAGGGACGCGGCCCCGGCCTGGCAGACCTGGTCGAACGTGCACTCCCAGTCCCAGGTGGGGTGGACCGTCGTGGGTTGGCCGTCCACGGACAGCTGGAGCGATGTGTTCTGTGTGGTGAATGGTCCCGAACCGAGCTTGTAGCGGAGCACGGCCTGATGGGTCTGGACTGTCAGCCAGCCACGGGAGATGCCGGTGTGGTAGGGAGGAACGGGCATGCGCCGATCGACGGCGTTGACAGTCGGTGTGTTCTCGAAGTTGCCGGTGGGCGAATACTCGAGGCGCAACAGTGTCGGACTGAGCACCTCGATCCGGGCGTCTCCGGCCCGGACGATGGCCGATCGGTGGGCCATACCGTCGGCCAGGTCCACTGGGGTCGTCAGATCAACTGGGGACGATGCGGTTGTGGCTTCGCCCGGTTCACCGGAGGCACCCGCAGGAGGCGGAGCAGAGAAGATCAAGCCCGCAATGAGCAGGACCGGGGCCAGGGTGGGCCACGCTACCCGCCTGATCCATCTGGATCGGCGACGGGCGGCTCCTCCAGCCAGTGCGTCGCGACCCAGCTGGGTGTTCACCGGGACGACATTACCAACCTGTTTTTTCCCGAACCCGAGATGCATCGAGCGGAGCGTGGATCCCGAGCCGTGGGCCTTGCGGGTCTCGATCCCGCCACCTTGGGATCAAGAGCGGGACCCGGTGCCTTTCGGTACCGCTCGACTCACATGAATATGCCCGATGAACTGCCTCCTCGTTCCCATTGTTCGCGAGTCTTCGCGTCGGTTGGCGAACACCTGTAGCCGTGATCGTGGCCCGACATATGCTCAGCTTGTTGTTACCCACCGGGATCATCGGGCTCAGCCTGCGCGCCAAGCGCCAAGCGCCAAGCGCCAAGCGCCTGCGCGCCAAGCGCCAAGCGCCAAGCGCCAAGCGCCAAGCGCCAAGCGCCAAGCGCCAAGCGCCAAGCGCCAAGTGCCAAGCGCCGACCGCGACGGCCGCCAGCCGCCCGTCAGTGATCGCCCCGATCTCGTTGATGGACGAGCGGCAGGATGCCCGCTCAACGATCCTGCTGTGAGGTCGCCGGTTCCTCGACGAGGGGGCGTGGGAGACGACCGATGACTCTTACCCGCTAGGTCGTCTGTCCTCGTAGTTGCTCGCTTGCCGTCTAAATCGGCTGCCCGGAAGGAGTCCTCGCCATGACGATTGACAGCCTCAGCGCCACGGTCACCATCAAGGCACCGCCGGAGAACATCTTCGCGATCATCGCCGACCCTGCCAGTCATGCCGCGATCGACGGTACGGGTTGGGTCCGCGAACCCCTCGATGGCAACAGCCAGCTCACGACAGAAGGTCAGGTCTTCCGGATGGCGATGTATCACGACAACCGCCCAGACGGCAACTACCAGATGGCCAACAAGGTCGTGGTCTTCGATCCTCCACACGCCATCGCCTGGAGGCCGGGCCAAGATCGAGCAGGGAATGGTGAACTCGAGTTCGGCGGGTGGGTCTGGCGCTACGACCTCACACCGATCAGGCAATCCGAGACCGAGGTCAAGCTCTCCTACGACTGGTCAGCGGTGCCGCCGCCCCTCCGGGAGCACATTCAGTTTCCGCCGTTCGACCCCGATCATCTCCACAACTCGCTGAACCATCTGGCCGAGCTCGTCCCATCTTGAGCTGATTGACGTAGCGATGAAGGCCTCGCTCCCGCAGGCAAACGGGTAACACCCTTTACTCCCGCGAACGGAACGCTCTACGGCGACGACAGGCGCGGTCGATAGGTGGGAGCGGGCTCACTATCTATGTGGGGTCGCACGGCTTTCGAGTGACGAACCGAAACTGGTAGTCCCCTACATCGACCTCCGTGTCGACGAATCCGGCAGTCGATAGCCGGTCGGCCAGGGTGTCCGGGTCCACCGGGACGAAGATGTCGTCGACGTGGCCTGCCCGGATCGCGTCAAGGTCCAAGGAGTCCGTGCCCACGAAGATTGCCCCGGCTCGGAGCACCCGGCTGACCTCGGCGAACAGGTGGTCCTGGTCGGTCGGCGAGGCCATGTGATGGAGCATGGCGAAGCAGGCGGCGCTGGTGAAGCGGTCCGAGTCGAGCCCCGAGGCGGTGGCGTCGGTGCAGATGACTTCCACGTTCGTGCCCACCAAGCGGTCCCGGAGCGCTATGGCCAGCCCGACGTCAACTTCGACGGAGGTCAGGTGGGACACCCGCTGGCGGAGGATATCGGTGGTGAGACCCGGACCGGGTCCAATCTCCAGGACATCGTCACCGAGGTCTCCCGCAGCCTCGATCCAGGGCAACAGATCCGTCTCCAGCATGGCCGCCCACTCCGGGCTGGACAGGAATTCGAGGTGGGACTGATTCATTCTCCTGTTGTACCTCCGAGGGTGATGGCCGTCTCTGCGCGCTCGGTCAAATTACTGCCCCAGCCGGACAGATCCGGATTAGGTCGAAATGCGCACCGGCGGCTCGGCACCGACAGAAGAGCGCGAGAACAGATAGCCGTGGGGGAGCACGTCGAGGCCGAAGCCTGACGCCAGGTCCTCCATACGCCGGCGATGGGCGTCGAGGACAGTGAGGGTGAGCTCGTCGAGGTCGATCGTTCGCTTCTGGTGGGCGCCGATCAGCGTGTGGGCACGGCGCACGGTGGCCATTGCCCTTGGTGGTGAGCTTGGCGTAGAGGCGATCGAGGTCCCGGGCAGTGAGCTTGGTCAGCCGGAGGTTCCCGAGCCCAGGGCAACGATCCGTTCGGTCATGTAGTGGCCTGGTGGGCCGTGCGGGTCTCGATCTCGTCACCTTGGGATTAAAAGGGCGTTCCTTGATGTCGCTGCCGGTCCGCCTTTGTCGCAGCGGGTTCTATTTCCGCAGATCAGACACGGTGAGTGCGAAGAGGCCCGCGACTAGGCACGACGCTCTGCGATGGAGATGGACGGAATTGTTCGGTCAATTGTTGGGCAGAACCTGCTGCACAACCCCCCATGCCCCAATATCGCGGTTACGGATGAAAGTGACCCCCAACGGAACTTCGGTGGCAGGCGCAGCCGATCGAGGTTAGACCCCGAGATGGAGGCCTAGAGCCCGGCACTCACGCATACGGGATCAAAGCGAGGAGGAAACCCGCACCTCGTGGTCCCGGCCAGACGGCTCCCCGGCGAACTGCTTGTCAGGACTTGAGTGAGGAGCTACAACACTGCTCTGTGGAAGGTTGCGACAGAGGTGGACTCTTCGGCGAGGACGAAATGAGAACGAGGGGCCCGCAAAAGGCTGGGGCGGGCGGCTCGCAAGGCGGAGTAACGAGTAACTGTGCCTGATACGACGAAGCAACAGACCCCAACACCTTCGGTACGCCGAATGCTCGTCCCGTTGGCCTTAGCTCAGTTCATCTGTAGCTTTGCCGGTTCAAACATGAGTGTGATGATCAACTCCATTAGTCAGGATCTTCACACCACGGTTCAAGGCGTGCAGGTTACCATCACGCTCTTTTTGCTCGTCATGGCTGCGTTGATGATTCCTGGCGGAAAGCTAACGGACCGCCTTGGTCGCATCCGTTGCTTCAGGATGGGACTGACCATCTACGGGATCGGCACGGTTCTCGCTGCGGTCTCTCCTGGGCTAGGTGTCCTCATCCTCGGTTACTCGATCTTTGAGGGAGTCGGCACCGCCCTGCTGATCCCGCCTGTGTACATCCTCACCACCATGCTCTTCAGCGACATGAGGTCTCGGGCGTGGGCGTTCGGCGTCATCAGTGGGATGGGAGGGATCGGCGCGGCCACCGGACCGCTGATCGGCGGGTTGATCGCGACGGCCGTTTCGTGGCGAGTGGCTTTCGTGTTCCAAACCGCGATCATTGTGATCATCGTGTCCCTCGCCCGGAAGGTCGTTGATCCGGTGTCACCAGACCCGACGCGTCCGTTCGACATCATGGGGGCGTTTCTCTCGGCGCTGGGTCTGGTGGTCCTAGTCGGGGGGATCATGGCGGCCGACAAGAACGTGGCGCTCATGCTTGTGCTGATCGTCGTCGGCGTGATCATCCTGGCCGGCTTCTTTGCCTGGATCCGCCGTCGCGAACGAGCCGGCAAGGAGGTCCTTTTGTCCACGGCGTTGTTCCGCAACCGCACCTCGAATTTGGCGCTCGTCACACAGAACGTCCAATGGGCCATGCTACTGGGCACGTCGTTCGTCGTATCCGCCTACCTGCAGGTCGTTCGACACTACAACTCCGTCCAAACAGGCGTAATCTTCACCGCAGCAACGCTCGGCATCCTGTTGTCGTCAGTCGCCGCGGGTCGGCTGGCGAAGCGATACCACCAGCGAACACTCATCTTGACGGGGTTCGCGGTCGCGATCATCGGCCTCATTGTTCTGCTCGTGCTGGTGAAGGGTCGTCCGGGCGCCTGGTACTTCGCCCCGGGGCTTTTCCTAATGGGTCTAGGTGTCGGCGTCATGCTCACTCCGTCGGTGAACGTTGTTCAGTCTTCGTTCAGCGAGCAGCTGCAAGGAGAGATTTCTGGGCTGTCGCGAAGCGTGTCCAACCTCGGGTCGTCCCTTGGTACCGCGATCGCAGGCACGATTCTCTTTTCGGGCCTCGCCGACCCGAAGCGGTCTTACGGCATCGCGGTGGTCGTGCTCGCGTTCATCGGCCTATTGGGCTTGGGCGCTGCAGTCTTGCTCCCATCGACCGATCCATCGCCAAGCTCGGTCACCGACACATGAACCCGCCCAGTGTGCGTCCGACTACGACGGCAGCCCGGCACCTTATCGAGAGGGCGGGCTCCAGCCCGGTCCCCCCTTCTGGAAGAACCGGTACCCTTATCGAGAGGGCGGGCTCCAGCCCGGTCCCCGCTTCTGGAAAAAGGAGCGATCCAATGGCCGACTACCCCCTCATCAGTGACCACGGGCTGATCGGCGACCTTCAGAGCGCCGCACTCGTCACGACGGACGGGACCATCGACTGGTTCTGCACACCGAGATTCGACTCACCCTCCATCTTCGCGTCGTTGCTCGATCACCGACGAGGCGGCCACTTCCGGATCGCCCCCAAGGTCAACGGATTCCGTTCGGTCCAGATGTATTTCCCGGGCTCTGCTTGCCTCGTAACGCGCTTTTTGACCGACGACGGGGTGGGTGAGGTCCTCGACTTCATGCCGATCGAGAACCCGACCGTGGCCAAGAGCCGACGTCGCATCGGCCGAGGGGTCCGGGTGGTCCGAGGGTCGATGACCTTCGCGCTCGACTGCGCACCACGGTTCGACTATGGGCGTCAGGCTCACAAGCTCGAGATCTCGGCCGAGGGTGCCATGTTCCGAGCGAACGGGCAGTTGGTGGTGCTCCACGGCGCGGCGGGAGCCCAGGCCACCGATACCGAGGACGTCCACCTGGAATTCACGCTGGAGGCCGGCCAGACCCGCCGCTTCCTTCTCGAGACCGACCCTGACGTTGGCCCCAGGGCCATCGGCGAGGAGGAGGGCATCACCATATTCGAGCAAACCGTCCGCTTCTGGCGAGGCTGGTTGGCACGCTGTACCTACAGCGGACGCTGGCGCGAATCGGTACACCGCTCCGCCATGACCCTCAAGCTCATGACCTACGCCCCGAGCGGGGGACTCGTGGCCGCTCCGACGGCCGCCCTTCCCGAACAAGTGGGCGGCTCTCGGAACTGGGACTACCGTTTCACCTGGGTACGCGACGGTTCGTTCTCGGTCTTTGCCCTCCTAGGACTGGGCTATGCCGATGAGGCCCGGGCGTTCCTGCAGTGGCTCGGTGATCGGGTGAGCGAGCAGGCCGGCAGCACCTCTGGGCCCTTGAAGATCATGTACCGGATCGATGGTTCCTCCGATCTCGAGGAGGAGGAGCTCGACCATTTCGAGGGCTACATGGGTTCGAGCCCGGTGCGGATCGGCAACGGGGCAGCTGACCAGCTCCAGCTGGACATCTACGGCGAAGCCCTCGACTCACTGGCCCTCGCCGACCGGCTGGAGCCGATGGGCCATCCGGGATGGACCAAGCTCCGTGGGATTATCGACTGGCTTTGCGACAACTGGGACCAGCCCGACGAGGGTGTCTGGGAGACCCGCGGTGGCCGCAAGGACTTCACCTATGGCAGGGTGATGACCTGGGTGGCGTTCGACCGGGCCGTCCGGATGGCTCGGGATCGGGGCCGTCCGGGAAACGTCGAGCGCTGGACCACCACCCGCGACGCCGTGTACGAGCAGATCATGAACCGATGCTGGCACCCGAAGCGCCGGGCCTTCGTCCAGCACCCCGACACCGACGTCCTCGACGCCGCCAACTTGCTCATGCCGGTCGTGGGCCTGGTGGCTCCCGCGATCCGATGTGGCTGTCCACCCTCGACGCCATGGACGAGGAGCTGGTGACCGACAGCCTGGTCTACCGCTACAACCCGAGCGCCTCACCAGACGGCCTCCCGGGAAGCGAGGGCACCTTCTCCCTTTGCTCCTTCTTCTACGTCAACGCCTTGGCCAGCTCGGGGCGGCTCGAGGAGGCCCAATACGCGTTCGAGAAGATGCTGACGTATGCCAACCACGTCGGGCTGTACTCCGAGGAGATCGACTCCACCGGTGTCCAAATCGGCAACTTCCCGCAGGCCTTCACACACCTGGCGCTCATTGCCGCCGCCCTGAATCTCGATGCGGCGCTCAACGTCGGCCCACGGGACGTCGGGTCTTTGGCCAGAATCGGACTGCGGTGAGCGGAATGCACTTTCATCCAAGAGGACGTGCCTAATGAGATCGGCACGTCGACCAGCGAGCCACGTAGTCAAAGGGTGCCCCATACCGTCGGGAGCGGGTCAGTCTGAATCCAACGCCGCGATGCACTCATGGACCAGCGCAAGCATCTCGTCCGCGGCTTGACGAAGCTCCGGGACACCGGCATCTGGTATCGCGTCACCTCGGTCGAGAGCGACGGCATAGGCGATTTCTAGCCGTCCCCACCCTTCCTGGAACCGCTCCTTCCACTCGTCGGAAGTTTCTTCGAGTGCCCAGAAGAGACCTTCAAGATCGGCAATCGTCTGGTCGATCGGGCGCTGCCGTTCAACAAACTGGTTGAGTCGCTTGTCAATCAGACGGAACTGGCGCAGTTTCCGCTCGTGATCCGCCATCCCCTCAGTCCAGCAGACCGAGGTTGGCGCTGCCCCCGATCACCGGGAGCTGGGGCGACACCGCTCGGGACTTCGGCTATTCAAGTTCTTTCCAGTGCGGCCGCCTGAATAGTCGGGCGAATCGGGCACTCAGGGATGAACCTTCGTCGTAGGTGGCGTCGAGATGAAGAACCGGTGGACCGTTTGGTGCCGGTAGTGCCGCCGCTTCCTCATCGGATAGGTCGCACCAAACGCACGAAGTGGTGATCTCCGAGATCTGGTCTCGGTCTACGAATCGATGACCGCCCTTCGTGCCAACCACGATCCCGTCGAACTCGTCCAGCTCGGGCATCCTCGCTGCCGGGTCAGCGGCAGTTATCGCCGTGGCTAAACGGCACTTCTGGGATGCCGACGACACCTGTGCACACGGCCCGGTCGTGCTCGCTCCGGGCGACCATGGAATACACGGTCGTAGAGTGCCGGCATGGTCGAGACCCGGATCGTCATTGTGTGTAGCCAATGCGGGGCGTTCTGGGACCCCGCGGCCGAGCCTGCATCGTGCAGGGACTCGCGCCATGAACATCATCGATTCGAATCGCACTTACACCGCAGTCGTGTCGTGCTGCCAGACAGCACGGAGCTGACCGCCGTGTCCTTTGGCAGCGTCGATCCCTATGCCCGCGATCTACCCCCTGACTTCGGGCTGTACCTCGACGAGAGGTGGCGGCCGCCGTGGCCCCACGAATACCTGGACTGGCCCGACTTCGGCGTCCCAGACGATCCAGTTCTGGTTGTCGCGGCCCTTGAGTCGCTGCTTGATCGGGCTCGGGCGGCCCAACGCGTCGAGATCGGCTGTTACGGCGGCCACGGTCGCACCGGTACGGCGCTTGCCTGTCTCGCCATCCTCTGCGGCCAAGCGCCAGGCGAAGCAGTCAGCTGGGTCCGCGCCGGGTACTGCGAACGTGCGGTCGAGACAGACGAGCAAGAAGCCTTCGCCCGCAACCTCACCAGCTGACCCCGGCCCAGTTGTGGAGGACGTATCAGGGCACTTCGGGCGGCGGCACAGGTGCCCCTGATCACCGGCTCGGCGTCAACTCCTGCAAACTTGAAGACATCGATCTACCGTTGAGGTGATAGCGCCGAGGAAGCAGCCCACACCGGACGATCGGAGTGATGCCATCCGGATGGTCCTCGTCGGCTTGGCGGCTGGCCGGGACTTCGAACTGGTACTGGAGAAGCTCGGGGCGCTGCACATTCGCCACAACACCTTTCCGGCCGAGGAGCTCCTCGAGCTCGCTTCAGATGCCATCGATGAGTCAGGAGCCACCACGGCAGATCCCATTGACTTCGAGAAAATCCGGGAGCGATTTCTCCCCGAGCAACGTTTCTCCGGAAAGAATCAGCACTACAAAAGCAAGTACGCCATCTCCACGGCCGCCATGATCCATGGTGGCGTCTATCCCGACCTGCTGGACGATGCCGCTTCGTGGCAGACCGATGATCTGTGGGTCTACTCGTTCTTCGCACTGCTGATCTTCACCAGAGCTGCCGCCGAACGGACACGTTCGCAGTACCCGGCGCGGACCCAGCTGGCTGATCCGTACGGCAAAAACTACCTCTGAGTAGGTGGGCCGTGCGAGTCTCGATCTCGCCACCTTGGGATTAAAAGTCCACCCGGGGGATTTTCAGCGTCGTTCAGGCTTGGTCGGTCGTGCTCGTGATCTGCACCGTTGTTCTCGACACTCGTCGGCATTCGCGCCAATAGGCCGGATTTCGTAGCCGCGTTTGTAGTCGCGAAGTGTGCACCGAGCGGCACCGGCGCGAGGCGCCTACCCAGGGCGGCTCTCGCGCCTGTGTCTGCGCTCGCACCTTCCGATCTCGATGGGCCCGCTACCCGCACCCTGGAAGTACTGGAGGTCCTCGATCCTGGGCCGCTGCTTGACGAAGTAGCGACAATCGCCGCGCACATCGGTTGTGGCTGGCTCATTGCGGATGCCCCTGGTGGCCGCCCTCCGCCACGGTCATTCGCTCTGGTTCGGTATCGAATACAACGTGGACGATTGCTCCCGACCCGCCGGCCGCTGAACTCGGCATCGAGTTTCATGTGGCTACCTGACGTCGTTTGACGGAACAGTGGATGTCGCGCGCTAGTCGGGATCAACTTGGGAATACCCCCCAGATCGCGAGGAAGTCCCCCGGGCGAACGCAAGCGGCAGGTGGATGAGGACGCACGACCACGAACTGATCTACATGCGCCAAGGCACGGACAGGGACGACACATCTCCGACTTGCCGAAGCATTCGCAGAGCTTGGACGGGAGACGTCCGTCGGCGAAGACGGTCATGGACTCCGATCCGAGAAGATCGCCTCTTGACTTCACCTCGCCGAAGGCAGACACTCGCTACACAGAGTGATCGAAGTAACGCTCTGAGTGCTTACAACTGACGAGTGAGGGGCGGCTCGCCTCGGTCGCCAGCGGAGTAATCCCGCGGTGGGTGCAGGACCGAGGAGGAGGTGCCATGCGTGCTGCCTGGAGCCGTCGATCCGTCGGGCGCGTGGGGTTGTCCATGCTCGTCGTGTTCGGGACGATCTTCGTCCCGCTCTCCTTGGTGGCGCCCATTGCAACGGCCAGGGCCGATGTGGTCCAGGGCCAGCCATCTTCATCACCAGATCCCGGTCCTCAGGAAGTGACCGGTCCTGTGGGAACGCTCCCAGGAGGTTCGTTCCCCAAGGGCGTGACCGTGGTGGCTGAGCTGCCCAACCTGCGCACCGACACCTCGCGTACGTATCTCACGAGCACGGGCAGCCGGGTGCTGATGAACTACGCCGGGCCGGTCAACTACAAAGATTCGAGTGGCACGTTCCAGCCCATCGACGACACTCCGGTGGGCAATGCCGGTGGAGGATGGCACAACAAAGCAGGGCTCTATGGGGCGACAGTTCCCTCGTCGCTCGGTCAACCGATCTCGGTCACCGCTGGTTCGGCATCGGTCGGCTTCTTGTTGCAAAGCGCCAGTTCGGCAGGAGCCCCTTCGCCGCCCGCCGATGTATCGGGCTCGGTGAAGGGGGACGCCGTCACCTTCGCTAAGGCGTTCTCCGGAACCGACATCTCCTATGCCTTCGGGAACACCGGGGTGAACGAGACCGTGTCGCTCGCCTCGGCGACAACGCCGGCCAGCTACACCTGGTCTCTCGATCCCAGTGCCGGTCTCACGCCGACGCTGACCCCGGCTGGCGCCATCGCCCTGGACAATGCCGACGGTTCGACGGCGATGCTCATCGACACACCCTCGATCACCGATGCCAACAATCTCGTCGGCCCGCCTCCGACCCTCTCGCTCGCACCCGACGGCACGTCCATGACGATCAGCCTGGCCGCCGACGCTGGCTGGCTGGCCGACCCCGCTCGAGCGTTCCCGGTGGCCGTCGATCCTTCGGTCAGCGTCCCCATCCCCCAGAGCTCGTCCCAGTGCCAGATGTGGCAGAGTGCCCCGAACACCTCCGAGTGCCAGTCGGGAACCTCCTACCAAATCGGGGATAACAGCCTCTCGGCCAATGCGCACACGATGTTCCGCTTCGACAACCTGACGAAGCTCGTCCCCTATGACTCCCTCGTCCAGAACTCCACCTTCGACGTCTACGAGCAAGGGGCGCTCAACGGCAACTCGATTCCCGTCTCGCTCGGCACCATCGCCAACGAGTCGTGGAGCTCGACCCAGGCCACGTGGAACCAGTACACGAGCGGCTCGGCATGGGCGAACCCCGGCGGTGACTTCACCGCCACCCCGGGGGCCCAACCGGTGGACGCCGGCACGGCCAACGGCTGGCTGAACTACGACCCGGTCCAACAGGTGCAGGCGTGGGTGAACGGAGCGGATCTGACCTCACCCTCGACGCCTCCTCCGGCATCTGTGAACCAAGGATTCATGTTGACCTCGGACAACAGCCCGAACACGGTGTACGTGACCAACTGGGCGTCGGCCACCACGTCCCAGTGGCCGTACCTGACGGTGACCTACACCCCGAGGATCGGCACCGGGGCGGGCATGAACATTTTGAAGACCCCCCTCGACGACAAGACCACCCTCGGGGTGAATGCCGCCAATGGCGACCTGAGCGTCAACAGCTCGCTCTTCGACATCCAGGGTGCCGGCCTGCCCCTTCAGATCTCCCAGACGTATGACTCGATGGGCGGGACCGAGACCTCCCTCGGCACCGCATCCCAGGGTGCAGCCTGGGGTTTGTCGTCCTCATTCGACGAACCCGAGCTGACCTTGAGTGGCGTGTACCCGAACATGATCGGCAATCTCAACGCTGCCGACGGGACGAACGGTGTGTTCACCAACGAGGACGTATTCGGGACCTTCCTCGGCGAGCCTCCGGGCATCAACGCCACCCTGCAGGGCATCACGAACACCGAGGCCACGGTGACCTTCAATCAGACCGGGGAGGTCTGGACGTTCGACTCCATCGCCTCCAATCCGGACGTCCTGCACCTGTCCTCGATGCACACCCGCAACGGCAACGGGTCGGGCAATCTGATCACCTACACCTACAACGCAGCGGGCACAATGCTGACCTCGGTGACCGATACCGAGGGACGGACGGTCACCATCGCCTACAACACGAACAACCTGGTCTCCTCGGTGACCGACTCCACCGGACGAGCCGTCAGCTACACCTATTCGGGCACTGCCGGCGACGAGCGTCTGGCCACCGCCTCCTACGGCGGGGCCACCACGACCTACGGCTACGACTCGGCCGGGAACCTGAACAAGCTCACCGACCCCATCGGGAACATCACGACGATGGTCTATGACTCCTCCCAACGGGTGACCTCGATGACCAGGGTGACGAACAAGGCCGCCATGACCGGCCCGACCACCACCTACGCCTACACGCCGAGCTCGGCCGGATCCCCGGGCACGCCCGGTTCGACCAAGGTGACCGATCCGAACGGCCATCCCACGACCTACAGCTACGACCCCTGGGACCGGGTGTCGACGGCAACCGACGCCCTCGGCCACGCCGAGAGCTCGAGCTACAACGCCCAATCAGACCCGACGACGCTGACGAACGGACTCACCCAGATCACGAAGCTCCAGTACGACACGAACAACAGTCTGAACAAGATCACCTCCCCGCCCACGGCGACGGGCCAGACGCCGGCTGCGAGCACCTACGACTTCAACACCCCCCAATCGGTCAACGGAGGGACCTATCTCCCCTCGTCGGGTACCGATGCCCAGCAGAACTGCGCCTCGTTCACCTACGACGCCAACGGGAACCAGACCGGTATCTACGAGGGCTTCGCCACCGGCACCAACTGTGACGGGGAGACGTCGGGGACCGGGGTCACCTCGGTGACGGACGGCTATCAGGGAGACGGCCCGAGCTGCAACGGCAAGGCCGGCGAGCTCTGTACCACCACCAGCGGAGCCGGCAATGTCACCAACTACTCCTATGACAGCCAGGGCCAGCTCATCCAAGTGGTCCAGCCCGGTGGGAACTGCCAATCCGGTTCCCGTTCGCTGTGTACGACCATCACCTACGACGGACTGTCGAGACCGTCGACTGTGACCGACGGCAAGGGGCAGGAGACCACCTACACCTACGATTCCTGGGACCGGATCACCCAGATCCTCTACAACGGCACGACGACGTGTAGGACGTCGGCGGGAACCTGCATCCGGTTCACCTACGACGCCGACGGCAACGTGCTCAACCGGGTCGACCAAAGCGGAAAGACCATCTTTCACTACGACATGTTGAACCGGCTGACCGAAGAGGACCTGCCGAATGCAACGGACAGCTGCTCGGGCTTTTCGGGGATGACCTACTCCTACGACGCCGCCTCCAATCTCACCGCATACTGCGACGCCGGCGGTGCGGTGACCTACGCCTACAACGCCGCCAATCTCGACGTCGGCGTCGCCACCGGGACCGGCAGCTGCACCCCGGGGGCCGTCGTCCAGCCCTGCACCGCCTACACCTACAACGCGGCCAATCAACTCACGAACATCACCTATCCGACCAGCACCGGCGTGACCGACACCCTCGGCTACGACGGAGCCGGCCACCAGACCTCCGAAGTCGTGGCCAAGGGGGGCACGAACCTCTCGGCCGAGGCCTACAACTACGCCAACGGGACGAGTGACATGCAGCTGCAACACGCCGCGTTCAACTTCAACACCGGGCTCGGCACCACCTACTCCTACGACACGCAGGATCGACTGAGCGGAGCATCCGAGACGGGCTCAGGGGCGACGAACTACAGCTACACCTACGATGCCGACGGCAACCTGACCTACGAAACGGCAGGGTATATCCCGGTGAGCTATGCCTACAATGCCAGTGATGCGCTGTGCTGGTCCGTGTACGCCACCTCCTCCAACGCCTGCGCCAACCCGCCATCGGGTGCCACCCGGTACAGCTATGACGGTGACGGGAACCAGACAGGCAACTCAGCCGGGGAGGCCATCAGCTACAACTCGGTCAACCAGACGACCAGCATGACGCCGGCTGGGGGTTCTGCGCTGTCGATGGCCTACACGGGGACGGACTCCACGCAGCGCACGTCAGCGGGCCCGACCACGTTTGCCAACAACACCTTCGGGGTGGCCGAATCCACGACCAACTCGACGCCGACCTACTTCACGAGGGACGCCAACGGTCGTCTCAACAGCATCACCGTCGGAGGCGCCCAGTACTACGTGTACTACAACGGAGCGGGTTCGATCGCCGGGTTCTTCAACACCTCGGGAACCAACATGGCCTCGTACAGCTACGACCCCTACGGCGGCACCACCCCCGGTGGAACGGACCCCTCCTACAATCCGTTCCGGTACAAGGGCGGATACGAGGACTCCACGGGCTTCTACAAGTTCGGTACTCGCTACTACGCCCCAGGCACCGCCTCGTGGACGCAACAGGACTCGATGGCCGGGACCATCCAGAGCCCAGGTACGATCAACCGGTATGCCTATGCCGGAGACGACTCAGTGAACGAGGTGGATCCGAGTGGCTACTGCAGCCTTTTTGGGTGCATTGCTGAAGTAGCTAACCTTGTTGTAGGAACCATCGCAGGGTCGGCTGTGGGCGTTCTATGCGAAGGAGCATCCTTCGGTCTCGCAACTTTGGAATGTGGCGCCCTCGGAATCGGGACTGGCGTTATAATAACCGATGGGCTCAACGCGTATGATACATATTTGCAGCAAAATGGATATTGAGGTGTTTTTGGGACTTACCGCTAAGATGATAGTAGGACACATAGCGGAGCTTGCTCTTCCGGTTGTTCTCATAGTGTTAATAGTGGGGGCCATGGTAGTTTATTTTCGAAAGAAGGAATGAGCCGAGCTGGCGTTCAACCATCGGCATGAGCGCGGATTGGTACTGTCATAATCGTATAGGTGGAGTCTATGCTAAAGAGTAAGGCTGAGCTTGAGTTCAGGTCTTAAGGATGCCAATTGGGCCAGCGGTGAATGGAACTAAGTGGGCAAATCTCGATTGAGACCTATTGAGAACAACGAGACCTCGGAGTTCGAGTCTATCGCCAACCGATTGATGGGAGGACGAAGAATTGTCGGGCGGCTCACGGTAACTGATAAGAGTATAGTATTCACCGCCAGATGGTTTTACTTGCTCGGGGGCAAGGGTTTTAAAATCGACCGAAGCTCCGTGAGAAGAATACAACTGAGGCCCCCGGGATTAGAGGGCATGAAGCAGCATGGCCTCGTAGCACTCAAGCGGGCTCAGATTGAGATCAGCTTTGATGACAAGAAAGTGTTCCTCACGGCCCCGAACCCTGAGAAAGTAGTGAGCATTATGGACCGAGGCAGTCCCTGATCCGACTCGGGCGCTCATCAGGACTCTCCTCCGGCGAGCCAGGATCGCTTGGGCCAGAGCAACTGGGTGGATCTGGATCTGTGTAGAGGAGATCCTCACACACCCTCCGAACCGTTGCCCGGGAGGATCCTCGTGCTGGTGGGCGAGCACTGGTGCCGGCAGCCGGCGGCCGCCGCAGGCAGGCCCGCCGGCGTCGCCGGCGATCCATTGGGGGTGATGGAGATCGATCTGGTCACTCGCCTGGTCGATGTCTCTCCTGTACGAGGGCATCCGTCGTCCGTTCCGCCAGCACCAGGATGCTCAGCGCCACGCCGTGCACGGCGGCGTCCTGTCCGTTGGCGAACAGGTTGCGGAGTCGGTCATGTGCGGTCTCGAGCTCGGCGAGCAGATCGCAGGCCGGTCCGTCGGGGAGACCGTCTGCGACGAGCTCGGCAACTTCGGCGACAGCGAGGGACGCCATCCCGAACGCCATGCAAGCGTCGAACCCTTCCTTGGTGACACGTGCCATGTACAGCTCCTCGATGAACCGGGGTGCCCGGGCGCCTCGCTGCCCGTCGTCACCGTGTCGGTCGAGCGATCCCCCAAAAGGGGAGCGACGAGGCCTCGTCGCTCCCTGAGAGCCCAGTGCCGGGGAGCCGGGCCGGGTCCAGGGGGACCGATAGGTCCAGCGAGGGGAGCCACCGGGTCGGGAAGTGACAGCGAACGTTCTCGCGGTGGGTGGCTCCCGCAGCGGCCCTTGACGCGGCCCGAGGCGACCCGGCAACACCGGCCCGAACCGACCCGGGTGAGCGCCGAGCAGGGCCACAAACTCCCTGGTCAGGGAGAAAGGTAACAGTTTAGGTAACACCCCTCCTGCGAGCGTCTCGACCCGTGAGAACCGAGGAGGAGCGCAACGGGTCAGCCAGGCGGCACGGCCGCCCAGCCGAGGGTCCTGGCCTCTGCTTCGAGGTCTTGGACGTCGGCCGGGAAGATGGCGAGGGCGGCCCGGGCGGCCTCGAGGCGCCGGTCGAGCTCTCGTCGGCCACCGAGGGCCACTGCGACCCGCAGGTCGACCTTGCGCAGCGCCAGGTTGGACTCGGCACAGCACAGCCCCTGCGAGACGGCCTTCGCTGCCCGCTCGGGGTCGTCGAGTGCGAGACAGGCCACGGCCAGGTCGGTAGCGGTCGTCGTCACCTCGTCCTCGATGTCGTTGGCGGTCCCGACCGCCCACGAGAAGGGCGCGTTCTTCTTCCCGTCGAAACAGCCGTACAAGACCGGGCCACGCACCAAGGCGAGCGCTTCCTCGGCTCCGACGAGGTCGTCGTCGTGGCGGAGCGCTGTCTTGAACTGGTGCCAGTCGCAGAGCACCGAGGCGGTGAGCTCGTAGCGGTGGCGGTCGGTGACGACGACACCGGTCCCGAAGGCCTTGCGCAGCTCCACCATGTACTTGCGGAAGGTGGCAGAGGTGATCGGCTGGCGACCGAGCCGCCAGATGGACTCCCGGAGCTGGACCGAGGTGAAGGTCCGTCCCGGGTTGAGCACGAGGTAGACGATGAGCTCGAGGAGCGGCCCGGCGCGAACCGGGCGCTTGGTCCCTTGGATCTCGAGCCAGCCGAGGATCTTGACCACGATGGCTTGGCGGTCGGCCGGGAGTGCCAGGCCGGTGAGGAGCGGTGGGCCGGTGAGCACGACCCTGCCCTCGCGGTCGGCCCGGGCAAAGGCACGGCGTCGGCGGACAGCGACGAGCGCCCCCGCGCCAGCGCCGAGCAGGACGAGGCCACCGAGGCCGGCGCCGACCACGACGCCCGTCGAGGAGCCTCCGGGATCGCCGCCGCCCTGAGGCGTGCTGGCACCTGTCGCTGTACGGGCGGTGTCTGGAAGGCGGGACGAGCCGCTGGGGGTCGTTCCAGCGGGTGCCGTCGAAGGCGCCGCCGAGGACGCCTCAGCCACGAAGGCGATGGGCTGCGGACTGAACGTCCAGGGGACGAAATCACCGCGCTCGTTGCCGAGGGTCTTGGTGAACGACGAAATCTGGAGCGTGGCAGAGGTCAGGGTGGCGCCGACGGGGAAGTACCAGCTGGCGTCGACGGCATTGCTCGCGGGTGGCTGGATCCCCGAGACGGCGCCGGCCGGTGTCGCGAGGGTTGCCGCGGTCGCGGGCATGGCGAGCGGGGTCGGGACGCCGGCGAACACGTAACTCGGGTGGAGGGCCACGTAGAAGTACGTCTGGCCGGGGGACAGCTGGTCGGCATCGGGGAGCTGAGACCCCTTCGCCACCTCGGCGGCGTCGATGGTGATGGTGGAGCTCTGACGGTTGCCCTCCGCGCTCGTCGCCGGCCAGGCGACCGGAGAGCCGGTCGGGACGAACTGTCTTCCGACAGGGGCGGTCCAGGCCGGACCGGCCCCGAGGCCGACGACGCAGACAGCGGCGCCGAACGTCAGGCCCATCAGCCATCTCGCCCCCTGGCCTCGTCGCACGCCCCGTATCTCAGCAGGGTCGGCAGCGTGCTGCACAAGAAGTTTCAGGCGGGCTGCAGCTATTCGTCACCAGGTCTCCGCACACCCGTGCGAGAAGGGCCGGAGGTCCCGGCCACACCGACAGGAAGGAACCACCTATGGCACTGCCCATCGACACCACGACCCTCACCGTCCTCTGCGGTGGAGCACCGACGGCGGTGGTCGACCGCGAGACGGGAGAGCACCGCACCAACCGGGACGGCGAGACCCTCTTCCGCACCGAGGTGATCGTCCTCGGCTCGGGCCGGGCGCTCGTGCTCCCCGTCCGGACCACCAAGGAGCCGAAAGGCCTCACCGCCGGTTCCCCGGTGCGGCTGACCGGCTTTTCGATCTCGACCTTTGTGGCACGAGACGGCGGCACCGGCGTCCTCTACGAGGCCGGTTCCATCGAGCCGGTCAAGGTCGGAAGGGAGGCGTCGTGAGGATCCTGCTCCGCATGGGGATCGCGCTCGCCTTCGTGCTCGTCGTATTCGGCGCCTCGCTCAGCGCCCTGGCCGTGCTCGGCGCCCTGGCACTGCTCGACCGCGTGGAGCAGCGGTCATGAGCACGAGCGACCGTCGCCACCTCGACCCCGTCGGCTGGGTGTTTCGCACAGCCTGGGGACGGCGTCTCGAGACCGGAGTAACCCTCGCCATCACGGTGGCGAGGGTCATCCTGGTCCATCTGGTGGGCAGAACAACCGGGCTCTCGGTCCTCGCCGTCCTCGTGGTTGCCTTCGTCTTCTATTGCCCGACCCGGACGTGGCTGGTCGACTTCACTCGGAAGGAACGCCTGGAACGCACGTGCACCCGGGCCTTTGCCGGGGCCGGGATCGAGGCCTCGGACGCCCCGGCGGTCTTGGGCGCGCATCCGACGCCGTCGGGGATGGTGGTCAATCTCGGCCTCTCGCCCCGGTTGACGGCGACCGACCTGGCGGCGCGCTCTGAGCCGCTCGCCGTCGCCTTCGGGGCGGCAAGCGCCCGGGTGCGCCAGGACGCAGCGATGGCGGGCCGTGCCCAGCTCGTCCTCTCTTATCGGGACCCGCTCGCCGAGGGGCCGGTGCACTGGCCCTGGACCGGGATCGCACGGACCCAGCTCTGGTCGGGGCTGCCGCTCGGCATCGACGAGGACGACGCGTTGGTGACCCTCGACCTGGCCGGACACCATCTGCTGCTTGGCGGCGAGTCCGGGGCGGGCAAGTCCAACGCCCTGTCGCTCGTCGTGGCCGCCGCCGCGTTGGATCCCGCCACCGAGCTCTGGTGTTTCGACGGGAAGCTCGTCGAGCTCGCCCAGTGGCGGCGGTGCTGTCGCCGCTTCGTCGGGGCGGACGTGGCCGAAGCGAGCGGTGTGCTCTGTGAGCTCCGGGCTGAGATGGAGGACCGCTACCGCTGGATGCTCGAGCGTGGCCTGCGGAAGGTCGACCAGGGCACGGGCTGTGGCCTCGTCATCGTCGTGATCGACGAGCTCGCCCTCTACCTCCAGGGGAAGTCGAAGGCCCGAGACGAGCTGGCCGAGGTGCTGCGGGACCTCGTCGCCCGGGGACGGGCAGCCGGGATCGTGGTGGTGGCCGCCACCCAGAAGCCGGCCGCCGACGTGGTGCCGACCGCCATCCGGGACCTGTTCGGCTACCGGCTGGCCCTGCGCTGTGCGACCCGGGACGCGTCGGACACTGTGCTCGGGGCCGGCTGGGCGGCCGAGGGCTACTCGGCTGCTGCGATCGATCCGGTCCAGCGCGGCATCGGGTACCTGCTGGCCGAAGGGGGGCTGCCCCGCCGGATGCGCTACTTCCTCCTCGACGACGAACAGCTCGCTGTCGTGGCTCGCCGGGCCGAGCAGCTGCGGGGGACGGCGCCATGAGGGCGGCCGATCTCGGGCACGAGAGCCGGACCGTCGAGGGGATCCTCGCCCGGCTGCACCGCCCCGGCGGCACAGACGCCTTCTCGGCCCAGGTACGGGCGGCCCGGTGCTGCCGGCGTCCGGTGCGGCTGTCGGGCACAGTGACCGGTCCGACGAGCGAGGGCGGACGCGTCCGTTTCGACACCCGGTCGCTGCCCGACGGCGTGTTGTTGAAGGCGTGCGGCACGAGACGGGAGACCCTCTGTCCGCCCTGCGCCTCCCTCTACCGCGGGGATGCCTTCGCCCTCGTAGCGGCTGGCCTACGCGGTGGGAAGGGGATCCCCGATGAGATCGCGGAGCACCCCGCCGTCCTCCTCACCCTCACCGCCCCGAGCTTCGGCGCCGTCCACCGGAGACGGCCCGACGGGACCTGTCACCCCTTCGGCCGGCGCTGTCCCCACGGGGTGTCGCTCACCTGCGGCAAGCACCACGACGAGGACGACGAGGCCCTGGGCCAGGCCCTCTGTCCCGACTGCTACGACTACGAGGGCGCGGTCGTGTTCAACGCCGGGATCTCCGAGCTCTGGCGGAGGACCATGATCTACGGACTCCGGGAGCTCGGGTCCTTGGTGGGCATGAGCGCCCGAGCAGCGGCGCGCACGCTGCGGCTCTCCTACGTCAAGGTGGCAGAGCCCCAGCGCCGGGGTTCGGTCCACCTCCACGCGCTGGTCCGGGTCGATGCCCGCGGTGATGAGACCGGTCCTGCGCCCGACGGCATCGACGCCGACATGCTGGCCGCGGCGCTCCGGGTCGCGGCCCCGAAGGTGAGCACGCCGGCACCGGGCGGCGGCAACGATCGCCGCTTGGCGTGGGGAGGCCAAGTCGATGCCGCCGTGGTCACCGAGGTGGACGACGGGAGGCGTCGGGCCGCCGCCTATCTCGGCAAGTACGCGACGAAGAGCTCCGACGAAAATGGGGTGCTGGATCACCGGTTGCGTGTGGGAGCAGCCAGGGTCGGTGGGCTCCCGACCCACCTACGTGCGCTGGTCGAGACGGCGTGGGCGCTCGGCGACCGACCCGATCTCGCCGAGCTCCACCTGCACCTCTGGGCCCACACCTGCGGCTACCGCGGGCACTTCCTCACGAAGTCGAGGTTCTACTCGACGACGTTCGGAGCCCTGCGAGCCGAACGCCAACTCTGGTGTCTCGCCGCGCGTCACGACAGCCCGGAGGATGCCAAGGCGATCAACGACGAAGAGGAGATCCGCGAGTGGCGCTACGAGGGCGCCGGCTACCTGACGGCTGGCGACGCCTGCCTGGCGCGGAACCTGGAAGACGAGGTCACGCTCGGCCGGTTCGTCGACCGCGAGGGGGATCGATCCACGAAGCTGCCCGAGGAGACCTGGGACCCAGCGAGGGTGACGTCATGACGCTTTCGCTCCCTGCCGACGTGAAGCCGTTGTCGTGGGCGGCGGAGCAGCTCGGGATCGGAGTTTCCACCGCTTACCGCCTGGTGGGCACCGGTCAGATCCCCGGTGCCTTCAAGGTTGGCGGCCAGTGGCGGATCTCCGTTCCGCGTTTTCGTGCCGAGGTGCACGGGCTTCGCCGGGCAGTACAGGTCGCTGGACAATCCCTTGAGACTGAGGATCAGCTGCCAATGCCCGGCCCAGCGCGTTGGCCAGATCGCGATCCCGGCGCTCAAGCGCGTGGGCGTACACCCGCAGGGTGATCGAGGGATCGGCATGCCCGAGCCGGCTGCCGACGGTGACGGGGTCGAAGCCGGACGCGATGGCCTGGGTGGCTGAGAAGTGCCGCAACGCGTGGAGATGGGTGTCGACACCGGCGCGCTTGGCGACCTTGGCGGTGAACTGGGTGACGACCGTCGGACGAATGGGTTCGAGGCCGACCGGCGAGCGCGAGAAGAGGTAGCCGTCGGGGAGCACGTGGAGATCGAGGTCGGCCGCCAACCGCTGGACCCGCCGGCGATGGGCGTCGAGGACGGTGAGACTGAGCTCATCGAGGCCGATGGCGCGCTCCTGGTGGGTCTTCGTGTCCTTGACGTCCCAGCCTCCACCCTCGACCTCGTAGACCGACCGTTCGATAGTGAGGGTGGAAAGACCCCAGTTCACGTCCGACCAGCGCAGCCCGCACAGCTCACCCCTTCTTGCTCCTGTGGTAGCAGCCAGGGTGAGCAAGGCTGCGAGCGTCGGATCGTCCTCTTCCGCGACAGACAGGAGCCGGCGCACCTCTTGGAGGGATGGCGCAGCGATCCGCTTGGTGCGAACCTCGGGAGGCTGGGCTCGTCGGGAGACATTGCGGTCGACCAGGTCCCACCGCTCTGCCTGATGGAGGGCGGCGCCGATGAGGGCATGGACTCGCCGCACGCTCGCAGGAGCGTTTCCCTTGGCGGTGAGCTTGGCATAGAGGCGGTCGAGGTCGCGGGCGGTGAGTTTGGTGAGGCGGAGGTGCCCCAGTTCGGGACGGACGATCCGGTTGGCGATGTCGTGGTACTTGCGCAACGTCGTGGGGGAGCGCCCGACCATCTTGCAGTGCTCGAGCCACTGGTCGAGGAGCTGGTTCAACGTCGTGCAGCCGGTGACCATGCGACCGGTGTCGACCTGGGCCACCAGCTTGGCCAGGGCGCGATCGGCGACGCCGTGCGCCGGAGCCCTTGCGGCTGTCGCCCGTGCGGACCGTCCTCGTGATCTGGATGGGACTGCCGGTCGGCCGCCGGCCCGCGTACACGCGCAATCGCCACACCCCCGGCGAGACCTCGGTCTTGGTGCCCTTCACGGATCAAAGTGTAGCCGAAAAGTAGCCGCGAGACCCGTCTGGCACCCCTGAATCAGCCAGAAAGTGCCCCTGATCTGGTGGGCCGTGCGAGTCTCGATCTCGCCACCTTGGGATTAAAAGTCCCCTGCTCTACCCGATGAGCTAACGGCCCGCCGAGGAGCGTACCGGCTGGGAGCCCCGCGCTGGAGGGGCTGGCCCGTCACCTCGAGTCGGGCTGAGAGACGACGCGACGATGATCTCCGAGTCCAGTGTTGCCGCGTGCAGAGCCTCCTGGTTCACCATCTCAGAACCAACCGACGCGGAGTCAACCGGTCCCGGGTCGAGCAACGTCGGATCCAGGCGAAGCTCGCGGCGGACCATCGCCTCGAAGAACCCGATAAATCCCTCTCCGTCCATGGACCGGAAGAACGAGCGAATCGGTTCTGGAAGCTGGCGTCCCGTGGACAGTGCCTCGACCTGCCATGCTCTCCAGCTCCGGTACTCGAGGGCAACCGCTCGCTGGTGGGCGGCACGGATGCTGCCCGCAGTCACGAACACACCATGATTGGCGAGGAGGGCGATGTCAGCCGAAGCCATGGATTCGATGGCTCGGGCGGCATTGGCTCGCGAATTCACCGGTCCGTCATACTCATCGACGACCACGATCTCGCCGCCCCCGAGTGCCGAACTCTGGTCATAGGCCCCTGGGACCCGCCCGGCATCGGCCCATACGGTCCCGTAGCGGGGATGGCTGTGGACAGCTACATGGACGTCGTCCCGTTTCCGATGGAGCTCGAGGTGAAGCGGGATGCCGAGCGGCGCCGGCCATTTCCCTTCGAGCACGTTCCCGTCGAGGTCGATGACCAGGACGTCTTCCGGCCGGATCTCCTCCCACGTCAGGTACCAGGGATTGCACAACAGCGTTCCGTCCGGCTGGCGGTAGGTGATGTGCCCGGCGAGGTGATCGTCGTATCCCTCTCGCCACAGCGTTCGAGCGAGTAGAACGAGCTCTTGTCGCGGGGTGAGCTCGGGGATGAGGGAATGGCGGCTCGGCGTGAAGGTCGTAGGTGTCACGGCAGGGTCTCCTTCGGCAGGGGCCATCGGTAGAGCACCGACGCGTTCTGGTGGGTGAGCCTTCGTAGGTCTTCGACAGGAAGGTGGCCCCAGCACTGTTCGATGACGGTCTGGGTGTCGGGCCACGTCGAATCGCCGTGTGGATAGTCGACTTCGACCATGACGTGGTCGATCCCGATGCGGTACCTGGTGTCAATCGTCGAAGGGTCGTCGATCGTGCAGAAGTAGAAATTGCGCTGAAGCACGTCTGCAGGACGCAGGCCCGAGTGCTCGTAGTCAGACCCATAACCCGACCGGTCCACGATGTTGTCGAGGCGGTCGAGCAGCATCGCCACCCAACCAATGCCGCCTTCGCTCATTGCGATCTTCACTTCGGGGAAGCGCACCGGCAAGCCGGACCAGACCCATTCGGCACAGGCCGACAGTGACATCTGGCCGAACAGCGTGGCCCCCAAGGCCACTAGCGGACCGTCCTCGGGCATGTCGGGCATCCCGGAAGAGCCCACATGCAGCGAGACCACGGTCCCTGTCTCTTCGCAAGCCGCAATGATCGGATCCCAGTAACCGGAGAACAGGCTGGGGAATCCGATGCGGTGGGGTCGCTCTGGCAGGGTGACGGAACGGAATCCACGTTCGGCGTTTCGCCGGATCTCAGTTGCCCCTCGCTCGGGATCGGCGAGAAAGGTGATTCCGCAGGGGACGATCCGGTCCGGGTAGGGCTGCCACCAGGCTTCGTAGAGCCAGTCGTTCCATGCTCTGGTCACCGCCAACCCGAGCTCCGCGTCTCGGGCCGAGGAGAACACCCGTCCGGAGAACCCGGTGATCTGGGATGGAAAGTTGAGCGACGCCCAGACCCCATTGATGTCCATGTCGGCGATCCGTGCGTCGATGTCCCAGCACCCTTTGCGCATGTCCTCGAACCTGGTCGGTTCCAAGCTCACGCACTCGGGGCGCCGGCCCGCTACCGCGTTGACGCCGACCTGGGTGTAACGATTCCCGTCGAACTCCCACAACTGGTGTCCTCTGGCGTTTTCGATCACCTTAGGAGCCCGGTCCGCGAACCGCTTCGAGAGGCGTCCTTCGAACATGTCGGGTGGTTCGACGAGATGGTCATCGACCGAGATGATCGTGTAACGCACCTTCCGCGGCTTGGGGTCTGGGAGGAGCGTGTTCGGGCGGGTTGTGATGGTCATGCCGACATTACCTCTCGACGAGTATGCCACCGGTCCTCTGCTGCCGCGAAGTACGGCGCCTCGGGTCCCGGAGATATCAGTCAAACCTTCCGTGTCGCGCCTGCCAACCTGCGCTGGAACTCCTGATGACCGGCCCTACGGGCGGCGTCAGCCGCGAGAGCAAGCCGCTCCGAGCTCAGATGCCGCGTGCTTCCACCCGCGCTCATCGGTGACTGGGAAGAAGTCTCCCGTCGCCCGATCCTGCTCGTAGGGAACCGGAGGATGGCCGCCCGAGGCGAGCTCGGCGACAGCGGCCACCAACCGGTCGATGTCGGCACCGGAGGTCCCCAATCCAGCGCTGGCCCGCACAGCCCCCGGCATGCTCCGATGATCCCCACCGAGGACCTCTGCACGGTATCTGTCGACATCGGAATCGCCGACGCCGAGGAGCCGGATGACGTACGGGTGGGCACAGAAACAACCGTGGCGTACGGCGATCCCGTACTCGGCGCTCAATCGGGCCGCCACGAGGGCGTGGTGAACGCCCGTCACCGTGAAGGCGGCAACGGGTAGCGTGTCGACCTCGCTCAGATCGTCGTCGGTCGCTCCTCTGTTCGGATCGACTCCCCGAGGCCCGAGGACCGTGACCCCGGGGATGCCACACAGTCCGTCGACCAGACGATGGGCCATCTCCACCTCGTGGGCCTTGATCGCGTCCCACCCGATCGCTTGCAGTACGTCGATGGCCGACTCGAGGGCAACTGCTCCGACGACGTTGGGTGAGCCGGCCTCTTCGCGGTCGGGGGCGCGGTCCACACCACCTCGTCCAGGCCGACCAGGTCGACCGCGCCCCCGCCGGCGAGGAACGGATCCCCCGTCTCGAACAGCGCTCTGGGCGCCACGAGCGCCCCGGCTCCAAACGGTGCGTACATCTTGTGGCCGCTGAACGACAGGTAGTCGGCGGACGCCGGCAGAGGACGGTGGGGAGCGAGCTGGGCGGCGTCGACGGCGACCGGGACGCCCTGTTCGTGAGCAACCTCGATGATCTCGTCGATGGGCGTCAGCCAACCTGTCACATTCGACGCCGCGGTGACGGCGAGCAGCGCCGGCCTTCGACCCGGCGCCTCGAGCGCGGCCCGGACGTCGTCAACCGAGAACGTCCCTTTCTGATTGCACTCGATGTAGCGGCGGGTGGCGACCCGGCCCCAGGGCAGGAGATTGGCGTGGTGCTCAACGACGCTCGTGACCACGACGTCAGCAGGCTCGAGCTCCAATCGGAAAGCGAGATGGTTGATGGCCTCGGTGGTGTTCCGGCAGAACACGGCGACGTCTGTTCCGTCAGGATCCCGCCCACTGAAGGCCAGCGCTCGCCTTCGCGCCTCTTCGTAGGCGGCTGTCGCCCGGCGCGACCGGTACCCCGCGCCCCGGTGCACGCTCGAATACCAGGGGAGGAACTCGGACACCCGAGAGGCAGCCGCCGGATGGGCCTGGGTCGAAGCGGCCTGGTCCAGCTCGACTGCCACACGTTCGACACCGTCGATGCACGGGACGAGCTCGCCCGATCCCACCAGTCTGGCCAGGGGATCGGCGAGATCATCGGTGATCTTCCGATCGGGTCCGCTCCCGGAATCGACGCCAGCTCCCACGACGACACCCTAAGGGACAGGATCGAACGCCCTGTGGTCGCGCTGCCCGAGCCCCAGAGGGCGCCCCCGAAGACCCGAAGGTGCACCAGATGACCGGTACGCTGGGTCAATGGACCTCGATGAGACAGGTCACATCTCTGCGCTCGACGAGCGGGAACGGACAGCGGGCGGCAACGGACAGCTCTCCGAAGAAGTCGGCGCCGCTGGCGCCGAGCCGCCAGTCAGCGCCGTCGACGAGGTGTCACCCGACGGTATCGACGAGATCGAAGAGCGCCTCGACGACGTGGAGCGGGCGCTGACCCGGCTCGATGATGGCACCTACGGTCAGTGCGAAACCTGCGGCGCACCGATCGCCGACGCGCTCATCGAAGCTGATCCGCTGCTCGTTTCGCATCCTGCGTGTGCCCGGGACGATCGCCCGACTGACTGAACGGGCATGATCCGCGGCACTGCACGCGTCAGGACGTGAGGGCCCCGGCGACTCAAGCTTCGATCGGTGCAATCGGATTGAGTCGGCTCTGTCCGTTGGATTGGAACTGTTGCAGTTCCAACAGCGCTTTGGCCGTCGGGATCTTCGCGAAGTAGCCGGCACCGAAGCAGATGCACAAGACGATGTACCAGGTGCGCTCGCCTTCGGTCATCTCGATGAGGCCGAAGTCCTGCATGGCCTTCTTGACCGGGACTTTGGCCAAATAGCCGGACCCGAAGTATATGTTCTGGATGAGGTACCAGATACCTTCCCAGGTGGTGAGGGCTGTCTTCCGCACCACGCCGGAACCTCTGCCGACCAGGCCTCGATTCGCCTGATGGCTGGGCTCCGGGGATGGCATCGATTCTGGCCCTTGCGTTACATCGCTCATTGGTGCTCCTCCGTTCCGCCTACGAACTTCTGCTTGGCATCTCGACCAAGCGTTCGAATTCACCTCGGCCGGCTTGAGGGAGATCTTTAGCTCTGATCCATGGCGCGGTGAACGGTCAGCCAGGCACAGCCAATGCCGAGCTGGACGAGGTGGTCAGGATCACCATCAAGCACCTGCTCACATGGGGCGAGGTCTCGCGATTGTTTTTTGAGCTCCCAGTAGCAAGGCGACGTTGGCCACCCGGTCGTCCATGCCCAGACAGGGTCTAGCTTTTAGCCTCCAGTGCCACCGCCAAGTGCACGATAGCCACCCACGGGTCGGACCGATCATCGTCGAACGATTGACCGCGGGCACCATATGATCGGCCTGGATAATTACGCTAAGTATGGACTGGTCAAGCGGTCCTATGACGACCATCCCGACTACCAGTTCGTAGAGGGCGACGCCGAGGACAGAGACCTGCTCACCGCCGAGCTGTCCGACTGTGACCACTTCATCGCGGTGCGGCGATGATCGCCGGGATCTCCTACTTCCACACCGACGCCTACGATCTCCTCGCCACCAACGAGCGCATCACGGCGTCGTCGTGCGACGCGGCCATTGAGGCTCACCGCCGCGGCCGGCTCCAGAAGGTGACCTACCTCAGCTCGTCCATGATCTTCGAGTCGGCCGACGCATGGCCGTCCTACGAGGGCCAGGAGCACACGACGTCCCCCCTCCCGTCTCGTCGTACGGATTCCAGAAGCTGGCGGTCGAGTACTTCGCCCGGGCCGCATTCGATCAGCACGGTTGCCTTTTCACGATCCTCCGACCCTTCAACTGCATGGGGATCGGCGAGCAGCGCGCCGGATCTCCGACCCCCCCTTCGAGCACGACGTCCTCCGACGGGTGCCGTCGGTGGACAAGGCGAAGCGACTCCTCGGATTCGAAGCATCCACCCCCCTCGACGAGATCCTGGCCGAGGTCGTGCCGTGGATCGAGCGGGCGGTCGCCGAAGGCACCATCTGAACACCGAGGCCGAGGGAGCCCATCCCGCTCTCACCCCGACGGGTGACAGTCGGAAGGCAGGGCAAGGGGCCCCAGCCGGCGGTAGTAGAGGTATGGGATCGCCTGGAACTGACCGAGGTGGCCCTGAGCCGCGCCATGGAGCTTCTCATCGAACAACGGCTCGGCGCCAGGCTGGAAGAACAGCGAGGAGTCGACGACGCAGGACCGCCGGTCGGTGGGAACGCGGTCCAGATTGACGAACAGTCGGGCGCTCTCGATCATGCTGCTGCGCTGGAGAGAGCCGTTCGTCAACCCGAACCCTGTGGCCTCCCTCACCTGCACGACCAGGAAGACAGTCAGGACCAGGACGGCCCCGTAGGCGAGCGAGGCGTGCACCTTCGAGGTCGATGGACCTGAGCGATGGAGCGGGACGTGCGCCCAGGCGTAGATGAGGATCGCCACGACCAGGATCAGGTTCGGCATGACGTACCTGTTGCTGCTCGCCGCTCCGACCGGGCCCGTCCCGCTCCTGCCCATGGTGACCGTCACGTCGAAGACGAGTGAGAAGGTGATGAGCAGGAGCGGGAGGGGCATCCGTTCGCTGGACCCGCGGAAGCGGAACGACTGGATGACGATGAACAAGGACACGACGAGAATGGCCGCGCCCACGAGCTCGAAACGGACGATGTGGGTTGGTTGGAAGAAGTCCAAGATCCCGCCGGGGATCACGGCCCCGATCAGCGCGACGAGAAACCGCAAGGCGGTCACCGGGTGATGGAACGCGACGCTCGATGAGCAGCTTGAAGCCGGGATGCAGCCGTTATTATTGAAGTTGTAGCCCGGCAGGTACAAAAGGACCGTGGACAACACGACGGCACACCACGAGACGATCTCGACCACTGTCCTCCTCGCTCCGGGTCGGCTCCAGAGGATGCAGATCGCGCCCAGGGGCCAGCAGAAGAATCCCTGGATCGTGGTGAAGGAGCCGGCCAGAGCGGCGACGGCGCCCACTGTCAACCACACCGTGCGATGGTGCTCGGGGACGAGCAGCGCGAAGAGCATCGACACCACGAAGAACACCGTCAGGTACCACGACACCTGGAAGGCCCAGAGGGAGTTCTGAACGTCGGCCACGCTGAACCAGACCGCGCCGACGACTAGCACGGAGAGTGGCGTCAGCGGCCTCCGCAGGTACGCTCGGAACAGCGCCAGTACGATCACGTATGACACGATGAACACCGCAGCGCTGAAGAAGATCACGGCACGAAGGTCGAGGTGATCGACGAAGCCGAAGATCACGTCGACGGCGTTCCCGACCAACAGCCGCGATTCGTTGTACTGGCTCCACAGGTGGCTGAGCCGGAGATGCCCGTTGAGAGCGGGCCGGACGAAGAGGACGACTGACCAGTCGTCGCCGTTGAACGAGTTGACCGAGTACCGATTGACGAAGAGCAGGTAGAGAACCGGGGCGACTCCGGCAGCGGTGACGGTCAGCACGGGATTGTGGTGGTCGAGCCAGGGCCGGGTCCTTGGCAGAGTCCCGCTACCCGGTCGGCTAGACGTCTCACCGTCGGGGTCGGACGCTTCGATGCTGGGGTCGGACCCTTCGTCGCCAGAGGATTCCTCGCGCCCAGGAGCACCCGGTCCCCGCTGGGATACCGGAAGACCAATCGAATCGGTCCTGCCACCCATCACACCGGCCCCCATGCCACAGAACTCGCCATCGACGTCTCCCTCGCGGACGGAGTCTGTCACGATGCGGGTCTCGGGGTCGTACTTCGACCGCCCAGTAGCAGGTGGCCGCCGGAAAGGTATGAGGGACGGCTTGCGCTACGGTACTCGGCAATGGCGAGGTGCACGGGCACGTGGCGGGGAGACAGGATACCGAAGTCGTTCTCGCTGCCAGCCCCCGTCGGTCTGCTCTTTGTCACCTCCGTGGCCCTGGTCGCCTGCCTGATCGCCGCCGGTCCCGGTGCCGGTGCCAACACGACCACCTCCACGTCGACGACCACCTCCACGTCGACGTCCACATCAGCGCCTATGACCACCGCGTCGACGACCACCTCCGCGCCTATGACCACCTCCACGTCGACGACCACATCCGTGTCGACGACCGCATCAACGCCGACCGGGGACGCCGCCGGCGTTCCGAGCGCCACCGATCCCACCCCGGTCGCCGGCCCCTCCCCAGCCGTCCGGGCGCAGAGATCGGCCAAGACGCCCTACACGGCCACCGGCTACTTCAACGTCGCCCAGACGAAGAAGGGCTGGACCCTCGTCACCCCCCAGGGTGAGCCGTTCTACGCCTCGGGGATCGACACCGTGGCTCCCGACGGTTCGGGGACGGACCAGGTGACCGGGATCTGCCCGTACTGCGAGACGGTGGCCAACGACTTTCCGAGCACGAGTGCCTGGGGCACGGCCACCATCGCCCAGCTCCGCTCGTGGGGGTTCAACACCCTCGGCGCGTTCTCGGACAACAGTGTCCTCGGATCGCAGATGCCCTACGAGGTCCAGTTGACCATGGCCAGTGGAGACGACTGGTTCGCCCCATCGTTCGCCGCCAACGCCGACCAGGTGGCCGCCGCCCAGGTGGCGCCGCTGGCCAGTGACCCGAACGTCATCGGCTTCTTCACCGACAGTGAGCTCGACTGGGGCCCGCTCCTCGGCACCGGTGCCAACACCTACAACACCCTGCTGGCCCAGTACCTGGAGCTGCCAGCCGGCTCGCCGGGGCTCGCCGTCGCCCAGCAGTACGTGGGCGATCCCAGCGGGTTCCTCTACGCGCTGGCCACCCGTTATTTCTCGGTGACCACCGCGGCCATCCGCATGTACGACTCCCACCACCTCATCCTCGGGGTCAAGGCCGAGGGCCAGGAGATCGAGCCCTCCCTGCTCGAAGCGGCACAGCCCTACGTCAACGTGTTCAGCATCGAGGACTACCAGCTCTGGCCGGGCTTCGCCCAGGGGGCCGAGGACTTCTGGCCGGCCTACCTGCCCGTCCAGCAGAACCTGGCCGACTTCGAGCAGTACGTGAAGCGGCCCCTCATGATCGGCGAGTACACGGCTATCGCCTACGGACCCGAGACACCCAGCACGATGCCGGGCATCTACCTGAAGGAACCGAACCAACAGGCCCGGGCCTCCGACTACGAGAACTTCATCGCCCCCCTCTACGAAGACTCGCCGTGGTTGGTCGGGGACGACTGGTTCCAGTACGTCGACGAGCCGGTCAACGGGCGTACTGGTGACGGGGAGAACGACAACTTCGGCATGGTCGACGTGAACGGCAACCCATATCCGGACATGGTCGCCGCCATGCAACTCATGCACGGGGTGGTCGCCGACCAAGCTGGAGATCCCGGCACCGTCTGCGACTCGTGGGCCGCTTCCGGTTCACAATTGACGTGCACGGCCACCATGCCCGTGGCGACGAGCTCGCGCCTCACCATCGTCACCACCTCGATGTCGAACGGTCAGGTCGGCTCGAGCTACTACTTCGGCGGGATCTACGCCGCCGGCGGAACGCCCCGCTACCACTACTCGGTCACCCAGGGAGCGATCCCCAAGGGCCTCAAGTTCGACCGCCGCACCGGCATCATCACCGGGACACCTACGGTGGCGGGAACCTTCTCGTTCACCGTGCAGGCCACGGACTCTGCCGGCTCCCCTCCGGTGTCACAGGCACTGTCCGTGACCATCGCCCCCGACGTGGCCGTCTCGGTCACGACGACCACCCCCAAGGCGGCGAAGGAGAACCGACCCTACTCGGACACCCTGGCCGCCACCGGCGGAACCGCTCCCTACACCTGGTCGGTCACCAGCGGAGCCCTCCCGTCGGGACTGGTGCTCGGTCCGAGCGGTGCCATCACCGGCACGCCGCTCGCCTCGGGGACGTTCCCCGTCACGGTCCAGGTCACCGACTCGTCAGATCCAACCGAAAAGGCGACCGGAAATCTCACGCTGGACGTCGCTCCCCCCCGTTGAGCGGTCGACCCGCCACCGAGATCCCCGCCTCTCGGTACCCGTCGGTCAAGCGAGCTGGCTCGGCCTTTGGCCCGTGTCTGGGAGGGGTTCGCCCATCAGCCGGGACTGACCTGCATGCCTACGGCTTGCGGCATTGCTACGCCTCGGAGTTGATCTTCCGGCGGGGCCTCGGTCGAGCGAGCGCAAACTCCTCCTCGGCCACCAGAGCGCCGCCGTGACCCTTCGGACGCGCACCTATCCTGTGGCCCGGAGACGATGACCGAACCCGGGCCGTGATCGAGGCTCAGCTCGGCGGCTTGTGGACCCTGTGCCGACCGCCGGAGCCTGCCGACGATAAAAGCGCAGCTCAGCGGGTATACATCAACGCGATTACTTCTTGGTCTCCCAGAAGATCTTGTCGATTTCGGCGATCTGGGCCAGGAGCTCGTCGGCCACCTTCACGTCTGTGCTCTTCTTCGTGTCACCGGCCTTCTTCGTCGCGTTCCAGAAGAGCTCGTGGAGCTGGGGATACTTCTTCACGTGCTCGGGCTTGAAGTAGTCGGTCCACAGCACCCACAGATGGTGCTTCACGAGTTCGGCCCGCTCCTCCTTGATGAGGATGGCCCGGATCTTGAAGTCCGGATCGTCGGAGTCGTTGAACTTGGTCACGATTCCCTTGATCGACTCCGCCTCGATCCGGGCCTGAGCCGGGTCGTACACGCCGCAAGGAAGGTCACAGTGAGCGTGTGCCGTGGCTGGAGGCGCCAGTCGGTCCAAAGTGGCGAGCAGGTGTTCTGCGATGCGCATGAATGATGCTCCTTGTGTCCGTTGTTGTGTCTGTTGGCTTCTTGCTTCGGCAGCCGGGTCGGCGTCGCTGCCTGCCACCGGGAGGGTGGGTGCAGACTGGGGCGTGTCACCCCGCCAGATCACCTTACCCAGGATCGACCGGTCCTCACCCCGCAGATTTCATTGCACCGGTCGCGCCAACCGCCACCCCACATGCTGTGGAGCTGATCCGTGAAGCGCCTCGCCGACGTCGCCCTCACCACGGTCGCCGGTGCCGCCTTGCTTGGTGCTCTCGGTGCCGGCACCTTCCTGCGTCGGGTCGAGGTCGCCGGTCGCTCGATGGAGCCGGGACTCCTACCCGGGGACCGGGTCCTCGTCGTGCGACGCCCGTGGGGCAAGGCCTTGGGACCTCGGGTAGGCGACGTGGTCGCGCTGCACGATCCGCGCCGACCGGCCCGCCTCCTGGTGAAGCGGGTCTCGATGGTCGAAGGCCGGACAGGGATGGTCGAGGTCACCGGTGACGCCCGAGACGCCAGCACCGACAGTCGCGCCTTCGGACCGGTGCCCATGTCCCTCGTCGTCGGCCGCGTGGTCTACCGCTACGGGCCGATCGGACGGTCAGGGCTCATCGATCGCACAGAGTCAGGGCTCATCGAGCGGACAGAGGAGTACGATCAGACATGATGCCGAGCCGCAAGGACGACATGAGCCGCAGGGATGACGCAAGCCGCAAGGACTACGTGGAGCGCATGGCGGGCGGCACCTACCTGGGCGATCTCGCCAGCCGACCGCTGTCCGACCTGCGGGCGATGCGGGCCGAGTGCCAGGCGGCCGAGGTGGCGCTCTCTTACGTCCGTCGTTTGGTGCAGGGGAGGCTCGACATCGTCCACGCCTACCTCGCCCGAGCCGGAGCCGCCGATCCGGAGGAGCTCCCCCCGGTGGTGGACGACCTGGCCCAGATCCTCTCGTCGGGCCCCGGTCGACCGCCGGGCCTCGGTCATCTCCCCCTTCTCCTCTCACCGGACACCGAGGAAGATGAGCTGACAGCGGAGCTGACAGCAGAGCTCGACGCCGTGCTGGGACCTGATGACCTCGCCGCCGTTGCCGACCTCGGGTCCGAACGGCTCACCTCTGTCGCCTCCCGGCTCGATGAGCTCGAGCGAAAGCTGTCGGCGGACCGGCGCGCCCTCCACGAACGGATCGATGCCCTTCAGGCCGAGTTGGTCGAGCGTCACAAGACGGGGCGAGCCTCCGTCGACGGCCTCCTGACCTGAGCCGAGCGAACGAAGGAGCGACGATGAAGGAGTTCCCCGACCATATCAACGAGCTGGGCTCGTTCATCCGTGAACAGCGCAGCTCGGCGCGGCTCTCGCTCCGCCGCCTGTCCGAGCTGGCCGGCATCTCGAACCCGTATCTGAGCCAGATCGAACGCGGGCTTCGCCGGCCTTCGGCCGAGATCCTCCAGCAGATCGCCAAGGCACTGCGCATTTCGGCCGAGACGCTCTATGTCCAAGCTGGGATTCTCGAGAGGCCTGACGGCGACACCGACCTGACCCGCCACATCTTCGCTGATCCTCACCTCACCGAGGAGCAGCGCCAGGCAATCATGCGCATCTACCTCTCCTTCCGCCATGAGAACGACGACGACGCCACCGGAGCCGGTCAGGATGCCGACGTGGCCGACCACGGGGCTGGCGAAGCCGACCACGACGGTCCACCGGCCTCGGTCGGCGCTGCTGCAGTGCCCGGACCGGGGGGCGGCGGCACCGGGGCGGCGGGCTCGAGGGGGGCGTAGGCCGGATACCTTCCTGACATGGACGGATCCACCGCCGTTGGCGTCTCCGGACCTCCCGGTAGGATCACCGGCGCATGAGGCGTCTCGCCGTCCTTTCCCTTCACACTTCGCCCCTGGCCCAACCGGGCACCGGTGACGGAGGCGGGATGAACGTCTACGTACGCGAGCTGACCTCCGCTTTGGCTCGCGCCGGCGTGAGATGTGACGTCTTCACCCGGGCATGGTGCGAGGACCTGCCGCTGACGGTCGGCATCGAGCCCGGTTTCCGGGTCCACCACGTCTCGGCCGGCCCCCCGGCGCCCTTGCCGAAGGAAGCCCTCCCCGACGTGATCGACGAGTTCGCCGACGGGGTGCTGAAACGGATGGAGGTCGCCGAGGCCTTCGGCGTCGACGGGCTCGGCACCGACGACGACACCCCCTTCGACGCCGTCCACGCCAACTACTGGCTGAGCGGAGTGGCGGGCCACCTGATCAAGCACCAGCTCAACCTCCCGTTGGTCTCGACGTTCCACACCCTCGACCGGGTGAAGGCCGAAGCCAGCCCCGAAGAGGTGGAGTCCGATGCCGTGCACCGCCGGGCCGAGGCCGAGGCTGCCGTAATCCGCTGTTCGGACACCATCCTGGCGTCGTGTTCAGTGGAGGCGACGCAGCTCACCGACCTCTATGCCGCCGACCCCTCGCGCATCCGCATCGTGGCGCCCGGTGTCGATCACGCCTTCTTCGGGCCCGGTGACCGTGCCCAGGCCCGACGGGCTCTGGGATTCCCAGCCGAGGGGCCCTTGCTCCTGTTCGTCGGGCGCATCCAGCCACTCAAAGGAGCCTCGGTGGCGGTGCGTGCCCTCGCCGCGCTCGGACCCGACCATCCCGACGCCCGTCTCGTCGTGGTCGGCGGCCCCAGCGGTCCCCAGGGCCAGAACGAGGTGGACCATCTTTCCTCCCTGGTCGAGGCGTCCGGCCTCACCGATCGGGTCACGTT
This sequence comes from uncultured Acidimicrobiaceae bacterium, assembly GCA_963828385.1. Classification (GTDB taxonomy): domain Bacteria; phylum Actinomycetota; class Acidimicrobiia; order Acidimicrobiales; family RAAP-2; genus Bog-756. The sequence continues at coordinate 350,125 of CAWHEF010000002.1, forward strand.
CGTCCCGCCTCAGCCTCACGAACTGCTGTCCACCTACTACCGGGCGGCTGACGTGTGCCTCGTCCCCAGCCGGACGGAGTCGTTCGGCCTGGTGGCCCTGGAGGCCGCTGCCTGCGGCATCCCGGTGGTGGCGTCCGACGTCGGAGGGTTGAGAAGCCTCATCGACCATGGTCGGACGGGCTACCTGGTCGACTCACCGGCGCCGGAGGCGTTCGGCGCCTGGGTGCGCCAGGTCCTGGCCGAGCCGCTGCTGGCCGAGCGACTGAGCACCGGTGCGGTTCTCCGGGCCAGACGTTTCACATGGACGCGGGCGGCCCATCTCCTCTCCGACATCTACTCCGAGCTCACGGCCGAACGCCTCGTCGAGTGCTTGTGAGGGACCGCTGGAGCGGGCTCCTCGATGCCGAGGAGCGCCGGGCTATCTGCGACGTGATCGACGGGTGGAGCGCGGCGCGGCTGGCCGAGGGCGGAGCGCTGGTGGCGGTGGACCGTCAGCCCGGGGGCGATCCGGTGACCGGTGCTCCCCGCTGGTACCTGCGCCTGCGCGGCGAGGAAAAGGAGTACGTGACGGTATGGCTCACCCTGCGCCAGCGCACCCTCCACCATGAGACGCAGTTCATGCCGGCGCCCGAGACGAACGTCGAGACGACGTGGGAGTACCTGTTGCGGAAGAACGCCGACCTCCTCGGCATGTCGTTCGCTCTCGGCCCCGAGGACGCCGTCTACCTGGTGGGTAGGGTGCCGGCCGAACGCGTGGACGAGGAGGAGCTCGACCGCATCATGGGCGCCTCGCTCGCCTACACCGACCTCTGCTTCCCGACGGCCATGACCATGGGCTACGAGGGCAGATACCGACGGCGGGTGCCTTCCCGGCGATAGCGTCGGCTGTCATGACACCCAAGCTGCTCGTGGTGGGCGGCGGAAAGATGGGCTCGGCCCTGCTCGGTGGCATGCTCAAAGGCGGGTGGGCCCCGGCCTCCGAGCTGGCCGTCGTCGATCCCGATCCGGCCCAGCGCCGCCGCCTCGCCGACGCCCATCCCGGGCTCGGGATCGCGGAAGCCCCGATGACTGCCGTGGACGCCGTCTTGGCCGTGAAGCCCGATGTCGCCGAGCGCACCCTGGCCGCCGTCTCGGCCGCCGGTGTCAGGCGGATCCTGTCCATCGTCGCCGGACTGTCGACTGGTCGCCTGGAGGCGGCCATGGCTCCCGGCGCCGTCGTGATCCGGGCCATGCCCAACACCCCCTCGGTGATCGGGGCGGGTGTCGCCGCCATGTCCGGTGGGAGTGCGGCGACCTCGGGCGACCTCGAGTGGGCCGAGGGCATCCTGTCGACGGTCGGAACCGTGCTCCGGCTCCCCGAGCGCTATCTCGACGCCGTGACCGCCGTGTCGGGTTCGGGCCCCGCCTACCTGTTCGTGGTGGCCGAAGCCCTGATCGAGGCGGGCGTGGCCGTCGGTCTCAGCTGGGACGTGAGTCGGCGGCTGGTGGTGGACACCCTCGCCGGGTCGGCCCGCCTGCTGGCCGAGACGGACGACGACCCGAGCGTGCTGCGGGCCTCGGTCACGTCGCCGGGCGGTACGACGGCGGCGGCGCTCCGCACCCTCGAGTTCAAAGCGGTCCGGTCGGCGTTCATCGAGGCAGTGGCGGCAGCGGCCGAGCGATCGAGGCAGCTCGGACGATGAGCGCGGCGGCCGACACCGTGCCGTCCGTCTACTTCCTCTCCGACTACGGGCTGGACGACGAGTTCGTCGGACTCGTCCACGTCGTGCTCCATCGGCTGGCCCCGTCGGTGCCGGTCGTCGATCTGGCCCACGGCGTGCCGGCGTTCGACACCGCGTCGGGCGCGGCCATGCTCGAGCGTTGCGTCCCCTTCCTCGGTGCCGGTGTCGTGCTGGCGGTGGTCGATCCCGGTGTGGGGACCGACCGGCGGGGGGTGGTGGTCGGGCTCGGCCCGGCCGGGCCCGATAGACCGGGTTGGTTGGTGGGACCGGACAACGGGCTCCTCGTCCCCGCCGCCCGCGCCCTCGGGGGACCGACCGGCGTGGTCGTTCTGTCCCCGGCCGGCGGGGGCCCCGCCGGGGCCGGTCCGACCTTCGACGGGAGGGATCTCTTCGCCCCTGCTGCCGCCCACCTGGCCCGAGGCGGCGATCCGGCCGAGCTGGGACGTGAGGCGGCGACCGACTCGCTCGTTGAGCTGGACGCCGTTGCCGGACGGTTTGCGGCGGGAGAGGCTGGGACTGGAGGGGCTGTGTCCGGACGGGCCGTCGCCGTGCGGTGGGTGGACCGCTTCGGCAACGTCGAGCTCGACCTGTTCGGAGGCGACCTCGACCGGCTGGGGGTCTCCGTCGGTGACTCGGTCGATGTCGGTGTGGTGGCGGCGGGGGAGGCCGCGCCCGGTGTCGCAGCGGCCGGCGCCGTCGTGGGCCGCCGGGTCGTGGGCTTCGGCCAGCTCGGACCGGACGAGGTCGGGATCCTGGTTGACAGCGCCGGGCGGGTCGCGTTGGTGGTCGACCGCGCCTCGGCAGCCCAGCGGCTCGGGATCACGAGAAAGGGGGCCGTCCGCCTGGGCATTCACTGAAGGGAGCCTCCATCTTCGGTGGCCGGCCTGCCGTGGGGGCTCACAGCGCCGGTCGGTCGGAGGCGCTGCGGGTTTTGCCGGCCGGCGGCGACGTCCTACGATCCGAGCGGTGCCAGCCGAGTCCTCAACGCCGACACGAGCGCCCGAGAGCGAGCCCGCACAGGGCCCGAGACGCATCCCCGAGGCCACGGTGGCCCGCCTCCCGGTGTACCAGCGGATCCTGGAGGAGCTCCTCCGCTCGGGGACGACCACGGTCTCCTCCGAGCAGCTCGCCACGGCGGCACGGCTCAACGCCGCCAAAGTTCGCAAGGACCTCTCGTTGCTGGGCTCGTTCGGCACGAGGGGAGCCGGGTACGACGCCGCCTTCCTGATCGAGCAGATCGAGCGCCAGCTGGGTCTGGACCGGACCTGGCCCGTCGTCATCGCCGGCGTCGGCAACCTCGGCCGGGCACTGGCCCGCTCGCAGGGGTTCGCGGCGCGGAACTTCTTCGTGGCCGCATTGCTCGACAACGACCCGCGGATCATCGGGGAACGGGTCGACGGGGTGGCCGTCCAGCACACCGACGAGCTGTCCACCATCACCTTGACGTCGGCGATCTCCATCGGCGTGATCACCACCCCGGCGTCGGTGGCGCAACGGGTGGCGGACACGATGGTCGGGGCCGGGATCCGGTCCATCCTGAACTTCGCCCCCCAGGTTCTCGAGGTTCCGCCTGATGTGCTGCTCCGTTACGTGGACCTGAGCATCGAGCTCCAGGTCATGAGCTTCTACCAGTCCCGCTCGAGCGACAGCGCCGGCGGGGAGCGCATCCCCGCCATCCGCTCCGTCGGCCTCTCCCCGACCTCATCGAAGTGAGCGCGCCGCTCAGGGGCGCCCTGATCCGACCTACGCTTGGATGAAGGAGCTTGAGCGGGACGTGGTGCCTGACCGGGCTCGGGCCCCGAACGCGGGACGTCGACGCGGGACCAGGGGAGCAGTTCCAGTAGTCAGTGACCAATGATGCAGCTGCCAGGGACACAGTGACCAACGAGATCGTGGTGGTCCCGGGGACCCGGGTGACGGCGGCGGCCGAGGAAGGAACCGCGTGTCGGTGATCGTCGTGGGGGTCGAGCACGACAGCGCCCCACTCGGTCTGTTGGAGCGGGTTGCCATCGCCGAGGCCTCCCTCCCGAAGGCGCTCGGCCAGCTGAGCGACCGGCCCAACCTCTCCGAGGCGGTCGTGCTCTCGACCTGCCTGCGAACCGAGGTCTATGCCGTCGTCGAACGATTCCACGACGGGGTCGACGATCTTCGTGACTTCCTGGCCGATGTGAGCGGCCGCTCGGCGGACGCCCTCGCCGACCACCTGACGATCCGGTTCGACGACGACGTCCCCGCCCACCTGTTCTCGGTGGCGGCGGGGCTCGAGTCAGCCGTGCTCGGCGAATCCGAAGTCCTGGGACAGGTCCGCCGGGCGTGGCAGCAGGCCCACGGCGAAGAGGCGGCGGGGCCCGTCCTCGGCGCGCTTTTCCGGCACGCCATCGAAGCGGGCAAGAAGGTGCGGTCGGAGACGGCCATCGCCCGGGGCATCACCTCGCTCTCCCACGGGGCGGTGGCACTCGCCGCCGATCGCCGGCCGGGCGCGTTGGCCGGTACCCGGATCGTGATCGTCGGTGCGGGCGAGATGGGCGAGGGGGTCGCCCACGCCCTCGACGGTCACCACCCGGCTGATGTGGTGCTGGCCAACCGGAGCTCGACCCGCAGCCGGTCGGTGGTGGCGGGGCTACCGGAACGGCTCGCCTCCCGGTTCCGCACCTCCTCACTCGAGGAGCTGGGTCGCCTGGTGGCCGAGGCCGACGTCGTCTTCACCTCGGTCGGCACCACTCACCCGCTGATCGACCGGGCCGCGTTGGAGGCGGCGACCGCCCGTCGCTCGTCGGAGAACCGGTTGATCGTGGTCGATCTAGGAGTACCCCGCAACGTGGAACCGGACGCCGCCTCACTTCCCGGTGTGCTACTTCTCGACATGGAGGTGCTGCGAACGGAGGTGGCCGCCGCCCTCTCCGGTCGGCAGGGCGAGGTGGCCGATGCCGCCCGCATCGTGAACGACGAGGTGGAGCGGTACCGGGTGGCGTCGCGTGCCCGGGACGTGGCACCGATGGTGTCCCTTCTGCGATCGCGGGCCGAAGAGGCTCGTCAGGCCGAGCTCGACCGTCGGCGGGCACGGCGATCTGACCTCACCGAGGAACAGTGGCAGGAGGTGGACGGGGTGACCCGGACAGTCATGGCTGCTCTCCTCCACCGGCCGACCGTGGTGTTGAAGGACACAGCGGGTACGCCGCGCGGCGAACGCCTGGTGGAGTCGTTGCGTGCGCTGTTCGAGCTGTAGTCAGGTGCCTTCCTCACCGCCACCATGACACGAACGGCTCGGATCCGTCTGGCCACCCGGGGCTCCCCGCTCGCTCTCCTCCAGGCACGCCGCGTGGCGACCTTGATCGAGGCGGTCGGGGCGGTTACCGAGATCGTCGCCGTGGAGACGACCGGGGACCGTCGGCTCGATCTCTCGCTGGAGCGATTCGCCGGCCAAGGGATCTTCGTGAAGGAGGTCCAGGCGGCCGTGGTCCGTGGCGAAGCGGATGCCGCCGTCCACTCGGCCAAGGACCTTCCCTCGTCCCCCGAGCTCGCCGTACCCGGACTGGTGCTTGCGGCCGTGCCCGAGCGGGCGGATCCCCGCGACCTGCTGGTCGGTGGCACCGTGGGTGGCCTCCCGACCGGTTCGATGGTCGCCACCGGCTCCGCACGCCGGCGGGCGCAGCTGGCCAATCTCCGACCCGACCTCACCTTCACCGGGCTCCGGGGCAACCTCGAGCGGCGGCTCCTGAGGGCGGGAGCCGGCGGCGTCACCGCGGTGGTCGTGGCCGCCGCCGCCGTCGAGCGTCTCGGTTGGGCCCCGCCTCGAGGAGTCGACACCGAGGTGCTGTCGCTCGACACCATGGTCCCCCAGGTCGGGCAGGGAGCGATCGCCGTCGAGTGCAGGGAGGACGATCGCTCCGTGCGGGCGCTCCTCGCCCGGGTCGACGACCCGGTGGTCGCCCCGCTGGTGGCCTCGGAGCGGGCGTTCCTCGCCGCTCTGGGGGGAGGGTGCACGCTCCCGGTCGGCGCCTCGTCGTACCGGCCCCACGTCGGCGGGGACGAGATCGCCATGACGGGCATGGTGGCCTCGCCGGACGGAGCCGTCGTCCTCCGCAACCGGGGCCGGGGTCGCGATCCCGATGAGCTCGGCGCCTCGGTGGCCCGGGCCCTCCTCGACGAGGACGGAGGCCGTGCCCTCGCCCCGTGGTCATTCGGGTCAGACGGTGACGGGCTCACGACCGTCGTCTCCGCCTTCCGGTGACGGGAGAGCCCATCGGGGACGGTCCCCTCGTTGGTCGGTCCGTCGTCGTCACGAGGGCGCGGTCCCAGGCCTCCTCGCTCGCTGCCCTGCTCGCCGGGCGGGGCGCGACCGTGATCGAGCTGGCCGTCATCGCCTTCGACGGTCCGGCTGACGGCGGAGCGGCATTGGCCGATGCCGCCGACCGTCTGGTGGCGGGCGCGTACGGATGGACCGTCCTCACGTCGCAGAACTCACTGGCCCGGCTCCTCACCGCCGTCGATGGCCGCCCGCTCTCGAGCTCGATCCGATGGGCGGCGGTCGGACCCGGGACCGCCGGGGCTCTGGTGGACGCCGGCATCCGGGTCGACCTGGTCCCGGCGGTGGGTGACGCCGATGCGCTGGCCGACGCGTTTCCCCAACCGGGGCCCGACGAGAGGCCCGTCCTGTTTCCCCGAGCCGAGAGGGTGAGCGGGAGGTTCGCCGTCCGTGCGGTCGCCAAGGGATGGAAGGTCGACGAGGTCGTCGCTTATCGGACGGTTGCGGCCGAGCCCGATCCCGATGCGCTGTCCGCGGCGCTGGGCGCCGATGCCATCGCCTTCACCTCGTCCTCGACGGTCGAGCGCTCTGTCGACCAACTCGGCATCGACGGGGTCCCACCGGTGGTCGTGACGATGGGACCGGCCACCTCGGGGACAGCCCGGGCCGCCGGACTGACGGTCTCCGCCGAAGCCGACCCGCGCACCCTGGACGGTCTGGTCGATGCCATTGAGCTCGCGCTTGCTCCTCGCCACCCGTAGGCTGTGGTTGTGGTGTTGCCAGTGCGAAGGCCGGTGGGCGGTCCGGTGGGAACAGGGCAAGGGTTCCCGGTGCGCCGGCCGCGGCGACTGCGCGGCAGGGACGCACTCCGCCGATTGGTGCGGGAGACGCGCCTGTCGGTGGAGGATCTGGTGGCCCCGTTGTTCGTGGCCGACGGCCTCGAGGAGCCACGCCCCATCGCATCGCTCCCCGGCGTCGTCCAGCACACCGTGGCCTCGGCGGCGATCGAGGCCAAGCGGCTCTCTTCGCTCGGGATTCCCGCCGTCATCCTCTTCGCGCTGCCTCGTCGAGAGGAGAAGGACGCGACGGGCTCGGCGGCGCTCCGACCCGGCGGCATCACCGAACGGGCTCTGTCCTCTGTCCGCGATGCCGGAGGCGACGACCTCGTGGTCATGGCGGACTGCTGCCTCGACGAGTTCACCGACCACGGACATTGCGGCGTGATCGATCCGGTCAGCGGGTCGGTCGACAACGACGCCACCCTGCCGCTCTACGCCGAGCTGGCCGTGTGCCAGGCCAGGTCCGGGGCCCATGTCATCGCCCCGAGCGGGATGATGGACGGGCAGGTGGCGGCGATCCGGAGTGCTCTGGACTCGTCCGGGCTCGCCGATACGGCGATCCTGGCCTACGCGGCCAAGTACGCGTCGTCGCTCTACGGCCCGTTCCGCGAGGCAGCGGCGGTGACCATCGCCGGAGGCGGGGACCGGAAGGGGTACCAGCAGGACCCGGCCAACAGGCGGGAGGCCGCTGTCGAGATCGCGCTCGACGTCGCCGAGGGAGCCGACATGGTCATGGTCAAGCCGGCGATGACCGCGCTCGACATCATCGCCGACGCCCGGGCGAGCGTGGATGTGCCCGTCGCTGCATATCACGTGAGCGGGGAGTACGCCATGGTGAAGGCGGCGACCGAGCGGGGATGGTTGGACGGACCGGCAGTGGCCCTGGAGCAGCTCACCGCGGTCAAGCGGGCGGGCGCCGACTTCGTACTGACCTACTTCGCCGGCGAGCTGGCCGAGCGGGTCGGTGGCTGAGCACCTCGGGGTGTCCATCTCGGCAACAGAGCGGCCCGGTGGCTGAGCGGGCCTCGTCCGAGGCGCTCTTCGCTCAGGCCGAACGGGTGATCCCCGGCGGGGTCAACTCGCCGGTGCGTTCGTTCCGGTCAGTGGGGGGCCACCCGTACTTCGTGACGAGGGGCGAAGGGGCATACGTGTGGGACGTGGACGGGAACCGCCTCCTCGACTACGTCCAGTCGTACGGGGCATCCATTCTCGGCCACGCCCATCCGGCGGTGGTGCGTGCGGTGGCCGATGCCGCCGCCCGGGGCACGACGTTCGGGGCGCCCACCGAAGGCGAGGTGCTGCTGGCCGAATGCATCTGCGACCGCGTGCCCGGATGCGACCAGGTCCGGCTGGTGTCGTCGGGGACCGAGGCGGCCATGAGCGCCGTACGGGTGGCCCGGGGGCATACCGGTCGCAGCCGGATCGTGAAGTTCGCCGGGTGCTACCACGGGCACTCCGACGGCCTGCTCGCCGGTGGAGGCAGCGGCGTGGCGACCCTGGGTCTGCCGGACTCGGCCGGCGTGCCGGCCGCAGCGGTGGCGGAGACGATCGTCGCCCCCTACAACGAAGTGCCCGAGCTCGACGAGCAGGTGGCCTGCGTCATCGTCGAACCGGTGGCTGCCAACATGGGACTGGTGGCGCCGGCCGACGGCTTCCTGTCCGGCTTGCGGCGTGCCTGCGACGAGGCCGGTGCGCTGCTCATCTTCGACGAGGTCATCACCGGGTTCCGGCTCGGGTACGGCGGCGCGTCGGGTTGGTCAGGTGTCCGTCCCGATCTCTGGTGCTTCGGCAAGGTGATCGGCGGCGGCTTGCCGGTCGGCGCGTTCGGGGGCCGGGCGGACGTGCTCGCCTCCCTGGCCCCGGTCGGCCCCGTGTACCAGGCGGGCACGCTGTCGGGCAATCCCCTCGCCACGGCGGCCGGGCTCGCCGTGCTCGACGAGCTCGGGCCCGACTCGTACACGGCCCTCGGTACCCGGGTGGCCACGCTCGGGTCTCAGCTCGCCGACGTGCTGTCGCATGCCCTGACCAAGGCGGGAACGGCGAACGCCGCCGGCGAGCGCCTCGAGGCCCGGGTGCCCGTGGTCGGCCCCCTGCTCGGGATCTTCTTCGTGCCCGAGGGTTCCGGTCCGGTGAGAACCTACGACCAGGCTTGCGAATCGGCGGCGACCGGCATCTATGCCCGGCTGTTCCGCGCCATGCTCGACCGAGGGGTGGCGCTGGCGCCCGGCCCCTACGAGGTCGCCTTCACCTCGATGGCCCACGGGCCTGCCGAGCTCGATCGGACGGCGGAGGTGGCAGCCGATGCCATCGCCGAGGTCCTGTTGTCGTGAGCCGGCATCCGTTGGCCAACCGTCGCGAGGAGTCGAGGCGGGGAAGTCCGTGACCGTCGGACTGTCCGAACTTCCTCCCGAGGGACTGCGCCTGAGCGGTGTAACCCTGGCCGGAGACGCCGGACGGGGACCGAGGACCTCTGGGCTCGACCTCCTCTTCAGCGCGGTCGGGATCACCGTGCTCGGGCCACTTCCCCGCGCCGAGCGGTTGCTGTTGTGGAGCGGGCTCGACTCGGCCGGCTGCACGCGCCTTGCCGACCCGGGTCAGAGCGACGCGGCGGCCGTGATCGTCCTGACCTCGGGACGTGAGTCCATCCACTTCCTGCTGCAGGAGGGAACCGTCACCTCCGGCCAGATCGCGTATCTCGAGCGAGCCCTGCCTTCGTGGCTCGAGCGCTATGGGGGGAGGCCCCGAATGACCGACGAACCCGATTTCCAACCGACCTCGGAACCAGGGACGAGGACTCCCGTCGAGGGCCCCGGTGTCGCCCCCGCCCATCCGCCCGACGAACGTCCTTCACCTCCACCGGCCGGTGATCGTCCGGCCCCGACGTCCCTTCTCCGCCGACTCGTCCGGAATCGGTCGCGCCGCACCGAGACCTCCGCCGCGCTCGCTGATCGTGAGCCGATCGACGCCGAGCCGGCCGTTCACCGAGCCCCGGCTCCGACACCGGCTCCGGCCCCGGCGGCTGCAGCGGCAGCGGCAGCGGCGGCGCCAGCGGCTCCTTCGGTGGACATCCCGCCCGCAGCAGCGGTAGCTGCAGCGGCCCCTGACCCTGCTCCGGCCCCGGCGACTGGTCCCGCTCCCGCTCCGGCAGCTGCTCCTGTCCCCGAACCGGCGGCTGCGCCCGTCCCCCTTCCAGCGGAGCTCGCCCCGCCGCCCGCGGCTCCGTCCCGAGTGGCGTCCCGTGCGACAGAGCAGACGAGGTTACCGATGCATGGGACGGCGACAACCGGGGCACTCCGTGTGCTGAGGCTCGTGGGAGACGGTGACAGCACCCGGGCCACCCAGGGTCGCGTCGCCGAGGCACCCCGCGCTGGGCCACCGACGATGGACGAGTCAGCAGCGAAGGGGACGAGCGACGAGAAGGCCGCAACGCCCGACAAGGCCATGGCAACGAAGAGGATCAAGAAGAAGAAGAAGGCGAAGGCGGAGGCGAAGCGAGCGAAGGCCAAGTTGAAGGGGGAGATCACGAAAGCCGAGAAGGCGAAGAACAAGAAGAAGAAGAAGAACAAGAAGAACAAGAAGAACAAGAAGAACAAGAAGAACAAGAAGAAGAACTAGCCCGGGGCTGGGGCGCGTCAGGGGCGACACCGTCGTGCCAAAGGCCGGCCGTGAACGCCAACGGTGCGCCGCTAGCTTCGATACCTGGATGTGCAGGCATTGACAGGGTGTCACGTCCCGTTGAAATCAACCTGGGTGCTGACAGCGGCCCCACCCGTGACCGCCTGTCCCGCATTCGCCGGGACGTCCTCCAATATCCACTGACGGATTGGGTGTGGGCCCGTTACGGCTCGGGCGGCCCCACCGTTGGTGTGCCTCATCGTGGCTGAGGGTGACAGTGGACCCGCCCCTCCGCTCCTTCAGCTGGGCCATGAACCGTCGGCAAAGATCTCCACGATCTCTTCGAGACCGCCAGATCGTCAGATCGTCAGGGCTGGACCTCGTCTCCGACCAGGGCCTGGACGGTAACCAACTGAGTTAGTTACACTTACTGCATGCCGAGACGGACACCACCAGGACGGGTGCCGGACATCGCGCGCGCCGCCTGCGATGTCTTCATCGAGAAGGGCTACCGCAGAGCGCTGATGACTGATGTGGCGGCGCGCCTCGAGATCAACCACGCTCTCCTGTACCGGTATGTCGAGAGCAAGGAAGCACTGCTCGAGTTGGCCGCCCGCTACGCCATGGACCAAGCAGTCGACCTGACTTCCGAGGTGCCACTGCCTACTCCGCCACGCGGGTACACCCTGGAGCGGCTGAGGAACTGGATCAAGGTCCAGGCAAGGTTCCCGGTGTTCCGCGCCGCTCTGAAACGAAGCCCTGGCGAGGACCCTGCAGCCGAGCTGGGCGACATCATCGATGAGTTCTACAGTTTCGTCCGAGCGCGCCCGGCTGGTGCTGTCTCTGATGGACAGCCTGGTCATCGACTATCCCGAGTTCAACGAGTTGTTCGTAAACCAAAGCAAGCGTTCCCACATCGGGCGGCTGGCCGCCTTCCTCAGCAGCCGTGCCTCACCGGGAGGCCTGCTTCCGTTCCCCGATCCGGAGATCGCCGCCCACTTCATCGTCGAGTCAGTCACCTGGTTCGCCATGCACCGCAAGAGCGATCCCAACGCGGCCGCGATCGACGACGAACGAGCCCGCTCGTCGGTGCGTGAGCTTCTCCTGTCGGCGTTCGCGCCTGTCACCAAAATGACCAGTGCGAACCTTGAGCTCACTTCCCGCTCCTAGACGATGCCATAACCGACCGACCGTTCACGAGCTTTGCTCAGGACTGAAAGGACTCCCCATGCCCCGCCAACCCTCCACATCGAAAGCGAACCGGTAGCCGTGTCTGAAGACTCTGTCCACAACAGCGGTCTCGGAAGGACGCATTCGGAGATGACTCGAGGTGCCGAATCCGGCCACAGGGCCAACAACGGACGCGCAACAACCATCGAGGCCGAGAGGCGGCAAGGGGTCGAGGAGGGACGTCGTCATTGGTATCGCCTGCGCCGAGTCTCCCAAGAGGGCGGACCCCCATGACCAACTATGGCGACTGGCAGATGGCGATCTACGTCAACGGGCTGTCCGGTGAACGACCCGAGCTGCCCATGACGTTCGCAGAGCTCGAACGGCGTGCCGCGGTGGCCATGCCGGATGCAATTTGGTCGTACGTTGCGGGCGGGGCGGGCGATGAACGCACCCAGAATGCCAACGTCACGGCGTTCGACCGTTGGGGCGTGATGCCACGGATGCTGGCAGGTGCACAGCAGCGTGACCTGTCGGTGGAGCTTTTCGGTATCCGGCTTCCGACCCCGCTGATGCTCGCACCAATCGGGGTCATCGGTATCTGCGACCCGGATGGCCACGGTGACCTCCTTACCGCGCGGCGCCGCGGCGACGACTGGGGTGCCGATGATCGCCTCCACGCTGACGCAGGACCCCATGGAACAGGTGGCGGCCGAGCTCGGAGACACGCCAGGCTGGTTCCAGCTCTACCCGCCAAACGACGACGAGCTTGCGGAGAGCTTCGTGCGCCGTGCCGAAGCGGCCGGATTCTCTGCGATCGTGATCACCTTGGACACGCTGAACCTCGGCTGGCGGCCGCGTGACCTGACGATCGGAAGCTTCCCGCAGCTCCGCGGGCTGTGCCTGGCCAACTACACGTCCGACCCGGTGTTCCGTGCGAAGCTCAAGATACCCCCAGAGGAGGACCCGCAAGCCGCGGCGGCCGTCTGGGCAGCGATCTTCGGCAACCCCGGCCTGAACTGGGACGATCTCGCCCGCTTGCGCTCTCTCACCAGGCTGCCGTTGTTGCTCAAGGGGATCTGTCACCCCGACGACGCCCGGCGCGCAGTCGACTCCGGCGTCAACGGGATCTACTGCTCGACGCACGGTGGGCGCCAAGCCAACGGCGGGCTAGCGGCCCTGGAGTGCCTGCCCGGCGTGGTCGACGCCGTCGGTCCCGGGGTGGCAGTGGTCTTCGATTCCGGGGTCCGCAGCGGACCCGACGTGGTCAAGGCGTTGGCACTCGGCGCATCCACGGTCGCCATCGGCAGGCCGTACGCCTATGGGCTCGCTGTCGGCGGTCAACTTGGGATCGAGCATGTGCTGCACTGCCTGCTCGCCGAGACAGACCTCACAATGGCGATCGACGGCTACCCGCACATTCGCGAACTGACCAGGGAAGCGCTGCGCCCGATCGGCGCCGATCGCTGACCGAAACGAGAAACCCATGTCAAACGTGGTGGAGCAGCTCGACAGGCACCGCAGCCAAGCCCACACCCGGTCCGGTCCGGTCAGCTACATCGACACCGGTGGCCCGGGTCGCGCCGTGCTGTTTATCCACGGCGTGGGCACCAGCAGTTACCTGTGGCGGCACGTGATCGACCAGCTCGACGGCCAGCGCCGCTGCGTTGCCGTCGACCTGCCGCTGCATGGGCAGACTCCCGCCGCCGCCGACCAGAACTTCTCGCTGGCGGGCCTGGCCCACTTCGTAGCCGATTTCTGCGGCGCGCTCGAACTGACCGACGTCGACCTCGTCGCCAACGACACCGGCGGCGCGATCGCCCAGGTTTTTGCAACCGGAAACCCCGAGCGGCTCCACACCTTGACCCTGACCAATTGCGAGGCACACGACAACGTCCCCCCCAAGGCGCTGCTGCCCGCGGTCGTCCTCGCTCGCACGGGCCTTTTCAGCCTCCTCGCGCCCCGGTTGGTGAGCCACATCCCCCGAGCCCGCAAACTCGTCTTCGGCAGCGGCTACGAGGACGTCGCCAACTTGCCGGAGGAAATCGCCCGGACCTGGCTGGAAACCGCGTTCGGCACCGCGGAGTCGGCCCGCCAGTCTCAGCGCCTGTTGACGTCCCTACACGCCCGCGACCTGCTGGCGATCGAACCCGCCCTCGCCCACCTGCAAGTCCCGACCCTCATCGTCTGGGGCACCGGCGACATTTTCTTCCGCCGCAAGTGGGCCTATTGGCTGCGCGACACCATCCCCGGCGCCACCGAGGTCGTCGAGATTGACGGTGGTCGCCTGTTCTTTCCCGACGAGCGAGCCACCGAACTCACCGCAGCACTGCGGCGCCACTGGGAAGCCCACACCTGACACCCGTCCGCTGGCAGTGCCGCTGTCAAGCGGTGTGACGGTTTCGCCAGCCGAACCCGCCGGTACCGCTCCGGTGCCCGGCGTCAGGTACGCCGCTCGGGGGTGAGCCGTGCGACGAGCGACATGGCGCGGTAGGCGGCCTCGGCAGCGCCCACCTCGTCGGGTCGGAGCAGGTTGGCCATGATCTTGAGGATCCACCCCATGAGGGACGTCGAGTACATGCCCGAGCCCACGCACAGGTGCATCAGCTCGGGGTTGCTGATCATCCGGACGAACGCCCGGGCCACCCGGAAGTACAGCCCCCAGTCCTCCTCCAGTCGCAGCTCGTAGCTGCTGAGGGCGTCCGGCCCGCCTCCGGCCAACGCCTCCCCGAGGGAGGCGGCGGCCAGACGGCCGCTTTCGTAGCCGTAGGCGATGCCTTCCCCGTTGAACGGGTTGATGGCGCCAGCGGCGTCACCGACCACGAGCGTGTTGGGCCCCGTCCTCGGACCCACGGCGAGACCCATCGGCAGCTTTCCCCCGGTTGGGGGGCCGAGGCAGGTTCTAGGGGAGAGCTCCCAGTCCTTCGGCGCCCACGCCACGAAGTCGTCCATGAGCGTCGACGTGTTGACGCCCTTCCATCGGCGATCGGTGGAGAGGAGGCCGACACCTGCGTTGACCCTGCCGTCCCCCAACGGGAAGATCCACCCGTACCCGGGCACCACGTTGCCGCTCGAGTCGCGCAGGTCGAGGTAGGACTCGATGTAGGCCCGGTCGTGTCCCGGAGATCGGAAGTATGTCCGCAGGGCCATCCCCATGGGGCGGCTCCGATCGCGGCGTCGTGCCCAATGCCCGCCCGAACCTCGAGTTGGAGCCGTCGGCCACCACCACGTAGCGAGCGTGGACCTCCCGGGCCGATCCGGTGTCCTTGTCCTTCACCATGGCCCCCCGGCATGTGGGGAGCGCGGAGGACCCGGCCGGTCCCGACGGGGGCGTGTCCTTCTCGCCGGCCTGGTCGTCGATGATCGGCGCGATCGCCTCCGTGCCCTGCCAGACGGTGGCGCCGGCCTTGGAGGCGCGGTCATTGACGATGCCGTCGAGATCGTGGCGGGTGATGACATACCCGTAGGGGGGAAAGGTGGGATGCTCGGGCCAGGGAAGGTCGAGGCTGCGCCCGTACGCATTGGCCTTGAGGCCGGCGTATCGGTGGGCGCCGGCCAGGGAACCCTCGACACCCATGTCGGCGAGTTGGCGGACCGACCGCGGCGTCAAGCCGTCTCCGCAGGTCTTCTCGCGCGGGAAGACCTTCTTCTCGCACAGTGCGACGTCCCACCCGGCTTCGGCCAGCCAGTAGGCGCACGACGATCCCGAGGGACCCCCGCCGATGACGAGAACGTCGTAGCAGTGGTCGGAGCCCGCCGTCTCGGAGGCCGCCGACTCGGAGCCCGCCGTCCTCGCCGCCGCCGTCCTCGCCGTCACCGTCCTCGAGGTCACCGTCGCAGAGGAGGAAGGGAGCGCGCCGGGTCGTCGTCGCGGTCGCCGGTGGGGGAGCTCACGGGACCCAATGGTAGGGGCCAGAGAACACCACGGGCGCACCGAGGCCTTCCCGGCCCCGGAACCGCCGGCACCGGCGGAACCGGTCCCGCGGCCGGTCCTCTCATGGGCCCAATTCCAGGTAGGGGCGGATGTGCTTCCACGAAGGGGTGCGTGGTAAAAACGAGTCATTGTGGACGACTACCTCCCCATCCTGGTCCTGTTGATCCTCGGGCTGATCTTCGCCTCCCTGTCGTTCGTCGCCTCCTCCCTGCTGGCCCCGAAGAAGCGCCCGACGGCCGCCAAGATCGCCCCCTACGAGTGCGGCATCGTGCCCACCCTCGAACCGCCTGCCCGGTTCCCGGTGCGCTTCTACCTGATCGCCATGATCTTCATCATCTTCGACATCGAGATCATCTTCTTGTACCCGTGGGCCGTCGTGTTTCGCCAGCTCCGTTCGTTCGGACTGGTCGAGGTGGTGGTGTTCGGAGGGGTCGTCCTCGTCTCCTTCCTCTTCCTCATCAGCAACGGTGCCCTGAGCTGGGGGCCGGCGAAGCGACTGGTGGGGGCCATGCCGTCCCGCACGTCCGACTCGACGATCGCCCGGATCAGCGGCTTCCCCCCGGACGGGGCGAACCCACCGCCCCCCCAGGGGTCCCGGCTCCCGTCTCCAGCCCGGAGGGGGCCCCCGTCCCCGAGGCGCCGGAGCCGGCTCCGGCCGGTCCCGGGCGCGCCGCCTAGGTCGACGCCATGGGTCTCGAGGATCTTCAGCACAATTTCCTGACCGGACGCCTGGAGGACCTCGTCAAGTGGGCGCGCCGGTATTCCATGTGGCCGGCCACGTTCGGGCTGGCCTGCTGTGCCATCGAGATGATGTCGGTGGGCGCCGCCGACTTCGACCTGGCCCGGTTCGGCATGGAGGTCTTCCGGGCCTCGCCCCGGCAGGCCGACCTCATGATCGTGGCCGGCCGGGTGTCCCAGAAGATGGCCCCCGTGCTCCGTCAGGTCTACGACCAGATGATGGAGCCGAAGTGGGTGCTCTCGATGGGTGTGTGCGCCAGCACCGGTGGGATGTTCAACAACTACGCCATCGTGCAGGGCGTGGACCAGGTCGTCCCCGTCGACGCCTACGCGCCCTGGCTGTCCCCCGACCCCCGAGACGTTGATGCACGCCATCTTGACCCTTCACGAGAAGGTACGGGTGAACGAGCTGACCCGCCGGGGCACTTCGGCCGAGGTCGGGCTGGCCACCGGTGTCGACACCGGCCCGCTCGCCGACGACGAGGGTGCGGACACCGACGACGGGCGCACCCGCGCCCCCGAGTCGACGACGGGATGGACCCCCGATCGTCCCGACGCCGTGCACCTCGGAACGCCCAAGCGCAACCCGGTCATCGCCCGCAGCGTGGGTGAGCCTCTGTGACCGACACCGCCGAGCAGACCGAACCGAGCACCGGCCGGTCCGGCGAAGCCGTCTTCACCTCCCGGGACCGCTATGTGGAGACGGTCCGCGATCTCCGCGACAGCGGGTTCGAACAGTGCTCCGACCTCTGTGCCGTCGACTACCTGTCCCACCCTCCGAGGACATTGCCCGACTCACGCGGCGCCGAACGGTTCGAGGTCGTGGTCAACCTGCTCTCGCTGAGTCAGGCACGCCGGGTGCGGGTCAGGGTCCAGGTCCCCGAGTCCGACGCCGTCGTGCCCACCCTCTACGACGTCTACCCCGGGGTGGAGGCGATGGAGCGCGAAGCGTTCGATCTCTTCGGCATCCGGTTCAGCGGCCATCCGGACATGTCCCGCATCCTCATGCCCGAGGACTGGGAGGGCCACCCGCTGCGCAAGGACTACAGCGGTGGGCCGCGTCCCCGTCCAGTTCAAGGAAGCCCCGGACCACGATGACCGGCATCGACGTCAACGGCTCGGAGGGGCGCCGCGCCCGACCGGACTCGGACATCGCGCCGCCCGACACCGAGCAGGCCGACTGGGACGCCGTCGTCGGCCGTCCCTCACCCGGCCTCGTGGCCGAGACCTCTGAAGGCTCCCAGGAGATGACACCGCGTGCGACCACCACGCCGGGGAGCTGCGCCGCGAGGTGGGCGCCGTCCTACGGTTGCCCGAGGGAGCGGCCGTCGATGCCACCGACATCGACATCGACCATCGCGACGACGAGACGATGATCATCAACATGGGCCCTCAGCACCCTTCGACCCACGGGGTGCTGCGTCTCATGCTCGAGCTCGATGGCGAGACCGTGCTCCGCACCAAGCCGGTCGTCGGTTACCTCCACACCGGGATGGAGAAGACCGGCGAGGAGCTCACCTACGTGCAGGGCTGCACCAACGTCACCCGCATGGACTACCTCTCCCCGCTCCACAACGAGCTGGTGTACTCGATGGCCGTCGAGTCGCTCCTCGACCTGGAGATGCCGCCCCGTTCGGACTGGATCCGGATGCTGCTCGTCGAGCTGAACCGGGTGTCCTCCCACCTCATGTGGCTGGCCACGAACGGCATGGACCTCGGATCGACTTCGATGATGATCTATGGCTTCCGCGAGCGGGAGCTGGTGCTCGCCTTCTTCGAGAAGGCGACCGGGCTGCGGATGAACCACAACTTCATCCGGCCGGGCGGCACCGCCGCTGATCTTCCCGACGGATGGGAGGACGACGTCACGGTGATCTGTGACACGGTCCTCGAGCGGACCGACGAGTACGACGAGCTGATCACCGGCCAGCCCGTCTTCCGCCAGCGCACCGAGGGCATCGGCACCATCACCGCCGAGGAGGCGCTCGCCCTGAGCCTCACCGGCCCCATCCTGCGGTCCACCGGGGTGCCCTGGGACCTGCGGAGGTCCATGCCCTACCTCCGGTACGACGAGGTCGACTTCGACGTGATCGTCGGCACCTTCGGCGACAACTTCGACCGTTACTCCATCCGGCTCAACGAGATACGCGAGTCGATCCGGATCATCCGCCAGATCCTGGAGAAGATGCCGCCGGGTGACTACCGCGTCCAGGACAAGAAGGTCACCCCGCCACCGCGCGGGCGGATCGACGAGTCCATGGAAGCGCTCATCCACCACTTCAAGACCTTCACCGAGGGCTTCCGGGTCCCCGAGGGCGAGTGCTACGTGGCTGTCGAGTCCCCCCGTGGTGAGCTCGGCTGCTATCTGGTGTCCGACGGCTCGCCCAAGCCCTACCGGATGCACATCAGAGGGCCGAGCTTCGTCAACCTGCAGGGGCTTCCGCTCATGATCCGCGGCGGCCTGGTGGCAGATGCCGTGGCCATCACCTCGTCGATCGACCCGGTCATGGGGGAGGTGGACCGGTGACCGACAGCGCCGAACCGGCACCGGTGCCGGCACCGGGCGGCGGGCTGGGCCCGGTCGCCGCCGTCCGCCACTTCTCGGGCGAGATGGCCGAACGGGCCCGGCGCACCATCGCTCTCTACCCCGAGCCGCGCTCCGCACTCGTCCCCCTCTGCCATCTGGCCCAGGAGCAGGACGGCTGGCTCACGGAGGAGGCGATGGCCGACATCGCGGCGTTGGTGGGGGTGACCCCCGCCGAGGTGCTCGGTACCGCCTCGTTCTACGACATGCTCCACATCGAGCCGGTGGGGCGGCACGTCGTGTCGATCTGCACCAACATCGCCTGCCTGCTCGACGGGGGCCTCCAGCTGCTCGAGCACGCCGAGACGAGCCTCGGGGTCAACGCCGGAGGCACGACCGCGGATGGCACCGTGACCTTGGAGGAGGCCGAGTGCCTCGCCGACTGCGACCGGACGCCGTGCGTCCAGGTCAACCACCGCTTCGTCGGAGCCGAGACCCCCGAGTCGTTCGACCGGCTCATAGCCGAGCTCAGGGCGGGGGAGCGCGATGACGACATCCCGCCCCACGGGACCCTGGTGCGGGTCCAGCGGATCACCGGCATCCAGGCCGATCCCTCTGAGGTGGCGGCCGAGCGCGCCGCCATGGCCCGGGCCCAGGCCGGGCGGGCGGCGGACGGGTCAGGGCCCGGCGGGGGGAGCAGGTCGTGACCATCACCGATGCGCCGAAGATCGTCACCGCCCGCCTCGCCAACGATGACTCCCATACCCTCGACCGATACCTGGCCACCGGAGGATACGAGGGTCTGCGCAAAGCGCTCACCATGACACCGGAGGCCGTGGCCCACGAGGTGGACGAGGCGAGCTTGCTCGGACGGGGAGGGGCGGGCTTCCCGGCCGGTCGCAAGTGGGCCATGCTGCGGAAGAACCCGGTGACCTATCTGGTGGTCAACGGGGACGAGAGCGAGCCGGCGACGTTCAAGGACCACCTCCTGCTCGAACGCGATCCCCACCAGCTGATCGAGGGGGTGCTCATCGCCGCCTACGCCCTTCAGGTCACGCGGGCGTTCATCTACGTACGGGGAGAGTTCGCCCTCGGACTCGAACGGGTCCAGTCCGCCCTGAACGACGCCTACGCCCACGGAGCGGTGGGATCGGACATCTTCGGCTCCGGGTTCTCCGTCGACGTCGTCGTGCACCCGGGTGCCGGCGCTTACATCTGCGGTGAGGAGACGGCCCTGCTCGAGTCGCTCGAGGGCAAGCGCGGCTTTCCCCGTATCAAGCCCCCGTTCTTCCCCGCCGCCATCGGTCTCTACGGGCAGCCCACCGTCGTCAACAACGTCGAGACTCTCTCCAACCTCCCCTGGATCGTGCTCCACGGCGGGGGCGCCTTCGCTTCGCTCGGAGAGGGCCGCTCGACCGGTACGCGCCTCTTCGCCCTCGCCGGTCACGTGAACCGGCCCGGCGTGTACGAGCTCGAGATGGTCAAGACCACCTTCAACGACCTCATCAACGCTCCCATCCTCGGCGGTGGGATTCGCCACGGCCGTGAGCTGAAGGCCTTCATCCCCGGAGGGGTCTCGGCCCCGTGGTTCGGGCCGGATCAGATCGATCTCCCGCTCGGCCAGGACGAGGTGGGGGAGGCCGGCTCCATGCTCGGGTCGGGCTCGGTGGTGGCCATGGACGATCACACGTGCACCGTGCGGGCGGCCTGGCGCATCACCAAGTTCTTCGCGCGAGTCGTGCGGGCAGTGCACGCCGTGCCGGGAGGGCTCGGGCTGGCTCCAGAGGATCCTGGAGCGAATCGAGACGGGAAACGGGCGGGAGCAGGATCTCGACCTGCTCCTCGACGCCTGCGACAACATCGCTCCCGGGCTCACCTGGCCCCCCCAGCAGACCACGATCTGCGTGCTCGGTCCGTCCATCCCCTCTTCGATCGCATCGGCCATCCACATGTTCCGCGACGAGTTCCTCGTCCACATCAAGGACGGGGGGTGCCCCTTTGCCTGAGCAGACCCCTCCCGAGCAGACGCCGCCCGAGCAGGTTGCCGGGCAAGCGGCCCCGCCCAACCCCTGGGAGTCGGGCGACCGGCCGCCGGAGGCGGTGACCTTCAACCTGGACGGGCGCGAGGTGACCGGGCAGAAGGGCGAGATGCTCATCGCCGCCGCCGAACGGGCCGGGACGTTCATCCCCCGCTTCTGCTACCACCCGCGCATGAAGTCGGTGGGGATGTGCCGGATGTGCCTGGTCGAGGTGAGCGGCCCTCGGGGCGCATCCCTCCAGCCCGCCTGCTTCGTCGAGGTGCAGGACGGTGCCGAGGTGGTGACCACGTCGGAGAAGGTCAAGAAGGCCCAGGACGGGGTGCTCGAGTTCCTGCTCGTCAACCATCCACTCGACTGTCCCGTGTGCGACAAGGGCGGCGAGTGCCCGCTCCAAGACCAGACGCTCGCCTACGGTCCGGGCGAGAGCCGGTTCGTGGAGGAGAAGCGGCACTTCGAGAAGCCGATCGCCATCTCGGAGTTGGTCCTGCTGGACCGGGAGCGCTGCATCCAGTGCAGCCGCTGCACCAGGTTCGCGTCCGACGTGGCCGGCGAGGCCCAGATCGACTTCATCGGCCGGGGCGAGCTGCTCGAGGTCAACACGTTTCCCGAGCTGCCGTTCACCTCGTACTTCTCGGGCAACACCATCCAGATCTGCCCGGTGGGGGCGCTGACCGCAACCCAGTACCGGTTCACGGCCCGGCCCTGGGACCTCGACCAGGTCGAGTCGACCTGCACGACGTGCTCGATGGGGTGCCGCCTGGCCGTGCAGTCGTCGGCCAACCGGGTGACCCGGCTCCTCGGCCTCGACTCCGACCCGGTCAACCACGGCTGGTTGTGCGACAAGGGACGGTTCGCCTACGAGGCGGTCAACGACGAGAACCGGTTGACCGAGCCCATGGTCAAAAAGGGCGGGGAGTTCGTGGCTGTCTCGTGGCACGAAGCCCTCGCCACGATCAGCCGGGGCATGAAGGCGGCGCTCGCCAAGCACGGGACGAGCGCCATCGGCGTGGTGGGCGGTGCCCGCCTGACCAACGAAGGGGCCTACGCCTGGACCAAGCTGATGAAGGGCGTGCTCGGCGTGGACTCGGTCGATGCCCAGCTGGGCGACGGCCTGCCGGCAAAGGCCGTGCTCGGGCTGCCCCGGGCCACCATCGACCAGGCCGCCACGGCCGACACCGTCGTCGTCCTGGCCCAGGACCTGCGCGAAGAGGTGCCCGTCCTCTTCCTGCGGCTTCGGGAGGCGGTGGTGGACGGGGCCACGTCCATCGTGGAGCTGACGCCGCGGGCCACCTCGATGACCCCGCTGGCGGCGGCGTCCCTGCGCTACCGACCCGGCGAAGCCACCGCCGTGGTCGGGGCCCTGACCGACACCGGTTCGTCCCCGCCGGCCGGGGTCGACGCCGACGCCCTGGACCGGGCCCGGGAGCTCGCCGCGGCGAGACGGGTCGTCGTCGTGGTGGGCCGGCCGTCCCTCGCCGAGGACGGTGCGCTGATCGCCGAGGCCGCCGAGACCCTGGCCGCCGCCCTCCCCGACGCCTTGTTCCTTCCAGTGCTGCGCCGGGGGAACGTCCACGGCGCCCTCGACATGGGGATGTCCCCGGGGCTCCTGCCCGGAAGGGTGTCCCTCGAGGACGGACGGGACTGGTTCGGCCGGCAGTGGGCGACCCTGCCCGACTCCCCGGGTCGCGACACGGCGGCCATGCTCGCCGCCGCCGATCCCGGGTCGACGGCCCCCCTCCACACCCTGGTGCTGCTGGGCGCGGACCCGCTTTCCGACTTCCCCGACCGGCGGCTCGCCACCGGCGCCCTCGACGGCGCCCGGTTCGTGGTGGCCGTGGCCACCGCACCCGGTCCGGCCACCGAGCGGGCCGACGTGGTCCTGCCGGCCGCCGAGGCTCACGAACGGCCGGGAACGACCACCAACTTCGAAGGCAGGGTCACCCGGCTGGGCCAGAAGCTCGTCCCACCGGGCCACGCGTGGCCCGACTGGATGATCGCCGCCGAGCTCGCCGTCCACCTCGACGCCGACCTCGGGCTCGAGTCGGTCGCCGACATCTGGGACGAGATCGAGCGGCTGGCCCCCGCGCACCGCGGGCTGACGAAAGACGTGCTCGACAGCCCCGGCGCAGTCGACGGCGTCGTCGTCCCCCTGCCCTCGACCGCCGTCGCCATCTCGTCCGTCCCCCGAGCGGCGCTCGACCCCATCGCGTTCCCGGGAGTGGAGTCGGTCGAGCTCCAGGGTGCGCCCCTTCGGGCCGGGCTGGCCGAGGACCCGACCCCCGTCCTGTCGACGGGCGCGACGACCGACCTGCCCGCCCTGACCGGCCCCAACCCGCGCCCGGCTCCGCTCGCCGGCCCGGCCGAGCTCCGTGTTCCCCACGTGGCGCCCACCGACAGCTACTCGCTCCGGCTCGTCGCCACCCGGGTGCTCTACGACCGCGGGTCGGCGGTCACCCGGGTCCCGGCTCTCTGTGCCCTCGAGTCACCCTCGCCGCTCAGGATGAACCCCTTTGACCTCGACGACCTCGGGGTGACGCCGGGCGACTCCGTCAGGGTGCGCACCGCGACCACCTCGGCCGTGCTCGACGTCGCCGTCGACAGCTCGCTCCCCCGCAGGGTGGCGGCGGTCGACTTCAACACGCCGCTGGCCGAAGGCACGGCCGCCGACCTGATCGACGTGTCCGAACCCGTGGTCGAGCTCAGGGTGGAGACGCTGTGAGCGCGCTCGTCCACGGTCTCCACCCGCTGATCGCCAGTGACCCTCTCTATGCCGCCGGCATCAACTGGATCGTGGTCGTCATCGTGATCATCAAGGTCGTGGTGGTCTTCGCCGCCCTGATGGTCTCGGTCATGCTCATGATCTGGTTCGAGCGCAAGGTCATCTCCGACATGCAGAGCCGCATCGGCCCCAACCGGGCCGGGCCGTTCGGGGTGGCACAGACGCTCGCCGACGGCATCAAGCTGTTCTTCAAGGAAGACCTCATCCCCGAGCAGTCGGACCGTGCGGTGTTCAAGCTCGCCCCCTACCTCACCATCCTGCCGGCCTTCTTGAGCTTCGCCATCGTGCCCATCGGAGGCGAGGTGACCATCGCCGGCCGCACCTTCGAGCTGCAGCTGGCCGACCCGCCCATGGGCATCCTGTTCCTCTTGGCCATGTCGTCCCTCGCCGTCTACGGCACGATGCTGGCCGGGTGGTCCTCGGGGTCGAAATACCCGCTCCTCGGGGCGGTGCGGGCGTCGGCCCAGATGATCAGCTACGAGGCGGCGCTCGGCATGACCGTCGTCGCCATCGTCCTCATCACCGGAGCGCTGAGCACCCGCTCCATCGTCGACGCCCAGGCGCACCACTTCTGGCAGTGGAACGCCATACGGCTCGGGGTCGTGCCGTTTCTCATCTTCTTCATCGCCGTCATCGCCGAGACGAACCGTCCGCCCTTCGACATGGTAGAGGCGGACACCGAGCTCGTCGGTGGATTCGTAACCGAGTACTCGTCCATCCGCTTCGCCCTCTTTTTCCTGGCCGAGTTCATGAACACGATCACGATGTCGGCCATCACGGTGACGCTCTTCTTCGGCGGCCCGGACGGGCCCATTCCCCACATCCCCTACACATACTGGCTGTGGCCCATCGTCTGGTTCCTGTTGAAGACGATCGTGTTCCTCTTCGTGTTCGTCTGGCTGCGCGCCGCCCTGCCCCGGCTCCGCTACGACCAGTTGATGAACCTCGGGTGGCAGCGCCTCATCCCGCTCTCGCTCGGCTGGCTGCTGGTGGTGGCCGGGTTCGTGGTGGACGGATGGTGGGGGTTGGGCCTGGCCGCTGCCGTCGTCGTGTGCGCAGTCGTCCTCGTGCGGGCGTTCGTGGTCGGCGCCGTGCGGGGCGAGCACCAGTCGATCCTTCCTCCGGTGGGTTCGCGGCCGTGGCGCTCCACGATCGAGCGGTCCGGTGCCGGCCGGGGAGGTGGGGCCTGATGGCGTTTCCCGACCCTCCCCACCAGCGCCAGAACTTCCTCGGCGGCTTCAAGCTGACCCTCGAGCACCTCGGCCGCCCCCCGGTCACCCGGCAGTATCCCGAGGAGAAGCGGCCCAAGCAGCCGCGCATGCACGGTCGCCACGTCCTCAACCGGTACGAGGACGGGATGGAGAAGTGCATCGGGTGCGAGCTGTGCGCCGGGGTGTGTCCGGCCGACTGCATCTACGTGCGCGGCCTCGACAACCCACCCGACCATCCGGTGTCGCCCGGCGAGCGGTACGGATACGTCTACGAGATCAACTTCCTCCGCTGCATCCACTGCGACATGTGCGTCGAAGCGTGCCCCACCGAGGCCATCACCGAGTCGAAGCTCATGGAGTTCTCGTTCACCAACCGCAACGACGCCATCTACACCAAGGACGAGCTGTTGGTCGACGACGAAGGACGGCCGAGGGAACAACCGTGGGAGGACTGGCGGGAGGGGGATGACCTCTACACGTCGGGCTGGATGCGGGCCACCTCGCCATCGGGCAGCGCCGAGTACGAAGGACGGGTGCAGTGGTCGAGCGAGCTCGGGTACGGGGTGCGCGCCCCCGAAGGGGGCCAGAGCCCCTACAGGGACGACACCGCCACCGGGACCCGGGCCGTCCGCGACGCCTACGAGCGTCACCTGATCCCCTCCGACCTGCCGCCGGCCAAGCGGGGTCCCCGGGGAGCCATCGGGCGGATGCTCGAGAAGGTCCAACGGTTCGCCCCCGGTGCCGGGGCCAAGTACCGCGTCGAGCGGGACGCCGCGTATGCCGACGCCATCACCGCCGGGAACGAGGGCGGGGAGGCCCGGTCGGCGTTGGGACCGAGTGGGACCTCGGGCCGACCGGTTGCGTCCACCGACGCCGGTTCCGATCAGGGGACGGGCTCCGAGCACGGAACGGACGCATCCTGATGCCGGCGCTGCTCGGCGCGCTTGTCGCCGCCACGACCGCCGTCCATCCCACGGCGGCCGATGTCGGGGTCTTCGCCGTGGCGGCGGCCATGGTCCTCGCCGGTGCCGTCGGAGTGGTGGCCGCCCGCAACCCGGTCCATGCCGCCCTCATGCTGATCCTGACCTTGTTCGGCGTGGCGGTGCTCTTCGTGGTCCAGCACGACCCGTTCCTGGCCGCCGTCCAGGTCATCGTGTACGCCGGCGCCATCGTGGTGCTCTTCTTGTTCGTCATCATGTTCCTCGGCGTCGACCGGCAGGAGAACGTCGGGACGGAAACTCTTCGCGGGCAGCGCCCGCTTGCGATCGGGCTCGTGCTCCTCGGCACCACCGGCCTCCTTTTGCTCGGCCAGGTATCGACGTGGACGACGGGGGCACCGCACGTGGCCGGCGTCGCCACCGGACATGCGTCCAACGTCGCCCTCCTCGGCAAGTCGGTCTACACCACCTACCTGTTCCCCTTCGAGGCGACGGCGGCCCTCCTCGTCATCGCCGTGGTGGGGGCGGTGGTGCTGGCCCGGCGCCCGCCCCATGCCGCCTCGTCATCGACTGACGGTTCCGGGCCCGAGGAGGGGGCCCCTCCCGGACCGGGAGGGGAGCAGGCCCGACACGGCGGCCCGACCGAGCTCGACGGCTCCTCCGAGGCCGGTGACCGGTCGACGGCCGGTACCGCCGAACCATCGTCGACCCATGAAGGAGAACCATCGTCGACCCACGAAGGAGCCGGCCGGTGAGCGTCAACCCCGACTGGTACCTGGGCTTGAGCGTCGTACTGTTCTCGATCGGCGCCCTGGGCGTCCTCATCCGGCGGAACGTGCTCGTCATGTTCATGTGCATCGAGCTGATGCTGAACGCCGCCAACCTGGCGTTCGTCACCTTCGCCCGCATGCTGGACGACATCGGCGGGCAGGTGCTCGTCTTCTTCGTGCTGGTCGTGGCGGCCGCGGAAGTCGTGGTCGGCCTCGGCATCGTGGTCGCCATCTTCAGGCGGCGGGCCAACGCCACCGCCGACGACCTCCACGTGATGAAGGGTTGATCCCTCCGTGCTCTCCGTGACCTACCTCATCATCTTGCTGCCCCTGGTCGGGTTCGCCGTCCAGGTGCTTCTTGGGCGGAGGCTCGGCGACCCGCTGGCCGGAGCGGTGGCCACGGCGTTCATCGGAGGGTCGTTCATCGTCTCGGTCGGCGTCTATTTCGACCTGCTGCGCGTGCACACACCGGTGCGCACGTTCACCCAGACGCTGTGGACGTGGATCCCGGTCGGCGATCTCCAGGTGCATGCCCGCTTGCTGGTCGACCCCTTGTCGATGACCATGGTCCTCTTCGTCACCGGGGTCAGCTTCCTCATCCACTTCTACTCGATCGGGTACATGAAGGGGGACAGCGACTACGCCAAGTTCTTCCTCTACCTGAACCTGTTCGTGGCGTCCATGCTGATCCTGGTGCTCGGGTCCAACATGCTCGTCACCTTCGTCGGCTGGGAGGGCGTGGGGGCCTGCTCGTACTGGCTGGTGGCGTTCTGGTTCACCCGGGACTCGGCGGCGAGCGCCGGCAAGAAGGCCTTCATCTACAACCGGATCGGCGACGTGGGCTTCCTGCTCGCCATGTTCCTCACCTTCGACAAGGTGCACTCGCTCGAGTACTCGACCATCTTCGCCCACGTCGGCCAGATCGGCTCCGCCAACATCACCGCCATCTGCCTGCTCCTCCTCGTTGCGGTCACGGGCAAGTCGGCGCAGATCCCGCTCTTCCCGTGGCTGGCCGACGCCATGGAGGGCCCGACGCCGGTGTCCGCCCTCATCCACGCAGCCACCATGGTCACGGCCGGCGTCTACCTCTTGTGCCGGGTCAACCCGCTGCTCCACGCCTCCAGCGCCGCATCGCTCACCGTCGCCTGCATCGGTGCCGCCACCGCCTTCGTGGGCGCCACCATCGCCTGCGGCCAACAGGACATCAAGAAGGTGCTCGCCTACTCCACCATCTCCCAGCTCGGGTACATGGTGCTCGCCATCGGCTCGGGCGCCTACGAGGCGGCCATCTTCCTCATGCTGGCCCACGCCTTCTTCAAGGGCCTCCTGTTCCTCGGTTCGGGTTCGGTCATCCACGGCCTCGGCGAGGAGCAGGACCTGAAGCGCATGGGCGACCTCCGCAAGTACATGCCGATCACCTTCATCACCTTCGGCATCGGCTGGTTGAGCATCGCCGCCGTGCCACCGCTGTCGGGCTTCTGGGCCAAGGGGGACGTCCTCGACAACACCTGGGCGGCCCACCCGGCGCTGTGGGCGGTCGGGATCGTGACGGCCGGCCTCACCGCCTACTACATGAGCCGGCTCACCGGGCTGGCGTTCTTTGGCCGGGATCGGTGGGCCGACGAGGTGCCGGTCGACGTCGACACCGATATCCGCGACGCCCACCACGCCGAGGGGCCCATCCCCGAGCCTCACGAGTCGCCCTGGGTGATGACGCTGCCCCTGTGGATCCTCGCCGTCCTCGCCGCCTTCGCCGGTGTCCTCGCCGTGTCCAATCCGCACCTCTCGTTGGCGTCCTGGATCGATCCCGTCTTCGGGTCCGACCTCTACCGAGATCACCTGAGCGTCGCCTCGGAGTGGTACCTCGGGGTAATCGACGCCGTGGTGGCGGTCATCGGCGTGGTGGCCGGGATCGTTCTGTGGACGAAGCGGGCGGAGCGACCTGTCCTCGAGAACCAGTTCCTCAGAGACTCGTGGAAGTTCAACCAGGTCTATGACGCCACCCTGGGCAAGCCGTCGGAGCAGATGGCGTCGTTCAGCGCCGAGGTGGTCGAGCCGAAGGTCATCGACGGGGCGGTCAACGGCGTCGGCGAGCTGTTCCGTCGGTCGGGGGCGGTCCTGCGGCGCACGCAGACCGGCTACGTGCGCAACTACGCCCTCGCCATCGTGCTCGGCACCGTGCTCATCCTCGCCTTCATGCTGACCCGGCTTTGGTGGGGCTGATGACGCACGCCGCCTTCCCCTACCTGACCGTGCTGGTGCTGCTGCCGGCCGTGGGGGCGGCCGTCGTGGCCCTCGTTCCCGTGTCCCCGGTGCCCAAGTGGTTCCACGAAGCGCTGGGCGGTGCCGTAGCCCTCGGCACCGTGGGGGTCGCCGTGGCCGCCGCCGTCGAGTTCAGCGCCGGTGACGGCGGCTACCAGCTGGTCTCCGACCACATCTGGGCCGGGTCCCTCGGCATCCACTGGTCGATCGGCATCGACGGGATCTCGCTCTTCTTGGTGCTTATGACCGTGCTGCTCTTCGCCCTGGCCATGCTGGGGGCCCGGACGGGGCGAGACCCGCGTTCCTATGTGGCATGGCTTCTCCTGCTGGAGGCGGCATGCCTCGGCAGCTTCGTCTCCCTCGACCTCGTCTTCTTCTTCCTCTTCTTCGAGCTGACCCTGGTCCCCGCCTACTTCATCATCGCCGGCTGGGGCTTCGCCCGGAGGGGGTATGCGGCGATCAAATTCTTCATCTACACGTTCGCCGGCTCGGCCTTCCTCCTGGTCGGGATCCTCGCCGTGGCGTTCATCCACCAGTCACAGACCGGGGTCCTCACCTTCGAGCTTCCCGCCCTCGTCCACACCCACCTGAGCGGGACCGAGGGCGTCCTGCTGTTCTTGGCCTTCACGATCGCCTTCGCCGTGAAAGCGCCGATCTTCCCTTTTCACACCTGGTCGCCCGACGCCTACGCGGAGGCACCGACGGCGGGGGCCGTCATCCTGGCCGGCGTGATGGCCAAGATCGGCACCTACGGGATCTTCCGCTTCGACTTGAACCTCTTCCCCCAGGCCACCCGGACCATGGCACCGTGGCTGCTCACCCTGGCCGTGATCGGCATCCTCTACGGGGCGCTCGTGGCCTGTGCCCAGCGCGACCTCAAACGGTTGCTGGCCTACTCGTCCCTGGCCCAGATCGGCTTCATCGTGCTCGGGACGTTTGCGTTCGACAGCCAGGGGATGACCGGCGGCGTCCTCCAGATGGTCAACCACGGGCTGATCATCGCCACGCTGTTCATCCTCGTCGGATGGATCTACGAGCAACGGGGAACGTGGCAGACGACGGCGCTCTCCGGTCTGCAACGGCCTGCGCCCATCCTGGCCGGCGTCTTCACCGTGGGCATGATGGCGTCCATCGGGCTTCCCGGGCTCAACGGGTTCGTCGGCGAGTTCCTGATCCTGATCGGGACGTTCCGCACCCACCGGTGGTGGGGGGTGGTGGCCACCATGGGGGTGATCATCGCCGCCATCTACCTCCTGTGGGCGTTCCAGCAGTCGTTCCACAACGAGCCCACGCCCGAGGTCATGAAGACCCGTGACATCACCTGGTCGGAGAGAGCGGTGATCGCTCCGCTCATCATCCTCATCGTGGCCATCGGCGTCTTCCCCAAGCCCGTGCTCGACCGCATCACGCCCTCGGTCGACCGGCTCATCGTCCACGTCGACGAGACCACCCACACCCCGCTGCCTTCCGGCCTCGGGGACACCGCCGGGTCGAACGCCACGAGCGGGGGACAGGCCGCAGGTGGTGGGTATGCGATGCGGTCCACCGTGCTCCGACCCTCTGCGGTGGGCGTCGCGGCGAGCACCGGACAGGCCGAGCGAGGAGGAACGCCGTGATGCACTCGCTCAGCGTTCTCGCCTCCGCCGCTCCGACCATCCGCACTCCGCACGTCGACTACCTGAGCATCCTTCCCATGCTCATCATGATGGGTGGGGCGCTGGCGCTCATGGTCGTCTCGTCGTTGCTCCGGAACGTCCTCGGGGTCGCCACGGGAACGCTGGTGACCGTCACCACCTCGGTCGCGGCGGTGGTGGCCGCTCTCTTCCAGTGGGACCACGTGGCGACGCACGGGCCGTCGGTCACGATCGCCGGTGCGATCGCCTACGACGGCTTCGCCGTGTTCGTCCAGATCACCGTGGCCACCGCCATGCTGCTCACGGCGCTGGTGGCCGACGGCTATCTGCGGAAGGAGGGGATCGCCGGGCCCGAGTTCCACGTGCTCGCCATGATGTCGGCGTCGGGGGCCATGCTCATGGGCGCCGCCAACGATCTCATCGTGATCTTCCTCGGCCTCGAGATCCTGTCCATCGCGCTGTACGTGCTGGCCGCCTTCAACCACAAGCGCACCGAGTCGGGGGAGGCGGCCCTCAAGTATTTCGTCCTCGGTTCCTTCTCGTCGGCCATCTTCGTCTACGGGATCGCCTTCACCTACGGCGCGACCGGTTCGTCCAACCTCCCCCAGATCGCCGACTACCTGTCGCGCAACGTGGTCGTCTCCAACGGCGTGCTCCTCGCCGGGCTGGCCCTCCTGCTCATCGGGTTCTCGTTCAAGATCGCGGCGGTGCCGTTCCACATGTGGTCGCCCGACGTCTATCAGGGCTCGCCCACCCCGATCACCGGCTTCATGGCGGCGGTGGCCAAGGCCGGTGCGTTCGCCGCCCTGCTCCGGGTGTTCGTGTCCACCTTCTCCACGGTCCGGACCGACTGGCAGCCGATCGTCTGGGCCATCGCCGTCCTCAGCCTCGTCGTCGGGGCGGTGGTGGCGCTCCTCCAGAACGACGTCAAGAGGATGATGGCCTACTCGT
Source organism: uncultured Acidimicrobiaceae bacterium (assembly GCA_963828385.1). GTDB lineage: Bacteria > Actinomycetota > Acidimicrobiia > Acidimicrobiales > RAAP-2 > Bog-756. The sequence continues at coordinate 381,496 of CAWHEF010000002.1, forward strand.
CGATCAACCATGCCGGGTTCATCCTGCTCGGCGTGGAGGCTGCCACCGCCCGGGGAGTTTCGGCCGCGCTCTACTACCTGTTCACCTACACCTTCCTCGTGATCGGATCCTTCGGCGTCATCACCCTCATGGCCCGGGACGCCGACACCGGCCACACGATCAGCGACTACCGGGGCCTGGCCCGCCGCCAGCCGGTGCTGGCGATCATGTTCGCCGTGTTCCTGCTGGCCCAGGCGGGCGTGCCCTTCACCACCGGGTTCCTGGCCAAGTTCGGCGTGGTCGGGGCGGTGGTGGCGACGCACGGGTACGTGCTGGCCGCCATCGCCATGGCTTCGGCCGCCGTCGCCGCATTCTTCTACCTGCGGGTGGTCATCACCATGTACTCGCCGGTCGGAGTGCCAGCCGCCTCGGAGGCCGGGGTTGAGAGCGAGTCCCTGGCTTCGACGCCGAGAGCACCGGCGGCCTCGACCCCCGAGGCTCTGGGACCCATCGGTCCGGCGAGCCTCGAGGTGTTGTCGGACGCGCCACCCTCAGCGTTGGTGGAGGACCGGGTGGTGCCGGTCCCTGCACTTTCCGCCCTCGGTCTCGGGCTGTGCGCGGCCTTCACCGTCGTGTTCGGAATCGTGCCCGGCCCCATCCTCGACTTCGCCCACCAGGCCACCCTGCTGTTCACCTGAGCTCGGTCCCACGGAGAAGCCCCGCACCCGGGTACTGTCGTTCGTGGACGGAGGGACGGACGGGCGAGCGGAGCAGCCACCGGGTCCGACGAGGAGAAGGAGTCGTCGATGACCGATGCGTCAGGGCAGCTGGGTCCAGAGGGGGAGCGGAAGAAGCGGCAACCGGCGGACATGGCGCGACTGGTCGGTGCCCTCATCGCCGTCGTGATCCTCGTCGCCTTCATCGTCGACAACAGTCAGACGGTGAAGGTGGGATTCGTCTTCTTCCACGCCGACATGAGCCTCATCTGGGCTCTGATCATCGCCGCCGTCCTGGGGATCATCATCGACAGGCTGGTCATCTACCGCGGGCGCAGACGTCGTCGTCGGGCGGCGAAAGCAGCAGGGGACCGGTAGCCGGCGCCAGGGCTCAGATCCTCGTCCAGGTGGCCGCCACGGGGTGATCGACCCTCCATGACTCCTCACGCCGACTTCTCCGTGGTGCAGAGCCAGGCAACCGAGATCGCCCGGGGCTGGTCGACACCAGGCGCCCCCCAGTCGTGGGCGCTCACCGAGGCGATCTTCGACACCCTGGCCCGTGACGAGCAGCTCCTCACCGTGGCGGCCGACATTCCATCGGAGCGGCTACCGGCTCTGCTCTTCTGCGCTGCCGCCTGCTACCTCATCCACGAGGAAGGGTCCGGGCTGGCTCGCTATTTTCCGATCGTCGGCCAGCCACAACCAGCGATCGACGCGGCGTTCGCGCCGGACTTCCGGGCCTTCTGCCTCGCCCATCGCTTCGACCTCCTCGATGTGTGCAGCCGCCGGCGGTACCAGATGAACGAAGTGGCGCGTTCCACCCAGGTGGCACTGGCACTAGGCGTCGTCGGGGCCGGTAGCCCGTCCACCGGTATCGCCTTCATCGACCTAGGCACTGGTGCCGGTCTCGGTCTCCACCTCGATCGCTATCACCACCGGCTGAGCGGAGGTCGCCGCCTCGGCGACCGCGCCTCGTCTGTGGTGCTCGACTGTGAGACCGCGGGACCGTTCCCGCCCATCGATCCTTGTACCCTGCCTCCAATCGGATGGCGGGTCGGGATCGACCTCGATCCCCTCGACCTCGGCGATAGCGGTGACCGTCGGTGGGCAGCGTCGTGCCTACCGGCGGATAGCGCTTCCCTCGAGCGCTTCGAACGTGCGACCCAACTGGCCTTGGCCCACCCGTGCCCCATCATCGGGGGAGACGCCCTCGACGTTCTACCCGCCGTCCTCGACTCCGTGCCCGACCACCTCCTCCCCGTCGTGGTCGACACCTACACCGCCGTCTTCTTCTCGGACGACGAGCGCTCCGCGCTGCGCGGTCTACTCCGCGAGCGGGGAGCTGTCGGCGACCTGGTCTGGATCTCGCTCGACCCGCTCGTTCCCCTCGGGGCGCCAGGTCGCCACAGCGTCCAGGACCTCGACGTCCCCCGCAGCCTCGCAACCGCACACCGGCAGCACGGGGTGTTCGCCCTGCTCGGAGTGCTGGCCTTCCGGGAGGGGCGACCGAGGGGACGTCTGCTTGCCCGTGCCCACCCGTCGGGTACCAGCATGACCTGGCTGGACGAGGCCGGCGAGTAGCGTCACGGCCAGCGGCGGCGGCACATCCAGGGCTCGCTTCGACAGTTGAACGTGCCCAGGCGGGAACGGAGAAGGAGTTGGGGCCATGTCACTCGGTTTCGATCACATGACGCTCGTCGTCACGAACCTGGAGGAGGCCGAGGAGTTCTTCGGTGTCCTCGGCTTCACGGTTGACAAGGCGGTAGTCGTATCCGGCGACACCATCGCCGAGTACATGGGGATACCCGAGTGGGTGTCGGATCACGTGACCCTTGTCCTTCACGGTGCTTCGGTGCGCCAAGAGATCCAGCTCCTACGATTCCACCGCCCGGCGGCGGACATCGACGATCGGTCGGGTCACCTCGACCGGACAGGCTTCAATCATGTCTGCTTCCGCACCGATGACCTTGACGACACGCTTAAACGCTTCGCCGACATCGACCAGCGACCGAGGAATGCGGTGATGAACTTCCACGATCGCCGACTGGTCTTCTTCGACGGCCCAGCCGGTGTGGTCGTCGAGCTGGCCGAGTGGAAAACGGCTCCGCCGCTGCCCAAGGACTGACACTGGGAAGAAGGCGTGCTTCTGGCGCTGGCACAGCGCTGCCGCCACCACGTAGGGGTGCATCGGGCGCTCGAAGAGAGATGAGCACGGCCAGAGCCAGGGACTTTTTCCGTGATCTGGCAGGCACAGCGCGCCCGGGGTCGGGGGTGGAATGATGGCCTCATGCTGCGCGGGGCGACACCGAAGGAGCGGGCCGACTTCGGTCGCCAGGCCCGGAGGCTGGCACCGAGATCGGCCCACGGCGGGTGGTCACCGCCGCCGGACCGCACCGGTCCCCTGACCATCCTCCAGCTGCAGGCGACCACGCGGCTGCCCGACCTTGTCCCGATCCGGTACGGACGGATGTCCGCCTCCGCGTTCGCCTTCTACCGGGGGGCGGCGGCGATCATGGCCTCGGATCTGGCCGGCGTGGCCCGCACCGGGCTCGACGTGCAGCTCTGCGGCGACGCCCATCTCTCGAACTTCGGGACGTTCGAGTCACCCGAGCGCGAGCTCATCTTCGACGTGAACGACTTCGACGAGACCATTCCCGGGCCATTCGAATGGGACCTCAAGCGCCTCGTGGCCAGCCTGGAAGTGGCCGGGCGGAGTCGTGACTTCGATCTGAAGACGAGGCGGTCCATCGTCGTCGGTGCCTCGTGCTCGTATCGCCGGGCCATGGGCACCTTCGCCACCATGCGCGACCTCGACATCTGGTACAGCCGCTTGAACCTGGAGAAGGTCGCAGAGCTCTGGGGCGCCGATGCTTCGAACAAGCTGACCAAGCGGCTCGAGAAGTTCACGGCGAAGTCGCAGTCGAAAGACCATTTGGCGGCGCTGGAAAAGCTCACCACCAGGGTCGATGGTGAGCTGCGCTTCGTCAACGATCCTCCCCTCCTGGTACCGGCCGAGGACATCTTCACCGACATCTACCAGAGCCAGATCCGGAACTCGCTGAACGACGTGCTCGCCGAGTACCGCCACTCGCTCGCCGAAAGCCGCCGGAGGCTGCTCGACCGCTACGAGTTCGTCGACCTGGCCCGGAAGGTCGTGGGGGTGGGAAGCGTCGGCACCCGGTGCTGGGTCGCCCTGTTCATCGGCCGGGACGCTGGCGATCCCCTCCTCCTCCAGGTCAAGGAGGCGGAGGCGGCGGTCGGCGAGGCATTCCTCGGCAAGAGCGAGTACCCCCAACACGGACAGCGGGTGGTCGAGGGACAGGTGCTCATGCAGGGGGCGAGCGACATCCTGCTCGGATGGGACCAGATCGAATCCCCGGACGGGAACAAGCGGGACTTCTACCTCCGCCAGCTCTGGGACGGGAAGGGGTCGGCGGATATCGACACCCTGCCCGTCGACGGAATGGAGATCTACGCCCAGATGTGCGGCTGGACGCTGGCACGGGCCCATGCCCGATCGGGTGACCCCATCGCCATCGGCAGCTACCTCGGCAAGAGCGACCGGTTCGACCGGGCCATGTGGGAGTTCGCCACCTCCTATGCCGATCAGAACGAGCGCGACTTCCGGACGTTCACCGATGCCATCGCCAGGAACGTGATCCCCGCCGAAATCGGCGTGTGAGCCGTTCCTTGACACCTGGCCCGGAAGCTCGGGCCTGCTCCCCTCCCACTGCCCGGGATGGAACGGGCTCCGTGACGTTCGGACCGATCCTGAAAGGCTGCGACTGACCGATGCCACTGCACAAGCGAGAGACGGTGAGGGACCAGGTCCTCGACTCCGTCTATGCCGGCGACGATCTCCTGTCCGCCTTGCAGTCGTCCCGCTTCCCCGACGACGGCATGCGACCCCTGGACGCTTATCAGGCGATCTCCGATGAGCTGATGCTCGACGGCAATGCCCGCCAGAACCTGGCCACGTTCTGTCAGACGTGGGAGGAGGACGAGGTCCACCGGTTGATGGACCTCTCGATCAACAAGAACCTGATCGACAAGGACGAGTACCCCCAGACTGCGGAGATCGAGCGTCGCTGCGTGCGGATGCTCGCCGACCTGTGGAACGCGCCGAGCGACAGCGATACCGCCGGCTGTTCGGCCATCGGATCCTCGGAGGCGTGCATGCTCGGGGGTATGGCTGCGAAGTGGCGATGGCGGGCGAAGCGCCAGGCGGCCGGCAAGCCGGCCGACCGGCCCAACATGGTGTGCGGCCCGGTCCAAGTCGTGTGGCACAAATTCGCCAGGTACTGGGACGTCGAGATGCGCGAGGTGCCCATGGCTCCAGGCCGTTACGGCATGGATGTCGAGCAGATGCTGGCCCGGGTGGACGAGAACACGATCATGGTCATGCCTACGTTCGGTGTGACCTACACCGGGGCCTACGAACCCGTGCTCGAGCTGTCGAAGGCCCTCGACAAGCTGGCCGCGGACACCGGCCTCGATATCGACATCCACGTGGACGGGGCGAGTGGCGCCTTCCTCGCTCCGTTCTGCGCACCCGAGGTCATCTGGGACTTCCGGCTTCCCCGGGTCAAGTCGATCAGCACGTCGGGCCACAAGTTCGGCCTCGCCCCGCTCGGGGTCGGATGGGTGTTGTGGCGCGACGCTGCCGAGCTGCCCGAGGACCTGATCTTCCATGTCTCCTACCTCGGTGGCGACATGCCCGTCTTCCAGCTCAACTTCTCGCGGCCCGCCGGGCAGATCGTGGCCCAGTACTACGACTTCGTCCGGCTCGGGCGCCACGGTTACCAGGAAGTCCACAACAGCTGCTACGAGACGGGACAGTTCCTGGCCGAGGAGATCGTGAAGCACGGGCCGTTCGAGCTGCTGTGCGATGCGAATCCGAGGGTAGGTCTGCCTGCTGTGACCTGGCGCGTCCGGGACGGGGAGCAACCCGGATACACGCTCTACGACCTGGCCGATCGGCTCCTGACCGGCGGTTGGCAGGTCCCGGCGTACCCCCTGACCGGTTCGGCGTCAGACATCTCCGTCCAGCGCATCCTCGTCCGCCAGGGAGTGACGAAGGATCTGGCCGTGCTCCTCTTGGAGGACATTAAGAAGGCCATCGACCACTTCGACGCTCATCCGGTGTCCGTCGCCATGACGCCGGAAGAGGCCGGTGGGTTCAACCACCTGTAGTGGGGCCTCGGGACGGCCGAGAGCCGGTCAGGTCCGATCGAAGAAGTCGGCGAGCTTCCGGCCCACCTCTTCGGCATGGGTGAGGGGCCCAAGGTGGCTCGCCCCGGCCACCTCGACGAACTCGGCGCCGATGACCTCGGCGGCGGATCGGGCGCGAGCCGGAGGTGAGTCGATGTCGTGCTCGAACGACAGCACGAGGCAGGGCACCTCGAAGTCTGGCCAACGCGCCGTCCGTTTCGGATCGCACGACCAGTCCAGGGCCGCTTCCAGCTGGCCCTGCCGGCCGGGGTTGGTCCAGAGCTCGGCGCCGTCCAAGAGCGACAGCCACAGGTCGACCACGTCGTCGTCCTGGAGATCATGGTTGGGCAGGTAGTGCAGCGTGTCGACGGCAGCGACGATCGGAGGGAGCTCGACGTCGGTGCGGGCAAGCTCGAGCTCGGCTTCCGTGCTCGCCTTCTCCCAGGACGTACTCTCGTTGCAGCTCCCGATGAAGGCCGCTGAGCGGATGCGTCTCGGGTGGTCGGCAACGAGCGTCTCGGCCACCCAACCACCCATCGAGTACCCGGCGACGCTCGCCCGATCGATCCCCAGGTGATCGAAGAGGGCCACGGTGTCGCCGGCCATATCGTTGATCGAGTAGGGCGCCGGTGGGGCCGAGGACGGGGCCACTCCCCGGTTGTCGAACGTGATGACCTGGTAACCAGCCTCGACCAGCGCCGGGGAGACGCCGAGATGCCAGGACAGTGCCGGTTGCCCGAGCCCGCAGATGAGGACGATCGGTTCTCCGTCGCCCGTCACGTCGTAGGCGAGGGTGACGTCGTCGAGCTCGAGGTGGGCCATCTGCTCACTCTACGGTGGCCACAGTTAGCTGTTCTGTGGTCGGCAGGTGGGGCGAGGCGTCTGGAGGGGATTACTGATGCCCATCTGACGGGTCGGTCGCCCAGGCCACTGACAGGGGGATCGCAGTGAACAGGCGAGGCCTGCCGACGCGGGCCGGGCGATCGGTGGTCCACGGAGCCGGTACGGCGGGGCTCAGTCCCGCCAATGCAGCAAGCGGCTTGTCGTAGGCCGACCGGATCCATGCGTACCGCGTCCAGCAGGTGAGCCTGTCCGGACCCTGCACGCTGAGGACCGGTTGCAACGCCGTCAGCGCCTCAAGGTACTCGTCCCTCGTCACCGACACGTGGGGTGGCTGTTGGTCGAACCGGTCGACGAGCTCGGCGACCAGCGGAGGTGTAGGGAGGGGAAGCCCGGCGGCGACGCCGATCCGCGATAGGCACGGCACGCCGTAGGCCAGGACCATCATCGGTCCCTTGTCCAGCTGGGGAGGTCGTTCGTTCGAGCTGAACTGGCGGGTGGACAGCAAGAGCGCCGATGCGTCGAGGACCGAACCCATCGACGCCAGCCATGACTGATCGGGCAGTGACTCGGGGAAGTAGCAGAGCGCGGGGAAGTTGGCATGGGACTGGTTCAGCGTGAGCACCCAACGGGTCACCGTCCTCCAGATCTCGGGATCGTCCAGGGTGTTCAGATGGTGGAGGTTGGCCAGCAGGTTGACCGGTGCCGCAGGTGCTCCGCCGAAGGGGCGCAGGGCGGTGATTCCCTTCTCCCGGTCCTGGTAGCCGCCGTAGACGGTCGGGAGGTAGCTGATCAGCAGGGCGACGAGTCCGAGCCCGATGGTGGCCTCGATGAACGTCATCCAGATCCGACCGCCACCGGTGGGCTCGGCGAAACCCAGGGTGAACAGCGACGAGCCGCTGACCTCGAACGAGCGGAGGGGGGAGCCCGTCCCGACTCCCCAGAAGATGCCCGAGAACCCGATGGTGACGAGGAGCGTCCAGGCGAGGGGGAGGGTGACGAGAGCGATCGGCGCGTAGAGGGCACGGAAGCTCGCTTCGAGGTGCCTGCTCGTCCGGCGCCTGAAGAACAGGCGATGGAGGACGGAGAACACGAACCGGGTGATCCTGGTGAACCCCTGCTGGGGAAGGACCACCGTCTCCAGGGCGGAGACGAGCACGGCGAGGACCAACAGCGTCCCCAAAGCGGCGACGACGGCCTGAGCGACGATCATGAGCGGACGCCCGAGCGAGGGGGTGCCGGCGCCGACGCGGAACCGGTCGTCGGGTGGGCAGGGATGGGCAGCCTCGCCGATACGACGTACGCCGTGACGACGGCGACGATGGTCACGGGCATCACCTCTATCCCGTCGGAAGCCAGCAGCAGCGTCGGCAACAGCACCGAGGTCATCGGCAGGCGGAGCATGACCGTGCACATGGCGCCGATCCCCATCGCCACTGCAGGGATCAGGGTCAGGCCGGGAAGGTGTGAGGCGGCGATGCCCCCGGCGCCACCGATCAACAGGGCGGGGAAGATGGGGCCGCCCCGGAAGCCGGACAGTGAGAGTGCGTATGCCACTGCCTTCAGAAGGAGGAGGACGATGAGGGCACCCACGGTCCAGTCGGCAGCATGCAGCACGATCTCGGGCAGCGCCGTCTGACCCGAGAAGAGCACGTCGGACTGGGGCTTACCGGTGATCTCACCGAAGACGATGGCCGAGAGGGCGACGCCAACCCCCGCCAGCGGCAGAGCCACGAACCGTGCCCGCTCCACCCTCGGCTGGAGAGCGAGGGCAACCCGTTGGACGCCGAATCCGAGTGCGGTTGCCACCACTCCGATCGCCACGGCCCAGAGGAACATCGGGGACGTCAGGTGTCCTGCCGGTGGAAGGTCGGGAATGGCGAGGGCGAACGTACCGAACCCCGAGAGCGATCCGAGCCCGATGAAGATGAGGGCGCCGATGCCCGAGGCGAGCAGGCCCGGCACCAGGACCAATCCCAGGGTCGGTCCGCCGAGGCCGGTCGCCTCCATGAGGAGGAAGGCGCCCACGATGGGTGAGCCGAGCAACGTCGAGATGGCGGCGAAGCTCCCAGCGGCAGCCATGACCGTCTTGGCTTGATCGGGGGCGTCCCACGACGCCATCGAGACCGCCGCTACTCCGAGGCCCCCGCCGATGGCGATCAGGGGAGCTTCGGGCCCGAGCACGATGCCGAGGCTCAAGGTCGCCAGGGCGGCGAAGAACACCCCGAACAGGTCCTTCGGGACCGGAGTCGCACCGGTCGTGAACCCTTCGGCCGGCCGGTGCCCACCGGTGCCGGGGAGGTAGGTGAGGACGGCGGCCACGAAGATCCCCGAGACGATGGTCAACGGGACCGGCCACCAGACGGGCTCGTGGGAGAACCCGAGCGCGTCGGGAAGGGACGAGAACAGCCAGCCTTGAAGGAGCTCGCACCAGCTTGAGGAAACCGAAGGCGGTGGCGGATATCGGAACTCCGATGGCAGCGGCGAGGGCGAGGAGGCCGACGTACTGCCTCGACCGGATGAGTGTCGTCGGGTCGACAGCAGCCGCCTCCGGCGCCTGGTCGTTCATCGTCGACCGGGCCCGCGACGGCGCCGGTTGGCCGACTCGGGCGCCGTCGCCGACGGAGGGAAGGGCGCGCCCTCGTGCTCGCACTGCCAGTCAGCCATTGCTGCGGCGGTACACCCGGGCGAACGCCACGACGAGGACGATTGCCAATACGGCGAACGCCACGCCACCCAGGATGTACATAGCTCCCTCTTCCGCTTCCTGCCGGTTGGGACCGATCATCGGTGTGCTGCAACCGTAGATGCTCGGTCGGTGGAGCGAGCGGATGGGATCGATCATCGGGCGCTTCAGGTCTCGTCGGGGCTCGATGCCGACCAATCACGGGCTGACCAGGAACGATCATGTACTGTGGGCCTGGCCCCGATTACTAGGGCCGAGACCGATACCAAGGAGCCAAACTCGTCATGTTCGCCGCATACAACTACCCGTTGTTGAGCATTTTCTGGACGATGCTCGAGTTCTTCGCCTTCTTCCTGTGGATCTGGCTGCTCATCGTCGTGTTCGGCGACATCTTCCGGAGCCACGACATGGGTGGCCTGGCCAAGGCGCTTTGGGTCCTGTTCGTGATCATCCTCCCGTTGTTCGGAGTCCTCATCTACCTGATCGCCCGGGGGGGCAAGATGCACGAGCGCGCCGCCCGGCAGGCGGAATCCCAGCAGAAGGCGTTCGACGATTACGTCAGGCAGGCGGCGGGGACGGGAAGCACCGCAGATCAGCTGGCGAAGCTGGCCGACCTCAAGTCCAAGGGCGTCCTCTCCGACGCAGAGTTCGAGGCGCAGAAGGCCAAGATCCTCAGCTGATCGGCCGGCGGCGGCGACGGACATCGACGGCGTTTGCTCGTTTGCTCGGCCGTCCATTCGCCCTACCGATCGGCGGCGGCGAGACCGAAGAGAACCTGAATGACGCCGAGGACGAGAATGGCCGATCCCCCACCCGACGGGCGGGCTACGACGGACGAGCTCTGCGGCATCCCCTTCCCGTGAGAGGGCGACCGGTACTGTCGGCCGATGGTGTCGAACGATGGCGACCCGGCGTCGGTCGAAGACCTCCAGCGCGCCGTGGAGGAGCTCCGCAAGGAGAACATGGCCCTTCGAGGTGACGGGCCCGACCCGAAACCGAGGCGACACCGGCTTCGAGGTGCCTCGTCGTGGCTGTTCATCGTCCTGGCCTGCCTCTTGGCCCTCGTTTCGATCGTCGAGGTGTTCGCGCGCAACGTGCTCCTCGACACCGATACCTACGTCGCCACCGTCGCCCCGTTGGCCAGCGACCCTGCCATTCAGTCCCAAGTGGCGAATCGTGTGAGCGACGGCCTGATCCAACGCGTGAACGTGCAGAAGCGGGTGCAAGACGCCTTGCCACCGAAGGCGGGATTTCTCGCCGCTCCTGTCACCTCGGGACTCACCAGCCTCACGCACCAGATCACCCTGAAGACCGTCCAGTCCGACGCCTTCCAGAAGGTATGGGTGTCGGTCAACCGTGACGCCCACAAGCAGGTGGTGTCGGTCTTGACGGGCTCACAGGAAGGCGCCCTCAGCTCGAGCAACGGGACCGTGTCGATCAACCTCGACCAGGTGGAGACGCAGGTCAAGCAATCGCTCGACGCCCGAGGGATCACCGTGTTCGACAACGTTCCGAAGCCCAAGAAGAACTCGATCGTCATCTTCCAGTCCGACACGCTGGTCAAGCTCCAGGGGCTCACCCGTCTGATCAACTCGCTCGCCTACCTCCTCCCCGTTCTCGCCGTCGCCTGCTTCGCCGGTGGGATCGCGGTGTCTCTCAACCGACGACGGGCGCTGGCGCGCGCCGCCGTGGCGCTCGCTGTGACCATGGCACTCGTCCTCGTCGGGTTGGCCTTTGCCGAGAACCAGTACCTCTCGAACCTCGGACCGAACCAGTCACGGGCGGCGAGCTCCGCCGTGATCGATACGGTGACCGGTGGGCTGCGAGCGAGCCTCCGGACGACCTTCGTCGTCGCCGCGATCATCGGCGTGGTGACCATGGTGGTCGGCATCCGCCGGCTGCGGGCGTTCCTCGGTGACCGTCGTTGGCCGGCGTGGATCTCCGCCCTTCCCCTTCGCCGGGCTGTGGCCATCCACCGGAAAGCGCTCATCTGGGTGGTAGCTGCCGTCGCATTGATCGTCCTCATCGTCTGGCCCGGCTTGACTCCCCTGGTGGCCGTCGTCGTCATCGTGGTGGCGCTCGCGCTCATCGCCCTCACCGGAGCGCTTGCGGCGAGGGCCGAACCGGGCCGGACGACCCCCGAAGTCTGAGCGCGAGCCGGCGGTCCTGCGGTCCGGGGGCCGGCCGGACGGCCGTGGTGTGTCGGGCCGGCGTCAGGAGGTCGGTTCTCGGGTGCCGGTGCGACCGTCCCCGATGGCGGTGCGGCCGTTGCCATCCGACGGTCTCGGCGCTTCCTCGCCGGACCTACCTCCTCGGTCGGGGACGGCGGCCAGGGCCGCCTCTGTCTCCGCTCGGGCCCGGGTCGACCGCTTCTTGGCTCCTGATGCGAGCAGGCGGCCGACGACGGGGAACTCCCACATCGACTCGGCACGGAGGATGGCCATGATCACGGGGACGACGTGCTCGGCCGTGTCGAAGACGACATAACGGGGGAGCCACTCCGGGTCGTACTTAGCGTTGAACCTCCACAACGTCTCGATCTGCACGAGGTTGGACAGACGCATCAGGGCCCATCGCTCGGCGCGGACGACCGCCCCGTCCCCCTTCTCACCCGAGAGGATCGAGCGCATGGCGGCGAAGTTGAGGCTCAGGCCGCCAAATCCGCGCTCCTTCAAGTACTCGATCGTCGAGCAGAGGGCGAAGTCGAGAAGCCCGTTGGGCCGCTCGCCTTTGTCGCGCCGCATGAGGTCGAGCGAGTAGCCGTTGATTGCCGGAGCCGGTACGAACTGGCACGTGGCAGCGACGTCGCCGTCAGCATCACGCACGACGGTGAGGAGCAGACCCGTGTCCCTCGGATCGAAGATCCGCCCGAGCATCATCGAGAAACCTCGCTCCTGATCGCCGCGCCGGCTGAGCCCCATCAGGTTCGTGAGCTCTTCGATCAGCTCGGGATCGAGTCGTGACGGGTCGTGGAACGTGGCGGAGTAGCCGTGTCTGCGGATGCGGTTGTTGGCCTGGCGGAGTCCCTTCATGGAACCACCGGAGAGCGAGAACGACTGCGCGTTCACAACCGCTTCGTCCCCCAGGTACATGTTGTGCATGCCCGATTCCCGGTAGGTCGACAGCCAGTCCTCGCCGGTTCCCATGATCGCCGTGACCCAGCCGTGTCCGTCGGCGAACCGCCTGAAGGCGGCCCACACCTGGCTCCGCTCGTTCCTCGGCCCGATCGGGTCAGGGGATACGAGGCAGATTCCTCCGTACACGGCGTACGCCACCAGGCTGTCGTGGTAGAAGAACCAGTGCTTGTCCGATCGGAGGGCGAAGTAATCGAGCGTCGAATCACCATGGCGACGCACGATGTCGCGGGCGCGGAGCTCTGCGGCCCGTCCGGAGCTGAGCCGGCGGTCGACGACCGGCCGCGTCAGAAGGAAGAGCGCGAGGGCCACGACGGCAAGGCCGAAGGCGAGCATGGCCGGAGCCAGGTAGCGGTTGACCCGGTGGGGGAGGTACTGGGTGTCGACTCCGACCAGTCGCTCCGTGACGGCCCACAACGTGGGCCAGAAGGCGAGGTGGGGGTGCCGGTGAGGCCCGATGTGGAAGAAGAGCTCGAGGAGGCCGGTTGTGGCCAGTACGAGCCCGACGACGGCGGCTCCCAGCCCGAGTAGCGCGGTGCGAAGGGACGACCAGTCCGACGCGGCCTGGAACTCCCGGCGATTGAACACCAGGACCGCCAGCACGACGATCGCCAGTGCCGACTCCTCGACGTCTGCGCCGGCGATCAAGTGCAGGGCGACCGTTCCCGACAGCAGCACCACGGCCACTCGCCACGCCCGTCGTTGGCCGCGAAGGATGCCCCGTCCGAGCGCGACGAGCGCGAGGCCGGCGATGGCGATCAGGGCCGACGCCCCCACGCTCGCCCGCAGTGGCAGGTAGTCGAGGACCAGGTGCAGCCGGGCTCGAAGGGGAGGGGTGACTGCGTCGAGGAGGTCGACGATCCCGGCGAGCAGGATGGCCGCCGCCGCCCACCGGCGGACCCGGCGGGTCCGCCGGTGGGCAATGCGCAGGTCGGGTGCAGGTGGCCACGAGCTGCCCATCGGGTAGGAGGCCACCAGCGCGGGTCGTACGCCGTGGGGAAGGTGGCGCAGGCTGCCCGCCGGTCGATGATGGCTGTCGGTGCCGCGCTCCACCACACGCTCGAGAAGGCTGGGGGAGGCGAGGTGCTCGTGGGCCAAGAGGAGCCGGACGTGGAGATCGGCACCGGTCTCGAGCTCGACCCAGCTCACCAGTTGGCTGTTGACGAAGACAGGAGGGAGTCCGAAGCGTCCACCTCGCTCCTCCACGACTTCGGTGGTGGCCCCGACATTGGCATAGAAGCCGATGCCCAAGCTCGTGAGCTCGGGCTGGAACGTGGCGGCGGTGATGAGCCCGGCGTAGCCGCGACCGACCAGACCCCGAGCGGCGTCGCGGGCCCGGTCATTGGCGCCAGCCTCTATCAACACCGTTTCGAGCGAGCCGCCGCCAAGGACCGACCATAAGCGTCGGCTGAGCACCCCGAGGACGAGGGCGAGCACCCCGAGGACGACCAGGGCCGCGAGCGCGGCAACCGCGATCTGGTCTACGAGGTCGGCGCCGTGGGCATGGCGAATGGCCCAGCCCGGGATCCCCGGGCCGAGATGGCCGAGCACCCAGGGCGTGACCGCAATCCGGAGGATCCCTGCCACGACGAAGGGGACGAGGAGCCACCAGACGTAGCGCCCGAGACGGCGGTAGAGCGTGCGCGAGACGACGAATCGTGACAGCGAGGAAGGATCGGTCAGTTTGGAGAGCCCCTCGAGCCACGGAGCATCGGCCGACGACTGCTCGGCGAAGCTCCTCCAGCGACGACCGGCATCCGTCGGTCCGATGGCGCCCGGCTTGGCGTCGGCGACCGGATCAGGGCTGTTCTCCGACGCATCGCTCCCGGAGGCGTAGGTGTGCATCCCCGGTTCGACCCGGACCACCCGGTCGCCGTTTGCGGTATGCAAGTGCAGATCGATCACTCCGAGGTGTTGGACGCCGTGCCCGGCCATCACGTCGCGGGCACCGGGGTCATCGTCCGGATCGGGCTCGTGTGTACCTGTCTGGTGGAGGACCCGGCGCTCCTCCCCGGTGAGGAATCGGCTCAGTGCCTGCGCGAGCGCGGGGTGGGCGTCCATCGAACGCCGACACAGATCGGGCGTGTCGCCTTCGACCGTCAGGTCGAAGAGGTTGCCCGCCACGATGAGGATCCCAGGACCGTCCCAGGTGTCGAGTGCCCGAGCCAGCTCGGCGGTCACCTCGATCGAGCTGGACGTTGCGACCGGGGTGAGGAGGAGGTCGCTCACCACCATCACCCGGCGGCCGAGGGCGACGTCGATGGGCGTCGTCCCTTCCTCCGGCGAGCATGAGGCGGGCCAGGCATCCGAGAGCTGGGCCGAGCCCCCGAGCGTCAGGGTCCCGGTGGGCGGTTGAGGAGCGAAGGGGCGATTGCCCAGCTGGTCGTGGGATGAGCGTTGTGTCATGGTCGAGTGGTCCGCCGCCGAGCATCGCCGGGATCGGCCGCCCCGCTTGGACAAGGGGGGCTGTGCCAGCGTGCACCCCAAGCCGGCGCCCGCGACGCTGGCGAAGGGTCCGCCTCAGGCGGCGGCGAGGTCGCGCTCACGGCACGACCATCGTACGGTCTCGGCGGACGCTGATGTCGCCGGTAGGATTAGACCCCTGGTCGGGGCCGTCGCCGTCGACGGTGAGACGCCAAGGAGGGTCTTGATGGCAGGCGATCGGCGGTACGGAGCGATGATCGACGAGCTCCCTTCGAACGGGAACGATCCCCAGCTCGCCAGTGAGGATCGGTGCCCGCCCGCCCTGCCGCTGACAGTGGCGTGAGCGCCGATCCGGTCATCGGGATACCCCCGAACTGGACCTGGCGGGCAGGCCCTGTGAGCTTGCCTGGTGACGCCGTGGTGTTCGACGTCGACGGCGTGTTGTCGGACGCAGTGGGCCGGCAGCACTTCCTCGAGCGTGGGCGCCGTGATTGGGACGCCTTCTTCGAGGCGTGCGGTGACGACCCGGTCATCGAGGAGCTGGCGCGCCTCCTCGAGCTCCTCGACCCGCGGCTTCAGGTCGTGCTCCTCACCGGCCGACCGATCCGTGTCCAGCCCCAGACCCTCGCGTGGTTGGAGCGCTACCGGCTTCGATGGGACCTTCTCGTGATGCGGGCCCGGGGCGACTACTCGCAAGTGACGTGGTTCAAGCGGGACAGCGTGGACGAGCTGCGCGCCTTCGGTTTCGATCTGAAGCTGGCGTTCGAGGACGATCCCAACAACTTCGCCATGTTCCACGCCGAGGGGGTTCCCTGCGTGTACATCCACTCCGGGTACTACGAGTAGCGACGGTCACCCCTCACGGATGCGCCATCCCGGTCATTTGCCCGGCGTGCCGACGACGACCCGGCCGAGATCGTCCACCGCGGCGCAGAAGTCGGGGGTCGGGCAGGACACGGAGGTCAGATGGCGTCCCGTGTCGACCACAGCGCGGGACCAGGCGCTTCCGTCGAACTGGAGCGCCCCGCCGGCGCTGTCCACCGCCGTGCACGAGGTCGCCGACGGGCATGAGACAGCGGTGGGCGCCGGCTTCGCCAATCCTCCCGAACCCGACGGTGTCGGCTCGATGGGAGCGGGCGCCGACCAGGTCTGGCCATTCCACTGGAGCGCCTCCCCCGTCTGGTCCACCGCTACGCAGAACGTGGTTGCGGCGCACGAGACCCCGGTGAACGACGAGGTGACTCCGAAGGGGGAGGGCTGGGTCCACTGCTCGCCGTCCCACTGGGCGATCCCACCCGACGCCGCCATGCAGAACGTCGAGCTCACGCAGGCGATCGACGAGGCCGAGCCCCAGGCCCCGCTCGTTCCCTGCCATTGGCCGTCGAAGGCGAACGCGTTTCCCTCGGAGTCGACGGCGGCGCAGTAGCTGGTCGGGGCGCACCCCACGGCATCGAGATTGTCGGCGCCGTCGAGTGTCGTCGGCGCCGACCACGTCTGGCCGTTGAAGCTCACGACCTGGTCAGCCGCCGTGGCCACCGCCATACAGAAGGTGGGCGTGGCGCACGAGACCGAAATGCCGCCCGTCCCGAGCGTCTGCGGTGAGCCCGGAGCAGGTCCGGACCAGCCGGTCCCGTTGAACACGTAGGCACGACCGGCGGTGTCGAAGGCCACACACGAAGTCGGGCTCCCGCACGAGATGGCGGCCAGACCGACACCGTGGGCGACGGCGTGCGGCGGGCTGAAGTGCAGAGGGCCTCCGGAGGCGGGTACCGAGGTCGGTGCCGCCTTGGTCGTTGTGCTCGTGGGTGCCGACGTCGGCGTGGAGCTGCAGGCCGCGGCCGACCAGGCGATGGCGATCAATGCGCCGACGAAGGCCAGACGGCGGACCCCGTGCCGATGGGCTCGGCGCCGGGGACGAAGCGTCCTCACGACCACAGCATGTCAGGTGAGCTCCTGGCGGGGCGGGTCGCGTTCACACTCAGACCGGCGGCCTCTCGAGCGGCGGAGCAACCATGCCACGAGCAGTCCGATGGCCGACAGGAGGAGGGCCGGGCCGTCACCGAACCGCACGTAGACCGTCGTGCCCGATCGGAAGGACAGCGTGGCGAAGACGACCTGTCGGGCACCGAGCACGGTCCGGGCGAGGACCGACCCTCGATTGGTGATGGCGGCACTGAACCCGGTGGGTGCGGACTGGAGCAGGTCACGACCCTGCTCCACGGCCTGGATTCGGGCAGCGGCGATCTCCTGGGAGGGAACCTGGGACGTGGCGTACGACGACGTGTTGGTGGGGACGATCAGGAGCCTTGCCCCCGCTCGCACCGAAGATCGACCACGCGACGCGTAGAAGACCTCGTAGGAGATCATGGCGCCGAGCGGTCCCGCCGGCGTCCGCATGAGCCCGGTGCCCGTCCCGGGGACGGCGTCCCGTGGCACGGCGGACAGGCTCGCCAGGTGACTGAAGAAGCTCCGAAAGGGTACGTACTCGCCGAAGGGGACCCGATGGACCTTTTCGTAGCGGGCGATGAGCGTCCCGTCCGGTCCCCACGCCACGGCCTCGTTCCGGAACGACGCCGCCGTGATGTCCTCGGTGACCCCCACGACGAGGGTCGAATGCAGCGCTCGGGCCAGTCGTGAGAGCGCTGTCCTCTCCGGGGAGTCACCGAGCGGGGTCGAGAGGGGGACGACGTCCTCGGGCCAGAGCACGAGTCGCGGATTCACGCCGCGGTCGGCGGTGACCATGAGACGGTTCGCCGCAACCTGTGCGGCCAGTGCATCGGACCGTCCGACCTCGGACTGCGAGAAACCCCGGCGTCCGCCTCCCTGGACGGCGGCGGTGGACACCGAGCCGACCGGTGAACCGCCGTCGGGGGCGTGGAAGGCGACGGCGGTGACCCCGACGACGGCACAGACCGCCACCACCCCGGTGAGGACGGAGGAAGTGGGACGGTCCGCATCCCGTGTCCTGACGCCGCCGCCGCCGCCGCCGCCGCCGTTGCTTCCGTCCTCGCCACCGCTGTGACGAGCCCGTCGCATGACGGCGCGCACGGCCCCCTCGGCCAACAGGGCGACGCCGACCCCACCGACGAACACGGCACCGGTCAGGGCGAGCGGCCCCCCGAGGCGTGACAGATCGAGGAGCGGACCGCCCGCCTGACCGATGAAGACCCCGCCGATCGGGAGACCGCCGAACGGCCACGACTGCCGGAGCGCTTCGGCGAGTGTCAGCGCCGACACGAAGGCCAGGGCCCGGGCGAGCGGCGGCTTGGATGGCACCGCGAGACAGCCGACGCCCACGTAGAGGGCTTCGACGGCGATCAGCACGGCGGCGCCGACGAGGGTGAACGACTTTGCCCACATCAGGCCGGGCACGTAGAGGCCGAGCCCGGCGAGCCAGCCTGCCCACAGCCGCGTCCGGGGCCTCAGGCCGCTGAGGCGCCAGAAGAGCAGCCCGGCGGCGGGGAACGCCACGATCCAGAAGCCCCACGGGGGGAGCGACAGCGCCATCCCGACGCCGGATGCGAGCGCAGGGAGAGCGACACTTCCACGTCGCCGGCGACCGAAGACACCCCGAGGCTGTCCCTCGACTACCGGTCTCCGGCCCCACCGCCACGGCCGGGGCAGCAGGGCGATCGCCGAGGCCGTCGGCGTCCGCCGGCGAGACCTCCGTCGGTGGGCCGGTCGTCGGGGCCTGAGCGCGGCTGGCTGTGCCGCCTTGTCGGCATCGGGTGCCGACGGTGGTGCGGGAGGGGCAGGACCGGTCGTCATTCGGCCAGATCGGGATGGAGCATCGCTTCGCCGAGCGCGCCGTTCCGCGACCGCCGACGCTGCCAGTCGGCGAGCACGCGGCGTGCCGCCGATCGGCCGTTGGCGATGCAGGCGGGGATGCCGACACCCCCGAAGGCGGCACCGGCCACGGCGATCCCGTCGAGGCCGGCGAGCTCCTGTTCGATCTCGGCGACGAGGGCCGGGTGCCCGACCCGGTACTGGGGGAAGGCGTGCTCCCACCTGGTCACGAGGGCGGTCGACGGTGGTCTCCCCGCACCGAGGATCACGCCGAGCTCGGCGACGACCGACGAGACGAGCTCCTCGTCGTCCAAGTCGGCGGGCCGCTCGTCACCCCATCGGCCCACGGATGCCCGGACGAGCTGGTCCCCGTGGCTGGCCAGATGGGGCCACTTCCTGGAGAGGTAGGTCACGCCGGTGAGCAGCGGCCGATGCCCGGCGACGGTTTCGGTGCGGGGGACGAGGAACCCGGTGCCGGAGAGCTCGGAGGGCACGTCGTCCGCCTCGTAGGCGAGGGTGACTGTGGCCACCGAGCTGTACTCGATGGCGCCGAGCCGACGGGCCGCCCCCGGGGCCTGGTCGGCGAGGAGTCCGGACGCGCCGGATGACGGAAGGGCGAGGACGACGGCGTCCACCTCGACCGCCCTGGCGTCGTTCCCTGCGTCGGTCTCCACCTCGGCCGGCTCTCCGGCGGCAACACCGAGCACCCACCGCCGACCGCCTGCTGCGGAGCGGCCGGGAGGCGCGGCCACCACGTCGGCCGTCGGCACGGCCCGGGCGAGCGACACCACCCGGGCACGGCTGTGGATGACCACCCCCCGGCGCTCGAGGGCGGCGGCGAGCTCTGTGGCCAGGCTGGCTGTCGAGCCGGCGAGCGACCAGAACACCGGCGACGCCGGCCCCGCTCGGCCCGAGCCGGCGCTCGGCGGGGCCGGAGGCTCCAGGCGCAGCGCGCGCGCATGAGGCTTCCCCCTTTCCGGGCCGCGTCGAGCAGCTGGGGGAAGGTGGCGGCGGCACTCAGGTCGTCCGCACTTCCGGCGTTGATCCCCCCGATGAGCGGGTCGGCGAACCGCTCGACGATGGCTCGCCCGAGCCGGCCTCCGACGATCCCGCCGACCGACTCGTCGTCAGGGCGAGGTTCGTTCCCGGCCGGTCCCCGGTGCCGGTGGGGGAGGAGGTCGTCCGCCATCCGCAGCGATTCGCCGGCGGTCAGGATCCCCGAGCGGGCCACCGGCCACCACCGGGTGGGGACCCCGAGGTTCAACCCGGGCGGCATCGGGCGCAACCGGCCCCGCGCCCAGACGGACGCGCCCGAGGCGCCCACCGGCACCAACGCGCCACTGATCCCGAGCTCGGCGCAGAGGTCTGTTGCCTCCGGACGCCGGGCGAGGAAAGCGTCGGCGCCCAGGTCGACGGTCTGGTCTCCGAACGGGGCGGCGCGCAGCTTGCCGCCCAGGCGACTCTCCGCTTCGAACACGTGGACCTCGGGAATCGCGCTGTCCGGGTCGTCGGCGGCGCCAGCACCGCGGCGATCCTCTGCGAAGGGGGTGATGGTGCCGGAGCCTCGGGTGCCGCCGGTGACGAGCTCCCAGGCGGCGGCGAGCCCGGCGATGCCCCCACCGACGACGGCCACCACCGGTCGGTTCGACGTGGTCATGGTGACTACGCCGTTCGCCGGACCACGTCGGCGAGGAGCTCGAGGAACCGGTGGTCGTCGTTGAGGGCCCGGGCACGGGAGAAGGCGAGGCCTGCCGCTTCGGCGGCGTGGCGCGCCTCGATGTCGAGGTCGTAGAGGATCTCCAGATGATCGGCGACGAAGCCGACCGGACACACGACCACGGCCGTGGCCCCTTCTGCGGCGGCACGGCCGATCTCGGAGATGAGATCGGGGCCGAGCCAGGGTTCGGGGGTCCGACCGGCGCTCTGCCACGCCACGCTCCACGTCAGACTTGGCTCCGCGCCGCCGCCGTCGGCCTCCGGCCCGGTGTCCCAGTCGAGCAGGGTGGCGACGTCGAGCGCCGACTCGGCGACCTGTTGGGGATAGGAGTCCCCGGCGGGGACCGCCCGCACCGGCAGGCTGTGAGCAGTGAAGAACACCGCCACCCGCCGCCGCGCCGCCGGCGGAAGCGAGGAGAGGGCCTCGTTCGTCCGTTCGGCGAACAGTGGGGCGAGGCCCGGGGCCCGGTGCCACGACTCGACGGCGACGAAACCCACGGGCGGATCGGCGCGTCGCGCCTCTTGTCCGGCGCGCCAGAGGTACTCCCCGGAGCCGAGGGAGGACCGGTGCGGTGTCAGGACCAGGCCGACGATCCGCTCCACACCGGCCCGGGCCAGACGGGCTGCGCCCTCTTCGATGCTCGGGGCGGTGTGCTTGGAGCCGTATGCGACGGGGTAGCGGCCGGGGTCGGTGCGCTCGAGGGCGGCGCCCAGCCCGGCGACCTGGCAGTCGGTGCGCTCGGCCAGGGGGGACGTTCCCCCGATGGCCCGGTACCGGGCCTCGAGCTCGCAGAGCTGATCGGGGGAGGGCGGGCGCCCCCGCCGGATGGACGTGTAGAAGGCCTCGACGGAGCCCGGAGACGGCGTGCCGTGGGCCATGACGAGGACACCGGTGCGTCCGGCACGGGCGCTGGACGAGCCGAGGGCCGAGGGCGCGGTCGTCACGGCTCCACCCCGGCGCGCCCTTCGGCGTGGACGACCTCGACCACCCGCTCCAGGACGGCCGGGTCCGTCTCGGGGGCGACGCCGTGCCCCAGGTTGAAGATGTGTCCGGGCTTTCTACCCGCCCTCTGCAGGACGTCTCTCGTCTCGTCCACGGCTGTCGCCACCGAGCCGAGGCAGAGGGCGGGATCGAGGTTTCCCTGCACGGCGACGTCAGGACCGAGTCGCTTGCGGGCCGCGTCCAAGGGAACCCGCCAGTCGACCCCCACCACGCCGGCGCCCGACGTCGCCATCAGCGAGAGGAGCTCGCCGGTGCCGACGCCGAAGAGGATGGTCGGCGCCTCGGGATGGGACTCGGCGAGCTCGGAGAAGATCCGGCGCGTCGCCGGAAGCACGAACCGCTCGTAGTGCGGCGGAGCGAGGACACCGGCCCAGCTGTCGAACAGCTGCACGGCGGAGGCGCCGGCGTCGAGCTGGGAGCGAAGCGAAGCCACGGCGAGGTCGGAGAGACGATCCATGAGCTCGAACCAGAGGCGGGGCTCGGCGTGCATGAGCCCCTTCACCCTGGCGTAGTTCTTGGACGTCCCGCCTTCGACGAGGTAGCTGGCGACGGTGAAGGGGGCGCCGGCGAAGCCGACCAGGGGAACGGTCAGTTCGGCGGCGAGCTGGGAGACGGCGGCGGCAACATAGGGGGTGTCGACGTCGGGCTCGAGGGGGCGAAGCCGCCGCAGGTCGTCCTTGCTCCGGAACGGCTCCGACACCACCGGTCCGGTGCCGGGGGCGATGTCGACGCCGAACCCGATGGCTGCCACCGGTACCACGATGTCGGAGAAGAAGATGGCGGCGTCGGTCCCGTAGCGGTCGACCGGCTGCCTGGTGAGCTCGGCCACGAGCTCGGGCCGGGCGATGGCACCGAGGATGCTCCCCGTACCCCGGGCCGCCCGGTACTCGGGCAGCGAACGGCCCGCCTGGCGCATGAACCACACAGGGACGCGGGCGACCGGGAGCCGCCGACAGGCCCGGACGAACGGCGCGTCATCGAACTGGCCTGGTCGGAGTCCGGCCATCCCGCTCGTACCCGACTGCCTCAGCGCCGGGCAGCGGGCGCGGTACCGACCATGGGCCGAGTCTAGTGAGCGCCATGGCCTGCTCCCGGTGCCGGGGAGCGGTCGATCGTCGGCCCGGCCCCGGAATCCACGCGTCCCGTCGAGTGGGACCGGGCTCTGTTGGTCAGGGCATACAATCAAGGGTTCCCCAGAGCCGGCCGGGGGCCAGATCGGAGGTGGGGTGGAAGCGGAGCAGCGCGTCGAGCAGGACTTCGTCGACAGGGCCTATGCCCGGCTCGATGCCATGCGGCACGACGCCAGCTCGATGATGGAGGGGGTGCTCGACCTGGGGCGCGGGGGCACGTTCCAGTCCCGGACCGAACGTGACGTGATCGTCCGCACCAGCCTCGCCCGTCTCGAGCAGCTCGACATCGGTGACCAGGCCCTGACCTTCGGGCGGATCGACCGCATCGCCGAGGACCTCGGGGACCACGGCGCCGGGGGCGACGGGGACCACCGCGACCAGGACGGTCGGGACTCGCGGGAGGTCGACGGCCGCGAGGTCATGGTCGCCCCGGCCGTGCCAGACGGTGCGCCGACCGAGACGTTCCACATCGGCCGGCTCGCCATCCACGACGCCGATCACGAGCCACTCGTCGTCGACTGGCGGGCCCCGGTGGCCGAGCCCTTCTACCGGGCCACGGGGATGGATCCCCAGGGACTCGTGCTCCGCCGCCATCTGGCTCTCGACGGCCGGACCGTGGTCGGGGTGGAGGACGAGCGTTTCGGGCCGCCGGGCGCCGAGGGAGCGTCGGGTGCGGAGGGGGCGAACGGCTCAGCGGGGAGAACGGCCGACGACGGCGCGCAGAACCGGGGCGGGGGCCAGCTCCTCACAGGTGACCTCCCCATCGGCGGCCCCGCCGCCCTCCTCGCTGCCCTCGACCGAGCCCGGTCGGGTCACATGGGGGACATCGTGGCCACCATCCAGAAGGAGCAGGACGAGATCATCCGGGCGCCGCTGCCGGGCATCCTCGTCGTCCAGGGCGGCCCGGGCACGGGCAAGACGGCGGTGGCGCTCCACCGGGCCGCCTACCTGCTCTACACCCATCGGTTCCCGCTCGAGCGACAGGGCGTGCTCGTCCTCGGGCCCAACCCGCTCTTCCTCCGCTACATCGAGCAGGTGCTCCCCTCCCTCGGGGAGACCGGAGCGACGCTCTCGACCGTGGACGGGCTGGTGCCGGAGATCCGGACGACCGGCGACGGACCGGTCGACGTGGCCCGGTTGAAGGGCGAATCGCGGATGGCCACGGTCATCGCCCGGGCCGTGCGGACCCGGCAGCGTGCGCTCGCCCACGACGTGTCCGTGCCCTTCGGCGCGCTGCTGCTCCGGTTCACGGCCGGGGACAGCCGCACGATCGTGGAGTCGGTCCGTCGCCGGCCCGGAACCCACAACGCCCGGCGCCGGCTGGTCGAGCGTGCCGTCGCCCAACTGCTCGCCGATCGGGCCCGCCAGACCCAGGAATCGCTCGGCGTCGGCACCACCGCCGAGGTCACCCCTTTCCCCGGGTACGAGGATCCCGCCGGCCTGGCCGAGGACGAGTTCGATCTGGAGGAGTTCTCCCGCAGGATCCGCAGGGTTCCCGAGCTGGCCGAGGCGCTCGACCGGATGTGGCCACGACTGTCCCCCCACGAGCTCCTCCACGATCTGTTCGGGGCGCCTCCGCTCATCGCCGCCGCCGGCCGCGGCGTGCTCAGCCCGGACGAGCAGCGGATGCTCCAGCGCGAGCGCTCGTCGTCGCTCGACGGGGTGGCATGGACCCGGGCCGACGCCGCCCTGGTCGACGAGGCTCGACACCTGCTCGGTCCCCGGGACGGTGGTGCCGACGACGGCCTGCGACGCTACGGTCACATCGTCGTCGACGAGGTCCAGGACCTGTCGCCCATGCAGCTGCGCATGCTGGCCCGCCGGTCGCTGTCGGGGTCGATGACGGTGGTCGGCGACATCGCCCAGGCCACCGCGCCGTGGGCGCCGGCATCGTGGGACGACATCACCGAGCACCTCCCCAAGGGCCAGGCCGACCGGACCGTCGAGCTCACGGTCAGCTACCGCACCCCCACCGAGGTGCTCGACGTGGCCGAGAAGGTCCTCGCCGTGGCCGCTCCCGGGTTGAGGCCGCCGAGACCGGTGCGTCGCACCGGCAAGCCCCCGCGGATGCTCCGGGTGACCGACGGCGCCGGCTCGCCGGACGACGCCGGCGACGCAGACCTGGCCCGCACCGTCGTGGCGGCCGCCACCGAGGAGCTGGAGGCGATCGCCCCCGGACGGCTCGCCGTCATCGCCCCCCGGCCGCTCGTGGCGCCGCTCGTGGAGGCGTTCGCCGGTTCCGGCGTGCCCGCTGTCGACGCCGACGCTCTCGGCAGGTCCGGGCTGTCGGCACCGCTCGTCGTCCTCGGTGCCGACGGCGCCAACGGACTGGAGTTCGACTCGGTGGTGGTGGTCGAGCCGGGCATCATCGCCGGAGCGACGGACCGGGGGCTCAGGACGCTCTACGTGGCGCTGACCAGGCCCACCCAGCGGCTCACCGTCGTGTCCCGCTCGGCTCCTCCTGTGGCGCTCGGGGCTTCGGTCCCGGACTGGCCGGCGGAATGGTCGCCGAACGGAACCGAGCAGGGGTCGGGCAACGGGGCCCAGCAGGGGTCCGGCAACGGGTCGACGGAAGCGTCCGAACCCCGCTCGGCGGAAGGGTCGAGGGCCCCGTCCCCGGGCAGGTCGGGAGGGGGTTCCTGACGCGGCGCCGGCGCCGTCCACCGCTTCGCGAGTGGGGCCGTCGGGCCACCGGCGGACCCTCGTTCTGAGTTGGCCCGAACCGTTGCAGTTCGACTAAGAAATACTCCGTGACCGAGGCCCTAGCCGCCGATTCGGCGGCCATCCGCCACCGCCCCGACCGGCCGTCCATGCTCGGCGTCGGGGTCATCATCTGGCTGGGGTCCGAGGTGATGTTCTTCAGCTCGCTGTTCGCCGCCTTCTTCACCATCCGTGCCCACGCTTCGGTCTGGCCGCCGGTCGGCGCCGACCTCGACGTGATCCAAGCCGGGATCTTCACCGCCATCCTCGTGGCGTCCAGCTTCACCATGCAGAAGGCGGTCTGGGACCAGGAGAAGGGCAAGCGCAACAGCGCCAAGCTCTGGATCGTCTTCACCCTGATCCTCGGAGCGGCCTTCATCGGCAATCAGTTCTCCGAGTGGCTCAAGCTGGTCCATACTCCGGCCACCGATCCCACGGTCACCTCCTACGGCTCGCTCTTCTACATCATGTCGGGGATCCACGGCCTCCACGTCACCCTCGGCCTCGTGGCCATGATCTTCCTTCTCGGTCGCCTGAAGGGCCCGAAGGGCGATCCGGGGGAGACGGCGGTGTTCCAGGGTGTCAGCTACTACTGGCACTTCGTGGACGTGGTCTGGATCGGTCTCTACTCGTGTCTCTTCCTGCTCAAGTAGATGGTACGCCCCCCTTCGAAGGTCATCGAGACGACGGAGGGCACCGCCCCCCGACGCCGGGGGCTGCGCCAGGTGGTGCGGGCCCGCGTCGTAGCCCCGTTGATGCTGGCCGGGATCGTCGGCGTGCTCGGCGTCCTGGCGTTCTCTCCCCGCGGGGGGACGGCGCCCGCTGTGGCGTCGACAAGCGCAGCCGCTGCGACGACGGCCACGACGTCGACGACCGCCCCGAGCCCGAGCGGCGGCTACGAATCCAGCACCGCCAACCCACCGGACTTGAAGAGCGGTCAGCCGTCGAAAGAGCTCGGGCTGTCCTATCTCGTCCTGCCGAAGTCGTACATCGCACCTGGGCAGGCCCTGTTCGCCGCCAACTGCTCGAGCTGTCACGGGCCCGAGGCGCTCGGCGGCACCAGGGCGCCCAACCTGCAGGGGCTGGGCGCGGGCACGATCGACTTCTGGGTCTCGACGGGGCGCATGCCGCTCGCCGACTCGAGCGTGCAGGCCACCCGCAAGCCCCGGCGGCTCAACCAGCTCCAGACCCTGGAGGTGTCGGCCTGGGTCCAGTCGCTGACGCCCGGTGAGGGCGTGCAGATACCGCTGGTCAACACGAACAAGGCCGACCTGGAGCAGGGGGGAACGCTGTTCACGCTCAACTGCGCCGCCTGCCATACCATCACCGGCGCCGGGGACGCCCTGATGGAAGGGGCCTTCGCTCCGAGCCTCCACCTGGCCACGCCCACCCAGGTCGTCGAGGCCATCCGCTCGGGACCGGGCAACATGCCCCGGTTCGGCGCCGGCAACATCACCAACGCCGAGGCCCGGGACGTCGCCGCCTATGTGACCAAGGTCATCCAGCACCCGACGAACGAGGGCGGGGTCGGGCTCGGAGGAGTGGGCCCGGTCGGTGAAGGGTTCATCGGCCTGCTGCTCGGGGTAGGGCTGCTGATGCTGGTCTGCTTCTGGATCGGAGACCGCACGTGAGCGACGACGCCTCCCGACCTCAAGGCCCCCTCCCGGTCGCAGCTCTCGACGACCCGCACCTCCAGCCCTACGCCAAGCGGCCGGAGGCTGCCCAGGCGGTGGCCGTCGTGTGCATGACCATCGGCATCCTCGGCGTGTTCGCCTTCGGGGTGGCGTACTGGGTGGCGGCGTCCACCCAGTGGGAGGCCGCCACCCTGGGTGTGGGCCTGCTCGGGCTGGGTTTCGGCACCATCGCCTGGGGCAAGTACCTGATGCCCCAGGGCCCATTCGTCGAGGAACGGCACGAGTTCCACTCGACGGAGGCCGAGCGCGACGCCATGACCGCCGCCGTCGTCGAGCGGGGCGGGATGGTGGTCAAGAGGCGCAAGGTGCTCGGGGGGCTGTTCGGCCTGGGATCGGCGGTGCTCGGGATCGTCCTGCTGTTCCCGCTCGTCCGCTCCCTCGGGCCCAAGCCCGGGCGTACCCTGTTCCAGACCAACTGGAAGAAGGGCTCGAAGCTGGTCACCATGGACGGGCGTCAGGTCTACCAAGACGATCTCGAGGTCGGCGGTGTGCTGACCGTCTTCCCCCGGGGCTTCGAGGGATCCTCCCAGGATCAGGTCATCCTCATCCGCCTGGCCGATGCCACCCAGCAACTCTCCGCACCCGGCCGCACCGACTGGGGCGTGGCCGGGTACGTGGCCTTCTCGAAGCTCTGCACCCACCTCGGCTGTCCGGTCGGGCTCTACCAGGAGCAGACCCAGCAGCTGGTCTGCCCGTGCCACCAGTCCGTGTTCGACGTGTTGGCCGGAGCCGTACCCGAGTTCGGTCCGGCTCCCCGCCCACTCCCTCAGCTCCCGATCCTGGTGGACGCGGAAGGGCGCCTCCAGGCCAACGGGACCTTCGACCAGGCGGTGGGCCCGGGATTCTGGGAGCGACCATGATCGACAAGGCACTGCGCTGGGTCGACGACCGCCTCGGCATCGCCAAGAGCGGTCGTGTCTTCCTGGACAAGATCTTCCCCGACCACTGGTCGTTCATGCTCGGCGAGATCGCCCTCTACTCGTTCGTCATCCTGATCGCGACCGGCGTGTTCCTGTCGCTCTACTTCGTTCCGTCGGCCCACGAGATCATCTACCACGGCTCCTACGTGCCGCTCCGGGGCCAGCGGGTGTCAGAGGCATACTCGTCGACCATCGGTCTGTCCTTCGACGTCCGCTCGGGGCTGTTGATGCGCCAAGCCCACCACTGGGCGGCCGACATCTTCATCGGCGCCATCGCCGTGCACATGGCCAGGGTGTTCTTCACCGGGGCGTTCCGCAAGCCGCGCGAGTTCAACTGGATCGTGGGCGTCTCGATGCTCATCCTGGGCATCCTCAACGGGTTCCTCGGGTACTCGCTGCCCGACGACCTCGTGTCAGGCACAGGGATCCGCATCGCCTACTCGATCATCGAATCGATCCCGCTGGTCGGCAGCTATCTCGGCTTCTTCCTGTTCGGCGGCAACTATCCGGGGAACGGCGACATCATCCCCCGCTTCTTCATCATCCACGTGCTCATCGTGCCCCTCATCCTCTTCGGGCTGCTCGCCGCCCACCTCGGCCTGCTGGTGAAGCAGAAGCACACCCAGTTCGCCGGCAAGGGCAAGACCGAGGACAACGTGGTCGGCTCTCCGATGTTCCCGACCTTCATCGCCAAGACCACCGGCTTCCTGTTCACGGTGTCGGCCGCCACCTTCCTGCTGGGCGGGTTCGCCCAGATCAACCCCATCTGGCAGTTCGGCCAGTACGAGCCCTACCAGATCTCCTATGCCGTCCAACCGGACTGGTACATGGGATGGCTCGACGGCGCCCTGCGCATCATGCCCAGTTGGGAGTGGGTGGGATGGGGCCACACCCTTCCCCTCGAGGTGTTCCTGCCCGCGGTGGTCTTCCCCGGTCTCATCTTCACGATCCTCTTGCTGTGGCCGTTCATCGAGACCCACCACACTAAGGACCTCGCCTACCACAACATCCTCGATCGTCCGCGCGACCGGCCTAAGCGGACGGCCGCCGGTGCCGCCATGCTGGGCCTGCTCGGCACCGTGTTCTTCGCCTCGTCGACCGACGTGATGGCCAACTTCTTCAACCTGCCGCTGAAAGCGGTGCTGTGGTTCTTCCGGATCGCCGTGATCGCCATCCCGATCATCTCCTACTTCGTGACCTACAAGGTCTGCAACGAGATGCGGCACGCTGAGGAAGTCGGCAAGCGCAAGCGCCCGATGATCGTCACCCTGACCGAGACCGGGGAGTACACGACGGTCGAGGCTGCACCCCGACCCGGCGACAGCAACGGCTCCGAGGACGAGATCGAGGCCATCCCCGTTCCCACCTATATCGACCTCGTGCCCCCGGAGCTGGCGACCGGCGAGGGCGTACGGCGGGTCATGCGCTGACCGTCGGGAAGGGGAGCGCACCACCGGGGCTACGACGCGGTGAGAGGCTTTCGACAGGCCCGAGGAGCCCGGGGCGCACCGGGCGTGCCATTACTTCGGCGTGGCGATCGAGTAAGCATGGGGCACCGACGGAGCCGAATCCGTCCTGTCTGAGCAGCACAGTTACCTACCGGCGGTCCGCAACGGAGAACGATGGGCGACACCAAGCGAGGGCGGACGGCGAACGAAGCTGGGCTCCGCAACCTCGGTGAGCAGATCGCCCGGGCGGAAAACGGCACCTCGCGATCGTCACGCAGAAAGGCTCGGCGCCAGCGCGCCCGGATGGCGACGAAACTTCCCGGAGAGGGCGCCGAGGAGGGCGGTGACGGCCGAGCCATCAGTGAGGGCGGCGCGCCTCCCGGGGAGGGCGTCGAGAGCGACGAGGCCATCCATGGAGGGGGCGAGGAAGGCGGGCTCTCCGGCTCCCCAGCGTCCGCCGAACTTGCAGAGGTCGCCGGGCCTGCCGGTGGGGACGGCCTCGGCAACGGCTCTGCCGAGAACGACGCCGGTGGCGTCCCCTCCGCCGGGACCTCCACGGGATCCCCTCGGCATCGGCTCCGACGAACGGTGCGCCGACATCGCAGGGCCCGGTGGGTCGTCGGCATCGTGGCGGTCGTGGTCATCCTCATCATCGGTTCCGTGCTCGGGTACGCGTGGTACCTGAACCACAAGATCCACCGGGTGTCGGTGAGGGACCTTTCGGCCAGCCCGACGAGCGGGGGCGACGCCAACACCGAGAACATCCTCATGGTCGGGTCGACGTCCCGGTGCGCCCTCGCTGTGCAGAACCCTGCCTTCGGACTGTGCTCGGAGGGCGTCACCGGGGTCAACAGCGACGTGGTGATGATCCTGCACCTCGACCCCACCCACCACACCGTGTCGATTCTCTCGATCCCCCGGGACCTCTTCGTCCCCGACGCCCGGTCCGGCAATTCGGCCAACAAGGTCGATGCTGCCCTTGCCGAGGGTCCCAACCAGCTCGTCGATGCCATCCAGCAGGACTTCGGGATCCCCATCCATCACTACGTGGAGCTCAATTTCGACTCGTTCATGAATGTCGTGAACGCCCTCGGCGGCATCAAGATGTACTTTCCCATGCCCGTCTACGACGCTTACTCCGGTCTCAACATCCAGACCACCGGGTGCATCTCGCTCAACGGCACCCAGGCGCTCCAGGTCGTGCGGGCGCGTCACCTGCAGTACAAGGGGCCGGGCGTCACGACCGACGACGTCTCACAATGGCCCTTCGAGACCCAGAGCGACCTGGCCAGGATCCGCCGCGACCACGAATTCCTCCGAGTGCTGGCGACCAAGGTCCAGGCCCAGGGGCTCGGGAACCCGATCACCGATCAGCAGATCGTCTCGGGTGTGGTGGGCCAGCTCGAAGTGGACTCTGGGTTCTCGGCTCACGAGATGGTGAACATGGTGCTCACCTACCACACGGTGAACGTGGCCCGAGCACCCCAGCTCACCCTGCCTGTCGCCGTCGACCAGCTGGGTTCGTACGAGTACGAAGGCGGCCAGTACGGAGACGTCGAGTTCCCGTCCGAGCCTCAGGACCATCAGGCCATCGACCAGTTACTGGGACTTGCCCCCTCCGCCGACACCTACACGGGCAAAGCGCTCCCCCCGCCTTCGTCGGTGACGGTCTCGGTCATGAACGGCACCGGCGTCTACAACCAGGCGAGCGACACCGCTACCAGCCTCGGCGCCCTCGGCTTTCACATCGGGACCATCGGGGATACGACGCCCGTCGGGGAGCAGTCCGAGACGGTCGTCTACTACTCGTCGATGCAGCCGAACGAGCTGGCGGCCGCCCAGACGGTGGCAAACTCGATGTCGGGGGCGGTAATCCTGTCGTTGAACCCGTCGCAGGTCCCGGCAGGGTCGGACGTGGCCGTCGTTACCGGCAGCGACTTCTCGGTCAACCCACCGCCCCCTCCGCCGAGCGCATCGACGTCGACCACGACGGCACCCACCACGACCTCGACAGCACCGTCGGGCCAGAGCGGTGTGTTCGCACCCCCGACCCCGACGGTCGAGCCGCTGGCCCCCTGGGATCCCCGTTCGTGCACGTCCTCGGGGGGCGAGGGCCAGTAGAGGCGAAGAGGTCTCTACCGGCTCCGGGGGTGACGGGGTGAGCCCCAGGCGTACCGCAGCCGGAACCCGGGCAACGGGTCACGATCTTGACGCTCCACACACCCCGGTCGCGTGTCCGCTCGTGGG
The DNA here is from genome assembly GCA_963828385.1 of uncultured Acidimicrobiaceae bacterium. Taxonomy (GTDB): domain Bacteria; phylum Actinomycetota; class Acidimicrobiia; order Acidimicrobiales; family RAAP-2; genus Bog-756. The sequence continues at coordinate 413,130 of CAWHEF010000002.1, forward strand.
CAGTGGCAGTAGTGGGTAGTGGCAGTAGTGGGTAGCGGCCGCTCGGGGCCAAGACCGAGATCAGCGAGGTTCGACTGGCTGGACGAAGCGCCGTCCACGACGCTCGCCGAGACGGCCAGCACGGAACCTCCGTACGAAGCACAGGACGGCGTCGGCGGCGAGCAGCATCACCGCTCCCCAGATCAGGGTCGAGGCCCGGTCGAAATTGGTGGGCCACCCGGCCGGCGGGTAGTGGTAGCGAGCCTGGTGGGCCACGACGTCGAGGGCTCCCGCCGCCATCAACGCGAACGCACCCACTCGCAGAGCGAGACGGCCCCAGGCAACGGACATGGTGAGGGCGATGCCGACGGCGGTCACCACGCCGGCGAACGTCCCGGCGAGTGCCCATGCTCCCGCTCCGGCCAGCACCGTCCCGATGACGGCGTGGATGGGCTTCGACCTCTGGAACGCCCCCCGGTCGAACCACGAGCTGATGACGGACGGCGAGGCGTGGACAAGTGCGGGGTCGACTGGGCGCACGTCGTCGGGTACGTCCTCGTCGGGAGCGAGTCGCCCGTCCGGCAGGACCTCCTGGTCCATGTCGGCTCCGGCGTACCCGTCCTGCGCCATCGGCGTCGACACCGCGCTTGCTTCTGTGGATGCCGCCTTCTTCCGACGTCGACGCCGCACGAGGGCAACCGCCACGACGATGGCGCACGCCAGCACGGTGGCGCCGGACACGACGAGGGCGATGTCGACGCTTCGTTGGGGGGTGAAGCGCAGGGTGACGTCGAAGGAGCCGCCGTGGGCTGCCTTGTCCAGGACGGCCCGGTCGACGACCCACCCGTTGGCGAAGCCGTCGACGAGCGTGGGCGTGCCGAGGGAGCCGACCCCCGAGACGGTCGCCGACCATCCGTGGTTGACGCTCTGCCCGAGCACGAAGAGGAACGGTGCCGACGCTCCGGTGACGTGAGCAGCGATCCTCGTCGAGCTCTCCGAGGTCACCCGGACGGTCGGGGCGCCTGCCGTCGCCGGAGGTGTCGGTGGGAGCGGCAGTGAACCGGATCCCGACGCATCCCGGGACCCTGGACCGGTGCCGGTGCCGCCCCCAGGACCGCTGGTCGTGGCGGCAGTGAGCTTCGCCGGCTCTGCCGGCGAGTCGATGGCCAACTGGTCGAGGTTGAAGCCGGTCACCGCCCCGTTCGAGGTCGTCAACCGGTGGGTGCCGCCACTGAGGACGATCCCACCGCTGTCGGGGCCGCACAGGGACACCGCCAGTCCGTGCTGGCCGGAAAGGGCCTCTGTCGTGGACCCCGAGATGGACAGTGAGACGGGTTTCCCGTCGATGGCGAGGAGGTCGGACCGGCACGGGGTGGTGAGCGTGGGCGGCAGCGCGGATCCGAGCACGCCGGGGATACCGATCTCGGCGACGGCGATGGGCATCGCCTCGTTGAGCGATGTCTCGTAGCTGTGGGAGTACCGGGCATCGATGGTGTCGAACGTGACCCGCAGGTTGGTCCCGGACACCGGCGGGAAGCTGACGGGGACCGTGGTCGTGGACCCGGCCGGCGACGTCACCGGGACCGGCGGGAGGGGAACGTGCACCGATCCGCTGTCACCGGTCACCGTGATGGAGGTCGGTCGCGAGTGCTCGGCGTCGGAGTCGAGCTGGAGGTCGAGGTGGTCCACGGTCTCGGGCCGGTCGAAGGAGTAGTCGAGCCACGAACCCACGTTGGCGCTGGTCCCGATGCCAGGGCTCCACGACGTCGCCGGGTCGTCGTCGATGGTCGCGCTCGCCGTGGCGGCGAGGTCGCCGGGCATGCGACCGCTGGAGGTGGCGGAGGTGACCGGCGACCCACCCCCGGTCCGCCCCACCACCTGATCGACGGCGCTGTCGCCGAGCGCATCGGAGACCCGGGCCGTGCCCGCCAGCTGGAACGTCCGCGCCGAGGGCACCTGGAACTGGCGGACCATGGTCACCTCGGGGTCCTGCCGGGGCGGAACCGGAGCCACCCGGTCCCGGCTGAACAGGTAGGTGAGGCGGTCGGTGGATGCGGCGGCGCCGGCTTGGTCGAGCAGGTCGGTGGGCATGACGATCGTCTGGGTGACCCTGGTGGTCCCGATGCCCACCTCGGCCAGTCCCACCAGGCTCGACCCCGGTGGGGTCGAGTGTCCGTTCGACAGGTTCGTCTGGTCGATGCGGACCCGGAGGGTGTTGAACGTCCTGGCTGGGAAGTGGACCACCTGGCCCGGCTCCGTGCGCGAGCCCGGACCGAGGTCGACGGTAACCGGGTCCTTGCCGTCGAAGGTCAGGGTGGCCTGGGTGATCCACTGGTTGGTGTACGGCGCCTTGTTTGCCACCGGTTGGGGCTGCAACAAGGTGACCTGGTCGGTGGTGGTCGGGTGCTCGAGCGCCACCTGCCACCAGTTCCCGTTCGGGATCCCGTTGTCCCCCTCGGTCTCCCATGCCGTGGTGGGGTTGCCGTCCAGGGCATTGGCCGGGCGCCACTCGGATCGGAGCGACTCCGCCGTGCCGTAGGCGGAGGCCGTCACCGAGGAGACTCCACCGAGTGACGTGGTGGTCTGGGCGTCGGCCCCCGCCCCGGGGAAGAGGTTGATGCCCGGGTCGTTCTGCACGAAGGCGCTCGGCTTCTCGCCCTTGGTCTCGGTGTATCCGGTGTTGTCGTCGAGGCTGTTCCACTCGAAGGCCTGCTTGCGGTTGGAGTCGGTTACCACGAGGTTCGCCGGCCGTGCGAAGGTCGACGACGAGAGCGACTTGTCCTTTTGCAAGGTACCGGCGTAGAAGATGGTCGGGTCGTTGTCGAGGAGTCCGACGTCGGCGGCGTCGACGAGCCCGACGGCGTCCCCGTCGATCACCGTCGGAGCGTTCAGCGACTCGCCGCGCACGATGGGACGCGGGTTGTCGACGGTGTAGGTCACGATGGGGGACGGGCTCTTCGGATCGGGCGGCAGCGCGTAGTAGGTCTCGTCCAGCATCGGCAGCGTCGAGATGTTGTCGGTGGGAGGCCCGAAGGCGATGGGGTCGCTCAAACCCGGCGGAGTCGTGGCCAGCTGCTGTTGGAGGACGGCCGGACGAGGAGGGTCGTAGCGCTCGTACTGCTGGTCATAGTCGACGACGACGTCGCCCACGCTCATCAGCCGGGACACCGGGGCGAGGCGCATTCCAGTTCATGACGTTCTGCTGGAGGGGGCCGTCCAGGGCGAAGAGGAGATCGGCGGTGGGCAGCGATCCCTGGATCTGCTGCTCGCGGGTCACGAACGGACGGTTGAGCAGCGCCGGCCATACGGGGTCGATGGTGTCGCCCCACCGCTCGGCGGCGAAGTTGTTACCGGGGAGGAGATACACCCGGGTGCCGGGGTGTACCGCGTTCAGATGGGCGGCAGCCTCCCTGACCGGGGCCGGCGGGGAAGCGGGCTGGGAGAACTGGGAGATCACGGTCCGACCGGCGAAGAAGGGGGCGTCGGCGACGAGGACCAGGATCCCGACCACGACGAAGACGCCGAGCCCCACCCGCCGCCACCGTGCGACGAGGGCCGACACCCCGGTGCCGAGCAGCATGGCCAGGCCGAGGATGATGAGCGGGGTGGCCCGGTCGGTCGATCGCAGGGCCAGCCCGGCGGTCGTCTTGGTCATGAACGCCTTGGCCAGGGCTCCGAACGCCGTCGGATGGGAGTAGGGATACGCCCCCACCCCGAGGACCAGCCCGATCGCCGCCAGCGCCACGAAGTAGGCGCGGTACCGCCATCGGCAAAACGCCGCCGACGCCACCGCGCCCACCGGAGCCAGGTAGGTGAGGGTGACCAACCAGAGGTGCTGGGTGAGCTCGGCGGCGGCCTGGGTCCACAGTCCGAGGCGGTCACCGCTGTAGAAGTACCAGTAGCCGAGGCCCCGCACGACCTCGGCGGCGTTGGAGGTCGAGCTCGTGGCCTGGACCGATTCGGTGTAGCGCAGGACGTTGATCCCGAAGGCGCCCTCCACGGCCAGACCGACGATCCACCAGAGGGAGACGAGGAGGCTGAGCGCCCCGACCTTGGCGAAGACCAGCCATGCCCGCCGGCCCGTCGTCTCGCGGGCGACCAGGGCGTCGAAGGGCAGCCAGAGCACGGGGGCGATGCCGGCGTAGATCACGGAGCTGGCATTGATCCCGCTGATCAGGGCGAGGGTGATGGCGAACAGCGCTGGGTAGCGCCACCCTTTCGTCCTGACCGACCGGATGATGAACGCCAGCAGCCACGGCAGCCCGGCGAACGGCATGAGGATCACCGAGATGCGGCCCGAGTACTGCATGACATAGGGCGTGAAGCCGTAGGCCAGCGCCGCCACCAACCGTCCCGAGCCACGGAGGTCGAGGGTGTCCGACAGGTAGAGCACGCCGGCCGCCGCCGCGAACACGAGCGAACCGAGCCACAGCCGCTGCGAGACCCAGACCGGTAGCGTGGACGACGGACAGGACCCAGAAGAAGGGGCCCATCGGGAACACGTACCCGATGGTCTCGTGGGTCACCGTGCCGAGCGCCACGAACGGGTCCCAGATCGACGCCGAGGTCTTGATCCACTTCCAGGGGTCGAGGTAGAGGTAGGTCTTCGTGTCGTCCGACACGACGCCGGGCTTCGTGGCCAGCATCGGCACGTAGCTGAGGAGGGCGACGACGAGGTAGACCCATCGGCCCCGGTGGGCGGGACCGACGGGCGCCTTCCAGGCGGACCGTCCTGACGTCTCGTCGTGGACGGGCCCTGCGGTCGCCGGGCGCCCCGTCGGAGCTTCGAGCGAAGGGTCTCCGGTGATGGTTCGGGGCGAGGTCATAAGGGCGGCCACGCTGCGGGGCCACCGCAGTATACGTAGCCCGGTCTGGCCGCGGTCTGACCCGGGCAGGCCCGGACCGCGCCCGTCGATGTGCCCTGTCGCCTTCGCCGCGTCAGCACCCAGCGCGCCCGGCGGTGACCCGGCGAACCCGAGCGGACGCAGGACCGGCAGAGCAGCGGAGGGCTAGACGGTTCCGCCCCGACGACTCTCGACGGTGCCACCGATGGCACCCGAGAGGAGTAGCGCTCCGGCGATGGGCGCCATCCACAGTCCGAAGACGAACGTGAGGACGAGGAACGTGGCCCCCATCCCGAGGATGAAGGGCCAGATGCTCGAACCCGGGAACGACTCGACCGTCCCCGCCCCCTCGGCGATCTCGGCATGAGGGTTGTCGTTGGCCTGGGGCTTTTGGTGGTAGGACCACCACAGGTAGTAGGCGCCGGGCACGAACCCGAGCAGCGAGGTGCCGATGAGCATGAGGAACCCGGCGTCCTCGTAGCTGGCGAACCAGTAGACGAGGCCGACGATGCCGAAGAACACCCCGATCCCGCACAGGAACAGTCCGTCGATCCTCATGAGTCGTCTCCTCCAATGCCGAGCCGCGGATCAGGCTCATCGGGCTCTCCGGGTCCGGCGTCCTGGCGGGACGCCCCCACCCCCACGGTGACGTGCCGGGGCTCGACACGGTGCTCGGGGTGGTTGTAGTCCCACGTCGGCCTCTCGGACCGGATGGGCGGCAGGTGGGTGTAGTTGTGGTGCGGGGGAGGCGACGTGGTGAACCACTCGAGCGTCCCCGAGTCCCACGGGTTGTCCCCCGCCGGAATGGGGTTGCGCCAGGACACCCACAGGTTGGCCAGAAAGAACAGGAACGACGCCCCCATGATGAAGGCGCCGACCGTGGAGATGACATTGAGCCCGGTCCAGCCGTTGGCGGGGTTGTAGGACGCAACCCGGCGTGGCATCCCGTACAGCCCGACGAGGTACTGGGGCATGAACGTGACCCAGAAGCCGATGAACAGGAACCAGAAGTGCAGCTTGCCGAGCCCCTCGTTGAGCATGCGGCCGAACATCTTCGGGTACCAGTAGTAGAACCCGGCGAACCCGGCGAAAACCGCCGTGCCTATGAGGACCTGGTGGAAGTGGGCGACCACGAAGTACGTGGAATGGGTCATGAAGTCGACCGGCGGGGAGGCGAGCAGCACGCCGGTCACCCCGCCCATGAGGAAGGCGAACAGGAACCCGACGCAGAAGAGCATCGGAGTCTTGTACGCGACCTGGCCTCCCCACATCGTCCCGATCCAGTTGAAGAACTTGATCCCGGTGGGAACGGCGATGAAGTAGGAGAGGAGGGAGAAGAACGGCAACAGGACGACACCCGTCGTGAACATGTGGTGGGCCCACACCCCGGTCGACAGGGCGGCGATGGCCATGGTGGCGAAGGCCATGCCCGTGTACCCGAAGAGCGGCTTCCGTGAGAAGGCGGGGATGACGTCCGAGACGATGCCGAAGTAGGGAAGGGCCAGGATGTACACCTCGGGATGGCCGAAGAACCAGAAGAGGTGCTGCCATAGGACGGGGACGCCGCCGCCCTGGACCGAGAAGATGTGGGTCCCGAAGTGCCGGTCGCAGAACAGCATCACCACCGCCCCGAACAGCACCGGGAAGGCGATCAGGATGAGGATGCCGGTGACCAGCATGCCCCACGAGAAGATCGGGATCCGGAACATGGTCATCCCCGGGGCCCGCAGATAGAAGATGGTGGCGCACAGGTTCACGCCGGTGAAGATGGCCGAGAACCCGGTGAGGGCGAGGGCCATGAGCCACAGGTCGGCGCCGGACCCCGGAGAGTTGATGGCGTTGGACAGCGGCGCGTACGCCGTCCAGCCGTAGGCGGCCGCACCCCCGGCCACGAGGAACCCCGAGATCATGAGGATCGAGCCCCCGAGGTACAGCCAGTACGAGAGGGCGTTCAGTCGGGGGAAGGCCATGTCCGGCGCGCCCACCTGGAGCGGGACGACGAAGTTGGCGAGGCCGCCGAAGGCGAAGGGGCCGGCGAACAGGTAGAGCATGAGGCTGCCGTGCATGGTGAACAGCTCGTTGTAGGTCTGGAACGAGACCAACGAAGACTGGGGATTTGCCAGCTGGGCGCGGATGATCATGGCCATGATCCCGGCGAGGAAGAAGACCACGAGTGACGTGATCATGTAGCTCTTCCCGATCACCTTGTGATCGGTCGAGGTGAGCCAGTTGACGAGACCCGAAGGCCCTTCGTGGTGGGGATGCTCGTCTTCGCCGTGGACGGGACGGTGCCCGTCGGGGCCGCTCGGCTCGGCCGGGCCGATCAGCCCGGGGGGTTCGATGGTGGTGGTCATGCTGCTCCCTTGGGCTTCGGGGGCGATGTCGGACCGAGTGCGTTCGACGGAGTGACGTGGGTGTTGGGCGGGGGGATGTTGGACGCCGAGTTGCCGCCTATCTGGAGCGTATGGCCGGCTGCGATCTCGGAATGGGTCCATACCCGGAAGGCGGCGGGAGAAACGGCCTTGACGGTGAAGACCATCTCCGAGTGGTAGAGGCCGCACAGCTCCGTGCACTGGCCCCGGTAGGTCCCTTGGCGGATCACGTTCAGGTCGAAGACGTTGGTCACCCCGGGCAGGGCCATCCGCTGGAAGCTGAAGTCCCGGACGTAGAAGGCGTGGGTCACATCGTCGGACACCAGGGTCACCTGCACCGTCTCGTTGGTGGGCAGCACCATCTGCGGGCCGCGGCCGTCCGGTCCGGACGTGCCCTCACCGGCGACGCCGACGTCGAGCCGGGGGTAGTCGAACCGCCAGCCCCATTGGAAGGCGGTGATGGTGACATCGAGGACGGGCTTGCCGGTGGCCGTCACGGTTGCCCCGGCCGGCTGGGTGGCGTCCACGGTGTTCTCGGTGGTCACCGTGAAGACGAACAGGCCGAGGACGATGAGGATGGGGATCACCGTGTAGGTGATCTCCAGACCGGTGTGGTCGTGGACCTGCCTCGGGATGGCGTCGGAGCGCCGCCGGAAGCGGATGACGCTGTAGATGATGAGGATGAAGACGATGCCGGCGACGACGATGCCGGTGGTCAGCATGCCTGAGTACAGCTTGAAGATGTCGTGACCCTGGCTGGTGGCGCCCTTGCTGGCTCCGTAGGTGGGGAAGAAGCTGCAGCCGCCGAGGGCGAACGCCATGGCGACGAGACCGGGCAGCATCCAGGGAGAGCGCGCACGACGGCCATGCGTTCGAGGGCCGGGGCCACCCGTGGAAGCAGCTCGCCGGACGCCAGGAAAACCGGTCGTGAACGCTTTCACGGCGATGACACTAGTGGCCCTACGAGCGAAGGTGAAGTTGACGGACCAGACGGCGGCGAAGTGGACAACGCCCAGCTCAGCATGGGGGATCCGGCTCCGGCGGCCCGGGGCTCAGTGACCGCCGCCGGGCCGGTCGCCACCCGATTCGCGTGCCGCCCAGGAGAACACCCCGCGGGCCATGGTGGAGGTGCGAGGCGCGGGCCCGGGCGGAGAAGATATCCCGTCGGGCCCGCTGGACCCCCTCGTTCCCGGGGTCGGCCAGCCAGGCCATCTCCGACAGGTGCCCGGCCAGCCGGAAGGCGTGGTCGTCTCCGGTGGCGGAGAGCGCCAGTGCCCGGTCGGCCAGTGCCTCCGCACCTCCGGCGAGCGACGCCAGCTCGGCGGCCAGGGCCCGTTCGGCGGCCGGTTTGAGGGTTGCCGGGTTGCCGTCCCACCAACCGCCGTACTGCCGCCAGACGGTACGGACGACGAACTCGGGCTCGTCGTAGACGGGCTGGAGATAGGGGCGCTCCATGAGCCGGGCGGGCGGGACGACGGAGTGGATCACGTCGTCGAGGCGGGCCCCGTCGTTCATGAGGGCGAGGGTCTGGCCGACGAGCGATTCGAGGAGCTCTGCGGTGTCGCCGAGGGCCTGGCGGACGCGTTCGGCGCCGACGATCGGATACCCGTGCCCGGGGAGCAGCACCTCGGGCCCTGGTCCTTCGCCGTCCTCGCCGTAGAGGGCCAGCATCTCCCGCAGGGCCTCGGCCCACTCCAGAGGGTAGCGCTGGACCTTCTGCGGGTTGCCGGCGTTGGGCGACGCCCAGATGAACAGGTCGCCGCAGCAGAGCACCCGCCGGTCGGGGACCCAGGTCCAGGTGTGGTCGTCGGTCTCGCCCCTGGCGTGGTGGAGCTCCACCGGAAGCCCGGCCACGTCGAGGTCGAGCCGGCCGCGGTAGGTGCGGTCGGGATAGCGGTACTCGGTCGGCCACTCGAGGGAGTCGATGGCGAACTGGCGGCGGTTGATGATGGCGTTGTACCCGGCTGTCTTGATGTAGCGGTCGAAGCGGTGGGGGAGGGCCTCGTGGGCCACCACGACCGGCTCCGGCCACCCGTTCTCGGCGGACTCGGCCTCCCACACGGGAACGCCGAAGACATGGTCGATGTGGCCGTGCGAGTAGACGGCGGTGTGCAACCTGCCCTCGGACCACGTCCTGAGCGTGCGGTGGATCTCCGGAGCGGCAAAGACGCTGCCGGTGTCGACGAGGAGCAGGCCCTCCCCGGTGGCGAAGGCCGACACGTTGGCGAAGGCCGGGACGAAGGCCACGCCGTCGGCCACCTCGGCCAGGCCCACGGTGGGGCTCAGGGGATGGACCTCCTCGGTGGTCAGCGTCCCGTTCCACAGCTTTTCGGCTGTCGTGAGCACATCGGGCGTCTCCGGCATCACGGCTCCTCGCGCTCGCTCGTCGACTCGTTGGCGGCAGACGACTGGTGGTCGCCGGACGTCCACCTCCCGACAGCGCGGCCGGCGTTGCGGAGGGACTGCTTGGTGTAGGCCCTTGCCGCCGGGCCGTTCCGGCTCGCCGTCCTCTTCGCCGTCTCGGCGGCGGTTGCCGCCAGTCGTCCGACGTGGTGAGCGGTCGCCGCCGGTCCCCCCGGGGGCCGGTGGCCTCCGACGGGTGTCTCGGGCCCGGCGTCGGACCGGGTCCCCGGGCCCTCGGGCCGGTGGTGGACGACCGAGGCCGAGGCGTCGATGACCGGGGAGCCGGGGCCCGCCGGGTTCGATCCCGCCGTGAACCCCGGGCGTGTCCGCGACGAGGAGCCGGCCGGCTCGGTCCGGGTGAGCGTGGCCAGCCGGACCAGACCGATGCAGCCGAAGATCGCGATGATGATCCCCTCGATGTCGGGCCGGAACCCCGGGATGACCGAGGCCACGGCGACGAGCACGCAGGCGGCGATCACGAGGACGAGATGGAGGCGGAGCGGGCACACCCTCACCAGGCCGAGCGGCCCCTGTGCGGTCACCGCCAGCAGGGCGAAAACGGCGGCCGCAGCCACCAGCAGATCACCGTGGTCGACGTGGACCGAGAGATCGACGAAGACGAAGGCCACCACCAGCTCGGCTGCCTGCAACAACCAGAAGGGGAGCCACCGCCGCCGCCTCTCCCCGGGGACGGGCGGCGCCGACGCGGCCCGGGAGGCCGTCATCGGCGGGGATTCATCGCACGAGGCCCGCGGTGCCTACGAACCGGAGCTGCCTACGACGTCGTGCCGGTGGTGCCGTTCGTGGGTCGGGCCGTGTTGGCCGGTGGTGCGTGTTGACCGGTGGTGCCGTGTTGACCGGTGGTGCCGTGTTGACCGGTGGTGCCGTGTTGACCGGTGGTGCGGTGTTGACCGCCGAGGTCGTGTTCGGTGGGTGCTCCGAGCCGCCCTCGTCGAGGCCCTTCTTGAACTCCTTCTGGGCCGAGCCGAGTGAGCGGGCGAGTTTGGGGATCTGGGTGGACCCGAACAGGACCACCACCACCACGATGAGGATGATCACCCCGTCCATTCCGAAGATCTCTGCAGGCAGGCCGAAGTGCACGGTCGTGTCTCCTTTGTCGGCTACTGGACCCAGGTTAGACCTGTCCACACGCCGGCGAGGCGCGCCGCGCCCTGCCGCCGTCGGGGGCCCACCGACCGCTCGGCACCTGGAGCCATGGACGGCGTCGGCGTCCGGCGGGCCCAGGGGCCGGGTGCGGCTCGGGCGCCAGCGATAGGCCTTGCGACCTGGTACTCGTCGCTCGACCCGATCAACCGGCAAGGAACACGCCGAGACAGAGGGCGCCCACCGAGGTGACGGCGCCGACCGCTCCCCAGAGCGCCAGGCCCAGCCGGCTGGTCGAACGCTGGTGGAGGTAGACGGCGATCCCGGCCATGGCCACGACGGCGATCTTGACGCCGAGGACGACGTTCCAGGCCGTCTGGTCGTTCTTCAGGTCGAACGTGGCCACGTTCCACAAGCCGGTGACCACGAGCACGGCGTACGCCGGCCACAGCAACCGGGCGAACGCCCGCGCCACCCTCTTCGGGGCGTCGTCGGAGAGACCCCGGATCGTGGGCAGGAGACCGGCCACGGTGAGCTGGCCCCCCACCCAGACCGTGGCCGCCAGGACGTGGAGGATCAGCCGGAACCCGGCGAGGCCCCCGGCCAGCGAGGGAACGTCCCCGGCCAGCGCGGGATGGACGCCGGGCACCGCTCGGGGCTACTTCCCGGTCCAGTTGGGCTTGCGCTTCTCGGCGAAGGCGATCGGGCCCTCCATGGCATCGGACGAGCCGAACACCTCGGGCACCACTGCGTTGTTGACGCGCCACCCTTCGGCATCGGGCAGCTCGCCGGCCTGCTTCATGACCCGCTTGGAGGCGCGGACGGCCAACGGTGCGTTCTCGGCGATGGTCTCGGCGAGGGCGAGCGCCTCGTCCATCAGGGAGCCGGCGGGCACGACGCGGTTGATGAGGCCGAGCTCGAGGGCGCGCCGGGCGTCGATGGGATCGCCGGTCAGGGCCAGCTCCAGAGCGATGGCCGGAGGGATACGCTTGGGCAGCCGGATGAGCGCTCCGGCGGCGGCCATGAGGCCGCGCTTGACCTCGGGGATGCCGAATGTGGCGCCTTCGACGGCGACGACGAGGTCGCACGAGAGCATGATCTCGCACCCTCCGGCCAGGGCGGAACCGTTGACGGCGGCGATGAGCGGCTTCGAGAGATCGCGCTGGGCGATGCCCCCGAACCCACCGTTGGCCCCCATGATGTCGGCGGCCTCGCCGGCGGCGAACGCCTTCAGGTCCATGCCGGCGCTGAACGCCTTGTCACCGGCACCGGTGACGATCGCCACCCAGCAGTCGTCGTCGGCCTCCACGTCGTCGAATGCCGCCGCGAACGCCTTGGACACCGCCCCGTTGATGGCATTTCGGGCCTCGGGCCGGTTGATGGTGAGGATCTCGGTGTGGCCCCGGCGCTCGCGAAGCAGTTCGGACATGGCGGCCTCCTCGGGTCAGGCTGACGCCAGACGGTCGCGCGGCCGGTCCGCTTCGACGAGCACGGACGTACCCACCAGGCCCGGTACGTCGAGCGCGCCCACTGCGGTCACGGTGTCCTCGTCCGCCGCGGCCAGCGCCATGCGTCGCCCGTCGGGCAGCTCGGCGAAGATCGGAGCGGCGGTGGGTGTCCCGTCGTTGTCGCGCGCAACGGTGGCGGCGACCACGACGGCGGTGGTGGGAGCGTCGACGCAGAGGGCGACGTCGACCGCCGTGGCGTCGATGTCCGCCTGGACCTCGGTCGTGTCCGCCCGGTGGAAGCCTCCCGGTGGGGGGGACGAGGCGTACAGCCCGAGCGCGTACTTGGTGACGAACCAGCCGAGCCCGGTGGCGAGACCCAGTCGGGGGGCGTGCCCGTCCTCGCTGCCGGACGTCTCGCCACGACGGACGGCCTCGGTGACGGCGGCGATGGCATGGGTCGTGTAGTTGTTGCCGGGCCCTCCGAAGTAGGGCAGTCCCCCGGTGGCGGTGAGGCCCCGTGCGTCGTCGGCTTCGAGGCCGAGCGCCTCGGTGGCGAGCTCGACGGCGCTCGGAAAGCAGGAGTAGACATCGAGGACACCGACGTCGTCGATCCCGATGGCGCGCCCGGCGGCCAGGGAACCGGCGTCGAACAGGGCAGCCCCGCCGGCGGCGATGGCCGGGGAGCTACCCGGATCGGGTCTCGCCACCGGGAAGCGGACGTCGGTGACCCCGGCCCCCGACCAGATGAAGACGGCCCGGTCCTCGACCCCGGCCCGCCTGGCGGCGGCCAGTGAGCACATGATGAGGACAGCTCCCTGATCCGAGCCGAGAAAGGCGGTCATGAGCTTCGTGTAGGGCTCGGCGACGAGACGGTTGTCGGTGGTCGGCGTGGCGATGGCCTCCGCCGTCCGCTCCTCGGGGAACCAGGCGTAGGGGTTGGCGGCTGCCACTGAGGTGAAAGGGGCGAAGAGCGAGCCGATGACGCGGCGTTGCTCTCCGGCGCTGTTACCGGCGCGGGCGGCGATCACGCTCTCCAACATCGGATAGAGGTGGACGGGCAGGACGAGGCCGATCGCCGTCTCGGCCGGGCCGACGCCGGGGAGGGGATCGCCGACCACCGGGTCGGGGGGGCGCTCCGCCTGGTCCTCGGGCCGGGCGTGCCCGGATGCGGCGCCGGAGCGGCGGCCCTCGTCCTCCGCCCGCCCGGTGCCGGGGACGGACCGGGCTGTCCGGCGCGCTCGAGATGAACGGATGGCCTCGGCCCCGCCGATGAGCGTGGCTGACAGCGTCCCGGCGGCGATGTCGACGGCGGCCCGGTTGACGAGCCACTGGGGCGAGTTGCCCCCGATGGTCGTCACCTCCCGCCGCCGCGGCTCCAACCCGAGACGGTCGGAGAGCTCGCTCGCCGGGGACGGCGCCGACCGGGTGAGGACGTTGACCACCGACACCCGCTCGATCATGGGACGCAGGGCGGCCGTGTCGGCGAAGGCGGCGAGTGCGGCCCGCTCCATGAGGTCGACGGGGGTGACCAGGGCCGAGCGCTCGATGGCCTGGCCCGAGGCGATGACGACCGGGACGCGCTCGGGATCGATGGCCGTGGTCATGGGTCGGGGGTCGTGAGCTCGAAGCAGGGTGAGTCGATCGGGAAACGCAACGAAGCGCAACGGACGACGAAGCCGAGGCCCCGGCCGTCGTCGTTCCCGGGTCGCAAGCTACCATCGCCACCTGTCTCAGACGCCCGGCAGAAGATGCCGGGTTCACCAGCGGGGAGCGACGGACGACGGTGTCAGCGGAGACGAGGATGCGGCGGACGGAGCATCGCTACCGATGACGGGCGTTGACACCGCCGGGGCGCCGCCTCCCGCGTCCGAGGCCATCGAGTCCGCCGCCACGCCTACCGGTCTCGTCCCCCCGGGGTTCCTGTTCGGGGTGGCGACGGCCGGCTTCCAGGTCGAAGGCGGGTTCAACGGACCCGGGGAGCCGGCGAACAACTGGCTCGAATGGGAGGTGGCCGGTCGGGTCGAGCCGTCGGGAGATGCCGTGGGCTTCTGGCGTCGTCCCGAGGTCGCCCTCGATCGGGCGGCCTCGCTCGGCTGCGACAGCTTTCGGTTGAGTGTCGAGTGGCCCCGCATCTGTCCGGCGGAGGGCACCATCGACCGTGCCGCGCTCGACCGCTACGCCGCTATCGTCCGCGGCTGCACCGCACGGGGGATGGTCCCGCTCGTGACCGTCCATCACTTCACCCATCCCGACTGGTTGGGGACCGACTTCTGGCTGCGACCCGACGCCCCGTCCCGGTACCGGGCATACGCCGAGGTCGTCGTGGACGCACTGGCCGCCGATGTGCGCCACTGGGTGACCATCAACGAGATCAACGTGCTGGCCATGCAGTCGTGGCTGCTAGGAACGTTCCCCCCGGGCCGGTTCGGCGCCCTGGGCGATGTCGCCGTCGCTATCGACCAGCTGCTCGCCGCCCACGTGGCCGGCTACGAGGTCATCCACCGGGCCCGGCCGGACGCCCTCGTGACCACGAACAACGCCTCCCTCACCCTCTACGAGTACGACCGCATGCTGACGGACGTGCTGCTGGCCAGGAGCATCGGCGTGGAGAAGGGCAACGTTCCCGAGTGGCTGGCCGAACGCCGGCGGTCCCACGACCGCGGCAGCTCCCGGATGGGTGGGGGACGGGGCCTCGCTGAGGCGTCCCTCCGCCGGGTGAGCGCGCTGCTCACCCCTTCTCCCGCCACCGGTGCACGCCTATCGGGAAGGGTCGGCAACCGGAGGCCTCTCGGGCGCGCCGTTGACGCCGTCTACGAGAGCGCGTGCTCGCGGACGCTCGATGCCCTCTCCCTCGACTGGTACGACCCGGTTGCCAGCCGGCACTTCCGGCTGCCGGGTCACCGGAGTTCCGGCGGCCGGAACCCGCTCCCCGTGCGCGAGCTCTGGGACGACGTCCCCGACCCGGCTCGCCTCCGACGATGGGTGGGCGATGTGCGCGGACTCGCCGGGGACCTCCCGGTCTGGGTGGTCGAGAACGGCCTCTGCAACCGGGTGCGCAACGGCCGGTCCTACCCGCGTCTCGACGGCTGGGACCGATGCCGGTACCTGGGCGAGAACCTGAGTGCCGTGGTGTCGGCCATGGAGGAGGGCGTGCCCGTCACCGGGTACTGGCACTGGTCGCTGGTGGACAACTACGAGTGGGGCTCCTATGAACCCCGCTTCGGCATCCACGGGGTGGATCGCCACCGGGGTGACGGCGGCGGGCGGTGGCTCGAGACCGACTCGCTCGGACAGGACGCCGCCGCGGCCTACCGCAGCCTGATCACCGGACTGCGGAGCGGTGACCGCTCCGTGCTCGTTGGCGGCTGACCCGGCACTCCAGGTTGTCGAGACGCCGAGCTTCCCGAGAGACGCTCAGCTCTCGGCGACCCGGGACAGATCGGCGAGGGTCCGCTCGGCGTCGGCGACGATCTCTTCGACGATGCTGGCCGCCGGCACGAGGTCGGCGATGGCGCCCACGCCCTGTCCGGACGGGTAGCACTCACGCTCGGGATCGACCCCTGCGGTCTCCTCGCCCCCACCGAGATGGAAGGCGCCGTCGGACATCGATCGTCCCAGCTGCTCGGGGAACGGGCGGAGCTCGTCGGCGTTGGCGGAGAAGAAGTCGGTGTACTCGTTCTGGACCACCCGCATGGTCTTGCCCGAGAAGGCCCGGCTGATGGTGGTCCCGTCCTCGCCCGTCCGCACGAGCGCCTCCTTGTACCCGGGGACCGCTCGAGCCTCGGGCGTGGCGATGAAGCGGGTCCCGATCCAGACCCCGTCGGCTCCGAGGGAGAGGGCGGCGGCCAGGCCCCGTCCGTCGAAGATGCCCCCGGCTGCCACGACGGGGATCTCCGATCCCACGGCATCGACGATCTGGGGAACCAGCGGCATCGTGGCGACGAGACCGGTATGGCCCCCGGCCTCGGTCCCCTGGGCGACGACGATGTCACACCCGGCGTCCCGGGCCCGCCGGGCGTGGTCGACCTTTCCGCACATGTTGACCACGAGCACGTCGTGGTGATGGCAGAGCTCCACGGCGGCGGCGGGCACGCCGAGCCCGGCGACGAAGACCGAGGCCCCGCCTTCGATGAGCTGGCCGACCTGGCCCACGAGATCGCCGGGCATGGCGGTCAGGAGGTCCACGCCGAAGGGCTTGTCGGTGGCGGCCCTGACGGCGGCGATCTCCTTCACCATACGGTCGGGGCTCATGGTCGATGCGCCGAGGCATCCGAACCCGCCTGCCTCGGACACGGCGGTGACGAGCGGCGCGTAGGAGACCCCGCCCATGCCGGCCAGCATCACCGGGTGCTCGATGCCGAGGGCCTCGGTGAGCCGTGTCTTCATGCGGGGTTCCTCCTGATGGTCGTGTTCGCTCGGACGCCGGTGAGCACCATAGGCGGTGCCGCGCCGTGGCCGAGGTCCGCTCTGCCGACTCAGGCGCGGGTTCTGATGGCTCCGGGCTGGGTGGATCCGCCAGGCGCCGGCACGGCGACCTGGACGGGCGACGATGCCGCCGCCTGCGCCGGGACCGGGACCCCGGTACGCGGTGGCAGGCGGGAGTCATCGGCCGCCTCCACCTCGGCCCCGGCTCCGGTCGCTCCGACCGCAGGTATCGCACCGGGCACGAAGTCGCGCTGTCTCACCAGGGCGAGCGAGCCCACGGCGCCGATCAGGGCGACGACGCCGGCGATGGCGAGCAGATGGTCGAAGGCACCGACGAACCCCACCTGATAGGCGTGGACGAGCGTGTCGCGGGCTGCCACCGAGGGGACGGCGGCCGCCGCCTGGCGGATGCCTCCGCCTTGGATGACCTGGGTCAGCTGCGAGCCTCCGTGAGCGAGGATGAGCCGCCCGAACGGGGTGGCCTCCAGGTGGCTTGTCGTGTACCGGTGCACCTGTCCCAGGTAGACGGCCCCGAGGGCGGCGACCCCGGTGGCGATCCCCACCTGCCGGCACGTGTTCGAGATGCCGGACGCCATGCCGGCGCGATCCGGGGGCACCACCGAGACGGTCGCCCCTGCGACCACCGGGTTGGCGATGCCGACGCCGAGGCCGCAGAGGACGAAGCCCAACACGAGCACGGTCCAGGGCGAGGACGGGCTCACATGGGTGATGAGCGATCCGAGGGCGATGAGGCCGAGACCGAGCGCGAGCAGGTAGCGAACAGGCACCCGCCACATCAGCTTGCCTGCCACCGGGGCAACGGCGAAGGCGAGGACGGTCACGGGAAGGAAGCGCAGCCCGGCCTCGAAGGGGCCATATCCGAGCACTTCCTGCAGATAGAGGATCATGTACAGGAACATGGCGAGGATGGAGGCGCCGAGCGCGAACGCGGCGAGCGCCACGCCCACCATGGCCGGCCGACGGAACAGGCTGAGGTCGAGCATCGGGTCGTCGAGTCGCCACTCGATGACGAGGAAGGCGAGGAAGAGGGCCCCGGAGGCGACGAGCGAGCCGATGATCGTCGCGCTTCGCCAGCCTTCGGGGTTGCCCTGTACGAGCGCGTAGACGAGAAGGAACAGCGCCACCGAGAACGTGAGGCACCCGGCCCAGTCGGCACGTTCTGCCCGTCGGCTCCTTCAACGGCTCGACCTTGAGGAGCGTGATGCCGACGGCGATCACGCCGATGGGGATGTTGAGGAAGAAGATCCACCGCCAGCCCAGACCACTTGTGAGGGCGCCGCCCACCAGAGGGCCGATGGCGACGGCTCCGCCAATCACCGCTCCGTAGATGCCGATGGCCGTGCCCATCTCCCTGCCCGTGAAGGACTGGGCGACGAGGGCGAGCGATGTGGCGAACATGATGGCGGCCCCCGCCCCCTGGAATCCTCGGGAGAGGTTGAGCATGAGTGGCGAGGTGGACAGTCCGCACACGAGTGACGAGACCGAGAACAGGCCGAGCCCGAGGACGAAGATCCGTCGGCGTCCGAGGATGTCGCCGCTGACCCCGGCGGTCAACAGGAACGCCGCCAAGGTCACGGTGTAGGCGTCGATGACCCACTGGAGGTCCGAGAAGGTCGAGTGGAGCGACTGTTGGATGGCGGGAAGGGCGACGTTCACCACCGTGAGGTCGAGGAGCAGCATGAACGTGCCCATGCAGACGGCGACGAGGGTCCACCAGCGTCGATTGGCGCCCCTGTCCCGTCTGGGGCTGTGCTGGTGGCGTCCGACGCCGTGCCGATGGCTCCTGCTGGTCCTGTGCCGCTGCACACGAGGGGGCTCCTCGTGCTGTGACCGCCGACGTTCGCCGGTGTGGCGTTCGCTGATGTGAGACGTGTGGGCAGGTCTAGATCACTTCCGCCCCGCGGGCAACAGGTCGTGGAGCCCGGGCCGCGTCGGCCACTCCTTCGATGGTCACTTCCTCCCACCTCGGCGACGGGCGTGGACGGGGTGCCGGCGGCGGGTGTCGTCGCCGGTCGGACATCGGGGTTCGGACCGCTGGTTCTCACCGTCCGTAGTCATTTGGAGCCGGGGAGTGGTCGAGATGCGGTCAGACCGTGCCGTAGGTGGTGCGGCGGTCGCCGGTCCGCTCCCCGGTCCGGCGCAGTTCGTCGGTCACCGCCGCCAGGTCGCCGGCGAGCTCGTCCACGACCCCGGCGTGGCCGGCGTGCACGGTCGCGTGCAGGCTGTCGGGCGGCGACTGCCGGTCGAAGAACCACCCGCGCCGTGACGCCAGGGCGTCGCCGAGCGCGAACGCGTCGAGCGGGGATCCGGCGGTGTCGGCTCCGAAGGCGAACACCGTCGCCGGCGGGTCTCCCCGGAGCGTGAGGCCGGGTATGGCCGCAACGGTGTCCTTGATGACCGACGCCGCCCGATGGGTCCGCTCGGCCAGCTCGAGATAGCCGTCCACGCCCAGGTGGTGGAGGACCGCCCACCCGGCGGCGATCGGGCCGGCCGGACGGGTCCCGGCCATCGACGGCGATCCGTAGAGCCCGCCCAACCAGTTCGTCGTGATGAACGGCTGCAGGGCGGCCAGCTCCGGATTCCGGTAGAGGATGACCGAGACGCCCTTGGACGCGTAGCCGTACTTGTGGAGGTCGGCGGAGATGGAGGTCACCCCGGGCACCGAGAGGTCCCACCGTTGGTCGAGGTGCCCCAGGCGGCCGAGGAAGGGGAGGATGAAGCCGCCGAGGCAGGCGTCGACGTGACAGAGGACGCCACGGTCGAGCGCCAGGGCGGCGAGCTCGGGGACCGGGTCGATGATTCCCTGCGGGTAGGAGGGCGCCGACGCCACCACCAGGACGGTGTCGTCGTCCATGGCATCGGCCATGGCATCGACATCGGCGGAGAAGCCGGCCTCGACGTCGACGCGCCGCGACTCCACGTCGAAGTAGTGCGCCGCCTTCTCGAAGGCGGCATGGGCGCTCGTGGCCAGGACCATGTTGGGACGGTCCCCCCGGCCCGTCTTCCGGCCCCAGTCCCGTGCCGTCTTCGTCGCCTGGAGGAGGGACTCCGTCCCGCCCGAGGTCAGGTAGCCGCGGACGCCGGCACCCTCCCCGCCGGCCATCTCGTCTGCGCCGAGCAACCCGGCCGTGATGGTGACGATGTCGTGCTGCATCCAGCCGAGGCTGGGGAAGACCATGGTGTTGAGGGCGTTCTCCGCCGAGTAGAGCCCCGCCGCCCGACCGAGGAGCTCGTGGACTTGGTCGCCTGCCGAGTACACGAGGCTGAACACCCGCCCTCCCCGCCAGTCGAGGTCCTCGATGCGCAGGTCGGCCATGAGGGCGAGCACGCCCTCGGCGTCGAGGCCGTGTGTGGGCAGCCGGTTGTCGGGGAACCCGTCGGGCACGGCCGGAGCCTACTGGCGGCCGCGACGGGCCCCCGTCCGACCGACGGGCCGGTCGGGTGGGGGCGGGTCAGGTGATGTCGCGGCGGGACAGGATGATCGAGCCGATGACGGCGAAGGCCAGCCCGTAGCCGAGCATGAGCAGCGATCCCTCCCACCACGTGAACAGCCCGAAGTGGCCGGCCCGGCCCCGGGTCACGCTGGCGGCGGCGGTGGCCGCCCCGGTGGGGAGCCACTTCGCCGTCCCGTTCCAGATCGCCTCGATGATCTGCTCGGCGATGAGGAACCACCCGAGCGACACGACGAGGGCGGCCACCTGGTTGGTGAGGAGCGATCCCACCCCGACGCCGAGGATGCCGAACAGGGCGAAGACGAGGAGCATGCCCGGCGCCACCGCCGGCACCTGGTGGAGGAGGTCGGAGAACGAGCCTCCCTTGGCCGAGAGGGCGATGCCCCCTCCGATCACGGTGACGACCAGCAGGATGACGGCGAGGACGACGCTCAGCCCGGCGGCGAGCACCAGCTTCCCTCCGACGAACCCGGGGCCGGCGCGGGTTCACCAGGAAGGACATGGTGATCGTCTTGTGACGGAACTCGGTCGTCACGCACAGCACGCCGAGCAGCAGCGCGAAGAGGTAGCAGGTGATGCCGGCGCCGACGAGGTTGCGCAACTGCTGGGTGGTGTGGGGGATGGTGCCGCCGAGCGTGCTCTCCGATCCGCCTCCCCCAGGCCCACCGGTGCTGTTGCCGTGGTTGACGAACACGACCACGATCAACAGTGCGGTCACCACGACGGACAGGCCGCCGAGCACCCAGGGCACCGCCGTCGTCCGCAGCTTGAGCCACTCGGAACGGAGCGCGGCGGTCATGGCCGATCAGCCTCGTCGGCCGCCATGTCGCCGGCCGCCAGGTCGCCGGTCGCCATGTCGCCGGCCGCCACTGCGCCGGCCGAGTCGGGAAGGGCGGCGTCGAACCCGTGGGTGAGGGTCAAGAACACCTCTTCGAGGCTGCTTCGCTCGTGGGTCATCTCGTAGAGGACGACGCGGTGCTCGGCGGCGAAGGGGCCGAACCACTCGGGGGTGGCCCGGTCGATGACGACGGTATCCGGCCCGACCTGCCGGTACCCCACTGGCACCGCTCGGAGCAGGCCGGTCAAACGGTCGAGCTCAGGCGAGCGGATGTGCAGCCCGGGGGACGTGCCCGCCTGGCCGGCCAGGTCGGCGAGCGTCGTCTGGAGCACCAGTCGTCCCCGCGACACGATGACCACATCGTCCACCGTCTCCTCCATCTCGCCGAGGAGGTGGGACGAGACGAGCACGGCCCGACCGGTGGACGCCTCGTGGCGCATGAAGCTCCGGAGCCACTGGATGCCCTGGGGGTCGAATCCGTTGGAAGGTTCGTCGAGGATCAGCACCTCGGGCTCGCCGAGCAGCGCCGTGGCCAGTTGGAGGCGCTGGCGCATCCCGAGGGAGAACTTCCCGACCCGGCGCCCGGCCTCGTCGGCCAGACCCACCAGCTCGAGGTCTTGGGCGACGCGGCGGAACGGGATCCGGGCGGCAACAGCCACCGCCTTCAGGTGCTCCTCGGCCCTCCGGGACGGGTGGAAGTTCGTGGCCTCGAGCACCGCCCCGATGTGGTGGGCAGGTTGGGCGAGATCGGCGTAGCGACGCCCGGAGAACGTGGCCGTCCCGTTGTCGGCGCCGACGAGGCCGAGGAGCATCCGCAGGGTGGTCGTCTTGCCCGAGCCGTTGGGCCCGAGAAAGCCCGTCACCCGCCCCGCCTCCACGTCGAAGGTCAGGTCCTCCACTGCCCGCACGGCCCCGAAGTGCTTGGTGAGGCCGCGGACCTCGATTGCCGAAGGCATGGGCAACGCGTATCCCTGCGGCGCAGGTGTGGGCGGCGTAGCGGTGCTCAGACCTCGGCGTAGACATCGGTCGGCAGGAGGAGGCCGATGGCCACCACGAGCTCGTCGTGGACCCTGCCCATGTTGCTCCACCCGTTGACCCAGCCGACGAGGGCCGAATACCACACGTGGCCGAGGATCCGGGCCCGGTCGCCCAGGTCGGCGGGATGGGGCTTCCCGATGGCCCGGGTGATGATGCCCTCCATGAGGAGGGTCACCTGTTGCTGGCATTCGATGGCGGCCGGGTCGGGGGAGGCCAGTGCGGCGAAGACCGCCCCCACCAGGCGGGGCTGGCGGCCCATGGCCCGCAGGGCCCGGTCGAGTGCCTCGATGACCCGTTCGGCAGGAGTCGACCCCTGGGCGGGAAGCTGCGCCAGGCGGGTGTCCAGCTGCTCCACCCAGTGGACGAGACACGCCGCCAGCAGGTGGTCCTTGCTCGTGAAGTACCGGTAGACGGTGCCCATGGCCACATCGGCACGGCCGGCCACGTCCCGCATCTGCACGGCGTCATAGCCGCCCTCGAGGGCGAGGGTCATGGCGGCGTCGATCACCCGCTGGCGCCGTGCCTGCTGGGTGCGCGTCAAAGCCCGGGATACCTGGGCGTTCGCCATGAGCGTTCACCCTACCCCGCCTGCACATTCCGACCCTGGCCGGAGCAGCCCTCGAACCGTCGCGGAACCTGCAACGCACGGGTCCCACGCGAACAACCGCGTGCTCCCCCTTCGGGGATCTTCCCTGGACCCGGCGACGTCGGTCCCGGCCCTCGGTACCATGGGCGCCGCCATGTCCCCCAACGAGGTCGAAGAGGCCATCGCCACCACCGACGGGCGGGCACCGGGTCGCCGTGGCCTCGCCACCCGGCAACGACTCCTCGAGTGCACCGCCGACCTCCTCGTCGCCACCCCGTGGCGGTCGATCAAGGTGACGGACATCGCCCGCGAGGCGGGGACCTCGCCCGCCACCTTCTACCAGTACTTCGAGAACGTCGAGGCTGCCATCACCGTCCTGGCCGAGGAGCTCGTCGAGGGGGTGGGCGTGCTCACCTCCCTCGTCGACGGCGACTGGTCCGAGGAGGCCAGCTGGGACACGGCGGTGGCCGTGGTCGAGGGGTTCATGGCCTACTGGGAGCGGAACCGGGCCGTCCTCCGGGTGGTGGAGCTGATCACCGTCGAGGGCGACCTGCGGTTCCAGGGACTGCGGGTGCGCGCCCTCAATACGGTCACCGTCACCCTGGCCCGGGTCATCGCCACGGCGGGCGCGGGCGGTTCCTCCGCAGGCGCCGACCCCATGGCCGCGGCCGGCACCCTGATCGCCATGCTGGCTCAGGTGGCGGGTCATCGGTATGGCTTCGAGTTCTGGGGGATCCGGACGGTGTCGTTGGTGGACAGTCAGGCCCGCCTCCTGCACTGGGCGGTCACCGGCCGGGGGGCACCGGTCGGCGCCCGGCTCCCCGGCTCGGAGTCGCCGCCGCCCCGGACCGGGCCCGTCGTCGGTGGCGGGGCAGCGAGAGCGCGAACCGCCCAGGCCCAGGCGACGAGGGCAGAGAATCCGACCGCGAAGCGCTCGTCCTCATCACGCCGCGGCTCCCGGCGGGCACCGAGGTAGCCGCCCGCCTCAACCGGGGTTGCCGTGCACGCCACCCGGCCCACTTGAGGGACCCCGACGAAACGCCGCATCGTTGACGGCCAGGCGGGGAATGCTCCATAGGTGCGCTGGGAAACGACCGCAGTGGCGTGAGCATCGGCTGGTCACGCCTCCAGCGTCGGCGATCTCGTGCTCGGGCCACCGCAGCGGACAGGGACAGTCCCCCCTTTCGTGGTCCGGGAAGTCGGGAGGATCCGCGAACGAGTCGGTCACGACGTCGGGGCGCTCACCGACAAGATGGGAGGTCGAGCTCGCCGGCGGGCGGTCCTCCTGCTCGCTGGTGTGTTGGCCCTGGGAAGCGCCGACACCGGGGCGGTCGGTGCCCTGGCGCCCCAGTTGGAGCAGTCGCTTCACATCGGCAATCTGGACGTGGGCTTGATGGTCACCGTCTCGGCGCTCACCGGGGCCCTCGCCATGCTGCCCATCGGCTGGGCGACCGACCACTGGAACCGCACCCGGATGCTCGTGGTCGCCATCGCCGTCTGGGGCGTGGCCGAAGTGTTCAGTGCTTTTGCCGTCTCCTTCTTGATGCTCCTGCTGATCCGCCTGGCCCTGGGCGCCCTGACGGCCACCACCGGGCCCACGGTGTCCTCGCTCACCGGTGACCTGTTCCCTTCCGGGGAGCGGTCACGGATCTACGGGTTCATCCTCACCGGTGAGCTGCTGGGGGCAGGCCTGGGCCTGCTGGTAGCGGGCCTGGTCGCCGGCTGGGCCAACTGGCGAGTGGCCTTCTTCGTGCTGGCGCTCCCGAGCGCCCTGTTGGTCTGGGCCATCAAGAATCACCTCCCCGAACCGGCCCGAGGAGGGCAGAGCTGGCTGCGAGCCGGGCCGCAGAACTGATCCCTGCCGAAGCGGTGGAAGACGGGTCCACCAGCGAGGGCCCGGCGTCGTCGCTCCAGCCGACGCGGGAAGACCCCACGGTCCTAGAGGAGATCGACCGCCAGGGGATCGAACCGGAACCTGGTGCGATCCTCGACGAGGATCCCGTGAAGATGTCATGGCAGCGGGCGACGAGATACATCCTTCGGGTTCGCAGCAACGTGATGCTGATCGTCGCCTCGGCGCTCGGGTACTTCTTCTACACCGGGCTCGAGACGTTCGCTTTGATCTACCTCAAGGGGCACTACGCGATCAACCAGGGGGAAGCCACCCTCGTCGTCGTGGTGGTGGGCGGGGCGGCGGTGTTGGGAGCGATCCTCGGCGGTCGCTTCGCCGACTCACTGGTGGATCGCGGCAAGATCGACGGACGGCTGATCGTTGCCGCCGCTGCTTACCTCGTCACGGCGCTCACCATGGCCCCGGCCGTCGTGAGCTCACTGCTGGCGGTTTCGCTTCCGCTGTTCCTCGTAGCCGGCTTCGCCGTGGCCGCCCCGAACCCGGGCCTCGACGCGGCGCGGCTCGACATCATGCCCTCACGGATGTGGGGTCGGGCCGAAGGGGTGCGAAGTCTGCTGAGAACCTTGCTGCAGGCGTTCGCCCCCCTTCTCTTCGGTCTGACCTCGGAACTGTTCGGTGGCAAGAGCCAGGGACTCTCGGCGGGTGCCCAGAGCAGCTCGACGGCGAACACGAGCGCTGCCCACGCCGCTGGTCTGGAGCCGACCTTCCTCATCATGCTGGCGCCCCTCTTGGCCGCCGGGATCATCGTCTGGTGGGGGCGAAGGTTCTATCCCGGGGACGTGGCCGCCGCAGCCGCTTCCGAGGAGAGGTTTCCACCGCAGTAAGCGTCGACCATCTTGGCCGGGCGCCGCAGGCCGTCAGCGGACGGCTACCGGATTGACCGGGCTGCCGGTGGCGCCCGTGAGGGGGAGGGGGGTGGCGTCGAGGAGGAAGGTGTAGCGGCCGTCGCCGGCGCATGCGTCGGCGAGGGTGTCGAGGAACCAGTTCTGGCCCTGGGTCATCCCCATCTCGACCAGATGAAGGAGGTGGACGGGAAGGTAGAGCGCGTCGTCCTCGCACGGGTAGACCTCGAGCACCAGGGTGTCGGTGGCCACGGCGGCGACGTCGTGGTCGTGGAACCACCCGGCGGTGGCGACGGTCAGTCCCGGGAGTCGGCCAGGTGTAGGCGACCAGATCGCACGCCGGGGAGCCGCCACCGATTCCCGGCCTTCCCGGGAGGGCCAGGTGCGCGGCCTGACCGGTGCGGACGAGGACGACGTCTCCCCTTTCGACGGTGACGCCGCCGAACCGGCAGGCCCGGTCCAGGTCGTCAGGTGTGATCGGATAGCCCGCGGCCAGGATTTCCACCCCCGAGGACCGGGGCAGGTCGAGCAGCACGCCCCGGGACACGAGCGTCAGGGCGTGATGGATGCCGAGCCGACCAGCTCCCCTTCCGGTGACAGCCGATGCCGGCACCCCGTTGTAGAGCGAAGGGCCGTCGGGGCCCGATCCGTAGGCCACGTGGGCGAGCCCGTCCCAGTGGGTGGCGCACTGGGTGGCCAGCGAGACGCAGTCCTCGGACGAGCGGATCCAGTCCGGGTCGGGGCTCAACGGGGCGTTGACGCAGACCATGGTGAGGCTGGGGTTGACCCGGCCCTCGACGAACCCCAGCTGGATCCCCTCGGCGGTCGACAGGGGAAGGCCGAGGGCGAACGCCGTGCCGTCGACGACGGCTTCTTTCCCCCGCAGCCGTGCCGCCCCGTCGATCAGGTTGAGGGTGCCGATCTGGTCGTCGTCGCCCCAGCGGCCCCAATTGTTCACCCGCTCGGCCATGGCCGTGAACGAGGCCGGGACCGAAGTAGGAACGGGTACTGGCATCCGGGCGCTGGCCGGCTCAGCCGGCCCAGATGATCGACTGGAGCTCCGAGTAGGCCTCGAGGCTGTAGTCACCACCGTCGCGTCCGATGCCGCTCATCTTGAAGCCACCGAAGGGCGCGTCCATGTTGCGCTGGGCGGTGTTGATGCCGACGTGACCGGCCCGGAGGCGCTTGGCCACGCGGAAGGCGCGGGCGGTGTCGCCCGAGAAGACGTAGTCGTAGAGGCCGAAGTCGGAGTCGTTGGCGATGCCGACGCCCTCCTCCTCGTCGTCGAAGGGGATGGCCACCACCACCGGACCGAAGATCTCCTCCCGGGCCACCGTCATGTCGTTGGACCCCGTGATCGAGCGTGGGCTCGACGTAGAAGCCCCGCTCGAGGCTGGTCGGGCCTGCCCCCGCCCACCACGACGTCCCCCTCCTTGCGACCGGAGCCGATGTGGTCGAGCACCCGGGTGCGCTGCACGTCGGAGATGAGCGGTCCCACGATCGTCTTCGGGTCGGTCGGATCGCCCACCTGGAGGCGGCCGGCGAACGTCGAGAGCCCCTCGACCACCTGGTCGAAGAGGTGGCGGTGGACGACGGCCCGCGTCGGGGCGGTGCAGATCTGACCGGAGTGGAACGCCCACGTCGACCCGATGGCGGTGATCGCCGACCTCACGTCGGCGTCCTCCATGACGAGGGCCGCGCCCTTGCCGCCGAGCTCCATGAGCATCCGCTTCATGGACGGGGCCCCGGCGGCGGCGATCTGCTGGCCGACGGCCGTCGAGCCGGTGAACGAGACCATGTCGACGTCGGGCGAGGTGGTCAGGACCGATGCCGGCTCGGGAGCGCGCGAGTTCACCAGGTTGACCACACCGGGCGGGAACCCGATCTCGTCGAGCACCCGGGCCAGCTCGATCACGGCCAGTGGGTCCTGGGGTGCGGGTTTCATGACCACGGTGTTGCCCATGGCCAGGGCGGGCGCCACCTTGCCGGCCATGTTGGTCAGCGGGAAGTTGTAGCTGGCGATGGCAGTCACCACACCGACGGGCTGGCGGTAGGCGAGAGCGCTGACCAGGCCACCGGGGGCCAGTGGGGTCGCCGCCGTGGCGACGGGAGGGAGCATCGACTCCTGCACGTGGCGGATGTCACGGGAGAAGCGTTCGAACCGGTCGGCGCAGACCGGCACCTGCATCCGTGAGCCGACCGACGCCGTGGCGCCGGTCTCGGCGATCACCAGCGGCACCAACTCGTCGTTTTTGGACCGGATGGCGGCCCCAGCGCGCTGGAGCAGCGCAAGGCGCTCCGCCGCCGGGGTGGACGACCACGCCGGCAGGGCCTCCCGGGCCGCCGCCGCCGCCGCACGGGCGTCGTCGACCGACGCGTTGGGCGCCTCACCCACGACCTGCTCGGTGGCCGGATTGACGATGTCGTAGGTGCCGTCTCCGGCGTGGACCCACGAGCCGCCGATGAGCAGATCTCCTTCGGCCTTCGTCCTGGCGCTCCCCATGGCGGGACCTCTTTCCGGTTGGTCGGTTGTGACCGCTTCGACAGCCGGTTCGTCGGTTGTTGCGATCGTGTCAGCTCGATGCGGGCGATCCGCCGTCACGTATCGACGGTGGCCGTGTCACGACCGGAGCGGACGAGACATCCGGGAAGGCTGCCCGACGGCTTTCCGTCCACGATGGTCTCGACACCGTTCACCAGCACCCGGACGACCCCGCTGGCGGCGGCGAACAGGCGGGGGCTGTCACCCGGCAGGTCGTCGACCAGTGTGGCCGGCTCGGATCCGACCGTCTCGGGGTCGAACACGAACAGATCGGCCCGGTACCCCTCGGCGACCGCCCCCCGGTCCACCAGGCCGAACAGCCGGGCCGGCTCCATCGTCATCATCTCGACGGCACGCTCCATGGGGACCAGCCGGCGACCTCGGAGGCAGTCGCCGAGGAACGCGGTCGGGTAGTTCGAGCCGCACATGCGGTCGAGGTGGGCGCCGGCGTCGGAACCGCCCACCATGGCGCCGGGATCGTCCCACACCGCCGCCCGCGCCTGCCACGACGCGTCGTCCCCGTCCGATGCCTTCGGCCACAGCACGGTGCGCAGATCGTCGTTGATCACCAGGTCGAGCAGGGCGTCGAAGGGGGGCTTGGCCTGCTCGGCGGCGATCGATCCCACGTCACGCCAGCTCAGTCCCTCGTTGGCCGGCGAGTACGTGTCCCCGATGATGTAGTTGGACCAGTTGGACAGCCGACGGAACACCCCGGCGTCCTTCGAGTGGGCGAGCTCGTCCAGCCGCCGCCGGACCTCGGGGTCGCGCAGGCGCTCGATCCGGGCCTCCACAGGCTGACCCATCACGTCCGCCCACCCCGGGATCAGGAACAGGGCACAGTGGTTGCGGAAGCTCATGTTCATCGGGACGAGCGTCGGCATCGTCAGGGCGACGATGCGACCTCCTGCCTCCTCGGCCCGGCGCGAGGCCTCCAGCTGGCGTTCCGTCTTCTCGGGCGTGCGCGAGTCCACGGTCAGCAGGTTCCAGTTGAGCGGCCGCCGGGCGGTCGCCGACATGGCCACCATGAGGTCGATCTCGTCGTCGGAGAACATGTCGAGACAACCGTTCGTGATGTACTCGAGCGTCGTGCCCGGATGATCGCGCACCACCTCGCAGAAGGCCAGCATCTCCCGGCGGTCGGCGTGGCGGGACGTTATCGGGTTGCCGTCCCCGTCGGAGTGGGTCCTCGACTGCGAGGAGGAGAACCCGAGCCCGCCCGACTCGAGCGAGTCGGCGAGCAGCCGTGCCATCTCCTCCACCTCGGCGTCGGTGGCGACCTCCGCGCTCCGCTCGGCGCCCATCACCCACCGCCGGAGGGCACAGTGGCCCACGAGGAAGCCGACGTTGACGCCGAGTTTGCCTTCGAGCCTGTCGAGGTACTCCCCGAAGCTCGTCCAGTTCCACGGGACGCCATGCTCGAGGGCGGCGAGGGGCATGCCCTCCACCTTGGCCATCATGCGACGGATGTAGTCGTGGTCCTGCTCCTTGATGGGGGCGAGGGTGAAGCCGCAGTTGCCGGCGACCACCGTGGTCACCCCGTGGAGATTGGACGGTGAGGCGGTCGGGTCCCAGAACAGCTGGGCGTCGTAGTGGGTGTGAGGATCGACGATCCCGGGGGCCACGACCAGCCCTTCTGCATCGAGCTCCCTCGCCGCCGCCTCGTCGATCCGGCCCACGTTCGCGATCATGCCGTCGCTGACACCGACGTCGGCCCGACGGCCCGGCGATCCCGTGCCGTCGACCACCAGACCGTTCTTGATCACGTAGTCGAGCATGGATCGTTCCCTCCCTCGGGGGCTCCGCAGCGCCGTCATCGGCGGCGCACGTGCGACGTTCCGGGCCTGTCATCCCACAGACCTGACAGGGCGTCAGTTTAGGTCGCCCCACCCGCGGCTGCCGACGGGACCGGTCCCCCCGGCCAGGACGCCGAGGACGCCGAAGACGCCGAGGACGCCGACGAGCCGATCAGTACGTCAGGGAGACGGTGGTGGCTCCGTGGTCGGCGGCCAGCTCGGCCGGCGTGTACCGCATGGGCACCCACTGCTCCCTCTTGTAGAGCCGCGACATGTTGGAGGCCCACGGGGACGTCGGATCGGTCGCCTGCGAGTAGGTGAGGATCCCTTGGGAAACCGGGCCTTCCGGGGTGAGCTCGGTCGTCATGACAAGGGAAGACCCCTCGTACACCTCGCCGTAGGGATCGGAACTGAGCGGTCCTCCTGTCCCGTCGGACGCGTAGATGGCATTGAAGCACCCGGTGTCGCATCCGTGGATCGCGATGCGCTGGTTGTCGGCCGCTTGGTAGTACTGCACCTGGCGGTAGCTGACGTCGAGCCGAAGGCCCTGCGCCTGCAAGTTCTGCACGGCATCGGCCAAGGCACGCAGGACTCCGGGATTTGACGTATCGAGCCCCGACGGGGTCGTCAGCGGTTCGCTGGGATTGAACGGCGTCGTCCAGAAGTTCGACGGCGCGAAGCCGGCCCACTCAGAGAAGAGCCAGCCGCCCTTGGCGTCGAGGGAGCCGGTGCCGTTGTACTCGGACAGGGCGCGGCACGCCCCGCGCAGGTCGACCACGACTCCGTTGCTCGCCGTGGCCTGTGGCGTGGCGTTGCAGGCGCCGACAAGGCTGGCCAGCACCAGCTGAGCCTCCTTTGACTGATCGCTCTCCCACATCTGCTGCAACGTCGGGATGGTGAACTTTGGAGGGCCGAGGCCGTCGGTCCCGGCGAGTCGCTGGGCGATCATCTGGTTTCCGAGGCGGGTCCTCAGCCCCTGGGGCACGTCGATGTTCCCGATGATGGGCGAGTAGGCGGGGAACGGGTCGCTCGGGTTGGCCAGCCAGTACGAGTCGTTCGAGTTCTCCACGTAGTCGGTCCGGATCGTGTGCGGCAGCTGGCTGGCGTCGAAGATCCCGGGTACGGGCGTGTCGGGGTCGGTCTTCCAGGCGCAGGCTGTGGTCGATCCGTCCAGTGTGATCAGCCCTGACTCCTTATAGACGACTGTGGGAAGGCCGCTCGGAAGGCACGGCGAGTCGATCATCGACAGGGGGACGTTCGGTGTGTTGCCCACGTCGGCATAGAGGACGCTCCCGCTGTTGTCGGCGGCGATCGTGTTGAAGGTCGGGATGGCCAGGTACTGCGACTCGACCTGGAGTAGGCCGGCGACCGAGGTGGACTGTCCCATCCGCAGGTACTGGTCGGCGGCCCGGAACGTGTCGTTGATCGTGGAGTCGTCCACGGCATAGGCGTTCGTCGTGCCCCACGTGTAGTCGGCTTCCTGGACGTCGGCGATCGTGCCCCACACCGTGGTGTAGAAGGTGTGGGTCACCACACCGTGCCCGGTCTCCACGTGGACGGTCACCTGGCCCATCCTCGTCGGGGTGCCGTCGAGGTAGTAGCTCGTCGGGTCACCGGGCACCAGGTTCAGGCGGTAGAACGTGAACCGCCCGTCGGTGGACACGGTGTGGGTCCACGCCAGGTCCTGGTTGAACCCGATGCCGATCAGGGGGAATCCTTCCAAGGTCCCGCCCATGACGTTGTACTGACCCGGCACGGTGAGCTGCGCCATCCAGAAACGCTCGGTGCCGCGCCAGGGGAAGTGCGGGTTGGCCAGCACCATGCCGTCGTAGTTCACCGTGTCCGACGAACCGAGCGCGATGCCGTTCGAGCCCTCCGAGTCGTTGCTGGTGACACCGAACTCGCTCTTCAGGGCGGCGAGACCCGACGAGATGGAACTGGTGGAGGGGGCCGGCGGGCTCGGAGGGAGGGAGACCGTCGGTGGGGGCGGGGCGGGTGCCGGCGCCTGACCGCCGGATTGTCCACTGCCTGAGCTCGATCCGCCCACAGCGGGCGAGGTCGTCCCCGTCGGCGGCGGGTCCGTCGTGGTGGACTGGCCTGACGTGGGCGGGGTGGTCGTCGGCGGCGCGGTCCTCGAGGTGGTCGGGCTGGTCGAGGTGGTCGAGGTGGTAGAGCCGGCCGTGGTCGACGAGGTGGCCGGCGCAGTGGTCCTGGGCACCGTGCTGGTGGACGGAGAGGCGCCCTTGGCCGGCGTCCCCGGAGGCACCGCGTCCACTTCCCGGGTGATGAACTGCTGGCTGGAGGCCTCGGTCGAGATCTGGATGCCCCTCAGGTACATGTCCTCGAGGTTGATCGGTCGGATCCAGGGTTGGGAGTCACAGGTCGGGTCGTGGAGGTTGCCCGAGCGCAGGTAGGCGTTGTAGCCGTTGACGAAACCCCGGTAGACCTGGGTGATCTCGGGCAGCGGGCCGATCGGCGGCGCGGCGTGATCGAAGAGGCTCACCGGGTGGGTCTGCTTGATCATCTTCCAGAACAAGTCGGAGTTCAGGTTCGAATTGGACGTGCCGGCCGAGTAGTTGAGGCTCAGCCCGTTCGGGCCGAAGTAGCGGGACCGGTCACCGTTGACCGTGACGAAGTCCTGTGCCAGCGTGCAGAAGTTGTCCTGGGCGAAGGCCCACGCCTCTCCGTAGCCCAGGCCTTCGAAGTCCGGCGCCACGATGTGGGGGATTCCGTCGGTGTCTCGGGTCACCGTGACCGATGGGTGGGAAGCCGGTGCCGGGGTCGCCGCGCCCGACGACGCTGCTGACGAGACGACCACCACCGGCACGACCACCAACGCAGCCAGCGTCAGCTGCATCGCCCGTCGGAGCTGGCCGCCGAGACCGCGGCGCCGTCGAAGGTGACCGTGTCGTCGAACGTGACGAGGTCGTTGAGGTTCACTACGTCGTCGAGGTTCACCGCGACGTTGTGCGCGACCGGAACGATGTGTGGTGACTGCCTCGTCAGGCATGGCTCCCCCCTGGAATCCCGGTCGGTACCGACGGCTCGCCCTGCCCCGCGCCACCCTACATCCGGCCTCCTTCGTCCTGCTCTCCGAGCCCGAGGCGTGATCCGGCGATGGTAGGTTCCCGGACATCCACATCACCTGGCTCCGAGACAATCTCCTCCCGGTGGTCGTGCTCCTCTTCGGAGCCGGACTCCTTGTGCGCTTCGCCCACTGGGTGGGCGCACGCCGCCGACGCTGGTTGGACGAGCAGATCCGGAGGCAGATCGAGGCCGATGCCATGGCTTCGGAGAGTCTGAAGCGGTCCCGGGCGGTCAGCGAAGCGGTCGAGTGGGTGGCAGTGGCCCTCACCTACTTCGTCGTCTTCGTGATCGCCTTCGACCGGCTGGGCGTCCCTCTGACAACACTCGTCGCTCCGGCCACCGTCGTCGGGATCGGGCTCGGGTTCGGGGCCCAGCAGATGGTCGGGGACCTGCTCGCCGGGTTCTTCCTCTTCGCCGAGCACCAGTTCGCCTTCGGCGACGTGATCCGCCTCTCCCTCCCGGGGCAGCCGACGGGGGTGACCGGGACCGTCGAGGAGCTGACGCTCCGGGTCACCAAGCTCCGGACGGCTCAGGGTGAGCTCGTGGTGGTGCCCAACAGCGCGCTCCGCCAGGTCACCAACCTGTCGAAGGACTGGTCTCGGGCGGTGATCGACGTCCCGGTCCCCGTTTCCGAGGACTTGGAGCGTGCCACCTCGGTCCTGAAGGACGTGGTCACCCAGATGGCGGCCGATCCGCGCTGGCGACCCCTCTTCCTCGGCGAACCGGTGGTGGCGGGCGTGGAGACCATCAATGTCGGGTACGTCCAGCTTCGGCTGATCGCCCGGACGTTGCCCGGGCGACAGTTCGAGGTCGCCCGCGAGATCCGGCTCCGGGCGGCGACCGCGCTCCGGGCTGAAGGCATCGTCTCACCGACCATCGACGACAGCGCCACCGGGGGCGGGTGATGGCCGGAGGCGAGACCGAGGACGATCCGCAGACCGGAGACGACGAAGTCACGGACGACCCTACGGTGTTCGGCGCATCAGGGAGAGCATCTCCCGCCCGGGGCCCGTGGCGCCGTCGGCAGCGGACCGAGGTGCAGCACAGCCCCCTGGTCGGGTTCATGTCCGTGCCCGTGCACCCGAAGATCGCGATCCGCCGATCGACACTCCTGATGGCCGTGGGCTTCGTCGGGTTCGGGGCGTTGATGATCCTCTACCCTCCCCAGTCCACTGGCGGGTCGGGTGGCGGCTCGGGCGGCCCGGTCGTCCCCGGCGTCGTTCCCGCCTCGACCACGACGACATCGACGTCCACCACGACCACCACGACGACGACCACGACTACGCCGACGACCTCACCGTCGACGACGAGGCCGTCCGCCTCCACCACGACCACTCGGCCGGGGTCGACGACCACCTCCACCTCCGCCAACCCGTCCACCACCACCACGACGAGCGGGGGAGTGGGAGGGAGTGGCTCGTCCACCGGGACGTCGACCTCTGCTCCCACCCAGCCGGGTTCGGCGCCCTGAACGCCCGGGCGCGAGCCGGGCTATGTGGTGCTCGGGCCGGTCACGCCCGGTGATTTTCACATGTGAGGGTGCCCGGTCCCCTCACGCGTCGCGTCCTCATGCGTTCGCGTTGACCAGGGGGGCCACCTCCGCGCCGAAGGCGGCGATCTGATCGCAGAGCTCGTCGACGCTCCGGGCGCAGAACCGCACCTGGATCTGTCCCACGCCGGCGTCGACGAAGGGGACGAAGGAGCTCGCCACTTCCTCGGCGGACCCGGTCACCGAGCCGGGTGGCACGGTGAGACCCGATGGCGGCGTGCCCACGTAGCAGAGGTTGGCGATGCCGCCGATGTCGAGGGGGGCACCGGCCCGCAGCTCGGCGCGTAGTCGGAGCAGCTCGGCCACGAGCCCGGTGTTCGGGCCGAGCGACTGGGGAAGCCAACCGTCCCCGAACCTGGCGGCGCGTCGCAGCGCGGCCGGTGACGAGCCACCGACCCAGATCGGCGGCCTGGGAGCCTGAACCGGGCGAGGTGCGAGACCGAGACCCGAACCGGTCCATCGCGGTCCGTCGAGGACGGGGAACTCGTGGGAGAGCCCGGCGGCCAGAGCGGCGACGGCCTCGTCGGTCGCCGGTCCGCGCCGGCTGAAATCACTCCCGAAGGCATCGAACTCCTCGGCCACGTGCCCGGCGCCCACGCCGCAGATGATCCGGCCTTTGGACAGGGTGTCGAGGGTGGCGAACTCCTTGGCCGAGCGCAACGGATGTCGGAGGGCCACCACGTAGACGTGGGAGAGCAGCCGGATGGTGTCGGTGACGGCGGCCAGCCATCCGAGCGTGGCGACCGTGTCGTACCACGTGGTCCCCATGGCCCCCGCCAGGCGTTCGGGAATGGCGGTGTGGTCGCACACGCCGACGTAGAAGAAACCGGCCGATTCGCAGGCGCGGGCCACCCGGGCGAGCTCGTCGGGACCGGCTGACGACTCCCACGACTGGACGTAGATCGTCGACTGCGACTGGATCGGCAGCTGCATGCCGAACACCGTGCGCCCTCCGGGAAGCGCCGTGACGACGTCGCCGGGCGCTTCGACCGGCCCGGTCGGCGGTGTGCTCATCATGTGGCCGTCTCTCCGATCTGGCAGGCCGCTTCCCCGGCCAGGAGGTCGGCGACCACCTCGGCCAGGGTGTCGGCCGTGCCGAACTCGGACGTAAGCACGCGGGCCCGCTTGGCCGCCAGGTGGGCGGGGACCTCCCAGGTGAAGCCCATCCCTCCGTGGACCTGGATGCACGCCCGGCCGTTGGTGACCGCCGCCTCGTCGGCCAGCAGCTTGGCTCCGGCGGCGGCGGCGTCGGCGTCGCCCACTTCCGGTTGGTCGGCGGTGACGGCAGCGGCCTGGACGGCGCAGCGCGCCAGCTCGGCGCGGACGGCCATGTCGGCACAGAGGTGCTTCACCGCCTGGAAGCTGCCGATGGGCCGCCCGAACTGGTGGCGCTGCTTGGCGTAGTCGACGGCGAGGTCGGTAGCCCAGCCGGCCAGCCCGACCTGGAAGGCGGCCGTGAGAACGGCACCGTCCCGTCGCCATCGGGAGACGACGTCTTCCCCGGCCAGGAGCGTGCCCGGGGGCAGCTCGTCGATCACCCACACCGGGGTCAGGGGGTCCAACGGTCGATCCAGCCGACGGGCGGAGACCGAGCTCGGCTCGACGGCGGAGACGCCCGAGCCGGTCACGACGAGGAGGACATCGAGGTCGGCGAGGAGGTCGACGACGAGAGGGGCGCGGGACGGTGACAAAGGCGCTGAACCCGACGCCGGCCCTTTCGACCCCGACGCTCCCGCCTCGACGAGACCGACCACCGTCGTCCCGTTGCCGGCGCCGTCGACGAGGTCGGCGGCCAGGTGGGAGGGGACCAGGGGACCGGGCACGAGGGACCGCCCGAGCTGTTCGAAGACGAGCGCCGCCTCCCCCAGCCCGAGCCCGGGGTCGTCGGCATCGTCGGCAAGGCGCATGTTGAACACGCCGGCGGCCCCGAGCTCGTGCCAGGCGTCCCGATCGACGACCGAGGCCTCACCTTCGTGGGCCCTGACCCGCTCGAGGGGGAACCGTCCGCGGCAGAGCCGGCGAATTCCGGCCGCCAGTTCGGTCTGGAGCTCGGTCAGCTCGAAGTCCATGCCGGCTCCTTGGGCAGGCCGAGCAGGCGTTCCCCGACGATGTTCCGCTGGATCTGTGAGGTACCGGCGGCGATGGTGAGCGAGATGCCCCGCAACCAGTCCTCGACCATGGTGGCAGCCGACACCGGCCCGGCTCCCGAGAGGTCGGACGCCGCCAGCCCCGACCTGCCGAGCAGCGAAAGCGAGAGCTCGCCGAGCCGGTTCCTCGTCTCCGAGTAGGCCAACTTGAACACCGTCCCCCCAGCACCCGGCATCCCGGTCCGGGCTGCCTGTGAGACGTTGCGTCTGGTGAGGGCCCACAGGGCGTCGAGCTCGGCGCGCAGATGGCCGATCTGGCGGCGGATGCCGGCGTCGGTCCATACCCCGGAGTGACGGGCCAGGCGGACGAGCGCGTCGAGCACCTCGAACGCTTCGAGGAGGTCCCCGACAAATGCCGTTCCCCGCTCGAAGCTGAGGGTGACCATGGTCACTCTCCAACCGTCGTTCTCGGCGCCCACCCGGTTGGCGACCGGCACCCGCACCGTCGAGGAAGAGCTCCGCGAACTCGGTCGACCCGGCGATGGTGGCGAGCGGCCGGATCTCGATGCCCGGGCTGTCCATGGGCAAGATGAGCCAGGTGATCCCCCGGTGGCGGCTGCCGTCTTTTCCTGTGCGGACCAGCAGCTCGCAGTAGTCGGCCACCTCGGCATGCGACGTCCAGATCTTCGAGCCGGTCACCACGTAATCGTCGCCGTCCCGTGCCGCCCGGGTACGCAGCGAGGCCAGGTCGCTCCCGGCGTCGGGCTCTGAGAAGCCCTGGCACCACACGTCCTCGCCCTTCAGGATGCGAGGGAGATGGGCTCGGCGCTGTTCCGGTGTTCCTTCGGCGATGATCGTGGGGCCGGCGTGCAGCAATCCCACGAAGTTGACCCCCACGTAGGGCGCATGTGCCCGTTCGAGCTCCTCTTTGTAGATCAGCTCTTCCACAGGGGACGCGCCGCGGCCGCCTGCGTCTATGGGCCAGTCCACGCCGGCGTAGCCGGCGTCGAAGAGGCGTCGCTGCCACCCCGTGTCGAAGGCGCGCCGTCCCGGCCAGTCGGTCGGATGTGGTCTGGGTGGCAGGGTGGGCAGGTTGTCGGCCAGCCAACGGCGCAACTCGGTCCGGAAGGCCGTCTCGGCCTCGGTGTAGCGCAGGTCCATTTCTCAGATGGGCGCGACGGTCAGGTCAGGTCGAGGTCGTAGAGGCGGATGGCGTTGCCCCTGACGATCTTGTAAACGTCCTCGTCGGCCAGTCCCTGCATCTGTTCCTCGGCGATCTCCCTGGTACGCGGCCATGTCGAGTCCGAGTGTGGATAGTCCGACTCGTAGGTGATGTTGTCCACTCCCACCGCCTCCACGTTCTTCAGACCGAAGGCGTCGTCGAAGAAGCACCCGTAGATCTGGCGGTGGAAGTAGGTCGACGGTGGCTCGGGAACGATGTCGGCCACGCCGCCCCACGCCCGGTTCTCCTCCCACACCGTGTCGGCCCGCTCGAGAATGTAGGGGATCCAGCCGATCTGTCCCTCGGCATAGGCCAGCTTCAGTTCGGGAAAGCGGACGAGCACCCCGGAGAACATGAAGTCGACCATCGAATAGGTGGCGTTCGAATGGGTCAGCGTGGAGCCGACGGCGGGAGGTGCGTCGGAGGACGTCGATGGCATCTTCGACGACGAACCGATGTGCATGTTCACCACCGTGCCTGTCTCGGCGCATGCCCGGAAGAAGGGGTCCCAGTAGTGGCTGGGGTCGTGCACCGACGGAAGACCGAGGAACGGCGGAATCTCGCTGAAGCAGACCGCCCGGACGCCGCGATCGGCGTTGCGTCGGACCTCCTCGGCCGCCAGCTCCGCATCCCACAGGGGGATGAGGGTGAGGGGGATGAGCCGGCCCTGTGCCTCGGGCCCGCACCATTCGTCGACCATCCAATCGTTGTAGGCCTTGACGCAGAGCAGGGCGAGCTCCTTGTCCTTGGCCTCGGTGAAGGTCTGACCACAGAAGCGGGGAAAGGTGGGGAAGCAGATCGACGCTTCGAGATGGTTCGTGTCCATGTCGCAGAGGCGTGGCTTCACCTCGTAGGAGCCGGGTCTCATGTCCTCGTAGGTGATCCCCTTCATGGTCACCTCGTCGCGTGGGACGCCGACGGCGGAGTCGACCCGCAGGAGCGGGCGCTTCAGGTCCTCGTAGTTCCACCAGTCGGTGGGTGAGCCTTCCGACCCGGGCACGACGGTGAGCTTCCCGCCCACGAAGGTGATCTCGCCCATCGGAGCACGGGTGATCCGGGGGCAGACGTCGTGGTACTTCGACGGCAGCCGGTCGAGCCAGACGTTCGGCGGCTCGACCACGTGGTCATCGACAGAGATGATCGGGGGGAGGTCGGCCATGGGCAGCAGTGTACTGTCGTTCTGACGGTGCGTCAGGTGAGGAATGTCGGTGTCGGCGGGCAGTGGCGCGGCCGCGTCGACCGAGCGGACTCGTGGCTCAAACCATGGCCACGCCGCCGTTCGGCCGCAGGACCTGGCCGGTCATGAACCGGGACGCGTCCGACGCCAGGTACAAGATGGCGGCGGCGATGTCCTCCGGCTCCCCGATGGTGCGGAGCGGAGTGTGCTTCCGCATGGGCTCCACCACGGCGTCGCGCAACGTCTCGTCGATGCTTCCGTCGGGCCGGACGAAGTACCGGCCCGTCATGCCGGTCAGCACGAACCCCGGTGCCACGGCGTTGACCCGCACGCGGCGCTTGCCGATTTCGATGGCCATCGATTTGGTCATCTGCACCACTGCCGCCTTGCACATGGCGTAGGAGGAGATGTTGGGGCTCGGTGCGTCCGCCGCCGCCGACGAGGTGTTGACGATGCTGCCGCCTTCGGGTTGGTCGGCCATGACCCGGCCCGCCGACTGGCAGCCGAAGTACACGCCTTTCAGGTTGACGGCGATGATGCGGTCGAGGTCGTCCTCTGTGGCGTCGAGGAACGGGCCTTCCACCATGATGCCGGCGACGTTGCACCAGACGTGTATCCCGCCGAAGTCGGCCACGACCGACTTGGCCAGCGCGTCGACGTCGCTCCGTTGGGCGACGTCGACAGCGGATCCCCGCGCCATCCCACCCGTTCCCGCGATCCTCGCCGCAGTCTCCTCGGCGCTGTCTCCGGCGATGTCGGCGCAGACGACCGCCGCGCCCGCCCCGGCGAGGGCCAGGGCGGAGGCTCGGCCGATACCGCTCCCGGCCCCGGTGACGACGGCGACCTTGCCGTCGATGCGAAAGCTATCGATGAGGGTTGTGGCGTCCACGCTCGTCCGTTCGTCCTCGCGTGAGCGGTAGCTCGCGCATCAGCGCAGGGGGTAGGCCCGCAGCCAGGAACAGTAGGCCGCCCGCCGGGCGGCCTGCCCGGGGGGAGGGCGGCGGTCCGGCGGGCGGGAAGGGTCGAGACCGGGTCAGAAGGCCGGGGCGTTCGCCGGCAGGTCGGTCACGAACTCGCACGTACGCGGGACGCTGCAGCAGGGGGAGGGGTGGTGTCGCCGTGACCCGTCCCCCTGGCAGAGTCAGACAGGAGACGCCGCCCGAGGCGGCCCGATGGGCGACGCTGGGGGTGTGCCGTAACCGCGCCTCGGATGCCACGCATTGGATCCCAGGAGAATCCCCCCTCCGCTGTCGACCACGCACAGTGACTCCGGCGCCACTCTACCATCGGACCCGCCCGCCTCCCCAGCCGCGCCGCGACCCATCCGTAGCCAGGAGCGTGTCAGACCTCTGCGACGACGCTGATCACCGCCCGAGAGGCGGACACCACGCTCGATGGCCGGACCGTGCTCTCTCGGTACACTCCCGGGGTGGAGGATCGCTTTGGCCGACGGCGATTGCTCGGAGCGGCGACGGCGGGGCTGCTCGGCGTCGGCACCGAGGCCGCCATGGGTCGGCGGCGGTCCGCCGGTGCCGGCTACCACGCAGGGACCCGGTCACAGCTCGGCCGTACGGCCCCCACCGCCGAGCGGGTTGGCCCGCCCGGATCGCTCCCCGATCCCGGACAGCCGGCGGGAACAGATCTGATCCCCGAGATCGAGAACTTCATCGTGGTGATGATGGAGAACCACTCGTTCGACAATGTTCTCGGCATGCTGGGTCGAGGCGACTGCTTCCCCAAGGGAGTGGACGGACTACCGACGATTGAGCTTCCCGACGGGCACGGAAACCTGGTCAGTGCATTTCACATGCCGAGCGAGTGTCAGACCAACGGAGTCGGCAACAACTGGAACCTGGCACACCACTCCTACACCGGACATACCAACGAGGGATTTGTGGAGGCTTCCACCGGCGAGGCGCTCGGCTATTTCGAGGGGAGAGACCTCCCGTTCACCTGGTCGATGGCGACTACCTTCCCCATCGCCGACAGATGGTTCGCGTCGGTGCCGGGCCAGACCGACCCAAACCGGAGATATCTCTTCGCCGGCACCTCCCTCGGAGAGGTGTCTGACGTATTTCCCGAGGACCTTCCGCCGAACGGCACGATCTTCGACTCCCTGAATCGTTACGGCATCATGTGGAAGGACTACTTCTCAAACCTCCCATCGATCGGTGTCTGGCTTCCACTCTTGTCCGATCCAGCGATCATTTCGCACCTGGCCAGCATCGACGCGTTCTTCATTGATGCTGCCGCCGGCGATCTTCCGCAGTTCACGTTCCTCGAGCCCAACTACAGCCAGTCCTCCGAGGAGAACCCTCAGGACATCCAGTACGGTGATCAGTTCCTCGGCGAGGTCGTGAACGCGGTCATGGACGGGCCTCAGTGGTCCAAGTCAATGTTGATCTGGACCTACGACGAGTGGGGAGGCTGGTACGACCACGTACCTCCTCCGGCTGCCGTTCCACCTGATGACGTGCTTCCCGATCTCTCTCCCAACATGGTGCCCGGTGGTTTCGACCGGTACGGTTTCCGAGTTCCCGCTGGCGTCGTCTCGCCCTTCGCCCGCCCCGATTTCGTCTCCCACACCGTCTACGACCACACATCGATCCTGAAGACGCTCGAACAGAAGTGGAACCTTCCAGCGCTGACGCGTCGGGACGCGAGCGCTCGCGGTCTGTTCGACATGGTCGATCTGAGGGGAGCGCCGTCGTTTTCGACGCCGCCAATCCTCGCTGCGCCGGCCAACCCGGCCCTCTCCGCCAGCTGTCTCGCCACCGGACCGGGACGAATACCACCCCGCAAGGCCGTGCAGCGGGGCGCTGTCCCGAACACGCCCCACATCCGACCGGCGATCCTGCCCACAGCGACCGTGGGGAGCCCGTACCATGCCGTTCTCAAGGCAACATCGGTGAACGACCATGCTGTCTGGACGGTGCTGTCCGACGATCTTCCCCCTGGTCTGGTGCTCGATCCAACGACGGGGGTGGTCACCGGCACTCCGACGACGGCGGGCACCTTCGGGTCGACGATCGGCGTACGGCAAGGGCGGGGTCCTCTTGGAGCTCGCTCGTACGCGGTCGTGGTCGCTGGAGCCTGACAGCTCCCCCCGGCTTTCGGTGCCCAGGATCATTCGCGCATTCGCGTAGGTGTGCTGAAAGTGCCGCCGGTCATCATGTGGTCGCCTGATCGCCTCCCGCCATGCGGTCGTCCACCAGGCCGGCGAGAACCCGGCTCCGGTGGTCGGCAGCCGAACCCCACGCCTCGGTGAGTGCCCACGTCCGCTTGAGGAAGAGGTGGAGGTCGCATTCCCAGGTGTAGCCGAGCGCCCCATGGACCTGGAGCGAGACCCTGGCGGCTTCGGTGGCGGCCTCGGACGCGTACGCCTTGGCCAGCGACGCCATCCGCGACGATGCCCGCTCGTCCTCGTCGACGTGCCAGGCGGCGGCGTAGACCGCCGGCCGGGCGAACTCGAGGGCGACCCGGGCCCCGGCCAGCAGGTGCTTGACCGCTTGGAAGCTGCCGATCGGTCGCCCGAACTGGTGGCGCTCGGAGGCGTAACGGGCGCCGAGGGCGATCATGGTGTCGGCCAGCCCGAGCAGTTCGGCGGCGACGGCCACCGCCGCCCGGTCTGCTGTCGATCGCATCAACGCCTCGGCGGACGTCCCCCGGGCGATGCACGTATCCGACCGGGGCGCCCAGTGAACGACCCCGAGGCGACGGGTGGGGTCGAGGGAGGAAACCGCCTTCACTGCCACATCGTCGGCACCGACAGCGTGGACCTCGATCACGCCATCATCGGTCATCGACGGGAGCACGTAGAGGTCGGCTCCCACGGCGCCGGCTAGCGGCCGATCTGAACGTTGTGATTCGGCCACGGCGGCGACGGCCTCGCCTGCTGCGATGTCCGACAGCCACCGGCGTGTGTTCGGACGCCGAGGCTCGGTCGGATCGCCCTCGGCCAGGCCCGGTGCCGCCAGCGCGGCGGTGGCGGTCAGCGGTTCGGGGAGCGCCACCCGCCCGCACTCCTCGAGGATGAGCACCAGGTCGACCATCCCCAGACCGAGCCCACCACAGGTCTCCGGCACGGTCAGGCCGGCCACGCCGATCCGGGCCAGCGTGGCCCAGCGAGCCGGGCGCGGGTTCGGCTCTTCGAAGGCGGAACGCACGTCGGCCGCCGTGCAGGTATCGGCCAGCACCCGGCGGACTGCTTCAGAGAACTCCGTCTGCTGCCGGCTGAAGGCGAAGCGCACGGACTGCTCGTCCCCTTCAGCCCCGGGGCAGACCGAGCATGCGCTCGGCCACGACGTTTCGCTGGATCTCGTTCGTGCCGGCGTAGATGGGACCGGCCAGGGCGAAGAGATATCCCTCGAGCCACCGGGAGCCCACCCCGGGACCGTACGCCTCGGCCTCGGCTCCGAGCAGCGCCAGCGCCGTTCGGTGGATGGCGAGGTCCGTCTCCGACCAGTGGATCTTGTTGGCACTGGCCTCGGCCCCGACGGTGCCACCGTCATGGACCCTGGTCGCCGTCCACAGCGTCTGCAGGCGGTAGGCCTCCGCGTCCATCCAGGCTCGAGC
Source organism: uncultured Acidimicrobiaceae bacterium (assembly GCA_963828385.1). GTDB lineage: Bacteria > Actinomycetota > Acidimicrobiia > Acidimicrobiales > RAAP-2 > Bog-756. Next base: position 456,426 of record CAWHEF010000002.1, read on the forward strand.
GACCTCGTCGGCATGTCGCGCCGCCACCGGCGGATCATCGACGAGGCGTTCGGCGTAGAGGTCGACGAGCCGGGAGGCGGCCTCGGTGTAGCGGGCCGGGCTCCGGAGGCTCAGCCCCCGTTCCGAGCCGGCGGTGGCCATGGCGACGCTCCATCCCTCGCCTACTTCGCCGAGGACCTGGGAGTCGGGGACGTACACGTCCTCGAAGAACAGCTCGGCGAAGCCGCATTCGCCGTCGATCTGCGGGATCGGGCGGACCGTCACCCCGTCTGTCGTCAGGTCGATGAGGAAGTAGGTGAGCCGACGATGGCGCTCCGCTCCCGGGTCGGTGCAGAACAGCCCGAAGCACCATTCGGCGAACGCCGCCCGCGACGACCATGTCTTCTGGCCGGTGAGCAGCCAGCCGTCGTCACTGCCGGCCCGCACGGCGCGGCTGCGGATGCCGGCGAGGTCGCTGCCTGCGTCCGGTTCGGACCATCCCTGGCACCAGACCTCCTGGCCCGACGCCATGGGCGGAAGGAAGCGCGCCCGCTGGTCGTCGGTCCCGAATTCGAACAGGGTGGGAGCGAGGAGGAAGATCCCGTTCTGGTTGACCCGCGCCGGGCCCTGCGCCCGCCAGTACTCATCCTCGAAGATGAGCCACTCGAGGATGCCCACACCCCTGCCCCCGTATTCCCCGGGCCACGAGACGACCGACCACCGGTCCTCGAACATGCTCTGCTCCCAGGCCCGATGGGCCTCGAATCCCTCCTCGGTGTCGAAGGAGGGGAGCGAACCCGGCGCCGGCACGTGGGTCTGGAGCCACGCCCTCGCTTCGTGCCGGAACGCTTCCTGACCCGCGGTGAAGCGCAGGTCCATCGGGCCGTCGGCCCCGGCGTGTGCCGTCTCGGGTTGTCCCTCTCGGTCCATCTGGGTCCTTGTCGAGGCTTCTCGGACGGCACCCGGCCCCCTGTCCGGCTGCGCCAGGCTTCGCGGTCGGTGGCCAGGTAGGGAAATCTGACACACCTTCAGATTTCCGGCAACCGGCCGGCCTGGGCCACAATGGCCTCGTGGTGAGCGCCGTGATCGTGGATGCCGTCCGGACCCCGGTCGGCAAGCGGAACGGCCGGCTGTCGGGGTGGCACGCCGTGGACCTCGCCGCCCAGCCCCTCCGGGCGCTCGTCGAGCGCAACGATCTCGACCCCGCTCTCGTCGAGGACGTGGTCTACGGGTGCACGATGACCGTTGGCGAGCAGGCGATGAACATCGGGCGCAATGCGGCGCTTGCCGCCGGGTTTCCCGACACGGTTCCGGGCACGACCATCGACCGCCAGTGCGGGTCGGCGCAACAGGCCGTGCACATGGCCGCCCAAGCGGTGATGGCCGGCTCCATGGACGTCGTCATCGGCGGCGGGGTCGAGGCGATGAGCCGGGTCCCGATCGGAGCCACCACCGAACACGGTCCCGGCGAGGCCTTCGGTCCGACGGTGCACGGCCGCTACGACTTCATCCACCAGGGTCTGTGCGCCGAGGCGATCGCCGAGCGGTGGGGCATCGGCAGGGAGGAGATGGACCGGTTCGCGCTCCGCTCCCACGAGCTCGGTGCCCGCGCCAGCGCCGCAGGACGTTTCGACAACGAGATCATCCCGCTTGCGACCCGACGGGCCCGGGTCGACGGCCGGACGGCGGTAGCGGGAACGGACGAGGGTGACCCGTCGGACGAGGGCCCGCTCACCATGGACGAGGGCATCCGGCCCGGGTCGACCTACGAGGCGCTCTCCTCGTTGAAGCCGGCGTTCGCCGAGAACGGAGGTGTGACCGCCGGGAGCTCGTCCCAGATCTCCGATGGTGCCGCCGCCGTGCTCGTCATGTCCGAGGAGCGGTCGATCCAGCTCGGCCTTCGCCCCCGGGCGCGGTTCCGCACGCTCGCCGTGGCGGCCAACGATCCGGTGATCATGCTGACTGCACCGATTCCGGCCACCACCCTCGTCCTGGAGAAGTCGAAGCTCTCCCTCGAGGAGATCGACCTCATCGAGATCAACGAGGCCTTCGCGTCGGTCGTGCTCGCCTGGGAGAAGGAGCACCACCCCGACATGGACAAGGTCAATGTGAACGGCGGGGCGATCGCCATCGGGCACCCGACGGGCGCCTCCGGCGCCAGGCTCATGGCCACGCTGCTCAACGAGATGGAGCGCACCGGGGCTCGCTACGGCCTCCAGACGATGTGCGAGGGCGGGGGCCAGGCCAACGCCACCATCATCGAGCGCCTGGGATGACGAAGCCGGGCCCGGATCCGGCGGCTCGGGAAAACGATCGTCAGCGTGTCGGCGGCAAGGGGATCACTCCGGGCGCGACGCGCCTGCCTGCTCAGTCGTCGTGGCGAAGTCGACGCGATCGGCACGGGTCGGACGGGACAGCAGGTACCCCTGGTAGAGGTCGCAGCTGAGCTCCTTGATCCGCTCGAGCTGGACCGGCGTCTCCACCCCTTCGGCCAGGACGATGAGCCCGAGCGCCTTGCTCAACTGCACGATGGCGGTCACGATGGCCTCGTCGTTGTTGAAGTTGCCGAGCCCGTCGATGAAGGACTTGTCGATCTTCAAGATCTTGACCGGGAACCGCTTCAGCTGGGCCAACGACGAGTAGCCGGTGCCGAAGTCGTCGATGGCCAGTCCGACGCCCATCTCGTGGATCCCTCCGAGCACGGCGATCGAGGTCGAGGTGTCGGTCATGAGCATGCTCTCAGTGACTTCCATGACCAGGGCCTCAGCGGGAAGATGGGCGTCGTCCAGCGCCTGCCTGATCGTCTCCAGCAGATCGGGGTCGCTCAGTTGATGGGCGGAGAGGTTGACGGACACGTAGGCGTCCTCGGCCCCGGGCAGCTCCCTTCGCCAGCGGGCCATGGTCTGGCAGGCTTCGCGCAGGACCCAGCGTCCGATGGAGAAGATGAGGTCGGTCTCCTCGGCGTAGGGGATGAAGTCGGCGGGGCCCAACAGCCCGCGAGGGATGGTTCCAACGGACCAGTGCCTCCATGGCGACGATCTCGTTGTTCTTGACGGAGGCGATGGGCTGGTAGTGGACGGCGAACTCGTCGTTGTCGATCGAGTACCGCAGGTCGTCGTAGATCTCGAGCCGAGCCACCGACTTCGCCCGCAAGGAGTCGTCGAAGACCTCGATACGGGAGCGTCCCTTGTTCTTCGCCTGGAACATGGCGGCGTCCGCCTGCTGCAGCACGTCGTCGGCGCTCTGCCTGCCTCTCATGACGAACGAGATGCCCACGCTGGCCGTCACGACCACGGCGCGGCCGCTGGAGAGGGGGACGGGCTCGGCCACCAGTCGCGAGTACTCGGCAGCCAGGCTGACGGCGACGCTCACATCGTGGACGTTCCGGCACAGGATGACGAACTCGTCGCCCGAGAAGCGGGCCACGAGGTCGCCTCCCCGGACGGCGGACTTGAACCGACGGGCCAGCTCGAGCAGGACCTCGTCGCCGCTGGCGTGGCCGAAGGAGTCGTTGACCAGCTTGAACCGGTCGAGGTCGATGAAGAGGACGGCGATGTTCGTCTTCTTCTGCATGGCCACAGTGAGCTCGGTCTGAAGATCGGTCGTGAACAGCTCCCGGTTGCCCAGGCCGGTGAGCGAGTCGTGGTACGCCAGCCAGTGCAGCTGGGCCTCGGCCTCCCTTCGGTCCGTCACATCGGTGAACGAGCACACGACCATGGATGCACCGTTCGGCCCGGCGCCGGACAGGAGCCGTGAGCTCAGTGACAGCCATTGGCGGCGGCCGACGCTGTCGGTCACCCCGATGACCACGTCGTCCTCGGGCTCACCGGTGGCGAGCGTCCGGACATGGGGGAACTGATCGAGGGCCAGCGGATGGCCGCCCGCCTCGATGGCGATGGAGGATCCGGTGAAGATCTCGTCGCCACGCCCGGCCTCCAGGCGTTCACCGAGGATGCGCTTCGCCGCCTCGTTGTGGGCGGACACGATGCAATGCTCGTCGAAGAGGACGATGCCTTCGCTGAGGGAGGCGACGACGGCTTCGAAGCGCTCCTCGGCGGCGCGCCGCCCGGCCTCGGCCTGGCGGGCGTCGGTCAGCTCCGTGCACACGACGACCCACCCGGTGGGCTCGGTGTCGTCGATGAGGGGGTCGATCGCCACCAGCACGTCGACCTCGGATCCGTCCTTTCGCACGTGGGTGCGTCGCCCGCGTTCCAGCACGGATGCGCTGTCGGTGCGGTTGCCGGTGAGGACTGCTGAGATCGACCGGCCCTCCACCTCCTGCTCGGTCCAGCCGTAGATGTTCTCAGCCGCTTCGTTCCAGCTCTCGATGGTGCCGTCGGGACTGATGCCGATGATGGCGTCGGATACGTGGGCCACCAGGCTGGCCCGGTACCGGTTGGCAGCTTCGGCTGCCCGCCGCTCGGAGATGTCGCGGGCGATGACCTGGAAGGCGGGTTCGCCCCCCCACGTCGTGCGGATCGACGTGATCTCCATGTCCTTCACGGCGCCGTCGGGCAGGTACCACTTGATCTCGCCGTGCTCGAAGAACTGACCGGGCTCGGTCAGATGGGAGAGCCGGTCGACCATCATCGGGATGTCGGCCGGATCCATGAAGTCGGTCAGCGGCCGGCTGCGGTACTCGGCGACGACCCGGGCGTACTCCTCATCGGTTCGTGCTCCGACGAGACTTGCCATCGCCCGGTTGCCGTACACCAGCCGTCCGTTCTGGTGCACGAAGACCACGTCGGGCGAGACCTCGGTGAGCAGGCGGTAGCGGTCGACGAGCTCGCCCAGCTCGCGTTGGAACTTCTGCTGGGACGTGATGTCGACGACGACGCCGACGTAGGCCGCTCCTCTTCCCTCCGGGTGCTCATCGCCCACGCTGCCATCGTCCGCCCCGTCCGCCCCGTCCGCCGTCCGCACCGGAGAGGCCCGGACCACGACGGTCGAGATCGTCCCGTCCGGGCACTGGATGGCCATCTGCACGTCGGACTCCGACGGTGGCATGCCCGCTCTGAGCGGCCCGAGGATGGGGGCGAGGAGCACGGATCCGACGTCCTCTCCCCCGATGGGCGGGGAGGGGGCCATCCGATGGCCCGGGACGGCTGCTTCGCCGGGGGCGGCGCTGTCTGGAGGGGCGGCGGCCGTCTCGGCGGCGTCGATCGGGATCGACTGGAAGCCGCGGACCCCGGCCGCGAACCCGAACAGCTCCTCGATCGGGCGCGACCAGGTCACCTCGTCCCGAGCGCTGTCGTAGACCCAGGTCACGGAGGGGAACTCGTCCCCGGTGAAGTCCACCGTCCGTGACAGCTCGAAGGGCTGCTCGCCCATGGCCGGACGGTCCGGCTTCACCCGGTCGAACGAGACCTTCGACCGGTGGTCGCCGAAGCTGCTCGTCCTGGCCATGGGACTGGTATCGGCTGCCCTCAGGCGCACCTTGAGCCTGGTAGCAGCGCCTTCCAGCTTGGTCGCGCCGCCTTTAGTCAGGGGGCCGGCGGCTCGATGAGCACGGCGGTGTTGTACCCTCCCATGCCGATCGACGACTTCACCGTGAGCCCCGGCGGGAACTTGCTCCGACCGTCGATCAGCTTGGGATGGCCGGGGGCCACCTGTGGGGGTGAGGGGATCCAACCCGTCTCGAACCCATAGAGCGTGGCCAGCGTCTCCACGGCGGCGGCGGCGGACTGACAGTGTCCGACCAGCGGCTTGATCGAGAAGAACCCTCGCGTCTGCGGGAAGTACTCGTCCATGATCGCCGCTTCGGCGACGTCGCACATTCCGGTGCCCGGGGCGTGGGCGTTCAGGTACATCACATCCCCGGGCCCGACGCCTGATCGCTCCGTGGCGAGCAGGAAGCACCGGGTCATCTCCCCGCGGTCGGGTGCCACGCCAACGAGGTTGTGGGCATCCATGGTCATGGCGCCCCCGAGTACCGCCCCGTAGGAACCCGTGGGCCGGGTGGAGAGGACCATGGCGACCGCCGCCTCGCCCCCGACGAAACCACGGCTTCCCTCTTGGAACGGACGGCTCGCCTCGAACGGAGGCGAGTTCAGGACGGCGGGACCCAGATCACTGAAGGCGCGAAGGGTCTGGGGGATGCCCGAGAGGTCGGTGGCCAGAAGGACCACGTCGGTCGCCGTCCCGGACTCGAGCCACGAGGTGGCGGTGATCATGGCGGCGTTTGCCGTCGCGCACATGGCCGAGACGGACATTGTCGGTCCGTGGAAATCATGCTCCTTCATGAACTGGGAGAGAACGGTGGACGGGAGCATGTTCACCCACCGTTTGGGCCGTACCTTGGTGACTCCTGAGCGATAGAACTCGCTCCAGGATTCGATGTCCCCGGCCTCGATGCTGTGGACCACTCCGACGACGGCCCCCGGCTCCCAGCCCCGGTCGACGGCGTTCGCCACCGCCTCGCGCCCGGCAAAGCGGGCGGCACGCATGAAGCGGCTCGGACCGTCCTTGCTGTCGCCCTCGTCGGCCACGAGCGAGAGGTATGCCTTTCCCTCATCGACGTACCCGTCCAGCCCGGTAACGAGTCTGACCGAGCTCTCCCCGAGGTTGAAACCGTCCCAAAGATGCTTCGTGCCCCAACCGAATCCTGTGACCGCCCCGATGCCGACGATGTCCGAGCGCGCTTTGCGGCCCTTCCCGGAATCCGGAGATCCGTTCGGTTGCGACGTGTCTGGGCGTGACATCTCGACTCCTCGAAGGCCGTCTGTCACACGACCCGTCACATCCCGGTCAGGGTCGGTGCGGATCCGTGCCGACACGACGAGGGCGACGACCTTCTCGTACGTGGTGACCGATTATCACGTACGTCACGGCCCCGCACAATGGGAGAACTACGTCATCGCCATGCTCGCCGGACCAGGCGCCCGAGGTTCTCCTCCAGGCGGCCGGGAAGTGGCGGGAACGCGGTGGACGCGTGGACCAACACTGACTGTGGGTGCAGCAGCACGCTCCGTTGCATTCTGTGGCGACAGCTCGCTTCGGATGCGGTGCGTCAGGGGGCCGAGCCGGACAGCCGGTCGAGCACGGCCTCCGCCTCGCCGACGATGCGATCGCACGAGCTCGGCCACGGTGGGCAGCTCGTCGATGGCACCCACCACCTGCCCGGTGGGGAGCACGCCCACGTCGGTGCGCCCTTCCACCAACGCCGCCTTCGTCATCATCGGTGCGTTGGCCGCCATGACCACCTGGGACCACAACAGCTCGTTGCCTTGTCTCATCGCCCGTCCCTCTCTGAGGAGCGACACGAGCGACGCACTCGTCTGGTGGCGGAACGCGTAGGCGTTCTTGAGGGCGCGAGGGAGCCTCCGGAACCACCCGGCCCTGTCGAGCCGGTCGACCAGGTGGGTCCGGATGACGCGCTGCGGCGCGCCGTCGACGGCGGTCGAGACGACCGTTCCCGTCACCGGGGTGGCCAGGTAGACGTCCTTCACGGCGTCGGGAACCCGGCTCTCCTTCGTCAACAGGAACCGGGTACCCATGGCGATCCCGTCCGCTCCGTAGGCGAGGGCGGCGACGAGTCCGCGACCGTCGAAGTATCCTCCGGCGGCGAGCACGGCGACCTGGTCACCGACTGCGTCGACGACGGCCGGGACGAGCAGGGACGTGGGCACGGCGCCGGTGTGGCCGCCACCTTCGGTCCCCTGGGCGATGACGGCGTCGACGCCCCATTCGGCGACCTTCTCAGCGTGTCGACGAGCGCCCACGGTGGGCACGACCACGAGCCCGTTCTCCCGGCACCTGGCCACGAGGTCGGGACGGGGTGCCTGGGCGAAGCTGGCCACCGTGACCCCGTTGTCGATCATGAGCGCGATGCGGTCGGCGACGTCGGCGGCGTCGGTACGGAGGTTCACGCCGAAGGGACGGGTCGTGCGGCCGCGGACCTCGCCGATGGCCGCGTCGAGCTCGGCGAGGCTCATGGTGGCCGAGGCCAGGATGCCGAGTCCCCCCGCCTCCGCCGTAGCCGCCACCAGGCGGGGGCCGGCGACCCAGCCCATGCCCGTCTGGACGATCGGGTACCGGACGCCGACGAGCGAGCAGAACCGCGTGACGAGGGCCGGATGGCCTTGCCGGTCCGGCTCGTCGCTCAACGGCCCGGGCTCCTCACCCGCCGGTCCTCTTGTGTGCCGGACGCCTGCCTGGTTGCCGCTCCCGTGTGTCCGTTCTCGTCATCCCTTCACCTCCCGTTCGCGCAGGCCCCTCGGATCGAGCTCGTCGCGGATGAGCACCAGCTCTTCTGGCGTGGGTGGGCGCGTCTCCAAGACCGGGTGGGGGACGACGAGCTCGAAACCGGTGGCGCCGACGACGTCCTCCACCGTCACTCCCGGATGTACGGATCGGATGCGCATCGTCTTCCCGGGCGTCTCGAAGTCGAACACACCGAGGTTGGAGATCACGAAACGGATCTCGTGGAATGCCGTGGCCGGGGGACCGGCGGCGGCCGCCCTGGCATAGCCGACGCCGCACACCACGTCGACCTCCTCCACGAAGGTGCGTGGCGAGTGGTTGGGTACCCAGAAGCTCGTCGGGTGATTGACGGTGTTCCCCGGAGCGCCCCGGACCCCGATGAGCTGAGCGGACGGACGCTTCCAGTCGCCGATGGCGCTGATGTTCTGGTTCCCGGTGCGATCGATCTGGGACGCCATCATGATGAGGCTCCTGCGCCCCGACCACACCACGTCGAACACCCGCCGGTACGGCATGTGCGATTCGATGACGAAGTCCGAGGTCTTCGCCCCGAGTGCCGGTGCCCCGTCCACCAAGGCCGCATCCCCGTCGGTCAGCACCAGGTCGGGCGCGAACGTCCGTCGGGCGAGTCTGGCTCCGATCGCCGGGGCCGTGCCGAAGGCGCTGGCCATGACCTCGCCATCGCCCCGGAACACCTCGGCGCAGGCCACCGCGCAGTACTCGGCTCTGCTCACCCCCGTGTCGGCGCTCACCCCCGTGTCGGCGCTCACCCTCGAACCTCTGCCGCCAGCTCGGCGGTCTGTGCCCGGTAGCCGGCTTCGTCCACCTCGAAGAAGCGTTTGTGGAACTCCTGCCAACGCTCGGGATCACCGGCGGCGACGACGTAGGCCTTCTGGAACGCCTCGTCGCGTCCGTAGTCGGGGACACAGGCCGTGAAGTGGGCGCCTCCCGGGGCCTCGACCACGCCGTCGGTCAACAGCCGGCTGATGCAGAGGGTCTGAAGCGGCCCGGCCACCGCGAGCTGGTCCGTGCCGACGACCTGCTCGACCGTCATGAACCGCTTGTCCGCCGCTCCCAGAAAGAGCTCGTCGAAGAACGGGTCGGGGCCGAGGATCTGACCCGACCCCCGGCAGTCGGCCCTGTTCACATGGACGATGGCGGCGTCCAAGGAGAGTGCCGGCATGGCCACCAGCTCCTCGCCGTCGTCATAGGGGGAGACGACGGTACGGAGCTCGGGGTTCTTGGCCAGCACGTCCGATCCGAGCCCGGCTCTTGTCGGGAGGAACGGGACCCGCTGGGAGGCGGCCAGGAGGCCCAGGTAGAACATGCCCTCGTCGAGCTCGGTGCACGAAAAGGCGCCTTGTTGCCGGCCCGCTCTGAAGTGGGGCTCGATGGCGATCGAGTCGAGGGTCACGAACGGGACCACCACCGATCCGACCTTCCCCGCCGCACACAAGAGTCCGACGTCGGGACCGCCGTAGGAGACCACGGTGAGGTCGTCCAAATCCGAGCGCAGGATGGCCCGGACGGCGGCCATGGGCTTGCGTCTCGATCCCCACCCCCCGATCCCGATCGTCATGCCGCTCCTGAGCTCGGAGACGAGCTCGTCGGTGGTCAGGCGCTTGTCGGCCACGGCAGTTCCGTTCCTACCTGGTCGTGTCGGCGTCGCGCTTCTCGACGAACGCCGCCCGCTGCTCGTCGGCCACCCCGGCCACGTGCAGCTCGTAGGTGAAGCCCTGCTCGAACCGGTAGCTGGCCTTCACGTCGACCGGGTCGATGCCGTTGAGCGACTCCTTCGCTCGGCGGATGATGGTCGGGCTCTTTGCGGCGATGTCCTTGGCAACCGCGAGAGCAACCTCGACGAGTTGGTCGTCGGCGACGACCTCGAGGACGGATCCATAGTGGTGCAGCTCGGCGGCGGACGCCGGCTTCGCCGTGTAGATCATGGAGCGCATCCGGTGCTGGGGGACGAGTCGGGACAGATGGGTGGCCGCACCGAGCGCCCCCCGGTCGACCTCGGGGAGCCCGAACGTGGCGTCATCGGTGGCGATGATGATGTCGGCGTTGCCGACGATGCCGATCCCGCCTCCCAGGCAGAACCCGTGGACCGCGGCGATGACCGGCACCTCGCACTCGTACACGGCGGCGAAGGCGGCCGCGCATCCCCGGTTGGCCCCGATGAGCGCATGGTCACCCTCGGCCTGGATCTCCTTGATGTCCACACCGGCGCAGAAGCCACGGCCCTCGGCCCGCACGATGACGGCCCGGTTCGTCTCGACCCGCCCGGCGGCGGTGACGGCGTCGGCCAGCCCGTACCACCCGGCCACATCGAGCGCGTTGACCGGAGGATGGTCGATGACGACTTCGGCGACGCCTTCTGCGGGCTGGTTGGTGATGACGGCCACGACGGCTCCATGGTTCAGGGTTCAGGAGGCACGGACTGCATCCGCACCGGGAGAGGGGCTCTGGCTCCCGGCGGGTGCGGCGGCATGCCCGGTGTGCTGTTGTTCGACATGATCTGATACAGCGTCAGGACAGTACCAGTCAGCGATCGGGAGGCAGCAGTGGGCAACTTCGATTTCGCCCGCGACGGAGGGTCGTTCCGGCTCGAAGGCTCCGCCGTCGTCGTGACCGGGGGGACCAAAGGGATCGGACGTGGCATCGCCGGCGCCTACCTCGCCTCCGGAGCGGAGGTTCTGGTCTGCGGGCGTCACGAGCCTTCTGCGACCGAGCTCCCTTCCGAGCCCGACCGGTCAGGTACGGAGCGGCGGGCCTCCTTCGTGGCGGCCGACGTGCGCGACGCCGAGGAGGCGGCCTCGGTCGTTGCCGCCGCTGTCGACCGTTTCGGCCGGATCGACGTGCTGGTGAACAATGCCGGGGGCTCGCCTGCAGCGGACGCCGCCACGGCGTCCCCGCGGTTGTTCGCAGGTGTCGTGGCCCTCAACCTGCTGGCCCCGCTGTACTGCGCCCAGGCGGCCAACCGGATCATGCAGGCACAGGAGGGTGGTGGAGCCATCGTCAACATCTCCTCGGTGAGCGGCACCCGTCCCTCCCCTAGAACCGCCGCCTACGGCGCGGCCAAGGCCGGGCTCATCAATCTGACCCAGTCACTCGCCGTCGAATGGGCTCCGAAGGTGCGGGTCAACTGCGTGGTCGGGGGCCTGATCGCCACGGAAGCCTCCGTCGATCACTACGGGGGTGAGGCCGGCATGGCGTCAGTGGCCGCCACCGTGCCAGTCGGGCGCTTCGGCACGGCCGAGGACATGGCGGCACTGTGCCTTGTCCTCACCTCACCCCTGGCCGCCTATGTCACTGGCGCCGCTCTGGTCGCCCACGGCGGGGGGGAGCGACCGGCGTTCCTGACCGCCGTCGAGCAGGCGACGGACGGAGGGTCGGGGAAGGACCCGACCCGGGGGCCGGCCTTGGACTGAGGGCCGGCACCTTCTCCAGCGCGTCGGTCGAGGTCTTCCCAGCCCCGGCCGGCTCGGAATGCGGTCAACATGCGCCGACGGCTATACCCTCTGCCCCGTGAAACTCGCCGTCGTGAAGGAGTCGCGCCCCGGTGAGGCCCGGGTGGCCATCGTCCCGGACGTGGCCTCGAGGATCGCCAAGACCGGTGTCGACGTCGAAGTCGAGTCCGGATCAGGCACCGCATCCCGTTTCTCGGACAGCGACTATGTGGAGGCCGGGGCGTCGGTCGCCCCCGACGCCGAGGCTGCCATGAGGGGCGCGGCGGTGGTGGCTCGGGTTCAGCCGCCGACCGAAGAAGAGGCGCGGGCGCTTCCCGAGGGCGTGTCGCTGGTCAGCTTCCTCCAGCCGCAGTCCGAAGCAGGCGTGGTGAAGGTGATGGGGGAGCGGGGAGCGACCGTCTACAGCCTCGATCTCCTGCCGCGCATCAGCCGGGCCCAGTCGATGGACGCCCTCTCGTCCCAGGCAACGGTGTCGGGGTACCGGGCCGGGCTGGCCGCGGCCAGCCATCTGGCCAAGTTCTTCCCCATGTTCATGACAGCCGCCGGTACCGTCCCCCCGGCCAAGGTGCTGGTCATGGGGGCGGGGGTGGCCGGGTTGCAGGCCATCGCCACGGCCCGCCGGCTGGGTGCGATGGTGCGGGCCTACGACGTCCGGGCGGCGGCGAAAGAAGAGGTCGAGAGCCTGGGGGCCAAGTTCGTCGAGCTCGAGCTCGAGACCCAGGAGGGCACAGGCGGCTACGCCAAGGAGCAGTCGGCCGAGTACCTGGCCAAGCAGCAGGAGCTCCTGGCGGCCGAGGTCGGGGCGTCCGACGCCGTCATCACGACCGCCCAGATCCCGGGTCGGTCCGCACCCGTGCTCGTCACCCGCCAGATGGTCGAAGGGATGGCGGAGGGCGCGGTCATCATCGACCTGGCCGCCGACTCGGGAGGGAACTGCGAGCTGACCGTGGCCGGCGAGGACGTGTCGTTCCAGGGGGTGACGATCGTCGGCATGAGCAACCCCCCCGCAGGCATGCCCACCCACGCCAGTTTCCTCTACGCCCGCAACATCGCGAACTTCCTGGGCCTTCTGGTGAAGGACGGCGAGCTGGCTCCCGACTTCGACGACGAGATCGTGGCCGGGACCTGTGTGGTGAGGGCCGGTCAGGTGGTCCACGGGCCTACCGCTGAGGCTCTGGGGTTGGCACCGGCTGCCGCCCAGGCCGGTACGCCGCCGGCCGCCCAGTCCGAGTCTGCGCACTCCGAGTCGGCCGCGGCCACCGGGGGCGATCGAGCGTCGGCTGCGGGGGAAGAGCCGATCACCGACGAGGCAAAGGAGCAGCAGCCGTGACCACCGGCATCCTCGAGTTCCTGACGGTCTTCGTGCTCGCCGCATTCGTGGGCATCGAGGTGATCAGCGCTGTCCCGAGCATCCTCCACACGCCGCTGATGTCGGGCAGCAACGCCATCCACGGCATCGTGCTGGTGGGAACGATCCTCATCATGGGGGAGGCGCGGGGGGCGGCTCAGATCACGCTGGCTTTCTTCGCGGTGCTGCTGGCCACGCTCAACATCGTGGGTGGGTTCGTCGTGACCGACCGGATGCTGGAGATGTTCAAGGCCAAGCCGAACGAGCGCGCCAAGGACAGCGACCGGGGTGAGAGCCGGACACCCGGCGGTGCCAAGTGACGCTCAACACCGGGATAGACCTCGTCTATCTGCTGACCGCCATCGGCTTCATCCTTGCCCTCAAGGGTCTGAGCTCGCCGAAGCACGCCCGCAACGGGAACCTGCTGGCGGCAGCCGCAGCAACGGTGGCCATCGGTTTCACGTTCGCCCATCCCGAGGTCCGCGCCCACACGCTCAACCTCGTGCTGACCCTGGTGGCCATGGTGCTGGGAGCGGCCATTGCCGTTCCGGCCGCACGGCTGGTGAAGATGACGGCCATGCCCCAGATGGTGGCCATCTTCAACGGCGTCGGCGGCGGCGCCGCCGCCCTCATCTCGATCGTGGCCTTCCTCATCGAGGCCCCCGGGAAGCCGGCGGTCTACCGCATCGGTGAGGTGCTCTTCGGTGTGCTCGTCGGATGCGTGTCGTTCTCGGGCAGCGCCATTGCCTTTGCCAAATTGCAGGAGCTCATGACGGGTCGGCCGGTCACCTATCCCGCCCAGCAGATCATCAATGCCTTCGTGGGAGCGGCCATCGTCGCACTGGCCGTCACCACCCTCGTCACAGCCAGTGTGCCCCTGCTGGTCATCACCGCACTGCTCTCGCTCGTCCTCGGGGTGATCTTCGTCCTCCCCATCGGGGGGGCCGATGTTCCTGTTCTCATCTCGCTCCTCAACGCATTCACCGGATTGGCAGTCGCCGCGTCCGGTTTCACCCTCGACAACAACCTGTTGATCATCGCCGGCACCCTTGTGGGGGCATCCGGCGTGCTGCTCACCCGGATGATGAGCAAGGCCATGGGACGCTCCCTCGCCAACGTTCTGTTCTCGGCCTTCGGTTCGGTGGTGACAGCCGCCGCCGGCGCCGACGGGTCGGCCGAGGGGCGGTCGGTGAGATCGGGAACTCCCGAGGACATCGGGGTACTGCTCGCCTACGCCCGGAAGGTCGTGATCGTCCCCGGATACGGACTCGCGGTCGCCCAGGCCCAGCACACTGCCGCGCGAGCTGGCTGACCTGCTCATCGCCCGTGGCGTCGACGTCTTCTACGCCATCCATCCCGTCGCCGGCCGGATGCCGGGGCACATGAACGTGCTCCTCGCCGAGGCCAACGTTCCCTACGACGAGTTGAAGGAGATGGAAGAGGCCAACCCGGAGATGGCCACCGCCGACGTCGCTCTCGTCGTGGGAGCGAACGACACGGTGAACCCGGCAGCCAAGAGCACGCCGGGGAGCCCGATCTACGGGATGCCCATCATCAATGCTGACGATGCCGAGCACGTCGTGTTCTTGAAGCGGTCGATGCGGCCGGGCTTCGCCGGCATCGACAACGAGCTGCTGTTCGACGAGAAGACCACGCTGTTGTTCGGCGACGCCAAGGACACGCTGGGCAAACTGGTGTCGTCCGTGAAGGACGCATAGGGGGCGGGGCCTGGAGGGGGGTCCGACACCGTCGGCGACAGGCAGCGGGGTCCTGTCCCCAGTTTTGGCCTCCGGCCGCCCCGGTCATCGGTGCGAGCAGTGGCGAATGCTTTCCACACCCGACTGTCGGATCGAGGCCACGCTGCGGTAGCTTGGATCTCGCTGGTCCATCAGGGCCGCCGTCAAGACAGCGCACCGAGCGGAGTGATGACTGCTTGCAACGAGCAGCTCGAACCGGGCAGGACCACTCCGCTCCCGTATCCATGACCGAGGATCCCGTGAGCCGACATCGACACGCTTCCAAAGCCAGGACACCCGTCGGCCGGATCTCGGTCGATGCCGCTGCCGATGTCTCACCGGCGGATCCCTCGACCGGTGAGCCCGCGGTCTCCGGCTTTGGGCTCGAAGCCACCGGCTCAGGCCTGATCGTGACGTCGAGCGGACGCCAGGATGTCGTTCCCGACCTCATCCCTTGGCACTCGATCACCCGCTTCGTCGTCGTCACCGGTCGCAGGAGGCCTCTCGGACGCAAGCGCGGGCTGATCGAGGTCCATGCCGTCGGGGATCGCTGGTTCGACGGCGAGTCGTCGAGGACGTTCAGTGCTCCCCGTTCCGAGGTCGACGCCTTTGTGCGCCGGCTTGCCGGGTTCGAGCATCCCGAGCTCGCCGAGCGCCGGGCTACGACCTCCGACCTGGCCCTGGCGGCGACGCTCTCTGGCGCACGCCGTACACCGATCCCGAGCAGTCATCGGGCCTCGCCTCCGGCGCATCGGCACGCAGTCCGGAGAGAGCGGCGCAAGCGGCGGCTGGCCCCATCCTTCGTCGCGTTGCTGGCGGTCGTCCTCCTGGCCGGCGGCGCAAGCGCGTCGTTCCGGACCCTCGCAAGCAACGCCGCACCGGCACGGTCCACGGTGCCCGACAGCGGCAATCGGTTCCAGGCCGAACGGGTTCACGCCGGGGCAACGCTTCCCCGGGCCACTTCGACGCCGGCTCCGGCACCCCCGTCCATCGGCTCGCCCACGCTCACCCCCCACGAGGTCTTCGGGTACGCGCCCTACTGGACGCTGTCCCAATCGTCCGGTTTCGACGTCAACAACCTCACGACGCTGGCGTACTTCAGTGTCGACGCCAATGGGGACGGAAGCCTCGACCAGAGCGGTGCGGGATGGAACGGTTACGAGAGCCAGGACCTGGTGAACCTCGTAAACCGGGCCCACGCGGCCGGTGCCCGGGTCGTGCTCACCGTGACCTGCTTCGACCAGAGCACCCTCGATGCCATCACCTCGGATCCCGGCGCCTCGGCCCGCTTGTCCGCAGCGTTGATCGGTGCCGTCTCGGCCAAGAACCTCGACGGAGTCAACTTCGACTTCGAGGGCGTGGGGAGCGCCGACCGGAACGGTCTGACGGGATTGATCAGCGGGGTTTCCTCTGCGTTGCATGCCGCCAATCCCCACTGGCAGGTCACCATGGCCACGTACGCCAGCGCGGCGGGAGACAGCGGGGGCTTCTACGACATCAAGGCGCTGGCACCGGCCGTCGACGGGTTCTTCGTCATGGCCTACGACATGAACGACACCGGGACTCCGAGCGCCACCTCGCCTCTGGTCGGGGGAGCCTTCAGCGACACGGAGACGCTCCAGCAGTTCACGTCCGTGGTCCCTGCGTCCAAGGTGATCCTCGGACTTCCCTACTACGGCTACGACTGGCCGACGACGAACGGCAGCCAATCGGCGGCAGCCACAGGTCCGGAAACTCCGATGAGCTACGCGCAGATCGCGGCATCGGGGCACCCGACGTACTGGGATCCCGGCTCACAGACGGCATGGACGTCCTACCAGGTGGGCGGGCAGTGGCACGAGACGTACTTCGACGACCCGACGTCGATGGCCTTGAAGGCTCAGTTGGCGAACTCGTTCCACATCGCAGGGGTCGGGATCTGGGCCCTCGGCATGGACGGCAACGATCCCGCCATGCTGGCCGCCCTGCTCGGCAATGCGCCCGCGGTCAAGGATCTTCAGTCGGGACCGACCTCCCTCCCGGGGCAGCCATCGCCGACGACCACTCAGCTCCAGCCGGGCTCGTCCCCGGCGACGCCGGGCCCATCGTCGACCCCGCCCTCGTCCTCCAGCCCTCCGTCGTCCTCGTCGAGCTCGACGACGTCCTCGTCCTCCACGACCACCACAACCGAACCGCCCCCACCGCCTCCGGGGACGGGCTATCTGACGACAGGCATGTTCGGCGGGACCAGGGTGCCCCTCTTCCCCGTGAACCGCCCCACCAACGAAGGGACGGTCCAGTACGTCGGGACGATGGCCGGCCTGATGACCACCGACCCGAGCCTCGCCTGCCTCGAGCAGGGAGCCCCGCTGACTGTCTGGACGCTCAGCACCATGCCTGGCGTGGACGTGGCGGTGGCCGCCCAACCCTCGAACTGCGCCAGTGCCCACTTCGAGTTCGTCCCGCCTCCGGGCTCCAACGCGGCAGCAGAGTCCATGGCAGACGCAGAGGCTTCGACGTCGACGACAACGGCGTCGTCGCTTCCGTGACCACGGGCAACTCTCTCTGAGATACTCGAGATCGAGCCCGACCGTTGGGGTCCGGTCGGATCCGTGGTGGCACGCCCGACCGATCCGTGCTCATGGGCAAAGGCGCCTCCGCCGCGCACTAACCTACGTGGGCGCCTCGGGGGTGTAGCTCAGCTGGTAGAGCGCTACGTTCGCAATGTAGAGGCCGAGGGTTCGAGTCCCTTCACCTCCACGTGTGATGTGTAGGTTTTCTGGGACAGGTGAACTCTCAAACGATATCTCTGACGCGTTGATAGTGAGATGGGTGAGTTGAGGTGTGAGGTGATGTTTTGTGATACACGTATGTGAGGTAGCAAAGAAGGAGAGCTGCTTGTGTGTGTAAAGACGTGGTGGAGCTTGGAGATGGCGAAGGTGAAGCAGCTCGTTGTGGGCGGTGGCGGAGGGTGTGGGAACAACGGCTGTCGTTGATTGAACTGTTGGGTTGATGGAGACTCGGTTTCTTTGATTCAAAGCTGACTGCTGAGGGTTAGACTCCGGGTTCTGTTTATCCCCGTTGTTTGCGGGCTTGAGGGCTACACAGCGGGTGGGTGCGGGTAGTTCTCTCGAATTCGACTGGCGGACGTAGGCGAGGTTCTCGTGGAGCTGTGCTGTGTTCACAGTGGACCACGACAGCGTGGTTAGTTCGACGTCGTTGATTTGCGTAGGGGCTCTGGCCGGCACGGATCAGCTCTCTTTGTAGGAGCTGTTGACTGACTCGGCACCGTTGTTGTCGCGTTGCTGACGCTGCTGATGGAAGGCACTGCTCCAGCTCAGCTAGCTTTTCGCTGTATCGAATGAAGTGAATTGCGACTCGCGTTGGAATGGGCTACGAGTTCTCGAGGACTGTGCTGCGTTGCTATCGTGTATCGCACGTTGAGGACTATGTTGGTGCGCATGTGGGTGGCTACACGTTAGCTGACGATCATGCGACTGAAGGCATCGACGATGAAGCACACGTAGGCGAAGCTCTCCAGGTCGCTACATAGGTGTTGGGGTTGGACTGGGGTGCTCTGCTCGACTTCATTGATTGGGTTTCCCGTGCTTGCGAACCGGACGTGCAGCTTCACTGCATCTGGCTCTCCACGTGCTCACGCTGCTGGTGCGTGTGGTTTGTTGTTTCGCTCGTAAGGGGTTGGATCTTGGTGCTCGGTAGCGGTATCGCTCGATGGCGACTGCTCGTTGTCGGAACATCTCGACTCCGTCGCTGATCTCCAGCTGGGGAGGTAGCGACGGACTAAGGTGTGCATGTTCAGCCGAGGTGCTGCTTCGTTAGCTAGCTGACGATCCGCTAGGAGGCGAAATGGTCGACATAACTGAAGGTGCGTTTGCACACTCCGTGACGGAAGTAATTGCACTATCTCCGCAGCACCGGGTTAACTGGCGGACAGGTTTGCAAGCGTTTGGTGCTTCGCTCTGCGAGTTAGCGTTCGCACTTTGTTCTTGATCGAAGCTATCGACTTCTTCCTCAACGCTACGGGTTTGCCGACTCGAAGGTCTCAGCGAGCGGATTTGCTACTGTGAGTGACGTCGCAGCTCGTTGCGCTTGATTCGCATTAGCAGCACCTGAGGCACTGCTGAACTGATCCGCTCACCTTAAATGATGCTGTGATCGTTTCATGCTCCAGGCGTGTTCAGTGCTCGTGCACATAGGCTTTTAACATGTTTCGTTCAGTCGAATCACCGCTGGATCGTGGCGCTTGCTACTCGGAAGGCGACATCGAGGATCTGGTTGCTGAGTTCTGTGATCGTTAGTTGAGCTTAGTGTTTAGCGTAGATTGCGTTGTGAGTGCGTTCGTTTTGCTTGTTAGTTTTTTTGCGTGTTTGCTGCGATTGGTGTTTGTTCTTTTAGCTGATTAGTTGAGCGGTTTGGTTGTGTTTTGTAGTTGGTGTGTTAGGTGATTTAGCTTTTGTTGATTGTTTTGTTGGTTGAGTTTTGCTTGTTTTTCGTGGTATGTTTTGGTGTTGATGTTGGTAATTTTGTGTTGAGCTGTTGATTGAGATTTTTTTGCGATTGTGAGAAATGGTAGAGAGATGGTTCGTTCTTGTTGCGTTTGGTATTGTTTGAGTTGTTGTTGCTTTGTGTTGTTTTTATTGTGAGCTGCGTTAGCTTGAGATTTTCTGTTGCGATTGCGCTTTGATGTTTTGATTGTGTTGTTTTTTTGTTGTTTTTTTTTGTTGTTTTCGCGTTGTTTTTGATATCGGTTTTTGATTGTTGCTGGTGGTTAATTTACAGTTTGTTTAGATAATGGTTGTTTTGGTTGTTTTGCTTGATTTGTGTTGCTTTTCGGTTTTGTTAGCGCTCGGTAGCTATTGTTTTGTTTTTGCTGTTGTTTTTGCTCGCTGCGTTTTCGGTGATGTGTTGTTGATGTTGGTTAGTTTGATTTAAATTGCTATTTTGGTTTTACGTTATTTTGGTGTTTTGTGTTGTTGTTTTTGTTTAGCTTTTTGTTGTTTTTTTGTGTGTTTTTGCGTTAGCTTGGTGCTTTTTGCTAGCTTGATCTGTGTTTTTTGTGTTATTGCTTTTGTTTTTGTTTATTGCTGTTTTTGCGTTTGTGTTTTTTTGTTGTTTCGTTTGTTTCGTTGCTGCGCCAGCGCTTAGCTTGTATGCGTTGTAATGTTTTTTTTGGTTGTGCTTTTTGGTTTTTGTTTCGCTTGCTTGGTTTTTTGGTGTTGTGTTTTTTTCTTGAGCTATTGCTGTGTGATTGTTGATTAGCCGTTTGGTTTGCTTTGCTAGCAAGTGTGTTGTTTGCAACTTTTGCTTTGTTTTGTGATGTTTGCTTTCGTTCGTTCTCGTTTGTTAGGTAGCGCTTGTTTTGTTTTGATGTTGTGTGTACGCTGCTTGCTGTTTTCTTTCGTTTGTTGCTGTTTGTGTTGTTTGTTTGTTTTGTTTTTTTGTTTTGTTTTGTTCTGCTTTTTGTTTTTTGAGATGTTTGCCTTTGTGTTTTTTGTGTTGTTGTTTGATTGTTTGCTTCTCGGTTTGTTCTGCTCGCGATTGCAAAGAGATTAGTTACTCCGTTGCGATTTTTGTTTTGGTTTGGTTTTTTTGCTCTTTTGTTGTTGCTCTCTAGACTACTCTTTGTTTTTTTTGCTTTCTTTGATTTTGTTTCTGTTACTCTGCGTGTTTTTGCAACTAGTTTTTTTATTTGCTAGCGAGTGTTAGCGATTGCTACTCGTTTTTGTTTTGCAATTGAGCTTGGTTGTTTTTCGCTAGTGTGTGCTATTGAACTTTGTTTTATTTGCGTGTTTGCTTGTGCGATTGCTATGTTTTTTTTGGTTCCCCGCTGTTGTGTTCTTGTTTTGCGGTTCGATTGGTGTGGTTGGCTGATTGCGATAGCGTTGATTTTTTTCGCCTTTGTGTTGTTGCGTGTGATTTTTCGCTTTTGTGTTGGTTAGCCTCCTGTGCGTGAGTTTCGCTGTGATGGTTGTGCTGTGTGCTCTCGTTGCGCTCGGCGTTGGTTGATTGGTCGTTGTGATCGCTGTAGCGTTAGTTCGCTGGCGTCGTTTCGATTTCGCGTTGAGCATTGGAGCTAGAGATACGCTGATGTTTGCTCTGATTGTGTTCTTCGTTTTAGTCTCTGGCTTGACGTGGTTGCTATTCCTCGTTGCGATCTTGCGTGAGCGAGTCCTCGATTGTTGTTGCGATGTGCTGACGCTGTTTTGCGAGCTTTGTTCATGTTATCTACGTGATGGTTCTGTGAGAGCTCTGTTAGCGCTGTGATTCTGTTCCTCTCTGATGTTCGATTTCCGTTTGTTCTAGCGCTCTCCTTGTGCGCTCGAGGTGTCGATGGAGCTCCAGTGGCTAGTGTGCGCTGACCGCTGTGAGGTGTTGCTCTGCGGTGATGTGTGTTGTCGTCGCGCTGATCGACTGCTAGCGTGACTCGATATGACTGTTTGTGCTGAGAGAGCTCCATTGCCTAGCCGCGATCGTTCGCTTGCGCTCGCTGTTCGCGCGGGTAGCCTGAGCGCGCTTGTGATGGTGCGTGCGGTGCGTGCGCGTGCAGCAGTGTTGCGTGAGATGGCCGACTTGCGCTGCGCCGTCGCGCTTGTGCTCTGCTGCCGGCGCGTTGTGTGCCGCGCTGCTTGCGCCGGCCTGTTGCGTTGCGTCGTCGCCCGCGGGGCGTGCGCGCGGTCTGCGCTCGTTTGCCGATTCCGACCGGCCGCACGTGGGGCTGACCACCTATGACGCCAAGGACCCGGACACGTCTTACCCGCCCATCGAGCCGCTGCGGCCTCCCGACGGGCGCCCCCAACGTGCTGATCATCATGCTCGACGACGTCGGCTTCGGCGCCTCGTCGCGCCTTCGGTGGGCCGTTCGCCACGCCGACGGCCGAGCGCCTGGCCGCCGAGGGGCCTGAAGTTCAACCGGTTCCACACCACCGCGCTGTGCTCGCCGACCCGGCCAGGCGCTGCTCACCGGCCGCAACCACCACGCGGTGGGCATGGGTGGGATCACCGAGATCGCCACCTCGGCCCCGGGCTACAACTCGATCCGTCCCAACAACGCCGCCCCGCTGGCCGAGACGCTGAAGCTCAACGGCTACTAGCACGGCCCAGTTCGGGAAGTGCCACGAGGTGCCGGTGTGGAAGACGAGCCCATGGGCCCTTTCGACCAGCTGGCCCACCGGGCAGCGGCTTCGAGTACTTCTACGGCTTCGTCGGCGGCGAGACGAACCAGTAGTACCCGGCGCTCTACGACGGGAACGACACCGGTCGAACCGCGACAAGACCCCCGAGCGAGGGCTACCACTTCACCGAAGATATGACCGACAAGGCCATCGCGTGGGTCCGCCAGCAGAAGGCGCTCATGACCGACAAGCCCTTCTTCATGTACTTCGCCCCCGGCGCCACCCACGCCCCCCACCACGTGCCCCCGAGTGGTCGGCAAGTACAAGGGTCGCTTCGACGCGGGGTGGGACGCGCTGCGGGAAGAGACCTTGGCCCGTCAGAAGGAGCTGGGTATCGTCCCGGCCGACGCCGAGCTCACGGCCCGGCCCGAGGAGATCGGCGCCTGGGACGACGTGGCCGAGACCTGAAGCCTGTGCTGGCCCGCCAGATGGAGGTCTACGCCGGGTTCATGGAGCACACCGACCACCACGTGGGCCGGCTCCTCGAGGCCCTCGAGCGACCTCGGGGTCCTCGAAGACACGCTGGTCTACTACATCATCGGGGACAACGGAGCTAGCGCCGAGGGGACGCCGAACGGGACGTTCAACGAGATGATCTCGCTCAACGGTGCGGCCGCCTTCGAGACCGTCGAGTTCATGGCCGCCCGCATCGACGAGTTCGGGACGCCCGACGGCCTACAACCACTACGCGGTGGGCTGGGCGCACGCCATGAGCACGCCCGTACCAGTGGACCAAGCAGGTGGCCTCCCACTTCGGAGGGACCCGCAACGGGACCATCGTCCACTGGCCGAAGGGCATCACGCCAAGGGCGAGGTCCGTCACCAGTTCCACCACATCATCGACGTGGCCCCGACCGTGTTCGAGGTGGCCGGTATTCCCGAGCCGACGTTCGTGAACGGTATCGCAGCAGAAGCCGCTGCACGGCGTTTCGATGGCCTACTGCCTTCGACGATGCCGACCGCCGCCGAGCGCAGGGAGACCCAGTACTTCGAGATGGTCGTGCAACCGGGGTATCTACCACAAGGGCTGGACAGCGGTCACCCGGCACAGCGTCCCGTGGGACTTCGGCGCCGAGCTGCCTCCGCTGGACGACGACGTGTGGGAGCTCTACGACACCACGATCGACTGGACCCAGGCTCACGATGTGGCCGCCGAACATCCCGACAAGCTCGCCGACCTCCAGCGCCTGTTGCTCATCGAGGCGGTGAAGTACAAGGTGCTTCCCCTCGACGACCGACGGATCGAGCGGTTCAACTCGGACATCGCCGGACGCCCCCTGCTGGTCAAGGGCAACTCGCCAGATACTGTTCGGCGGCATGGGTCGGCTCACCGAGAACTCCGTCCTCAACCTCAAGAACAAGTCGCTACTCGGTGACCGCCGAGGTCGACGTTCCCGAGGGGGTGGCAACGGGGTGATCGTGGCTCAGGGCGGCGCCTTCGGCGGTTGGTCGCTCTACCTCACACGACGGCAGTCCCGACTCACTGCTACAACCTGCTCGGACTCATGCGGGTCAAGGCGACAGGTGACCAACCGCTGAACGAGGGGTCCCACCGAGATGCGCGTGGAGTTCACCTACGACGGGGACGGACTGGCCAAGGGGGGCGACACTGCGCTCTTCGTCGATGGAGCCACGTGGGGACGGCCCGACAAGAGGCGAGCGTCCCCATGGTGTTCTCAGGTGACGAGACGCTCGATATCGGGATGGATAACGGAACGTCGGTGAGCGATGACTACACGCCCGGAAGCAGCAAGTTTGATGGGACAGTGAACTGGGTGCAGCTTGACCAGGGTTCAGACGACCAGACCCACCTCATCACTCCTGAGGAGCGACTCCGGGTGGCAATGGTCCGCTGATAGCACGCGGCGCAGCGCTTGCAGACGTCGACGTCCGGTGCTGAGATAGGCGGCTCTGCTGCTGCGCTGATTGTCGTTGGTCACTGAAGCTCGCTAGGCGACTGGCTGAAGTGTTGTCGTCATCAACTGGGGCTCGTGTTGCTCCGCACGCTTGCGGTGTGACAATTGTTAGAGCTCGTCGAGGGCGGCATTTGAGTTCTCGAACACGAGCTCGCGCAGCGCTCCGTCAGATTCTGCAAGCTCCTCGGCCGTCGGCGGCCACTCACGTGACCGGAGGAGGCGATCCGCGTCGCTTGCGAACAGCAGGCTTCGCATTGCTGCGGCCGACGAGGCTGCGGCGCGCTGGGAGGTGTCATCGGGCGCTGCTCCCGACGAGGGTGTCGAGGATCTGGGTGGCGGTTTCGGCTAGTGCTGACGGCTTCTCTCCGCTCCGATCCGCGTCAGGCTCGTTCTCGGTCAGGAGGTCTCGGGTGGCTTCACTGCTGTAACGCTGGCATCGCGTTCTGCTTCCATTTCGCTAAGGTGGCGCGCCGAGACCGCGTACGGAGCAACAGGGCGAGTGCCGCCGCCAAGACGGCGACGACGACAATCCCACCCAGGATCCAGCCCCACGGAGTCGATGATGTCGAGGAGACCGTGGTCACTCCACATGAACCGTGGTTGGAGCCGGTGACTGCCGTGACGGTCGTCGTGGAAGGGACCGCAGTGGTAGGCACCTCGGTCGTGGGCGTCGTGGTTGGGCTGGTTGTCGTCGGGACCTCAGTAGTCGGAGCCGAGGTCGGAAGGGTCGTCGTGGTGGCCTCGGTGGGGACCTTCGTCGACGGCAACGCAACGGAGTGTCTGCTGGTCGGTGTTGACGGCGAACCGGTCGTCGGCGTGGGCCGGCTTGCCGAAGGGTTGGTCGACCCGGTCCCACCACAGGCACTGAGCGTGAGTGCAAGCGCTCCCACCAAGACGAGACTCTTTAAGCCTGGATCCACCGACGAACGACCTGACAGGACAGCGAATCGCCTGAACGGGGTCGAGGTGGTCGGTCGCCATCGTTGTGACTTCTTCAGCAGCCATCGGGGCGTGCGGAACCAAGGGTTTGTGATCCTCTTCGGTTGTCAGCGCCGGCCTGTCATCGTCTGCGGTGCGCCTGCCACAGGATGGGATGACTACACGGGGACTGGAGGAAGGGCTCGGAGGAGATCGAGCGCCCGGGAGAATGCCTTGGCTCACGGCCACTCGAGCGGAGCACGCAGTGTCGATCTGCCAGCGGGACAGACGAGCCGACCAGGCCCGGCGCAATGCTTCGGCCAGCACCCGATCGAGTTGCCGGACATGACCGAAGGTGAAGGCCCGCAGGAACGTGCCCAGGATGGACGGTGCCATCACCCGGTGGGGAAGCACCGACTGGGTGGCTCTTGCTCGCAGTAGGTCGGCATGGTCGATGTGGCTGCGGCCCGCCACCATGGCGTGCACCAGGGTCAGGACCTTGCGTCCGGGAAGCGCCCCACCGACACGACCGGACAGGTCGACCACCTCGTTGATCAGCTTCTCCAGACGAAGCCGCACCACCAGGGTCGCCACCAGCAACAGGCCGGCATTGGAGGTCGACCGCGGCGACAGGCAACGATCGCTTTCCGCACGTCATCGGGGGGCCCAGTCGTCGATGGTGCCACAGTTATATACTGTGGCACATGGCAGCCGCCAGCGTGGGGATGCCTGAGAAGCTGTCGGCAATGGAGCTCAGCGCGACCCAGGCCACTGCGCTCGACCGCATCCGGACCGAGCTGGCCTCGCTCGGCCCGTGCCTGCCGGGCTCGGTCGCCGTGCGGCTCGGCCGTTGTGGCAAGTCGTACTGTTCGTGCCGGGCTGAACCACCTCGCCTGCATGGTCCTTACCGATCCTGGACCCGCAAAGTGGCAGGCAAGACGGTGACTCGACTGTTGAGCGAGGAGCAGCTCGTGAGCTATCAAGCATTCTTCGACAACGCCAAGAAACTCCGGGCCCTCTTGTTTGAGCTCGAAGCCCTCGGTCTCGAGCTCGTGGAGGTCGAGGACTCGAACAGGGACATCACCCAGTCCTCGACATCGACCGGCTGAACCGAAGCCGTCCCGTGTGGATGCCCCGCCGTTAATCCGTGGGCGCGATCATCACCATGTCAGAGCGGTCCAGCTCAGACCCCTACGTGAATACCTCACCAACGTGTCATAAGGCGAAACAGCATCCGGTGTCGCCTTCCGGGCCACTGCTGTGCGCCCGCCCGCCGTTTCCCAGGAAGCGCCGAGACCAGTTCATGAGCTCGGACTGGCGTAGTGGCCCGTCGACTTACTGACGGAAACGCGGGCTCTGCGTAAACATGGTCGGTCCGTGGTCTTACCTCCGAAAAACCGCCAGGGCGGACCTCCACTTGAGGCTGCCACACGCGTCACGCGGCTGGAGTAGGATGCTAGTATCCTAACATGGGGTCTGAGGAGGTCAGGCAGTTCAACGTCTACCTGCCGGTGGATCTGATCAAGCAGGTCAAACACCACGCAATCGAGTCGGAGCTCTCACTCTCCGCCTTGGTTGCCCAGGCGTTGCTTGCCTACCTCGCCGACACCCAGGGAAAGCCCCGCCGACCGAGTGGAGAGGAAAACTGACATGACTATCGAAGGCTTCGAAGCCGTGTTCCTGACGACGCAGAATTGGGGCAAGGCCGCGAAGTTCTTTCGAGCACTCGGCTTCGAGTTGGACTTCGAGACCGACCATGCCTCCGGCCAGCTCCGGGCCGGCGACGGGCCTTACGTCTTCGTGGCCGAAGTTCCCGAGAACCAGGAGCCGCAAGTGCAACTTGTGCTCAGGGTGCCCGACGAGGCTGCGTTCCACCCTGACTCTGCCGTCGAGGTGGTCACGCCGTTCGAGGACACGCACTTCGGCACGCGGGAGATGACTGTTCGCGATCCCGACGGTCGCGTGTGGAGCCTGCAGGTCGCAGCGGCGAGATGACAGGCGAGGAGCAGAAGGCTGCGACTGAGCGCGGCAGGCCGCGGCGCCGGACAGCACGGCGGTGCGGGTCGCGCTGTGGCGGGCCCTGCACGTCGAGGTCGACCCGCCGCCGCACGTGCTCGAAGACGAGATCGGCCTCGCAGCTGGCGGCTCCGGACGACGGCTGGCGCGCACCGCCCGGACATGGACCCACAGGCCACGCGACCGTTCCGCGCCTCGATCGTGGCCCGCGCCCGCTTCATCGAGGATCTGGTGGCGGAGCAGGCTGGTCGCGGCGTCGGCCAGTACGTCATCCTCGGCGCCGGCCTCGACACCTTCGCCCAGCGCAGGCCCGAGATCGCTTCTCGCCTCACGGTCTTCGAGGTCGACCAGCCCGGCCCCCAGGCCTGGAAGCGACAGCGCCTGGTCGAGCTCGGCTTCGGCGTCCCGGAGTGGCTGCGGCTCGTGCCGGTCGATTTCGAGGCGGGCGAGCCGTGGCGGGAGCAGCTGGCCGCGGCCGGCTTCGATGCCGACCGGCCGGCGGTCGTCGCCTCCACCGGCGTCAGCATGTACCTCACCAAGGAGGCGAACGCCGCCACGCTGCGCCAGGTCGCGGCGCTGGCGCCGGGCTCCACGCTCGCCATGACGTTCCTCCTGCCGCTCGAGCTCGCTGACGACCCGAGGTACGCCCCGGGTTGGAGACGGCGGAGAAGGGCGCGCGGGCGAGCGGGACGCCGTTCATCAGCTTCTTCACGCCGGCCGAGATGCTGGCATCTGGCCCGCGAAGCCGGCTTCAAAGAGGCCCGGCACGTGTCAGCAGCCACGCTGACCGAACGCTACTTCCGAGACAGGACCGACGATCTCCACCCCCCGAGCAACTCCGAAGAACTCCTAGTAGCCGTTTGCTGACCGTTGCCCCGATCTGCGGTTGGCTATCTGTCGCCTGCGCCTTTACGAACAGCCGACGTTCGGCGGAGGGAGAGACCACCCGCGGGCCTTCTACCTGGGCAAACGGTTTCGCTTTTGCCACCTTGAGACCACGAAATTCGGCAAACGATTCTGCGACGGTTTGAGGTCCGCGCCCTTGATGCGGCCGGAAGGTGCCTGCTTGAGGACCGGACGTCGGAGTGACGCCGGTCGTAGCCGTCCACAAGTGCCAGGAGCGCCCCTTGATCCGTCGCCGGAGAAGTCAGGAGCGTGCATGACGGCGAGCCGTAGTAGGACCAAGGTCGGCCAGTCGCCGGAAGTTCGGGAGCGGTCTTTGGCGTGAGGCAGCTGCCCCCGACATCCTCTGCCTGCGCGGCGGCCCCGGTGATGTCGTCGGTCGTGAGCGCCGGCCCGTTGCCGAGTTGGGTGAATAGGTCTCCACACAGCAGTGTGTTGGTTGTCTCCTCGTAGAGGATCCGGGGCCTCCCGTCCGTGGGGGACGTGCGGCGTGTCGATGTGCCGGACACGATGTCAGCCCCGCTCGATGCCCTGGCCGTCGGTGAGCGGCAGGGGCGTCCGATCGGCCAAGTCGTTGAGCGACACCATGCAGCCGAGCGCCCCGTGTGCCACCTCGGCCTGGGATGCTGCAGTCGAGCAGTTCGTTCATGGCGCCGCACTCGTCCGCCTCGCCATGGCCGCAGGTGATCCAGCGAAGCCGGTCCAGCGGGGTGACCGTGGCGATGGCCTCGGCGGGGAGCGGGATGGTGGCTCGGTGCCCGGTGTGGAACAGCAGGGGCTGCTCGTCGTTAGCTAGCCATGAAGTGCTCGAAGTGCGACCCATCTGGGCCTCTCCTGGTGCAGCGGACAAACTTCATGTACACATGTGGCTCCATGTGCTACCCTAGGGCCATGTGCAGCTCGATCTCGGTCCGCGACCTGCGGAATACGGTGAGCCAGGTGCTCCGGCGGGTCGAAGCGGGCGAGCGGTTGACTGTCACCGTCGACCGGCGTCCGGTCGCAGAAATCGTGCCCTTGCGCCGACGGCGGACGGTGCCGGCGGCCGAGGCTTTCGCCATCGCATCTCGTCACGCGGCCGACCGGAGGTTCCTCGGAGAGGTTCGGGGTCTGTTGCCGGATACGACCGACGACGTATGAGGGCTCTCCTCGACACCTCGTTTTTTGTCGCCACGGAGTCGGGACGACCCCTTGGCGAGATGGACGGGGTGACCGAGACCGAGGTCTCGGTCGTGACGATCGCCGAGCTGACAGTCGGTGTGCTCATGGCCAGCGATGCTGATCGACCGGCGCGGGTGGCAACGCTGTCGGCGGTCGAGTCGACATGGGACCCTTTGCCGGTCGACGCGGAGGTGGCGCGCCAGTTCGCCCGAACTGTCGCCGCCCTGCGTACCGATGGCCGGCGGATACCGATCCTGGATGCCCTCGTAGCGGCTACCGCCCTTGCGGAGCAGATGCCGGTGGTTACTCAGGACCAGGACTATCACGCCATCCCAGGGATCGAGGTCATCCAGGTCTGATTTGCGGTACGCGTCGACTTGGCCGGAGTGTGCGGATCCGTTCTCCCAGCTCAGGGAGGTTCGAATAGGAGATCGTTTTCTGTCCGAGGCTGGTGGAGCACATTGGCACCAGCCTTCACCGCCCAGTCGTGGGCTGTGCCTGCCAGTTACAGACTGACTGACGCGACCTGATGCGACTATTGGGAGTTGAGCCCGGAGCTATTCCGCGTGGCAAAGCGGAACTGGTAATCACCGATATCGACTTCCGTATCGACGAACCCGACTGCCTTTAGGCGATCGACGAAACTGGCAGGGTCGACTGGGACGAAGGTGTCACCCTCGTGCCCGGCCCGGATCATGTCCAGGTCAAGCGAGTCGGCCCCCACGAAGATGCCACCTGGTTGCAGAACGCGGTGGAGTTCCGCGAAGAGGCGGTCTTGGTGGTCGGCAGACGGCATGTGGTGGAGCATCGAGAAGCAGGTTGCCGCCGAGAAGCGACTTGACTCCAGGCTGGTGGAGGTGGCATCGGCGCACACAACGACGACGTTGGTGCCCGCCAGGCGCTCTTTGAGCGGATCGGCCAGCGTGGGGTCGATCTCGATCGCAGTGAGTCGCTCGATGCGCTCACGGAGCAGGTCGGTGGTCAGCCCGGGACCGGGTCCGATCTCCAGGACGTCGTTGCCGAGGTCGCCGACGGCCTCAACCCATGGCAGCAGGTCTGTCTCGAGCATGCGCGCCCAATCGGGGCTGGAGAGGAATTGGAGGTGGAGCTCGTTCATCGCTGTACGTATGCGCCGTCGGGATCGGCAGCCTGAGCGAGAAGGGGAATCAAGTCGGCGAGGACGCGGAACGAGTCGTTCAGGTGGGTGCAGGTGGTGGTGCCGGTGAACTCGGCGCGGACCTTGCTGCGCAGTTCGGTCAAGGGCATACCCGGGAGGCGCGTTCCGCTGTCCACCGCGGCCGGGCACTCGACCCACGGGAGGACGCGGGGCTCGACTCGAACACCGCCGATCTGCCGGCCACTGTCGGCGAGCCACCCCTCGACGACGTACTCGTGGATCGCGGTCTCGACTCCATGGGCATCACGGTAACTGTCCCGGAAGTGGGAGTCGAAGGACCAGTTCGGTCGGTCCCCAGAAGGTTGCACGAGGTCGAGGCGCCGACGTCGACGCGTGGCCTCTTCCGCCAAGGGTGCCATATCGTGCCACGACAACTCATCCCCGGCGCGCTCCAACACTGGGGCCTCAGGCCCCATTGGGGTCGGGACTGAGCCCTTCGTTCGGAACGTGACCATGATGGTGGCGTCGGCAGCCCACCCCGAGCACATGTCCTCGGAAGCCATCACATGCTGAGCGAACGCACCGTCGGCAGGGGAACCCTCGGGAATGACGGGAGGTTGGGCGCGTTGCATGGCGTAGCCGGACACCAGAGTGGCTCCCGGGAGATCATCGAGCAGCGTGTGCAACAGCGTGCGGCGTTCGGCATGGTCGGCGAGGACCGCGGTCATCCGGGCCCGGAAGCCCGGGCCGACCATCGTTCCGAGCAGTTGGGAGAGCCGAGGCTCGGCCGGCTCGGCTTCGACGGCCACGAGGGTCCGATCGATCCCGATGGTCGCCGTGAGATGTTGCTCGGTTGTCCAGATCCGAGACGGCCTTCGGCCCGTTCTGAGGTCACGGCTACGGGCATCGACCACGATCTCACCCGTAATTCCACCGGGCCGGCTCGAATCGATGCTGGTGGTGCGGCGGACCGAACCCTCGTTCCGCGGCGGTGAGGATGCCAGGGGCCGGGCAGGTCCCGCCCGGTCCGGGACCGTCAGCACGACCGCTCGGTGTCCTGTGTCGGGTGCGACCGCTCGGCCAGGATCCGCTCGGCGCGGTCGAACTCGTCTTCGATGAGAGGGGCGAGCGGCGTCGGATCGGGAAGATCGAGCCAGCGATCCATCGCTGTCCGCAGCACACCGAATCCCATGACGGCAGCCAGCCTGGCTTCTGCGTCTGGCCGCTTCAGCTTCCTCCGGTCGGCCAGCGCCCGAGCCATTTCGTCCTCGGCCAGGTTCCTCTGGTCGAAGTCGCGACCCCGAAGGGCTGCCGACGATGAAAGGGCGTCGCGCAGGGAACGGATCCGAGCCACCGCCGGTTCGTTGGTCGGGGCCGTGGCCACCAGCGCGGCACGGAGGGCCGCGATGTCGCTCAACCCCGGCGGCTGGATTCTGATGGCTTCGGTTGCTCCCGTTTCGTGGTCCAAGGGTAGGAGCACGTCCTCCTTTGACTCGAAGTAGCGGAAAAAGGTCCGCGGTGAGACCTCGGCGCGGTCGGCGATCTGTTCCACCGTGGTGGCCGAGTAGCCCTGGGTGGCGAACAGCTCCATGGCCGCCTCTGCCAGTGCTCGCCGCGTCCGGTCCCGATTACGGGCTCGGCGATCAGGCGCCACCGTCGGCGTCATGGTCGGCTCCGCTGTGGGGGACAGGGCCCGCACCACACACCTCCTCGCTTCGGCCCCGGCTTGGGGGTGAACAGCTGCAGTCTGACATTCGAATGCCATTTGACACTCCTATGCCAACACACTAGCTTGCGGCGACGCATGGGACCCCTGGCTGATTTGGATCGCACGGAGCAGGTGGACCGGATGCTGGATCCGGCGATCGAGGCGATGAACCGGACCGCTTTGCTCGGCTATCAGGAACATCGTCTCCTCGAGACGCTCGAGTACGTGGAAGCGCACTCGCCGTTCTTCGCCGAGGTCTGGCAGTCATCCGGAGTCCGGGCGAGTGGGATCTCCAGCATGGCGGACTTCCGTGACCGGATCCCTTTTGTCGACAAGGACACGATTCGCACGTACAGGCGGGATCGTGGAGATGCGCTCGGCGGTCTCCGGCGGATGGAGCACGTCGCCACTCTGACATCGAGTACCGGCACCACGGGTGATCCTCTGATACTCCCTACTGGCTACGGCTACGGCCCCATGGACAGCGGTGGCCTGGTCCGCGACTGGTGGGAGATAGGGGTCCGTCCTGGCGATGCGGTGGCCTTCATGCTGTTCACGTTCCGAGGCCCGGCGTGGCTCACACCGCACGCCCTGGGGGCGTCGTGCGTGCTGTTCGACCACCATCCGGCGGAGTTCGCCCGGTGGTGCCGCGCCTCCATCGAGCTGCGGCCCACCCTTCTCTACCTCCTGAGTGGTCCCCTCATCATGGCGCTCGCCTACATGGAGGAGAACGGGATGCTCGACCACGACCTCGCCGAGGTGTTCGCCAGCTACAAGGGAATCATCATCGGTGGTGAGCACCTCGGCATGAGTCCCCGCTCCGACCTCGAGCGCTGGGGGGCTGAGCCGTTCCTTCACTCGGCCGTCGGCGATGTGGGCAGTGCCACCGAGTGCCGGGAGCATGACGGCCTTCATTTCAGCGAGGACACGATCTTGGTCGAGATCCTCGACCCCGAGGGAACTGACCCGGTTGCTGAAGGCGAGGTGGGGGAGTTGGTGGCTACGACACTGGTGCCTCGCAACGGCAACCCTCTGGTCCGCTACCGATCGGAGGACTTGGTGCGGGCCTACACTGCCCCCTGCGGCTGCGGCCGCACGGGCATGCGCCTGTGGCCGGTCGGTCGAAAGGGCGACGAGGTGGTGGTGGACGGCCGCTCGGTCCTCCCCATGGACATCTGGGGCGTGGTGGAGTCGGTGCCGGAGTCTGCTGCCGGGTACTTCCAGGTCGTCCGGACCCGTCGAGAGATGCCTGGGCTCTCCGTTCGTGTGGGCTTCGACCCCGATGCCAGTGATCGGTCGCCGGCGGAGGTGCGAGCCGACCTCACCGAGGCCATCGCCGCCACCATCGGCGTTTCTCCCGAGGTTGAACTGGTCGAGAACGCGGTGCTACTGCGGCAGGGGCCACCGCACAAGATCCCGCGGGTGGTGCCTTCGTGACCGACCGGGACCTTGGGGCCGTCTTGACCCCACCGGGGGATTCGATCTGGGGATACGGGCGCTACGGCGACGATCAGCTCCTTCCCCTCAGCCATGACGACGTCAGGCACGACACGGCGGCGGCTGCCAGGGCGCTCCGGGCGATCGCTCTGCCCGACCGGTCGATCATCCTCCTGGCGGCCAAGGTTGCCGATGTCGGCCATCTCCATCCCCTCCAAGAGGCGGCGCGCAACCTGGGACACGTGGTGGTCAACGCCGACGCCTCGGCCGGGGACGTGGAGCGAGTGGCGATGTTCACCCGGTTGCTTCCCGTCGTCGCCGTCGTCGGTGTCAACGTCGAGATGCTCGACGGCATGGCCGAGGGCGGTCTGGATCCTGCCGAGGTGTTCTCCGGGGTTTCCGTCGTCGTGGCAACCGGGGCCGCCCGGCAACGCCTGGCCGAGAGGGGTGTGGATGCCCTCCTCCTCGAGTTCCTCGGTCCGGCCCTGGCCATCGAGTGTCGTCACCGCCGTCTGCATGTCGACGGGCTGCAGTGGTCGGTCGAGGACGAGGGCGGAGCATTCCGCGTGACCAGTGCTGCTCCCGCGGGCGTTGTCGGTCAAGGGATTCGATACCGGTCTGCAGGGTCGACTCCCGGGTGGCCCATGCCCGTGCGGTCGGAACGACCCGGCCATCGATCTGGTGCCTACCGAGGATGCCGGGGACCGCGGATGACCGGTCATCACGTAAACGGGGAGTCGACTGTATCGACGCTGCTGAGCGAGCATGCTCGCAGCCGAACCGATCACGTGGCCACCATCTGCGGTGATCGGCGATTCACCTGGGGACAGTTCCGCGACCGGGAGCTCCGGCTGGCCGGAGCCCTGCACGCCGCCGGGGTCCGCCGTGGCGATCGCGTCCTCTGGATGGGCCAGAACTGTCACCGCGTGGTCGAGACCCTGGCCGCCTGTGCGGAGATCGGCGCCATCCTGTGCCCGGTCAACTGGCGTCAGTCGTCCGCCGAGCTGGTCTTCGTCCTCGAGGATGCCGACCCGGCCGTGGTCTTCTGGCAGGAGGAGGAGGTCGGGGCCACGATCCGGGCCGCCCGTGACGGGGCCCGCGTGTCGACCAGATGGATCAGGCACGATGCCGCGGGTGCGCCCACCGACGAGGAGGTGTTCGAGGCGTTCCTAGGCGCGGGGCCGCCGCTGCCCACGATGGTCCCGACCATGCCGGACGACGCTGTGCTCATGCTCTACACCGGGGCCTTCGAGGGGCGCCCGCACGGGGCCTGCCTCAGCAACCGGTCGGTTCTCACCGTCGGGGTCGCCAACGCCATGGTGCGGGAGCTGCGTTCCGAGGACGTGTTCTTGAACTCGGGACCGTTGTTCCATCTCGGCACGTGGATGTGCACCCTAGCCACCATGGTCCTCGGAGCGGCCAACGTCTTCGTCACCCGGGTCGACGCCGAACACCTGCTGGGTGTGATCGCCGACCACGGCTGCACGGGAGCCTTCCTCATGCCGACGACCATCGACGACCTGGTGGTCCTCAATGCTGCGAAGGGGTTCGACCTTCGTAGCCTGCGGTGGCCGACGTCTGCGTGCAGCGCCGAGTGGGCTGCGATGGTGTCCCCCGACGAGAGCGGGTGGGCCAGGCGTCCGGGCGGGACCGGCCAGACCGAGGTCGGGGGCATGGTCACCTTCGGCGCACTGGGCGGTGAGGGCCTGCACGGTAGGCCTTTCCCCCTCATGCAGCTCCGGGTGGTCGACCCCGAGGGAAACGACGTGCCCGTCGACGAGGTCGGGGAGATGGTGGTCCGAGGGCCGATGGTCATGAACGGCTACCACAACCGCCCCGAGCTGAATGCCTACAAGTTCCGCGACGACTGGTACCACACCGGTGATCTAGCCCGTCGCCACGGGGACGGCTCGGTGACCTTCATCGCTCCCATGTCGAGGATGATCAAGTCGGCGGCCGAGAACATCTATCCGGCTGAGGTCGAGGCCTGCCTCCGCTCCCATCCCGACGTGCGCGCCGCTGCCGTCATCGGCGTCCCCGACGACCGCTGGGCGCAGTCGGTCAAGGCCATCGTCGTGCTCGAAGACGAAGCGACCGCCGATCCCGACGTCCTGATCGACCACTGTCGCTCGTCGATCGCTTCCTACAAGAAGCCGCGGATGGTCACGTTCGTCGACGAGCTGCCCATGCGGGACTTCGCCATCGACTATGACGCGCTCGACAAGGCGCACGGAGGCGGGGGCTACCCCGGAGGAGGGTACCGAAGTGCCTGAAGGGAATGGCCACTCGCTCCGGGACCGGACGGCCATCGTCGGGGTGGGAGCGACGCCCTTCTACCGCCGAGGGGCCTCCGCCCCTCAGACCACTCTCGAGCTGGCCGGCAAGGCGGTGCTGGCCGCGGTGGCCGACGCCGGGCTCGGGCCCGACGACATCGACGGGTTCGCTCTCTACACCGGGGGCGGTTTCGACCCGGCCCTTCTGGCCCAGTCGCTCGGCATCCCCAATGTCCGCTTCACCGCCACCCTGACCGGCGGTGGTGGCGGTGCTGCCGGCGCGGTGGGGCTGGCGGCCGCCGGCATCCTGTCCGGACATGCCGACGTGGTGGTCAGCGTCATGTCCATGCAGCAGCCCGGGGCGGCCAGGTTCGGGTCCGCCTTCGCCCGCAAGGATTCGGGCGCCTATTCGGCCCCGGCCACCCCCGAGTCCGACTTCATCGCCCACGCCGGTCTGATGGGCCCGGGCCAGATGTTCGCCATCCTGACCCAACGCCATATGCACCAGTACGGGACAACGCGCAACCACCTGGCCGAGGTGGCCATCTCCACCCGACAGAACGCCCTCAACCGGCCCTCGGCGCTCATGCGCTCGCCGTTGACCGAGGAGGACTACTTCGCTGCCCGGATGATCTCGGAACCCTTCTGTTTGTTCGATTACTGCCTCGAGTGTGACGGCGCAGTGGCGGTGGTCACCACGTCGGCGGAGCGGGCTCGTGACCTCCGCAGGCCTCCTGTGTTCGTGACGGCTAGCGCCCAGGGCGGGTCGGGCGACTGGGGTCAGGCCATCAGCTGGATGGGCATGCCCGATGACATTTTCGCCTCCTCCGGGCACCGTCCGGTTGCCGCCGATCTCTATCGAAGGGCAGGCCTCGGGCCGGCCGACGTGGACGTGGCCCTCATCTATGACCACTTCACGGGCATGGTCCTCATGCAACTCGAGGACTACGGGTTCTGTCCTGTCGGCGAGTCCGGACCCTTCGTGGCCGACGGGAACATCCGGTATCTCGGAGGGTCGATCCCGGTCAACACCCACGGGGGGAACCTCTCCGACGCCTACATCATCGGCTTCACCCACGTGGTGGAGGCGGTCGAGCAGCTGCGGGGGACTGCCATCAACCAGGTGCCCAACGCCGAGGTGGCCCTGGTCACCGGGGGTCCCGCCCCGCTGCCGGTGAGCGGGCTGATCTTGAAGAGGGAGCCGACCCGTGTCTGAGCGCTCGCAGAGCTCGCCCGATGACGTGGCCGTGGCCGCCCCGGCGGCCATGGTGTCCCTGGCCCCCAACGCCTGGACGGAGCCCTTCTGGCTGTCGGCCGCCAAGCACCAGCTCATCGTCCAGCGATGCCTGGCCTGTGGCACCGTGCGCCAGCCCCCGGGGCCCTTCTGTCCGAAATGCCGCACCCAGGACAGTGACTGGATGGACCTGGGCGGGCGGGCCACCCTCTACAGCTTCACCGTGATCCGCCACGCCCTGGCCCCACCTTTGCGTGAATTCCTGCCCATGGTCATCGCCGTGGTGGCGCCCGACGAGGCGCCCGCGGCCCGCCTGGTAGCCAATCTGGTCGAGGTCGGGGTGGGGGACGTGGCGATAGGGATGCCCCTCGAAGTGATCTGGGAGGATGCCGACGACGGGGTCTCCGTCTACCGGTTCAGGCCTGCCGACCCAACACTCCGCCGGACCAAGGAGATCAGCCCATGACCCAGACAACGCCACAGACGTCACAGACGGGCGAGCTCCTCATTTCGACCGACTCGCATGTGACCGAGCCCATCGACCTGTACGCCGATCGAATGAACGAGGCCCTCCGGGACCGGGCCCCTCGGATCATCAACACCGATGGATGGCGCACCCTCTTCGTCGAAGGCCTGGCCCCCCGCAAGCTCATGACCGAGAGTGAGCTCGACATGGCCATCGTGGGAGGTTCCGACCCGGATCAACGGCTGCGGGAGCAGTCCCAGGACGGCGTGTCAGCCGAGGTCATCTTCCCCACCTTCGCACTCCAGGCCTGTTTCGCCCCCGACGACGCCGGCCTTCAGCTGGCGCTGTGTCGCGCCTACAACGACTGGGCCCTGGAGGCCATGGGTGGTCATCACCGAATGTTGCCGGTTGCCCTCGTGCCCATGATCGACCTCGACGATGCCATCACCGAGGCCACCAGGGTGGCAAATCTCGGGTTTCGTGCCCTCTTCTTGCCGGCTCGTGTTCCGAGCAGGCCGTACAACGACCCCGGGTACGATCGCTTCTGGGCCGTGGCCGACGACCTCGGTCTCCCTCTCACCTTCCACTCCGGGACCGGCTACGAGCCGCGGATCGCCAGGGGGCCAGGAGCCGCGGTCATCAACTACATCCTCGGTGCCCAGCTCGATGGTCCGTCGGTGATGCTGGCCATGGCTGCCGGCGGAGCGCTCGATCGGTTCCCAAAGCTCCGTATCGTGACGGTCGAGACCGGAGCGTCATGGCTGGCGTGGATCATGACGCAGGCCGACCTGATCTACGAGGCCCACTCGATGTTCTCCAAGAAGCACTTGACGATGAAGCCGAGCGAGCTCATCGCCCGTCAGGCCCATGCCACGTTCATGAATCGATCCCGTCGCCATCAACAATCGCCACATCACCGGGATCGAGGCGATCATGTGGGGCAATGACTATCCCC
Organism: uncultured Acidimicrobiaceae bacterium; assembly: GCA_963828385.1. Classification (GTDB taxonomy): domain Bacteria; phylum Actinomycetota; class Acidimicrobiia; order Acidimicrobiales; family RAAP-2; genus Bog-756. Next base: position 494,434 of record CAWHEF010000002.1, read on the forward strand.
ACCCTGAGGGCACGTGGCCCGACTCGGCGGCAGCACTGGCCGAGCAGTTCAAAGACGTACCGGACGACGAGAGAACGGCGATGGTGTGCGGTACGGCGGCTCGTGTCTTCGGTTTCGACTTGGACCTTCTGCAACCCCGGGCCTGACGACCACGCGCAAAGGCGGGTCCTCCGGGCCGGCGCCGGATGTGGCTAGGCGGGAGCTGGCTTTGCTCCCCGCACCAATCGGCCGGGCAGCGCTCCAGTCGCACGACCGTTTCGATAGGTGACCTGCCCGGCCACGATCGTGGCGTCGTAACCGCTGGCGGGCTGGCCCAGGCGGCCACCTCCGTGCGGCAGGTCTCGGACCATCTGGGGCCGATGGAGGTGGAGGTGCTGGGGATCGATCACATTGAGGTCGGCACGGCGACCCACCGACAGGATGCCTCTGTCATGGAGGCCGACGGCCGAGGCGGTGTCAGCGGTTAGCGCCTTGATCACCGACTCGAGCGGAATTGACCCCATGCCCACGTCCGACCAGCGCTCGATCATGTAGGTCGGCAGGCTGGCGTCGCAGATGACGCCACAATGAGCTCCCCCGTCGCCCAGACCCAGGACGGTTGCGCTGCTCGCCAGCAGCGCCTCGGTGGCGGCAATGCTGTTGTCGGCGAAGTTCGCTGCAGGAACGTACAGCACGGCTCCCTCGACGAGAAGATCGTAGGTGAACGCCGCCGGATTCGAGCCCGCAGCGCTCGCCCGGGCGTCCATGCTCTGTTGGGTCGATGGCTCGTAGTCGGCTGCGTTGTCGAGTTCGTACATCCCGGAGAAATCGGTCATCGGCGCTGCCGCCGGCCCGCCCAGCCGACCAGGGAACTCGGAAAGGATTCGCTGCCGGCGATCTGACGATCGGAGCTCCACGATCCGATCGGCATCGCTCAAGCGAGCGACCTCCCGGTAGCCGTCGGTGGCCATGAACGGGTTCCGCCCAACTCCGAAACCGAAGATCAACCCGATCGGACGTCCACTGACCTGTCCTCTGATGTCAACTCCCTCGCACCTCGCCCTCTCGATGAGATCGAGCACTCGACGCCAACGATCGGGAACATGGTGGAACTGGAGAAGTGACGTGGACAGGGGGCGACCGGAGGTCTCGGCCATCTGACGGATGATGGCGAACTCGGCGTCCACGTCATCGAAGTCGGAGATGATCTGGAGCACGCCTGTCTTGGATTCACCGAGTGCGCGTGCGATCCCTACCAACTCGTCGGAGCCTGCGGAATAGCTGGGCGTGACCGTTCCGTCCGAGGCCCGGTGGTTGAGGCTCCGTGAGGTCGAGAAGCCCAGCGCTCCAGCGGCGACGGCCTCCTTGGCCAGGGAGCCCATGAGGGCGACGTCCTTTGGTGTGGCCGGCTCCCGGTCTACTGCTCGATCTCCCATCGCGAAGACTCGTAGCGGAGCGTGAGGCACCTGCGTGGCCACATCCATATCGAATCGGCGACCCTCGAGGCGGTCGAGATATTCAGGGAAGGACTCCCAGTTCCACGGCAGACCAGCCGACATGACGACTTCGGGGATGTCTTCGACGCCCTCCATGAGACTGATCAGTCGAGCGTGGTCTTGCTGATGGCACGGGGCAAAACCGACACCACAATTCCCGGTGACCACCGTCGTCACGCCGTGCTCCGACGACGGATCGAGACGTTGGGCCCAGGTGGCGTGGCCGTCGTAGTGGGTGTGGATGTCGACAAAGCCCGGGGTCACGATCCGGTCCGTAGCGTCGATCTCGCTTTCGCCTTGCCCGTCGCAAGCGCCCACGGCCGCGATACGCCCTTCACGGACGCCGACGTCGCCGACGAACGGCCGGTCGCCCGTCCCATCGACGATCGTGCCCCTTCGGATCACCAGGCTGTACTGCACCGACTGTCTCCTTCAGGCCGCCCCGGGTCTCCGTACCGGGACCGTCCCCTCGGTTTCAGGTTAGACTCCAAGTCTAAACCAGAAATCGAAGAACCACGAGTCCAGGAGGGAAATGTCGGGTTCGAACATCGTCTCTGTCGGAGAGGGCGAGTTGGACGGCAAGGTGGCCATCGTCACCGGGGGCGGGGGTGGTATCGGTGCCATCTTCGGGCGGGAGCTCGCTGTCCTGTGGGGCGTCGGTTGTCCTGGCCGATCTGGCCGAGGATCGGGCAGCAATGGCCGCTGATGAGATCGTACGATGGGGAGGCCAGGCTGTCGGCATGGCCCTGGACGTGACCGACGTCGCCTCCACCCAGGCGGTTGTCTCCACCGCAAGCTCGACCTTCGGCGGCGTCGATATCCTCGTGAACTGCGCCGCACTCATGGCGGAGATCCCCATCCATCCGCTTGATCGGCTTCCCGTCGAATGGTGGGAACGGGTGCTGAGCGTCAACGTGACGGGTCCTTTCCTCTGTTCGCAGGCTGCCGTACCGGCGATGGAAGCACGAGGTGGTGGCAGGATCATCAATATGGTGTCGGCCGGTGCGTTTATGCCAGCCGGCGTGTACGGCGTGAGCAAGTACGCATTGGTCAGTCTGACCTTGAATCTGGCCGCCGAGCTCGGTCATCGCGGGGTCACCGTCAATGCCATCGCACCGGGGCTGGTCATCGACGAAGCGGGCTACACGGGCCGCTCCGGAAAACGGGATCCGAGAGATGCTCCGGGAGAGGGTCCCGCTGAAGACGCACGTCGAGGGAACGCCCGAGGATCTCTTCGGCACCCTCCTCCTTCTGGCGGGCCCTCGGGGAGCATGGATCACCGGACAGACCATCGGCGTCGACGGTGGCTGGGCCATGCGGTTCTAGACGAGGAGGCAGACACATGACGGCAGCCGACTTTCGCAGTCTCGACCTCGGAATGGTCGGTCCGTTCCTCGACGGTAGCTCCCAGATCGGTTCCTCGGAGGGAACGGTGGACCACATCAACCCGGCCACCGGTTTCGTCAACGGAACGGTGGATATCGGAGGTGTGGCTGAAATCGACGAGGCGGTGGCTGCTGCGGTCGCCGCCGGCCCGGAATGGCGGTCGCTGACCCTGGAGTCTCGTCGGCGAATCCTTCTCCGCATCGAACAACTGGTCGAAGGACACGCCGAGGAGCTGGCTCGACTCACCACTTTGGAGCTTGGCCATCCCACGATCTTCGCCGTGGCGCACCCCATCCTCTGCGCGTCGTGGTTCGGCTACTACGCCGGCTGGGTGGACAAGATCGAAGGGGCAACGATTCCCCTGACCGGGTTCAATTCGGGGTTCGACTACACCCAGCGCGAACCCTACGGCGTGATCGGGGTCATCATCACGTGGAACGGGCCGCTCGTCTCCATCGGGATGAAGGTGGCTCCGGCGCTGGCCGCCGGAAATACCGTCGTGTTGAAAACGCCCGATATGGCACCGTTCGCCTGTCAGCGGTTTGCGGAGCTCGCTCTCGAAGCGGGCTTGCCGCCCGGCGTACTGCAAGTCGTACCCGGAGGCCCCACCGCCGGTGACCGGTTGGTTCGCCATCCTGCAGTCGGCAAGATCTCGTTCACGGGCGGGCTGGCCACAGCCCGCGTCATCATGGCGGCGGCCAGCGAGCGGCTGGTGCCGGTGGTCTTCGAGCTGGGGGGCAAATCGGCAAATTTGATCTTCCCTGACGCTGACATCGACAGAGCAGTGAGCCTCTCGGTGGGGTCGTGCTTCACGATGTCCGGTCAGGGGTGCGTGCTGGCCACTCGACTTCTGGCCCATCGGTCGATTTATGACGAGGTCGTCGAGAAGGCCCAGGCATGACTGGCGCGCTTCAGGTCGGTGATCCGTTCGACCCGAAGTCGTCGTGGGGCCGGTGGTGTCGGGGCCAGCTTTGATCGGGTGATCAGTGCGATTGACAAGGCGCGGGACGATGAGGACTGTCGGGTGGTCTGCGGTGGTGGACCCGTTGACCGGGAGTCCTTGCCGGAACTGAATCGTGGCGGGTTACTTCATCCAGCCCACGGTTCTCGCTGACGTTGGGCCCACTGAGCGAGATTGCGGTCAGCGAAGTATTCGGGCCGGTGCTGAGTGTGATGCCGTTTCGACGACGAAGATGAGGCTGTCAGAATCGCCAACGGGACGAGCTACGGCCTTGGTGCGTACCTTCAGACCACGGACGTGAGCCGGGTACAGCGTATCGTCCCTCGGCTCGAGGCAGGGACCGTGTCGGTCAACGGGACCACGGCCCTTCCCGCTGGTGCACCTTTTGGTGGCTACAAACAGAGTGGGTTTGGCCGCGAGGGCGGATTCGAAGGCTTGCTCGAGTTCTTGCAGACGAAAAACGTGCACATTTCCGATTTGACGGTATGTGAGAGCCTCGCTGGGGCTTCCCCCGGCGGCCTCGTCGTTGTGCCGGGCTGGGTTGCGACCACGCCATCACGGTCTGGTGGTCGAAGCTTGTCGCTGTGCTTTCCTGAGGTTGCCGATCCCGAGGTCGCCGTCCGGGCGTTTGTTGGAATCGTGGTCGTCGGCGGCGGTGGCGGTCGAGGCGTCCTCGGTCGTCCGCGAGCGACTCAAGCAGGTCCAGCGACGGTACGAAGAACAGCGTGCCCGTCACGGCGGTCGACACGTCGAGGATGTGGTCGTAGTTCCCGGCAGGTGCTCCGACGAACATGCGTTCCAGCATGAGCAGGGTGATCGCAGGGTCTGCGGCGTACGCGATGTAGTACGTGCCGTACTCACCAGCCCCGGGGTCGCCGAATGCCATGTTGTCGCGGACGATGTCGTGCTCCACCCCGTGCTCGTCGACGATCGTGTTCAGCGTGACGTGCGAGTTGCTGGGTTGGATGTCGTCGGCCAGCTCGATGTCATCGAGTTTGGTGCGTCCGATGACATGCTCCTGCTCTTCGGTGGACAGGGCGCCCCAGGCGTCGAGGTCGTGCACGTACTTCTGGACGATGACGTAGCTGCCACCGGCGAAGTCGGGTTCACTGCCGGCGTCGATGATGGCAGCCTCGATGGCGGCGCGGCCGGTCGGGTTCTCGGTGCCGTCGACGAACCCCAGCAGGTCGCGCGAGTCGAAGTATCGGAAGCCAACCGTGTGGTCCTCGACCTGCACATCCGTACCGAGCGCCTTGACGAGCTGCCGCGTCAGCTCGAACACGAGATCGCGGCGGTTGGCGCGGATGTGGAACAGAACATCGCCGGGAGTGGCGGGCGCGTCGTGCGGAGAACCGCGAACGCCGCGGAACGGGTGCAGTCGCGCCGGTCGCGGTGCGCCGGGTGGCCGAAACCGATCCCAGTACTGCGACCCGAACCCGACCACACATGTCAGATTTGCCTCGGACTGACGGAATCCGACGGCCCGTACGAGGGAGCCGACGTCCGAGACGATGTCGAGAACGCGCTCGTCGCCCCCCTCGGTGTCACGAACACTCACGACGAGGAAGGCCGCGGACGTGGTAAGCGTGCCGAGCACGGCCTGGGGCTCGGGACCCTCCGCCGCCAAGCCGCCCACGCTCCCGGTGCCCTCGATCGCATTCAGCGGCATGCGACAGTCTGTCATGCGCCCTGCCAGGGGTTTCCGGCCGATGATCCCCAACTCTAGGGACGATAGACTAAGTCCATGACTAAGTCCGTAGGTGTCCATCAGGCCAAGACTCACCTCTCGCGCTTGTTGGATGATGTGGCCGCCGGGGAGGAGGTCCTCATCACCCGTCGGGGCGTACCGGCGGCCCGTCTCGTGGCGCTGCGCGAGCAGACCCTGCGGGCCTTCGGCGTCGACCGAGGCAGTTTGGTCGTCCCGGAGGATTTCGACGCCCCGCTCGACGACGACATCCTCGATCACTTCGAACGCTGAGCGTGTGAAACTCCTCCTCGACACGCACGTCTTCCTTTGGCTGCTTGCCGAACCGGAGCGGCTTGGAGGTCACATCGCCTCGCTTGAAGATCCCGGGAACGAACTCCTTGTCTCGGCGGCCAGCTCGTGGGAGATCGCCATCAAGGTCCAACTCGGCAAGCTCGATCTGCCAGACGATCCGAAGCGGTATGTACCGAACCGCATGCAGGCGATCGGGGCGAAGCCTCTGCCCATCGAGCACAATCACGCCCTCGCCGTGAGCGAGCTCCCCCCGCTTCACAGAGACCCCTTCGACCGGCTCCTGGTGGCGCAGGCTCGCGACCTGGGCCTCCAGGTTGTCACCGCCGATGTACAGATCACGCTCTACGACGTGGAGGCGCTCCTGGTGTGACGGTCCGGCTCAGCCACCGTGAGGGGATCGGCGGTGGCGCGACCGTGGGCTCGTGGGTGTCGCTCTCGTCACAGAGAGGCGCGAACTCGGCGGGCAGCGGTCACCATGTGGTCGAGAGCAGGACCCACCTCGTCGTAGCTACGGGTTTTGAGCCCGCAGTCGGGGTTCACCCATAGCCGATCGGGTCCGAGAGCGGAGAGGGCCCGACGCAGGAGCCCTTCGATCTCGTCGATCTCGGGGACGGTCGGGGCGTGTACGTCATAGACGCCCGGGCCCACCCCGCCCCGGTACCGAGCATGTCGAAGGCCCCCGACGAGTCCCATGTGGGAGCGGGCAGCCTCGAGTGAGACGACATCGATGTCGAGGTCTTCCAACGCGTCGATGACGTCGCCGAGCTGGGCGTAGCACATATGCGTGTGCACCTGGGTTGCCGCATCGGCGGCCGAGACGACGAGCCGGAAGGTCCGGGTGGCCCAGGCGAGGTAGGAGGGACGGTCACGCCCGCGGAGAGGCAGCCCCTCGCGCAGTCCCGGCTCGTCCACTTGGATGACAGCGATGCCGGACGACTGAAGGTCGGCGAGCTCGTCGCGGAGGGCCAGGCCGAGCTGCGTGGCGGTCTCGGCTTCGGGTTGGTCGTCCCTGACGAACGACCAACGCAACATGGTGACTGGTCCGGTGAGCATGCCCTTGACCGGCTTGGTGGTCCTCGACTGGGCGTAGCTGGTCCACTCGAGGGTCATCGGTGCCGGTCTCGTCACATCCCCGAAAAGCACCGGCGGCCGGACGCAGCGCGACCCGTAGGACTGGACCCATCCGTCCTGGGGAACGACGAACCCGGTGAGCTGCTCGGCGAAGTACCGCACCATGTCGTCGCGCTCTGGCTCGCCGTGGACGACCACGTCGAGGCCGAGCTCCTCTTGGAGGGCGATCACGCGGTCGATCTCGGATCGCAGCGAGTCGCGGTACTCGTCGTCCCCGCTACGTCCGGATCGCATGCGTCGCCCGAGCGGCACGCAGCTCGGCCGTTTGGGGGAACGATCCGATGGTCGTCGTGGGAAGCGGCGGCAGAGCTCAGCCGGTCGCGCTGAACCTCGGTGCGTTCCTCGACCGACGCCGTTCGCCGGGGATCGCCGTCGGCTGCCGTCATTCGCTCACGCACCCCTGTTTCCCGCACGCGCCGGTGAGCGTTGCCGGCCATCGAGGACGGCCCGGTTGGCCTCGATGTCCCCGGCCACGGCAGCCCGGCCCTCGCTCGTTCCCCGGGCCAACACCGCCAGCTCGTCGAGCTTCTCCTGGGCGAAGGCGAGCCACGGCCGCACCTCTTCGTCGAGGACGTCCTCGTCTGCGAGGCTGAGAGGGACGTGCTGGAGCGAGCAGGAAGTCGACGCGACGACCTCGTCGCAGAAGCTCGTGAGCGCTTCGAGCAGATCGAGCGAGGTATCGAGATCGTTTACCCAGACGTTGCGCCCATCGACCACTCCGGCGAAGAGGACCTTGGACCCGACGCCTCCGGCGTCGGACAGCAAGGTGATGTTCTCTCGGCCGCGGCAGAAGTCGAGGCCCACCCCCTCGACCGGCAGGTCGGCGAGCATTCCCATCGCAGCTCCCACGTGACCGAAGTAGGTTGAAACGGCGATGTTCGGGCGGCCGGGTTGCTCCGCCAGCCGACGGTAGGCACGGTCGAATTCGGCGAGCTCGTCGTCGGAACGGTCCTCCACGAGCGACGGTTCGTCCAGGCGCACCCAGGCGGCGCCCCGGCGAGCGAGCTCGGCCAACACCTCGGAGTAGGTGTCCACCAGGGGGTCGAGCACAGCCATAGGGTCGAATCCCGAGTGGGTCGATGCACTGCGCAACAGAAATGTGAGGGGACCGAGCAATACCGGTGTGGTCGAGATACCCAGGTCGGCGGCCTCGGTCAGCTCACGTGCCGCCTTGGCGCCGTTCGGACGGAAGGCGGTCTCGGGCCCGATCTCGGGCACGAGGTGGTGATAGTTGGTGTCGAACCACTTGGTGAGTTCCAGTGGCCTGACCGGATGCCCGTCGATGTCACCACCACGAGCCATGGCGAAGTAACGGTCGGGTCCTGGCGCGTCACTGTCTGGGCGGAAGCGGGACGGAATGGCGCCCACGGTGACGGCGGTGTCGAGCACGTGGTCGTAGAGCGAGAAGTCGTTGGAAGGGATGATGTCCACGCCCGCCGCCACCAGTGTCTGCCAGTTGCGTCGCCGGATAGCCGACGCCGTGGCCTCGAGCGCATTGGCGTCGATCCGCCCCATCCAGAAGCCCTCGAGCGCCCACTTGAGCGCCCTGCCCTCGCCGATCCGCGGCATGCCGTGCACCGCCGTCCTCATCGGGGCCCATCCGGTCCGGCGGAACCCCGCCGTCGACGGCCGGGCCCCTTCGATTGCTTCGCAGTCGGTTGGACGTGACCGGCGCCCGCCAAGGCGTCGAGCAGGAGGTGAAAGTACACGAGGCCACCGTAGGGCGCCCAGGACCGGGACAGCTCGGCGATCGCGTCGTAGCCGCCGGAGGGGGCGAGGCCGAAACGCTTCTGGAGGTTGTTGCGGGCTCCGACGTCGTCACCCGGGAGCACGTGGAGACGCCCGAGCCCGCGCAACAGCGTGTATTCGGCGCTCCACCTCCCGATCCCTCTGAGCCCGAGGAGCGTTGCCATCGCCTGCTCGTCGTCGGCGTCGTGCAGCGCCTCGAGGTCGAGCTCCCCAATGGCTACGCGGTCGGCGAGGGTGGTGACGGCAAGAGCCTTGGATCTGCTGAACCCGAGCTCCCGCAGATCTTCGTGACGGGCTACCGCCAGCCCCTCTGGCGTCGGGAAGCCGGGCGCCGCCTCTCGGGTGCCAGTCGTCGGGCCGTAGCGTTGTGCCAGCCGGTTGAGGAGGTGGATCCCGACGATGAGGGAGAGCTGCTGGCAGGCGATGGCATTCACCACCGCCTCGAAGACGCTCGGAAAGCGTGGTGGTCGCATACCGACGAAACGCCGGGCGAGGGCGGACAGACGGGGGTCCGAGTCGGCGAGCCGGTAGAAACCGTCGAGGTCGGCACTCAGCCCGAGGGTGGCTTGGAGAACGCGTCGTGCCTCGGTGAAGCACCCTTCATCAGGCGAAGTGCCCGCAGCCCGAAGCTCCACGGCGAGCAGCGGAGTCCCCATTCCCGGCTCCTGGCCTCCTCGCTCCTGGTGCACGGTGACCTCGACCGGCCGATCACCGTTCGTCAGGGTACGCCGATAGGAAGTGCCATCGAAGCGGTCCACTGCGTTGTGGGAACGTCGTCGCAGCGCCCAGACCGTCAGGTCCAACCGGAACGGAGCCGGCACTTCGATCCGAAACGTGCTCTTCACCATCATGTGCCCGCCCTATTCCGCCCGAAGGCTAGACGCGAACAAGACCACAGCGGCAGTGTTCCTGGCCAAGCAGGGCCCCATCTCCGTCAGTCGGGACGGCGACGATGGGCGAGGAGGGCCGCGATGCGGTCGAAGCGCGGGTCCTCGTCGCCGGCGATGCGCGCGACCCACCGCAGCACTTCGGCGGCGTCGATCTCGCTTCCGGATGTAAGCACCGAATCGATATCGACCCAGTCTTGCGGACGGTTGAACACCGCCTTGCACACGACGAGATGGTCGGCGGCGAGGATCGAGATGGTGCCGTCGCCGAATGGCACCGTATGGCGCGCCTTCTCCGCTGCGTCGTGGAAGGGATCGTAGGAGAAGAAGAGGTCGATCGGCGTCTCGTCCCACATCACCCGGGCCTGACCGTCCCGCCGGACGAGCGCAGCGACGGATGGATCGTCTGCAGCAGCTCCCATGTGGACCAGAGGCCGAGCGATCTCGGTAAAGCGGTTGGCCGGCACGAAGACATTGAGGTCGATGTCGATGGTTGCCCGCGGCTCCGCATAGTAGGCGAGGGCCAACGCTCCTCCGAAGGCGTGGGGAGTCTGTGAGAGGGCCGACTCGATTGCCAGCACCCGTTGGGCCAGCGTCAGCGTGCTCATGTCGAGATGAGCCGGGGTGCCTTCAGGACGGGCGGGCGCCGGCGAACGGGGATGGCGTCCGCCAATGTGAGCACGTCGAGCAGACGACGGGCGTGCTCACCGGCATCGGAAGCCGGTGGCAGGTCCTGCCCTGCCGGCCGCGAGTCGACCTGCAGCCGCTCTCCTGCTGCCTCGACGAGCTTGCGCAGCATCTCGTAGGTCGGGTCCCGGCGCCCGTGCTCGTATGCCGAGATGACCGGCTGGGACGTGCCCGCCCGCAGGGCCAGCTCAGCCTGGGTCAGCCCCTGCCGGCGCCGGACGGCCCGGATGACAGTCGCTGCGTTCACGTCCCGAGTATATCGGATCGTCTATAGGACCGGGCCTGAAGGGCAGCAGCACGAGCGGGTGGGAGCCACGAGCAGGTGGGCCGGAGGGGAGGGGTCGCAGCTGCACCCCAGCTCACGGGGCCGCACCCGGAGGGCCGTAGCGCGCTCGCGCCTCCCGCTCGACCGGGCAGTGGCCGGTTGCTCTGCCACAGGCGGCAAGATCGCAGCGCCGACAGATCCAGCGAGTGGCACCCGGACCGCGCATCTGGCCGACGAGGATCCGTCCGAGAAGAATGGCGAGCAGGGCCCGCTCGTCGGAGTCCAGGGGCGCCAATGCTTCCTGAAGCATCCTCATACGCTCGGCCTGGGCCTTGCGGGCAGCCCGACGTCCGGCCGGCGTCAATCTGACCGTGGCCATCCGCCCATCTGGGGCCGATCCGCGTTTGACCAGATGGTCACCCTCGAGGCGATCGACGAGACGGACCCCACCCGATTGCGACAACCCGACCACGGCGGACAGTCGGTCGATGGAGGGACGATCGAGGAACTGGTCGAGCGCCGACAGCGCCGCCGCCGCTGTCGCCGAGAGCCCGGAAGCGTTCTCCATGGCAGCGAGCCGGTCACAGACGGCAAGCGCCAGCGCACCGAGCAGGTTGGCGGCGTTTCCGTGCGGCGCCGGAACCTTGGTCGGCGTCAAAGATGACAGTCGAGGTGGTAGGTGCCCGTCGACCCATGACCGGCAACACTCTCGCCGTCTCCGCTCAGACCGACCAGGTCGCCACGCCCGGATCCCGGTACGACCTCGAGTTGCGTGCGCGCCTCGGTTCCCTCGTAGGTGCCGAGGTTCTTCAGCACGAAGCTTCCCTCACGATCGCCGAGACGACCCACCACCCGCTGAAACCCGACGAAGTCCGCCGTTCCGTCGTCGCGGTAGGTCATGACAAGGTCGGCAACCGTCTCCGCCTCGATCCCACCGCTGAAACGCTGACCGATCGACGCTGTGGTGACCTTCACCGTCCCTCCGAGCCCTGCGACCTGGTCCTCGGCCCATGACGTCACCTCGAACGCTCCCTCCGTACGACTCATGACCCACCTCCCCGATAGATGACTGATGCATACATCTTATTTCAGGTCGACCAGGGACAGCAACAGCAAGTCCTCGAGACATGCGGCCCCCGCGCTGCGACGCCATAGATGTGGGCAGGGCGAACTTCCACCGACACCCGGAGGGAGCCGATCGTTCAGGTCAGGGGCCGTCGGTAGCGGAGCTCATCGACCGTCACACCCCATACCTCGGCGCGACGACGAACGCCGTCGGCTGTCCAGCCGTCGAAGGCGTAGAACCGAGCCGCCCGCTCGTTGCCGGCGAGCACCCAGAGCACCGCTTCCTCGAATCCGTCTTCACGGAGCCTGCTCCGGGCGGCAGTCACCAACGCGCGGCCCACTCCGCGTCCCCAGCTCGGGGGATCGACGTAGATTGCCATGAGTTCCCCGCGTCGATCGGATTCGCCGTCCCCTGAGGTCCCTGTCGTCGCGAATCCCACGATCTTGTCTTCGTCGACCGCCACGAGCGTGAACGGCTGGGCGGGCCCGGGATCCTCGAAGCGGTAGCGCTCGGCCCGTTCTTCGGGGCGGAGGCCGTCGAGATAGTCGGCGGGGAGCAGGCCGCGATAGCCGGCCTTCCACGAGTGCACGTGGACACGCGCCACCGCGAAGGCATCCGCTCGACTAGCGGCCCGCAGCTCCACCCGGCCGAACGTACCTTCAACGACGGGCGGCACCAAGGACACACGATGCCGGCGGAGTTGCGGGTGTCGTCGGACGTGGCGCCCGGCGGATCCGGATCTCAGACTCGCAGCCATTTCCGGGTGCGAGCAAGGTACAGCACCATGAGGGCGAGCAGCGACGCTGACACGATCCCGACCGCTTCGAACACGGCGAAGAAATCGAGGAATGTTCCGATGGGGGGCGTGCCGGGTGCCGCGGTGCGAAAGGAGATCAGAGCGAACAACAGCGCGCTGAGCCAGGCCAGGAGGCGGGACTCGAAGGGACGGAGTCCGGCGATGACGGCGATGGCGATGGCGGCCGCCCCGAGAGCCAGCACCCAGTAGATCGCCATCATCGCCACCACCCACCCCCTGATGCTGGGGGTTCTCCGGAACTGGAGCGCCAAGTTGACCTGCCCCTGATCGCTCGAATGGGTTCCGGTGACCGTCACGCCGGCAGCGTCGTCCCTACCTTCGATCTCGAAGGGGAGGGCGCGGCGATCAGCCTGTCTCGCCAAGCTCACGTCCGTGCCATTGAGCACGATGAAGGCGATCTTCAATCGATAGTCTTCGAACGGATAGTCGACGACGTTTCCCTCCGTGAACGGCACCTGTGCCGCCACCTCCGAGTTGAGCTGCTGGGGTCGAACGACGATGGCAGGGGAGCTCGCCAGTGACGAGAAGACGACCGCTCCCTCCGGGGGGATCTCCCTACCTGGGTTGGCGACGACGTTGATGGATGCCGACCCCGTCGTGGCACTCACCGAATCAACCGTCAGTTGCAGATCAACGGCGGAACCGGCTTTCCCTTCCGAGGTGACCGTCGTGAACGGAGCTGCCGCGGTGCCGCGGGTGTTCGGAGCAGCGAAGAAGACGACGGCACCGACGACGGCCAGCACGAGGACAGCCCCAGCGAGGATGATGTGCCCACCGCGGTTGGTGGTTGCGTCGCGGGAGTGCTCTCCGTCATCGCCCTCCCCGGCCATGGACCAGGGTTAGCAGAGAAGTCGCCGGGCCGTCCATGACCTGGGCCGCCGACATGCAGGTATTCCGCCGGGTCAGGTAACCTTATTGCACTGCAGGTGCAAGAAAGGTACGATCACGGTGATGGGCCCGGCGGCAGCAGTGGCGACGGCGGACACGGCGGACACGGCGGGCACCGCGGCAGAACCGACCGGCTCGGCCGGCCAGCACGACCCGGGCGCCCCGAAGGCAGATGGTCGTCGGGTTCGGGGGGAGCGCACCCGTCGGCTGCTCGCCCTGGCGCTCGTCGACCTGCTGGAGACCGGTCACCCGAGGCCCACGGCGCGCCAGATCGCAGAGGAGGCCGGGGTTTCCTTGCGCATCGTCTTCCATCACTTCGACGACGTGGAGGCCGTCTTCGCCGCCGCCGCTTCGTTGCAGAGACAGAGGCATTGGTCGGCCGTGCGACCGGTGGACCCGGCCGCCTCGACCCCGGAACGGGTCTCCGCCGTGGCCGCACAGCTCGTCGCCCTCTATGAGGGGATCGGTCCGGTACGGCGGGCTGCCGCAGCCCAGGAGGCCACCTGCGGCGTCATCGCCTCCGAGTTGGAGCGGAGCCGCCGGATGTTGCGTTCGTACCTGGAGGCGTCGTTCCGACCCGAGCTGAGCGAATGCTCGCCGTCGTCCCGGAGACGGCTACTCGACGGTCTCGACATCTGCTGTTCGTGGGAGACCTGGGAGCAGCTACGCGGGCGGCTCGGACGGTCCCGCCGGCTCGCCACCGATGTGTTGAAGTGCCTGATGACGGCCCAATTGGGGTCTCGACAGCGGGACCCGAGTCTGGAGGGATGAACATGGATGTGTTGCGAACACCCGACGAGCGTTTCGGGTCCCTTCCCGGGTTCGACTGGGCCCCGCGTTATCAGGACGTCGACGCCGGCGACGGCAAGATCGAAAGCCTGCGGGTTCACTACCTGGACGAAGGGGACACGAACGCCAGCGAGACCGTCCTGCTCATGCACGGGGAGCCGTCGTGGAGCTATCTGTACCGCACGATGATCCCGATCCTCGTGGATGCCGGGCATCGCGTCGTCGCCCCTGATCTCGTCGGGTTCGGCAGGTCTGACAAACCAGCGGCGCGCTCTGACTACACCTACGCCCGCCATGTGGAATGGATGCGGTCGCTCCTGTTCGATCACCTCGCCTTGAGTGGTGTCACCCTGGTGTGCCAGGACTGGGGCGGTCTGATCGGCTTGCGGCTGGTGGGCGAGCATCCCGATCGATTCCGGCGGGTCGTAGCCGCCAACACCGGACTCCCGACCGGAGACACTCCCATCACCGACGCCTTCCTTGCCTGGCAGAAATTCTCACAGGAGGCACCGGAGCTCCCCGTCGGCCGGATCGTGGCCGGGGGCTGCCAGCTGCCGATGTCAGAGGACGTGATCGCAGCGTACGACGCTCCGTTCCCCGCCGAGACCTACAAGGAGGGAGCCCGCCAGTTTCCTGTCCTGGTGCCGACCCGTCCCGACGATCCTGCTTCGGAGGCGAACCGGCGGGCGTGGTCAGGGCTCGAGCGGTTCACCAACCCGTTCCTTTGTGCGTTCAGTGACGGGGATCCCATCACCAGAGGCTCGGACCGCGTGTTCATCGAGCGTGTGCCCGGTGCGACCGGCATCGAGCACCGGACGGTGAACGGTGGCGGCCACTTCCTCCAGGAGGACAAGGGAGACAAGCTCGCCGAGATCGTCACCGACTTCATCCGAACGACCCCGTAGGAGAAGCAGCGTGGGACGCAACATCCTCTTCGTGACGACCGACCAGCAGCGTTACGACGCCCTCGGCTGCAACGGCGGCACGGTGGCCCGGACTCCGGTGGCCGACGGTTTGGCTGCCGACGGGATCAACTACCGCCGCGCCCACAACCAGAACACGGTGTGCATGCCGTCCCGGTCGACCATGGTCACAGGTCAGTACGTCCGTACCCACGGGGTTTTCGCCAACGGGGTGCCGTTGCCCGAAGACGCGCCGTCGGTGGCGGGCTGGTTGCACGAACGCGGAGGGTACAGGACGGCGCTCGTCGGCAAGGCTCACTTTCAGCCCGGCTTCGATGCCACGCGTCACTGGACCGAGAACCGACTGGCTGGAGAGGGATCCACCGGTCCCTACCGCGGCTTCGAGCACATGGAGACGGCTATGCACGGATACCTGGGTGCATGGCACTACGACCATTGGCTGAAGGCCAACGGTCCGGAGTGGCGCGACGCGTATTTTCCCCTCATCGACTTCTCCACCATGACTCTCAACAGCGCCGGGGGAGGCGACACCGGCGCTCCGGAGACCAAGTACAACCCCATACCCCGGGACATGTACCACACCGACTGGGTGGCCGATCGGACGATCTCGTGGCTCGACTCCCTCGAGCCGGACGACGACTGGTTCTGTTGGATGAGCTTTCCTGATCCGCACCATCCGTGGGATCCGCCGGGCGACGAAGCTCGCCGTCGGGTGAGCTGGCAAGACCTCGACCTCCCGGTCGGCCATCCGGGGTCACGGGAGAAGATCGTGGAGGTCCTGTCGGCAGAAACCTCACCACTGGCTCGACTGGTACCAAGGGACATGGGCGAACGCCGAGGGGGGTCCGGCCCATTTCCGACCATGCGATCTCACCGACGACCAGGTCCGAGAAGTGAACGGGATGATCCATGTCGAGAACGAGCTCATCGACGAAGCGGTGGGCCGCGTCGTCGAGCGCGTCGACCAGCGGAACTGGGCCGACCGGACCGACATCTTCTATACGACAGACCACGGAGAGCTGCAGGGAGATTTCGGGCTCTTGTTCAAGGGTCCCTACCACGTCGACGCCCTCATGCGGGTGCCGCTGATCTGGCGCCCGGCTCCGTCGGCCGGCACGCATCCTGCCGTCGTCGACGAGCCAGTCGGCCACGTCGACCTGGCTCCCACGTTCTGCCGGATCGCCGGCGTGGACGTCCCCGAGTGGGCCCAAGGCGCGCCGCTTCCCATCGGGCCGGGTTCGGGCAGGGAGCGGATGATCACCGAGTGGGACAGCCAGTTCCCCGAGAATCGGCATGGGGATCCGGACCATCTACCGCGACGGCTACGTCTGCTCGACCTACGAGGCCGGCCCGCTCTACGACGGGGACGAGGGAGAGCTCTACTGCCTGACCGAGGACCCCCACCAGTGGCGGAACCTCTGGGAGGACCCATCGGCGGCGGCGGTCCGCAGGGACCTGGTCGCCGACCTGTTCGACCACCTGCCGCCGATGCGCAGCCCGAAGCTGGACGTCGAGGCCCCCGTGTAGGCAGCCGGACCCAACCGGGTGACCACTTCGGAATGCTTCCGCCGATCGAGCAGGCGTACGGTCTGCGGGTAGGTTCGATGTCGGTCAGCCCGGCCCGGCACCGAGCCGGACGAGAAGGGAGCGGGCGTTGGACGACTCGGGGCGAGCTGGGAGAGAGGATCGGAGAGGGACTCCCCCCGAGATCGTGATCACCGGGCTCGGCGCCGTCACTCCGGTCGGTGGGGACCGGGAGTCGACCTGGCAGAGCCTCATCGACGGTCGGTCTGGTGTCGGCCCGATCACGTCGTTCGATGCCCGAGGGCTGCCCACGTCGATAGCGGGTGAGGTGCGGGATTTCGACCCGTCGGTCATCCTGCCCGGCAAGCAGATTCGCAGGTCGGCTCGGTTCACCCAGATGGCGCTGGTCGCCACGCGCGAGGCGGTGGCGGACTCAGGCATGGTGACCGACGATGAAGATCGGTCACGTGTTGGCGTCGTCATCAACCCAGCGGTGGCCGGGTTCGACACGGTGGAGGAGGCCACGCGTCAGCTGCTCGGTCACTCGAGCGGCCGCATCGGTCCCCACTTCGTCTCGGCCTCGCTCACGAACATGCCTGCTTGCGAAGTGGCGATCGATCTCGGCATTCACGGACCTGTCACGGCGAGCGCACTGGCGTGCGCAAGTGGGGCGTACGCCTTCCTCGAAGCGCGGCGCTTGATCCTCTCCGACGAGGCCGATGTCGTCATCTGTGGAGGAACCGATGCCGCCATCACGCCAGTGATGTTCACCGGGCTGAGTGTCATGGGCGCGCTTTCGACCCGCAACGATGATCCCACCGCCGCCAGCCGGCCCTTCGATGCCGATCGCGACGGGTTCGTGTTCAGCGAAGGAGCGGTGATTGCGGTCGTCGAATCGGCGCTTCACGCCAGGCAACGTGGGCGGTCCTGCTACGCCACCATCAGGGGCGGGGCCCTCAACTCCGACGCCTTCCATGTGAGTGCCCCCAACCCTGACGGCGAGTGCGCCCGGGCCGCCATCGCCACGGCGCTCGCCAGAGCTCGGACGGACCCTGACGAGGTGGACTACATCTGCGCGCACGGCACCTCGACCAAAGCCAACGACCGGATCGAGACGGCGGCCATACGAGGTGCGCTCGGTCGGGCAGCCGAAAGAGTACCGGTCTCGAGCCCGAAGTCGATGGTGGGCCACCTCATCGGCGCCGCCGGAGCGCTGGGCGCCATGGTGTGCGCTCTCGCCATCCGCGACGCGGTCGTGCCGCCCACCATCAACCTCGATAGTCCAGATCCGGAATGTGACCTCGACTACGTGCCCCACAAAGCCCGCGAAGTGCAAGTACAAAGGGCTGTGACCAACGCGTTCGGGTTCGGAGGCCAGAACTGCGTGGTCGTGTTCGGTTCTCCGACCGACGGCGGCCCTCCCCGGTTTCCGAGGCGCGACAGCGGAGGTGACCCGTGAACCGGCACTACGTCTACGACCCGACCGCACTACGCCAGGTGTTCGAGCGTCGCTTCACCTTCTTCAACGGGTTCGAGCGCAATGTGTTCCGGTACGGATCGCGCACCGCGCTCTTTGACGCCGAGTCCGGACGGCGGTGGACCTACGGGTCGCTGTCCGCCGATGTGGACCTGGTTGCGGCCGGGTTGGCGTCGCGTTCGGTCGGAAAGGGCGACGTCCTCGTGTTTCAGCTGTACAACGGGCCCGAGTTCGCCCTTTGCTACCTGGCCGCCCAGCGCCTGGGCGCCATCGCCTCACCGGTCAACTTCCGGTTCGCGCCGGGGGAGACCGCCCACGTCCTGTCGGACAGCGAGCCGAGGGTATTCGTCTTCGACGGATCGTTGAAGACGAACGCCGAGGAGGCCGTCCGCCTCGCCGGCCACCCCTGCGACCTCATCTCGGTGCCCTCGGGGGACGGGAGCCCGGGGGACGGGGGCTCGGAAGGCGCCGTCCCGGGTCTCATCGACCAGCTGATGGTGGAGACCGATCCTCCACCGCTCCCCGACATGTCCACCTGGGACGAGGCCACTCGCCTCTACACCTCGGGCACCACCGGCATGCCGAAGGGTGTGCCCCTCCCCGGGCTCGCCGAGGTGCTCACCGCCCATGACGTGATCATGCACTTCCCGCTCAGCCCCGAGGACAAGACTTTGAACATGACGCCGTGGTTCCATCGCGGCGGCATCTCGCCCGGAGGTCCGAACGCCGTCTTCTACGTGGGCGCGTCGACGGTGACGATGCGTCAGTTCGACGCGCATCGCTGCCTCGACCTTGTCCAGCGCGAGGGGATCACCTTCCTCGTCGGGGCGCCCACCAATCTGGCGATGCTGGCCGACGCCCAGGAGGAACGAGGGCGGGACTTGAGCAGCCTGAGGGGGATCGTCACCATGGGGGCTCCGCTCGAACGGGCCGCCTGTCTGCGGTACCAAGAGCTTCTGACCTCTCGCATCTTCAACGGATACGGGACGACCGAGGGGTTCTGGAACACCTTCCTGCGTCCTGCCGACCTCCCTGAGCACGCCGGATCCGCAGGGCGCTCCTGCACCGACGATGATGTGGCGGTGGTCAAGGCCTACGACGACCGTCGCCCCGACCCCACCGACGTCGTGGCCCAGGACGGCTCCGAAGTGGGCGAAGTGATCGTGCGGTCTCCCAAGTCCGGCTATGCGTATGTGGGCGATGGGACAGACGACCGCTATCGGGACGGCTGGCTCTACTCCGGTGACCTGGCCACGTGGGACGCCGATGGGTTCGTCACCATCATCGGCCGCAAGGACGACATGATCATCACCGGGGGGGAGAACGTGCACCCCGTGCAGGTCGAAGAGGCACTGAACGAGCATCCGCTCGTCGGCGACTCGATCGTGGTGGGGATGTCCGACGAGCGCTGGGGCGAAGTGGTCGTCGCCTACGTCCAGCCGTCCGGCCAGGGTCTGACAGCCGATGCGTGCGACCGGCACTGTCTCTCGCATCCGATTCTGAGCGACTTCAAGCGGCCCCGTGCCTACCGGTTCGTCGATGAGCTGCCGCGCACCGCTACTGGCAAGAAGATGCACTACCGGATACGGGAGATCCTCCGAGATCCGGCCGAGTTGGAACGGCTCGAGCATCCGTCACGCTCGAGGTCGGTTGGCTCATCCACGACCACCAGTTAAGTGGGTGGGTGCCGGTGCGGGCCGCCCGGTCACCACGTTGACAAGGGAGACACGATGAGATCAGTGGTCACCACGACCGCCGGAAAGGTGTGCGGAGCCCGGACCGGCGAGGGGAACCACCGCTTCCTCGGGGTTCCCTACGCCGCCCCTCCACTCGGTGCGCTCCGCTTCCGCGAGCCCGAGCCGGTCGAGCCGTGGACGGGTGTCCGTGATGCCACAGATCCCGGTCCGACGGCGCCACAACCCGCCCACGGGTTCACCCTCATCCCCGAACCGGTCAAACCCGGCAAGGACTTCCTCAACCTGAATATCGTGACGCCCGAGCTCGGCGCCGCTCGCCTTCCCGTGCTGGTCTGGATCCACGGGGGCGGGTTCGTCTCGGGATGCAACGCCAGCCCGTGGTACCGGGGGGACCGGTTCGCCAGGGACGGGGTCGTCGTCGTGAGCGTCAATTACCGGCTGGGGACAGAGGGGTTCATGGTCCTCGACGGCGCTCCCTCCAATCGAGGCGTCCTCGACTGGCTCTTCGCCCTGCAATGGGTCCGGGACAACATCGCCGCCTTCGGCGGTGACCCGTCCCGGGTCACCGTGGCCGGACAGTCCGCCGGCGGGGCCGCTTGTGCCACCCTGTTGACGGCCAAGCAGGCCGAGGGGCTGTTCGGCCGGGCGATCTTGATGAGCGGTGCTGCCGAGATGGTGATCCCCTCCGAGGCAGCGAGACGGCTCGCCGAACGGTTTGCTGCCGAGCTCGGCATCGCACCGGCCCGGCAGGACTTCGCCGGCATCACTCCCGAGGAGCTCATCGAGGTCCAACAGCGCTTGGCGGGCCTCTCGTCGGCCGGACCGATCGACCCGGTGGCGATCGCCCGCCGGTTCAGCCGTGGCGTGCTCGACTTCGGTCCTACCGTTGACGGCGTGGTCCTGGAGGCGGTGCCGCTCGAGAAGGTCGTCGCCGGGCGGGGCTCGGACGTTTCGGTCCTGGTCGGCAACACGTCCGAGGAGTTCGACATGATGGGGGCAGCCGTCGGCGACGTCACCGACGACCAGGTGATCGCCACCTTCGCCGCGCTCGGCCTCTCCGATGAGCAGGCATCGCACTACCGCTCGGAGCTGGGGTATCGCCCGCCGGGAAGCATGCTGGGCCACCTCTTCACCGATCGAACCTTCAGGGTGCCGTCGGCGAGGCTCGCCGAGGCCCGGATGACCGCCCAGGCGGCGACCTTTCTCTACGAGTTCGGCTGGCGATCGCCGGCGATGGGGGGAATGCTCGGCGCTGCCCACTGCCTGGACCTCCCGTTCGTGTTCGACTGCCTGGATGCACCTGGCGTCGAGGACGTGCTGGGGACAGAGCCCCCACAGTCCCTGGCCGACACCATGCACCGGGCGTGGGTCGACTTCGTGCGCTCGGGTGACCCGGGCTGGCCCGCGTACGGAGACTCGCGCCGATCCGCCATGGTCTTCGACTGCGAGCCTCGTGTGATCGACGACGCTGCACGCACGTTGCGAACCGTGTGGGAGGTCACGCCCTGAGCGCTCGGGCGCTGCACTCTCCTGGCCCATCCACACGCCACACCGACCTGGCGTCGACGTGGACAGTCCGACCCTCGACCCGGAGGTCAACAGTGAAAGCGGCACTACTCGCCGAAGGAGCCGGCATCCTGGAGGTGGTGGGCGACATCGACGTCCCCCCACCGGCCCCCGGTCAGGTGCTGGTCACCGTCACCCACTGCGGCATCTGCCACTCGGACCTCATGGTCATGGACACCGGGCTCGGGCCGAGGCCGATCGTGCTCGGCCACGAGGCTTCCGGGATCGTCGATGCCGTCGGAGAGGGAGTGCGGTCGCTGCAGCCAGGTGACCACGTGGTCCTGGTGGCCATTGCGCCCTGTGGCCGGTGTTATTGGTGTGTCCGCGGTCGCTTCACGGTCTGCCGGGAGGCGATGTCGTTCATGGTCGGGACCTTGCCCGACGGCACGACCGCCCTGTCGAGGGGCGGGGTCCCCGTGTACCGGGGGCTCGGCGTCGGAGGATTCGCCAACCAAGTGCTGACGACCGAAACGGGTGCTGTCCGAATCGACGACGACGTACCGCTCGACCTGGCTTCGCTCGTCGGATGTGCCGTCCAGACGGGTGTGGGAGCCGTACTCAACGCGGCGGCGGTGGAGGAGGGGGCCACCGTCCTCGTCCTCGGCCTCGGGGGTGTGGGGATGTCGGTGGTCCAGGGGGCTCGCATCGCCGGAGCGTCGCGCATCATCGGTTCGGATCCCGTGGCTAAGAGGCGGGAGCTGGCTCTGAGCCTCGGCGCCACCGACGTCCTCGATCCGACCGACGTCGATGTGGTGGCCGCCTGCGCGGAGCTCACCGGCGTCGGTGCGGACTATGCGTTCGACGCCGCCGGGAGCGCGGCGCTGATCGAACAGGGTCTGCTCGCCACCTGCGCAGGGGGCACCACCGTGTCGGTGGGTGTTCCCGACATGGGCGAGAGGCTGGCCAGCGTGCCCGCCGTGCTCTTCTCGACCAGCGAGAGACGGTTGATCGGCTCCCTCTACGGGAGTGGTAACCCCCAGGGGCAGATACCGCGTCTCGTCGGTTTCTGGCGGAACGGACTGCTCGACCTCGACTCCATGGTGTCCCGTCGCCGGCCCTTGGACGAGGTGAACGAGGCAGTCTCCGATCTACGGGCGGGGCTGGGTCTCCGCACCGTCCTTTCGCCCTCGTCCTAGTCCACCGGCGAACACCTTCTCGTAGAGGTCCCCGCCGAAGCTGGTGGGCAGCGGCTCCCCTTCGATGAGCTTGTAGGTGCGCGAGCCGTCCTCGTTGCGTTCGGCCCGGAGGAACAGCGCCGAGTCGCCATGGAGGTCGTAGACGCTCTTGGCCAGGTCGTAGAGGTGGCTGACGAACAACACCCTGATCCCGGAGTCGAGTAGGGCTCGGATCGTCTGCCTGGCGATCTCCGATCCGTCCCGCTCGTCGGTTGCCGCGAACGACTCGTTGAACAGGACCAAGCTCCGTGGTCTGACGGCGTCGGCGATGGCGCTCATCCTTGTCAGCTCCTCGTCCAGCTTCCCGCTCGTCATGGACGCGTCCTCGGACCTGACGAAATGGGTGAAGAACCCGGCGCAGATCCCGGCCCGGAAGCGGCCGGCTCCGACGAACATGCCACACTGCATCATCAGATGAGCGATGCCGACGCTGCGGAGGAATGTCGACTTCCCGCCCGAATTGGCGCCGGTGACCATGAGAAGCGGTACTCCGGCGGCCCGGACATCGTTGCCGACCACGCCGCCCGGAGTGGTCAGTGCCAGGCACACGTCGTACAGCTCGCCGGCGTCGAAGCCCGTCGCCTCCGAAGGCATCGGCTCGGGGAGACACGTGGGGGTGCCGACCTCACCGAGGCGATCGTGGAGGTTCACGCACCCGAGATAGAAGGCAGACTCCGATCGGAGCAGTGCGAAGAAGTCGGTGATGTGGTCGACCGACTGGGCGAGGGCGTTGGCCACGAGCCCCATGCCCTCCTCGGTGAGCTCGGCCAGCGCGCTGGTGGCCGCTCCGTCCCTGGGGTCGATATCGAAGGAATACGTCGTGGGACCGATGCCGAGGCGCGACTTGAGGCCCCTGCGAGCGCCGAGCGGTGAGACCAGCTCGAAGTCGGCACCTGCCCCGGCGGGTCCGAGCGAGGCGCTCATGGTCACGCCGTGCCGAAAGCGAAGGGCCTTCAGCTGGGCGTCGATCAACCGGAAGTAGTCGTCGCCGAGGTCCGCATCGAGGCCGGCGACCAGGTTGGTCAGGCCCTCCGACCGGAACAGGCCCCGGGAGTCCTCGGCAACCCGGCGGAGACGACGCAAGAGCCCGACGAAGAGATCGAGGGAGCGAAGGGCACTGGAGAGCACCCCCGACGCCCGCTCGAGGAACGTGTCGTGGATGCGTTTCTTGCCCTCGACGGCGGTGACGGCGATGTCGTAGAGCTGGCGGACGACGTCGGGGTGGTCGAGGCAGTCCTGGAGGACCTCCTGACGGTAGTGGATCTCGTCGGGGTCGTAGAGGCTGTCGAGCAGAGCCGAGCGACCCACCTCTCGGACATAGTCGTCGCCCGCACCCATCGACGCGATGAGGATCTCCAGCTCGAGGTCCTCTACCAGCGTGTCGCTGAGCAGTGGTCTGAGGGCGGTTCCCTCGTTGAAGTCGCAGTCGGCGAACATCAGGTGGACCTTCACGACGAGATGCGGTCCCGCAGCTGGTCGTAGGTGAGTCGGTGGCGAGCGGCCATCGCCAACGCATGGGCGAGCCCGTCGGCCGGTCGCCGGACGACCTTGTAGGTGCGCACGCTCGGGTCTTCGGGATCCACCGCGCTCACCATGGACACGACCGACGGGTTCAGTGTCGCCAGGTCGTCGACGAAGGTCACGTAGACGCAGAGCAGGTCACGTTCGGCGATCGTCGTCAGCAGGCGGGCACCCAGCTCCTGGGCGTCGGCCAGGGTCGTCGAGGAGAAAACCTCGTTCAAGACGACGATGCTCTTCGACGTGGCAGCCTCGAGAGCAGCCCTGATGCGCACCAGGTCGTCTTCGAGCCTGCCGCGCAGATCGGCAAGGACTTCCTCGCGGCCGAAGAACGTGAACATCTGGTCGAACAGGAAGAGCCGGGCTCGGCTGCCCGGGACGGGGAGCCCGAGGGAGGCGAGATGGTGCAGCTGCCCGAAGGTGCGTGCCAGTGTGGTCTTCCCTCCCTGATTCGGGCCGGACACGACGAGCGTGCGCTCGACCCCTTCCAGCGAGAAGTCGTTGGTGACGACCCTCCCATGGTCGACGACGAGCTTCAGGGCGAGAGCCAGGTCGAACGTCTCCTCGGCCGCCACCTCCTTCGTTGAGCCCGAGACCTCGGGAAAACAAAACGGGAGACCGGCCGATTCGAGCGAACGGACGAGCCCGAGGTAGGCCACGTAGAAGCGGACGTCGCGGTCGAAGGCGGCCACGACCTCGTCGAGGTAACCCTCGAAGCGTTCGGAGAAGGCACCGAGCGCGGCGAACGGCTCGGGAAACAGCCTGACCACCAGATCGAGGATCTGGCGACCGACCGGATCGAGGTCCACTCTCGGTGGCAGCCCCGTGTGATGGTCCCGGGGAGAACCCTGTCGGAAGCGGTCGAACACCTCGAGCACTTCTTGGCTGTAGTCGGTCTCGTCGGCAGCGACGCCCACCGTCACCCTGACCCCCTTGATCGAAACGAGGTAGCGGACGGTATCCAGGCCGGCCCTGACCGAGGCGGCCTCGTCGGCCAGCGTGACGAAGCCGGGCGAGGTGACCAGGTTCCGAAGATGGGCGACGAGCCCCCGAAGGCCGCGGGAGCTCGGTTGAGCGGCATCGAGCCGTCGGGCGAGCTCGGACGTGGCCCGTACGTAGTCCTCGACCGCCCCCAACAACCACGCCTGGCACTGCTGGGGATGCGCGCTTCGGACCGATCTCGTTCCCTTCTCCCGCATCCGCTGCATGTGGGCGAGAAACATGCGGACCGGTTCGAGCACGGCGGCCGAGTACAGGTCGCGCATCACCTCGTGCCGGTAGTGCACAGTGTCGACGTCCGTCACCCGGTTCCAGTAGTACGCCGCCAGGTCGGTCCGGCCGCTGTGGCCACCGTGGTCGTCGTCTCCAGTGGCGAGCACCTGGACGATCTGGTCGAGATTGAGGTCCGAGGCATAGGCGGGCGCACGGCCGCCCGTGGTCGGCGGGGGAGGAACCTCGGGGAAGAGGATGCTGGCGAAGGCCCCATCCTCTCCGTCGCCTCCGTCCGGGTGGGTCACTCCCGACCACCCCTTTTCACCGCCCGGAGATGGAGGAACATCGGGTAGCGGCACCGCCGGCCGTACCACTCGGTCCCCTCGAGCGGTCGGGGCTCGCGGAGGCGGTCGATGACGAACCCTGCCCCGGCGAGGGCGTCGGCGTAGGCCTCGATCGGCCTGCTCCAGCCGCTGAACCGCACGGTGAGCCCGTCTCTCGTGAACGTCTCGTCGAAGCGTCTCGGGCCGAGATAGCCCTCATCGAGCAGGTAAGGCGCACCCCCTTCGTCGAAGCGGACAGAGTCGAAGGCGGGATGGGTGATGCACAGGCAGAACACGCCGTCCTGCTCCAGGACCCGGGCGATCTCACAGACGGCGCCGGACAGGTCGTCGAAGTCCATGAGCGAGTTGTAGGCGACGACCAGGTCGACGCGTCCGCTACCCACGGGCAGGGATTCCGCATCGCAGCGGGCGTAGCGACCCCCGGGCATCGAGCGGTGGGCGTGTCGGAGGAGCGTGACCGCGCCGTCCACGGCGATCACCCGGTGACCGCGGGAGGCGAGGTCACGCGTCACCCGGCCCTCGCCACACCCGATCTCGAGGGTGATCCGACCGGGGACAGGGACGAGGCCGTCGAAGAAGGCATGGCGGTAGTACCAGTACGCGTCGTGTCCCGGCGTCCGGGCCCAGTTCGTCCATCGCTCCGCCTCGAGCTCCCAGCGGTCGCGATCCTTCACGCTGAAACGGTACCGTCCGGCCGACTCGGCGATGAAGTGCTCAGTGCCGGCATCCGGGATCAGGATGGCTCAGGCTGCCAGCCCGATGGCGAGGCCGGCGGCGGCGAACCCCAGCCCGGCGATGATGCTCCCGGCCACGTTGGCCACGGCTCGGACCCACAGACCATCCTCCATGAGCCGGACGGTCTCGAAGGTGAACGTCGAGAACGTGGTGTAGGCCCCGCAGAACCCGGTTCCGACCGAGACCCTGGCGAGAGGGGACAGGTGGCGGCTGAGGCTCAGACCGGCGAGGAGGCCGAGCGCCAGGGAGCCCGACACGTTGACGATCAGCGTTCCCAGTGGGAAATCGGGCTCGAACCGGCTCGTCACGGCCCGGTCGACCAGGTACCGGGCCGGAGCGCCCACGAACCCGCCGGCGGCGACGAGGAGCACGTAGACGGCGTTCATCGGGCGTCCCCGGAGCGGAGGTCGAGGATCTCGACGTCTTCCCGGACCACGAGGACCCCGTCGAGGATGTCGGTGATCCTGCCCAGGAACGACTCGATCTTCTCCGGCCGATCGACGAGCACGACCGCCACCGGAGCGTCGTCGCCGACCAGGTGGGTCTTGTGCAGGCGCCCGGAAGAGCCATACCCCTCGGCGGCCTCGAGGACCGTGGCACCGGCCATGCCGTTGCGTTGCGCCCTCCGTACGAGCTCTGTCTGGAGCCGTCGGCGACCCGCCCTGTCGCGCACACTCACCAGCAGAGTCAGCCGTGTGGCCGGAGACGCCGTCACCGCTCGGCCCTTCCCACCCGGTACCGGTGTCTGCGCCCGGCCCGCACCACGAGCCGGGTGAGCGCAGTCACCGTCCATGCCGCCAGCAGGCCGGCCACGATGCTCGCCGCCAGGTAGATGACGGCGCCCCCCGTCGCACCGTCACGCACCAGGAGCACCGATTCCACCATCCACGTCGAAAAGGTCGTGTACGCCCCGATCACCCCGGTCCCGATGACCGACCGGGTCAATCCGCCTCCGGGTCCGAGCTCGGACGCGACGGCGAGGACGATTCCGAGCAGCAGGCTTCCGGATACGTTCACGGCGAACGTGTCCCACGGGAAGCCGGCCGTCTGGGTCGGCAGTCCGATCGAGACGGCGTAGCGGGCGACCGCACCGACCATGCCGCCGCAGCCGAGGGCCACCATGACGAGCAGCTCTCGCGGCCAGGTCCGACCAGCGCGGGGCCGAGGCCTGAGCGGCACTCCGGTCAGGCGGGGACTCGGACCGGTCGAGACGGTGGTCTGTCGGGCAGGCATTCCTCTCCTCCTCGGTGGCGCCCGTTACGAGCGGAGATTTCCGAGTAGGAGCTATCAGCCGGCCGGCATGTCAGCGAGCTCCATCGCCGCCTTCGAGCGTAGCAACCCGGTCACGCGGAGGGCATGTTCCTGCAGGTAACCGGCGGCCTGACGCCGGAGGCTGCCAGTAGCATGGGTGCCGGAAGTATCGGTCATCCGGTCGGCTCGAGGAGCCTGGCGGTGCCCATGGAGAACTCGTCGGTGAGGCTTACCGTCTATCTGACCGAGGACGATCGGTCCGGGCACCACGCCCTCCATCATCAGCTGCTGCATCGTGCTCGAGAAGCAGGGATGGCCGGCGCCACCGTCTGGCGGGCCATCGAGGGCTTCGGCTCGTCAGGACGGCTCCGAACGGCGCGGTTCCCCGATGCGGCCACCGGGTTGCCGATGGTCTTCGAGGTGATCGGCGACATCCGCCAAATCGACGGCTTCGTGGCCGTCGTGCAGGAGCTGGCGCCCGATTCGTTGGTCACCCGTCAACAGGTGTCCGCCACCAGGTTTCGGCCCGAGGGGCCGCCGACGTCCGACGATTCCGGACCGAGCACGACCGTGCGGGCCTGACCCGCTCGGCGCCGGGGCCCGCACCAGCGATCCGTCCTCGGCGGGCCGTTCCCGCCACCGCCGGCGACGTTCCTTGCGCTGACCCACTCCGGGAGCAACGCTGGGGCCAGCGGAGGGGGATGGCGGAGGGGGATGACGATGTCGACGAGATCTGAACGGCAGCCGGCGGTCTTCGACCGGCGCATCTTCCTCGGAGGGGCCCTGGTGGCCGGGACCGGCGTGCTGGCCGGCGCCTGCGGGTCCTCGGCCACGGTCCAGAAGGCGGCGACCACCGCACCGGCCGGATCGGACCTCGGGGCCATCGAGCATGTCGTCTTCCTCATGATGGAGAACCGCTCTTTCGACCACTACTTCGGCACGTACCGGGGGGTGAGGGGCTTCGACGACCACCCCCCGGGGAGCCTCGGCGCCTTCTCGCAAACCGATCCGACCAACACGACCCGAGACCCTGTCGGCAGGCAGCTCCCGTTCCACCTGGACATCAAGACCCACCAGGCCGAGTGCACCCACGACCTCACCCACGACTGGCTTCCCCAGCACCTCTGCCGGAGCGACGGGAGGATGGACGCCTTCGTGACGACCCATACCTCCCAACAGTTCGAGGGAGCGGTCAACGGCGTGCTCACCATGGGGTACTACGAGCGTGCAGACCTTCCCTACCACTACGCTCTGGCCGACGCGTTCACGCTCTGTGACGGGTACCACTGCTCCGTCATGGGTCCCACCCACCCGAACCGGCTGATGTCGGTGTCCGGGACGGTCGACCCTGGAGGCGACCACGGTGGCCCGGTGCTCATCACGTCGGCGTCGCCCGAAGCCCGGTTCAGCGTGAACTGGTCGACGATGCCCGAGGTCCTCGAGGACGCAGGCGTGTCGTGGAAGGTCTACTCACCGCCGGCCGCCGTCTACCGGGCCGACTCCCCGGCGGTCCTGCTCGTCTCCGACGCCATCCTTCCCTATTTCTCTCAATACTCGAACCCGAGGTCCGCCCTCTATCAGAAGGCGTTCAACCCCACCTTCCCCGGCACGTTCACCGACGACGTGAGATCGGGCACGTTGCCGAGCGTTTCGTGGGTCATCGCCCCGCTCGGGTACGACGAGCATCCGCCGTCGCCCCCCGCTCTGGGGGCATGGTTCATCGACCAGCTGCTCCAGACCCTCATCGCCGATGAGAAGACGTGGTCGAAGACCGTGCTGTTCGTGATGTACGACGAGAACGACGGCTTCTTCGACCACGTCCCCCCGCCGGTGGCGCCGCCCGGTACGGCCGGCGAGTACGTCACGAAGAACCCGTTGCCGCCCGATGCAAAGGGCGTGCCCGGACCCGTCGGGCTGGGCTTCCGTGTGCCCATGATCGTCGTCTCGCCGTTCAGCCGCGGCGGCTACATCGCCTCGGAGACCTTCGACCACACCTCCCAGCTCCGGTTCCTCGAAGCCCGGTACGGCGTGAAGGCGCCCAACATCTCGAAGTGGCGTCGGTCGACGGTCGGCGACCTGACCTCGACGCTCCGGATGGGGACGCCAGAACCGTCGGCGCCCAGCCTGCCGGCCACCACGGGGGACACGGTGTCCTACGTCGACTCGCTCGGCTGCGGGCCCTCGGACCTGGTCGAGGTCGACTCCGACCAGCCGCCCTACCCGCTTCCCAACCCCCAGCAGATGCCGACCCAGGAGTCCGGTCCGTTCCGGCGCGTGCCCGACGGAAGGTAATTCGACGAGGCGCTGCGTAATTCGATGAGACGCTGGACGCCCGGCGCGCCGTCAATCGAGGAATGTGAACACGAAGAGCTGGGTGGCGTAGGTCACGAGTCGCGGAGGCCCCGTTCCCTCTGTGCCGCAGTCCCAGAGGGCCATGTCCGCAGATGCGTACCCGTCCCCGGCATGGCGGGCCCGGTTGTGGGCCAGCACCCATGGTGACCTGCACTCGTCGAGGACATGGACGGTGAGGTCGATGCTCGGGGCGAACCATCGCCGGTCCCGCCGGCCTACCTTCTGCCCGACGGCGCCGGGCATCGTGTCGGCCAGGACGACGAGCCCCAGAGGGTCGAGGACGCCATTGTCGAGGAACGGTGGATCATCGAACCGGTACCAGCTAGCGCTCTCGGCCCGCTCGGGCACGTACTCCTCCCACGGGGCATGACCGAGCGCTGCCCGTCCCTCGACCATGTGCTCCCAGAAGGGCATGGGAGGGAAGCGCTCGACTCCGGGAGGAGGCGGGTCGCGGAACGACGGGCACTGCCCAGGGGGTGGCACGTCGTCGGGGGGAGCGAGGTCGGTGAAGTCGAACCCGGCTCGCGGGGCGCCGAAGATCCCCGTCGTCGTGTGCCCACGGACCCCCCCGGCCGCCTTCACCTCGGCGCGGAGGTGGGACATGGTCCGGCCCCGCCGGAGGACCTCGACGTCCACGTCGACGGGACCGTCCGGGACCTGCGATATGAAGGCGGTGTGGACGGTGCGCAGAAGCTGGGCGCGGTCGTCGAGCTCTTGCATCATGGCCCGCAGGGCGAGTGCCGTCACGATCCCTCCCTGGGGGAGGGGATTGAGGTTCCACGCAGAGGAGAGGGATGCCCGGTACCGACCTGGCCCGTCCGAGGCCCGTGACACCGATGCGAACGGTTCTCCCATCGCCCGATGGTGGCCGAACGCGTTGTGCGCGTCAAAAGGCGCCCGGGCTCACCGCCAGAGGGCCCCGGGCCCGTGCTCGCCGGTTTTCGCAGGTGAGCAGCGGAATGCGACCAGCTAACGTCATGGGTCGTCACAACCAGCGCCGGTACGCACGCCGGCCCGGGACCCTGAGGGGACGCGCGTGAACATCGTGGTCAGCAACGTGAAAGGTGGGGTGGGCAAGACCACCACCGCCGTCTATCTGGCCGCTGCCGGCGTCGAGCGCGGCTGGGACCCGGTGACTCTGGTCGACGGCGACCGGCAAGCCTCCTCGGCGGAGTGGATCGAGGCTCGGCCGGTCGAGGGCGTGGAGCTGGTCGAAGCCCCATCGGAACGGACGGTGGTCCGGGCCATGGGCCGCGACGGGTTGGTGGTGGTGGACACCCCTCCTGGGGACGAGCGCATCGTCCGCTCGGCTATCGGCCGGGCCGATGCCGTCGTCATCCCGACGCGGGCGGGAGGGGTCGAGTTCACTCGTGTCGAAGCAACCCTGGACATGGTCCCCGACAGGATGCCGGCGGGGCTGGTGATCACGTCGGCCCGACTCGGCACAAACGACCTGGAGGAGACGGTCCAGTGGTGGTCGGCGGCGAAGGTGCCCATTTGGGGCATCATCCCCGAGCGGGTGGGCATCGCGGCGGGTCCCGAGTCCCGGCTCTACCGCGAAGGGCTCGTCCTGTACGCCGACGTGCTCAGGAAGGCCGTGCGCCGCCGGCCCCAATGAGGTCGCTCAGCGGCCGGAGGTGACGACCGCTCCGGCGTACCGGCCGGTCATCCGTCCAAGTCGGTAGGGCTCGATGGGACATCCACCGCGTGTTGCGAGAGCACATCGAGGGGGACGATGTCGAGGGCCCGCTCGTGGGTCGAGGCCAGCACCACGAAGGCGGCGGCGCCGTCTTGGTGGGCCCGCAGCCAGTTGACGGCCGTCACACACCACCGATCCCCAGGGACCAGGCCGGGAAACCGAAACCCGGGCATCGGGGTGACGAGGTCGTTGCCGATCGAACGCTGGTGCTCGAGGAACTCGACGGTGACCACGGCACAGATGGTGTGGCTACCGACGTCCTCAGCACCGGTCGTGCAGCAACCGTCCCGGTAGAACCCGGTCAGGGGGTCGGCGCTGCAGGGTTCGAGGTCGGTGCCCAGCACGTTTCGATCGGCCACCATCCGAGTATCCCTCAACACCGTGGTCCCGCCGGTCGCGCTCCCGAGGTGGGGCCCGGTCCGCGCCGATAGCCTGCCCACGTGCTGCGCCGGTACCCGATCATCGCCGTGGTCGTGCTGGTGGCGGCCACACTGGTCGAAGCGGCTGCGGCCTCGGCAACGACGGCCAGGTGGCCTCGGCAACGACGGCCAGGGGGTCAGCATCTCAGCCGTACATCCGCGTGGACCAGGTCGGGTACCCGGTGGACGGGCAGAAGGTCGGCTATCTCATCTCCTCGGAGCCCATGACCGGGAGGGTTCCCGGGATGATTGCGTGTCCTCCGGGCGGTGGCGATCCCTACAAGGTGTTCGACGGCCAGGGTGCGGTGTACAAGGACGACGTCCAGTCGTACTCGACCGACGAGCCCGCCATCGACCTCACCGCCGCATCGTTCCTCGCCTTCGCCTGGCTGGCATCGACGCCGTGATCACCACCGAGAACAGACCTCTGGCCGAATGCAGTAGTAAGACGGCAGTATGCGTCGACGGCGACTGGTCATCTCGGCGCTCACTCTCGTGACGCTGAGTCTGGCAGCCTGCGGCGGGTCTACCGCTTCGCCCCGCACGACCTCATCGACCTCGACGACCACGGCTCCGAGAACCTCCGTCACCGTGCCACCGACGGCCGCACCGTCCACGACGACAGCTCCCCCGCCGACAGCCGTCTCCCAATCGGAGTGCGTCATCGGCCAGTTGAGGATCGAGCCGGGTCCCTCCGGCGGCGCCGGCGGCCATGCCGGCCAAGCCATCGTGTTCACCAACGTCGGCCGGTCGACGTGCACCATGTCGGGGTATCCCGGAGTCGCCGGCCTCGATCTGAATGGACGTCAGGTCGTCCAGGCCACCCGGGAGCTGAGCGGGATGCTTGGTGGCCTGCCGGGCGACAGCACCTCGATACCGGTGGTGACCCTGGCCACCGGCCAGAGTGCATCGGCGGAGGTAGAAGGTACCGATGTACCGACCGGCACCGATACCTCGTGCCCTTTCTATCCGTCGTTCCTCGTCACCCCGCCCGACGAGACGCACTCGGTCACGGTCAAGGCCGGTGCAGGCGGATCCAACGGGTTCCCGGGATGCAGTCCGATCAGCGTGAATCCAGTCGTGGCCGGCACCACCGGGGGCTCGCCGGGATCGACATGAGCGAGACCTCGGTCCCTCACCGCACTGCGTTCTTCACGAAGTCGTCGGTGCCATGCCCCGGATCCAGTCTCCGCCCGCCGTGCCAGCTCCCCCGCAGGTGGCGGCGGACCGCACCCGGCCCGTCGGCCGTTGCCCGGGCCGCCGCGTGCCAGAGGTCGGCATGGTGGAAGAGGACGTCGCCCGCGTCCTGGTAGACGGCCACCTCACCGGGCACCCGCTCGAACGCCGGCGGGATCCCGTCCGTTCCCCGGCGGTGGCTCCCGGGCACGACCCGAAGGAACCCGTTGGCCGGTGACGTCGGGTCGAAGTGCACGGTGAAAGCCATTCCGGGCCAGACGTCGAGGTCGGGGCCGGACTGATGGTCGGTGTGCCAGCCGATGCGCGAGTAGGCCGACCCCGGGTCGGGCCTGGCATCCTGGTAGACCACGCCGAACTGGTCGTAGTCGAGGAGCCAGGCCCCGGGGCCGAGCAGCACGGTGCGCCACCTCGACAAGACGGGGATGGTGCACGATGGCGTCTGCCAGTGGTGAGGCGGCAGTGGCGAAGCAGACGTAGTGGGTAAAGGGCCGGCCGTCGATGGTGGCACCGGGATCGTCGAGGACGGCGGTTGCGTGCCGGGCATCGAGGATGCCTTCCGACAGGCTTGCCTGGGCGTCGGCGAGCTCCCGTCGGCACGCATCGAGCATGGGGCGATCGATCGAGCCGCGCAGCGTGGCGTACCCCCTGGCCCGGTAGTGGGCGACCAGCTCGTCGAGCTGTTCTCCGGAGTAGACGCGCCGCCGGATACCCGGTCATCGCACGATGGTAGGTCCGGCGTGATCGGGGACGGAAGGCCGACGCAAAAGAGGCGGCGCTCAGGCTGGATCGCGGAAAGCCGTACGATACCGCCATGTCCGAGACGACCGGCAGCGATCCCACCGAACAACCCCTCGTCGGCATGAAGCCCCGGAGCCGGGAGGTGACCGAGGGCCCCACCCGGGCCCCGGCCCGAGCCATGCTGCGTGCCGTCGGCATGACCGACGACGACTGGGACAAGCCCCAGATCGGGGTGGCCTCGTCGTGGAACGAGGTGACCCCGTGCAACGTCCCGCTGGCCCGGCTGGCACAACGGGCCAAGAGCGGCGTTCGCCATGCCGGTGGGTTCCCCTTCGAATTCGTCACCATCGCCGTGTCCGACGGGATCTCCATGGGCAACGAGGGAATGCGGGCGTCCCTCGTCAGCCGCGAAGTCATCGCCGACTCGGTGGAGACGATGATGCACGCCGAGCGCTTCGACGGCCTCGTCACCCTGGCCGGCTGCGACAAGTCGCTGCCGGGGATGCTGATGGCGGCGGCCCGGCTCAACCTGCCGGCGGTCTTCCTCTACGGCGGGACCATCCTTCCCGGCCGGCTGGGCGACCGGGCGCTCGACATCACCTCGGTGTTCGAAGCGGTCGGCGCCAACGCCGTGGACGCACTGAGCGACGAGGAGCTGTCCCTCATCGAGCACAACGCCTGCCCCACCGAGGGATCGTGCGCAGGCATGTTCACGGCCAACACCATGGCGTCGGTGGCCGAGGCGCTCGGCATGGCGCTCCCGGGGAGCTCGAGCGCTCCGGCCGTCGACCGCCGGCGCGACGACGCCGCCTTCGAGAGTGGCCGGGCCGTGGTCGAGCTGCTCCGAAACGGCATACGACCGCGTCAGATCCTTACGAAGGAGGCCTTCGAGAACGCGATCGCCATCACCAACGCCCTGGGTGGGTCCACCAACGCCGTCCTCCATCTGCTGGCCATCGCCAACGAGGCCAGGGTCGACCTCGAACTGGACGACTTCAACAAGGTGGCGGCAAGGGTGCCCCACCTCGCCGACACCAAGCCCCACGGCCGGTTCCACATGAGCGATCTCGATCGCATCGGCGGGGTTCCCGTGGTCATGAAGGAGCTGCTCCAAGCGGGACTGCTCCACGGTGACTGCCTGACCGTCTCCGGCCGTACCCTGGCCGACAACCTGGCGGCGATGAACGTGCCGTCCCCCGACGGCGCCGTCGTGCACTCGATGGCCGACCCGATCCACGCCGAGGGCGGGATCGCCGTGTTGTCGGGTTCGCTCGCTCCCAACGGGGCGGTGGTGAAGGTGGCCGGGATCGACACGCTGGCCTTCGAAGGGCCGGCGCGAGTGTTCGACGGCGAGGACAAGGCGATGGAGGCGATCCTCTCCGGCACCATCGAGCCGAACACGGTGGTCGTCATCCGGTACGAGGGTCCGAGGGGCGGGCCGGGAATGCGCGAGATGCTCGCCGTGACCGGGGCCATGAAGGGAATCGGCCGCGGGGGCGACTGCGCCCTCGTGACCGACGGCCGCTTCTCGGGGGGGACGCACGGTTTCTGCATCGGGCACGTGGCGCCCGAGGCGATGGACGGCGGGCCGATCGCCCTGGTGGCCGACGGGGACCGGATCGCGGTCGACGTGAGCAGGCACGCCATCGACCTCCTGGTCGACGCGGACGAGTTGGATCGCAGGCGTCGCATCCTGAAGCAACCAGAGCCGCGATACTCCACCGGTGTCCTGGCCAAATTCGCCCGACTCGTCACCGGCGCCGACCGCGGCGCCATCACCGAGGCCTGAGCCGGTGGCCCTCCGGCCGGTGGCCACGAGCGGCCGCGACCGGTTCCGGTGACCAGTTGGGCCACGTTCGCCGGCGAGGCTCCCGAGCTCGCCGCCATCGCTGAGCGCCGGCTCGACGCAGACGGCCTGGTCCTCGTGGGCACGCTCCGGAGTAACGGCTGGCCCCGGATCAGCCCGGTCGAGCCTCTCCTGGTGAACGGCCAGCTCATGCTGGGCATGATGTGGCAGTCGAGGAAAGCGATCGACCTCGAACGGGACCCGAGATGCATCGTCCACTCCATCGTCACCGACAAGGCGGGCACAGAAGGCGACGTGAAGGTCTACGGCCTCGCCGTGAGCGTGGACGACGCAGAGACGCGGGATCGCTACGGCAGCGCCCTCTTCGAACGCATCGGTTGGAGGCCCGAGGGCGAGTTCCATCTCTTCGCCGTGGACATCACCGAGGTCGGGTACTTCTGCGCCGTCGAAGGCGGCCACGACACCCGCACCTGGCGTCCCTGATCGGCACCGGTGCCGTGCCCACTTGTCCCCGTCCGACCGGCGTGGCACAATAGCCGGACCATGTCTCACCGCC
The DNA here is from genome assembly GCA_963828385.1 of uncultured Acidimicrobiaceae bacterium. Lineage (GTDB taxonomy): Bacteria > Actinomycetota > Acidimicrobiia > Acidimicrobiales > RAAP-2 > Bog-756. The sequence continues at coordinate 530,724 of CAWHEF010000002.1, forward strand.
CGTCGCTCGCCGCCACCCTGGTACTCCTCACGTAGCGCACGCGAGCCTTCTTCGCGCGTGCGCCCTCCGACCTCCCAGACGGGAGGTCGTTTTCATGTCACGACACCCGCCGATCCGAGACCGTTCCCCCGATCCGACCCGCGACCTCCACGCACATCGCCGACACACCCACACCGCCGACAAGGAGCACCCGATGGAACTCACCGGAGCACAAGCGCTGATCAAGAGCCTGGAGGTGGAGCAGGTGGAGGTCATGTTCGGCCTTCCCGGTGGTGCCATCCTGCCCGTGTACGACCCCATCATCGACTCGTCGATCCGCCACGTCCTCGTCCGTCACGAGCAGGGAGCGGGCCACATGGCCGAAGGGTATGCCCAGGCCACCGGCAGGCCGGGGGTGGCCATGGTCACGAGCGGACCGGGGGCCACGAACATCGTGACCCCGCTCGCCGACGCCTACATGGACTCGATCCCCCTCGTGGTGGTCACCGGGCAGGTGCCGACCTCGGCCATCGGCACCGACGCCTTCCAGGAGAGCGACATCACCGGGATCACCATGGGGATCACCAAGCACAACTGGTTGATCACCGATGCGAACGACATCCCCCGGGTGGTGGCCGAGGCGTTCCACGTGGCCACGACCGGACGCCCCGGCCCCGTGCTCATCGACGTCCCGAAGGACGTCGCCAACCACACCATGGAGTGGTACAGCCCGGAGCTCTGTGACCTCGACCTCCCCGGCTACCACCCACGGACGCACGGAGACCCGTCGCTCGTCCGCACGGCGGCCGAGACGGTGCTGGCCGCCAAACGGCCCGTCATCTACGCCGGGGGCGGCATCCTCAAATCGCGGGCTACGGACGCCCTCCGGGAGCTGGCCGAGCGCACGGGCATCCCGGTGGTGACCACCCTCATGGCCCGCGGGTGCTTCCCCGACTCGCACCCGCTGTGCCTGGGGATGCCGGGCATGCACGGCAACTACACGGCCGTGACCGCCATGCAGCGAGCCGACCTGCTGATCGCCCTCGGGAGCCGGTTCGACGACCGGGTGACCGGGAAGATCGACGCATTCGCCCCCGACGCCAAGGTCGTCCACGTCGACATCGACCCGGCCGAGCTCAACAAGGTCCGTCGTGCCGACGTGGCCATTGCCGGTGACTGCCGATCGGTTACCGAAGAGATCCTCAGTGCCCTCGCCGCGTTGGGCCTTCCCCATTCGGAGACCACCCGGGGCGGGAAGGGAGGCGCCCCGATCGACGCCGTCGAGGGAGCGCCGGCCGAGCCGGGCACGTTGGCCGACCGCCTTGCCCGGGCCCGTTTGGCGCCGTGGCGTGCCCAGCTCGGGGACTGGCAGCGCCGGTACCCCCTCGTCTATGACCAGCAGCCGGGAAGCGGGGCGCTCAAACCCCAGTTCGTGTTGGAGCGGCTGCGCGACGCCACCCCTGAGGACACCATCGTTGCCTCTGGGGTCGGCCAGCATCAGATGTTCGCCTCACAGTGGTGGCGGTTCGAGCACCCGAACACCTGGATCAACTCCGGGGGGCTCGGGACGATGGGCTTCGCCGTGCCCGCCGCCATCGGCGCCAAGGTGGGTCGACCCGACCGGATGGTGTGGGCCGTCGACGGCGACGGGTGCTTCCAGATGACGGCCCAGGAGCTCGTGACGGCGTCCTCGGAGCGCATCCCGGTCAAGGTGGCGATCCTCAACAACGCCTATTTGGGCATGGTCCGCCAGTGGCAGGAGATGTTCTACGAGGAGCGCTACTCCGAGGTCTACCTCTCCCCGGACCTGCCCGACTACGTGGGGTGGGCCGAAGCGATGGGGTGCATCGGCATCCGGGTGGACGCTTCCGAGGAGGTGGAGGCGGCCATCGACAAGGCCAACGACATCGACGACCGGCCGGTGGTCATCGACTTCCGGACCGACGCCTTCGAGAAGGTCTTCCCCATGGTGGCGGCGGGCAGCTCGAACGACGACATCCTGGTCGACCCCTCCCAACGGGAGGACACCTCGGAGCGAAGGGAGGTCCAGTGATGACGGCGTACGGCACCGACCGGCGTCACCACACCCTCACCGTCCTCGTGGAGAACAAGTCGGGCGTGCTGGCCCGGGTGGCCGGCCTGTTCTCGCGGCGGGGTTACAACATCTTCAGTCTTGCCGTCGCCCCGTCCGACGACGAGCGGTTGAGCCGCATCACCATCGTGGTGGACGTGGCCTCGGCTCCGCTCGAGCAGGTCGTCAAGCAGTTGGACAAGCTCGTGCCGGTCGTGTCTATCGTCGAGCTCGACCCGAGCGACGCCCGCGAACGCGAGCTGTTGCTGGCCACGGTCGAAGCCGGCACCGAGGCACGGGGCCAGCTGATCCAGCTGGTCGGCGTGTTCGAGGGGAAGATCATCGACGTGGGAGCCGACCGCCTCACGGTCATGGTTGCCGGCGAGCCCGGGAAGCTCGACAACTTCGAGGATCTCATCCGCACCTACGGCATCGTCGAGCTGCAGCGGACCGGTCGGGTGGCCTTGCCTATGCTTGACCGGTCACCCGGGCGACCCACTCGAGCCCATGACTCCCCCCCGATCGCACGGATCCCGGAAAAGGCAGGTTGAGCACGATGGCCACGCTGTACTACGAGAAAGATGCCGACCCGGCCCTGATCGGGAACCGCAAGGTCGCCGTCATCGGCTACGGGTCCCAGGGGCATGCCCACGCCCTCAACCTGGCTGAGTCCGGCGTCGACGTGCGGGTCGGCCTCCGCGAGGGGTCATCGTCTGGGCGCAAGGCCGCCGACGCGGGACTCCACGTCCGTTCCGTGTCCGACGCCGCCGCCGAGGCCGACGTCATCATGCTGTTGCTTCCCGACACCGAGCAGGCCGCCGTCTACGACGCGGAGATCGCACCGCACCTGAAGACGGGCGACGCCCTCTTCTTCGCCCACGGGTTCAACATCCGGTTCGGGCTCATCCACCCGCCGACCGGCGTGGACGTGGCCATGGTGGCGCCCAAGGGGCCCGGTCACCTCGTCCGTCGCACCTACACCGAGGGAGGGGGCGTGCCCTCGCTCGTGGCCGTGGACGCCGACCCGTCCGGCAAGGCCCACGAGCTGGCCCTGTCTTACGCCCACGCCATCGGGGCGACCCGGGCCGGCGTGCTGGACACGACGTTCGCCGAGGAGACCGAGACCGACCTCTTCGGCGAGCAGGTGGTGCTGTGCGGGGGCCTCACCGCCCTCGTCCAGGCCGGGTACGAGACGCTGGTGGGTGCCGGGTACCAGCCCGAGTCCGCCTACTTCGAGTGCCTGCACGAGTTGAAGCTCATCGTCGACCTCATGTACGAGCAGGGGATCGGCGGCATGCGGTTCTCCATCTCGGACACCGCCGAGTACGGGGACCTCACCCGGGGGCCGCGGGTCATCAACCAGTCGGTGCGCGACGAGATGAGTCGGATCCTGGGCGAGATCCAGGACGGCTCCTTCGCCCGGGAGTGGGTGGCCGAGAACGCCGACGGTCGGCCCAACTTCACCGCCCTCCGCCAGGCCGGTCTCGACCATCCCATCGAGAAGGTCGGGGCCGAGCTGCGGGCGATGATGCCGTTCGTGAGCGCCGGCAAGCAGAAGATCCAGGACATCTCGGGAGGCTGACGTCCGTGTCCGTGCCGGGCGCTCACGATCCCCGGTGCTCCCCGGAGATCAGGTCAGCGGGGCGCTACCGGGGCACCGGCATGAGCCGGCTGGGTCCCTGGGTGGGCATGGTCTGGTGCTTCGGCACGGGGTAAGGGGCCGTCGGCGGGTTGATCTCCAGGATCTGCTGGGTGGTGCACTCGTTCCCGACCGGGGGGGCCGTTGTCGAATCCGAGGTGGGCGCCAGGGTGGGAACCCTCGTCACCGGTGACCCGAGTACGCCCAGGGTACGGGTCAGGTCCCCTGTCACCGAACGTCGCCAGGCGCTGATGTTGGGGGCGGAGACGCCGAACACCGACTCGAGGAAGCGGAGCTGGGACGTGTGGTCGAAGACGTCCGAACAGACGTAGCCGCCGGCAGAGAACGGCGAGACCACGAGCATCGGCACCCGTACGCCCAGTCCGACCGGTCCGGCGATGCCACCCGCCGTTCCGGGTAGCGGGTCGACGCTCAGGTACTCGCCGGCCGTCCCCGCCGGCGGGGACGGCGGAGGCACGTGGTCGAAGAAGCCGTCGTTCTCGTCGTACATGATGAACAGCACGGTGGACGCCCACACGTCGGGATTCGACACCAGGGTGTCGAGCACCTGGTTGGTGTACCACTCGCCCAGAGCGGCCGGGGCGGGAGGGTGCTCGTCATAGGTGTCGGGAGAGATGATCCACGAGACCTGGGGCAGGGTGCCGTTAGCCACATCGGCGGCGAAGTCGTTGGTGCCCCCGGGATCGGTCAGGCCTCCGGTGACCGTGGGCCCGTAGTAATTGAAGGCGTTCTGGTAGAGCGGCGAGCTCGGGTCCGAGTACTGCTCGAAGAACAACAGGACGTTCTTGTTCAAGAACTCACCCGACGTCGGCCTGTAGAGCGAGCCGTAGGGGTTGTAGCACTTCCAGCTGATGTCGGCGGCCGACAGCGCCTCGGGCATGGTCTTCCACGAGCACGTGAACCGCACCTCGGAGAGGGAGTCGAACGTGGTGAGGATGGGGCCCCCGGCCACGCCTGCAGGGTCGATCGTGCCAGACATCGACATGAGCCGGTTGGGATGGGTGGGACCGAGCACGGAGCAGAAGTAGCGGTCGCAGATCGTGAACTTCTCGGCGAGGTCCCAGTAGAAGGGGATATCCCCTCGCCGGTAGTAGCCCATGGTGTTGACGCCGAGGGCGCCCTCGTACGCGCTCGAGGTGTGTGTGGCCGCGAAGCGGTCCATAGCGCCACCGTTCCAGGAGGTGTGCTCGGCCTGCCATGAGTGGGAGAGGTCGTAGGTGCACTCGGCCTGCTGGTTCTTCGTGTCCAGGTGGAAAGGCAGCAGACTCGGGCTCGGGCCGCCCGGCCACGCCTGCTTGAACGCCCGGCGGTTGTGCCGCTCGTCGAATCCCTTCACTCCGCCCATGGCACCGAAGTAGTGATCGAAGGAACGGTTCTCCTGCATGAGGAAGACGACGTGCTTGACGGCGCCGAGGTCCGTGCCCGCCGGCTTCACCCTCGCCGCCCGGCGGACAGTGTCGGCGCCGACCGGACCGGGGCGGCCGAGCTTGGCCAGGGAGAGGGCGGCTGCCCCTGCGATCCCCCCGGCCAGCAGCTCCCGTCTGGACAGGGTGGGATCGGTCACGTCTGCATCGTGCCACAGGTCGCCGACGCCGACCATCGCTCCATTGGGGCGCTCAGGAGGCGAGCGCCCCCACCACGTAGTTGATCGAGGCGCAGCAGGCGGCGATGTCGTCGGGGTCGATGGCCGGGAACATGGCGATCCGGAGCTGGTTGCGGCCGAGCTTGCGGTAGGGCTCGGTGTCCACCACCCCGTTGGCGCGTAGGACGGCGGCCACGACGCCGGCGTCGACGGGCTCCTTCAAGTCGACAGTGGCGACGACATGGCTCCGCTCGCGCTCCCGTTGCACGAACGGCACGGCGAAGTCGGAGCTGTCGGCCCAGGTGTAGAGGATCTCCGCCGACTTGTCGCACCGCCCGGTCGAGAACGACAACCCGCCGTTGTCGTTGAACCAGGACACCTGGTTGTCCATGAGGAAGATCGTCGCCAACGCCGGCGTGTTGTAGGTCTGGTCCAGCCTCGAGTTGTCGAGGGCGACGGACAGGTCGAGCGAGGCCGGGACCGAGCGCTCCGAGGCGGCGATCCGACCGATCCGGTCCTGTGCCGCCGGGGAGAGCAGGGCGACCCATAGGCCACCGTCGGAGGCGAAACACTTCTGGGGGGCGAAGTAATAGGCGTCGAACGCCGACGGGTCGACGGGCAGGCCGCCGGCGCCCGAGGTGGCGTCCACGGCCACCAGTCCGCCGCCCAGAGCAGGGGTGGGAGCACCCTCGGGTCGCTCGATCGGCATCATCACGCCGGTGGAGGTCTCGTTGTGGGTCAATGCATAGAGGTCGACGTCGGCGGCAGCGACCGGGCTCGGATGGGTTCCCACCTCGGAGGTGATGACGTCCGGCTTGTCGAGGTGGGGTGCGGCAACGGCAGCGGCAGCGAACTTCGACGAGAACTCGCCGAAGCTCAGGTGCTGGCTCCGGCGTTCGATGAGGCAGAACGTCGCCGCGTCCCAAAAGGAGGTGGTGCCTCCATTGCCCAGCACCACCTCGTACCCGTCGGGCAGCGAGAAGAGCTCGGCCAGCCCCTCGCGGAGATGGCCGACCACCGACTTGACCGTCTTCTGGCGGTGGCTCGTCCCGAGATAGTGGTCGGACACCGACGCCAGGGCCTCGACGGCTTCAGGACGGACCTTGGAGGGGCCGGAGCCGAACCGGCCGTCGTCGGGCAGCAGATTGGCGGGGATGACGATGTCGGGGATCTCGGTCACGTATGGAATCATGGCACCATGGTCACGGAGACCCAAGACGAGCGGGGGGGGCGACGGGTATCGGCGCGGGTGGCTGCGGTGTCGCCGTCCGCCACCCTTGCCGTCGATGCCAAGGCAAAGGCGCTCCGTGCCGCCGGGGTGGACGTGATCGGATTCGGTGCCGGCGAGCCCGACTTCTCGACCCCGGCGCACATCGTGACCGCCGCCGAGACGGCCTGCGCAGACCCGAAGATGCACAAGTACACCCCGACGCCAGGGCTTCCGGAGCTGCGGGAGGCCATCGCCGCCAAGACGGCGCGCGACTCGGGGCTCCAGGTCACGGCGTCCCAGGTGCTCGTGACAAACGGCGGCAAGCACGCCATCGCCAACGCCTTCGCCACGCTCTGCGACCCCGGCGACGAGGTCCTCGTCCTCGCCCCCTACTGGACGACCTACCCCGAGGCCATCGAGTTGGCCGGCGGCGTGCCCGTGGTCGTCCCGACCGATGTGGACAGCGGGTTCCTCGCCACGCTCGATCAGCTCGAGGCGGCCAGGACCCCCCGCACCAAGGTCCTCCTGTTCGTGTCGCCCTCGAATCCGACCGGCGCCGTCTATCCGCGTTCAGCGATCGAGTCCATCGGACGGTGGGCTCTCGAGCACGGGCTGTGGGTGGTGACCGACGAGATCTACGAGCATCTCGTCTACGGGGACGCCGAGCACCACTCCATGCCGGTGGTCGTCCCCGAGCTGGCCGACCGCTGCGTGGTGGTCAACGGCGTGGCCAAGACCTACGCAATGACCGGGTGGCGGGTCGGATGGATGATCGGGCCGGGTGATGTGATCGCTGCGGCATCGAACCTGCAATCCCACGAGACCTCCAACGTGGCCAATGTGTCCCAGCGGGCGGCGCTCGCCGCCGTCTCCGGTGACCTCGGCGGCGTCGAGCAGATGCGGACGGCGTTCGACCGGCGGCGTCGGACCATCACCTCGATGCTGAACGAGATCGACGGGGTCACCTGCCTGTTGCCCGACGGCGCCTTCTACGCCTTCCCCTCGGTTTCCGGCGTCCTCGACCGCATGATCAGAGGACGACGGCCTGCATCCTCCGCCGAGCTGGCGGAGCTCGCCATCGACGAGGCCAAGGTTGCGGTCGTCCCCGGCGAGGCGTTCGGTGCGCCCGGCTATTTCCGCATGTCCTATGCCCTCTCCGACGACCAGCTTGGGGAAGGCGTCACCCGCCTGGCCAAGCTGCTCGGCGAGGCCTCGTGATCCCCGGCCAGAACGCCAGGATCGGCCCGATCGCCCACGAGCTCGCAGGTCGGACCGGGCGTGGAGGAGCAAAAGACCTTCGCAGAGAGGAAGTCCATGGGTAGGGTCCTCGTCACCGAGAAGCTCGCCCAGACCGGGCTGGAGCTGATGGCCGAGGCCGGGCACGAGGTCGATGTCCGGCTCGGGCTCTCGCCCGACGAGCTGCTGACCGCCGTCCCCGGCGCCCAGGCCCTCGTCATCCGGTCGGCGACCACGGTGACGGCAGAGGTGCTGGGCGCCGGAGGTGACCTGGTCGTCGTGGGCCGGGCCGGCATCGGCCTCGACAACGTCGACGTCGAGGCGGCGACCTACTCGCGGGGTCATGGTGGTGAACGCCCCGCAGTCGAACATCCTGTCCGCCGCCGAACAGGCGATGGCGCTCCTCCTGGCCCAGGCCCGCAACATGCCCCAGGCCCACGCCGCCCTGGTCGCAGGCAAGTGGGAGCGATCGAAGTGGGAGGGGGTCGAGCTGCACGGCAAGACGCTCGGTGTGGTGGGCCTGGGACGCGTCGGCGCGCTGGTCGCCCAGCGGGCACTGGCCTTCGGCATGCGTCTCGTGGCCTACGACCCGTTCATCTCGGCCGACCGGGCCCGGCACATGGGTGTCGAGCTCATGGAGCTCGACACCCTGATGGCGAACGGCTGACTTCGTCACCGTGCATCTTCCGAAGAATGCCGAAACCGTGGGCCTCCTCGGCAAGGAGCTCCTGGCCAAGGCCAAGCCCGGGCTGCGCATCATCAACACCGCCCGGGGCGGGATCGTCGACGAGGCCGCTCTGGCCGAGGCCATTCGATCGGGGCCGGTCGAAGGGGCGGGGCTCGACGTGTTCGCCACCGAGCCGACGACCGAGTCGCCCCTCTTCGAGCTCCCCTCGGTCGTCGTGACCCCCCACCTCGGCGCGTCGACCACCGAGGCCCAGGACAAGGCGGGCGTGACCATCGCCGAGCAGGTGATCCTGGCGTTGAACGGTGACTTCGTCCCCTTCGCCGTGAACGTCGCCGCCACCGATGTCTCCGAGACCGTCCGCCCGTTCATGGGCCTGGCCGAGCAGCTCGGCCGCATCCTCTCGTGCCTCAACGACGGCCTTCCGGACAGGCTCGACATCGAGTACGAGGGCGGCCTGGCCGGCGCCGGAACGGGCATCCTGACCCTGTCCGTGCTGAAGGGCGTGTTCGCCGCCGGCACTACCGAGCCGGTGAGCTACGTGAACGCCCCCCAGCTGGCGGCCGAGCGCGGTCTCGAGGTCCGGGAGACGTCGACCGTGACCGCCCACGACTTCGTCAACCTGATCACGCTCCGCAGCGGGGACCACGCGGTGGGCGGCACCCTCGCCGGACCTCGCAGCGAGGCCCGGCTGGTGATGATGGACGACCACACGGTGGAGGTGCCACCCGCCCCTCACATGGTTGTCGTACGCAATGACGACCGCCCCGGGATGATCGGTGTGGTGGGCACCATCGTGGGCGAGGCGGGAGTCTCGATCTCGTCGATGGCGGTCGGGCCGTCGGCCACCGGCAACACGGCGTTGATGGTGCTGTCGACCGATCGGCCCGTCCCCGAAGCGGCGCTCGATCGGCTGCGGTCGGCCGCCGGGATCAGCGACGTGCACACCGTCGAGTCCTGATCACCCGCCTCGGCTCATCCGGCGGCAGGCGTCCGGTCGGGGTTGTGCGGCACCGGTGGCCACGTGTCGGCGCTGATCACCGGAGAACGGGTTCGGCGCCGTGCTGCAGGCGGGCGAAGAACGCGAGCGATCACGACTACGGCGCCACCGACGATCATGAGGAGCAGCGACCGGCTCACGATGGTTCTCAGCACGGACCAAGCACGGCTCTCGACATGGCACGAGCGTACCAACGCCGTCGATCCTCTCCCCGGCGCTGTCGTGCGTGACGACATTCGGGTATGAGAACAGCTGACGTCGCAAGGTGGCGCATTGAACGGCCCGGTCGGAGATCGTTGCCCTGCTGGTTGGGAGGACGTAGCATGGTCGCGGCATCGCAGTAATCCGCTTGGGCTAGTCGGCGGCAGCGCAGCAGTGCGGACCAATGGGGGAGACCACAATTGCGATGGCATGAGCCACAGGCCGAACCCGCCGACCGAGGCGGCCTACGGAGCCCCGGGGTGACCGCACTCCGAACGCCTGGCTCGTCGTCTGCTTCATACGGTGTCGTTCGAGCTTCATACGGTGTCGTTCGATCGCAGTCGCGAGGCGCAGAGCGCTGACGCGGCTCTTCACCTACCGGGTCCTCCGACGTCGGCTGCCCCCCTGCCCCTCGTGGTAGTCGGCGCCGGGGACCCGGTAGACCTGCGACAGGGAGCCCCTGCGACAGGGAGCCCTGCGATAGGGAGCCCCGCGACAGACAGCCCCGCGAACCGGCGGGCGATCCCCGATCATCAGCCGGTGGTGGGGAGCCAGGACGGCCGTTCGGCCTCGTAGGCGCTGATCTCGCTCTCGTAGCGAAGCGTCAACCCGATGTCGTCCCAGCCGTTGAGGAGCCTCGTTCGGGTGAACTCGTCGAGGGGGAATTCGGCCTCGATGTGGGCAGCCGGGGCCTCGAGGGTGCGCCGCCCGACATCGATCGTGAGCTCGAGGGAGGGCTCCTCGACGAGGACGTCGAGCAGGCGGCGGCCCACCTCGGGTGGCACCTGGACCGGGACCAGCCCGGATTTGGTGCAGTTGTTCCTGAAGATGTCGGCGAAGCTCGGCGACACCACGGCCTCGAACCCGTAGTCCTGCAGGGCCCACACGGCGTGCTCGCGGCTCGACCCCGTCCCGAAGTTGGGGCCGGCGACGAGGATGGAGGCTCCGGCGAACTCCTCACGGTTGAGGACGAAGCCACGGTCGTCGCGCCATTCGGAGAACAGCCCGGCTCCGAATCCGGTTCGCTCCACCCGCTTCAGCCAGTCCGAGGGGATGATCTGGTCGGTGTCGACGTCAGAGCGGTCGAGCGGCGCCGCCCGGCCCGAGATGAGTTGGACGGCTCGCATCAGTCCAGGTCGCCGGGGACGGCGAAGTGCCCGGCGACCGCCGTGGCCGCCGCCACCGCCGGCGACACGAGGTGCGTGCGGCCCCCCCGCCCCTGTCGCCCTTCGAAGTTGCGGTTCGACGTCGACGCCGCCCGTTCGCCGGGGGCGAGCTTGTCGGGGTTCATGGCCAGGCACATCGAACATCCGGGCTCGCGCCACTCGAAGCCGGCCGAGGTGAAGACGGCGTCGAGGCCCTCCGTCTCGGCCTGGGCCTTGACCCGATGGGACCCGGGGACGACGAGGGCGCGCACCCCCGGGGCGATCCGTCGGTCCTCCACCACCCGTGCGGCGGCCCGGAGGTCCTCGATGCGGCCGTTGGTGCACGAACCGATGAAGACGGTATCGACGGCCACCTCGGAGATGGGGGTGCCAGCCACGAGACCCATGTAGTCGAGCGCCCGGGCGGCGGCCTCCCTGTCGGCGGCGACCTCCAGGGAGTCAGGGTCGGGTACGGCACCGTCGATCCTCGCCACCTGGCTCGGGTTGGTGCCCCAGGTGACGTGCGGTACGAGGTCGGCGGCGTCGAGGGCCACCTCCTTGTCGAACGCAGCGCCCTCGTCGGTGACGAGGGCGCGCCATGCTCCGAGTGCCTCGTCCCAGGCCGCGCCCTTCGGAGCATGGTCCCTGCCCTCGAGATAGGCGAAGGTGACGTCGTCGGGGGCGATCATGCCGGCGCGGGCCCCGGCCTCGATCGACATGTTGCACACGGTCATCCGTCCCTCCATCGAGAGCTCGGAGATCGCCGGACCCCGGTACTCGATGACGTGCCCGGCGCCGCCGCCGGTCCCGATCCGGCCGATGACCGCCAGCACGAGGTCCTTTGCCGTTACGCCGGGAGGCAGCACGCCGTCGACGGACACGGCCATGGTGGCCGGCCGCCGCTGGGGAAGGGTCTGGGTGGCCAGCACGTGCTCGACCTCGCTCGTGCCGATCCCGAACGCCAGCGCACCGAAGGCGCCGTGGGTGGAGGTGTGGCTATCGCCACACACGATCGTCATCCCTGGCTGGGTGAGGCCCTGCTCCGGACCGATGATGTGGACGATTCCCTGGTTGGCGTGGCCCATCGGGTAGCAGGCGATGCCGAACGCCGCGCAGTTAGCCGCCAGCACCTCGAGCTGCTTGGCCGAGACGGGGTCGGCGACGGGTCGGTCGATGTCGGTGGTGGGAACGTTGTGGTCGGCGGTGGCCACGGTCAGGTCGGGCCTATGGACGCCCCGTCCCGCCATGCGTAGCCCGTCGAAGGCCTGGGGGGAGGTGACCTCGTGGATGAGGTGGAGGTCGATGTAGAGGACGTCAGGCTCTCCGTCGGCTCCCTGGTGGACCACGTGTCGGCCCCAGACCTTCTCCGCCAGCGTGCTCGGCGACGGCCCGCCGGCCCGGGTCGTGGATGGCATCGCCCTCACGCCCTCACGTCGACGATCTCGACCTTCAGGGCGCCACCCGGGGCGGCGTACTCGACCGCATCGCCCGCCACGTGGCCGATCAGGGCCTGGCCGAGGGGCGAACCGGGGGACACGACGGTGAGATGCCCGGGGCGCTCCTCGATCGAGCCGACGAAGTACTCGGCCGCTTCGTCCTCGTCATCACCCTCGTAGCGCAGGGTCACCACCGTGCCGGCCCCGACGACACCAGCCGGGCGCTCGTCGGACTCGACCACGGTGGCCGTCTTCAACAGGCGTTTCAAGGTCCGGATCCTCGACTCCATCTTGCCCTGGGAGTCCTTGGCGGCGTGGTAGTCGCCGTTCTCCGAGAGATCCCCGAGGGCCCGGGCCGCCTCGATGGCGGCAGCGATCTCCACCCTTCCCCGGGTGGTGAGATCCTCGAGCTCCGCCTGGAGCCGGTCGTAGGTGTCACGGGTGAGGCGGTCGGATACGGAATCGGTCACGGCCCACCACGCTACCGGGTCGGGTTCACCGTCCTGGCCGCCCGCCGCCCCGAGCGGCCCCGAACCACCGGGTGCATCCTCGGCCCCGGCCCGAGGATGTTGACACCAATCATTCACATTTCGGTCACAGTGCAGTAACGTCCGTCATGGCTGCCTGCCAGCCTGAAGCTCACGGAGTGCACATTGACGGCCACGGACCATGGTGCTCACGGCATGGAACCCTGCGATGGACACGGGGACGACGATCTCCACTGGACAGTGCGGCGCAATGCGGGAAGGGCATCGACGGAGGCCGAACGTGCGACACCGGGTGCGTGCAGGCGCAGAAGCCGGCAAACGATTGGATCGCTGCGTTTCGTCGCAGCCCTAGGACAGGGGGAACCCCGTTGAGGATCGGCAGAAAGAAGACACTGGCGGCGATGGCGATGGTTCTCGCAGGAGGCCTCGTCGCCGCCAGCTGTAGCTCCAACAGCTCGTCGTCGAGCACGACATCGGGCAGTGGCTCGTCGTCGAACGTCCCATCGGTGTCGGTGACATCGTTCACCAGGGACTTCTCGGCGATGGGCAAGCTCAAGTCGCTGGCCACAAAGGGCAAGGGCAATATCGCCGTGATCCTGCCCGACACCGTTTCCTCGGCCCGGTACACGGAGTTCGACGCGCCCTACCTGACCAAGGCGTTCCAGACCGCCGGCCTGTCCTCATCGAATTTCAGCGTGGTCAACGCCCAGGGCAGTGACTCCACCCAGCTCACCGACGCTCAGTCGGCCATCTCGGGCGGGGCCAGCGTGCTCGTCGTCGACCCGCTCGACTCCGGCGTCGGCGCCCAGATCGAGTCGTACGCCAAGTCCCACGGTGTCCCGGTCCTCGACTACGACCGGCTCACCCTCGGCGGCAGCCGCCAGTACTACGTGAGCTTCGACAACGTGAAGGTCGGCAACCTGATCGGGCAGGGCATGGTGTCCTGCGTCGACAGCTGGAAGGTGAAGGACCCCCAGCTGGTCGTCATGCACGGAGCGACGACCGACAACAACGCCACCCTGTTCGCCCAGGGTTACTACTCGGTGCTCAACCCGCTGTTCGCCAACGGCACCTACAAGAAGGTGGCCGCAACGGCAGGAACGTGGGATCCTCCCACGTCATTGACCGAGTTCCAGCAGGCGTACACCGCTCACCGGAACATCAACGCCGCCCTGATAGCCAACGACGAGACCGCAGCGCCGATCATCACCTACCTGAAGTCCCTCGGCATCCCGGCACAGAAGTTCCCGGTCACCGGACAGGACGCTACGCTGGTCGGGTTGCAGAACATCATCTCGGGCTACCAGTGCGGCACGGCGTACAAGCCGATCTATCTCGAGGCCCAGGCCACGGCCGCCCTCGCCCTCTACCTGCGGGCAGGGGAGAAGCCACCGGCCTCCCTGGTGAACGGGTCGGTGACCGACACCCAGAGCAGCACAAAAGTGCCGTCGGTCCTGCTCCACCCCGAGTGGGTCACTCCGCAGAACATGGAGTCGACGGTGATCGCCGATCAGTTCGTGCCCGCCTCGCAGCTGTGTGCCGGCGCCTTCGCCGCCGACTGCACGAAGTACGGGATCCACTGAGCCTGACCATGCGGTCCGGTATGAGCGACTGCCTGCTGTGAGCGTCATCGCCGAGCAGGATCCGGCCGTTCAGCCGGACGGCAACGAACCACCCCTGCTTCGCCTGCGCGGCATCAAGAAGAACTTCGGCGCCGTGCAGGCGTTGCGGGGCGTGGACCTCGACATCCCCGCCGGGAAGGTGACGGCCCTCGTAGGTGACAACGGCGCCGGGAAGTCCACCCTGATCAAGACGGTGTCGGGCATCTGGGCGCCCAGCTCCGGGACGATGGAGTGGCGCGGCCGGCGGGTGAGCATCCGGTCCCCGAAAGACGCCGACTCCCTGGGGATCGCCACCGTCTACCAGGACCTCGCCCTCTGCGACAACCTCGACATCGTCCAGAACATGTTCCTCGGCCACGAGGACCTGCGTCACGGCCTGCTCGACGAGGGCACCATGGAGCTCACCGCCGGGAGGACCCTGGCCGAACTGTCGGTGACGACCGTGAGCTCGGTCCGCCAGCCGGTCGGATCGCTCTCGGGGGGCCAGCGGCAGTCGGTGGCTGTCGCCAGGGCCGTCATGCGCCAGGCCGAGCTGGTCATCCTGGACGAACCGACGGCCGCCCTCGGCGTGTCCCAGACGGCCCAGGTGCTCGATCTCATTCGCCGGCTGGCTGAACGCGGCATCGCCGTGCTGGTGGTCTCGCACAACCTGACCGACGTGTTCGAGGTGGCCGACCGGATCGCCGTCCTCTATCTCGGGAACCTGGCCAGCGAGGGCGACATCTCGGAGTACGACACCCAGCGAACCGTCGAGCTGATCACGACCGGTGGAAGTGCTCCCGACGCACGCTTCGACGGACGGGCCGCCCGTGGGCGGGAGCCCGGCTCGAGAGAGGAGCCGGCGCCGTGACCACACAGGAACGGCCGCCCGCCGGCGAGGCCCCGCCGACCGCCGGCGGTGTCGATGTCGACGCAACGGAAGGATCCGTTCCCCTCGACGTCGCCGTGGCCGAGCCGGTCCTCTCCGGCTCGTTCGGCGAGTTCGCCCTGGCGTGGCTGAAGCGCATCCGGAGCGGCGAGAGCGGAGCACTCCCGGTCATCTTGGGGCTCATCGTCCTGGTCGTCATCTTCCAGGTCCAGGACTCGGTGTTCCTGTCGGCCGGGAACCTGACGAACCTGCTCGTCCAGGGGTCGACGTTCGTCCTCCTCGGCATGGCCGAGGTCTGGGTGCTCGTCCTCGGCGAGATCGACCTGTCCACCGGGTACGTGGCCGGCATCGGTGCCGTTGTGGCGGCCATCCTGGCCAGTCAGAACGACCCGTGGTGGGTGGCCATGCTGGCCGGTCTGGCCGCCTCGGCCGCCATCGGGTCCCTCTGGGCCGTGCTCGTGATCCGGCTCCGCCTGCCTTCGTTCGTCGTGACCCTGGCCGGTCTGCTCGGCAGTGGAGGGCCTCCTGCTCTACCTGGTCAACCTGGAGGGGACGGGCGGGACCATCCGCATCTCCAACCCGGTCTTCCTCGACCTGACCAACGGCAACATGTCGACGCTGGCCGGCTGGGTCGTGGCCATCGTGGCCATCGTCGGCTTCGGTGCCCTGACACTCCTGCGCGACCAGCGGAGGAGCCGGAACGGGTTGGTGGCGCCCCCGCTGGCCGTCAGTCTGCTCAAGGTGGCGTCCATGGCCGTGGCCACCATCGTGCTCGTGCTCGTGTGCAACACCAATCGCGGCGTGCTGGCCCCGTTGCGGGGCGTGCCCTACGTGGTGCCGATCGTCGCCGGGTTCCTCGTCATCTACACCTTCGTGCTCAACCGCACCCGTTTCGGCCGCTACACCTACGCCATCGGCGGCAACGCCGAGGCGGCGCGCCGAGGCGGTGTGAGCCTCGGCTGGAACCGCTTCTGGGCCTTCACCCTGACCGGCCTCACTGCCGGCGCCGCCGGCATCCTCTACGCGTCACGCCTGGGGTCGATCTCCAACAACATCGACGGGGGAACGCTCGTCCTCTACGCCATAGCGGCGGCTGTCATCGGAGGTGCCAGCCTCTTCGGCGGCCGGGGAAACATGGTGCACGCCCTGCTCGGAGGGCTTGTGATCGCCACCATCTACAACGGCATGGGGATCCTGGGGCTGGCGGCGTCGTACCAGTACATGGTGACCGCTCTCGTGCTCCTGGCCGCCGTGACCATCGACTCCCTGGCTCGCCGGGGACGCGGCTCGACCTGACAGCGAGATCCCGGCCGGGCTAGGCCGCCCGACGTGCGGCCCCACGGCGCGGTTCGAACCGCCCCGATGATGCCCGGCGGCCGGCGACCGTGGAATGATCGGCACAGACGGTCGGCGAGGGCGAGGAGATGCGAGTGGCTGACATCGGGGGAAGGTGGGATTCCCGCTTCGAGGGCGTGGTCACGGCGCTTGCCGCCAGTCTGGATGCGGGCACCGACATCGGGGCCTCGGTGGCCGTGCTCCTCCACGGGGAGCCGGTGGTCGACATCTGGGGGGGCTTCGTCGACGAGGCGCACACGGCAGAGTGGGGTGAGCACACCCTGACCAACGTGTGGTCCACGACCAAGACCATGACGTTCCTCTGCGCGTTGATGCTGGCCGACCGCGGCGAGCTCGACTTCCACGTGCCGGTCGCCACCTATTGGCCCGAGTTCGCGGCAGCGGGCAAGGAGGCAATCGAGGTCCGCCACCTCATGAGCCACACCGCCGGACTGTCGGGTTGGACCGAGCACCTGGAGCCCGAGGGCCTGGCCGACTGGGAGCGCTGCGCGGGGATGCTGGCCGCCCAGCAGCCGTGGTGGGAGCCGGGGACGGCCTCGGGCTACCACGCCGTGACCCAGGGCTACCTCATCGGTGAGGTGGTGCGCCGCATCACCGGGGACTCCATCGGCCGCTGGTTCGCCGACGAGGTGGCGAAACCGCTCGAGGCCGACTTCTTCATCGGGTTGCCGGCCGGAGAGGATCCCCGGGTCTCGATCGTCATCCCGCCCCCGCCCCTCGACCTCTCCGCTGCCCAGGTCCCCGAGATGGCGAGGCGCACCCTGACCAATCCTCCCCTCGACGCCACCATGCCGAGACACGGTTGGTGGCGACGGGCCGAGATCCCGGCGGCCAACGGACATGGCAACGCCCGGTCGGTGGCCACCGTCCAGTCGATCGTGGCCGGCCGGGGCGAAGCGCGGGGGACCCGACTCCTTTCCTCTGCTACGTGCGACACCGTCTTCTGTGAGCAGTCGAACGGCATCGATCTGGTGCTCGGTGCCCAGTACCGGTTCGGGATGGGCTACGGGCTGAGCACGGAGCTGATGCCCATCGGCGACCGGGCCTGTTTCTGGGGCGGCTACGGAGGCTCGTTGATCGTCATCGATCAGGGGTCGGACCTCACCGTCTCCTATGTCATGAACCGGATGGAGAGCGGTCTCCAAGGCGATCTGCGGGGTGCCAACATCGTGCTCGCCGCGGCGGCGGCTCTCGCCTAGGGATGACCGGGGTGACGGGTCAGGATCGTGACGGAACATCACCGGGGCGCCCCGGAGGAAGTCCCGTGACAGAGCCCCGGGCCGCCGCTCCCGATCCGGGCGGCAACACCTTCGAGACCCAGTTCCGTCACCACCAGGTCCAAGGCTTCCCCTGGAAGACGCTGGTCAAGCGGGCGATCGTCGTCATCGTCGCCGGGGTGGCCCTCTACGTCGTCCTGCCCGAACTGATCGACGTCTTCCACTCGTGGCCCAGGCTGGTCACCCTCAACCTGCTGTGGTTCATCCCCGCCCTCGTGGCCGAGCTCGCCCATTTCGCCTGCACGTTCTCGCTCCAGCGGATCGCCTTGCGGACCAAGGCATGGTTCTCGGTGGTCACCGCTCAGCTGGCGGGAAACGCCATCTCCCTCATCGTCCCCGGTGGCCAGGCGCCGGGCGCCGCCATGCAGTTCCGGATGCTGTCGGTGTCGGGCATGGACCCGACCGAGGCCGTCGGGGGTCTCACGGCCTTCTCCTTCCTCGGCATCGCCGGGCTCTTGGCCCTTCCCGTCTTCGTGCTGCCCGCCGTCCTCTTCGGCTCCCCTGTGAGCCGGGGCCTCGTCGACGCCGCCATCATCGGCGCCATCGGCTTCTTCCTGTTCGTCGGGCTCGGCGCCTGGTTCATGGCGGCGGAGGCGCCGCTCCGGTGGGCGGGCCAGGCGGTCCAGGCCGTCCGCAACCGCGTCGTAAGAAAGCGCGCCCCGCTCACCGGGCTCCCCGAGCGCCTCATCGAGCAGAGGGACCTCATCCGCACGGTGCTCGGCCAGCAGTGGTGGCAGGCGACGCTGCTGTCGGGGGGCCGTCTGGCGTTCGACTTCCTCTGCCTGCTCTTCGCCGTGCGGGCGGTCGGCGCCCATCCGAGGCCCTCGCTCATCCTCCTGGCCTACGCCGTGGCCGGCGTCATCGGGCTGGTGCCCATCACCCCGGGGGGGCTGGGCATCGTCGAGGCCAGCCTGTCCGGGCTCCTCGTGCTCTCCGGGCTCACCGGCGTCGAGGCCGTGTTGGCCACCCTGGCCTACCGGCTGGCGTCCTACTGGCTGCCCCTGTTGGCGGGGCCCTTCGCCTACCTCGCCTTCAAGATCCGCTTCAAAGACCCGAAGACGCCGGGGTCGTTGACCGCGGGGTCGCCGGCCACCTGAGCCGGGCCGCGGGGACCATCTCCGGGTGGTCCCCCGTCGGTACACTCGGGGTATGCGGATCGCCGTCGGCTCGGACCATGCCGGGTTCGACCTGAAGGTGGTGGTGGCGAAGCACCTGGCCGACACCGGGCATGACATATCCGACCTCGGCACCACCACCCCCGACCTCCCCGTCGACTATCCCGACTTCGGCGAGGCGGTCGGCCGGTCAGTGGCCGAGGGCCGGGCCGAGGCAGGGGTGTGCGTCTGCGGCACCGGCATCGGCATCTCCATCGCCGCCAACAAGGTGGCCGGCGTGCGCGCCGCCCTCGTGCACGACGTCACCACCGCGTCGTTCGCCCGTCGCCACAACGACGCCAACGTGATGTGTCTCGGGGGACGGACCACGGGCACGGCCGAGGCCGTAGACGCTGTCGACACATTCGTGTCGACAGCCTTCGAAGGTGGGCGTCACCGCCGACGGGTGGACGAGATCACCCGCCTGGAGTCGGGTGACCCACGACGACGAAGCCAGGAGCAGACAGCGTGACCAGCCCTTCCGCCTCACCGTTCGACCGGTGGCTCGGCGGTGACCCAGAAGTCACCCACCTCTTCGCCGAGGAGGCCGAGCGGCAGTCGACCACCGTCCAGCTCATCGCGTCCGAGAACTTCACCTCTCCGGCCGTCCTCGCCGCAACGGGCTCGATCCTCACCAACAAGTACTCCGAGGGCTATCCGGGGCGTCGCTACTACGGCGGCAACCAGGTCATCGACGAGGTCGAGGAGCTGGCCCGGCACCGGGCGTGCGAGCTGTTCGGCGCCGAGCATGCCAACGTGCAGCCCCACGCCGGCGCCAACGCCAACCTCGCCGCCTACCAGGCTCTGCTCGAGCCGGGGGACACCATCCTCGCCATGCGGCTCGACCACGGCGGGCACCTCACCCACGGGTCCCCGGCCAGCATCACGTCCAAGTACTGGCGCTTCGTGTACTACGGGGTCTCCGCCGCCTCGGACGATCCCGACAAGCTGGGGGAGATCATCGACTTCGACCAGGTCGCCGAAGTCGCCCGACGGGAGAGGCCGAAGCTCATCGTGGCCGGCTCCACCGCGTACTCCCGCATCATCGACCCCCTGCCGTTCCGGGAGATCGCCGACTCGGTCGGAGCCCGGTTCCTCTTCGATGCCGCCCATCCTGCCGGTCTCATCGCCGGCGGCGCCCATCCATCCCCGGTCGGCGTGGCCGACGTCGTGACCCTCACCACCCACAAGACGCTCCGGGGGCCCCGAGGGGGGGCCATCCTGACGAGCAGGGAGCTGGCCAAGGTCGTGGACAGCGCCGTCTTCCCCGGGCTGCAGGGCGGACCGCTCGAGCACGTGGTGGCGGCCAAGGCCGTGGCCTTCGCCGAAGCGGCAACCCCGGCGTTCCGCCGCTACGCCGCCCAGGTGGTCCAGAACGCTTCCGCTCTCGGCCGGTCCCTCGCCGACGAGGGGTTCCGCCTGGTCTCCGGCGGGACCGAGAACCACCAGGTCCTCCTCGACCTGAGGGCCTTCGATCCCGAGCTCACCGGCAAGGAGGCCCAGGAGGTCCTCGACCGCGCCGGTATCACCTGCAATCGCAACACCATCCCCGACGACCCACGGACCCCCTTCGTCACCTCCGGTCTCCGGCTGGGCTCGGCAGCGGAGACGACGGCGGGCATGGGCGAAGCCGAGATGCGGACGATCGGCTCCCTCATGGGCCGGACGCTCTCAGGTCGCGGCGACGAGTCGGTCATCGAAGAGGTGCGGGCCGAGGTCGGCGAGCTGTGCGCCCAGTTCCCCCCCTACCCGGCCCTGTCCGGTCCGTGACCGGAGGGTCGCGGAGCACGCGGTGAGCCCGGGCGTCCCGCTCAACTGGTACGCGGTACTGCTGATCGTCTCGATCGCCTCGGCATGGCTGCTCACCTTTCCCGCCCGCCGGCTGGCCACAGGCATCGGGTACGTCGCCCAGCCCGACGAGGAGCGCAAGGTCCACCAGCGGGTGACGCCGGCGTCCGGCGGGGCGGCGATGTTCCTCGCCATGCTGGTCACCTGGGCGCTCGCCGCCACGATCCCTGCCCTCTCCGACCTGTTCCGCAGCTCGTCGGAGCCGCTCGGATTGCTGCTCGGCGCCAGCGCCATCTTCGTCGTCGGCGTCATCGACGACTTCCGTGACATGTCGGCCCCGGCCAAGATGGCCGGCCAGGTGCTTGCAGCCACCGTCCTCTACTTCATGGGTGTGACCTGGTTCCAATTCAAGGTCCCCCTCGCCGGGCTGGTGCAGCTGTCGCCCGAGTGGACCCCGTTGCTCACGGCGCTGTGGGTGATCGCCATCACCAACGCCGTCAACCTCATCGACGGGCTCGACGGGCTGGCGGCCGGGGTCGTCGCCATCGCCTCGGGGACACTGGCCGTCTACGGGCTCCACCTCCAGTATCTCGGGAACCTCCCGACCGACAACATCGGGCCACTCATCGCCATCGTCACCTGCGGGATCTGCCTCGGATTCCTGCCCCACAACTTCCACCCGGCCAGGATCTTCATGGGAGACGCCGGCGCCCTGCTGCTCGGGCTGCTCATGGCTGCGTCCACCATGCTCATCGGGGGACGGGCGGCGGGCACGGTCGGCGGGGTGGCGGGCCGGAGCGGTGAGACCTATTTCTTCTTCGCCCCCCTGTTCATCCCGTTCTTCATCCTGGGCGTGCCCATCGTGGACATGGCCTTCGCCTTCATCCGCCGGACGGCCAACCGCACCGGGTTCTCCACGGCCGACAAGAACCACCTCCACCACCGTCTCCTGCGCCTGGGGCACGGCCACCGCAGGAGCGTGCTCATCCTGTGGGCGTGGACCGCCCTCCTGTCGGGCTTCGTCCTGTTCCCGCTGTACGTGTCGAGCGTGAACGCGGTCATCCCCTTCGGCGTCCTCGCTCTGGCCGTCGTCCTCTACACGCTGTTTCATCCCTCGCTGCGCCGCCAACCCCCGGCTGACGACGCGGCCGATCGGCCTCCCCGGAGCGTCAGCTCGTCGGGCCCCGTCACCCCCGCACCGGCGCCGGGTCCCGGTGGCCGCGACGGGCGTCCCGTGGTCGTCGAGCGAGCCGCCGAGGCGCCAGGCGGCGAGCGCTCCGGACATCGGCCCGACGGCCGTGCCGATCGGGTGGAGGGGGAGCCGATCCAGGCGGCCGCGGGCAGTGGGCCGCTCGTTCCGGATCGCTGAGGACCGGTCTTCCGGCGTTTTGCCGCCGACGACCCGGAGGTGCGATGATGCAGGCCGTGACGAGCAGGTTCCCCGCCCAGGCGGGGGACGTCACACCGGGCGGGAGGCCGATCGGCGTTCGCAGCCGGACTCCTGCGTGATCTCAGGAACCATTCGTGAAGCACCGACGAACAACACAGCCTGACGCGGCCTGGCCCGACCATGGAAGCACCCGAACCGCCATCCGACCCGCCAGACGGCTCGGCGGCGCCTGCGCCTCCGGGATCGGGGTCGTTGCGACCTGCCGTGGTGTTGCTCACGCTCGGGTTCTCGGCTGCCGCTGCTGTCGCTGTCGGCGGCGGCCTGGGCTATCTGGTCGACCGCTGGGCGGGCACCAGCCCTGTCTTCATCCTGATCGGCCTGCTGCTCGGCATGGCCACGGCGGTGACGATGACCGTCACCCAGGTGCGCCGGTACCTCTGACGCCGGTGGACGGACCCGTCCCCGGCCTAGCGATGCCCGAGGAGTAGCCGCCCCATGTTCGCCCACTTCTCCCTGCCGAGCCTTCCCGACGTCGCCCGCCGAACGGTGACCGCCGCCCTCGTGGTCGGGGTGGCCGCCTTCGTGGCCTGCTTCTCGTTCGGCGACCTGCTGGCGGGGGTCGGGGCGTGTGTGGGCATCGGGCTCGGCATCCTGAACTTCCGGATGATCGGCGGGTCCGTGGCCCGGGTCAGCGCCAGCGGGGTGGCCAACAAGCGCCGGCCGTTGGCGCTCAACACCGCCAGGCGGCTCGCCATCGTCACCGTCGTCGCCCTGGGGCTGATGCTCGTCTCGCACTCCCTGGGGTTCGGGGTGATCGCCGGGCTCGCCGCCTTCCAGGTCATCATGCTGGCCAACGTGGCCCGGTCGATGGCCAAGGCCGGGCCCATGAACTCGGTGGACGACGTGATCGCCGCCAACGTGGTCGAGGACAACGGCACCGCCGCCCGCCCCCCGACGATCGGGCCCGTCCCGGGGACCACCGTCCTCCCCACCGCCGGGCCCGACGCATGGCCGGACGAAGAGGGAGCCTGATCCACGTTGGTCGCAGCCGTGCAACTGCTCGCCACCCGGCTCACCGCCATCGACATCTCGGTCGGCGACCGCGTCCAGCGCAAGGTGTTCGGTCTCACCATCGACCTCGACATCGTGTGGGCCACCCTGATCGCCGGGGCCATCGTCATCGCCCTGGGGCTGGTCCTCCGCGCCAGAGCCACGAACGGCGTGCCCGGCAAGTTCCAACTGTGCTGGGAGATGGCCATCACCGCGGTGCAAAGACAGGTGGACGAGAGCATCGGACCCCGGGGGGCCGGGGTCGTCCCTCTGGCCCTCACCGTCTTCGTCTTCATCTTCGTCTGCAACCTGTTCGAGGTGCTGAGCATCGGGGCCAAGGTCGAGTGGCTGCCCGCACCGACGAGCGACGTCAACCTGCCGTTCGCCATGGCCCTCTTCATCATCGTGGCGGTGCACATCGCCTCCATCCGGACCCGGGGCATCCGCGGGTACGTGAAGCACTACCTGGCCCAGCCCTTCCCGAAGAAGCTGTTCTTCCTCAACCTGTTCATGAACGGCATCGAGGAGCTGGTCAAGCCGGTCACCTTGAGCCTCCGGCTGTTCGGCAACCTTTTCGCCGGAGGGCTGATGCTCTCGCTGCTGGCGGCGCTCGTGATCTGGAAGCTCGGTCCCCTCCCGGTCGGCGGCATCCTCTCGGTGCCCTTCACCGTGCTCTGGAAGGTGTTCGACATGGGCATCGGGCTCATCCAGGCCTTCATCTTCGCCCTCCTCACCATCCTCTACTTCGACACGGCCATGGCCACCGACGAGGCGCACTAGCTCGGCGGCACGACGAACCATCCCTAGATCTCACAACAACCCCACAAAGGAGAAGTCCCAATGGCAGACCCCACAATGGCCAGTGCGGTAAAGACGGCGGGGGCCTTCGTCGGCGCCGGCCTCGCCCTCGGCGGCGGCGCCGTCGGTGCCTCCATCGGCGACGGCCTCGCCGGTAGCCAGACGATCGCCGGCGTCGCCCGCCAACCCGAGGCGCAGGGTCGTCTGACCACCATCATGTTCCTCACCGTCGGGCTGTGCGAGGCCACCTACTTCATCAACCTGGTCTTCGCCGCCCTCTTCGTCTTCTCGCTCGGCAAGTAGGCCGACGGTGAACCGACCAGGGCCGGCACCGCTCCGAACGGCAGAGCAAGGATGACAACCATGCCTTTCGCCACCAGCAACTTCCTCGTCCCCAACGGCACGTTCATCGTCGTGCTCCTGGCCTTCATCGTGGTGGTGGCCTTCATCGCCAGGTACGTCGTGCCGCCCCTGAACAAGGTCCTGACCGAGCGCCAGGACCAGATCCGGGGCGAGCTCGAGGCCGCCGACCAGGCCAAGTCCGACGCCGAGGAGGCCGACGCCGAGCGGCGGCGGGTGCTCGAGGCCGCCCGCCACCAGGCACGCGAGATCGTCGACCAGGCGAACATCACCGCCGACCAGACCGTGACGGCGTCCCAGAACCGGGCCCAGGCGGAGTACGACCGCATCGTCCAGGCCGCCGAGGCCGACGTCGCCGTCGCCCGTCAGGCCGCCGTGGAGGAGGTCACGGCCAAGGTCGGCGACATCGTCCTCGCCGCCGCCGAGCGGGTCATCGGGCGCGAGATCCGGGTCGAGGACCACCGAGACCTCATCGACGAGGCCATCGCCGCCGTGCGGGCCGAGACGACGGCCGCCCCGGCAGGCGCCGGGGCCGGCCCGTCGGGAGGCGGTCAGTGAACCCTGCCCTCCAGGGCTACCTGTCGGCCATGGAGGAGTCCCTCCATACCCCGGACGCCCTCCACGAGGCGGCCGGGCAGATGCAGGGCGTGGTCGATCTCGTGGTGGGCAGCACCGACCTCGCGCTCGCCATCAACGATGCCACCGTCCCGGTGCCCTCCCGCCGGGCCGTACTCGATCACCTGCTCGACCAGCGGGTCGTGCCCGAGGTCCAGCGTCTCGTCCACCAGGCGGTCAACGTGGTGCCGGCCGCCGAGCTCATCTCCTCGTTCCGCTGGCTGACCTCGCGGCTCGAGGTGGCCGCCTCCCATGCCCGGGCCCCCTCCGACGTCTTCGACGAGGAGGTGCTCGGCCGCGCCGGCTCCCGAAATCGGGTGTCGGGGTACGCGGCGGCGGTGTTCGAGTCGGTGACCGTGGACGAGCTCGAGGAGATCGAGGACGAGCTGTTCCGCTTCGCCCGCACCGTCGAGTCCAACCGGCCACTGCGCTCCGCCCTCGGCGACCGCGAGCTCCCCCCGCGCCTCCGCCAGCAGGTGGTGGACGACCTGCTCGGCAGCGCATCGCTGCCCGCCACCCGCCGCCTCGCCGCCTACGCCGTGCGCGGTGGGCGCGCCCGGGACTTCGTCCTCACTCTCGACACCCTGGTCGAGGCGGCGGCGCGGGCACGGGGCTGGCGGGTGGCCCGGGTGAAGGCGGCCGACGAAGTCGATGCCGGACAACGTCAGCGATTGAGCGAGGCCCTGGCCACGTTGGCCGGGAACCCCGTCGATCTCCAGGTCATGTTGGACCCGCAACTCCTCGCCGGCGTGGTGGTGAACGTGGGCGACCTCCGGGTCGACAGCACCACCCGCCACCGGCTCGAGGAGCTGACCGAGCACCTCCACGCGTCCGAGGAGGCCTACCGGGCCCCCGACGGATCAAGACGAAGGGATACCCCCGATGGCTGAACTGACCATCAACGCCGATGACATCACGGCCGCCCTGAAGCGGTACGTCGACGACTACACCCCCGAGGTGGGGACCGAGCAGGTCGGCCGGATCGTCGAGGTGGGCGACGGCATCGCCCGGGTCACCGGACTGCCGGGAGCCGCCGTGAACGAGATCCTCGAGTTCGAGGACGGGACCGAGGGGCTCGCCCTCAACCTCGACGAGGAGACGATCGGCGCCGTCATCCTGGGGGACGACTCCGGTCTCGAGGAGGAGCAGCTGGTGAAGGCCACCGGCCGGATCCTCTCCATCCGGGTCGGCGACGCCCTGCTCGGCCGGGTGGTCAACGCTCTCGGTGAGCCGGTCGACGGGAAGGGGCCCGTCGCCACCGAGCTCACCCGGCGTCTCGAAGTGCAGGCCCCGGGCATCGTGCAGCGCCAACCGGTGTCCGAACCGCTCCAGACCGGGATCAAGGCCATCGACGCCATGACCCCGATCGGCCGGGGCCAGCGCGAGCTGATCATCGGCGACCGCAAGACGGGCAAGACGACGGTCGCCGTCGACACCATCCTCAACCAGAAGGGACTGGGGGTGAAGTGCATCTACGTGGCCGTCGGCCAGAAGGAGTCCTCGGTGGCCCAGACCGTCGCCACCTTCGAACGCTTCGGTGCCCTCGACTACACGGTGGTCGTGCTGGCCGGCGCCGCCGACCCGGCCCCCTTCAAGTACCTCGCCCCCTACGCCGGGTGCGCCATGGGCCAGCACTGGATGGAGAACGGCGAGCACGCCCTCATCGTCTACGACGACCTGTCCAAGCAGGCCGAGGCCTACCGCACCCTGTCGCTACTCCTGCGGCGGCCCCCGGGCCGGGAGGCGTACCCGGGGGACGTCTTCTACCTCCACAGTCGTCTGCTCGAACGGGCGGCCAAGCTCTCCGACGCCGAAGGGGCCGGCTCGCTCACCGCACTCCCGATCATCGAGACCAAGGCGGGAGACATCTCCGCCTACATCCCGACCAACGTGATCTCGATCACCGACGGCCAGATCTTCCTCGAGAGCGAGCTGTTCTACGCCGGCGTGCGTCCGGCCATCAACGTCGGCGTGTCGGTGAGCCGGGTGGGGAGTGCGGCCCAGATCAAAGCCATGAAGAACGTGGCCGGGACGCTCAAGATCGACCTGGCCCAGTTCCGGGAGCTCGAGTCCTTCGCCACGTTCGGCTCCGAGCTGGACAGGGTGTCCCAGGCTCAGCTCGACCGCGGCTACCGGCTCACCGAGCTGCTCAAGCAGGGGCTGAACGCGCCCGTGCCCGTGGAGGAGCAGGTCCTCGTGATCTACGCCGGGTCGGAAGGGTACGTGGACGGCATCCCTGTTTCCGACGTGCAGCGCTACGAGGCCGAGGTCCGGGCGTTCTTCCGGGCCAAGCACGGCGACCTGCTCGAGCACATCCGCACGACCGGGCAGCTTCCCGAGGGGGACTCGATGGCTGACGCCCTGAAGGCGTTCACCGAGTCGTTCGACGCCGGCGACGTGAGCTGAGTCATGGCCGGCGGTCAGGAGCGCGTCCTTCGTCGACGGATCAGGAGCATCCGCTCGACGCAGAAGATCACCAAGGCGATGGAGCTCATCGCCGCCTCGCAGATCGTGCGCGCCCAATCCAGGATCGTCGCCGCCCGGCCCTATCAGCAGGGCATGGCCCGGATCGTGCTGGAGACGGCCAAGGGAGACCCGACGGCCGCCGGGCGCCTCCTCGGGACACCCGAGAACGTGTCGACGGCCGCCGTTCTGTCGGTGGCTGCCGACCGTGGGCTCTGCGGCGGCTACAACACCATGGTGTTCCGGTCGACCGAGCGGCTCCTCGCCGAGCTCGAAGGGGAGGGGACCGCCACCAGGCTGTTCACAGTGGGGAAGAAGTCCCAGAGCTACTTCCGCTTCCGACGACGGGAGGTCGAGCAGTCCTTCATCGGCATGAGCGAGAGGCCGGACTTCAGCGACGCCCGGACGGTGGCCCACGCCGTGATCGCCCCCTTCGTCCGGGGCGAGGTCGACGAGGTCCTCGTCGTGTCCACCCGCTTCGCTTCGGCGGGGACCCAGCGGGTCGAGACCACCCAGCTCCTTCCCCTGATCGACCCCCGCCAGGAAGGTGAGGACACTGCCGGAGCCGGGCCTGTCGGAGCCGGGCCTGTCGGAGCCGGGCACGCCGGAGCCGGGCACGCGACTGCCGGGCACACCGCTGCCGGGCACGCGACCGAGGGCGACCGCCCGGCCGGGTACACCGAATTCGAGCCGGACGCCGCCATCCTGCTCGAGACACTCGGCCCCCGTGCCGCCGAGACGGCGGTGTTCGCCGCCCTGCTCGAGGCGTCCGCCTCGGAGCTCACCGCCCGTCAGCGGGCGATGGCGGCGGCCACCGACAACGCCGGTGAGCTCATCAAGAAGTACTCGCGCATCATGAACAGGGCCAGGCAGGACTCGATCACCACCGAGATCATGGAGATCGTCGGCGGTGCCGAGGCCCTACGGGTCGACAACGAGGACGAACAGGGCGGCCTGGTCATCGAGACGAGGATCTGAGCGGTGACCACGCCGTGCTCCGGAGTCGTCCCGGTGCCCGTCCGGCACGGCGCCACCCCGTCCGAACCCGACGCGCCGCCACGCGGAGTGTCGTCTGAACCCGCACACGAAAAGGGAGCTTCACGCCCATGACCACCACTGCACCGCAACCGACCGAGGACAGGACCCTGACGCCGGGCCGGGTGGTGGCCATCGCCGGACCGGTCATCGACGTCGAGTTCCCGCCTCACGCCCTGCCCGAGATCAACGGGGCGGTCGAGGTCGACACCGAGCTCGAGGGCAACAAGGAGGTCATCACGGCCGAGGTCGCCCAGCAGATCGGGGACGGACGGGTGCGCTGCATCTGCCTCCGGGCCACCGACGGCCTCACCCGCGGCGCCGAAGTACGGAACCTCGGACGGGGGCTTTCGGTCCCCGTGGGCGACGCCGTGCTCGGCCACGTGTTCAACGTGCTGGGCCAGCCCCTCGACACCGACTCGATCGGCGAGGTGGAGGACCACTGGGAGATCCACCGCCCGGCGCCCGCCTTCGACACCCTGGAGCCCCGGGCGGTCATGTTCGAGACCGGTCTCAAGGTCATCGACCTCCTCGAGCCCTACGTCCAGGGCGGCAAGATCGGCCTGTTCGGCGGGGCAGGGGTGGGCAAGACCGTGCTCATCCAGGAGATGATCAACCGGGTGGCCACCAACCACGGCGGCGTGTCCGTCTTCGCCGGCGTGGGGGAGCGCACGCGTGAGGGCACCGACCTCTGGATCGAGATGCAGGAGTCGGGTGTCATGGAGAGGGCCGCGCTCGTCTACGGCCAGATGGACGAGCCCCCGGGCGTCCGCCTCCGGGTGGCGCTGGCCGCCCTCACCATGGCCGAGTACTTCCGGGACGTGAAGAACCAGGACGTCCTGCTGTTCGTCGACAACATCTTCCGGTTCGTCCAGGCCGGTTCGGAGGTCTCGACCCTGCTCGGGCGGATGCCCTCCGCCGTCGGCTACCAGCCCACCCTCGCCGACGAGATGGGCCAGCTCCAGGAGCGGATCACCTCGACCAGGGGACGCTCGATCACCTCCCTCCAGGCGGTGTACGTGCCGGCCGACGACTACACCGACCCGGCGCCGTTCACGACGTTCACCCACCTCGACGCCACGACGGAACTGTCGCGCGACATCGCCTCCCTCGGCATCTACCCGGCGGTCGACCCCCTGTCCTCGACCTCCAACATCCTCGCTCCCGAGATCGTCGGCGAGCGTCACTACGCCGTGGCCCGCAAGGTCCAGGGCGTGCTCCAGCGGTACAAGGAGCTCCAGGACATCATCGCCATCCTCGGTCTGGACGAGCTGTCCGAGGAGGACCGGGTCACGGTGACCCGGGCCCGCAAGATCCAGCGCTTCTTGTCCCAGCCGTTCAACGTGGGCGAGGTGTTCACCGGGTTGAAGGGCATCACCGTCCCCGTCGAGGAGACCGTCGAGTCCTTCGAGTCCCTGGTCAATGGTGACCTCGACGACGTTCCCGAGCAGGCCTTCCTCAACGTGGGCGGGGCCGAGTCGGTCCTGGCCAAGGCCCGCTCCCTGGAGGACGAGTGACCCCCGGGGGTTCCTCCCGTGGCTGAGGGCGGCGGCCTCACCGTCGAGTTGGTGACGCCCGAGCGCATCCTCTTCTCGGGCGTGGCGACCGAGGTCGTGCTGCGCACCCGCGAGGGCGACATCACCTTCCTCGCTGACCACGCCCCTCTGGTGGGGGCGGTCGAGCCCGGGGTGGTCCGGGTGGACCGTTTCGAGGGGGACGTGGTCAAGGTGGCGTCTCACGGCGGCTTCGTCCAAGTCGAGTACAAGGTGCCCCTCGGCACGCCCGATGACGCGGCGGCCGGCGCCGTCGGCGGTGCTCCGGCCACAGGCACCAGGGTCACCCTGCTCATGGGGGTGGCGGAGCTCGCCGACGAGATCGACGCCGGACGGGCACGTACGGCCCTCGAAGCGTCGGAGGCCCGCCTGTCCGAGCTGTCGGGGACGGGCCGGGGCGCGGGCGAAAGCGAGGAGGACGACGAGGAGCTGGCAGAGGCCACCGCCGCACTGCGCCGGGCCGAGGTGCGCCTCGAGGCGACCGAGCAGACGGCGACCCCCGGCCCGGCCGGGGGCTGAGCGCCCCTTCCCTGCCTTCGCCGGCCGTACCAGCCGGTGGCCGAGCGGTCAGCGGAATTCGATGGCGCTGTAGCTCGGCCAGCTTGTGGAGCGGGTGTCGGGCCTCGATAAGCCGGACCGTGCCCGACTTCGACCGCATCACGAGCGACTGGGTGGTCGCTCCCCACTCGTCGTAGCGCACGCCGTGGAGCAGCTCGCCGTCGGTGATGCCGGTGGCGGCGAAGAAGCAGTTGTCCCCCCGGACCAGGTCGTCGGTGGTGAGCACGGCGTCGAGGTCGTAGCCGGCGGCTCGAGGCCGCCTCCCGCTCGTCGTCGTCTCGCGGCCAGAGCCGGCCCTGGATCTCGCCGCCCATCGACTTGAGGGCGGCGGCGGCGATCACCCCCTCGGGGGTCCCGCCCACGCCGATGAGCATGTCCACGCCGGTGTCGGGCCACGACGTGGCGATGGCGCCGGCCACGTCGCCGTCGGTGATCAGCCGGATGCGGGCGCCGGTGGCCCGCACCTCGGCGATGAGATCCGCATGGCGGGGCCGGTCGAGGATGGCCACGGTCAGGTCGCGCACCGACGTCCCTTTGGCCTTGGCCACGGCCTGGCAGGTTGTCCTCGATCGGTCGGGTGATGTCGATCGAGCCCGACCGCCCGGGGCCCGACGGCCAGCTTCTCCATGTAGACGCAGGGCCCGGGGTTGAACATGGTGCCCTCCTCGGACACGGCGATGACGGCCAGGGCCCCGCCGCGCCCGAGCGCCGTCGGGGTGGTGCCGTCGATGGGGTCGACGGCGATGTCGGCCTCGCGGCGGGTTGCCGTCGCCGATCCGCTCGCCGTTGTAGAGCATGGGCGCGTTGTCCTTCTCGCCCTCGCCGATGACCACGACGCCGTCCATCGAGATGCTGGACAGCACGATGCGCATGGCGTTGACGGCGGCGCCGTCGGCGCCCTCCTTGTCGCCCCGGCCCATCCACCGCGAGGCGGCCAGGGCGGCCGCCTCGGTCACCCGGACGAGCTCCATGGCGAGGTTGCGGTCGGGTGCCTGGGTTCGTCGCTGGTGCTCACGGACCACGACGATAGTGGGTGGCACCCGGACCCGGTCGCCGGCGCCGACCGTCCGCCCGCGCTCCGGTGGTCCGGATGCTGGCACCCGTATGCTAGACTGTGCGCATGGTCCGGGCAAGGAGACGTCGGGCAGGGCGGCGTTCGCCGGCGCCCGGCTCCGGGACGCCGACTTCGAGACCATGTCGGGCGTCCCCCTGCAGCCGGTCTACGGGCCCGAGGACCGTGTCGCGGCGGGAGGCCGACGTGCCGCCCGGCGAGGCGGGAGTGGCCCGGGGTCTACCCGTACACCCGGGGCCCGTACGCCTCGATGTACCGCTCGAAGCTGTGGACGATGCGGATGTTCGCCGGCTTCGGGACGGCCGAGGACACCAACGCCCGCTTCCACGAGATCCTCCGGTCCGGCGGGGACGGGCTGTCGGTGGCCTTCGACCTGCCCACGCTGATGGGCCGCGACTCGGACGATCCGCTGTCCGAGGGCGAGGTGGGCCGGTGCGGGGTGGCCGTCGACACGCTGGCCGACGCCGAGGACCTCTTCTGCCGGCATCGACCTCGAGGCGATCACCACGTCGATGACCATCAACTCACCGGCGCCGATGTGCCTGGCCATGTACGTGGCGGCGGCCGAGGGATCCGGTCGGACCGGGCCCGACTGGGCGGGACCCTCCAGAACGACATGCTGAAGGAGTACCAGGCCCAGAAGGAGTACATCTTCCCGCCCCGTCCCTCGCTCCGGCTGGTCACCGACGTGATCCGGTACTGCGCGGCCGAGATGCCCCGCTTCCACCCGGTGTCGGTCTCCGGCTACCACATCCGGGAGGCCGGCTCGACGGCCGCCCAGGAGCTCGCCTTCACCCTGGCCAACGGGTTCGCCTACGTGGAGGCGGCCCGGGCGTGCGGGCTGCGAGGTCGACGAGTTCGCCCCCCGGCTCTCCTTCTTCTTCAACGCCCACATCGACTTCTTCGAGGAGATCGCCAAGTACCGGGCGGCCCGCCGGATCTGGGCCAGGTGGATGCGCGAACGCTACGGCGCCGAAGAGCCACGGTCGCTGCTCTGCCGTTTCCACACCCAGACGGCCGGTGTCTCGCTGACCGCCCAGCAACCCGAGCTCAACATCGTGCGGACCGCCATCGAGGCGCTGGCCGGGGTGCTCGGCGGGACGCAGAGCCTCCACACCAATTCGATGGACGAGGTGCTGGCGCTGCCCACCGAGAAGGCGGCCCGGATCGCCCTGCGGACCCAACAGGTCATCGCTCGCGAGACCGGCGTGGCCAACGTGGCCGACCCGCTCGGCGGCTCATGGTTCGTCGAGTCCCTGACCGACGAGATGGAGGCTCGGGCCGAGGCGGTCTTCGCCCACCTGGACGAGCTGGGCGACGGCTCGATGCTCGAAGGCGTGCTGGCCGGCATCGAGTCCAACTGGTTCCAGGGCGAGATCGCCGAGGCCGCCTACCGGTTCCAGCGCAAGGTCTCCGACGGCCGGATGGTCATCGTCGGGGTCAACGGCTTCACCGAGGGGAACGACGAGGACGCCCTGCCCACCCTCCACATCGGCCCAGAGGTCGAGGAGAGCCAGCGCAAGCGCCTGGCCGAGCGTGAAGATCGCATCGGTCCGACCGACGAGGTCGCCACCGCCCTGAAAAGTTGGCGGCCGACGCCGGCGCGCGCCGAGCTGCAACCTCATGCCGGCCATCTTCGCGCCGTGCGGGCCTACGCCACGGTGGGCGAGATGATCGACACCCTGGCGACGGTGTTCGGCCGATGGCGGGAGAGCGCCGTCATCTGACCGCATGTAGTCGGCGCCATGTAGTCGGCGCCATGTCGGCGCCAGTCGGCGCCGTCGATCGGCACGGCGATCAGCACCGGCGATCAGTGCATCGCCAGCGGCGATCAGTGCACCGGCGGGGTCGGTCGTCTCTCGGCAGGGTCCGCAGGGGAACGGGTGGTCCGAGGCCATACTTGGGACATGGATCGCTTCGTCGTCGCCCCCAACGGTCCGCTGTCGGGCACCGTCGAGGTCGGCGGGGCCAAGAACTCGGTGCTCAAGCTGATGGCCGCCTGCCTCCTGGCCGAGGGGAGCATGTCCTCACCAACGTGCCCGTGATCACCGACGTGGACATCATGGGCGAGGTGCTCGGCGCCATGGGCGTGGACGTCGCGCCGGGGCCGCCGCCGCGACGAGCTGGTCGTGACCACCCCGGCCGACGTCGTGCCCGAGGCACCCTACGAGCTGGTGGAGAAGATGCGGGCCTCGGTGGTCGTGCTCGGTCCTCTGCTGGCCCGGTGCGGCCGGGCCAAGGTGTCGATGCCCGGTGGTGACGACTTCGGGCCGCGACCCATCGACATGCACCTTCGCGCCCTCGAGTCCCTGGGTGCTCGTTCCGGTCCGAGCACGGCTACGTCGAGGGCACGGTCGACTCGACCGTCGCTTCGCGCCCCCGGCTGGTGGGCAGCCGGGTGGTGCTCGAGTACCCGAGCCACACCGGCACCGACAACGTCCTCATGGCCGCCGTACTGGCCAAGGGGACCACCGTGATCGAGAACGCCGCCCGTGAGCCCGAGGTCTGCGACCTCGCCGCGTTCCTCACCTCGATGGGTGCGCAGATCAGCGGCGCAGGCACGTCGCGCATCGAAGTGGAGGGTGTCGACGAGCTTCGTCCCGCTCGCCACCGGGTGGTCCCCGACCGCCTTGGCGTGGCCACCTACCTCGTGGCGGCCGGACTGGCCGGGGGCGAGATCATGGTCGAGGACGGACGGCCCGAGCACATGGACATGCTCATCCGCAAGCTGGCCGCCACCGGCATCCGGGTGGAGCTCGGGCCCGACGGGCTCACCGCGGCGAGAGACGGCAACGAGCCGCTCCGACCGGTGGACGTGGCCACCCTTCCCTACCCGGGGTTCGCCACAGACTACAAGCCGCTCCTCGTGACCCTGCTGACCGTGGCCGACGGCGTCGGCATCGTGACCGAGAACCTCTTCTTCGGCCGGTTCCGCTACATCGAAGAGCTGCGCCGGATGGGAGCCGATATCCGCACCCAGGGACACCACGCGGTCGTCCGCGGCGTCCCCCGGCTCTCTGGAGCCCGGGTCCGCGCCTTCGACGTCCGGGCCGGCGCGGCGTTGGTGCTGGCCGGCCTGGTGGCCGACGGCGAGACCATCGTCGCCGACGCCCATCATGTCGATCGTGGCTACGAGGACCTCTGCGGAAAGCTGGCGTCGCTCGGAGCCCGGGTGGCACGAGACTGAGCACCTGTTCGTGCCCGGGTACGCTCGTCACTCCATGTCCACCGCACCACCACAGACGCCACCGGCCTCTTTCACTCCGCCCGCGCCGGCGACCGGGTGGCGCTCGCCCGTCTGCTCACCCTCGTCGAACGCGGGGGCCGTGCCTCACGGGAGGTGTCGGCCATGGCCTACCAGAAGCCTGGTGACGCCTATTCGATCGGGATCACCGGGGCGCCGGGTGCGGGGAAGTCGACGCTCACCGACCACTTGATCACCCGGGCCCGCGAGAGCGGTTTCGACGGAGGGAACGAGGTGGGGGTGGTGGCCGTCGACCCGTCCTCCCCATTCAGCGGCGGAGCCATCCTCGGTGATCGCGTCCGGATGGGCAGCCATGCCGGAGACGACGGGGTGTACATCAGGTCGATGGCCACCCGCGGCCACCTGGGCGGCCTGACCCTCGCCGTCCCCGACGCCCTGCGCGTGCTGGCGGTCGGTGGGCATGTCGGTGCTCGTCGTCGAGACCGTCGGCGTCGGCCAGCAGGAGGTCGAGGTGGCAGCGGCCACCGACTCGACGGTGGTGGTGCTCAACCCCGGGTGGGGTGACGCCGTCCAGGCCAACAAGGCGGGACTGCTCGAGATCGCCGACATCTTCGTGATCAACAAGGCCGACCGTCCCGGGACCCGGGAGACGAGGCGGGACCTGGAGCTCATGCTCGATCTCACCGTGCTGGACGGTTGGCGACCTCCCATCGTCGAAACCGTGGCCTCCGCCGGTGACGGGGTGGAAGAGCTGTGGTCGGCGATCAGCGACCACCGCCGTCACCAGCTGGAGGTGGGTGCGCTCGAGGCGACCCGACACAAGCGGCTCGAGCGCGAGCTGCGCCGGATCCTTGCCGCCCGGGTCGAGGAGGAGCTCGGCACCCTCCTGTCCGCCGACGAGTTCTCCGATCTGGTCGCTGCCATGGCGGCCGGCGATCTCGATCCCTACGAGGCCGCGGAACAGCTGCTTTCCACCGTGCGTCGGCGCGACACCGCATGAACCCCGAGCTCTCGTTGTCGTTCGAGCCCCGCGCCGGGCTCGGGGCCCCGCCCCCGCTCCACGGACCGCTGCCCCCGGCCGGGGACGATCCGAGGTGGTTCCAGCGCGCCGTCTTCTACGAAGTGCTGATCCGGGGGTTCTACGACGGCAACAACGACGGCGTCGGGGACCTCCCCGGCCTCATCGCCAAGCTCGACTACCTGCAGTGGTTGGGGGTCGACTGCCTCTGGCTCCTTCCCTTCTACCCGTCCCCGTTGAAGGACGGGGGCTACGACATCAGCGACTACTACTCGGTTCACCCCGAGAGCGGGACCGTCGACGATCTCCGGCGCCTGCTGGAAGAGGCCCACGCCCGTGGCATCAGGGTCATCGCCGATCTCGTCATCAACCACACGAGCGACCAACACCCTTGGTTCCTCGAGTCGCGCTCCAGCACCGACAATCCCAAAGCCGACTGGTACGTGTGGAACGACGACGACCAGCGGTGGCCGGAGGCCCGAGTGGTCTTCATCGACGTGGAGCGGTCCAACTGGTCCTACGATCCCGTCCGCAACCAGTACTACTGGCACCGCTTCTACGCCCACCAGCCCGACCTCAACTACGACAACCCCGAGGTGGTCGAGGCCATGCTCGACGTCGTGCGGTTCTGGCTCGACCTCGGCCTCGACGGGTTCCGCCTGGACGCCGTGCCCTTCTTGTACCAGCGGGACGGGACCTCGGGGGAGAACCTCCCCGAGACCCACGCCTTCATCCGCCAGGTCCGGGCCGAGCTCGACTCCAAGTACCCCGGTCGGGTCCTCCTGGCCGAGGCCAACGGCTGGCCGGCCGACGTAGCCGACTACTTCGGGGACGACGACGAGTGCCACCTCTGCTTCAACTTCCCCCTCATGCCCCGGATCTTCATGGCCGTCCGCCGCGAGCAGAGCTTCCCCGTCACCGAGATCCTGGCCCAGACGCCCGAGGCCCCCGGTTCGAGCCAATGGGCCATCTTCCTGCGCAACCACGACGAGCTGACCCTGGAGATGGTGACCGAGGAGGAGCGCGACTACCTGTTCGCCGAGTACGCCAAAGATCCCCGGATGAAGCGGCACATGGGCATCGGGCGGCGGCTGGCACCGTTGCTCGACCGCGACCGCCGTCTGACCGAGCTCCTCATCTACCTGCTGTTCACGCTGCGGGGCAGTCCGGTCCTGTACTACGGGGACGAGATCCAGATGGGCGACAACGTGTACTTGGGTGACCGCGACTCGGTCCGGACCCCGATGCAGTGGACCCCCGACCGCAACGGGGGGTTCAGTCGGGCGGACTTCGCCCAGCTCTACCTGCCACCGCTCATGGACCCCGTCTACGGGTTCCAAGCCGTCAACGTCGAAGCGGAGCAGCGCAACCCGAGCTCGTTCCTCCACTGGATGCGACGCCTCTTGGCGGTGCGGCGCGAGTTCCCTGTGTTCGGGACGGGCGACTTGAAGGTCATCCCCTCGGCCAACC
Source organism: uncultured Acidimicrobiaceae bacterium (assembly GCA_963828385.1). Lineage (GTDB taxonomy): Bacteria > Actinomycetota > Acidimicrobiia > Acidimicrobiales > RAAP-2 > Bog-756. The sequence goes on from CAWHEF010000002.1 coordinate 568,069, forward strand.
CGTCGGTGCTGGCCTTCGTGCGCTCGGCGCCCGACGCCCCCGAGCGGGGACCGGTCAACCCGGTGCTGTGCGTCCACAACCTGAGCAGACTGGCCCAGCCGGCGGAGCTGGACGCCGGGCGGTGGATCGGGCGCCAGCCCATCGAGCTGCTCGGTCGGGTGGCGTTCCCCCTCATCGGGAGCATCCCCTACCCGGTGACCCTGGCGCCCTATGGGTCACAATGCTTCGAGCTGGCCTGACGCATCGACCCGGCGGCGGGCACCGTCCGGCGGGGCGACGGCCTCAGGCGTGGACCGGCACCCGCACCGCCAGCTCCTCGGCGGCCTCCTCGGGGTTCACGATGTTGATCAGCACCCCGGTGCCGAGCTCGAACCCGGCCACCGTCGTGAGCTTGGGCACGATGTGGACGTGCCAGTGGTACGGCTCGGGCGCCCGGTACGGAGCCGAGTGGAAGACGAGGTTGTAGGCGATGTCGCCGACGACGTCGCGGATGCTGCCGAGGGCCACCTTCAAGGCCTTGCCCACCGCCGCCAGCTCGACGTGAGGGCTGTGGTGGAGATGGGGACCGTGCGCCCGGGGGACGACCAGCATCTCGTAGGGAACCCCGCTCCAGAACGGGCAGACGACGAGAACCTGCTCGTCGGCGTAGACCACTCGGTGGTTCACGTTCTCCTCGGCGTCGACGGCCGTGCAGAGGAGGCAGCGACCGGCGAACCGGGCGAACCCGGCCTGTTCCTCGACCACCTCCCGAGGCACGAACGACATGCCGAGAAGCTGACCGTGGGGATGCTCGAGGGAGGCTCCCGCCTCCCGGCCCGAATTGACGATGGGTCTGGCTGTATCGGAGGCCGGGCATGTCCGAGTGCTCTTCGATGCGCTTGCTGATGGCGGTCATCACCGCCGCGGTCTGCTCGTCGCTCAGCATCGACCACGAGCTCTGGTGGTCGGGGGAGAGGACGAACACCTCGTGGATGCCGCCCGCCGTGGCCTGGGTGAACACGGGACCTCGATTGGTCACCACGAACGGGGCGTTCCCCTCGAAGGCCGGGTACCGGTTCGGCACCACCCGGACCGCCCAATGGCCGTCGGGACCGGGGATCTCCAGGGTGGGCGTGACGTTCTCCTCGGTGCCGGGACAGAACGGACAAGGAACGGAGGTGTCGGCTTGGATGGGAGCGAGGCGGGGCAGGAACGCCCGAGGCCGGGTGGACCGGTCCGTGCTCACGACGACCCACCGACCGGTCAGGGGGTCGAGGCGAAGATGATTGCTCACTCGGATCCGCCGTCCACGTGCGGTCGTCCGCTCTCGATGTCCATGTCGCTCGCCACCTCGGTCCGGTTTCGACCCCCTACGTCCCCGAAGGCCACGGTCGGGGAGACCGCTCTCCAACGTAGCAACTCCGAACGGGAATCCGGTGGCAGCGTGGCCGATCTCGGCACAGAGCGCATGAAACGGACAGCCGAGCGCCGTCCCCCGCCCATCGTCGGCTGTCAGAATCGACGGGATGGTCGACGCGTCGCGATCGGTGCTCGTCAACGCGCAGGCCCGGAGCGTCGGCTACGACCTCGTGCTCCTGGCCCACGTGCTCGCCGCCGCCGCCGGGCTCGGTGCCGTCCTGGTGGCCGGGGGCCACGCACTGGCGTTGCTGCGGACCGGCACCCGGTCCGACAGCGTCCGTACCTACTACCGTCCCGGGACGAACTGGGCCGGTCGGACACTGTTCATCGTCCCCGTGCTCGGGGTCGTGCTGGTCGCCATGAGTGACGGAGGCTGGTCCTACTCGCAGGGATGGGTGGTCTCGGGGATCCTCCTGTGGCTGGCGGTCGCCTGCTTGGCCGAGCTCGTCCTGTGGCCGGCCGAACGGCGGCTCCAGGCGGCGGTCGCCGGGCTGACGGCGACGAAGACCCCGGTCGTGCCCCTCGGAGGCGGCGGGAAGCCCGGGGACGACCGGATGGTGGCCGGATCCGGCATCGAGGGGCTACAGCCGGCGGCCCTGCGACGTCAGTGCGTCCTCGTCGCCGCCATGTCCGGCTTCATCGCCACGCTGTTGGTGGCGGCGGCGGTGGTGATGGTGGGCAAGCCCTGATTCCTGCGCGTCGGTCGTCGGCATCGTTTGCCGGTTCGGGCATCACCCGGCCATGGTGAGGCCGCCGGACACGCTCAGGACCTGACCGGTGACGAAGGTCGAGGTGTCGGAGGCGAAGAACAGGACGGCGTCGGCAACCTCCTCGGGACGGCCCAGTCGGCGGAAGGGGATGGCCTTGATGAGGCTCTCCTTGGTCCCCTCGCTCTGGGCGGCGAACAAGGGCGTGTCGGTGGGCCCCGGGCAGACGCAGTTCACCCTGATCCGGTACCGGGCCAGCTCGCGGGCGAGCGACTTGGTGAGAGCGATGACGCCGCCCTTGGCGCCGGCGTAGATGGTCTCGCCCGAGCTCCCCACCCTGCCGGCGTCGCTGGCGATGTTGACGATCGACCCCCCGTTGCCGGTCTCCACCATCGCCGGGGCGAGGGCCCGGCAGACCCACACGGGGCCGAGATAGTTGATGTCGACGATCTGGCGGGCGAAGTCGGCATCGGTTTCGAGGAACGGCGTCGTCCGGTCCCACCCGGCCGCGTTGACCACGATGTCGGGAGCCCCGAGCTCGTCGAGCACCCAGCGCCCGAGCTCGGCGACCTCCTCGGGCCGGGAGACGTCCACCTGTCGGGCCGTGATGGCGTCCCCACCCGGCTCTGCGCCACCGGCGAGGGCCGTCCCCGATGCCGACTTCCCGTCCCGGTCGGCGGCCACGACCCGGCTTCCCTCCCGGGCGAGCCCGAGGGCGACGGCGCGGCCGATGCCCGATCCCGCCCCGGTGACCACGGCGATCTTCATGCGTACGGGGAGAAGTCGGGCTGGCGCTTCTCGGCGAAGGCGCCCGCTCCCTCGGCCCCTTCGGCGGAAGCCACCAGGAGGTCGAGGGCACCGGTGGCCATGTTGGCCAGCCCAGCCTGGTGCTCGGTGTCGGTGTTGAACGAGTGCTTCAAGAACCTGAGCGCCGTGGGGCTCTTGGCGGCGATCTCGTCCACCCATGACCTGGCCTCGTCCATCAGACGCTCGGGCGGCACGACTGCGTTGACCAGGCCCCAGCGCTCGGCCGTCTCGGCGTCGTACTGCCGGCAGAAGTACCAGATCTCCCGCGCCCGCTTCTCGCCGACCACGCGGGCCAGGTACGTCGACCCGAACCCGCCGTCGAACGAGGCCACCCTGGGCCCGGCCTGCCCGAACTGGGCTGACGTCGAGGCGATGGTCACGTCGCACACCACGTGGAGCACGTGGCCACCCCCGATGGCCAGCCCGTTGACGGCGGCGATGACCGGCTTCGGGATGTCGCGTATGAGCTTGTGGAGGGCGTCGATCTCGAACATGCCGCTCTTCGTCGGGCCGTAGTCGCCTGTCTCGGCCCGCTGCTTGACGTCCCCGCCCGTGCAGAAGGCCTTGTCACCGCTTCCGGTCAGGATGACGGCGCGCACCCGCTTGTCGACCCAGGCCGCCCGGAATGCGGCGATCAACTCCTCCACGGTGGCACCCCGGAACGCGTTGTACCGCTCGGGCCGGTTGATGGTGATGACGGCCGCCGGGCCGTCCACCGTGGCCAGGATGTCCTCGAATCGGAGCTCTTCGAGCGAGGTCATGTCAGGTTCTCCTTCCTGCTCGGTGGTCGGGGGTCCGAGCCGCTGACGGGCCGGCCTGCCCTGCCGGTTGCTCGGGTGGATGGATCGAAGAGATGGGCGTAGCGGCGGCGGTGGCGAGGAGCGACGACCCCCGAGAGCAGGAGGGCCGTCTGCCGGTCGACATACGTGTCGAGGTCGATGGCGGGTTCGAAGTACCAGTGCTTCAAGGCCCACCCGTGGGCGGCAAGCAGCAGGTCGCAGGCCAGGAGGTCGGTGTCCACGCCGTCGGTGACGAGGTTCTGGTGGATGCCGGCTTGGAGGGCGGCGGCGAGCGGCTCGCTCGTCGCCGCCTCGAGCGACTTGATCCGCGCCTGACCGGCGGCCGTGAGCGTCCCGCTCTCCCGGTAGGCGAGCAAGGCGGCGTGGCGGTGGACGTCGATGACCTCGCAGTAGGACCTGAACCCGGCGGCCAGCTGCTCGATGGGATCGTCGGCCGCCTTGGCCATGGCCTCTCCGACCTGCTCGGCGAGGGCATCGAGGACGGCCACGATGATGGCCAGCAGCAGGTCGTCCTTGCCGCCGAAGTACCGGTAGATCAGTCCCACGCTGACCCCGGCCTCCTCGGCCAGGGCCTGCATGGACACGGCGGCATACCCCTGACGGTCCATGAGCCGGGCGGCCGCACCGAGCAGCTGGGTCGAGCGCCACTGCGCCCGCACCCGGCGAAGGGACGCCTCGCCGTCGAGGCGCTGAGCGGCCGCCACCGCACTGTCCTGGGAGGTAGGAAGTGAACCTAGATTCATCTATCGTGAAGCTAGCTTCAGTTCCCCCCGCCGTCAACGGGGACCCGGGTCGGTACCATGCGCTCGTCGTGGCCACCGATCCGGTCCCCCAGCGCCTGCCACTGCCCGATGAGCTGGTCCCCGTCGCCCTCCGGCCGGGCGACGCCGGCTACGAACGGGTTCGGCACACCTACACCCGACGGGGGGCGCCGGCGGCCGTGCTCTGCGTTCGCGGCCCCGGGGACATCGCCGCGACCCTGGCCCTGGCCCGTCGGACGGGCCTGCCGCTCGCCATCCGGAGCGGGGGTCACGGCTTGAGCGGCCGGTCCACCAACGACGGCGGGCTGGTCGTCAGCCTGTCCCGGCTCCGACAGATCGAGGTGGTGGACGCCCGGTCGAGGACGGTCCGGGTCGAGAGCGGTGCCCTCTGGGGTGAGGTGGCTTCCATCCTCGGTCCCCTGGGATGGGCCGTGTCCTCCGGCGACACCGGAGACGTCGGTGTCGGCGGTTCGGCCACCACCGGCGGGATCGGCTGGCTGGCCCGTCTGAGCGGGCTCACGGTGGACCACGTGCGGGCGGTCGAGCTCGTCCTCGCCGACGGCACGTTCGTACGGGCCGATGCCGAGCACCACCCCGACCTGTTCTGGGCGATGCGGGGGGCAGGGGGGAGCTTCGGCGTCGCCACGGCGTTCGAGGTCCGGGCGGACGACGTCGGGAGCGTGCTCGTGGCCGTGACCGTTCTCGACGCGTCGGACCCGGCGGCGCTTCTCGTCGAGTGGGGAGCGGCGGTCGAAGCGGCATCCCGGGCGCTGACCAGCTTCCTCACCCTGGCCGTCGTCCCCGGCGCCGCGGGCCCCATGGCCCAGGCGACGACGGTGTGCGCCGGCGACGTCGACCACTCCGCGGACCTCGCCCCGTTGCTCGGCGGCCCTCGGGTCCTCGACAGCCACGTGCTCCGTTCACCGCTCTCCGGCCTGCTGCCTGCGACCGGCGTAGCCCACCACGCCGAGCAGCCCCTGTCCGAGTGGCGATCGGGGCTTCTCGACCACCTCTCGGCGCCGGCGGCGGCAGCGATCGCCGCCGTCCTCACGTCGGGCCGGGTTTGCTCGGTCCAGCTCCGATCGGTGGGCGGGGCGGTGAACGACGTCCCGCCCGGAGCCATGGCCTATGCCCACCGGAGCCAGAATTTCTGCGTCGCCGCCGCCGGCGTCGCCGCCGAGCGTGCAGCGCTCGACGTCCAATGGGAGCTGGTGCGACCCCACGTGAGCGGGCTCTACCGCGGCTTGGACACGCGCTCGGGGACCGAGCTGCTCGAAGGGGCTTTCCCCCCGCCGTCCCTCGAGCGCCTGTGTGCGCTGAAGGCCCGCTACGACCCCGATGGGCTCTTCGACCACAGCGTTCCCATCCCGGCGGTCGCCGCAGGCGATCGGTGAGGGACTGCGATCCTCGAGCGCGGCGTGAAGCGGCAGGGGAGGGACTTGATGCCGTTGATGAAGCTCGACGACAGCCGGTCGGGCTCGCCGGACACCTCGATGTCGGGGAGCCGGTCGAACAGCTCCTTGTACATCACGTCGATCTCACGGCGGGCCAGATGGGCTCCGAGGCAGAAATGGGGCCCGGCTGCGCCAAAGCCGAGATGGGGATTGGGGTCCCGGGTCACGTCGAACCGCCCCGGATCGGAGAAGGCGTCCTCGTCCCGGTTGGCCGAGTTGTAGAAGAGGAGCACCTTGTCCCCCTCGTGGAGCTGCTCGCCGGCGAGGACGGTGTCCCGGGTCACGGTACGGCGCATCCAGATGACGGGGGAAGCCCACCGCACGACCTCGTCCACCGCCGTCCGGCCCACGGTGTCGGGATCGGCCTGCCAGACGGTGCGCTGGTCGGGGTGCTCGGTGAGCGCCAGGAGCCCGTGGGCGATGGCGGTCCGAGTCGTCTCGTTGCCCGCCGTCAGGAGCAGGACGAAGAACGAGGCGAGCTCGTCCTCGGTGAGCGATTCGCCGTCGATGTTGGTCGTGATGAGCGCGGTGGTCAGATCGTCCGTCTTCTGGTCCCGGTGATGGGCGCCGATCTCGTGCATGATGCCGGTGAGCTCGGAACCGGCGTCGAGGAGCGCAACCACCGGATCGACGCCCTCGGGGGTGTACTGGGTGTCGGCCCCGGCCAGGATCACGTTCGAGCACCGGAACACGGTGTCGTACTCGGAGGGCGGCACGCCCATCATGTCGCAGATGATCTGAAGTGGCAGCCGTGCGGCGATCTCGGTGACGAAATCGCATTCGCCCTTGGGTGCGGCCCGCTCGACGACACTCCGGGCTACGTCCGTGATGGTGTCCTCGATGCTCTTGACCCGCCGTGGGTTGAACGCCTGCGACACGATGCGACGGAGCCGGGCGTGGCGCGGGTTGTCGGTCGAGATCATCCCGGCGAAGTACTCGACCATCTCGGGTGGGAGATCGAGGACGCTGACCGCCCCCTTCCCCGAGCAGTAGAGCTCGGGCTGCCGGCTGACCTCGGTCACGTCCGCGTGCCGCACGACGGCGCGGTAACCGGGCCCGGGCGGAGGAGCCAGAGGGGAGGCATCACGGAGGTCGGGATCCTCGAAGCGGGCGAGCGGTCGCTCGTGTCGCAGCAGGGTGAACGCCTCGTCCCGCTCGGACCAAGGCCGATCCCAGAAGGTCTCGTCGGACAGATCGATCTCGTCGAGGGTGAGCGTCGTCACGGGACCACTGTAGACCCCGGCCCCGGACCGGTAGCGGTGGGCAGACGCCCCTTCCGACCTGCCCGGACCAATTCTTTCAAAAGTTGATCCAATTAGTCATATATAGTGGATCCGCCGCCGGCCACCCGGTGCCCGTCGCGAGCACGGGCCCGACGGAACTCACGGATGGCGCCGAGCCGATGGAGGGCATCGCGGTCAAGATGGTCGGACGGTCAGGACGGGATCCAGGGTCGGCTCGGTGGGCCGCTCGGACATGCAGGGCGGACACAGAGAGGGTTGCGAACGTGGGCACCGTAGCCGGCAGCACCGACGTGGCGCAGTTGCGTGATGAGATGGACGAGCGCTCGCGGGCGTTCGAGACCGCCCCGCCCGGGTTGATCCTGTCGTGGGCGAAGGAGCGGTTCGGTCCCCGGCTCGCCGTCGCCGCTTCGTTCCAGGACGCCGTGCTGATCGACGTGGCCGTCAAGGCCGACCCCGGTGTCGAGGTCGTCTTCCTCGACACGGGCTCGCACTTTCCCGAGACCCTCGAGTACGTGGAGACGCTACGGGCCCGCTACGACCTCAACCTCCGGATCACCCAACCGGCGGCCGGTGCCGATCGGTGGCCGTGCGGGTCGGCCCAGTGCTGCGAGTTCCGCAAGGTGCGCCCGCTTCGTGACTCCCTGGTCGGCAAGGACGCCTGGGTCACCGGGCTCAAGCGGGTCGACGCCCCGACCAGGCGGTCGGCCGCCATCGTCGCCTACGACGAGGGCTGGGGCATGGTCAAGGTCAATCCGATCGCGGCGTGGACCGAGGAGGACATCGACGCGTATGCCGCCGATCACGGGCTCCCTGACCATCCGCTGCGGTCCAAGGGATACCTCTCGATCGGGTGCGCCCCCACCACCACCCCGGTACCCCTCGGGCAGGACCCCCGCGCCGGCCGGTGGGCCGGTTCGGACAAGGTCGAATGCGGCCTCCATGGCTGAGCTATGACCAAGGACAGGGAGGAGCTCTACGGCTTCCGCATGCGCGGGACCGAGCGCCCGATGCCCTTCATCAACCCGTACCGCACGGCGGGCGAGCTCAACGAGGTCGAGCAGTGGAAGCTCGACCGCCATCCCCTCCAGGTGGCCGATGCCATCATCGACACCTACTCGAAGGAGGGCCCGGCTGCCATCGCCCGTGTACCCGGCGAGCAGGAACGGCTCAAGTGGGCCGGCATCTACCCCCAGCGTCAGGGCGGTGACGCCTTCATGCTGCGGGTCAAAGTACCCGGCGGGCTCCTCACCGCCGCCCAGCTCCGCGCCGTCGGAGTGGTCGCCGACGCGTTCGGCGAAGGGCCCGACGGGACGGAAAGCCGAGTCTTCGGATCGAAGTACGCCGACTTGACCACGCGCCAGTCGATCCAGATCCATTGGCTCCGGATCGAGGACATCCCGCGTGTGTGGAGGCGTCTGGCCGCCGTCGGGCTCACCACCATCCAGGCGTGCGGCGACTCCAGCCGGAACGTATTGTGCTGCCCGGTGTCCGGCGTCGACGCCGACGAGGCGTTCAACGCCTTGCCCGTCGCCCGCGCCGTGGCCGACTTCTTCACCGGCAACCGCGAGTACGCCAACCTGCCGCGCAAGTTCAAGATGTCGGTCACCGGGTGCAGGGAGGACTGCGCCCAGGCCGAGATCAACGACATCGGCCTGTGGCCCGCCCGGGGCGGGGACGGCATCCTCGGCTTCAACCTCCTGGTGGGCGGCGGGCTGTCCGACGGCGAGCGCATGGCCTCCGACATCGACGTCTTCGTCCGCCGGGACCAGGCGGTCGAGGTCACGAGAGCGATCGCCCAGGTCTACGGCGAGCTCGGCAACCGCGAGAACCGGGGTCTGGCCCGGATGCGCTACCTGGTCCAGGAGCTGGGCCCGGAGGGGTTCCGCGAGGAGCTGGCCGCACGGGCCCGCTTCGAGCTCGTCCCGGCCGGCGAGGAGCTCACGCGCCGCTACCGCGGTGATCACGTGGGCGTACACCCCCAGCGCGAACCGGGCCTCCTCTACGTGGGCTGCTCAGTGCCGGTGGGCCGGATGAACGGGATGGACCTGGTGGAGGCCGGCCGCCTGGCCGAGACCTACGGCGACGGCACGGCCCGGTTGGGAACCGACCAGAACCTGACGTTCACCGGCATCGCCGAGGACCGCCTCGACGATCTGCTGGCCGAGGACCTCCTCCAGAAGTACTCCCCGTTCCCCGGTCCGTTCACCCGCGGCGTGGTCGCCTGCACCGGGACCGAGTTCTGCCGGTTCGCCATCGTCGAGACCAAGGAGCGGGCGGTCAAGTGGGCCCGGTTCCTCGACGAGCAGTTGGCCGGCGAGCCGGTCGGCGCCCCTCCGGTGCCGGGGGCCCTCTCGGGGCCGAGAGAGGATGCCGGTGTCGTCCGAATGCATCTCTCCGGTTGCTCGGCGAGCTGCGCCCAGCCCCAGATCGCCGACATCGGGTTCCGCGGTGATGTCGCCCATGTCGACGACCACCTCTCCGAGGCGGTCGACATCGGGCTCGGCGGCTCGCTCGGGACGGCTTCGGGGTTCATCGACTGGGTCGAGCACGCGAGACCGGTGGACGCCGTGCCCGATGCCCTCGTGCGGCTCGTCAGGCGCTACCAGTCCGAGCGCCGTGAGCACGAGCCGTTCTACAACTGGGCCCGACGGACATCCGTCGGGGACCTGCGCTCCACCCTGTCGGGCCACGAGGCGGTGACGCCGGTGGCCGTGGGCGGCGTGAAGGGCGCACGGAGCGCAGGGAACGGCACCGCCAGATGAAGGCATACCGCATCCGGGAGGAGATGAACGGTATCCCCGAGCCTCCGTCGAAGACGTGGTTCTGGGAGCTCGAAGCGGGCGTGATCGAGGCCGGCCGCTGCATCCAGTGCGGCACCTGCATCGCCGCCTGCCCGTCCAATTCGATCGGCATCAACGAGGACACGGAGCTTCCCGAGCTGGTCAAGATGTGCACCGGCTGCTCCCTGTGCTGGGACTTCTGCCCGCGCGGCGGCTTGCGCTACGAGGCCCTGTGGCCTCCATCGACGCCGGAGCCCGACGCACCGGCCCACGTGGCCGTCGAGCGTGCCGACGCCTCGGACACCTACTGGAAGATCACCGGTGGCCCGCCCGGGGACGGCCTCGGGGCGGTGCTCGACCGCTATGCCGTCCGAGCCAATGCCCGGCCCGACGGCGCCCAGGACGGCGGTGTGGTCTCGGCCCTCCTCATCGCCGCCCTGGCCGGGGGTGACATCGACGGCGCGCTCGTGACCCGGCCGAGCGACGACCCCGACGAGCCGTGGAAGGGCGTCGCCCATGTGGCCACGACCGCCAAGGAGATCACCGAAGCGGCGGGCAGCTACTACAACCAGACCATGGCCCTGGCCGAGCTGGACCTGTCGGGGTACGACCTTCCGGAAAAGCCCCGCATCGCCGTCGTCGGCACCCCGTGCGAGGTCCAGGGAATCCGGGCCATGCAGTCACGGCGGTGGTCGACGGGCGCCCACCGGGTGGACGCCATCGCGCTCACCATCGCCCTCATGTGCACCAAGAGCTTCGACTACCGGGGTCTCATGCTCCAGCTGCTGAAAGAGGACCGGGACATCGACCTCGACCGGGTCAGCAAAGTCGACGTCATCCGGGGTCGGATGATCGTGGAGTACCGCGACGGCGACGTGGCCGTGGACGAGCCGATCAAGAATTTCCACGGCGCTGCGCTCAAGGGATGTGACGAATGTGCCGACTTCCTCGGAAGGAGCGCCGACCTCTCGGTTGGGAGCGTCGGCTCGATGGACGGGTGGAGCAGCGTGCTGGTACGGACGGAGCGGGGTCACAGGGCCCTCGACAACGCCCGGGGACGGCTCGACCTGCGCGAGCTCGACCATCCCGAGGCGCTGGTCAAGCTGGACCAGTTCGACAAGCGGATCGCCTTCGACAGCCTGCGGCGCGACTTCGACCCCGACGCCCCCCTGTTCATCGACTACGCCGACCACGCTGAGTGGTACGCGGACAGCGACCGGGCCCCGGTGGTGCTCGATCGCTGATGTCGACGCCCCAGGCGCCACCGGCCCGAGCAGGTCAGGCGGCCCCGCCGCTCGGTGCCGTTTCTACCCCCATGCCCGTTCCCATGTTGCGCTTCGAGGAGAGTGAGATGACGGTCCTGTTTCGGTCTCCGGCCACCTGGGCCGACGCCCTCGGCCGCCCCGGCCGGTTGTCGAACGACTCGGTAGGGTGGTGTCCATGACGGTCTTCGAGGTGGAGGGCGGGCCGCGTCTCGAGCTCCCCGACGAGCCGACCGAGCTGCAGGCGGGGCTCCGCGAAGCCCTGCTCGACGGCAAGGACTGGCGCGACGGGTTCAGTGACGAGATCTGCCTCGGAGTGTGGCTGTGGAGTCGCTGGCAGCCGGCCCTCGAGCCCCGGGGCATGACCCGCGAGCAGTTCGTCGACATCGTGGTGGCCGACAAGCGCGAGCTGTGGCTGTGGCTGATCGGCGACCGGCAGTGGATCCAGTACCTGAGCGGACTGGCCGGACGAGCGATCAGGCGGCTGCCGGCGCCTGTTTCCTAGGGTCGACGCCGACCGCACCCTGAATCGGGCCGCGGCGATGGAGAAGGTGGTCGCCCTGCTCTTCGGTGAAGGCGACGCAGCATTCGGGGACGCCGTACGCGACCGACTGCTCGGTGAGACGGTGCCGAGGATCCGACGGGCAGGGGCGAGGGGGCTGTCGGTCAACGTGCACGACACAGAGGCGGCGCGCGCCCGTCTCCCGCGCCGGCACCGACCGGTGAGGCGGCCCACGTGGCGCAGGTGTCGGTGTGGCTCGACTCGTACGAACGCCGGGCCGAGATGGACCGGGCGATCGGGGAGATCGGCCTCGAGTGGGGCGCCTACCTCGTCGTCGAGTCGCTCGTCGACGACTACGGCTCGACGGTCCACGCCGGCCCCCGGACCTGGGCCGACGGGCAGCGCTCTCCGGGTGTGCTCACCGTGGCCCTCGTCCACCGGCCCAGGGGGCTCGGATACCGCCAGTGGATCGCCAACTGGCACGGGACCCAGTCGCCGGTCTCGGGCGAGCTCCAGCCCCGGACCCGGTACGTGCGCAACGAGGTCGTCCGTCCGCTGACGGAGGGCGCGCCCGAGATCGACGGGATCGTCGAGGAGGGCTGGCCTTCTCCCGCCCACGTTGCCGATCCCATGCTGTTCTTCTCGGCCGCCGACCAGATGGAGCTCGAGGCGAACCTGGCCCGGATGATGTCGAGCGTCGAGGCGTGCCTCGACCTCGACCGGTTGCGCAGTCAGACCATGAGCGAGTACCTGCTCGCCGTGGGTTGAGGGAGATCGGTGGGCTGAGGGAGATCGGTGATCGGGGGCATCGGCAATACTGGTCCGGTGCGTGCGGCCTCTGTTCAGTTGAGCGCGCCACCTCAGACGAGGGATGGTGGAAGGTGGAGCGCGGGCGTTTCGCACCTGCTTGATCGTCTCGCTCTCCGCCGTCTCGCCGGAGTGTCCCGGCGGCCGGGCCTCGACCGGCTCTCGGGCTCCGAGGTCGCCGCCATCGTCGACCTCTATCAGTCCCTGTACCGTCCCGAAGGCGACGGGGAGGTGCCGTCCGCCGCCATCCGTTCGTCCATCGTCGACCAGTTCCACCGCCTCTACTACCACGACGGCACGCGCACGTGGCGGGCCACCCGGTACCGGGGGGTGCCCATCAAGAAGTGTCCGCTCGACCTGTGGATCTATCAGGAGATCGTCCACGACCTCCGCCCCGAGCTGATCGTGGAGACCGGGACGGCAGACGGAGGGAGTGCCTTCTTCTTCGGGGACCTGTGCGACACGGTGGGAAGCGGCCGGGTGGTGTCGGTGGACATCGACGCGTCGGACGACCGCCCTCGTCACGACCGGGTCACCTACGCGACCGGCTCGTCGACCGATCCCGCCGTCGTGGACCAGGTGCGATCGATGGTCCCCGACCTCGGGCCCGTGCTCGTCGTTCTCGACAGCGACCACGCCCGTCCCCACGTGCAGGCGGAGCTGGAAGCGTACGCGCCCTTCGTGACGGTGGGCTCGTATCTCGTCGTCGAGGACACCGACATCAACGGGCATCCGGTCTTGCCCTCGTTCGGCGAGGGACCGATGGAGGCTGTCGAATCGTTCGTCTCGGGTCGATCCGACTTCGTCATCGACGCCAGCCGCGAGAAGTTCATGGTGACCTTCAACCCGTCGGGCTACCTTCTGCGCGTCGGACAGTCCAACTGACGTCGTAGGGAGCTCTGCATCAGTGGCCCTCTCCATCGGCATCGTCGGACTTCCGAACGTGGGGAAGTCCACCCTGTTCAACGCACTCACGCAGAATGAGGTGCTGGCGGCCAACTACCCGTTCGCCACCATCGAGCCCAATGTCGGGGTGGTGGCCGTCTCCGACCCGCGCCTCGATCGCCTGGCCCGGCTGTTCGAGAGCAAGGAGATCGTGGCCGCCACGGTGACCTTCGTGGACATCGCCGGAATCGTCAGGGGCGCTTCTGTGGGGGAGGGCCTCGGCAACCAGTTCCTGGCCGCCATCCGGGAGACCGACGCGATCTGCCAGGTGGTCCGGGTGTTCGAAGACCCTGACGTCGCCCATGTCGGTGGAGCCATCTCCCCCGAGGACGACATCGAGACGGTGAACACCGAGCTCATCCTGGCTGACCTGCAGACCATCGACAACCGATTGGAAAGGATGAGGAAGGAGGCGCGCAGGCAGCCCGAGCTGGCGCCGGTCCTCGCCGCTGCCGAGCAGGCCCGGGACATCCTCGACTCCGGCCGGACACTCGCTTCGGCCCTGGCGGCGAACGAGGTCGACTCCGCCCATCTCTCCGACCTCCACCTGCTCAGCGTCAAGCCGTTCGTCTACGTGTTCAACGTCGACGAGGGGGCGCTGGGCGACGAGGCGGTACGAACCGGGCTCGAACAGCTGGTGGCCCCGGCTGCCTCGGTCGTCGTGTCGGCCCAGATCGAAGCGGAGGTGGCCGGGCTCGACCCCGCCGATGCCGCAGAACTGCTCGCCGGCTACGGCCAACACGAGTCCGGGCTCCATCAGGTCGTAAGGGTCGGCTTCGCCACCCTCGGCCTGCAGACCTTTCTCACCGCCGGTCCGAAGGAGGCCCGAGCCTGGACGATCCGGGCTGGCGCCGCCGCCCCACAGGCGGCCGGGATCATCCATTCCGACTTCGAGCGCGGCTTCATCAAGGCGGAGATCGTCAGCTACGAGGATCTGATATCGGCCGGGAGCATGGCTGCGGCCCGTGCCGCCGGCAGGGTCCGGATCGAGGGGAAGGAGTACGTGATGCGGGACGGTGATGTGGTCGAATTCCGCTTCAACGTGTGACCCATGACCGATCGGGGGTCTTCAGGCTTGACCGTCCGCGTCGAGCACCTGTCGGTCGTGCGAGACGAGACCGCCTTGCTCGACGACATCACCTGGCATATCGGAGCCGGGGAACGGTGGGCGCTGCTCGGACCCAACGGATCGGGCAAGACGACATTGTTGAAGGTCGTCGGATCGGCCCTCTGGCCCACGAGCGGATCGGTCGAGATCCTGGGAGAGCGGCTCGGGCACGTCGACATGCGTGAGCTCCGCAAGCGGATCGCCGTCGTCAGCGCCTCGGTGGGCCGCGTCCTCCGTCCCGAGCTGCCCGCCCTCGAGGTGGTGTTGACCGGCCGCTACGCCGCCCTCGAGACGTGGTGGAACGAATACAGCGCCGAGGACCGCGCCCGGGCGGAGCAGTACCTGGCCGACGCCGGGTTCGCCGGACCGGTGTTCGCCAACCGCCCCTTCGGTCTGCTCTCCGAAGGCGAGCGCCAACAGGTGCTGCTCGCCCGGGCTCTCATGGGGAGCCCCGAGCTGCTCCTGATGGACGAACCGGCGGCCGGCCTCGACCTCGGAGCCAGGGAGCAGCTCCTCGTCCACCTGGCCGACCTCGCCGTCGACCCCACCGTTCCGCCCCTGGTGCTCGTCACCCACCACCTGGAGGAGATCCCGCCGGGCACGACCCATGCCGCCTTGCTGCGCCAGGCGCAGATGCTCGCTTGTGGGCCCATCGACGAGGTGGTGACCGGTTCCGGCGTGTCCGAGGCGTTCGGCGTCCAGGTGGAGGTCGACCAGCGGGGCGGTCGATGGTATGCCCGGGCGCACAGAGGGTGATCCTGCCGGATCCGAACTCAGCGGGAACAGGTGCCCGGCCCCGGGTGTTGACCGTTGTTGCGGATTGGGAGTGGCCGGGCGAGGCGGCCGTTGTCTACGAGCCGACGAGATCAGAAAAGGACGAACGAAGCGTGCCCGAACGAACCGTGCAAGACCGAACCGTGCCAGACCGACGACGTGACCAGTCCCAGGTGGCCGACTTCTGGTTCGACCCCCTGTGCCCGTGGGCGTGGATGGCGTCGCGCTGGATCTTGAACGCCGCCGAGGTGCGTCCGATCGACGTGCGCTGGCACGTGATGTCGTTGGCCTACCTCAATCAGGACAAGGACGACCTCTCCGACCAGTACCGGGAGCTCATGAAGGAAGCGTGGGGCCCGGTGCGGGTGTGCATCGCCGCCGAGCAGGAGTACGGGCCCGACGTGCTCCTCCCGCTCTACACGGCGCTCGGCACCCGGTTCCATCTGGAGAAGAAGTCCCGCGACAGGGCGACCATCGAGGAGGCGCTGGCCGAAGCGGGGCTGCCGACGTCGCTGGCCGATGCCGCAGACACCGACCAGTACGACGACGCCTTGAAGAAGTCCCATCACGCCGGCATGGACCAGGTGGGGATGGACGTGGGGACGCCGGTCATCTCGGTCGAGGGTGTGGCGTTCTTCGGTCCGGTGGTCACACCGGCGCCCAAGGGTGAAGCCGCCGGTGTGCTGTGGGACGGCGTGCTCGACGTGGCCGGGACGCCGGGCTTCTACGAGCTCAAACGGACGAGGTCCGTCGGTCCGATCTTCGACTGACGGTTCCGGCGCGCCTCACGCGACCTGCACCTTTTCCATCTGCGGGTCAAGGGCGCGTCGCTCGGTCTCTGACCGCCAGCTCGAGTCCCAGGTCAGCACGGCCGACGGCGAGCCAGTCGACGGCGGCAGCGAGGGCGGCTACGGTGACCAGGGTCCAGAACAGACCACCGGGTGACAGTAGCGGCGTGCTCCTCCGACGTGCCCGCCTGGACATGGCCGGTGGCCCGCTACAACGTGCCTACCATCCACCAACCTCGAATTCGAGGTGGTTAGGGTATTCCTGCAAGGACGGTGGGTAGAGGAGCTGATGCCGTGGTCCTTGTGGCTGTCATCGTGGTGGCGTGGGTCATCTACCTTGGATTCAGGCTCTTTCGGCGACGGATGGGCGACGGTGTCACCTCGATCAGCCACTTCCACCGGCAGCTGCGAGTGCTCGAGCACTCTTCCCCGCCGCCCATCGTGGCCCCGGCCTACCGGCTGCGGGCGGTCGGCGGGTGCTCCGAGCCGAGCGTTCTCGGAACCGAAGACGGACACCCCCCGGTGCTCACGGCAGTCGGCGCCGACCAGCTTCCCCGACCGGCACTTGCCTTCCTTGCCGGCTCGTCCTTGGAGGACAGTGACCGGGTCCCCCCGGAGACGGAACCGAGCCTCGAGCCTCAGCCCGGCCATCAAGGGTGGGCGCACCCGCCTGCTCCCGCACCCCTGCCCGAGGTCCCGGTCGACCCCTACACCCGTGAGCTCGCCCGGCGACGGCGTCGTGACACGCTCGGCATCCTGATCGCCGCGCTCACCGTCACGTTCGTCCTCGGCTTCGTGCCCGGTGCCCGGCCGGCCTGGATCGTGACCGTGGTGACGGCGGTGGCGCTCGGGGCGTACGTGCTGCTGCTCGTGCACTACCGGAGGCTCGCCGCTGAGCGCTCTCGCAAGCTCCGGTACCTGTACCTCGAGCAGTCGCCGGGGTCGGGGCCCCTTCGCGGACCGTCGATGGGCACGCCCATCGGGGGCCGCTACGCCCACCCGGCGTACCAGGCAGCCGTCGCTCGCTGAGGCCAGGCCGCTCAGGCCGACCGGGTGACCGAGCCGCTCAGCCGGGCTCGGTGCCGACGATGGCAACGAAGGAGACCATCTCCCCGGGGTACCCGCCCAGGTTGTGGGTGAGGGCGAGCTTCCGATCGGACCGGACCTGACGCTCGGGAGGCGCCTCCCCCCGGAGCTGGAGCCAAGCCTCGAAGAGCATGCGCAGCCCCGACGCGCCGACCGGGTGCCCGAAGCTCTTGAGGCCGCCGTCAGGGTTGACGGGCAGCTCACCATCGAGGTCGAACGTGCCGGCCAGCACCTCCTTCCACGCCGTTCCCCGTCGGGCGAAGCCCAGGTCCTCCATCAACACCAGCTCGGTCGGCGTGAAGCAGTCGTGCACCTCGGCCATGGCCAGCTGCTGCTTCGGGTCGTCGATGGCCGCCTGGGCGTAGGCGTCTTCCGCCGATCGAGCGCACTCGGGGAACCACGTGTAGTCGTAGTCGGGGTCGACCAGCCCCGACCCCGTTCCCGCCGCCAACGAGAGCGCCTTGATGTAGAGCGGTGTCGCCGTGAAGCGAGGGGCGTCCTCGGCCCGGACGACGATGGCGGAGGCGGCCCCGTCGGCCACCCCGGCGCAGTCGAAGACGCCGAGCTTGCCGGCCACCCTCGGCGAGGCGCAGATCGTCTCGGTGGTGACCGGCCGCTGGAACTGGGCCCGGGGGTTCTTCGCCCCGTTCTGGTGGTTCTTCCACGAGATGCGGGCCAGGACGTCACCGAGCTCGTCCTCGTCGACGCCGTACTTCTTGGCGTAGGCGGGAGCGACCATCGAGAACATGGCGGCGGCGGTGAGGGTTCGGGCCGTTCCGTCGCCAGGGATGGGGAAGGCGTTCAAGCCTTGGTATCCGGAGTCCTTGACCTTCTCGGCACCGACGGCCATGGCCACGTCGTAGGCGCCGGACGCCACGGCGTATGCGGCTGCCCGCAGCGCCTCGGACCCGGTCGTGCAGTAGTTCTCGACCCGGGTGACCGGTTTGTTCTCGACCTGGAGGGCGCGTGCCAACGTGATCCCGCTCATTCCCGACTGGGCCGTGCCCAGCCAGAACGCATCGACCTCTCCCTTCTCGATGCCGGCTGCCCCCAACGCGTCGACCGATGCGTCGATGATCAGGTCGTCGAGGCTCTTGTCCCAGTGCTCTGCGAACCGGGTGCAGCCCATGCCGACGATCGCCACCCGGTCCTTGATCCCGTGGGATGCCATCCGTCACTCCTCATGTCGATGTCCCAACGCACTCAGGCGGTGGGACGAACGTCACCCTTCACCGGCTTCGCCTTCCAGAAGTAGTCGTGGATCCCGTCTGCACTGGAGAGCCGGCGGAAGGTCATCGTTACCCTGTCGCCGATGCCGACGGCGCCGGCATCCACGTCGGTCAGCTCGACGGGGAAACGGCCGCCCCCGTCGAAGTCGACGACGGCGAAGACGATCGGGGGGCTGGCCGAGTAGGACAGGTGGTCGATGGTGTAGGTGACGATCGTGGCTTCGGCGTCGGCCAGCTCGACGGGGACCATCTCGTCGACGGTGCCGGTGCTCGGAGAGATCCGGGACGGTGGAAGGTGGACGGCGCCGCTGGCCGTGTCCCTCGAGCCGACGAACCCGAACTTCCACGATTCGTTGCGCCAGGCGGCCGCCGAGGACACCCGCTGGGGCTCGGGACGTCGGGGCGGTTCGGGTGTGACCATGCCCCGCCAGGTGAGGAACCGCCCGTAGCCGACGTCGACGGCGCCCTCGACCTGTGCCGCCACCGGGTTCGACGAGGTCCAACGGTCCACGGCGTCGGTGGTGCGGAAGAAGAGCACGTCGGCCCCGTCGGCCAGCGAGACGAGGGCCACCACCTGTCCGGGTGAGGCCTCCTCGAGCATCGATGCGAGCACCAGGAGGCCGTGGGCGGCCCCGGCCTGACCCACCGTCTGCGACAGGTCGTCGGACAGGGCACCCTCGCCCGTGCCGAGCCGTCGGGAGACGCTGGCCACCGCTCTTCTGTGCATGCCCGTGACCGCCACCGCGTCGATGTCGTAGGCCGCCAGCCCGGTCGCCTTCAGGGCGGCCTCCCATGTCTCGATGCCCAACGGTACGTAGCGGGTCTCGCCGAACCGCTCCTCCCAGACCCGGGACCGTCGGTCTCCGGGAGCCCGCCACCGATCGACGAACTCGTCGGTCACCGAGGCCCCGCCGAGGTACTCGGCGATGAGAGGCGCACCCTGTGCGCCGTCGGTGACGAGGGCAGCGGCAGCGGCGTCGCCTCCACTCGCCTCGTCGGCCGAGGTGGGGAGGCCGTCGCGCCGATCGGCGGTGATCACGAGCGTGGAGCCCGAGCCCTGCCCCAGGGCGGCCAGCAACGAGCCCACGCCCGAGCGGACCGCTCCACCGAAATCGAAGGCGGCGACGGCCGGCGGCTGCCGAAGAGCGGCGTGGAGGGTGGCGGCGTTGGTCTTGTCCACGTAGGCGGGATCGGTGGTGGCGAACGTCACCGTGTCCGGCGCCGCCCCTCTCGCCGAGGCCAGGGCGGCCCGCCCCGCCTCGACCCCCATGGTGGTGGTGTCCTCGTCGAAGGAGGCGACCGACCGGGATCCTTTCCCGCCCCCGCCCCCGCTCCCGAACACCTGGCGGACGGCGGACCGCTGCAGCCGGTGGTAGGGGACGTATCCGGCGATGGAGGCGATGCCCCTCATCGTCGTCCCGATGTCACCGGGATCGACCCCGGTCCGGTCATCGTCATCGTCGTCCCCGGATCGGCGTCATCATTCCGGCATCGGCCGTGCGTCATCGTTATGGCTGGCCTCCTCGAACCGCCCATCCTATGATGACCACGATATCTGACGCCCAGTCAGGAACCAGGCCCGGCGCCGACGGCGCCGGCGACCCCGGAGGCCCGAGCATGGACTTCGAGTTCACGCCCCAGCAGCTCCAGTTCGTCGAGGAGGTCGAGGCCTTCCTCGACGAGAACGACGACCCCGAGGTCTTCGACCTGACCCGGGAGAACATGGCGCAGATCGTCGACACCCCGGCTCGCCGGGCGTTCATGAGGAAGGTCGGCGAACGGGGATGGCTCGGGATCACCTGGCCCGAGGAGTACGGAGGCTCGGCCGGGGAGGGGATCTACGAGTACCTGCTCAACGAAGCCCTGGCCCGGAGGGGCGGCCCCCAGATCGGGAAGGGGGTGGGCATCATCGGCAAGACCATCATCAGCCACGGCAGCGAGAAGCTGAAGGCCGAATTCCTGCCCAAGATCCTGCGCAACGAGGTGGAGTTCGCCGTCGGCTACTCCGAGCCCAATGCCGGTTCCGACGCGGCGTCGATGCAACTGAAGGCGATCCGGGACGGCGACGGCTGGATGCTCAACGGCCAGAAGACGTGGACGACATCGGCCCACTTCGCCGACTGGTACTGGGTGGGGGCGAGGACCGATCCCGACGTCCCGAAACACCACGGCATCACCCTGTTCCTCGTGCCCATGAACCATCCCGGCATCACGGTGAAGCCCATCTGGACCATGGGTGACGAGAGGACCAACGAGGTCTACCTCGACGACGTCTGGGTGCCCGACGACTACGTGGTCGGCGAGCTCAACCGCGGGTTCCAGTACATCTCCGAGGCGCTCGACCTCGAGCGGTTCACCTTGTTCACCTACTCGCCCGTGGCCCAGCGACTCGAGCTGTTGACCGAGTACGTCAGGTCCGCCACCGTCGACGGAGCACCCCTCGGTGACGATCCCGTCGTCCGGTCGCGCCTCGCCTGGCTTCACACCGAAGCAGAGGTGGCCCGGGTGCTCGGGCTCAAGTTCGTCGACGCCTCGTCCCGGGGCGGCTCCCCGCCCACCGCCGAGGCATCCGAGTACAAGCTGTTCACGACCGAGTACTCCAAGCAGCTGGCCGACGCGTCGGTCGACATCGCCGGACCCGACGCGCAGCTCCGGGTGCACAGCGACGACGCCCCCATGGGGGGCCGGGCCGAGTCGACCTACCGGTACACGGTCATCGACACCATCGGCGGCGGCGCCTCCGAGATCCAGAAGAACATCATCGCCCGGCGCAAGCTCGGCTTGCCGAAGAACTTCTGAGCCCGCTGATGTCGGTGGCCGAGCACGCGCCCGCACGAGACGCTCCGCGCCCGGGACCGCTGGCCGGCATCACCGTGCTCGACCTCTCCGCCGTCGGCCCCGCCTCCCGGTGCACCCGGTTGCTCGCCGACTACGGCTGCGAGGTGGTGAAGGTGGGACCGGTGCCGGGGAGGGGAGCCGCTCCGCCCCGGCCTCCCGTCCATGCCTACAGCGGTTCGCGGTACTGGAAGCGGATCGCCATCGACCTGAAAGAGTCCGCCGGGCGCCAGGCGTTCCTGGCCCTGGTGGGGGAGGCGGACGTGGTGGTCGAGAGCTTCCGGCCCGGCGTGCTCGACCGACTGGGCGTCGGCTTCGCCGCGCTTCGCGCCGTGAACCCGCGGATCGTGCTGTGCTCGACCACCGGGTACGGGAAGGATGGTGACCGTTCGGGCTGGGCCGGCCACGACCTCAACTATCTGGCCATGGGCGGGTACCTCGCGAGCTCCGAGCGCCGGGGGGACGGCGGTCCGCCGCTCCCGGGTGCCACCGTCGCCGACGCCGCCGCCGGAGGCATGCAGGCCGCGCTGGCCGTGGTCTGTGCCCTGGTCGGCCGGGACGGGGACGGGGGCGGCGTGCACCTGGACGTTTCGGTCACCGACGGTGTGCTGTGGCTCATGTCGCTCGGCATCGACGAGCACCTGGCCATCGGGGCCGACGTGGGCCCCGGTCACCACGTCCTCTCCGGACGGTACGCCTGTTACGGCTCCTACCGGGCTGCCGACGGGGGCTGGCTGGCCGTCGCCGCCATCGAGGCCAAGTTCTTCGCCAACCTCTGTCGGCTGCTCGGCTGTCCCCAGTGGATCGACCACCAGTTCGACGACGCCGCCCAGGGGAAGATCCGGGCCGAGCTCGTCTCCATCTTCGCCTCCCGGGGCCGGGACGTGTGGGTGGAGGAGCTGGCGGGGGCGGACACGTGCGTGACGCCGATGCTCTCCGTTGCCGAGCTGGTCGAGGACGCAGAGCTCGTATCACAGGGCGCGTTCATCGACGCCGCCGGCCCCGCCCCCGGCGGCCCCGCCAGCCAACTCCGCCAGCTGGCACCGCTGCTCGCCGGCATGGAGCGGCCGGTCGAGCCGGTCGACCTCCCCGACCCGTCGATGACGGACACCGGCCCGTTGCTCGAGCGGGCCGGGCTCTCCCCCGAGCGAATCGGCGAGCTCTTCGACGCCGGGGTCGTGGCATGACGGCCATCAGCCAAGGCGACATCGACGGCCTCATCGGAGTCGAGCAGTACGAAGAGGTGGGCGAGTTCCCCGTCGAGCGCGGCTACATCTGGACCAGCTGCTCGTCCGTGGAGAACGGCAATCCTCTGTTCTGGGACGACGAGGTGGCGGAGGCGGTCACCGGAGGTCCGATCGCCCCGCCGACGATGGTCTCGGTCTGGTTCCGGCCCCATCACTGGGCACCGGATCGGACCACGACCGGGCTGCCACTTCAGGTCCACTTCGACCTGAAGGAGGCATTGGGCCTGCCCGAGGCGGTGATGAGCGACAACACGATCGTGTTCTACGAGCCGGTCCGACCGGGCGACCGGTTGACCACCCGACAGATCCTGCGCTCGGTGAGCGACGAGAAAAAGACGAGGCTCGGCACCGGTCGGTTCTGGGTTATCGACGTCGAGTACCGCAACCAACACGGTCGCCAGGTCGCCGTGGAGAGCTATACCGGCTTCGGCTACACGCGACACGACGACGCCCACCCGGCCCCGGACGGAACCGCCGGGTCGGGTGCTCCCGCCCGTGGCGCTGCCGCTCCGGCCGCGCCTCCTGCGCCCGCCCCGGCCGGCGGGAGGCCGAGCGCGGCCGGCGGATGGGATCGCCTCCTGCTCGGCCGGGTGTCGACAGGCGAGGAGCTCCCACCGCTGTCCTACCTGGTCACGGCGACCACGGTGGTGCTCGGGGCCATGGCGTCGAGGGACTGGCGCCCGATGCACCACGACAAGGACTTCGCCGTCACCCGCAACGGTACACGCGACATCTTTCTGAACACGCCCAACCTCGCCGCCTGGTTCGAACGGTTCATCACCGACTGGACGGGGCCCTACGGGCGGCTCCGGCGGGTGACGTTCCGGATGCTCGGCTCGATCTTCCCCGGGGACACCATGGTGTTCGCCGGCGCCGTTACCGCTGTCGGGCTCGACGACGCAGGTTGCGGCGTGGTCGGTCTCGACATCTCGGTATCGGTGGCGGGGGAGGCGAAGACGACGTGCACGGCCGAGGTGGCCGTTCCGGTGGACGAGTCCGACAACCCGTGGAGCCGCACCGGCGACCAGTGGCGTCCCTAGTGTTCGGCGGGCGTGGGGATGGGGACAGCTGGTGCCGGTGGGGAGGGTGAGGGCTGTGCTGCGACGAGAACAGGAGCGCCGATCATGTTGGACCTGACGTTCAGTGCCGAGCAGGAGATGCTGCGCGAGACGGTGCGGGGGGTCTGCGCTTCGGCCTGCCCGCTGCCGATCGTCCGGGCGCTCGAGGACGATCCCGTCGGGTACTCGCCGGACTTCTGGAAGCAGCTCGCCGCCCTCGACCTGATCGGCCTGCTGCTTCCCGAGGCGCATGGCGGTTCGGGGATGACCGCGTTGGAGGGCGTCGTGGTCTTCGAGGAGCTCGGGCGAGCTCTCGCCCCCTCCCCGTTGTTCGTGAGCTCGGTCGTGTGCGGTGGGGTCCTGGCCCGGTCCGGCACCGAGGAACAGCGGGCGACCTGGCTCGGGCCCATGGCGACCGGCGACACGATCCTGACCCCGGCATGGCTCGAGCCCGGCGGCGGGTTCTCCTCATCCGGGGTCCGGCTCCGGGCGGAGCAGGAAGGCGACGCCTACGTCCTCACCGGGACCAAGCATCTGGTGGCGTTCGCCGGCGCCGCCGACCGGCTCGTGGTCCTCGCCCGGACCGGGGAGGAACCCGACGCCGTCGACCTGTTCATCGTCGACCCCGCCGATGAGGGGGTGACCCTGACCCAGCAACCGACCATCGCCTCCGATGCCCAGTACCGCGTGGACCTCGATGCCGTCCGGGTGCCGGTGGGCGACCGGATCGGGGGCCCTGGCTCGGGCTGGCCCACCTGGCAGGAGGTGGTGGAGCAGGGGACCGTCCTGCTGGCGGCCCAGGCCGTCGGGGGTGCCCGCTACGCCCTCGACATCACGGTGCAGTACGCCAAGGACCGCCACCAGTTCGACAAGCCGCTCGGCGCCTTCCAGGCCCTGGCCCACGACCTGGCCGATGCCGCCACCGCCGTCGACGGCTCCGAGGTCCTCGTCCACGAGGCGGCATGGGCGTGTTCGGAGCGACGGGACGTCTCCCGGCTCTGCCCCATGGCCAAGCTGTTCGCCTGCCGGACGTTCCGGGATGTGACCGCCACCGCTCAGCAGATCTTCGGGGGGATCGGCTTCACCGTCGAGTTCGACATCCAGCTCTACTTCCGCCGGGCAAAGCAACTCCAGGTCTCGTGGTGGAACGACCGGGTGCTCGAGGAGCGGGTGGCCTCTTCGGTGCTCGGTCACTGAGGGGGCCGGGCCGGGAGAACTCGCTGGTGGGGGCGGGTGCGACAACCCTTCCCGAGCGACCCGAGATGGGTTAGGGTCGATCCCGCAACCAGGTAGGTGGCACGCATCGAGGGTCAGGGGGAGCCATGGCAACCGACACGGGTACGGTCATCGCACCGGACGCTGGTGCCAGTGGGGCGCAAGCCCACGGACCGCTGTTCCGGTTCTTCTTCGTCCACGAGGTCCGGGGACAGTATCCCCATGGTGGGAGGCGGGCCGGGTACCTGGCTCTCGCCGTCCTCGCCACCATCCTCTTGTACTACACGTACTACACGCAGACCGGGGTCACACCGAACATCCTGCGCTACTACCACATGTCGTTCAGCTTCTACGTCGGCATCGTGATCGTCTCCAACCTGATCGGAGCCTTCGCCTCGCTACCGGCCAGCCAGACGGACCGCCTGGGTCGTGCCAACGTCATCATCTACGGGCTTCTGATCGTCGGGCTGCTCACGGCCGTGGGGGTCCCTGCGACAAGCACGGAGTGGGGCTTCGCCATCGTCGTCAGCGCCCTCGGCCTCGTCGAGGGCGCGATCCTCGTCGCCACTCCAGCCATGGTGCGGGACTTCAGCCCCCAGGTGGGCCGGGCATCGGCCATGGGGTTCTGGACGGTCGGGCCGGTGGCCGGGAGCCTCATCACCGCCATCGTGGCCAGCTCCACCTTGAACCACTTCCTCAACGGCGCGCCCTCGTCCGGCTGGAAGAGCCAGTTCGTGATCTCGGGCGTCGCCGCCATCGTCCTGTTCGTCATCTGCCTCCTCTTCATGAAGGACCTCTCGGCTGCCATCCGTGACCAGCTGATGGTGAGCGAACGCGACCGGGCCCTCGTCGAAGCAAGGGCGAGGGGGATCTCAGAGAGGGAGATGGAGGAGGCGACCAAGAGCCCGTGGCGGCAGATCCTCAAGTGGGACCTCGTCGGATCGGCTCTGGGCATCGCCGTGTTCCTGCTCGTCTACTACGCGGCGGCCGGCTTCTTCACCATCTACTTCTCAACCGTGTTCCTCAACCCGAACGGCCTCAACTTCTCGGTGTCCCAGGCCAACGGGATCAACAAGTGGATCTGGGCCACGGACGCCATCTCCCTGATCGTCGTCGGCGTGGTCTCCGACCTGTTGAAGGTCCGCAAGCCGTTCATGCTCGTCGGTGTGATCGGCTCGATCGGCTCGCTCATCGCCTTCTTGGAGATTGCCGGCCATCCTCACATCGGCTACTACTCGGTTGTCCTCTCTGGCGTCATCCTGGCCTTCTTCTTGTCGGTGACCTACGCCCCCTGGATGGCCGGCTACACCGAGACGGTCGAGGCCAAGAACCCGGCACTCGTCGGGACCGGCCTCGCCCTCTGGGGATGGCTCCTCCGGCTGGTGGTGGGGATCTCCTTCATCTTCCTGCCCATGGTCATCACCGCCGTCAACCCGGTGGTCGACAATCTGGCCGTGGCCCAGACCCCGCCCAACGGCACCGCTCCCTTCAACGTCCAGCAGTTCCAGCTCCAACATCCGAAGACCGTCGCCTTCGCCGAGGAGCACGCCGCCTTCTTGAGCCTGCTGGCCAGCCCGAGCGTGGCGCCGGTGGTCAACCGTCTCAACCAGAGCGAGTCGGCGGCCAATCTCGCCGCCGCTCAAGCGGTCCTCGGTAAGGCCAACTTCACCCAGCTGGTCAAGTACTCCGTCCAGCTGAAGACGCTGGTCGTGCCCTACGAATCCCAGCTGAAGTACCTGTCGGCCCACCAGGCGGCCCTGACCGACCTGCAGAACGGGGTGAAGAAGTCCCCGGGCCAGTGGCAGGACTGGTTCTGGGTCTGCATAGGCGGCATGGTCGTCTTCATCCCGACCATCTGGCTCAACCGGGGCCGGTGGAGCCCGGCCCGGGCCAGGGAGGACGAGCGGCGTCACGGCGAGGACGTCGAGCGCGAGCTCGGGGAGCTGGCCGGGGCCGGAGCCGGGGCCACGACCTGATCGTCAACCGGCTGTCCGGTCGATCCGCCGGCCTTTCTCCGGCACGCCCCGCCTCCGCCTGCTCAGGTGAGGTAGGGGCCATCAGGCGAGGTAGGGGGCCACCTCGTCGGCGAACAGCTCGAGTGAACGCCAGCCCACGGCCGGATCGAGGCCGGCCACGAGCGGCTTCACGGTGAGGGCGGAGCGCCGGTCGAGCCCGGCGGCGAGCACACGGCACTCCTCGGGGGTGACGACGGCATAGCCGCCGGAGGCCCGGATGTCGGCCACCGTCTCGACCGGGCCCCACGGATTGGCTCCGGGCACGTTCCGACCCATCCGGGCATAGTCCGCCGCCTCGTGCAGCACATGGGGCCCGAGCTCGGCCCACGATCGCTCGGGATCGTCTGTCACGAAGACCCACCGCGGCCCGCCCGGCCACAGCAACACCCCGTCGCCACGACCCAGCCGCCGGCACTCGTCCACGTACCGGCGGCCGAGCTCCGGATCGGCGACGGCCGGCAAGAAGGCGTCCCCCAGCCTGGCCGCCCGCTTGGCCGCCCTGCCCCCGACGATGAGAAAGGGGTGCGGACGCTGCTGCGGCGGTGGCGTGACCGTGAGGGTGCGCCCATCGTGGATGAAGGGCTCGCCCGAGAGGGCGGCGCGAAAGACAGCCAACTTCTCGTCGAAGAGACGCCCGCGCCGTTCGAAGTCGATGCCGGCGCGGGCGAACTCCTCGGCGACGTAGCCGGGCACCACCGTCACTTCGAGGCGGCCGCCGCTCAGGATGTCGCACACGGCGACGTCCTCGGCGGTGGAAACCGGGTCGCGCAGCGTGAGCACGAGGGCCGAGATGAGGATGCGGATCCGTTCCGTCCGGGCGGCCACCGCCGCCGCGAAGACCACGGGGGAGGGGAGGTAGCCGTCGGGGCTGCCGTGGTGTTCGGAGATGGCCACCCTCGGACACCCCCTGCTCTCGACCCACGTCGTCATAGCCAGCGCCTCGGCGTAGATCGCCTCCCTCGGCGCACCGAAGGGCGGCGTGCGGAGGTCGTGGTGGACGATCCACCCCGTCATGGTGGGACCTCGGGCCAACCGGTGGGCACGGTGGGGAGGCATCCCCGGTGGCGGTGAGGGTTCGCCGATTTGTGACAGCTGAGTTCTAGCGTGGGCGTCGTGACCGCTCTCGTCGGAGCTCCGATCGATCGCCGGGGAGGGATGAGGGCCGGGTTCGCCGTGGTGGACGTGGAGACCACCGGGTTCTCAGCAGCGTTCGACCGGGTGGTCGAGCTGGCGGTCGTGCTTCTCGATCCCACGGGCGCGGAGACCGGGGCGTTCTCCACACTGCTCGATCCGGGTCGCCCACCGGGACCGACCCACGTCCATGGCATCACGGCCGCCATGCTCGAGGGGGCTCCGACGTTCGGCCAGGTGCACCGGTACCTGGCCGAGATGCTGTCGGGCCGGGTGATCGTCGGTCACAACGTCGCCGGGTTCGACCTCCCCTTCCTCGTGGCCGAGTACGGCAGGGTGGGGAGACGGAGATCACTCGTGGGGGTGCCGTTGCTCGACACCCTGCATCTGGCCCAGGACCATCTCGACCTCGGCGGACACGCTCGTCTGGTGGACTGCTGCGACCGCTACGGGCTCTCGTGGGGTAACCATCACAGCGCCTTGGGGGATGCACGGGTCACGGCTTCGCTGTTCTGTGCCATGCGCTCCGAGCTCGGCGACGAGTGCTTGGGCGCGGCCGCGCTGCTGACGACGGCCGCCGGCTCGGTCTGGCCGGGGAGCTCTGGGCTCGTCCCGGCGGCCAGGGGCAGGCCCAAGGACGTGGTAGCTGTCTGAGCGGCCTCCCGGGCCCGGCCGAGCATCTCCTCGGGCTCGTCCGCCTGGCTGACGTCGGCTACCAGCGGGGAGCGGGCGAGGACGACTACACCCACCACGAGGACGACGAGGGCAGTCCCCTGGAGGGCGGCGAAACCTGGCCCCGTCCGGAGCCGGTCGGCGAACAGGGCCACGCCGAGCACGATGCTGGCCAAGGGGTTGATGGTGACCATGGTGGTCCGCGACGCGGTGATGGGCCCGGCGTGGAGGGCGTTCTGGATGAGGAACACGGTGGCGATCCCGGTGACCGAAAGCATGTACGGCTGGAAGTGGGTGAACACGTGGTTCCAGCCCTCGGTGGTATAGGTGGTGATGGCCTTGGTCAGGGCGGCCGAGTAGGCGGCGGTGAACGCGGTTGCCGCCCCGAAGGATGCCGCTCGCCACCATCTCGGCCCGCGGAGCGCCGAGACGACGAACCCGAGGATGAGCGCCAGGAGGACGGCTGAGGCTACGACCCACTGCCCGGTGCTGGGCACGGCGGTGCCGCCCCGCGGGTCGGCACTGAGGAAGAACCCACCCAGGCCGGCGACGATCAGGATGCCGCCGATCCACTCGGTCAGCGTCAGCCGGTAGCGGAACCAGACACCGAGGATGAGCAGCAGGAAGATGAGCTCGGTGGTGAGCAGCGGCTGGACCACGCTCAGGTCGCCGAACCGGAGGGCGGTGGCCTGGAGCCCGAACTCCACCAGCATGAGGGCGAACCCGACCAGCCAGATGCGGCGCTTGAAGGCGTGGGCCATGAGGCTCCAGCGCAGGGTGGTCGATGCCGGAGCCGTCTCCACGCCGATGCGCTGCAGCACGGCGGTGAGGGCGTTGACCAGGGCGGCCAACGGCGCCAGGAGATAACCCATCCCCACGTTGTAGCCGCGGTGCGTGCCCGCCCGCGTCGACGGTCCCAGGTTCAGGCTGGACCGAGGCGATCGAGGGCGCCCGGGGGCGCCAAGGGTGCATTCCAGCGCGCATCGCCGTGGTGAGCCGGCAGGCGCCATGCGGCGCTCACAACGTACCCAGAGAGGCGCGGACGGGGGAGCGGTCAAGCGCACCCGTCGCGCAGTGCAGACTCTTCAGATTCCGACCGGATGATGACCTCGACCGCCTCAGCCACCGTGGTCACGATCGCATCGGGCCGGACGAGCTCGGGATCCCATGTCCGACCTCTCGACATCCAGATCGTGTGCAGTCCGGCCCTCCCTCCGCCCACGATGTCGGCACTCGGTGAATCACCAACCATCCAGCCCGTGAGCGGCTGACCACAGATCCGAGCCGCTTCTTCGAAGATGGCGGCGTCCGGCTTTCGAGACCCGACCATCGCCGAGATGCATATCGCATCGAACTCGCCAGCGAGGTTGGTCACATCGAGCTTGCTCTGCTGGGCCGAATGGCCGTTCGTGACGATGCCAAGTGTCCAACCCTCCCATCGGAGGCGCCGTATGGCGTCGACGGTCGACTCGTCGACGGAGAAGCAGGTGAGGTAGTCGACGTAGTAGCGGGCGATGAGCTCGTCCATTGTGGCGGAGATGTCGAACAGTCCACGGATCTCTTCGAAAAACTCGCTTCTCGCCTTGAGCCCGTCCTCGTCCGCCGATACCAGGACCGCCAGCGCGTCTTCGGAGAGATCATGGGCGTCGATAAATCGGCCGGCCCACAGGACAAAAGCAGCGTTGCGATCGAGCAAGGTGTTGTCGAGATCGAAAAGGACGAGACCGGGCATCTGTCAAGTATCGCCCGATTCATGACAACAGAACCCGGCCGTGGGATCATCGTAGGCAGGTGGGGGGCACGCAGGTCCGGTCCCGGCGTCGGGCTCGAGCTCGAGCCCGAGCGCGTAGCCCTCGAGGAAGGCAGTCGCCTCCTCAGCCCGGGGGTGCCGTCCTTCGAGCTCCCTGAAGCGCGGTGAATGGCTGGGCTCGATCAGGTGGGCCAGCTCGTGGACGATGACGGCGTCGAGAACCCACGGGGGCGCGACCCGCAGCCGTTCGGAGATGCGGATCTCACCCGTCGAGCACGTGCAGGATCCCCACCGTTTGCGCTGGACCCGAGACCACCGGATCGACCTCGGCTCCACGCTGTCGAGATAGCGGCGGCCGAGGTCGACGGCTCGTCGTTCGAGGTCGTCGTCCGAGGAGTGGAGGTGGGGACGGTGGCGGGTGAGCCGGGCGGACAGCTCGTCCACCATCTTGTCCCGCTGCTCGCCGCGGAGATGAGTGGGGACGACGACGACGATGCGGTCCCCTTCCCAGTGGGCGCCGGCGGTCTTCTTGCGCCGTCGCGACACCCTGACCTCGACGCTCGGGCGGAACAAGGTAGGCGGTTCAGTGGTGTAGTCCATGGCGAGGAAGCTAGGGCGCGGGTGTCTCAGACGGCCCGGGCCGGTAGGCACGACCGCACGTCCGGCTCAGACCTCCGGGGCCGCCTCGGGCCCGTGGAAGGGTGCGGCAAGTGTCGATTCCTGAGTGGTCTCCTCTGCGCCCTCCTCCAACGCCGGCCGAAGGGCGCGCCACACTGATGCGCCCAGAATGCCGCCGGCGATAGGGAACACGATGAACACCCAGAGCTGGCTGAGGGCCCAGCTCCCCTGGAACACGGCGGTGGCAAGGCTCCGCGCCGGATTGACCG
Source organism: uncultured Acidimicrobiaceae bacterium (assembly GCA_963828385.1). Taxonomy (GTDB): domain Bacteria; phylum Actinomycetota; class Acidimicrobiia; order Acidimicrobiales; family RAAP-2; genus Bog-756. The sequence continues at coordinate 599,331 of CAWHEF010000002.1, forward strand.
ACGTGTTGTCGACCGGGATCGAGATCAGGTGGATGAGGCCGAGCGTGAACCCGATGGCGACACCTGCGAAACCCACCGGCATCGACAGCCGGGTGGTGGAGGCGATGACGAACACGAAAACGCCGGTGAGGACGACCTCGTCCAGCATGACGGAACCGAGCGAGAACCCGCCCGGTGAGTGGACGCCGTACCCGTTGGAGGCAAACCCGGTCAGCTTGGCGCTGAAGTTGACCGTGCTGCCGTTGGCGACGATGTAGATGATGAACGCTCCGAACAGGCCACCGACGACCTGGCCCACGATGTAGAAGGGAACCTCGATCGTCTTGACCTTGCCGATGGCCCACAGGCCCATGGTGACGGCCGGATTGATGTGGGCACCGGAGATCGAACCGATGGCGTACCAGACGACGAGCATGCTGAGCCCGAAGGCGAGCGCCACTCCGAGCACCCCGACCGTCCCCTTGGGGAAGAAGTGCCCGGTGGCCAGGATGGCGGTTCCCGGTCCCCCGAGGACGAGGATCATGGTGCCGATGGCCTCGGCGAAGCCGATTCGAAGGCGATGTTCCATGGCTTCCTTTCGTCGTGCGTCGCCCCCGCCGACGCCACCCCAAACCCATCACAACCGCAGCCGCCCAGGCATGCCTGTCTTCTCCTTATGGCGATCCGAATCCTAGACACGGCCGGCGAGCGAAACGGGGATCTCCGGGGACCGCCGGGCCGGATTCGACGGGATCGTCCGACCGGCCGACCGCACGTCGATGGGTCCTTTTCCGCTGGTCAACGAAGGGCTTACCGTCAGGGCCGAGCGTGAGGGGCCCCGGCCCGGCAGTACGATGGCCGATGTGGGTCGGTACTTCACCCCTCGTTGTATCGGGCTCCATGCGACGCTCCTCGTGCTCCTGCCCGTCTTCGCCTGGCTGACCAGCTGGCAGCTGGGCCGGGCGCTGGGGGGTAACACCCTGAGCTGGGCCTATACGTTCGAATGGCCGCTGTTCGCCGGGTACGCCATCTACATCTGGTGGCAGCTCATCCACGACCAGCCCAACAGCTTCTCGGCCCGTCGGGCGAGGAGCCAACAGTCGTCGGAGACGACCACCGGTCCGGTTGCTGCCATGGTCGACGACCAGGCCAAGGAGCCGGGGTGGGCGCTCGGCAGCCCGGTGGCGCGTATCGGGCGTTCAAGGCGTTTGGAGCGGTCGAGCCGAGTGTCGGGCCGGACATCGCACCACCGCAGGGTCCGCGACCAGACACCCGAGGAAGCCGAGGCCCTGGCCGAGTACAACCGCTACCTGGCCGCTCTGAGTGCGGACGGCGCCGAGGACCACCCTCGGTGGATCCCCGAGACCGGGCGAGGCGTTCGGGACACGAGATGACGCGTCCTCGGGGCATGTCCTGGCCTGAGCGCATGACGAGCTCCGGGGTCCGATGCAAGGCGCGCTGACCCGGTACCGCATCATGGCCTTCATCGTGGGCACGGGACTGTGCCTGCTGGTCTTCGTCGCCGTGCCGCTGCAGTACGGCGCCGACATCACTTGGGTGGCCAAGGTGGTCGGGACCATCCACGGCTACCTCTACATCGTCTACCTCATCGCCTCCGCCGACCTCGCCCGGCGGGCCAGATGGCGGCTCGGCCGGATCCTGCTGGTGGTGGCGGCCGGGTTCGTGCCGTTCCTGGCCTTCATCGTCGAGCACCGCGTGTACCAGCAGATGCGGGTCGAGATGGCTGACGCCGACGTCGACGGTGACCGCGAGCCGGTCAATCCAGAGACGGGTTCCACACCGCCGCCGGCCCGATCGTCACCGGGCGCCCCGCAGCAGTGAGCCAGGGCGCGCTCCGGTGTCCTTGCCATCGGCGAACGTGGTGACTCCCGCCTTGATCGTCTCCACATAGCCGGTCGCGTCCTGGACGAGCCGCTTGCCCCCGGCCGGCAGGTCCGAGACGACGATGGGGTTGCCCAGTTCGAGGCGGTCGTAGTCGATCACGTTGAGGTCGGCCAGCGCACCGACTTCGATGGTGCCCCGGTCGCCCAGTCCGTAGAGACGCGCCGTGTCATGGGTCTGCTTCTTCACCACCCATTCGAGTGGGAGGTGCTCGCCCCGGGATCGGTCCCGGGTCCAGTGGGTGAGCATGAACGTGGGTTGTCCGGCGTCGCAGATCACTCCACAGTGGGCACCGCCGTCGGCCAGCCCGGCCGCGGCCTGCGGATGGAGCAGCATCTCCCGGGCCGGGTCGAGGTTGCCGTCGGCGTAGTTGAGGATGGGTACGTACAACAGACCGGTGCCGTCGTCCTCGAGCATGGCGTCGTAGGCCACCTCGAGCGGCGTACGTCCCGATGCTGCTGCCAGGGCCTCGAGCGACCGGTCTGGCCCCGGCTCGTAGTCGGGCGGCCGGCCCAGGGTGAACGTCGTCCGGTAGGCCTCTTCCATACGCTGCCTCTCGCCGGCGGCGGGGTCCCACGACACGATCGCCTGCCGGACCGCCGGATCGTGGAGGGCGGCGACGAACTCGCCGGGATCGAGATCCCTCGCCTTGAGCTCCTGGTAGGCAGGCACCAGATCGAACAGCGAGTACGTGGTGAAGTGTCCGGACAACAGGCCGGTGGCCCTGCCCGCCACCTGGGGTCTCAGGTCCGCCCCGTCAGAGACGGCACGGAGCGACTCGTCCATGAGCTCTCGCCAGAGCTCGGGGGCGGCAGCCACCTGGAGAAGGGCGAAGGTCACCGGACGGTGGATGGCGGCCGACAGCCTGCCCATCCAGTCGACCTCCTTGTTCGGGGAGACGACGTCCTCGCCAGCCGAACCGGCCGGCGCCAGCTCGAACACACCGGTGCCCAGCTCGCCGAGCGCCGCGCCAAGACCGAAGAGCTCGTCTTCGGCGGCGAACGTCCCCGGCACCGGCTCACCGTCGATGGCGATGTGGGCGATCGTGCGCGAGGTCGAGAACCCGAGCGCGCCCACCTCGATCGCCTCCCGGACGATCTGCTTCATGGCGGCGATGTCTTCGGGCGTGGCCAGCTCGTTGCGGGCACCCCGCTCTCCCATGACGTAGGAGCGAACGGCACCGTGGGCCACCTGGGTCCCGACGTCCATCGTCCATTTGCGCCGGGAGAGCGCATCGAGGTACTCGGGAAAGCTCTCCCACTCCCACTCCAGTCCTTCGGCGAGCGCTGTTCCCGGAATGTCTTCGACACCCTCCATGAGCCCGATGAGCCAGTCATGGCGGTCGGGACGGGCCGGGGCGAACCCGACGCCGCAGTTGCCGGTCACGATGGTGGTCACTCCGTGAGAGCTCGACGGAGCCAGGACCTCGTCCCAGGTGACCTGCCCGTCGTAGTGGGTGTGGATGTCTACCCAGCCGGGCGTGACCATCAGCCCATCGGCATCGAGGGTTCGGCTGGCCGACGCCTCGCCGAACGAGCCGATGCCGCTGATGACACCCCGGTCGACGGCAATGTCTGCAACGAAGGCGGGCGCCCCGGTGCCGTCGACGATCGTTCCCCCCGGATCACGAGATCGTGCATGCCGTGTCCCCTCTTTTGGATCGACTCCGATCGTCGCACGCATGCCTTCACTGCGCAATCACTCGGTCGTCCGCCCCGCCACCGATCCCGGCGGAATGGAGTACGTGACCTGGGCCTTGGCCACGAGCGGACCGTCTTCCGACGCGATCGCCACCTCGGCCACGGCCAGGCGGCTGCCCAGCTTCAACAAGGTCGCATCGGCCACGAGGTCGATCAGGTCCGGCTTGCGCACGAAGTCGATGTGCAGGCTCGTCGTCACCGACAGGGCTACCGGGCCGATCTGGCCCACGATCACCATCCAGGCCGCGCAGTCGGCCAACGCCATGACCGTCGGGCCCGAGACCGTTCCGCCCGGCCTCCGGTCGGCCGGCCCGACGATCGAGCGCATTCGCAGCGTGGCGGCGGTCACCTCCTCGATGACGTACCGCATCTGCGAGTCCGGGAACGCGTCTGCGAGCATCCTCTGGAGCTCGTCCACGGTCATCATCGGTCGCTCGGTCATGGCCGCTGCAGCGTATCCAGGGATCCTGTGTCTAACCTGGCCCGGACCACCGGAGGACCCGTCGGCGACACCATGGAGGAGGATGCATGGACGGTGGGCGACAGCTCGTGACAACAGAGGATCACCGCGCAGCGGCCGCGTTGGCAGCCAAAGCAGGGCGAGCCCTCGTCGCGTTGCGGCAGGGTGGCGAGTTGGGGAGGAATCTCGGTGCCCGCGGCGACGTCTCTGCCCACCGCCTCCTGATCGACAGCCTCGCCGAGCGTTACCCAGACGACCGCGTCCGCTCCGAGGAGGGCGAACAGGACAGCGCGCTCGCTACGTCCATCGGTCGGGTGTGGATCGTCGATCCTCTGGACGGGACCCGCGAGTACTCGGAAGGGCGCAGCGACTGGGCGGTCCACGTGGCCCTGGCGCTCGACGGTGATCCGGTGGTCGGCGCCGTGGCCCTTCCCGCCCTGGATGAGGTCCTGTCGACGGCGGACCCGCCCTCCGTCCGCACCCTTCCCCCCGTCTTCCGCATGGTGGTCAGCCGCACCCGCCCTCCCGACTTCGTGCCGGCCCTCGCCGACCTGCTGGGGGCAGAGACCGTGCCCATGGGCTCGGCCGGAGCCAAGATCAGCGCTGTCATCCGCGGTGAAGCCGAGATCTACGTGCACGCCGGCGGTCAGTACGAATGGGACTCTGCCGCCCCGGTGGCCGTCGGCCTCTCCGCCGGGCTGCACGCCACCCGGATCGACGGGTCACCGTTGCGCTACGCCCAGCCCAGGCCCTGGCTTCCAGACCTCGTCGTATGCCATCCCGCCCTGGCTGAGAAGGTGCTCAGAGCGCTGGTCGCGGTAGGAGCGGCCGGTTTGGACGGCGCGGCGAAGCCGGGATCGTGACCGCGCTGTTCGAGCCAGCGGCACTCGGTCCGGTGACGCTGAAGAACCGGGTCATCAAGGCGGCGACGTTCGAGGGCCGCACACCGCGGGGCGTCATCACCGACGAGCTGATCGCCTTCCACCGACAGATGGCACTGGGCGGCGTGGCGATGACGACGGTGGCCTACTTGGCCGTCTCGGCAGACGGGCGCACCGATCGGCACTGTGCGGTGCTGACCGACGAATCGATCCCGGGTTTACGCCGCCTCACTGCCGCCGTGCATGACGGCGGGTGTGCGGTGGCCGCCCAGATCGGCCACGCCGGGCCGGTGGCCAACGCCAGGTCCAACGGCGCCCCTGCCCTCGCCCCGTCCCGGCGGCTTTCGGCGGGCGGCACGCCGACCAGAGCGGTCACCGCATCCGACATCGACCGGATCACCGAGGACTATCGGAGAGCGGCGTCGGTGGCGGTCGAGGCCGGGTTCGACTCGCTCGAGGTCCATCTCGGCCACGACTACCTCTTGAGCAGCTTCTTGAGCCCGAGACTGAACCACCGCACCGATGAGTGGGGTGGGAGCCTGGAGAACCGGGCCAGGTTCCCGCTCCGGGTCGTCGAAGCCGTGCGCGAGGAAGTGGGCAATCGAGCGGCGGTGACGGCCAAGCTCAACATGGCCGACGGGGTGAGCGGTGGCTTCTGGTTGAACGAGAGCATCAGCTTCGCCCGGATGCTCGAGGACCAGGGCGCTCTCGACGCCATCGAGTTGACCGGAGGGAGCTCGCTGTCCAACCCCATGTACCTCTTCCGGGGCGAGGCTCCCCGCTCCGAGTTCGCCGCCACTCTTCCCGGCCCGATGCGGGCCGGTTTCAGGCTTCTGGGTGGACGCTTCCTCCGCGACTACCCCTTCGAGGAGGCGTACTTCCTCCCCTATGCCCGTCAGTTCCTCGGTGCCGTCTCCCTACCGCTGATCCTTCTCGGTGGCATCAATCGGATGGAGACGGCAGAAGCGGCGCTGTCAGACGGCTTCTCCTTCGTAGCCATGGGCCGGGCGCTGCTGCGAGAGCCCGATCTTGTCGGCCGTTGGGAGCGCGGGAACCCGACCCCCGGGTTGTGCATCCACTGCAACAAGTGCATGCCCACCATCTACAGCGGCACACGGTGCGTCCTCGTCGACACGCCTGGGTCGGGATGAGCCATTCAGGGCTGACCGGGTTCGATCCCCGGCTCGTCTTCGATGTCGTCAGCTGCGGGCACGATCGGCTCGTCGAGATCCCAACCCTCATCGTCGTCTGACCTTTCGCGCTCCCGTTCGGTGGCCCTGCCGAGCCCGTCGGGGTCGTCGATGCCCCCTTCGAGCGTGACCATCCCTTCGGGATCGTCGAGCTCGGCATCGATCTCCTCGAGCTCGCGCTCATCGGCCTGCGAGTACGGGCCGAGGGTTGGGTCGTCTTCGACGGCTTCGAGGAAACCAGGGTCGAGGGCTTCGCTCTCGTCGAGCGCCTCATCACCCTGTTCGAACGGATCCGAGCCCGAAGGCTCATCCGGTGACCATGCGTCGCTCGGGCTCATCTGGTCGTCTCCGCTGGATGACTCATGATTGGTCCTGTATCCACCTACCTGGTGAGGATGCCACTACGGACCCCGTGTATCAAGCACGGCGCTGCAAGAAGCCGTTGATGTAGACATCAGCACCGATCCGACCGTTGCGGAAGTTGAACAGTAGAGGTCCGCCAGGAGTCCCTGCCGGCGCGCGATCAGTCGTGTACCAGGTCATGGTGGGATACCTCCACAAGAACACGTGGGCTTCCCGCACGTTCAAGTCGCCACTGCCCGCTGACGGAACGGTGCCGGTCATGGTGGCCGCCGGGATGGCCTTCGTGGTGCCGAACGTCGTGAATTTTCCGCTTCCGAGGTTCGACCATCCGAACGACGAGAAGATGAGCCGAGCCGGCTGGTCTACCTTGTTCGTCGTCCAATCGATGTTCCCGTCCGAACTGCCGATACACGCGCCGAACGAAGCGGTGAACGATGGGCACGGCTTGTCGGAGTCGAAATGGATGCTCACACGACAGAATTCGGACTCCGAGGGACATTCGGGCCAGGTCGGCTTCCACCCCGGGACCGACACGTCCAGGGTGAACCGTCCGGTGCTCTGGCATTGCATGTTCATGAACGGCGGGTTCCAGGGGGACTTCTTGCCAGGGCACCTGGCGTAGTACTCGGCCAGGAGCGGGCGGTCCTCTCCGAGCCAGACCGTTCCGCGTTCCAGGAGCTTGTCGTTCTGGTACACCGCGATCATCCACGTGTTGTACGAGGGAAGGCTGGAGCACGAGCCCGACGTCCTGGTCTCCATCCCGACATAGCGCACCTGTCCGTTGAATGCTGGCGAGAAGTCGGTCGAGGTCTCGTTGCTGGTGCACAGGGAGAAACCGTCTGGACCGAAGTGGTTCGAGACGGAGTCGATGAAGACGTGGACACCGCTGCAGCTCTGGGGACACACGTACAGGTTGACTGCCATGTGCTCGTTCCCGTTGCCGGTCTGTGCAGCCCCAGCTGGAGCCGATCCCGGTCCACCCACGACAGCCAAGACGGGAGTTGAAGCGATCAAGGCCAAGGCGATGAGTGCCATGACAGTGGCGATGAGTGCCGTGACGGTGAGGCCTGCTCTCCGGCGTCGTCCAGTCACCAGTGGAGCGCCTCCCCGTCGGCGAAGTGTGTTCCTCGCTGGCCGTGCCATTGGGTAGTCGAGACCCGGTGCTACTGATCCCGGAGCTGGCACGTGAAGGAGCGGGCCATCACCTCTCATCGGATGAAAAGCGAGTGACACTTAGCGCTAATCGTGCGTGGTGCCCCGGACGCTTCCTCGATGACCGATCGGCTACCCCCTATCGCCCCCCGGACCTGGTGGTACTCCTTGGACGGCCCCCGTGGGCCTCGTTGCGCGTCCCGAGTGCCAGCCACTCGCGCCACGCTGCCCTCACGTAGGATGCCTATCCTGGTCCCGCCGAAGCGCGGCGCAAAACGCAGAGCTGTCCGCCGGAAGTCCTGCCCACGTAGCTCAGGGGATAGAGCGTCGGTTTCCTAAACCGTGCGTCGCTGGTTCGAATCCAGCCGTGGGCGCTGGTAGAGGCGCACTAGCGAAGCCAGCGACGGCGGCTCTTGCGGCTGAGTCGCTCCCAACTTGTGATCCATCGCCGGCTGATCTCCCGCCGCCGCAGCTGCTCTTGATCAGTCAGCTGGCCCGCCGAAAACACGAGGGATCCCGAGCCTCGCGCCGCTTCGGCGCGCAACCATCTCTCAGCTTCGACGGCATCGTGATGGGTACCAAGCTCGGTCTGGAGCCGCTCAGCAGCCTCTGCCATCTTCTGGGCGGGGCGACCGATGACCGCCGAGGCGGCTTCACAGGCGTATCGAAGCTGCTTCGACCGAATGCGGATCCGGTGCAACTGATAGTCGGTTGGATGACTTCCTGCCCGCCTCACTTGCTTTCGCAGCTGTTTCCAGGGCCGTCGAACGAGTCGGGGAAGAGCCTTCGAAGCCTTCGTCTTCGGACCGATCCGCCCCGAGTGACGGGACTTCCCGATCAGTGGCGGACGTTGCGCAGCGGCGTGCAGTTTGTCGAGTAGCGAGATATATCTGTCGCTGCTCAATACCTCCACAAGGTCGAGAGCCGCCGACTGTCGCTGCCGTCGTAACTCCGATGCGAGAAGCGCAAGCCCTTGAGAGTCAATCGAACCGGTATCCTGTCCTTCGTCAAAGTCAGCGGACAGCACATCAATATCCCGTACGGCGCCGAGGGAGCCACCCAGCCATTTCAAATCTCGTCTGGTATGTCGGACCCAGACGGGGTCAAGCACAGCTCCAAAGGTCTTCAGATTCGAACGGAGCCGTCGGGACGCCACGCGCGTCTGATGTACATCGTGAGCCGGCGGGTCAATCTCGTCGACTCGCAAGAAACATTCGTGATCGAGCATGCGGTCAAGGTCTCCCGCAATAATGACCTTCACCACGTCCCTCATCGAGGATTTGGACCTCAGTCTCGTCTTCTCTGCCTCGAGAGACTCATCTCCTAGTGCTCGGAGCAATTTGGGCCCGGCGCGGTCCAGCCGGGCGCCCGCAGCGTGTAGGCGGTCCAGCACCCCGTCGAGTGGCTCAACGTCATCCCCCTCCACCTCGAGCTCGATCTGACGGAATCGGTAGCCATCATTCGGTCCGCCGTGGATCGTGACCGTGTCGTCGTCGAGCTTTCCCAGTGTCAGATCCCCACGGTCTTGCAGAGTCAGACGCCGCCGGAGCGTTTCGATGCGGGCGATTTCCTGGACGGATGCCCGGCGGACCAGTCCTTGCACGATCTTGGTGACGCCATCGGGGAGGGTGTGCAGCGAACCTGGCCACGTCACCTCGCGGCGGTCCAGAGTCGGCCCGGGTCCCTTCTGTGGCAGTTTCAACGTCCAGGCCCCAGGTCCGGCCTGTTCACCGCTTCGATGACGAAGGGTGATGTCGCGCTGCCATAATCGCAGGTCAGGCGTGTCAAAGTAGACTGCCCACAGATGTTCCTCCGGTAGCCGCACCGTCCCCCCGACGAGGTCTCGTAAGTCCGGCAGTGTGAAGGCAAGATCCGCTTCCAGCTTGACTTCCCTCTCCGTCGTCCCTCGGATCGGCATCACGTCGACTTACCCGTGGTCCGCAAGTTTCAATCCACGAGCGTTCACCATGACGTCGAGCCGGACCCAGGTATGGGCGTGCGCCCCGGACTTGGGCACGCGGTCGAAGCCGAGGCCCTCGGCCAGCCAGTGGCCCGACGGGTCGAGATGCCGTGCACGCAGCACCACCTGGGGCGGCGCGGACGAAATGCGATCGCTACCCCGTCGAAGGATGGACGGATGAAGGCGGTATCAGCTTTCGGCCGGTTGCGTCCCTGCACTCCTGGGTAAGGCATGGCCCATCGCTTGAGTCCGAGTCGGTCGTCGAAAGGTCAATGATGAATCGGAAGGAACGGCCCGCCCGCGAGCCGGAGAGCCCCACTGATCTGCCGAGCTCGTCGCTCTTGGAGGTCGTGAAGCGGTCTCGGGCCGAGTTCCGCAATAACAACCTCACGACCCTCGCCGCCGCCCTGACCTACTACGCCGTGCTCGCTGCAGTTCCAGGCCTTATTGTCCTGTTCACCGCCCTTGGCCTGTTCGGCAAAAAGATCACCAACAAAGTGGTCGCCCAGGTCAACAGCGTTGCCCCAAGCTCGACGGGTCATTTCGTGCGGACACTTCTCTCCCAGGCCCAGTCGCACAAAACGGGCACGGGCGTCATGGCGATCGTTGGCATCGTCATTGCCCTATGGTCAGCGTCCAGCTATGTGAACGGCTTTCGGCAGGCGTCCAATGTGATTTATGGAATCGGCGAGGGTCGGCCTATTTGGAAGACTGCTGCGATCCGCGTGGTCGTGACAATTGTCGCAGTAGTGATCCTCACGGCCTGTGCGGTCATCGTCGTCGTGAGCGGCTCCATCGCCAACGAGGTCGGAAACGCTATCGGTGCGGGCCATGTCGCACTGGTCATTTGGGACATTGTCAAATGGCCCGTTCTCGTGGTCTTGGTCTCCGTGCTGCTCGCCGTCCTGTTCTGGGTGGGCCCAAATGCCAAACAAGGTGGCATCAAATGGATCAGCCCCGGCGGTGTGATTGCCACGCTTGTGTGGGCAGTCGTATCTGCGGCGTTCGCCGTCTACGTCACCAACTTCTCCTCGTACAACAAGACATACGGGGCGCTCACAGGCATCATCGTGTTCTTGATCTGGCTCTGGCTTTCCAACCTCGCACTGCTGTTTGGTGCCCAAGTGAACGCCGAGCTCGAGCACGCCAAAGCGATCGCCCAAGGTCTGCCTCCGGACGTCAGGCCCTTCGCCGAGCCGCGCGACACGAAGAAGCTTGGTGACAGTGCCAGGCGGTCGGTCGAAGAGGCCCAGGCACTCCGGCGACAGTGAGCACGACCGGCTCACCTCGTCGGCGCCTCGCGAGCGCTTGGCTCACGACGTCACGTGGACGGCCACCACGAATGGACAGATGATGATGACGATTGCCGGCCGGCAGGACCGGCAGGCCAGCAGGACCGACAGATCGTGATCGCGCCCGAGCCCGCACCCGGAGGCGCTTCGTCTTGACCGCCGCTTCTTGACCGGGAAAGACACCGGGAACACCGGTGTCCCGTCACGGTGTTGTGGCCTACGGTCCGTGAACGACGCGGATGGTTTCTTCACCGTGCAGGATGATGGGTATCGGTCAGTCATCGGGTTGTCGATGTCCTCGAGCCAGGAGCCGGAGGTGTCCTGCGTGGAGCGGAGCTGCTGGCGTGAGCCCGAATGCCTGCCTGACCGGACGGAGCTAAGGAGCAGAGAATGGCAACCGAACATAAGGTGAAGGTCGGGAAGGCTTACGACGGGCGGATACGCGGGGATGGCAATCGGGTGCTGGTCGATCGGATCTGGCCCAGGGGACTGAGCAAGGAGAGAGCCGACCTCGATGAGTGGTGCAAGACGGTGGCGCCGTCGACGGAGCTGCGCAAGTGGTATGGCCATGATCCCGAACGCTTCCAGGAATTCAGCCGTCGCTATCGGGCCGAGCTCAAGGAGACCGAGCGCAAGGAGGCCCTCGCTCATCTTCGCGATATGGCCAAGCGCCGCAATCTCACCCTGCTCACGGCGACCAAGGACACGGACATCAGTGAGGCAGCGGTGCTGGCCCAGCTGATCGGGAGCTGACGGACCTCGGTGATCTCCCACCCCGCCTTCCGAGTCGAACCCTGGTGCCTGCGGGAGACCGAGCTGGACCTCGAGGTTCTGGCCCAGAGCGAGTCCGTGTTCGCGCTGTCCAACGGCCACATCGGCTGGAGGGCCAACCTGGACGAGGGTGCACCCCAAGCCCTGCCCGGGTCCTACCTGAACGGGGTGTACGAAGTGCGCCCGCTGCCCTATGCCGAAGCCGGCTACGGCTACCCGGAGGCGGGCCAGGCCGTGATCGACGTGACCAACGGCAAGTTGATCCGGCTGCTGGTCGACGACGAGCCCTTCGACCTCCGGTACGGGGAGATGGTGAGCCACGAACGTCTGCTCGACTTCCGTTCCGGGCTCTTGCATCGCCGAGCCAAGTGGTCCTCCCCGGCAGGTCGTACGATCCGGCTGACCTCGACGCGGCTGGTGTCTCTCGTCCAACGTGCTGTGGCGGCGGTTGACTACGTGGTCGAGGCGGTGGGGGACCCCGTGCGCTTGGTGGTCCAGTCCGAGCTGGTGGCCAACGAACCTCTGCCGCCGGCTGACGACGATCCCCGCGTCTCGGCCGTGCTGGAGTCGCCGCTTCGCAGCGAGGCTCATTTCAGCGACAACGCCAGGGTCGAGCTACTGCACAGAACGGAGCAAAGCGGCCTCGTCGTGGGAGCGGCCATGGACCACGTCGTCGAGGGGCCGCGGTCCCCCGTGGTCGCCGCCGAGAGCTTCCACGATCTCGGCCGGGTGACGGTCACCGCCTCGCTCGAGCCCGGCGAACGGCTGCGCATCACCAAGTTCGTCACCTACGGCTGGTCGGCGGCGAGGTCGCGTCAGGCCATGCGTGACCAGGTCGATGCTGCTCTGACCGCGGCGCGCCAGACCGGTTGGGACGGGCTCGTGGCCGAGCAGCGCACCTACCTCGATGACTTCTGGGGCCGTGCCGACGTCGAGGTCGACGGAGACGCCGAGATCCAACAGGCCGTGCGCTTCGCCTTGTTCCATGTGCTGCAAGCCAGTGCCCGGGCCGAACGCCGGGCCATCCCGGCCAAGGGGCTCACCGGCCCCGGCTACAACGGGCACGCCTTCTGGGACACCGAGACGTTCGTCCTCCCCGTGCTGACCTATACCGTGCCATCGGCCGCTCGCTTCGCCCTTTCGTGGCGCCATGCGACGCTGCCGATGGCCATCGATCGCGCCGCCCAGCTGGGCCTCCAGGGGGCGGCATTTCCGTGGCGCACCATCACCGGTGCCGAGTGCTCGGGCTACTGGCCGGCGGGGACGGCGGCGTTCCACGTCGGCGCCGACATCGCCGATGCCGTCGTCCGCTATCTCGACGCGACAGGTGACGAAGCGTTCGAGGCCGACACCGGTCTCGAACTGCTGGTTCACACCGCCCGGCTGTGGGCCTCTCTTGGCCATCACGACGCCCACGGACGATTCCGCATCGACGGCGTCACCGGTCCCGACGAATACAGCGCCGTGGCCGACAACAACATCTACACGAACCTCATGGCCCGCCACAACCTCCAGGCGGCTGCTGCGGTGGCCGGACGGAACGCCGAGCGCGCCCACGAGCTCGGCATCGACGACGAGGAGATGGCCGCCTGGCGCGACGCGGCACAGGCGATGACCGTGCCCTTCGACGACCACCTCGGTGTCCATCCCCAGGCCGAGGCGTTCACCTCTCACCAGATCTTCGACTTCGCCGCCATGACCCCGGAGCAGTACCCGCTCTTGCTACACGTTCCCTACTTCGACCTCTATCGCAAGCAGGTGGTCAAACAGGCAGACCTCGTTCTTGCCCTGCATCTGCGGGGCGACGCCTTCACCGAGGAGCAGAAGGCGGCCAACTTCAACTACTACGAGGCGCTCACGGTGCGGGACTCGTCGCTGTCCGCCTGCACTCAATCGGTCATGGCAGCCGAGGTCGGCCACCTCGATCTGGCCTACGACTACCTGGCCGAGACCGCCCTCATGGACCTCGACAACCTGGAGGACAACACCCGCGACGGCCTGCATGTTGCCGCACTCGCCGGAACCTGGATCGCCCTCGTCGCCGGGTTCGGCGGCATGCGCGAACGCGACGGTTGCCTCTCCTTCGCCCCCCGCCTGCCCGACGGGATCGGCCGCTTGGCGTTCGGCGTGGTCTTTCGAGGCCGGCCTCTCCATGCCGAGGTCACACCTGAGGCGACGACCTACCGGTCGGCAGGGGAGGACGCACTCGAGATCGTCCACTTCGGAGAGAAGGTCTCGGTGGGAGGGGGCGACGTGGTCTGCCCGACGCCGACCAGCCGGCTTCGTCCGCCCCGGCTTCCGCCTCCGAGCCAACCCGCAGGTCGGGCACCGCTCCGTCGCCACCTCGGCTCCGCCGCCGGACCGCGAGGCACACCAGAGGAAAGGACCACGCCGTGAGCGCTCGACAGCAGTCCGGTCAACAGGTCGGGCCGGTGGACCTCCATTCCTACCGGGCCTGGCTGTTCGACCTCGACGGGGTCCTGACCAAGACCGCAGAGGTCCACGCTGCTGCCTGGAAGCAGGCCTTCGACGGGTTCCTCGACGAGGAGGCGGCCCGCACCGGCAAGTCGTTCGCGCCCTTCGATCCGGTCGGCGACTACGAGCGGTACGTCGACGGTGAGCCCCGTGAGGACGGCGTGCGCAAGTTCCTCGCCGCTCGCGCCATCGAGCTGCCAGAGGGAACCGACGACGATCCCCCGGACACCCGCAGCGTCAAGGGCCTCGCCAACCGGAAGAACGAACTGCTGTTGCACGTGCTCGCCACCGGGGGCGTCGCCGTCTACGACGGGGCGATCGCCCTCGTGAGGACCCTCCGTGAACGGGGGATCCCGGTCGCGGTGGTATCGGCCAGCGAGAACACCCAGGCCGCCCTCGAAGCGGCCGGGATCGCCGACCTGTTCGACGTCCGCATCGACGGCCACGTGGTGAAGGACCACCACCTGGCGGGCAAGCCGGCCCCCGACAGCTACCTCGAAGGGGCTCGGGCGCTCGGTGCCGATCCGGGGAGTGTCGTCGTAGTGGAGGATGCCCTCGCCGGGGTCGAAGCGGGCAGGGCCGGCCACTTCGGCCTCGTGGTCGGCGTGGATCACCACGACGATGCCGGAGACCACGGCTATGCCGATGATCTCGTAGCCCACGGTGCCAACGTGGTCGTCAGCGACCTGGCCGAACTGGTGGCCGACGGAACCCTAGGAGGTGCCGTCGGAGGGCAACAACGCAACGAGGAGACCGAACCCATGAAGCACGTCGATCTGAGCGGCCATCATCTCGTCACTGCCGAGAGGATCCTCGCCCACCCGGTGAGCCACAACATCGCCTGGCACGACGTCGTATCGCTGATCTCCGAGCTCGGGACGATCACCGAGAAGCAGAACCACCGGTTCAGCGTTCAGATCGGGAGCGAGACGGAGACGTTCGACCGCCCCCGCCACGATGACCTGGACGAACAACAGGTCGTCGACCTCCGGCGCATGTTGCGAAACGCCGGGATCACGCCTGAGTCCCTCGACAAGTGAGCTCGAGGGTTGCGAGGGTCGGCCCCAGCCCCCTCGTCTCGGGACCCGGAACCCCGCTTGCCGTCGCCGACGGTGGTACCGACGCCCGCAGTTGTGCCCTCAGCGCGCTGAGCAACGAGATCGCGGCGTGCCGCCACTGTCCCCGCCTGGTGGCGTGGCGCGAGCGGGTGGCTGCAGACAGGCGAGCCGCGTTCAGGGACCAGGACTACTGGGGGCGCCCACTGCCCGGTTTCGGCGACCCCGGGGCACGCGTCCTGATCGTGGGCCTGGCACCGGCAGCCCACGGCGGGAATCGCACCGGGCGGGTCTTTACCGGCGACCGGTCGGGAGACTGGCTCTTCGCCGCCCTGTGGCGCACCGGGTTCGCCAACCAACCGCGAAGCGTGTCCGTCGACGACGGCCTTCGGCTGTCCGACGCCTACCTGACGGCCGCCGTCCGCTGCGCCCCACCCATGAACAAGCCCACGATTGCCGAGCGCGACGCCTGCGTGCCCTATCTGCGCCGAGAGCTGTCACTGCTCTCCGATGTACAGGTCATCGTGGCGCTGGGCCAGTTCGCGCACCAGATCATGGCCCGCGAGCTCGGCATCGTGCCCCGTCCCCTCTTCCGGCACGGAGCAGAGGCACCGGCGCCGGATGGGAGGGTCCTCCTCAGCTCCTACCACCCGAGCCAACGGAACACGTTCACGGGAACGCTGACCGAATCGATGCTCGACGACGTGCTCGTCCGGGCGCGCCGACTGGCCGACGGCGTCGGTACCGCCGGGCTCCCGGGCGGGGGGACGTAGGTCATCCGCCCCTGGCTCACCCGTTGTCGCCGGAGGAACCGGTCGGGCGGCCATCGGCGCTGCTCGTGACCGTGGGTTCACACCGGACCGGGAAGTTGACCGAGCTCGCGATGAAGCACCGCTCGTGGGCCGGTCGGTGGAGCTCGACCGCAGTGAGGACGCTGCCTTCGTCGGCGACCCGCACCTCGGGCCGCAGCACGACCTCGGTGAACGAGCCTCCACCTTCGCGGTCCACGGCCATCGTGCCCGATGGACGATCCCGATAGTCGACGACCGCCACGCCCGCCTCGGAGCACAGGTGAAGGTAGGAGAGCAGGTGGCAGCCGCTCAGGGCGGCGACGAGCAACTCCTCGGGGTTGTAGCGGCTCCGGTCCCCGAAGAACGTCGGGTCGGCGGAGCCTTCCAGGACGGGGGTGGTGGCCCCGCTCGAGACCTCGAAGTCCCGGGCGTAGGCGCGATAGGAAGACGTGCCGTCACCGAGATTGCCCGTCCAGGCCAGAACCAGTTGATAATGGTGGTCCATGGTGCGGCGATGCTATGCGGTGCGCGCCGGAAGCGTTCGGGGGCGTCGGACAGCACCGTTATCCCGTCGACTCCTCGGGCGGCGATCTAAGCTCGTACGGCGACAGATGCAGGCTCCGGTGCCGAGGCGAAGGGGTAACGCAGTGGTCACGACAGCCAAGGCGGTCCGAGGTCGGGCGGCGCTGTCGGTCGCTGCGCTCCTCGCCTGCCTAGGACTCGTTCTTGCTGCCTGTGGGTCTTCCCCCTCTCCGTCGGGGACCACCGGTGATCACGGGTCCATCACCCCGTTGACGGTCCACTGGATGGACGGGTTCGATGCCCCGGGAACCCCGGCCCGCTACGACAAGGTCGGCGTGATCGAGGTCGGAGCGAGCTCGGCCAAGAACGTTCTCGTGCTCGAGCCGGGCACATCGGCAGGAAGCGCCTACTTCGTGCCCCTGGCCCGCTGGATCGTCTCCCGTGAACCGGGGTGGCAGGTGTGGTCGGTCGAGCGTCGGGAGAACCTCTTCGAAGACCATTCGGTTCTCGACCAGTACAAGGAGGGGAAGGCCAGCGCCACCCGGCTGTTCGACTACTACCTCGGGTACCTGAAGGACCCGAGCATCAAGCACCACTTCCAGCCGGTCCCAGACGCCTCGGCCGCATTCGCCAAGGGGTGGGGGATGGATGTCGCCGTCTCCGACCTCCACCACGTCATCGAGGCGGCCAAGCGGCTGGGAGGAAAGGTCGTCCTCGGTGGCCACTCCCTCGGGGGCGCCGTGGTGACCGCCTATGCCACCTGGGACTTCGCCGGCCAACCCGGCGCCGACGCCCTGTCGGGCCTCGTGTACATCGACGGCGCCAGCGATCCAGGGGCGATGAGCGCCGAGGATGCCGCTCACGCGCTCCAAACGCTCAACGCGCCGTCGGCCACGCCCTGGCTCTCCTTCGGCGGCATCGCCGCTCCGTACGCCGGGGTGTTCGTCGCCACCGGGTCCTCGGCGGCTCTTGTCGATCCCAACCAGCGGTCCCTCGGCCAGACCTCCGGCCTCCTCCCATCGGAGATCGTCCCTCCCCAGCCGGCCACGAACCTCGGGCAGTTCGGCTACGCCCTCAACGTGGCGACGTCACCACCGTCGTTGGCGGCGGCCCAGGCGCATCTCGGCCAGGGCCTGTCCGCCAACGGGCCCGTGCACGGATGGAACGGTACCGGAGCGCTCACCCCCATCCTGCGGTTCGCCACCATGTTCTCGGGGCTGGGCGTGACCGGAGCCGACGGAGCGGAGTGGTACTTCCCCCAACGGCTCACCGACGACACCGGAGCGGTGGCGAACGGCAACGCCAACCCGGCGCAGTCGGTGCTCGGGCTCGACGCCACCATGGGCCACGACCTTCCACACAGCCTGCTCATCTACGCGTTCGGAGCTGCGCTCGGCGGCCAGTCGGTGCTCACGTCGACCGAGGAGCTCGCCCAGCAGTCCGGCATCCCGAGCGGCAACCTCACCCTCGTCAACCGCCAGTCCACCTATGCCCACAACGACCCGGCGGGGGCCTACCCGTCGAACGTGTTCTTCTCCAACCTGATCCCGTTCCTCGACAAGGTGGCCAAGGCATGAGCCTGCGGTGGGAGGTGACGGCTCGAGCGGTCAATCCTCCTCGTAGGGGCTCGATGAATGGGAGGCGTTCTGAGATTCGGGCAGGGACTCGATCAGCCGGCTCACCTCCCGGTAGCGGCCTGCCCGCCAGGCCTCGGCGATCGTGGCATCGTCGAGCTCGCGATGGCGGGTGAAGTTCCACCAACGCGTCACATCGCTGTCGCTGTAGCCCTTGTTGGCGAGGATGATGTTGAGGCGCGTCGCCTCCCAGTTGACCTCGTCCTGGCTCAGCGACGGCGCAGGAGCGGGAGCGATGGGCCCCGGCGGTATCGGAGCCGAGCCGGATGGCGCGTCCTCGTCGGCCATCTGACGCTGCTCCATCTCGTGGGCGATCTCGCGGTCGAGGTCCCGGGAGACATGGCCGCGGATGGCCTTTGCCGATCCACCGGTGAGCGCTCTGCGCTCGGCTACCCGTTGTTCGCGTTCGGCTTCGAGGCTCCTCGACCACAGCTGCTGAGCGGTGGCGTCGACGTCACTGGCTGTCACGCGGAGCCGGAGCCGCCGCTCGATCCGCTCGGCCGTCCTGCGCGGTGCGGGAGCCACGGGCTCGGGCCCGCCGCCCTCGGGCGTCTCGGTTGCGTACCCTTCCCACGGAGCCCCGGCCGAGGCATCGTCCGGGCCGACAGGGGTGGCGTAGCTGGCCGGCGAGAACGTGTCGCCGATGGTCCCGGCGATGGCGGCGCCCAGGTAGGACGCCGACCACTGGCTGTCGCCCACGCCGACGACGTCGGCACCGGTGGCTGTCAGGCGGGCGAGAGGCACGTCGAGGCATGCGGCAACGGCGATCGCCTCGGCAAACCCCAGACGCCGGTTGGTCGTCTCGACCTGTGCCACCGTCTCACGGGTCCACTGGATGCCCCGCAGGAGCATCTCGTCGGCGAGCTCCTGCTGGGTCAGGCTCGCTTTCGACCGGAGCGCGGCGATGTTGCGGCGGACGATGTCCTCGACCCCCGTCGCCGCTCCGCCGTCCATGGGGGCGATGGTAGCCGTTGTGTAAGAAATTTGAACGTCAGAGCCGATCCACGCTCTGACCAGGCGGCCTCTCGACCACTGTGTGTCACCGGGAAGCGCATCGACACAGTGCAGAGGCCCGGATCGGACAGCATCGGCGCTTCAGTTCGGACGCCGACGTACCGATCATTTCAAGCAGGGATCCGAGTGGAACCGAGTGGATCAGAGGGCAGGGAAGCGGTGACGATCGATCCGAACCATACGCAGAGGCTGGGCGGGTGGCGGGAGGCCGAATTCGACCTCGACGACCTGGTGATGCCCCCGGAACCGAAGTGGCACCGATGCGGCGCGGTCCACTGCATCGACAACGGACCGTGGATCGGTACCTTGGTGTGCTGCATCCGCCAGAGCGGCCACGACGGCGGTCACACCGTGTCGCTCGGCGACGAAGGCGGATCGGACTTCTGGCGCGAGAGCTGGGACTGACCGGTTCGGAGCACCGGCTCAGTCCGCCAGTACGACCGCCTGGTCGCCCGAGAGCGTCCCCGAGAACGAACCGGACGATCCGTCGCTCGCCGCCGCCGTCGCCTTTCCCTCCAGGGCCACGTGGCGTCCTTCTGCTACCCGAACCGGGCAGTCGGAGAAGTTGACGAGGACCACCATGGACTCGCCTCCCGCCCTCCGGCGGTAGCCCAGCGCCCCGGCCGGGAGGTCGAGGAGCTCCAGCGACCCGCGGGAGAGCGCCGGTGATCGCCGGCGGAGGGTGATCAGGTCCCGGTAGAGGGCGAGGATGGACGACGAGTCATCGGCGAGCGTGGCCGCGTTGCGGTGGGCGGCGTCGGGGGGGAACGGGAGCCACGGTCGCTGGCCCACCGTGCCCGGCCAGCCGTGGTCGGGGCCGCCGGTCCAGGGAAGGGGTGCGCGGCATCCGTCTCGCCCTCCCGGGTCGACCCGTCGCTCCTCAGTCACCGCCGCGTCCACCAGTCCGAGCTCCTCTCCCTGATAGAGAAACGGCGTGCCCCGGAGCGTCAACAGGAGAACGGCGGCTGCCCTGGCCCGGGCCTCGCTGCGACGCGCTGTGGTGCGGGCGTCCTCGCCGGAGAAGGCCGCCGCTCGGTCGTAGCGCGTCCGGTGCCTGGGGTTGTCGTGATTGGACAGGACCCACGTGGGCCAGGCCTCCCTCGCGTCGAGGGCGCGGTAGGTCGATGACAGGCACCCGCGCCACGCGCTCTCATCCCACGTGGCGAACATCGGAGGGAAATTGAACGAGAGCTGGAGCTCGTCGCCCCTGCCGTAGTAGGTGGCGACGGCATCGGTCGACAGCAGGTAGACCTCGCCGACCATCACACGCTCGCCGGGATAGCTGTCGATCAGTGTCCGGATCCCCCGAAGGTGTTCGTGGGTCTCGGGGACGTCGTTGACCACGCAGTGGGGGAGGCCTGACGACGACGGCGGGTCGTCGGGGAGCGCGTGGTCCTTTCCGATGCAGTGGATCACATCGGCCCGGAACCCGTCGACTCCACGGTCGAGCCAGAATCGCAGGACATCGTGCATGGCGTTCACGACCTCGGGCTCGCTCCAGTTGAGGTCGGGCTGGGCCTGTTCGAACAGATGGAGGTACCACTGTCCGGACCGGTCGTCGAAGGTCCACGCCGGCATGGTCGGGTCGAACGCCGCCCGCCAGTTGTTGGGGGGACCGCCGTCGGCTCCCCGGTCACGCCAGACGTACCAGTCCCGATGGCGGGCGTCTTTGCCGCCGGCGGCGTCGACGAACCACGCATGCCGGTCCGAGGTGTGGTTCGGCACCCAGTCGATGATCACCTTGAGGCCACGCCGGTGGGCGTCGGCGAGGAGCCGATCGAACTCGTCGAGGGAGCCGAACAGCGGGTCCACGTCGCAGTAGTCGCTCACGTCGTAACCGAAGTCGACCATCGGTGACGGGTAGAACGGGGAGATCCACAACGCGTCGACACCGAGCCCGACGAGGTGATCCAGGTGAGCGCGAACTCCGGCGAGGTCGCCCACGCCGTCGCCGTCGGAGTCGGCAAAGGAGCGGGGGTACACCTGGTAGAAGACGGCCTCCTGCCACCACGGGAGGTCCTCGGCGTCCCGTCGTCCGATCGTCTCCTTGGCGACGTTCTCGCTGTGCACGCTGAGACGTTAGCAACGGGTCTGCTGCGGCAACGGGTCTGTTGTCTGCACCTCGCTTCAGTTAGAGCCCCCCGGTGCCGAAGAAAGATGGTGGAGCGGGCGGTCCGTGCTCGTTCACGGGAGTGTGCGAGATGATGGAGAGACGGCACGGCGAGGAGCGCTCGTTGGGAGCGACCATGCCAATCACCGGTAGTGCGTCGAGCGATTACGGAACGGGACGACGGTGTCGGGCTCCCGGCTGCGATGTGCAGCTGTCGCGGTACAACAGCACCGACTGGTGCTCGGCGCACGAGAGCCCGGCATCCGGACACAGACCGTGGAGCGACGCCGAACCGCCTCTCTCCGGCCGGCGCCGGCGGCGCTCGGGCGCCCGTCGTGCCGCGCCGCCCGCCGGTGGTCGGAAGTCGGGACAGGGGCGCGCTCGCGGTGCGAACGCCGAAACGACGGGCCGCACCGTCAGGGGACGCGACAGCAACGTCGCATGAGGCTCACCGGGCCGCACCCGGTTGAGGCCCGGTCGAAGGGCTGTGGCGCCGACGCTCGGGGGCCCGGGATGCCGGCCGGCCACCTACACTCCGGGCCAGGACCTCGGACGAACCCGGTGAGGTAGCTCATGTCTGGTCGGTTGGATGGAACGGTGGCGCTCGTCACGGGGGCCTCGAGCGGCATCGGCGCAGCCACTGCCATGGCGCTGGCGGCCGAGGGCGCCAAGGTCGTCGTTGCCGCCCGGCGCCGAGACCGGCTCGAACGGGTCGTCGAGGAAGCTGGTGACGCCGACGTCCTGGTGATCGAGACCGACATCACCGAGGACGGCGCACCCGCCGGCATGGTGGAGGACGCCGTGCGTGAGTACGGCCGGCTCGACATCGTGGTCAACAACGCCGGCGTGATGCTGCTCGGCCCGGTCGTCGGCGCGCCGATCGAGGAGTGGCAGCGGATGGTGGACCTCAACCTGGCGGCCCTGCTGGCCACCACCCACGCCGCCGTACCCCACCTGCTCGCAGCGGCGGAGAGGGAGCCTCGGAGGGTGGCCGACCTGGTCAACGTGAGCTCGGTCGCCGGCCGGGTGGCCCGGGCCGGCAGCGGCGTCTACAACGCCACGAAGTTCGGGGTGGGCGCCTTCACCGAGTCGCTGCGCCAGGAGGTGACCGGCCGGCACGTGCGGGTGTCGGCCATCGAGCCCGGCATGGTCCTGACCGAGCTCGGCAGTCACAACCGCCCGGAGATCATCGAAGGCATGCGAACCAGGTTCGCCAACGTGCAGGGACTCGAAGCCGGCGATATCGCCGAGACCATCCTCTTCACCGTCACCCGGCCGAGGCGGATGGCGGTCAACGAGGTGCTCGTCCGGCCGACCGAGCAGGAGGGCTGATTGGCTGTCGGCCACGGCCCGGCGTCCGATCGTTTCCTCGGTGACCTCCGACTCGTTGGGGACCTGCGCCCGAGCCACGGCGCCGTCGTGAGGATCCCGGTCGTGCCCGAGCTCTGCGACGCTGCCGGAGGGGTCAGAGCCGGCGTCATGGCCACGCTCGTCGACGTCGTCGGAGGAGTGGCTGCCGCCCGGGGTATGCACCCCAGGCGAACGGCGACCGCCGACCTCGCCATCGAGATCGTCGAACCGGCCATTGGGCCCTTCGTCGAGGCTCGGAGCACCACCCTCCGGGTGGGGAGCACGACCTTCGTCATCGAAGCGAGCGTCTTCGACGTCGACCCGGCCGGGGGCACCCCGGACCGCCAGGTCGCATGGGCCACGATGACATTCGCTGTGCTCGACCGGCCCGCACCGGGCGAGAACCCTCCGGCATGGCGCGATCCACCGTCGCACTGGACGACGACCGGCTCGGGGTTCGCCGTTCCTGTCGACGACGCACTCGGCATCACCGTGGTGGATCCGGCCCGCGGCATGGCGTCGCTGCCGGTGGGTCAGTACGTCCGCAATTCGTTCGGCGCCGCCCAGGGCGGGGTCCTCGCCCTCCTGGCCGAGATCGCCGCCGAGGAGGCGATCGCCTGCCGTGTCGGGGCTGAACCGACCGTCACCGACCTCCATATGGCCTACCTGTCCCTCGGACGCGCCGGCCCCATCGTCTCCCGGGCCACCGTGCTCGGGGACAGGTCCCGCCGTCGGGATTCGTCGGCCGCCCATTCTCGCCACAGCGCCGTGGTCGAGTTGCGCGACCGAGGCGGGGCGGGCCGGATGACCACGCTCGTCACGGTGGGGGCGTCTGTGGGAGAGGGTCAAAACGCGATGGCGATCGAACCGACGACGTCGTCCCCGGTGTCGCCGTGACGCCGGGCCGACAGGCGGCCGAACCCACATCCTCGTCCATCAGCTCGATGCGGGTGAGCGACT
The DNA here is from genome assembly GCA_963828385.1 of uncultured Acidimicrobiaceae bacterium. GTDB lineage: Bacteria > Actinomycetota > Acidimicrobiia > Acidimicrobiales > RAAP-2 > Bog-756. Next base: position 622,892 of record CAWHEF010000002.1, read on the forward strand.
ACTTCCGGCTCCAGCGCTGGGAGATTCCCCGGTCGGGAGACGAGCAACCTGCCGAGCTCGGTGGCCGGGTCCCGGTCGACGCTCACCTGCGCGGGCCGGCGGGAGGGCTCGTCATCGGTGGTCTCCTGAGCGCGGTCGACTCGCTCGGCGGGATGACAGCAGGACTCGCCGTCCTCCCCCGTTGGATCGTGACGACCAACATGATGGCGACACTCGTCCGTCCCTCCCACGCCGGACCGCTGCGGCTGCACAGCCGGGTGGTGCGGCGGGGACGCAACTCGGTCGTCGTCGCCGTCGACATCGTCGACGAAGGCGACCACGACCGGGCGGTGGCCATGGTCGTGCAGACCTGCGCCGTGCTCGACGCCGACCGGCGCGACCTGCACTTCGACCGGCCCGTGGTCGTCGACATGCCCCCGGAAGCGGCCTCTCCCGTGGTCCCGGCGGAATTCTTCGGGATCGAGCCGGAGGGCGGTCCGGTCACCCGCCTGACGCTCAGCGACCATCTCCGTAACCCGTGGGGAATCCTCCACGGCGGTGCTGTCGCCGTGCTCGCCGACATCGCAGCCACCCGGGCGGTCGCCGACCGGGACCGGCCCGGCGAGGCGGACCTGCTGGCCACCGGTGACGTGGTGCTCCACTACCTGCGACCGTCACGGACGGGCCCGATCGATGCTCGGTGCACGGTCCTCGGTGGCGGGTCCGGCCGGCATGTGGTCCGGGTCGAGCTGCGCGACGTCGGGGCCGGCGATCGGGTCGTCGGCACTGGGTCGGTGGAGGTCCTCGACTGGTCGGGCGCGCCGCTCGCCATCGGCGCCGATCTGCCCGTTGGCGGCGGTCCGGCGTGCGGCGGTCCGGCGTGCGGCAGCCCGGCGTAAGGTACCCGGGTGAGCTCGAGTTCCAGACCCGACGTGCCGTCGATGACGGGAAAGCACGTGGTCGTGACCGGCGGGAACTCGGGGATCGGCAAGGCCACGGCATCGGCTCTGGCCCGGGCGGGCGCCGAGGTCGTGATCACGGCCCGCGACGAGCAGCGCGGACGCAAGGCCCTCCGTGACATCCGGGATGAATCGGGGTCCGACCGGGTGGAGCTGGTGATCTTCGACCTCGGTGACCTGGCCTCGATCCGCAGCGGGACCGAGCGCATCCTCCAACTGCTGCCGAGCATCGAAGTGCTCGTCAACAATGCCGGGCTGGTCCTGAGCCGGCGATCGGAGACCGTCGACGGGTTCGAGGCGACGTTCGGCATCAACCACCTCGGGCCCTTCTACCTGACGCAGCTCCTCACCGACCGACTGGTGGCGTCGGCCCCGGCCAGGGTGGTCAACGTCTCCTCGTCGGCCCACTCCTCGGCCCGCGGCGGGCTCGATTTCGACGACCTCCAGTCCAACCGGGGCTACCAGGGGATGCAGGTCTACGGTCGGTCAAAGCTGGCCAACATCCTCTTCACCACGGAGCTGGCCCGCCGGCTGGCCGGGACAGGGGTGACGGCGAACGCCCTCCATCCCGGGGTGGTGGCGACCGGGTACGCACGCGACGGCGACACGTCCGGGATCCTGGCCTTCGGGGTCCAGGTGATCAGGCCGTTCGTCCTCTCTCCGGAAAAGGGGGCGCGAACCTCGGTGTACCTGGCGTCCTCGCCCGAGGTGGCCGAGGTCTCCGGGAAGTACTTCGTCAAGTGCCGGGAGCGATCCCCGTCGGCGGCGGCCCGGGACCCCGAGGCGGCCCGTCGCCTCTGGGAGGTCTCAGAGGAGCTGGTGTCAGGGGCGGTGGCGCAGGCCGACTGAGCACGAGGGTCCGCGCCTTCTCCTGACCCGCTTCCTATCGTTTGCCGGTGCAGGTGGTATCCAAGTACCGACGGAGCGAGATCTCCGATCCGAGCTCCGGGTGATCGACAGGAGGATCCCATGTCCACGAACGGCGAGATCGGTCTCGATCCGGAGCAGCGCGATGTCCTACACGCCGTCGGGAAGTCGTGGGGATGGGTCCTCTTCTTCGGGATCGTCACGCTGATCCTCGGGATCGTCGTCGTCATCGAGCCGAGGAACACCGTCTACGCCTTTGCCGTCGTCGTCGGGATCTGGCTGTTCGTCGCCGGGCTGTTCCGTATCGTCGAAGCGATCGCAGCCAGCCACGAGAGCGGCGGCGATCGGTGGCTGATGGTCCTCCTCGGTCTCTTCTCGGTGTTCATCGGCATCCTCTTCCTCCGGCGCACCGAGGAGACGGTGACGACGCTCGCATTCCTGCTCGGGCTGTTCTGGGTCATCGGCGGCATCGCCGAGTTCTTCCACGCCTACATCGATGTCGGCGGTCCGGCCCGGGGATGGCGTCTCGCTACCGGGGTGCTGGCGTTTCTCGCCGGGATCGCCGCCCTCGTCGTCCCCAACCTGACGCTCGACACGCTCGCCGTCATCATCGGGGTGTGGTTGATCGTCTACGGCGTGCTCGAGATCGCCCTCTCCACCCAGGTGAAGAAGTTGGCCGGAGTGTAACCGACGCCTGCGAGATGCCTGGCCCGGTCGGCGCCGGCGCGGACGGACAACTGCCATCGCGGATCAGGGCGGCTCGCCTTCGGCCAGCTCGCTGGCCGCCTCGGCAATGCCCCGGCTCCGGGGCCCGGCCGGGAGCGGCATCCCCCCTCCCCGGTCATGGCGGAGCGCCGGCACCCTCCAGAGCAGCACCCCCACCCCGACCAGGCAGGCGAGACCCCCGGACCATACGGCGAACTGCGGACCTCCGATCGCCGCCGTCAGGCCCGTCTCGGCATCGCCAAGGCGGGGACCGCCGGCGACGACGGCGAAGAAGGTCCCCGACAGCCTTCCCTGGAGGTGGTCGGGAACAGTGCGCTGCTGCACCGCCTGGCGGAAGACGGCCGAGATCACGTCGGCGGCACCGGCGAGAGCGAGCAGGGCCAGTCCCATCCACAGGATCGAGACGAGGCCGAAGGCGGTGATGGACGCCCCCCAGATGGTCACGCAGACGGCGATGGCCGGGCCCTGGCGACGAAGGCGTCCGCACCATCCCGTGAACAGCGACCCGATGAGCGAACCGGCCCCGGGGGCGGCATAGAGGAGCCCCACGACCCCGGCCCCACCACCGAACAACCCCGTCCCGAGTGCCGGGAAGACCGCCCGCGGCATGCCGAAGACCATGGCGTTCAAGTCGATCCAGTACGTAGCTGACAGCAGCTTCTCTGTGCGCAGATGGGCGAACCCCTCGGCCATGGATCGCAGGCTCATGGGTGTGCCGCCGCCTGTGGGGACGAGAGCCGGCAAGAGGGCGGCGGCGAGGAGCGCCACGGCGTAGGTGGCGGCGTCGATTCCGTACACGGCACCCAGCCCGACGGTGGAGATGAGCAAACCGGCGAGCGCCGGCCCGGCCACGAAGGCCAGCTGTGAGATCGTGGTCTGGAGGGCAATGGACGAGGTCACGTCGGCCTCGTCGACGAGCATGGGAAGGGCGGCTCGGCGGGCGGGCCAATCGACGCCCTGGAAGGCCGCCCCGAACGCGGTGCAGACGAAGAGGGGCCAGACCGCCGGGTGGGGGCGGGCGGCGTTGACCACCAGCCCGGCCACGGCTCCGGCCATGGCCACCTGCGAGAGCATCAAGACGCGGCGGCGGTCGATGGCGTCGGCGAGGGCACCGCCGCACAGCGCTCCGGCGAGCAGCGGCACCAGCTGGACCACACCGACCAGGCCGACGACGAGGGTTGAGCGGGTGAGCCGGTACGCCTGGAACGACACGGCCACGATGGTGAGCTGGGTTCCGAGACCCGAGATCACCTGCCCGGCCCACAGGCGGCGGAAGTGCGGGTGCCTGCGCAGCGGCGAGACGTCGATGATCAGGCGGCCCATCGACGTAACCGTAACCATCGCGGGCAAAGCCCCTGCCCGGAGGGGTGAGTGGGGGACGGTGCCCCACCCGGGCCGGCGTTGTCCCCGTTCGCATCCTCAAGACCGGTACAATTGAAGCTGTGACGACCGAGCATGGGGCGCGCGAGCACCCGGTCCGACCTTCGGAACCGGCCTCGTCGGAGCCCGGTGCACCGCAGCCGACGCCCCCGGATACCGCGCCTCCGATGGCCGTGTCGATCGCCGGAGTGTCGAGAGCATGTAGCCGGAAGGCGCTCGTCTCCAGTGCCAGAGCGGTTCGCGAGAAGCTCTCGTCGGAGCGATCGCGCGGACGATAGCTCAGAGGGTAGGCCGTAGGTCTCCGAGCTCAGATGAGGTCGGGGTGGGCTTGCCGCTCGAACTGGATGCGGTAGAGCTCGGCGTAGAGCCCTCCCGCTTCGAGCAGCTCCTCGTGTCGACCGCGTTCCACGATGCGACCGTGGTCGAGCACGAGGATCAGGTCGGCCTCGCGGACCGTCGAGAGTCGGTGGGCGATCACGAGCGACGTGCGGTCACAGAGCGCCGCCGCCAGTGCCTTCTGGATGGCCGCCTCCGACTCGGAGTCGAGATGGGCGGTGGCCTCGTCGAGGACCACGACCTCGGGTGCTTTGAGCAGGATGCGGGCGATCGCCATCCGCTGCTTCTCGCCCCCCGACAGGCGGTAGCCGCGATCGCCGACCACGGTGTCGAGGCCGTCGGGGAGGTTGGCCACCATGGTGGCGATCTGTGCGCCGGCGAGGGCCGAGTCCAGCTCGCGCTCGGTGGCGTCCGGCTTGGCGTAGAGCAGGTTGTCGCGGATGGTCTCGTGGAAGAGGTGCGCGTCCTGGGTCACCACGCCGATCGTGGCGGCGAGAGACTCGAAGGAGGTGTCCCTGACGTCGAGGCCGTTGATGCGGACCGCCCCCGACCCCACGTCGTAGAGGCGGGGCAGCAGCTGGCTGATGGTCGTCTTGCCTGCCCCCGAGGGCCCGACCAGGGCGACCAGCTGGCCGGGCTCGGCCGTGAAGGTCACGTCGAAGAGGACCTGGTGGGAGACCGTCGAGTCCAGCACGGTGACCGTCTCCAGGGATGCGAGTGACACCTCGTCGGCTGATGGGTAGCGGAAGTCGACGTGGTCGAACTCGACCCTGGCCGGACCCGGCGGGATCGGCACGGGATCGGCCTTCTCGTCGACCATGGGCGGGAGGTCGAGGATCTCGAACACCCTGTCGAAGGAGACGAGCGCCGTCATCACGTCGATCTGGACGTTCGACAGCGCCGTGAGGGGCGCGTAGAGCCGGGTCAGGTAGGAGGCGAGGGCGACGACCGTGCCGATCGAGAGGGCGCCGTCCACCGCCTGGATGCCGCCCCACCCGTAGACGACGGCGGTGGCCAGCGCGGCGGTCAAGGTCAGGGCGGCGATGAAGAAGCGGGCGTACATCGCCTGGGTCACGCCGATGTCACGGACCCGTGCCGCCTTGTGCTCGAACGAGCGCTGCTCCTGCCGGGGCCGGCCGAACAGCTTCACCAGAAGGGCGCCGGAGACGTTGAACCGCTCGGTCATCGTGTTGTTCATCTGCGCGTTCAGCCCGTAGGACTCTCTGGTGATGGAAGACAGACGACGACCCACCCGTTTGGCGGGGACGACGAAGACCGGGAGGATAACGAGACTGACCAACGTGATCTGCCACGACAGCAGGAACATGACGACGAGCACCAGTGACACGCTGATCAGGTTGGAGACGACCGAGGAAAGCGTGTCGGTGAACGCCTGCTGGGCGCCGATGACGTCGTTGTTGAGCCTCGAGATGAGCGCACCGGTCTGGGTGCGGGTGAAGAAGGCGATGGGCATCCGCTGGATGTGGGCGAAGACCTTCGAGCGCATGTCGTAGATCAGACCCTCGCCCACCTTGGCCGACACCCAACGAATACCGATGGTGAGCGCCGTGTCGGTCACGGCGACGGCACCGGCCACGAGCGAGAGCACGACGATCAGCGTCTTGTCGTGCCTGACGATGCCGTTGTTGATGATGGACCTGAACAGCAGGGGATTGATCACGCCCACCACGGCGTCGAGCGTCACGAGTACGAGGAAGCCGGCCAGGATGGTCCGGTAAGGCCTGGCGAACGTGATCATTCGCCGGGTCGTGCCCTTCGTCACCCGCTGCTGGACGACCGAGTCGTCGCGGCGCATCGAGCGCATGACCGAACCGAACTGGACGCCCCCTCCGCCCATGCCGTGGCCCATCATGGACATGGCGGCGGGTTACTCCTCCTTGTGCGGTCTTCTCCGACGATGCGACCCATGCCCGGACCCTACAGTTCTCCCTCATCGGGCCGAACGCTCCGGTCGGGCACGGCGCCGGCAGCATTCGCCGAGACGAGTGAACTCACAGGCGGCGGGGATCAGAGGTCGGGGAGGCCCATCGAGAGGTTAGGGCTCACGATGCCGCCGTCCACCTCGAGCACCTTGCCCGTCAGGTACGACCCGGCGGGGGAGGCGAGGTAGACGACGGCGCTGGCGATGTCCTCGGGGGAGCCGATGCGCTGGAGCGGTGTGGCCGCTTCCAGGGCCTGGCGCAGGTCGTCGGAGTCCATGACGATGTCGAGGGCGGACGTGGCCACCGAACCCACGGCGATGGCATTGACCCGGATCCGGGGGGCGAGGTCGGCCGCCGCCAACCGGGTGTAGTGGGAAAGGGCGGCCTTGGCCGTGCCGTAGGCGAGGTAGCCCCGGTCGGACAGGCGCCCGATCGCCGAGGAGATGTTCACGACCGATCCCCCTCCGTGCTCGAGCATCGCCGGCACCGCCGGCCGGAGGAGGGCGTGGGCGGTGGACACGTTGAAGTGGAAGGCCTGCTCCAGCCGGCCAGGCGAGGTGTCGAGGAACGGCCGGGGCATGGCGCCACCGACGTTGTTGACGACGAGGTCGAGCCGGCCGAAGGCGTCCGTGGCCCGTTCTACGAGCGAAGCGACGGCCTCGAGGTCCGCCAGGTCGGCCGGGACGGCCACCGCCCGCCGCCCCACCGACTCCACCCGCCGGGCCACCGCGTCCAGTTGCTCGCTCGTACGGGCCGACAGCAGCACGTCGGCACCGGCCTCGGCCAGAGCGACGGCGGTGCCGGCACCGATGCCCCTTCCCGCCCCGGTGACGATGGCCACGGTGTCGGTGAGGGCGAATCGATCGAGGATCATGGGAATGCAGTGCTAGCAGCTCGCCGAACCGCTGTCACCTGTGCACCTGGGCGATGCGTCCCGGGGATGATCAGTTCGACAGGCCGGCGATGGCGACGATCCGCGACGGGCGCAGCCGCACGAGAAGCTCTCCGGGCACGGCGTTCCTCCTCCCGAACTCGTCGGCCCGGTCCGTCCCCATGTACCGACCACCGAGTGTCCGTGACCACCGCCCGAGCTCGTCCGCGTCCTCGCTGATCGACACCATCCCCTCGATCGTGACGAAGGTGAACGGCGGCCTGTCGTCGTCCACGCACAGAGACGCCCGCCTGTCCCGGCGCAGGTTCCGTCCCTTGACCGTTCCGGATCCGGTGGTGAACACGAAGTCACCAGTGGGTGCCCGTCGGTCCGCGGTCGCGGCATCGAGGACGAACCAGACCGGTACGACGTGGGGACGACCGTCCGACCGGACGGTGGCCACCTTGGCCGTCCTCGCCGGCTGCCCGGTCAAGAAGGCGATGACGTCGTCGGTATCCATCGCGGCAGCCATCGCTCACCTCTCGGAGGCCGGGGCGGTCGGCGGAAGGCCGAGCTTGCGGTGGTCCCACGAGACCGTTCGCTCCACCCGGACCTTGGCCACGATGCGCTTGTGCAGCATGGCCTCGACGAAGGGCTCGAGTTCATCGTGGTACGGCCCGTAGTACCGCTCGAACAGGCTGATCCCGAGCTCCCACATCTTCTGCCGGTCCTCGATCAGCTCGGCCGTGCCCACCAGCTCGACCCCTCGGAGCTCCTCGTAGTAGTCGCCCCCCTCGAACAGGCAGGTGATCCGGGCGTCCCGCTGCAGGTTCCGCGCCTTCTGGGACTTGGCCTTCGTCTCGACGGCGACAGCTCCGTCCACGAATCCGTACCACATGGCCACAGCGTGGACCGACCCGTCGTGGTTGAGGGTGCACATCGTCATCGGTCGTCGTTCGGTCAGGAAAGCACCCACTTCGTCGGGCGTCATCTTGATCACGTCGCGCTGCTTGATCCCGTGTCCCATCGGTCCGGCCGGCTGGGAATTGCTCATCGGTGTCACCTTCTCCTGGTCTCGGCTCCGACCGTGGACGGATCCATGCGGTCGGTGGGGACACAATGGTTCCATGCCTACCACCCGCCGAACCGGCCATCGAGCCCCCGACGGTCGGAGCCGGTCCTTTTCCGTCTGCTTCGTCTGCACCGGCAACATCTGCCGCTCGCCGATGGCAGAGCGGGTCCTCACCCGACTGGCCGATGCGACCGACGGGTTCGGTGGCGCCGCTCCGGCCGGATCGCTTTCCGTCTCGAGCGCCGGCACCGGGCGATGGCACCTCGGAGAGCCGATGGACCGTCGGGCCCGTGTCGCGTTGGGGCGACGTGGGTATGACGGGGAGGGACATCGGGCCCGGACGTTCTCCGTGTCCTGGCTCGACCAGACAGACCTCGTGGTCTGTCTGGACCGCAGTCACCGCCAGACGCTGGCCGGACTGGCCCGGTCGAGGACGGGTGACGATCGCCACGAGGGCCGCCTGGCGCTGCTGCGCCAGTTCGACCCCGGGGCGGGAGCCGATCTCGACGTACCCGACCCGTACTACAGCGCCGAGGCCGATTTCGATGCCTGTCTCGCCATGATCGAGTCGGGGTGCCGCGGACTTCTCGAAGAGCTGTCCGGGCACATTGCCCAACCCGGTCAGTCGAAGGCCAGGAACGACTCCTTCTCGTAGCTGCGAAGCTGCTCGTAGAGGTCTCGGAGCTCGGTCCGGCGCGACGGGTCGTTGGCCAGGTTGACGAGCTCGAGCGGGTCGCTGTCGTGGTCGTACCACTCGTGGTCCTTGTCGTCGAAGGCGCAGTCGACGTCGAACAGCTTCTCTCCGGGCGGCTTGCCCCACAGTCCGGTCGAGGGCTTCCCCCCGCCCACTCCGTAGTAGCGGGCGTACTTGGTCGTGCCGTCGAAGAAGCCGCGCAACGCGTAGCGGACCCCGTTCAGGTTGACGGTATGGGCCGAGTCCTGGGCGAACAGGACGTGGTCGCGCACGATGCGTGTCGGGATCGGCGAGCACGGGCGAAAGGTCGACGCCCTGGACCGACGCTCGCACCCTGGCCGGTCGACCCCGGCCAGGGCGCAGATCGTCGCGGCCAGGTCGACGTGGGAGGCGAGGGCGTCGGTCACCGTCCCCGGTTCGGTGACACCGGGGACCTTGCACGTAGAGGGGCACCCGCATGATCTCCTCGTAGACGAACGGGCCCTTCGACCGCAGCCCGTGCGAACCGCACATGTCCCCGTGGTCGGACGTGAAGATGATGACCGTGTCGTCCCACGCCCCCGGCGACTCGAGCGCGGCGAGGACCGTTCCGAGGCTGCGGTCGGCGAGCGTGTGCAGGTGCACGTAGTAGTCGAGGTGCCGGAGCCACGACCGCTTGTCGGTAGGGATCGATGTTGCCCCACAGCCCGTGCTGCTGGTCCCACCGCCACTGTCGATGCGCTTCGGGCTTGGCGTGCAGGTCGTCGTCGAAGTTCCCGGGCAGCTGGTCGAACACCTCGGGGTAGGGATCGGAGAAGACCGGGAGCGGATCGTCATCCTTCCATGCCGCCGCCTCCAGGATCTGGCTCGGACCCGGGCCACCTCGTCGGGGTGGCGGTCGGCGTACCCGGGCTGGTCGATCGGGAACCACATCACGTCATGGGGGTTGACCAGGGCGACGGTGAGGAACCATGGGCGGTCCTCGGACCGGCCGGCGTTCTCGCTCGAGCCAGTGGGCGGCGTTGGATGCGATGATCGGGTCGAAGTGGACGCCGGTCCCGGCCCAGCCCATGAAGTGCCGGTCGTTGCCGTCCCAGTCTGCGAAGCCGTAGGCCTCCATGTCGGGGGTGGGTGACTGCGACAGGTGCCACTTGCCGATGTAGGACGATCGGTAACCGCTTCCGGCGAGGAGGGACCCGAGGGTGGGCGTCGAGGTGGCGAGCTCGGTGTGCTCGGGCATGATCACGTTGTCGACGACCCCGTGTCCTTCGAGGTACCGGCCGGTGAACAGGCTCGCCCGGCTGGGGGAGCACGGCGAGGAGTGCGTGTAGTAGTTGGTGAGCTCGAGGCCCTCTGCCCGCAGCCGGTCCCGCCAGGGCAGGCTGACCGCGTCGCCGGAGCCACGACCGCTGCCGCTCCTGGTCGGAGACGACCAGCAGGATGTTGGGACGGGGTCGGCGAGCAGCCATGGCGCCAACCGTACCGCCGCCGGCGCCGGTCCGGAGGCCCAGCTGGCGGGCGTGGTTGGCACGCAAAAGTGAAATGTGTTCTACTTTGGCCGACCGTCCGCCGCTCGTGACGTCCAGGGGGAGGCCCGATGCCCGACAGTGAGGTGCTGCACGCCGAGCATCGGCTCGAGTATCCCTACGCCCGGTCGGTGGGGCTGGTGATCGGAGCGTTCCTGACCGGCCTCCGCGACGGCAGGGTGCTCGGGGCCACCGGGCACGGCGGGGCCGTGATCGTGCCTCCGACCGAGTACGACCCGACGACCGGCGAGGACACCGCGGCGCTCGTCGAGGTGGGACCGGGCGGGGTGGTCGAGTCGTGGGCGTGGGTCGAACGGCCACGGCGGAAGCACCCTCTGGGCCGTCCTTTCGCCTGGGCACTCATCAGGCTGGACGGCGCCGACACGGCCCTGCTCCACGTGGTGGACGCCGGAGGCCCGGACCGACTGGCCACCGGCGATCGGGTGGTGGCCCGTTTCCGGCCCGCCGACGAGCGGGTGGGGTCGATGACCGACATCGAGGCATTCGTGCCCGAAGCCGAGGAGGGGTCTGACTGATGGCTCCCCCTGACGCCGGGCACGCGGGCGGCACCGACGATGCCGGGCACGGGCGCAGCGTCCGGGAGCGCGGCCCGGTCACGACGCTCGCCACCCCGATCCGGCTCGACTTCGACTTCACCCCGGGAGTGGCGCAGTCGCGTTTCCTTCGAGGCCTGGCCCGGGGGAGGTTCGTCGGTCAGCGGTGCCCGGTGTGCTCGAAGGTCTACGTCCCGTCGCGCGGCTCGTGTCCCACCGACGGCGTGCCCACTACCGAGGACGTGGAGCTGGCCAACGTCGGCACCGTCACCACCTACTGCGTGGTCAACGTGCCGTTCGCCGGCCAGGCGATCGAGATCCCCTACATCTGCGCCCAGGTGCTGCTCGACGGGGCCAACCTCTCGTTCATGGGGCTCATCCAAGAGGCCCCGGTCGACGAGGTCCGGATGGGCATGCGGGTGGAGGCGGTCTGGGTGGCGCCCGAGGAGCTGACCCCATCCCTCGCCTCGGTGCGGTACTTCCGGCCCAACGGCGAGCCCGATGCCGACTACGACACGTTCAAGGAGTACCTGTGAGCTCCACCACCTCCTCCACTGCCACCTCCCGAGTCCCTCCCCGGTCACGCGGCCTGTCTCGGTCGCGTCGTTTGCCCAGGCGCCCAACGTTCGGCGCGACGATCGGCACAACGAAGTGGAGATGTTGATGCCGGTCATCGCCGAGGTCTTCTCCAACATCGGGATCACCAAGGACGATGTCGACTTCATCTGCTCGGGCTCGACCGACTACCTGGTGGGCGGTCCGTTCAGCTTCGTGGGCGCCCTCGACGCCATCGGGGTGTGGCCGCCCCGTGCCGAAAGCCACGTCGAAATGGACGCCGCCTGGGCGCTGTACGAAGCCTGGGTGCTCCTCCAGGAGGGCGATATCGACGCTGCCCTCGTCTACGGGTTCGGTCGCTCGTCACTCGGGGACCTGAACGAGATCCTCGCCCTCCAGCTCGACCCGTACTACATGGCGCCCCTGTGGCCGGATCCGATCAGCCTGGCGGCGCTCCAGGCCCGGGCGCTCATCGACGCCGGCAAGGCCACCGAGGCCGACTTCGCCGCCGTCGCCGCACGGAGTCGGAGCGACGCCCGCCAGAATCCGAACGCCCAGATCGCGAACGACACGGCGGTCTCCGTCCTCCTCGACGAAGAGTACGTGGTGGCCCCGCTGCGCCGTCATGCCCTGCCCCCCATCACCGACGGAGCGGCGGCCATGGTCATCGCCGCCGGGGACAAGGCCCGGGAGTGGTCGGAACGGCCGGTGTGGATCTCCGGCTTCGACCACCGGATCGAGACCCACGCCCTCGGGGCCCGTGACCTCGCCGCCTCGCCGTCGACCTCGCTCGCCGCCGAGCGGGCCGGGGTCGGGGACGGGCCCGTCGACGTCTGTGAGATCCACGCGCCCTACGCCCACCAGGAGCTCATCGTGGGTGAGGCCCTGGGGCTCGCCGAGTCGGTGACCATCAACCCGTCGGGGGGAACCCTGGCGGCCAACCCGATCATGTCGGCGGGTCTGATCCGGGTGGGGGAGGCCGCCGCCCGCATCGCGTCGGGCCAGGCGGACCGGGCCGTGGCCCACGCCACGTCGGGCCCGTGCCTGCAACAGAACCTGGTCTGCGTGCTGGAGGGAGCGTGATGGCCGAGCGCTGCGCCGTCGTCGGCGTGGGCCAGACCCACCACAAAGCCAAGCGGGAGGACGTTTCCATCGCCGGCCTGGTCCGCGAGGCCGCCGCCATGGCCGTGGCCGATGCCGACCTCACCTGGTCGGACGTCGACGCCGTCGTCATCGGCAAGGCCCCCGACATGTTCGAGGGATCGATGATGCCCGAGCTCTATCTGGCGCCGGCCCTCGGGGCCGTGGGCAAGCCGATGACCCGCGTGCACACGGCGGGATCGGTCGGAGGGTCGACCACCATCGTGGCCGCCCACCTCATCGCGTCCGGTGTCCACAAGCGCGGTCCTCACCGTGGCCTACGAGAAGCAGTCGGATTCGGATGCAATGTGGGCTCTCTCGGTGCCCCAGCCCTTCGCCGCGCCGCTGCTTGCCGGGGCGGGCGGTTACTTCGCCCCCCACATCCGCGCCTACATGCGCCGGTCGTCCGCCCCCGACCACATCGGTCGGATGGTGGCGGTGAAGGACCGCAAGAACGCCCTCCTGAACCCCTACGCTCACCTCCACATCCCCGACATCTCCATGGAGATGGTGGAGGAGTCGATGATGCTCTGGGACCCGCTCCGCTACCTCGAGGCCTGCCCGTCGTCGGACGGCGCCGCCGCCATGGTGCTGGCCTCCGAGGATGCCGTATCGGGGCGGTACCCGCCGGCCTGGGTGCACGGGATGGCCATGCGGTCGGAGCCGACCATGTTCGCCGGACGTGACCAGGTCAACCCGAGAGCGGGACGCGAATGCTCGACCGACGTCTATTCCCAGGCGGGCGTCACCGATCCGCGGGCCCAACTTGACGTGGCCGAGGTGTACGTGCCGTTCAGCTGGTACGAGCCCATGTGGCTCGAGAACCTCGGGTTCTGCGGTCTCGGCGACGGGTGGAAGCTCACCGAGGCCGGTGCCACCGCCTTCGACGGCGACATCCCCTGGAACCCCTCGGGGGGCGTGCTGTCGTCGAACCCGATCGGCGCGTCGGGCATGCTCCGGTTCATGGAGGCGGCCATGCAGGTGCGGGGACAGGCCGGGGAGCACCAGGTCCACGGGGCCAGGTTGGCGCTCGGTCAGGCCTATGGCGGCGGCTCCCAGTTCTTCGCCATGTGGGTGCTCGGGACGGAGAAGCCCTAGCGCGCGTCGGACCGGTCCAGCCTTGCGTAACGGTGTCGTGGTGCGCGACGGCAACACCCCCGCCCCGTAATATCCCACCGTGCCCGGTCTCAGTCGTACCGTTTCGGTCCTGCTGGCGGTCGTGGTCGCCCTGGTGGCCGTCGTCGGGGGGATCGTCGCCTGGGTCGGCAACCAACCCACCGGTTCCGCCTCGGCAGACGTGCTCCTGCACGGTCCGCTGTCGGCTGCGGGAGGGCCGTTCCTGACCGACAGCAAGGGGAGGGTCGTCATCTTGCGGGGAGTGAACGCCGTCTACAAGCGTGCCCCCTACGAGCTGTTCGCCGACCCGGGGAAGGACTGGAACTTCGACGCTCAGGACGCCCAGCAGATCGCCGCCCTGGGGTTCAACGTGGTCCGGCTCGGCATCATCTGGGAGGGCCTCGAGCCCGGGACGCTCGGGCCCGACAACCCGGCCATCTGCACCCCTGGACCCCCCCAGAACCCGAACCAGTACAAGGCGGCGATCGCCGACGCCTATCTGGCCAAGGTGGCACAGACGGTCGACCTGCTCGGTCGCTACCACATCTACACCCTGCTCGACATGCACGAGGACGTGTACAGCTCGGAGTTCGGAGGCGAGGGCGCTCCGCCGTGGGCGGTGTGCACGGGTGACAACCCCATCAGAATCCTCCCCGGACGGTGGTCGAACACCTACGGAGATCCCGGGCTCGACACCGCCGCCGACAACTTCTTCACCAACGACGTCGTGGGCGACCTGCAGGGTGAGTTCATCCGGGTGTGGAAGACCGTGGCCGAGTACTTCAAGGACAACCCATGGGTCGTCGGCTACGACCCGTTGAACGAGCCGTTCACCCGGACGCTCCTCGAAGGGAGGACCCAGGTCGCCAGCCGACTCGAGTGCCTCTACACGGGGGCTGCCGAGCCCGGGAGGAGCATCCTCGATGGTTCGGTGCTCACCTGCCCTTCGTCGGATCCCCAGATGGGGCTGATCCCCACGCTTCAACAAGCGAGCCCGAAGAAGCTCGTCTTCTTCGAACCGGACATCTTCACCAGCAAGGATCGAGCGAACGACATCGGTCCCATGGGCTACGGGGGCCTCGTGTTCAACTTCCACGACTACTGCGGGTTCCGGAGCGGCACGACCGGGAACCCCACCGATCTCGATGCCTGCGCCGCGCAGGAGCTCCATACGATGGACCGGCGGAGCAACGAGCGCCCGACCATCGCCACCCCCGAGCAGCCACTCGGCCCGGCGTGGTTCATGAGCGAGTTCGGGGCCACCTCGAGCGGTCCCCTCATGGGACGGTTGACGGCGATCGCCGACGACCTCCAGCTGGGCTGGACCTACTGGGCGTGGAAGTACTACGACGACCCGACGGGAAGCTCGGCAGAAGCGCTGGTAGAGCCGAACGGGCAGTTGTCGCCGACGGTCGAGGCGCTGGCCCGGGTCTATCCGCAGGCGGTGGCGGGCACGCCCGTCTCGTTCTCCTTCGACCCCGGCAGCGACACCTTCCATCTGTTCTATGTGCCCAACCCGAGCATCACCGCGCCGACCGTGATCGCTGTGCCCACCGGCGTCCACTACCCGCAGGGCTATACGGCCCAGGCCACGGGGGGCACGGTCGTGTCGGCTCCTGGGTCCAGCCACCTGGAGGTTGACAACTCGCCCGGGGCGGCGACGGTGTCGGTGACCGTGACCCCGGGATGATCGAGGAGGGACCCGATGTCCACCACCTTTCACGAGGCCCGCACCCTCCTCGCCCCACCGCCCGGTGACCCGCATGGGCCCCTCGCTCCGCTGCTCGTCGTGCTCACCGTGGTGACCGGACTCATCGACGCCTTCAGCTACCTCATGCTCGGGCACGTCTTCGTGGCCAACATGACCGGAAACGTCATCTTCCTCGCCTTCGCCCTCGCCGGGGCGAAGGGGTTCTCGATCGGCGCCACCGCCCTGTCGCTCGGTGCCTTCGCCGTCGGTGCGACGACCAGCGGACGGCTGGCGAAGAGCGTCGGGGACCACCGGGGCCGGCACCTGGCCGTGGCTGCGTCCTGTGAGGCCGCCTTCGTCGTGACCGCCATGGCAGTCGACTGGTCTGCCGGTACGCCGGTGTCCGAGGCGGTGCGTTACGTGTTGGTGCTCCTGCTGGCGCTTGGGACGGGCATCCAGAACGGGACGGCACGGAAGCTGGCGGTCCCCGACCTGACCACGACGGTGCTCACTCTCACCATCGCCGGCACGGCCGCCGACAGCCGGCTGGCCGGGGGCAGCGGGTCGAGGCTCGGTCGCCGGGGGCTGGCGACGACGGCCATGTTCACGGGCGCGCTCCTCGGTGCCCTCCTCGTCCTGCACATGCATCCACCGGTCGTTCTCCTCTCGGCGGTCGTGCTCCTGACGGTGGTGGCGGCCGCAACGGGATGGCTGATCCGCGCCCGGCCGGCGTGGGACGAGCCGGGGTGACCGGCCCTCTCCTCGCTCCACCTACGAGAGCGACTCCATACCGTCGATCGGGCTTTGCCGCACCGTTCCTTTCCCGTCCCGGCTCCCGGTCCCTCGACCAGTACACTCTGGCCGATCGCCGAGCTTCCGGAGGCGCCAGGTGAAGGTAGTTGTCGACTTCGACGAATGCGCGAGCAACGCGGTGTGCATGGGGATCGCTCCCGAGGTGTTCGAGGTCAGGGACGACGGGTTCCTCTATGTGCTCGACGAGCACCCGGGCGAGGAGCTCTGGGAGCGGGTCCGGCAGGCGGCAAACGGCTGCCCGACCGGGGCCATCACCATCGTCGAGGACGAGTAGCGGAGCGTGCCCGGGGACGGTCCCAGGGTCCGCTTCGCCCCCTCACCCACCGGTTACTTCCACGTCGGCAGCGCCCGTACCGCGCTGTTCAACTGGTTGGTCGCAGCCAAGACGGGTGGCACGTTCATCCTCCGTATCGAGGACACTGATGCCGAGCGCAATCGCGAGGAGTGGGTCGACGGGATCATCTCGGCCATGGATTGGCTGGGAATCGACCCCGACGAGGGCCCCTATCGCCAGTCGGCCCGCACGGCCCGGTACGACAAGGCGGTCGACCTGCTGTGGGAGGGCGGGTTCCTCTATTCCTGTGACTGCACCCGCCAGGACGTCGATGCCAGGAACAAGGCGGCACGGATCCAGACGCCCGGATACGACGGACACTGTCGGGATCGCGGACTGGATCGGTCACCGGGCCGAGCCCTCCGGTTCCGCACCCCGGACGAGGGGATGACCGTCGTTCACGACGTGGTCCGCTCCACCGTCGAGTTCCCGAACGCGGCCATGGAGGACTTCGTGGCCGTCAAGGGAAACGGGTCGCCGTTGTTCGTGCTGGCCAACACGGTCGACGACATCGACATGGGGATCACCGATGTGATCCGGGGTGAGGACCTGCTTCCTTCGGCGCCGAAGGGGATCCTCGTGTGGGAGGCGCTCGGCACCCTCGGCTGGGAGACGGAACGGACGGGGTGGGAGCCCAGGGGAGTGGCCGGTTCGGGCCCGGGCCTGCCCACCTTCGCCCATCTGCCCATGCTGGTGAACAAGGAGCGGAAGAAGCTATCCAAGCGGCGCGATCCGGTGGCCGTCGAGTCCTACCGGGACGACGGCTACCTTTCCGAGGCGCTCGTCAACTACCTCGCCCTGCTGGGCTGGGGACCACCTGGTGGCGAGGAGGTCTTCACCCGCGAGCAGCTCGTCACCTGGTTCGATCTGGAGGACGTCAACCACGCGCCCGCCTACTTCGACGTGGCCAAGCTCACCCACATGAACGGCGAGTACATCAGGGCCATGCCGGTCGGCGCATTCATCGCCGCCTGCCAGCCGTGGCTCGGCGGCGACCAGGCACCATGGCCCCGGGACGGGTTCGACGCCGAGGCCTTCGCCCGTATGGCGCCGCTCGTCCAGGAGCGGGTGTCCATGCTGAGTGAGGTGCCGACGATGGTCGACTTCCTTTTCTTAGACCACCCGCCGATCGACGAGGGCGACTGGTCGAGGGCGTTCGCCGACGATGTGGCGGACGACATCCTTGACCGGGCCATCACGGCCTATCGGGAGCTGGCGTCGGCGTGGAACCGGGACGCGCTCCATGCCGCCACCCTGGCCGTGGGTGAGGAGGTCGGTCGGAAGTTGGCCAAGGCGCAGGCGCCCATCCGGGTTGCGACGACCGGACGTCGGGTGGGACCTCCCTTGTTCGAGTCGCTCGAGCTGCTCGGTCCCCAGCGGACCCTGGAACGGCTCGAGGCCGCCCGCCTGCGGCTGTCGTCCGCTTCCTCGTGACACGGATGCTCCGACCGGGCCGCCACGCGTGGCCGTCGCTCTGAGCCCGGTGGGTCTCCTGGCCACGGTGACCGGGTTGCGATTGCTGCGGTTCGTCATGAAGACCGTGCTCGTGATCGTGGCGGCCATCCTGGTCTATCTCGCGGTGACGGCTGTGCAGGTGTGGCTCACCAGCCGCCGCTACGAACCCCAGAGAGCGGGCGCCATCGTCGTCATGGGGGCAGCCCAGTACGACGGGGTGCCCTCACCGGACCTCGCCTCCCGTCTCCACGAGGCCGAGATCCTCTGGAGACAGCGGTGGGCCCCGGTCATCATGGTTACCGGGTACAAGGAGCCCGGCGATCTCTACACCGAGGCGGAGGCGTCGGCCCGCTACCTGGAGGCGAACGGCGTCCCGGCGGGGGACATCCTCCAGGCCTACGGGAGCGATTCGTGGGGGAACCTGTCCGAAGCGGCCCCGAGCCTGCTCGCCCGGGGTGACCGTTCCGTCCTCATGGTGACCGACCCGTTCCACGAGGACCGCAGCATGGCCATCGCCACGACGGTCGGACTGGCCCCGTCACCGACGCCCACCAGGACGTCCCCGATCACCGGTGTTGCCACCGTTCCCTACTTCGCCAAGGAGGCGGTGGCGGTCGCTGCCGGACGCGTCGTCGGGTATCGACGGCTGAGCACATGGCACGTCTCGTTCGGATGAGCATCACGGCCGCGTCGCCGGTCGAGAGAAGATGAGCGAAGGAAGGTCGGCTACCGAATCGATCAGGTGGGTGTGCGGGGCGTCAGTCAGGTCTGCCCGGGAGTGAGCCCCGCTCAGCACGCCGATGACGAGCGCCGCCCCGGCACGGGTGCCGGCCACCAGGTCGTCGGTCGTGTCGCCGACGACGGCGACCTCGGCCACGTCGTCGATGCGAAGCCGAAGAACAGCGGTGAGAACGAGATCCGGCCATGGCCGGTCCCGACCGGCGTCGGCGGGCGAGAGCGCCAAGTCGACCCGACCCTCCCACCCGAGTGCGCCGATCACCCGATTCCTCGTCGCCGGCGAGAAGCCGGTGGTGAGACAGGTGCGGATCCCGGCGTGTCGGAATGCGGCGAAGGCGTCTTCCGCTCCGGGCATGGCCGACACCTCACCTCGTTCGACAGCCTGGTCGAATGCCCGCTCGAAGGCGAGGTTGGCCTGCTCGGCCCGGTGATGGTCTCCGCCGAGCAGGGCATTGAAGACGGCGATCTTCGAGCGCCCCATGGCCCGGTGGATGTAGGCCTCCGGCTCTTCCCGCAGGTCGGCGGCGGTAAGGCCGACGGCGTCGAGCGCCACCTGGAAGGCCTCCGCCACCGCTCCGTCGTCGGCCACCGTGGTTCCGGCCATGTCCAGCACCATCAGCCGGGTCGGCAGGCTCACCGGTGAACCGACCGCTTCATGACGGGCCGGGTTGGCAAGGGGCCGATACTGCGATGAGCAGGTTGGAGGCCGGTTCGACGGTCGATCTGGTGATCGTACCCAGCGCCGGTCCTCGTCACGCTGCGATTCCTCGGCTGGACGGTGTCGGCTAGATTGTGGGTTCGCCCAATCGGGGGTGGCGCAACTGGCAGCGCGGACATGATTCTGGTTCATGAGGTTGGAGGTTCGAGCCCTCCCCCCCGAGCGTTCACGGTGGCCCGCCGGGGACGTCGTGATGCATGTTCGGTCCGGTTCTCCCGCGCTCCCGGACCGCAGTTCGGGTCGCGACCCGGATCAGACAGGGTCCCATCGTCTAGAGGCCTAGGACACCACCCTCTCAAGGTGGAGACACGGGTTCGAACCCCGTTGGGACTGCTCCTTGTCGGGCTCTTCGGATTCTGGCGGGGAGCTGACACTCATCGGACCACGATCGAGCCCAGCACCCGCCAGTTCGGCCGCCCGGCGTAGAGCAGAGGCGCGGATCCGGTAGTTGGCGAAGTTGCGGAAGCCGAACCCGATGCGTTTGATCCGCTTGATCAGATTGTTGAGCGCCTCGGTGGGTCCGTTGGACACCCGGGCCAGGTGGAAGTTGGCGATCTTGTCGAACCAGTGCTTGATCGTGCGTCCGAGCTTTTGGATTTCCGGGGGCATGGCGTGCTTGAGGCAGTGGGTCTGGAGCTCGTCGAGTACCGCCCCGCGCCTCGACCGGGTCAAAGGTGCGATAGAACTCGCGAACACGCTCTTTGACTCGATGGGCGATGGCGACCTCCCCCATCGGGATCGCCTAGGTGGAGGAGGGACCAGGAGACGTTCGGTCGCCTTCTCATCGAGCCTCTCTTCGCCAAAGAGCAGGACCCGCCGAGCCCGATACAGCGGGTCGTTGCGCCGTCCCCGATGGCCGGTCTGTTCGCTCTGCACCCGTCGTCGCACGGCGTCGAGGCAGCGATTGGCCAGGCTGATGACGTGGAAGGGGTCGATGACCTGGGTGGCGTTGGGCAACACGACCGTATAGACGGCGGCATAGGCGCTCGACATGTCGAGGGCCCCGAAGCGGACCCGCTCTTTCCAGCTGGTGGGCTGTATGTCCAGCCAGGCGGCCACGTCGGTGAAGGTGCGACTGGGCAAGATGTCGATGATCTGGTGGTGCTCCACGTCGGCCACCGTTGTCGCATAGGCGGTGTGGGCCTTCGTCCCGAGACGAACGAAGGAGGTCTCGTCGAGCCCGATGGCCGCGGTCTTGTTCATCCGCTTGCGATCGGCCGCGAGGAGTGCCTCGCCATAGGTGATCACCGCCTCGTTGACCGTGTGCCAGTCACAGGCCAACTCCTCGGCCACCTCTAAGACCGTCCTGCCCCCGCCGACCTGGCGGGTCGCCCACTTGGCCGCCCGGGTCGTGAGCAGGCAGTGCTTGGCCGCGATGCGATGATCTTCGAGCACCCAGCTCTTCTTGGCACAGCTCGGATTGACACAGCGCATGCGATGCTTCTTCCAGGCCAGCGACATGGGCGTGCCATAGACGGGCAGGTCGACGTAGTGGACGACCGGGCGCTCCTTGACCTGGGCCGTCGCCCTGCACGCGGGACATCGGACGGACTCGACCATCTGCTCGATGGCGAGCTCGACGTGGAGAGCCCCGGCGCTCGTAGTGGACAACCCGGACGTCTTTGAGGCCCACCAACGCCTGGACGATCTCGCTAGGGTCAGTGACGACGAAGGTGCTTCGGCTTTGTTGGCTCACACCGCAAGCCTGAAGCACCTTCGCCAATTACCGGGGGACCTTTGTCAGGGCGCGACCCCGCTGAAATCCGAAGAGCCCCTTGTCGTCGCTGGTCAGGGGCGAGATTTCGCCGGGTCGGCCAGCTGTCTCCACAGTGTTTGGCAGCTCCATCGCGCGTTCATTGCGCGTTACTTCCGGCTTGCCGGCCAGATCGCTGAGCGCCTCGGCCAACGCCCGGTCTCGATCCTGGGTGGCGTGCTGGTAGCGCAGGGCGGCGATCGGCGAGGCGTGGCCGGCCCGGTGCATGAGCTCGGCGGTGGTGGCCCCTGTCGCAGCGGCGTGGGTCAGGCCCGTGTGGCGGAGGTCGTGGAACCGGAGGTGGGGCAGCCCCGCAGCCTTGCGGGCGTCCTGCCAGTGCCGTTCGAGGGTGCGGGCGGAGCAGGGGAGGAGCCAGGCGTCCAGCGAGGCTGTGGTCCGCTCGTCGAGGTGCTGCTGAAGCTCGCCGAGCACGTGGGCGGGGATGGCGAGGGTCCGCCGTCCAGCGGCTGTCTTCGGGGGCTTGATGATCTCCCGCCCGGACATGCTGGGGGGGCGGGTCACCGTGACCGTCAGCGTCCGGTGGAGGAGGTCCATGTCCCGGCGGCGCAAGCCGAGCACCTCGGCCCGGCGGAGCTGGCACCACGTTGCCAGCAGCACAGCGATGCGCGTCTCGGCCGGCATGTGCCGGGTCACCTCGCTCACTTCGATGATGGTGGCCACCGGTCGCTCCGGCGCTCGTTCGGTCGCCGCCCCGCGGACCTGGCAGGGGTTGCGGACGATGACCTCGTCGGCCACGGCCGCCCGCATGATCTGGGAGAGCAGCCGGTAAGCCCCCGCTGCGGTGGAGGGGATCTGACGGAACAGCGCGGCGTGCCAACGTCGAACGTCGGTCGGGGTGATCGAACCGAGAGCCCTGGAGCCGAGGATGGGCTCGACGTGGTGGACGAGGAGATAGTTGTACCGGTCCCGAGTTCGCTCTGCGAGATCTCCCCGGCCGTCGAGGTACTCCCGGGCGAACTCCGAGAGCATGACCTTCGATCGACGCGGGTCGATGGCGATCCCGCGAAGTCGGTCAGCCTCGGTGCCGGTCGCGTACGTCTCGGCGTCCCGCCTGCGCTTGAACGTCTTGGTGACCACCCGGCCGCCGACCCGAGTCCGAACGTCGTAGCGGACTTCTCCGGCGTTAATGGTCCGCTTGTGGATCTGGGCCATGGTGCACGGCCTGGCATTGAGCATCCTGGTGCTGGCGGAACGAGCGACTGTGGCGCTCGAACAGGAGAGGCATCGACCAGGCGCATGACCAGGTCGAGCTCCATTCCTTCCTGATGGATCGCCGGCTACGCCGGCGGGCTTGCCTGCGGCGCCCGCCGGCTGCCGGCACCAGCGCCTGGCCAGCAGTACTCGACTTCTCCCCCGGGCGCAGGACCGGAGGGTGTGTGAGGAATCTGCTCTACACAGATCAAGCGGTTGCAGTTCAGTAGCTTGTTGATAAGCTCGTGTATCAGAATGTTAATTTGCATATCTAGGGAGGCGGCATGCCTGCCACGCTCCGAGTCGTCCATCCGCCCCTCGGGAACTACCTGCGGCCGGGGCGGAACGACCACACCGTCATCCAGCAGCTGCTGAGCGAGGGCCAGCTCTCCGCAACCGGACTCGTCATCGACCCGACGCTGATCGCGAGGCAGGAGGACCTCGCCCACGAGGCGGGGCGCCAGGGAATCGAGACAGTACTCGACCCACGCAGCGTTGATCTGTCGACGCCGGCCGGCTTCCTCTTGTCAGGTGTCTCCGACTTGCCCTGGGTGCCGCGCACCCCACAAGTACCGCAGGAGCTGTCGGGAGCGAGTGGTCTTCTGTTGGTTGAGGCACTCGCGGGGTTTGCTGTCGACAAGGGCCTCAGCGCTGTACTCGCGCCCACTCACATCATCGCAAACAGCGACGACCCGTGGCTGCTGGTCGATGCCGAGCTTGTTGGGCACCTCCGCCACGCTCTTGATGCGCGCGGGCGTACCGACAGTCCCATCTATTACCCGCTCGTCATCCGCTCGCAAACCCTCAACGATGAGGACCAACGCAAGCAGTTGATCGCTCACCTCGAATTGTTGCCAATCGACGCGGTGTGGCTCCGTGTGCATCCGTTTGGAACGACGACAAGTGGGCCGCTTGCCCTACGCCGCTACATCCACGCGTGCCAGAACCTGCACCAGCTCGCGGTCCCCCTCGTTGCTGAGCACACTGGGACGGTGGGGCTCCCGTTGCTCGCGTTCGGAGCCGTTGGCGGCATCGAGAGCGGCGTGACCCTGGGTGAGCGCTTCTCGCTCGACCGCTATACACGGATGGGCGACGGTGCTGGGTACCTCCCGCCACCGCGCGTCTACATCGCCGACCTCGGAGCGATGTTGACGCGAGACCAGGCTCGGTCGCTGTACTCCAAGCGCGGTATGCGCGCCGCACACGGATGTCAGGATCAGCGTTGCTGTCCACACGGCTGGGAGGACTCGATCACGAACCCTCGCAGGCACTTCGTGGTCCAGCGCGGTTCCGAAGTGGCGCGGCTGACTCGCACGCCTACCGAGCTTCGACCTTCGATATACCTCGACGACTTCCTCCGTCCGGCGAGCGATGCTGCCATTCGTGCTGCCGCGGCCGAGACGGCGCTGGAGCCCGCCAGGAAGCGCCTCGATTCATGGCGTGCCACGCTGGGAGCTCTGCTCACAAGCGAACCGCCGAAGACGTACTCGACAGCCCCCACCGGTCATCGCGTTAGCGTCGGGGATTCGTGATGGCGGATTCCTCGAGTGTTTGTCAGGACGCAGACATCAATAGGAGGTGGTGATCATGGCGAGTGCTGTCGCAGTACGGCTCGATTCGATCAAGTCAAAGGGAGGCGTGCGTTCGCGTGAGATAGCGCAGCTTCTTGAGACGACTCCCCAAACTATCTCTCGGTGGCAGACCGGGCGTGCGGAGCCCCAGCCGGATGGACTTCAGCGTTTGCTCACGCTCGAGTGGCTCGTGGAACGCCTTGCCGATCTCTATTCACCGGACGAAGCGCGCTTGTGGTTGTTCTCGCGTCATGCACTCCTCGACGGCAGGCGTCCCGCCGATATCATCGCGGAAGGCAAGACCGAAGACGTACTAACGCTGATTGACCAGCTTCGCGACGGGGCCTACCTCTAACCATGGAACCACCTCATGGTTTACGAGCCGCAGCTGCTCGACAAGCTCGAAGGGGTTGGGGGCGCACCACTCGACACCATCCTTTGGCGTCACATGTTCAACGGACTCGATCCAGCCCGCGCCAATGCGCGCGGCGCGCGTTGGAATCCCCCTGGTGTAGCGGCGATCTACACGAGCACCACACGTGAAACTGCATCTGCCGAGGCGGAGTACGCCATTGCCAGCCAACCCGTCCGTCCGAGCACGAGTCGGCAGCTCTACCAGGTCCGGGTCACGGTCACGAACGTGATCGACATTTCGGACCGAGCTGTTCTTGCCGACCTTGGAATTGGCGATGACAACCTTAGGGCTGCAGACCAGGAGGTGTGTCGAACTGTCGGCGGTGCGGCCCACTGGCTCGGTTTCGACGGCCTCCTGGTCCCATCGGCCCGCGCAGCGGGTACGAACCTCGTGCTCTACGCCGATCGACTCGACGTGGATGCGGCGTTTGAGATTGTCGAACGCGAAGAACTGGAGTAGGAAGGGACGCCGATGGTCGACGAGGATGAGGAACAGCCGCTGCCATATACCACCGTGCTTCCGGACTTCGTCGACGTCGGCCTTGGCCACTCAGTTGCGTAGGCAGCTCTCCGAGATCCCCGAGATCGTCGGCCAGGGCAGCCATCAGCTTCGCTCGTTCTCGAGCCAGCTCGATGGTTCGTGCCCGGAAATCCCTCGGATGTGGTCGTGGCATCAAGGACTCCTTCCCGAGGTGCTATCACCCCAGCTCAGGTGTCCGGGAAGGCGAGGGATGCTCAAATGCGCCCCGTTCGTACGCGAGCCTGGTGAGGTCGGCTCTCCTGCGCCGTCCGGTCTTGTCACGGATTCGGTCAAGGTGGGACCGCACCGTCCGAATGCTGATGAACATTCGCGCCGCTATGTCGGCGTCTGTTTCCCCCTGAGCGAGCATGGAGAGCAGCTCGAGCTCTCGTTTGGTGAGGGCGAAGGATTTGGTGTCGTGTCGGGCGCGGTTGTCTAGAATCAGATAGGCGGCCAGAATGGGAGATACGTAGGTGTTCCCGGATCCGACGATCCCGATCGCATGCACGATCTCGTCAGCTTCGGATGACTTCGTCAGATAGCCGCTGGCTCCGGCAGCGATGGCCTCGACGACATCCCCCCGGTTGTCGGACGCCGACACCACCAGGATGGCGCTAACCCGTTCGAGAACTCTAGTCACGGCCAGCCCACCAGCACCATCGGGAAGGTGCAGGTCAAGTACGACCACTCGGGCCTCTCCATAGTTGAGCGCCTCCATCTCGGCGAGACACGGTGCGGCTGCTGCCAGAACCAGGCCCTCAGCCCGCTCAATCGTTTGCATCAGGCCACGACGGTAGAGGGGGTGGTCCTCGATGACCGCTACGGGGATCAGCTCGGCACCCATAGTTCCACTCGCGTTCCGTCTCCCGGTTCTGACCAGAACGTCGCGCGTCCTCCAACTTCACTCAGCCTGGCCACGATCGAGTTGTCGATGCCGAATCTCCTTTGACCGTGCTCGAGGTCGAACCCACAGCCATGGTCCCGAACGGTCACCGCAACGCCGCCGGTGGTTGGGTTAGCAGCGTGCAGCACAGCCCGGTCAACGCCAGCGTGCTTTACGACGTTCAAGACCGCCTCACGGGTTGCGTCTCGAAGCGCCGCAGCCGCCTCAGGAGCAGGTTCGTCCCGGAACTCAGCGGTGACCACATTGAGCCTCAGTCCGCGGCGCGCCACCTCGGCGGCTATGTCCCCAAACGCCGCCACGAGTCCACCGATAACCGCACCTCTGCCCGAGAGGGCTCCGCGAAGGTAGTCAGCTTCCCTTCTGGCCTCGTCTCGGACGTCATCGTCGCCAGCAAGGCCGGTGGCGATGGCTTCTAAGGTTTGGAGGGCCGAATCATGCAGCAGACGGTGCTCCTGATTGCGGGCTACTTCGGCGGCGGCTCGTGAACTCTCCAAAACTGCTGTCTGGCGGGCGCCGTCGACTTCTGTGGCCAGTTTGCGCGTCAGACCGATTACCACCCTGGCTACAACATAAAACGCGGGGTAGCTGAACGTGTTGGCGATGGCAGTCGCCTCACGACCTGACCCGCCGAGCAGGGAGTCCCTCGTCGTCCCGGCATAGGCGACGGTGAGAGCGGCGACACTGGCGGTACCTTCGACCGTGGACATGGCGAAGGCGTTGCCGATGCAGCTTCCGACCGTCAGCGGAAGCATCCAGTTGAGCGATGAGGTCCGATCCGCGGGAGACGTGGCCGCCCCTAGCATCACCAGGCCCGCCATCCCGAAAAGGGTGTCGCCGCGGGCGGCCATCAACTGGTGGCGACCCACGGACAGTCCGTGGTCGGCGAGCCAGAGAAGCTCGCCCAGAGCGCCGATGGCCAACACCGCGGCGATCTTCGAACGACGGTAGGCGCCGCGAGCGGTGACGACACAGCTGAAACCCTGGATGACGTGTACGCCGCGGATGGCCAACAAGGTCAAGAGGAGTGCTCGATCGATCCTCGCTTGGGTGGTTACCGGAGTCGAAAAAGGGGTAGTTCGACCCTGCCGGGATCCTTTCGGCCAATCCATACTTAGAGTAGTGTACGTGACCTGCATGAACGGCGCTTCTGCGCGTTTAGAGGCCAGAGATCCGCTGCTTCAGGCCGGCCTTGAGCGGGCAGCTCGAGCAGCGGCACTGCGGATCGCCCAACCTGGTGAACCCGCTGCCCTTGCCATTCGCACCGCAGACACTGGCTCACCCCATGATGAGCTCGACGTCCTTTACGAGCCCGAGCGAACGGTGGTCACGGTCACGGGACAGCCGAGCGATGATGCGTGGATGGCCGTCCTGTGCATGATCCGACAACTCGTGACCGATCCCTGAAGCTCGAAACCTGGGAGCCTCGACGCCCAAACGATCGGACGATACTGCTTTGGGTTACTTGGCAAATTGAGCGTTCTCGACGTAACACTCAACTGTCAGTCGGCGCAGACTGCAGCGGTCGATCTGCATTGTTCGAGTCCCTCAAAAGCGCCGAATCGCGACACCGTGTCGCAGCCAAGGCCGAAGACTGACATAGGTCGAATCACCTCACAGGGGCGGCGGAATTGCCCAAGCAGAAAGGGGTAGCTTTCCCTCTCCCGTTTGAGGTCTCGATACCCCATCGTAGAGGGAGGCAAGGGCTCGGGATGAGTCAGTCCAGCGGCACAGCTGGCCGATTGTGTCAGTTGTGCGAATCTCACTGACGCGGAGGGCAACATGGACATTGGAATATTGACCCATGGTGCGGTCCCGAGTGATCCGACGACCAAGTTCCGCCGGGTTCTGCGCAACTTCGGGTTCATCGGCATCCTATTGGGGGGAATCGGTTTAGGGTCCAAGGACGTGGGCGGGTCCTTGCTCCTCCTCCTCATTGGGCTGGTCCTTCTGGCGCCCTGGGGAGTGGCCAAGTGGCAGTCGCTTCAGACTCGACACGATGACCTGGCGCTCGCCGCGGAACTGGGCGCAACTCTCAAAGTAGGGCAGCTGCCCCCGTCAGTAGAGACTTCTCAACTGGCTGCCCACCACCAGCAGCTCGAGCCCGGTGAGATCTGCTACGTGGACGGGGCCCCAATAGTTCTCTACTCGTTCTACGGGGACCCGGTCCTTATACATCAGGGTGTGGTGGTCGCATTCGGATCGCCGCTCGCCTGGGCGATGACGATCATCGGGAACCTGATGTTCTGGAGTCACCGCCGCAAGAAAGTGAAAAAGGCGGCGCCGCGCTCGGCGCGATCCCGAACCGGGACAGCTGTGGGTGACCGATCGACGCTTTGTGTTGCACGGCCTCACAGGCAACCAGGTGTGGGTGCAGTTGCGCTATGAGAGTGTGGGGCTACCGTCGCTCGACAAGGACGGCATCATCTTGCAATTACCAGAGCTCGACGCGCCCGCCAAGGTTCGTCTCCGGGCTCCCACCACTATTTACGTGCTGTATCGATATGTCTCCTTGCAGCAGATCTTCACCGTTCCCCAGCCGTGGTGGTCGCGCAAGTCGGCTTTGCTGGCGAGCGGACGCTGATCTTCCCAGCCCGAACAAGGAGGCACTATGCAGAGATGCAGGAACTGCGGGACGGCCAATGACGAAGGGGGCGCCTTCTGTGAGGGCTGCGGGCAGCCACTCACCGACTCCGGAGCCCCATCCGGGTCGTCGCAAACCGACACTGTCCCCCGTACTTTGGTGGCGCGCACGTCCGAATCCGGAAGACCAACATCCGTGCCCTCCGGTACCGCGCCGATCAGACCGAAGGTTTCCACCATACCGGGGACGAACATCGCCCTCAGCGAGGGAGAGACGCTGTGGCGGACTTATCCCATCCTCCACTTCCGGCCCTTTCGGCGAAGTGCCCACGGCACGCTGTTCGTGACCGACTCACGTATCGTGCTGCGCGCCGACTCCCGCAAGCTGACCGGGCGAACCTCACTGCTCGAGGAGGTCAACCTCGAATCTGTCACTGGCTTTGGCAGCTACATCGACCGTGGTCTGGGAATACTCGGCACGCTGGTGCTCATCATTGCGACCATCGTGGGATTCCTCCAGCTCGTCAACGGTAACAAGCCCTCTGGAATCATCATCCTCTTCCTGGTCGCCCTTGTAGTCATCGCGAGCTATTACTACGGCCGATTGGGGCTGCAGATCTACTGCAGTCAAGCCACCCCAGGCCCCGTCGCCTTCGGGAGGTTCGGGACCAGTAGATTCCAAGGACTTCTGGGCCCGTTGAGCATCATCGGTGGCATAATCGGTGGCGTCCAGGCCTCCGATGTTCTCTATTGCTTCCCCGAGACTAATGCCGACGACATCGTTGCCGAGCTGGGGGCCCTGGTCTTTGACCTGAATCGCAAGGGAACATTGGCGGGCACCCAGTGGGAATCGTGACAGTCCGTCTCCTCGCCCTCGCGGATGGGCTGGCACGGTGAACGAGTCAGGCGGGCACGTGGACGTAGCGATCCTCGAGGGGACGACGGTTGCGGCCACCCCCAGGGTCGCCGGTGCTCCACCGGGTACCCCGGCCATGACGGTGCTCGAAGGCCCCGACGGGATTATCCGCCTCGACGAGAGCCTGCTCTCCAAGCACCTACTGTTCCTCGGCAGCATAGGGTCGGGCAAGACGAACGCCATGATGCATGTGGTCCGGGAATTGCGTCACAACGCAGGCCCCGACGATGTGTTCGTGATATTTGACACCAAGGGTGACTACCTGGCCGAGCTCTATCGGGAAGACGACGTGGTGCTGGCGAACGAACGCCATCCCGGACCAGGAGGTCGAATCTGGAACATCTTTCAGGATCTCCTGTCGGGCGACCTCGACGAGCGGGGCGACGAAATCTTCGAGATCGCCAGCACCATCTTCGCCGACCAGCTCGACAACGCCGGCGAGAACCTCTTCTTCGCTGCGGGAGCTCGCGACGTGTTCGCGGCCGTGGTCGACGCGATGGCGCGTGAGGTCGCCGGCCATTCGAACGATTCGCTCCGAAAGAAGCTGGAGAGCTCCCGTGAGGAGCTGATTGCGCTCATCAGCGCCCACGACGACCTGGCGGGAGCCCGCCACTACCTCGAGGGCTCTGGCAACGCTCCGAGGGCGGTCATGGCGTTCATGCAGCAATCGATCCGGGCGGCGTTCTCCGGAGCCTTCCGCGAGCCGGGTGACTTCTCGGTCCGCCGCTTCGTGCGGGGAAAGAGAGCACGAGCGCTGTTCGTGGAGTACGACATAGCGGCCGGCAGTCTCCTCCTCCCCATTTATCGGGTGCTCATCGACCTGGCCATCAAGGAAGGCTTGGGCCGGAACCGGGCCAAGGGGAACGTCTTCGTGCTGCTGGACGAGTTCTCGTTGCTTCCACAGCTGACCCACGTGGCCGACGGGATTAATTTCGGCCGGTCCCTCGGACTCAAGTTCCTGGTCGGCTCGCAGAACGTTCGCCAGGTGTACCACGCCTATGACGAGGATGTCGGTAACAGCATCCTTTCGGGCTTCGGGACCGTCTTCGCCTTCCGCCTCATGGACCAGGTCAGCCGGGAGCTGGTGAGCGAGCGCTTCGGCGCCAACCGCAAGCAGGTGACCAGCGAGCTGGCCGTGCGGGCCAAGGGGCTGCAACAGGACGTCGTCCTCGGGCAAGTGATCGAGGATTGGGCCCTGTCGTCCCTCGAGATCGGCGAGGCAGTGGTCAGCTTGCCCACGGGCTCACCGTTCTGCTTTCGGGTCTCGCGTTTCGAAGGGAAGTCCTGATGGGCGTGTTGATGCCAGTGGGCACACCGGGCGGGATCAATTCGGGGTTCGCCGCCCTCCCCGACGGGTCAGGCATCGTCCAGCTCGGCAGCCACACCCTCGCGCTTGACGGAGAGCGCTACCGCATGTGGGAGTTCACCGCCAATGTGCCGTCCACCGAGACCCTCATGGAGTGGGCGACGGCGCTGGGCATCGACCAGCCGGACGGCCTGCTGCGCACCCTCAAGGACGCCGAGCTGATCGTGGAGGAGCGGGCCGACCCTCGCATCCTGGCCGGACGGGTTGCCATCCGCTTCGTGGGGATCGGGCTCGGGAACGGCAACGACCCGGCTTCCCCGTTCGTGTTGCGCGGCAGGGATGGGTCACGCGTTCAGTGCGGTTTGTTCGTCTACGAGGCGCTGCTTCGCTCCGACGGTGTGCGTTCGATTTTGGCGATCTGCGATGAAATCCAGACCGAGGCTCCCTCAGAAGCCTCCTTCCTCGGTGAAACCATGACGTCGCTGCCCGTGCTCGTCCGTGACGGGGTGGTCCGCCTCGATGCAGCCGTCCGATGATCAGTGACCTCGGGGGTCTCTACAAGGCGTTCCAGGTTGGCACGGTGGTGCTGAGCGGAGTTGCGTCTTCGTTAACTGGGGGAACCGCCCTGCCTGGCGTTCTACCTGACCCTGCGAGTCTTACCTCGCCGGCGGCCATCGCCGGAGATGTTGCGATAACTGACGTGCTCCAACCGGGCATGGACGCAGCCAACGTCACCCAAGCGGTCACCGGGAACTTCGAAACGCTCGGCTCCGGCATCGTGGCCAACAGCCCGACTGTCCCGACCAGCGAGCCCATACCGCCCCCAGTGCCTCTCACTCCCGAGGAGACACAGCTCGGCGTCTGGGAGGACGCCCGGAATCGAGAACTGTCGAAGGGCTTGGACGCACCCCCTTCAGACGCCAATACCGCCGCAGAGATGCCCCCCCGGGACCCTCCGGGCCCGACCGAGCCCCACGTCGATGGGGTGAATTCACCTGTCATGGAGAGCGATGTCGGCCCTCTGAGGATGGATCCCGAGACAATCAGTGCTATTGAGGGCGGTGCTCCAATGGAGAAGCTGCAACAGATCCAGGAGCTGCAACAAGATCCGCTCACGTCTTTCATGTCCCACGATGAGTATGCGAGTCGGGTGGAGGACATTGTTGAAGGAGGCTCGGGCGTGGCCGAGGACATGAGCGAGGACACGGATGGCGGTGGTGGAGACGGGGACGACGACGCGGACGCGGAGGACGACGGTGACACCGATAGCGCCGAGGATGTGGACGACGATGCCGATACAGGCTGAGGTGCTCGATGTAGCCATAGCGCGAGCACGCAACCTCGAACGTGTGGGCGCCGAAAACCTCATCCAGCGCTCGACCGTGCTATCACCTCAGCTCACGTGTCCGGGAAGGCGCGGGATGCTCGTGGTCCGTCACCCGTTCACGTTGCTGTGCGTTCGCCGGACTGTGGGCGACCCATCGTCACGGTGGATCACACGAAGTAAATCCAAGGAAAATCGATTCGCCGACTGGATAGGCTGAAATTATGTTGCGTCCTGAAAACTGGACCAGACCTGCGGGTGCAAGTCCCGTCTGGGTAATCGCCGGAGAGCCCAGTAGCAGGCCCCGGTCAGTCGGAGAGATCCGGCTGGCTGAGCGGGGTGTCAAAAGCCTCTTTGGAGGGAGCAAGCGTGCGGGCCGTAGTGCCACCAGGCGCGAGTCCTGCAGCCTCGTCACACTCACAACGGGGGAGCCGAGCCGCTCATATCACGGCGAAGGCCCATGTCCGACCTACCGGCCCTCCGGAATGCCCTTGGTCGGGTCCCCTCGGGGTACGGGGAGCGGCACGTACGCACGGTTTGGTTCGGAACAGGAGAGACCCGTCTTTCCAGCCTTGTCAGCAAAGACCGCTCGGATAAGCCAGTGGTGAAACCGAGCGGAGGGAAGCGGGAGTCCGACGGGGTCGTAGTACTGCCGATCGCCGGGAGGAACCCGGCAGGAGGGAAGGGCCCCGACTTCGGTCACGCCGGGAACAGAGGAACGAGTGAGGGCATGGCCGGGACCGCCCGGTCCATCTCCCCCCTGGGACTACCGTCCCGGGCCAAAGTTCGACGCCTCCAGAACCGGCTATGGGCTGCGGCCAAGCAGTCTGAGGGTCGGCGTTTCCACGCCCTGTATGACCGCATCCACAGGGACGACATCCTGTGGGAGGCGTGGGAGCGGGTCCGAGCCAACCGTGGGGCAGCGGGGGTCGATACACTGACCATCGCTGCGGTGGAGGACGACTACGGGGTCGAGCGTCTGCTCACCGAGGTCCGTGACGCCCTCCGTGCAGGCAACTACCGCCCGGCACCAGTCCGCCGGGTGGAGATTCCCAAGCCCGACGGCACGAAGCGGCCATTGGGCATCCCGACGGTCAAGGACCGGGTGGTCCAGCAGGCCACCAAGCTCGTCCTCGAACCCATCTTCGAGGCCGACTTCTTACCCTGCAGCTTCGGCTTCCGCCTGAAGCGTTCGGCCATCGACGCCCTGGAGCGGATCCGGGTCGGCTTCATCGAGGGCAAGTCCTTCGTCTTCGAAGCAGACATCCAGAACTTCTTCGGGGAGATCGACCACGAGCGTCTGCTCAACCTGGTCGGTCAGCGGGTCTCCGACCGACGGGTGCTCAAGCTGGTTCGGCTGTGGCTGCGGGCAGGCGTGTTGACCGATGGGGTGGTGTCCGAGTCGGTCTCGGGTACTCCCCAGGGTGGGGTGATCTCACCGCTGCTGGCCAACATCTACCTGCACGCCTTCGACCGGACCTGGGCCGAGTCCGGCACCGGGGAGCTCGTCCGCTATGCGGACGACTTCGTGGTGCTGTGCACGTCCCAGAGCCAAGCCGAGGAGGCCCAGCGGCGGGCGACCGCCATCCTGGGCGACCTCGGTCTCAAACTCCACCCGGACAAGACCCGAACGGTCGACCTTCGGGAGGGGAGAGAGGGCTTTGACTTCCTCGGGTGCCACCTTCGTGCCCGCATGTCCGGCAAGCTCTGGGAGCAGAAACGGATCATCCGCTACTACCTCCACCGCTGGCCGTCGCAGCGGTCCATGAAGCGAGCACGGGCGAGGGTCAAGGCCATGACCGGTCGAAGCCAGGTCGGAATGGAGCTGGAGTCAGCGATTCATCGACTCAACCTGTTCCTTCGGGGATGGGGCGGCTACTTCCGCAACGGGAATGCGGCGAACAAGTTCGTCGAGATGGACCGCTATGTGGCGTGGCGGCTGCGTCGCTTGCTCGTCAAGAAGCGGGGCCGCAACCTGCGAGCGGGTCAGGCGGACCAATGGACCCGCACCTGGTTCCACGACCAGGGCCTGCACAAGCTCATGGGCACCATCCGATACCCGAAGGCAGCGTAACCATGTCCAGACGACCGTCGGTAAGCCGTGTGCGGGAAAACCGCACGCACGGATTGAAAGGGGGATGGGGAACCGGACCTGCACTGCAGGCACCGCGCCCCTGACTACCAATGGGAATGTGCCTGCGGTGCGGAACCCAGGGGCGTGAGGGCGGTCGGTTCTGTCCCCGGTGTGGGTTTCCGCTTGAAGAAGTGCAAGATCCCGCAGCCCACGCGCGACCCCCGCTAGTCCCACTCAGCCGGCGTTCCTTTCACCCGCCCCTGCTTCGGACACTGGGCTGCAGTCCCGTTCGACGGTCAGCCATCGGCCTCCGGAAGATCCCTCGCCTCCACCGCCGCTTTACGTTGGTCGACGACGGAGCAATCGCCTGATGTTGGGTCTGATGCTTGGGCTGGTCCTTCTCGTTGGTGCCGGCGTCGGCCTCATCGCTACCGGCGTACTGAGTTCGTCGGGGAAAGCGTCGGCGCATCCCAAGACCAACAATTCATCAGTGCTACCTAGATCTGTGCAGCCTAGATCTTCAACGACTTTGTCCACCTCCACATCGACGACCGCACCTTCTACGGAGTTGGCCGAGGGGCAATCAATCGGGTTGATTATTGGCCAAAGCGCACAAGCGCGGTCCAATGTCGAGGGAGCAGTCTCTGCAATCGGTAACTGCGGAGACATCTCAGGTGCGATCTCAACGTTGCAGAGCGATGCTGCCCTGCATCAGACCGACCTCAGCCAACTCAACACAACAGTGGTGTCTGCGATTCCCGGTGGGCAGACCGTCCAGATGGACCTGGCACAAGCGCTCCAGCAGTCGGCGCTGTCAGACCAGGACTACGCCGACTGGGGCAATGACGTGAGCGGATGCTCCGGCACCGCACCGCAAACGAGTAACTGGGCAGCCGCTCAGGCTGCGGATCAGCAGGCGAGCGCCGCGAAGCAGGCCTTTACGGCTGCATGGAATCCAGTGGCGCAGCAGCTTGGGCTTCCAACACAAGATCCAAACCAGATCTGAACGACAGGTCTGCGGTCGATGGTACGAAGACCACCAGTTTTCGGGCTGTGCGTCGTGGTTCTCTGCCTCCTCTCAACGTCGTGCTCGACAGTCGTCGTTTCAGCAGCCCATCACAGAGCTGGTAACAGTTCGGTGGTGCCCATGATCCCGAAGAGCGAACCGACGACCACAGCTCCGCCGTCACTTTCGGGCAAGGTTGTCGTGATCGATCCGGGACACAATGAAGGCAACTTCTCGGATGCCACGTATATCAACCAAATGGTGTGGAACGGACGGGAGGAGGAACCCTGCGATACCACTGGTACCGAAACCGATGGTGGATTCACCGAAGCACAGTTCAACTTCAACGTTGCCCTGTACTTGGAGACCGACCTACAAACGGAAGGTGCCCGCGTCATATTGACGAGGGCGAACAACGCCGGGGTTGGACCGTGCGTCACCCAACGTGCTGCGATCGGCAACATTGCTCACGCGAATGCTGCAATCTCGATTCATGGCGATGGAGGACCGGTTGACGGACGAGGATTTGCCGTTCTCGAACCCGTGGCCGACGGCATTAATGACGGGATCATCCAGGCCTCGCAACAGCTCGGACTAGATGTGAGGAACGCATTTGCGTCTGGGACAGGTATGCCTCTTAGTACCTATGACGGCATTGACGGGATCCAACCTAGGGATGATCTTGCTGGGTTGAACCTGTCGACGGTGCCGAAGATCCTCATCGAGTGTGGGAACATGCGCAATTCAACGGACGCTGCAATGTTGACCGAGTCCGGTTGGCAGGAGTCTGCAGCCAGCGCCTTGGCGGTAGGGGTCACAACATTTCTTACACATCCTCCATCACCGAACAGCTGACATATGGAGAAGCTTGCTTTGGCGACAGGTGGACCAAATTCTGGGGGATGGTCACTGAGCATCGCGCGTCCATCGCGCGGACGCTGACGTTCACGCAGGTCCGCTGACGATCACATAGTGACTCTGAGCAGCCATGATGGTTCGGCGCCGTTCGGCATCGTCCTGCCCAGGGACACTCTCAAGGTGGAGACACGGGTTCGAACCCCGTTGGGACTGCCAGGTACGTGGCTGGTCAGATGGGCTTTCAGCCTGCAGCGAGCCTGTGGCAAGGTCCGCCGCGGCTTCCGCCAACACACCTGTGGCACGACGAGCACCTCGTCGGTCTCTTCGAAGTGCGCTGCGCAGCGGTCGTGGTCCGGATCGTGTTCAATGGTGCCGCTACGAGCGGGCCCGGTGTCGACGACGACTATCGGGCGAACTCCTCGTCACGGTGGTCCTCGAGGTGGCGTTCCGCCTCGGCCGCGCTCAGGGCGCCTGGCTTCGCCCGGGCGATGCCAATGAAGCCGAGCTGCCTGGGGCGGGGAGGGGCGGGGGCGTGGAGCTTCAGCACCTAATCGCCGGCGCGGGGACGCTTCCGAGGAAGATGGTGTCTGGCTACGTTGGCACCGTGCAGATCTTTCGATTCGATCCAGAGGTGTCCGTCCCTGTTGACCCCCTCGGCTCGGAGTCTCGTGTCGGAAGGCTGACCGGTGAAGACACTCGTGGCCGGATTCAGGTATTGCATCTGGCACCGGGCGGCGTCATCGACCGACGCCAAGCCGAACGTCGGCAGCTCGTTGCCGTGGTCTCCGGTTCTGGTTGGGTCAGCGGCGGTAAAGGAGCGCGCCGTCTGATCCGAGCTGGGCACGCGGTGGTGTGGGAACCCGGCGAGGAGCCTGCGGTTGGGAGCGACGGAGGTCTCACGGCGGTCTGCGTCGAGGGAAGATTCACGATGGAGGCATTTGCGGTCACCAGGGAAATCGTGGTGGTGGACTACGACCCGCAGTGGCCGGAGTCGTTCGAACGAGCACGCTCATATCTCTGGCCTGCCGTTGAGAACATTGCGTTAGGCATCGACCACGTCGGATCGACGTCGGTACCAAGACTGGCGGCCAAGCCCATCATCGACATGGACGTCGTGGTGGCCGACGAATCCCAAGTCCCACTGATCATCGATGTCCTCGCTCTGCTCGGTTACGAATGGGAAGGCGACGGCGGAGTGGCGGGTAGACAGGCATTCGACACCTCCCAACACCCTGAACTCCCGCCCCATCACCTTTACTTGGTCGTTGAGAACAACAAGGCGCACCTCGACCACCTGCTCCTCCGAGACTCGCTCCGAGCCGATCCCGAAGAACGGCACAGATACGCCGAACTGAAGCGAGCGAACGTGGACCTCGCCCAAGGGGACACAGACGTCTACACGGCAGCCAAAGCTCATTTCGTGGCTGACATCCTCACCCGAGCACGTGCAGAGCGGGGTCTCGAACCTGCCAGCTACTGGGTTCCGGACCTGCCGGGAGTGGCTCAGCGGTAAGCCCAGTGCGATGGTCCGTCTTATGGCGGAGAGTGTCTCCAACCCCCGGCCTGAGTGCCTCAGATCGCCGGGTCTGGGTGCAACTCCCAGACCGCGGCCCGCGGCTACCCCAGCCGAGTCAGGACGGTCTCGAAGTTCATAA
Organism: uncultured Acidimicrobiaceae bacterium; assembly: GCA_963828385.1. GTDB lineage: Bacteria > Actinomycetota > Acidimicrobiia > Acidimicrobiales > RAAP-2 > Bog-756. Next base: position 660,430 of record CAWHEF010000002.1, read on the forward strand.
TGAACGAGCCGCCGTGATTGTCGATGACCTCGCCGGTGCGAGGGGGACGCATGTGCGTCTTTCGCGACAAAGGCCCCGGACAGGGCCGGGGCTCACTGCATGATTGCTGGCGCCACCTCCACCACGGCAGGCCTCAAGGGTCCACTACGTCGGCCTCCGGCCGCCCTTGACCCCGACCTTCCACGTCAATTCCCCCACACAAACCCGAGGAATCCGCCAAAAAGGAGGCTTCGGTCTGTGTCGAAGGCCGTTAGCTCTACGGCACCGTGCCCAGATGGTTACCCTTCCGAGTGAGTTAGGTCTCGTCCGCGACTGCGAATCCGACGTCGCCGAAGCCAGGAAGAACGGTCTCGATCGGGTCGCGCAGATCGCCGACGTAGCCGAGGGCGTATGCCCCCCGGTCGTACCCCATCAGCCGCAGGAGATCGACCGGCAAAGTCTGCGCAATTTCGAGCGGTGTGGCCAGGTACTGGTTCTCCTCCTGACGGAGCCAAGCCAGGTTGTAGGTGATGTTGATGCCGATGCGGACCTTGTCGGTCCGATTAGCCCCGCCACCGTGGTTCACGCTGCCGGAGTAAAACAGCACGGAGCCCCTCTCCATCTCGGCCGGCTCCGTATCGTCTTGGGTGAATGCCTGCGTATCGTCGGCGGTGGTGCTGCCGAGAGCCACCCGGGTGGCACCGTTCGACTCGGTGAACTCAGTGAGTGCCCAGATCGTGTTGCACTGGACCTCGTAACCTGTCGGGAACGGGAAGAAGTCGAAGGCCCAACGGTCCTTGTGGATGGCCTGGGCCGGCTGGCCGGGCCCGATGGCTATGGCCTGGGTCAGATGCAGCTGGAAGTTGGTGGCGTGAGCCAGCACCTCGCTAGTCGTCCCCAGCGCCAGTGGGTGCATCACCAGCTGGCGCGCAGAAGGCGAGCGCGCAATCAGGGCCCCGGTGCGGCGGGTCAGGGAACCGGTGAAATCATCGGGTCCCAGCGGTGTGGTATCGAGATACGGTCTGAGCTCGGCCTCGATGCCGTTCAACAGATCGGAGGACGCCACCCCATCGACTACGACGGCGCCTTCCTCCTTAACGATCTCCGCCACTGCCGCGGGGGCCGTGTCAGCGCGAAGATGTTTGATGGGCATCTCTCTCCAACCTCACTGCTTATCTATCTGTCCAATGCTAACAACGCTGTGGAGCAGTAGACGATCCGCCAGCGGGATTCACGGCCGTTGGGCATTCGGGTCACTTCCCACGTAGATCCGAGGTGGGTGTTGCGACCAGGACCGTGAGTACCTAGAGGGCGAGCATCGCCGTCGCGACCTCATCGGCGGCCGCCTCGGGGATCGCCGTCGAGGCCCGTTCGAGTACGAGCAGCCGCGCACCGGGGATCTCGCGTACGAGCGCTTCGCCGTTGCCAACAGGGAAGAACGGGTCGCGGCGACCATGCACCACCAGCGCCGGCATCCCGAGCTCGGCCAGCCGCTCGCGCCAGCGCGGCTTGCAGTCGAGCCTGGCGAACACCATGCCCAGCTGGTTGGCCATCTGTGCCGCGGGCCCCGTGCCCGGCGTGCGATCCCACTTGCGCTGGGCGGCCGCGCGGGCGGCGGCGGGATCGTCGCCGAGGATCTCAGCGCCACCAGCGGCAAACTCCGCCACCGCGTCGCGGTCGGACCAGTCGGGCATAGAGCGCGAGAACAGCCGGTCCATCGTCGCCGCGTCATGATCGGGCAGGTCGTCATCGACCGGGCCCGGAGCGACGGGCCGCGTTCCGGCGAGGGTGAGCGCGGAGAACGCGTCCGGGTGGTCAAGCGTGGCGACCTGGGCGACCATCCCGCCGACGCCGATGCCCGCTAGGTGCGCCGGCCGATCGTCGAGTTCGCGGGCGAGCACTGCCGCGTCGGCGGCAAGGTCGCGCAGCGTGTACGCCGGAGCTTCAGGATCGACGGTGAGCGACGCACCCGAATCGCGCAGGTCGTACCGCACGACGTGACGCCCGCCGCGCGCGAGGGCCTCACAGAGCTCGTCGGGCCAAGAGAGCATGGTCGTGCCGCCCGCGCACAGGACGAGCGGGGCCGCCGCGTCGCCGAATTGCTCGATCCCGAGCGTGACGCCGTTCGCCTCGACCGTCGTCATCACGCCCCGCCGTCGCGATGCCGCGGCGGGGACGTGTGGAACGAGTGAATCATCGGATGCATCGTAACCTTCAGGGCTGCGTCGTGGACCGGTGGCACCGGCACAAGCGCGTCCCCGCCGACGGTCTGTGTCACGCCGAACGTGCGCGACCAGGGGTGGTTTCTCAACGATGGACAACTGACCGGGCGTAAATTCATCGGACGTGTCCATGTGGCGACCGCCTCCGGCTACACGACGGGCGCTCGGCGACGGCGAACCTCACCGCAAGGGGAACCCGTTCCGAAAGTCCCACGCTTTGGCTTCTTCGACCGATGTCGAAGGTTCGGCCGCCTGCGTCAACGGGAACCAGCGATGGAGGAGAGATCACATCCGGGTTCGATCGTGGTATGGCACCTCTGAACGCGGGTCGGACAAAGGCTTCGGCGGTTGACCTCGGTGGCGGACGAGGACGGGCACATGGCCGATGCTTTGCTACCGCTTCCGACCGGCCGCACGAAAGCCGGTCACGCTACAGAGAACCGGCCTTCTCCGTCTGCTCGCTCGAGGTCAGCGAGCCACCGATCAGCCTCCGCTTGGGAGATCGATGCGGCAGAAACAGCTCCGACCACAGCGCGAACGATTCCAAATGCCCGATTGGAAGTATCAAGGTCAGTGTGGAGGACCATTCCCGCCGCAAGACGCACGTCATCGAAGCCGTTGGCGGTAAGGAGTCCTCGCAATCTCCGCCCCATCCGAGGCTGTGAGTGAAGCTCGATATGTCTGCTCAGGATCGTTCTGCTCAGACCTGCATCTGCGCCTTCGATCACTAGGGCCTCCCAGTCCGGTTCGACGAGTGCCAAGTGCCCTCCCTTCCTGAGCACACGAGCCATCTCGACAACCGCTGTATCCGGATCAGCCAGGTGCTGAAGGGTCCGCTCGGTTCGACATGAGTCGAACGTCTCGGATGCGAATGGAAGCCGCTGAGCATCCCCCACTTGGAAACAAACTCCAGGTAAATGGCCGTGGCGTCTCTTCCCCTCCGAGATCATCGCCCGAGATGAGTCGGCTCCTACTACCCCACCCTCGTGCCCGACAATCGAAGAGATGGCAATTGCGTCCTCTCCGGTTCCACATCCCACGTCGAGGACACGCTGGCAACGTGCGAGGTGGAGATGCTCGATGCTCCACTCCTTGGCCTGAGCAATGGCGGAGGTCTTCCGAGCAGCATCGAGGTACTGAATGAAGTACGAGGGCGCAACGGAGGAGTCGACATCGCTGAAACCTGTCGGCTCGGCCTCGTCAGCCACACCCACATCGTCCAGAGCGGTAGGGGTCAATGTCAATGGTTGGAACGGGTCCTCACGAGCCTTCTTTTTCCGAGAACGTCTCGAAGTTCGGTTGAGAGCTCCTATTACCGTCTCTTGTATCCATGCGGAGGCCGTAGCCGGCCAGGGTCGTCCTCCCGACAACTGCCTCGCCCGGAACTGCCCACCAACGACGGACTTCACCTTGGGAGCCGGTTGGACCTGCGGGTTTGGGGTCAGCCTGCGTGCGTATCGACGCAGCGCTCACTATTGGTCTCCGACACGCTGATGCCGTCCTCCGAGGCTCGCAGCAACAGGTCACGCCTCAAATTCAGGATCGAGGCGCACCGATTCGACTGATGCCGGAGCGGACCCAATCGAGGGCCGGCCGCCCTGCCTGCGGCGGATGGTCTCGATATCGTAGCCCCGCTCGGCTTCGTCAGCCATGAAAGCAACGGAATTAAGGAAGATGGGACACCGATCACAGACGAAATGATCGAGGAAAACTGAAGGAGTAAATTAGAGGCTTCGAGTGGACCCACGAAGGTAGGTCTGCATGCGCGGCTGTTCATCCTGACCCAAAGTGTCGATCAAGGTCACCAGAGACGAGAAGGCCGATTCGCCAAGGTGGGCTCTCAGCTCCTTCTCGATGGCACGGGCTGCCGCCCGGTGCTCCCGCAGGTAGTTGGCACCGAGGTCAGTCAGGGTGACCGACTTCTCCCTCCCGCTGGTGGCAGAGTCCTCAACTACTACGTAGCCACAGTCGCGTAGCTGCCCCACGACCTTGCTCGCCCCTTGGCGCGTGATACCGAGCTCGCGTCCGATGGCAGTAATGGTCGATCTTCGATCCGAGCACAATCGGAGTACCCGCCCGTCGGGAAATCGTCGCTCGCCGAACCCCGCATCCGCCATGGCGGTGTCGAGCCGATGTTGATAGCCGAGCCAGGCGCGTCGCAGTGCCGGTCCCAGACCGATGACCGGGGAATGAGCCGAGCTGCTGCCGTCATCGGTGTCTGCGTTTGGCGGAGCCGTGTCGGAAGCCATGAGTGAGGATGTTAGCAAACTGTAAACCTAGTTGACAATCAAACACTATGGCCTGATACTCAGAGCATGTACTTGGCATCCATATCGAAGCGCATGGGGACCCTGCTCGCTTGGACATCCGTGTTGGGCTCGGCATTGGTGCTCACGGCTTGTGCTTCTACTGCCGCCTCCCGTCCACCGAGTGCCCCGGTCGTCTACCGATTTGGGGTGGTCGGCAACCACGGCGCCATAAGCCAGCTTCAGCTTGATCGACCCACTCCGGTCGCAGGCATCAATGGCCGGATCGTGCAGATCGCCACGTCGAACTCCGACGGCTATGCGCTCACCTCGGACGGAGTGGTGTGGGCCTGGGGCGTGGCAAGCTTCGGGGAGCTGGGTAACGGGACACGACTTGCCTACTCAACTCGGGCTGTCAAGGTCGACTTCCCTGCCGGTGTCAGGATCACAACGCTGGCCAATCCGATGCCCTTTGACGGTGCATTGGCCATCGACTCCCAGGGTCACGCCTGGGGCTGGGGCCTCAATGCCGACGGCGACCTCTGTCTCTCCGGTCTCACGGAGTTGCGGCCCGTGAGACTCGCGTTGGCTGGCATCACCCTGGCCACCGGAGCTCGGACGCACTCGCTTGTCGATTCGGAGGGCAAGGTCTACGCCTGCGGTTCCGGTGAGTACGGCGTCCTCGGTGCCGGCTCCACCGCCAACAGCTCCGTCCCGGTACCGGTCGTTGGTCTTCCAGAGTCGGTGTCGGTGACGGCCCTCACCTCATCCTGGGAGGGCTCCGGTGCGCTCCTCGGCAATGGCAGCTACTACAACTGGGGGTACAACGCCGCCGGTCAGCTCGGAAACGGCTCGACCGAAAACAGCGACGTTCCCGTGCAGGTCCCGCTCTCCGAACCCGTACGTCAGGTGTTCCAGGGCGGCAGCGGGGCCAAGAATGGCCAGAGCGTCGCCATCTTGACCAACGGCGCCATATGGGCCTGGGGCGACAACGATCGCGGGCAGCTCGGAAACGGCACGAGGACGAGTTCCGATGTCCCGCTGCACGTCGATGTACCCAAAGGGGTGAGCTTTGCCGCTGTGAGCTCCGGCGGGTTCGCCAGCTACGCCATCGACGGATCAGGCCGGTTGTGGGCCTGGGGAGACAACAGGAGCGGCCAGCTCGGAACAGGGAGCGGCACGGCCATCGCCACCACCCCGGTCAAAGTGGGCATTCGTGCGGCTCAGGTTTCATCGACTGCCCAGAATGTGGCTGCGTTCCGTAACGACGCCGGGAGTACCTGATGCACGTCGTCGACTACGTCATCTACAGCCTGTGGATCGTCTTCTGGTTGGCGTGGCTGGTAGCTGCCTTGAGCGCCAAGCGGGCGGCTCAGTCACGAATGGGACAGTTCGTCGGCTTGAGGCTCGCCACATTTGTCATCGTGTACTTGTTCATTCGCTTCGGTGTTCTGAAGGGTCACCATGCCATCGTGAGCAGCCCCGTTCTTCAGGGCATCGGACTGGTGCTGCTTTTGATGGGACTGGGGCTCGCCGTGTGGGCGCGAGTCCATCTGGGGCGGAACTGGGGCACCCCGATGTCCGAAAAAATGGATGCAGAACTGGTCACGACCGGTCCATACCAGTACATCCGGAACCCCATCTACTCGGGAATCATCCTCGCCGCTATCGGAACCTCGGTAGCCATCAGCTGGTACTGGCTCGTCGCCGTCGTCTTGATGGGTGCCTATTTCGCCTACAGTGCAAACTTCGAGGAGAAAACCATCGAGCGCCTCTTTCCCGACACCTATCCGAAATACAAGCAATCGACCAAGAAGATAATCCCCTTTATATTCTGAGCCGTCAGTTGGTCAGCAGCCAGCGCGGGTCGCCCCACTGCCCCCCTAACACCGGGACGGCGGGCACTTCGGCACATCGGAGCTACCCGTCGACTCGACGTCGCCGCGCGTTTGGGGCACTTCTCTTCGGCTCGTCTAGCGGCTGGAGCCGGCCACCAAGATCCGACGGAGCAGGTACAAGTCAAGGATAAGGGGAACAACGAATACCAGGCCCCACCATCGTCCCGAGTAGCAGAGCACGACGACGATTGCGGCGATCCACACTGCCAGCAGCAACCGGATCACCAGCGATGACTTCCGGTGCCGCAGATCCCAGTCCACTGTTATGCCACGCTACAACTAAGTGGTCTCTGGCATCCCAGGGCCGCTGCGCTGCTGCAATCGCACTCTGGATTTGTAGCCGTGCTTTATCGGTCAACTCCCATCAGACCTGACTGAGCGGTTGTCGGCGACCAGCTACGTCTCAGCGCCAGCTAACTTAACTAAACGTCCCAGAACGCCGGAAAGGTCGGGCGCATCGGGGAGAATCCAGGGCCCGGCTATTCGAGCTGTTCAATGAGCTTCTTAGGCGCGAGGACCCGGTAGCTCTCCGTCACGAGCTCCCGGATCTCTTCCCAGTCAGTGTCGTCGCTGAGCCACACCCCTATGCGATCATGGCCAGCTCGTCGAGGGATGAAGAACGGATGACCAATGGACAGAAACGCCTCGCGTTCGTCAGGATCGGTACGCAACACAAGCAACGGAACTGATCTGCCAGTCGATGACCGTATTGCTACGAGCAAGCAAAATGATCTTCGGCGAATGTCGAATGACTGGGCCGTCTGACCGGACCCCGATTGTTGGGCCACCCGCTATGCGAGCTGTAGCTGTTGTTGGTGGAGCCAGGCCTCGACGAACTCGACCGGGGTGAGCCAGCCGTGTGCGCTGTGCGGCCGGTTGATGTTGTAGTCGATCCGCCAGTCCTCGGTGAGGACCTTGGCCTCGAGGAGCGAGTCAAACTGCTGGCCGTTCAGGTGCTCGTCGCGCATCCGGCCGTTGAAGCTCTCGATCCAGGCGTTCTGCCACGGTGAACCGGGGTCGATGAAGACGGTGTCGGTGCCGTTGAACCGACACCAGTCGTTGACCGCCCAGGCGATGAACTCGGGACCGTGGTCGAAGCGGACGTAGGCCGGAGCCCCGCGTTCGGCGCTCAGACGCTCGAGGCAGGCAACGACGCCCTCGGCGTCGATCGAGCGCTCGACATCGGTGGCGAGGGCCTCGCGGGTGAACTCGTCGACGACGTTCAAGAGCTTGAGCATCCTCCCGTCACTCGTCTGGTCGAACTGGAAGTCGAGCGCCCAGATCACGTTCGGCCGGATGGGGCACATCGCCCCGACCGGCTTCCCGATCCCCCGGAGGGGCTTCTTGCGCTTCTTGTAGGGCACACGCAGGCCTTCTGCGATCCAGAGACGGTGGATGCGCTTGTGGTTGGCCCGCCAGCCGGCCTTTCTCGCCTCGACGGCGGCCCGTCGCCAGCCCCAGCGGGGACGGCGCCGCGAGAAGTCCCGGAGCCAGGCCCGAAGGGCGAGCTCGTCGTCGGTTGGGACCGGTGGGCGAAGGCGCTGGGTGCTCCTCGGCTGGCCGACCACCCTGCAAACCCGGCGTTCTGTCACCCCGAAGCGCTCCCGGAGGGCCACGACGGCCCGCCGGCGGCAGTCCGGGGTCAGAAGTTTCCCCGGTTCAACTCCTTCAGCATGTCGATGTCGAGCACCTGGTCGGCCACGATCTTCTTCAGGCGCTGGTTCTCCTTGCGGAGATCCTTCAGCTCTCGCGCATCGTCGGCCTTCATGCCGCCGTACTGGTTCCGCCAGCGGTGCCAGGTCGACTCGGTGATCTCGAGGTGACGGACCACCTCATCGATCGGCTTCCCTTCGCCGAGGAGCTTCTCGCCCTCGGCCAGCTTGCGGATGATCTGCTCGGGCGTGTGCCGGCGTCGCTTCATGGTGTGCTGTCCTCCTTCCCCACAGCGTGGGGCTTGGACTCGCACAACGGGTGGATCAGCTCACGGGGACCTGGTCACGTCGATCTCGTTCTGGTCCGTGAATAGTCGACGCGCACCGCAACCTCGGGCAGCGCCAGACATAGCGCGCGGACCCGCTTGACCATTAACTCCGGGACGTCCACGGGAGGGCTCGCTTCGTCGTTGGACTCAGGCTTCACTATCCAAATGATGCTAGGCCAGGGGTACCCCTGATCACCGGTGGGGGCGACTCCTGCAAACTTGAAGACGTCGATCTACCGTTGAGGTGATGGCGCCGAGGAAGCAGCCCACGCCGGAGGATCAGAGTGATGCCATCCGGATCGTCCTCTCGGCCTGGCGTCTGGCCAGGACTTCGATCTGGTACTGGAAAAACTCGGGGCGCTGCACATTCGCCACAACACCTTTCCGGCCCAGGAGCTGCTTGAGCTCGCCTCAGGTCCCATCGATCAGTCAGGGGCCACCGCGGCAGATCCCATTGACTTCGAGAAGATCCGGGAGCGATTCCTCCCCGAGCATCGTTTCTCCGGAAAGGATCAGCACTACAAGAGCAAGTACGCCATCTCCGCGGCAGCCATGATCCATGGTGGCGTCTATCCCGACCTGCTGGACGATGCCGCTTGGTGGCAGACCGATGATCTGTGGGTCTGCTCGTTCTTCGCACTGCTGATCTTCATCAGGGCTGCCGCCGAACGGACGGGGCGGTCGGTCGAGGCTGGGATAGCCCCGGGACCGGCGGTCGACGGCACCATGACACTGTTCCGGTGTTGTGGGGCAGGCGTTGAACTCACCGGATCGGGTAAGACTCTCGTCGTGTGGAGATCGGGAAGCTAATGGTTCTGGGCGTCCCCTGGTGGGGCATCGTTGTTGGCCTTGTACTGGGAGTGGCCGTGTTGGGCGGATTTGCGTGGGTCCTCCTGAAGTGGGTGTTCACCCCCGAAGTCCGCCGTCAGATGCAGGACTACACCGACACACGTCGGAAAGGTATGGGTAGAGGCAAGCCATAGGTGTTCGTTCCCGCCGAACCGGCGGTCTGAGGCACGAGATGCGGTGCGACTCCCCCCACCTCTATGGTGGGCCCGATGAATGACCCGGTCAATCAACCGTGGTGGCTCGTCGGCGTGGCTGTTCTGTCGTTCGCCATTGGGTTTACCCTGGAGTTCACCGGCAAAGACGGCAATAGCTTCCCTGGAGCAATCGTTGTTCTCGTCGGTTTTGTCGCCTTGGGTGCTTTTGCGATCGTTTCTCTCCGGCGTCGTAAGGCGAACCGCTAGACGGCAGTGCCAATCGCTCTCCAAGTGCCGATTAGCGACGGGAGACAACCGTCCCACTCCCGGTGATCAGGGGCACCTGTGCCGCCGCCCGAAGTGCCCTGATACGTCCTCCACAACGGGGCCGGGGTCAGCTGGTGAGGTTGCGGGCGAAGGCTTCTTGCTCGTCTGTCTCGACCGCACGTTCGCAGTACCCGGCGCGGACCCAGCTGACTGCTTCGCCTGGCGCTTGGCCGCAGAGGATGGCGAGACAGGCAAGCGCCGTACCGGTGCGACCGTGGCCGCCGTAACAGCCGATCTCGACGCGTTGGGCCGCCCGAGCCCGATCAAGCAGCGACTCAAGAGCCGCGACAACCAGAACTGGATCGTCTGGGACGCCGAAGTCGGGCCAGTCCAGGTATTCGTGGGGCCACGGCGGCCGCCACCTCTCGTCGAGGTACAGCCCGAAGTCAGGGGGTAGATCGCGGGCATAGGGATCGACGCTGCCAAAGGACACGGCGGTCAGCTCCGTGCTGTCTGGCAGCACGACACGACTGCGGTGTAAGTGCGATTCGAATCGATGATGTTCATGGCGCGAGTCCCTGTACGATGCAGGCTCGGCCGCGGGGTCCCAGAACGCCCCGCATTGGCTACACACAATGACGATCCGGGTCTCGACCATGCCGGCACTCTACGACCGCGTATTCCATGGTCGCCCGGAGCGAGCACGACCGGGCCGTGTGCACAGGTGTCGTCGGCATCCCAGAAGTGCCGGTAGGGGATGCCCAGTACGGACGGTCGGTCAGGTGACAAGGGACGAACCACACCCGTCCGGGAGAGCGCGAAACTCACCCGATCCGCCGGAAGGAGACACGAGTCCAACCTGTGGCGTGGGCGGGCGAGTGGCTACCACCGCCGGTCGTCTTCGTCCCGGGGACAAAGCCGCCGGAGGCGGCGCGCCAGTCGGTCAGCGTCAGTTCACTGGGCGTTCCGGCATAGGGCCCGGTGGTGGTCACAACGGCTCCCCAGAGCCTTCGATGGCCTCGGCCCAGCTGAACGGCTGCGGGGATTGGCTGTCTCGATCGCGACGACGACCGAAACATCTGGTCGCCGCCGGTCTGACGGCAACGACGCTCTGCAGGCCGAATACCATTTAACATCCCAGTACGGTATACTAACACCGATGGCAACCGAGCAGATTGCGGTGCGGCTTCCCCAGGAGTTGCTAGACGAGCTCGATGACCTCGTCACGCGTGGTGTCTATGGAAGCCGGGCGGCCGCCGTCCGGGCCGGAGTCGAGGCCGTGGCAGAGTCGGAGCGCCGGCGGCAGGTCGATCAGGCTGTTATCGAGGGCTACCAACGCCGTCCCGCCAGCGCTGCGGAACGTCAAGCCGCCGTCGCATCTCTACTTGACGCTATCTCCGAGGAACCCTGGTGAGCGAACCGCGACGCGGTGAGGTCTGGTGGGGTGAGATCGAGGACGTGGGCCGGCGACCTTTCTTGGTCATGACACGTTCTGCTGCGATACCGGTACTGCACAACCTCCTCGCCGCTCCGATCACCCGAACGGTCCGAGACATTCCGACTGAGGTTCGCCTTGGTCTTGACGACGGGATGCCATCGGGCTGCGCGGCCAGCTTCGACAATCTGAGGGTCGTGCCCAAGGCGTATCTCCTCGACCGCGTGTGCGCACTTGATCCAATACGGATGGTGGAGGCGTGCCGAGCTCTTCGCGCAGCGGTCGATTGCTAGCCAGCCGTGCGCGATCCGTGCGCGATCCGTCCGCGTAGCAACGCGCACTGACGGACTCCGACAGCCAGTGGCGGGCCTCTCTGACGCAGGTCCTCCTTGGCTCATGAGTTTCCCGAGCGACAGTCGCAGATATGACCGGTAATTGCGGCCCTGGAGCCGGCGCCGCAAGAGGATCCGCTTGCGGTGACAGGCAGTGGGGAAGTCCAGCCAGTCGTTGCGCTTCTCCCGGCCTCATCGGTTGGCCCTCGCCGCAGGTTCTCGTGAATTCATTGGCGATGACCTCGTCGAGCGTGGGCGTAGCCGTGTCGTGGCCCAACCGGCGGAACGTCTGGGCCGCAGCGACCACCGGCTCGAGATGACCGGCTCCGCCAAGCGAACAGGCGAATAGGACGTGCACCGGAGCGAACCTAGACCAGGAGCACTCCTAAGCCTGCGCCAATGAGGAATCGTCACCATCGGGCATCGCCGTGACGGCGACCCGCAGCCCTCACAGTCACGTCCGGGTCCGAAAAAGATGAGCAATCACGACCGCCGCCGTAGTGGGATCCTCAATATCGAAGATCTGCGATGATTCCGTAGTGGTCGGACAGCTGTGGGGCGCCCGTTGGGCGCACGCCGAGGCGCTCGCAGGCGGTTGGGTGCCCGATGCCACCCTTCCGCGGCCAGGCTGAGAGGATGTAGTCAAAGCGACGGTCCGGGATCAGCCCCACGGCGGCGAGAGGGTTGTCGTTGGACCAGATGACCCTGGGGCTGCCGTCGCCGCCAACTTCCCAAGCGTCGTAGAAGACCATGCCCGGCACCGGGGGCTCGGCACGCCCCGTGAGCATCCGGACCTCGTCGGCGTTGGGGCCGGCGTTGAAGTCACCGCAGATGACGGCGAGGTGCCGTCGCGAAGTGGTCTCGCTCACAAAGCTCAGCAGCTCGCGAACTTGGCGCTGGCGGACGCCGCTGGCGTGGAGCGGGTAGTCGAGCATGACCGCGATGACCTGCAACGGACCTCTCGGGCCGTCGATCACCGCGAGTGCCGCCGTGCCGAAGGCGTCCCCGCCGCCCGGCAGCGCAGTGCTGTCGTGACGGCCGATGGGCCAGCGGGAGCAGATGCCGATCCCTGAGCGCCAGCCGTCGAGCTCGAAGTCGCAGAAGCTGATGCGGTGCCCGAGTCCAAGGGCCGAGCCGACCTCGTCGGTCTGTGAGTCGTCCGGCGTCGCCCAGGCCTCGACCAGACACACGACGTCGGGTGCCGATATCCGCAGCTCAGCGGTGATCCCCTCCAGGCGGGTCGACCAATCGCCGTAGCGGCCCCAGACGTTCCACGTCGCCACTCGGCACGTGCCATCGGCGACCGGTCCGTAGGGTGCGTAGGGGTCAAAGGCCACCGCGGCAGTCTCCCATGCGGATCGACCATCCTCGCCGAGCCACCCGCAGGAAGACGAGCGCTCCGGTGGAGGATCCACTAGCGGTGCAAGGTTCCATCCCTGATCGACGCGACGGATCAGGCGGCAACGAAGTGTTCGAGCGTCCAGTCGACATAGGAAAACGGCAACGGCGACAGGGTCCTCGCGCCGAGCACTTCGGCAATCGCTGCAGCCGCATCCTCTGCGTACCGCCGAGCAATCTCAATGACCTCGTCGATGCGACCGGAGTCGACGATCATCCTTGAGGCTTGCTCCAGCCCCGTTGGGACTGCTCGCGTGTCGTACTGGTTACGGCTCGTTTCCATGGGCTCGCCGGGCTGTGGAGAACTCCGTCGGAACCGCCCGGACGCGCGAGCTCTACGCCTCGCTGCTGAAGCTGCACCTCAACGGGGGGAGTCCGTCAGGCAGGCGTGTACTCGAAGCCGGCACACCAGATGCGCTGGATCCGCCGTGTGGCGCTGATGTCGTCGGTGGGGTCGCCATCGACGAGCACAAGATCGGCTCGCCGGCCCGGCTTGATGACGCCGCGGTCGGGGAGTCGGAAGTACCTGGCCGGCAACGAGGTAGCGGCTCGAAGGGCGTCGACGGGCGAGAGCCCGGCGTCGACGAGAAGCTCCAGCTCGTGGTGGAGGCTTTCGCCGTGGGAAATGTTGGCCGGCACCCCCTTGGCGTCGTTGGCGTCGGTCCCGGCGAGGATCGGCACGCCCGCCCGGTATAGGGCGGTGACCGTCGCCCGCGCCTGGGCGTAGTCGTCTCCGGGCCGATGTGACTGCTCGACGGTCCCTTCCATCATCGTGAGGGTGGGCACCGAGATGCGTCTGGCGGCGACGAAGCGGGCCACCGCGGTGTCGTCCAGCGCCTTGTCAAGGGGACTGTGAGTGATCACGTCGACCTCGGCCTCTAGGGCCATGGCGATCGCCGAGAAGGAGGCGGCGTGGGCGACCGAGAGCTTGCCGTGCCGGTGGGCCGCGCCGACGAGGGCATCGAAGGTCGGCTGATCGAATCCCGGGTCCTCGACGATGACTTTGATGTAGTCAGATCCTTCTGCGACCCGCTCGGCGACGTAGCGGTTGGCGTCGTCGGGGTCGACCACCTGCCCGTCGGCGGGAAACCCAGGGATGCGGCTGTGCAAGCTGCCTGGGGCGACGGCGGAGGTACCGGGGCTGCGGATGTCGGTGAGGCCCTCCACGCCGCGAAGCGACTCGACCAGGGACACGGGCCAGGTACCCATGTCCAGCGCGGTGGTGACCCCGTAGCCGGCAAGCTGCTGAAGCGACTGGCGGCCCGACAGGTGGATGTGGGCGTCGATCAGCCCGGGGAGGGCCACCGCGCCGTCGCCGTCGATCACCGACGCGCCTGCCGGGTCGGTTCCGATCGCCCTTCCGTCGATAATGACCGTCCCCGGATCCAGAAGCTGGTTCCCGTCGAAAACCCGGACATTGGTCAGGGCCGTCTTGAGGTTGCCGGACGGATCCGCCTCCATATCCACGGCTGTCAACCTACAACGTGCGGGTTCTCTGCCATCGGTCCCGTTTGCTGTCGACGTTCGACCGCTGGCAGGACGGAGTTCGCTCCGGACACTCTCCCGCCGGCGTAACGGTCGGACAGTCCCGGGGCTGTCTCAGAAACCTGCGCGGCGACGTCCACCGACCAGGCTCAAAAGCCCGACAGGTTGTGGGCACGTAGAGCCCGCAACGTCGAGCGGCGGTGGGGAATCACGCCGCCGACAGTCCGCCTCCGCGGGTCGGAGTGCAATGGTTCCGTCCGGCGGTGGCTGCGCCCCGAGCACAGAGGGGCCCATCGCGATCGTCCACGACCTCGCAGTGTGGCATGAAGCGCGCAGTGAGCCAATAGCCTTGATGTCGAGGCAATCCCGTTTGGAAACGGTCAGATTGCGACGACGTCGAGGTGGCGATCGAGCTGTCGGAGATCGTCTGGATCCGAGGTGATCACTCTCGCCCCTCGGTCACGTGCGGCCACGGCAACAGATGCGTCGACCACATCGATTGTGTTTGCCACACCGCAGAGCTGTCCGGAAGCTCGCGCCTGGCGATCGTCGAGGGCGAGCACCTCGCACAGCGGAGCGCCGAGGAGCCGAGTCAGTCGGGCCTGGCGGCTGCCGTCCCGCCAAACCTGGGCTACAACCCCGGCGGGTACAAGAAGGAAGTCACGATGCTCGAGGGCTCGGGCGACGATTGCCACGACACGGCGCTGGTTTCGTTCGAATCCAATGAGTGCTCCCACGTCGAGGATCGCTGCGCTCATCTGCCCAGTGCTCGGTCGGCGTTCTTCCGCTCAGAGGCAGTGAGCGGACCACCCGTCTCTGCCAGCATCTCATCGAGCAACGACGCTAAATCGTCAAGCTTCGCTTGTTCCTCCAAAGCCCGAGCGACGTAGGCGCTCACGCTGGAGGCGCGTCCTTCGGCCACAGCGCGCTGTGCCTGGTCGACGAGCCCAGCGGGAAGGCTCACAGCTATCTTCGTAGTGGTCATACCGCTGATCATACTAGACAGGACCTGGACGCAATCAGGCACTTCTGGGCGCGGTCTGCCGTTCGGCCACCGGTCGAATTGAGCCCTATGTTGGGGAACTGGCCTCAAAACGACCAACTCGCTGATCTGTATGCCGGGCACTCGCAGAGACCATCGGCGTCGACCGCTCAGAACGGCGTGGTCGGTGCGGTCTCGCAGCGCTCGGCCGAGGGAGGCCGGGACCTCGCTGCGTAGTAGGTGCTCGGGGCCACCTGCAGCTCCCTGCAGATGGACTCGACCCCGAGCTCGTCCCGGTTCTCGTCGATGAGGGGCAGTCACCTCAGTGGGCGGTCGAGCTCCGCCTGGGCGAGATATGCCGAAGCCCGGCGAAGGATCTCGTTGGACCGCTCGAGCTCCTTGTTCTCCTGCTCCAGCGCCTTGATTCCGCTCGGCCTCGGCCGTGATCGTCCCAGGCTTGTTCCCGTCGTCGATGTCGGCCTGCTTGACCCACGAGCGTACCGACTCGACCCCGTAGCCGAGCTGGCGGGCTACCCGTCCCACCGTGCCCTGATCGGCCCCAAGCTCCTTCCGCAGCTGGCGCACCAGCCGGACGGCCTGCTCCTTCTCAGCCGGCGTGTAGCGCCGCGTCGAGGGCCTCTTCGACTGCTGGTCTGTTCCCATGGTTCCATCCTCGCTTCCAAGGTATGGAGCCTCCAAGGAACCCAGGGCGAACCAGTGCTTGTCGTCCTCAGCGACAGAGTCGGGCCAGACGCCCGCTTCGCGACGGCGAAGGAGCAGTTTCGACCCAGGACGCGACACCGTTGGATTACCATCTGAGCGGGAGCGGTCGGGCCAGTTCGGCATCCGGAATCGCGCCTGGCCCTACTCAAAACACACAGATTCCGGCGTGCTGCGCGACTATTGCTTCACCGCGGGCAGGGCCCGCATGATTTGACTAGGTGGCCTCCATCGCCTTGCCCACACCGGCGCGCATCTCGTCGGCGTTCATCACCGGCGCGAAGGTGATTTTCGCATCCAGGCCCATAAAGAACGGCTCCGCCGCCGGCGGTATCCCACTTGAGTCGACCATGTCGAAGAAGATCAAGCCGGTACGCATTCCTTCCTCTGAGGTGAAGTAAGCGGCCTCCGCCTTCAATGCCTCGATCGCCCGCCCCACGATCTGCGGCAGGCTGCCATCCTTGATCGCATCGTTTCCGGCCCCGGTCGGGATCTGGACCTTCATTAGCATCCTCATGTCCGCCTCCTTAGTTGGTGACCCGGTTCGGGCTGAACCGACGCAACCACCATCCTGAAGGGATGGGCGGGGCGCACCAGAGCATCCCTGTTGTCAAGAGCAGCCATAGCCGCTCGCACGGTGACCCTATGCCTACGCCTGCCGTCGGGTCAATGACGCGGCCCAGGTGAAGGCATTGGCGCGCTACTGGTGGGCGTTGATTGTGGGCCGCGCGGGCGGCTGTCGGTGAACGGTCCTACTCCTGAGGGATGCGGCTCGTTCAGCGGGGTCGGTTTTCCGTACCCATCCCCGCAGTAATGAACAGAGCGGTGGTCGTTCCGACAACATCGGCGGTATGCCACACGCCTGGCGGATTGATAACGGCCTCACCCGCCTGCACCTTGACCGTTCGGATCTTGCCCCCGATTTCCTGGTGAACGGTCACGGCACCTTCGGTGCACACGACCAGCTCCTCTCCGTGCGGGTGCACTTCCCAGGAGTCCCATGGCTCGCTGAACGTGTGCATCGAGACCAGACGGCCCTCGGCTCCATCGGCCACGTTTCGCTCGCCATAGCGCTCGTACCACTCGCCCTCGCCGGTGAACGGCTCCTGCGGGACGACTCTTGCCCCGAGACCGAGGTGCACGGGGATCTCTTGCAGAGGGAAACAGGGGTCATCGGTCACGAGCCAAAGCCTATGCATCGTCCGGGATGTGCCGTTACCGGGGTTCTCGGTGTTTCGCAGCTGGGACGGCTCATGAGGGCTGGAGCTAGGGGCTACAGCCAGGGCATCACGGTCAGCCGCGACCACAGCCGTGCCCAACGCTCGGCCTTGGCCTCGTAGACGGTTTGCGGGACAAGCGTGGCGTTGGGGCGCACCACCATCGCGAAGAGGTCAGCAAGACCAAATGGCGCGGACACCACCAAGCCGCTCCACTCGGATCGAACGGCGACACTGGTTGCCGTGGTCGGCCATGTGGCGATGGCGTGCTCGACGGAGCGGTACGGAGCAAGGGAGTGCCCGAAGCGCTGCTCGTACCAGAGGTGGACCCGAGCCTGGTTGGTGACGTCGATCTTCGCTCCGCACACCCCGGCCAACGCGGCCACCTCGGCTTCGATGGCATTCTCCGTGGTCTCGGTGAGGTCGTCGTGGTCGAAGTAGGCGATGTCGTAGTCGTTGATTCCGTGGGTCGGAGCGAAGCCGTGAAGGTGATTCCACACCGTCTGGGCGACGCCCCCGGCACCGAGGTACCACGACGGTAGGCCGAGGCCCGATAGCTGGTCGAGCAGCGCGTCTACAACGGGATTGGACCGCACGATGGCTTCGAGAGCCTCGGACTGAGTTACGTTCGACCAGCAACAGCGGACTGGCCCGAACACGATGACCGACATCCACCCCCGGACCTGCGAGCTCTATGTTCCGCAGCTGAAGCTGTGTCTCGACCCGGCGCTTGCGCCATACGAGCTCGGGCGATCACGTCGAGCATGGTGCGCTCGGGCTCAGGCGTCGCGACGCACGAAGACCCAGCATCCGGCGGCGAGGGCCACCACGGTGTACAGCACGAGCAAAGCGAATCCCGTCCACGGGCTGAAAGCGGGCCCGACGCGATCGGGTACGCCATGGGTGGAGAACATGACCAGGCCGATGTTGGCCGGCAGGTAGCGGGCCACGGCGTTGCTGATCGACATGGGCAACGCCTGAACGATGAGGGGTAGGACCAGCACCACCCCGACGAAGGCTGAGATCGCGCCGGCGGTGTGCCGGATGATGGTGGCGAGTCCCAGCGCCAGCAGTCCGAGCACGGCCAGATAGAGTCCGGCACCGACCACGGCTCGCAGGACGCCGGCCTGCCCGAACGACGCGGAACCGCTCGAGAGCGCGGCCTGGACGCCGTGGGGAACCTTCAACCCAAGGTGGTGGGCGTGCTGCCTGACAGCCGCCGACGTTCCGACGGCGTTCTTGGCCGACAAGATGGCCTGGCCGATGGCGAAGGCACTGAACGTGAGGATCTCACTCACCACAAGGGCGACCGCTCCGAACACGAGGATCTTGGCGGTGAGCACGATCGGGCGGCGGGGCACGGCTGCCAACGTGGCGCGGATCGTGCCAGTGCCGTACTCGGCGCTCATGACCAGTACACCCAGGACCCCGAAGATGAGCTGGCCGAGGAAGATGCCGATCAGACTCCGTCGGGTCGGATCGTCGATGATGTCGGAGGGGCTCACTGTGCCGGTGCTGAGCCCGCACAAGCCCACTACGGCCACCCCCGTGGCGACGAGCGTCCACATGGTCGAACGGACCGACCAGAACTTGGTCCACTCGGCTGCCATGGCCCTCCGCAGACCGACGCGGCCCGGCTGCTGCTCGATGGCGAGGGGGGTAGGAGCCCCGACCACCGCAGTCACGATCCACCTCGGAACTCGACGGCTTCATCGGTCAGCTCCATGAATGCGTCCTCCAGTGAAGCGACGGGGGTCAGTTCGTGCAGGGCGACACCTATCGACGCCGCCATGTCACCCACCTCCGATGCTGTCAGTCCGGTGACGCCCATCGACCCGTCGGGATCGGAGATGACGGTCCCGCCCGAATTGGTCACGGCGTCGGACAATTGACGGGGCGCCGGCGTGCGCACCTTGACCGATTGACGAGAGCCGCCGGCGACGAAGTCACTCACCGAGGTCTCGGCGATCAGCTTGCCCTTGCCGATGACCACCAGATCGTCGGCAGTGAGGGCCATCTCAGCCATGAGGTGGCTCGACACGAACACGGTGCGACCCTCGCGTGCCAGCTTCTTGCACAGCGTGCGCACCCAGCGGATACCCTCGGGATCGAGCCCGTTCACGGGCTCGTCGAACAGCAGCACCCCTGGGTCGCCGAGCAGGGCGGCGGCGATGCCCAGGCGCTGGCCCATGCCGAGCGAGAACTTGCCCGCCCGCTTGCCAGCCACAGCCGTAAGTCCAACGAGCTCCAGCACCTCGTCGACTCGTAGCGGCGGGATGGCGTTGCTCCGGGCCAGGGTCAGCAGATGGGCCCGGGCGGAGCGACCGGGATGAATGGCCTTCGCTTCGAGGAGGCCGCCCACTTCCCGCAGCGGCCAGGGCAGGTCGTGATAGCGCCGACCCAACACGGTGACGGTGCCAGACGCCGGCGAATCGAGGCCCATGATCATGCGCATGGTGGTGGACTTGCCGGACCCGTTGGGCCCGAGGAAGCCGGTCACGGTCCCCGGGCGCACGTCGAAGGACAGGTCGTCCACCGCCACCACGTTGCCGAACCGCTTGGAGAGCCCCCGGGCCTCGATCACCTCGCGATCCTTGCACGGTGCCGGCTGCCGATGGGTATCGAGGTGGAAGCCTTCCGTCACAACCGCGATAGCTGAAGGCTGGCTGAAAGGGGGCCCCGGGCACGGCGGGGCTATGTCGTCACTACCCGCCGGCCAGCCGCACCTACCGCGGCCGGCTCGACCTCGACAGGGAACGTCGCAGTCTTCGGGCTGGATGGCAAGCCATGGCGTGGACGGCACCCACATTTCGATGGGATTCGAGGGAAAAGTGGTCCCCAGGGACCCGGTCGATGATGCCCCGGGGCTTCGACCCTCACAAGCAGCGGGTCGCACAATCCGGTGGGCCAGGCCCGGAGTCCTCCACGATCCAGAGGTGCCAGCCGAGAAGGTCCGCCTACGCATCGGCAACCTCGCCAAAGCAGTGCTCGTCAGCGGCCAGGCGTATCAGGATCCGAAGGATGCCCTCAACGAGTTCGTCTCCAACGCCGCTGATGACTATGCCGAAGCCGAGCGTCGTGGCCAGCGGATCCGGGTCATCCTGAGACGCAAGGGACGGTACCCGACCATCGCCGTCGACGATGTCGGCAGGGGTATGAGTCCGGAGCGCTTGCGGGAGATGGCCCGCAGCCTGTTCGAGTCCTCGAAGGTCGGCGACAGCCGCACCCTGGGCGAGAAAGCGATCGGTGTCCTCGCCTTCCAGCAGCTGGGAATGCGCTGCGATCTCGTGTCCCGAGCCGAGGGGAGCTCTGAGACGTGGAGGCTCCGTCTCGAGCGTGGCACCGCTACGGCTGTGCTCGAGCGGGAGAGGCGTCGGGCTCGGGACGTGCCCGGTACCACCGTCTATCTGCACGACATGGACCCCGACGTGCTTCGCGTTCTCACTCAACGGAAGGTGGTCGACTACCTCCGCGCCCGACGGGGACCTGCCTTGGCGCGGGGCGACTATGAGATAGAGGTCATCGAGGGGCGCTCCTCGGAGTTGATCCTGCCCGACAAGCCAGAGGGAATTCGTCTTGCGATCCCTGCCCGCAACACCCTCTGGGGACGCGTCGAATTTTCCCTCTACGTCGCCCCACCTGACGGTCGTAGGCGACGAGTGGCCGTAGTGGGGAGAGCGGCCACCAGCGTGGTCGACGACCTCAGCGAGCTCGACGAGTTCGCCGGACATCCATGGGACAGTGACCAGGTCTCCGGTCAAGTGGTGTTCGAGGCCTTGCAGCAGTCGGCCGGCCGCCGTGCCATCCTCCGCGACCGTGAGGCCTTCCCGCTGTTCGTCGACGCCGTCAAGGCCGTCGAGCCGGCTGTGACTCAGACCGTCGAGCGGGTGGCACATGAGGTCGATGCTGAGACGGCGGATCGGCTGTCGGACGTCATCAGGCGGATCTTCGGACGCGTCCTGAAGGAGTTGGCCGACCTCGACAACCCGATGCGCGGACCGGGCGGATCGGAGCCGGGGAGGGAGCATTCCTTGAACTCCAGCCGGAGCCTGGCGCCGGGTCCGACGGGGCCTCCCCGGGACCCCCTGGGTCTCCAACCGACCTGTCCGACCTGCTGCCGCCCGATGACCCCGTCTCACCGGAGCCCGAGCCGAGCGGCGCCCGACCTGAGCGTCCTGGAGCGAGCCACCTGCCGACGCTCGCCCGGGACCCGAACCCGGGTGATGCACGAAGCCGATTCGATGCCGACCAGGGCGTCGTCTTCTTCAGCGACGTTCACAGTGACTACCTGATGGTGAAGGACTCAGAAACGAGGTTGCTCGACTACCTGGCGACACTCGTCGCCAAGGAGTACGTCGTCTATAACAACCCACGCGCCGCGCCAGACGAGCTGGGAGAGGAGCTCGTGCGGATGCTGGTCCGCGTCCGTCGCCACATTCCCCGACGCTCTTGATCGTCAGGAGAGGTGGAGAATCCTCGACCAAGGGGTAGCTGGTTGCGCCATTTGCGCGTGCCCGGATCAGCAGATTCTCGGGAGCGGGTCACCGACCAGCATGTCGACGATCCGGGTGCCCCCGAGCGGGGTGACAAGCACGACGACACCGGGCGGCTCGGCATGGATCTCACCGATCCGGACGGCATCAGCGCCGAGCGGATGGTTCGTCAGTGCCCGAAGCGCGTCGTCGGCCTGCTCCGGAGGGACGACGGCCACGAACTTCCCCTCGTTGGCCACATAGAGCGGGTCGATTCCCAGGAGCTCGCAGGCGGCGGCGACCTGCGGGCGGACCGGGAGCGACCCCTCCTCCAGCACCACGGTGGCGCCGCAGGCGCGGGCCAGCTCGTTGCAGACCGTGCCGATGCCACCGCGGGTGGCGTCGCGGAGCCACCGTGTCGCCGGTGCGGCGGCCAGGAGGCACTCCATCAGACCGTGGAGGGGTGCGGTGTCCGAGACGATGTCCGCCTCGAGGGCGAGATCGCCACGGGCGAGCATCACCGCCGTCCCGTGATCGCCGATGGTGCCCGAGCAGATCACCACGTCACCCGGCACCACCCGGGCCGCCGAGAGGTCACGACCCTCAGGGATCAGGCCGAACCCCGAGGTCGAGATGTACATCCCGTCGGCGGCACCGTGTTCCACCACCTTGGTGTCACCGGTCACGACGGGGACACCGGCCGCCGCCGCCGCCCCGGCGATGTCGTCCACGACCTCCCGCAGCGACGCGATCGGGAATCCCTCCTCGAGTACGAGGGCCACCGACAGGCCGGTCGGACTGGCGCCTTCCATGGCCAGGTCGTTGACAGTGCCGTTGACGGCCAGATGTCCAGCCGAGCCACCGGGGAACCGGAGGGGCTTGACGACGAACGAGTCCGTGGTGAAGGCCACGCGTTCGCCGCTCGGCAGGGCGACGACCGCCGCATCGGTCTGGGCGTCGAGGGCCGTGTTGGCGAACGCTGGCAGGAAGATGGTCTCGATCAATGCCGACGACGCCTTGCCCCCGGCACCGTGAGCGAGCGTCACCACGTCGTCCCTCAGTCGGGGCTTCCGTCGCCGGAACGTCTCGATCCGCTCGAACACCTGTTCCTCACGGCCCCTGACCGTGTCCTTTCCAGCCACGTCCGTCATGGGCTCTCCCCCTCCCGCATGCACTCGTCGACCGTGCACCACAGCGCCCACACCAGGGCGTCCTGTGCTTCCTGGATGCGGTGCACGCTTTCCGACCGCACCGTGAAGCAGTGGTCGATGGAGCCGCTGGCAGCCATTGCCCCTCCGTCGTAGCCGCTCAGCCCGAGCGTCAACACCTTCCGCCGCGCCGCTTCCTCGAAGGCCCGGAGCAGGTTGGGCGAATTGCCACTCGTGGAGAAGCCGATCGCCATATCGCCGGCCCGGGCGTGGGCGATGAGCTGACGGGAGAAGGAGAGCTCGTAGCCGACGTCGTTGGACAGCGCCGTGAGCACAGCCGAATCGGAGACCAATGACACCGCGGGTAGCGGACTCGACACCGGAGGATTGCGGAAGAGCTCGACGATCCCGTCAGCGTCGGTGGCACTGCCACCGTTTCCGAAGGCGAACAGCCTGCCGCCGGCCCTGAACCGATCGGCCATCTTCCGTCCTGTCAGCTTCACCATGTCGACGCAACCCTCGAGCGTCGCCGCACTGAGGGAACCGCTCTCGATGATCTTGAGGCGCGCCGACTCGGCCAGGTCGGCGAGCAGTCCCGACGTGTCGCGCTCGTCGGCCTCGATGAAGGGATAGAGAAAGCCGGTGGTTTCGCCGCTCATGCCGGCTCCGACGATGCGGCTACGTCGGCGAGCGGCAGCACCGTCAGGGCCACGCCCGCATGGACCAGGATCAGGTCACCGAAGGAGACGTTCCCCACCAGGCTGGTGTCGACGACCTCGACCCTGCCCTGGACGAGGACCTCGGTCCCTGAGTCGGACCCACGCCGGACCTCGGCCACGCGGCCTTCGTCGGAACAGGTGATGCACGCCGCCTCCCCCGCCTCCCCGGTCTCGGATTCGGGCTCCAGGAGCCCAGGGTGCTCGAACACGACGTGGGTGAGCTCCCAGAGGAGGTGGTAGAGGAGGACGAACTGGCCGGTGCGGGCGGCCTGAAGCGGGTCGACGTCCGCCAACCAGGCCGTGAAGTCGGCACGGCTGTCCGCCCCGCTGCCGCTGCTGCCGGTGGCGTGTCCCGGTGGCGTGCCCGCTCCGAGCAGGATCGTGGTCAGGCCCCAGGACTCCGCCCGGGCCAGCAGTTCGGCGGTGATCGCGTCCTCACCGGGGGCGACGATCAGGAGCACGTCCCCGGGGCGGGAGAGCATGCGGATGTCCCCGATCGGGTCGGACCCGACCACCGAGACGGCGGGTAGGGCCCGCTTGCCGACGATCACCGGATGGACGAACTCCACGGCGACGTGGCGGGCGTGCGACGGCCACCGCGGCGACGCGCACCACAAGGTCGCTCCCGCCGCGAACCGCCGTGCCAGTGACAGGGCCGCATGGGCCAACTCCTCGGCCGCCCCCTCGGCGGGAAGGTTCGATTGCGTGATGGTGGTCATCGCTGCGCCTCGTCGCAATGGCGGCTCGCAGCCACTGCGGCCTGACCCAGGGCCAGGCCGCCGTCGTTGGGCGGCACGAGATGGTGGGTCAGGACGGAGAGGCCGGTTCCTCGAAGCTGGCGGCGCACTCCGCGGGCGAGGAGCGCGTTCTGGAAGACGCCTCCACTCAACGCCACCAGGTCGATACCGGTCCTGCGATGGGCTCTCCGGGCGAGCTCGGTGATCACGTCGATGACGGCGCCGTGGAAGCCGGCGGAGATCGCCGCGGTTGGCAGCCCGGCGCGGACGTCGTGGACCACGCCTCGGACGACGGGCGCCGGGTCGATCTCCTCGCCGGACAGCCCGAACCGGTAGCTGCCGCAAACCCCGTCGGCTCCTGTCGCCACCGTCTCGAGCTCAATGGCCGCCTGGCCTTCGTAGGACACGACATGGCGGAGGTCGAGGAGCGAGCTGACGGCGTCGAAGAGCCTGCCCATGCTGGTTGTCGGCACGCAGTGATACGCCCGGCTGAGCTGGCGTTCGATGACGGCGAGCTCGGGTCCGCTCGCTGCTGCGACTGGGGCGAGGTCATCGCTCCAGTCGACTCCTGCGCTCCAGAGATGGGCCAGGGCCGTGCGGTACGGCTTGCGGATGGTGGCATCCCCCCCGGGGAGGGGCACGGAGCGGAGATGGGCGAGCCGTTCGAAGCGGGCATAGGTGGCGATCAGGACCTCGCCGCCCCAGATGCAGCCGTCCGATCCGTATCCGGTCCCGTCGAAGGCGAACCCGATCACCGCCCGATCCACGGGGACGCCGTGCTCGGCCATGACCGCGGCGATGTGGGCGTGGTGATGCTGGACGAGATCGAGCGGGGCACCCGCCGAATCCTCCGCCCATCGGTGGATCTGGTAGCCGGGATGGGGGTCGGTGACGATACGTCGAGGCACGACCTGGTAGCAGCGGGTGAACTGGCCCAGTGACCGCTCGTAGGCCGCCAGCGTGTCGAGGCTCCCCATGTCCCCCAGGTGCTGGCTCATCCAGGCGTCGCGACCCGAAGAGAGGCAGAAGGCGTTCTTCAGCTCGCCGCCCGTGGCCAGCAGGGGGACCGAGTCGAAGGGGAGGTGAACGGGAAGTGGCGCGTACCCCCGGGCCCTGCGGATGGGGAGGGTGCGTTCGTCGTCCAGTCGCACGACCGAGTCGTCGCAGGGCACGTGGATGGGCCGGTCATGCACCAGCCAGGCGTCGGCGACCGGGTCCAGCCGTCGTTTGGCGTCGTCGTCCTCGTAGCAGATCGGCTCGTCACTGCGGTTGCCACTGGTCATGACCAAGGTCCCGGCCACAGGTGCGTCCGATCCGGGAACAGGATGGAACAGCAGGTGGTGGAGGGGAGAGTAGGGGAGGAACAGGCCGATGAGCGGGCTTCCGGGCGCCACTGACCCGGGCAGCAGCCACCCGTCGTGCCCCCGGGCCACGAGCACGATCGGGTGCTGCGGCGAGGTGAGGAGCGCTGCCTCCGCCCCGTCGATCGGGGCGAGCCGGCGGGCCGCTTCGAGGTCGCGGACCATCACCGCCAGGGGCTTGTCCGGTCTCGCCTTTCGCCGGCGCAGCTCGTCGATGGCACGAGGGTTGGCGGCGTCACAGGCCAGGTGGTAGCCGCCGATTCCTTTGACGGCGACGATCTGGCCGTCGGCGAGAGCACGCTGAGCGGCGGCGACGGCCGGATCCGTCCCGTCGCGTGCTCCCGATGGTCCCTCGAATCGGACCTGTGGCCCGCATGTCTCACATGCGATCGGCTGGGCGTGGAATCGCCGGTCCAACGGGTCGTGGTACTCGGCCGAGCACGACGAGCACATGGCGAACGCGGCCATGGTCGTGTTGGGCCGGTCGTAGGGGAGTGCGACGGTGATGGTGAACCGGGGGCCGCAATTCGTGCAGTTGATGAACGGGTACCGGAAGCGGCGGTCTCCCGGATCGAGCATCTCGGCCAGGCACTCGTCGCACACAGCCGTGTCGGGGGAGACGAACGTCCGCACGTCGGTGTCGGCCCGGCTCTCCACGATGGTGAACCCCTGGACATACGTAGGTTCGATGGCCCGGGCCTCGATGTCGTAGACGACCGCCAGAGGCGGGGTTTCGTCGACGAGCCTTCGTTCGAAGCTCTGGATGGAGGCGGGCGGCCCCTCGACCTCGATGAAGACCCCCTCGGTGTCGTTGCCCACGAACCCGGTCAGATCGAGCTCGGCGGCCAGCCGGTGGACGAAGGGACGGAACCCCACGCCCTGCACCACACCGGTCACGGCGATCCGATGGCGCTCGGTCCCGGCCGAGGTGACGACGGAGGTCATGTGGCCACCATGCTCTGCTTCTTCCCTAGGGTCACGGCCACTTCCCGGTGCATCCGACCGAAGTTGTAGTAGGCGGCACACGCGCCCTCCGAGGAGACCATGCACGTGCCGATAGGGGTCTCCGGGGTGCAACCGGTCCCGAACACCTTGCACTCCCAAGGCTTGATGACGCCCTTCAGCACCTCTCCGCACTGGCATGCCTTGGGGTCGGCGACCCGGACGCCGGGCACCTCGTAGCGCAGCTCGGCGTCGAATTCCTGGAACTCGGGACGCAGCTTCAGCGCGCTCTGAGAGATGAATCCGAGCCCCCGCCACTCGAAATGAGGGCGGAGCTCGAACACGTCGGCCAGCACCGCCAGCGCTCTCGTGTTGCCCTCCTCGCGGACCACCCGGGTGTACTGGTTCTCGACCTCGCATCGACCCTGCCGGATCTGGGCCAGCAGCATGGCGATGGTGTGGAGGATGTCGAGGGGTTCGAACCCCGAGGTGACCAGCGGCTTCCCGTACTGGCTGGGTACGAACCGGTAGGGCCGTTGACCGATGACAGTCGACACGTGGCCGGGTCCGAGGAACCCGTCGAGGTGGAGGTCTGGTGATTCGAGGATGGCCTTCAACGGGGGCACGATCGTCACATGGTTCGAGAAGACGAAGAAGTTCTCCACCCCTCGCCTGGCTGCCTGGAGCAACGTGATGGCGGTGGAGGGCGCCGTGGTCTCGAACCCCACGGCGAAGAACACGACGTCGCGATCGGGGTTCTCGGCCGCCAGCTTCAGGGCGTCCAGCGGCGAGTAGACGAATCGCACGTCGGCCCCCTCCGCCTTGGCCTTCAACAGGTTGCCGCTGCTGCCGGGCACGCGCATCATGTCGCCGAACGAGGTGAAGATCACCCCCGGTCGTCTGGCGATGGAGATGGCATCGTCAACCCGGCCCATCGGTATCACGCACACGGGGCAACCGGGTCCGTGGACCAGTTCCACAGACGGCGGTAGGACGTGCTCGATCCCGTGTCGGTAGATGGTGTGGGTGTGACCCCCGCACACCTCCATGAACTTGAAGTGGTCGTCTCCCGCCATCTCGCCGATCTGGGCCACCAGGGCCCGAGCTGCGGAGGGATCGCGATACTCGTCGACGAATCGCATGGCCGCCGTCAACCTCCTTCGAGCTCGCCGGCGAGCGATGACTCGAACGCCGCGAGCTCGGTGTCGTAGGCCTCTCCCATGAGCTGGAGGGAGGCCAGGGCGAGCGCAGCTTCCCGCTCGTCGATCTTCGACATGGCGAACCCGACATGGATCAGGACCCAGTCCCCGAGGTCGAGCCCGGCATCCTCGAGCAGCCCGACGTTGATGATCCGGACGACTCCGGAGACATCCACTCGCGCCAGCTGGTCATTGGTGTCCACAAACGCTTTCACTTGCCCCGGTATGCCCAGACACATTGTGTTTCCCCTTCAGCCTCGATACTCGATCGACTCGAGCATCAGTTCGTCACCGCCGACCAGCTCGACGCTCGTCGCTCCGCACCGGGAGCAGGCAAGCGGGATCTCGTCACATTCCCAGGTGTGGCTGCACGCCTCGCATCGGGCACGCACGGGCAGGAGCACGAGCTCGGCGTCGGCGTCTGCGGCCACCGTCCCGGACGCAGCCACGGCGAACGACTGCTCGAACGCCTCGGGATGCACATGATGGAGCCGCCCGACCCTGATCCGCACCGAGGCCACCGGCCGCTCGCCGGCCCGTCGCTCCACGGCGTCCACGATCGAGCTGCACAGTCCGAGCTCATGCATGCCCTCTATCCCTCCTTCAGCGCGACGACATCGATTCGCACGTTCACCTCGGGGTCCACCCGCAGCATCAACAGGCGAGGAGGCTCGATGCCGAAATCGCGCATGTCGAATCGGGCGCTTCCCGAGAGCTCCACCGTCTCGCCGTCGACGAGGCGGATCGTCATTTCATTCTCGTAGTGACGGCTGACGCCACGGAATTCGATGTCCCCCCCAACCCGATAGCAGGAATCGGTGCCCGAGGGCCGGAGCTCGACGAGTGCGCCCTCGATGGTCGGGAAACGGTCGATGTCGACCCGTTTGTAGAGCTCACGATCCTCGATGACGCTGCCGGAGGACAAGCTGCTCACCGGCACCGACACCGTTCCGACCGGATGACTGGTCGCCCGCACGTCCCCGTCGGGTGCGGGCTCGACATCCACGAATCCCCCGAGTCCGGTGCTGGTCGAATGGATCGCATGCAGACTGGACGTTCCGTCGATCGTCACCTGCGAACGTCCGGGAACGATGTGGAACCGGGACACGGCTCACCCTCGTGGGTGCCCTGGGCAGCGGACAGCGCGGGTGGGGTAGGGCGTCGGGCTGCTCGGCGTGGCCACGTCCGGGGTCATCTCCGGAGGCGACCGCACCGAGGAGCGGTGCCAAGGCGTGACGCAACTCACATCTCCCTCATCTTCAGGTAGCGGCTCACGTCGGGAAGTGACTTCACGACGATGACCGCGACGAGCACGAGGCCCAACGCGGCGATGGTGCGCATGATCATGCTCCTATCCTCTTTCCTCTGGGTTCTGCGATCTCGGTCATGAGCTGTCGGCACAGCTCCATCGCACCATCGACGGCGGCGGCCACGGGTGGGGTGAGCCCCATCCCCTCGTCCAGGCTCGCCGGCTGGCAGCCCACCACGTTGATGCGGTCGACGGCGCCTCCCAGATTGGCCAGCGTGGCCAGCACGACGTCGGGGCTCATGGTGTGGGCGTCCACGACGCCGCCGTCTGCTCCTGGGCGGTCCGGCTCGATGATGGCCAGCGTTCCCGGTGGCTCGCCCATGGGGACGGCGTCGACGAGCACCAGGGCGTCGAACCCGTCCAACAGCTCGTAGGCGAGGTGCACGCCGCGGATCCCGAACTCGGCCACCCGCACTCCGGACGGGAGGTCCTCGCCGGCGAGGCGCGTCGCCACCTCGACCCCGAACCCGTCGTCGGTGAGGAATACGTTTCCGATGCCCGCAACCAGGGTGCCGCCGCTCACCGGTCCCGGTCCCATCCGCCGAGCGGCTCGATCTCCTCGGGGTGGAAGAACAGGTACCTGCCCTGCCAGTCCAGCTCGACGGCGGCGGGGTCGGAATCGACGGTCACCGCCACCTGCACGCTCCCGTCCACGTCGCTGAACACACCGGCGACGGTCGCCTCTAGCCCTTCGAGAAAGAGATCCTGCGCATCCGAGCGCCGGCATGGCTGCAGACGAACTCGTGATCCCTTTGCCACGGCGGTGCCCCCGAGGACCACCGACTCCGACCACGGGTCGACGGCCCCGTCTACCTCCGGGTCCCACCACCGGACCGCACCGGATTCGGTGCTCCGGATCAGACCCGGGGTCGGCCTCGGAAGTTGCCGGCGGCCCGAGGGGCCCGAGGGAACGGACCGCCCCGTGGAGACGGACCCATGCGTCGGCGGGAAGGTCGTCGCAGCGGTCGACGATGGCAGCGGCACGGGGGTCGGTGGCGCGGGCTTCGAACTTCTCGCCGTCGGACATGGCCAGCACCCGCAGGGCGAGGATCTCGTCGATCTCGGTGGCGTCGTAGAGGTCGCCGGGACTCTCGGGTGCGACCTCGGGATGGTCGTAGAGGATGATCGGGGACGAGAGCACGACCTCGTCCCCCCCGATGAGCACGGGGAAGAGGCCGTCGTTGTGGCACTCCGCCGCCAGTCCGCCGGCAGCCTCGGGTGGATCGATCGACGAGACGAACGTGGCGTCCTCCACGCCGAGCATGGTGTGCACGGCGACGAGCGACCGGGCCAGGGCCTCCTCACGGCCGCCGTCGGGCTCCGGCCATGCCGTGGTGTTCTCCACCGTCACCGTGACCTTGATGAACCGTCCGCCGCCCGGAGAGGACACCTGGACGAGGACCCGACCTGTCAACGCCTCACGCCGGCGTACGATCCTCGCCGCCGCGCCGTCGGCTCTGCTGACGACCTCCGTCTCGACACCGGCCGGGAAGCCGAACGTCTCGGCATGGCCCCGGCCCGGCACTTCCGTCAGGTCCAGCTCATCCAGGTCGATCGTGCGTTCGACGGCCTCGTCCCACGCCAGGTAGGTGGTGTCGTCCGCCTCGAACCTCTCGACGGTGACGAAGTCGGCACCCCGACCATGCGGACCCGTTGGTGCGGCCTCGATGGTGCGCCGTTGTACCTGCAGGAAGCGGAGCCGGACGGCAAGGGTGGGGGCCATCGCCGGCGCCACGAGGCACTCCGTTCTCGCCGTCCAGCGCTCGGACCCGTCGCGCTCGCTGTACGACCGCGGGGTGAGGACCCCGAACTGCCAACGGGAGTGGTTCTTCAGGGAGGAGGCGCGATAGGGATAGAGCACATACCCTTCGTAGAGCACGGCGTCGGCGACGGCGCGGGCTGTCTCGAACCGGTCGAAGGTCGTCGTGCTCACAGATCGCCCTCCCCTGCCTCCTTCAGCAGGCGTTCGAATGCCTGGTCCCAGCTGGGCAGGGCATGGGCCGTCTTGAACCGTTGCAGGAGGTCCAGCGTCGGCCGTCCCACCCGGATCCAGCCACTGTTGGGGAAGTACTGGTCCATCATCTCCCGCCACACGGAGACCGGCATCCGGTAGGACGTCTGGAGGTCCCAGGGAACGGGTTCAGCAGTGAACCCCGATGAGCCGTCGGTGAACACCGTCCCCGAGAACAGCAGTACGAGGGGGACCTCGCCGTCGGTGAGGGCATGAAGGTACTTGGTGCCGGCCACCTCGAAGTCGTAGGTGCAGGAGATGGGAAGATCGACCGTCGTCGACCCATCGAAGCCGGAGGCGACGGTGGACGCGTGGGTCCACAGAAAGGGACTGAGAGAGGTCCCCCACTGCGGGAGATCGCCGAAGAGCTCATAGAGCCGCCCCTCTTCGTCGTGGTCGTAGTGCCGGCGCCGGGGCTCGATGCGAACCTGGCACCGCAGGGCCAGGGCCCGCACCCGGACGCCGTCGGCCACGGTCGCCCGTAGCTGCATCACGATGGTCGGCACCGCGGCACCGGTTTCGGAACGGCATCCGACGGCCTCGATGGAGAGCTTGGTCATTTGGCCCGCTCGAGCACACTGGCGAAGAAGGCATCGAGCTCGTTCCGAGCGTCACTCCCGCCGTCGAAGCCCTTCCACACCCTCCGGAGACGGCCCACGAGCTCGTAACAGATGTCGATGGGCACGATGAACGCTTCGGTTCCGGCCTGAGCAGAACGGTTCCTGACCAGCAGCGCCTCGACGTCGGGCTGGAGGGTGCTGAGCTCGGGGTGACCGTCGGCCACCTGCTCCCAGGTGTCGAGGGGGAGCTCCGACTCGGTGGCTCCGGCCGGCCCGGGATAGAACGCGGCGAGATGGCCGAGGGCCGAGTTGAAGAAGAAGAAGGCCACGCTGACCGGGATCTGGAGGCTGTCCCACCGGTCGGAAGAGAGCATGAGCCCGGGGACGGACATAAAGCGGCGAGGAACCGCTCGGAACCGGGTGCCGCCGGATCCCTCGGCGGTGAACAGCAGGTAGCAGCCTCGGCAGGCACAGGTCAGGGAGCGGGACTCGAGGTCGACCAAGTGGCCGTGCTCCTCGGCGATGGGTTCGGAGCACAGCTCGCAGCGATCTCCGACCGCTTCGGCCGACCGAGGCTGCGTCTCGCGGATTCGCTTGAGCACGGCCAGGGCCTCGCTCACGCGCCGACCCCCTCGGCAGGGCACGAGTCGAACGTAGGCTTCTCCCCCAACAGCACCGGGACCGGCTCTCCCGACGACGGTGGTTCGACCAGCTCGACGGAGCCGATCTCGGGCGCCGCCTCGAGGATCGTCTGCTCGACGGCGGAGCTGAGCGTGACCGCCGACGACGGGCATCCGTCGCAGCTCCCGAGCAGCCGCAGGCGGACAGTGGAGGCCGCTTCGTCCACATCGAGCAGCTCGACATCGCCGCCGTGGGAGGCGAGAAGCGGGCGAACCCGGGTCAGGGCGCCCTCCACCCTCTGCTCGAGAGGTTCGGGATGCAGCCCTGACACGAGGAGGAGGCTGGCCACGAGGTCATCGGCCGCGAACTTGTCGAGCAGGCCGGGGGCCTCGGCGCCCGCCAGCTCGACGACGCGCTCCAGTCCGGCGCTGTAGAGGTCGGAGACCAGCCGGAGGAGCTCTTCTGCACGCTCGAGCGAGCGGGGATCGGCGGCCGCCTCCAACTCGTCGAGCAACTGCTCGATTCGGTCGCCGGCGGAGCGCAGGTTCTGTGGGTTGGGCATGGACCGCCGGGGTTCAATCCGCCAGCTCGGGATGGGCGACCTGGGTGGGGGAGTGGAGCTTCTTCAGTACCGTCCCCTTGCCGAGGTACATGTGCACACCGCACGGCAGGCACGGATCGAAGCTCCGGACCGACCTCATGATGTCGATGCCCTTGAACTGCTCCCGGGAGTTCTCCTCGAAGATGGGCGAGTCGATGACGGCATCCTCGTAGGGGCCTGGGGTTCCGTAGACGTCTCGGGGGTTGGCGTTCCACGGCGTGGGCGGGTACGGGTGGTAGTTGGCGATCTTGCCGCCCTTGATGACCATGTGGTGCGACAGCACCCCTCGGACGGCTTCGGTGAAGCCGCACCCGATCCCCTCGTCGGGAACGTCGAAGGGCTCCCAGGTCTTCGTCTTCCCGGCGCGCACGTCCGCCAGGGCCTTCTCCATGAAGTCCAGCGCGGACGCCGCCGCATAAGCCTGGAAGTAGGTCCGGGCTCGATCCCGCTCGATCGTGTTCGACCACTGGGGGATCTTCCATTCGAGGGTGGCCTCTGGCTTGAGGGCCGTCTTCGGGAGATGGATCTCCACGCTGGTGCCGGTGGCCCGCAGGTGATCGGTGTTCACCAACGCCGACAACGCGGTCGACCACAGCCTGGCCAGGGGGCCGCCCCCGGTGTCCAGGGCGAGATGGTCCTTTCCGTCGAACCAGCGTGGCGACATCACCCAGCTGTAGTTGCCGTCGAAGTCCCGCTTCTGGGGCTGGGGGTTGGTGTGCTGGTTCCAAGGGTGGCGCCGGTCGACGGGATTGCCCAAGGGATCTTCGGTCACGAACATCTCCTGTCCCTCCCAGTCGTCGTAGTAAGACGATCCGAGGAGGATGCGGATGCCGAGGTTGATGTCGACCAGGTCGTTGGTGACGAGCTTGCCGTCGACGATGACTCCGGGTGTCACGCCCATGGCCCTGCCCCACCTGGTCATGTCCTTGTAGTCGAAGTTGCAAACCGTCGGGTCCTGGAAAGCGCCCCAGCAGCCGAGGAGGACCCGGCGCCGGCCGACTTCCTCATATCCGGGCATCGCTTGGTAGAAGAAGTCGAAGAGGTCGTCGTGCATGGGAACGACCCGCTTCATGAACTCCACGTAACGCATGAGCCGCGCGTAGTAGTCGGTGAAGATCTGAATGGTGGCGGTGGTCCCGACCCCACCCGGATACAGCGTCGACGGATGTACGTGGCGGCCTTCCATGAGGCAGAACATCTCGCGGGTCGACCGGCTCACCTGCAGAGCTTCGCGGTAGAACTCGCCGGAGAACGGGTTGAGGGACCTCATGATGTCGCCGATGGTCCGGTATCCGTGGTCGGACGCGTGGGGAGCGTCGGTGCGATTGGCCTGTTCGAGGACTCCGGGGTTGGTCTCGGCCACCATCTTCTCGCAGAAGTCCACCCCCACCAGGTTCTCCTGGAAGATGTTGTGGTCGAACATGTACTCCGCCGCCTCGCCGAGGTTGACGATCTGCTCGCCGAGGGCCGGCGGACGGACGCCGTAGGCCATGTTCTGGGCGTAGCACGAGCACGTCGCGTGATTGTCACCGCAGATCCCGCAGATGCGGCTGGTGATGAAGTGGGCGTCGCGCGGGTCCTTCCCCTTCATGAACACGCTGTAGCCCCGGAAGATCGACGAAGTGCTATGGCA
Organism: uncultured Acidimicrobiaceae bacterium; assembly: GCA_963828385.1. GTDB lineage: Bacteria > Actinomycetota > Acidimicrobiia > Acidimicrobiales > RAAP-2 > Bog-756. The sequence continues at coordinate 694,888 of CAWHEF010000002.1, forward strand.
TTCGGCTACCTTGCCCTGGCCGAAGTCGATCTTGGTGTAGATGCCCAGGCTGCCCACGATGCGGGTGATGGGGTCCCACGCCATCTCGACGAGGTTCTCGCGGCTCTTGGGCGCTTCCTTGCTCGCCGATTTGGGCGCTTCCTTGATCGCCATGGTTCCTACCTCCAGGTCTTTCGGTAGCCGGTCAGCAACTCCCTGCCCGGTGACCGCCACTTGGGCTCGTCATCAACGGTCTTCTGGGTGATGCGGCGCAGTCCCCTGATCGCAGTCCCGTACAGGCCGCTGGCCATGGTCGAGACCCTGGCTCCCGGAGGTTCGTCCATGAAGGGCATGAACTTGTCGGGGAACCCGGGCATGGTGCAGCCGATGCAGATCCCCCCGACATTGGGGCAGCCCCCGACTCCATTGATCCATCCGCGCTTGGGGACGTTGCACTTGACGACGGGCCCCCAACACCCCAACTTGACGATGCACTTGGGAGATCCGTATTCGTTGGCGAAGTCCCCCTGTTCGTAGTAGCCCGCCCGGTCACAGCCTTCGTGGACCGTGGCGCCGAACAGCCACTGGGGCCGGAGGGCGTCGTCCAGAGGAATCATCGGGGCCTGACCGGTGGCCTGGTAGAGCAGGTAGAGGATGGTCTCGGACAGGTTGTCCGGATGGGTGGGGCACCCGGGAACGCACACGATCGGAATGCCGGCCTTGGACTTCCACCCCCAGCCCAGGTAGTCGGGCACTCCCATGGCCCCGGTCGGGTTGCCGGCCATGGCGTGAATCCCCCCGTAACAGGCGCAGGTGCCGGCGGCCAGCACCACCAGGGCCTTGGGGGCCAGCCGGTCGAGCCACTCGCTGGTGGTCATGGGCTGGTCCGTGTCGGGGTTGTTGCCGAACCCGCACCAGTAACCCTCTCGCTTGATGGCTTCGTTCGGAATGGACCCCTCGATGACCAGCACGAACGGCTCGAGCTCGCCGCGGTCCGCCTTGAAGAACCACTCGATGAAATCGTCCGCACCCCCGACGGGCCGCATTTTCGAAGTCGATGAGCGGCCAGTGGACGGCGATCTTCGGCAGCCCGGGCAACGCCCCGAGCGCGATCTCCTCGATGCTGGGCTGGGTGGCTGCGGTCAACGCTACGGAGTCCCCGTCACAGCTGAGTCCGGCGTTGATCCACAGGACGTGGACGACATCCTCGTCCGGGGGTGCCTCGGCGACAGTCACGGCGGTTCCTCCCCCTTATTCGGCCGCCACGAAGGCGGCAAACATCCGTCTCTCCTGTGATACGCCCCGGGCAAGGGGATGTAAATGAGTGTCTTTCGCACCGTCGGGCAAGCAACGGTGCGGGCGTCGGCGGCGGGATGGCCTCGCCCGACAGGGGCCGTTGACTCGGTCAGGGTGAGGGCGTAAGAAAGGGAGTGGACCTCCGATGGAAGCCACACGAGCGGCAGCCGCCGCCTCCCACTTCGAGCTCGCGCCGCCTCGACGGTTCATCCTGCCTGCAATCCTGCTTCTGCTATCGGAACATCCCGGGTATGGCTATGGCCTGGTTCCGCGACTCCAGGAGTTCCGCTTCGGCCATGTGGACCGACCGGCTGTGTACCGGGCTCTGGCCCAACTCGAACGGGACGACCTGGTCGAACCCTCGTCGCAGGATCCGCGGACGGCCCAGGCCCGGCGGGTCTATCGGATCACGCCGCTCGGCGAACGGGTCCTGCGCGAGTGGATGGCGGTGATCAAGGACGAGCACGACCATCTCGGTCGGGTGCTTCGCCGCTACCAGGCGACGGGGACCGTCGACGCCGTCCTCGCCGAGGTCGAGGGGGGATGGTCCTCTGCGTTGGGATCGGGTTGGTCCCCGGTCTTGCCCACCACCGCCTGCCGCCGCCCGCGGCCTGCCGTCGATCCGGGGGGTCGAGACGTGGGGGACAGGGGTGGACCTGCTCTGGAGCATCTCGAAGCAGCAACGGAGTGCAAGGACCGTTCCCTGGTCACGCGGCGGTTCAGTCTGGTGCCCGACCGGTCGGCGGTGCTCTTCGAGGTCCGATCCACGGTCGGACCGCTCAGTTTCGGAGCCATCGGGGTCACCGGCTCCGTCGAAGCCGTCGTGGCCGACGGCACGATCCGTTCGGTCACGCCCTCGTCGGCGAGGCTCGAGGTCGACATGTCCGACCTCCACTCCGGAAACAGCATGTACGATGCCGAGCTGTCGCGCCGTATCGAGGCCCGGCGCTACCCCAAGGCGAACGTCGTCCTCGACGAGTGCGTGCCTGGTGGGCAGGGCCATCGTTACCTGCTCAAGGGAGAGCTCACCTTCCACCGGGTGACTCGACCGATCCAAGGGACGATCAGCGTCGACGTCCACACCGACCGACGACTGGTGATCACCGGTGAACAGGTGTTCGACATCCGGGACTTCGCCATCCCGTCCCCCACGGTGTTGATGCTGCGCATCTATCCCGATGTGCGGGTGAGACTCCATGCCGAGGCAGAAGCGGAGGAGCGATGATGCGGGTTCTCATTGCACTGGTGGCCGGATACGTCCTGGGGCTCAAGACCGAGAAGTCGGAGCTCGAACAGCTGCGGAAGTCGCTGTTGGCCCTCTATGGGACCGAGGAGTTCGCTGACGTGGTCGCCTCGGCCCGGGCCCAGGCAGGAAGCGTGTTCCGGATGCTGGCCGAGTCGGTCGAAGGCGACTCGGCATCCGGTGAGGACGGGCGGTCGCCTCGAACAGGCCGCATCGATCCAGGAGGGGCGGCCATCGTGACCAAGGTCAGGAACCTGGTCGGTCCCGACTGACCGCCGGCACGGCCCGGTCGGTCACGTCCTGTCCGATGCCGCGCAAGCCGAACGCAGCACCGGTGGAGCCGATCGAGGGCTGGGCACGCACGTGAAGCAGCCGGGGGTCCCCGTCCGGCCGCACGATGGTGTACTCGTGCTCGAACGGAAGGCTCGATGCAACCGATCGCTCCATCATCGACCGGACCTCGTCCCGATCTTCGGGATGGATCATCTTCAAGTGCGATTGGAAGGTGCCATCGAAGTCGAAGGGATCGACACCGTGGATCCGGTGGAACTCTGCGCTCCACTGGACGGCACCGGTCCTCAGGTCCCACAACCAGCTCCCCACGTGGGACAGGGCTTCGCCCTCCTGGAGCCGCTTGTCGACCTCGGCCAACGCCGCCTGTGCCAGGTTCTGCTCGGTGATGTCGCGCACGATCACGACGAGGCGAGCCTGCTCACGACTCGTATGAGGGACCGGGGACACCGTGAGCCAGACCTGCACGGGGAGGTCGTCACTCCGGACGAACTCGCTCTCGAAGTGCGTGATCCGCTCGCCGGAAAGCGCCCGTTCTATGAGCGATCGCACCTCCATGCGGAGATGGACGGGAAACAGGCCGGCGAAGGGGGCTCCGAGGGCCAAACCGGCAGACTGGCCGAACAGTCGCTCAGCGGTGCCGCTCCAGAGCGTCACGTCGCCAGCTGCATCGAGGGTGAGGATGGCGTCGTCCGATGACTGCAGCACCACCCCGAGCACTGCGTCGGACGCTTTGTCCCCATCCTCGAGGTGCCCACTGGCCCGGTCACTGGGTGTGGTCACCGTGGTACCGCCGGGATGAGCCAATTCGGTAGAGCCCGCAGTCCTTTGTCCTCCACGCTTGTTGCCTCGGCCATCCTGTCTTCGTGTCGATGGCATACCCGCTTACCCAGAGGCTGAACCATCGGGCTGGCTCCGTCAGGTCTGCGATGAGAACTGCCGGGTCATTCTCTGATCAGGGATGAACCAGATGACCGACACCGAGGCATAGAGCGCGTAGGAGATCCAAGGGCTGATGAAGGCGAAACCGATACCCGACGCATAGAACACCAACGAGACGTTCCCCTTTGTGTCGGATCCAATGGCCGCTGCGACTGACGAATCTCGTCCGTTCGCCCGCACGATCATCCTGACCAGGATCGTGAACGCGATTGCTGCGCCCAGGGCAACGATCCCGTAGGTGGCGGCCGGCCATTCGTCTCGATATGCATTGCCCACCCATTCCGTGATGATCGGTATCAGCGAGAGCCAGAAGAGCAGGTGGAGATTGGCCCACATCACGCTCCCGCTGATGGTGCGCGTTGCGCGTAGAAGATGGTGGTGATTGTTCCAATAGATCCCGACGAACGCGAAGCTCAAGACGTAGACGAGCAGTGCCGGCAACCGATGGCTGAGAGCGGTGAAACTCACGCCATCGGGCACTTTGAGGCTGAGTGCCGTGATGGTGATGATCACGGCCATGACCCCATCGCTGAAGGCCTCCAGGCGGCTGGTTCCGATTCGCGGAGCCTGGAGGGGCAGTTCCTCTCCTTCGCTCACCCGCACCATCCCATCGATCTACTCCCATCCGGGATCCGAGCCCCTGCCCACGGTATAACTCGTCACTCGAACCTTCGTGTTCCCAACCGGAATGAAGGAGCCCGTGTCGGTCTCGGGGCCGGCGCCGGTCCGAACTGCGGACGAGCTAGATGCGGCCGATCGCTCGGAGCCAGTCGATCGTCGACTCCAAACCTTCGTCAAGGCTGATGGGATCGTAGCCAAGGCGTTTGTAGGTCTTGGACTCCTTCAGACCGCGGCGCACGGGACTCGTGATTGCCGCTTTGGAGGCGATCGCCATCAGCGTCGGCCCGAACGTCTCCGCCAACTCGGGATCGTCCGAGGGCTCGACATCGACGACCCGATGGTCCACGCCTGCCAACTGACAGATGCGGTTGCAAGCTGTGGCGATGCTGACCACGTCCTCCGGTTGGCCGTCCAGCATGTAGCGCTCTCCGGCTACGCCCTTGTCGAGGGCGAGGATGCATCCCCGGGCGACATCCTCGGCAAAGACCCAGCTCACCGGGAACTTCAAATAGCGATGGATCCGCCGGCGCAGGGCCGACATGAGGACCCGGTTGAAGCTCGTTCGGCCAAGCGCGTTGGTTGCCACCGGAGATGGCCCGAAGATGGCTCCCGGGTGGGTGCTGACGACGTCCTGGCCTCTGGCGGCCCGGGACATCACGTCCTGGAAGGCCGCCATCTTCGTGATGGTGTACGGATCCGAGCTCGGCTCCTCGGAGACGGGTGCGTCCTCACGGTCCAGACCTCGACCGGTGTCGAAGAACGTGCCGGTACTCACGGCCACAACCCGTCCGAGGCCCGTCGCCTCGGCCGTGTCGAGCACGTTCTTGGTACCGCCGACGTTCACCGCCTCGAACTCAGCCAGATTCTGGCTGGCTCCGCCCAGCAATGCCGCACAGTGGATGGCGGTGTCGCTGCCGGTCGCTGCCCGCAGGACGGCAGCAGCATCGGTCACATCTCCGGTGACCACCTCGACTCCCAGTGCGGCGATCGGATCGGTGTCGGCGCTTTCACGAGCCAGGGCACGCACCCGGTCACCTCGTGCTGTGAGCAGCTTGCAGATGTTCGCTCCGGCAAGCCCAGTGGCCCCCGTCACCAGGACTGTTTGCGTCATACGGGCGTGTGCGGCGACGGATCGGCCAAGGGCGCGTCCACCTGGTCGGCCCGGTACGGGATGATCGGCGCCGCCTCGCCGAAGACGTCGAGAGTGTGGAGGAAGCGATGGAGGCCCATCGAGTTCGCGCAGGCGAAGCCGAGCTCGACGATCTGAGCGGAGGTGAACACTTCGCCGAGCCGCCTGTAGAACTCGTCATCGATGGCATGGTGGTCGGCCGAGAGAAGATCGAGGAACTCCACGGCCAGCCGCTCCTGCTCGGTCAGGTCCGATCCGCCGGGGCCGATGAGACAAGCGACATCCTCATCGGTGATGGAGTCGTGCTTTCTCGACTGCATGCAGGGCTGGCACTCGCCGAGTTGGGCGCTGCGGATCCGAAGGAGCTCCAAGATCCTCCCCCCGAGAAGGGTCTGGCGACCCCACGAGTTGCGAGCGGCATCGGTCATGAGGATCTGTGATGTCTTGTAGGCGAAAATCTGCAGGGGGACGGGCGTCGCATAGGTGCCGTTCGCCACACCCTCTTCGATGATCCGGCGCGGTTCTGCCGCCAGCTCGTCCAACGGAATCGGCTCAATCCTCGGCACGCGAGCCCCCGGTCCTCTCCGGCACGGCCTGAGTCGGCCGGCCCTGGTGTAGCGAACCTATTGTACTGTCAACCAAGTGTCCATTGACCCCTCGTCAGCGTTGCTGACCGACCGGGTGGCCGTCGTGACCGGAGGTGGCTCCGGCATCGGCCGGGGTATCGCACGCGGTTTCGCCTCGTTCGGGGCGAAGGTTGCGATCTGGGAGCGCAATGCCGAATCGGCTGCGGCGTCTGCAGAAGAAGTCGGCGGCATCGGCATCACCACGGATGTCCGCGAGTCCCGAGAGGTGGACATCGCCCTCGAACGCACATCGGCTGAGCTGGGTCCGGTGAGCATTCTGGTGAACAACGCCGGCGGGGTCTTCGCTTCACCCCTCCTCGATACATCCGAGAACGGCTGGGACGCCCTCTACCGCACCAATCTCAAGCACGTCATCCTGTGTACCCAGCGGGTCGCCCGGACCATGGTCGAGAACGGGAGCGGTGGCAGCATCATGAGCGTGACGTCCATTGAGGGCGTGCGTGCCGCCCCTGGGTACGCCGCCTACGCAGCGGCGAAGGCCGGCGTGATCAATTTCACCAAGACGGCTGCTCTGGAGCTCGCCCCCCACGGCATCCGCGTGAACGCCCTGGCTCCTGACATCACCTTGACAGAAGGACTGGCGTCGGTGGCCCCGCCTGAGGCGGAATCAGCGTTCGGCCTGACGGTACCCATGGGCCGGCCCGGCCACGTCGACGAGATGGCGGGAGCGGCGGTCTTCCTCGCAGGCGGACTCTCGAGTTACGTGACGGGCCAGACCATCCATGTCGACGGGGGGACCCACGCAGCCGGCGGTTGGTATCACCATCCCGAATCGGGCGACTACTCCTTGGGACCGACGTGACGAACCCTCCAAGTTCCCTCAGTCGGCAGCCCCGAGCCCGACGTGGGCCGACATCCCCCCGTCAATGACGATCATCTGTCCGGTGATGTAGCGAGACTCATCCGACGCCAAGAACACCACTAGGTCGGCAATGTCCTCGGGCTCACCCAGATACGGAGTCAGGGTGGCCCTTCCGAGGCCGGTCAACGTCTTCTGGTCGAGGTGGGCGCGTACGGCGTCGGTGATGACGAGGCCGGGCACGATGGTGTTGACCCGGATCCCCTGTTTGCCGTGGCTTGTCGCCACGTACAGGGAGAGAGCGTTCACCCCTGCCTTCGAGACGCCGTAGCTCGTGCGTGTCGAGCCGCCCCTGAGCGAGGCTCCGGACGACATGTTGATGATCGAGCCACCGCCCTGACCCGTCATCACGGGTACGGCGTGCTTGCAGGTGAGCATCTGGCTGCTCAGGTTCACCGCCATGGTGCGTTCCCAGACCTCGAGTGACAGCTCGGTGACATCACTGTCGCGAGCCAGGAAGTCCGAATCTGTGAGGGCCGCGTTGTTGTGAAGTACATCTAGGCGGCCGAAACGCGAAGGGGCGGCCGCAATGGACGAGATCACTTGGGATTCCTCAGACAGGTCGGCTCCGATTGCGATGGCGCTGCCACCCGATCCCGTGATGTCCGCCGTCACTCGCGCCGCCGCCCCCTCGTCGACGTCGACTACGACGACCGAGGCTCCCTCTCGGGCCAGAGCTCGCGCCGTTGCTCCGCCGATGCCTCCACCTCCGCCGGTCACCAGAGCGACCCTGTCAGTCAGCCGTCCCATGCAGGGTTCCCTCCGTTCGGATCGGAGCCCGGAGATCTCCGATCATGGCCCGCCGTGGCCACCAACACCGGACGAACCTGGTTAGGACTCGAGACCGTCCGACAGACGGTGCGGCAATTGAGCAGGACAGCGCCGCTCCCGTCCACCGAACGAGCACGAGCATCCCCTGCTCGGGTCGAGTCCGTGCCTCTTCACCGGGCCTCCCACCGCGGCGCCCTGCCATCCGATGCGGCGGTGAAGCCCTCTCGGGCATCCTCGGTGGCCAGCACGACGCGACGCATCGTCTCGCCAAAGCGAACGGCTTCGACAGAGGACAGGCTCTGCGAGCGCACCGCCATCTCCTTGCTGGCACGAGCTGCCAGGGGAGCGGCGGCAATGAGGCGATCGGCGAGCGACCGGGCCTCGGTCATCAGCTTGCCGTGGGGTACCACCCAGCCAGCGAGGCCGATCTCCTTCGCTCGATCGGCACCGATCCGTTCGCCCGTGAGCAGCAGCTCCATGGCGTACTGCCAGTTGATCCTCTGGGGAAGGCGGATCGCCCCGACGATCGCAGGAACTCCGAGGCGCACCTCGGGAAACCCGAACTCGGCCCGATCACTCGCTATGACGAAGTCGCACCAGGTGACGAGCGTCAGCCCGTACCCGAGGCAGTAGCCGTTCACCGCTGCGATGACCGGTTTGAAGATCTCCCATCCGCTCTCGAACGAGTTGACTGTGGGTTTCTCCCAGAACGTTCCTGGGAACTCGCCGGTGGCTCCCGCACCGCTTTGAATGTCAGCACCCGCGCAGAAGGCCTTGCCTGTTCCCGTCACGATGGCCACCCACGCCTCTTCGTCGTCGCGAAGGCGCATGAACGCATCGTTGAGCGCGCGGCGCATTTCCGCATTGATGGCGTTCAGAGCCCCCGGCCGGTTGTAGGTGATCGTCGCTACGTGTCCCTCGATCTGGTAAGTGGCAAGATCACTCATCGAGACAGCTTGCCAAACTCCTGATCGCCGCACGAGTGGACCTTCGAAAGCCGCCGATCTGCTGGCTGCTGGACCCGTCTTGAGCACGGCGTCGAGAACGCGAGCCGTTGCTGGCGATGAATCCGACCGGTCCCGAGCGTCGTATCGAGTGTCAGCGAGGCCCGCACCCATACGATCGAACCAGGAGCGCCCGATGAGCAAGGTAATGGCAGGGATCACTACGTCTCTCGACGGTTACATCGCCGGGCCGGGTGACGGCCCCGGTTGTGGGCTCGGTCGAGGTGGTGAGCGACTCCACTACTGGGTGTTCGGCGGCCCATGGACCTACGACTCACCTGAGCGCGGGGAGCCCCGGGGCGCGGACAGGGCATGGTTGGATGAGGTTATGGCTGAGAACGGCGCCGTGGTCGCCGGACGGGCCACGTACGAGGCAGCCGGCCACTGGGGAGATACGAACCCCTGGAACCGTCCGGTCTTCATCGTGACCCACCGTCCCGGAGAGCAGCCGAGAGGTGACGACTTCGTCTTCGTCGATGGCGTCACCGAGGCTTTCGAGCGGGCCAAGCGGGCGGCGGGTGCGAAGCACGTCCACGTCATGGGAGGCGCGGACGTCATCCGTCAGTCGCTCTCCCTCGGGCTGGTGGACGAGCTATCGATCATCCTGGCCCCGGTGGTCCTCGGTGGCGGAAAACGGCTGTTCGACGGGTTCGACAGGACACTCGAGCTCGAGCACCTCGGTGTGCGTCAGTCGGAGTTCGCCACCTTCGTCGACTACCGCGTGGTCAGGTGATGGGCCGGACCACACGCGACGCAGCCGACTCCTTCGTCCTGGTGGTATTGCATGGCGTGGGAGAGCTACCTCGACCGGCTCCGTATCCGTGTCGCCGGCGGGGATCCGGGTTCCGATCCGCACGGAGGCTGAGACGGACCAGTGCCCGACCTCGAGCCGGTGACCTTCTCCCCGTCCCGCCTGCCGGCGCCCGTCGTGGTCGCTACGCTGGCCGCCAGACACGGCACCACCGTTCCCCGCCTCCAACGTTTGCGTCGATGACAGAGGGCACACACCACGACGACAGGGAGTGCACGCCATGACCGACCAATCACCGACGACACCTGGCGGCTCGACGGTACCGCCGTCGGGTCGCTTCCGGCTGGACCCCGAGACCTCCACCATTCGGGTCGACGTCAGGGTCATGTTCGGACTGATGAACGTGAAGGGGACGTTGCGGTTACTCGATGGAGAGATCGACATCGGCGCCGACCCCACCACCTCCAGTGTCCGAGCCAGGATCGACGCCGCGAGCTACGAGTCGGGCAACAAGAAGCGCGACAGCGACGTGACCTCATCGGGGTTGCTCGACGTGGACACGTACCCCGAGATCAGCTTCACCGCGACCGGGGCCCAGCCCGACGGAAGACGCTGGCTGGTTCCCGGGGTGGTGACGGCTCACGGCACCAACCGGGACGTTCAGGTCGTGCTGGACGAGGCGCGCTTCGAGGAGGATGGCGCGCGCTTCCGAGGCACCGCACACCTGGACCGGACTGCGTTCGGCGTCACCGGAAAGCGGGGCATGGTGGGACGGGACGCCATCGTCCAGTTCGAGGCCCGGGCCTTGAAGGTGTAACTGCACCTCGTGCAGGGCGGCGCTCCGTCAGGCGACATATCCGATTTCCATTCCGCGGGTGATCACTTCCAGTAGAACCGATCGCGCCGATTCCAGCTGCTCCGGATCGACCTGGTGGACGAGCTCTTCGTTCAAAGCGTCGATGACCTCGACCACAGCTCGCCCGTATTGGCGTCCTGCTGATGTCAACAAGACGTTGACCCGGCGCGAATCGAGCTCATCGCGCGCGGTCACCGCGTATCCCCGCTGCTCGAGCCCGTCGGCGATCTTCCTGGCTGCTTGCCTTGTCACATCGAGGGTCTCTCCGAGCCGGCCGATTGCGACAGACCCCTGGAGGAGGCGGCGGAACACCACGGCGTCAGAGCGCCGATAGTCGTCGTACCCGAGGTCGGCGAGACGCTCGGTCATCTGGCGTATCCAGCTCAGGCGAGCCAGCGCGAGCAGATCACCGAAGAGGAGCGATCTGGCACGCTGCCCCGACACGGTGCCCATGCTATCGATCTGCAAAGAGGTTGCCTATCTCTGACGGGTATGCAACTATGTTGCCTAACACGCAACTGGACGGGTGCCTACCACCTCATGGCCGGTAAGGAGGTTCCGCATGGATGTCCCCGGGCGGGGTCGAGGCGGGGTCGTAGCGACTGTCATCGCTCTGGCGCTGCTCATGGCAGCGTGCAGCAGTTCCCGTTTCGCAGGCTCGACGGCCGAGACAGGTGCCGATCACGGTGTGTCCCGAACCGATGCGGCAGGAACGGTTTGGCTCTGCCGTCCGGGCCTGGCCGCGGACCCGTGCACATCGAATCTCGACGTGACGACGGTTCCGGCCACTGGCCCACGTACCGTCCGGCATCCGGCCTCGGAGGCCCATTCGCCCTTCGACTGCTTCTACGCCTACCCGACAGTAAGCACGCAGCCGACGGACAATGCCGATCTCGAGGTGCAGGCCGGAGAGATCGGTGCGGCGATCTCTCAGGCGGCTCCGTTCTCACAGGCCTGCCGGGTCTGGGCTCCCATGTACCGGCAACGGACAGAGGCGTCCCTGTCCAAGGGATTGGGAAACGATCCGAAGGCCGACGCCGTCGCATACGCAAGCTTCCTCCGGGCGTGGAACGACTATCTCGACCACTACAACGACGGACGACCCATCGTCTTCATCGGACATTCGCAGGGAGCGGCGATGCTGATCCGGTTGCTGGCGAGCCAGGTCGATCCGAATCCGACCCTCCGTAGCCGGATGATCTCGGCCATCATCGCCGGCGGGAACGTCGCGATCCCGACGGGTCGAGAAGTGGGCTCGACGTTCCAGCACATCCCGCTGTGCACCGCTCCGGGGCAACTGTCCTGTGTGATCGCCTATTCGACGTTCCCGGGTCCGCCTCCGAAAGACAGTGAGTTCGGCCGTCCGGGCCAGGGGGTCAGTCTTCAGGCCGGTCAGACGGCCACCGAGGGCGTGCAGGTGGCCTGCGTCAATCCGGCCGCACTCGGAGACGGAAGCGGCGTCCTTGATCCTTGGTTCCCCACGTCGACGTCCACGCCCGGTCCACCACCAGTCACGACGCCGTGGGTTTCCTACCCCGGCCTCTACACCGCCGCCTGTCAGAGCTCCGATGGCGCCACATGGCTGGACGTGAACGATGTGGCCGGTCACGGGGATCGGCGACCCGTGGTCACCGAGAGGCTCGGGCCCGCCTGGGGCTTCCATCTCGATGACATCAACCTGGCGTCGGGCAACCTGGTCGAAGACGTTCGGGGACAGGAACGGGCATTTGCTTCCGCACATCCCGGCTCGCGATGAGCAGCTCCGCCGGACGCGGGTGCCCAGGATCAGGACCAGGCCGTCGGCCCCCATCAGCACCCGGACGCAGACCAGCGGCGATGCCTAGCTCGCCACCGTTCCGCTCACCGCCACCGGCACGTGGGTGGTGCTCACCACTCCTCCCGCATGCTCAGCGGTTACGGCGAAGCTGGCGACGTGCGCAGACGGGTTGACGCGGAAGGCGGCGGTGGCCGGGTGGTTCCCGAGCAGACCGAGGGAGACCAGTTCGTCTCCCTGCCGTCCCCACAGCTGGTAGGTCTGGTTCGGAGACAGCCTCGGCAGGGCACTGTTGATGACGTACGCCTCACCCGAGGGGAGGATGACGATCTGGGCCACTCCCGGTCCGGTGCTGTGAGCGGCGGTCAGCGTGACGTGCTGGGCGTTCGGATCGTCGAGAGCGGCCTGAGCCAGCTGAGCGAGCCCCTGGCGCTGGCTGGCCGCCTGCAACTGTCCGACGCGGTTGTCGAGATGGGCGACCTGAACCCCCAGCCCGCCGATGACGAGGGCGACCGCAGCTGCTACCGCCGCAGTGAGGACCCGGACCCGTGTCCAAGGACGCGGTGAGCTCCGATGGCTGAGCGTCCGGGTCTCGATTTGGGGGCTCCGCGCCGGTTCAGGGCTCCCTCCGGGCACGACGGTCATCGTCGGCTTGGCGCCCTGGACTGGTGGAGTGCGCTCGTCGATCTGAGCGGCGATGTGCCCCCAGACGTGGGTGGGAGCATCCCCTCCGCTGTTCGCCAGCAGACCGGCCACCTGGTGGTACTCGGCCACCTCGGCGGCGCACCGCGGACAGGAGGCGATGTGCTCGCTCACGGCCGAAGCCTCATCGGGATCGACTGCGTCGAGGGCGAAGGCACCGAGTAGCTCGATCACCTCCTCATGGGTCTTGGGGCTGGTCATGGAGCCTCGACCCCCTGTTCGCTCAGGACCGTTCGGAGCCGGCGCAGGCCGCTTCGGATCCTGCTCTTGATCGTTCCTTCCGGTTCGATCAGCTTCTCGGCGACCTGCTGGTAGGTGAGTCCGTCGAAGTAGGCCATCTCGATCGCCTGGCGCTCGTTGCCGGGCAAGCCACCGAGCGCCGTCTTCACCTGATCGGCGACTGCCAGGTCCCAGGAGTAGTGGGTCAGGTCATAGCTCGTTGGGCTGCTCCGGGCGCTTCGTCCCTCCCGTGCGTGCAGGGCCTCCTCGGCGCGGACGAGATCGACCGCCTTCCCGTGGGTCTTGGTGAGGAGAAGGGTGCGGAGCGAGCCGCGGGAGGGATCGAAGTGCTCCGGCTTCCGCCACAGCTCGAAGAACACCTCCTGGGTCACCTCGTCGGCCAACGTGTCCGAGGCGATGACCCGCTTCGCCAGGTTGTGGACGGCAGCACCGTGGCGACGGTAGAGCTCGGCCAGGGCCACCTCCTGCCAACGTCCGATGGCGATGACCAGGGCCGTATCGCTTGCCGTGTCGAGGGAATCCATGTCGGCCGTTCTTCGTCGCCGGGGGCGGACCGGATGACCGCCCGAGTGCAATTACCCAGATTCTGTCATCCGCGACTGGTCCTGCTCCGAAGATCGTTCGATGCCATCGAGCCCTCATCCATCCGATACGGAGCGCCGGAACGGTCAACGTGCCCATTCGGGGCACTTCCGAGCTACGCGTTCCCGCCACCTCCGCGCCTGGACGCTGCTGCCGGTCTTGGCGGTGGCGGCGGTCACCTTGGCCGCCTGTTCGTCGGGTGGCAGCAGCTCGCCGTCGAGTTCCACTGGCTCGCACGTGGCCGCTACCTCGGGTACCACCATCACCATCAAGAACTTCTCCTTCGCTCCTGCGAAGTTGACCGTGCAGCCAGGGGCGTCGGTGACGGTCAAGAACGCCGACAGCGTGACGCACACGGTGACAGCTGTTTCGGGCTCCTTCAATACGGGCGATGTGGCCAGCGGCGCCACGGCCCACTTCACCGCCCCTATGAAGGCCGGCACCTATCCATATCGCTGCAACATCCACCAGTACATGACAGGGACCATCGTCGTCTCCTAGGGGACGAGGCTCCTCTCGACGGAAAGAACCTTCAGCGACATCCATCACCGGAAGAAGAACCCCCAACAAGGAGACAGCAACGATGCCATTGCGAAGTCGAGGACAACCGGAGATCGAGGGAGTTCTGCGCCCGCTGCTCGAGGAGTCACAAGATGTGCACTCCGACTCGATGAGCGCCACCCACGAGGCTCTCGACGAGATGGTCGAGCTGGGCCGGGAGCGGATGGCCGGCGGGGAGCCGGACCCTGAAGAGATCGACCAGTTCAGAGCAACGAGGGATCGGCTCATGCCTCCTGCGTTCGGGGGGAAGCTGCTCGCCGCAGCCGGTGTCGGTGCCGCCCTTTCGACCGTCATGGCGACCAAGGCGTTCGCCTCGCAGTCGACGGACGTCCAGACGTTGCAGACAGCGGCGTCCATCGAGGTTCTCGCCGTCGCCACCTACCAGACGGCCCTCACCCTCCCCTTCATCGGGGGCGCCAGCGCCAACCCGGTGGTCATGACCTTCGCCCAGATGACCATGAGTCAGCACTCGCAGCACCAACAGGCGTTCAACGCAGCGGTCACCAAGCTCGGCGGGAAGCCGCAGACCAATCCCGACCCGGCGCTGCTCCAGGTGGTGAACAAGGCCAAGCCCGGACTCACGGGCCCCGAGCCGGTCGTCGCCCTCGCGCTCGAGCTCGAGCAGGGCGCGGCCGAGACGTACGTGGCCAATGTGGGTGCCTTGTCCGACGCCAACGCCAAGACCGTCACCGCCAGCATCATGGGCGTCGAGGCCCAGCACGCCTCCATCCTGCTCGCGGTCCAGGCCCTGCTCCAGGGCAACGCGCCGCAGCTCATCGCACTGCCTCCGAGCCCGCTTTCGGCGTTGCCGGCAGCGGCCGGTTCAGTGGGCTTCCCCAAAGCGTTCTTC
Organism: uncultured Acidimicrobiaceae bacterium; assembly: GCA_963828385.1. Taxonomy (GTDB): domain Bacteria; phylum Actinomycetota; class Acidimicrobiia; order Acidimicrobiales; family RAAP-2; genus Bog-756. The sequence goes on from CAWHEF010000002.1 coordinate 709,986, forward strand.
CCGACCAACCAGGCCCGTCCCAGCACTGAAGGAGCAGCCTCATGAGGCATTTCGCACGACATCGTGAAGCCCTGGCAGTCTCGGAAGCCGAGGTGATCCGGATGACCACCGAGCTCGACGAGCTCCACCATGACGAGTCGATGCCGGCACTGCGGTCGTCGGTCCAGGAGTGGGTCGAGACCAACCACGAGCGCGCCGAGGCAGAGGAGTCTTCCGAGTCAGGCCGCATCAGTCGCAGGGGGCTGCTTATCGGAGCCGGGGCTGCAGCCGTCGGTGGCGTACTCGTGGCGGCCTGCGGTAGCAGTGGGTCTTCCTCCACCACGACGACAGGTTCGGGAAGTTCGGGGTCGTCCAAGTCCTCTCCGGCTTCGTTGACCGGGGACCTGAAGGTCGCCGCTCTCGCCGCCAGCCTCGAGAACCTGGGCGTCTATGCCTACAACGCCGGCATCAAGGCGGCGCAGGCGGGCAAGCTCGGGAGCGTCCCGCCGGCCGTCGTGACCTTTGCCACGACCGCCAAGGCACAGCACACCGAGCACGCAGCGGCGTGGAACGCCACGCTCACCGGCGCCGGGAAGGCCAAGGTCACCGAGACCGACCCCGCGCTGACACCCACGGTCAACCAGATGTTCGGGCAGGTCACCGACGTAGCCGGTTTGGCCAAGCTGGCCCTCGAGATCGAGAACATCGCTGCCCAGACCTATCAGTCGGGCATCGCCGCACTCTCGAGCAAGAAGGCGGTGCAGACCGCCGCCACCATCCACCCGGTCGAGATGCAACACGCCGCCATCTTGAACCTCGTGCTCGGCAACTATCCGGTGCCCAACGCCTTCAATCCGACGAGCATGGCTCGCCCGACGAGCGATCTCGGCTAGCGAGCCAACCCGCGGAACATCCTGGTGAACTGGGACGAAACCTTCATCCAGGCCTGCACTCGCTCCGAAGAACAGACATGGGAACCGACACCGCCACACTCGTCCGCCGGTCGGCCCGTCTTGTGATCGACGACATCGACTTCGAGACCTTTGCCCGGCAGCCGCTCGACGCAGACTCGCTCCGGTGCCTGCGCTACATGCATGACGTCGAAGGCCACACGATGTGCTACCTGCGGGACGTGCTCGTCACCCGAGCGCACCGCGACCCCGCCATCACCGCCTTCCTCGCCTGCTGGAGCTACGAGGAGCTCTGGCACGGTGATGCCATCGCCCACGTCCTCGACGCCCATCGCGAGGTGGCGGGGATCCCCCGGCTGGAAGCCATGCGACAGCGACTGCCGCGTCGCGAGGCCCTACGGCCGTGGCTGTTCTCGATCGGCTCGGCGCTCAACCGGAACCTCGTAGCCGTCCACATGGCATGGGGAGCGGTCAACGAGTGGGTGACCCAGACCGGCTACGGCCGCCTGGCGGCCAAAGCCGACCATCCGGTACTCAGCGAGCTTCTCCGACGCATCATGCGCCAGGAAGGTCGTCACATCGACTTCTACAGCGCCGAAGCCAGGGTCCGTCTGGCTGCGAGCCCCTCGGCGCGCCGCTTCGCCCGGTCCGCGCTCCGCCGCTGGTGGGCACCGGTCGGGTCCGGGGTCATGCCCGATGTGGAGGTCGACTTTCTCGCCTCCCACCTCTTCGGCGACGCCGGCGGCCGGGATGCCGCTCGGCGAGTCGATCGACAGGTGGACCGGCTGCCCGGGCTAGAGGGTCTTCACCTGCTCGAAAGCGCCGTCGGAGTGTCCGGCGCGGAGGAGACCCGCGCCGCCTGACCGGCCTGTACACCATCGGCGCTTCAGCCGAGAAAGGAACGACATCATGGTTGCTGAGGTCTTCGGCATGGACGGCATCATCGTCATCGTGGTCGTGGCCGTCGTGCTCTTCGGGGGCACCCAGATTCCGAAGTTGGCGAGATCCCTCGGGACGGCCCGCCGCGAGTTCGCCCGCGGGCAGAACGAGACAGCCGAGGCGAGCGACGTACAGGTCCTCAATGGAGCTGCCGAGCGGCATCACTCAGACACGAGGACGTGAGCAGCAATGCCCCCTTCAGCGGTGATGCGACGCCACCGCCCCGTCTTGTCGAGCGGCTCGAAGCAGGGAAGTGCTGTCCGTAGTGTCAGGGTATCGATGGCAGTCCTTCTTCTCGTCATCGCCGGCGTGCACCTCGACCTCTACTTCGGTCAGGGCTACCGGGCCATCCCCACCATCGGCTGGTTGTTCATGCTCACCTCGATCACGTCCGTGGTCCTGGCCATTGCGGTCGTCGTCGCCGGACGGTGGGTGCTCGACGTCTCGGCCGGGTTGTTCGCGCTCGGGGTGCTCGGAGGATACGTGCTCACCCTCGTGCTTCCCCAGGGCCTGTTCCTCTTCACCGAGCCCGGTATCTCGTTGTCGGGAGCGATCTCCATCGCAGCCGAAGGCCTGGTGGCGATCCTGTCCGGAGCCCTCATGGTCCAATGGTGGCGCTCCGAGGCTTCACCCTGGTAAACGGCTCCGGTGAGCCCCGGTCGGCCGGTCAGCCTCCGACCGACTTCACCCACGATTGAGCGACCTGTGCCGGCTGCTTCTGCTGGCCCGTCACCTGTAGGTTGAGCTTGGAGATGGCGTCGGTGGTGAGCTTGTTGTCGATGCCGTTGAGCACGCTCGACACTCCCGAGGTGTCGACGGACTTGCGGATCACGGGCACGATGTAGTCGGCTCCCTCGAGATGCTTGTTGTCGGTGAGGGCGACGAAGTGGTTGGAGACGACGTTGCCGTCGCTCGAGAACAGCTCGACCACCTGGACCTCTCCGTTCTTGAGAGCGGCGACGCTCAAGGGGCCCGCTTCGTCGAGCGATTTGAACCCGGAGAAGTTCAGGCCGTAGACCTTCTTCAACCCCGGTTCACAGCCGGCGAACGTCGGGCATTCCGAGGGTCCGCCCAGGGTGAGCTTGGATGCCACCGGCTTCAGGCTCGACAACGTCGTCAGATGGTCCTTCTTGGCCGTGTTCTGGGTGACTGCGAACACGTTGGTATCAAGGGCCTTGGAGGCGGGAAGCACGGTAACCCCGTCTTTTGCCAGGAGTTTCTGGTCTGCCGGAATGGCGGTGGCGATGTTGTCGCCGGCAGGCTGCGGATTGCCTCCGTGGAGGAAGCCGAGGAGCGATGCGGCGTAGTCGGGCTCCAGGTTGATCTGGCCTTTTTCGATGGCCGGGACGACGATGGCCCGGGTGCCGAGGCTCGGCTCCACGGTCACCGAGTAGCCGGCCTTTCTCAGGACGTCGGCCCAGATGTTGGACACGATGGCCTGCTCCTCGAAGTTGGTCGAGCCGATGACGATCTTCGGCTTCGAGCCCGAGCCGCTCGATGCGAAGGCGGCGGCCGGTGCGACGAACACGGCGGCGAGGGCCACCGCCACCCCGATCAGGAGAGAACGCTTGACGTGCATGGAGGGGGTGCCTTTCGTCGGGAGGTCCGCGGGCCTGCTCCACCCGGGTCATGCCTGCTCGCCCGGACTGGTAGCTGGGGGCCGGTCTCCGCAGAGATCGACATGAAACTGAAATAGTTACCCGGGGGGTCGGCCTTGTCAACCTGCGCACGGGCCGGGACCATGGCGAGTCCCGCCAGAGCGAGGCGCTCAGGCTGCCGGCCGAGGAACCAGCCGGCCCGACTGCTGGCGGCGGCGAAGCGGGAGGGGGGTGATCGCCCGGGTCAGGATGCCGAGGACGAGGGCGACGAGGGCGGCCATGAAGGCGACGAGGATGGCACCGGCCACCGACAGCACCGTGTCCTGGGTGTTGAGCCCGCTGATCACATAGGTCCCGAGGTCCGAGTAGCTGACATAGGCGGCAAGGGTCGAGGTGGCCACCACCTCGATGGCGGCCGTGCGTATCCCGGCCATGAAGAACGGTGCGGCGAGGGGGATCTCGACCCGACCGAGCATCTGCACCCCGGTCAGCCCCATGGCGCTGGCGGCATCACGGACATCGGCGTCCACCTCGCGCATCCCGACATAGGTGTTGGTGAGGATCGGGGGGATGGCCAACGCCGTGAGGGCGATGGCAGAGGCGAGGAAACCACCCCACTTGAGGGAGATCGACGGCTGGATGGCAAGCAACGTGAGGAGGGCGAGGGTGGGGACGGCCCGAAAAGCGTTGGCGGCGTTGACCGCCACCAGACCGCCGCGGCCGGTGTGACCGAGCACGACGCCCAGTCCCCCGCCAATGACGACGGCGGCGGCGACGACGACGGCGGAGAGCTCGAGCTGGTGCCAGAACAGGTCGATGATGCCGTTCGAACCGGTCCAGTGGGCCGAGGTCGTGAACCATCCGAAGAGCCGAGCGAGGAACGACACTCAGCCTCCAACTCGGGCTCGTCGACCGGTGCGGGACCACGGGATGACGACCCGTTGTAGCCCCACCAGGAGGAGGTCGGCTATCGCGGCCAGTGCCACGGACAGCACGAGGCCGACGATGATCGGCGTGTTGTAGCTGATGTTGAAGCCGTAGGTCATCTGCTGGCCGAGCCCGCCCAATCCGATGAGGGCGGTGACGGTGACCAGCCCGATGACGGTGGCCGTGGCCACCCGCAGCCCGGCGAAGATGTACGGAAGGGCGAGGGGCAGGTCCACCCGAAGCAGCTCGGCCACGGGCGAGTACCCGAGCCCGGTGGCCGCTTCTCGCGCATCGGAAGGAACGGCATCCAATCCCGCAACCGTGTTCCAGATCAGGATGAGCATGGTGTAGCCGACAAGCGCCACTTCGGCGGTGAACCAGGCATGGGGCGGGACGTACCCGCCAGGGATGATGCCGCCGAGGACGGCGAAGAGCGCCAGCGAGGGGATGATGTACATGGCACTGGCGAAGCCGAAGATCGGCGCGCGCACGAGTCGGTACCGCCATGCCAATACGGCGAGAGGGACGGAGATCGCAGCGCCGATCGCCACGGCGATGATCGTCAGCTCGATGTGCTGGAAGAGATCGGCCCAGATCTGGGACCACTGACTGGTGACGTAGCTCCAGCGGAAGAACGGGTTGGAGGCCGCCACCACGGTGCACAGGATACCCATCGCATGTTCGCGCCTTGTCCTGCGGGAGAGCGGAGCCGCAGGTCGGCGGCCGTCCCATCATCCCTTCGACTACTGTCGTGCGGTGATCACTCTGGACGGGGTCACGAAGCGCTATGGCAGCCGGGAGATCGCCGTCGACAGTTTGGACCTCTCCTTGGGAGATGGCGAACTGTGCGTCCTGGTCGGCCCCTCGGGCTGCGGCAAGACGACCACGCTGCGGATGATCAACCGGTTGATCGAGCCTTCTGACGGCCGGATCCTCATCGACGGCACCGACATCTCGGCCATGGACCCGGTCGATCTGCGCCGAGGGATCGGGTATGTGATCCAGCAGGGCGGCCTCTTCCCGCACCGCCGGGTCAGCGACAACGTGGCCACCGTCCCCCGCCTGCTCGGCTGGGGCAAGGCCCGTACTGAGGCGAGGGTCAAGGAGCTGTTGGAGCTGGTCGGTCTCGACCCCACCTCCTACGGGCACCGGTTCCCACACGAGCTCTCCGGGGGCGAGCGGCAGCGGGTGGGAGTGGCACGGGCCCTGGGTGGCGACCCGCCCGTGCTTCTCATGGACGAGCCGTTCGGTGCCGTCGATCCGGTCACGCGGCTGCGCCTACAACAGCAGCTCCTCGAGCTGCAGTCGGAGCTCAGGAAGACGATCGTGTTCGTCACGCACGACATCGGGGAGGCTTCGAGGCTGGGCGACCGGATCGCCGTGCTGTCGAAGGGCGGGAAGCTCGAGCAGTACGCCACCCCTTCCGAGATCCTGGGCCGGCCGTCGACCCCCTTCGTCGCCGACTTCGTCGGCACGGACCGCGCCGTCCGACGGCTGGCGGTGACGACGGTGGAGGCCGGCGACCTCTTCCAGCCCCTTCGGATCACTCCCGGGACCTCCATGATCGACGCGCGCACGGAATCCGCATCGGAGCGGGACGGCACCGCCAGCCGCTGGGCCGTCGTGGTGAACGAAGGCGGCCAGTTGATCGGTTGGGTGGACCTCGACCCGGCTCTCCCTGGTCAGGTCGACGACCATGTGGTCCCCTTCGAGGTGGAGGTGCCGCTCGGGACCACGCTTCGGGCCGCCTTGGCCGAAATGCTCCAGCATGACCTCCGGTGGGTCCCCGTCGTCGAGGACGGACGCTATGTCGGGGTCCTGACTCCCAATCGGTTGCACGCCGCCATGCGGCGGTCGGTGGGTGGCCGGCCGATCGAGGTCGACGGGATGGTGCCGGCGTTCTGAGGAGGTCGTGGCTCCTGCGCGGGCCGGTCGTGAGGGACCGCGTGCAAGACTGAATCAGCGTGCGACGACGGCACCGCGTCCGTGTGGCGACGTCGCGGCCATCTTTCGATCCATGCAGTCACACCTTCCTTCCTCTTCCACCCCGAGACGCTCACCATCGCCGCACCGGGTATCCCCTGGTCGGAGCGGATGGATCTGGCTTGCGGCCCCGGTCGTCCTCGTCGGCGCCCTCGTTCTCGCCTCGTGCGGCTCGAGTGCGACGTCGGCTTCCACGGCCCGGAGGGGGTCGGCCCGTAGGCCGCACACGACGACCACCACCAAGCCCGTCCCCGTCACGACCACGCCCACGACCGAAGCCTCTACCACAACGGCACCTTCGACGACCTCGCCGCCTCCGAGCACGGCCGCCCCCGCCCCCGTGTCCGTCACCGGTGGCGTCACCGCCGTCGGTGACTCGGTCATGCTCGACTACCAGAGCGCGCTACAACAGGATGTCCCCGGCGTGACCGTCAACGCCGCCGTGAGCCGGCAGTGGTCCGACGGCGAGGCCCTGCTGTCCCAGCTGAAGGCCAACGGTCAGCTCGGTTCGGTGGTGATCGTGGCCCTCGGCACCAACGGTCCCATCACGTCGAGTGACTTCGACTCCATGATGTCGATCCTGACCGGCGTGAGCCGTGTCGTGTTCGTCAACGTGGTCGTCGATCAGCCCTGGCAGAACGGGAACAACGCCGTCCTGGCCGCCGGGGTGGCCGACCATCCGGGCACGGTCCTGGCCGACTGGGCGTCGCTCGAGGCCAGCAACCCCGGTTGGGTCTACGCCGGGGACGGGACACACCTACCGATCGGCGGACCGGGGGCCCAGGCGCTGGCCGCCCTCGTCGCATCGAAGGTCTAGACATGCCACCGCCAGATCCCGGGGCCCGGATCCTCCCACGGTGTCGCTGCGCCTGTGAGCTGGAAGCCAAAACTCTGCTCGCGCCGCCCGTAGCGGTGTAATCTTGTAATCATGAACGAAGAGCTCATCACGACGTACTTCACCGAACGGGTCCCCGACACCTGGTTCGTCGGCCCGGTGACCCTCGAATCCGACGACGAAGAGATCCTCTGTGTCGGCCGGCTCCCGGACGACGGCGACGTCGAAGCGTTCCGGGACGAGACGCGAGGCGAGCGGATGTCGATCGCCGAGGTCGCCGAGTCCCGGTTCGGGCGAAAGGTGTCCTGGGGCGTCGAGCGGGACGGGACGACCGTCTTGTTCACGACCCAGAGCACCCCGATCATGACCCGTCTCCGGCTGCGCGAGCGGGCCGTCCTCGACACGCTCGTTGCCGCCGGAGTGGCCCGTAGCCGCAGCGACGCGCTCGTGTGGTGCGTGAAGCTGGTGGCCCAGCACGAGGCCGACTGGCTGGCGGAGCTGCGTGAAGCCCTCGTCGGTGTAGAGCAGATCCGCGACGGGGGACCGACGCTCATATGACCGACGTCGTGAGCGCAGACATTTCGGCGGTCGGCACAGGAGGCGATGACGCGCTCGATGCCTATTCCGCCACCGTCATCTCGGTGGCCGACAAGGTGGTTCCCTCGGTCGTCGCCCTCCACGTCTCCAGCCGGGGACGGCAGGGGTCGGGGAGCGGCGTCGCTCTCACCTCGGACGGCCTCCTGCTCACCTCGGCCCATGTGCTCTGGGGGGTGGCTCGGGGGAGCGCAAGGACCACAGATGGTCGAGAAGGTGGCTTCGAGCTCGTGGGCACGGATCCGCTCTCGGACCTGGCCGTCGTGCGGGTCGAGATCGCCGACCTCCCCCAGATCGAGGTTGGCAATGCGGACGAGCTTCGGGTCGGCCAGCTCGTCGTTGCGGTCGGCAATCCCCACGGTTTCGACGGGTCGGTGACTGCTGGTGTGGTGAGCGCGCTGGGGCGCTCGTTGCCGGACGGAGGACGCTTGGTGGAGAACGTGATCCAGACCGATGCCGCCCTTAACCCGGGCAATTGGGGGCGCCCTGGTCGACTGGAGAGGTCGGCTGATCGGGATCAACACCGCTCTGGCCGGGGTCGGACTCGGTCTCGCCGTACCCGTCAATCCCACCACCCTCGACCTCGTCGCCACGCTCATCCGTGACGGCCGGATACGGCGGGCCTATCTCGGTGTCGTGGGAGGCAGCCGCCCTCTGTCCCCCCGCCGGGCGGAGCAGCTCGGTCAGCGGGGAGGTGTCGGCGTCGTCGAGGTCGTTCCCGGAAGCCCGTCGGCACGGGCCGGTCTCCGCCCTACCGACACCGTGGTGGCGCTCGATGGCTCACCGACGAGGGACGCCGGAGACCTCCAGCGGCTCATGAGCGCCCACGCCATCGGCCGAACCGTGCCGATGCGGGTCCTCCGGGGTGGGCAGGTACTCGAGCTAGACGTCGTTCCGACAGAGCTCAGCTAGGGGCTCAGCGCTCACCGCGTTGACCAAGGGCGATGACCGGGCCGGACGGTCCCAACGTCGACCATGACGTGAGTGTCTCGTCGCCAGTCGTGTCGCGTCGCCGCAATGGAGGTCTCGGAACGTCAGAGAGTAGACGGTGCCACCTCGGCACCGTCGAATCCGGCAGATTCACGCCGTCCCGGCGTTGGCGGGAGGCCGACCGGGCCCCTTCATTCTGAACCTGCAGGCCGGGGGAGGAGCTTCTCCAGGTAGTGTCGCCGGTGGGCCGCGACTGGCGTCTGGGTGGAGCACCACCGGGGAGCGACCTGCCTGTCGGGCTCAACCGCCGTGCGCCTGGGTGATCGATGACGATGACCGGGAGGCGCTGGCATGGCACGAAGCGGGGCTCGACGTCTGGAAGGTGGTCCGGTGGCGGCGACCATCGTGGATGGGGCCCGTGAGCGGGCATCTTCCTTTGCCCGGCGGTGGGGAAGACGACCATGCCTCGTCGCTGTGCTGGTGGGTGACGATCCGGGTTCGTCGACCTATGTCGGGATGAAGCAACGCCGGTGCGCGACGGCCGCCATCGACTCCCGTTTGGTGCACCTTCCCGCCACCACGTCCACCACGGAGCTCGTGGACATGCTCCACGGGCTCGGTCGAGACGAAGCAGTGGACGGAATCCTGCTGCAGCATCCGGTTCCGGACACGATCGACGAACGGGCGGCATTCGAGGCAATCGAACCTGGGAAGGACGTCGACGGCGTGACCATGCATTCGTTCTCCGCCATGGCGTTCGGGCTCGACGGGTTCCAATCGTGCACGCCGTCGGGCATCCTCCGACTGCTCGATTCGGCTCGTATCGACATCGCCGGCCGACACGCGGTGGTTGTCGGTCGCAGTCCCATCCTCGGAAAGCCGGTCGGAATGCTGTTGCTCGGTCGGGACGCGACCGTGACGCTGTGCCACTCGCACACCGACGGGTTGCCTGAGGTGGTGCGGACCGGCGATCTCGTCGTGGCCGCCGTCGGGCGGCCCGATTACATCAGGGGTGACTGGATCAAACCTGGGGCGGTGGTCGTCGATGCCGGCTACAACCCCGGCAACATCGGGGATGTGGCGTTGTCCGAGGCGGTCGGGGTGGCGTCGGCGATCACCCCGGTGCCGGGTGGGGTCGGGCCCGTGACCATCGCCGTCCTGCTCGAACAGACCGTGCATGCCGCAGAGTCCCTGGCCGAGGCGAGAGCCGAGTGACAGCCCGGAGCGGATCGAGGGCCGCCGGCCCCGGATCCCAGATAGATGCTTGCTAGCAGGCAAATATAGGCTACGATGGCCGTATGCCCTCGGAGACCCCGACCCCAGACGTCGCAGCGCTAAGGGGCGCGTCGAAGGAGGGCACCACGGTGAACAGGGCGGCGAAGCCGGACGGCGGTGGGCCGCACGGTGACGCGCCGGGCCCGGCGGACACCGGTGAGGAGGCGCACCGCCTCCGGGTGGCGGTCGGCCGCCTCGGACGCCGCCTCCGCCAGATCCCGAGCTCCACCGGTCTATCCCCGAGCCAGTACGAGGTGCTCTCGACGGTGGTCGCCCGCGGACCGCTGCGCATCGCCGAGCTCGTCGAGCTCGAAGCGCTCAACCCGACCATGGTCTCGCGCATCGTGGGCCGTCTCGAGTCCGCCGGGTTGGTGCACCGCTCCCAGGACGAGCTGGACGCCCGGGTGGGCCATGTTGAGACCACCGAGGCGGGAGACCAACTGGTGGCGGGAGTGAGGGCCCAGCGTGACGACTCGGTGGCCCGATTGCTCGCCATGCTCGACACCAGCCAGCGCCGCAAGCTGAGAGCAGCCCTGCCCGCCCTCGAAGCCCTGGCCGAGGTGGCTCGACCTTCCACAGCGACGCTCTCCGAGCCGGGGCCGGCCCGGACGCCGGCAGCGCGGTGAGGCTACGGCGCGCCGCCGGCCAGACCTTCTCCTCGCTCGTCGTCCCCAACTACCGTCGGTACTTCTTCGGCCAGTCCGTCTCCCTCATCGGCACCTGGATGCAGATGACGGCTCAGGTCTGGCTCGTCTACCAGTTGACCCGGTCGGCCACCGCCATCGGTCTGGTGGTGGCCCTCCAGACCCTGCCGATGCTGCTCCTCGGACCCTACGGAGGGGTGATCGCCGACCGGGTGGACAAGCGCAAGCTCATGGTCGTCCTCCAGTCGGCCATGGGCGTCCAGGCGCTCGTCTTTGCCGTCCTGACCCTGGCCAAGGTGATCACGTTCGCCGACGTGTGCGTCCTCGCCTTCGTGCTCGGCCTCAACAACTGCTTCGAGAACCCGTCGCGCCAGTCCTTCGTGCTCGAGATGGTCGGTCCCGCCCAGGTCCGCAACGCCGTCAGCCTCAACTCGGCCCTCGCCAACGCGGCACGAGCGGTGGGCCCGGCGGTGGCCGGCGTGCTCATCGCCACGGTGGGGGAAGGCTGGTGCTTCCTCGCCAACGCAGCGAGCTTCGTCGCCGTCGTGTTCTCGCTGACCACCATGGACCGCTCCGAGCTACGCCCGGCCCCGCCGACCCAGCGCTCCCGGGGCCAGGTCATCGAAGGGTTCAAGTACGTGGCCAGGACCCCCGAGCTCGCCGTGCCGCTGCTGATGATGGGGTTGGTGGGCATGCTCGCCTACGAGTTCCAGGTCACCCTCCCGGTGGTGGCCAAGACCGTCTTCGGTGGCAACGCCGAGACCTACGGGATCATGACCTCGGCCATGGGAGTGGGTGCCGTCGTCGGCGGGCTCGTCACCGCCGCCCGGGGCAAGACCGGTCTTCGGGCCCTGATCACCGCTGCCTTCGTCTTCGGGCTGGCCATCACCTTCGCCACCCTGGCCCCGGTCGAGGCGGTCGAGATCATCGCCCTCGCCGTCGTCGGCTTCTTCAGCGTGTCGTTCCTGGCCATGGCCAACTCGACACTCCAGCTCGAGACGGACGCCCAGATGCGGGGGCGGGTCATGGCCCTGTGGTCGGTGGCCTTCCTCGGTTCCACCCCCGTCGGTGGACCGGTCATCGGTGCCATCACCTCGACCGCCGGCGCCCGGGTCGGTCTCGGTGTCGGTGCCCTGTCCTGTTTCGTGGCCGCCGGCTTCGGGTGGGTCGCCATGCGCGCCATCCATGCCCGACGCGTGCTCAGGCTGACCGAGGCCAACCGACCGGCCGTCGTCGAGCTGCCGGCAGGGGAGTGAGTCGAGCTGCCGGCAGGGGAGTGAGGAGGGGCGGTCCTGCTCGTCAGGGCGCCGAGAGGGGGCGAGCCCTCAGCGACGGAGGGCGCGTGCCATGGCCGACGCGCCGGCGACCGCATGCACAAGGAAGGCCGGGCTCGTACCTCCTCGATCGCGCAGGTCGGTGGCTGCCGAGGCGACGGCGTCCATGGCGGCGAAGTAGAAGGCACCCCCCACCGAGATCCGGGCCACGCCGACCCCGGCCAACTCGTCGACCGTCGGCCCACCCGGGCGGAGGAGCACGTTGACCGGGCGATCGACTGCCTCCACCAGACGGGCGATGTCGGACAGGCGGGTCAGCCCCGGGGCGAAGAGGACGTCCGCTCCCGCCTCCTCGTACGCCTGGAGCCTGCGGATGGTGTCGTCGAGCTCGTCGATGCCGTGAACGTGGTTCTCAGCTCTGGCGGTGAGCACCACTCGCGCCGCCCCGCGGGCGGCTTCTCCCGCCGCTGCGATCCGTTCGGTGGCGAGCGTGAGCGGATAGATGGGGTCCTCCGCCGTGCCGGTGTAGTCCTCGATCGAACATCCGGCGAGCCCGGACCGGCCGGCGACACCGACGCAGTCCGCCACCGCTCCGGGGTCGTCCCCATAACCGTTCTCGAGGTCGGCGGTCACCGGCAGGGTCGTGGCGGCGGCGATGGCGGACACGGCGTTCATGACACGATCCCGGTCGAGAGCATGGTCGAGCCGGCCGTTGCTCCCGGCGACGCCACTGCTCGTCGTGGCCACCGCGTCGAAGCCGAGCGACTCGAGCAGCGCCGCCGAGCCGGGGTCCCAGGCATTGGGGACGATGAGCGGGCGGTCCCCGCCGTGCAGCGCCAGGAACAGGGCCGTCCGCTCGCTCCCCGGTGCGCCGGTCGAGCCGCGTTCGGTCGTGTCGATGGATGAACCGGCGCCGGCGACCGGGGTAGGACCGGAGGTCATCGGCGCGTGTCGGTCACGCTTCTGGCACCGACGATCGCAGCCGGGCCCGTCAGCGGACGGTCTGCGGTTGCATCGCCACCGGCGAGCTCACCGGCGGCGGTGTCGGGCTGTTCGGAGCGGCGACGGAGCATCCACACGGCGGCGACGGCCGCGAGCGTGCCCACGAGGATCCACCCGAGCGGCTCGGTGCCCACCCCGACGTACTTGAGGCCCGAGGCGAAGATCACGAAGGTGATGATCGGACGGAGGACGCGGTCGGGGGCCCGCGACGAGATGAGCGATCCGACGACGACGGCGGGCACGCTGCCGATCACGAGTGAGGTCGTCACCGACAGTTCCACGTGGCCGAAGGCGAGCGCGCCGAGAGCGGCGGCGATGGTCAATGGGACGGCCTGCGTGAGGTCCGTCCCGACGAGCTGGTTGGCGCCGAGCAGCGGATAGGCGAACAGGAGGAGCACGATCATGAGCGAACCAGAACCCACCGACGTCATGCCGACGATGACCCCTCCCACCATGCCGATGACCACGGTGGGAAGAGGCCGCACGACGACGTCGTGCACGACCGCCCGGCGTTCCCCACCGTTGCGGCGGTCGATGGCCAGGCGGAGGACCATGGCCAGCGCCCCGACCAGCAGTGCGGCGCCGAGGGCCATCTGGATGCCGTGCTCGGCCGCCGACGAGTGGCCGAGGAGGTGGAGCAGGTAGGCACCGAGGAAAGCCATGGGGACCGAACCGAGGACCATCCATCCGACGAGCCGGAAGTTGACCGTTCCCTTGCCGGCGTGGACGGCGGCGCCGATCGGGCGCATGACGACGGCGGCGACCAGATCGCTCGAGATCGCCGTCGACGTTGACACTCCGAACAACAAGATGAGCATCGGGGTCATGAGGGCACCTCCGCCCGCCCCCGTCATGCCCACCAGCACGCCCACCACGGCACTGCCCAACACGATGTACGGATTGATGTCCATGTCCGTCCCCCCGGGCCCCGACGATGCCCGTCTCCGGTTCCGGATCCTATTTCAGATAATTCCCACAGTCCAGGTAGGAAGAGCCGGCTTTGTCGGGGGAAGCGGGTCAGGCTCAGCGGTGCCGAGGGCCCGCCTCCGCCGCCGTCGACGCCGGGGCAGGCGCCAGGCCACGACCGTCCCCTTCGGCGCCGTCCCCATCGGCGCCGTGCCCATCGCCGAGCCCGCCGTTGCCGGCCACGGGGATCCGAGCGGGCGCGGTCGACGGTTCGCCCCGGTCGGCACGAGCCTGGGCGGCCCGGGCCCGGGAGGCCCGTGCGGCATCGGCCGGCCGCACCATGGTGGCGGCCGCATCCTTGTCGTCGATGGCGAGGGCCAGCACCGCGGCGATGAGGGCGATGCCGGCGGCACCCAGGAAGGCGGCGTGGTAGGACGCGAGGTTCGGGGTGACGTGGTCGCCGACCACGCGGATGGTTCCTACGCTGGCCAACACCGTGGACAGGACGGCGACGCCGACTGCGCTCCCCAGCTGACGCTGGCTGTTGAAGAGCGACGACGCCTGGCCAGTGTCGGCGGGCGACACGGTGGCGAACGCCGCCGCCTGGGACGAGACGAACGTCTGCGACATGGCGACGCCGAGGAAGAACATCAGAAGGCGCATCCACCACAGGTTGGTCTGGAAGCCGACCACGGTCATCAGGGCGAGTATGCCGGCCATGACCACCAGTGCCGAGGAGATGAGGCGGCGGGGACCGATGGACGGGTAGAGCACCCGGGTGGCCAGCTGCGCCCCCACCATCACCCCGATGGCCTCGGGGAAGGTGTTGAGCCCGGACTGGAGGGCGGAGAGGCCGAGACCCAACTGGAAGAAGAGCGGCACGACGAAGAGCACGCCGAGGAAGGCTGCCGTGCTCACCATGAGGACGACGCTCGTGGAGCGGAACAGTCGGTTGCCGTAGAGGCGGAGCTGGAGCAACGGCTTGGCCGTGCGCAATTCCACCACCACCAGGGCCGCCAGCATCAGCGCCCCGACGGCCATCGTGAGATCGATGTCCAGGTTCCCCCAGCCCCGGGAGGACCCCTCGCTCACTCCGTACATCACGAGCGCGAAACCGATGCCCGAAAGGAGGAACCCGGGCACGTCGAACCGGCCGGGACGATGGTCGCGGTGCTCGTGCAGGAAGAGCGCCCCGAAGGTCAGGGCGACGATGCCGATGGGAAGGTTGACGAAGAAGACCCATCGCCACGAGATGTCCGTGACCAGCAACCCTCCGAGCACGGGACCGAGGGCAGGGGCCACGGCCGTCGGCACCACCAGGATCGACGAGGCCCGGACCCGCTCCTCGGGAGGGAACGTCCGGAACAACATGGCCATCCCGACCGGGATCATCATGCCGCCACCGACTCCCTGGATCACCCGGAACACGACCAGCTCGGGAAGGCTGCCGGCCAGGCCGCAGAGGACCGACGCTCCGGTGAACAGGCCGATGGCGAGGAGCAGGACCCGCTTCGAACCGATGCGGTCGCCCATCCAACCGGCGGCGGGGATGAAGACGGCCAGGCTGACCAGGTAGCCGACCGCCACCGAGTCGAGGCTGGCGGTGGATTCGTGGAACTGCCGCCCGATGGCGGGCAGGGCCACGTTGACGATCGTCACGTCCATGATGCTCATGAACATGGCGGCGACGAAGACGACGCTGACGACGACTTTCTGGCTCAGTCGGGGGAGTGTCACGGGATTGGTGGGAGCGTCCGGTAGGAAAGGCCGGTCGGGGACCGACGTTCGATCCTAAGGGCCAGGACCGTGGACCCGTTCGCCCGCAGCCGGCCCGCCGCCAGGTTGGCGAGGCCAGGCTGCCGACGCACGGTTGCCGACGCCGGCCTCACCCGGCGAGGAAGCTGAACCGCACCTGCCGCCGCGGGTTGTCGCCGTTGGTGTCGACGAGCACGAGGCTCTGCCACGTGCCGAGCTCGGGCGTGCCGGCGATCACCGGGACGGTCGCCGCCGGGGAGACGAGCGCCGGTACAACGTGGTCAGCGCCGTGCCCGGGCGAGCCGTGCCGGTGCCGGTAGCGCTCGTCCCTGGGTAGCAAGCGGCCGAGTGCCTGCTCGAGATCGTGCTCGGACCCCGAACCGGTCTCCATGAGCGCCAGCCCGGCGGTGGCGTGGGGCACGAAGACCTGGGCCAGTCCGTCACCTCTACCGGCGCAGAACCGGCGGAGCTCGTCGGTGAGGTCGTAGAAGGTTCGGTCAGCGGTCGTCACCTCGACCAGCTCGGTGTCCACTCCTCCATGGTCGCATGACGGGACGGGGGCGGCCACGACTAGCGTCCGAGGCTGATGGGCACATCCGGCCGGGCGGCGCGTTGCACGTGGGCGGAGAGCTCGGAGGCGATGCGGCGCTACCACGACGAGGAATGGGGCGTCCCGTCCCACGACGACCGCCATCTGTTCGAACTGCTCGTCCTGGAGGGAGCCCAGGCCGGCCTGTCATGGTCGACCATCCTGTCCAAGCGCGCCACCTACCGCCGCGTCTTCGCCCGGTTCGACCCGTCCCGGGTGGCCCGGTTCACCCCGGCCCGGGTGGCGGAGCTCATGGACGAACCGGGCATCGTGCGGAACCGGCTCAAGGTGGCCGGGACCGTGACGAACGCCAACGCCTTCGTGAAGACGGCAGAGGAGCACGGCTCCTTCGACCGCTACCTGTGGCAATGGGTGGGTGGGGAGCCGGTCGTCCACCAGCCGAAGACGGCAGGCGACGTCCCGGTGACGACCGAGCTGTCCCGCGAGGTATCCGTGGACCTGAAGGGGCGGGGGTTCACGTTCGTCGGACCGACCATCGTCTACTCCTTCCTCCAGGCGGTGGGCGTGGTCGACGACCATCTGACGACCTGTCCGAGCAAGCGCGACCACAGCCGGGCGGTGCGAGAGCGAACGACGGACGGGAAGGCCGCTTGGGAAGCGACGGTCCGAGGCGGTCGGACCTGATGTGCGACTCGATGGTCACCGTCACCGACGCCGGGCTCCTCTTCGCCAAGAACAGCGACCGCGATCCCAACGAGGCTCAGGCCCCCGAGTGGCATCCGGCGGCCGATCACGCCGCCGGGGAAGGGCTCTCCTGTACCTGGATCGACATCCCCCAGGTGCGCCACACCCACGCCGTGCTCGTGTCCCGGCCGTGGTGGATGTGGGGGGCCGAGATGGGGGCCAACGAGCACGGAGTGGTGATCGGCAACGAGGCGGTGTTCACGAAGAGGCCGGCTCCGACGGGACGGCGGCGGGAGAAAGGCAGCGGCAGGGGAAGGGACGCCGAACCGATCCAAGACGGCAGCGAGCGGGGAACGGGATCCCGCCACAAGGCCCTTCTCGGCATGGACCTCGTCCGCCTCGCCCTGGAGAGGGCGGCGTCGGCTGAAGGAGCTGTGTCCGTGATCGTCGAGCTCCTCGAGCGGCACGGCCAGGGCGGCCCGTGCAGCATCGACCACCCGGCGTTCAGCTACGACAACAGCTTCCTCGTGGCCGACGGTGGCGCCGCCTTCGTGGTGGAGACGGCCGGACGGGCCTCTGCCACCGAGCGCGTCACCGGAGCCGGTCGCAGCATCTCGAACGGCTTCACGATCGCCGACTTCGCCCGGGTCCACGCCGACCCGGTGCGTACATGGGTGGCACGAGCCGCCATCCGTCGTCGGACGACCCAGTCCCTGGCCTGTCGGGCCCGGGGGCCCCGTGACCTCATGACGGCGCTGCGCATCCACTCCTCCGGCCGGCCGCGGTGGTCCCCGGTCCACGGCGGCCTCGGCGATCCGTGCGTCCACGCCGGCGGCCTGCTCACCTCGAGCCAGAGCACGTCGTCGTGGGTGTCGGACCTGCGGGGCCCCGAGCGTCACTGGGTCACGGCCACGTCGGCACCGTGCACCTCGCTGTTCAAGCCGGTGACCGTGGACGAGCCGATCGAGCTCGGCGCCGCTCCGACAGGGACCTTCGACCGGCGCGCCTACTGGTGGCGCCACGAGCTCCTCCATCGTCTGACCATGGTGTCCCACACCACTCTGGCCGGTCGCTTCACACCGGCCCGGGACGGGGTCGAGTTGGCCTGGACGGAGGACCCGCCTTCATCGGCCGAGGCCTTCGCCGAGGGCGAACGGCTCGAGCGGGCATGGCTGGCCGATGTCGTCGGTGTCGTCGGTGTCGTCGGCGGACGAGATCGCCCGGGTATCGCCGACGACCGTCCGGGCTGGGTCAGGCGGGCGTGGGACCGGCTCGACGCCGCCTGCGGGTTCGAGTTCGAGCTCGCCTCCGCCGGGCTGGACTCGGGCGCCACCGGCGCCCCGAGGAGGGCCCCCGTCACCCGCTGAGCCCGAGGGTCGCCTCCGCCCCCGGCCTCAGCGACCTGCCAGCCTGCTGACCAGCTCGACCAGGCGCTCGAGCTCGTCCTCGGTGTTGTAGTAGTGCGGCGACGCCCGGATGACGGCAGTGGGGAACCGCCCGACCATGTCCAGGCGGGCGGAGGGAGCCTCCGACACCGAGACGTTGATCCCGATGGCTGAGGCGGCGAGGGCGGCGTTGGTGGCCGGGACCCCCGAGACCGAGAAGGTGACGATGCCCGAGCGCTGCACGCCGCCGTCATGGACCTCGACGCCCTCGATGACGGCGAGCATGGCCCGGAGGTGCTCGGCCAGGTGGCCGACGCGGGCGCAGATGGCGTCGATGCCGAGCGCCAGGGCATGGTCGATGGCGACCCCGAGCCCGAGCTGCGCGGCGATGGGCGCCTCGAACTCGGTCAACCGTTGGGCGCCGGGCCGGAGACGATACCGGTCGGCGTCCTCCCAGACGGCGGCGCCGCCACCGATGCCGATGGGCCGCAACCGTTCTGCGAATGCCGTGTCGACGTAGAGCAGGCCGGTCCCTCTCGGGCCGCGCAGCCATTTGCGCCCGGTGAACGTGGCCACCTGACACCCGATCGCGCCGACCCGGACCGGGAGTTGGCCCGCGCTCTGGCAGGCGTCGAGGAACAGCGGGATCCCCGCCGCCCTGCACGCCGCGCCGACCTCCCGGACCGGGTTGACCAGCCCCCGGTGGGTGCCGACGTGGGTGACGGCCACCAGGGCGCACCGGTCGGCGGCCAGGTGCTCGCCCAGCGCACCGAGGTCGATGGTGCCGACCTCGGTGCTCTCCACCACCACCACCCGGGCGCCGGTGAGCTCGCAGACCTGGAGCAGCCCGAGGTAGTGGCTGTCGTACGCCAGCCGGTCGGCGAGAAGCACGTGCCCCCGCTCGATGCCGCCCCCGAGAGCGAAGCCCCACAACGCCTTGGTCCACGCCTGGGTGTCTGAGCCGGCGAGCACGATCTGGTCGTTGGCCGCCCCGAGGAGACGTGCGGCGGACCGCCGGACCGCCATCAGTCGTTGGGTGGCGAGTGCCGCCGCCTCATAGGCACCGTGTTCGGCCTCGAGGCGGAGATGGGCGATCACGGAGTCGACCGTGGCCCTGGTGGGCAGGGCGGCGCCGGCGTTGTTCAGGTGGTCCACCACCGCGCACCCCGGCGTCGCCGCCCGCTGGGCGTCGACGTCGATGGGGCCGGGCACAACCGCGAAACCTACCAGCGGGGCGGCCGGCCCATCGGATCCCATCCCCGGAAAGCAGGGAGAGTGCGGACGTCCCAGAGATCCCGGACACCGGGCGGCCGGAGCAAGTACCGTACGGGCCGCGGGGCCCGTAGGTCCGGTCGACGCGGGACCAGTGGAAAGGGGGAGGCTATGAGGAATCGCCGAGGTGGCCGACGCTTCTCGTTGGTCGTGGTGCTCGGTTTGGCGATGGCCGCGCTGGGGTCCTACGTGCCAGGGGCCATCGCAAGTGCCAGCGACGGGTCGTCGTCATCGAACCCTGCGCCGGTTTGCCCCGTCAGTGGAGGTACGTGCCCGCCGGTCTCGGCCCCGGGTGACACCTCGAGCATCGTGTTCATGAACTCCTTCACCCTCACCACGTCCAGCGGCACATGGAAGGTCGACTACTACGAGAACACGGCCTACACGTGCAGCATCAGCGGGTACCAGACGTTCGTGGTCGCGTTCGCGAGAGGGTGTCAGTGCTTCGACCGCTCAACCCTTGTGGGTGTACATGCATGGTGGCGGCATCGGGTACTTCCTTGAGAATGGGGACGTAGTGCCCGACCCACCCGCTCAAATGACCCAGCAGAACGGCGTCTATCTCATCAAAGCGCTCAACAGAGCCAACGGGCTCCTTCCTCTCGTCGAGAACGATCCCGCCGGCTTCCGCTTTGTGGCTGTCTCCTATTGTGACCGGGACATCTACGCCGGAGGAGATCAGATCGATCCGTACAATCCCAACAAGATCCCGCCCGGTTCGTCGAACCGTCCCACCACGAACGGACTGTTCGCCACCAAGGCGGCGGTTTCCTATACCCAGTCGCACTACTCGACCACGAAGTACTTCCTCTACGGCGACAGTGCCGGTAGTGGTGGGACCTATGGGGTTGCATGGGGCCTCCAGCTCCAGGGCGACCCGGCAGCCGGAATCGTCGCCGACTCCGGTGTGATCAATCAGCAGTGGGAACAGGCGATCTACCAGCAGGATGTCAAGACATGCGGTGGAAGGCGCACGCAGGCGGAAAATGCAAACCTCATCGTCATCCGGCTGCAGTACCAGCTCGCCGAGGAATCGAACGAGCCGGCTGCGCTCGTCAGGACCGGTCAGCTGACGGTTCCGATCATGCACATCTGGGATCACAACGATCCACTCTTTTGCGGCGGCCCCCCTCCACAAGACGACATGTCCTGTACGTTGCCCAACGGGCAAACTGTCATGCTGACCGCCACGGACTGTATGAACGAGCCGCTGCGTGAAGCGATCGAGAACGAAGGTCCGAACAGCAAGTCCATGAACCTCGGACTGTGCGTGACGGTCAAGCCATCCGAGGAGTCCAAGAACAACTGGCCTTGCGACGCCCACTGCCCCACCTTGTACGACTTGACGAACACCGATCCATCGAGCCCGGCCAACTACAACCAGGCCATCCTGAACTGGGTCGATCAGCGGTTGGCCGACCCGTAGAGGGCCAGAGGGCACCGATGAGCGGCGGGCGCGCCGGTCGTCCCTCGGTTGGAGGAAGCGGGAGTGGGGCTTGGAGCACAGATATAGGGTCGGATGCGTGCCCGGGCCGGCCGAACCACTCCTGGAGGCGACCGCCGACCCGGATCCCTTCGTCCAGTTCGGACGGTGGTTCGACGACGCCGCCGTCGACGCGTCGAGCCCCGAGGCGATGGCGGTGGCCACGGTGGCGCCCGGCGGTGGGCCATCGGTCCGGATGGTGCTGCTCAAGTCGTGGGACGAGCGCGGGTTCGTCTTCTTCACCAATTACACGAGTCGAAAGGGGGTCGACCTCGACGGCGAGCCCCGCACGGCGCTGTTGTTCCACTGGGAGCACCGGGGTCGCCAGGTACGGATCGAGGGCTCGGGTGCGCCGACGAGCGACGCCGAGTCCGACGCCTACTTCGCCGGTCGTCCCCGCGGGAGCCAGCTCAGTGCCCGGGTGTCGTGGCAGAGCCGGCCGGTGGCCGATCGGGGCGTCCTGGAGGAGGCAGTCCGGGTCGTCGCCGAGGAGTTCGCCGGTCGGGAGGTGCCCCGGCCACCGTGGTGGGGCGGGATCCGGGTGGCGCCTTCCCGCTTCGAGTTCTGGCAGCACCGGGAGGACCGACTCCACGACCGCCTCCTCTACGAGCCGGCAGGCGGCGGCTGGCGGGTGACGAGGCTCCAGCCGTGATCGGCCGCTCCCGAGGCTCGGAAAACCCCCGACCCTTCGAAGCATCCGGGCGCCCGAAGTAGGGTCTCATCCATGTCCGACGCAGCCACCACCGTCCGGGAGCACACCGACCAGCTCCTCGACGAGCTCGATCCGCGTAGCGCCCCCGCCGAGAAGTTCCGTTCGCGGCAGTACGAGCTGGGCCTGGCCTGGGTCGGCTTCCCGGTGGGCCATGGGGGCCTCCAGGCCCGTCCGGACCTCCAGCGCGAGGTCGATGCCCGCTTGATGAAGGCCGGAGCCACGCCGTTCGGTCCTCGGGAGTTCTTCGGCCTGACCATGGCGGCGCCGACCGTGGTGACCCACGGCACCGAGGAGCTGCGGGAGCGGTTGCTGCGCCAGACGTTCACCGGCGAGGTGTCGTGGTGCCAGCTGTTCAGCGAGCCCGGGGCGGGCTCCGATCTCGCCGGTCTGGCGACCCGGGCCGTCCGCGACGGCGACGAGTGGGTGATCTCCGGGCAGAAGGTCTGGAACACCCTCGCCCACATCGCCGATCGGGGCATGCTGGTGGCCCGGACCGACCCCGAGCTGCCCAAGCACAAGGGCCTCACCTACTTCGCCCTCGACATGCACGCTCCGGGCGTCGAGGTACGGCCGCTCAGGCAGATGACCGGGGAGGCGGAATTCAACGAGGTCTACATGACCGAGGTCAGGGTGCCCGACGCCGACCGGATCGGCGACATCGGCGAGGGTTGGAGGGTGGCCATGACCACTCTGTCCAACGAGCGCACAACCATCGGGGGCGGAGCCGCCGTCCCCGGCCGGGGGACGGGCGCCATCGCCGAGGCGGTCCGGATCTGGAAAGAGGAGGTCCACCGGAAGGACCCCGCCACCCGCGACCGGCTGATGAGGCTCTGGACCGAGTCGGAGGCGCTCCGCCTGACCAACGCCCGGGCCAGCCAGAGCCGCAAGGCGGGGAACCCCGGCCCCGAGGGCTCGATCGCCAAGCTCATGTTCGCCGAGGTGAACAAGCGGGTGTACGAGCTGTGCGTCGACCTGCTCGGCGCCAACGGCCTGATCGGCTACGACTACACGATGAAGCGCTCGGAGGGCATCGGGCTGATCGGGCCGCCCGGGACCTCCCGCAAGCTGTTCATCCGTTCGCGAGCCAACTCGATCGAGGGGGGGACGTCCGAGATCCAGCGCAACATCCTCGGCGAGCGGATCCTCGGACTGCCGGGCGAGGTCAGGGTGGACAAGGAGCTCCCCTGGTCAGAAGTGCCCCGCAGTTGACCGGGAGGGCCCCGTGACCAAGGCCCGGGAGTTCCTCGGCATGGAGCAGGTCCGAGACCCGCTCCACTGGCGCCTCGACGTGATCCCGGAACTGACCACGCCGGGGAAGTTCCTCTTCGGGGGGTGCGGGCTCGGAGCGGCACTGGTGGCGCTCGAAGCGGCGGCGGAACGGCCAACGGTGTGGGCGACGGCCCAGTACCTCTCGTTCGCACGGACCCACTCGGTCCTCGACCTGACCGTCACCCTGGCCGCCGTCGGTCGCCGCGTCACCCAGGCCCGGGTGGTCGGGTTCGTCGACGACCGGGAGATCCTCACCGTCAACGCCGCCCTCGGCCGCTCGGATCCCGTCGGTCCCGTCGAGGGGGTGTGGCTCACGCCGCCCGAGGTGCCGCCGCCATCCGTCTGTCCCTTGCGGCGACTGCCTGACCCCGAGTCGGCATCGATCTTCGACCGCCTCGAGGTCCGATTGGCCGAAGGTTGGAGCTTCGAGGAGCTCGCCCGGGGGGATGTCCCGAGCCGGCCGAACAGCGCGTTGTGGGTGCGGATCCCCGGTCACCTGGCCCCATCCGCACCGACGCTCGCCATCATCGGCGACTACCTGAGCGGCGGGGTGTCCCAGGCCCTCGGGCACAGGGCCATGTCGAGGAGCCTCGACAACACCCTCCGGGTCGCCCGCCTCGAACCGAGCGAATGGGTGCTGTGCGACTGCCGCGTGCAGGCCGTGGCCGACGGGTACGGCCAGGGCCAGGCCTACCTGTGGTCCGAGTCCGGTTCCCTGCTGGCCACGGCCAGTCAGTCGATGAGCGTCCGGCGGTGGGACCCCTGATCGCAGAGGCCCTGATCCGAGGACGCCTCCTGGCAACGTGCCCGGCGCGGGAACGACGTCAGCCAGGAGGGGAGAACCGATGAAGATCAGCACGTTCCTCAGCTATGCCGGAGGCTTCAAGGAGGCCGCGGCCCAGGTGGCGGAGCTCGAGCACGCCGGGCTCGACCTGGTCTGGGTGGCCGAGGCCTACGGTCTGGACGGGCCGAGCCTCATGGGCTATCTCGCCGCCCTGACCGAGCAGGTGGAGATCGGATCGGCCATCCTGCCCATCTACACCCGGACGCCGACGCTCATCGCCATGACGGCGGCAGGTGTCGACAGCCTGTCCGGCGGCCGGTTCCACCTCGGGCTCGGATCGTCGGGGCCCCAGGTCATCGAAGGGTGGCACGGGGTACCCTTCACCGCCCCCCTCGGGCGGACCCGGGAGATCGTCGACGTCTGCCGACAGGTATGGGCGAGGAAGGAGCCCCTCGTGCACCACGGCCCCCACTACGACATGCCCCTGCCCGCGGGTCAGGGGACCGGGCTGGGCAAGCCGCTCAAGATCATCGGGCGCCCGGTGCGGACGGCCATCCCCATCTGGATCGCCGCCCTCGGCGAGAAGAACGTGGCCATGACGGCCGAGATCGCCGACGGCTGGATCCCCATCCTCTTCGTCCCCGAGAAGGCGAAGTCCGTCTGGGGTCGATCCCTGGACGCCGGTCGGGCAAAGCGCCATCCCGACCTCGGGCCGCTCATGGTCACCACCGGGGGTGTGCTCGCCATCGGCGAGGGGGACGAGGTCGCGCACGTCCGGAACCTGGCGCGGCCCATGGTGGCCCTCTACGTCGGTGGCATGGGCGCCAAGGGCACGAACTTCTACAACGACCTGGTGCGCCGTTACGGGTACGAGCGCGAGGCCGAGGAGATCCAGGACCTGTACCTGAGCGGGAAGAAGGCCGAGGCCGAGGCGAAGGTGCCCGACGACCTGCTCGAGTCGGTGAGCCTGTGCGGGCCCGAGAGCTACGTGGCCGAGCGGATCGCCGCCATGGCCGAGGCGGGCGTCACCCATCTCCAGGTCACCCCGGTACCGGTCGGGGACGAGCGACCGGTCGACCTCATCGAGACCGTCAAACGGTTGGCCGGCTGAGCAGCTGGTCCAGCTGGTCGGCCATGTCCTCGATCTCGTCGGCGTCGTAGTAGCTGCGATTGAGGGTCAAGGTGAGCTGGGTCTGGACGAGCGTCAGGGCTTCCTCGGCCGCAGCGGCGGCGTCATAGACGGAGAAGAGCCGCGCCTGCATCGCCTGAGCGGAGACGAAGCGCGTGCCCCTCTTCTTCGCCTCGTCGGGCAACGACCGGAGGAGGTCACCGGCCGTCGGTTCCTGTGCGGTCCAATCGGCGGCCATTCCGACCGTGTCGCCACCGTCGGGTCCGTGCCGCTGCTCGAGCTCTCTCTCGTCCTCCATCCGATCCTTTCCTGTGCCGGTTCGTGTGCCGACTTTTCCTGAGCGGGCGTGCCCGGTCGGTGCCCGGGGTGCCCGGCTCGTCTACCTCTACGGTTCCCACAACGCCTCGGGGGCCGCCCTTGTTCCCAGCGCCGTCACGCCCTCCTTCCGAGCGACGTGACGACAACCAGCGCGGGCAAGGGCCGTGCGGCTCAGGGCCGGTGGCCGGAGCGTTTGACGAGGAATCCCTGGTAGAGAGAGGCGGGGAGCCGCGACACGAGGTCGATGAGCACCCCGTCTGGGCCGATGACCACGCGCCGGCGGTTCTGTCTGACCGCCTCGACGATCCGCCGGGCCGCCTTCTCCGGGGACGTCATGGCCAGTCTGTCGAAGTCGTCCCCAGCGGAGGCGGGATCGCCGCCGAACCGGGCGACGCTCGGGTCGATCCGAGCCCGCCGGGCGATCGCCGTCTTCACTCCCCCGGGATGCACGGTGGTGCACGAGACGGGCGAGCCGGCAATCTCGAGCTCCATGCGGAGGCTGTCGGTGAAGCCCCGCACGGCGAATTTGGCTGCGTTGTAGGCGGACTGCGTGGGCACGCTCACCAGACCGAACACGCTCGACATGTTCACGATGTGGCCCTCGCCGGCCGCCTCGAGGTGCGGCAGGAACGCCTTGGTGCCGTAGACCACGCCCCAGAAGTCGATGGCCATCAACCACTCGAAGTCCTCGTAGGAGATGGCGGTCACCGAAGAGGCCACGGCGACCCCGGCGATGTTGCACACCAGGTGGACTGCGCCGTGGTCGTCGACCACCGAGGACGCCCATGCCTCGACGGCCGCTCGATCGGCCACGTCGACCTGGCGGGAGGTGACGTTCACCCCCAACCCCTTGACCAGGGCCACGGTGGCTGCCAACCCGTCGGGGTCGATGTCGCTGAGCGCGAGCCGGGTGCCCTGTTCGGCCAGGTTCTGGGCCAGTGCCCGCCCGATGCCGGACCCGGCGCCAGTGACGGCGGCCACCTTCCCCGACAGCTTGCGCACGCTTCGCCGCCCCTAGCCGCGGTCGGTCGTGGCAGCGACCGGTTTGCGTTCGATCCCGGAACCGTCCGCTCTCGGGCCGCCCGCTCTCGGCTCGCCCGCTCCTGCCCCTTCCCCCGCAACCGTCGGGCCGTTCGTCGCCGGTCCTCCGGCGTCCGCCCTCCACGCTCTGCGATCGGGATTGGCGAAGACGAGGTTCTCGTCCGTCAGCCGGCGCCCCTTCAAGGCCAGGTAGTCCTGGAGGTAGCTCTGCTTCACCTGCCAGGGGAAGGCCGTCCCCTGTTTCGGAAGCCGGTCGGCGGCCCGGACGATGTAGCCCGACGAGAGTCCGAGCAGCGGCTGGGTGGTCGCCGACCCGCTCTGGTCGACAGGCATGCACTGTCGCCATCCCTCCGCTCGCATGTAGTTGAGCAGGCGCATCACGTAGTCACAGGAGAGATCGCATTTGAGCGTCCACGAGGCGTTGGTGTAGCCGATGACGACGGCCAGGTTGGGGACGTCCTGGATCAGCGTGCCCTTGTAGGTCAGCTTGGAGGTGAGGTCGACCGGTGACCCGTCCAAGGAGACCTCGATGCCACCGGCGAACAGGATCTCCAGACCGGTAGCGGTGATGACGATGTCGGCGTCGACCTCGGCCCCGGATCCGAGCCGGATCCCGCCTTCGGTGAAGGTGTCGATTCGATCGGTGACGACGTCCACGGTGCCGGCGCAGATCGCCTTGAACAGGTCTCCGTCGGGCGAGAGGCACAGACGCTGGTCCCAAGGGTCGTAGCTGGGGGTGAAGTGGGTGTCGATGTCGTAGCCCTCGGGCAGGGCGCCCGCCAGCTGCTTGCGCAACATGGCCCTGACCGTGTCGGGACGACGGCGGCTGAGGGCATAGAAGAATTGCCCGAGGAGCGCCTTGTACCACCGCACGACCGGCCCCGACCATCGGTGCGGCAGCACCCGTCGGACCAGGTTGGCCAGGGGGTCGACCGCCGGCATCTGGGCGACGTAGGAGGGGGACCGCTGCAGCATCGTGACGTGAGCGGCCTGCTCGGCGAGAGGCGGGACCAAGGTGATGGCGGTCGCTCCGCTCCCGATGACCACCACCTGTTTGCCCGGGTAGTCGAGATCCTCGGGCCACGCCTGGGGATGGACGATCGTGCCTTTGAACCGGTCGATGCCGGGGAACTCGGGGAGGTAGCCGCGGTCGTAGCGGTAGTAGCCGGTGCACGAGAGCACGAACGAACAGGTGAGGCTCACCATCTCGCCGGTGTCGGTCCGTTCGGCGGTGATCCGCCAGCGGGCGGCGTCGCTCTGCCAGTCGGCCCCGACGACCCGATGCTGGTAGCGGATGTGGGCATCGATGCCTTCGGACCGGGCCGTGTCGCGGATGTAGCTGAGGATCGAGTCGCCGTCGGCGATCGACCTCTCGCCGTCCCACGGGCGGAACGAGTAGCCCAGGGTGAACATGTCCGAGTCCGAGCGGATCCCCGGATACCGGAAGAGGTCCCAGGTACCCCCAGATCGCTCCCGTGCCTCGAGGAGGGCGAAGCTGGCCCAACCGCAGCGGTCCTTCAGGTAGTGCCCGGCGCCGATTCCCGACAGGCCGGCTCCGACGACCAGGACGTCGACGTGCTCGCTCGTCTTGGCCTCGGCGGTGACGCCCGGCCCGCTGCCCGGTTCGGTCATGGATCCCTTCCTCGGTCAGGTGGCCCCGGTCGTGACCATGCTGACTCCGCTGACCCCGCTGCCCCTGCCTCGACGACCTGGTCGACGAGTTCCTCGGGACCGATCCTACGGGCTGGACCGGCTCCGACGCCCGTCCGTGCCGGGGGACCGGATCACCACCGAGTAGCCTCCCCGGACGGTGAGACACCTGTGATCAGGGCGGTGATGTTCGACTTCGGCGGCGTGCTGACGACGAGCCCCTTCGAGGCCTTCGCCCGGTACGAGGCCGAACACGGGCTGCCGCCGGGGCTCATCCGCTCGGTGAACGCGGCGGATCCCGACACCAACGCCTGGGCACTGCTCGAACGGGGCCAGCTCGACCTGGACGGTTTCGACCGGGCTTTCGCCCGCGAGTCGGCCGCGTTCGGCCATCGGGTGGCGGGGCGGGAAGTTCTCGGACTTCTCGGGGGCGACCTCCGCCCGGAGATGGTCGAGGCCCTGCGGTGGTGCGGGGAGCGCTATGCCACCGCCTGTTTGACCAACAACTTCCATGGGCCCGAGTCGGTCATCCGCCCCGAGCTCGAGGCGGTGCTCGGTCTCTTCGACCGGGTGTTCGAGTCCCGCACCCTCGGGATCCGAAAGCCTGAGCCCAGGTTCTACGAGCTGGCCTGCGAGGGGCTCGGCGTGCCGCCGGATGCGGTCGTGTACTTGGACGACCTCGGGGTCAACCTGAAGCCGGCGCGGGCGATGGGCATGCACACCGTCAAGGTCGAGTCGGCGAACCAGGCCCTGGGGGAGCTGTCCGTCTTCACGGGCCTCCCGCTGGCGTCGGCGCGCTGAGCAGGCCGGCAGCCGACCGACGCCCGATGGAAGCCCGCATCACCGACGAAGACCGATCGGCCGTCCTGAGGGAGTGTGTGTCGAGGATTCCCGGGAGCGAGCTCCGCACGGCGCTCGCCACGATGTCGGTCTCCTCGCAGGTCCCGCCGGTCGCCGTCCGGGCCCTCAACGCCCTGCGCAAGCATCGCCATCCCGAGAGTGTGGTGACGAAGGCCCAGTACCGAGTGGCGCTGCCCTACGTAGCCGCCATCGTTTCCGAAGGCTGCCTCGAAGCCACCATCGACGCGCTCGGCGACCACGCCCAAGACCCCGACCGGGACCAGCTGCTGGCGGCGCTCGACGAGGTCGGAACCCGGTTCTCCGAACCGATCGTCGCAGTCATGCTCGCCTCGGCCTCCGACAGCGAGATGCCCGCTGCCGATCTCTGCTTTCGGATCCTGACCACCGACGAGCGCTACGAGCTCGGCAAGGCCGAGGAGGTCTCCTCCACCTCCGCCCCAGCCGAGGGCCGGGATGGGGTCGCGACCTTCGATGAGCCTGATGGTGGTGGCACGGTCGGCAGTTCCCCCCATGACCCGGGATCCCACGATGACACCGGAGCCGGCTCCCCCCGCCACCCCGACCAGCGGGTGAGCGGGCTCGACGCCGCCACCGACGGCCCTGACCGCGCCACCACCGAGGCCAAGCGCAAGGCTCGCAAGCGCCGGAGGCACGAGGCTGCTGAGACCCGCCGGAGGACAGAGGAGACCTCCAGGCGGGCGATCGAAGGGGTGCGCCGGGAGAAGAAGCGCCGACGATAGCCGGACGCTCGCCACCGATGAGAGTCCTCGAACCGGGCCCAGCGTTACGGGATGTCTGTGGACCCGGTCGAGGTGGTGAGTGGGTGTCAGGTCCTGCCGTATCCGGTAAGGAGTTCGGTGGTCCGGTCCCTAGCCGCGTCGAGGCTGACCCCCAGGCCTACGAGGACCTTCGCAGCGACTGCGTTCTCGTCACGGAAGAGGCTGAGTAGGAGATGCTCTGTTCCGACGTAGTTGTGGCCCAGTTGCAGTGCCTCGTCTACGGCACCGCGAATCATTGCTTTCGCCCTCGGGGTGAAGGGTAACGTTCCTTCCTCGGACCCACTGCCCGGCTTGATCAGCGCCAGTATCTGGGTTTCAGCCATGGACCTCGTGACCCCCATCTGACCGAGAACCTGCGCCGCCAGACCTTCGGCCACGTCGAACAGGGCAAGGAGGAGATGCTCGGTTCCGACGAAACCGTGCCCCAAACGGTTGGCTTCGATCTTGGATTGACCCATGACAGTCCGCGCACGGTCCGTGAATCGCTCGAAGGACGGTACCTCGAACGTGAACCGCTTATGAGCTGCCTGCTTGCTGACACCGAGGGAGCTGCTGATTTCGGACCACGAGCGTCCGCTTCGGCGGCACTGGTCGACGAAATGGCCGAGGAGTGCATCGGCGACCTGTTCGAGGTCGTTCACGGTCTTCGACGCCTGGGACAGTTGCACCAGGGCGTCCTCACCCGACGCATCACCCCGAACTCCGTCGATCAGTTCCTGCAAGGTCGGTGCCGGCGTCATTCGTCAACCTTACATTGACGGTTACCGCTCGTCAATCTCAGGTTGACCGGGCTGGCCGGATTGGTCGAGCTCGTGTCGCTTCCGCTGCCGCTTCCCCCTGGCCCCGCTGCTGCCGGCGGGTAGCCCTCAGCCCGGATCGTTCCGAGCCGCGGGTGCGGGTCGGCCCTCCCGGCGTGCTACGGTAACGTTGACGTACACGTAAACGTAGGTTCACGTCCACGGCAGGGAGAACGGGCCACAGGAGGGCAGGTTCCCGCAGTGCCTGACAGGAGCGCGACGAGGACCAACCGGAGTCGGCGGCTCACCGCGAGCCTGTCGGATCTGCCCCCCAACTACAAGTGGGTGGCCCTGTTCATCTCCACCCTCGGCGTGCTGATGGCGACCATCGACGGCTCGATCGTCCTCATCGCCCTCCCCGACATCTTCAAGGGCATCGGCCTCGACCCGTTACAGCCGGGGAACACCTTCTATCTCCTGTGGATGATCCTCGGGTTCCTCGTCGTCTCGAGCGTCCTCGTGGTGAGCCTCGGGAGGATGGGGGACATCTACGGCCGGGTCCGCACGTACAACTTCGGCTTCGCCGTCTTCACGTTCTTCTCGCTCCTGTTGAGCATCACGTGGATGACGGGCCACGCCGCCGGGGACTGGCTCATCGTCATGCGGGTGTTCCAGGGGGTGGGCGCCGCCATGCTCATGGCCAACTCGGCGGCCATCCTGACCGATGTCTTCCCGAGCGACCAACGGGGCATGGCGCTCGGCATCAACCAGGCGGCGGCGTTCAGCGGGACGTTCATCGGACTGGTGCTCGGCGGCGTGTTGGCCCCCGTCAACTGGCGGCTCATCTTCCTCGTCTCGGTGCCGATCGGACTGTTCGCCACGGTGTTCGGCTACTGGAAGCTCCACGAGACGAGTCCCCGCCGACCGGCCAGGATCGACTGGCCCGGAAACCTGACCTTCGCCGCCGGCCTCGTCCTCGTGATGATCGGCATCACCTACGGGATCGAGCCCTATGGCCACGACACCATGGGCTGGACCAATCCCGAGGTGCTGACCTGTCTCATCCTCGGAGCGGCGTTGCTCGTCGTGTTCTGCGTCATCGAGACCAAGGTGCCCCAACCGATGTTCCGGCTTCAGCTGTTCAAGATCCGGGCCTTCTCCGCTGGCGTGTTCGCCAGCTTCCTCGCCGCCTTGAGCAGGGGCGGACTCATGTTCATGCTCATCATCTGGCTGCAGGGGATCTGGCTGCCTCTGCACGGCTACGACTTTGCCGTGACCCCTCTCTGGGCCGGGATCGCCATGCTGCCACTCACTGTCGGCTTCCTCGTCGGCGGCCCGGTCTCCGGGGTGCTGTCGGACCGCTTCGGTGCTCGGCCCTTCGCCACCGGCGGCATGCTCGGCACCGCCCTGTGCTTCGCGCTCCTCGAGCTGCTGCCCGTCGACTTCCCCTACTGGGCCTTCGGCATCCTGCTCCTGGCCACGGGCTCGACGATGGCCGCCTTCGGTTCCCCCAACCGTGCCGGTGTGATGAACAGCCTGCCCGCCCAGCACCGGGGGGCCGGATCGGGCATGAACACCACGTTCCAGAACTCTGCCCAGGTCTTGTCCATCGGCATCTTCTTCACCCTGCTGATCGTGGGCCTCCGGACCTCGCTCTCGGCCAACCTCCTGCACGGGCTCCAGGTCCACGGGGTATCGACCGAGGTGGCCGACCGGGCGGCCCACCTTCCGCCTGTGTCCACGCTCTTCGCCGCCTTCCTCGGCTACGACCCGATCCGCCACCTGGTCGGCGCCCATGACTTCTCCCAGCTCTCGACGGCCCAACAGGCGGCCCTGTCGTCCCATAGCTTCTTCCCCGGCCTGATCAGTGCGCCCTTCCGGGACGGTCTCCATGCCGCCCTCGACTTCGCCATCGTCGCCAGCCTGCTCGCCGCAGCGGCGTCGTGGATGCGGGGAGGCCGCTATGTCGCCGCCGATCTCGACCACGACGAAGAGCTCGAGCAGGTTCGCAGGACGAAGGCGGTGGGCGGGGCCGCCCCGGTCAGCGTCGCCGTCGGGGCGCCAAACGGCTCCAACTCCCGTGCCGGCGGCGACGAGGTCGCTGCCGGTGCCGGTGCTGTCCCCGCGCCGGAGCGGGAGGCCCGATGAGCTCGACCATCCCCACCGGTGTGATCCTTCCCGCCGTACTCCGGATCGGCGAGGTGGCGAAGCTGACCGGGTTGACGACCCGCACGCTCCGGTACTGGGAGGAGCTCGGGCTCATCCGCCCCAGCGCCTACCGGGGCCGTGGTGAGCGCCTCTACAGCCAGGCCGACATGGCCCGGGCCACCAGGATCCGTGATCTCCAGGAGCTGCTCGGGTTCTCGCTGGCCGAGGTCCGGATGGTGCTCGAGACCGAGGAGCTCGTCGAGCTCGACCGCCTGCGCTCGGAGCTCAGGTGGGGTGGCCGCGATCCGGCCACCGTGCGATCGCTGGTCGATCAGGCCATCGAGGCAAACGACAAACTGTTGGTGCGACTCGACGACACCTTGACCCGGATCGGCGCCTTCCGCGCCGAACGCGCTTCCAAGGCCCACCGGCTGCGTCAGGCCCGTGACGAGATCGACGCCGGTCACGATCCGCGAGAGCGTTTCGCACCCGAGCCAACCAAAGGAGGACATCGACCATGACAGACGCCATGCGAGCGGAGACCACAGAGATCAGCGGCAGCGGTGGTGACAGCATCGAGGCATACCTGGCCCGACCGCTCGACCCCGCGCCAACCGGGGGGGTCGTCGTCATCCATCACATGCCGGGGTTCGACGAGCAGACCAAGGAGATCACCCGGAACTTCGCTGCCCACGGGTACCTGGCAATCTGCCCCAACCTGTACTGGCGGGAGGCACCAGGGGCCAGTCCCGACGACGCTGCCGCTGCCGCAAGGGCGAAGGGTGGCGTGCCCGACGAGCGGCTGGTCGGTGACGTGGCGGGGGCGGTCAGCCACCTTCGCTCGCTCGAGAACTCGAACGGGAGGGTGGCCACCATCGGCTACTGCTCGGGCGGCCGGCAGTCGTTCCTGGCCGCCTGCAGCCTCACCCTGGAGGCCGCCGTCGACTGCTACGGCGCCTTCGTCGTCGGCACGCCGCCCGAGGGTTTCCCGATGAAGGTCGGGCCCCTCGGGCACCTGGCCGGCAACCTGTCCTGCCCGCTGCTCGGCCTCTTCGGCACGGACGACCAGTACCCGTCGCCGGCCCACGTCGCCGAGCTCGAACAGATCCTGGAGAAAGCAGGGAAGGAGTTCGAGTTCCACAGTTACGAAGGAGCCGGTCACGCCTTCTTCGCCACCAATCGGCCGAGCTACCGTCCGGAGGCGGCGATGGACGGTTGGCAGAAGATCTGGGACTTCTTCGGCCGCACGCTCGCCACCCGCTGAGAGGAGCTGTCCCGTGTGCACCTATCAGACAGCGACGTTGGTCATCGAAGGGAGCGGCAAAGGCACGACCGGGTGGTTTCCGGTTACGGACGCCTCGGTCTACTTCGACCACCCCGTCCACGCCCCTGCCGAACACACGCTCAACATCGACCTGCTCAACCCGTCGAAAGGAGCGGCCGCCCGGGTGGCCGTGGAGCTCGAGCCCGGATCGGCCCGGGCCCTGGCCCTGGCCATCCTGGACACGCTCGACACCCGGCCCGACGGCCTTGCGGGCACCGGGTCCCCGGCTGACGCCGCTCGAGCCCGACCGGCCTGACGAGCCCGACTACTGGGCCGACGGCGGTGCTGGGGCGGCCGGCGGGGGCGCGGCACCGGCGGGCGGAGGAGGGGGAGGAGGAGCCGGGTAGCCGGCTGACGGGGGCGGGTAGCCGCCCGAACCGTAGCCGCCCGGTTCGGCCTGACGGAGTGCCGAGGGCCCGCGGTACTCGCTCGATCCGAGCCACAGGATGTACCAGAAGATGACGCTCAGGAGGACCAACCCCACCGTGAAGCCGCCACGGTGCCCGAAGCTCTTGGACACGTCGTGGAGGACGATGATGCTCAACACCAACAGCACGATCGTCCCGATGACCGGGACGAGCCCGATGAGCAACCACCACGCATACGAGCGTGGTCGCCCGACCATCTTCAGGATGACCACCACGTCGTAGATCGGGATGAACGCCGCCCAGGCCGGCTCCCCGTAGCTGCCGGCCTTCTTCAGCGTGCCGTAGACAGGCAGTGCGAACAGCAGATAGATCACGACATAGGCGATCACCAGACCGACCGACGCCCCAGAGCTCGACGTCGTTGCCGCCGTCAGCAGTCCCATGGTCCTTCCTTTCCCGGACCCAGACGACGGTCCGGTCGACACTGTGCGCCGCTGCCAGAGGGCCTGCCTTGCCGGATCGGCCCTTGCCAGAAGCTCTTGAATGAAGCACTGGTCCATCACCTGCTGTCACCGATATCGGTCCGAACGCCCGGATGCTTGAGTCCGCCTTCGACGGTTCCGGTGGTGCGGCTGCCGGCCGGCCGGGCGACGCACCCCCTGTGTAGGGTCGTTTTCCGTGATGCGCGTCTATACGGCCGACCGGGCTGAGCCCCTTGCTGCCCGGCTGGCCCAGGTGTACGCGGAGCGACAGCCCGATCCCTTCGCTGCCGAGTGGCTCGCTGTGCCTTCGTTCGGCATGCGCCGTTGGCTGAACCTCGAGCTAGCCCGCCGGCTGGGCACATCGGCTGGACGTGCCGACGGCGTGGTGGCCAACGTGACCGCCGCCCTCCCCGCAGATCTCCGCGGCGCGGTGCTCGATGCCGGTCGGTCCGACAGTGGCGTCGACCCCTGGCGACTCGACAGGCTCGTGTGGTCGGTGCTCGAGGCACTCGATGCCGGTGGCGACGATCCGCTGCTCGCTCCGGTCGGCGCCGCGCAGCCCGGAACCTCGACATATGCCAGGGCCAGACGGATCGCCGATCTCTTCGACCGCTACCATCTCCACCGGCCCGACATGGTGCGGACGTGGGCGGCGGCTGCCGACGTCGACGCGTCGGCGCGATCGCTCCCCGGTCATGCCCGCTGGCAGCCGCACCTCTGGAGAGAGGTGCGCGCCCGCATCGGCGACCCGAGTCCACCCGAGCGGTGGCCTGCCCTGCTGGCCGCGGTCGGCGAAGGCCGACTCGCGCTCGATCTGCCCGACCGACTGGTCTTCTTCGGTTTCACCATGCTTCCGGTCGGCGGCTTCCTCGATCTGGCGGCTGCCATCGCCACCCATCGGGAGCTCCATGTCTTCTTGCTCCAGCCGGCGCACTTCCCCGCCGGCGACCTGTCGAGGGCGAGCGGGCTTAGCGGCGTCCCGCCGTGGTGGGAAGAGGGCGAAGGTCCGCTGACGCCCCCCGTCGGTCTGGCCCCGCCCCGTGGCGATGACCGGACCGCGGCTCTCGTAAACCACCCGCTCCTCCGCTCGTGGGGCAGGCTGCACCGAGAGACCGCCGTCCTCCTCACCGCCGCCGAGAGGACGATCATGCCGGCGCCCGAGCGCGTGATCGGCCATACGGATGAGGACGGCGGGCAGCCGAGCACGCTCCTGCACCGGCTCCAGCGATCGATCAGGGAGAACCTGGCGCCGGCGGGAGACTTCCGGCCCGGGTCAGAGGACCGATCGATAGAGGTGCACTCGTGCTTCGGCCCGACGAGGCAGGCCGAGGTCCTGCGCGACGTCCTGCTTCACCTGCTCGGGCGGCCCGGCACGGCACTGACCGAGGACGACGTGCTCGTGGTCTGTCCGTCACTCGATCGCTTCGTCCCCCTTATCGAAGCGGCCTTCGGACCTTCGGCCGGGACCGGATCGGGCACCGGATCAGCGCCCGGGATCGAGGCCGACTCCGGTCGGTCCCCGGCACTCCGGTATCGGATCGCCGACCAGTCGATTCGTGCCGCCAACCCGATCCTGAACGCCACCTCGGCGCTGCTGGCCACGGCCGGCGGCCGGATGGACGCGGCGTCGGTGCTGGACCTCCTCTCACTCCCGCCCGTGCGACGGCGGCTCGGGTTCGACGACGACTCGCTGTCCAAGATCACGACGTGGGTACAGGAGACCGGCGTCCGGTGGGGCATCGACGCCGAGCATCGCGGTCGCTTCGGCGTGCCCCGGACCCTGCACGGATACTCCTGGCGGTCGGCGCTCGACCGGATCCTCATCGGTACCGCCGTCCACCAGGGGGATCTGGCCGTCGCCGTCGGCGATGTCGTCCCCTACGACGTCGAAGGGCTCGACTCCGAGCTGGCCGGGAAGCTGGCCGAAGCCGTGTGGCGCGTCTCCGCGCTGGCAGCGGGGGTTTCGTCGCCGCGACCGGTCGGGGCGTGGATGGAGGGGCTGTCTCGCGTCTGCAGGTCGCTGTTCGACGCCGAATGGGACGCTCGGTGGCAGCTCGACGCACTGGAACAGGTGCTCGCCTCCATCGAGCAGTCATCGGAGACCGGCGGCACACCCTCATCGGTACCGATCTCCTATGCCGACGTCGTGGCCCTGTTCGATGAGGCGGTCGACGACATGCATGGTCGCCCCGACTACTTCCGGGGCGGCATCACCGTCACGTCGACCACTCCACTCCGCTGGGTGCCCTTTCGGGTGGTCTGCCTGCTCGGGATGGACCAGGGGGCGTTCAGTCCCGTGACCGCCTCGGCCGACGACCTGGCGGCAGCGACTCCCCGGCTGGGTGACCCCGACCGGCGGGCCGAGCTGCGCGGCTCACTGCTCGAGGCGGTGTTGGCCGCCGGCGACCATCTCGTCGTGCTGCGCGACGGATGGGACGTCCGCACCAGCCAGCGTGTCCCGCCCTCGATCGTGACGGCGGAGCTGGTGGACGCGGTCGTGGCCATGGTCGACCCCGCCGAGCAGGAGGCGGCGGAGTCGAGGCTCGATACAGAACAGCCCCGCCACACGTTCGACGAGCGCAACTTCGCCATCGGCGGAGTGGTGCCAGGGCAGGCGTGGAGCTTCGATCGGAGTGATCTGGCCGGGGCCGAGGCCGCCCGGCGGCGCCCGGAGGACCCGCCACCCTTCCTCCCCGAGCTGCTCGATCCCCCTGCCTCCGAGGTCGTCGAGCTCGGACAGCTGCGGAGCTTCCTGAAGGACCCGGTCGCCTATTTTCTCGCCCACCGGCTCGACGTAAGGCTCCCGACGAAGCCCGATGGGATCTCGGGCGGTCTTCCCGTTTCGTTGAGCCCGCTCGAGGAATGGAAGGTCGCCGACGACCTGATCGAAGCGAGGATGGCCGGGATCGACACATCGAGGTGGCGCGCTGTCGAGCTCGGCCGGGGCACGTTGCCGCCGGGGTCTTTCGGTGAGCGGTTGGTCGACAAGGTCGTCGACACCGTCGAGATGATCGTGGAGGCTGCCCAGCGGTGTGGCCTGCGGGCCGGTCATGACGACGCATGTGACGTCGACCTGACACTGGACGACGGCACCAGGATCGTCGGATCGGTACCGCTCGTGCTCCCTCGACCGTCCCCCGGCCCCGCCTGCGTCACCTATTCGAAGGAGAAGGGCTGGCACCTCGTCTCCCTCTGGCTCGACCTGATCGTCCTGACCCTGACCGATCCCGAGGTGAGCTGGCAAGCGGTGAACGTCGCCCGCGATCCGAAGGGCGACGGCCATCCGGCCGCCGTCCGCCGCTACCGGGTCGCGGGTAGAAGCCCCACTGAGGTCGCCTCGACGGCGCGGCGGGCCATGCAGGTGGCCATCGACTGCTACCGCCGGGGGATGCGCGAGCCGATACCCCTGTTCCGTGATTTCTCGTACGAGGTCCACGCCCGGAAGCGTTCGCCGACGTGGGGGGGTTCCCGGGGGTACGAACCGGGGAATAAGCCGGCGGTCAGGGTCGTCTTCGGAGACCTCACCGATGATCAGGTGCGGTCGCTGCCGCCCCGGCCCGGAGATCCGCCCCCCGGAGTGTGCGGGTCCGACCGGGTGGCCCGGTTCGCCGACTATCTCTACGGCACCGTCGACCTCACGCTGGAGGAGGTATGAGGGTGGTCGAGGAGATGACCCGTCACGGCCAGGAAACTCCGCTGCCACTGCGCCGTCTGGCCATCGAGGCCAGTGCCGGTACGGGCAAGACCTACGCCCTGGCCGATCTCGCCGTGCGGTTCGTGGCCGAGCGCGGCGTACCCGTGTCCGAGCTGCTGATGGTGACGTTCACCCGGGCGGCCACCGGCGAATTGCGGGACCGGGTGCGATCGCGGCTCATCGAGGTCGCCACTCGCCTCGAGCACGCCGCCGACGCTCGCCATCCCTGTGGCGATCCCACCGACGGGGACGACGGTGCCGGGCCCGATGACGGGCCCTCGGGACGAGCAGGCGACGGCGACCCGCTCATCGACTACCTGGCCGCTTCCGACCCGGCGCTCCGGGCTCATCGGCTGAAGGAGGCGGTCGCCGAGTTCGACCAGGCCACCGTGACCACCATCCACGGGTTCGCCCGGCAGGTCCGGAGTGCCCTCGGGGCCAGTGCCGGAGTGGATCCCGACGCCCACGTCGAAGACGACGAGAACGGCATGCTCGAGGAGGTCTGCTCCGATGTGCTGGCCGCTGCTGCCATGTCGCATGCGGCCACGGAGCTCCCGACCTTCGCCGGGCTGACCGCGGCCACGAGGCAACGGGCCGGACGAGCCGACATGGAGGTCGTCCCCGGCCCGGGGATCTCGGGGCGGCGCCGGACGGCATCCTGTTCGCCGAGCTCGTCAGGGAGTCGGTGGACCAGATGGCCCACCGACGTCGGGTGGCGGGTGTCCGCAGCTTCGACGAGCTGCTGACCGAACTGGCCGGCGCCCTCTCGGGCCCCGGTTCAGCTGCAGTAGTCGACTCGCTGCGCAGCCGGTTCAGCGTGTCCCTGATCGACGAGTTCCAGGACACCGACGCTGTGCAGTGGCAGATCTTCGACACCCTGTTCGGGGCGGTCGGCTCCGACACCGTCCTGGTGCTGGTGGGCGACCCCAAGCAGGCCATCTACGGCTTCCGTGGCGGCGACGTGCATACGTATCTCGCCGCCGTGTCGAGCGGCGGCGGGATGGAGCGTCGCTCCCTGGCTGTGAACTGGCGCTCGGACGATGGCGTACTCGGCGCGCTCGACGTGCTGCTCGACGGGTCGTCCTTCGGGGACGAGCGCATCGCCTTCACGCCGGTGGAGCCGGCAGCGCGGAACGTGGGGCGGCGACTGCGTGGGCTCGACGGCGGTGAGCTCCCCGCCTTGTCGGTGCGGGTGGCCGCCGGACCGGCCCTGGTGGAGCGCGCCACCCAGCGCGGCAAGTCGCTCAAAAAGGGGATCGTGCTCGAGGCTGTCGCTCTCGATCTCGCTGCCGAGGTGCGTCGATTGCTCACACAGGGGATGGTTCCCTCAGCCTACGGTGACGCCGAGTACCGTCGGGTACGCCCCATGGACATCGGTGTGCTGGTCAACACCGGAACAGAGGCGGCCGCGTTCCACGAAGCCCTCGACGCACAAGGCGTGCCGGCGGTGCTGTCCAATGCGGGGAGCGTGCTCGATGCGCCCGCAGCCGACCAGGTTCGGCGGCTGCTCGAGGCTCTGGCCCGGCCCGCTGATCATCGTCGGGCCCGGGCCTTCGCTCTTTCCTGGTTCGGGGGATGGACCGCCGAGGCAGTGGCGACGGCCGCCGAGTCCGACCTCGCCGGCCTGCACGAGCAGCTGCACGACTGGTCGGCGCAGCTCGCTGTCAATCCGGTCACTGATGTGCTCGCCCGGATCCGCGACGAGTGCGGCGTGGTCGCAACCGTCCTCGGCGCCCCCCACGGTCAGAGGAACATGACCGACATCGATCACATCACCGAGCTCCTGTGCGCGGCGAGCCCGACCGGAGGGTCCACGGTGTCCCGCCTCATGGGCGTGTTGGACACGGCGCCGGCCCACGAGGACGATACCGAGGTCGAAGGGGACGTGACCGAGCGGAGGATCGAGTCCGAAGCGGAAGCCGTCCAGATCATGACGGTGTGGCGGGCGAAAGGCCTGGAGTTCCCGATCGTCTGCCTTCCGACGCTTTGGAGTTGGAACGCCAAATGGGAGAAGCCGGTGCGGTTCATCGATCCGCGCACCGGTGCGCACACACTCGACGTCACCGGGGGGGAACCCTGGCCCGACGCAGAGAGCGGAAGGGCGCGGAAGGAACGGTCATCGGCCGAGCACGCGGGGGAACGCCAGCGCCTGCTCTACGTGGCGCTGACCAGGGCCTCCCACCGCACCACGATCTGGTGGGCGAACGGCGAACAGAGCAACAGGACGGCTCTCGCCCGGGTGCTGTTCTGCCGCCAGGGCGGCCCGACGGGGTCCGTGGCGTCCGCCGTCGCCGTCCCTCCGCCCACCGAGGTCCCAGAGTGCCTGTCCCCGCTGGTGGACGAGGCCGCAGGAGCCATCGCCGTCACTTCGTTCGACACCGGGCCGTCTCCATCCGACCGATGGACGGATGACGACCGACCCCAAGTCCGCCCTGAGCTGTCGGTAGCCCCCTTCACCGCCCGACCGGACCGGTCCCGGTGCCGGTGGTCGTTCTCGCTGATGGCCCGGTTCGCCGACCGCGGCCGGGTGGACCCGTTCGACCCGTCGTCGGGGGATGGGGGGGCCGGCGACGAATGGCCCGATCCATCCGATGGCGCCGCCGAAGACGATGGCACTGCCGAAGACGATGGCGCTGCCGAAGACGATGGCACTGCCGAAGACGATGGCACTGCCGAAGACGATGGCACCGCCGGGGTTGGGCTCGAAGGAGGGACCGGCGACCCGACGGGACCGGCCGCATCGACACGAGCACAGCCGGAGGGACGCGAGCGGCCTCTCTCCTGTCTGGCGGGCGGGACGGAGTTCGGAACGTGCGTCCACGGCGTGCTCGAGCTGGTCGATTTCGCCGCCGCCGACCCGCGTGCCAGTCTCGACACCGCCGTCGAGCTGCAGCTGTCCCGTCGGCCGATCGACATCACGGCTCTCGATCCCGGGGAGGCATCGGGATCCGATGCTCGCCGCCTGATCGTCAACGGCCTCCTCGACGCGCTCGGCGCGCCACTCGGCCCTCTTGTCGCAGCGCCGTGCCTCGCCGCCGTGGACCGGCGCGACCGGTTGAACGAGGTCTCCTTCGAGCTCCCCCTGGCCGGATCGGGCCGATCGGCCACGGTGGCGGAGATCGGGCAGCTGGTGGTGTCCCATCTCGACCCCGCCGATCCGCTGCTGGGCTGGGCTCGGGACCTCGCCGAAGACCGGATCGACGTGTCGTTGGCGGGACACCTGACGGGCTCCATCGACCTGGTGCTGCGGAGCGGCGACGACCCGCAGCGCTTTGTCGTCGCCGACTACAAGACCAACGTCCTGACGCCTCGCGGACTGCCACCGTCGATGGACCACTACGGGGCGGGGTCCATGGCCGCAGCCATGGCCCAACACGACTATCCACTCCAGGCCCTGCTCTACGAGGTGGCCCTCCACCGCTATCTGCGCTGGAGGCTCGAAGGCTACGAGCCCGCCTCGAACCTCGGGGGAGCGGTCTACCTCTTCCTCCGGGGCATGAGAAGTCCGGCCTCCGACACGCGCCAGGGGCCGGCGTCGCCTCCCGGTGTGTTCAGCTGGGCCGTCCCGTCCGCTCTGGTCGTGGCCGTGAGCGACCTCCTCGACGGATCGATGTCCAGGGTGGAGGCGTGACCGTGTCGGGCCCGGCGGACCCGATGGCCGTCCCCGGGCGTGTGGCCTTTCTCGCCCCCTTCGTGGCCGCCGGCATCTTCGGCTCCTACGAGGTGCACCTGGCCGAGGCCGTGACCCGCCTCGTACCGTCGACGACCGACGAGGTCGCGCTCGGCACTGGCCGTCGTTGCCCGGAGGTCGTTCCACGGAAGCGTGTGCGTGCGCTGCAGCCGGCCCGACGGCATCGCCGTTCCCGAAGGGGGAGCAGATTCACAACGGGCCGCCGCCGGGGTGGCAGCGCCTAGGTGGCCCGACCCCGCAGCCTGGGTTGCCGCCGTCGAGCAGTCGGAGGCGGTGGCGTCCGGGCACGGAGCGAACAGAGCCGGGGTGAGCGGGGACGGAACGTCCGGGGAGGCGCCGGATGGTCCGCGGACGCCGCTCGTCCTCGATGGAGGACGGCTCTACCTCCAGCGGTACTGGCACTACGAGCAGCAGGTCGCCGACCAGATTCGCCGCCGGGTCCGGTCGCAGGCGACCCGTGGCCTCGTGGACCAGTGGGAAGCGTCAGCGATCCTCGACTCCGTGCTCGGTCCGGCACCTGCCGATGCCACCGACGACCAACGCGGCGCCAT
This sequence comes from uncultured Acidimicrobiaceae bacterium, assembly GCA_963828385.1. Lineage (GTDB taxonomy): Bacteria > Actinomycetota > Acidimicrobiia > Acidimicrobiales > RAAP-2 > Bog-756. The sequence continues at coordinate 752,450 of CAWHEF010000002.1, forward strand.
ACGCCGGGGCCTCACCTCACCGGTGTCGATCATCGCCGGCGGCCCCGGGACCGGGAAGTCCTACACCGTGGCCGGGCTCCTCGCCGCCGCCCGCATGGCTGCCGATCAGTCGGGCACGCGCCTGCAGGTGGGCCTGGCCGCTCCCACGGCCAAGGCGGCACAACGGCTGCGCGACGCCGTCCACTCGGGTACGGCGACCCTTGCCGCCTCCGGTGCGCTGGGGGACGAGCTGGCCGAGTACCTGGCCGCTTCGGACGCCGTCACCCTGCACCGCCTGCTCAGGGTCGGGGGTGACGGCCGGTTCGTCCACGACCGTCGTGATCCCCTCCCGCACCATCTGGTGGTGGTGGACGAGGCATCGATGGTCGACCTGTCCATGATGGCGCACCTCCTCGAGGCCCTCCGTCCCGACGCCCGTCTCGTCCTGGTCGGTGACCCCAACCAGCTGGTCAGCATCGAGGCGGGGACGGTGCTCTCCGACCTGGTCGGCCCGACGGAGCCTGAGGTCGAGCCCGGTCGTCGGGCGGTCACTCCTTCGGTCGGCGGCTCCGCCTCCGGTTGGGTCTGCGACCCGACCCGGGGCGCCCTGACATCAACCGATCCCACGTCGTCACCGCTGATCGGGCGGGTGACCGTGCTGCGCCGGATGTACCGGTTCAAGGCCGGCTCACCCATCGCCGAGATCGCAGACGCGGTGCGAACCGGCCGGGCCGATCAGGTCGTGGACCTGCTCAGGGCAGACGATGACGAGGTGCGCTGGATCGATGACCCTGGAGGGCCGGAGACCGATGAGCTGTTGGAGGAGTTGATCGAGTCGGGGGCGGGCGTGGTCGACGCCGCCCGCCGCGGTGATGCCCGCGCCGCGCTCGCTGCGGCAAACGACACGAAGGTGCTGACCGGCGTGCACCGTGGCCCCTACGGGCTCCGTCGCTTCAACGAGCAGATCGATCTCGGCGTGCAGAGGAGGACCCGAGGGTCCGACCGGCCGGCCCGGTGGTTCGTGGGCCGGCCGGTGATGGTGACGGCCAATGATCCCGACACCGGCGTCGTCAACGGCGATGTGGGAGTGGTGGTGGAGGGGCCCGACGGCCTTCTCGTCGTCTTCGATCGAGACCGGGCGGGCGAGGAGCGCGCCGTGGCCCCCTACCGTCTCGACCAGGTGGAGACGTGCTGGGCCGTGACCATCCACAGGAGCCAGGGTTCCGAGTTCCGGCACGCCGTGGTGTCGCTTCCGCTGGCCGATTCCCCGGTCCTCACCCGCCAGCTGCTCTACACGGCCGTGACCCGGGGCCGGGAACGGCTCACCGTCGTCGGGACCGAGGATGTGGTCCGGATCGCCGTCGAGCGACCCCTGGACCGGGCATCGGGCCTGCGCGACCTGCTGTGGCCGGACCGGCAGGGTTAACGCTTGCCGTTGCTTACAGCATTCGCGTCAATCAACAAATGGAGGATCTGCTTCAGATGGACCTCCGCAGGACCTGAAGACGTGGAAATTGTCGACTATCACTGAGAGGAAAGATGGCGCGTACTGCTCCGGCCATACCCCCGATCCACCCAGGCGACGTCCTGATGGACGACTATCTGGAGCCCCTGGGCGTGACCCAGCACAAGCTGGCGATTGCCATCGGAGTTCCACCCAGACGCATCAATGAGATCGTCCACGGAAAGCGTCGCATCACGGCTGACACCGCTCTCCGGATGGCGCGGTACTTCAGAACATTCGAGCGGTTCTGGATGAACCTACAGGGGCGCTATGACCTCGAGGTCGAGCGCGACCGACTCATCGACACCCTTGATGAGATCCAGCCACTCGAGAGCGCATGATCGGCCCGGACCCGGCCTGACCCGGACCAGGGCTCAGTCGCGTCCTGATCAGTCGTCGACGGCGGCGCCGGCGGCGATGGCGCCTTCGATCGAGCGGTCGGCGTCGAAGCTCTCGGCGACCTTCTCGTCCTCGGCCATCACCTCGTCGAGGTCGGTCGACTCGTAGCCGATGACGCCCATGTCGGCGAAGGTCTTGCGCATCTTCGGCCCCCACAGCCCGATGTCCTTCAGGGTGGGCACGATCCTGGTGAACAGGAGGCCGCGGAAGATGAGCTGGGACTCGCTGTTCTTGACGAAGTCGATGCACGAGCTCAGGGTCATAGCCCAGGCGCTGCCACAGCTCTTCGGCGAGGAAGCGGTCGCGCATCCGGTAACAGGCGTCGGCGCAGAACTCCTCGCGTTCGTTCCTCTCGGCCTGAGTGAGCTGAGGGTAGTAGTCACGGAGGGCCAAACGGCCGAACATGACGTGTCGAGCCTCGTCCTGCATCACGTAGGCGTTGACCGCCCTACCCAGCGGATCGCCGGCGTTGTTGCGGATGAGGCCGAAGGCGGCGAGCGCCAGGCCCTCGATCAGGATCTGCATGCCCAGATAGGTCATGTCCCATCGGGAGTCGGTGAGCACGTCGTCGAGGAGCGACTGGAGGTTCTCGTTGATCGGATAGGCGATCTCGATCTTGTCGAGGTAGCGCGAGTACGTCTCGACGTGGCGGGCCTCGTCCATCACCTGGGTGGCGGCGTAGTACTTGGAGTCGATGTCGAGGCACGGTCTGGACGATCTTGGCCGTGCAGATGAGCGCGCCCTGCTCGCCGTGGAGGAATTGGCTGAACTGCCAGGCCACGGCGTGACGGCGCACCTGGCCCCGCTCCTCGGCGTTGAGCCGGTCCCACACCGGCGACCCGAAGATCGGGATCAGCTCGTCGGGGAGCTGCAGGGGGTTCTCGGGATCGGGCTCGTGGTACCAGTCGATCCGCTCCGCCGCGTCCCACTGCTTCCTCTTGCCCTTGTCGTAGAGCGTGATCAGCTTCTGCCTGCCCGTCGTCGTAGTCCCAGGTGAACCTGGCGGTCCCGGTCTTGTCGCCCGTCTGCCATCCGGTCTTCTCCACCGGCAGCTGGTACACCTTGGTCGTCATGCCGAACCTCCCCTGTGCGCGGCCGCGACCAGTCTGGGGGAGGGGCCCGGTGGTGTCAATGCCGGCCGGAGGCACCTGCCTGCCACCTGCCTGGCAGATGCCTCTGTCCTGTCAGATGGCCGGGCCGGTCCCGTGCGAGGTCGCTCGATCAGCCCGGGGCGCTGACGTTGTCGGCGGTGGAGTCGGACTGGCGGACCCAGGTGGCGTACATCTCGGCGTAGAGACCGCCCCGGTCGAGCAGCTCGGCATGGGCCCCGACCTCGGCGATCCTCCCGTCGTGGACCACCACGATGCGATCGGCGCGCATGGCCGTGGACAGCCGGTGGGCGATGAGGACGGCCGTTCGGTTCTCCAGCAGCACGTCCAGGGCCCCCTCGATCTTGGTCTCGGACTGGAGGTCGAGGTTCGAGGTGGCCTCGTCGAGCACCAGCACCCGCGGGTGGGCCAGGAAGGCACGGGCCAGTGCGATCAGCTGGCGCTCGCCTGACGACAGGGTCTGGCCCCGCTCGTGGACCACGGTGTCGAGCCCGTCGGGCATCCGGTCGATGACGTCCCCTAGGCCGACTCGGTCGACCGCCTGGCGGACGGACCCGTCCGGAGCGCTCGGGTCGGCGAAGGCGATGTTGTCCCCGATGGTCCCGGCGAACAGGAACGGTTCCTGGGGCACCACCCCGAGCTGGCTGCGGAGCGAGTGCATCGTCACAGTCCGCAGGTCGTGCCCGTCGATCAGGACCCGGCCTCCGGTGGGATCGTAGAAACGGGTGACCAGCTTCGCCATGGTCGACTTTCCGGCGCCGGTGGCGCCGACGAACGCCACCGTCTCCCCGGGCGTGATGGTGAGGTCGATCCCCTCCAAGACGAGGCGGACCGGGTCGTACCCGAAGGACACGTCGTCGAAGACGATCTCCCCGCCGATGGGAGGGAGCTCGACGGCGTTCGGGGCCTCCTTCACCTCGGGCTCGGTGTCGATGAGGTCCCGCAGCTTCAAGACCGAGGCCTGTCCCTGCTGGAACGTGTTGTACTGCTGGACGAGGAGCTGGATGGGCTGGAAGAACCGGTTGAGATAGAGGAAGAAGGCCACGAGCGCCCCGATGGACAGGCTGTGGTCGACCACCATCGTCCCACCGATGGCCAGCAGGACGGCCTGGCCGAGGACACCGAGCAACTGGGTCCCCGGACCGTAGACGGCGTTGATGTGGGCTGTGAAGTTGTTGGCCTCGCGGTAGTCGCCGACGACGTTGCGGTGGTGGATGACGTTCTGGCGCTGCCGGTTGTGGGCGGTGACGATCCGCACCCCGTGCAGGCTCTCGGAGAGGTCGGCCAACACGTTGGCGATTCCGTCCCGCACGCCTTCGTACCCTCGCTCGGAAGCCCGCTTGAACCAGACCGACGCGGCCACGAGGGCGGGCACGATGAGGAACACGGTGATGGCGGCCAGGCGGACGTCCGTCGTGAACAGGATGACCACGATGACGATCATGGTCAACGCCTGGATGGCGAGCTGGGACAGGCCGTCCTGAAGGAGCTGCTGCAGGTTCTCGATGTCGCTCGTCATCCTGGACATGACCACGCCGGCCTTCTCCTCGGTGAAGAAGCCGAGCGACAGTCGCTGCAGGTGGGCGAAGACCTTGACCCGCAGGTCGTTCATGACCCAGGCGGCGAGCCTTCCCGTCACCCGGACCTGGAACCGCTGGGCCAGGGACGTCACGACGACGAACACCAGATAGGCGCCGGCGATCGCCGCCACCAGACCGAAGTCGGTGTGACCGGGGACCATCCCCCGGTCGATGGCGATCTCGGTCAGCTTCGGCCCGGTCTGCGAGGCGATGGCGATCACCACGACCAGGACGCCGGCCAGGCTCAACATGGTGGGGTACTTGGTCAGGAGTCGCCAGAGCGTGAGGCGCTTCAGGTCGGCTTCCGACCCGTTCTGCTCGAAGGCGATGTCGGGCTTGACGTGTTCGGGCTCGGTGGCGAGCAGCCGGTCGACGCCCGTCTGGAGCTCGGTGGGGATCCCGGCGAAGGGGAGGCCGGGGGCGGCAGGGCGTCCGAAGCCTCCGGGAGTGCCGCCCCCGCCCCCGCCACCCATGCCGGCGCCCCAGGTCACGGCGTGCTCCGTTCCCGGACGGCGCCGAGCAGGTCGGCGAGCACGTGGGTGTCCGGCTCGCCGTCGTCCGCCCCGTCCGACTCGACCTCCTCCGTCTCGCGCTCGAACTCAGCCGCCTGGGCCAACACCTCGGCGTAGAGGGGCGTGGTCTCGAGCAGCTCGGCGTGGGTGCCGTCGGCCACGATCCTCTGGTGGTCGAGGAGGAGGACCCGGTCGGCCAGGGAGATGGTCGATAGCCGGTGGGCGATGATGAGGGTCGTCCGCCCCTCCATCAGCGCCGTCAAACCGGCGTGGATCTGCTGCTCGACCTTGACGTCGATGGCACTGGTGGCGTCGTCGAAGACGAGGATGGGCGGATTGACGAGCAGCGTCCGGGCGATGGCGATCCGCTGGCGCTGGCCACCCGAAAGTGTGTAGCCCCGCTCGCCGACCACGGTCTCATAGCCCTCCGACAGGTGGGAGATGAACTCGTGGGCACCAGCTGCCCTGGCCGCCTCGACCACCTCGTCGAGACCGGCCGAGGGTCGGCCGTAGGCGATGTTGTCCCGCACCGACACCGAGAACAGGAACGGCTCGTCGAGGACGACCCCGACGTTCGCTCGCAGGCTGGCGAGGGTCAGGTCCCTCACGTCATGCCCGTCGATCTCGACGGAGCCGTGCTTCACGTCGTAGAAGCGGTTGAGCAACCGGGCGACGGTCGACTTCCCGCCGCCGGTCCGTCCCACGATGGCCACGGTCTCGCCGGGCGCCACGTGGAAGTCCAGGTCGGCGAGGACCAGGCGCTCGGCATCGGCGTTGTAGGCGAAGTCGACGTGACGGAACTGGACCTCTCCCCTGCAGTCGACGAGGTCGACCGCCCCCGGACGGTCGGTGACCGTCGGCTGCTCGTCGATGATCTCGTAGATGCGCTCGGCCGAGGCCGCCGCCCGCTGGCCCATCATGATGAGCATCCCGAGCATCATGAACGGGGCTTGCAGCATCAGGAGGTAGGCATTGAAGGCCAGGATGGCGCCGATCCCGAGGGTGCCCTGGATGACCATGTAGCCGCCGAAGAGAAGCACGAGGGCCAGCCCGAACTGGGGGAGGCTCTGGACGAGGGGGGTGAACCGGGCCCGGAGGTCGGCGTCTTTGATGTACCCCCACTGGACCCGGTCGGCCGCGCCGGCCAGCGCCCGGAGCTGCTGCTGCTCGGCGGCGAAGGACTTGACCACCCGCACCCCGTTGACGTTCTCGTCGACGATGGTGGCGACGTCGGCCAACCGGGATTGGATCAGCCACGACACCGGGAACATCGACTTCCTCATCCGGACACCGACGACGTAGACGAAGGGCATGGTGACCATGGCCACGAGGGCCAGGGGCACGTTGATCGAAAGCATGAAGATGAACGCCACGACGGCGATCGAGCACTGCACGAGGATCATGGGTGCGAAGGTCATGTACATCTGGACCGAGCGGATGTCCGAATTGGCCCGGGAGATGAGCTGCCCCGACTGGACCCGGTCGTAGAACGAGAACGACATCCTGGTCAGGTGCTCGTAGATGATGTTCCGCAGGTCGTACTCGATGTCGTAGGCGGTCTCGAACAGGAACCGCCGGGAGATGTAGCCGGACACCGCCCCGAGGAGTCCGAGGCCCACGATCCACCAGACGTAGTGACTGAGCGGCACCGAGTGCTTCACGATGGAGTTGTCGATCGCCTTGTTCAACAGGTTCGGGATCTGCACCTGGAGGACGAGACCGAGGAACGAGAGCCCGAGGGCGGTGAGGAAGACCCCCTTGTGCGCCTTCATGATGGGGAACGCCCGCCGGAGCCACGAGAGCGACCGGTCGGGGTCGATCATGGCCGGAGGTGCCTCGTTGCGGGCCACCTCGGCCATGGGGACGAAGTCGCTCGTCTGCTCGGCGGGACCGAGACGGCGGGAGCGCAGCCGTGGCGGCCTCACCGGCTCATCCTTTGGTGCCGGTAGGCGCTGAACGCCTCGCGCCAGGCGGCCAGGCCGTCGTAGGCGCGCACGATGTCGTCCGGTCGGTCCAGAGCGGCGGTGATCTCGCCCAACCGGGCGGCCACGGCCCGGTCGGCGGCAGCGAGGCTCTGGCGTCCGGCGGCGGTCAGGACGTGGTCGACCCGTCGCCGGTCCCCGGCCACGGTGCGGCGTTCGACCAGTCCCCGCTGGACCAGCCCGTCGACGATCGCCGTGACGCTCGGGGGCCGGACGGCCAGTCGCTGGGCCAGGTCGGAGGAGATGGCCGACTGTTCGTCGAGCAGACCGAGCACCCGGTACTGGGATGCCGACAGGTCGACAGCAGCCAGGGCGATGTCGACCTGCTTGCCGACCCAGGCCGCGGCGCGGCCCAGTGTGCGGCTCTGCTTTGACGGTCCTGCCTCGATGGACCTGTGGGTCGTTCCGTGCGCCACATAGTTAGAGTATCGAACTATTAGCCGGATCGAGACACACGGGGACGGCATGTGTCATTGGCATCGGTCCGTCTGGGCCGGGAGTCCACGCGGCACGATCGCGTCCACCCCCCGGTCCCGCTAGGAGACGAGGCCGGCGGTGCTGAGGTTCAGCCCGTCGGCGCTCTTCGAGCGGTGGACGACCTGGACCTCGCTGAACTCGGCCAGGCCCCAGGGCCCGTTCTCCACGCCGATGCCGCTCCACTTGAAGCCGCCGAAGGGCTGCTCGGGCCCGAGGGCGAGATGGGTGTTGACCCAGGCGGTGCCGCATTCGAGCCGGCGGGCGATCTCACTCGCCCGGTCGACGTCGCTGCCCCAGACCGAGCCGGAGAGACCGAAGTGCGTGGCGTTGGCCCGATCGACGGCGTCATCGACGTCGCGATAGGCGATGACCGGGAGGGCCGGCCCGAACTGCTCCTCGTCGACGATCCGCGTCCCGTCGGTGATGTCCGAGAGGATCGTCGGCCGGAAGAAGTACCCCGGGCCCTCCTCGGGGCCGCCGCCGGTCACCGCCGTGGCTCCGTGCTCGAGGGCGTCGGCCACCAGCTCGCCCACGCGTTCGTACTGGGGTCGGTTGTTGATGGGGCCGAGCTTCGTGTCCGGGTCGGACCCGTCTCCCACGCGGACGGCGGCGGCCCGGGTGGCGAGCCCCTCGACCACGTCCTCGTAGATCGTTTCGGGCACGTAGACCCGCTTGATCGCCGAGCACACCTGCCCGTTGTTGTTGAAGGCGCCGGCGAAGACGGCCCGGGCCACCACGTCGGGATCGACGTCGTCGAGGATGATGGCCGGATCGTTGCCCCCGAGCTCGAGGGTGAGGCGCTTGAGGTCGGGGGCGGCCGAGATGGCAACCTTCTTCCCCGTCTCGACCGATCCGGTGAAGCTGATCTTGCGGGCCAGGGGATGGCCGGTCATGAGGGCGCCGAGTTCGTCGTCTCCGCTCACCACGTTGAGGACACCGGGCGGCATGGCTTGGCGCAGGATCTCGGCCACCTTGAGGCTGGACAGGGGGGTGAACGGGGAGGGCTTGAGGACCACCGTGTTGCCGGCCAAGAGGGCGGGAGCGATCTTCCAGAAGGCCAGGGTCAGCGGGAAGTTCCACGGGGTGATGGCGGCCACCACGCCGATCGGCCGACGAACAACCTCGACGGTGGCGTCGGCGTCGTCCCGGATCACCTGGGACGGCGTCTCGAGCTCGGCGAAGTACCGGCACCAGATGGCGGATGCCACCACCTCGATGGAGGCGTCGCCGAGCGGCTTGCCCTGCTCGGCGGTGAGGATGGGCGCCAGCTCGCCGGAAGCGCCGAGCAGCGCGTCGGCCATCTGCTCGAGGGTCGAGCGCCGGGTTGACTCGTCGAGCTTCCAGTCGCGTTGGGCTTTGGCGGCGGCGTCGAACGCCGCGTCGAGCTGGGACTCGGTGCACCGGGGCGCCTCGGCGAACACCTCTCCGGTCGCCGGGTTGACGACCCCGAAGGTGTCCTCGGCGACAGGCGCCTCGCCGGCGATGGTCATGGCGTACTCGGGCATGTGGTCCCCCTTGGTCGTCTCGGATCGAGCCTATCCACCGCCCCGAAACCGTGGATCGTCCCGTCCGCCTGACGTGGTCGCTCGGTGCGGAGCCCGGGACTCAGACCGGGACCGGCTCGTGGTCCGGTTCCTCGGTCCCACCGCCCACCGCACCGGCGGCGAGGTCTGGCGGGAGCTCGGGATCGACCGACACGTGGGGAAGGATCCGATCGAGCCACGTCGGGAACCACCAGTTGGCCTTGCCCAGGAGCAGCATGATCGCCGGCACGATGGCCATGCGGATGAACACGGCGTCCATGAAGATGCCACCCGCCAGTCCCAGTCCGAACTCCTTGATCACCCGTTCGCCTCCGAGGATGAACGAACCGAACACGAGGATCATGATGAGGGCGGCGGCGGTGATGGTCTTGCCCGTGGCGGCCAGTCCCTTCCGCACGGCTTCGCGGTTGTCCTTGCCCGACGCCAGCCATTCCTCGTGGATGCGGGTGATGAGGAAGACCTCGTAGTCCATCGACAGGCCGAAGAGGATCGAGAAGAGCATCACGGGCAGGAACGACTCGATGGGACCGGCCCGGTTCACCTGGAAGGCGGACCCGGCCCAGCCCCACTGGAACACGGCGACCAGGATGCCGAACGCCGCCCCGATGGAGAGGATGTTCATGATCGCCGCCGTCAGCGGGATGACGAGGCTGCGGAACACGATGGCGAGCAGCAAGAAGGAGAGCACGACGACCAGCCCCACGAACAGGGGGAGCTTGGACGACAGCACCTTGGAGAAGTCGGCGAAGATGGCGGTGTTCCCTCCGACGTAGATGTGGACGCCGGTGCCGGCCACCGCGGCGGGGATGGTCGAGCTCCGCAAGTGGTTGATGAGGTCGTCGGTCGCCGCCGCCTGCGGCGACGAGCCCGGGTACACCACGATGAGCGAGACCTGGGTGCCGTTCTTCGGGGGCAGGTTGACGGGGGGCGCCACCCCGGCCACGTTCCCCTGGCGCTTGATCGTCTGTTCGAGACGGCTGAGGGTCGGCTGGTCGGCTGTTCCCTGGCTCTGGGCGACGAGCTGGAGCGGACCGTTGAACCCGGGTCCGAACCCCTGGGCCAGCAAGTCGTAGGCCTGGCGGGTCGTCGTCCCCGACGGATCGTTGCCCTGGTCGGACGAGCCCAGACGGAGGGAGAAGAACGGCAGGGCCACCAGCACGATGATGATCAGCGCCACGAGCGCCGGAACCACCGGTCGCCGCTGGACGAACCCCGCCCACCTCGACCAGAAGGTAGTGGTGCCGGTCCCGACCACTCGGGGACCGTCTTTTGCCAGTGACCGCTTCTGCTTGCGGCTGAGCACCCGGGGCCCGATGAACCCGAGCAGCGCCGGCAGCAGGGTGAGGGCGGCGATCATGGTGAACAGGACGCCGATAGCCGCCCCGACCGCCAATCCGTAGAGGAACGTGACCCCGAGGGCGAACATCCCGAGCAGGGCGATGCAGACGATGATGCCGGCGAACAGCACGGCGCGTCCCGAGGTGTTCACGGCGTTGACGATGGACGACTCGACGTCGTTCCCGGCGATGAGCCCCTGGCGGTGCCGGGTGACGATGAACAAGGCATAGTCCACCCCCACCCCGAGGCCGATCAGGAGGGTGAGCTCGGCGGTGAACTGGGGCATCTTCAAGAGATGGCTCAGCAGCCCGATGAGGCCGATGGCGGTGCCCAGTGAGGCCATGGCCGAGAGCAGGGGCAGGGCCATGGCGAACACCGAACCGAACACCAGCAGCAGCACGACGCCGGCGAGGATGATCCCGAGACCGCTGCCCCCGAACGACACCTTGTTGGCGTTCTCGGCCACCTGTCCGGCCACGGCTACCTGGAGGTGCGGACCGGACTCGGACTTGGCGGTGTTGACGAACCTCTGTGACAACGGCGTCGAGATGTTCTGGGCCAGCTCGCTGAAGGTCACAGCGGCGAACGCCGTCCGGCCGTCCTTGCTGATCTGGGCGGCGCCCGTCGGGCCGAACGGGCTGGCGACCGTCGTCACGTGGGGCACTGTTGCCACCTTGGACAGGGTCCGCTCGATGGCCGCCCGCACCGGCGGATCGGTGATGGGTGTTCCGCCCGTCGTGTGGAAGACGATCTGCTCCCGGTCACCGGCCACGCTCGGTGCCGCGCTCTTCAGCAAGTTGAGCGCCTGGGTCGACTCGGTGTGGGGCAGGTCGAAGTTGTTGGAGTAGGCGGTGCCCACCGAATTGGACAGCCCGAGCATCACCACGAGCGCGGCAACCCAGGCAAGGACGACGATGAGACGGTGGCGGACGCACCAGGAGGCAAGCGCCTTCATGTCTTTGGGGACTCCTCGAACAGGCTGGGGGGTGGCCGCTCCAACCGCCACCCGGTATGTCCGAGATGGCCGCGGTGGGGGGAGCGGGCGTCCATTCTCGCCGATCACCCGGCCCGAGGGAAATCAGGTCGAGCTCCGACCTTGCCCCCACCTCGTCCGGTCGGCGACAAGGTCGGCGACCACATCGGCGACAATGGAGCGGATGGCCACTGGCGACCGTCTGATTCAACTGTCCGGGGCAGTCAACTTCCGGGACCTCGGCGGTTACCCGACGAGCGGCGGGGGGCGCACCCGATGGGGCCGCCTGTTCCGCAGCGACTCCCTTCACGAGCTCACGGCATCCGACGTCGACGTCCTCGCCTCGATGGGACTCGCCACCATCATCGACCTGCGCTCATCGAGCGAGCTCGACCGCACCGGTCGCGGCCCGCTCTGCGATGAGTCGGTCGCGTTCTGGCACCTGTCCGTCCTGGGCGAGGAGGTCGGTGCCGAGCCGGGGGAGACCGTGGCGGCGCCGGCCCCCGCCGGCGACGATCTGAGCGAGCGCTACCTGTGGTACCTCGAGACCGGGCGGCAGGCACTGGTGGGTGCGCTCGACCTGATCGCAGAACCCGGAAGCCTGCCGTTGGTCTTCCACTGCGCGGCGGGCAAGGACCGCACCGGGGTCCTCGCCGCCCTCGTGCTCGAGATCGTGGGCGTGGCTGCTGAGACCATCGTGGCCGACTACATGGTGACGGCGGAGCGGATGGCGCTCGTCCTCGACCGCTTCCTCTCGGACCCCGACAACGCCGCCCGGATGGCCGAGGTGCCGCTCTCACAGATCACGGTCGAAGCGGCGACGATGGAGCGCTTCCTCGACCGGTTGGAGCGCCGGTTCGGCGGGGCCCGGGCCTGGGCAGAGGAGGCGGGAGTCCCAGGCGAACGCCTCGACCGGATGGCGGCGCTGTTGGTGGAACCGGCCGGGGGCGCTCAGCCATGACCTCGGAAGAGGTCGATCAGACAGCCAAGGGAGGTCACGCACCAGCGGGTGGCCGGCCGATCCGTGACGGGGGCGTCGTCACCATCGTGGGGACGGGGACCTAGGCTTGATACCGATGGTTGCGTCCTTGTGGGTCTCGCTCGTCACGGTCGCGGCGGTCATGGTCATCGTGGCTGGGGCTCTCCTCACCGTCGGGTCGATCCTGGTTTGGCACTTCGGCCGCCGCAAGTGGCGGGCGTTCCGGTCCCACGGGCTCGTGACGGCGGCCGTCGCACTGTGGGGCATGGCCTCGACCCTCCGTCGGCCCCATGCTCCGGCGACGCCCGATGAGATGCGAGGCTGGTCGGCCCGTCAGCTGCGGTCCGAGCTGTCGAGGACCATCGACCGGACCGAAGGGGCCATCAGTGCTGCCGCCGGTCTCGGCGGGGAGACATCGACGCTGGACAACCTGTTCCGGCAGCTTCGGGTGGCGGCGGCGGAGCTCGATCTGCTGGTCCGGATGCAACCTGCGGGCACCGTGGCCGCCGGCCTGTCCGACCAGGTGGCGGCCGTCTGTGGTGCGGCCTCCGACATCCAGTCCGCCGCACTGGCCATGGCGACGGACTGGACGGGCGAGCAGGTGCGCCACCTCGTCACCGATGCCCGTCACGAGACGGCGGCGGTCGACGCCGGGCTGGCATCGGCCCGGGATGCACTGGGCGAAAGGGCTCACTGACCGCCACGGAGCGCTCAGCCCGACGTGGCCGGGCCGTCATGTGTGGTATCCGGCTCGACAGGGTCGGTCTTGGCGTCGCGGTTGAGTCGCGCCAGCGACGACGTGTCCGCCCGCAATCGTTCGTCGAGCTGATGTCCCCGCTCGACCACCACGTTCCTGGTCACCTCGGCCAGGGTTGACCAGGGATCGCGATCGGGGTGGATGGAGGCCGCCAGCTCCTCGGCCAACCTGTTGGTTCCGGATGCGTTGACCGGTTCGATGCGGACCCGGAAGGAGCTGTCGTCAGGACCTTCGGTGTAACAGCACAACGACACTGCGTCGAGCTGCTCGTCGATCAAGATGATCGAAGCCCCCTTGATGGCATCGAGGTTCGGGGTGTCGACGACCCAGCCACCCGTGTTGGCCACGTTCACCGGAGCAGCAAACGAGTGGGCCGCCCGCTTGTCCACGAACGGCTTGTGGGTGTGGCCGAACACGAACGTCACCTCGCCGGGCACTCCGATCTCGGCCTGGACCTGACTCGATACCGGGCCGTCGAGGTAGTCGATGAGGCCTTCTTCTCCCCGGGGACTGAGAACGACTCCCGGGCGACGGCGCTCGCGCAGCATCGTCTCGACACCGGCTTCGAGCAGCATCGCCGCTGTGTGAGCCTCCACGTCGGCTCTGGCTCGAGAACGACCAGCGACCTTGATGGCACGCTCGATCGCCTGGATCTCCGCGTGCATCGCTTCGTGGCTCTGCAGCGACTCGTATAACGAACGTGTGATCCCCATGATGTCGCCGCTGTCGCCCATCGACGACCAGAAGAAGTCGATCCACCCTCCGTTGTCAGCCTCGAGCTGCCAAGCTTCGAGCGTTGTCGCCCGCGGGGTACCGAATGCTCTGTTGAGCAGCGACATCATCCGGTACAGAGGTTCGATGTAGTGACCGTGACTGAGGACGACGACCCGCGTGCCGGTGACATCGACCAGGCCGAGGTTGGGATAGCTCTGCCGCACGGTGATCGGTGCTGCGGGACTGGCACGGTTGGCCAATGTCTCGATGAACCGGTCCCGAATGGGCACAGAGTCGTTCGTGAGGAGGAGGGTTGTTGCGTGGCGATCGCGAGCAGTGGGCGTCGCCATGGGGCCCTGACCCAGCAACTGGACGAACCGGTCATCGCTTGCACGGGACCAGAGATGGTGATCGTGGTTCCCAGGGACGAACAGGACGGACGAACTGATCGCCGAGTCGGATCCGTCGGGCCGTAGTGCCGCCACGAATTGAGTGAAGGTCGCAGCGGCGTCTTCGGGGGACGTAAGGGCAAGCTCGAACAGGTCGCCCAGCACCACCAGCTCGGGCGGGGGCCCTCCCTGGTTGCGAAGGGATTGGAGACAGGCGCACAGGGCGGCGAGGACCGGTGACGCTGACGAGCGGTCGACGTGCTCACCGTCGGGCGTCACGCTCGTCAGCACGCTGTTGAGCGCTCCGAGATGCAGGTCGGAGATGCACACCCAACGGATGTGGGCCATGGCGATCCCTTCGTCAGCGACCGGTGCGTGCCGGCAATGCGGCACATCGAGGCCGTTGCAACCTATCTGCTCAGGCCAGTGCCCGAAACACGCTGCCCAGAGCGGCCTCGACCACGTCCAACCCGTCGGCCAGGAGAGCATCGTCGATGACCAGTGGTGGCAGCAGCCGGATCACGTTGGCGTAGGTCCCGCACGACAAGACCACCACGCCGGCCCGGTAGCAGGCCTCCACCACGGCCCGGGTGGAAAGCGGATCGGGTTCGGTCGTGCCCGGGAGGACCAGTTCCAATGCCAGCATCGCTCCCCGGCCCCGGACATCGCCGACACCGGGATGCGCGGCTCGCAGTCCTTCGAGGCGCGGCATGACAGCGGCCTCGACGCGAACGCGCCGAAGCGGCCAGATCGGCGTCGACCATCATGTCCATGGCCGCCACGGCGGCGGCACACGAGATCGGGTTCCCGCCGAAGGTGCCTCCGAGTCCACCGGCGGGCACGGCGTCCATGATCTCGGACGCCCCGGTGACGGCGCCGAGCGGCAGCCCACCGGCCATCGCCTTGGCCGTGGCCATGAGGTCGGGCACGACGCCCTCGTGCTCGCAGGCGAAGAACCTCCCTGTCCGGCAGAACCCGGTCTGGATCTCGTCGGCGGCGAACAGCACGCCGCGCTCGGTGCACCACTCGGCGAGGGTTGCCAGGAAACCCGGAGCGGGGACGATGAACCCGCCCTCGCCGGGGATGGGCTCCGCCAGCAGACACGCCACGTTGTCCGCTCCCACCAATCGCTCGATCTGGTCGATGGCCCGGGCGGCGGCAGCGGCACCGGTCATGCCCACCGGGTCCCGGTACGGGTACGAGGTCGGAACCCGGTAGACCTCGGGGGCGAACGGGCCGAACTTGTCCTTGTAGGGCACATTGCGGGCGGTCAAGGCCATGGTCAGGTTGGTCCGGCCGTGGTAGGCGTGGTCGAAGACCACGACCGCCTGGCGTCCGGTGACCCGTCGGGCGATCTTGACGACGTTCTCGATCGCCTCGGCGCCGGAATTGAACAGGGCGGACCGCTTCTCGTGATCGCCGGGGGCGTGCGCGTTGAGCCGTTCGCACACGTCGACGTACCCCTCGTAGGGGTTGATCATGAAGCACGTGTGGGCGAAGCGGGCGGCCTGGTCGACGACGGCGTCCACGACCGCGGCTGCCGCGTGCCCCACGCCGTTCACAGCGATGCCGGACCCGAGATCGATCAGTGAGTTGCCGTCGACGTCGACGAGGACGGCGCCCTGCGCCCGTTCGACGTAGATCGGCACCGACGTGGCGACCCCGCCGCTCGCCGCCCGTCGCCGGCGGGTCTCGAGCTCACGGGAGACCGGCCCGGGAAGGTCCGTCGCCAACCGGCGCTCCTGGGGGATGTCGGGGACGGCCACGGCCCGGACAGTACCGCCCGGGCGGTCAGGCCCCGAAGTTCCAGCTCTCGCCGGATTCGTAGTGGTGGACGATGTTCTTGGCGATGAGGATCTTGTGCACCTCGTCGGGGCCGTCGGCCAGGCGGAGGGTGCGGGCCCCGAGGTACATCTGTGACAGGGGGAGGTCGTTGCTGACCCCGGCCCCACCCCAGACCTGGATGGCGCGGTCCACCACCCGGTGGAAGGCGGCGGGGACGAACACCTTGATGGCCGAGATGGCCGTCCGGACCTCGGCGTCGCCCCTCGCCACCTTGTCGGCGGCGTCGATGGTCATGAGACGGGCCGACTGGACGTCCATGTAGCTCTCGGCGATGAAGCCCTGGATGAACTGCTTGTCCTTGAGCAGGCCGCCGTGGACCTCGCGTGTGAGGCTGCGCTCGACCATGAGGTCGAAAGCGCGCCACATCATGCCCACCGAGTTCATGCAGTGGTAGACCCTGCCGGCCCCGAGACGGTCCTGGGCGGCCTGGTGTCCCTGGCCCACGAGCCCGAGGGTGTTCTCGATGGGCACTCGGACGTCCTCGTAGCGGATCTCGCAGTGGTCGGAGGTCGGGTGACCGAACACGCCGATGCCCCGGATGACGTTCACGCCCTTGGTGTCGGTGGGAACGATGATCTGGGTCATCCGGCCGGGCGTGCCGAGCTCACCGGTCGCGTCGTTGGCCCGGCACATCACGATGAAGAAGTCGGCCTCGATGCCGTTCGAGGTGAACCACTTGTGCCCGTTTATCACCCACTCGTCACCGTCGCGCACGGCTTCGGTCTTGATCGACCTGGGGTCGGACCCGGCGTTCTCGGGCTCGGTCATGGAGAAGCCCGACTCCATCGTCCCTTCGATGAGCGGAACGAGCCACTTCCGCTTCTGCTCCTCGGTGCCGTACTTCACGAGGATGCCGGCGTTGCCCGAGTTGGGGGCGACGATGCCGAACAGGGCCCCTGCGCCCACGGCGTAGGCCAGGATCTCGTACATGTAGGCCAGGGCGAGGAAGTCGAGGCCCATTCCGCCGTACTCGGTGGGCAGATGGGGCGCCCACAGCCCGGCCTCTTTGACCTTGGCCTTGATGGCGTCGCGCAGCTCGTGACTCTGGCGACGACCGGCCTCTCGCTCTTGCTCGGTGCTCTCGTAGCCGCGCCGGGAGCGCCACAGCTCGTTCTCGTGGGGGAGGATCTCGGCGTTGATGAAGGCCGCCGTCCTGAGGCGGACATCGTTGATCCCGGGATCGAGCCCGGGGATGGGGGTCACGGTGATCGCCACATCGTCTCCTTACGTACTCGGGTCACGTACTCGGGTCCTTACGGACTCGGGTTGCTCATAGGGGATTGGTGCGCTCATGGGGGGTTTGGGCCCGACCGTCGCGTTCGGAGCCATCATGGACCTTCCGGACGGCACCTCCCGACCGGGACTGCGGATCACCGTGCGGGTGGGGCGGCGCCTCGACGGTCAACGCGATGCCTTCGTCCTCGGCATGGCGCGCCACCCGGAGGTCGTAACGACCGGGGCGGACCACCATGGTGTGAGCGGTCGTGTCGCGCTCGGCCAGGGCCTCGAGAGAGACGGTGATCTCGACGGTCTCGGTTGCGCCTGGCTCGATCTCCGCCCGTTCGAACCCGCACAGGCGGGCCGGCCGCCGCGCATCGCTCCGAGTGCCGTACACCTGGAGGACGTCGATCCCGGGCCGGTCGCCGCAGTTGCGCACAGTGGCCGAGACGCCGACGGCGGGGAAACCGGCTCCGCTGTTGGCGCTGTTGGCGCTGTCGGGGCCCGACGGCTCCGGCGGCATCGTCACCCGCGCCCCGACGGTTTCGAAGGAGGTGTACCCGAGCCCGAAGCCGAAGGGATAGGCGGCCCCGGCGCCCGTGCGGGCGAGGTGCCAGTACCCGTGCCAGCCGTCGTAGGCGAAGGACGTGGCGTCTCGGTCGAAAGGAGGGAGGTTGGCCTCACTTCGGGGAACGGAGAACGGAAGCCGTCCGCCCGGCTCCACCGACCCGGTGAGGACATCGGCGAGGGCGTGACCCCCTTCCATACCCGCGTACCACCCCTGGACCAGGGCGGGCACGTCACCGTCCCAGGCCGAGGTGACAACGGCGCTTCCCGCCACCACCACGACGACGGTCCGGGGGTTGACGGCGGCGACCGCCCGGACCAGGGCCACCTCGTCGTCGTGGAGCGCCAGTGACGAACGGTCGCCCCCAACCGAGAAGCCCTCCGGGTCGGCCCGCTCCCGGACATGGGCCGGAGGTTCGATGGCCGCGTCGGGGGCGATCTCCGTGCGGTACCGGTCGACCAGGCCCGGATCGTCGTCGCCCGGGAAGAGCGCAGCCAGCTCGGGCCGCGCCTCGCCGATGAACTCGCCCTCGTCCCTGCGGGTGTAGCCGACCACCACCACGGCCGTTCCGGTGCCGGCGGCTATGGCGGCGGAGGGTGCAGGCTCGCCGCTGTCGTCGATGACCAGAGTGCCGTCGGGGAGGCGGGCGCCGAGCCCCTCGGCCACCGTGACCGCCGTTGGTGCCCAGACGTCGCTCGATCCTCCGTCTCCGAGGTTGACCTGGGTGGCAAGCCTGCCGAAAAGGGCGACGGTCCCGGGTCGGTCCCGATCGAGCGGGAGGACCGGCTCACCTCCCACCACCTCGTTGCGCAGGACCACGACGGCTTTCGCCGCCGCCTCCCGGGCCAGCTCCCGATGGGCCGGGCAGGCGAGGACGTCCCGACCGGGAGCGGGCCGTCCCACGATCTCCTCGAACCGGAGCCGGGTCGCCACCAGGTGCTCGACGCAGGCATCGATCGCCGACCACTCGACCGCCCCGTCGGCCAAGGAGTCGGCCAGGTCACGGGCCCTGACCATCCGGTAGGGCATCTCCACGTCGAGTCCGGCCTCCACCGACAGCGCGGCGTCGCGGATCCCGAAGATCCAGTCGCTGATCACGAACCCTTCGAAGGACCACTCGTGGCGCAGGACGTCGGTCAGGAGCGTCCGGTTCTGACCGCACCACTCGCCGTTCACGCTGTTGTAGGCGCTCATGACGGCGGCGACGCCCTCGTCCACGATGCGCTTGAAGTGGGGGAGGTACACCTCGTGGAGGTCGGCCTCGCTCACCGCCACGTCCACGCTGAAGCGGGCGTTCTCCATCGAGTTGCAGGCGAAGTGCTTGACGCACGCCATGACGTGACGCTGGATCCCCCGGGTGAGTGCCGCCCCCATCTCGCCCACGTGGTACGGGTCCTCTCCGTAGGTCTCCTGGGCCCGACCCCAGGCCGGGTGGCGGAGGAGGTTGACGCAGACCCCGCCGTAGAGGTCGGCGCCGACGGCCCGAAGCTCGGTCCCGATCACCTCCCCGATGCGCTCCTCCAAGTCCGGGTCCCAGGTGGCGCCGCGGGCCATCGACACCGGGAAACAGGTGGCTTGGCCGACGACGACGCCGCGGGGTCCGTCGGCGAAGGCGATGCCGGGAAAGCCGATGCGGTCGATGTGTGCGGCCCGGAACGGGCTCTTGTGGTAGCCGCCGTGCCCCAGATAGGTGAGACCGGCCCAGAACGGGGCGTCACCGTCGAGGCACCAGAGCTTCTCCTCGTCGGTCATAGCACCGACCAGCTCGGCCGCCCTTGTGCGGTAGTCGGGCCGCCGGGCACCGGGAAGCTCGCTCATGGCGCCATTCCACCAGGCGGCCCATCCCTGCGCACATCCGCGGTCGGTGCTGGTAGCCACCGGTCCGACTGGGGATCATGGTGAGGGTGAACAGAGCTCAGCGGCAGTTCTTCCCCGCCACCGGAAGTCCGCCGACGCCGAGATAACGCGACACCACCTGGGACATGCAGGAATCGTTCGGACCGCTGAGGAGCCAGGTGTGACCCCACCCGTCCCAGACGACGAGTCGCGCCGAGCGAATGGAGGCGGCCAGATGCCGGGTGCCGGTGAGGGGGGTGTTCGGATCGCCGGTGTTGCCGACCACGAGGATGGGCGGTGCATGCAAGACGTGGACGGACTCGAGGGGCTGGCGGGGCCGTGGCCAGGCCATGCACCCGCCCATGGCATAGGTCACGGCGTAGCCGCCGAGGAGCGGGTAGCGGGCGGCGAGAGCCCGGGCCTGGTGGCCGGCAGCCGTTGGCCCGGGGTGGTCGGCGAAGTCGTTGCAGGTGATGGCCCACAACGGGTCGACGAGCGGAGCGCCGTCGATGTCGGTGGCGAATTCGAGGGAGAGCGACCGGAGCGGGGCGCCGTCACCCGCGGACGCCGCCACCAGCGCCGACTCGAACGCCGGGATGAAGCCCGGCACGCTCGTGGCGAACAGGCTGGCGGTGTCGAGATCGCCGACGGTGACCGGGACGTCGTCGCCGTGACCCGGGGCGGGGAGTGGAGCTGCTTGCAGCCTGGCCGACAGGTGCTCGAAGAATTGCCGTGGGTCGGAGCCGAGCGGACAGCCGGGACCGCCACTGCACGCGGCGAAGAGATGTTCGAGGGATCGCTCGGCCGCCGGTGCCTGGTCGTCGGCTTGTTCGGCCAGGCTGGCGCCGATGTCGACGGCGCCGTCGAGGACCATGCGGCGCACGCGGGACGGGAACAGGTCGGCGTAGACGGTCCCGAGCACCGTCCCATAGGAGAGGCCGTAGTAGCTGATGCCGGCGAGCCCCATGGCCTGGCGGATCCGGTCGAGGTCCCTCGCCGTGTTGGTGGTGTCGATGAGCGGCGTCTCCGCTCCTTCGGTCCGACGACAGGCGTCGGCAAGTGCGGTGAACACGCCGGTCCCCGGCAAGGGGCCGTCGGTTCGAGTCGGGACCGGTGCCACGGCCACGACGGCCGACGGCGAGGTCCCGCAGTTCAACGGCGAGCTGGCGCCGGTTCCCCGGGGGTCGAAGCTCACGATGTCGTAGTCGCGTCGCACCGACGCCGGGAACAGGCTGAGGACGACGGGGAGGATCTGGTTCCCGCTCTCGCCGGGGCCGCCGGGATTGAACACGAGGGTTCCGTCAGGGTCGGCGGTGTCGAGTGCGGGCGCCTCGGTGACCGACACGTCGAGGGAGGCGCCCCGCGGATGGTGGTAGTCGGCAGGGACCGAGACCGATCCGCACCGCAGGGCGGGCGAGCCCGAGCACGGCGACCAGGCAAGGGGGCTCGGGGGAGGCGAGGGAGGAAGTCCCCGGTCGGACGTGGGCGTGTTCGCAGTATCGGCGCCGACCGCGGTGGAGACGCCGCCTTCAGCTGGCGGAAGTACCAGTGAGACTCCCAACGTGATGGTGAGGAGGGCGGGAGCGACGACGGCGCCGAGGTGTCGGAACCGATGTCGGACCGTTGTCCGGGCGAGCTCGGCGCGCACGGGGCGACGGTAGCAACTGCTCGCCGGGCCCGCCCTCCCGACCTGTTGAGAGCCGTTTCTTCACGTCCCACCGTCCGGCGACGCCTGCCCCTTTGAACCGGGCCACTCGTGCTTGTCAGGACAACGCGCGGCACCAGACTATGGTTGTGAGGTCTCGGCCCTGGCACGCGGGTCGGTTCCTGTAGGGCTTCACAATGGATCCCGGCGATGCAAGCGTGGCTCGAAGGAGAAACCGACATGAGTGTTGGGGTTGTCAAATGGTTCAATGCAGAGAAGGGATTCGGGTTCATCACGCCTGAAGAAGGCGGAGATGACCTCTTCGTCCATCAGACGGAGATCAAGATGGACGGCTTCCGCGACCTCGCCGAGGGTCAGCGTGTCGAGTACGACACGAAGCAGGGTCAGAAGGGTCTGCAGGCGAGCAACGTCCGCAAGGTCTGATCCGGTCGCGAAATGAGGCCCGATCGGACGAGCTCCGATCGGGCCTTTTTTCGCCCGGAGTCTCGAACACCGCGGTAGCCGGGTCGCAGCAGACCGGGATCTCAACGTTCGGTCACGTGATCGCGGAAGGGTTCGGTCTATAGGCAGAGCTCGTTGCCTTCGGCGTCGCCTATGCGGTACTCCACTTCGCGCGGCGCTGGCTGCGGCTCGTATCTGGGGAGTGTCGATCTCCACTTCGATGGCCGTTTCCAGATAAGCGGCAGCGGCGACCGCCTCGGCCGCGAGTTGGTCGACCGTGTGGTCTTGAGCGAGCACGCCCATCGCCGGGATGAGCAGCCGCAGGTCGACGACCTCGAGGTGGGAGGGCAGTGCCCGCACCGATTGTCGGACGGCCACGGCGATGCCACGATCGAGACTCTCGAGACGTCGCGTGAGCGCTCCCCTTCGGTGTCCGGCGAATGCGGAGGTGAGCCTCCACCACCACGAGCAGGTAGTCGCGTAGCGCCCAGGTGGAGGTTCGGTCGCGGTGAGGAGGCTGAGAAGTCGGTGGTCGTCGATGACGGCTACGACCACGCCTCTTCCCGTTCCACCTCAGCGGAGGCCTCGCGGTAGGTGCCGTCTTCGACGGTCGAGCGAATCTCTGCACGAACGTGGCGCGACAACTCCGAGGCGAAGCCGGCAAAGCTGTCATTCGCTTCGACGACCGCTCGGTGCAGCGCTCGGTCGACGAATGCCGTCACGGTGATCCGTTGGTTGGCCGCCGTTGAAGAGACGGCTGAACGAAGGCCTTCCGGGACGCGGACCGACAACTGAACCTCAGGGCCGTCATCGAGTGAGGAGGTGTCCACCGGGTGGTCCCGGGTTGAGGCACCGCGGCGGGCGGCCTCGATTGCAGCGGCAAACCTCGACATGCAGCGATGCTAGCAGATCCGTGTGAGTGCTAGCAAGGCTCCACCCAAGTGAGGACGTTGCTCACAATCAGGGACACAGAGGCGCCCCTACCAGCCCTGGCAGCCGTCCTGGTCGGGCGGGTCGTACTGGATCCGCTGGGCCACCATGATCTGCTCGTCGGGGGTGGCCGTGGCGCCGTCCGGGGCGTATTGGAGGCCGCCGTACGCGGCCCAGTTGGAGCGGGTGATGCCGAGGCCGCCGCTGAACGAGCCCCCTTCGGCCTGCCAGTTGCCACCTTCTTCGCACATGGCGACACGCTCCCACTCGGCCCGTTGGTCCGGCGTGACCGTGTCGACGGGGCCTGGCGGTGGCGGTGGTGGAGCAGCTGCTGCGGCGGGTGCCGGCCCCTGTGCCGGCCCCTTGGTCGCCGTCGCGCCCGCCGGAGCCCCGACGGCGCCCAGACGGACGACCGGGTCGAGCCAGGGACCTGACCGGTCGGGCGTCGGGGTCGGTGACACTTGGGCGGTCAGGCTGGATGTGAACGGCAGTGTCGCCGTGTGATGCGCGCTCGGTGAGGAGTGCGCTGGCGCTGGCGACGCCGCTCCGGCGACGGCAGCAAGGATGCTGATGGTGATGACGACGACCGGGACGGTCGCCACGAGTGCAATGCGGGTCCGCACGGCACCTCCCTTCGTAGGGCGCGAACTGCGCCTTCCTCTGCTCGGTGTTGGCGGGCTCCGGCCTTTGCATTCGTTCCCCGGACGGCGAGCGCGAAGGCTTCGTCCGTCCTGGCTTTGCGCCGTAGGGTGTGCGACCGGTTCAGTTATGCCCAGGTCTGGGTCGTCTGGTCACCACGCAATAGGTTGAGGGTCATCGGGTTCGTCGATCTCGGGCCGGTGGCTCCGAGCCACGATTTACGCCGGATTCGGTAGGGTTCCTGGGCGCTCGAGTCAGTATAGGTGTGCCCACAGTTCCGCGTGATGGAGCCCGGAATGATGGCCGTTCACCTGGGCTTCCCGCCTGTATCTGGATCTCGACCGCACCGGATCCCACCCTTTTGACGAGGCGATAGGCCTGATCGCTTTTACCGATTGTCGAGAGATTGATCTCATGTCCGAGAGCGGTTGCCCGGCTGTGCAGCACACAACACGCCGTGAGCCCGAGTCCCGCCCGAGCGCCCTACGTGGGACTCACCACCGTGATCCCCAACTCGCGTGCGGTAGCGAGCATCCGTTCGTCGTATCCGACCAACTGGCCGAGGTCAGCACCGAGAAGTTGTGCGCTAGCGAGGTGGATCGCGTCGAGTGAGCGGAGTTCGGTGGGGAGAATCGTGCCCGCCGCGTTGAGAATCCGGTCGTTGACACGGACGAGGTCGATCCGCCCGAGGACGGCCCGGCCACGCGCCACCCCTGCCTCGCCCTCGAGAAGAAGAGCACGCAACACCTCGGTGCGGGCAAGAGCGCTCGACACGAAGGGCCTCCTCCGGCGCAGATAGGTCCGCAGTACCTGCGATTCGGGCTCCTCGACGGCCAGCTTGACGATCGCGGACGAGTCGAGATACGTGGCTACTGTCAACGCTCGTCCGCACGCAGGCGAGCGAGAACTCGAGATGCGGGTTCGCCGGCCCGGGAGGGCAGCGGAGCGGGAAGGTCGTCGAGCAGGCCCTGGGCGGCGTCGATCCCACCGGCCAGGCGAAGTCGCTCCAGCGCGCTGCCCTCGGGCAGCGGTGCGAGCATGGCAACGGGGCGCCCCCTGTCGGTGATCTCAATCGTCTCGCCCCGCTCGACCTGGCGAAGCAACTCGCTCGCCCGTTGCCGAAGCTCCCGGATCCCAACTGACGGCATGTGATACTTATAGCACATGACTCTCCTTTCGGAGCGGGAAACCTCGTGCTCTTGGGGGTGACCGGGTCGAAATGAAGATGCACTCGGTTTGTGCCGAGGGCCGGGGAGCGGCGAGCGGTCAGCACGTACCGCCGGGGGAGGGCACCTGGGCGATGGTGGTGATGGAGGCCAGGTCGCCGAGGGTACCGGCCATGACCAGCGCGTCGAGTGGATCCCGGACCGAACGGAGGTAGGCGTCGAGGAAGGCGGTCGTGGTTTGAGCCACCGCCCCCTCATAGCCGTTGACCTCGGTGTAGGGGGCCAGGTGCCCGGCACCGAGGAGGTCGAGGTAGTACTTCGGGGCCGGGGCGGCATCGTAGAGCTCTGCGCTGCAGACGGGGGCATTGCCCTGGGCGGCCGAGTCGTCACTCCCCTGTACTACGAGGAGGGGAGGGCTCCCGTCGCCGTAGTAGGAGCCGGGGAGGCTCCCGAGCTCGGCACCCGAGAGGATGAGGGCGGCTTTGACGCGAGCGTCCCGGCAGCAGGTGTCGGCCGCCGTGGCCAGCGTGACGTCTCCGCCGTCGGACTGGCCGGCGATGGCGACCTCGGACCCGTTGACGAGACCGCTGACGGGCGTGTCCGCCTGATCGCTGGCCGCGATCATGGCCGTGATGGCCCCGGTGAGCTCGGCGGGGTGGTTGGAGATGTCGGACTCGTCGAGGTCGGGACCCGGATCGGTGTGCGGATAGGTGGGCGCGGCGACCACGAACCCCGCCGCCGCCCACGCCTGGAGCAGGACCGCGTAGGCGGCGGGGTCTTCGTCGAACCCCTGGCTGAAGACGACCAATGGGTAGGGGCCAAAGGCGCGGTCGGGAGGCGCTCCGTCCCCGGTGACGGTGGCCGGGTAGTAGACGGCGGCGGGCATCGACACGTCGCCGCCACCGGGTGCGGCGGCCTGGATGTCCAGTGTCGTCGTCCCGACGGCGAACGTCGACGGAGCGACGGCTGGCGCGGTCGGCCGGGACGCGGCCACCGTGGTCGCCGTCGTGTCACGGGTCGGCCGAGGTTTCTTCGGGGAGCCCGACGGAGTCCCGCTCGCCAGCTGCTCGACGCCCCACGCGGCCGCCGCCGCCAGGAGGACCGACAGGACCAGGACCAGAGCGATCCGCCGCCTGCGAACGTGGACGGCCCGCCGCCGATGGCCAGGCATGGACGCCATCGTACGACCGGGCTCCTGGCCAGCCGCTTTCCGGCCCCTCAGCGGCCGTCGCCGCCACGTGCGGGCACCAACGGGCGCAAGGAGCGGGTCCTCAGGCAGCCGGCCCACACGCCGGCGCCGTAGGCCACCTGGTCCGCCACCGAGGCCAGGACGTAACGGACAGGGTCGAGGTCCGGTCGGGTACGCCCCCAGTCGACGAGGGGCGGGGCGCAGATGCACAAGCCGGCGACGATCGCGTTCCTCTTCGAGCGGAGCCCGCTCGTCACGACCAGCGGGAGATAGAGCATGGTGGCCGCACGCCCGAGTCCGACGGCGGTCCACGCCGCACTTTGCGCCGTCCATCCGAAGGCGAGGCGCGGCGGCACCCCCGTTCCCCGGAGCCGGGAGGCGAGCGAGAGCGCGGCGACTCCGTACACCGCCGTCGCCATGCGCCAACGACGGGCGAGCGCACAGAGGACGATGGCGGTGGGCCACGTCCGTAGCTCGACATGGGCCAGGCGCCTACCGTGCCGGCGCCCGAGCGGTCCCACCGAGGTGCCGTAGCGGAAACGTCTCGCCAGCCACGACGTCCACGAGGTGGGCTCGGCATGGTGCACGGTCACCGAAGGGACGTACCGGACACGCCACCCCTCGTCCAACAGTCGCCAGACGAGGTCGACGTCCTCGCCGACGGACAACCTCGGGTCGAAGCCCGATCCGAGTGCGGACCGGCGGGCAACGAGGGCCGTCGTGGGCACGTAGCGCACGGGACGTTCCGGCCCGACCTCCCCCTGCTCGGGCCCGAGGTCGAGCGGAGATGCCGCCGACGCGAAGCGGGCGACCACCCGCCGGCTCCGGTCCCGGCGATGATCCTCTTCGGCGTCGACCGGTGCCGGTCGGACGCGAGGGGCGACCGCGGCGATGCTCGGATCCTCGAACAGCCAGAGAAGGCCGTCGAGCCATTCATTGGTCACGGTGCAGTCGCTGTCCACCATGGCCACGAGCTCGGTCCCCGTGGCCCCGAGGGCATCGTTGCGGGCAGCCGCCGGTCCGCCGCTCACGCCCCGGGTCACGAGGTGGGCGCCGTGGCGGGCGCAGACCGATGCCACGTCGTCCGCCTCGACCGAGCCGTCGTCCACCACCAGCACGGGCGACCGGCGCCCGAGGGCGGCGAGGCATCGGTCGAGGAGTCGGGTCCGGTCCCGAGCCGGGACGATGACCGTCACCTCCGGGCCGCCCCGTTCCGGGTCGGCCTGGGGTGTCGAGGGCGGCTCGTCGGCCACCTCCTCGTCGGCCACCTCCTCGTCGGCCATCGACGTCGGACCAAGGTGGTGCCGGCGGAGCTCTTCTGGTGGCAGGGGGTGGGCCATCCCCGCCTCCACCAGGCGTGCGGCCAGACGACGGGTCGCCGACGTCACCGGACCGCCGGCCAGGAGCCCGGCGAGGGAGGCGGCGCCAGCGGCTGTCAACGAGATCAGCCGTCCCGGGTGGCCGCCGACCAGCACTCTTCCGGCCCGGAAGGAGCGGATCGAGCGATCGAGGGTGAGCCCGAACCGATCCGGGAGGACCGCCCCGGCGGGGGCACTCACACCGTCAGGCCGCCGTCGACGGGCACCACGGCGCCGGTGAGGGCGCTCGAGTCCGTCCCCGCCAACCAGACGAGGGCTGCTGCGACCTCGGCGGGATCGAGAATGCGACGCACCAGCGCCTGATCGGCGAAGGAGCCGGTGTCGGCCAAGCCGTAGAGGCGGGCACTCTCTTCGAGCATGGCCGTGTCGGTCGAGCCGGGGCTGACGGCGTTGGCCGTCACCCCGGTGCCGGCCAGCTCGGCGGCCAGCCCGCGGACGAGCCCGGCCACCCCCGCCTTGGCTGCGCCGTAGGCGGCGAGCAGGGGGAGCCCGCGGGTGGCGGCCGCCGACGCCACTGCCAGGAACCGGCCCTGACGGGGTTGGGGGCGGCGCAGGAGAGCCGGGATCCCGACCCGCGCCGCCGTGATCGCACCGCCGAGGTCGATGCCGATCACCGCCTCCAGCTGCTCCTCGGGCATCTCCCACAGGGTCGTCCCCCCGGCGATGACCCCCGCCACCGCCACCATGGCGTCGAGGCCGCCGAAGCGATCCTCTGCCTCGGTGACGGCCGCACCGAGCGCGACCGGGTCGGTGGTGTCGGCCACCCGGCCCACCACGACGTCCGCTCCGGACCGGGCGGCGCGGTGGGGAGACCGTTCCGCCGCCGAGCCGACGACGGCCTCGAGCTCGCCGGCCGCTCCCATGGGATAGGGGAGGCGGGGGTCGTCACCTCCCCGATCCACCGCCATGACGGACCAACCGGCGGCGACCAGGCCAAGCACCGTCGCCGCACCGATGCCCCGGGCCGCGCCGGTGACGACCGCAACTCGCGTCACGCGCCCACCTCCGATCCGGGCCGCGACCGACCGGAGATCGGGGCGTCCCCGTGGAGCCGGTCCACGACGCCTGTGAGGTCGAGCGCCGCCCCGTCGAGGAGGCGGTGGCCTTCTTCGGCACTCGCACCTCCCGGGTCCCCGAGCACCCCGTTCGGGCTGACCGGCCGCACGCCGAGGCTCTGGAGCTCCGGGAGGAGCTCGGCGATGGGTCGGCGGTCGCCGGGGGCGGCCCGCTCCAGCGCGACCCGGTCGGGGGCGATGGCGAGCATGAGGGACGTCTCGGTTCGGCCGGCATGGAGGTCGCCCCCCCACGACGGGGTCCAGACGGCGACCCTCCGGCCTTCGGCTCCGAGACGCCGGGCAGCGGCGTTGACCGGTGCGGCATTGCCCCCGTGCGTGGAGACGAGGACGACGGCGGCAAAGTCGACCGTCGCCGACCGGCAGAGCTCGACGACCACCTGCTCGGCGGCGTCCCGGCCGATGGAGATCGTCCCGGGGAACGCCTGGTGCTCGCCGCTGGCCCCGAAACAGAGCGCAGGGGCGACGACGATCCTGTGCTGCCCGGCGGCGGCGCGCTCGGCCACGGCCACGGCGATGTCGGTGTCGGTGGTCACCGGGAGATGGGGGCCGTGCTGCTCGGTGGCCCCGAGCGGGACGGCGAGGACGGATCCCCCGTCGGCCATCGCTGCCAGCTCGGGCCAGCCCGAGGTGGCGAAGCGGTTCACAGCGCCTCCTCCGGATCCGGCTCGACGTAGCCATGGCGGGCCAGGAACTCGAGCAGGTGATCGGCTGCTTCGTCGGCCCCGACGGGACCGACCAGCGTGGGCGGCTCGTGGGCCACGAGGGCACCGGTCAAGGTCAGGATGCGAAGACGGGGATCGTCGCCGACCGGTGGAGGGACGACACGGGTCGGAGGGGAGTACGGGCGCGGCGCTCCCACCCGGACGGCGCCCCCTGGGGGTTCTCCCCGGTGCCGGCCCGGTGTGGTCGGGACATTCAGGGACTCGACGGCGAGCGAGCCGGCGAGGGGTGCCGTGCGCAGGCGCACCCCCGCCGCTTCGACCGAACAGACGGCGGGGAGGGGCACCCGGAGCCGTTCGCGCCAACCGCCGTCCAGCCGGCGTTCGGCGACGAGCGCAGGATGACCGCTCCCGGCCGCATCGTCGTCGGGGCGTACCGACACGAGGCCCAAGGCCTGGGCGGCGCCGAGCTCGTGGGCGAGAAAAGCGGGCATGGCGCCGGTGCCCCGGTCGGGGGAGCGATCTCCGCACAAGACGGCGGCGACGGGCCCGAGTGGCGCCAACGCGGCGGCGATGGCCGCCGCCAGGCCGTGCTCGTCCGCAGCCAGCTCCCCTGCGGTGGCCGCCGGCCCGCCGGCAATCGGCCCGCCGGCAATCGGCCCGCCGGCAATCGGCCCGCCGGGTTCGTCTCCCACCCGGAGGACCCGGACCCCGAGGGCGGCGACCGAGCGCAGCACGGGATCGATCGTCGCCGGCCCCGAAGCTGCGGCGAGCACCCGGCCCGACCACGCCTCGGCCAGGCGGAGCGCGTGCTCGAGGGCGGCGCCGTCGGCCGCCGACAGCGCCAGCCCGAAGCCGTCACTCGTGACCGAGCCGGTGAGCGGGTCGACTTCGGCGCGCAGGTCGCAGATGCGGAGGCAGGCGACGACGAGGGGGCCCCGGTCGGAGCCCTTGTGCGTGGTGTCCGGGATGCCCGCCCCGGTTGGCGGCGTGCTCATCGCTGCGTCATCCTCGGTGGAAGACGACGCCGCATCCGCCGTCCGGATAGGTCCAGGTGATGGCGCCCTCTGCGTTGCACACCAGGTAGCAGGTCCCGCACTCGAAGCACTCCTCGTAGTTGAAGAGGATCCCGCCCTCTGCGGTCGGGGCGAACAGATTGGCCGGGCACACGGTCACACACGCCTTGGTCGTGCACGACCGGCACACGTCGGAGTCGACGGTGATGTGGGGGCGCTCACCGACCCGGAAGTCGACGGTCGCCATGCGCTCCTCGAAGGAGACGCCTCGCCAACGACGGTCGCCGTCGCCGCTCATCCGAAGGTCCTGAGGCCGCGGACGGCGTCGGTGGCCAGGTGCCGGAGCTTGACCCCGCGCCGGGACGCCGCCTGTCGGGCGAGGCGCAAGGCGCCGGTCTTCGGGGTCGGGTTGGTCACCGTGAACATCCCCTCGGCCAGGTCGCAGACGAGGCCGGGGTAGCGACGCTGGACGCGCTCGGACAGGACGAGGGCCGGGGCGCGTCGTAGGCGCTTGTGGTCGGCCAGGACGAACTGGGACTCCAAGTCGTCGCGGTACGAGGCGAGGGCCGAGGCCGACACGTCCCCCCCGGCGAGTGCCCGGTCGACGGCCCTCCCGGCGGCGAGGCCGGAGCCGATGGCGAAGTTGACCCCTTCCAGCCAGATCCCGGCGGCCAGGGTCATCGAGGCGGCGTCGCCCGCCACCACCAGCCCGTCGCCCGCGAGGGCCGGCATGGTGTCGTACCCCCCTTCGGGGATCAGGTGGGCGGCGTACTCCTTCAACGTCGCTCCCTTCAGCAACGGGCCGATCGCCGGGTGGTCCTTCAGGTCGGCGATCAGGTCCTCGGGCCGGACGCCCGAGGCCGCCAGGGGAGGAAGGGAGAGGACGAGGCCCACGCTCACCGTGTCGGCGTTGGTGTAGAGGAAGCCGCCGCCGGGGATGTCGGCCGTGCACCCGAGCATCTCGATGTCGACGCCCTCGGTGGGCCCCACACCGAAGCGCTCCTCGATGCGGGCCGGGTCGAGGGCCAGGACCTCCTTGACCCCGAGGGTGTAGTGGTCGGCATCGACCGCTTTCAAAAGGCCGGCCTCCTTGGCCACGAACGAGTTGACTCCGTCGCAGGCCACCACGACCGGGGCCCGGAGGCAGGCGCCGTCGCGGTCGGTGCGCACGCCACAGATGCGTCCCGACGCGTCGCGCACGAGGCCGGTCGCCACCGTCGAGGTGATCAGGTGGGCTCCGGCTTCGGTGGCCTTGGCGGCCCACCACGAGTCGAAGGCCGAGCGCAGGGTGGTCATGCCGTTGAACGGTGCGGCACCCCATGCCTCGGTGCGGTAGTCGACCGAGAGCGACTGGTTGCCGGTCATCATCATCGTGGACCTGCGGACCACCCACCGTTCGACCGGCACCTCCTCCCACCATCGGGGCACGACGTCGTCGAGGACCCGCCCGTAGACCACCCCTCCGTAGACGTTCTTGGAGCCCGGGAACGGGCCCCGCTCGACCATGACCACCGAGCGGCCGGCGCGGGCCAGGGCCAGAGCGGCGGCGGCACCTGCCGGCCCGGCCCCGACGACCACGGCATCGAAAGCCGGGTCCTCGCTTCCGTCCCGCCGGACGGCGTCGGGTGCGTCCATCGGGCCCTGTCGGGCGCCGGGGCCTGGCTCAGCCACGGCCCATCCCCGACGGTTGGTCCGCGCCGTCGGCGACGGCGACGGCCGACGCCGGGCGCACGCCGAGCCGCACCGCCAACGACTCGAGGAGGGCCCGGGCATCGGTCACGAGGCCGAGATCGGCCATGGCCGTCATCGGTGCCGACGGGTCGATGTTCACGCTGACCACATGGCGTGGATTGCCGATGCCCCCGACGTGCTGTGCCGCACCCGACACGCCGAAGGCCACGTAGAGGACGGGATCGATCGCCACCCCGGTCGTGCCGATCTGCCGTTCGTAGCCGGTCCACCCGGCGTCGGTCGCCACTCGGGTGGCACCGGCCGAGCCTCCGAGGGTCGCCGCCACCTCACCGAGCACGTCGAAGACCTCGGTGGCGGAGCGGTCGTCGAGCCCGACTGCGAGCCCTGCCCCACCGGAGAACACCCGAGTGGCGTCGGCGAGGTCCATGGTGTGGGGATCGGGCTCGACGAGGCCGAGGAGCTCGGCATCGGGCGACGCCGCCGGTCTGGCGTGCTCGTCGACGGTGACGGTGAGCGCACCCAATGGTTCGATATCGGGTGGTTCGCTGTTGGCGCCGTCCGAGGCGACTCCGGCGGAGGCGACGCCGTCGTCGGGAGCAGCGGGTAGGGGAGCGCCAGCGACCACGGTCACGACGACCGGCCCGTCGAGCTCGACCGGGACGAGCAGCCGGTCGTCCATCCGGGTGGCCACCGCCCGTACCCCCCCGCCGGGTGCGACGACGGCGGAGACGGCCCGGGCCACGAGCGGTCGGTGGGCGCAGGCGGCCAGCCGAGGGGCCAGGTCGCGACCGTCGGCCGAGGCGGGAAGCACCACCAGCGGCACCGTTGCGATCAGCGGGGCGAGACCGGTCGCCAGTCGTCCCGGTTCGAACGCCCGACCCGACTCCGTCCACCGCACGAGCCTGGCCGTCCCCGCTTCGGCCAACCGGTGGGCTGCCTCCTCGGTCCCGGACCCGACGACCACGACCGCACCGCCGGCGGCGGTCACGACGTCGTCCCACCCCGCCGGCAGCCGGGCGTCCCTGGCGACCACCACGGCCAGGGCGTCCCCAACCTGGGACCCGAGGTCCGGCGAGATCGTCCCCGCAGACGACGAGATGGCGGTCACAGCGCCACCGCCACCCGGTGTCCCTCGATCACTGCGGCGTGGGCCCGGCGCGGGGCCAGGCAGTCGCCGACCCGGTGAACGGGGAACGCCGAGCCGGCGAGGGCCCGCCACAGATCGTCCTCCGGCCGCTGGTGGACCGAGCACACGATCCAGTCGCAGTGGCGTTCCACCTCGGCGCCGGTCGGATGGTGCTGGAAGGTGAGCACCAAGCCGCCGCCGCCCTCGTCGGCCCGCACCGACATGGGCACAAGATCCGTGCTCTGGACGATGCCGGCGGCGTGCGCCTTCACGTTCCAGGTCTCCAAGTCGAGGGTGATCCCGAGATCTTGGCCCACGACCATGCCGTTGGTGGCGATCTCGACGGCACAACCACGATCGGCGAGCAGCTCGGCGGTGGACGTGGCCTGGTGGAAGGCCAGCTCGTCGACGACGACGACGCGGCCTGTGGGGTGGGCCCGGCCCTCGAGCACGTCGCGCACGTCGACCACGTTGCCGGCGTCTCCCGCCCACCACGGGCGGACCGGCCTCGCCCCGGTGGCCACGACCACGGCGTCCGGGTCGTGTCGGACGATCTCCTCGGCGGTGGCCTCGATGCCGAGGCGCACCTCGACGCCGAGCCGGCGGGCGGCGGTGGTGAGGTTGCGGGTCAGGTCGAGGAACTCGGCCCGGCTGGGCACCGACGCCGCCACCCGGACCTGTCCACCGAGCCGGTCCCCGCGCTCGAACAGGACGACCCGGTGGCCGCGCTCGGCGGCGGAGACCGCCGCCTGCAGGCCGCCCGGGCCGCCGCCCGCCACCACCACCCGGCGCCGTCTCGACGGTGGGGGGAGTGCCTCGGACTCCTTGCCCGTTCGGGGGTTCTCGATGCAACCGAGCCATCGGTTGAGACCCATCCGGCCCACGCATTCCTGGTTGCACGAGAGGCAGGTGCGGATGTCGGTGGCATGCCCCGAGCGGGCCTTGGCGGCGAAGTCGGCATCGGCGATCTGGCCGCGCACCACCCCGATCAGGTCGCAGAGCCCCTCGTCGAGGGCCCGGTCGGCCTGGAGCGGGTCCTTGAACCGCCCGACGCCCACCACCGGCAGGTCGACGGCGTCGCGGATGGCGCTCGGGATGAACAGCGCGTAGCCCGGCGGGACCTGCATGCTGGCCTCGATCATGAACAGGGTCGCCGTCGCCACCCCGATCGACGTGTTGACGTAGTCGACTCCCCCCCGGACTCGACCATGGTGGCGACCGTCACCGCCTCGTCGATGGTCGTGCCTCCCTCGATGAGCTCGTCGCCGCACAGCCGAACGCCGAGGGCCCTGTCGGAGCCGATTACCCCCCGGACGGCGGCCACGATCTCCAGGAGAAGTCGTGCCCGGTTCTCGAGCGGCCCCCCGTAGCCGTCGTGGCGGCGGTTGGTGGCGGGTGACAGAAACCCCCGCACGATGGAGGAGTGCGAGCATTGCAGCTCGATCCCGTCGAATCCTCCCTCGATGCAGTGGCCGGCCACGAGGGCGTACCCGTCGATGATGGCTGCGATCTCGCCGTCGTCGACCGCCTTCGGCACCTCACGGAACAGTGGGTCGGCCACCGGGCTCGGCGCCCACACCGGCAGGCGCGAGTACATGCTCGAGGCCTGCCCCCCGTTGTGGTTGATCTGGGCGAAGATAGGGACCCCGTGGGCGTGGACGGCATCGGTGATCGTTCGATAGCGGGGGACCACCGCCGGATCGAACCCGTGGATGAGCTTCTCGTAGGGCCAGTCCGTCCGGTGGATCGAGTGCTCCTCGGTGATGATGAGGCCCGCGCCCCCGGCGGCCCGGGACGCGTAGTAGGCGACGTGTTGGTCGGTGGGCAGGCCGTCGGCGGCGTAGTTGGTGAGATGTGCCGAGAAGACGATGCGGTTGGCCACCGTCACCGGGCCCAGGCGGAGGGGTGTGAACAGATGCCGGTAGCGGCCGGAAGAGGTCACAGCCCCACCGCCGACGCCAGTCCTTCGCTGGCGACGGTGCCCAGCTCGGTGTTCCCGGCGCCGGCGGCGATGGCGAGGGCGGCGCGCCGCCCTTCCAACACCGCTTCGAGGACAGTCCGCGGGGCCACGCAATCACCGACGCGGACGGTGCCAGTCCCCGACAGCGCCAGCCTGTCCTCGGGCAGACGGTGTCCGCAGTCGACGATGGTGACGCAGGGCAGGCGGCGCTGCTCGCCCGTCCAGACGTCACAGAGCACGGCCTGTCCGCCTTCCACCCGCCGGATCGAGGAGCGCAGGTGGCGCTCGACGCCGGCCCGCTGCAGGCGGGTGTTGGCGTCGGCCAGGTCGCCGGTGCGCGACAGCTGGGTCCCGACCACCGGGTCCTGGGTCACGACGCCCACGTCGGACAGACCCGATTCGACCAGCCACTCGGCGACACCCACGCCGATAGGGCCGCCCACCGGGTCGAAGACGAGGACCGGTTCCTCGGGCCGTTCACTCCGCTCGAGCAACGCCAATGCGTCGACGAGCGTGCACGAGCCGTCGGTGGCGAAGGCCGGCTGAGCGGGCCGGCTGCCCGTAGCCACCACGACCACGTCGCCCGCGGCCCGGGCCAGAGCGACGTCGGCACCGGTGACGGTGACGCCGAAGTCGATGGTCACTCCCTGGGACAGGCATTCGGACACGAGCCAGTCCGTGAGCCCCCGCAGGCGACGACGTCCGGGACCGACGGCGGCGCCCCGGAGGGCCCCGCCGGCCTCATGCGTGCGCTCGGCCACCCGAACCCGGTGACCGCGGCCGGACAGGACCCGGGCGCACTCGAGGCCCGCCGGTCCCGCCCCCACCACCAGCACCGAGGCCGGCCGCTCGTCGCGCCCGTCGGTGACGGCTTCCACCGTCTCGTAGCCGCTCCGGGGCTCGCCGACGCAACTGACGAGCGGGTTCCGGTCGTCACGCACCCGGCACGCCTGGTTGCAGAGGATGCAAGGCCGGGCGCGCCCGGCCTGGCCGCTTCTCACCAGTCCCACCAGCCGGGGCTCGGCGATCTGGGCCCGGGTCATCTCGACCAGGTGACAGGCACCTGTTTCGAGGGCCGCCTCGGCCGTCGTCACCTCGACGACGCTGCCCTGGAGCACGACGGCGGCGCGATCGGCCACCACGCCGTTCATGCGGGCGCACAGGTCGAGGTTGAAAGCGGGCGCGGTATGGGCGTCGGGGCGGTAGGCGGATGCCGAGTACGGGCCGCCCCGCACCACCACGAGCAGGTCGACGATCTCGGCGAGCCGGTCGACGTGCTCGGCGGCCTGGTCGGGGGTGACCCCGGCCCAGGGTGCCAGCTCGTCGCAACTGAGGCGGAGGCCGAGGACAGCGTCGGCACCGAGGAGATCTCGTAGGGCGGTCAGCACCTCGGTGGTGAGTGCCAGACGGTCGCGGCCGTAGCCGTCGGTGCGCAGGTTCGTGATGCCGGAGTGGAACTGCCGGAGCAGCGACGTCGCTCCGGCGTCGACTTCGACGCCGTCGAGCCCGGCGTCCACCGCCACCCGGGCACCTTCGACGAAACCCGCCACCACGGCCTCGATCTGGTCGGGATCCATTTCGAGCGGGAGCTCGCGGCTGA
The DNA here is from genome assembly GCA_963828385.1 of uncultured Acidimicrobiaceae bacterium. GTDB lineage: Bacteria > Actinomycetota > Acidimicrobiia > Acidimicrobiales > RAAP-2 > Bog-756. The sequence continues at coordinate 788,692 of CAWHEF010000002.1, forward strand.
CGGCGTCGGCGACGGGGGACGGCGCCCAGAGCGCCGACTGGGAATGGGCGCTCGACCCCTGGGCACCGCAGTGGCCGAGCCCGGCCAGCACCACGGTGGAGAACGGCCGGCACGCCTCGGCCAGGTCGGCCCAACCGGCCGCGCAGGACCGGGCCAGTGGGGCTCGCTCATAGGGCCAGTCGGAGGGATGGACCGAAGCGGTCTCGGTGACGAGGACCCCGGTGCCGCCGGCCGCCCGCTCCCGGTAGTAGGCGAGGTGGCGGTCGCCGATCGTGCGACCCCGGCCGAGGTTGGTCTCGTGAGCCCCGAAGACGACCCTGGCCGGTGCGGTCCGGCCCCCGAGAGTGACCGGGTCGGTCAGGCGTGCCACCGTTCAGATCGAGGCGGTCGGAGCTCGATCGGCCGCACGGGTCGGCAGCAGCGCAACGTCCACCGGCCGGGGGTGACGGGAGTGGTCGAGTGAGGGGACGGGGCGCTCGTCGACGGCGGCCAACGCCCCGACGCCGTGGCCGAGGACGCACTCGGGATCGGGACCGGCCAGCGGGAGCCCGGTGAAGAACTTGGCTGCCATGCACCCGCCCCGGCACCCGTCGTAGTGGCCGCAGGTTGCGCACGCTCCCGCACTCTGGGGTTGGCGGAGCTCGTTGAAGAGGGCCGACTCGCGCCAAAGCGTGGTGAAGCCACCGTCGTCGCGCAGATTGCCCGCCCGGAACTCGTCGTGGATGGCGAAGGGGCAGGCGTACACGTCTCCCACCGGGTCGATGAGACAGACCACCCGGCCCGCTCCGCACAGGTTGAGGCCGGGGAGGGCGTCGCCGTAGCCGGCCAGGTGGAAGAAGGAGTCGCCGGTGAGCACGTCTTCGCCGTGGGCGATGAGCCAGTCGTAGAGGACGCGCTGGTGGTCGGCTGTCGGATGCAGCTCCTCCCACACCGCGGCACCGCGGCCGGACGGCCGCAGCCGGGTGAGCCGGAGCTGGGCCCGGTAGCGGTCGGCGAGGGCCTTGAACGCGTCGAGCTGGGTCACGTTGTGACGGGTGGCCACCACCGAGACCTTGAACCCGGTGAAGCCGGCGTCGGCCAGATGGCCCATGGCACAGAGTGCGGTGTCGTAGGAACCGTCGCCGCGGACGGCGTCGTTGACCTCGGCGGTGGCGCCATCCAGCGAGATCTGGACGTCGACGTAGTCGGAGGCTGCGAGCCGCCGGGCCACGGCGGGGGTGATGCGCGAGCCGTTGGTCGAGAACTTGACCCCGACATGGTGGGCGGTGGCGTACTCGACCAGGTCCCAGAAGTCGGACCGGATGGTGGGCTCGCCGCCGCCGATGTTGACGTAGAAGACCTGCATGCTCTCGAGCTCGTCGATGACGGCGCGGCACTCTTCGGTCGTCAGCTCGTCCGGGTCGCGCCGGCCCGAGCTCGACAGGCAGTGCACGCAGGCCAGGTTGCAGGCGTAGGTCAGCTCCCAGGTGAGGCAGATGGGAGCGTCGAGGCCGGCGGCGAAACGCTCGACGAGGGTCACGGGTCGGTCCGCTCGCAGATCATCCCCGACTCGGCCAGCGTGGCGAGGGCCTCTTCGTAGGCGCCCCGTTCCTGCTCCTCGACGCCGGCCACCACACAGGCCTCGGCCCCGGTTCGGGTTCGGGCCAGGGACTCGACCACGGCGACCAGCTTTGCGGACTTGAGGAAGGAGAGACGCCGGGTGCCGAAGTGGTAGGCGAGGGCACCGAAGGACTCGGGACGGAGCGACACCTGGGGGTGAAGCGCCCACGCCCGGGCGCTGTCGAACGGACGGACGTCGACCGGTGGAGGCAGCGGAGGCATGGTCGTCGGTCCTGAGCTTCTAGTAGACGCCGCACATGCCGTCGATGGAGACGTCCTCCACCAACAGCTCGCCGTCGACGAGGGCATCGGCCTCCGGCTCGACGGTTCCGGCCTCGGTTGCAGGCCCGTCGGGGTCGGTCTCGGCGCCGGCGCCGGCGTCGACGTCGACGTGGGGGGTGGTTGCGGCTGTCATTGGGACTCCTTTCATTGGGCCTCCGGGGGTCGTAGCTCCCGCCGGCCGGTGCCGACCGGGGTGGTCGTTCCCATTTATAGCACTCGATGCCACAATGGGGGAGTGACACCGCAGCCACCGGTCGGCGGCCCGGCCCTCGGCACCGAGCCGGCGAGGGGCCGCCGACCGAGCACCAGCCGGGAGGCACTGGCCCGGGCAGCGCTCGACCTGTTCGCCGCCCGTGGCTACGACGATACGACGGTGGACGACATCGCCGGCGCCGTCGGGGTGAGCCGGCGCACCTTCTTCCGCTACTTCGACTCCAAGCGCGACGTGGTGTGGGGCGAGTTCGACGCCGAGCTGGCCCGGTTGGACGCCGAGCTGCGCGGGGCACCCGCAGACGAGCCGATGATGGACGTCTTGAGACGGGCGGTCGTCGCCACCAACCGGTTCGGTGCGGGCGAGCTCGGCGAGCTCCGCATCCGGATCAGCCTCATCAGCACTGTTCCTTCCCTCATCGCCCACTCGGCCGTGCGTTACGCCGAGTGGTGCGACGTGGTCGCCGCCTTCGCCGCCCGGAGGACGGGCGGGGCCCCCGAGGATCTCGGTCCCCAGACCCTCGCCCGCTCGGCGCTCGGTGCGGCGACGGCCGCCTTCACCTACTGGGCCCGCGGTGGTGCAGACGACCTCGCCGGCCAGGTGGACCGGGCCTTCCGGCTGCTGGCCGCCGGCTTCGGCGCCCCGAAGGCGGCCCGGTGAGCGCCGCGTAGGAGGGCCGGTGAGCGCCCCGGTAGGAGGGCCGGTGAGCACCCCCGTAGGAGGGCCGGTGAACAGGGCTGCGCCGGTCCGGGTGCGATGTGCACGGGCGCTGTCAACGGCGCGATGCTTGGGGCGTCGCCGCGCCTGACCGGCGCCGGCCAGGGGAGGAGTGACCACATGAAGATCCGCGCCGCCGTCTGTTCCGGGCTCCACGAGCCGTGGAAGGTCGAAGAGGTCGAGCTCGACCCACCCGGTCCCCACGAGGTCGTGGTTCAGATGTCCTACGCCGGCATGTGCCACTCCGACGAGCACCTGCGGACCGGCGACATGAGCGCCCCGCCCGAGGTCCTCCAGATCTTCGGCGTCGAGTCCATGTTCCCGATGATCGGCGGCCACGAGGGCGCCGGCATCGTGGCCGAGGTCGGTCCCGGCGTGGACTCGCTCGCCGTGGGCGACCATGTGACCTCGTCGTTCATCCCGGCGTGCGGCCGGTGTTCGTGGTGCGCATCGGGACGCCAGTACCTCTGCGACCTGGGGATGAGCATCCTGGCCGGACCGATGATGTCCGACGGGCAGTGGCGCCACCACCTGGACGGTCACACGGTGAACCGGATGACCCAGCTCGGCACGTTCTCCGAACAGGTCCTGGCCAACGAAGCCTCGCTGGTCAAGATCGACCCTGGGGCCTCGCTTCGCGCCGCCGCCCTCATCAGCTGTGGCATCTCGACCGGCTTCGGCTCGGTCGTGGACCGGGCCAAGGTGCGCCCCGGTGAGACCGTCGTCGTGGTCGGCTGTGGCGGGGTCGGTTCGGGCGCCGTCCAGGGCGCCAAGTTGGCCGGAGCGCGCCAGATCATGGCCGTCGACCCTGTGCCGTTCAAGGTGGAGAAGGCGAAGGAGATCGGGGCCACCCACGGGGCGGCATCGCTCGTCGAGGCGGCCATGGTGATCCCTGAGCTCACCGAGGGGCGGATGGCAGACGCTGTGATCCTCACCCCGGGCGTGCTCACCGGTGACCTCATCGGTCAGGCGCAAGGCTGCGCGTCGAAGGACGGGAGGATCGTGGCCACCGCCATCGCCCCCCACGACCAGAACGAGGTCAGCCTCAACCTGTTCAACTTCGCCATGTTCAATCAGGCGCTGCTCGGCACCGTGTTCGGGTCGTGCAGCCCGCGCGTGCAGATCCCGAACTTGATCCGGCTGTACGAGGCCGGGCTCTTGGAGGTCGACGAGCTGGTCACCCAGGAGTACTCCCTCGACCAGGTCCAGAACGGCTACGACGATCTCGCCGCCGGCACCAACATCCGGGGCGTCGTCAAGTTCGAGGTGTGAGCCGTCGCTGAGCCGTCGCTGCCAAGGCGCGAGCCGGTGCCGACGAGTGGGGGGTCAGCCGGCGGCGATCAGCACCAGTCCGCAGAGGGCGAGGGCCAGACCTCCGACCTGGAGGGGCGAGGCTCGTTCGCGCAGGTACCACCATGCGTGGAGCACGGTGAAACCGGGAGCGAGCGCCGCCGCCGGGGCCACCACGGCGACCAGACCCGATCGCAAGGCGACGAGCAGCAACGCGGTGGCCCCGGCGTCGAGCACTCCGGCACCGATCGCAAGCCAGCGTGAGTTGCTCGGCAGCCTGGCGCGCTCACCGACGACGAGTACGACGATCCCCACCCCCAGCAACGCCGCCACCCGGGCGCTCAGCACCGGCCAGAAACCGTGGCGGTGGGACGCCTCCGCGAACAGGATGAACGACGTGCCGAACCCGACACCGGCTGTCACGGCCAGGCCGAGGGCGGCACGTGAACCCTCGGGGCGACGTTCGTCGCGCTCGGCCGAGATCAGTGCGGCGGCGACGATGGCGAGCCCGACGCCGACGAGGGTGACCGCACCCGGGCGCTCTCCGGTGGCGAGGGCCCATCCCACCGGGATGCACGCGCCGACCACGGCCGCCAGCGGAGCCACCTGCCCGATCTGGCCGACGGCCAGGCCCTGGTAGAGGCAGCCGAGGGCGGCGACGTTCAGGATCCCGGCGCCCGCTCCGAGGAGGAGGGCGCCTGTGGTCGGGGAGCCCCCGTCGCCCACGGCGACGGCCGTCGCCACTACCACGGCAGAAAGCTGGACGAGGAGGAGGACGGCGAGCGTGCGGCTCCGCCGGGAGGCGAGGCCGCCGAGGAAATCGCCGCTCCCGAACGACGCGGCGACCGTCAGTCCCAACAAGATCGCCACGCCCGCTGATGCTAGTGAGCAGGCTTTCCGCCGGCCGTGGTGGACCGCTCCGGTGACGGCGCCGAGTGTCGCACCCCGTCCACTTGGTGGCAGAGTGTTCCGATTCTCGGACCGGACGGCGACGAAGGGTGGAGGGCATGATCGGCAGGGGTGGACGATGGCGGGTCGGTCGGGTGCTCGCCCTGGTGGGTGTCCTCTCGGTGGTGCTCTCCGCCTGCGCCAACACGGCGATGGCTCCGTTGGACAACGCCACCCCGGCCCCTCGGGGCCTCCCGTCGTTCTACGCCGTCCCCTCGGAGCTGCCTTCCTCGGCACCGGGAACACTGGTCAAGTCCGAGCTGCTCCCGAGCGGCTCGATCCACGGGCACGTCTACCGGGTCATGTACGTCTCGCAGAGCGTGCACGGCCAACCGGTGGTCGTCACCGGCCTCGTCATGGTCCCGTACCGGACGCCTCCGACCGGCGGTTTCCCGGTCGTCTCGTGGGGGCACGGGACCAATGGCATGGCCGACCAGTGCGCGCCCTCGCTGCAGCCCTCCCAAGCTGTTCCGCTCCAGAACCGGCTCCTCGACGAGGGCTGGGTGGTCACCGCCAGCGACTACCAGGGCGAGGGCACCCCGGGGCTGCTTCCCTACCTGGTCGGTGTGGTGGCCGCCCGCAACACGATCGACATCGTGCGTGCTGCCAATCACCTGCCGGCGGCCCACGCCAGCACCCGCTATGTCGTGTGGGGCCACTCCGAAGGGGGCCAGACCGCCATGTTCTCCCTGGCCATCGCCGACTCGTACGCGCCCGACCTCCATCTGCAGGGTGTGGTGGCCGGTGCCCCGCCTTCCCAGTTCCGTTACATCTACGACTTCTTGACTACGAGCCCCTACCGCTACTACCTGTTCATGGCCGGGGCCGGGTTCAACGCCGCATACGGGAACGCGGCGGCGCCGCTGTCCGAGGTCATGTCGGACAAGGCCATCTCACTGCTGCCCGTGCTCAATGAGGGGTGCGCGGACAGCATCGGCAAGGCCGTCGACCGCGTGCCCATCAAGGAGCTCATCAAGACCGATCCCTTCACCGTGCCCGCCTGGCAGACGCTCATGAAGGAGAACGACCCGGCGAACATCGCCACGGTGAGCACGGCACCGCTCCTCATCATCCAGGGCGGGGCCGACGAGCAGATCCCCGTGGCCACCACCGCTCTCTTGGAGACCCACGAGTGCTCGATCGGCCAGAGCACCGAGCGGTGGATCTATCCGGGCCAGAGCCACAGCTCGGTCATCCCGGTGTCCATGGGTGACATGGTCACCTGGATCGCCAGCCAGTTCGCACCCTCCAATGTCCTGATCGCCGTCCACCCCCAGGGCCAGCCCGGCATCCAGATCACCAGCTGTGGCCCGTGACCGGCCCGTTCGACCTCGGGGCGCTCTTGGCCGAGCACGCCGGTGAGCAGTTCGAGCTGCACTCGCGGTACATGAACCGGCGCATGGTCGATGTGCTCGGCACCATCGGCTTCGACCGTCGCTATGTGCGGGGGGAGGGCTCCTACCTGATCGACGACCGGGGGGAGCGGTATCTCGATCTGCTGTCCGGGTTCGGGGTGTTCGCCCTCGGCCGCAGCCACCCGGCGATCAAGGACGCGCTCCAACAGGCCATCGACGCCGATCTGCCCAACCTGGCCCAGCTCGACTGCGCACTCCTCCCCGGACTGCTGGCCAAGGAGCTGGTGGCGAAGGCGGGTGGATCGATCGATCGGGTCTTCTTCACCAACTCCGGGGCCGAGTCGGTCGAGACGGCGATCAAGTTCGCCCGCTGCGCGACCGGACGCGATCGGGTCCTCTACTGCGACCACGCCTTCCACGGGCTGACCACCGGTGCGCTCGCCCTCAACGGAGGTGCCGAGTTCCGCGAGGGGTTCGGGACCTTGCTTCCCGGGTGCGACCCGGTTCCCTTTGGCGATGCCGACGCGCTCGAGGCCGAGCTGGCCCGAGGCGACGTCGCCGCCTTCGTCGTCGAGCCCATCCAGGGCAAGGGCGTCTACATGGCATCGGAGCCCTACTGGGCCCGTGTCGAGTCGCTGTGCCGGCGCCATGGGACGCTGCTCGTCGTGGACGAGGTTCAGACCGGTCTCGGTCGGACCGGCCGGTTCTTCTGCCACCAGCACTGGGGCGTGGAGCCCGACATCATCACCGTCTCCAAGGCCCTGTCGGGCGGCTTCGTCCCCGTCGGGGCCGTGCTGACCACCACAAAGGTGTTCGACGCCGTCTACAGCTCGCTCGTCCGAGCGGTCGTGCACTCATCGACCTTCTCGAAGAACCAGCTGGCCATGGTGGCCGGTCTGGCCACCCTGTCGGTGATCGAAGACGACGACATCGTCGGCCATGCCGAACGGACCGGCAAGCAGTTCATCGACGCCCTCCGTCCTCTCGTCGACAAGTACGACCTCCTCTGGGAGGTGCGGGGCATGGGTCTCATGATCGGGCTCGTCTTCGGGCCGCCACAGGCCCGTGGGGCGCGGGCCAGGTTCAAGATGATGGAGCTGGCCCGAAAAGGCCTGTTCACGCAAGCGGTCGTGGTCCCTCTCTTCCACCGGCACCGGATTCTGACCCAGGTGGCCGCCGACAACGTGAACATCATCAAGCTGCTCCCGCCGCTGATCATCGGCGAGGTGGAGATCGACGCCTTCGTGTCGGCCCTCGACGACGTCCTCGGCGATGCGCAACGCGGCTCGGGCCTGATGGTCGAGTTGGGGGCCACGATGGCCCGCAACACCCTCGGGCGCCGTCGCCGGCACGCACCGGCGCCTGCCACCGGGCCGGGGGGGCCGTGACCGTCTCCGACGGGAACGGCGCGGGATCCGGGGTTGCCCTCGGGACCGGGGACCGAGTGCTCGTGACCGGGGCGGCCGGGTTCATCGGGTCCGCTGTGGTGCGCCAGCTCCTCGACCGGCGGACCGACGTCGTGGCCATGGTGGAGCCGGGGAGCGACACCGCCAACCTCGACGGGCTGGATATCGAATCGGTGTCGGCCGACCTGCGGGACCGAGCCGCTGTCGCCGCCGCCGTCAAAGGGGCCCGGGTGATCTTCCACATCGCCGCCCTCTACCGTTTCTGGGCCCCTGATCCGGCCGCCTTCTACGACATCAATGTCGGTGGCACCCGGAACGTGCTGAGGGCTGCGGACGAGCACGGATGCGGACGCGTCGTCTACACCTCGACGGTCGGGACCCTCGGGCTCCACGGGGCGTCGACCGACCACCCGGTCGACGAGACGTCCTATGCCTTGATCGACCATCTCTTCGGCGGCTACAAGCAGTCGAAGTACGTGGCCGAGCACGAGGTGCTGCGGGCCGCGGCCGAGGGGCTGCCGGTGGTGCTGGTCCAGCCGACCATGCCGGTCGGTCCCCGCGACCGGGCGCCCACCCCCACCGGCCGCACCATCCTCGAGTTCCTGAACGGTCGGTTCCCCGGGTACGTGGACACCACCCTCAACATCGTCGACGTGGACGACGTCGCCCACGGCCATCTCTTGGCCGCCGAGCGCGGGAGGGTGGGCCGGAGCTACATCGTCGGCGGTGAGAACCTGGCCCTGGCCGAGGTGCTCGCCATCCTGGCCGCCGAGACCGGCCTCCCCGCCCCCAGCCGTCGGTTCCCGTCCGCGGCCGCGCTCCTCGCCGCCCACGTGTCCGAGCTCCTCGAGGGGACGCTGCTCGGCCGGGCGCCCACCATCCCGCTCGAGGCGGCCAGGATGTCGACGACCCACATGTCCTTCGACGACACGCGGGCCCGGACCGAGCTCGGCTACACGTCGCGCCCGGTGTCCTTGGCCCTGGCCCGGGCGGCCAGCTGGTTCGTCGACGCCGGCTATGTGCGCCCCGAGCGCGTCGCCCGCATGTCCTCTGCGGACCCGGTGCCCGACGGGAGTGGTGTCTAGGCTGACGAGCATGCGCCTGGTGATCGGGTCCGACCACGCCGGTTACGCCCTCAAAGGAGACGTGGCCCGGCACCTGCGAAGCGGCGGCCACGAGGTCGAGGACCTCGGGACGTTTTCCGAGGAGCCGGTGGACTATCCACCGATCTGCGCGGCGGTGGCCCGTCGGGTCATCCGCGGTGAGGATGCGCTGGGCATCGTGGTCGGCGGGAGCGGCCAGGGCGAGGCCATCGCCGCCAACAAGGTCCACGGGTCTCGGGCGGCCCTGTGCCACGACGAGTACACGGCACGCCTGGCCCGCCGGCACAACGACGCCAACGTCCTCTCTCTCGGATCCCGGGTGGTGGCGACCGTGCTCGCCCTCGACATCGTAGATGTGTTCCTCACCACGGCCTTCGACGGAGGTCGCCACGTCGCCCGGCTGGACGAGCTGACGGCGATCGAGGCCGAGGAGTGCGACCGGGCGCCGACGGGTGGCTGAGCCCTCAGGCGAGCCGACAAACGGGAGGACCGGCGAGCCTCCGGGTGAACGGGTCCGGCTCGTCGCCCCCGCCGTCGTCCCCTGCGACGGGACGGGCCGGGTGCTTCGACCGGGAGCGGTCGAGATGATGCGGGGCACCATCGTCGCCGTCGGGTCACCCGACGACCTGGCGACCGTTTCCCCGCCCGACGAACCGACGCGGACGGTCGCCGTCGACGGCGCACTATTGCCGGGGTTGGTCAACGCCCACTGCCACTCCCCGATGACGCTCTTCCGCGGTGTCGGCGACAGGCTCCCCGTGGAGCGATGGCTGACCGAGGTCCTCTGGCCCCGCGAAGCCCATCTGACCGAGGACGACGTCTTCTGGGGCATGACACTGGCTGCCGCCGAGCTGCTCTGTTTCGGGGTGACGACCAGCTGCGAGGCCTACTTCCACGCCGACGCCCTCGTCGATGCGGTGCGAGCGGCCGGCCTGCGCTCGATCGTGACCCCGGGGGTGCTCCAGCTTCCCGGACAGGACGGAGGGTCGGCGTGGTGGGAGCGGTCGATTGGCGAGATCGCCGACCTCCACGCCCGCCGGAACGGGGAGGCCGGCCGCATCGAGATCGGCTTCGCCCCGCACGCCCCCTACACGGTTCCCCTCGAGGGCCTGTCCGAGGTCGCTGCCGCCTGCCCGCGCGCTCGACGCGCTGTTCCACATCCATGTGGCGGAGACCGAGGACGAGATCGACCGGTTCGCCGCCGAACACGGCCGTACCGAGCCGGCGGCGCTGGCCGACGCCGGAGTGTTGGCCGGGCGGGTGCTCGCCGCCCACTGCGTCTGGCTCTCGGATGACGACCTGTCCCTGCTGGCGGACCATGACGTCGCCGTGGCCCACTGCCCGGGGAGCAATGCCAAGTTGGCCTCGGGGATCTGCCCTCTCGCCGAGCTGCTCGACCGGGACATCCGGGTCGGTGTCGGGACCGATGGTCCGGCTTCCAACAACAACCTCGACGTCTGGAAGGAAGCACGGCTCGCCGCCCAGCTGGCCCGGCTCCGGGAGGGACGGGCCACGGCCCTGACCGCCGAGGGCGCCCTGCAGCTCGTCACCCGGGGGGCCGGGCGGGCCCTCGGCCGACCCGACATCGGCGTGCTCGTAGAAGGGGCGCGTGCCGATCTCGTGGTCGTCGACCTGGCGTCACCGGCCATGGTCCCCATGCTCGAGGACAGCCAACTCGTGGACCATCTGGTGTGGTCGGCATCGAGCCGACTGGTCACCGACGTGTGGGTAGGTGGCGAGAAGGTGGTCGCCGATGGCCACTGTCTCACCGTCGACGTCGAGCGGGCCGGCGCCGAGGTGTCGAAGCGGGCGAGCCGGCTCGCTGCCTGTTGAGCGATCGGTGGTCCTGTCGGGTGCCGTCCCGCCGGGACGCCCGGTCCCTTCGCCGATCAGCGGGTCAGCGCTTGGCCGCTTCGCTCGCTGCGGCCTGGCGGTCGGCGTAGTGGGCAGCGTTGGTGGCGAACCGGCCGATGAGCCCCATGAGCACGCGCCGGAGGACCGGTCCGGAACCGGGCACGATCGGGTCGAATGTCCCGCTCCAGGTGATCACGGTGGAGGCGCCTGCCGACCGGCACCGGACGTCCGCTCGGTAGTTCCGCACGGGGAACCCCTTGATGATCACGTAGGCCAGATGGTGGGGCGGCTCCCACGCCACGACCTCCTCGGTCGACCCCACTCCGAACCTCGTGAAGCGGCGCAGCGCCCCCACTCCATCGGGCGGCGGATCTCCCTCGCGCAGCAGGTCGCTCCGGTCGAGGAAGGACCACTCCTTCCAGCGACGGGCTTCTCCGAGCAGGGACCACACTGCTTCGACCGGTGCCGACGATCGGGCCGTGACGGTGTACGAGCATCGCCCTTGCGGTGCTCCACCGCCGTTGGCCCGGTCGCCGTCGTCGGCCGCCATCGCCGTCACTGCTCGAGATGTGATCTCAACGCGTCGAGCGCCTGCTGGTAGATGCCGGCCATGAGGCCGGCCATGTCGTCGGGAGTGGCGTCGACCACCCAGGTGACGTGGGCCCCGTTTCCGTCCGGTGTGACCGTCACCACCGCCTGGTGGCTCTCGACGGGCGCCCCGTCGACGATGGCGTAGGTGAGCGCCCGGCTCCCCTCGTCCCGGCTCACCAACCGCTCGGTGATGGTCATCCCCATCGTCTCGATGATGCGGTCGGACCCATCGACCCGACAGGAGTCCATGCCGGGCATCCACGAGGCGATGCCGCCGAAGTCGCCGACCACCGCCCACACGTCCTCAGCGGGCTTGTCGATCGTGGTCGCTGCTTCTCCTCGTGCCATCGTGTCTCCGTGAGGTCGGGCGCCCGGTGGCGCGGTGGTTGCCAGATGGTAGGCGTCCCCGTCGGGCGGTTCCACCTCCGGCACCGGTTGCGCCGGTCACATCGGTCCTACCGGTTACGTCGCGCCCAGTGCGAAGGGGGAATCGACTGCGTACAGCCAGCCCCGGTCGCGCTGGCGGCGAGCCACCTCCGCGCTCGATCCCCCGACCGATTTCCTCGCCACCCACGAACACGTCCACGACGCCGACAAGAGGGCCAGATCGTCACGTTCGACGACAAAACGCGTCAGTGACTCGAGAGTTCCTCCGGTCTCGAGGAAGGCCGACCACTGCTCCCGGATCGAGAACCGCCCCACTTCCGCGCGGCTTTCCTCGACGCCCGGGTCCGTGGTTATCAGGACAGCGCCGGCTTCGTAGAGGGAACAGAGGCGGTCGAGATCGCCTGAAGAGAACGCGTCGTCGGTGGCGCCGTGCAGCTCGCCCGGTCGTGTGATCACGCGACGCCGAGCCGGCGCCAGAGGTGGCGGTACAGGCCCGCCGTGAGGCCGAGCTCATCGCACAGGGACCGCACCTTGGTCAATGATTCGATGACGGCGGCCCGGTGATCGGGGTTCTTGCCGTAGGCGGCTGCCACCACCTCCGAGGGCACGTGGTAGTGCTCGATGAGTTGGCTCGGCGGCTTCAGCATCATGGTCGCCATCTCGGCGAGGATGAACGGGGTGGCGATGGAGAGGATCGCCCGCTTCACCCGACCGAGCCCGGGCACCCTCCGCCGCAGATAGGCATTGGCGAAGGAGAGGTGCCTTGCCTCCTCGGTCACGTGGATGCGCATGATGCGCTCGAGCAGCGGATGGAGCTCGGCATCGCCGCGCAGCTGTTGGCGCTGCACGTGGTCGATGGGCCCTTCACCGCCGAGGACGAAGAGGAAGAACAGCTCGGGGAACCGGCGGCCGAGGGTCACGATCCTGCGGGTGGCCCGACGGTCGGCCGGCCGAAGGCCCGGAGCGTCGAACCCGGTGCGATTGACGAACTCCTGGAACATCAGCGAGTGCTGCGCCTCCTCGATGACCTCGTGGTAGGCGTAGCGGAACTCCGGTGACTGGTTCGGCAGCTCGAAGGCGAACTCGAGCAGGCCTCGCTTGAGGACGCTCTCGAAGATGGCGCCCATCTTCATCTTGGACGCCACCAGCTCGCAGCCGAAACGGGCGCGCACATCGGCCGGCTGCGCTGCGTACCATTCGGTTGCGGCGAGAGGCTCGGTCGCCGGCAGCTCCCAGCGGGGGTCGGTCGGGTCGAGCGCCAGCTCGTCACCGTCCCAGTCGATGTCGGCGTAGGCGTCGGAATGCCGGGTGACGGACAAGCGGTTGAGGCGCCCGAGGAGCGTCTCCCAGGAACGGTCGTACTCGCTCGTCGTTGCGCCCGGCTCGTCGCCGGGGGAACCTCCCGCATCGACCACCTGTTCGTCGGGTTGGCCGGGCAGTCCAGGTTCGGTGGCTGTCGTGGTCATCGCATGTTCTCCGTTCCGATTCCGGTTTCGAGTGCAGCGCGCACCATTGACGTGAACGCGTGACGGACCTTGGCATCGGGCAGAGGACGGACCCCCTCCACCATGTTGGTGAGCGCCAAGCCGCCGAGGACCGAGAAGACGGTCGGCAGACCGACCTCGCGGAACATGGGATTGGCGAACGCCTCGTGCCCGGCGAACAGATCGGCGAAGACCGTCTCGGCCGCTTCCAGGAACTCCCATTCGACGCGGGCCATGGACACTCTCAGCTCGGGGTCCGTCCGCGCCCCGACCCACAGCTCGACCCATGCCACGAACGCGTCCCCGCAGAAGATCGACCACAGGGCGTCGACCGACGACTCGATCAGGTCGTCCGCGGGATCGAGGGAGTCCATGGCGTCCTGGAACTCACCGATGCGCAGGTGCATGACGTGGCCGACTGCGGCGGCGAGAAGGTCGGCCTTGGTCGGAAAGTGGTGGACCAGGGCACCGAGTGAGACGCCCGCCCGCTGGGCGACGGCAGTCGTCGTCGTGCGGGACAGACCGTCTTCGACGAGGCACTGGACCGTTGCGTCGAGCAGCGCCGCCTGTGTCGCTCTCGACCGATCCTGCTGGCTCCTCCTCGGGCGAGACCCCGAGATGGAGCGATTGTGAGTGTTCGTGCTCGCGTGCGCCAGTGCCACCTTTGCACTCTGGCAGAAAAACAAAAAACAATCAAGGTTTCTTGTTTCTAAGTTTTCAATTTGATCCGCCGAGTTCCCAAATTGACCTTGCACGCTGGGGTCCCTGTCCACTGGCGGACCACCCCCGGCTAGCGTCACGCCATGCCCAGCCAGCCCATCGGGCGAACCTCCGGGACGATCACGCTGTTCGAACCGGACGGGGAGCGCCTCGTCCCCACCGAGTTCGCCCGTGGACCGTGGTCGAAAGACGCCCTCCACGGTGGACCGGTGGCGGCCCTCGCCGCCCGGGAAGCGGAGCGCCTCGGGCGCCCGGACCTACGCCCGGTGCGGATTACGCTCGAGATGCTTCGCCCGGTGCCGGTCGCTCCCTTGGACGTGCGCAGCGCGGTGGTTCGGCCCGGGCGCAAGGTGCAGCTCACCGATACCGTCGTCGAGACCGGTGGCATCGAGGTGGCGTGGTCCCGTGCCTTGTTCATCAACGTATCCGGTGACGCCCCCGCACCGTCGCCCACCGTGCCCGAGGACGAAGCACCCGCCCCTCCGCAGGCCGGCCGCGTCCTGCGCTCCCCGGTCGGTGGCTACCGCGCTTACCACAACGAGGGCGTGGAGATGCGCTTCGTCCGGGGCGGCTTCGACAGCCCCGGGCCGGCGACGGTGTGGATGCGGCTCGCCGGCGCCGTCGTCGCCGGCGAGGAGCCCACACCCCTCCAGCGGGTGGCGGCCGTGGCCGACTTCGGCAATGGCGTGGCCGCCGAGCTCGACTTCGCCTCCAGCATCTTCATCAATCCCGACCTCACCGTGTCGGTCCACAGGCCACCCGTCGGCGAGTGGGTGTGCCTCGACGCCCGGACCCGTTTCGGGGTGCCCGGCGTTGGTGCCGCCGAGTCGGCGCTTTGGGACGAACAGGGCCGGATCGGGCGGGCGGTGCAGAGCCTCGTGGTGGAAACCGGGAGGTGATGCACCCGGAAGGGACTGCGTACCCGGAAGGGACTGCGTACCCGGAAGGGACGGTGGCGTCGTTGCTGGCGGCGCGGGGGACAGACGACCGTCCCGGGCTGCTGTTCGAGGACGATCGGTGGAGCTGGCGGGAGGTGGTCCGGGCCAGCGCCATCCGGGGGCGGTGGATCGAGCGGCATGCTACCGGCCGCGCCCTCCATATCGGTGTCCTGCTCGGCAATGTGCCCGAGTACCTGTTCTGGCTGGGCGGGGCGGCGATGGCCGGCGCCGTGGTCGTCGGCATCAATCCGACCCGTCGCGGCGAGGCTCTCGCCGGCGACGTCCGGAGGACCGACTGCGAGGTCATCGTGACCGACGCCGAGGGGGCATCGTTGTTCGCAGGGCTCGATCTCGGGATCCAACCGGGAGGGACGCTCCGGGTCGATGGGGACGACTATGCCCGGCAGCTGGAAGAGGCGGCAGGCTCAACCCCGGACCGGCCCGGCGGGACCGGCACGCGGCCGGACGATCTGTACCTCCTGCTGTTCACGTCGGGCACGACCGGGAGCCCGAAGGCGGTGCGGTGCACCCAGGGACGTTTGGCGTCGATCGGTGCCGTGGCCGCCGAGGCCTATGGGTACCGGCAGGACGACGTGGCCTACTGCACGATGCCGCTCTTCCACGGCAACGCCCTCATGGCGCTGTGGGCGCCCACCCTAGTGGCGGGGGGCACCGTGGCCCTGGCCCGGAGGTTCTCGGCTTCGGGGTTCGTCGACGACGTCCGTCGCTACCGGGCCACGACGTTCACCTACGTGGGCAAGGCGTTGGCCTACGTGCTGGCCACCGAGCCCAGGGACGACGACAGGTCGTGCACCCTGCGAAGGGGATTCGGCACGGAGGGATCGGTTGCCGACGTCGCCGCCTTCGAGCGGCGGTTCGGGTGCACGCTGGCCGAGGGGTACGGCTCGAGCGAAGGCGGGATCGCCATCAACCGGACACCCGAAACCCCGCCGGGTTCGCTCGGTCTCGCCCCGCCGGAGGTGGTCGTGGCCGATCCGGACACCCTCGCCGAATGCTCGCCGGCCGTCTTCGACCGATCGGGCAGGCTGACGAATGCCGACGACTGCGTCGGCGAGATCGTGAACCGGGCAGGACCGGGCCGCTTCGAGGGGTACTACGACGACCCCGAGGCCACGGCGGTCCGGACGCGCAACGGCTGGTACTGGAGCGGCGACCTCGCCTACCGGGACGAGCGGGGCTTCTTCTACTTCGCTGGTCGCAGAGGCGACTGGCTCCGCGTGGACTCGGAGAACCTGACCGCCGGCCCCGTCGAGCGGGTCCTCGTCCGCTATGACCAGGCTGCCGGCGTGGCCGTCTATCCGGTGCCGGACCCCCGCTCCGGCGACCAGGTCATGGCGGCGGTCGAGCTCCTCCCGGGCCAGGTCTTCGATCCGGAAGCCTTCACGGCCTTCCTCTCGGCTCAGCACGATCTCGGTACCAAGTGGGTCCCCTCGTTCGTCCGGATCGCACGCTCGCTGCCCCAGACTCCGAGTGGTCGGATCAGAAAGGGCCCGCTGCGGTCCGAGGGGTGGTGGGCCGGCCCGGATCCTGTCTTCGCGAGGGTGGGGAGGAGCAGCGCGTACGCACCGCTCGAACCGGCTCGGCGCCGCCAACTGGAGGCCGAAGCGGAGCGGCACGGCCGTGCCCACCTGGTGACGGACACCGAGGCCTAGCTTCCCGGGTCCCGCTCAGCGCGACCGCCACGCCTCGGGATCGACCGTCATCGCCTTCACCGATGGCGGGAGCTCGCCCGACACGATGTCGGCGATCGTCACCTCTTCGAGCACGGATCGCAGTCCGGCCCGAACCGCCACCCACACGTCCTGGAGGTGCTCGGCGTCCCCTTCGTAGCTGGCGGCTTCGGGTCGCAGGCCCCGCACCTCGGCGAGGGGTCCGTCCAGTGGGCGCATGACCTGGGCCACGGTGATCGATGAAGCCGGGCGGGACAGGCGGTACCCGCCCTCGGCGCCACGCTGGCTCACGAGCAGGGACGCCCGGCGCAGGTCGTTCAGGATGCTCTCGAGGAACTTCGGCGGTAGGTTCTGGGAGCGAGCGAGGGCTTCGGCAGTCTGCGGCTCGCCTTTGGCGCCGGCGAGCGTGCAGAGCGCCCGCACGGCGTAGTCCACCTTTGCCGAGATGTACACGGAAGGATTCTGGCAGAGGATGGCACTGTCTCCTCATCCTTTCGCGATCCCGGTCCTCCGGACGGAGGTCTCAGAGCTGGGCTGCGACCGGGACGCGCTGCTCGGCGGACATCCCGGCGCGGGTGATCCAGATGGGATCCCCGGTCATGAGATCGAGCTCGGCCGCCGTCCCCCTCGACAGCTGGACCCAGGTCGAGCCGCCCTCTGACAGATGGACGTCCACTCTGACCTCGAACCCCAGATGGGTGATCCGCTCGACCGAGCCGTGGAGCCCGGTCGGGGAGTGCTGGCGGTGGACGACGAGGTCGTGGGGGCGGACCCAGGCTCCGCCGAGCTCGGTGATCGGACCGAGGAACCTCATCACGAACTCGCTGCTCGGATGGTCGTAGAGGTCGGCCGGTACCCCTGTCTGCTCGAGCCGGCCACCATGGATGATGGCCAGGTGGTCGGCCACCTCCATGGCCTCCTCCTGGTCATGGGTGACGAGCACGGTCGTGACCGAGATCTTCTTGTGGAGCTCGCGGAGCCAGAGCCGGAGCTCGTGACGCACCTGGGCGTCGAGCGCGCCGAAGGGCTCGTCCAGCAAGAGCAGCTCGGGCTCGATGGCGAGAGCCCGGGCGAGCGCCATCCTCTGGCGCTGCCCCCCGGACAGCTGCGATGGGTATCGATCGGCCAGATGATCGATCTTCACCAGATGGAGCAGCTCGTCGACCTTCTTGGCGATCTCCGGCTTGGGGCGACGCCGGACCTCCAGGCCGAATGCAACATTGCGGCGCACCGTGAGGTGCCGGAACGGTGCGTAGTGCTGGAAGCAGAACCCGATTCCCCGCTGGCGGGCGGGCACGTTCGTGACGTCGACCCCGTCGATCTCGACCGTGCCGGAGTCGGGCATCTCGAGCCCGGCGACGACTCGCAGCAGGGTGGACTTGCCCCCGCCGCTCGGACCGAGCAGCGCCGTCAGCGAACCGTCGTCGACGACGAGGCTGACATCGTCGAGAGCAACGGCATCGCCGAATCGCTTGCTGACGGATCTGATGGTGATGGCCATCGGCCTCTCCCTTCTCGTGAACTGCGGCGTCCGATGACGGCGAGGACCCCGAGGGCGCCGACGGCGAGGATGACCGCCCCGGCATAGGCACCCACGACGTTCAGGTTCTCGAAGCCGTCTTGGACGAAGAGCGTGAGGGTCTGGGTCCGCCCGGCGATCGCCCCCGACACGACGACCACGGCCCCGAACTCTCCAAGGACACGTGCGGTGGTCAGGGTGACGCCGTAGGAGAGGCTGCGGCGGATCGACGGGAGGGTGATCCTGAAGAAGACGGCAGGCGGTTTCGCTCCGAGGGTCGCCGCCGCCTCCTCCTGGTCGGTGCCGATCTCCTGGAGGACGGGCAGCACCTCGCGGACGACGTAGGGGAGGGCGACCACGGCGGAGGCCATCACGATGCCGGGGATCGAGAAGATCACCTCGATCCCTCGCGCAGCCAGCCAGTTGCCGAACCATCCGGTCTTCCCGTACACGAGGATGAGCGCGATGCCGACGATGACGGGAGAGATGGCGAGCGGCAGGTCGACGAAGGAGTCGAGCAGCCAGGCGCCGGGAAACCGGTGCCGGGCGAGGATGAGGGCGACGCCCACGCCGAAGGCGGTGTCGAGAGGCACGGCGATCAGCACCACGAGGAACGTGAGCCACAGGGCGTGCAGGGCGTCGGGCGTCGTCACGGCGTCCCACGCCTGGCCCAGGCCGTGGTCGAAAGCCCGGACGAAGATCGTGCCGACCGGAAGCACGACGAGGAACACCAGGTACGCAAGGGCCAGGATCCGCAACGGCCAGCGCCAGGAGACCCTCACAGCGACTCACCGATGACGAACCGGCGCCGCAGCAGGCCGATGCCGAGCAGCACGAGGAGCGCCACCGCGACGAGCACGACCGAGATGGCGGCGGCTCCCGTGAGGTCGTCGCTCTGGGACAGGCTGAAGATCCACGAGGACGCCACTTCCGTCTTGAACGGAACGTTGCCCGAGATGAGCACCACGGATCCGAACTCGCCCACCGCCCTGGCGAAGGCCAGTCCGGCCCCGGCCAGCACGGCCGGCGCCAGGCTCGGCAGGATGATGCGCCGGAGCACGCCCACGGGTGAGGCGCCGAGGGACGCCGCCGACTCCTCGGTCTCCCGGTCGAGCTCGGCCAGCACCGGCTGGACGGACCGCACGCAGAAGGGAAGGGTCACGAAGGCCAGCGCCAGCAAGATGCCGAGCCTGGTGTCTGCCACGTTGACGTGGAAGGGACTGTTCGGTCCGTACAGGGCCAGCAGGGTGAGCCCGGCCACCACGGTCGGGAGGGCGAAGGGAAGGTCGATGACCCCGTTCACGATCTGCTTGCCCGGGAACTCGTCGCGCACCAGCACCCAGGCGATGACCAGGCCGGCGACGGCGTTGAAGGCGGCGACGGCGAGGGATGCGAGCAGGGTCAGCTCGAGGGCGGCCACAGCTTCGGGTTGGGTGACCGCTCCCCAGAACGCGCCGAGCCCGCTGCTGAAGGCATGGGTGACGAGTGCAGCGATCGGAAGGACGACCAGCAGGCTCAGGTAGGTGACGGCCAGACCGTTCCCGACCAGCCGGGGGACGGACCGCCGAACACCGGAGGCGCCTCTCGTCGGCACCCACCGTGCCTTCCGCTCCCGGCTCGCCCCCGCGTGGGGTTCCGGAGCCGGTATCAGCCGTGCCGCCCGACCGGCCTCGGTGATGTCAGGTGGGGCGGCGGGGTCAGCCGCTGGAAGTGGAGACACCGAGACCCTGCTCGATCTTGGCCACGATCCCAGTGCTCGGGGTGAAGAACGCCTTGTTCACTGCGGTCCACCCCCCGAGCGAGTCGATCGTGAACACCCTGCCAGGCTTCGGGAACTTGAACTGGGCGGCGACGCTCGGCAGCACCGGCCGGTAGCCCTGTTGGCCCCAGATCTTCTGGCCGGAAGGCGAAAGCAGGTAGGCCACGAACGCCTTGGCCGCCACCGGATTGGCTGCGTTGGCGGACACGGCGATCGGGTTCTGGATGAGGATCGTCTGCGGCGGGGTGACGATCGAGATGTTCTCGCCCTTGTGCTGGGCGTAAAGGGCGTCGTCCTCGTAGTCGAGCAGGACGTCGCCCTCACCGGAGGTGAAGGTCTGGAGAGCGTTGCTGGCGCTGCTCGGCTGCGCCACCGTGTGCTGGAGGAGCTGAGTCAGATAGGCCGTGGCCTGGGTCTTGGACTTGCCCTGGGCCAGCTGGGCGCCGTAGGCGGCCATCAGGTTCCACTTGGCGCTGCCCGAGCTGAACGGGTTGGGGGTGATGACCTTCACCCCGCTCTTCACCAGACTGGCCCAGTTGGTGATGTGCTTCGGGTTGCCCTTGCGCACGATGAAGGACACGATCGAGTTGGTGACGATCCCCTTGGTGGGGCCGCTGTCCCACGTGGGGGAGACGATGCCCGCTTTCACCAGCTTGTCCATGTCCGGGGCCAGCGAGAAGTTGACGACGTCGGCGGGCAGCCCGTTCACCACCGACGTGGCCTGGGAGCCCGACGCCCCGTAGGACTGGGAGAAGGTCACCGCCCGTCCGGCGGAGGTGGCGTTGAAGGCGGTGATGAGGGCGGCGTAGGCGGGCTTGGGCGTGGAGTAGGCCACCAGGGCGACACTGCCGCTCGGGGCCGCCCCGGCAACGACGGGAAAGGCAGCCCCGACGAACAGCGAGGCCAGGACGGCCAGCGTGGTGATGGGTACCCACCGACGGGGGGAGCGGATACGTGGTCCAAGAAGGGGTGTTCTCACGGGCCCTATTTCGGACATATCCGGTCTTGTATGTCAAATCAGTAGGAAAACTAGGATTAGGCGAAGGGTGGACCGTCCCCGGGTGGTAGCCCCCTTCTGTGCGGGCCTACTTGAGCAGGCGCGACAGCCTCCGGTCGGCCAGGACGCGACCACCGGTCTGGCACGTGGGGCAGTACTGAAGCGACTTGGAGGCGAACGAGACCTGACGCACGGTGTCGCCACAGACGGGGCACGCCTCGCCGGTGCGACCGTGGACCGCCATGGCCTGCTTCTTCTCGCCCTTGAGCTTGGCGATGGGCGTCGACGATGACCGATCGACGGCAGCGCCGAGCACGCCGACGATGGCCTCGTAGAGGCGCACGACCTCCCCAGTATCGAGGGTGTCGGCCTTCTTGAACGGCGAAAGGCGGGCCCGGTGCAGTGCCTCGTCCGAATAGGCGTTGCCCACCCCGGCGATGGCCGACTGCGTCGTGAGCGCGGTCTTGACCGTCGATCTCGTCGAGCGGACGAGTTCCTCCAGCCGGTCCACGGTGAAGGCGGGATCCAGTGGGTCGACACCCAGGGCCGCCAACGGCTCAACGTCGTCGAGGTGGCGGACCACCCAGAGCGCGACTCGCTTCTCCGTGCCCATCTCGGTCACATCGAATCCGCTCCCACCGTCGAGGACGACGCGCAAGGCGATAGGGCTACGGCCCGGCGCCAGCGCCGTCTTCGGCACGGTGTCGTGCCAGCGGACCCATCCGCCACGGGCCAGATGGCCGACCAGCCACAGGCCCCCTGTGTCGAGGCAGAGGAACTTCCCTCGACGGGTCGCGCCGGCGACGGTGCGGGAGACCAGGTCGTCGAGCGGAGGGTCGACGGTCTTCAGGGCCGAGAACGAGGCGAGCGTGACCCGTTCGATCCGGCGACCCGCCATGACCCGGTCGAGGCCGGCGGCGAGGGCCTGGACCTCGGGCAGTTCGGGCATCCGGCCATTGTGGACGTTCTCCGACCGTAGAATCACATCTGCATCCACACCAGGGCGATCATCCTCCGGCGGTGCCGGGGCCTCAGGGTGCGCGCCCACCCATCCCACCCCTCGCCCTCGTACCCATCCCCACCAGCTGATCCGAAAGGACGTGTTCGTTGTTCCGCCCGGTACCGGCCACGCCCGACTTCAGCGCCCTCGAGACCGAGGAGCTGGACCGCTGGGCGAAGCACCGCGTCTTCGAACGGTCGATCGAGCTGCGATCGGACGCCGAGCCCTGGGTGTTCTACGAAGGTCCCCCGACCGCCAACGGCCGGCCGGGGCTCCACCATGTCTGGGCCCGCGTGTACAAGGACCTGTTCTGTCGGTACAAGACCATGCGCGGCTTCGCCGTTCCCCGCCGGGCCGGATGGGACACCCACGGGCTGCCCGTGGAGGTCGAGGTCGAGAAGCAGCTCGGCATCAGCGCCAAACGCCAGATCGAAGAAGAGGTGGGCATCGCCGAGTTCACCCGTCTCTGCCGCGAGTCGGTCCGCAACTACGTCGACGAGTGGAAGTCGCTCACCGGCCGGATCGGCTACTGGATCGAAATCGACGACGCCTACTGGACCTTCGCCCCCAGCTTCATCGAATCGGTGTGGACGAACCTGAAGGGCCTCTGGGACCAGGGGCTCCTCTACGAGGACATCAAGGTGGTCCCCTACTGCCCTCGCTGCGGGACGGCCCTGTCCAGCCATGAGCTCGGGCAGCCCGACGTCTACCAGGACGTGGTCGACGAGTCGGCCTACGTTCGCCTGCCGCTGAGCGACGAGGGGGAGACGGCGGGGAGGCTCCGGGCGACCTTGGGCAGGGACACCCTTTCCGGGCTCGCTCTCGTGGTCTGGACCACCACTCCGTGGACGCTCGTCTCGAACACGGGGGCAGCCGTCCGCCCCGAGCTCACCTACGCCGTCGTGGACGACTTGATCGTTGCCGCCGATCTGGTGGCCGCGGTCCTGGGCGAGGATGCCGGCGTCGGCGTCACGGTGGGCGGCAACGAGCTGGTGGGGCTCTCGTACACCCGGCCGTTCGACGACGTCGCTCCCCGGGCTGACAGCGTCGGGCAGACGGGTTGGGTCGTCGTGTCCGGTGACTTCGTCGAGGCGGGCGAGGGGACGGGGATCGTGCACCTGGCCCCCGCATTCGGGGAGGTAGACCGCGAGGTGGGCCGCGAGAACGACCTCTACACGCTCAACCCGGTCGGCCCCGACGGCTGCTTCACGGCCGCCGTGCCCTGGCTCGCCGACCAACCGGTGCGCGACACCAACACCGAGATCAACGATCGACTGGAGTCGGCCGGCCTGCTCCTTCGCCGCCAGCCCTACCGCCACTCCTACCCGCACTGCTGGCGGTGCGGAACCGCCCTCGTCTACTGGGGAAAGCCCAGCTGGTACGTGCGCACCTCGGAGCGCAAGGCCGACCTCGTCGACCAGAACCGGACCATCGGCTGGCGACCGGCCCACATCCGGGACGGACGGATGGGGGAGTGGCTGGCGAACAACGTCGACTGGGCGCTCTCCCGCGACCGGTTCTGGGGGACCCCCCTCCCGATCTGGCGGTGCTCCGCCGGCCACCAGGTCTGCGTGGGCTCGCTGTCCGAGCTCTCCGAGCTCGCCGGCCGCGACCTGGCCGGCATCGATCCGCACCGTCCCGAGATCGACGAGGTGGTGGTGGGCTGCGTCGAGTGCGGCTCCGACGGCCCGGAAGGTTCCGCGATGAGGAGGGTGGAGCCGGTCATCGACGCCTGGTTCGACTCGGGGTCGATGCCCACCGGGCAGTGGGGCTACCCGGTGGCCGAGGGCTCGGCCGAACGGTTCGTCTATCCGGCCGACTTCATCTGCGAGGCCATCGACCAGACACGCGGCTGGTTCTACTCGCTTCTGGCCGTCAACACGCTGGTGCTGGGGTCCTCCCCCTATCGCAACGTGTTGTGTCTCGGCCACATCGTCGACGCCGACGGCCGCAAGATGTCCAAGAGCCTCGGAAACATCATCGACCCCTGGGAGATCCTCTCCACGCGGGGGGCGGACCCGCTGCGGTGGTGGATGTTCGCCCAGGGCTCACCCTGGACCCCGACCAGGGTCAGCTTCGAGGCCATCGACGCCGCCTTCCGCGACACGTTGATGACGCTGTGGAACACGTGGTCGTTCTTCGTCACCTACGCCACGCTCAACGGGTTCGACCCCGGCAACCCGGCGTGCCCGCCTGCCGACGGCCGCCCGATGCTCGACCGGTGGTTGTTGTCGCGCCTGGCGACGACGATCGACGCCGTCACCTCGGCACTCGACGGCTACGAGCCCTATCCGGCCGCCACCGCCATCGCCCAACTCGTCGACGACACGTCGAACTGGTACGTGCGGCGCAATCGCCGGCGGTTCTGGCGCACGGACCCCGACGCCGACCCTGTCGACGCACTCGCCGCCCAGGCCACCCTCCACCAGGCCCTGGTCACCGTCTCCCTCTTGCTCGCCCCCTTCTGTCCGTTCCTGGCCGACAGGATGTGGCGCGACCTGACCGGGGCCGACGAGCCGGGGTCGGTCCACCTGGCCGACTGGCCCGAGCCCGAATCCGGCGCTGCCGACGTCCAGCTGGATGCGAGCATGGCCGTGGCCCGGAGGCTGGCATCGCTCGGTCGGGCCGCCCGGTCCGAGGCCGGCGTGAAGGTCCGCCAGCCACTGGCCCGGGCCCTGGTGCACCTGCCCGACGGGGGGCCGCTCCCGCCCCCGGGGGTGGTCGAGGACGAGCTGAACGTGGATCGGGTCGAGATCACCGACGAGCTCGGTGATGTGCTGGCCTACGAGCTCGTGCCCAATTACAAGGTACTGGGGCCGAGGCTCGGGCCCAGGGTCCAGCAGCTGCGCTCGGCCATGGGTGCGGTGGACGCAACGAGGGCCGCCGCCGATCTCGGCGCCGGGCGTCCCGTGGAAGTCGATCTTCCCGACGGCCGGGTCGAGCTCGCTGCCGACGAGGTCGAGCTTCGGGTGAGGGCGCAGCCCGGCTTCGCCGTGTCGCGCGACGGAGGTGAGGTCGTGGCCCTCGACCTGAGCCTGGACGACGACCTTCGGCACCGCGGCGTGGCCCGCGAGGTCATCCGCCACGTCCAGGACCTGCGAAAGGCGAGCGGCCTCGAGGTGTCCGACTGGGTCCACCTCCACCTGGTGGGCTTGGACCTCCCGGCCGCCCTGCTCGAGGAGATCGGACGCGAGGTCCTGGCCACATCGGTGAAGACGACGGCGCCCGCCGACCCACGAGGGGGCACCGCCATCGACCTCGACGACGGCTGCGGCGGTCGGATGGCGGTGACGGTGTGGGTGACCAAGGCGTGACGGGCCGGGCGGGGGCCGAGGACCAGGGCGAGCACGTCCTCGCCGTCGACCTCGGCACCGGCGGCCCCAAGGTGGCCGTCGTCACTGCCGCCGGGCGGATCGTCGCCCATGCCACCGAGCCGGTCCGTCTCCATCTTCTCGACGGGGGCGGTGCCGAACAGGACCCCGTCGAGTGGTGGCGGGCGATCACGACGGCGGCGCGTCGGGCGATCGCCGAGGCAGCCGTGGACGCCCGGTCCTTCATCGGCGTGGGTTGTACGGCGCAGTGGTCGGGCACGGTGGCGGTGGGAGGAAACGGTGAACCGCTCATGCGAGCGGTGATCTGGATGGACTCGCGGGGCAACAAGGCCATCCGAAACGTGGCCGGCGCGGCGGTGAACGTCATGGGGTACGACCCCCGCAAACTCCTCCGGTGGGTCCAGGTGACCGGAGGGGCGCCCGGACTGTCGGGCAAGGACCCCGTCGCCCACATCCTCTTCATCAGGGACGAGCTTCCCGACGTCTACCGGAACACCGACGTCTTCCTCGAGCCCGTCGACTATCTCAACTTCCGCCTGACGGGAAAGTCATCCGCATCCTTCGACTCCATCGCCGCCCACTGGGTGACCGACAACCGGACTATCGATGACGTCCACTACGACGACCGGCTGCTCGAGATGACCGGCCTGGAGCGAACCAAGCTGCCCGATCTCGTCCCGCCGGGTTCGACCGTCGGGACCGTGACCCGAGAGGCGGCCGGGGAGCTCGGCCTCCCGCCCGGGCTCCCCGTAGTCACCGGATCGGGCGATGTCCACTCGGCCGTGTTCGGCTCAGGTGCCGTTGCCGACTTCGCCGCCCACCTCTACATCGGAACCTCGTCGTGGATCTCGGGTCATGTCCCCTTCAAAAAGACGGCGCCCACGAGCAACGTCGCCTCAATTCCGGCCGCACTTGCCGGCCGGTACCTGATCGCCGACGAGCACGAGACAGCAGGAGCCTGTCTCACGTTCCTCCGTGACAACATGGGCATCGTCTCGACATTCGACGAGATGAATGCCCTCGTCGACTCGGTGCCTGCCGGCAGCGGGCGGGTCCTGTTCACCCCGTGGCTGAACGGCGAGCGCTCGCCCGTTGACGACCACACCGTCCGCGGCGGCTTCCACAACCTCTCCCTCGCCACCACGCGGGCCCAGTTGGTGAGGGCCGTCTACGAAGGGGTGGCGTACAATTCGCGCTGGCTGTTCCAGGCGGTCGAGAAGTTCGCCGGTCGGACGATCCCGTCGTTGGCGTTCATCGGCGGGGGGGCCAACTCGGACCAGTGGGCCCAGATCCACGCCGACGTGGTGGGCCGGCCTATCCGGCAGGTGGCAGAACCGATGCTGGCCAACGTGCGAGGTGCGGGGCTCTGTACCCTCCTCGCCCTCGACCGGATCTCCGTGGCCAACATCCCCCAGATGGTGACCGTGGCCAGGACCTACGAACCCGATCCCTCGACCGCTCCGGAGTACGACCTGCTGTTCGACGAGTTCGTCACCCTCTACAAGCAGACCAAGGGGATCTTCAAGCGGTTGAACCGGTTCTGAGATCGTCCCGGATCGCGTCCTCGACGAAGAGCTCGATCATGCGCTGCGTGTTGTTGAGGTCCTCTTCTCGTAGCTCGGCCGGAAGGAGCCGGTAGCTTCCCGAAGCCTCGTGGGCGACGAATCCGAGGAAGGCGCTGGTGACGGTCCGTTCGACCGTGAGGGCTCTGCCCGGTGAGAGCCCACCGCTGCGCAGTATGGCCAGTACTGAGTTACGTATCGGGCTCCACCGCCGCGACCCTTCGCGCCTGGATGGCAAACAATTCGTCTACTCCCGGAAAGCTCCGGGCAGCGTCGCAGACGGCTTCACTGACAGTCCGGAGCCGTACACGCCACGGCAGTGACGGTTCGGGAAGGGCGACGGCGTCGCAGACGAGATCGACGAGACCCGAGACGAGCTCCGCCTTGTTGGTGACGTGTCGATAGAGAGCCATCGGAGTGACTCCAAGCTGGCGGGCCACACCGTGCATGGTCACCCCTTCGAGGCCTTCCTCGGCTGCAATCGCCGCAGCGATGGTGAAGATCTGCTCGTGGTCGATCTTGTTTGTGCGGGGCATCATCCGGGTTCCGGGCTCGATCTCTAGCGCTCGTCGAACATGCGCGCATTCATGATCAAGTATATGGTATATGCTTATCCCATATACAAGGTGGTCGAGCACCATCAGGCTGCTGCCCGAGCACACTCACCCGGGGCTCGCTAGCAGGTCAGTTCGGCGTTGCGGCCGGCAGCGCGCCGCCATGAGCATCAAGATGCATCTGATTGATGTTAAGATGCGACCCATGCGGACGACCGTGACCATCGATGACGAGCTCCTCGCCGAGGCCAAGGTCGTGGCGGCACGAAGGCACGAGTCGCTCGGGACCGTGATCGATGACGCGTTGCGGTCGATGTTCTTCGCCCCTCCGGGCCGGACCGAACGGGGGAACGTCGTGCTGCCCACGACGGGAGGAAGCGGTCTCCAACCCGGGGTCGATCTCGAGGACACGGACGGGCTGGCGGAAGCTCTTGGAGACAACGAGCAGATCGATGCTCCTGGCTGACGTCAACATATTCATCTACGCCAATCGGCAGGAGAGCATGGAGCACCGTCGCTACCGCACGTGGCTGCAGGACCGTCTGGGGGGCCTGGAACCGTTCGGTGTCAGTGAGCTTGTGCTCAGCGCATTCATCAGGATCACGACAAATCCGAGGGTGTATCGGGTGCCATCGACTGTTGCCGAAGCGCTTGAGTTCTGCCACGTCGCGTTGGCCGCGCCCGCTGCCGTCCCGATTCGTCCCGGTCCCCGGCACTGGCTGATCTTCCGTGATCTCTGCATCCGTGGCCAGGCCAGAGGGAACCTCATACCCGATGCGTACCTGGCCGCCCTCGCTCTCGAGCATGGCGCGACTCTGGCCACCACGGATCGCGGACTGCACCGGTACCCCGGAGTTCGGATCGAACACCCCCTGGGGACGTAGGTCTCAGGCCCACGATCGGGCTCACTCAGGCCCCGGCGTATGGCTGCTCCGGGCCCGGTCGGCGGCGCTGACGACGGCGTGGAGCGAGGCGTCGAGAATGCTCGAGTCCATGCCCACCCCCCACCATGTCGAACCGTCGGGCCCTTCGGCCTCGATGTAGGCCACCGCCGAGGCCCCGCTGCCGGTGGTGAGGGCGTGCTCGTTGTAGTCCTTCACCTCGAAGTCGACGCCGAGATCGCTCCGGAGGCCGGCGAGCAGAGCGTCGATGGGTCCGTTGCCCCTCCCGACCACGATCTTGGGCTTGCCGTCCACCAGCAGCTGGGCGGTGACCGTCGTCTTCTTGTCCCCGGTGGTCATCTCGCTGGCGATGAGCCGGAGCCCGGCGTCGTCGGGCAGATAGGTGCGCGAGAAGACGTCCCACATCTCGCCGGGCTGGAGGACGGTGCCGCTGGCCTCGGTCACGTTCTGGACCTCCTTGGAGAACTCGATCTGGAGGCTCCTCGGGAGATCGAGTCCGTGCTCGGTGTCCATGACATAGGCCACGCCCCCCTTTCCCGACTGGCTGTTCACCTGGATGATCGCCTCGTAGGTCCGGCCGGCGTGGCGCGGGTCGATCGGCAGGTATGGCACCTCCCAGGTCTCGTAGTCGTCGCCGACGGCGGCCATGCCCTTCTTGATGGCGTCCTGGTGCGAGCCGGAGAACGCGGTGTACACCAGGTCGCCGGCGTAGGGGTGTCGCGGATGGACAGGCATCCTGGTGGCGTACTCGGCCACCCGCCGCACCTTGTCGATGTCGCTGAAGTCCATGGCCGGGTCGATCCCCTGGGAGAAGAGGTTCATGGCCAGGGTCACCACGTCGACGTTGCCAGTGCGCTCGCCGTTGCCGAAGAGCGTTCCCTCCACCCGGTCGGCCCCGGCCAGCACGGCCAGCTCGGCAGCGGCCACTGCGGTACCCCGATCGTTGTGAGGGTGCACGCTCAGCACGATCGAGTCCCGGTCGGGGATGTGCCGTCCGAACCACTCGATGACGTCGGCATAGACGTGAGGCCCGTACATCTCGACCGTGTTCGGGAGATTGACGATCAGGGGGCGTCCCGGGCTCGGCTCGATGACGTCCGCCACCGCCTGGCAGATCTCGACAGCGAAGTCAGGCTCGGTGCCCGTGAAGCTCTCCGGCGAGTACTCGTAGAAGAGGTCGGTTCCCTCCAGCATGGGCTCGAACTTCTTGCACAGGCGGGCGGCGTTGACGGCGATGTCGGTGATGCCGGCACGGTCCAGGCCGAACACGACCCGGCGCTGGAGGGTGGACGTCGAGTTGTAGAAGTGGACGATGGCCCGGGAAGCCCCCACCAAGGACTCGAAGGTGCGCTCGATCAGCTCCTGCCGGCACTGGACCAGCACCTGGATGGTCACGTCATCGGGGATCAGATCGTCCTCGATGATCAGCCGCTGGAAGTCGTAGTCGGTCTGGGAGGCGGCCGGAAACCCGACCTCGATCTCTTTGAAGCCGACATCGATCAACGTCTTGAAGAGTGCCAGCTTGCGGTCGGGATCCATGGGGTCCACCAGGGCTTGATTGCCGTCGCGGAGGTCGACGCTCGCCCAACGGGGCGCAGCGGACGGTTCCCGGTCGGGCCAGGTCCGGTCGGCGAGGACGAGCGGCCGATAGGGGCGGTAGAGCGAAAAGGGCATAGGGGAGACGTCGCACGGCATGGCCAGGCGGGCGGTGGTGGTCTCGTCGGTGCTCATGGGGTGCTCCTTTTGGTGCTCGTGACGTCGGTAGTGCTCGGCGCCGTTTTGGGGAAACAAAAAACCCCCTGGCCGGAAGGCGCAGGAGGTTGCGGGCGAACGCGATCTGGCGTCCGCCGTCAGGTCAGGAGGAGCTCGGTGCTGGTCGGGGTATGGGCGGTGCAGTACATGATCCACCATGGTGGCAGGCGGCGTCCACGCAGTCAAGGGAAGTGTCTCTGACAAGTAGGGCCCGGGAGGGGAGGGCGGGCTCACGAGAGGTGAACGGAGGCCGGTGCTACTGTCGCCGAAGCGGTTCCTGAGCGAAGGGGACCCAATCGAAAGGCGGGCTTCAAATGGGGAAGTACCTGGTGACGTGGAAGGCTCGGCAAGGAGCGTCGGCCCAGCAGAACCACGATGACGTCAAAAGGCTTCTCGACGCGTTTGCCAAGTGGCAGGCGCCGGCGGACGAAACCTTTCACCAGTTTCTCCTGAGATTGGACGGCCAGGGCGGCTACGCCGTCGTCGAGACCGATTCTCCCGAGGGCCTGCTCGACGCACCTTCGAAGTTCGGGACATGGAACGAGTTCGAGATCACTCCGGTGATCGACATCGCCGAAGGCGTCGCCGTGCTTGCCACCGGAGCGGAATTCCGCGAGGCGATCTGACTCGACTTCCGGTCACTCAGATGCGCTCGAAGTTGCGGGCCAGCTCCCAGTCGGTGACCACGTCGCTCGCTGCCGCCCACTCTTGACGGGCCGTGTTGACCAGGTGGTGGTGGACCTCTGTGCCGAAGGCCTCGGCAGCCACCTCGCTTCCGACAAGCAGGTCGATCGCCTCGGGAAGGGTCGAGGGGATTCGGGGCACGTCCGTCGCCCGATAAGCGTTGCCACCGAAGGCGGCCTCGAGCGGGAGCTCGTGCTCGATGCCCCACAGGCCTCCGGCAATGGCCGCGGCAAGGGCGAGATACGGATTGACGTCTGCTCCGGCGATCCTGTTCTCCACCCGCCGTCCCGGGCCCGAGCCCACGACCCGGAACCCACAGGTGCGATTGTCCTCGTCCCACACCACGGCCGTCGGCGCCCACGAGCCGGGACGATAGCGCCGGTACGAGTTGAGGTACGGGGCGAAGAACCAGGCGAGCTGCCGGGCGGCGAAGAGCTGCCCGGCGAGGAACTGCATACCCACCTGCGAGAGCCCCGAAGGGGCCGGATCGTCCTCCCGGGCGGCCATGAGGGCTGTTCCGTCGGCCAGGTCCCACAGGCTGGTGTGGAGATGGCACGACGATCCGGCGGCCTCCATCGACCACTTCGCCATGAACGTGACGGCGTGGCCTTGCGCCGACGCGATCTCCTTCACCCCCGACTTGAAGACGAGATGCCGGTCGGCGGCCTCGAGCGCCCCTCCGTAGGTGACGTTGATCTCGTGCTGACCGGGGCCCGCCTCACCCTTGGAGTACTCGACTGGGATCCCGGCCTCGAGCATCTGGTTGCGGATCCGGGCGATGACGGGCTCGGCACCCGTGGTCTGGATGAGCTGGTAGTCCTCGATGGTCTCCGAGGTCGGTTCGAGGTCCCGCCAGTGCCGGTCCGCTGCCTCTTCGAACGAGACCCGGAACAGGTAGAACTCGAGCTCGGTGGCACATCGCACCTCGAGGCCGCGGGCGGCCATCCGCTCGATCTGTCGGCGCAGGATCTGTCGGGGTGAGACCTCCACCGGCGCACCGTCCATGGTGACCAGGTCGCAGAGGACGAGAGCGCTGCCCGGTTGCCAGGGGAGGGCCCGCACGGTCGGGGGATCGAGCACCGCCCGCAGGTCGCCGTAGCCCGACTCCCACCCGAACGTGTCGTACCCGGGGAGCGGTTCCATGTCCACGTCGCAGGCGAGGAGGTAGTCGCAGACCTCGATGCCGTGGTGGAGCACATGGTCGAGAAAGTAGGGCCCGGTCACCCGCTTTCCCACCGGCCTTCCCTGGAGGTCGGGGAAGGCCACGATCACGGTGTCGACATCACCGGATTGGATTTGGCGGGGCAGGGTTTCGACGGTCAGCATGCGAGCACTCTGTCGTGGTAGCCGCGGTCCGGGCAACTGCGTCCTCCTCGGAGGTCCACCGGCCTACTCGGGGGCCACCGGCCTACTCGGGGGTCACATAGGCGGCGGTGATCCCTCCATCGACCACGAGGGTGGACCCGGTGATGAACGACGACTCGTCCGAGGCAAGGAACAAGGCGGCGGCGGCGATCTCGGCGGCCCGGCCGAACCTCCCCATCGGGATGTGCACGAGCCGGCGCTCCCGGCGAGCAGGATCGGCAAGCAGCGCGGCGAGCAGGGGCGTCTCGACCGGTCCGGGGCAGATCGAGTTGGCCCGGACGCCACGGCGGGCGTACTCGACGGCGAGCTCGCGGGTGAAGGCCAGCACACCGCCCTTGGACGCCGTGTAGGCGACCTGGGCGGTCGCTGCTCCCATGAGCGCCACGAAGGAGGCCACGTTGACAATGGAGCCCCCGCCTCCCTCCACCATCACCGGGACCGCAGCCCGGCATCCGAGCCACACTCCCTTCAGGTTGACCTCCATCACCCGCTCCCAGGTGGACGGCGGTGTGTCGAGCACCCCTCCGTCGTCCTCGGGGAAGATGCCGGCGTTGTTGAACAGCACATGGAGACCGCCGAACGTGCCCACGGCGGCGTCGACCATGACTCGGACCTGATCCTCCTCGGCCACGTCCACGCCCACCGGCAACGCTTCGCCCCCCGCTGCCCTCACTGCCGCTGCCGTCGCCTCGGCTCCGTCGACTGACACGTCGGCGGCGATGACCCTCGCCCCCTCTGACGCGAAGAGCGGCGCGGCGGCTGCGCCAATGCCGCTTCCGGCACCCGTCACCACCACCACCTTGCCGTCGAGCCGCCCCATGTGTCGCCTCTTCCTCTGAGATCCGTGCATTTCTTTCGAGCTCCGCGCCCTCAACGAGGCTCACGGTGGATTGTCGACGGTGACCGTCACCGTCGGGCTCGTACCCGATCGGCCCCCCGTTGCTTGGATCGCGCTCCGCAAATCGTAGGTTCCATTGGGCACGGACCGGCTGTCCCACTTGACGATCCATCCAGACCGGGTGTCTATCGCTCGACCGACAACCTTGATGATCGCATGGCTGGTGAGGACGACCGACACGCGGTGGGGTCGGGACCCCGGAGCTGTCGTGACGACGGAGACCAGGCCCGAGACGGTCGTGTGGTCTCCGGGTTGCACGATGCGCGCCTCGACGATCGTGTTCCTCGCCCTGGGAAGCAAAGAGCGGCACAGTGCTCCGTTAGGCCGCGACTCGACCGGGAGCCAGACGAGGGTCGGATCAAAGCTGGCATCGCCGTCGGAGAGGTACAGACCTCGGCAGTGATCGACGATCACGAACTGCCCGATCGGACCTGGTGAAGGAAGGGAATTGGTCCGTAGGACATCGTCGGCGAACGATGCGCCGGTGATGCCACCGATCGCCCGCTGGGCCTCGACGAAGTTGTGCGTTTGGGTCTCCGACCATCCGGTGATGGGGGTGGAGGCGATGCCCATATTGGCCACGAACCCGAAAACGGCGAGCACGCCGACGGCGACAACCGCCGTCACCCGGGTCCGACGCCGTGCGCTGGATAGCCGCGTCCAGACGTCGACCATGCCGATCGATGCGCCCAGGATCAGGATCGGCATGAGGTCGCCGAGGTAGCGCTCGTAGACGACTCCGAAAAGGAACACGGATGCGCCGCCCCCTGCTATGCAGACGAGCAGAACCCGGAACGATCGGACGAAGGTCGAACGGTGGGGCAGGAACGAGGCGATCACGCCCCAGGTGGAGAGTCCCACGAACATCGGCATCGACCCCGTGGCGCTGGCGGTGGGACCGGCGAGGAAGAGCTGTGTATGGGCCACCGTTGGGAACGGGAATGGTGGCAGGGTGACGAACGGGAAGCTCGGGGTGAGCCTGATCTGTCCAGGGGAGAGGTAGGTGTTCACCGTCGTGGGCAGGAAGTGGAGGCTGAAGTACTTGCCCCCGTTGATGTGCCTGAACCCGAAGCTTCTGTACACGAGCTGCTCTGAGGCGGGAAAGCCGAAGAGCTGCCCGAACCGGGCCACGTCTATCGCACAACCGGCGGCCAGCGGGACGAGCCCGGCGGCCAGCACCGGCAGGGCCCAGCGCCGACGATCTGCCCCACCCCGTCCCAGGGCCAGCCAGCCTGCCAACACAAGGGCGGCGAGGACGCACGCGTACCCCGTCGTGGCCCGGTTGAGGTTGGTGAGGAGGATGACGAACCCGGCGCCGGCCACCCGCCACCACGTCGGTCCCTCGACGATACCGAGCAGAGCGAAGAGGCTGGCACACGCAAGCGCTGCCCCCCAGACCTCGTCCTCGTTGTAGACGTTGGGCGCAGACGCCAACACCACGAGGACCGACCCGGCCAGGACGGAGAAGATGAGCGCGCCGTAGCAGCTGACCTCGGCCCAGCCGAGCGCAGCGTCGCCCCGCACACCGACGCGGAGTCTCCAGACGAGCAACGAGGTGAACAGTGCGGTGACCAGCCAGGCGAGCAGCAGCGACAAAGCTGTCAGGTGACCGTCGAGCGAGTGGGTCGCCAGCAGCACCGGCATCCGGATGAGGGACGGGAAGATGCCGAAGTAGGTGTAGGTCCGACCGTGGCTGATGAACGCTTCGTTGAAGATGCTGCCGGTCGGCAACGAGAGGTGGCCGTGGAGCAGGGCCCTGGCCTGCACGTCGTAGATCGCTGACGCCGGAGCGAGCTTCGGCGCACTGAGCCGGAGCGGGTCGACCGTTCCCGTCCAGAGGTCCCACAGCGCCCACAGATAGGGAACAGCGGCGGCGAGGGTGGCCACCAGAGCCACGGTGCGGAAGCGATTGACCGGCGCCCGGGGGGGACGACCGGGCGGTTCTCGGGGGTAGCCGGCAACGGGGGACCGGTCCTCCTTCGGTTCCCTTCTCGACGATGTGCCGACCTCGGGAGCGGCCAACCTGGTCATGCCGTAACGACCCCGTGTCCGTCATCGGGTCGCCGAAGAGCGACGCTCGATGCCATTTCCGGGACAGTAGCCAGAAAATGCCGGCGGTAGCGGTCCCGCTCGGTCGGCGGGCCAGTGCCTGGTGCGATACTCGTCCCGTGGCGAGGCACGGGCTGCGGGCGCTCATCGGGGTCACCGCCTACCGACAGGCCGCGTCTTGGGGGCCGTGGGAGCGCGACGCCGCCCTCGTGCCGGGGACATACCTCGACGTCATCGAGGCGGCCGGGGGTCAACCGCTCGTCATCCCGTCGTCGAGCGATGGGGTGAACACTTCGCGCCGGATGGCTGAGCGCGTGGTCGGTTGCCTCGACGGCCTGGTCCTCATCGGCGGCGGCGACCTCGAACCGACCCGGTACCGCCAGCGCCCCCATCCCCGAACGAGCGGGCTGAGCCCGGCACGTGACGAGCTGGAGCTGGCCCTGGTCGATGCCGCGCTCGAACGTCCCCTCCCACTGCTGGCCGTCTGCCGGGGCATGCAGGTCCTGAACGTCGCCCTCGGCGGAGACTTGGTCCAGCACCTTCCCGAGCAGGTCGGGAGCGACCACCATCAGCCGCGGCCCGGTTCGTTCGCGCCGGTGGCCGTGACCACCGAACGCGGGAGCGTGGTGCACGAGGTGCTCGGCGACCGGCTCACCGTCTTTTGCTCGCACCATCAAGCCATCGCCACCCTGGGCCGGGGGCTCGTGGCGACGGCCACCGCCGAGGACGGTGTTGTGGAGGCGGTCGAGCTTCCCGGCCTTCCGTTCGCGGTCGGGGTCCAGTGGCACCCCGAGGAGTCTGGAGACGTACGGCTGTTCGAGGCGCTCGTGGCGTCCTCCTCCACAGCAATGGTGGAGCGGTGAGCGAGATCGCCGTGGTCGATCCCGCCACCGAGCGCGTCATCGACACCGTCACGTTGGCGACGGCAGAAGACTGCGACGACGCCGTGGCCCGGGCCGTGGCTGCCGGGCCGGGTTGGCGGGCCCTGTCCCCGGCCGACCGGGCCCGTCTGCTCCGACGCTTCGCCACTCAGGTCGAGGAGCACGGCGAGGAGCTGGCCCGACTCGAGACGGCAAACGTCGGCAAACCCATACGCGAGAGTCGGGACGACATCGGGATGGTCGCCGACGTCCTTCACTTCTACGCCGGCGCTGTCGACAAGCACCGGGGCGCGACCGTGCCGGTGGCCGGCGGTGTCGACATGACGTTCCACGAGCCGTTGGGGGTGGTCGCCGCCATCGTCCCTTGGAACTTCCCGGCGGCGATCGCCTCCTGGAAGATCGGGCCGGCCCTCGCCACCGGCAACACCATCGTGGTCAAGCCGGCCGAGCTCACGCCCCTCACGGCCCGGCGTCTCGCCGGGCTCGCCCTCGACGCCGGCATTCCCGAGGGGGTGCTCGAGGTCGTGGTGGGGGCGGGTCCCGTGGTCGGCGCCCGGCTGGTCGACCATCCCGATGTGGCCAAGGTGTCGTTCACGGGCTCGACCGCGGTCG
This sequence comes from uncultured Acidimicrobiaceae bacterium, assembly GCA_963828385.1. Classification (GTDB taxonomy): domain Bacteria; phylum Actinomycetota; class Acidimicrobiia; order Acidimicrobiales; family RAAP-2; genus Bog-756. The sequence continues at coordinate 825,134 of CAWHEF010000002.1, forward strand.
GTCGTCAGGTGATGGCCCGGGCCTCGGGGACGATCAAGCGGCTGACGCTCGAGCTCGGGGGCAAGTCTGCATCGGTGGTGTTCGCCGACGCCGATCTGTACCGTGCCGCGGCGACGGCGCCCGGCGGCGTGTTCGCCAATGCCGGCCAGGACTGCTGCGCCCGGAGCCGGCTGCTCGTTCAGCGTGGGGTGTTCGACCGGTTCTTGGACCTCTTGTCGGAGGCGGTGGGGACGTGGAGGGTCGGGGACCCGGCGGCAGAGGCCACCGACATGGGACCGCTCATCAGCTCGGCCCATCGCGACCGGGTGGCCGCCTACCTGGGCGCGGGGATGGGGGAGCCGGGCGCCGGCCCGGTCGACGTCTGCCTCACCGGGTCCGTGCCCGACGGTCCCGGGTTCTGGTATCCGCCGACGGTGGTGGCGCCGGCCGGTCACCACTGGCGGATGGCTCGCGAGGAGATCTTCGGCCCCGTTGCCGCCGTCATCCCCTTCGACGACGAGGCCGACGCCGTCCGCCTGGCCAACGACACCGACTTCGGGCTCTCGGGTTCGATCTGGACGAGGGACGGGGCACGCGCCCTCCGGGTGGCGGGCGCCATCCGATCTGGCAATCTCTCGGTCAATTCGAACAGCTCGGTACGGGTCCAGACCAGCTTCGGAGGGATGAAGCAGTCCGGGTTCGGCAGGGAGCTCGGGCTGGAGGCGCTCGGCTCCTATACCGAGGTGAAAAACGTCTTCGTGGCCATCGATGGATGAGCCCACGATGGAGGAGCCGACGGCGGACGAGGCTCGGGTTGCGGTGGTCACCGGGGCCACCCGCGGGTTGGGCGCCGGGCTGGCCTCTGCGTTCGCCGCCCGCGGCCTCCGTCTCGGGCTGTGCGCCCGGACCCGGCCGGAGGTCCCCCCGGAGGCGACGGCTGTGACCAAACGGGCCGACGTCACCGACCCCGGCGCCGTCGACGACCTGGCCCGCGCCACCGTCGACGCGTTCGGACGGATCGACCTGTGGATCAACAACGCCGGGCTGCTCGACCCGATCGGGCCGCTGGCCGACGCCGATGCAAAGGCGATCGACCGACAGCTCTCGGTCAACCTGCTCGGCGTCGTGCACGGCTCGGCGACCTTCGCCCGACATGTCCGCTCGCGTTCGGGTGGAGGCGTCCTCGTCAACATCTCCTCGGGCGCGGCCATGACCCCCTACCGCGGTTGGGCGGCGTACTGCGCGGCCAAGGCGGCCACGGACATGCTCACCGCCGTGGTGGCCGAAGAGGAAGCGGACGCCGGGCTCCGCGCCTACGCCGTGGCCCCCGGACTGGTGGACACCGACATGCAGCGTCTCATTCGGGCCGCGCCCTCCGACCGGTTACCGAAGGGCGACCGCTTCCGTCGGGCGCAGAAGACGGGTTCCTTCAATACGCCGGACTGGGTCGCCCGTCACCTGATCGATCTGCTCGACCGACCCGGGCAGGTTCGCGGTTGGGGACCGCTGGGAGGTGAGGGAGCCGGCGTCCACCTCCGGGTCCCCGATCAGCCCCGTTGAGCGGCAGGTATCGTCGTCGTATGCCCGATCGCTCGCACAAGATCGCCAAGCCGGCAGCCGGCTTCGGCCTCGTCGTGACAGTCGTCAGCATCTGGTGGTTCGCACTGCGACCCCGGCGGAAGCCCAAGGCGGAGTAGCGAAGCCGAAGGGGGAAGGGACAGGGAGGAACGAGCAGATCGGCCGATAGCCTCGTCCGATGTCCCTGGCATCGCTCCGCCCGCTGCGGTCGCGGAACTTCGCCCTCATCTGGTCTGCAGCCCTGGTCTCGAACGTGGGCTCGTGGATGCAGACCGTGGCCCTCGGGGTGCTCGTCTTCGCCCGGACCGACAAGCCGGCGTGGACCGGGCTCGTCGCCGCTGCCGGATTCCTCCCCATCGGTCTGCTGGCGCCTGTCGGGGGAGCGGTGGCCGACAGGGTCGACCGCCGCCGCTGGTTGATCGTCACCACGCTGGCGGAGATGGTGTTCGCCGGCCTGCTGGCACTGCTCGCCGCCGTGGGACACGACCCACCTGGGGCCCTGGTCCTCTTGGCCTTCTTGGGCGGGGCGGCCAGCGCGGTGGGATTCCCGGCTTATCAGGCAATGGTCCCCGACCTGGTGCCACGCAACGATCTGCTCGGCGCGGTGTCCCTGTCGTCGGCCCAGTTCAACCTGGGACGTGTCATCGGTCCGGCCCTGGCCGGCCTGGCCCTGCTGACCCACGACTACGCGCTCGTCTTCGCGCTCAACGCTGCATCGTTCGCCGCCGTCGTGGGAGCTCTGGCCGCAGTGAGGCTCCCGCGCCCCGTGCTGTCCGCCGGAGCCGAGGGGCTCGTGACCCGAATCGCAGAAGGGGGAAGAGCGGCCTGGGCCGAGCCCGGCTGTCGGGTGGCCATCGGGCTCATCGCGCTCGTGGCCCTCCTGGCGTCGCCGTTCATCGCATTGGTGCCGGCCATGGCCGGTGCTGTGCGCCATTCGGGATTCTCGACACCCGTGGCCACCGCGATGCTCGTCACCGCCCAGGGCGTGGGGGCGGTGACCGGCGCCCTCGCCCTCCCTTCGCTCGCCGAGCGGTTCGGCCGGGGCCGGATGCTCCGGGCCGCTCTGATCGCTCTGCCCCTGCTGCTCGTGGACTACGCCTTGGCCCCTGCCTTCTGGTGGTCGGTGGCTGCCTTCCTCGGTGTGGGAGCGGGCTACATCGGCGTACTGTCCGGGCTCAACACCGTCGTCCAACTCCGGGCTCCGGCCAACGCCCGCGGCCGGGTGCTCAGCATCTACATGATGGGGCTTGGCGTGGTCTATCCCATCGGCGCCGTGCTGCAGGGGTGGATCGCCGACGCTACCGGCGTGCGCACCGTCACGATCTCGGGGGCAGCACTGCTCATGGTGGCCCTGGCTGCCATCGCCCTCTTCTGGCCGGGAACCCTGGCTGCGCTCGACGACCAGGCCCCTGGAGCGCCCGTTCCCGGGTCCCCAATGGCGGCTCCGGTGCCGACTCATGTGCCGGCGCCGGCGCCGGCGACGGCTCCGACGCCCGGTAGTCCGATCTTCCCCGGCGAGGAGCAAGTGTGACCTCACCGTCCGCAGGCGCCGAGGTCCTGACGCCGACCGACGCCGAGGTGACCCAGCGACGCGCTGCCGGGTCCCTTCTCGCCGCCGGGCTGAAACCCGGGCAACGGGTCGCATTCTGCCTCCCGTCGTCGGCCCCACTCCTCTGCGCCGTGCTCGGCGCGCTGCGCGTCGGCGTGGTCCCGGTGCTCCTCAACGCGACGCTGGTCGACCGGGAGCGGGACGAGCTCCTCGCCGACGCCGACCCGGCACTCGTGATCACCGATGCCGACCGGCTGGCCGGGCTCGGGACGGGACCGGAGACGGCGCTGGCTCCCTACCCGCTCGCCCGGCCCATGCACTACACGTCGGGGACCTCTGGCCGATCGAAGGGGGTGTGGTCCGGGATCTGGGACGAGCAGACGGCGAGGGCGGCCTTTGACGACGAGGCGGACCTGTGGTCCTTCGGTCCGGCGGACGTCCACCTCGTGTGCTCGCCCATGTACCACTCGGTCTCGGTGCGGTTCGCCGGTGGGACGCTGCTGTCCGGCGGCACCTGCGTGGTGCTCAGCCGCTTCGATGCCGAGGTCGCGGCCGACGCGCTCACCGGTCGGTACGGGGTCGTTCCGACCACGACCTTCATGGCGCCTTCCGCCCTCTCCCGTCTCCTTCAAGGCGTGGGCGGCGATCGGGATGCTCTGGCCTCGCTCCGTCTGCTCGTCCATGCCGGGTCCCCGTGCCCACCGGCCCTCAAGCGGGCAGCCCTCGGCTTGGTCGGCCCCGACGTGCTCTGGGAGTTCTACGGCTCGACCGAGGGTCAGTTCACCGTGTGCTCGCCCGATGAGTGGCTGACGCGGCCGGGGACCGTCGGGCGAGCACGCCCGGGCCGGCGCCTCTCCGTCGACACCGACGGGACCATCTGGTGCCGGCCCCCGCCTTTCGCCCGGTTCTCCTACTGGCGGGACGAGGAGAAGACGAGCTCGGCGTGGCGCGACGGGTCGTTCACGGTCGGCGACCTCGGACGGATCGACGACGACGGTTACCTGTTCATCGACGGGCGCCGTGACGACCTCATCATCTCCGGTGGCGTCAACGTCTACCCGGCCGAAGTAGAGGCTGTGCTGGCGGACGTCGAGGGGGTGGCGGAGGTTGCCGTGTTCGGCGTGCCGGACGAACGTTGGGGTCAGCGGGTCTGTGCCGCGGTCGTCCCGACCGGCCCGCGACCGCAGGTGTCCCCGTGGGACCGGCCGCATCGGCAGCTCGTCGACCAGCTGGCCGACCGGGCGACGGCGAGCCTGGCCCCCTACAAGCGTCCCAAGGACTACCAGGTCGTGGACGCCCTGCCACGGACGGGCACGGGAAAGGTTCGGCGGAGCGCGATCGCTGGGCTCCTCGGTGTCACCTGATCGAGCCCGGAACCGACCCGGCCGGGAGACCGGCCTGCCGTGAGAGGCCAATCAGGGCTAATTTCGTTTGCGCTCGTTCGACCAACGACGACCCAGGGGGAACAACAGAAATGCAACTCGAGATTCCTGTCGTCGCCACAGAGGACCCGCCTGTCTTTCGCAGCCGGTTCGGAGGGCTCTGGATCGACCGGAGCGATGCCCACGGCATCCTGGCCCGGCGGCTCGCCTCCGGTCGGGTGACCGAGGCCGATGCCGAGATCCTCGCCCACTACATCGATCACGGCTATGTCATCCTCCCCCGTGCCACCGATGTCGACCTCATCGACGACTACGTGGCCTTCTTCGAGGAGGCCTTCAGCGAGCGGCCCCCTGTCTCGGCCCACAGCAAGGGATCGATCGTCCCCATCTCTCCGGACCTCTACGACAAGGTGGCCAAGGTCAGCTGTCTGCACGCCTACTACCCGCGGGCGGCGGACCTGATCTTCCCGCCTGCCGTGCTTCGTTTCATGACCCAGATCTACGACCGTCCCCCTGTGGCCTTCCAGACGATGTCGATGCGGAAGGGATCAGAGGAGCCGTTGCACATCGACACCGGACCGCTCACTCTCACCGAGCCCATGACCATGGCGGCGTCGTGGGTGGCGCTCGAGGACGTCCAGCCGAGATCCGGCGAGTTCGAGTTCGTCCCCGGGAGCCATCGGGTCACCGAGGTGCTCCATCACGGGGTGGGGAAGGGCCACGACGGCGACATGATCGAGTACGGGCGCATCTTGGCGAACGTCCACGAACAGTGCGCCGAGCGTGGTCTGAAGACCGAGCGTTTCATGGCCAAGAAGGGCGATGTGCTGATCTGGCACGCCGATCTCATGCACGGGGGGGCCGTCATCGAGGACGAGTCCCGGACCCGCAAGAGCCTGGTCGCACACTTCATGCCGCTCGGGGTGATGCCGACCTTCTACGACTTCTCGGACGTGCACGCCGTTCCCTACCCGAACGGTGGGTACTGTCTCGACAATGTCGACCCGTCACGACGGACCCGCCGCCCTCCGGCGGGTGAGCAACCGACCGGCCAGGGAGCGGCGGCTTCCGCCCAGCGGTCGCCGGAGGCAACCGACCCCATCCAGCGGGTGAAGAAGCTCGTCCCCCTGGGTGCCAAGCAGTTCGCCCGCGCCCAGCTCGACTGGCTGGCGAAGAACCCGACGCTGAAGGCGCGATCCGGAACGTGGGCCGGACGTCACTGACGAAGGTCGGCCGCCACGGAGCGGCCGGGAGCAGCCGGTGCAGTGCGGCCGAGAGCAGCCGGTGCAGTGCGGCCGAGAGCAGCCGGTGCAGTGCGATCGGTAGGGTGAGCACCAATGCGCTTCGCCACGGAGATCACCCTCGCCGGCCCGCTGAGGGCGCCCGCCCAGATGCTCGCCGACCAGCAGGTCGCCGGTCACGTCGGCGTCCACGACAGGGAGATGGCGGCCTCGGTCGGCTTCGGAGATGCTCCCATCGAGGGCCCCACCCACTTCAGCCAGTTCGATCCGCTGGCCTCTGTGGTGTGGGGTCCGGCCTGGTTCGAACGGGGCTGCATCAGCAGCCACTTCCAGACCCCGGTCGTCGAAGGGGAACAGGTCCGGGCGACCATGGGCATACATGGGTACGACGAAATCGCCCGGATCGAGGCCGCGAAGGAGGACGGCACGCCGGTGCTCACCGGCTCGGCATCGGTCGGGCCGTCCCACCCTCCGTCGGCGCTCGATGCCAGGAGAGCGGCCCAGCGGGATCCGGGCGAGCTGTACATCGTCGACCAGCTGGAGGTGGGCATGCGCGGCCCGACCCAACGGGTCGCCATGAACTTCGATGACGGCAACGGAGCGGCCTATCCCTTCTCGCTCTCCGACAAGCTCGCCCGGATCACCGAGCCCCATCCCTGGTACTCCGAGGAAGGTTCCGAGTCCTCACCGTGGGGCCGTCCCGTCGTGCCCATGGAGATGATCAGTGTGCTGGCCTTCAAGAAGGGCGAGCCCTGGCCGGTGCGATCGCCGGCCCTCGGGCTCTTCCTCGACCTCGAGGTCCGCCTCATCGGTGCACCGGTCTTCGTGGGCGAAGAGTACACGGTCGAGCACGAGGTCGTCGGCCTCGGGCAGAGCCGGCGAACCGAGTCGTACTGGACCACGTCGACGCTCCGCCAGGTCGGCAGCGAGGATCCGGTGGCGATCGTCCTGCTCCACTCCGGGGTGTTCAAGGAGTCGTACCCGGAGTACCCGAAGGACCTTCTCGCCTGAGCCGGTCCTCGCCCCCTATGGGGGATACTGAGACCATGACCCCGACCGATGCCGGTCCGCCCATCGCCACCGTCAACCCGACCACCGGCGAGCTGCTCCAGTCGTTCGAGCCCTACGACGCCGCCGAGATCGAGCTGCGCCTGGAGCGGGCAGAAACGGGTGCCCGCACATGGGCGCGGCGCCCGCCAGAGGAGCGGTCGCGGATGCTCGTCACCGTGGCCGAGCTGCTCGAGGCCGAGGCCCCCGACATCGCCCATACCCTCACCACCGAGATGGGCAAGCCCTTCGCCCAGGCCAAGGCCGAGGTGGCCAAGTGCGCCGGGGCGTTCCGATGGTTCGCGGAACACGCTCCGGACATGCTGGCGGACCAACCGGTGCCACTCGATCGGGCCCGGGGGACGGTCAAGTTCCAGCCGCTCGGAGCGGTGCTCGCCATCATGCCCTGGAACTTCCCACTGTGGCAGGTGACCCGGTTCGCGGCGCCGGCGCTCATGGCCGGGAACGTGGGCCTGCTCAAGCACGCGCCGAGCGTGCCCCGGACCGCACTGTTCCTGGAGGACCTGTTCCGGCGGGCCGGCGCCCCCGACGGTGTCTTCCAGACGCTCCTCATCGGGACCGACCAGGTCGGAGGGGTGATCGCCGATCGCCGGGTCGCCGCCGTCACCTTGACCGGCAGTGTGGGGGCCGGTCGGGCCGTAGCCGCCCAGGCCGGCGCAGCGGGCAAGAAGGTCGTGCTCGAGCTCGGGGGGAGCGATCCCTTCATCGTGCTGCCCTCGGCCGACCTCGACCAGGCCATCTCCGTCGGGATCCAGGCGCGCGTGCAGAACAACGGCCAGTCGTGCATCGCCGCCAAGCGGTTCATCGTCCACCGGGAGGTGGCGAAGGACTTCACCGACGGGTTCGTGGCCGGGATGGAGACCCTCGTGGTCGGTGACCCCTTGGACCCGGCCACCGAGGTGGGGCCGCTCGTCACCGCCGCCGCCAGGGACACGATCGCCGCCCAGGTCGACGACGCCCGCCGGCAGGGCGCTGCCGTCCTATGCGGCGGCGCCACCGTTGTCGGCCCGCGAGGACCGGACCACCCGGGCTACTTCTACCGCCCGACGGTGCTGGAGGGAGTCGTCCCGGGGATGAGGGCGGCCACGGAGGAGGTGTTCGGCCCGGTGGCGCTGCTCTTCACCGCTGCCGACTCCGAGGATGCTCTGGCCATTGCCAACGGAACCGAGTTCGGCCTCGGGTCGAGCGTATGGACGACCGACGCCGCCGAGCAGAAGCGTTTCATCGACGGGCTCGATGCCGGCCAGGTGTTCGTCAACGGCATGGTGGCATCGATGTCGCCGCTCCCCTTCGGGGGCGTCAAGAGCTCCGGGGTCGGACGCGAGCTGTCGACCTTCGGACTCCACGAGTTCTGCAACATCAAGTCGGTATGGGAAGCCTGACCGGCGAGCACCGGAGTGCTCCCGTGACGGCCGAGGGCTCGGGCCGGACCGGATCGAAGCCCGCATGGCGGCGGGCCTATCTGGACCACGCCGCCACCACCCCGATGCGTCCCGAGGCCGTCGAGGCCATGGTGCCGCTCCTCGGAGACGGTCTCGACGGCGGTGTGCTCGGCAACGCCTCGGGCGCCCATAGTGAGTCCCGTCGGGCCCGGCGCGTCCTCGAAGACGCCCGCGACCAGATCGCCGGACTGCTCGGGGTCGACCCGGGCGAGGTCGTGTTCACCGCCGGCGGCACCGAGGCGGACAACCTGGCCGTGGGCGGCGTCGTCGCCCGGGCGTCCGACGGGTCGGCGTCGCACGGGCCCATCGTCTGCAGCGCCGTCGAGCACCACGCCGTCCTCAACCCGTGCCGGGCGGCGGCGAGGCTCGGTTTCGAGCTGCGAGAGGTGGCAGTCGACCGTTACGGCCGGCTCGACCTCGACTCCCTCGCCGCCTCCTGCACTCCCGACGTCTCCCTCGTCTCGCTCATGGCCGTGAACAACGAGATCGGCACGGTCCAGCCCATTGCCGAGGCAGCGGCCATCGTCTCCGGACTCGCCCCCCGGGCCGTGCTCCACACCGATGCCGTCCAAGCCGTCCCGTGGCTCGAGCCCGGCCCCTGGTCCGCTGCGGTCGACCTGATGGCGGCGAGCGCCCACAAGTTCGGGGGCCCTCCAGGGGCGGGCTGCCTCGTGGTCCGCGACGGCACCTTCCTCGAGCCGATCATCCGCGGCGGGGGCCAGGAGCGGGAGCGGCGCAGCGGCACCGCGAACCTGGCCGGCGCTGTCGGCATGGCGGCAGCTCTGGCAGCGACCTCGGCGGACCGGGCCGGCCTCGCATCACGGGTCGCCGCCCTCCGCGACCGGCTGGTCGACGGCCTGCGTGCCAGCGTCCCCGGTTGCGAGGAGACAGGCCGGCGGGAGGAGACGGTCCCCGGCCACGGACATCTGCGGTTCGCCGGCGTCGAGGCCGAGGCCCTCGTGGTCCTGCTCGACGAGGGCGGGGTCGCCGCCTCGGCCGGAGCCGCCTGCTCGAGCGGTGCCGTCGAGGTCAGCCACGTGCTCACGGCCATGGGCTTTTCCGAGGCGGAGGCCGCCTCGGGTGTCCGGTTCTCGCTCGGGTGGAACACGACCGATTCGGACGTCGAACTGGCCCTGGCGGTGGCGCCCTCAGCTGTCGACCGCCTTCGGGGGGAGGGCGCCGTCGCTGCGCAGTGCCTGGGAGCCTGAGCGCTCCTGGAAGAATGTGGAGCATGCGCATCCTGGTGGCCATGTCCGGCGGCGTCGACTCGTCGGTCGCTGCCGCCCTCCTAGCCCACGAGCACGGTCCCGACTCCGTGGTCGGTGCCACCCTGAAGCTGTGGGGCGGGACCTCGGACTCGGGGTGCTGCTCCGTGGCCGATGTCGAGGACGCCCGGCGGGTGGCGGACGCGCTGGGTCTCGTCCATCACGTCTTCAATTTCTCCGCCGACTTCGAGCGTCGGGTCGTCGGCCCCTACGTCACCGGCCATGCCGAGGGGAGGACGCCGAACCCGTGCATCGAATGCAACCGCCATCTCAAGTTCGACCGGCTGGTGGTCCGAGCCAAAGAGCTCGGGTTCGACGCCGTCGCCACCGGGCATCACGTCCGCAAGGAGGTGACCGATGACGGCCGCTTCCGGCTGTGCCGGGGGAAGGACACGGCAAAGGACCAGTCGTACGTGCTCGCCATGCTCGGGCAGGAGCAGCTGGCCCGATCGATGTTCCCCGTCGGCGACCTGACCAAGGGGGAGGTGCGGGCGTTGGCGGGAGATCTCGGCCTGCGCACGGCCACCAAGCCTGACAGCCAGGACGTCTGCTTCATTCGTTCCGATGAAGGAAGGGCGGGATTCCTCGGTTCCCGGCTGGCGCTCACTCCGGGCCGGCTGGTGGACGGCGCCTCGGGCGCCGATCTCGGTCCGCTCGAGGCCATCGAGCTCGTCACCGTCGGGCAGCGCCGGGGGATGGGTCACGGCCAGGACGGAACGCGTCGGTACGTGACCGCCGTCGACGTGCCCGGTCGGCGCGTCGTGGTGGGAACGGCAGCTTCGGCACGGTGCTCGGAGGTGGACGTCGGGACGGTGTGCTGGGTCGATGCCGATCCGACCACGGCCGGGGGACGGTTCCCGGTCCAGGCCCAGTGCAGTGCCCACGGGACGCCGGTTGCCGCCACCGTCGAGACCGCGATCACCGGGGCGCAGGTCCGTTTCACCGCCCCGCAGCGGCGGCCGGCGGCGGGCCAGACCGTCGCTCTCTACGATTGCGAGCGACCCGACCGGGTGCTCGGCTCGGGGGTGGTGGCATGAGGGGCGGCCCCGGTCCTCTGAACCCGGCTGAGCGGGCCGACGAGCTCCGGCGTATCATCGTCCACCACAACGAGCGGTATCACACACTCGACGATCCCGAGATCACCGACGCCGACTACGACGCCCTCGTCTCCGAGTTGCGGGCGATCGAGGCCGACCACCCCGACCTGATCGTGCCGGATTCCCCCACGGCGACCGTCGGAGCCGCCCCCTCGGCACTGTTCGCGCCCGTTGTCCACCAGGTGCCGATGATGAGCCTGGACAACGCGTTCAGCCCCGGCGAGCTCCAGGCCTGGGCCGACCGTCTGGCCAAGCAGGTGCCGCCCGGAACCGCCTTCGAGTGCGAGCTCAAGATCGACGGGCTCGCCATGTCCCTCACCTACCGCCGGGGCCGACTTGTCCGGGCGGCGACCCGGGGTGACGGCCGGACGGGCGAGGACGTGACGGCCAACGTCGCCACCATCGGCGTCATCCCCCACCGCCTGTCCGACCGGGCCGGTCCGCTGCCGGAGACACTCGAGGTGCGCGGGGAGGTCTACATGCCCGTCTCCGCGTTCGAGGAGCTCAACCGGCGGCAGCAGGACGCCGGGCAGCGCCGGTTCGCCAACCCCCGCAACTCGGCCGCCGGCTCACTACGCCAGAAGGACCCGTCGGTGACGGCGTCCCGTGCCCTCTCGTTCTGGGCCTACCAGGTGGGCAGGCTCGAGCCGGCCGGGTCGACCGGGTCGACTGCGTCGAGAGGATCGGCGGCGGCGAGGTCCGGGAGAAGCAGAGGTGGCGACGGGGGTGCCGAGCTCGCCCCCACCCAGGAAGGCACCCTCGAGTGGCTGGAGCGCGCCGGCCTGCCGGTGAACCCCGAGCGTACGATCGTCCACGGCCTCGACAACGTGCTCGAGTTCTGCGCTTCGGCCGAAGCCGGTCGGCACGACCTCGACTACGAGATCGACGGGGTGGTGGTGAAGGTCGACGACTTCTCGCTCCAGCGGAAGCTGGGGGCGACGTCCCGGGCCCCGCGGTGGGCCATCGCCTACAAGTTCCCACCCGAAGAGCGGACGACCGAGCTGAAAGACATCATGATCTCGATCGGGCGCACCGGCAAGGCCACGCCCTTCGCCGTGCTCGAACCGATCTTCGTCGGAGGATCGACGGTCTCGCTCGCCACGCTGCACAACGAAGACCAGGTGCGAGCGAAGGACGTGCGGCCCGGCGACATCGTCACGGTACGGAAGGCCGGCGATGTCATCCCCGAGGTCGTCGGGCCCGTCGTCGGGGGCGAGAAGAAACGCCGGCGCAGACCCTGGCGGTTCCCCAGCCACTGCCCGCGCTGTTCGGCGCCCCTTCTCCGCCTCCCGGACGAGAGCGACACGTTCTGCACCAATCTCGACTGTCCGGGCCAGCGCGTCCAACGCATCGCCCACTTCGCCTCGCGCTCGGCGATGGACATCGAGGGGCTCGGCGAGCAACGGGTCGCCCTGTTCGTGGGGCTCGGCCTCCTGTCCGACGTCGCCGACTTGTTCGGTTTCGGGCCCGCCATGTTCAAGGGCCTCGACGGCTTCGGCGACAAGTCGATCGCCAACCTGCTGGCGGCGATCGATGACGCCCGGTCGCGCCCCTTGCACCGGCTCCTCATCGGGCTCGGTATACGCCACCTCGGTCAGGTCGGCTCGATGGCCCTTGCCCGGGCGTTCGGGGAGCTGGACGCGGTCATGGCCGCCGACGAGGCGAGCCTCGCCGCCGTGGACGGGGTGGGCCCTGTCATCGGGGCCAGTGTCGTGCGGTGGTTCGCCTCCGATGTCAATCGTTCGGTTGTCGAACGATTGCGGGACGCCGGGCTCAACCTGGTCGAGCCGGGCCGGTCGGGCCCGGGCGACGGGGCGCAGGCCGCCCAGACGCTCGCCGGCAAGTCGGTCGTCGTGAGCGGCACTCTCGAGGGGTACACGCGGGAGGAAGCAACGGCGGCCATCGTCTCCCGGGGGGGGAAGTCGCCGGGATCGGTGTCGAAGAGCACATTGGCTCTCGTCGTCGGCGAGACTCCGGGAGCGTCCAAGGTGCAGCGGGCAGAGGAGCTCGGCATCCCTGTCATCGGAGGGTCCGACTTCGATGCGTTGCTCGAGACGGGGGAGCTTCCGGCCTGACACCGGCGTCAGCTCCGAGGCGGCGTCTCGTCGCAGACGGCCGACACCGAGGGCCAGCAGGTGGCACAGTGCCAGAGCGCTGGTGGCCTGTCGTCGGTCGCCCTCGGCTCGGGCACGGCCTCCATCGGCTGAGCCGGTCGCAGCCACGAGCTGCATCGCAGTAAGCGGCGCCCTCCGGAAGCACAAGGGGATGCCGGAGCAGGAAGGCGGGCCTCCGGGCCCGCCTTCCTGCACGTCCACATCCGTTGCGGACCGTCCACCGTTTCGCGCCGGCCGGTCTGTAACCTGACCGGCGAGAGCTATGCCCAGCATCACCGACTCCATCGGGCGCGTCCTGAGCGACCGCTACCGATTGGTAACCCCTCTGGGCACCGGTGCGTCCGCGCGACGTCTACCTGGCCTACGACGTCGTCCTCAACCGCAGAGTCGCCATCAAGGTCCTCCACCCCGCGCTCTCGGGGGACGAGGCCTTCTTGAAGCGATTCCGGGCCGAGGCCAGAGCGGCGGCCGTGCTCAACCATCCGAACATCCTCCAGGTCTACGACTGGGGCGAGGAGCGCGGCGAGCCCTACCTGGTGCTCGAGTACCTGGCCGGCGGGAGCCTGCGCGACGTCTACGACACCGGTGCGCTCCTCTCCCCCGAGCAGGCGGTCCAGATCGGGCTCCAGGTCACCGCCGGGCTCGACTACGCCCACCGCCGCGGCTTCGTCCACCGCGACATCAAGCCGGCCAACCTTCTCTTCGACGGGGAGCGCCGTCTGCGGATCGCCGACTTCGGCCTGGCCCGGGCATTGGCGGAAGCGGCATGGACCGAGCCGGAGGGCGCCATCCTGGGCACGGCTCGCTATGCCGCGCCCGAGCAGATCGAGAGCTTCGTCCTCGACGGTAAGGCCGACGTCTATGCCCTCGCTCTCCTCCTCTACGAAGGGGTGACGGGCGAGGCGCCGTTCATCGGCGACACCACCATCTCGACTTTGATGGCCCGGATGAACGCCCTCCTCCCCGAGCACGACGCGCTCGGCCCTCTCGGTGAGGTTCTCCTATGGGCGGCCGCCCCCGAACCTTCGGAGCGCTACGACGCCGCGCAGTTCGCGCTCCGGCTCCACGCCCTCGCCGTGGCACTGCCCGAACCGGCACCGTTGCCGCTGGGCGGCGGCCAAGCAGACGACGGCGGTGGTGACGCGGGCGCAGCCCTCGAAGGTGGCCGGAACGGGAACGCCTCGGCCACGCTCATCCGGACGGGCGAGGTGACCGAGCTCGGCGTGCCGGCGGCGACGGGCAACGGTTCCGGCAATGGGTCAGCCGCCGTCGCCGGCGCGACCCGCACGGTGTCGAACGGGACCGGCCCGCCCGCCGTCGACGGACCGGTGGCCAAGAGGCGCCGGAGGTGGCCGTGGGTCAGCGCCGTGGTGGTGCTGGTCGGAGTGCTGGTCGCCGCCGGCGTGATGGCCGTGGTGAAGAGCAGGATCCTCGTCCCGAGTCACCCGATCCCTGCCCTTGTCGGCAAGACGTTGCCCGAGGCCAGAGCTTCCGTTCGGGCCGACCACTTCACCGTCCGCTCCACCGGTTCCACCTCGAGCCTCACCGTGCCGGTCGGTTCGGTTGTCACCCAGAACCCGGGTCCGCGGGCCGGTGGCAAGGCCGTCCAGGGGAAGGAGGGATCCGTGATCTCGGTCGTGCTCTCCTCGGGCCCGCCGCTCGTCCCCATCCCCAACCTGACCTCGTTCTCCTCCTGCAACGACGCCGTCCAGGCGTTGGCTGCCGTCCACCTGGCCGGAGTGTGCCCGTCCTCGGCCGCCCAGTACAGCTCGACCGTCGCTGCCGGGGGGGTGCTCGGCACGTCGCCCACGGGGTCCGTGCGCTACGGATCGACGGTCACCATCGTGACCTCCAAGGGGCACCCGCCCGTCGACGTTCCGTCGGTCGTGGGCACCGGTTCCAGCTACGCGTCGGCCTCGGCCTCCCTCAGTGCCGCCGGCTTCGTCCCGTCAGAGAACCAGGAGTACAGCAGCACGGTTCCCTCCGGGCAGGCCATCGGTACCTCGCCGAGCCCGACCGACGGACCACAGCCGTTCGGATCGACGGTGACGGTCGACGTCTCGCTCGGTCCCAAGCCGGTCGCCGTCCCCGACCTCGTCCTCCAGTCGGTCGCTTCCGCCACCGCCGCCCTCCAGGCGCTCGGACTCCAGGTGGGCGGTCCCTACGGTCCGTCCGGCGCCACCAGGGTGCTGTACACGTCCCCCGTCGCCGGCACGTCGGTCCTGCCGGGTGCCACCGTGTCCATCTACGCCATATGACCGCCGGCTGCGCCCAATGACCGGCGGCGCATGACACGCGGCTATGCCGCATGACACGTAGCGCCTCCGCGTGTGAGCTGTGCGAAGCAGCCCGGCTCACCGAGTGGTACTACGAAGACGACCGCTGCTGGGTGGCCGCCTGCGAGGTCTGCGACGTGCCCATGGTCGTCTGGAAGCAGCACGGCGAGCAACCACCTGATGCCGACGTGGAGCACATGCTGGCCCAGCTGGGCCGGGTGGCCGACGAGCAGCTCGGCCCCGGCGTCTGGTCGTTCGATCGGGTGATGCGCCAGATCCCCGACCATTTCCACGCCCATGCCCGCGATCCGGACTGGTGGTTCCGCCGGTTCCGCCGGTGACCACAGGTGTGCCCGGGTCCTCCCCGAGCAGGTGACGAGCCCGGGTCGAACTGAAGACAGCGAGGCCGAATCCCCGGTTCGATCGCGGATGCCTCCGGTTTGACCGCGGCGGGGCGTCCTGCGAACGTGGTCCGAAGGCCGTAGAGGAGCGGGCCGACCCCGTCGGGGTCGGTGCCGGGACACACGCGCAGGGGAGCGATCACATGCGAGGACGGGACGGGCGCAGGGCCGGTGACGCCGGTGCTCGACCTGCGGGGAGGGATCGGGCCGACCATCACCTGGCGACCCGGACACGAGCGCCCGAGGCCGGAGCGGCCGCTTCGGCCAACTGAGACCGGTGTCGACGACCCGGGAACCGGCCGTCCCGGGCGAGGACGAGACGCTCGATGACGAGCTCGCCGCCGCCGAAGCCGAAGCCCTGGTCGCCGGGAGCGGCGCCGGTGCCGAAGGTGGCGTCGTCGTCCCCTGGCCTGTCCTGTTCCGACACCGTCTGCACAGTCGCGTACGGGCATCGGACCGTTATCAGTGGTGGGTCCTGTGGACGGTGCTGGCCGGACTGCTGTCGGTCAACATCACCTTCACCGTGTTCGTGGTGGCGCTACCCAAGGTGGCTACCGAGCTCCACACCACGGTCTCGACGTTGACGTGGACGTCCACCGGCCCGCTTCTGGCGTTCGGGGTGGCCGCACCGGTGCTGGGCAAGCTCGGCGACCTCCGCAGCTACCGGTGGCTGTACCTCTGGGGGCTCGTGGGGGCCGCCGTCAGCGTGGTCCTCACGGCCACGGCGCCGACGGCGGGGGTGCTCATCTTCGCCCGCCTCTTCGACGGCTTGGAGGGGGCGGCCACGGGCGCTGCCTCGATGGCCCTCGTGCTCCAGGTCTTCTCCCACGAGGACCGGGTCAAGGCCCTGGGCTGGTGGTCGCTCGTCGGTGCCGGCGGACCGGTGATCGGCGTGACCATCGGCGCTCCCATCATCCAGTACTTCGGGTGGCGGGCCCTGTTCTGGGGCGAGCTGCCCCTCATGGCCGTCGCCGCCGTGCTGGCGGTGGTCGTCCTCCCCGGGACGGAGGCCCACCGGGCCATGACCGGCCGTCCCGCCGAGACCGTTCCCGGTCTGAGGACGCCCCGTCACGGAAGAGGCCACAAGGGAGATGACGGGGCGGAGCACTCGCCTCGGCCGCCGAGCCCGTGGCAACAGCTCGACTGGGCCGGCACGTGGTCGCTCGCCCTGGCGGTGACGGCGTTCCTGCTCGCCGTCAACGAGGCGCCGTCGTGGGGATTCGGGTCGCCGATGACCCTGGGCGTCTTCGGCGCGGCGCTTGCTTCTCTCGGGTACTTCCTGTTCCACGAGCGGAGAGCCGACCACCCGCTCATCCCGTTGCGCTATTTCAGGATGCGCAACTTCGTGTTCCCCCTCGGAGCACGGACGTTCGTCAATTTCTCGTACATGGGGGGCTTCTTCCTCTTCCCCATCCTGATGGAGCAGGTCTACGGGTACAGCGAGACCCGAGCCGGTCTGATCTCGACCGCTCGGCCCCTCATGTTCTCGCTGATGGCCCCGGTGGCCGGGTATGCCGCCGTCAAGGTGGGGGAGCGGGTGGCGGTCGTGGCCGGTGCCGCCGCCCTCCTCGGGTCGATGGTCGCGTTCACCCTCATCGGGCACGAGCCCGCCCTCGCCGTGATCGTGGTCGCCTTGGCCCTGTCCGGGATCGGCAACGGCTTCTCGACGCCTTCGACGGCGTCGTCGGCGTCCAACGAGGTGGCGCCGGACGAGCTCGGCGTCATGAGCGCCGCCCAGCAGCTCATCACCCAGATCGGGATCGTGGCCGGCATCCAGGTCATGGTCACCGTGCAGGCATCGAGCCACGGGGGCACGGGCTCCCTCGCCTCGTTCCACCGCGCCTACGCCGTCGGGGCGGTGGGTGCCGTCATCGCCGGGGTGTGCGGGTTCTTCGTGCGCGACACGCCGCGGCCAAGCCGGGGAGCAGCGTCCGCCGACGTTCCCGTGGCGTGATGCCGTCAGCCGCCGACAGCGCCTATTCGGTGATGGCCATGATGCGGGATGCGATCTCGGCGGCGGCCGGGTCGGGCGTCAGGGTCTGGAGTGCCATCAGCTTGGCGATGTCACCCTCGACCTTGATCTTGCCGGCCATGAACGCCTGCAGCCCGGCCTGGGGGTTCCCCTCGACCAGGATGGCCTTGGCCACGTCGTAGTCGAGCGACACGGTGAGGTCGACGGTGTCGATGTGGCCGGTGTCGAGCAGCAGCTCCCCGGTGGACGTGTCCGCATGGGCGTGCACGGTCCCCTCCCCGAAGGGCACCTCCCCGATGATCAGGTTCATCCTGATCGAGTGGTCGATGGTGGCGCTCTTCCCGTCGTACTCGGCCCGGATGGCGCGGGCTCGATCCAGCCATTCGTCGCTCAGAAAGGGATAGGTGGCCATCGTGAACGTGCTCCTTGCCCATCGGTTCGCCGCTACGTGAGCCGCAACACTAATCCGGCGTGTCTCCATCCACGTCGCCCAGGATTCTTCCGCCGATCGGCGCCGGGCGCTGTCCGTGCTTGCTGTCGCCGGCCTCCCGCCTGCCGGAACTGACTGTCGCACCGCCGGGTGCCGATAGCATCCGGTCAGTGACCGCTCCCATCATGCCCGGTGCCGAGCCCTGGTCTTCGTCCGGTGGGGCGACCGGTGTGCTCGTCCTCCACGGCTTCACCGGCAACCCCCAGTCGATGCGGCCACTGGCCGAGGCGCTGGCCGACGCCGGGTTCAGCGTCGAGCTTCCCCTCCTCCCCGGTCACGGCACGAGCCTCGAGGAGATGATGCCCACCCGATGGGAGGACTGGTCGAAGGCGGCCGAGGAGGCCTACCTGGCCCTCGCCGAGCGTTGCGACGCCGTGGTCGTCACCGGGCTCTCCATGGGCGGCACCCTCGCATGCTGGCTGGCCGAGTCGTACTCCGAGGTGGCGGGGGTGGCCGTCGTCAACCCGCTGATCGCCGCACCCGACGACGAGTTCCGACGGGGGATCGCTGACCTCCTCGATTCCGGCACCGAGCTGGTCGACGCCATCGGATCGGACATCGCCAAGGAGGGCGTGGTCGAGGCGGCCTATCCCGGGACGCCGCTCGCCGCCGCTCTGTCCCTCTTCTCCGGAGCCGACCAGGTGAAGGAACGTCTGGGTGAGCTCCGCTGCCCTGTCCTTTTGTTCTCCAGCCGGCAGGACCACGTGGTCGAGCCGCTCTCCGGTGAGGTCCTCGCCCACTCGGTGGGCGGTCCGGTCGAGCGGGTGTTCCTCGAACGGAGCTACCACGTGGCCACCCTCGACTGGGACGCACCGGAGATCGAGGACCGCATCGTCGACTTCGCCGGCCAGGTGCGCGGCGGGTCCGGCGTCGGCGCCCGGTGACGGGGGGCGGACCCGGTGACTGGACCCCCTCGACTGACGCGCGCCGACGTGGCGCATGTGGCCTCCCTGGCCCGCCTCCACCTGAGCGACGAGGAGCTCGACCTCTACACCGACCAGCTGGCCAAGGTCCTCGACCACGCCGCCGACGTGGCCTCGCTCGACCTCGCCGGGGTGGCAGAGACGGCGCACCCGATGGCCGTCGAGAACGTGCTCCGTCCCGACGAGGTCCGACCGTGCCTCGACCGGGACGAGGTCCTGGCGGAGGCCCCTTCGGTCGAGGAGAGCCGGTTCAAGGTCCCCCGCATCCTCGGGGAGGCCCCGTGACCGTCCCCCGTCCCGCCGTCGAGCTGGCCAGGGCGGTCCGGGCCGGCGACCGGTCGGCCGCCGACGTCACAGAGGAGCACCTGGCCACCATCGCCGAGGGCGACGTCGACATCAACGCCTTCACCCTCGTCATGGCGGCCGAGGCCCGGGTCCGTGCCGCAGCCCTCGACCGCCAGGTGGAAGCGGGCACGGACCCGGGACCGCTCTGCGGGGTTCCGGTGGTCCTGAAGGACAACCTCTGCACGCGTGGGGTCCCGACCACGTGCTCCTCACGGATCCTCGCCGGGTGGCGTCCCCCCTACGACGCCACCGTCGTCACCAAGCTCGCCGCCGCCGGAGCTGTCGTCGTGGGCAAGGCCAACATGGACGAGTTCGCCATGGGCTCCTCCACCGAGACGTCGGCCCTCGGCCCCACCCGCAATCCCCGCGACCCGACGAGGGTGCCGGGGGGCTCGTCGGGCGGTTCCGCCGCCGCCGTGGCCGCCGGGTTCGCCCCTCTCGCCCTCGGGTCCGACACCGGTGGCTCGATCCGGCAGCCGGCCGCCTTGTGCGGTGTTGTCGGCATGAAGCCGACCTACGGCACGGTGTCACGGTACGGGCTGGTCGCCTTCGCCAGCTCGCTCGACCAGATCGGACCGTTGGCCGGGACGGTTGCCGACGCCGCCCTGCTCTTCGACGTGATCGGTGGCCACGACCCGGCCGACTCGACCTCACTCGACCGGCCCGTCCCGCCGGCTCTCCCGGTCGTGGACGAAGGGGCCGCCGGGCTCAGGGTGGGGGTGCTCGCCGAGCTGCTGGACGGCGCCGAGCCCGACGTCGTCGCCCGCACCCGCCAGGCCGCCGAGGCGCTGGCCGCGGCCGGCGCATCGCTCGAGGAGGTGTCGGTGCCCGAGGTGCGGCTCGGGCTCTCGGCCTATTACCTCATCGCTCCCGGTGAGGCCTCCTCCAACCTGGCCCGCTACGACGGTGTCCGCTACGGCCTGCGGGTGGACGCGGAGGACACCGCGGCCATGAACACCGCCACCCGGTCGGCCGGGTTCGGGGCCGAGGTCAAGCGTCGGATCATGCTCGGCACCTACGTGCTCTCAGCCGGCTACATGGACGCCTTCTACAACCAGGCCCTGCGGGCCCGCACCCGGATCATCGACGGGTTCGCCGCCGCCTATGGGCGCTGCGACCTCCTCCTCGGGCCCACCTCTCCCACCACGGCGTTCGCTCTCGGGGCCAGGACGGGTGATCCGCTGGCCATGTACCTGTCCGACGTGTGCACCGTCCCGTCCAATCTGGCCGGCCATCCCGCCATCAGCGTCCCGTTCGGAGCCGGGCACGACGGGCTGCCGGTCGGGGTCCAGCTCCTCGGGCCGGCCCTGTCCGAAGGCACCCTCGTGCGGGCGGCCGCCGTGGTCGAGGCGGCCGCCCCGGCCCTCGTCCCCTCGACGGGGTCGGAACGGGGGCGGCGGTGACCGCCGGGTGGGATCTGGTCGTCGGCCTCGAGGTCCACTGCGAGCTGAAGACGGCGACCAAGCTGTTCTGCGGCTGTCCCAACGCCTTCGGTGACGAGCCCAACACCAACGTCTGCCCCGTCTGTCTCGGCCTGCCCGGGTCGCTCCCGGTGATCAACCAGAGGGCGGTCGAGCTGGCCATGGCCATCGGCACCGCTCTCAACTGCGATATCCGGCCCTCGACCTTCCACCGCAAGAACTACTTCTACCCCGACCAGGCCAAGGACTACCAGATCAGCCAGTACGACCAGCCGATCAACGTGGACGGGCACCTCGACCTGCCCGACGGCTGGCGGGTCGGCATCGAGCGGGCCCACCTCGAGGAGGACACGGGCAAGACGACCCACGTCGGGACGACCGGCCGGATCCACGGCGCCGACTACTCCCTCGTCGACTACAACCGGTCGGGGGTCCCGCTCGTCGAGATCGTGAGCGCCCCCGACATGCGGACGGCCGCCCAGGCCCGGGCGTACGTGACCGAGCTCCGCGCCGTCCTCATCGCCTCGGGAGCCTCCGACGGCAAGATGGAGGAGGGCTCCATGCGGGTCGACGCCAACGTGTCGGTCCGAAAGGGGCCCGACGCTCCGTTCGGGACGAGGTGCGAGATCAAGAACCTGAACTCGGTGCGCTCGGTGGGAAGGGCCATCGAGTTCGAGGCCGGTCGCCAGGTCGCCCTCCTCGAGGGCGGGGAGCCGGTCGTCCAGCAGACCCGCCACTGGGACGAGGATGCCGGCAAGACGGTCGCCCTTCGCTCGAAGGAGGAGGCGTTCGACTACCGGTACTTCCTCGAGCCCGACCTCGTTCCCCTCGTGCCCGACGCCGAATGGGTGCGGTCCGTGGCCGGCACCATGAAGCCCCTGCCCGCCGCTCGCCGGGACCGTCTGGTCGGGCTGCTCGGCGGCGCCGGGAGCCTCAGTGGTTCCCGGGCCGACCAGGTGGCGACCGTCGTCGACCTCGGCCTCGACGAGCTGGTGACAGCGGCGGTGGCCGCAGGGGTGGACGCACCGCTCGCCCTCAACCGCACGGCCAACGAGGCGGCCACGGATGCGGCCGCCGCCCGCCGGCTGGAAGTCGACCCCTACGCGGCGCTGCTCACCTTGGAGGCGACAGGCGGACATCACCGCCACCCAGGCCAAGGTGGTGCTGGCCGAGCTGCTCGCCGCAGGCGGTGGGGACCCGGCGGCGATCGCCGCCGCCAAGGGGTTCGAGGCGATCGTCGGGGAGACGCTGAGCGCCGACCGTCGGCGAGGCGGTGCCGCCAACCCCGCCGAGTGGGAGCGGTACCGGACCGGTGACGAGGCTGAGGTGAAGAAGCTACCGGCTTCTTCACCGGCAAGGTCATGAGGGCGACGCGGGGCAAGGCCGACGGCAAGGCGGTCGCCGCCGAGCTCGAGCGACGCCGGTCCGGGGGCGTCCTTTCGTAGAAGGGGCGTGCCCGGCGCCGATCAACCCCGGTCGGCACCGGCACGGGACGTGGTGGCCTGGGGACGAACGGTGGACATCTGCCGTACCGGGTTGGGGACACTCCGAGGGAAATCCGGAGGAAAAGCTAGGGATTTCCCCGCACGCTCTTGACCTGGGCATTCTGCGGGCTTCACCATGGAATTCATTGGGAAGCCGAAGTCCCGCCAGCAGATCGGGAGGAGACCGGAGGGGAGCCACAGGGCCCTTCGAGGATCCGGACCGGGAGGCACGGTGGGACCGTAGGTGACCAGCGTGGTGGTCCGGTCAGGACCGAGGTACCTCGGGGTGCCGCAAGGACGCCCGCAGACCGGCTCCGTGGGAGTTGTCCGACACGGCTCCGCGACCGGCGATCCCGGCCCTGCTGTGAGCGTGGCCCCGAGGAGCTGGAGCGGTTGCGGCCGTTCGGTTACTCGGGGCCGCGTCGCGCCCGACCGCCTCAGTGATGACGGTGGGCTGGCTCGGGCACAGGCAGGACCACCTCCATGCGGCACGGGTCGCCTCGTCGTCGTCGCACGCCTCGCATTCGAGCTCGAGGGTGCTGTGCGCCGATCGAGATACGTGCCGATGCGATCGCTGCCTTGACCCGGTCGCCCACGGCCTGTGCCTCTTCGAGGGCGGGATGGCCGGTCAGCACCAGGTGGGCCGAGAGGAGGCGGATCTCGCTCGTCAGGCTCCAGACATGGAGGTCGTGCACCTGCTCCCACCGCCGGGCATCGTCTGCATCGCCGCCGGTAGCCGGACGAGGTCGAGATCGCAGGGGGTCGACTCGAGGAGCACGGGAGACTGCCTGCGGAGCAGACCGAGCGCTTGCACGACGATGACGGCCGCCACCACCAGCGCGGAGACCGGGTCGATCCAGGGGCCGACGGAACCACGAGGAGGACGGCGGCGGCGAGGATCACAGCCAGCGACGCAAGCGCGTCGCCCGCCATGTGGAGGACGGCGGAGCGCATGTTCAGGTCCGTCGAACCGTCGTGCAGCACGAGGCAGCGATGCCGTTCATTGCGAGGTGACCGAGGCGGAACGACGAGGACCAGCCCGGCCCGCACGCTTCGGGGTGACCGAACCGGTAGGCGCTCTCGGTCACGATGAGCAGTGTGACGACGGCGACGAGGGCCGCGTTGGCCAGAGCGGCCAGGATGGTCGCCCGATGGCCGCCGAACGAGCGCTAGTGGTCGGCGGCCGCCGCACCAGCCTGCGGACGGCGAGGATCGAGGATCGCAGCGCGCCGAGGTCGGTGAGGTTGTGGCCGGCGTCCGCCAGCAGACCGGTCGAATGGGCGATCGGCACCGACGACGAGCTGGACGACGACCAGACTGGCTTCATGGTCAGCCCGACGTGAGGCCAGCCGGCGGTTCGTCCATGAGATCCGACGGTGACTCCAGTGTCGGTGCCCACCGATGAGCCGTGCCCGACGGTAGAAGCACTTCGAGGATCCCGGCGGGGCGACCCCGGGGGGCGACCCCGGGGCTCTCGGACAGCGCCGCTACGTGCGGCCTGTCAGCACTGCGTTCGGCCGTGTGGCGGTGGGTCCGGGCGCTCCTCATCATCTTGTTCCTCGTCGTCGTGCCCGTCGCCGCAGTGGCGACGGCCCGTCTGTTCATCTGGCCCCCGACGGACCGGCCACCAGATCGGCAGACGCCGTCGTGGCCTTGGGCGGCGACAGCGGGCAGCTCCGAGCGAAGACGGCGATCATCGCTGGCCCGGCAGGGGTACGCGCCCGTGGCCGTGATCTCCCTCGGGGGCAACAAAGCCGGCGCCTGTCCACGCCCGTGGCCCACGTCGCGGTCATCTGCTTCCGGGCCGATCCCCTCGACACCCGGGGCGAGGCCGAGTACACGAGCCGGCCTGGTCGCCAGCGCCACTGGGACCGGATCATCGTGGTGTCGGAGCGGAGCCAGGCGACGCGGGCCCGGTTGCTTGTTCGAACGATGCACGCCGATCCACCTGGAGATGGTGCCCGTCCAGGACCCACGGACGAATCTTCCCTATGACGTGGTGTACGAGTGGGGGGCGTTGGCGAAGGCCCTGGTGATCGAGCCGCACCTGTTGAACGGAGTTCCATCCGACGGCTCCGGACCCACCCGCGGGCCGGACGCGCCTGCGGCCGGAGCCGGAGCCGCTCGTAGCCGTCCGGACCGCCGGCGGAGGTCCACCCGTCGTCGGCCGGCGAACGAGTAGGTCGCGGCGAAGGCCGCGGGGGCCCACGATGAGGATGCACCCGCAGTTCGGAGGAGGTCAGGGACCGGATCTCCTCGGCCATCCGCAGGTAGCATCGGCGGCGGTAGTGGCGGAGGTGTCGGTGAGAGTCACTTCGGTCACGGACGAATCCGCGACGTCGCAGACGGAGGCATTCGGCAGGGTGGCGACCACCCGTCCAGCGCGTCGTTCATGCCGGTGGCGAAGATGGCGGTCGGGCTCCCGGGGGTCGTCGAAGGGGATCTCGGCGCCGTTGATGAAGACGATCCGGGCGCCGGTCGGGGACCGAGTCCGCCAGCCAGCGCAGGTTCTCTTGGAATCGATCGGGTGAGATGCCACCGAGCGGTTCGAATTCCCGGCGAACCACATGAGGAACTCGCGGTCGATGCCGTCCCGTCCGTACTGGCGACTCGATCGACGGCCAGATGGACCGGATCGGTGACATCGGGATGCAACTGGTACCAGGGCACGACGAGACCCTTCGCCGGTGGCGGTAGAGCCCCTGGGTGTAGTCGGTGAGCACGCTGTGGACGAGCACGTCGTAGCCGGCGTCGAGAACCGATGAACGGAGCGCCTCCTCGTCGGTGAACGGGATCCGTCGACGACCCACTGCTCGTCGGTCAGGGCCGACGCCGATTGCCGGAGCAGCTCGGTGTGGCCCGACGTGGACGAACGCGCCGTCGGACCGGTATGCGCGAATTCGGTGGCGATGCGGCCGCCCAGGAACTGAGCCGTGGTGTTGAGGTCGCAGCCCCCGACCATCAGGAACCGGTCTCGCTGCGCTGCAGCCGACGCTGCGGGGGAGGGGCCCATTCCCCCGGGGACGTCGTCGCAGCCATCGAGTCCAGCGTGATCCAGTCGACGCTCGCCCTCCAGCGAGGACGAGACCTCACCCGCGACCGGAGCCGGGCCGGCCGAGGTAGGCGTACAGCCACTGCTCGACGCCCATGCCGAGCACCCGGCAGGAGAACAGGAAGTCCTCAAGCCCTGCCGTCGGGAGCGAGCGAGTAGAAGCCGCAGATGCCGTAGTCGCCGTAACGATCGCGGACCCGGTACGTAGCCGGCTTCGCGGTCCGGATCGGCGAGCATCACCTCGAAATGCTCGAGGCCGAGCCGGCGCTTGGTGAAGTTGAGCTGGTGGGTCCGGCTCAGGAGCTCGAACAAGCGGTCGGCTCCGCCTCGGCGTCGTAGTAGATACCGATCCGGATGTCGCACGAGCGCAGGAACTCCTCGTGCGTCCGTCGTGCCGACCCGCGGTCGGCCAGCTTCTTCTCCAGCATGCCGGTACTGCCGGAGCCGAGAGCGGTCGCTGTCGTCCTTTCCGGCGAGCTCGGGAAGGACAGCAGCTGGTCGAGGATCTCGGGCCCCGCGGTCTGGATGCCGGGGACGAAATGGCGGACCTCGGCACGGTTGCAGCGGCAGGTCGTCGATGAAGAGGACGTTCTCCGGCCTCAGCTGAGCGTCCTCGACGATCCGGGCGACACGCGGTCCTTTGGGCGACCAGTCGATCCGCGCGAAGACGAACTCGTCCCACAGCCCCGGCTGCCTCGAGGCGGCGCCTGGGCGGCCCCGGGTCGTTCTTCGAGCAGATCGCATTGATGATCCCCGCCCGTTGAGGGTCCTGACGAGATCGACGCGGGACGGATCGAGGCGGACGGGTCCCTCGCTGAGGGTCCCGGCCCACAGGGTCTCGTCCAGGTCCCAGATGACCAGCTTCACCGGGGCGGATACCTGCTCGGCCGTGCTTTCGGGGACGGCCGCAGCAGACATGGCGTTGCTCACGAGCCGCCCCGAGGCAGATGGGCACCCAGCACAGGACCGAGTGCCGTCCACGAACCGTCGTCACGGTGAATCAGCCCCTCCATCCCCCG
The DNA here is from genome assembly GCA_963828385.1 of uncultured Acidimicrobiaceae bacterium. Classification (GTDB taxonomy): domain Bacteria; phylum Actinomycetota; class Acidimicrobiia; order Acidimicrobiales; family RAAP-2; genus Bog-756. The sequence continues at coordinate 851,232 of CAWHEF010000002.1, forward strand.
AGATCCACCCCAGGGGATCGGGGCCGCCTCGATGTTGCTCCCGGTCGGCGCCGTCACCGCACGTGGAGGTCGATCCACCGGCCACCGCGAACGGAGGACGCTAAGGTGTCCCCGATGCGCTGGGCAACCGGCGCGACAGCGAGGAGGCCTGTCCCCGATGACGAACGGCGCCCAGGCGTCAGACGGATCCGGCGGCGGTTCCGGCTGGCACGTGACGGATTGGAGATCTGGCGTGATCCGACGTACCGCAGGCTGGCGGGGTCCTACGAGCTGCCGGACGGGAGCCGCCGCATCTACTGCTATCACATCCGCAAGACGGCCGGGACGAGCCTGTACCTGAGCTTTCTGGCCCTGGGCGGCGAGGACCCGATGGACGTGTGGAGACGGATGACCGGCTGCGGTCTGCCGCGGACGATCAGCGGAGGCTTCAGCTTCGTCGCCAACAACCGCTTCCTGTTTGCCGAGGGGGCCTACTTCTTCGGTAGATCCCACCGTCCGGCCGCCCGCCAGCCGCTGCCAGCCCGCACCTTCACCGTCACGATGCTGCGCGATCCCATCGAGCGGGTCCGCTCCTACTTCGACTACCTGGTCGCAGGCGACGACCCTGACTCGCCTGGTCGGGTCAACGAGGCCGAACGGATGCTCGCCGCAGACGGATTCGACGCCTTCCTGGACCGGGTGCCGCCCCGGCGCCTCCTGACCCAGCTGGCCATGTTCTCGGAGACGTTCGACGTGTCGGAGGCGACCGACCGCATCGCCGGGTGCTCGTGCGTCTTCCTCACCGAGGACTTCGTGGCGGGGCTGGCAGGACTCGGTCGGAGGCTCGACCTTCCCCTTCAGCACCACCGCGCCCGAGCGTCCGGCCGGCGTTCGGTGCTGGGCCACGACCAGCGCGAGCGGCTCCGGGCCCGGCTCGAGCCCGAGTACGAGCTGTTGGGAAGGCTGGAGGCAGGCGGCATCCTCCAGCGGCGCGAACCCTGCGAGGGCGCCTGATCCGAGGCGCGCTTCCGAGAGCGTTGATCGGACGGACGACGCCCGTTCCCGAGTCACGGGCGTTCCCGAGTCACGGGCCTTCCTGACCTCCAGGCCCTGCTCCGGGGCCAGGCCCTGCACCGATGAGCTCGGGTGCCGGCGAGGTCCCGGCCGTGTTCGTCGCGCCGGCATCGGGCTCCCGACGTCCGGAGAGTGCGGAAGGGTCCAGGTGGACGATCCACCACCCGTAGGCGGCGCAGACGAGGGCCGTCACGGCCAGGAGGGCTACCGGTGGAAGCGGAGGCGTCCAACCCCCCGCCGTCCGGGCGAACGGATCGAGGCCTCCTCTGACCCCCACGGTGTTCCGGTGGAGGGCTGTGAAGAAGCAGGCGAACTGGGAGAGTGCCATCACCGACGCTCCGGTGATGACGATCCATCTCATATGGGTGCGGGCAAGGGACCGCGATCCACCGCCGATGGCAGCTGCCACCAGCGGCACCCCGAGGTAGAGCGGAGCGCGTACCTCGACTGCCACACGTCGTCGTGGATCTCGAGGGCGTTTTTGATGTCGATGGCGATCGGAACCACGATGGCCGCCACCAGGAGGCCGATGAGCACCGCTGCCTGGCGCCGTCGGGACGTGGCGATGGCGAACCACAGCAGTCCGGCGACGGCTGCGCCGATGAGGAGGACGACTGGGAAAGGCGAGGGGGTGTCCAGCCATCCGAAGACGCCCACGATCTGGGTGGTGTATCCGGTGATATGGGACCCGTAGAGGTTGGCCACGGTGAGCGCCGTGGCGTGCCGTGACAAGGGGATTCCTGACGGGGTGATCGCCGTCGCTCCGAACAGGAGAATGTAGGTCGTCGCCAGAGCGCCGACCCCGACCATGACGGCGGCGGCGGCCCGAACTGCGCCTACGCGGAGCAGCTGCCAGCAACGCCGGGGCTCCAGCGCCACCAGGGTGGCGACGATCAGGGCGAACCAGAAGGGTGACAGCCCCCGGGTCAGCATCAACACAGAGCTGGAGACGGTGAAGGCGGAGATCACGGCCTTGGCGGGGACCCGGCCCGTCCTTCGATCAAGACGAGACCGGTCGTCCACGACGCGATGCTGGCTGAGATCTCGAGACCGCTCGGATTCACCACACCGCCCAGGAAGATCACCATCGGCGTTGCCGCCAGCACCACGGCCAGCGGAAGGAGTCGTGCACGGGACCACCGCCATGCCACAGCGAGCGCCAGTCCGAGGAGCAACGCCGATGCCAACGACGAGAGCACTCGCATGAAGCGGACAGCCGATCCTGCTTGGAGGAATCGCGTCGGAAGCCCCACGATCAGGTAGTAGAGCGGCGGGTATCGACCGACGTACGTCGTGGTGCGCTCGAGACGGGTCGACGTCGACATGGGAGGCGCGCAGGACGCGTTACGTTTCGGGTGGTGCCGGTAGCACGTCGCCAGGTTGCCGTCCCGGGCGAACGTGGCCGGGACGACGACGGCCATGACGGCCCGGCCCTCGTGCCCCTGTCCCCCCGAGGAGCTTGCTTCGGCCGGTTGGCCCAGGAACTCGCCCCGGGCCACTGCGGCCGCCTTCACGATGTGCGTCGGCTCGTCGGACGCGGCGCCGAGCGGCGTGGCGAAGCTCCATGCCACCATCAGCGCGAAGAAGACGATGGTGGACATCGCCCAGCATGCAGTAAAGGAAAGGCGCTCACGCCCCAGGAGCATGGCGACAATCTAGAGTCTTCCGGCCTCTGGATCCCGGGGAGACTGGTGGCGCGAAAGGGCGCCGTCGTGTGGGCTCCCGAGCGCCGATCTGGAGGTCCGACCGGATCTCCGTCCTGCCCGAGTAGCCGATCCCGCCGGGGCGCCGCTCAGCTGGAGCCCGACCCGGCCCCCTGATCCCGCTCGCCGGCTCCGGGCCAGGAGTGGACACCCCGGTTGGCCAGCGCCACCGCCGCCAGCTGGGACCTGACGCCCAGCTTGCGGAGGATCGAGCGGATGTGCGACCGCACCGTGGTGAGCGAAACCACCAGCTCGTCGGCGATGTCCTGGGCCGGCCGGCCCTGGGTGAGGTAGAAGAGCACCCGGCGCTCGCACGCCGTGAGCTGCATGAGGGCGTCGAGGAGCGATCGTGTTTGTTCCACGCACTCGCTGGCACTTCCCGAGCTCGTCAGCGCCTCGTCCCGGCACAGGCTCTCGAGCGCCGCCGGCAGGTCGTCGGGGTCGAGCAGGACCGTCGCACCCTCGGAGGCGCAGCCGGCGAGCGCCCCGGCACCGGCGCCCGCGCTCACCGCCAGCACCTCCACGCCGGCCGCCACGTAGGCGCCTGCGATCAGGGCCGGCAGGCACCAACTGCTCGTCTTCCAACGGCTGCTGTCCCCGGCGCTATGGCCGGGGACGACGAGGATCGTCAGGTCGACGGGGGAGCCGTCGACGTCGAGCGCCGGTGCATCGTCGGTCGACATGGTGTGCACCGCCGTCTTGAACCCGAGCTCTGCCGCCATGCGCCGCGCCGCTGTGGTCACCAGTCCCGGCCCACCGGCCGCCGTCGGTCTCGGCTCGACGACCAGCACGGTCCGGGAGGTCGGGCCGCCGTTGTCGACAGGACCGGGGGAGCCGAGCGGGCTGCAACGGACGATGGTGCGGTGACGACGCATCGGCATCGGCACGACGGTGCTCGTCACGGGAGCGGGACCCTGCTCGTCGGTGGCCGGGGGAGCAGGCGACCCGCCGCGCTCGACCGTCACCGTGGTCGCCGGGGAGGAGAGTGCGTCGGCCAGCCGTTCACCGAGCGTCCGAGGCGAGAGCGCTTCGGCGTCGGGCCCGAACGAGATGGCGATGCGGCTCACCCCGACCGGGCAGACCCGGTCACCGGGGCGGATCGTCTGCTGCAACCGGTCGAGGACCGACCGGAGCGCACCGTCGCCCCGCTTGGCGTCCCCGGCCCCGCTCAGGTCGACGCGGGCGATGGTGCTGACGGCGCGTCGATCCGTCCGCTCCGTGGCCACTGGCCTGCTCGGTGCTTGCGTCGCCATTGTCCCCCGTGTACCACCAGTCCGTTCCGACAGTGCTCGGACCTCGTCGCGCCGTAACTCCTGAGCCGGAAGCGGTACATCCCCTTAGGAGAGAGCCTAGCGGGCGGCACCGCCGATGCAAAGGGGTCGATGGCCTCGTGCCCTCTCCTTGATCCGCAGTCAGCCGCGGTGGATGACGCCGTCGACCAGCAGTACCGCTCCCACCCCGAGCACGGCTCCGCCGGCGGCGTCGCTCGGGTAGTGCCACCTGAGCCCGATCACCGCCACCGAGACGGCGACGACGACAGCGGCGGCCAGCACTGCGACCGCGAACCGGGCCCGCCGGGGCACGGCGAGCACCAGGGCGGTGACCACGGCTGAGACGTCGGCCACGTTGCCCGACGGGAATGTGAGCACGCCCTCGAGCGTGCGCCCGACGGCAGGCTTGGCCGCGTACTCGACGATCACCGCGACCAGCAGGGGACCGAGCATGCACGCCAGGGCCCGCCTCCGGTCGGAGGGGAACGCGAGCGCTGCGGCCAGGACGGCGCCGGCAATGAGCACCCAGGGGAGCGCCAACTCGGTGATCCGGGTGAACAGCGCCGAGCGGGGGGCGGCTCCGATGTGGAGGAACCCGAACCGGTCGATGGCGTTCTCTCCGGGATGGAGATGGACGACGGCGGCGACCATCACGAACAGCGCGACGAGGACGAACCCCGTCGCTGTCTCCCACCGCCGGGTCAGCTCGACCCCTCGAACCAGGTCACCGTGGACGAGAGGCCCCGCTCCAGGTCGACAGGTTCTACCGCGGGGAACAAGGACCGCAATCGGGACTGGTCGGCCTGGGAGTCGCGCACGTCGCCGGGGCGCGGCTCGCTGTGCCGACGCCGGAGGGGCCGGCCGAGGACTGCGCTCGAGCGCGGTGATGAGCTCGAGCAGGGAGACCCGCGTGCCGAAGGCCAGGTTGACCGGCTCGGGGCTGGTCACCCGGCGCGCGCACGGCGTCGGCCAGCACGTCGACCACGGTGCCGACGTAGGTGAAGTCCCGGGTCTGGCGGCCGTCGCCGTGCACGGTAAGGGGCTCGCCGGCAGGGCGGCGGCCACGAAGGCGGGCACCACGGCGGCGTAGGCGTGGTCGGCGGCCTGCAGCGGCCCGAAGACGTTGAAGAAGCGGAAGGCGAGGACGGCAGGCCGAACGACCGCCCGTAGGCCAGGGTCGTAGGACTCGGCCGCCAGCTTGCTGGCCGCGTACGGGCTGACCGGCATCGGCGACCATGTCCTCCCGTTTGGGCAGGGCGGGGTTGGCCCCGTAGACCGAGGAGGACGAGGCCACGACGACCTGGGGTCCGCCCTGCCGCCGGGCGGCCTCGAGCACCTCCATGGTGCCGGTGGCGTTGGCCAGGTGGCTGGCCATCGGGTCGGCCAGGGACCGGGGCACCGACGGGCCGGGCGGCCAGGTGGACGACGGCGTCGGCGCCGGTCAAGGCCCGGTCGAGGAGCGCGGCGTCGAGGATGGACCCCTCGACCAGCTCGACACCGTCGACCCGCCCAGGTTCTCCCGGGACCGGTGGACAGGTCGTCGAGGGCCACCGACCTCGTCGACGCCCTCGCTCCCGGCGAGGCTCCGGCACAGGTTGGCCCCGATGAACCCGGCGCCGCCGGTGACGAGGACCTTCACGGGCGGAGCGTGCCTCGGCAGGGCATCGCGGGCCTGGACGTGCCCACTCCGTCCTCGACGACCACCGTGCCTCCCCTCATGCGGCGCATGATCCTAGCGGAGGCACCAGAGCACCCCTCAGCCGGCCCCGGGGCCGCCGGCTCGTCAGCTCACAGCCGTTCGACCGTCGGCCCGTCCAGGCGGTTGCGGGTGTCGAGGACGTAGCGGGCGTGGGCGGCGACCGGCCTCGTAGTCGAAGGCGTCGTGGTCGGTGACGATGACGACGGCGTCGGCCGAGGCCAGCTCGTCGGCCGTCAGCTCGACCACCGGATAGGGGACCACGTCGTCGTCGACGTGGGGATCGGCCACCCGCACCTCGGCGCCGAGCGCAGCCGAGCGAGCTGGGCGATGACCGTGCCCGGCGACCTCCCGGGCGTCGCCGGTGTTGCGCTTGTAGGCCAGCCCGAGGAGCAGGACCCGTGACCCGTTGACGGCGCGGCCCCGGCGGTTGAAGGCCAGCATCAGGCGGCGGACGACGTAGTCGGGCATGTGCTCGTTGACGTCGTTGGCCAGCTCGACGAAGCGGAACGGCTGGCCGAGGCTGCGCCGGACCTTCCACGACAGGTAGCTCGGGTCGATGGGCAGGCAGTGGCCGCCCGACCCCCGGCCCGGGGGTGAAGCGCAGGAAGCCGAAGGGCTTGGTGGAGGCGGCGTCGATGGCCTCCCACACGTCGATGTCGAGGTCGGCGGCGAACATGGCCAGCTCGTTGACCAGGGCGATGTTGACGTGCCGGAAGGTGTTCTCGAGCAGCTTGGTCAGCTCGGCCTCTCGTGGTCCCGGACACGGGAACCGTGCGCTCGACAGGCGGTCGTAGAAGCGCTGCACGGCCTGCAGCGAAGCCGCGTCGATGCCGGAGACGACCTTCGGCGTGTTCTCGAGGCGCCAGGTCGGGGTTGCCCGGGTCGATCCGCTCGGGGCTGTAGCCGAGGTGGAAGTCGCGACCCGCAACCAGCTCCGAGCCCTCCTCGAGGATGGGGCACGACCAGCTCCTCGGTCGTGCCCGGGTAGCTGGTCGACTCGAGGATGACGGTGGCGCCGGCGCTGAGGTGGCGGGCGACAAGGGCTGCAGGCGTGCTCGACGTAGGGCGAGGTGCGGGACGCCGTCGCGCAGCGGGGTGGGGACGTCGATGACGGCCACGTCGAAGCCGGCCAGGCGGGCCGGGTCGTCGGTCGCCTCGTACCGGCCGGTGGCCAGGCCGGCGTCAGCCTGGCGTCGGGTATGTCCTCGACGTAGGAGATCCCGGCGGCCAGCCGTTTGGTCTTGTCCCTGTCGACGTCGAACCCGACGACGTCGAAGCCCGCCTCGACGGCCCGCAGGGCCAGCGGCAGCCCGACATAGCCCTGGCCGACGACGACCAGCTTGGCAGGGCCCCGCCGGACCGGCTCACCGGATGGCGGCGACGGAAGGTCCGACTGCGACGCCGGCACCTGGGCGGTGCGGGCCATCTCGGTCGTCGTCGCCCGGGGCGCGCACACCGGTGGCGCCGACGGAGAACAGGAGGTTCCGGACACGGTCGCCTCTCACGCTCGGCGGCCGCGTCCCTGAGCTCGTCCAGGCCGGCGAAGAGCTCGTCCGCCGGAGCGGTGATGGGGACCAGCCGATGGATGTAGGGGTGGTGGGTGGTCAGGATCTCCTCGTCCGGGGTCCGGAGCTCCTCGTCGAGCTTCTCGCCCGGCCGGATCCCGGTGATCTGGATGGGGATGTCGACGCCCACCTGGTAGCCCGACAGCCGGATCATCCGCTCGGCCAGGTCGAGGATGCTGACCGGCTCGCCCATCTCCAGCATGAAGATCTCGCCGCCGCCGTCGGAGAGCACCGACGACTGCAGCACCAGCTGGACGGCCTCCTCCACGCTCATGAAGAAGCGGGTCATGCGGGGTCGGTCACGGTCACCGGGCCGCCCGTTGGCGATCTGGCGGGCGAAGGTCGGGATCACGCTGCCCCGGCTGCCGAGCACGTTGCCGAAGCGGACGGTGCAGTAGGCGGCGCCGTCGGGTGGACCGGGCCAGCACGATCTGCTCGGCCAGCCGCTTCGAGGCGCCCATGACGCTGGAAGGGCGGACGGCCTTGTCGGTGGAGATCTGCACGAACCGCTGGGTGCCGACCTCGGCGGCCGCCTCGACCGACGTTGAGCGTGCCGAGGACGTTGGTGTTGGCCGCCTCGAGCGGATGCTCCTCGAGCACCGGCACGTGCTTGTGGGCGGCGGCGTGGAAGACCACCTCGGGCCGGTAGCGCTCGAACGCCTCGAACACGGCGCGCGCGGTCGGTGACGTCGACGAGGGCCTGCGCGCAGGGACCGGCGACGGTGGCCGCCGTGTCGTGCAGGTGGGTCTCGTCGTGGTCGAGCAGGACCAGCTGGGCCGGGTCGAGGCGCGGCCACCTGGCGGCAGATCTCCGAGCCGATCGAGCCCCCGGCTCCGGTGACCAGCACCCGGCGGCCGGCGAGGGTGCGGCGCACGGACTCGAGGTCGGTGGGCACCGGCGTGCGGCCGAGCAGGTCCTCGATCCTGGGCTCGCGGGCCTGGCGCAGGGCGGCTACGTGGGGCGGTTCCCGTTCGACCATGTCCTTGCACACCCGGGAGGATCTTCATGGTCACGCCGGCCTGCTCCGAGGCGCGCAGCGCCCGCTCGACCAGCTCGGGTGGCGGGGCGGGATGGCCAGCAGCACCTGCTGGATGGTGTAGCGGCTGGCCGCCTCGGGGATGTCCTCGATGCCGCCGACGACCGGCACGCCGAGCAGCGACAGCCCGTGGGCCCGCGGGTCGTCGTCGAAGACGGCGACGGGCACCAGGCCGGCCCCCGGGCTGCGCAGCATCTCGCGGATGGCGGCGGCCCCGGCGTCGCGGCTCCCGATGACGGCCACCCGCAGGCCCGACCCGGCTTCGAACCGCGCTGCCAGGCGAACAGGCGCGAGTGGAACCGGAGCACGCCCATGCCGGCGGCGGCGAACATGCACCCGACGACGAGGACGGCCATGGGAACGTGCTTGATCTCGAGCGGCCCGGCCGACGGGCCAGAAGGCGACGAGCACGGCACAAGGTGACCGCCGCCGACAGCATCAGCTGGCGGGCCTCCTCGGCGCCGGCGTGGCGCCACATGCGTCCGTAGAGGCCGAAGACGTGGTTGGAGAGGAGGCGTGACCACGAGGGCGATGAGGAGGAACACGGCGAAGTCGCGCCAGTAGTGGGCCGGGGCCTTGTCGCGGAAGTAGGCGACCTCGGCCACGCCGTAGCCGGCCACGACGCACACCGCGTCGAGCAGCATGAACACGAGCCTCGCGCGGATCCGACTTGCCATCACGGCCACCGACGACCGACCCTGCGATTCCGCCGCTGACGTTCCGCGCTCGTGCGTGACCCGCTGGTCGGTCGGCTCACTGACACCCATGTGAAGCCCCCCTGCTCGCCATCGCCCAACCTGTCCGACAACCAGTGGCGACCACCGAGATGGGGCCCGACCACCGCTCGCTCGTAGCACTACCTGTCCGAGCACTGCCGCCGACGTCCGCCCACGTTCGGTGTGAAGCAGCGCTCATTATGGCATCTCCCCGACCGGCTCGCCGCCGAGGGGGAGTTGACCGAGCGATCACCGAGAGTTCACGCCGGCGTGACTCCGCCACGCCGCCCGACCGGTAGGGCCAGCGTACCGAGGGCACGGAAGGGCAGCCATCCTCAACATTGGGGATTAGAACCATGCCCCCGTCCCGTCCGAGGGACCTCGTCGGCAGAGCGAGCACCGAGCGAACCGGCGTCCGCACGCTTGGTGGCGGCGCGGCAAAGTCCGGGCAGGCCACGTGTATGCTGGCGCGTCTATGCCGGGCAGGATCGGGCGCGGACTGGCGCGTCATCGGTCGGGCCGGACCAGGTGACGAGCGCGAGTAGTGGAGCGGATTGATGGAGCCGATTGACTTCCTCGGAGCCCTCCGCAGAGGCTGGAGACTGCTGGTGGCGCTGGCCGTCTTGGGAGCCGTGATCGCCGTGGCCATCCCGACCAGCTCCTCCCACAAGAAGAAGAGCCCCCTGCCCTATGAGGCGTCTGCCGTCGTCGGATCGGTCCCCTCGGGCGGCAGCGCGGTGAGCGGGGCGGTCAACAGCAGCCAGATCCAGTTCTACGCCAGCCTGAACAGCACCCAGGAGCTGGCGGCCCAGCTCGACGGGCTGAACGTCCCCAACTTCGTGCTCTCCGAGTACATGACGCCCCAGATCGGGGTCGTCAACCCGGCCCCGAGCTCCGGCTCGACGACGACGACCCTGAAGGGCAAGCGGAACCTCTCCCCGTACGTCTCGTTGTTGGCCCGGGGCAAGACCTTGCTCGCCGCCGTCGACCTGGCCAACAGCTACTCGACGGCGGTGGGCCACGTGATCCAGACCGCAGCCGACGCCCGGGCGGCGGCCAGCGCCAAGGGAACCTCGAGCGCCAACAGCGCCAACAGCGCTGCCGACGCCGGCGGGACGAGCGATTCCACGGGTACGTCCACGCCCACCGTCCAGACCGGGTTCCAGGTCGAGCAACCGGCCAGCTACGCCTACAAGACGAACAAGCATCCCGCCAGCCTGGGTGCCAGCAAGAAGGTGCGGCTCGGTGCCGGGTTCGTCATCGGGCTCGTCGTCGGGGCCGGCATCCTGCTCCTGCGTGAGCTCCTCGACAAGCGCCTCCGAAACCGGACCCGGGCCGAGGCGAACTTCGGGTTCCCCGTCGTCGTCGAGATCCCCACCGGACCGCCGGTGGGCGGCAAGAAGTCCGCTCGGGGCGCAACGGCGGTCGTCGACGTGGTGGGCGACCCCGACTCGGCCGGGGCCGAGGCCTACCGCATGTTGCGGATGTCGGTCATGTTCGAGGCGCTGGCGGCGGACGCCGCCCCCATCGATCCCTACGGCATGGCCTATGCCGGCTTCGGCAACGGCAATGCCAACGGGAACGGGCGGCTCGGAGGAGGTGGGCCCGGCGAGGCGCGGGCCGTTCCCTCCCTGTCCGCCGTCGACACGGTGTCGACGCTTCCCGAGCACCTGGGAACCGAGCGCCAGGTCATCCTGGTCGTCTCACCGGGGCTCGAGCCCTCGCGCCCTCACGTCGCCGCCAACCTGGCCGCCGTCTATGCCGAGGCCAACCAGCGGGTCATCGTGATCAGCACGGGCGACATCGAGCCCGGTCGCAGGCGCCGATCGGTCCCGGTGACGACACCGATCACCACGGACGCCGTCCGGGACGCTCTCGAGCCGTCCCGGCTGGAGCTGGTGTCCCGCCTGCCCCTGGCCGGGTTCATCGGAACCTCCGGCCAGCTGGTCACGCGGGCTCCCGACGTTCTCCGGGCGGCGCGACGCCTGGCCGATGCCGTCATCGTCGAGGTTCCTCCGCTGCTCGCCGTGCACCACGCCGAGGCCCTGGCCCACAGTTCCGACGTGGTGCTCGTGGTGGGCGAGTGCGGGTGGACCACCTTCCACGACGCCCGGAGCGCCGGCGAGCTGCTTCGCCGGATCGACGCGCCGGTGCTCGGCGTGGTGCTGACCAACGTGCAGCTCGCCCAGCGGGACATCCGCCACACCGCCTCCCGGCCCCCTGACCCGCTGGGCACCGAGGAGCCCGAGCCCGCACCGCTCGGCGCCGGCCAGGCGCTGCCCACCACGACATCCAGCGCCACCTGAGATCGGCCGGGGGGGCCTGACCGTGCTCACCGCCACGCAGCTCCCCTCCAACCCGCTCGTCGGGCTGATCGTCGCCGCCGTCCTCTTCGGCATCGGCCGGGTGATCATCCGCCGGGTGGCCTACGCCGAGGGAGACCCGTGGCTGGTCAAGATCCTGACCTTCGCCCTCGTGCTCCATCTCGTGGCCGCGCCGACCCAGATCTTCGTGGTCGACCACGTCTACCACGGGGTCGCCGACTGGACCCAGTACACCCACGTGGGCTCGTACCTGGCCGGCAACTTCCGCCACTTCGACTTCACCCTGGCCGGGGCCAACATCAGGGCAGTGGTGAACGACGGCTCGGTCTCCATCTCGGCCGGCGTCGTCATGGCCATCGTCGGGAGCAACCTGGTGGCCACGTTCCTCGTCTTCAGCTGGTTGTCGTTCATCGGCACCATCTTCTTCTTCCGGGCCTTCTCCCTGACGTTCAAGGGCGGCGACCACCGGCGCTATGCCCGGATGCTCTTCTTCCTCCCCTCGCTCATCTTCTGGACGGCAGACGTGAGCAAGGAATCGATCATGATGCTCTCGCTCGGGTTGACCGCCTACGGGAGCGCCCGCATCCTGGCCAAGAAGCCCGGCGGGTTCGCCTTCGTCGTCCCCGGCGCCATCATCGGCTACTACATCCGACCCAACGAGCTCCTGTTGGCCCTGGCCGGCTTCGTCGTCGCCCTGATGGTCCCGAGCGTGGCGGCCAAGCGGAGCTTCGGTGCCCTGAGACGCATCGTCACCCTGGCCATCCTCGGCGGCCTGCTCGTCATCTCCTTGAACCTCACCCAGCACGATCTCGGGGGCGGTTCGGGTGGTTCGATCAACCTGCAGCAGATCAACGCCAACAACGGCCAGGGGAGCGGCCTCGGCTACGGCTCCAGCGGCGTGGCCTATTCGAACGATCCGATCACCTATCCCCGCGACGTCTACACGGTGCTGGCCGACCCGCTGCCCATCAACGCCCACGGCAACGGTGAGCGGGTGGCGGCGGCCGAGAACCTCGTCATCATCGCTCTCATCCTGATCTCACTCCGCAACCTGCGGATGGTCCCGCGGGCCACCTTCGCCCGCCCGTATCTCATGGTGTGCCTCGTCTACACGGGGGCGTTCTTCTACACGTTCGCCGCCCTCGGCAACCTCGGGCTGATCGAGCGCGAACGGACGATGATGCTGCCGTACATGCTCGCCCTGTTGTGCGTGCCCCGCGGTCCCAAGCGCCAGCCTCCCCGCTACGACTGGGAACTGCGGCGGAAGACCCGAGTCATGCTGCGCGCCATGGCCGAGCGCCGGGCGGCCGAGGCGCGCCGCAACCGGTCTCGACCGGGGCCCCCGATCCCCTCGACGGGCTGAACCGGGTTCTCACCGACCGGCGTGCCCGCTCCGCCCTCGAGCACGGGATCGCGTCGCGGTCAGGTAGCCGTCCGGTCGCAGAGCGGTGCCAGCAGCTCGAGCCACCGCCGGCCAACCGCCGTCAGGGAGAAGCGCTCGAGGCACCGCCGCCGGGCGGCGTCGCCCATGGTCCGACACCGGGTCGGGTTCTCGAGCAGGTGACGGGTCGCCGCCGCCATCGCCTCGACGTCGTCGACGGGGACGACGAGCCCGGTGGTCCCATCGACCACGATCGAGCGCACGCCGGGAACGTCGGTGGTCACGCAGGCCAGCCCGCACAGGCCGGCCTCGATCAGGACGCCGGGCATCCCCTCGCCTGCCGGCCTGCTCGGGAAGACCAGCACGCTCGAGCGGGAGAGCAGGTCGGCGACGTCGTCACGGGTGCCGAGGAGCTCGACGTCCGCCCGGCGCGCCGGTCCGGCCACCTGGTCGCGGAGCGGTCCGTCCCCGATCATGACGGCCCGGCACGCTGTGCCGGCGCGGCGGAGGGCGGCGATCACCTCGATGAAGCGGTCGGGCCCCTTCCCTTCGGTGAAGGCGCCGACGAAGGTCACGGTGGCCGGGCCCCCGGGCTCACCGGCCGTCGGCCGCCTCCCGGGCCTGAAGACAGCGGGATCACGGCCGTTCGGTGTGACATGGACCCGTCCGGGATCGATGCCGAGCAGGTCGACGCATTCGTCACGCACCTCCTCGCCCTCGGCGGCCACGACGTCGGCCCGACCCACGAGGCGGCGCCACAGCTCGACCTGGACGCGTCCCCGCGACCCCGAGTAGGTGCCGATGGCGTAGTAGGCGAGCGGCCTCCTCCGTCCGGCCATGGCCGGGACGAGGTACTTCAAGGGCTCGCTCCCGTGGGCGACCACGACCGTCGGATCCATCCGCCGGAGCTCGGACCGGAGGACCCGTAGGAGCCCGATGTCGAAGCCGGTCCCTGCCGCCGAGCGAGCCGGGTGGTCGATCGCCACATCGACCTCGACGTCGTGGCCGCCGTCGAACAGTGACAGGACCCGATGGTGCCGGCTCCCCGGGGCATCGAGCTCGTCGGCGAGCGCCCGCGCCTCGCGCTGGGCTCCTCGGGGGGTGCCCGTCGGGATGACGTGGAGGACGAGCGGGACCCGGGCCGGCAAGACGTCGTCGGCCGTCGGCTCGGTGATCGGCTCGGTCATGTCTGGCCCCCCTGCCGTCGCCGGCCCTCCCGGCGGCCCAACCCTACCAGCGGAGCCCATCGCCCCTCGGATTAGCATCGCTGCCGAGCTCCGGCGGATCGGCGGAGATGGCGCTCAGTTCGGCGGGTTGCGCGAAGTGGGGCAGCATCGGTGCCGACCGAGGGGGGGTGGATGAGAACGCTGGTCGTTGCGGGGGACGAGCCGTGGCCGGAGGACAGTGGCTCCCGCATGCGTCTGGCCATGGTCGTCAGGGGGCTGACCCGGACCGGCCCGGTCGACCTCCTCTCTGTCGTGTCGAAGTTCAGGCAGGCACCGGTCGTGCCCGACGGCTCCCTCGGCCTCGATCGGGTCGGCCGCGTCGGGTTCGACAACCGGCCCTCCACCGGCTTCGGGCTCGTGTCCACCGCCCTCCGCCCCGCCATGCCGTTCGGGCTTCCGTGGCGGGACCAGCGCCCGGTCATCGACGCGCTCGACCGCTTCTCCCCGGACCCCTACGACCTCGTCTGGTACTTCGGCGCACGACCGTGGGTGCTCAGTGCCGCCCGCCGGCTCGGGCCCTGCGTCGTGGACCTCGACGACCTCGAGGACCAGAAGGTCATGGCCCGACTGTCGGTCCCCCCGACCGGGGAGGGTACGGCAAGGGCAAGATTGCGGCGTGCGGTCGGTGACGCCTTTTCCCGCGAGGAGGTGCGGCGGTGGCGCCGACTCCACCGGCGCATCGACGGCGAGGCGGCGGCCGTCGTCGTCTGCAGCACGCTCGACGCCGGACGGGCACGGGAATCCGGCCTCCGTCGGGTGGCCGTCGTCCCCAACGGGTATCCGGACCCCTGCCCGCCGGTCGGCCGGCCCGAGGTGGGCTCACCCCCCACGCTCGTGTTCCAGGGGCTCCTCCGCTACCCGCCAAACATCGACGCCTGCACCGTGCTGGTCCGCGAGGTCGCGCCCCTCCTCCGGCGCTCGTTGCCCGAGGTCCGGATCCGCCTGGTCGGCGACCACCATCCCGAGCTGATGACGCTGCACGACCCGCCCCGGGTGACGGTGGTGGGCCGGGTCCCCGACATGGCGGCCGAGCTGTCCCGGGCCGACGCCGTCGTGGTGCCGGTCCGTTACGGCAGCGGCACCAGGGTGAAGATCCTCGAGGCCATGGCCCACGGCATCCCGGTCGTGTCCTCCCCGGTGGGCGCCGAGGGCCTCGAGGTCACCGACGGGGAAGAGATCCTGCTCGGACGGACTCCCGCCGGGTTGGCCGACGCCTGCTTGCGACTCCTCGTCCACGACGAACTTCGCCGGCGCCTCGTCGCTCGGGCCCGGTCCCGCTACGCCGGGCGGTACCGGTCCGACGTGGTCGAGGCGATCGTGGCCGGCCTCGCCACCGACGTGGCGAAGGCTCCGCTCGTCACCCCCTGACCCCTGACCGGGCGGATCATGCCGGCAGCGAGGAAGTCCGGGGCACCAGCCGCCGATAGAGGTCTTCGATCTCACGGCTGGCCCGCGAAACGTCGAAGGCGGCGCTGTCCCGCCGGGCCTTATCACCGAGGCGGTGGCGGAGCGCCGCGTCCGAGGCCAGCCGGACGAGGGCGTCGGCCAGGGCGCCGGGCTGACCAGGGGGCACGAGCAGGCCGTTGACCTGGTCGGTGATGACCTCGGGCACCCCTCCGACCTCGGTGGCCACGATGGCCGCCCCGACGCTCATGGCTTCCATGAGGACGACGGGCAACCCCTCCTGGTGCGAGGGGAGCGCCACGATGTCGGCGGCGGCGAGCAGGCGCAGGGCGTCGCCACGGTGGCCGAGGAACTGGAACACCCCTTCGAGGCCGAGCTCGTCGCGGCGGGCGGTGAGGTCGGCTAAGAGCGTCCCCTGGCCGGCGGCGGCGAAGCGCACACCCTTCTGCCGGTCGACAGTTCGGCGGGCCGCGTCCAACAGGACGTCGTAGCCCTTCTCGGAGCGGAGGTTGGCCACGGTCACCACCAGCACCGGTCCTTGGCGGACGCCGAGATCGGCCCGGACCTCGGCGCGCACCCGGTCGGACGCGGCGATGGTGGCGCTGGAGCGGTCGAGGTCAACACCGTGCACGATGACCCGGGCCCGGGGCCTGAGCCGGTCGGGCAGGGCGGCATGGGCGGCGGGCGACACCGCGATCAGCGCACCGTCCCGGCTGACCGTGGCCCGGTTGAGGGCCTTTGTGGCCGGCGAGACCTTGGACCAGAGGCTGTGCTCGGTGTAAACGGTCACCGGGCGCGAGCGCGGCGGCAGGGTGGCGACGACCAGGCGGCCGAGGGCGGCCGAGTAGGGAAGGTGGAAGTGAACGATGTCGTAGCGGCCCCGGACGATGACCCGGCGGAACGCCGGAAGCCAGGAGGCGTCGATGCTGCGTGTCGCGCCGAGGGCGTGGACGGGGATCCCCACGGCACGGAGGGCGGGGACGAGATCTGACGCCTGCTCGAGGACGTAGGCCACCTCGTAGTCGAAGCTGTCCCGGTCCCCGTGTGCCACCGTGTCGACCAGCAGCTGCTCGGCGCCGCCGTGCCCGAGGCCCTTGATGACCTCGAGCACCCTCAACCGGCCGACCGGCGCGGGCACCGGGCGGGGACCGGGCGGCGGCATCCGGCCGATGCTATCGGCGCCCCCGGGCCCCAAGCCCGGCGGGTACCGTGGACCGTGGCCGCCTGATGTACCGCGGACCGTGGCCGCCTGATGGAAGGCCGGACCGCGTTGGTACACTGGCGGATCAATCGTCGGAAGCGTGGGCCCAGCGTGTCGGGCCGAGGGGGGTAGGTTCGCGCCGTGACAGTCGTTGACACCGAAGCTCCGGCGAAGCCTTCCTTCGGCGACACCCTGGTCGAGCCGGACACCTCGAGAATCCCGGCAGAGCCGCCCAAGGACATCCTCTACCACCACCGGGTCAACTACTGGCAGTCGCTGAAGACCCTCTGGGCAAGTCGCGAGATCATCTACACGCTGGCCGAGCGCGACTTCCGGGCCCAGTACAAGCAGGCCACCCTGGGCGTGCTGTGGGCGGTCATCAGCCCGGTGGCCACCTTGGTGATCTTCGTCGTCGTGTTCTCGCGGGTGAAGTCGTTCGGCAGCGAGGGCCTTCCCTACGCGCTCTACGCGTTCGTGGGCATCCTGTGCTGGAGCTTCTTCTCTTCGGCCCTCGGCAACGGGGGCCAGTCGCTGCTCAACAACAAGGCCTTGTTGGCCAAGACCCAGTTCCCGAGGGAGTGCTTCCCGCTGGAGACCCTCGGGGTGAACGGTCTCAACACGATCCTGTCGTGGGTGCCCCTGGCCCTTTTGTTCGTCCTCTTCGGCCGGGCGCCGACGCTCGCCACCCTGTGGGTCCCGCTCTTCATGACGATCGAGGTGATCTTCGCCGCCGGCATCGCCATGGCCATCGGCAGCATCGTCATCCAGATGCGCGACCTCGCCCAGGTCCTCCCGATCATGACCTCGCTCGGGCTGTTCGCCACCCCGGTGATCTGGCCGTTCTCCCGGATCCCGGCCCACTACCACATAAGCGGCGGCCGCCTGATCCCCAAGCACCTGGGAGCCGCCCACCACGTCATCGCCGCCCACTGGGTCGGCGGCTTCGACATCAACCTGCAGATCGTCTACTCCTTCTTCAACCCGCTCGGGCCGGTCATCTCCGGGGCCCGTGACACCATGCTGCTCGGCCATGCCCCTCAGTGGAACATCACGATCGTCGGCGCCATCGGGGCCGTCCTCTACCTCGCCCTCGGCTACCGGATCTTCAAGAAGCTGGAGGTGAACTTTGCCGACATTGCCTAGTGGCACCATCGAATGCGACCAGGTGTGGAAGCGGTTCCGGGCCGACAAGACGATCCCCAAGTTCTACGACCAGATGAAGCGGTTCGGGAAGTCGATCGCCACTGGTTCGAGGAAGGATTACCGGTGGGTGCTAAAGGACGTGAGCCTGGAGGTGCCGCCGGGAGGGACCCTGGCCCTGATCGGCATCAACGGCTCCGGCAAGACCACACTGCTCAAGATCATCTCCCAGGTGACCTATCAGTCGGCCGGAACCTGCCAGATCCAGGGCCGCATCGGCGCCCTGCTCAGCGTGACGAGCGGGATCCACCCCGAGCTGACCGGCAAGGAGAACATCTACCTCTACGGCGCGGTGATGGGCATGGGGCGCCAGAAGATCAAGGGCCAGTTCGACGAGATCGTGGACTTCGCCGGGCTGGCCGACGCCGTCAACCGCCAAGTCAAGTTCTACTCGATGGGCATGATGATGCGGCTCGGGTTCACCATCGCCGCCTTCCTCGAGCCTGACGTGCTGCTCGTGGACGAGGTGCTCTCGGTGGGGGACGCCAACTTCCAGCAGAAGTGCCTCAAGCGGATCGGAGAGATCGTCCGTTCCGGCACCACGCTGCTCTATGTCTCCCACGACCTCGCCTCGGTCGAGGCCGTTTGTGAGAAGGCTGTGTGGCTGGCCGACGCCTGTGTCCAGGCCTCGGGTCCGGTCAAGGAGGTGGTGGGCAGCTACCGGGCAGCGGTCGAGCAGAACGCCGCCCTCACCACGTCCAGCGAGGGCGTGGTCGACGTGTTGAAGGTGGAGATCGACGCCTCCGATGGTGGCCAGGTCCGCTCCGAGTGCGATCTCGACATCCGGCTCACCTTGAACTCGCCCCGGCCGCTCGATGCCAACTTCTTCATCGGCGTGTCCCAGGGGAGCGCCTTCCCGATGTTCGTGGTCCGCTACAGCGGCTCGTTCCCGGCCGGCGACTTCGAGGTCCACTGCCGGCTCCACCACGTGCCCCTGGCCAAGGGTCGTTACTCGCTGTGGCCGGCCATGTCGGGCCACGCCGGGGGCGCAGGCAAACCGCTGTTGGCGTGGCGGCCGGTCATGTCCTTCGACGTGATGGGGCCCGACGCCTACACGCTGCCCGAGGGCGTGATGGTCATGTCACCGGTGTTCGTGGGCGCCGACTGGGAGGTCAACTGACCCGGCTCCTGCGGGGAGCACGGCCCAGACCGGTCTCGGGGTGGCATTGTACGAACACCCCTCTGGCGGCAAAATCCCAAGTCACGGCCATGATCGACGGCCAAGCGATCAGTCTCGCAGCGTCGAATCCCGCCCTGCGGACGGGAGGGGGTACCCGATAGGCCAGATCGACTCCTTCGTGGGTTTCGAACGGACCCGCCGACGCGTGGAGCGCATCCATCCCGTCGCGGTCGACACCCGAACTCATCGTCGACGGTCGAGACCTCTGCGCACCGGTGACAACCCGCCTGCGGCGATCTTGCCGCACTTCTGCGGCAGTTACCCGGAGGTGCCCATCTGCTGGACGTTCATGGCCGGCTGGGCTTGACACGGCTCTCTCAATCCATAACTATGAGTGATAGGTTATCTATCGACAATAGATATGGAGCACGAGTGCCCCCAACCGAGACGAACAACCAAGTTGATCGACGAGGGCGCCGTCGGGAAGCGAAACGGGCGACGATCCTGGCCGAGGCGTGGACGCTGGTTCATCGTGACGGCCTGGCCGCCATCTCGCTGCGAGATCTCGGAGAGCGTGTCGATCTGCGTCAACCATCCCTTTACGCCTACTTCGACTCGAAGCTCGGCTTGTACGACTTGATGTTCGCCGACGGCAATCGGCAGCTCCTCGACCTGATGAGGTCCCTCTCCCTGAGCGAAGACCCACGCGAAGCGCTCGTTGCGTTCGTCGAGGCGCTGGTGCGGTTCTCGAGCGAGGACGTGGTGCGCCACCAGTTGTTGTTCCAGCGGACGATCCCCGGCTTCGAACCGTCCCCGGCTTCTTACGAGCTCGCTGTCGAGTTCTACGAGATCGCCCGCCAAAGACTCGCCGCGGCAGGCGCGTCCCATCCTGGAGACGTCGACGTCTTCAGCGCAGTGGTAAACGGACTCGCCCATCAGCAGGTGGCAAACGACCCCGGTGGCGATCGCTGGGTGCGCCTCGCCGCACGGACGGTGGACATGTTCCTGGCCGACGTCGATCGACGCCGTCAGGGCAGCGCTCGGAAAGGAGCACGGCAATGAATCAGGCAACCATCCGCGACGTGACCACGGTCCCGAGGATCACCCACGATGAGGCGATGCGGATCGCCGCAGCGGAGAACAGCAAGTTCGCGGCCCTGCTCCGCAGCTTCGAGCCTGGCGACTGGACCAAGCCCACCGACTGCGTGCTCTGGGACGTGCGAGCCCTCGCCGCACACGTCGTGGGGTCCGCAGCCGGTCAGGCGTCGCCCCGCGAGTTCGTCCGCCAGGTGCGGAAGGGACGTCCGCTGATCGCTGAGATCGGTGGCAAGTTCTGGTGGGACGGCATGAACGAGTTCCAAGTGCGTGAGCGAGCTGACATCAGTAGCCAAGAACTTGTCTCCGAGTGGGGTGCTGTCTCAGCCAGGGCTTTGCGCGCTCGCACCGGGCTCCCGCGCCCGATCGCCAGCCTTCCGCTGCTCAAGCTCCCCGCACCAGTCGGCCGACAGCCGCTCTCCTACCTCTTCGACGTCGGATTCACCCGCGACGTGTGGATGCACCGCATCGACCTGGCTCGGGCGGCGGCGAAGACGCTCGACGTCGATCCCTATCACGACGGTCGGATCGTGGCTGACCTCGTCGCCGAATGGGCGAGCACCCATGGTGAGCCGTTCACCCTCACGCTCGACGGCCCAGCCGGAGGGCAGTTCCGAGCCGGAACCGGCGGCGAGCACGTCGACATGGACGCCATCGAGTTCTGCCGGATCCTGGCCGAGCGAGGTCACGGCACCGGGATCCTCCGCCACACCCTTCCCCTCTAGCCCCACCACCCCAACCCGAAAAGGAGCAGGTATGGACACGCAAATCGCCGAGATCGCCGAGCAGCATCTACCGGTTCTCGACCTTCGTCCCCGACGTCGGGCCGACTGGCTTCACCTTCAACCAGTACCTAATCGACGACGAGCAGCCCCTGCTGTTCCACACAGGGCACCGAGCCACCTTCCCGCTCCTCGCCGAGGCCATCGCCACGATCACCCCGCTGGACCGGCTTCGCTGGATCACCTTCGGCCATCTCGAGGCGGACGAGTGTGGCGCCATGAACGAATTGCTCGCCGCAGCCCCCCAGGCCGAGGTGGCACACGGGGCGCTCGGCTGCATGGTGTCGCTGAACGACTTGGCCGATCGGACGCCCCACCCACTCGCCGACGGCCAGGTCATCGAGCTCGGCGCACACCGGGTCCGGCACATCGACACCCCGCACGTCCCCCACGGCTGGGAGGCCCGGATCCTCTACGAGGAGACCACCAACACACTTCTGTGCGGAGACCTCTTCACCCAACTCGGCAACGGCCCTGCGGTCACGACCGACGACATTGTCGGGTCCGCCGCGCAGGCAGAGGATGTCTTCGGGGCCAGCTGCCTAACCCCGAACACCGGGCCCACCATCCGGCGACTGGCCGACCTTGGTCCTACGACGCTCGCCGTCATGCATGGCTCGTGCTTCTCCGGCGATGGGTCAAGGGCGCTCTTGGCGCTCGCCGACGACTACGACAGGCGTCTCTCCGACGTCCGGTCCTGAAGCGGCACCTTCCGGCCGCATCGAGGGCGCGGAATCCAACCTGTCACAAATTCGTTTGTCGAAATTCGTGGGCCGGTTCAGGGGAAGAACACCCGCTCGGTGACCGATCCGGCCAACCGGCCCGTTCGCATCCCGGCGGCGCGGGCCCACTCGATGCGGCCGTTTCCGGGTTGCGCCAGCCGGGGCAGGTGAACGGCCAGCCACAGCCACGACTTGGCCGCACCGGTCAGGTTGGGACGGGCCCCGGCCCGGCGATGGCGCCGGTAGAGCGTCGGCCCGCTCCGACCGTAGTGGGACGCCTGGCGGAACACCTCGGCGAACTGGTGACGCTCCCGTTTGGCCACGACCGCTTTGAACTCGACCAGGAACCGGTAGCCGGCCAGCTGCAGCCGCCAGCAGAGGTCGATGTCCTCGCCGATCAAGAGGGCCTCGGTGAACCCGCCGATCGTTTCGAACGCGTCACGCCGGACCGCCAGGTTGGCGCCGAGCCCCGCCGGCAGGTAGCCGAGCTGGCGCATCGAGGCCGGTCGCGGAGGCTGGGGGCGCAACCCGTTGAGCGACCAGAAGTCGAAGACCCCCGCCACCACGTCCGCCTCGTCCAGGGCGCTCGCCATGCCGGCCAGCCAGCCCGCCTGGACGACGTCGTCGGCGTCGCAGAAGAGCAGCCGGTCGCCGGTGGCCGCCCTGACCCCGGCGTTGCGGGCGCCCGGCGCGCCATAGGTGGTCGAGGCGTCCACGACGCGGATACGGGGGTGGCGTCCGGCCCATCGTCGTGCGACGGCCACGCTCTGGTCCGTCGAGCCGTTGTCGACCACCACGAGCTCCCAGTCGCAGGGAGAGTCCTGGTCGACGAGCGCCTCGAGCTGGTCCTCCAGGAAGGGCAACCCGTTCAGCACCGGGACGACGACGCTGATCGTGCTGCGAGATGGGTGCTGTCCCCCCGAGCTCGTCACCGCTGGTTGCCTCCCGCGACCGCTGGAACCCGCGCCGTTCCGCTCCGAATGGTTTACTTCCGGACGGGCCCCACGCCAACCGTCGCCACCGGCGCGGGTAGCCTATCGCCGTGAGCGCAGGATGACCGCGGCTCCATCCCGGTCGGGGGGCGCCTCCGGGGGAAGCGGTGACGGCCGGCTCGCTGCGGTGGTGGCCGTGGTGCTCACCCACCTCCGGCCGCAGCTCGCCACGGACGTGACGCGGACCCTGATCGACGCCGAAGGGCTCCGTCCCGACCAGGTGATCGTGGTGGTCAACGGCGAGGGCGGCCTCGACGCCCCGGACCTCGAGGACCGCGTCCAGATGGTGCGGCTCGGGCGCAACACCGGTCCCGCCGGAGGGTTCCGCGCCGGGTTGGAAGAGGCGTTCCGCTCCCCCCATGTGCGGTGGGCCTACCTGTGCGAGGACGACGTGGGTCTCTTCGACCTCCCCGTTCCCCGGTTGGCCCCCCTCGTCGAGGCGGCCGAGAGACGTGCCGGCTCGGCGGAGCGGCTCGGTGCCGTGGTGGCCTACGGCCGGCGCTTCGTCGGGCGGGGGGCGCACACGGTGAACGTGGTCCCCGACACGGCATCGGCCGGCTGGACCCCGGTGGACGTGGCGTGCTGGGGCGCCACCCTCGTGTCGCGCTCGGTCGTCGACGCCGGCGTGCTCCCCGATCCGGAGTGGTTCTTCGGGCTCGAGGACTTCGACTTCTTCTGCCGGGTCCGGGCCGCCGGGCTCTCGGTGGTGCTGGACGAAACGGCCGCATGGCGCGTGGCCGACCAGCAGACGCTCTCGGGCCGGGAGGACGCCCACAAGGACCGCCGGCCCACCGACGATGCGGAAGCCTGGCGGGCCTACTACCACGCCAGGAACTCGATCATGCTGGCCCGCCGGCACGGCCGGCCGAGCTGGTACGTGTGGCACCTGGCCTACTCCGCTCGCCATCTCCAAAAGGCGCGCAGCGGTGCCGAGCGGGTGGCCATCGCCCACGGCCTGTGGGACGGGGCGCTCGGTCGCACCGGCCAGCACCCTCGCTACCACCGCACCCTCGGCGAGCACACCCTGCCGGGCCCCCCCGGCGGAATCCGCGTCACCTCGAAACCCTCCGGCGAGCCGGGATCGGCCTGAGCCGTGTGCGGCATCGCCGGCCTCTTCGACCCGGCTGGCTCCGAGCGGGCCGAGACCCGCCACCACCAGGTGGCGGCCATGACGGCGACCCTGACTCACCGGGGGCCCGACGCCGGTGGCCAGTGGTCGGACAGCGAGACGGGCGTGTTCCTCGGCCACCGCCGGCTCTCCATCGTCGGGCTCGGACCGGCCGGGGCCCAGCCCATGACCTCGGCCGGCGGCCGCTGGGTGCTCTCCTACAACGGCGAGCTCTACAACACGGCGGCGCTCCGGGGGCGCCTCGAGGCGGGCGGCGTCCGGTTCCGCGGCAGTTCGGACACCGAGGTCGTGGTGGAGGCGGTCCAGGCCTGGGGGCTCCTGCCCGCGCTCGAGGCGACCGAGGGCATGTACGCCCTGGCCCTCTGGGACCGCTCGGAGCGGCGCCTGCACCTCGTGCGCGACCGGTTCGGCGAGAAGCCCCTCTACCACGGCTGGGTCGGGGGAGCGGTCGCCTTCGCATCCGAGCTCAAGGCGTTCGCTGCGCTCCCGTCCTTCCGCCCGGAGGTGGACCGCGACGCCGTCGCCCTGTTCCTCCGCCACAACTGCATCCCCGCCCCCCACTCCATCTACCGCGGCGTGGCCAAGGTCGAGCCCGGGCGAGGTGGCGACCTACTCGGCGCTCGGTCACGAGGGCGCACCCCCCCGGCTCGGCCACTTCTGGTCGGCGCAGACGGCTGTGGAGGAGGCCCGGAGCCGCCCGCTCTCCGGCCCGACCGACGTGCTCTGTGACCAGCTCGAGTCGGCCCTGTCGGCGTCGGTGGCCGCCCGCATGGTGGCAGACGTGCCGGTGGGCGCATTCCTGTCCGGCGGGATCGACTCGGCCACGGTGGTGGCTCTCATGCAGCAGCACTCCACGCGGCCGGTCAGGACGTTCACCGTCGGCTTCGCGGACCGCGCCTTCGACGAGTCGGCCGAGGCTGCGAAGGTCGCCGCTCATCTCGGCACCGACCACACCCCGCTCATGGTCAGCGACGCCGAGGCGGCGGCGGTCATTCCCCATCTGCCCGAGATCTGGGACGAGCCGTTCGGCGACGTGTCCGAGATCCCCATGCACCTGGTGTCGGCCCTGGCCCGGGAGTCGGTGACCGTGTCCCTGTCGGGGGACGGCGGGGACGAGCTCTTCGCCGGGTACAACCGCCACGCCTGGCTCGACACCCTGTGGCGGCGGGTGCAGGCGGCGCCGCCCCGGGCCCGGCGGCTCATCGGGTCGGGGCTCGGACGGATCCCCCCCGGCGCCGTCGACGGCATGGCCCGGGTCACCACCGTCCTGCCGGCCCGGATGCGGGTCAGGAACCCGGCCTTCAAGGTGGCGAAGGTGGCCAAGGTGCTCAAAGCCGAGACCCCCGAGGACGCCTACCTCTCCCTCGTCTCCTACTGGGACGACGCCGAGTCCATCGCCCTCGGAGCCGGCCGGTCGGCGTCGATGGCGTCGCGTCCGACGGACTGGCCCGACCTGGGAGGGATCACCGAGCAGATGCTCTGGCTGGACCTCGTCGGCTACCTGCCCGACGACATCCTCACCAAACTGGACCGGGCGGCCATGGCGGTATCGCTCGAGACGCGGGTGCCCTTCCTCGACCGGGAGGTGTTCGACCTCGCCTGGCGGCTCCCGCTCCCGTACAAGCTGCGTGAGGGGCAGACCAAGTGGCTGCTCCGCCAGGTCCTCTACCGTCACGTGCCCGCCGCCCTCGTCGAGCGGCCCAAGATGGGCTTCGGGTTCCCCATCGGGGCCATGATCGCGGGCCCGCTCCGGCCGTGGGCCGAGGACCTGCTGTCGGTCGGCCGCCTCGAGCACCAGGGCCTCCTCGACCCGGGTCCCATCCGCCAGGCGTGGCGCCGGCACCTGACCGGCACCAGGGACTATTCGCACGAGCTCTGGGACGTCCTGAGCCTCCAGGCATGGCTGGAGAGGTGGATGCCCGACCAGGCAGGATAGAGTGACGGGCTCCCGGGCGGCGCGCCGGGACAGCACGTCGGGGCGGCGCCGAGGGGGCAGCATGACCGGGCAGAGGGAGCGGGCGGGATGACGGTCGCCGCCGACGCGCCCGACCACGAAACGGGCTCCGCCGGTCACCGGCGCCGGCGCGGTTGCCGAGTGGTCACCACCTCGCTCACGGCCCGGGTCCTCCTGGCCAACCAGCTGCGATCCCTCGACGAGATCGACTGGACGGTGGTCTCGGGCGATGCCTTCGAGGACGCTCCCGTAGGCCTGGACGTGGCCGTCGTCCCCATCAGACGCGAGTTCGCCGTCTCGGACCTGCGAGCCGTCTTCGACCTGTGGCGCTACCTCCGTCGCCGTCGGTTCGACTTCGTCCAGACCCACACCCCGAAGGCGTCGTTCCTCGGGCTCCCGGCGGCCCGGCTGTCGGCCACGAAGGCCGTCTACACGATCCACGGCTCGCTCTACTTCAAGGGAAACGGCGTCGCCGCCAACGTGCTCGGGTGGTGCTTCGAGCGGTGGTGCTGCGCCTGGGCCCACCGGGTCCTCGTCCAGAGCAGCGAGGACGCCGACGCACTGCCCGCGGCACGGATCTGTCCGCGATCGAAGCTCGACTACATCGGCAACGGGATCGTGCTCGACCGGTTCGACCAGCCCGTGGAGCCGGCGCTCACCTCGGAGAAGCCCATCGTGATGATGGTCAGCCGGCTCGTGCGCGAGAAGGGCTGCGGCGACTTCGTGGCCATGGCGGCCGCCCTCTCGGACCGGGCCGACTTCGTCCACGTGGGACCGCGCGAGCACGACCAGAGCGACGCCCTGACCGACGACGAGGTGGCGGCGGCGGAGAAGTCCGGGACGGTGTCCTTTCTCGGTGCCGTCGACGACGTCCGTCCCTACCTGGCCTCGGCCAGCATCGTGGTGCTGCCGTCCTTTCGGGAGGGGATCCCCCGGGTAGCGATGGAGGCCTCCGCCATGGGCGTCCCGGTCGCCGCCTACGACATCCGGGGTGTGCGCGAGGTCATCGACCCCGCCGACGGGCTGCTCGCCCCCCGGGGCGACACCGCCGCCCTGACCGGAATCGTGGAGTCGCTCCTCGGCCGTCCCGAGCGCCTCGCCGAGCTCGGCGGGCGCGCCCGCACCCGGGTGCGGGCCCGCTTCTCCGAGGACCGAGTCGTCGATCGGCTGCGGGCCACCTACGGCCGGCTGGAGGCGGGCGGACGATGACGACCGACGTGCGCATGACCGTCGACGTGGAGGACTGGTACGACGGGATGGCCGTGCTGGGGGAGTCGATCCCCCGTCCCGAGGGGGCACGGAGCGGGCTCTCCGGCCTTGCCGATCGCCTGGCGGCGGCCGGCAAGGACAGCGTTGCCACCCTGTTCGTGGTGGGGGACTACCTGCCGGCCGTCTCGGCCGAGCTCTCCTCTCTGGCCGAGAGCGGCCACGAGATCGCCAGCCACGGGGCCGACCACGGCCGGCTGCCCGGCGACCCGGGGACCCTGATCGAGTGGCTGCGAAGGAGCCGCTGCGAGCTGGAGCAGGCCGTCCAGCGCCCGGTTGCGGGCTTCCGGTCCCCGCGCTTCGACGTGCCCGGTCCCATCGGGCTCCTCCGCTACCGGGAGCTGTTGGCCGAGGCCGGGTTCGCCTACGTGTCCGACACCAGCCTGCTCGGGCCGGCGTCGCCGGTGGCGGAGCTGCCGGTGCTGTCGTGGCGCGGCGTGCCCATCGGCGGCGGCAGCTACCAGCGCCTCCTGCCCAGAGGCGTGGTCAACTCCGTGGTGGCGGCGGCCGACGGCCCCGCCGTGCTCTATTACCATTCCTACGACTTCGGGGCGACCCTCCCGCCCACCGGTGCGATCCGCTCGCTTGCCCAGGCCAAGCAGCTGGTCGGTCGGGGCCGGGTGGCCGCCGTGTTCACCCAACTTCTCAGCCGGTTCGGCAGTAAGGCGTGCGGTCATGTCGAGTGGTGACTTCGAGACGTACTTCCAACGGCGGGCCGGCCGGTTCGCCGCCTTCTACTCGAGCGAGCCGGTGTCCCGGGTGCTCGGGCGGGGACCGCTGTTCGACCGGCTCGAGTTCGCCGTGGACACGGCGGTCGGGCTGTCGGCGAAGCGGGTCCTCGACGTCGGGTGCGGGAGCGGGCCGCTCTTCGCCCCCCTCGCGACCAAGGGGATCCACGTCACCGGCATCGACCCGGCCGAGGCCATGGTGGCCCTGGCCCGTGAGCAGGCCGCCGTGTTGCCCGGTCTCGTCGAGGTCGAGCAGCGCGGGTGGGAGGACATCGACCGAGGTCGACGCCTACGACGTCTGCTGTCGCCCTCGGCGTCTTCGACTACGTGGCCACGCCCGTGGACCTGCTCGAGCGGATGGGCCGCGCTGCTCCCCACGCCATCGGCTCGTTCCCCTCGCCCGGCCTGCGGACGAGCCTGCGCAAGCTGCGGTACGGCGCCCGGGGGGTGGGCGTCCACGGCTACACGAGGAGCGGCCTCGCCCGCCTGGCGGAAGAGGCGGGCATGGAGGTGACCACCGTCAACCCGCTCGGGCATGCCGGGTACGCCGTCCACTTCTCCCGCCGGAATGCCGCCGGCTGAGTTCGGCACTCAGATCGAGAAGTCGTCCTCACCCCAGGTGGTGATGGGGAAACGGGCGAGCACCGCCTTCAACGTCGCCACCTGGTGGGGATCGAGGCGGTGTCGCCACGACCCGGACATCTCCGAGGCCACCCGTTCGATGGTGAACCCGGTGCCCGGCGTGTTGTGATCGTGGAGGAAGGTGGCCGCCTGGTCCCCCCAGGGAAGGCCGAGGTCGCCGTAGAGCGCCTTGAACTCGACCGTCGGATCGGTGCATAGCTGCTCGTGGACCCGCAGGTGCCAGCCCGGATGGTTGGCGGCGGCTTCCTCGAGGGCCGCCACGAGCAGGCCGATCCGCCAGCACATGCGCTCGATGGGATCGGGACCGGGAGGGTCGACACCCCACCGGTCGAGGTAGCGGGCCCGGACGTCGGCTCGTGACTCGAGGGTGGAGTTGCGGGCGTCTTTCAGGTTGACCTCCATCCAGCTGGCCAGCACATTGGCCGGGTGGCGGAGGAGAAGGACGACGTCGACGTCGAAGGCGTCGGCCAGCCACTCCACGCTGAGCTGGGCATGGATCGACTTGGCCACCACTCGGCACCCCGGGCCCCCACCCGGGCGCGGGCTCCGGCCGACGATGCCCGCCAGCCTGGCCATCGGGTCGGGCCGGCCGTCGTGGATCCGGGCCTTGGCGCCCGGGCCGAGCAAGGTGAAGGCGAGGTGCATCCGAGCCGGCGTCTCGGCTCCGTCGAGGACCCACGCCCACAGCCGGTGGTAGGCCGGCGCCCGGTCGCCGGGAGCGAGCACGGGATAGCGGCCGAGCCCTCTCTTCGCCCCGATGGCGGCCGGCATCTTGTCCTCGTTGTCGGGCTCGAGCACCCGCCGGGCCCCAGGCGAGCTGGCCAGGGCCCGCATCGTCCAGGTGGTGCCCGATCGCGGCAGGCCGACGATCACGATCGGTCGGCACCGGTCGGTCACTGGTTAGCCCACACGTGGTGCTACGGCCTGCGATCGTGGGCCAGCACCCGCAGCATGGCCCGCGACGGCAGGGCGGGGTCCCCCCGGCGGATGCCTATAGCGGCGGCGGTGTCGGCGGTGGCCAGCACGGTGGCGGCGAAGCAGGCGGCCAAGGGCGCGGACACGGCCGAGGTCGCCAGGTCGGAGAGCATGGCCCCCCGGCCCGAGGACTGGTGGACGATGCACGCCCGGTGGTAGGCCCGGCACGCCGGGGTCATCGCCGACCAGTGCTTGTCGACGAAGGACTGACGGCCCCCATGGTCACCGGAGCCTTCCTTGGTCACCCGCTGCCCGCCGTGCTGGTGGTACTCGTACAGGACCTGGGGCACGGCGGCGATGGGTCGCAGCTGGGCGCACCGCAGCCACAGGTCCCAGTCCTCACAGGGTGGCAGCTTCTCGTCGAAGGCCAGGTCGTCACCGAAGTGGCCCCTTCGGACGACCCCGAAGGGGAGGGCGACCACGTTGAACCAGAGCAGGTCGTCGGCCCCGAACGCCAGAGGTCCCCTGTAGTCGACCCTCCGGCCGGTCATGTCGTGGACGACCCGGTGCCACGACGTGACCACCCCCAGCTCGGCATGGGACGCCAGGTGCCCGGCGAGCGTCCCGGCCGCCCGGGGCAACCACGCGTCATCGTCGTCGCAGAACCCGAGCAGGTCCCCCCGGGCCTGGGCGATGCCCTTGTTCCTCGCCGCACCCGGCCCGAAGGCCTGATCGTTGTGCACCACGCGGACCCGCCGGTCCTCGGCCAGTCGGTCGATCACCCGGGGGGTGTCGTCCGTCGAGGCGTCGTCCACGATGACCAGCTCGATCTCGGTCCCCTCCTGGGCGAGGACGGACCGTGCCGCCTGTTCCAGCTGGTCGGAGCGATCGTGCGTGGGCATCACCACGCTGAGGAGGAACGTCATCGGAGGTCCTGCCAGGACCCGTGCGTGCCGCAATCGCTGCGCATGAGCTCGCGGCGCCTCCCCCTCACGACGGGTCATGATAACGAACGTCGCTGCTGACGCCGGTTGTCGGGCCCCACCCCCTGTGGCATGGTGAGGCCATGCGCCCACCGAGCGCGGCCCGGGCGGCCTTCAGGAGGCTGTCGCCGAGGTCTCGGGGTGCGATCCTCCACCGCCTCGGCATCTTCGCTCCCTGGGAGGAGGGCTTCGACTTCACCCCTCCTGCCCTCGGTGCGGGCGAGCAGGCCGGGCCCCCCGACTTCGTGGGGATCGGGGTGCAGAAGGCCGGCACGAGCTGGTGGTACGAGCTCGTCGCCGACCACCCGGGCGTCTGGGCGCGAGACGATGTCCACAAGGAGCGCCACTTCTTCGCCCCCCTCGCCGCCGAGCCGTTCGGAGCCGAGGAGGCGTCCCGCTACGCCGGCTGGTTCCCCCGCCCGGCGGGAACGATCACCGGCGAATGGACCCCGGACTACCTGGCCTACCCGTGGGTCCCTCCCTTGCTCCATCGAGCCGCTCCCGACACCCGGCTGCTCGTCATGGTCCGCGACCCCGTCGAGCGGTTTCGTTCGGGCCTCTCCTTCCGCCTGGCCATGGGCGCTCCCGACACCGAGGCGACGCTGGCCGACGCCGTGCGCCACGGCTTCTACGCCGCCGGGCTCAACCGGTTCCTCGACTGGTTCCCGAAGGAGCAGGTCCTCGTGCTCCAGTACGAGCGGTGCGCCGCCGAGCCCGCCGGTCAGCTGGCCGCCACCTACCGCTTCCTCGGGCTTCCCGACCATGTCCCCTCCGATCTGCGCCGCTCGGTCAACGTCTCGGGCACCAAGGTGGACCTCGACGACGACGCACGGGGAAGGCTCATCGAGCTGTACGCCGCCGACGTGGCCGAGCTCGTCCGTCTGGTCCCCACCATCGACACCGGTCTCTGGCCCAACTTCGGTCACCATGGGCGCTGACCCGAAGGCGAAGGTGGCCGCCGCCCTCAGCGCCTTCCTCAGCCGACTGCCCGCCGGCGTCCACCGCCTCCTCCCCTACGAGCAGCGCCTCGACCTCCGCCACCTCCTCGGCCGCTACCGGCCGTCCGAGCTCGGCGCCGACCTCCGTGCACCGGATCCGCGGTCCGGTGAGCGGACCGGGCCACCGGACTTCGTGGGGGTGGGGGTGGAGCTGGCCGACAGCCGGTGGTGGTACCGGCTGATCGCCGACCACCCCGGCGTCACCTCCCGGGACGATGTTCCCGTCGCCCGCCACTACCTGGCCCACTTCCTGACCCGGGGGTTCGGCCCCGCCGAGGTGGACGGCTACCACCGCCTCTTCCCCCGTCCGGCGGGGTTGATCACCGGCGAGTGGACCCCGGGCTATCTGGCCTTCCCGTGGGTGCCCCCCCTGCTGGCCCGGGCCGCCCCTGGGGCCCGGGTGCTGGTCATCGTGCGCGACCCGGTCGAGCGTCTGTTGGCGGGGCTCGTGCACTCGGCCGACCGGCGCCGGGCCCAGGTCGGGACGGCCGTGTCCGACGCCGTCGACCGCGGCTTCTACGGCGCCCAGCTCGAGCGGCTGTACGCCTTCGTCCCGCCTGGCCGGGTGCTGGTCCTCCAGCACGAGAAGGTGGTGGCCGATCCGGCCGCCCACCTGGCCGCCACCTACCGCTTCCTCGGGCTCGACGACAACCACGTGCCCGCTGGGCTCGTTCCGCCCCGATCCCGACGGCGCCGACCCGGCCTCGACCCGGTGACCGACGCCAGGTTGGTCGACCTCTATGCCCCGGACGTGGACGTGCTGGCCAGTCTCGTCCCCGACCTCGATCTGTCACTCTGGCCGGGCATGGACGGCCCCGGCACCGGACGTCGGGCGCCGACCGCTGCCGGGGGGCCCGCAAGTAGAGTGCGGGGTCCGGATCGGGCGGGAACGAGGGGGACCCATGATTCCGAGTGAGATCGCCGCTCGATTGCGCTGTCCGACGTGCCAGGCCGAGGTCGTCCCCCTTGGCGAGGGTGACGGGGTCGAGTGCAAGTCGGGCCACGCCACCCTCGTCACCCACGGCTACCTCGATTGCTCGCGCCGGACAGAGGAGGGAGGGACGACGGAAGCCAC
Source organism: uncultured Acidimicrobiaceae bacterium (assembly GCA_963828385.1). Lineage (GTDB taxonomy): Bacteria > Actinomycetota > Acidimicrobiia > Acidimicrobiales > RAAP-2 > Bog-756. Next base: position 883,413 of record CAWHEF010000002.1, read on the forward strand.
GTTCGCCAGCTTCGGGTTCGAGTGGAACGAGTTCGACGACCTGCGGGACGAGGACGAGGGGTTCGCCGAGGTCTACTTCCGAGATCTCGATCTCGCTTCCCTGGCCGGCAAGGTGGGCCTCGACGCCGGATGCGGCAAGGGCCGCTACACGCGGTTCCTGGCCGCCCATCTGGGAGCGGTGGTCGCCCTGGACGGATCCGATGCCGTGGCTGCCGCCGCTCGCAACCTCTCGTCCGACCCGTCGGTGGTGGTGGTCAAGTCCGACCTGCGCACGGCCCCCTTCGCCCCCGGGAGCTTCGACTTCGTCTCCAGCCTGGGTGTCCTTCACCACCTGGACGACCCCGAGGCGGGATTCCGCCACCTGGTCGACCTGCTCGCCCCCGACGGTCGCATCCTCGTCTATCTCTACAGCCGGCCGGCCACGCCTGGGCTGAGGGCGGCAGCCTTGAAGGCGGCCGCCTGGCTGCGCACCCTCACGGTGCGGCTGCCCCACCGGGTCCTGAAGGTGGTGAGCGTGCCCATCGCCCTCGGCCTCTACACCGCCGTGGTGTCGGCCGGGCAGCTCGGCGACGAGAAGGACATCGGTGCCCTCAAGCGGCTACCCATGCGGGCCTACCGGGGGAAACCCTTCCGGAGCCTGGTGCTCGACACCTTCGACAGGCTGAGCGCCCCGGTGGAGCACCGCTACCTCTTCTCCGAGCTGGCGCCGTGGTTCGACCGGGCCGGCCTGGTCATCGACGCCGCCCGCGACGAGACGGGCTGGTTCGTGCTGGCCCACCGGCGCTGAGCCGTGGCCGGGGTCGCGCCCAGGGAGGCTGGGGTCGTCGCCATCGTGCTGACCCACAACGCCCCGGACTCGCTCGAGCGATGCCTCGACGCCATCGCCTCCCAGACGCACCGTCCCGATGCCGTGTTCGTCGTCGACAACGCCAGCACGCCCCCGGCACGCGCCGAGGGGATCGGGGAGGGAACCGAGGAAGGAACCGAGGAACGGAAGGAGCCAGCGGGCGCCATGCCCGTCCGGATCCTGCGTTCCGCTGTCAACACCGGCCCCGCCGGCGGCTACCACCAGGGGCTCGCCGCCCTCCTCGACTCCGACTACGACCATGCCTGGGTGCTCGACGACGACATGGTCCCCGAGCCGACCTGCCTCGAGCGCCTGTGGGCGGTGGCCGCAGCCGATCCGAAGTCGGCGTTCGTCTTCCCCATGTCGAGACAGAGCGACGGGTCTGTCGGCGTGTGGCCGAGCTGGTGCGGGTTCGTCATCGCCAGGCACATCGTCTGTGAGGTCGGGCTGCCCCTGGCCGAGCTGTTCTGGTGGGCCGAGGACACCGAGTATCTCCAGTGGCGCATCCCCGAGGCGGGCTATCCCTGGACGGTGGTGCCCGGCGCCCTGGTCAACCACGACGCCGTCCGGCAGGGGGGTGGGGTGCCCTTGTGGAAGTACTACTACGAGGCCAGGAACATGCTCTACGTCCACCTCCACGTGAAGCGGAAGGTCGGCCGCTACCCGAAGAACATGACGAAGCTCGTCGCCCGCGCCCTTTTGCGCGAACGAGGGGGACGGGTCCGCCGAGTCGGGGTCATGGCCCGGGGGATGTGGGACGGGGCGTGGGGCAGGCTGGGCATGCAGTTCCCCGTCGAGCCGATGCGCGAGCGACCTCCGGGCCCCGGCGGGTTGCCGACGGTGGGACCCGGCGCCTGACCGCCGAAGGGCCATCTCGGTGCCCTGGCCAGGATCGAGCGCGTTGGCGGATCCTTCACATTCGGGGCCATCACGGCTCAGGCATGACCCGTCGGAGGAACTCGTCGAAAAGGGGAACGGTGAACGCAGTGTCGCCGTGGGCCGGACTGTAGATCATCCCCTTGGAGATCAACCCACTACGCCGTGGTGCCACAGACTCCACCTTGACGCCGAGCTGAGTGGCGATGTCGCCGGATCGGTGTGGTCCTGGGCCTAGTTCTGCCATCGCCCGCAGGTACTTCTTCTCTGCCGGCGTTAGCCGGTCGAACCGCACGAGGAAGAAGTTCGCATCGAGGTGGCTCACTACCCGGGGCATCACATGATCGATCACTTCCCGCGGAATGGGGCTCTGGTCCGCCTCGTTCCAGACGTGATATCCCCACTCCTGAAGGAAGTACGGGTACCCGTGTGCCCGTTGAATGATGGCCTTCACTGCGTCATCGGCAAACACAACCCCTTGGTCGGCTGCGGGGACCTCGATGGCGGCTCGAGCATCGTCGGCCTCGAGCGAGCCGATGAGCGGGAACTCGAACAAGCGCTCGGCGTAGGACTTGGCGTCGCCGGCGATGCCGGGGAGTTGCGGCAACCCGGCGCCCACCAGCAAGACCGGCAGGTCCCGCTGAGTCGTGCGATGGATTGCCGTGATGAGGGAAGCGAGCTCAAGTTCAGCGAGGTATTGAACTTCGTCGATTGCTAGGAGGATGCCACTCTCGCGTTCATCGGCTGCTTCGCCTGCGGCGACGAACAGATCAGTGACGTCGTCTTGCAGGTTCCCGCTGTCTGCTGATCCGGTAAGGGCGTCGACATCGATCGACACACTCGAACCGCCTGGAAGCTGCACAGTAAAGGCCTTCAGGACCCGGAGCGCCTTCAGGACTTTCGCTGTCTTACGCTGATTGTCATAGGCCAGCAGGATCTTGCGAAGATGCCCGGCAAGGAGTGCTCGGAAATCGCCGGATTCTGGTGCCTCGATGAAGCCGATCGCAAAGCCCTCCCTTTCAGCTATCTCCGCAAACCGGTTCAACAACACCGTTTTGCCCACGCCCCGAAGACCGATAGGCATCAGACTCTTGCCCGGTCGACCGGCAAGTGCGCGACGGACAGCGGTGCTGAAATGAGTGATCAGGACGTCGCGGCCGAGCAATGCCGGGGGGCTGGTCCCCGCACCAGGGCGGTAGGGGTTCATGTACTCGTCCATGTCAACAAAGCTTATCATTCCTTATCTGTCTTATGGATATTTGGATAAGATCGGTTGATGTGGGGACATTGGCGCACGGAGGTCAACGGGCGCCGGCGATCAGGTCGTTGACGGCCGGCCCTTCATCCAGAGGTGAAGAGGCGGTGACCCTCACCGACGCCGGTCCGCTCCATCGCCATCATCGACGCCGACGAGCCGGACCACGCCGTGTGCGTGGAGGCGCTCGACCAGGTGGTCCTCCCGCTCGTCACCACGTGGCCGGCATTCACCGAAGCGATGTACCTGCTCGCCCGGGCCGGCGGTATCCGAGCTCAGTGCGTCCTCTGGCGGCTCGTTGAAACGGGACGGCTCGTCGTTTCCGATCTCTCGCCGTCGACCGTCGACCGTAGCGCTCGGCTGATGGATCAGTACGCAGACCGACCCATGGATCTGGCATACGCCACGCTGGTCGCGCTCGCCGAGATCAGGGCCATCACCGGATCTTCACCCTCGATACCGACTTCCGGATCTACCGGATCCGCGGCAGACGGCCATTCGAGATGATCCCCACACTGTGAACGGGGTCCGAGTTCTAGATGGGGCGAGGGGATGGCCGCCTCTCCGTGAACGCCAGGAAACGGTTGTGCAACCTGGCTAGGCTTCGGTTAACCGGCAGAGCGATTGCAGGCCCCAAGGGGGGGCACATGAACCCAGCGGTGGAGCAGGCCCGACGTCGTTTCCGAGCGCTGGAACGCAACGTTCTGAAGCTGTGCGTACCGGCGTTCCTTGTCGTAGCCGTCGTGACGGTTTGGTCCAGCGTGCCCGCCGGGGCTCGGACAGTCAGGGTCCACAAACCAGGAGCCCCCACCGCGGTCACAGCCACCGCCCTTTCTGGCGGCGCAGAGGTTTCATGGACGGCACCGACTTCTGACGGTGGTTCCCCCGTTACCGGCTACACAGTGACCGCTTCGCGCGGGGACCAGACCTGCACCACCACCGGTGTTACCACCTGCACGGTGACGGGACTCACCAACGGTCGTTCCTACGCCCTCCGTGTTCGAGCTTCGAACGTCGCGGGCAGCGGCCGCGCCGCTACCGTCTGGGTGTCACTACTTCCATCCGTATCGTTTGCCAGCACTGTCTCGTTCCCGTATCCGGCTGAACAGGCGGTGGTGACGTTGAGCGAAGCCACGTCCAGGACCGTTCGCGTTGGCTATACGACCTCCGACGCCGCAGGCGTGCAGCTTTTCTGGGCAGCATGGGCGGGAGATGCTGCGTCGTTCCACCCGAGTTCGGGCACCGTCAAATTCGCTCCTGGTCAGACATCCGCCACCATTCCGTTCACGGTCGACCCGACGACAGCTCGTGCCTGTTCGGTCCAGTCGATGGAACTCGGGCTACCTTGCTACCCCGCCGTGTTGGTCACCCTCGTCAATCCAGCGCACGCGTTGCTCGGCCCCACGCCCGCCTCGAGCCTGTACTACGCCCCGTAATCTTGCGTGACCGACGCCTGAGTGTCGGAGATGGTCATTGCCAACCCCGTGGTGAGCCGATTGCCCGTCCTCCGCCTGTTTTATATAGCGTGGGCACATGGGGGAGCGGGCTCTGCGGGACGTCACCGTTCTCGGCGGGTGTGGCCATGTCGGTCTCCCGTTGGGACTGGCACTGGCCGACGCCGGGCTCCGGGTCGTGCTCTATGACACAAATCTCGCCGCCGTCGACCGGGTCCGGTCGGGGAAGATGCCCCATCTCGAGCCGGGAGCACCGGAGGTCCTGGCACGGACCCTGGCCGCGGGATCCCTGTGCGTGTCGGCCGATCCCGCCGATCTCGGCATCAGCGATTACGTGGTCGTGGTCATCGGGACCCCGATCGACGAACATCTCAATCCGGACCCCCAGGCGGTGGTACGTGCGCTCGAGGCGGTGGCCGATCATCTCGTGGACGACCAGATCCTGATCCTCCGGAGCACGGTCTTCCCCGGTGTGACCCGCATGGTCGAGCGCCTGATGGAGCGACTTGACAAGACCATCGACGTGGCCTTCTGCCCCGAGCGGATCGCCGAAGGCTGCGCCATGGATGAGCTTCACTCCCTCCCTCAGATCGTGGCCGCCCGCACCGACCGGGCGTTCGAGCGGGCCGCCGAGCTGTTCGGCCACCTCACAGAGATGATCGTGCGGGTCGAGCCCGAGGAGGCGGAGTTGGCGAAGCTCTTCACCAACTCGTATCGGTACATCAAGTTCGCCGCAGCGAATCAGCTCTACATGATGGCCAATGACTTCGGATTGGACTACGAGCGCATCCGGCACGCCGTCATCCAGGACTACCCTCGGGCAGACGACCTGCCGGGGCCCGGGTTCGCCGCCGGACCGTGCCTCCTGAAGGACACCATGCAGCTGGCAGCGTTCAACAACAACAACTTCGCGTTGGGCCAGGCCAGCATGCAGATCAACGAAGGGCTCCCGCTCTACTTGGTGTCGAGGATCGCGGCCACGCATGACCTGGACCAGATGACCGTCGGAATCCTGGGGATGGCCTTCAAGGGGCAGTCGGACGACAACCGATCCAGCCTCTCCTACAAGCTGAAACGGGTGCTCCGGGTACGGGCGCGCGCCGTATTGACCACCGATCCGTTCGTGACCGTCGATGCTGAGCTGTCGCCGTTGGAACACGTGCTCGAGCAGGCCGACCTGATCATCATCGGAGCCCCTCACAAGGTGTACGCGGACTTGGCGATCCGACAGCCGGTTGTGGACATCTGGAACCTCCGGGGAGCGGGAGTCGTCGTATGAAGCCACAGGTATCGGTCGTCATTCCCGCGTACAACGAGGGTGCTGGGATCGAGGACGTCCTCCGACGACTTGTGGGAGCGATCGAGCTGCCGTTCGAGATCGTGGTGGTCGTTGATGCTCCCGATGACTCCACGGTCGACTATGTCGAGAAATTCGCCTCCATCGACGCCCGGGTCCGTCACGTGGTCAACGATGTCGCGCCCGGGCCGGCCCAGGCGATCCGGTACGGAATCGGCGAGGCGCTGGCCGAGGTGGTTGTCGTCACCATGGCCGACGGGTGTGACGATCCTCAACAGATCGATCAGTTGGCTCGACTCGTCGAGCGCGGCGTCGTGATCGCCGCCGCGTCGCGTTACTCGCGGGGCGGCCAGCAGGTGGGCGGGCCGTTCCTCAAGGGCTTCCTCTCCAGGATGGCCGGACTGACGCTGTGGGCGTTCGCTCGGGTCGGCACCAGAGACGCCACCAACTCGTTCAAGGCGTACGACGCGAGGTTCATCGATGAAGTGGGGATCAGCTCATCGGCCGGCTTCGAGATCGGGATCGAACTGGTGGCGAAGGCCCGCCGGGCACGTCTGCCGGTGGCAGAGGTGCCTACCATCTGGCTGGAGCGCCACCATGGATTGTCCAACTTCAAGCTCGTGAGCTGGCTGCCCCACTATCTGCGATGGTGGCGGTTCGCCTTCGGGCCCCGGCTTCCTCTGGACAGGATACGGATGATGGTCGATCAGAAGGGAAGTCCATGAGCACGGTGCTCGTGACGGGGTCCGCGGGGTTCATCGGTGGCTATGTGGTGAAGGAGCTGCTCGATCGCGGCTTCTCGGTGATCGGAATCGACAACTATTCCAAGTACGGCCCCGTACGACGCTCGTATGACGATCATCCCGATTATCGATTCCTCGAGGGCGACGCCCGGGATGTCGATCTCCTGGCCGGTGAACTGGTGGAATGTGACCACTTCATCGCTGGGGCAGCCATGATCGGCGGGATCTCCTACTTCCACACGTATGCCTACGATCTGCTGGCCACCAACGAGCGCATCACGGCAGCCTCCTGTGATGCAGCCATCAAGGCCTTCGGCAACGGCCGTTTGCGAAAGGTCACCTACCTGAGCTCGTCCATGGTCTTCGAGTCGGCGGACAGCTGGCCCTCCTACGAGGGGCAGCAGAACGACGTGCCGCCACCCGTGTCGTCCTACGGGTTTCAAAAGCTTGCGGTCGAGTACTTCGCCCACGCCGCGCAGCATCAGTACGGCCTTCCCTACACCATCCTCCGCCCGTTCAACTGCGTGGGAATCGGGGAGCGGAGGGCACTGGGCGATGTCGAGATCCTCAGCGGCAATGTCTCGCTCGCCATGAGCCATGTGGTCCCCGACCTGGTGCAGAAGGTGCTGAAGGGGCAGGACCCGCTCCACATCCTTGGAGATGGCAGTCAGATACGCCACTACACCTACGGTGCCGATCTGGCCGAAGGGATCGTCACCGCACTGGACCATCCCGCTGCACTGAACGAGGACTTCAACCTCTCCACCAGCGAATCGACGACCGTGCTCGAGCTCGCAGCTGCAATCTGGAAGGAGATCAAGGGCAAGGCCAGCGAACTTCGCTGGACCTCGGACCCGCCCTTTCCCCACGATGTCGGCCGGCGGGTCCCCTCCACCGAGAAGGCCAAGCGACTCCTCGATTTCGAAGCCACCACCGGTTTGAGCACCATCTTGGCCGAGGTCGTCCCGTGGATCGAGAGAGCCGTCGACGAGGGAACGATCTGACCGCGTAGAGGCGCAGGACAGGTCGGCACGGCGGCCTGCGTGCCGCTGGCCCATTCGAGGTGTCCTGCCAACGGGGGGATGGCCGGTCGATCAAGCCGGGCGGCGAACTCGCCGGCGACTCGCTTTATCCTCCGACGGAGACCGGGACCGGCGCGGGGCGGCGGGCGATGGCAGCCAGGTTGGCCTCCACCGTGTCCACCTCGCGGGCGAGCGACAACCGTTCGACGACCGAGGCCCGGAAGGCGCCCGCTCGGCCCGGATCGGTCCTGCGCCACCGGTGGGCGCGCTCGATCCCTGCGGCGAGGGCCGCGGCGTCCCCCGGCGGCATGAGGTACTCGTCCAGCCATCCGGTGAGGATCTCGGGATTGCCGCCTACCCTCGAGGCGAGCACGGGCACCCCGCAGGCCAGTGGCTCGATCACCGAACGGGAGAACGGCTCGGGCCAGGTGCTCGGGGCGAGAGCGACATCGGTCGCCTGGATGAGGGGGACGACATCGCGCCGCGTGTCGAGCCAGATGACGTCCAGCGTTCCGGCGAGGGCGCGCAACGACGCGATGTACCGGGCGGCTTCTGTCGGGTCGACACCGAGGGAGGGGCCACCCACCACGACGAGGCGGAGGTCGGGATGGGCGGCGGCCACCGAGCGGCAGGCGGACAGGAGCACATCGACTCCCTTCTCCGGGCTGATCCGGCCGGCATAGAGCGCCATGCTTTCGTCTTCTCCGATGCCCAGCTCGTGCCGGGTCGCCTGGCGGGCCGCATCGGTCGCCGGCCGATAGACGTCCATGTCGATGCCGGTGTGGACCACCATGGTGCTGTCGGTGGGCAACGGCGTGTTCCGCCAGTTGGCGGCGGTGTCGAAGGACACGGCCAGGGTCAGGCTGACGGAGGCCAGGCTCCGCTTCACGGCGTACAGCATGCTGTTCGGCTGGGGCAGGCACAGGTGCAGGACGACAGGGGCGCCGGTGAGCTTGGAGGTGGCCACGGCGAGGGGGACGTCGAGGTACCGGAACACGTAGATGACGTCCGGAGCCAGCCGCTGCGCCGTGCGGATGGCGCCGAGGACGTCGACCGACGATGTCAGAAGGGCGTGGCTCGTGGGCAGGGTGGCTCCGATCCTGTGCATCGACACCGCGAACCTGCGCCAGTCGTCGGTGAAGTCACCCTCGGACACATAGACGAGGTCGACGGAGTGGCCGCGCTCGGACAGCGCCCGGCACATGGTCAGCTGGGTTCGCTCGAGGCCACCCCGCGCTCCGAGATGGTTGGCGATCGCCAGGATCCGCACGTGTTCAGTCTGGCAGAAAGTCCCTGGTCGGAAAGCTGAGAATCAGCTGTGAAGCAGGAGCGACGCCTGCCCGTTCGGAATCCCTCTCCCGCTATGGGTCGGGAAGGATCGTGGGTTCAGCCGGTGGTGACGTAGCGCGGGGGCGGGATGGTGCCCGGTCCGTTCGTCTGGCAGCTGTTGTCGCTCGTCGGGTCGATGGGGGGTGCCAGCACCGGAGGGGTGCGGAATGCCGGAGGTCCGGCCAGGTTCACGCAGTCGAGCAGATCGTCGGCGTGGGCGTCGCGATAGGTGAGCGCGGGCAGGTTCCACTTGGTCTCGACCAGCTTCAGTATCGACGTGTGGTCGTGGTCGACCCCGGACACGTAGCCGGGCCTGGCGTAGGGCGACACCACGCCCGAGGGGACACGGAACCCGTAGCGGTCGAACACGCGCCCCGGTGGGTCACTGGGCGCCAGCATGGGGGGAACCAGGTCCGGCCGGATGGCCTTGGGCGGTGCCACGTGGTCGTAGTAGCCGCCTCCTTCGTCGTAGGTCCACACGAGCAGGGTCTCCGGCCACTGCGGCGAGCTCATCACCGCGTTCACCACCTGGGAGAGGAACTGGTCGCCGTACTGAACGTCCTGGGGGTCCTCCTCCGACGAGATGGAGAAGTTGGGGTCGACCATGCTGTAGGCGGGGAGGGTGCCGTTCTCGGCATCGGCGAAGAACTGGTCGATCCCGACGGCGTTCGGAGCGATGTCCGGCTCGTTCACCAGGTAGGTCCAGATGAGGTAGGACGGCGTGTTCGAGTAGTAGTTCCTCCACGAGATGCCGTACCGGTTGAGCATCTCGAAGATGGTGCCGGAAGGGGGCTTGTCGAGGTTGATGTCGTCGGCGATGAGCCCGAGCGAGGTACCGGCCATGAAGAAGCGCCGGTTCGGGTAGGTCTGGGCCATGACCGAGCAGAAGAAGCGTCCGCACACGGGGAAGGTTGACGCCAGCGAGTTCGTGAAGGGCATGAGCGTCTTGTCGTAGTAGCCCATCGAAACGGGACCGCTCTGGCTCCTGACAAACCCGTCCATGGCCCCGTCGGCGAAGGACGTGTGCCCGGCCTTCCACGTGTTGTACGGGTGGCCTTCTTCCTGGCACGGCGTGGGCATGGGGAAGGAGCGCAGGACAGCGTTCCTTCCCGGCGGGGGGATGACCGAGCGTTCGGGCCACGGGTTCGAGTTGGTGGGCTTGCCGCGCCGGTTGAGGGTGAGGCCCGCCCCGTTGTCCAGCGTCCCGAGGACGCTGTCGTAGGTGTGGTTCTCCATCATGACGGCGACGATGTTCTTGATCTCGGGGAGCTGGTCGGTCCCCGGCGGCGCCCCCGGGTTGGGCAGGCCGCCCGGGCCCGGCTTGCGCAGGAGGGGCGTCGGCCGTCGCCCGGCACCCCCGGCCCTCGCCGCCCCGGCTCGCTCGGCCGGCATCGCCACGGCGGCCGCCCCGGCCAGCGCTCCGCCCAGCAGGGCCCGGCGGGACAGGGGGGCGTCGTGCATGCCCGGCACTTTACCGCCGTAGCCGACAGCGGCGGATGGCGCCTTGGGGGTCACGGACCGCCCCGGCGCCGGTTGAGCTTGTCCAAGGCGCCGAGCGACGTGCGCAAGGGCCTCGTCACCCGCCAGCTGGTCGAGCCGTAGAGACCCTCGACGAGCTCGGTGGCCTCCGACAGCGAGGACACCAGCGCGTCGCGTTCGCGCTCGGTGTACTCGAGCCCGCGCCGAACGTAGGCGAGCGTCTCCTTCGTGTTGTCCAAAGAATTGACGAGCTCCGCCACCTGTCGCCGGAGGCTGTCGATCTCATGTCTCAGGCTGTCGCGCGCCCTTGCCCCCGGCCGGACGACATCGAGGATGGTTCGGGTGGACTCGGTCTCGGCTCCGGGTGGCCGTCTCTCGAAGGGCTGGTGGGAGCCGCCCGCCCCGGCGAGGAGCGTCGCCAGCTCGTGCTGCTCGACGGATGGCCGGCCGGTCTCCTCCCGTCCGGGCTCGCCGGCGTCGTCGTCACGCTGATGGAGGAGGTCGGGGGCGATCGTCGCCACCGCCGTGTCGAGGTCCCGCCCGTCCCGAGCGTCGGCCAATGCCGGCACCGTGGCCAACCACCGGTCGATCGAGGCGACGAAGGCCGGGGGGTCCGCCATCGCCTCCGCGTAGTCGACCACGTAGGTGTCGACCCCACAGAGCGCGTCGATTGCCGCCCGGTTGTAGCGCTCCCAGAGGGCGATGCCGTGTGGGATGGCCATGGCGTCACGGCGCGCCAACGAGCGGGCGACGGCCATGGGTGAGCGCCAGACGTAGACGGCGGCGAGCGGTCCGGTGAGCGCGGTGCGCCACTGCGGAAGGAGCAGGCAGAGCCGTGGGTCCTTCCAGACGGCGGCCCGGTCCTCGGGGAAGGCGTACGAGAAGGCGGCGCCCAGGTCCTCGACGTCGGGACCGTCCCTGTCCGTCCCGTCCCCGAGCTCGGGCGGCGCGTCCCAGGTTCCCCCGAGCTCGGTGAGGATGGCTTCGTTGCACAGCGCCAGGGACAGGCTCTCGAAGTGCTCGGGGTTGCTCTCGGGCCACTCCATGCGGTCGTCGGCCCGGGGCAGTCCAAGGCCGAGCGCCCCGAGCATCCCGGCGACGGCGGAGGTGCCGCTCCGGTGCATCCCGACGACCGCCAGCCACGGGCGATGGGCTGGATCGGTCAACGCAGACGTCGGTAGACCTTCTGGAACGCGGCGCCGGTCTTCGGGTTCCGGTAGGCGGCGTTGATGGCCAACCGCTTCCACCATGGCAGGCCCGAAGGCCTGGGGTCGGAGCCCGACCCGGCGGAGCGGCGGTTCGTCTCGCTGGCAACGAGCCCGACCGACATGAGGTAGGAGCGGACTGCGTGGTCGTCGGCGAGCTCGATCTCCGAGACCGGTTCGCCCCCGGCAACCCCGGTCGCCTCGAGGTAGGTCGAGGGCGGCTCGGTGACGGGCATGGGCAGGAGCGACCACACGAACTGCTGGACGGTCGGGTTCGGGTTGTAGGACTCCGAGATGACCCGCAATGCGCCGATCATCTCGGCCGGAATGCGGTCGTTGAGTTTCCGGTCGTGCTGGTCGGTCTCCACGTTGCAGTAGTCGTTGCGCTCGACGATGCGCCAACCGCACCGCTCGAACATCCGGGACAGCGTCTCCTCGGTGAAGAACCGGAGGTGGGTGCTGTCGAGCATGCCCGTCTCGGTCGGGATCCACCGCCCGCACAGGAGCCGGAAGGCGAGATCGAAGTGGGCCACGTTGGGGACCGAGACGACGAGGGCCGGCTCACCGTGCTTCAGTGCCCACGACGACAGGGCGCTCAACAGCTGCTGGGGCTGGGTCAGGTGTTCGATCACGTCGAGGAGCAGGAAGGCGCCGACCTCGCCGACGGAATCGAGCGCACCGACCACGGCGTCGATGTCGGTCAGATCGCACTGGGTGGCGTCGATGCCCTTTTCGCGCATCAGATCGACGGCTACCGGATGGAGCTCGAGGGCGTGGTAGCTCAGCCCGGCCTCCTTCAACGCCTTGTGGACGACGGCCGTACCGGCACCGAGATCCACCACGGTGTGGTGGGGGTCGAGCGAGAGCTCACGGACCAGGCTGGCGGCGTTGCCCACGGCGCTGTCGTGCTGGAACGGGTAGATGTAGTCGAAGCCGGGATCGGCGTCGGCTTCCGAGTCGGCGGCGCCGGTGTCTCCCTCGGCCTCGTTCATGACGGTCCGGGTGGCCTCGAGGAACGCCCGCCCGTAGCGCTCGTCGGGTTCGAGGTGGTTCCCCTCGGCCCATTCGTTCCAGGCCACGATGAACACGTAGTTCTCTTCGGCGCGCACGCCCTTCACCGATTGGACGGTGCGGCGGAGCCACCGCTCGTAGGCCTCGGGTGTGGCCCCGGTGAAGATGGTGGCGGCGCGCCGGCGCCGGGCCGTGTTGTCCCACCCGACCATGACCGAGGGGAACCGCTTCCAGCGGGGATCCCCCCGGCGCAGCTCGGCGGCGGCGGCGCTCTCGTAGTCGAGGATCCGGTGGCCGCGCGCCCCTTCGAGCGGGAGGTGCATCTCGTCGCCGTTCCAGGGCATGAACCCGACGCTGGCGTCCATCCCGAAGAGCTCCGGTCCTCCCGGCGGCGGGCCCCAGCTCTCGGTCCAGCACAGGTACAGGTCGGGGAAGCCGGCCCGCTGGGCCTCTCCGACGCCAGCAGCTCGGCCGTCCGCTTGGTGTCGGGCAGCTGCTGGGCCCGGTAGATGAGCATGAGGGGCCGGCCGTCGATCTTGATGTAGCGGGGGTCGGCGAACGCAGTGAGCAGCCACCGGATGTGGGCGAGGTCGTCCTCGTCGCCGAACTCCTGGGGCATGAGGACGCGCCCGGTCTGGGCGTCCCAGTTGCGGGTCCACTCCTCGTTGGCCCAGCACAGGGCGAAGGGGAAGTCGGGGGAGCCGGAGGCGAGGACCTCGTCGAAGGGCCGTTCGAGCAGACGCTTGCCGTTGAACCAGTAGTGGTAGTACACGAAGCCCGAGATGCCGTGGGCGGCGGCCATGTCGGCCTGCGCCTGGCGCACCTCGGGCACCCGGAGGTCGTAGTAGCCGAGGTCGGCGGGGATGTGGGGCTGGTAGTGGCCCGGGAACAGGGGACGGGCCTTCGTGACGTTGGTCCACTCGGTGAACCCGTTGCCCCACCACTCGTCGTTCTCGGGGATGGGGTGGAACTGGGGGAGGTAGAAGGCGAGGGCGCGGGGCATCCCCTCGGATGGGTCGCTGCCCGGCGGGGCGGTGTCGCCGTCATTGCTCGCGCCGACCGCAGCGCTGGTACCGCCGCCCGCACGCTGGCCCCCCGAACCTGGCATGGCTCGCATGATACGGCAGCCGGGCGACCCCGACGCAAGGGGCGCGAGGCGGCCGCGCCCGCTGCTCGGGCCGGGACGGAGCCGAGCCGGTCAGCGAGCCTGCGAGGCGACGATCTCGACCACCCGGTCCTGGTCCTCGGGGCTGAGGGCGGAGCCGGTGGGCAGGCACAGCCCGTGCTCGAAGATGGAGGCGCACACCGCCCCGCCCACCACCGGCGCCTCGGCGAAGACGGGCTGGAGGTGGAGCGGCTTCCAGGTCGGCCGGGACTCGATGTCCTCGGCCTCGAGGGCGAGGCGCACCTGCTCGCGGGTGGCGCCGAAGCGGTCGGGATCGATGAGGATGCAGGTCAGCCACCAGTTGGGCTCGCCGTAGCCGACGACGGGCATGAGCTCGATGCCGGGCAGGTGGCCGAGGGCCGCTCGGTAGCGGTCCTGGATCGCCCGCCGGGCGGCGATGTGGCGGTCGAGCCCGGCCAGCTGGGCCCGGCCGAGGGCGGCGAGCAGGTTGGACAGCCGGTAGTTGAAGCCGACGACCGAGTGCTGGTAGTGGGGAGCCGGGTCGCGGGCCTGGGTGGCGAGGAACCGGGCCCGGCCGGCCAGCTCGGCCGAGGTGGTCACGAGCATGCCGCCGCCGCTCGTGGTGATGATCTTGTTGCCGTTGAACGAGAAGACGCCGGCCGCCCCGAACGAGCCCGCGCTCCGGCCGCCGGTAGGTCGCCCCGAGGGCCTCGGCGGCGTCCTCGATGAGCGGGACCCCGTAGGTGCCGCACGCCTCGAGCAGCGGGTCGTAGTCGGCGCACTGCCCGTAGAGGTCGACGGTGACGACGGCGGCCGGCAGCCGTCCCCGGCGGGCCCGGGCCGCGAGCTCCTCGGCGACCAGTGCGATGTCGATGGTCCAGTTGGCTTCCGAGCAGTCGACCAGCACCGGCGTGGCGCCGACGTAGCCGGCGGCCGCCGCCGTGGCCACGAAGGTGAACGACGGGACAAGCACCTCGTCTCCCGGGCCCACGCCGACGAGGAGCAGGGCCAGATGGAGTGCGGCCGTCCCGCTCGAGGTGGCCACGGCGTGCTCGACGCCCACCCGTCCGGCCAGCTCGGCCTCGAAGGCGTCGAGGTCGGGGCCGATCGGGGCGATCCAGTTCGAGTCGAAGGCCTCGAGCAGGGCCCGGCGCTCGTCCTCGCCGACGTCGGGGGGGGACAGATAGATCCTCGTCACGGTCGGGCCTCCGCGGCCGGTACGAGGCCACCGGTGACCGCCGCCAGGGACAGAAGGAACGCCGCGCTACAGATGTCGAGGGCGACAGCGGCCGGCAACGAGGAGGTGTGCACGACGAGCACGGTGGCCACCACCAGCACGGCCCCGGTGGCGACATAGGCCAGGCTGGCCGCCGGCCTCGGCCAGCCGCGGTCCACCAGCCGGTCGTAGGGATGGCCCCGGTCGCCGGCGAGCAGCGATCGTCGGGCCCGCGCCCGGCGCACGATGGCGAAGGCCACCTCACCCACGGGCACGGCCACGAGACAGAGGACGGCCACCCCGAGGTGAACGGGGCGTCCGGGGGCCCAGGCCCGGGCCACCAGCACCGAGAGGACGGCGCCGAGCAGGTACGAACCGCCGTCGCCGAGGTAGATCCGGGCGGGAGGCCGGTTGTAGCAGAGGAACCCGCACAGGGCGGCGACCACCGCTACGGACAGGGTGCGCCCGTCGCCGTGGAGCACGATGGCGAAGCCCACGACGGAGGCGCCCACCACCCCGGCGGCCAGCATGTCGAGGCCGTCGATGAGGTTGACGCCGTTCACGAGGAGGACGACGAGGCAGGCGATGAGCACCCAGGCGGCGGCCCCGGGCAGGTGGACGGGGCAGGTGACGACCACGAGGGCTCCGACCACGAGCTGACCGACGAGCCGGGCCGGGGCCGGTAGGTCGAACCGGTCGTCGGCCACGCCGAGGACGAGGGCGACGACGATCGGAGCGAGCAGGGACGGGCGGGAAGAGCCCGCCCCCACCGCCACGCCGAGAAGGACGGCCACCCCTCCGAGGTAGGGCACGGCGCGGCTCTGCGGCTTGAGGGCGCCGGGCCGGTCGACGATCCCGGTCCTGTTGGCGACCACGATGACAAGCGGGGTGGCGAGGACGACGGCGGCGAAGGCCACGACGGCGACGATCGGGTCGCTCACCGGCCACCGACCGGGGCCCGGTCCCACTGCAGGAGGAGCGACGTCGTGCCGGGATGGAGCTCGAACCGGTCGCGCTCGGTGAAATGGGCCCGGTCGTAGAGGGCGACGGCGGCGCCGTTGTCCTCGCCCACCACCACATAGGCCGACGTGCCGCCGAGGGCCGTCACCTCGTCGAGGAAGGCGGCGACCAGTGCCGTCCCCGTGCCCCGGCTGCGCTCGGAGGGATCGACAGCGATGGCCAGGAGCTCGGCCCCCCGGCCCTTTGTCGCTCGGCCCGAGGAACCGTGGGCCAAAGTCTCTCGTGCCCGCCGCCAGTTCGTGACGAGACGGCCGGCCACGGGGAGGGCCGCGGCCACCCCGTCGTGCAGGAGGAAAGAGCGGTAGAGAGAGGCGACGTCGGTGGAGCCGGCAAGGAAGCCGACGACCCGCCCACGGCGTTCACAGACGAGGAGGAACGAGCCGGTGTCGGCGACGATCCTCCGGTAGAGGTGGGCGAGGAAGCGGGGCCCGAGCAGGGACAGAAAGCCGGTGGGTATCCCCTCGGCGTGGAGGGCCGCCGCCACCCGTGCCTCACCCTCGGTGGCGAGCCGCACACAAGGTGGCGCACCGGCTCCGTTCCGGTGCTCGGCTTCGTGCTCGGCGCCGGCCGGGGCGGACGTCGGCGACACCGGCTCGTCTCCTCGTGTCGCCCCCATTCCGGTCCCCCCGACGTCGGCCAGGGCCAGGTCGCAGCGGCCCGCATCGCGAATCGCCGAGCAGTCTACGGCCTGGCGGCGTGAGGGAGCTCTCTCGCCGGCGGTCGCCGGCGAGACGATAGATTGGTGCCTTATGGACGGGGCCGGCGCTGTCGCGAGTTCCGGCCAGTACCAGCTGTCCCATCTCCAGACCATCGAATCGCAGTCCATCCACATCTTCCGGGAGGTGGCCGCCGAATTCGAACGGCCGGTCCTCATGTTCTCGGGCGGGAAGGACTCGGTCGTCATGCTGCGGCTGGCCCGCAAGGCGTTCTGGCCCGGGAGGATCCCGTTCCCGGTCATGCACGTGGACACCGGGCACAACTTCCCCGAGGTGCTGGAGTTCCGGGACCGGTGCATCGACGAGGTCGGGGCAACGCTGGTGGTGGCCTCGGTACAGGCATCGATCGACTCGGGCCGGGTGGCCGAGGAGGCCGGCACCAATCCCTCCCGCAACCGGCTGCAGACTCGGACGCTGCTCGACGCCATCCTCGAGCACCGCTTCGACGCCGTGTTCGGTGGCGCCCGGCGGGACGAGGAGAAGGCCAGGGCCAAGGAGCGGGTGTTCTCGTTCCGTGACGAGTTCGGGCAGTGGGACCCGAAGAACCAGCGCCCTGAGCTGTGGTCGCTCTACAACGGCCGCCACCGGACCGGCGAGCACATCCGGGTGTTCCCCATCTCCGACTGGACCGAGCTCGACATCTGGCAGTACGTGGCGGCCGAAGAGCTCGAGCTCCCGTCCATCTACTTCTCTCACCGCCGTAGCGTGTTCCGGAGGGACGGGATGCTGCTCGCCACCGGGCCCTACGTCACCCCTACCGACGACGAGGAGGCCTTCGAGGCCACGGTGCGCTACCGCACGGTGGGGGACATGACGTGCACGGGAGCGGTCGAGTCCACGGCCGCCTCGGCCGAGGACATCGTGGCCGAGGTGGCGGCGTCCCGGCTCACCGAGCGGGGGGCGACCCGTGCCGACGACCGGGTGTCCGAAGCGGCCATGGAGGATCGCAAGCGGGAGGGCTACTTCTAGATGGAACTGCTCCGCCTGGCCACGGCCGGATCGGTTGACGACGGCAAGAGCACCCTCATCGGGCGTCTCCTCTACGACTCGAAGGCCATCTTCGAGGACCAGCTCGAATCGGTCGAACGGGTCAGCGCCCAGCGCGGGGACGAGTACACCGACCTGGCCCTGCTCACCGACGGCCTTCGAGCCGAGCGTGAGCAGGGCATCACCATCGATGTCGCCTACCGCTACTTCGCCACGCCGGCGAGGAAGTTCATCATCGCCGACACGCCGGGCCACATCCAGTACACGCGGAACATGGTGACGGGTAACTCGACCGCCGACCTCACCATCGTGCTGGTGGACGCCAGGAAGGGAATCGTCGAGCAGACACGCCGCCACGCCTTCCTCGCCTCCCTGCTCCGCGTGCCCCACCTCCTCGTGTGCGTGAACAAGATGGACCTGGTCGACTACGACCGGGCGGTCTTCGACGCAATCCGTGACGAGTTCTCGGCCTTCGCCACCCGGTTGGACGTCTCCGACCTGAGCTTCGTGCCCATCTCCGCCCTGCAGGGCGACAACGTCGTGCAGCGGTCGGCCAACATGCCCTGGTACGAAGGCGCCTCGCTCCTCCACCACCTGGAGGAGGTGTTCATCTCCTCGGACCGCAACCTGATCGACCCGAGGCTTCCCGTCCAGTGGGTCATCCGCCCGCAGGCCACGAGCGTGCCCGACTACCGCGGCTATGCCGGCCGGATCGCCGGCGGCGTGTTCCGGCCCGGTGACGAGGTCACGGTACTGCCCTCCGGACTGACCACGACCGTCGCCGCCATCGACACCTTCGACGGTCCGGTCGCCGAAGCATTCCCGCCGATGTCGGTGACGGTCCGGCTCACCGACGACCTCGACGTGTCGCGCGGGGACCTGGTCTGTCGGCCCCACAACCATCCGACGGTGGGCCAGGACCTCGACGCCATGGTGGCGTGGATGGCAGATCGCCCGGTCAAGGCGGGGGACTTCCTCCATCTGAAGCACACCACCCGATGGGTGCGGGCGGTGGTCCGCGACGTCCACTACCGGCTCGACGTCAACACGCTCCACCGGGACGAATCGGCCGGCTCGCTCGGCCTGAACGATGTGGGACGCTTGAGCCTCCGGGTGACCCAGCCCCTCTACTACGACAGCTACCGGCGCAA
Source organism: uncultured Acidimicrobiaceae bacterium (assembly GCA_963828385.1). Classification (GTDB taxonomy): domain Bacteria; phylum Actinomycetota; class Acidimicrobiia; order Acidimicrobiales; family RAAP-2; genus Bog-756. Next base: position 902,147 of record CAWHEF010000002.1, read on the forward strand.
CCGGCACATGGGGTCGTTCATTCTGGCTGCCGAGGACACCAACGTCACCGTCGGCGCCGGCATGTTGCACGGGCCGGACTGAGGACCTCGTGGCCGCGGAGCGAGCATCGAACGTGACCTGGCATGCGGGCCGGGTCACCCGGGAGGACCGGGCGAGCGCCTCGAGCACCGGCGGGGCCACGATCTGGGTGACGGGCCTGTCGGGGTCGGGCAAGTCCACCCTGGCCGTCGCCGTCGAGCACCGGTTGATCGCCGCCGGCCGGTGCGCCTACCGCCTGGACGGGGACAACCTGCGGACCGGGTTGAACGCCGATCTCGGGTTCAGCCGCGACGACCGGCACGAGAACGTGCGGCGGGCCGGCGAGGTGGCGTGCCTGTTCGCCGACGCCGGGTTGGTGGCCGTCGTGGCGCTCATCAGCCCCTACGCTGCCTCCCGCGACCGGGCCCGGGAACTGCACCAGAAGGCGGGCATCCCCTTCGTCGAGGTCTACATGTCGACGCCGGTCGAGACGTGCGCCACCCGGGACCCGAAGGGCCTCTACGCCCAGGCGGCGAGCGGCGGCCTCTCCTCGTTCACCGGCGTCGACGATCCCTACGAGGTGCCGGCGGCGCCCGAGCTCAAGGTCGAGCCGGGCACGCCACTGCATGATGCGGTCGAGGGCGTCCTGGGCGCTCTGGCCCGGGTGGAGCAGGCGGCGAAACCGGCCGGGGGCTGATCCACCGATCGGTCCAGATCGAACCGTCTGCCGTCGAGTATCGACACAAGCCGGCGCAGCTGAGCGCAGCTGAGCCGTCGATGATCCGAGATCCGCACGGAGCGGCTCAACACGCACCGTCATCGCCTGACCGCGGCACGTCATCGTTGCGACTGAAACGTGTTTTTCGCTGTCATACTCCAATTTCAGGGTGCAATCGGCAGTCGCCGATCGGAGAAGAAGCTTGATGTTGGTGCGGAACACACGGCGGCCATGTCCGGCACGAGGAGCATGGGATCGAAACTCGATGCCCGAACAGGGGGCGGAGCAACAATGATGAATCGCAAGGCGCGCACGACCTCGAACATGCTCCTCGCCATCGTGGCGGCGCTCTGCCTCGCCGCAGGGACCACGGTCATCGGGGTGGGGGCTGCGCCAGCCTCGACACCCTCTGCTCACCTGGCCCTCGTGTTCTCCAATGCGAACCGGTCAGTCAGCCTGACCATCCCCACTCCGGCCTGCAAGACGACGTCTCCCCAATGCCAGTGGTTGCTCTTCGTGAACGAACCGGACGTCCACGGGCAGCCCACGGTGGGCATGGCCGTCGGGACATCGGGGACGCTGACCGTCGCCTATCCGAAGGATTTCTGTGGCGTCATCCAAGCCGACGCGCTCATCGGACCAGCGCCCTGGAAGAAGGTGGTCGGGCACCAAACGCCGATCCAAACCGCCGACATGTGCGGTACCACGACGTCCAGTTCGAGCACGACAACCTCTTCGTCGACGACGACGTCCTCCTCTACGACAACGTCATCATCGACGACCACCACCACCAAGAAGACCACGTCCTCATCCACTCCCGCCCCGACCACCTCGAAGCCGGTTACGCTGCCATTCACCGCTTCGAACGACGGTGGGACCCCCGGGGCGTCGAGCGGGGGAAGCGGCGGGGGGCGTCTGCACCCACGCAACAAGTCCCGTTCACCAGTGCCACGAGCCAGCTCCCCTTCACCGGCACCGACATCAGGCTCTTGCTGGCAGCGGGATCAGTGCTCGTGCTGGCAGGTCTGCTGATCCTGAGCACCATGGAGCAACGCCGCCGGGCCCTCCGCCGGATGGGGCACTCAGTCCGTTCCGTCCCTGTTGGTGAGTACACCAGCAAGGCGTCGCACTGGTTTCTCGGGCGGTAGCGACGATCGCTCAGGGCGGGTGCGAGATGGCTCTCCTGGTACCGTCGGTCATCGTCTAGATGGGCCGGTAGGAGGCGATCACCGCTTCGGGTGGGGCAGTTGCCGATGTCTCGGCGGGGCCTAGACGTGCTGTGTTCCTGCCGGTCTAGAACTATTCCAGATGAATAGTTGCGGTTGCTAGCCTGTCCGATCGTGGGGGGGCCACCTGATCTGGCGAACGGCAGCCGGACACCAGATGTCCGCTTTCTGGGCCGAGCCCCTGGGCTCGACGGCCTTCGGGCGCTCGCTGTCTTGATCGTCTTCGTCTCGCACGTCGAGATATTCCTGCCGATCGCTTCGCTACTCGTCATCCCGGGCGGGACCGTCGGACTCGATCCGTTCTTCGTTCTGAGCGGTTTCCTAATCACGGCCCTCTTGTTGAAGGAGCAGGCTCGGTACGGAACCATCCGGCGGTGGGCCTTTTACAAGCGGCGCATCGTCCGGCTGCTACCACCGCTCTTCTTCCTCCTCGTGGCCAATGTAATCCTGGCCGTCGCAACCAACGCCTGGACTCGCCAGCAGGTGGAGTCACTGGTGTCGGTGGGCTTCTACTACTCGAACTACTACGTGGCGAAGTCACCGAACGCTTTCTGTGCCAACCTCGCGCCCGGTTACGAGCACTTGTGGTCGCTGTCGTTCGAAGAGCAGTTCTACCTGGTCTGGCCGTGGATCGTCATCGGCGTCCTCACAATCCGCCGTTCACTCCGCACCGTCGTGACTGCCATCCTCGGGACTATCGCCCTCATCGGGATCTACCGGGCCGTGTCGTATCACGGTGTGCAGTCATGGTGCTACCTGTTTCATGCCACCGACAGCCGTGCCGATGCCCTCCTCTGGGGATGCCTCGCCGCTCATCTGTGGGTGCGGGCCCGCGAGCCCACGAAGTGGATCAAGATCCTGATCTGGCCGGCCGTACTGTTCCTGCTCGCCTGCCTACCATTCTCCAACATCGAGGGTCCGTTCTTGTACTGGGGGGGATTCGATGGCATTGACCTGGCCTCAGCCATCGTGCTTCTCGCCCTGATGAGCAACGCATGGGTCGGCAAGCGCTTCTTCGAATGGAAGCCGTTGGTCAAGTTGGGCCTCGTCGCCTACGGCTTCTACCTCTGGCACTTGACCGTCTTCTACGTCGTTGCCCATGTCGACCACGGCTGGAGCTACATCTTGCGTGTCATCGTCGCTCTCGGCGGCACGTTGGCGATGACCCTGCTCTCCTGGTTCCTGCTCGAGCGTCCCCTACAGCGCTGGGTCCATCGAGAGGCTCCCCGCGATCCCAGTCCGGCGGATACTCCTGTGCAGAGCCCGACGGCGATCTCGATCGAATGAGGCGATCTCCGAGAGAGCGACGCTCTTGATCGAGCGTCGGTCTGTCTCTTGACGATTCCCCAAGCTCAGAATTTCGAAGATCAGATTTGCAGGATTGCGGCGGGGAGCACATCGATGGGGCCGATCCGAAACGCGAGAGTGGATCATGCCTCGTACAGTTGATGCGGAACCGAGCGCCGGGTCGTCCGTAGCGCCTCGTGGTATTCCGATCGGGCGTGATCGAGATCGTGAAGAACCACTTCGATGCGGTCGGCACGCTGGTTCGCGTCGAGTGCATGCACCAGGGCTGAAGCGCATTCCTTCAGTCTCGCCCGGGCGTCCTGGACCTCAGCCTCGCGGGGCATCAGGACTGGATGTTATCGAGCCTGCGTAGGGCGTTGCCACCCGACCCACCGCCGACAAACCCGAGCGTGCTTTCTGACCGCACCCAGGAAGCCGCGTACTACCATCGCCCGCTGTGATCGACGCGGGGGCAGGCCAGGCTCGAACCCTCGCGGCACGGACCTCTCCACTCGCGATGATCCTCGGTCTCGGAGTGGGCATTGTGCTGGCCGTGGGCTTCATCGCCCCACTTAGCAATGAATTGCGGTTCGCCGTGTTCCCTCAAGACGAGGGACTGCTCCTTGTCTACCCCTCGATGATTCTGCATGGTGCCATACCGAACCACACGTTCGAATCGGTTTACGGGGTCGTGAACCAGTGGATAATTGCCGCAGCCTTCAGGGTTGCCGGATCCAGCGTCACCGTGGAACGAGCTGTGGGAACCGCGTACCGGGCGATTATCCTCTGTTCGCTGGCCTTCGTCGTGTGGCGCCATCGGGGGGGCTTTGCTGCACTGTCGGCGGGGGCAATCTGCATCGTCCTCATGGCAGGAACACTGGGATTGGCAGCGTTCGCGTGGATGTGCGCACTGGCCTTCGCCTCATTGGCCTTCGTTCTTCTCGACCTGGGATTGAGAACGAATGAAGACATTGAGAGACCCGTGCTCGTTGGGATGGGCGGCGCAGCCTTCGGTCTTGCAATCGGATCGCGACTTGATATGACGCTTGCCATCGTGTTCGCGTTCGCCGCGCTCTTCGCTGTGGTGCGGCGGCGGCTCTGGCCGATGGCGCTCGGTTTCGCCGTGGGCCTCATCCCCTTTGCGGTCAATCTCGAGCAGGCGGGCCCAGGCAATGTCATCCGGGATCAGGTTGTGCAACCGATCTTTGTCAGCAACCCGGCGCGGCGACTGCCTCTAAGCAACCTCAGCTGGCAAGAGCTTGCCCTTCTACTCCTGTGTGTCGCCGTTGCCTTATCGAGCGTGATCCTCGGGATCGTCACCATCCGGCGCGAGAGGACAAGGGGGAGCGAGGTCCTACTACTTGCAATCGGCGCGTTCGGGTGCGGGATCCTCCCCCAGGCGTTCCAGCGGCCTGACCCACTGCACGTGGCACTGGTCGGCTGCTTTATCCTCCCCGCTTCGATGCTCCTGCCCGCCCCGCGCCTGCCCCTGGGGCCATCGACGGTTGGGGTCACTGTGCTGCCTCTCCTGGTGGGCGTGGTGATCGTGATCCTGGCCGTGCCTTACTACGGTCAGATCTATTGGGATGCAGCACGGCCTGGGTCGAGCCAGGCGGAGAACGTCGTCACGCACGATGGGCGATCAGTTCCGGTGGACAGCGTCGAAGACCGACGGGACCTGACCGTGCTGTTCCGCGAGCTCGATGCACGAGCGCGCCCAGGCCAGCGGATTTTCGTGGGGCCGCGCGACCTCCGGACCGCCGACTACGACGACACGTTTCTCTACTTCCTCCTTCCCGAGCTCGTCCCGGGCAGCTACTACCTCGAGATGAACCCTGGGGTCGCTAACGCGAAGGGGTCACAGCTGGCGCTTGACTTGAGGACGAACGACTTCCTGATCCTGGATTCCCGGTACGACACGGTCCCAGACCCGGATGCCGCGACCCGATTCGGCCCGAACACCCCAAACATCGTGGTTTCTGACGACTTCGAGCCGATTACCAGCGAAGGCTCGTGGACGCTCTACCAACGGCGAGCGGGGAAGCCCCGCTGATTCCGTCGCCAGAGGGATCCGTCGATGTGGGTTCGACCAACTCCACTAACGCTAAGCTTCGAAGCCGGCGGTTAGGGGGGTGGTCGTATGGCCGAGCGAACGACGCGTCACGACCGACGCCAGCATGGAATGTTGAGCAGACACGCCCCCGGTGGGGCCATCGACGGGCCCACGGTTTCCACGCTGAGGCCACGAGACAGGTTGAGCCCGTCCAGCGATTGGTCCGGGCTTCAGGTCCTGTAACGAGCCCGACTCGTTGCAGGACCTGACCTGAACGAGACGGATCCGTCGCACCAGTTTCTCTAACTCGCATTGTAAGGCATGCTAGAAATGCCAGCAGTCGCTGAAAGAAATCCGATCGAAATTGTCATGGCGTCGGGGGGAATCAAGTGGATCGCAAACACAACTCGGCTGGGGTGGCTTCGTATGCATCGCCTCCACCGGGTCGGTCCCGACATCTCGGTAGCCGCACGTCGACGCGACTGCGGTGATTGCTCAAATCGGTAGACGGCGAAGACGCCGGGCGAAACTTCTGCCAGCGACGACTTTGATCTGCGTTGGGATCGCCGTGGCTGCGTGTGGGTCTTCGACGACCGGCTCGTCGTCGAACGCGCGTAGGGGGCCGACCGCGGATAGTCCTTCGACCTCTACCTACCTTGGTTCGGAGGCACGAACTGGCTTCACCGGCTCGACGTCGATCACACCGTCCAATGCTGCCACACTCAAACAACAGTGGAGTGTCGCAACGGGTTCGCCTATTTCCGTTCAACCCATCGTCCACGGCGGGACCATCTACTGGGGCGATTGGAACGGCACTGAACATGCCACCACGCTCTCCGGCACATCGATCTGGACGACGTCGCTGGGGACGTCTCCCAAACCATCGTCCTGCCCGTACAAGCTGCAGACACTGGGTGTTCTGAGCTCAGCAACCGTAGGATCCAGCGGGGGCCGCAACCTGGTGTGGGTCGGCGGGGGTGCCGGACAACTCGTCGCACTGAACGTGTCAGACGGTTCGACCGTCTGGAAGACCCAGCTCGGTCCACCGCCCAAGCACGTCCTGTGGAGCTCACCGGCCCTCTACAACGGGAGCATCTACGAGGGAGTGGCGTCTTGGAACGACTGCCCACTCGTTCCGGGAAGCCTCTACCGGGTCAACGCCGGCACCGGGTCGATCCAGGCCCAATTCAGCGTGGTATCGGGGAAGTGCAACGGGGGAGGAATCTGGTCATCGCCGGCGGTCGATCCAAGCGACAATGCCGTGTTCGTCACCACCGGCAACGACACGTGCGGGTCGGCGAACCAGGACGCGATCATCGAACTGGATGCGACCACGTTGGCCGTCAAGTCCCGGTGGACGACTCCGAAATCCTCGTTCGTGTCCGATGCAGATTATGGTGCTACCCCGACACTCTTCTCCGCCAAGGTCAACGGGGTCGTCCGTCACATGATCGGTGCGGAAGCCAAAAACGGGACCTATTACGCGTTCGACCGGAACAACCTGGCCGCCGGACCGGTATGGCAAGTCCAGGTCAAGGACAATGCGGCACTTGCCAACAGCAATTGCGCAGACACCCTTTCTCCCTCTGCGTGGGCGGGCGATGGCTCCCCTCTCATCGTGGCCGGGGTCGCGATCTCCGGGTCCGGCTGCACCGGGACGCTTTCCGCACTCGATCCCGCGACAGGCCGGACGGACTGGCGGGTGACCCTGCAAGGGGCCGTGCTCGGAGCGGTGACCGAAGCCCCTGGGCTGGTCGTCGTGGGAGCGGGTTCCAGTTTGGACGTTCTCTCGTCTTCGAGTGGGACGATGCTCTACTCGTTCACCGAACCGGAGACCGCCGCAGACTCGGGGGGCGGCTACGGGGACGCTTACTATTTTTGGGGCACACCAGCTATTGTCGGGAACGCGATCTATATGGGCAATCAAGACGGGACGCTCCGCGCGTTCAGCCCGTAATCGGGCTCACCGGAGCTTGACTGCACGCGCCTATTAGCTGCGTAGTTGGAGCCACAGCGTCCGTGCCACGGAGGCTGCTGGATGGCAATACCGACCTCAGCCCGAAAGGGTAAGAATTCAGGGCCCGGGCGGGGGAGTGAATAAGCGCTGGGGCGAAGGCGGTATCTGAAAACGCAGGCAGCGAGGGGAAAACCGACATGAGAGAATCGTGCTTCGTAAGAAGGTCGCAGATGACGGGGGGACGACCGATGTCGGACTTGAGGAGGAGGTGACCCACACGTCGACGGGGACCCGCACCGACTCGGGCACTCTATGCCAAGTCAATCAAGAAGCAGATTGCGTACAAAGAACGAGGCTGGTCGACCGGCTGGATCATCGCTATATCAATGGCCTGACGGTGCTCGGCTTTTGTGTACCGGTGGTTGCCTACTTCTGGTTGGTTAGCCGCTATAGCGTCAACGTAATTGCCGGCGACCAGTTGGATGACGTAACAGTCATCGTCCGTTCCTACTCGCATCTCTTCGACCTGAACTCGCTTTGGGCACTGCACAACGAAAACCGCATGCTTTTCCCCAACCTTCTCGTCGTGCTTCTGGGACACACGACTGGATTCAACATCCAGATCGAGGAGTACCTGAGTGCGATCATCTTGATGGCTGCTACCGCTTTGCTCATCTGGGCTCATAAGCGGCGCTCACCGTCTACGCCTTGGATTTACTATTGCCCGGTAGTTTTCCTGACATTTTCGGTGGTCCAGTACTGGAACACGCTGTTTGGTTTTCAGATTGCCTGGTACATCGTCCTCCTTGCTTTGGCGGGAACGATGGCACTCGTCGACCGTCCCGCACTTACCTGGCCAACGTTTATCGCGGCTGGTGCCGTAGGGATAATCGGTAGCTTCTCGTCATTACAGGGTCTGATCATCTGGCCGGTTGCGCTGATTCTTCTGTACCACCGTAGGCGAAGTCGCGCCCTTATCGGAACATGGATCGTCCTTGCATTTATAACGGCCGCCGTGTACTTCTATAACTACAACACCCGTACGAGTCCGGGTAACCATAGCTACGTGTGGCAACACCCCGCCGCATCGCTCAAATACTATCTAGTTGCCCTCGGAGACGTGTTGGGTTTCCGCGCGAAATTCAATGCCCCTGGTAACGGTGGTGTGGAGTTGTTCGGCCTCCTTATCCTTGTTTTGGCCGTAGTAACGCTGATTGTTTACGGTCTCCGCCGCGACGAGCGCGGCGCTGGGCCGCTCGGATCTGCGCTGATCTGCTTTGGATTGCTGTTCGCTGCGATGGTGACAGCAGGAAGGGCGAGCACCGGTATCTGGACTGCCGCTGGGTCTCGCTTCACTACCTTCGACCTCTTGATCCCTGTAGGGATGTACCTGGTACTCGTTGGGGAGTCAACGCAGGTTCGGAATAGTGGACCGGAGCGCCTGGCGCGTCAACGTATCGAGGACTCAGACGGAGGACGGGAACACACTTCAATACGCGCGGGTACGGGAAGTGGGTTCAGGTTCAAGAGAGCACAAGCCATCATTGGTATCGGTGTCGGGTTTGTCATCGCACTGCAGATCGGATTTGGCGTCCCGAACGGGATTGCCGGCGCACGGTACTACCACGCCTACCAGGTGCAGGCCGCTCGTGTCGTGCGCAACATAGATCACGAGTCGGATTGGCGCCTGGTGCTGGATGTATCCGTCTTCGGGTCACCTTCGTTCATCCGAAGGCAGATCCAGCTTGCCCAGAAGCACCACCTGAGCCTGTTCGACGGCACGTCCGCGTCAGGCTAAGACGCAAGGCATGGACAAGTCGAATTGCGCGTTTGTGGCAAATTGCGTTTTCGTCAAGTGCATCGCTTTCGACGAAGCGATACTGAACCGCCCCGGGTTCCATGACTGCTCGGGTTATTGGGTAGCCGCCTCTTCGGCGGGTTGCATTTGACGGTAGTAGGTCGCTTCGAACTCTGCTGGCGTGACGTAGGAGTTGTCGTCGGTGATCTCTCCGTGCAGCCGGCGGTGGTTGAACCAGTCGATGTAGCCGAGCGTGGCGTACTCGACGTCGTCGAGACCGCGCCACGGCCCCTGGGGGTAGATCAGCTCCCACTTGTAGAGGCTGTTGAAGGCTTCGGCCATGGCGTTGTCGTAGCTGTCGCCACGTGATCCGACCGAGGCGACGATGTCGTTCTCGTCGAGGCGCTCGGAGTAGCGAATCGACAGATACTGCTGACGCCGCGGTGGTCGCTGTGATGAACCAGGCCGTCGAGGACCTGGCCGTGACGGGTGCGGTTCCACACCGCCATCTCGAGGGCGTCGATGGCGAGGTCCGAGCGCAAGGACTCGGAGATCTGCCAGCCGACCACCATGCGCGAGAACACGTCGATGATGAAGGCCGCGTAGACCCAGCCGGCGTGCGTCTTGACGTAGGTGAGGTCGGCCACCCAGAGCCGGTTGGGCTCGTCGGCACGGAACTGGCGCTCGACGAGGTCGGCGGGGCGATGCTGGCGCTCGTCGAAGCGGGTGGTGACCTTGTAGGCCCGGCCCCGCCGGGCTCCGGAAAGGCCCAGCTCACGCATCAGGCGCTCGACGGTGCAGCGGGCCACCCGGATGCCCTCTCGGTTGAGCTGGGTCCAGACCTTGTCGGCTCCATAGACCTCGAGGTTGTCGCCCCAGACGCGGCGGATCTCGCCCTTCAGCTCCTCGTCACGAACGGCTCGTGCCGACGGTGGCCGCTTCTTGGCCACCCAATAGGTGTTCGGGGCGATCTTGCAGCCGTGCTCTGTGAGCACCCGGCAGATCGGCTCGACCCCGAACCTGTGGCGATGTTCGTCGATGAAGGCGACTATCTGGGCGGTCGCGGGTCGAGCTCCCGCGCGAAGAAAGCCGAGGCCGCCTTCAAGATCTCATTGGCCCGGCGCAGCTCGCAAGTTCTCCTTCCGAGCTCTTTCATCTGGCCCCGCTCGTCGGTGGTCAGCCCTGGACGCTGCCCGGCAGTCGGTCTCGGCCCGGCGCACCCAGATGTCGCAGGGTCTCGTGGTTGATCGCCAGCTTCGCCGCGATCGACTCGATGGCCTTCCACTGCGACGGGTACTCGCCTTGGTGATCGAAGACCATCCGCACGGCCCGCTCCCGGACCTCGGGCGGGTAGGGCGGACGTGGTTCCGCCTTGCTCTTCTCTGGCATTGCTCCATCCTCTCAAGGGAAGGAGCAGTCACCAATCCCGGGGCGGTTCAGTACCGAGGATGAGCACAGTAGGAGCGCTTCACGTGTGCCCATACTTTGATAAATTGTCCAAGCCGATCACGTGATGACCCCGATCGAGGAGCTCCTTGATCACATACCCGGCGATGAAGCCAGCCGAGCCGGTTACGAGCACCGTACTCACCGGGTACCGATCCGATCCCCGATGCCGCGTATATCGTCGATTGGTAAGCGTGGGCCGAACGCGAAACCACCACCAGCGCAGGTAGTGGGGCACCCATCGTGCGAGTTTGAAGTTTGATATCCCAGCGTGGCGCTCGAGCCAGATCGTCGGAACCTCGGCAACGGGCAGCCTCGCTCGTCGGGCTTTCGCGAACAAGCTCGATGCCGATCTCGAATCCGGCGCTGGAGGAGATCCCAACTCGGCGAATGAAATCAGGTTCATATGCTTTGAACGAGTTCGTGGCGTCGCGAGTCCCAACGTGAGCGAGCATCCAGAGCGACAGGCCCGCCGTACGAGATGACAGCCCCTTCAGAAAGGGGTCCGCCTACCTGCTGGCCGCCTCGTGAGTACCTCGATGCTGCTGCTATGACTACTCCTCGTTCGACGAGGCGCACGAGTTGGTCTATCTGCTGGGGGTCGTCGCATCCGTTTGCCATCGTGACCACCACCACATTTGCGGCACTTCGCGTTGAACTGGGGAGCTTGACGTAGGAAGGGGTCCACTAACGCGGCCAGAGGTCCCGCAATCGTTGCTGTGTTCCACGACAGCGACGACAAGGAGACCTCTGACATGGACGACGCTACCGGGCTCGCCGAGGCACTGTTGGGATTGGACGGCTTTCGGGTCCTCGAGGTGTGCGAGGCCTGCTCCGAAGTGGTGGTGACGGTGGAGACGACGCCCGATGTCGTGGGTTGCGCGGACGTGCGGCGTGCGGGCCGAGGCCCAGGACCGCCTGCGTGTCGACATCCGTGACCTTCCCTTCAGTGGACGCCCGGTGCGCCTCGTGTGGATGAAGCGACGGTGGCGGTGTGCCGACCTTGACTGTCCGGCCAAGACCTGGACCGAGGAGAGCGAGCACGTCGCCCCTCGGTCCGTCCTCACCTTGCGAGCTGGCGGCGAGGCCACGCGTCAGGTGGGTGAGCTCGCCATGACGGTCGCTGTGGTCGCCCGGGAGCTCGGGGTGTGCTGGTGGACGGTTCCTCCTGGGCTGCTCGGTTGCGTTCCTTGCAGTCCGCGGAGGATGGCCAGCACTGACGATCATGTGGTGGACCGTCGGCTCGCCGACCGACACATCAGGTCGTACGGGGCTCCGACATATCAGCCCGTACGAACTCCGACATCAGAGGTTGTACACCGACGGAGAGCCATGACGCCTGGTCCGGCTTCCTCTCCGACGTCGAAGGCCGCGGCCTCACCCCGCCGTTGCTGGTGATCTCCGACGGGGCACCGGGACTGATCGTGGCGGCCGAGCAGGTTCTGGCGAAGAGCCTCCGACAACGGTGTCTGATCCCCCGGGCGAGGAACGTGCTCGCCAAGGTGCCTAAGGCAGCCCAGGCCGAGGTGAAGGCGGAGTACTGGAAGATCTTCGACGACATCGATGTCGAAGCGGGCCAGGCCGCCGTCGACGTCGTGCGCGGACGGATCCGTGCCTTCGAAAAGCGCTATGGCACCACCTATCCAGCGGCCGTCAGATGCTTGACCACCGACGTCGCCAGCCTGACCGTGTACCTCCGGTTCCCGAAAGAGCATTGGAAGCGCATGCGCCACTCGAATTTCATAGAGCGCACCGTCGGGGAGACTCGACGTCGGGCGAAGGTCATCGGACGGCTCCCCGGTGAGCGCAGTTGCCTCTCGCTCGTCTGGGCCGTCCTGGATCGGGCCTCGAAGGGCTGGCGGGCCTCAAGCACACCCCAGCGACCATGAGGCTGCTCGCCGATCTCCGACGACAGCTCCTCGAGCCTCCGCGACCGATCACTTCACCCAACGACGACGAAGGGAAGGAGGCCGAGACCGTCACAGCCGTCGCCCAACCTCATCAACCAGGAGCCCGCGCCCGCCAGCTTTTACACCGTCAGCGGGACGCCACCGACGGATGGCTGCTGATCCTTCGTGTCCCTGTCACGGCCGTCGATAACCCGCGGCCTCGGCCACGACCACATGCTGGCCGCCGAAGGGAACGTGCCGGAGCCATCCGTCAACGGTTGAGCCGATGCGACCCCCGAACGGCGTGAATAGGTAGTACTGGTAGCCGAGCACGCGGCTGCCCGAGCCTTCGAACAGCCTCTTCACCTCACGTACGGAGAGGAGGACTACCCCTGTGTCCAGTTCGCATGAGTTCACTGCTCGGCGGGTGAGTGGATTTGCGGGATTGTGCTCGAACACGGCAACGATGCCACCGGGCCGCGTCACTCGATTCAGCTCGTCGGCGAGGAGTCGTCGGTTGCGGGTCGGTACGTGATGGAAGACGCAAACGGCAATCGTGATGTCGAACGAGCCCTCCGGGAATGGCAGCGTCTTGCCGTCGTATCTCTCGAATCGCCCCCCGGGAACAGTTTGGCGGGCGGCAGCGAGCATCTCCTCAGACACATCGACTCCTCGCAACTCTTTGACCTGCCCTGCGAGATGGCGAGCGGTCGTTCCGGTCCCGCAGCCCACATCGAGCAGGGCAGCATGGCTCAATTCGAGACCGTGAGCGTTGCAAAGGAGTCGTAGGAGCCGGACCTTACGTTCAGCGAAGAACGAAGCGTCGCGTCCGGTGAAGGAGACGGATCGGTCAACCGCATCTTCGTACCCGGGGGCGAAACGGTCGAAGACCTCCTGGTTGGGACCTACGTCATCCGGACGGATTCTACGACCGGCGATCGAACTGCGGGCCCGTGTCATGGCTCGTCACTCTAGCCGACCGGCTCGGCGTTGGACCGTGCTCGATGCGACAATCGGAATCGTCTCGAGGACTCGGGTCCCTGCGCAACTATCTGGCGCGCTGTTCGGACCCCGATCTCGCACGAGCCTCCAAATGCCCCGAAGGTCATCGATGGCGGTTGTCACGATGCGGACCCGAGAATCGTCGTCCTCCACCCAGCGCACCGGCACCTCATTGATCCGGTGCCCGCTCCGCCAAGCGAGAACCAGAAGCTCGGTGTCGAAGAACCAGTCGTCATCGTGCACGAGCGGCACGATGGCTTGCGCCACCTGTCGGTTGATCGCCTTGAATCCGCATTGAGCGTCCCGCACGGGGAAGCGCAACATGGCGCGAGCAATAAGATTGTAGACGTGCGAGATGATCTCCCGGCGGGTGCTGCGCGTCACGTCTGAGCCGGACAGCAACCTCGAGCCAATCGAGACGTCTGCGGTTCCGACGGCGATCGGGTCAAGCAGGGGTCCTAGTGCGTCAAGTTCAGTGGAGAGGTCGATATCCATATAGGCCAAGATGTCTGCCGTACTGGATGTCCATGCCGCTTTTAGAGCACCACCCCTGCCCCGCTTCCCAAGTCGGAGGGCCCGGACGTTCGGTTGTGACTGAGCAACTCGAGCGGCAATGGACCACGAATCGTCCGTGCTGCCGTTGTCCACAATGGAGAGATGCCAGTCATACCGGCCCCAGGCACGCAGCCAGGCGACGAGGGCGTTTACATTCTCCTCGAGGCTCTCCGCCTCGTTCAAGACTGGTAGCGCGATGTCGACAGCCGTCCGCACGGGTCCCCCTTGACCGTTGCCCCTCGCTCAGCGTCACCGACCCGACTCTCGGGCCTCGGGCCGGACGAGGGGAAGCGTACTCCCTTTGTTCGCAACTGCCATGGGTGGATGAGGTGCCTCCACCGATGTACCTTCACGGGGCGTGTAGTCCGCAAGGCATTCAGTGCGACATCGACGCTGAAACTCCGGTCCCCGCAGGTCCGCACTGGCTCGGGCTGAGACGTCCGTCGATCCGGAAGAGCGACAGACCGACATACCCGTTGATCTGTTGGCTGGGCGGTATCGACAGAACTTCACGGCGGATGAGTGTCGCGGCAGGATCAGTGCCTGTCCAAAGCGTGAAGTTCTGGGGAGGGTCGAAGGCGCGTTGTCGTTCGCTGACAATTCCGTTTGAGGTGACAACGTACTGAAACCGTCCTCGGTCCAGGGCTTGCCGCCAGTGAGCGCAGGTCGTGATCAGGCCACGCCCATCATGGGGTTCAGATTGCGCGACGTACTGTACGTAATTGGTCAGATCCCCGCCGTAGAGGCCATATTGCAGCTGAGTTAATGGACCCGCCACTGCGATGCGTGCGTTGCTGATCTGCCGGGCCCACGACAATAGAATTCCGGAACTCGCGTGAAGGTAGCGGTTGCGCAGATAGAACTGTTCGAGCGCGAATCCGGATGCGACGAGGATGAGCGTCGCGAGGACGATGGCTCCGGCCGGTCGACCGCCGCGGCCGGTTCGTCGTAAGGCGAGAACGACGAGAGCTGTACCAAGCGTCGCGAACCCGAGGAGCAGACCGATGAGTGAGTCGATTCCACCAACGGGACTTGTGAACCGTTGAGCGAGGACGTTGATAGGCCAGATGCTTCCATCGAACTGCGTCGCCAGGATGATGGCGCCGTAGGCACCGAGGACCCACTTCGCTCGCTGGGCTCGCAACGCAGGCACGAGAGGGAGCACCACCAACCCGAGCGCGACGGCTGGGTCTGCATAGCGGACATTGTCTACGAAGAAGACCGGTGCTCCGAGGATCGTGAGGTACTGGGGGGTGACCAGGAATATGGCTGCTGTGGCGATTCCGGAACATGCGATGAGCCGAATGATGCCGCTTCCACCTGCTGAAGCTCCCAGGACGAGGCCGACGAGGGCGAGCCCAAGCAGTGCCCACCAAGCCGGTCCGAAAGAGAGCCGGAGACCGGGAAGAAAATACGTTCGCCAGGCCTCCCCGTTCATAAGGAAATGAGCGACCGTGGACGTCGTCGAATTGACGTGTGTGCTTGGCAGCGAGAGAGGGCCGAGTGCCAGTCGTAGCGTCGGCAACGGATTGCCGACGGCGACCAGGTTGCGCAGATACCAGAATCCTCCGGTGATGGCGACGAGGGCAAGCCACTGAATGCCGATTGAGACGCGCCTCCCACGTCGGGCGATCAACCAAACACCTATCGTGAACGCTGCGATCGGCGCGATGAAGGTGAACTTCGTGCCGAGAGCAAGCCCAGCTGCCAGGGCGGCCACGCGCAGGCCGGCCATTTCGTTCGTCCGGCCTCTGGCGGCGCTCGCAACAAGTAACGCGCAGCACGCGAGCACCAGGGCGAGGCCGACGATGTCGTCGTAGGCTCCTCCAGGCTGAGTGCCGACGAAGCCGGGCGTGACGAGCACGACGGCAACGCCAGTAAGGGTCATGGGTGCCATATTGAATGGCCGGCCGATGCACCACCCTGCAAGCAGGGCGACTCCGAACCATCCGAAGTTGATCAACGGTGAAAGGAAGTCGTTACCCAAGAACAGGATACCGAGCGAATGAAACAATTCGGAAGTTGCTGGAAAGAAGACGGTAACCGGGTCGGAGTCGAAGTAGTGGAGCGGCGTAACTGAGCTCTGTTGGACGAAGCGAGCGGCATAGGGCATGTGGTACCAGAGGGTGTCGACACTCGTCATGCCGTGGTGTAGCGCTGCGACTGTGCGGGTACCCCAATCGGCGACGACAGCGCTCACGGCGATCAGCGCGACGAACATCGACCCACTCCCTGGCGGAGTCGAATGACGTTCGAATGGCGACTCGGTGGTGCAAGCCTGCGACGGTCTCCGATACAAGTGCCGGGCGGCGTACCACCCCCCTATGCCGGTCACGGCCATCGCTGGGACAACTCCTGCGAGCCGGAACAAACGGATCGATCCGACGATCTCGACGACGCAGACGATGGCGCTCGCGCCGATCACGATCTCGGTCAATCTCGCCATGGCCCCGTCGATGCCTGGTAGCAATCGAGCGCGCCAAACGGAAGCGGCCATGCCGACGGGGACGAACGCGACCCCGGCCAGCAGTAGGCCGAGCAGATATCTACCAAGTGTCACGACGTCCCATTCCTGTCACGCGGACTGCCGACGAGCCCAGCAGGATGCGGGCGACCGAGGTGCGGGGAACAAAACGGAGCCCGGCCTCGCTGCAACTCACCAGCCAGGTCGGACGGTGTACAACGTAGCGCATCCAACGTTCCGCACTGTCGCCAAGGCGGGACCGAGGAGACCTCGGAGGTCTATGCGATGAGCGCAGTCGGATAGGAGAAACCGAGCGTCGCTGGACCTCACCAACCCCCGGGCAGCGGTTCGATCGAGTGTGCCGGAGAAGAGCTCGCCGGCCAGAACGGTCCGACGGTCGAAGTGGGGGGTCCAGGACCGAATCCCGACCCACGTCTGCCGCCCCGTCTCTGCTGGGATCGTCTGACCTAAGTAGACCGGCGCGAGGACTGACCCCGGCAAGGGGTTGTGCCGAAGGTCGCCAAGTGCTTCTTGCTCGGAGGCTGTGATGAAGAATGGTTGTTGGGCTCCGAACACCGGATTGCCCAACGCAGTGGCGCTGTCGAGCTCGTGGACGCCGGCAGGGAGGATCATCACGCCCACGGCAACGATTGCCAGCGCAGGCCGAAGCACTCGCATAGATCTGGACAGCCGGCCCGTTCGAAGTCGGCGTGCTCCGGTGACTGCAAGGACGGCGACAGGGATGCTGAGTCCTTGTAATGAGTGGAGAGGGAAGGTGCCTACATGGCTGATGCTGATGAGCGCATAGATGAAGATCGCAACGATCGGCCACATTCGCAGCGCGACGTCTTGAAAATCCACCGATGGTTGGAGGTAGGCAAGAACTCCGAAGATGCTGAGCGGCGCCATGATCACGACCAACGGCAGCCAGGGGAACGTGACAAGGTTGACGTGCCCGGAGAGAGCCCATGTCGGGTCGAACCGGCTCAATAAGGAATAGTAGGCGAGTGGGGCGGCTGTTGCCCCGCATGTGACGACAAGGAGGTCGGGTAGAAACCTTCTGTGACGATGCCATAGGAACATCTCTGAAACGAACAGCGCAGCCAGAAGTGTCGCACCTTGCCATGGCTGGAGCCACGCACAGATCAAGCCGCCCAATGGTGCCCAGGGGCGGATCCGACCCGTTTCGCGATCGCGGCCGTAGGCAAGAAGGACCAGTGGTATTGCAGCCACAGAAAGGGCGGTGAACGGGTAGCCCCAAAGGTATAGGCCTGGCCACATCTCCGTTCCGATGGCTTGCAGGGCAAGCCGATCACCGACACTCAGCCAATTGGCGTCGGACAGCAGTGACAGAGGGGAGAGATAGAACAGTGCCAGCACCAGCGCGGCCCGGCGAGCAGCGATTCCGAGCACCAGGCGGCGGACGTAGAAGCGGACCGCAGCGAACAGTACGATCACGGCGACGGGCTTCCAGACCAGATATGCCGCCGAGGAGGACAAGCCCAAGCGCACGAGCCCGCCAGAGATAGCCAAACCGGGATGAAGATAGTAACCGGTGGTGCCGATGCTCTGGAACGGGTTCCCGATCAGAAGGTGGTGCGCCGCGTCATTGATCCACCCGAGATACTGCATCTGGTCCCCAATGAACGGTCCGTCAGTACCCGTCCAGATGCGATTGGGTCGAGATTCGCTAGCGAGCCAGATGAGTAACCACAGCGAAAGGCCGCTGAACACCAGCAATGTGATGAAATCGAAGCGGTCGATCCGCCAGGGGTGGTCCTGCTCTCGTCCCGCTTCAGGTGTACCGGCACCTTCGAACCGCGCCGGAGTCCCCTCGGTGAGGTCGCTGCAGTCCCTCGACCGGAGGGAGACCGAACTCGTTTGAACGGGACGAGCCCGGTGAGGATCCGCCATAGCCTGTCGCTGCAGGTCAGGCATCATCCTTGCGCCACCTGCGGTGGCTCGCCGCTGCTCTTTCGGCTCCCTTGGTGGACGCTTCGGTATCCGATCACGCCGCTTATGGCCAGACACGCCGCGGCGCAGAGCGCAAGGATGAGGCCCGCCGTGAAGGTCCGGGGCCAGTAGCGCAGGACGATCGTATGGCGACCGGGCGGGATTCTTGCCTGCAACATGACCTGGGAGAACGGCATGAGGGGGAGAGGTCTGCCATCGATGGTGGCTGTCCAACCCGGGGAGTTGGTGAGGTGGAGCCGCAGCATCTGCAACTGGTTTCCAGCCGAGGCCATCCTCCACGTTCCGGGGTTCGAGTGGGTCACCATGACCGGCGTGCCAGCTGCGTTCGGTCCAGGAACGACATGCGATCCAGGATCAGGCACGAGGAGGGCGGGAGCAGCGCCGCGGATGCGATAGAGGTCCTCCGCCGCCTGTCCCTTCCCGAGAGTCGTGACGAAGGTCGCACCCGTCGGCGGTGTTCCACGCGCAGTGGTCAGCACGTATCCGATGCCGTACTGCCGCGCAACGTTGACCGATGGTATCGACGGGCAGAAGGTCGAGATTTGAGCCAGACCACCCGAGCCTCCCGTCGTCTGCTTCCACGACGAGAAATACGTCCTAGGTAGCATCGGGTCGTACACCGCCATCTGGTGGATACCGAACACGATATTTGCATTCGGAAGGATCCCGACTCCCGGAGGGGCGAGGCAATTGCCAGATCCCAGGCCCACTGTGGCCGTACCGACTAGGCGCTGGAGCTGCACTTCGACCTGGGTCGGCCCAAGGGGTGAAGCCGCAGACGACCAGACGAACTCGACGCCGGCGATGAGGAAGATGGATTGGCAGACGAGCAGCACGAGGGCGGCGATCCGTCCGGCGACAAGTCGGGAGTGCCCGGTCCCATCTCTGAACGATCGTGTCGCGCCACCCTCCATCTTCCGTCGCCGATCAGAAAGCATCGAAGGTTCCGCCGGTTTTGGATCGATCGACTCGGAAGGACCAACGTGCTCGGGCTGATCGATCGCGGCGGCGCCGCCCACCAGAAGGGGAACGCTTCTGGTGGCAGCCTTATTCGCTCGTGCAATCTCGCCACGACGGCCATGCTGACTCGGTTGTCGGAGAGCAACGAATAGCCAGATCATCACCGAGATGGCGACAGCAGCCTCGATGCCGTCCCAGAGGAACGATCGTGTTCGGAAATGCGCTGGTAGGGGTGACTGCAGGGCATACGGCAAGACAGGGACACCGGGACCAATCAGGTACAGCACGAGCGTTGTCAGTCCGAGGGCGGCGAATGCTCCTGCAATCACGGCAATCATCTTCGCCGTGAGCCGGGCCCGCACCACGAGGTCCAATCCCATCCCAGCCAGGACCGTGACCGCCATGGCCAAGGGGGTGATGGCTCGTGGCCAGCGCACGCTATGCAGGCCGGGCAGTGAAGACATCATGGCGATGACCGGTGGTGAAGTCGTCAACAGGGCTGCCGCTGCGCCCACGACAACGAGGGCGATGACCTCGGGCTGTCGGCGGCGAACGACCATCGTCACGACGGCGAAGACGATCACCACCGTCCCAATGGTCGATGCGGGAACCGTCGGATCGCCGGTGAAGGCCACGAAGAGGTTCACGATGTCCTTGACTGGAAGCGCCAGGTTCCCGCCCAGCGTCCCCCCTGACCTGTTTCTCACCGCTCCTCCGAGCAGTTGAGCCCCCGGTAGGAGGAGAGGCGCCGAAAGGGCAAGTCCGGCCACACCGCCAATGACCAAGTCGAGCACCGGCCTCCACGTCAGCCCTGGGCCTCCGAGCGGGTGCCACCTGAGGAAGAGGAGCACGATGGCGAAGAGGACAGTGAAACCAAAGAGCAGCACGAGGGTGTCCGGTTGGCCGGCGTAGACGGCGAGCCCGATGGCGAGGGCGAGACAAACGATGCTCACGAATCGTCGCCCACCCCGCACGACCAGGATGGTGGCGGCAAAGAGCCACCCCGACCAGGAGAAGACCGAGGCAATTGGCCATCCGACCCAGCTGAAGAACGGGCCGCACAGTTCGAATGCGATCCCGGCGAACGTCGACCCGATGATGCCGACCCGGAGGACCCGACCGAGCACGTATATGCCGGTTCCAGCTACGACGACGGTCACCATCACCTGAATGGAGTACGCCATGCGCAGTGGGAACAGGTATCCGATCGCGGCTGGAAGACTGAATGCCGCCGACTGCCAATTGAAAGCCAGGGGCGTACCGAGGACGCTGAATGGGTTCCACAGCGGTAGCTGGCCGTGATGCACTTGAGTCCACGCCAGGTTCGACCATGGGATCATCTGCGTGATCTGGTCACTCAAGAGAGCATTGTGGAGTCCGGCGTCGCCCCCGTAGCGCAAGCCATATGACGTTAGATATGTGTACGGGCCAAGAGAGATCCCGTGGATGAGCGCAGGAATGAACGCGGCGACTGCTACAGCAATGATCCAGAGGACAGCGAGTGCTTCGGGGACGATGCGCCGAGCGTCACGGGGACCGGACACTGCGCCGACGCCACGGTTCACCGACGCACCCTTTCTGGGGTCACAGGTGGTCGCCGCGAGCGTGACCACTCGATGACGAGCGCGCCGAACAGCACCACTGCTCCCACTAACGCGAGGATCAAGCCGGCAGAGAACAGCGGTGGCCAGTACGTCACCACGATCGTGTGGCGACCAGACAGGATGTGAGCCTTGAGCATGACCCCGGCGTAGGGGTCGAGCCTCAGCGGGCGTCCGTCGATGGTTGCTCGCCATCCCGGCACGTCGGTGAGGTGGAGACGCAGCTCGGATTCGGTCTTCGCTTCTGTCGTCAGCCTCCACGTTGACGGGTTCGGCGATGTCACCGGAACCGGGGTTCCAGCGGACCCCGGTTCGGCCGCTCCGTCATGAGCAGCAGGAATCACACTGGCCGGACCCGCCCCGGGTATCCGGTAGAGATCCTCTGCTGTCGAGCCCGTCCGGAGGGTGCGGAGGAAGACACCGCCCACAGGGCCACGGATTCCATGTCCCGTGAGCACGTAGGCAATTCCGAATTCTCTTGCCACCGAGGCTGAGGTGATCGCCGGGCAGAACGAAGCAAGCGCCGGGTTCCCTCCCGACTCGCCTGTGGCGGCCTGCCAGGCGCTGAAGTACGACTTCGGAATGATCGGATCGTAGATACCGATCAGATGGACCCCGTAGGCCACGTTGGTCTCCTGGGGAAGGCCGAGGAGGGGCGTACCGAGAGCGCAGCCCGTCGCGCCGAGGCCCACCACCCCGGTGCCGACGGTCGACTGCAGCTGAGCCACTGCGTTGTTGGTAGGGAGGAAGGTGCTGCTCGACTCCCAGTAGGACGAACCGACAGTGAGCAGCGTCCCGGTCTGAACGCCGAAGAGGACGAAGACAGCGGCCGCCCAGCGCCAGCGGCGCCAGCGTGTCAGACGGGTACCGAAGGACCGTCGTCCGATCACCAGGAGTATCCCAACGACGACGATGCCGACGGCGAGGTCGATGGCCGGCCACAAGAACGCCCTGTTCTGCGCGGCGTTGAGGTTGGGCGGGAGATGGACGAGTCGGGCCGTCCAGGCGTAGCCGAGCCACGCAGACAGTCCGACGAATCCCGCGCCGCACCAGAGCAACGTGGCCCGCTTGTTCCGCCGGCGGAGAAGCGAGTCGGCACCATATCCGGCGAGGACCGAGAGCCCGAGCGATGCGGGCATCAGGGCGCGACTCCAGTAGACGCGCCCGACCTGCGGGATGACGTCGAACGCGGTTTCGACCGGGGTGACGAATACGAGCAGGCCGAATACGACCACGAGCGTGGCCAACGCGAGTACGACGGGATCTCGCCAGCGCCGGACGACGGCGGCGACAGCCAGCGGCAGCGCGATGAAACCGATCGTCGACGGAAAATGAGCGGCAAGCGTGGTTACCGTCGGATCACTGATCACCTTGAACCCGTTCGGCAGAAGCATCGCCGTGAGGTAGCTGAACGGGACGCCGCTGTGGCCCCCGAGGCTGACGCGTGTCGTGTGGCTCGTGAGCTGAAGGGCGGGCAGCAATAGGGGTGATGCGAGGGCGAGGCCGGCGACGACCGCACAGGCTAGCCAGAGTGCCGGCTTCACGATGGAGAACGGCCCCTCGCGCCACACCCGACAGATCAATGTGACGACGAGGAAGAGACCGACGGCGAGCAGCACCACAGCGAGGCTCTCGGGATTGCCGGCGTAGATGGCAAAGGCGAGCACGACGGCGAACAACGCAACCGCCACCGCCGGACGCCGTCCTCTTGTGACGAGCACGCTTGCAGCGAGCAGCCATCCGATCCACGAGATGACGGCTCCAAGGGGGAACCCGAGCCAGCCGAGGAAGGGTCCGCTCAGCTCGAAAAAGGTGGCACCCATGACGCTGACCAGGGTCCCGAGACCGAGCACGCGCCCGAAGACGTACGTACCGGTGCCTGCCACCAGCAGGGTGACGATCACACTAACCGTGAACGCGAGCTGCATGGGCACGAGGTAGCCGACGAGCGACGGGAGGGAGAACGGCGCGGACTGCCAGTTGAAGGCGAGGGGCATGCCGAGACCGCTCATCGGGTTCCAGAGGGGCAGGTGACCGGTGTGGACCTGAGTCCAGGTCAAGGCGGACCACGGGATCATCTCGGTGACGAGATCGCTGTTCCCGAGGTTTCGCTGGGCCGCCCCGGAGTGCTGCAGCAGGCCGGTTTGAGCGAGGAGGTGGTAGGGGCCGAGGTAGGGACCTCGTATCAGGGCCGGCGCCAGCAGGATGGCGGCAACGAGCAGCAGCCAGGCGACGACGATGACGTGGGTAGGCCACCGCCGGCGGGAGCTCTCGCTCGGACGAGGTTGCCCTTCACTGCGTTTGCTCGGGTGCCCGCCGGTTGGGGGCCAGTCGCGATGTGCTGTCTCCCGCATGGTCGAGCCCACCCCCAGCACGCTGGCACCCTAACTCGTCGGTCGGACCGAAATCCCCCGGGCTCCGATGGTGCCAGGGATCCATCTCGTCAATATTTGTCAGGCAACCGGATCGACGGCTTGCTAGTCTTGCCCCCCATGAACAAGAAGTGGATCTGGGTCATCATCTTGTTGGTCCTGGCGGGGCTGGCCGCCTTCGTTGCCGTCGAATACTTCACGACGGCGATCCATGCCTTGCCGAGCTACATCCCCGGGCAGAAGCACGGAAGAGGCCACTACCGCAAGCGCGGGGCGGGCGCTGCTGTCATCGCCTTCATCCTCCTCGTCATCGCCGGCATCGTCTCCTTGCGCATCATCAACCAGGAGAAACAGCGCAACCCGCGTCCGGTGGCCCCTGCCCCGACCTCGGATGACCTTCTCTCGAGTTCCCCGGCCCCCGAGAGCCCGAGCGACGCCTGAGTTCCGCATGCGTACCGGCTGGATCGCAGCCGGTCCGGGTTCACTGAGGATCCGATGAAGCTCGGGAAGGCACTCAATCCGACCGCGGTCCACCTGACCACGTCGGGCAACATCCGGTGGCGGCGCGGCGGTGCCGGTGCAGAAACAGGCCGCCGCCCGGCCTGTTAGCTTCGGACAGTGGGAACGACGGCGCCGACCAGCCGGCGCGCCTCGGGTTCAGACCATCGTGTCGCCGTTCCGAACGACGTCGACGATGGCGCGATACA
This sequence comes from uncultured Acidimicrobiaceae bacterium, assembly GCA_963828385.1. Lineage (GTDB taxonomy): Bacteria > Actinomycetota > Acidimicrobiia > Acidimicrobiales > RAAP-2 > Bog-756. Next base: position 926,175 of record CAWHEF010000002.1, read on the forward strand.
GGGCTCCGAGGGTCCGCCAACCTCATCAACGGGCCGGTCGCTCCCCCGAGCATTTCGATCCGCCGACGTCCTCGGCGTCCTCTGGGTCATCGGCGCGGGGGTGGCCATCCTCGTTCCAGCTTTCATTCACGCTCGCATCGTCGGGCCCTTCGATTTCCTCTCGCAGGTCGGGCTGACCAAGCAACCCGAGGTCCCCGTACACATCTTCCAGAACACGGACCTCTCGAACTCCCTGATTCCGTGGTGGACCATCGCCTGGCAACAGGTCCACGCCGGCCACCTTCCCCTCTGGAACCCCAATGGCGGCTTGGGCATGCCGCTCGCATTCAACTGGCAGTCGGCGCCCTTCAGCCTGCCGGCACTTGTGGGATACCTGGCCCCGGTCCGCTACGCGTTCACGGTCGGAGTAGTGGTGACCATCGTGGTCGGCGGGACAGGGGGGTACGTGCTCGGCAGGGTCCTCCACATGGGAGTGATCGCCGCCGCTGGAGTCGGGACGGTGTTCGAGCTGAGTGGGCCGATCACCGCCTGGCTCGGCTATCCGTTCCCGGCCGTCATGAGCTGGGGCGGATGGATCCTCGCCTTCGGCATCCTCGTCGTCAGGGGCCGCCACCGTTCCGGGAGCATCGTCGCCTTCGCCGTGTGCATCGCCTTTTCGCTCTATGGCGGCGATCCGGAGGGGTTTGTCACCCTGGCGCTGGCGGCCGGCGTCTTCTTCGTGGTGGTGCTCGGCCGCCGCTCCCGGTGGCTCGGGGGTTCGGGGCCGATTCTGCGACCGTCGATCGGCCTCGTCGTCGGCGCCTTGGCCGGCGGTGCCCTGGCCGCCCCGTTTGCCCTTCCAGGCGTGCAGCTGGCGAACCAGTCGGTTCGGAGCACGCCCGAAGCGTCCTCAGCGCTGAGCAGCCATTTCCTGTTCAACTTGATCTTCCAAGCGTATGACGGCCTTCCCCTCATCGTGAACGGTCACGCCGCCATCTTCGGTGCCGGTGGGCTGTTCTACACGGAATGGGCGGCCTACGTGGGTATCGCGGCCGTCGCCCTGGCCGGCATGGCTGTTGTTCTTCACCGCAGGCGGCCCGCCGTCCTCGGCCTGGCCGCAGCGGCAGTCTTGTGTCTGTTGGTGATCGTGGTGGAGCCGATCCATCGCCTGGCCACAGACCTGCCGCTGCTCGGCCGCGTGAGCTGGGTGCGGGCCCTCATGCCCATGGCCCTGGCCGTTGCTGCTCTGGCCGGGTTCGGCATCGACTTCGTGGTAAGGAGCCCGTCGGCCCGAAGGGTGGCCCGGGTCCTCGGAATGGCCTTTGGGGGCGCTGCACTCCTGCTCGCCGTGCTCTGGCTCGTTGCTCGAGGTCATCTCCGCCCCGCCGACTCCGAGGTTCGGGCCCACAGCTTCATCTGGCCCGCTATCGAGGTGGCGGTGGGCCTGGTGACGGCAGGGTTCCTGGGCTGGGTCGGATGGCAGCGACGACGAGCACAGGTGCTCCCCGACCCGGCCGGCGACGACCCGGCCTCGACACGACGACGACGGTTCCTCCCATGGTCGGGAGCGCTGGCGGGACTGGCACTTCTCGTCGGGCAGACAGTCTTTCTGGTGAACGCCGGTGCCATGATGACCCAGACCAGTCCGACCTGGTTCCCGCAGACCGCCGCCGCCTCGAAACTGGTGGCGGCCGTCGGCACGAAGACGGTGGCCTTCGACGGCGCGAGCTGCGACTTCGGGCTAGAACCGAACATCAACGGGGTCTACGGGGTTCATGACCTCGACGTCTACGACCCGATCATCCCGAAGGACTACTTCACGGCGTGGCCGGCTGACACCGGCTCGTCCGTCGGGGGCACCGAGCTCAACCTGTTCTGCCCGCGGGTTGCCTCGACCACCGTGGCTCGGGAGTTCGGCGTCGGGTTCGTGCTCACGCCGCCCCGGCATCCGGGGCCGAGCGGTGCCGTGTTCGTCGACCGCATCGGCGACGAGGACCTCTACCGCATTCCCGACTCCGGTGAGGCGACCGTCACTCCCACCGCAGGTGGGGCGATGCCGTCCGACGCGGCTTCCGGCCTGCCCGTCACCGTGCACCACTCGGCCCCCACCGAGTGGCAGCTGCGCACGGCTTCATCCTCGCCCCAGGTGCTCCGCCTCCACCTGACGGCCGATCCAGGGTGGCACGCCACCATCGATGGCAAGCCGTTGCCCCTCGAGCGCTATGCCGGCATGATGCTCCAGGCCCGGATCCCGGCCGGTGAGCACTCGATCGTGCTCCGCTACCTGCCGACAACCTTCGTCGCCGGAATGGGGCTTGCGGTGGCGGCCGTGGCCTTCCTCGTGGCACTCTTGGTCTTCTCGTCCCGACGGCGCCGACGACGCAATGCGGCTCCAGCTTCCGTTTCTCGAACGCCTGCACCTGCCGCAGCTGCGAACAGCGAGGGGGGAACCGGGTGAGCACTGCACTGTCGCCACCGAGGGTGGTCGTTGTCGTTCCTTGCTACAACGAGGAGGACCGGCTCGACGAGAGCGCCTTCCGCAAGCTGGCCGAGCACGATGGGCTCCGCCTGCTGTTCGTGGACGACGGGTCGACGGACGGAACGAGCAAGGTACTCGCCCGGCTGCAGGAACAGACGGGCTCGATCGGGGTGCGGATTCTGCCCGTGAACAGTGGCAAGGCCGAAGCCGTCCGCCAGGGGCTGATCGACGCCCTGGCCAGCGGGTCGGACATGGTCGGGTACCTCGACGCCGACATGGCCACACCCGGGTCGGAGATGGTCCGGATGATCCAGGCGTTGGAACGGGACCCGGGGCTCACTGCCGTGTTCGGGTGCAGGGTGGCCCGGCTGGGGAGCACCATCGACCGCAGCGCCTTCCGCCACTACATGGGGCGGTTGTTCGCCACCGTGGCGTCGATGGCCCTCGGCGTGGCCGTGTACGACACCCAGTGCGGTGCCAAGGTCTTCCGGGCGACACCGGCCCTGGCGGCGGCCATCGAACGTCCGTTTCGCTCGCCGTGGTCGTTCGACGTCCTCTTGTGCCAGCGCCTTCTCGACGGGACCGCCGAGGTCCCGGGCCTGCCGAAGGCGTCGTTCCTCGAGCTGCCGCTCGAGCAGTGGTTCCACCGCCCTGGGTCGAAGCTCGACCCCGGGGGCAGCGCCATGGCACTGATCGACGTGGTGCGGATGGGGGCGGCACGCAGGATCACCCATGGCCGTCGTGGCCCGGGCGGAACGCCACCGTGAGGACGGAGGCTGGCGTCGAGGAGGCGGGCGCGGCATCTGGTCTGGGCGCCGGTACCACCACGGTGGACATATCGGCGCGCTCGCCGGACGTGGCGGCCCGGGCCCCCCGCCACTTCGCCTGTTTCGACGGGCTGCGGGCCATCGCCGCCGTGTCGGTCCTCCTCCTCCACACTGCCTGGGTTTCCGGGTTCACGTTGAGGTCGTCACTCGGGGCCTATACCAGCCGGCTGGAGATCGGAGTGTCCGTCTTCTTCCTCATCTCCGGTTTCCTCCTCTACCGCCCCTTCGCCGTCTCCCACCTGGCCGGCTTCACCCGCCCCAACACGCGGCGCTTCTTCGAACGCCGGCTCTTGCGGATCGTCCCTGCCTACTGGCTGGCCCTGACCGTCCTCACCTACGGGTTCGGCGTCGTCTCGGTGGGCTCGGGCTGGCAGGGGGTGGCCGCCCACTACCTATTCCTGCAGATCTACATTCCCTCCCAGGTCTTCAACGGCATCGGCCAGGCGTGGTCGCTCTGCACCGAGGTGAGTTTCTATCTGTTCCTCCCCCTCTACGCCGCCTTCATCGGTTGGCGACGCGTGTCCGCCGGCCGGCAACTGGTGCGAGAGATCGGGGGGCTCGTCGTGCTGGGCGTGATCAGCTTCGGCTTCCGCTACTGGGTCCTCCACCTGCCCCTGATCACCGTCCGGGACGGCAAGTTCGTGGCCGTCTGCGCCCCGAACTGCGCGACCCATCCCGCCTTGGCGACCATGATGGTGGACTGGCTCCCCGCCTATCTCGATCTCTTCGCCCTCGGCATGCTGCTCGCCGTGCTGAGCGCCTGGTTCATCCAGCACAGCTCGGAGCCCACGTGGCTGGGTCACCGTTTGATGCCGTGGCTGAGCTGGGGATGTGCCGCCGTGTGCTTCGTGTGGGTCTCGCATATCGTCACCGACCACTCGGTGCTCTACTTCGCCACGCCACGGATCAACCTCGAGCGGCAGACCCTCTATGGCCTCTTCGCCTTCTTCCTCCTCCTGCCGGCGGTGTTCGGGCCCGAGGACAAGTCGTTGATCCGACGGTTGCTCCGATCGTGGCCCATGGCCAGCGTCGGCGTCATCTCCTACGGGATCTATCTGTGGCACCTCGACCTCATCACCCTGTTCCTCCGGTGGACCGGTTGGATCCCGCACGAAGAGCCGTACTGGATCCTGGCGCTGGCCGTCTTCGGCCTGGCTGTCGCCTTCGCCTCGGCGAGCTACTTCGGGTTCGAGCGACCGATCCTGCGCTACAAGAACACGCTCGGCTGGTGGGGGGACAGGCGTTCGAGGCGGGGCGGTCAGGGCGATCCCGCCGTTCCTACCGATTCCGGTGCACAAGTCGACGCCGGACCTGCTGCCACGGGCTGAGAACGGGGCTCCGCCGCTGCCCGAGTACGAGCAGTCCGATGTCGACGTCGACGTCCCCCCAGTCTCGTACGCGGTCTTCGTCGACGAGCTCGAGCCCGACGTCAGCACACTCGCGCACGACGTCGCCGAAGACTCCGTGGATGGAGGGATCCTCGACTTCCAACCCGCGGCTCCGGTTCCACAGCGTATCGGTGCCGCGGACGAGGTCGATGGTGAGTACCACCAGCCCGTCCTTCCGAACACGGGAAGCGATGTCCGTGAGCAGAGACCTGCGAGCGTCAGCCGGCAAGTGCTCGACCACACTGACCGAGTAGGCCCCGTCGAAGGATGGGGTGAGCGGTAGATCGGACAATGTGGTGTTCCATGAGCGGTGAGCCAGTCCCGCCGCTGCGTAGTCGAGGAAGTCCCATTCGTTCCACTCCCGGGTAGGCGGCCAGGACCGCACGATGTCCGAAGAGTCGACGGTGTCGACCTGGTAGCCCGCCTCGGTCAGGTAGGACGGAAGAGGGGTCACGCCGGCGCCGATGTCGATGATGTGGCTGTCGGCTGCGAGACGGCCCCGGACCAAGGCCGCCACCACCGGGTACTCCCAGAGCCGAGGCGCGTGGTCGGGGTAGAAGCCGAGGGTGCGCCAGGCATGGAGGCGGAGGTCGACCAGGGAGGCAGGGTCGGGATGCCGGCCCACGAGCGGCGCCAGGGTTGCGGGTCCGAAGTCCCGCGGATGGCGGGGCTCAGGCGGCCGGAGGACCACGAACCGGCCCTCGTCTTCGGGCCCAGTGCCGGCCGGATAGAGCTCGGCATCGGGCACCGCCATGGCGAGTGCGGAAAGAAGAGCATCTCTGGTTCCGTCCCCGGCGTCCGCCGAGACGACGAGTGCCCGCCGCGCCGAGCGGTACAGCCCCCGGATGAGCTCGGGCCGGCCGATCTCGGCTGCGGTGAGCGGTCGGGTGTGGACGATGACATCGGCCTGAGGCTGCTCGATTGGTGGATCGCCCGCCGGGAGGGTCGTCGATCGCCAGCAAGGACGATGGTCGGAGGGCCTCGAGCAGCCGGGCCGGGAGCAACGTAGTCCCGTTCGGCGGACCTGCCGACGCCGGCTCCAATGCACGAGTGCGCTGCCAACGCTCGAGGGTCTCGGCCGGATCTAGGGTCTCGAACACATCGGAGGATGGCGCGATTGGCCAGGTCCACGCGTCCGTCGATCTGTGATGATCCGGTGGGTCGGAGCAGGCCGTCGTCGTCGACCTCCTGGTGGTAGTGGAGGACGGCCGGCACGGGAGGGTTGGTGGGGATCCGGGTGCCGTCATGGATGGGCGTGTTCCAGCGGACGCCGAGGGGCATTGCCGCGACATCCTCTGCGGCCAGAGCCAGGGCCATGGCCACCTGGTCGACATGGACGCTCCAGTCGGCAAGGAGCTCCGTCCGGTCGAGCAGCCACAGAGCCCAAACGGCCCAGGCGGCGGCGACCTGGGAAAGGAGGACGCCAGGAAGGAGGTAGAGGCCACCGTTGGCGTTTCCGGAGACCGTCCACTCGTTGTTTCCCCACGGCAGCTCGACCCTGTCGGGAACCTCGATGCCGGCAGCGGCAAAGATGCCTTCGACCACGTCGATCGGAGGGACGGGGGCATCCACCGGCTTGGCACCGATCGAGCCGGGCGGGACCGCTATCGAACGCGGGTCCTCGAGGACCACGATGTCGGTGTCACAGAGCACGGCCGTGCCGTCGACCCCGGCTTCGGCCAGGCTGCAGGGCTCCGGCAATCTTGTTGCAGTGCGGGGAGCGGGCGTCAAAGCCCTCGATCATGCTGCACGGAGACGCCTCTGTCAGCTAGTTGGCCGAGAACGTCGGTCGATGGCCTTCCGACGACGTGCACAGTGAGGTCGCTCGGGTCGACATCCGCCACCTCGGTCAGGCATGCAAACCATCGCAGCGCCTCGAGATGGAAGCGGGGATCGGCGTCCACCACACAGGCGAACGTACCTCGACGCGGTGAGCGTGCTCGTTCTCGATCTCGGGCTCTGACACTGCTCAGCGGCTGCCCACCAGGCTATGGCACAGCCGCATGGGACTGGCCGGTGCCGTCATCGGGACGGCAGCGACGGTCACCTCGGGCTGGGGGGCACCGGAGGATGTGGCCGGCGTCGGATGGGTGATAGCGGGGCCGTCGCCGACGATGTAGTGGTTGAGCATCTGCGACCCGTACCAGGTCACAGCGAGCAGGTCGAGGTTGGGATCGGTGGTGACCACGATCTGGCCCTGCTGGTGGTGAAGCAGCACTGATCGGGAACCGCCATCCGGTCTTGAGCGGCCAGGCGATCGAGGTCCCCGAGTTCTCGATGACGATATGGGCCCAGCCCGACCCGGCGGGGGCGAGGACCAACGAAGCTGCCCCGTAGGTCATGAGGGTCACCGGCGTCGTGAAGTCGCGCCCGGTCCGGTTGAAAGTGAACCCGATGGTGCGGGTGAAGGCCGGGTCCCGCTCGACGGGCAGCCAGGTGTAGTGGCTGATCTGCTGGCCCGGTACGTTCACCAAGGTGTTTCCCGTCGAGAGGTAGAGCCCGGAGCAGTGGTTGACGGCGAACAGCTGTCCGGCCGGCGCCCAGTAGGGGAGCCTGTCACCCGTCCGGGTGTGGGCACCGAGGGACTCGATGCTGAGTGCTCGTTGCACGATGACGAACCCTTTGGATTGGGTGCTGTCCCACTGGGAAACCGGCCACAAGGCTACAGCCAGGTTGGCGGCGATGCCGTAGAGGGCGAGCACCACGATGACGGCCAGCGACCAGCGTCTGGATCTCCTGTTGCGTCCCTCCATGCGCCGCCAGACGTCCACGATTCCGATGCCGCAGGCGATGATGACGAGCGGCATGAGGTCCCCGAGGTACCGCTGGGAGATGTACCCCCACAGGAGGACGCCCGACGTCCCGGCCACCGCCGCCACCACCATGATCCGGGTGAGGGCCACCCTTCCCGGCCCCCGGGGGCGGAAAGCGGTGACGAGACCCCACAGGCCGACGAGGACGAGGAGCGGCGAGGTGGCCGTGAAGCTGGCCGTCGGGTAGAACTGGTCGAGGACGGCCCCGTCGAGCTGGGCGGCCGGCGCTGTCGGGGGGGTGATGAACGGGAACAGCCCGGTGAACCTGATGCCGAAGGGCTGCAGGTACGCCCAGACGGTGCTCGGCAGGAACGAGAAGCTGAACGCCTTGCCACCGTTGGCAGCGAGGAAGTACCGGCGATGGGCGTTGACCGAGGCCCAGATCTGGTCGGCCATGGGCAGGCCCACGGGGAGGCCGAACTTGGCGTACGTCACCGCACAGCTGACGAGAAAGGCGAAGACCCCCACGGCATGCGAGGGGCACCGCCCACCGACGGTTCTCGGCTCCCCGTTTGCCCAGCGCGAACCAGCCGGCCAGAAGAACGGCCCCGATCACGCAGGCATAGCCCGAGGGGATGCGGTTGAGGCTGGCGCAGACGGCGAAGGCACAGGCTGCCGCCAAGTGGCCCCATGTGGGCCGTTCCGCCATCCCGACGAGGGCGAGGAGGCAGCCGAGGGTGAGGGGGATGCTCCAGGCGAAGTCCTCGTTGTAGATGAAGGGTGTGGCGGCAAGGTAGATGATGACCGAGCCGCCCATCACCGACGCCATCAGGACGCCGTAGGAGACCGCCTCGGCCCGGCTCACTAGAGCGCGACCCCTCATCAGAACGCGGAGCCGCCAGAACAAAAGGGCGCTCGTCACGGCGGTCGACAGCCAAGCCACGAGGATCGACGGCGCCGTGAGCTGTCCGTCGAGCCTGTTCGTCACGAGGAGGACGGGCATGCGGATGATGGAGGGGAACAGACCGAAGTAGGTGTACTGGTGGCCGTCGTGGACGAAGGCCTCGATCCCCTCCTTGTTGGGGGGGAGGTAGAGGTGGCCGTGGAAGATGGCACGGGCCTGCAGGTCGTAGAAGTTGTCGTAGGGGACGGCACGAAGCGGATTGACCGAGCCGTTCCAGAGGTCCCAGAGCAGCCACAGCATCGGCGGAAGGACGAGCGGCTGCTCCCACCACGACGGCGATGACGAACCGTCGGCGTCCGGCGTCGTAGTCGGTCCGCCGCCCGGCGGTACTGTCGGTGGTCGAAGGTTGGTCGGTGTCGGTGGGTTCCGGACCCCGTGTGATGGTGGCGGTGTCCGCCACTATCCCTTCGGGCCCCTCCGCCGGAGCCGGTCACCGAAGCCGAGGATCTTGCCGGCAGTCTGGTCGGAGATGCCGAGGTGGCGCTTCGCCCAGTCGTAGGCGCGCAACATCTTCGTGTCGGCGTAGATCATGACGGCGTGGGCACCGTCTCCCGGCCGGGCCCGGTACTGGGTCGATCGGATGAGCGGATCGTCCTCGACGCTGAAGTAGTACAGGGCCATCGACTGGCGGGCCACGCCTTCAGGGCACCGCATGGGCTCGGGATGGCCGTGGTAGGAGTTCGAGTCGGTGCTGAAGATCAGTACCCGGTTGGCGACCGGGGTGACCGTCTCGACGCACTGCTTCATGTCAGCGCTCCACAGCTCCAGATCTCCGCCGTACTCAGGTTTCCAGTCGCGATTGAGGTAGAGCAGGATGTTGGCTCGGCGCTGCCAGTTCCGCTTGTGGGGATGCACCGTGAAATCGGCGTGGACGTTGAGGTAGCCGCCGGTCGTCGACTGGTGGAGACCGCCCCCCTCGAGGCTGGGGTCGGGGATCAGGTGCTCGACACCGATCAGGTTGCTGACGAACTCGACGAAGCGCGGCGAGTTGAGCTCGGCCAGGATCGCTTGGAGCGTCGGCCCCCAGGTCGCCGGATCGGTGTGTGAGAACTTTCGCTCGTTGGCGTGGAGGAAGTTGTTCCACCGGCTCGGATCGAGCGGCGGGAACTCGTCCATGGCCAACTCGGCCACGTCCGGCAGCAAAAAGTCGTCGAGCACGATGTGGGGATAGGGCTGGGCCGACTGGTAGGCGGCATGGAGCTGGTCCACGTCGCGCTCGAGGGCGCTCACGTTCAGGACGGGCTTGGTTCTCCTGCCCGTCATCTCAGCCGTCATCGGATTGCACCTCGATGGTCGTCCGCCTCGATGGTCGTCCGCAGAGCCGGTGCTGAGCGCCCCGTTGTTCCTCGGCGCCGCGACGAGCCCGGTGGGCCCCGAGCCTAATCCGTCGATCGACCCCGGGTCCGTCGCTGCCGGCCACTGAAGCCCCCTCTCGTCTCCGGGGCCGCGGTGGTCGACCGGCACACCCGAGCGTGGTGAGACTGTACCCCGTGTCGACCGGTGCCTGAACGGGTGCTCCGCCCCCTGAGCATCGTCAGAATTGATGGCACCGGTTCGGGCCCAGCTCAAGCCTCTGCCTCGGCCTCGACTTCCTTCTCCGGCTCGGGACCCGCCTCGGCGTCGGCGATCTCGGCGAACAGTCGGTTGAAGACGAGGAACTTGAGGATCCAGAGGATCCCGAAGGCGGCGATGTTCGCCCCGTCGACGAGGGCGGTCCGGGCCAGGTGCTCGAGGTCGTGAGCGTCGGCGAAATGGCGAGCCCAGGCTGCGGTGACCAGGGCGAAGGCGATTCCGGTGAGGGAGAGCACCCAGAAGGGAACCACTTCCCGCCAGATATGGGACCTTCCGCTCTTGCCCCAGACCCACTGGCGGTTGAGGAAGTACGACGGGAAGCCGGCGACGACGTTGGCGAACAAGGTGCTCCACACCTCGCCCCACAGCCTGAACACGCCGAAGACCAGCGTGAGGACGATGAGGGAGGTAAGGGCGGAGATGGCCGACACCGTGGCGTACTTGATGAGCCTGAATCCCTGGGGCGTACGGCAGAGGCGCCAGAGGCGGTCTGCGGCGTCCATCATGGCGACAACCTAACCCGCTCGTCCGTGGCCGTACATATGCACGTTCGAGACCGTTGTGGGCAGCCTCACTGTGTGCAGAGCCTCACCGGCTGAGGACGCCCCAGAGGGTGGGAAGGTGCACCACCACCTCGGTCGTCCGTTCGTGAACGGCGACGACCATCCTCGGATCGGTGGGCAGGTGTCGGTAGGGGATCGGGTGCAGATTGCCTCGTGCGTCGCGCACGTAGACCGACGAGAACCCGTTGTAGGTGACGGGAAGAGCGACCAGGGTCGGTTTCGCACAGGTCACACGGAACGTGAGCGACAGCGATTCGAGAGGGACGCTGCCCGGCGGGGTCAAGGTGCAGGGCACCGAGGTGAGGGAGGCATCGTCCTGGTGGCGGTGCAAGCGCGTGTACAGCGGTCCGTCGTTGTAGAGCTCGTCGCCGCCCGGTAGGTACACCTTGGGCAGGTACTCGAGAAAGAGCCAGCCGCCAAAGGAGAAGTAGCCGCCGTAGCTGGCGAAGTCGATGCGTGCCGGGGGTTTGGACAGGGCCAGGCTCGGGAACTGATCGGGCCCAGCCAATAGGCCGTAGGTCGTGGTCCAGGTCGAAGTGAGCGGTGACAGGAGCACCAGCGAGGCCAGCCAGGCCACAGAGGCCAGTCGAAGGGTGGTCGATCGGGGGAACCGGCGGAAGAGCACGTCGGCACCCAGGACGACGAGCAGGATCCCGATCGGGATGATGAAGGTGAGCATCCGGTAGGCGAAGTCGATGGCTTTGAGCGGGCTCAGCAACCGGTAGATCGGCGCCGTCGCATGGAGCTGCAACACGAGGTAGATCACAGCGGCGATGGCGAGGAAGGCGACGCTGGGCACGTCGATGTGCCTGCGCAGATGTCGCCCACCGTGGTCTGCCCGGTGATCAGACGGATCGCACCGAGGGCCAATGCTCCGGCGGCCAGGGGGATCCAGATGGCGTAGTCGATCTGGAGGTCGAGGCCCGGACCGTTCGCCAGCCAGTGATAGGTGCCGTTGACGAAGTAGGAACCGAATGGGACGAAGTCCTGGAAGATCGAGTCGTCGAGGGTGACCTTGAAGGCGGGGTCGAAGTTGGCTGCCATGCGCAGCTCGGCCATCAGTGTCGGAGCGAGGAGGACGATGGCCCCCCCCACGGCGATCGCCAGTCGTGGCCATACGGCACGGAGGCCGCTCCACCCCCAACGGGCGAGGAAGATCACACCCGCCACCACCATGGTGAACGATCGACACGAGACCGATGGCGCTGTGGGCGTCGACGAGAGCGGGAACGACCACGATGAGGAGGAGGGAGACCCGCCCCCGCTTGACTAGGTTCAGGCACCAGTACAGGAGCCACGGGACGATCATCATGGCCGAGAACTCGGGAAGGTCCCCTCGGGGCAGCCAGTCGGTGAACGCGTAGTTGGTGAAGAGGATGCCGATCGATCCCACCACGATGAGCATCCGGCTCTTGGTGAGGAGCCCGAGGGCCAGGCGCATGCCGTAGGCGCCGATGACCATGAACAGCCCGGTGGAGATGACGAGCGCCGGCTTCATCGCCCCCCCGAGGAGGATGAGGAGCACGCCGGCGACGTAGAAGAACGTCTTCTGGTAGTAGAGGAGCACCGGCGTGCCGAGGCCCAGCCCGTCGCTGCTCGACCACACCGGGAAGAGATCCAGGTGGCGGAAGTGGGCGGCGTACAGCGACACGATGATGAACTGGTCGTTGAAGGCCTGGCTGATGGGCCACCCCGATCGGCGTCCGACGAGCGACAGGGCGAGGGCGGCGGCGCCGACGACGAGGACGGCATAGAGGATCTCGAAGACCCAGCTGCGCTCGAGGAGCAGCCCAGAGGGGCGTGGGACCGGGATCGGTCCGCGTTCAGCCATCCCGGCGTCGGGGCGCACCTCGTTCTTGGCTCGCTCCAGCGAGAGACCTCGGGTGTTCACCCGCGGGGGCTTCCGCCGGTGGCCATCCGGTGGAGCGTAGCCAGGTGCAGCGCCACTGTCCGGGGCGGTCGAACGCCCTGGGCTGTGACCCCTGGCCGAGACGTTTGTCCCTCCACCGGTCGGTACACTGCCTCCGAATGGTGGACGAACCCGTCCGGCCGAGGGGGGCCGTAGTGCTCGACGTCGGCGATCATCGCGCCGACGAGGGAGTGGTCACCGACGGAGGCCTATCCGACACCGTTGGTGAGCATGACGACGCTGTCGCCGCCCTGTCGGCGGCAACCGCCGGCAAACGCCGCTTCACCGTGGCCGCCGTCATCGGCACGGCAGTGATGGCCGTCCCCTACCTCTGGATCCTCTGGGGAGCATGGGAGTCGCCTGATCCCATCCGCAAAACAGTGTTCGAGGACAACTTCTTCGACGTCCAGGCCCGGGCCCTGTTCCACGGCCATCTCTACCTGCCCAAAGGGGCGATCGGCATCGAGGCCTTCGTCCATGCCGGTCATCAGTACACCTATTTCGGTCTCTTCCCTTCCATCATCCGCATGCCCATCCTGCTCGTGACCAGCCGTCTCGACGGCCATCTGACGGCACCGTTCATGCTCGCTGCCTGGGTGGCGACGGCGGTGTTCGCCGCCCTGCTTCTGTGGCGGGTCCGGGTGCTGGTCCGGGGGGACGCCGTGGTAAGCCGCACCGAGGCCACCGGTTACGGAGTGCTCATGGCCACCATCATGGGTGGCTCGGTCCTCTTGTACCTCGCCGCCACCCCCTATGTGTTCTCCGAGGACCTGGCCTGGAGCGTGTGCCTGACGGTGGGCAGCCTGTTCGCACTGCTCGGCGTGATGGAACGGCCGACCTGGGGAAGGGTGGTGGCGAGCGGGGTGCTGATCCTCTGTGCCAACCTGGACCGGGCCACCACCGGGTACGCGTCGGCTGGCGCCGCCCTGCTCGTGGCGTGCTGGTTCTTCTTTGGCCGGGGCGGCAGGGACAGCCGCAGATGGTGGCTACCCGTGGCCTTGGCTGGGGCCATCCCCCTGCTCGTGGCCGTGGTGGTCAACATGATCAAGTTCGATCTCCCGTTCGGCGTTCCAGTCTCCGAACAGGTGTGGTCGTCGATCAACGTGCACCGCCAGCACTTCCTCGCCGCTCACCACAACTCGGAGGTCGGGCTCGACTTCGTGCCCAGCACGGCATGGGCCTACTTCCAGCCCCTCGGTCTCCGGTTCACGTCCACCTTCCCCTTCATGACCATGCCCGCCCAGCCCGCCGCCTCCTTCTCGGGCGTCATCTTCGACCGGCTCTACCGCACCGACAGCGTGCCTGCCTCGACTCCGCTGCTCTTCCTGCTCAGCTGCTGGGGGCTCATCACCGCCTTCCGCCCTCGTTCTGTCGGCAAGGTGGCCCGTACCCGTCTCCTGCTCCTTGCCGCTGGCGCAGCGTGCGTGGCCCTGCTCCTGTGGGGGTACATCGCCCCCCGCTATCTGGCCGATTTCATGCCGTTGCTGATCCTGGCGAGCGCAGTGGCGATGGCCGACATCTGGCGGCGGCTGGACGGAAAGAGGAGGGGGGTCCGGATCGGCAGCGTCGTCACCATCGGTGTCGTCGGGCTCTTCTCGATCGCCGCCAACTTTGGAGCCACCATCACGCCGAACGACTCGTCGAACGACAGCCAAGTGGCCAACTACGTCTCCTTCCAGCACGACGTGAGTCAGCTCGTCGGCGGCAACTTCGGCAAGCACGTGAGCAGAGGATCGGAGCTGCCTGCGTATGCCCCGGGGGATCAGCTGTTCATCGTGGGGAATTGCGATGGGCTGTACATCTCGAACGGTGAGAGCTATTCGACGGTACCTTCTCAGCAGTACGAGCGCCAAACCTGGGTGCCAGTGGAGCGGGGTCCGAATTTCGAGCGCACGTTCGACATCACGTTCAACCGGCTGCACAGCGGGCCAGACGCCACTGTGCCGCTCGTCTCATCGACCCGCACGTCCTTGCTTGTGAGTGTGTTGCCATACCGTGGAACGCGGGCATGGGTCGTCTTCAGCATGCACGGACCTGGCAGACGGAGCTCCTACGGGCAGACCAAGGTAGCTTCGGGTTCCACTCTCCGGGTGACGGTCATCACCGACAGCGCCATGCACGTTGCCGATATCTCGGTTGACGGCAGCGACGTCTTCTCGGCGCCGTTGTCCGACCCTGGCCCATTCAGCCCCGACACCCAACGGTCGACGACCGGTGGAACCCCTGCCGGCCCTGTCGGTCACGAACACGACGTCGTCATCGCCGCCTCCGCTCTGTGCCAGCCTGAACCACTGAGTTGTCGGGGACCCGGTGGTCGCAAGATTCGGTCAGCGCGTCACGCCGCTCCCACAGGGTGCTCGGTCGGATGCCGAGCGCGATTTGCCGGTCGAGGTTGGCGCTGACGACCGGAAGGTCGGCGGCGTGGGTGACGCCGACCAGGTCCGAGTCGGTGGTGAGCACCCGCACCGGCAGGCCATTGCCGCGCCCCACCATCGCCGCCACCACCTCGGGCAGGAGGACCTCGGCAGAGGGCACGGCCGCCGCCCCGTGCCACGTCGGCCACCAGGGCGTCCTCGTCGAGCTCGGAGGCAGCCATGGCCCGCTCCAAGACGGCCCAGATCTCGGGCCGGAACCCCCACAGGTTGACCGACGTCGGCAGTCGATCCGTCCAGGATCGAAGGCTCGCGGCCGTCGTCGGACCGGAACCGGTCCCCGTCCTTCGTGCCGGGTGACCCGGCGCCTCTCGGTGAGCGCGGACGAGGTAGGCCGCGGCCGTCCACCTCGCAGATGCCCCGGGTGACCGGGTCTCGGTGGCGACGGTCGCCGACAGCCGGTAGCCGACGAGCACGTGCTCGGCGTCGACGGTCAGCAGGGCCGAGCCAGCATGCCCATGGGCGCCTCGCCGTAGACGTCGTCGGCGTTGGACACGGCGAAGGGGGAGTCGTCGCCCACGGCCTTCCTGGCGGCCAGCACGGCGTGCACCGTGCCGAGGGGCAGGCGCTGCTCGGCGAAGTCGACCGAGACCGAGGCGGGCCAGCACCTGCTCGACGTGGTAGCGGATGGCCGGACCGGTCTCGGGATGGAGCACGAGGACGATGTGCCCGAACCCGGCGGCCACCGCGTCGCTGCCCAACAGGTCGATGACGGCCTCGCCGCCCGGACCGATCGGGGCCAGCGGCTTGCACCCCCCGTACCGCCGGGCGATGCCCGCGGCCAGCACCACCAGCGCCGGTGCGTCAGCGATCCACCATCGATCGCCCCCCGTTCACCCCGTGCACCCGGCGGTCACCCGCCCCAGTGGAGCACGGCGCTGGCCCACGTCATGCCCCCACCGAACCCGGTGAGCAGCACGTTCTGGCCCGGTTCGAGCCGGCCCGTGTCGAGGGCGTCGGCCAGGGCCAGGGGGATCGAGGCCGACGAGGTGTTGCCGTAGCGGTCGATGACCACCACCGCCTTCTCCTCGGGGATCCCCAGCCGCTGGCAGGCGGCCGAGATGATCCGGAGGTTGGCCTGGTGGGGGACCATCAGGTCGATGTCGTCGACGTCGAGCCCCGCTTCGGCGATGGCCTGCTCGGCCGATTCGACGACGACCCGCACCGCCTTGCGGAAGATCTCCTTGCCGTCCATGCACAGGTAGCCGCCGTGGTCGCATTCAGCAGGTGGCGGAGAGAGCCGTCGGCGCCCAGGTTCCACGACAGCAGCTGGCCGGGACCGTCCACTGCTTCGAGGACCACGGCTCCGGCCCCGTCGCCCACCAGGACGGCGACCGTACGGTCGTCCCAGTCGGTGATCCGGCTCAAGCGTCTCCGACCCGATGACGAGCAGGCGCTCGGCCCCGATGGCCAGCATGCCGTGGGCCACGGCCAGGGCGTAGACGAAGCCCGGAGCAGGCGGCGTTGACGTCGAAGGCGCCGGCCGTGATGCCCGATCCCGTCCTGCACGGTGGCCGACGTGCCCGGCACGATCTGGTCCGGGGTGGTGGTGGCCAGGATGACGCCGTCGATCTCGTCGGGCCGGCGGCCGGCCCGCTCCAGGGCGGCCAGCGCCGGCCTCGATGGCCAGCTCCGAGGTCGTGCCGCCGATCCGGCGCTCCCGGATGCCGGTCCGCTCGCGGATCCAGGCGTCGTTGGTGTCCATGGTGACCGAGAGGTCCTCGTTGGTCACGACCTTGTCGGGCACGGCGATGCCCCAGCCCGTGACGATGCCTCCGCGGCCACCGTCATCGATCCGGACCTTCATCGTTCAGCCTGCCTCGAGGACGTGGATGCCGATGAACGCCGCATCCGTCGGGGTGGAGCCGTACCCGATCATGCCACCGGTGTTGGCCGCCATGGCCAGTCGGGCCCCTTCGACCTGGCGCCGCCCGGCCCGGTGCCGGAGCTGGGCGGTCGAGCTCGACCACCTGGGCGATGCCGGTGGCGCCCAGCGGGTGGCCGCGGGCCACGAGCCCGCCGCTCGGGTTGACGGTGACCCCGCTGCCCCCGATCGAGGTGTCCCCGGCCAGGGTGGCCGGCCCGGCGTCGCCCGGCTTGAAGAAGCCGAGGGACTCGAGGGCGAAGAGCTCCTCGGGGCTCGTGGCGTCGTGGAGCTCGACGACGTCGACGTCGGCCGGGTCGACCCCGGCGTCGTCCCAGGCGGCAGCGGCTGCCTCGGCCAGCCGCTCGTGGTAGTCGATGTCGCCGTTGCCCGACCGCGCCGTGCTCGGCCCGGATCGACGGCGCCCGCCGCGCCGCGACCTGCGTCGTGGACAGGACGACGGCTGCGCGCGCCGTCGGTGAACGACGAGCACATCGGACGGGTGAGGGGTGGCACGATCGGTGGGCAGGCGAGCACCTCGTCGAGCGGTCAGCTCCGACTGGAGCTGGGCGTTGGGGTTGAGGGCACCGTGCCGTCTCGCCTTGACGGCGGTCGCCGCGAACTGCTCGAGGGTGGCGTCCCGTTCGGCCAGCAGGGTGTTCGGCCCATCCGGCGTTCAGGGCCATGAGCACCGAGCCCGACGGGTTCTCGAGCTCGTCGTGCATGCGGAGCCGGTCCGACCCGGGACACGCCGTCCTCGATCGCCGGCGAGCGTCGCCGCCCGGTCGCCGGTCCACATCTTCTCGACCCCGACGGCGAGGACGGTCCGCGTCCCGCCCCGGGAGGCGAGGGTGGCCAGGTGGAGGGCGGAGGCCCCGCCGGCACAGGAGTTGTCGACGTTGACGATGCCGGCGTTCCGGAGGCCGGCCCGGCGGAGGAAGGACTGTCCCCGGATGCACCCCTGGTCGTCGAGCCGGCCGGCGGTGGCGTTGCCGAACACGACCAGATCGACGTCGGTCGGCGTCGATCCCGGCGTCGGCCAGGGCGTCGGCCACCACCTGGTGGGCCATGTCCTCCATGGTGAGGTCGCGCCGGTTCATGGGGGTCATGGCGGTGCCCACGATGCGTGACGGTGGTGTCCATCAGATGCTCGCTATCTCCGTCCGCAGGCGGTCTGAGCCCCGGCCGCCGGCAGGGCGTCGACGAGGCGTTCGAACTGGTCGAGCGGTTGGTCGTCGGTCACGTACAGCACCACGTGCTCGGCCCCGGCCCGCTGGTAGGCGGCGACCGTCGCTCGCCACCTCGTCCGGCAGTACCGCTCACCAGGTGGCGGGAGAACGCCTTGGCCGGGAGGCCGTAGAGCGATCCCATCCACCGCGTCCCCCGCCGGTAGGCGGTCGTCGGCGTCGTCGTCGATCGGAGACGAACAGGACGATGGCCGGCGTGACCGCGTCGGCGGTCCGGCCGGACTTGTCCACTTCCTTGGCCAGGCGCTCGAGGGCGAGGCGGTAGTCGTCGACTCCGAGGAAGAGCGGCATCCACCCGTCGGCCATCGCCGCCGCCCGCCGCAGGGCGGCCTCGGAGGAGCCTCCCGACCCATACCGGCACCGATGGCGGCTCGGGGAGCTGGCGATAGCCGGGACCGCTGCCGCTATCGGCACGTCGGCCGCTTGCCCATGATCGGCGGAGGTCGGTCGATTCCTCTGTCGAGTGAATCGCCCCGAGCGTGGTAGTTCGCACCCGCCTGTTCGTACTCGCTCTGGGTGGACGCCCACGCCCACCCCGAGGATGAACCGACCGCGGGACAGGGTCTGCAGCGATGCCACCTGCTTGGCCACGGCTGGAGGGCTGCGCAACGGCAGCTGGATGACGCAGGTTCCGAGACGGACACGTTCGGTGGTAGTTGCTGCCACGGCGAGCGCAGTCATGCACTCGAGGGACGGGCCGTGCCAGTAGAGGTGGTCGCAGGCCCACAGGGCATCGGCTCCAGCCGCCTCGAGCTCGGCGCACTGCTCCTGGAGTTCCTCCAGGGGATCGCCGCCCGACCCCGTCACCCACGAGGGCGCGCTGTCCTGCACGAAGGTCGGTAGGATGAACCCGATCGGCCCCAGATGATCGGCGTGGCGCTCGATGGGCACAAGCCATGATACCCGCGGACCTCTCCCGGTCCAGGCATCGAGAACGTGGTTATGTGCTCGCCTGCAGATCGAAATCCAATCCACGTCCACCATGCGGGATCGACCCACCTCGGTGCCCGCTTTGGGCAGCGATGCTTGATGCCGGCCCGAGTCGCGGCAGACTGGTGGGGCAGGATGTCGAAGAGAGGCTGACATGAGCACCGCGGATGAAACGACACAGCCGCTGCAGGACAAGGCGGGATCGACCGGGGCGGCCGAGGGCACCCTTGCGCTCGACGACGGCGAGCGGGCCGAGCGACTGTCAGCATTGACCGGCATCATCGACCTCATGCGTCCCGCCGTGCAGGCCGACGGGGGCGACCTCGTGCTCGTGTCCGCCGACGTGGCGTCGGGCGTGGTCGAGGTGCAGCTCCAGGGAGCGTGCAGCTCCTGTGCCATCAGCTCCGCCACCCTCCAGGGGGGAGTGGAGCGCATCCTTCGTGATCGCCTTCCGTGGATCACCGAGGTCCGGGGCGGCCTCGACGACTCGATCGACCCCTTCGACAGCGAGTCGATGGGGCGCGGGGGCTACGTCCCCAGCTTCTGACACAGAGCGCGTACGCACCGCCACTCATCGCGGGGTTTCGTCGGGCCCGAGATCCGTAGGCCTTCCCTGGCCCTCCGCGGCTCTAAGCTGTGGAGGCGGCCTGGCAGGATCCTCGGTCACGGCGGATCACAGGTGGGATCAGGGGGACAGGCGGACAGGGAGAGCGGACATGGGGGAAGTCTTGTGACGGAGCAAGTATCGCGTCTGTCTGCGCCGGCGGCTCTTCGAGGTGGCAGCGGCGGGTGCAAGCGGGGCCGCGGTGGTCATCTTCGGCACCGAACAGGTAGCGGGCGCATCGCGACGATCCCACGGGGGTCTTCCGCCTGCGAGCAGCACGCTGATCGTCGTGGCCCACCCCGATGACAATCTGCTCTTCATCTCCCCGGACGAGCTCTCGCTCATCCAGGAGGGCGGTGCCGTCCGGGTCGTCTACCTCACGACCGGCGATGCCGGCCGCGGCCGGGCCTACTGGCGTGACCGGGAGAAAGGGGCCAGGGCCGCAGCCGCGTCCATGGCCGGGACCACGGACCGGTGGCATCTGGGTACCCTGCCCGTGAACGGCTACAGCATCACCCTGGAAACGTTGGCCGCCAACCCGAACCTGTCCTTGGCCTTCGTCCGTCTTCCCGACGGGGGGTGGGGTTCCGGCTATCCCGACACCGGCTACCAGACGTTGATGAAGCTCTGGCAGGGCACCATCCCGACGATCTCGAGTGCCGACGGGTACACCTTCACCACTGCCCAGCTCACCTCGACCCTGGCCGCCATCATCGCTCAGTACGCACCCACGAGCATCTACACGCAGAACTTCCTCGGTTCCTACGGCAATGGCGATCACACCGACCACCTGACCACGGCGTACTTCATGGAAGCAGCGGTGATCGGCAGCGGTCCGGCACCGTGTCCCGTCTACGGGTACGAGGGCTACCCGGTGGACCAGCTGCCGGCCAACGTGTCGGGAACTCCGCTTGCCGAAAAGGAGCAGACGTTCTACGTCTACTCGGAGTACGACTCGAGCGGCTGCACGTCCGAGTCCGAGTGCTTCGCCCCCGGGTTCTTTGCGAACTCCTACGGCACCTGGCTTCCCCGCCAGTACGTGGTGGCCGAGATTGCGGCCGGTTCGACCCAGCCAGAGCCCGTCAGCTCGACCTGAGCGCCATTTCCCTCCTGTCCGGGCAGCGCCTACGCTTGGTCGGTCGGCCGCCGATCCTAGGGGGGTGTCGTGATGGCCCAGGGGGCACAGAAGAAGATCGGGATCCTCGTCGTGGCGTACAACGCTGCCACCACCCTGGCCAAGGTGCTCGACCGGATCCCCGACGAGATCCGGCCCGAGATCGCCGAGGTCATCGTCAGTGACGACCACAGCCAGGACTCGACCTACCTGGTCGGGCTCGGGTACCAGCAGATCTCCGACCTGCCCATCACCCTGATCCGCCAGCCGGTCAACCTCGGCTACGGCGGCAACCAGAAAGCCGGCTATGAGCTGGCCATCGAGCACGGGCTGGACGTCGTGGTCATGTTGCACGGGGACGGGCAGTACGCCCCCGAGTCGCTTCCCGAGATCGTCGGGCCGTTGCTGGCCGGCGAGGCCGACGCCGTGTTCGGGTCGCGGACCATGATCAAAGGCGCAGCCAGGAAGGGTGGGATGCCGCTCTACAAGTACGTGGGCAATCGCATCCTGTCCCGTCTCGAGAACGCCGCCCTCGGCACCGAGCTCTCCGAGTTCCACTCCGGCTACCGGGCCTACTCGGTGAGTGCCCTGAAGCAGATCCCGTTCCAGAAGAACTCGAACGGCTTCAACTTCGACACCCAGATCATCATCCAGCTTCACGACGCCGGCATGCGGATCGCCGAGGTCCCCATCCCCACTTACTACGGCGACGAGATCTGCTACGTCGACGGGTTGGGGTACGCCGCCGACGTGACGAAGGACGTGGTGGCCTACCGGTTGCAGAAGGCTGGCTTCGGCGACGGGAGCCGGATCGCCCTCACCGAGGAGTACCAGCTCAAGCCGAGTGAGGACAGCTCGCACGGCCGCATCTCCACCCTGCTCCACGCACGGCCACCGAGCAAGGTTCTCGACCTCGGCTGCTCGAGCGGCCTGCTGTCAGAGCGCCTCCGCCAGTGTGGTCACCACGTCACCGGGGTGGACATGTACGCCCTCCCCGGGGTGGAGGAGCGCACCGATGCCTTCTTCCAAGCCGACCTCAACGCCGGCATCCCGCCCGAGGTCGGCTCCGGGTTCGACACCGTCCTCTGTGCCGACGTGGTCGAGCACCTGGTCAATCCGGGCGCCTTCATCCGCCAGGTGCGAGACGCCCTGTCCCCCGACGGTACGGCCCTCTTCTGCGTGCCCAACATCGCCCACTGGTACCCGAGGTTCCGGTCGACGCTCGGCATGTTCGACTACGACCAGCGGGGCATCTTGGACGCCACCCACCTGCGCTTCTTCACCCGCCGGAGCATCAAGAAGCTCATCGAGCGCGAGGGTTTCAGCGTCCGTCGCATCGAGCCCGTCGGCCTGCCTCTCGACGCCCTCGGGCTGGATGGGGCGAAGGCCAACCTGGTCCGGCTCGCCGATCACCTCTTCCTCTCGCTGTGGCCGACGCTCTTCGGGTACCAGTTCATCGTGGAGGCGACGCCAACCACCGTCTGACCCGTCGTCCCGATCACCTGGGGGCCGTTGCCGGGCCCCCTCTGGCCGGGTTCGCTGCCCTACACTGACCCGGTCATGGCCGGCACCGACGGGCAGCACGGCACCGTGACCGAGCTGCCCTCTGCACCTCCCGGCGGTCGACGACGCGGGAAGGGCCTCCACTCCGCTCGTCGAGTCCAGCCCGATCTGGACCAGGCAGACTTCGATGACATCGCCGGTCGGCGGTATCTGTACGGTTCCGCCGCCGGCATTGCCATCGCCGCCGTCGCATTCTCCTGGATGGTGACCGGCGGCACCTTCCAGTTCCTCCAGTCCGTTCCGTTCTCGAACTTCTACGACGTCCAGGCGCGTTCGCTGCTGCACGGCACCTGGAGCATGCCCGCAGGTGTCCTGTCGATCGAGGGGATTCAGACCAACGGACACACCGACATGTACTACGGGCCGGTTCCAGCGCTCATGCGCCTTCCTGTTCTCGTCGCCACCCACTCCCTCGACGGCCGGCTTACCGAGCCTTCTCTCTTGATCGCCTTCGTCGTCTCGCTCGTCTTCTCCAGCCTCCTCGGATGGCGGATTCGACGGTTGGTCCGGGGGAGTGCGGTGGTCAGCACGGCGGAGGCCTGCCTCACGGCCGCGCTCATCGTGGTGATCGGCGTCGGCTCCGTCCTCTTCTTCTTGGGATCCACGGCCCAGGTCTACGAGGAAGCCGAATTGTGGGGTGCCGCCTTTGCCCTAGGGGCCTTCTGCGCGCTCGTGGGATTTCTGGAGCGACCGAGTGCCGGCCGTCTCGTGTCGACCGGGGTGCTGGCAACGCTCGCCGTGCTGACTCGGGGTTCGGTCGGTGCCGGCCCCTTGGTGGCGATCTTCCTGGTAGCACTGGTGTACCTGTTCTGCTGGTCAGGGAACCGCATCCCCGGGTGGAAGGCGACGACCCGCTGGTTGGCGAGGTTCTCCGGATTCCGGGTGGCCGAACCCTCGGGGCGGTTCGGCCTCGGCCTCCTGGCCGCCGTGGGGGTTCCGCTGTCGCTGTACGTCCTGATCAATGAGATCAAATTCGGGACGCCGTTCAGCATTCCGTTGAACCGCCAGGTATTCGCATTGGTGAACGCCCAGCGTCGGGCTGTGCTGGCTGCCAACGGGGGAAGCCTGTTCGGTCTGAAGTTCCTCCCGACTAACTCGCTGGCGTTCCTACGCCCCGATGCCCTGAGCTTCACCCGGGTGTTCCCTTGGACCTTCTTCCCCGGCAAGGCACCTGTGCTCGGCCACGCGCTGTACACCGCCAGAGACTGGACCTCGAGCATCCCGGTGAGCATGCCGGTCCTCTTCCTGCTGGCACTGCTGGGCCTCGTCCTGGTGTGGCGGCCCGCTCGCCCCCTCGTTCCCCCCGTTTCCCGTCGGGCAGGAAGCGCAGCTACCCCATGGGACCGGGGAATGGGGGAGCCGCCGACCGAACCGGGGGTTGCCGCGCTCCGACTGCTGCTCGTGGGTGCGCCGCCGGAACCGGTGGCATCTTGATCATCGGGTTCATCGCTGAGCGCTACTTGGCCGACGCCATGCCATTCATCGTGCTTGCCGCGCTTCCCGGCTGGCACTACCTGATTCAGCGGGCGTTCGGGCAAGGTGCGGCCACAGCCCGGAGGGGCGGTGCGACCAGAGCCTGGAGGGGCGGTCGCTCCCTTGTCGTAGGACTGTTCACCGCGTTGGCCCTCTTTGAAGTGTGGACGGTGTTCTCCCTCAGCCTGTTCTACCAGCGGGAGCTGGGACCTGTCGTCACCATCCCGCAGCGTGCGGGCATGGTTGCGTTCCAGCAGCAGGTCAACCGTTCGCTTGTCGGGGGCCCACCTCCGGACGTGCGGTTCGTGCCCGCTCTGCCCGCCCAAGCGTCGGCGCTCGACCTGGCTGTTGTCGGTCACTGCGCCGCCGTCTATCAGTATGACGGGAACGGCTGGCACGTAGTGGAACTGGGACGCGAGGGCGGTGCCATCCTGCTCGACGTGAACTTCCCGCACCGCTACCGGGGGCGCCGGCAGCCTCTCGTCGTAACCGGTGGGGCGCATCCCAGCGATGTCCTGGCCGTCACCTGGGAGGGTGGGGACCGGTATCGGTTTTCGTACCTCTTCGACGGGCTCGGTGGCACGTGGTACACCGAGCAGGCGGTCACCGTTCCTCAAGGGTCGCACCCGGTGCAGGTGGACCTGGTCACCGGCCTCGGTCAGGTCTACGTGACGGTGAGTGGCTCCCCGGTCTTCTCGGTCCTGTACCCCGTGGCAGCACCTACGGTCGTCAGGCTCGGTTCCGCACCGGCGGGGATCCCGACGACCAGGGTGTTCGCCGGTGAGATCCGGTCCCTGCCCGTGCCGACACCGATCTGCGACGAGCTCGAGCGGCAACGCTGAGCTCTGGGCGCGTGCCACCGCGGGACTGGGGATGAACGGCACTATCGTGCGGATCCGGTGACGATGAGCACGCAGGCAGCGGTTGACCCGCTGAACGACGAGGGCGCTGTCGAGGCATCCGCCCCTCCGACGATCGCGACGTCCTTCGATCCGCGGCGCAACAGCCTCAATTTTCTCCGACTGGTCCTGGCGTTGGCCGTCGTGTTCTCGCACGCCATCATCATCGGAGGTTTCGGGAGCGAAGTGTTCCTCGGCAAGACGACGCTTGGTACCGTGGCTGTGTACGGCTTCTTCGGCCTCAGCGGATACCTGATCACGAGGAGTGCGGAGCGGAACCACGTCGGACGGTATCTGTGGCAACGCTTCCTCCGTATCTTCCCGGCGTTCTGGGTATGTCTGATCGTGACCGGCTTTGTCTTCGGTCTGATCGTGTGGATCCATGCAAACCCGGCGGTGTTTCATCGATGCGGCCTTTCGTGTTACGTACGGGAGGAAGGCGGCCCGTTGGGGTACATCGCTCACAACTACTCGCTCCGGATCACACAATCGACGATCGCCAGGACGCTCCCACTCGGGTACTTCCGTCCGGCGTGGAACGGATCGCTGTGGACGCTCTTCTTCGAGTTCCTCTGCTACCTGTTGGTCGGGACTCTCGCTCTGATCGGCCTCCTTCGGCGTCGATTGATGGTCGCTGTAATCGCCGCGTTGGTTTGGGTGGCCGAGATCGTCGTTGTCTCGGTACCGAGTCTCAATCACCAGTTTTCGCCATCTCAGCACTGGGACCTCATGAAGATGATGACGTTCGTGCCGATCTTTCTCGCTGGTTCGCTCCTGCATCTGTACCGCGAGAAGGTTCCGGACTCGGGCATCCTGGCCGCCGGTTGCGCGCTCGTGTTCTTGTCCGGGCTCGTCCTTCCGATCGGGAACGACAGCCCTACGTTCACATTGACAAG
The DNA here is from genome assembly GCA_963828385.1 of uncultured Acidimicrobiaceae bacterium. GTDB lineage: Bacteria > Actinomycetota > Acidimicrobiia > Acidimicrobiales > RAAP-2 > Bog-756. Next base: position 951,631 of record CAWHEF010000002.1, read on the forward strand.
TGTGGACGTGACCGCCGTGGCACTCGTGTACCCCCTCGTCTGGTTGGGCATCCACCTCCCGTTTCAAAGGGTCGGGGCACGGAATGACTACTCATACGGCGTGTACATCTATGCCTATCCGGTCGGTCAGCTGCTGGTCGTTTGGGGTGCGGCCAAATGGGGGTACTGGCCCTATGCACTGCTGAGCGTCGCCATGGTGATTCCCTTTGCCGTCGCCAGCTGGTGGGCGATCGAGAAGCACGCGCTGCGTCTGAAGACCCTCCGTCTGTCCCCTCCGGTGAGACCAGACCCGGCTACCGAGCAGGCGGCTTCCCCGTAGCGGATGCGCGTCCGGCCGGTCCTGGCAAGGCCTGGACCTACCCGATAGGGTTTCCGGGCCGGGGGAGACGGAGGGCGTTCAAGGCTCCGTGGTGCCGACGAAGGTGGTCATGACTCTGGTCCTCACATGCAGACCTTGATCTTGTGCGGCGGCAAGGGGACGCGAGCCTATCCGCATACCGCCGAAGTCCCGAAACCGCTTATGGAGCTGGCAGGCTCGCCCATTCTCCTCCACATCATGGAGATCTACGCGCGTCAGGGGTTCGATCGATTCGTGCTCTCGGCCGGGTACAGGGCCGACCTCATTGCCGATTTCGCTGCCGCGCTGTCGCCGGGGTGGGATGTACGAGTGGAGGACACCGGTGAGGGGACGGGGACCGCCGGCCGGGTGATCGGCTGCGCCTCCGTGCTCGATCCCACGTTCATGGCCACCTACGGCGACGGCCTCGCTCCGCTGGATCTGCGGGCACTCCTCGAGTTCCACCGCGGCCATCCGGGTGCCATGACCGTCACAGCCGTTCCCCTGCCCTCTCCCTACGGCACCCTCGAGTGGGACGAACGTGGCCGGGTCCGGCAGTTTCTGGAGAAACCGAGGCTGCCGGACCACTGGATCAACGCCGGGTTCTTCGTCATCGAGCAACGGGCGTTCGACCTCTGGGAGGGTGACGACCTCGAACGTGAAGTCTTGCCTGCCCTGGCGGCGGCGGGTGAGTTGTACGTCTACCGGCATTCAGGTTTCTGGCGTTCAATGGACACCTACAAGGACGCACTCGAACTGACCGAACTCTGTCAAGAAGGAGATGGGCCGTGGACGATCTTGCCGGCGCCCGGGTCCTCGTCACCGGAGCCACTGGTTTCATCGGATCACATCTCACCCGCGGCCTCGTCGAGGGCTGGGGCCGAAGTCCACGCTCTGACGAGCACGGTTTCGTCCGTCTATCCGGTCCGCTTGGTCGACCTTCGGGACCGGATCACGCTGCACGGTGGGAACCTCAACGACAGCGGAGCCATGGCTGCCCTGGTCGAGCTGGCGCGGCCGGAGGTCGTCTTCCATCTGGGTGCCTATACCCACGTCGGAAAGTCCTGGGCCCGGATCGACGAGTGCATCCAGACGAACGTGCACGGTACCGTCAACCTGCTTCAGGCCCTGGAGCGGAGTGACTACCGGCGATTCGTCTACACCAGCACCAGCGAGGTCTACGGAGACATTCCCGTCCCCTTCCGCGAGGACGCCGCTGTCGACCCGTCCTCCCCGTACTCGGTGAGCAAGTATTCAGGCGAGCGGTTCTGCCGGATGCTGAACCGGGGCCGGTCGTGGCCGATCGTCGTGGTGCGGCCGTTCAACGCCTACGGCCCCGCCCAGAGTCCCGATCGGATCATCCCCGAGATCATCGTGAAGGCGCTCCGCAAGGAGCGCCTGGCCATGACCCAGGGCCGTCAGACCCGTGAGTTCAACTACGTCGAAGACCTTGTCGACGGGTTCGTCCGGGCGGCAACGGTTCCCGGTATGGAGGGGGAGGTCTTCAACATCGGTGGCGGCGAGGAGGTGTCCATCCGCGACGTGGCTCGGACCATCCTCGACCTCATGGGCAATCCGATCGCAGCCTGAGATCGGTGCGCTTCCGGATCGGCCGACGGAGATCTGGTCGATGCGAAGCGACGTGGCCAAAGCCCGCGAAAGGCTGGGGATTCCTCCGTTCCGGTCGCTCTCGGAGGGACTGGAGCCGACCATCGCCTGGTACCGCAGGGAGCTCGAGCAGGCTGGTTCGCAGTTCTCGTCATGAGCCCGGGTCGCCCGCGGCCAGAAGAGCCATGAGTCAGCGACGATCTATGCGGGGTGACATGGCGACCCTCGAGCGGGGGCAGGCGTCGGTGTCTGAGGACACGACGCTCCCGAGGGTGCACCAGGAGCGGCGGCACCGACGTAAGCGAACGGTCATGCCCCTCGTCGTGTGCTTTGCGTGCTACCTGGCACTCTCCGTGTTGCTCTGGTGGCACGTCTGGTCGACCCATCCGGCCACCAACACCACATGCGGATGTGGGGACACGTCACTCTTCCTTTGGTTCCTCGAATGGCCGGCCTACGCCCTGGCCCATGGGCACAATCCCTTCTACTCGTCCGCTTTGTTCCATCCCGCCGGCATCAACCTGCTCGTCGAACACCAGTGTCCTGGCCATCGGGATCCCGCTCGCTCCTGTCACGTGGCTGTGGGGCCCGGTGGCCACGCTGAACGTGGCCTCGACCCTCGGCCCGGCGCTCTCCGCCCTTTCCATGTGCTGGCTCCTGCGCCGCTGGGTGCGCCTCGTCCCGGCGGCCTTCGTCAGGTGGTCTCGTCTTCGGCTTCTCGCCGTTCGTCATCACCGAACTGGCCGGTGGCCACCTCATGACGGGTGTCCTCGTCCTGTTGCCGCTGATGGTCGCCTGCCTCGATGACCTGTTCGTGCGTCAGCGTCACCGGCCGCTCTTCGTCGGAGGAGCCCTCGGCGTTCTGATGACGCTGCAGTTCTTCCTGAGCACCGAGGTCCTGGCCATCGCGGTGCTTTGCGCCGTCGTCGGCGTGCTGCTGCTCCTGGCCTACGGGCTGCTCGGCCACAAACGAGAGCTCGCTGGCCGGACACCCCATGCCCTGTCGGGTGTCGCCGTCGCCGTCGGGGTGACCGCCGTCCTGCTCGCCTACCCTGCCTGGTTCGCCGTGGCCGGCTCTGGACACCTGTCCGGTCTCATCTGGCCCACCCTCGGTCCCGGCACCGGGGGGGCCACCGTGAGCGACCTGGTGAACACCAACGTGATGACGGGATTGCGGAACCAGATGTTGGCGACGGGGGGGTACCAGGGTCCGGCACTGCCACAAGCCGCCTACCTGGGTCCGGGCGTGCTCCTTGTGGCCGTCGCCGGTGTGGCCGTGTGGCACCGTGACCGAAGGCTCTGGTTCTTCGGCGCCATGGGGGCGGTAGCCGTGGTCCTCTCGCTCGGCATACAGGCGTATTGGACGCCATGGAGGGTGCTCGCGCACCTCCCCCTGATCCAGAACATCGTTTCGGGCCGTTTTGGCGTCATCACGTCGCTGTGCCTGGCCGTGATGCTGGCGATCGTCGTCGACCTGACCTACTCGACGATGGGTTCCTCTGCGCTGGCTCGGCCACGGGCCCGGATCGTTGCCGGCGCCTCGGCCCTTGTCGTGGCGGCGGTGGCAGTGGTGCCGATGGCCGCCGCCATCGCCGGGAACGTCCCGCTCACCACGACAGCGGTGATACTCCCGAAGTGGTTCGCCGAGACCGCACCGCACCTCCCGGCCCATCAGGTGGTGCTGGCGTATCCGGCTCCCTTCGCGCTGGAGCAGTCTGCCGAGGATTGGCAGGCGGTGGATCGGATGGACTTCGCCATGGTTGGTGGTTCGGGGCCAGAAGCTATTCTGAGCCGTGCCGGGGAAGAGCGGAACGCGCAGCAGGTGATCAGCGCCGCTTCCTTCTCCCTGGAGGGGCCGCCGCCACCGACGTCGGCCAACATCGACGCCGTGCGCAGCGCCCTCTCGGACTGGGGAGTCACCGTTCTGGTGATGCCCGACCAGCGCCACCTCCCCCGCTATGAACAGGGAACGAGCCCGGCAGCTGCTCTCGGTTTGTTCACCCTGGCAGTGGGTCGTAAGCCGATCTACAGCAAGGACGCGTGGGTATGGCGCGACGTGCGCTCGCTCGGGCCGCGCCTTGCGATCTCGTCTCGCGCCTTCGACGATTGCACCATGCCGAGGCAGTTGGTCGAGCCGTCAATGCAGGCGGTGCCGGAGTGTGTGATGGCAAACTCCCAGCCCGCACCGTGAGCTCATCGATGTCGTCGACTGTCGACCGTCGGATTCGGCCTGCAGTGCTCCTCGGGCTGGCCTTCCTCTGCTACCTGGCACTTTCGACATTGCTGTGGTGGCACGTCTGGGCGGGCCACCCAACGACCGTCGCCACCTGCGGCTGCAACGATCCTGCCCTGACCGTTTGGTTCCTTGCGTGGCCTGCGTCCGCCCTGACCCATGGACACAACCCCTTCTATTCGTCCGCACTGTTCCATCCCGCCGGCATCAACCTGCTGTCCAACACCGGGATACTCGGAATCGGCATTCCGCTCGCCCCTGTCACCTGGCTGTGGGGCCCGGTCGCCACCTTGAACGTGGCCTCCACGCTCGGTCCGGCACTATCGGCCCTGTCCATGTGCTGGCTGTTGCTCCGCTGGGTGCGCTTTGGCCTCGCTGCCTTCGTCGGCGGTCTGGTCTTCGGGTTCTCACCATTTGTCTTCACCAACCTGGCCGTCGGCCATCTGAACCTCAGCGTCCTGTTCCTGTTTCCGCTGATGGTCGGCTGCCTCGACGATCTGCTGGTGCGCCAGCACCACCGACCACTCGTCACCGGTGCCGCCCTCGGCGGCCTGGTGGCGCTCGAGTTCTTCGTGAGTACGGAGATGCTGGCCGTGATGGCGCTGACGTCGGTGCTCGGCATGGTACTGCTCGTCGTCTACGCGGCCCTCCGCCGGCCCCAGGACCTCGTCAGCCGCGCCTCCCATGGCCTACGAGGGGTGGGCACGGCTGTCGTGGTGGCTGGGTTGTTGCTCGCCTACCCGTTGTGGTTCGCACTGGCAGGCCCAGCCCACCTGTCCGGTCTCGTGTGGCCGGCGATCAAGCCCGGGCGGGGAGGGGCCACGCTCCACAACATCTGGAGCCTCCAGTTCCTCAGTCCCTCGTCGCTCCGGCTGTTCGCCGGGTACGCCGGCCTGGGACTGCCCGAGCTCGAGTATCTCGGTCTCGGAATGCTGGCGGTTCTGTGTGCCGGGGTCCTGATATGGAGACGCGATCGCCGACTGTGGTTCTTCGGCACGCTTGGCATCCTCGCCGTGGTGTTGTCCCTGGGCTACCAGTCCTACTGGACGCCATGGCGATTGTTCACCGGGATACCTCTTGTTCAGAACGTCCTGCCCGTGTGCTTCGCGGCGATGACGGCACTCTGTGCGAGCATCATGCTGGGCGTCATCGTCGACCGGGTGCACGATCGCGTGCGCTCCCTGGGCGGCCCGCATGCCGTTTCCGGTGCGCACCGGCATTCGGTCGCTGCGGCGGGTACGTTCCGTCGCGCTCTGGCAGCCATCGCCGGGGCTGTGGTCTCCGCCGTAGCCTTGGTGCCGCTGGCCACCTCGATCAGCGCCAACGTGCCGTTCACCGTCCAGGCGGTGAACCTGCCCCGCTGGTTCACCGCGATCGGACCGCACCTTCCACCCGGTCACGTCGTGCTGACGTTTCCACCACCGATCACCGGAGGCTCGGTCATGGTCTGGCAGGCGGTGGACAGGCTCCACTTCGACTTGGCCACCGGAGCGGGACCCGAGAGCATCCCACAGCGTGCCGGTAGCGAGCGGGAAGGCCAGGCTGTGATCACCGAGGCAGCTTCCGTGTTCGCGGACCTGGTCCCGGCGACGCCTGAGAACGTCTCGGCGGTGCGCCGGGCTCTCGCCGGCTGGGAGGTGACTGACGTCGTGGTCCCTGACCCTCAGGTCCTCGTCCCGCGCCAAAACCGTGCCTCGAGCACAGCCTGGGCCCTTGGGATCTTCACTCTCGCCATCGGTCGGCCACCCCTCTACCACGACGATGCCTGGGTCTGGTCCAATGCCGACGTCTCCGGACCGGTTCGATCGATGTCCGCTGCCGCATTCGACCGATGCACCTCAGCGGATCGTGTTCGTGATTCGTTCCCCGGGGTGGTACCCGCATGCGCGATGGCCGCCTCGTCCCCCAGCTGACCCGGCTTGTCTACGGCGCTTCCCTCCCGTCATCCGAGAGATCGGCAGACCGTTCCCATGGAGGCGCGGCGCATTTGCGGTCCCCTCCCATTCAAAGGAATATTGCTCGCTAAATTTGGAGGAATCGAATGACGGATGCGCTCGAAGGGCACTTACTTCACCAAACGGAACGATCAGGTCGGTTCTTCTGGCATCGGCTGAGGTGGCGGGCTGTACGGACCTATCTACCTGAGGACGAGCCGTTCGAGCTGCTCGATGTCGGCGCTGGAGCGGGCATCATGGGTGCGTTCTTGAAGAAAGACCGGCCGATGGCGAACTATCGGTTCATTGAGCCGATTCCGAAACTTCGGATCTTTTTGGAGAATGAGTACGGAAACCTGGCTGATGCGGCAGCCGCCTCCGATTACCGATTCGCCCAGGTCGTGACGCTCTTGGATGTCCTGGAGCATCAGGAAGATGACAAAGCGTTCCTTCAGACGTTGGTCGAGAAAATGAAGCCGGGCGCAACGTTGGTGCTGACGGTACCTGCACTCAGAGACCTCTGGTCTAGTTGGGACGTAGCTCTCGGGCACTTCCGACGGTATGACATCCCGGCACTTCATTCAGTTGTTGACGACCTTCCCCTCGTCATCCACGAGATGAGCTTTATGTTCCCTGAGATGGTTCCGCTTGCCAAGCTCCGAAAACGACGTACGGTCCGGACCTCCAGTGGATACGAGCAGGATGCAGAATTGCCGGATCTGCCACGCCTCGTAAATGACGTGTTGTACGGCGCTGGTTCGCTATCGGTGGACCATAGACATCGGTGGAAGACCGGAACCTCGCTTTTTCTGGCTGCCACCGTCAATTGAGGAGGGTGTGTCAGACCGGTTCCATGTGGCGGATTGTTGATCCGCCCACGGGCCAGACTCGCCCCAGCCGGGTTCGTCGCCTAGGGCCCTCATGATCCGGCTCGGTCCCAGCCATCTTCTGCTGCTCGCGCAGCTTGGCGTAGGCGACGAGCCCACGGCGCAGATCGTTGTAACCACTCCAGAGGCCCTCTAACATGACCCGCTCATGCGTTCGGACGCCGCAGCGGTGGCCTCACCGCCCGCCGAACGCGTTCGGGTGACCGCGGCTGCCGGGGGCACCGGTCGGTCGCTGTCGGGATGTGCATGCCGCCATCCGGGCCTGGTCGCCCTCGTCGGGTACCTGGTGTTGGCTGTCGGCTTCTTCTGGCCCGGGTTGCTCCCTGGCCATACCGTCTCGGCGGCCGACTACCTGTGGAACGCGGCCCCCTGGAACACAGCGGTACCGAGCGGGGTACCGGTCCACGGCTTGCACCCGCTCATCGTCGGGTCCAATCCACAACTGGTTGACGGCGTCACCGTGTTCGAGCCGTTCCTGCAGTACACGAGCTCGCAGCTTCCCCATGTCCCTTTGTGGGACCCCTACATCATGGGCGGGATGCCCTACCTGGCCGACATGCAGTCGGCAATCTTCTCACCGTTCAGCCTGCCGGCGTACTTCCTTCCCTTCTGGTGGTCCCTCGGCGTCATCGCCGTCATGAAGGTGGTCGTGGCGGCGACGGGCACCTACCTGCTCGGACGCGCCCTCAAGATGGGTGTTGCCGGTGCATTCCTCGCTGGGCTCGTGTTCGGCTTCGGGCTGTTCATGGTGGCGTGGATCCCCTGGCCTCTCACCAACGTCTTCCCACTGATCCCCTGGATGCTGGTGGCCACCGAACGGTTGGTTCGCCGACCAGGGGTGCTGCCCGCTGCTGCCCTTTCCGTCCTGGTGGCACTCCAGTTCTTTGGGGGACATCCCGAATCGAGCGTCTACGCGATCCTTGCCACCCTCGGCTACTTCGTCCTTCGACTGTTGCAGGGAGCAGGAGGAGGCGTCGTTGCCTCCGTGACAGCGGCGGGCTCCCGCGGAAGGGATCGGCTCCGAGCTCTGGCGGCCACGGTGCCGCGACCCGTGATCGCTCTCGTCATCGCACTGGGGATCGGCACCGTGTTGGCCGCAGTGGCCATCCTTCCCTTCCTGCAGCTGCTCTCGAGCTCCTCTGACCTCAGCTCTCGACCCCGTTCCGGGGTCCACATCGCGCTGCGTTACGTGTTGGCTGCATTCTTTCCGTCCTACTACCCCAACACCTTCGTCATCACGACGGCGTTCTACGCCGGGGCGTTGCCGATCATGCTCAGCGTGTTCGCTCTCTTTCGTCCCCGGGTCGAGCGGGTGACGACAGCCATCGTCGCAGTGCTGAGCCTGGTCGTGATCCTGGGGGTCCAGCCGTTCTTCGGCATCGCCGGAAGAACACCCATCCTCGATGAGACGTATCTCAGTCGCCTGACCATCATCTACCTGATCTGCATCGCGCTCCTCGCCGGCTGGGGCCTCGACGACCTGCTCCGTCGGCGGCCAAGTCGCCTCCAGATCCGCATCGGGTTGGCGGTGGCGGGGGGGTTGCTTGTGGTTCCGGTGGCCATCGCCGCCGCCACCGGCAGCATCTCGCTCCGTTTTCTCCGAACCGCCGTTCACATCTCCTGGCTCTTCGGACGGGCGCCCCTGGCGGGTACCTTGCATCAGGTCCCCATCATTCGCTTTGCGAACGTGATCGTCTGGGTGACCGTTTGCGTGGCGGCTATCGCGCTGCTGTTGTTGCGCCTTGGGCGCCGACTGTCTCTGCGCGCCTTCGCCGTTCTCGCCATCGCCCTCGTCGTAGGCGACCTCTTCCAGGCGGGCATCGGGTACAACCCGGCGATCCCCGAGTCCCACGCGATCCAACCGGTGACGGGCGCCATCCGATACCTGCAGAGGCAGCGGCCGGCTCGTTACGTGGCCGTGACGCCGTACAACACGGTGGTCCCGATCCCGCCGGACGTGAACCTCCGCTACGGGCTCTACGATCTCCGCGGCTACGACCTTCCGGTCATCACCCGCTTCGGCAATCTGTGGCAGCGCTACGTGGCCCCTCCCACGCCTCTGCTTCCCCAAGACACTCCGTCGGTTCCCTTGACTATTGAGAACAGCCTCTTGCCCGCCACCATGAGGGTGCTCTCGCTGTACGGCGTGAGCGACATCCTGGAGCAGAAGAACGAGCCACCGCCCAACGTGCCTGGACTGCGAGTCGCCTACGACGGACCGGATGCCACCATCTATGCGAACTCGGACGCCCTTCCGCGGACGTGGCTCGTCGCCGGACAGCAGATCGTGAAGGATGGCGGTGCAGCGCTCACGCGGATCGGCGCACCTGATTTCGATCCCCGCCGGGTGGCGATCACCGAGCAGGTGCTCGCCGGAGTTCCACTGGGCTCGTCGGGTCCCGTCGTCCCCGGGCGGGCATCCATCACCAGCTATGCGCCCTCCCGGGTGGCGATCACCGCCCGGGCAGACCGGAGCTCCCTCCTCGTGCTCTCCGACACCTACTACCGAGGATGGCAGGTGACGGTCAACGGCCGGCCCGAACCCATCCACCAGGTGGACTATCTGCTCCGCGGCGTGGTGGTGCCGGCCGGCAGGGATCACATCGTCTTCACCTACGACGCGAGCAGCTTCAACAGGGGTTGGGTGGTGAGCCTGGCTGCGGCAGTGCTTCTGGCCTTGGCCGTGGCCGTGACGCTGGTTCGACGGCGACGCCCTGGGTGCGGGTCGACGGCGACCGGCCGCACCCGCTCCGGCCCGTGAGCGCTACGAGGCGATCTCTTCCTGAGTCGTCTCCGAAGCCCATTTCTGCCGGGGATGCTTCGCCAGAGCTGCCGCCCGGCGAACGTTCCTTCGGGCAGCCAGCAGCTCTCCCACCACCGGGACCAAGGTATTGCGAATAGACAGTCGTGAGTCGGGCCGGTTGCTCCAGTCGATGCCGATCTCGGTTACCTGATAGCCGAGCATGCGTGCCATGGCGAGTGCCTCGGCGTCGAATGCCCACCCATCCAATTGCGCCGCACGGAACACGTCTTCGGCGCAGTCGGCGCGCCACAGCTTGAATCCACAGTAGATATCCCGCGGGAGCGGGCCGAGGGCTAGGCGGGTCAAGGCGATGAACCCCACGCTCATGATGCGCCGTCGTATGGCCTGCTTCTGCTCGACCTCGGCTCCGGGGCTGAGCCGTGAGCCCACCACGACCTGAGCCTCCGCTGCCGCCAGTTCCATACGCGGGAGGGAGCTCAACGACGTCACGCAGTCGGCGTCGCACATGAGGCGCAGATCGCCTTCGGCTTCCATCATCCCTCGACGGATCGAGAACCCCTTACCGCGATTCACCGCGTTGCGGAGCACACGAACTCGTTTCCCGTCCACGAACGGGGCGGCGTGCTCGAGCGTCCCGTCGGTGCTGGCGTTGTCGACGACGATGATCTCCCATTCTCCATCTCGATCATCGAGCAGGGACGTGGCGGTCGTGAGAATCCGTCCGATCCACTGTTCCTCGTTGAGAACCGGAATGATGATCGACAGCGACGGGGAATCTGGCATCCGTTGGATTGTATGGCACTTAAAAACACCTGAGACGGACCACAGGTACGACCACTCCCTCCGGCGCCACCGTCAAGGGTGCCGAACCTGGCGCCGCCCTCAGAGGCCGAGGGTTGCCGCCACATCGTTGAGGCGCCTCCAGAGTCGGCGTTCTCCGAGGTCGTGAAAGTCGAAGTGGCGGTAGAACCGGGCCGCGTCGTCGTCGATTGCATCGACGACCACGGCGCGTGCACCGAATTCGTGTCCACCCCGGACGCAGCGACTCAGAGCGTCGACAAGCAGGTGGCCGCCCAGATGGCGTCCCTGTTCGCTGCGGTCTAGGGCGAGTCGGGCCAAGAGGACGACAGGGATGGGATCGGGCATGCCTCTGCGAAGGCGGGATGGCGTTTGCTCGTGGACGACTGCACTCATCGCGATCGCGTAATAGCCAACGACTCGGTTACCTCGCTGAAGGACGTACGTTGCCGCAGTCCCGGCCTCTGAAGCGATCCACGCGGAGTGATGGAGCCATCGATCGAGGGCAGGGCTTCCCGATCGGAAATCTTCGAGGCGGTGGGAGAAGGAGAGAAGCGCGACTGGTTGGAGCGCCTCGGCGCTCACCGAGGCGGGATCGGACTCGGTTGCTCCGTATACCGTCGAAGTGTCGGCATCGGCTCGACTGGCGAGTCCAACGCGGTAACGAAACGCTCGAATGCCGCAGTCTTGAGCGCGACTCGGCCGGCCCGGTCGAGCACCTCTTCGGCTCGCTCAGTTGCAGCAGCGAGAAGGAAGCCGGTCAAGCTCTCGCCGTTCGCATCGGCTGCGGCCCGGATCCGAGCCTCTTGCTCAGGGTCGACCCGGACGTTGATACGTCCCATGCCTCGATGGCGCTTGACGGTGTCCATGGGCCCAAGTGTACTCACTCGGTACGTACAAGAACGCACAGGGCGCATGTTCTGTGCTCTGCGGAACGGTTCGATCCCGAGCGTCTTTGTGACCGCGCCCCGTCAGGCGGAAGCCAGGCTCTCGGCCGGGATCGGTTCTGGTATGGGATCTGGTGGTAGGAGCTCGGTGGGACGGTCCGGCACACCGTCGGCGGAGGGGCACCAGCCGGGCCCGCGGACCACATACGAGATCCGGTCCCGCCAGCTCGTGGCTCCGGCCACGTCGGCCAGCATGGAGCGGAACTCGTGGGTGGCGATCCGGGCCGGGTTGAACGTCTTGATGTCCGTGGTCAGCCCATAGACGGCCGGCTCTCCTTCGGGCTCGAACGTACCGAAGAGGCGATCCCAAATGATGAGGATGCTGCCGTGGTTGCGGTCGAGGTACCGCCGGTTGGAGCCGTGGTGCACGCGGTGGTGGGAGGGGGTGTTGAGCACGGCCTCGGGCGGCCCCAGCCGCCCGATCGTCTCGGTGTGGATCCAGAATTGGTAGAGCAGGTTGACGCCGCGGGCAGTCGCCACTAGCTCGGGGGAGAGCCCGAACAGGCACAGCACTCCGTAGGGGAGCGAGACGGTGACGGCATCGGCCACCGGCTGGCGGAGCGCTGTCGACAGGTTGTAGCGCTCGCTCGAGTGGTGGACGACGTGAGTGGCCCACAGCGCCCTGCTCTCGTGGCTCAGACGGTGGTTCCAGTAGTACAGGAAGTCCCAGCCGAAGACGGCGAGAAGGATGGTTACCGGCCCGATCGTCCGCTCGGGGAGGAGCCGGTGGCGCCAGAAGTTCTTCGGCGTGAGCACCGACCACCAGGTCGACGCCGCCGCCACCCCACCGGCCACGACGGCGGTCACCCCGCCCACCTGTGCGATCTGCCGGGCGAGGGAGGGTGCACGCCGGTCGGATCGGTCGCCGCCCTCGGGCACGATCGGGTCGACTCCGTCGTCCCTCGGCGAACGGCCCGACTGCGGGCTGGAAGCCGTTCGGCCCACGGCGTCGGCCAGGGTGGTCACGGCGATGGCACCCGCCGCCGTTGCCACCACCGCCTTGCCCCAACGGCCACGTCCGGGGGTGAACGGCTGGAGCAGGCGGGAGACCACGAGGGGAACGAACAGGCTCCCGGTGCCCATGACAAGGCTGGCTACCGAGTCCCGCCTCTCGAAGTCGCCAGCGGCCGGCCCACTGCGGCGGGCCCGCCGTCTGAGCACGGCGGCCTCTGCCACCATCGCCCCGAAGTAGAACGGGATGGCGAGGACGGTGAGATCGGGCAGCGCCGAGCGCGGAGAATGGCGGCCACTCATCACCACAGTCTGTACCCGCTGCGACACCCGGTGCCCCAGTGATCAGCCAGCAGCCGGGGACTTGGGCTCCTTGGGCAGCCCCAGGACCCGCTCACCCACGATGTTCCGTTGGATCTCGGCCGTACCACCCCAGATGGTCTCGGAGCGGGAGAAGAAGAACGACGCCTGCAGATCGCTGACCGGGTAGTCGTCCCGTCCCCGCTTCATCCGCACGTCGACGATGTCGGTCGGGTCGCCGGTGAGGATCTGCCCGTCCATGCCGAGGATGTCGATGGCCAGATCCATCGTGGCCTGGTGATGCTCGGACCAGAACATCTTGTTGCAGGCGCCGAGGGCGGCGGCGTGGTGGGTTCCGTTGAGCGAGTCGGTGAGGGCCCGGTAGCCGTTGATCTGCATGATCTTGACGTTCGACCAGGCCTTGGCCAGGCCCTGGCGGACCAGCGGGTCGGAGGCCTTGTTGTGCTTCCTGGCGTCGTCGATGATCTGGTCGAGCTCACGCTGGAACCGCCGGTACCCGGTAGTGGCCGAGGTCCCGCGCTCGAAGCCCAGGGTGGTCATGGCCACCTTCCACCCGTTGTTGACCCCGCCGACCACATTCTCCTTCGGGCATCGGGCGTTGGTGATGAAGATCTCGTTGAAGTCGGCGCTGCCGTCGACTTGGGCGATGGGCCTCACCTCGATCCCGTCCTGGTTCATGGGCACGAGCAGGTAGGAGATGCCAGCGTGCTTGGGGGAGTCGGGGTCGGTGCGAGCCAGGAGGAAGATGTAGTCGGCGAACTGGGCCTGGGTGGTCCACACCTTCTGGCCGTTGATCACCCACTCTTCGCCGTCGAGCTCTGCCCTTGTCTTGAGCGACGCCAGGTCGCTGCCGGCATCGGGCTCGGAGAAGCCCTGGCACCAGGAGATGGTGCCGTTCAAAATGCCCGGGATGAACTGCTGCTTCTGCTCCTCTGATCCCCACTGGAGGATGGTCGGCCCGACGAGCGTGTCACCGAAGAAGTCGGCACGGAGCGGGGCCTGCACCCGGGCGAACTCTTCGTTCAGGACCACCGCTTCCATGAGGGAGAGGCCCTTGCCCCCGTACTCCTTCGGCCACGACGCGCAGATCCAGCCGCCGGCGAACAGCTTCTTCGTCCACTCCTGGTTGAACTCTCGCTTCTCCTCCTTCGACATGGAGAAGCCAGGCGTGCCCCAGCCTTCGGGCAGGTTCTCGTCCAACCACTGGCGGATCTCCTTCCGAAACGGCTCGGTCTCGGGCGGATAGCGAAGATCCATGGCTCGAGACTACCAACCGGGCTTCGGACGCTTGTCTCCTGGAGAAGGCGCATCTGGCACCGCTACGTGGCCCGTCGCGTCGTCAGGGTTGGGGCTCCCAGCCAGAGGCCATCGTGACCCCACGAACCACGACGAAGGGGATCTCGGCACGCCGTGGCGGCGCCAGCGAAACCATTCGGGCTCGCCATCCGCCGACGAACGGACCCTGGCCGAGTTGCACAAGTGTCACTCTTCGCAGTTGACAGAGCATTCTGAGTGGTTATTCTGGAACCGTGTTTGAGGGGCACTCAGACGTGGTGGCGGACGCCAGCGAACTGACGTCGCGTCGTCCCACCCGATTGCGGCGACTCGTGGTGGTCGTGCTCGGCTGCGCGTGCGGGGTGTTCGCCGCCATCGTGCTCACTACCCTTTTCTCGGGGTCGGCCGGTGCCGCCGCACCTCCTAGCCCGAACGGAGCCGTTGGGGGCATCCCGACAACCGTGGCGCCTGTCACCCAACCGGTCGTGAACGACGCCGCTAACGCCGCCAACCCCGTGATCCAGCCTGTCCAACCCGTGGTCAACGATCTGTCCACAACCACGGCTCCGGTGGTCCAGCCGGTGACGAACGATCTGGCCCCCCTGACCTCCCCAACAGCCGGCGCGGTGAATGGCGCGCTCGGGCAGGTTGCGACCGGTCTCGGTGGAGCCCTCCCGTCACCTCTCGGGACGCTTGGCGCCGGCCAGCTCGCAGGGTCGCGGCTCCTTCCCGCTCCCGCTCCCGCGCCCGCCGGTCTGCCGCCGACGGTCGTCGGGCCACAGGTCGGCTGGCCAGGACCCGTCGGCCAAGCCCGAAATCTTTCCTCGCCCGCGCACTCGTTGTCCGGTGCGAACGCCGCCGCCGACGGACGCGGCGGCCCGGCGGCCACCGGCACAGCTGGCGCCGGTGGCTCGGGTGGTCCGCCGGCACCGGGTCGTCCTACTCCGCTTTCTCCGCTCATCCCGAATGGCACCTCCGACGTCTCTTCGGGGACGCACGGGAGCAATCTGCCCGTGAACCTTCCTCCAGCGGCCCTGCTGCTGCCTGGGCTTCTGGGTTTGGGGCTCGTTCTCCGGCGCCGCCGGGGGCTGCCGCTCGTCGTGCTTCCGAGGTTCGTTCCTCCTGGGTAGTCGTCACCGCTGATCCATGCGGGCTGGCCGATCTCGCGGCCGGCACTGAATGACGACAAGACAACCCAACTCAGAAGGAGTGAACTTCTATGTTTTTCCACGCAAACATCAAGCGCGCCGCGACTGCGGTGCTCACGGCCTCTACCGGAGCTGTGGTCGGCTTCGCACTGGCCGCCGGAGGTCCGGCAACGGCTGATCTGGCCGCCAACTGCGTTCCCGGCACGGTGCCGGCACCGGCCGTCGTCACGACTGCGACGCCCTTGGCGCAGGTCTCGGCCACCTCGCCCGTTCCGTGCCCCAGCTACCCCATCTCGGTGGTTGCAGGGTCTCCTGCGGGAACGACGACTGGGACCACCACGACGGGTACCACTCCGGTCGGAACCACTCCGGTCGGAACCACTCCGGTCGGAACCACTCCGGTCGGAACCACTCCTGGTGGCACCTCGCCGGGAGGGACGATACCGGGTGGCACCACACCGGGCGGATCATCGTTGATCAACGTCAACCTTCCCGTCCAGGTCGGTGACCAGGGCAGCACCAACGGATCCGGATCGGGAACGTCGCCCACCGGCACCCTGGTGAACGCCAACGTTCCCGTTCAGGCGCTGAGCAACAGCAGCTCCAACGGCTCCGGATCGGGCACGTCGCCCACCGGCACCCTGGTGAACGCCAACGTTCCCGTCCAGGCTGCGAGTGCGAACAGCACCAACGGCTCCGGCTCGGGCACGTCGCCCACCGGCACCCTGGTGAACGCCAACGCTCCCGTCCAGGCGCTGAGCAACAGCAGCACCAACGGATAGCCGAGGAGACCCGGCCTTCGAGCTTCGCCTCACGACGACCTGGCGCAGCAGGTCAGAACGGCGAATCGGAGACCAGCCGGTGTCCGCCCTTCCCTGACGGGCTGGGCGGGCACCGGCGCGCCCGGGTTCGTCACCGAGGGTCGTTTTTCGTCATTTGCTCGGCACGGAGCTCGGCGTGCATTTCCCAGGGCGGTTGGGGGAGGACGTGACCGGTCTCGAGCATCGACTTCAAGTTGGCAATGACCGCCGGCCAGCCCACAGAGACGGCTCGGAGATCGTCGTCCCCGGCCAGGTTCTCGTGGGTGACGGTGAGCCGGACGATGTCCCGGTGGGGCTCGATCTCGAAGGTCACCACGGAAGGTTCGTCGGGTGACGGGCTATCCGGGGCCCCGAACGTCATCACCAGCCGCCGAGGTGGGTCAGCCTGGCGGACCGTACCGACGACGTCCACAATGCCGGATCCGTCGATCCGCCGGTGCTCCCAGGCCGAGCCCACCTGCCAGTCGGAGACGTTGCTGTGGCCCCAGTAGGCAGCGCTCAGGTCGGCGTCGGTCAGGGCATGCCAGACCCGTTCGGGGGTGCTCCCGATGTAGGTCACGTATACATAGGACGGCTTGCTCGCCATGCTCCACTCCTCTGCTCGTCGTTTCAGCTCGGTCAGCGTTCGAAGACGGGAGCCCTCGAACTTGTGGATCCACCGCTCCCCGATCTGGTTGATCGGGACGGGATTGAGGTAGTGGAGCTTCTGCCGGCCCCGCCTGACGGTGACCACCAGGTTGGCTGCTTCCAGAACGGCCACATGTTGGGTGGCCGACTGGCGTGCCATCTCGATCTCTGCAATCAGCTCGCCGAGGGTCTGCCCGCTCTGGTCGTGCAGGCTGTCGAGCATGCGCCGCCTGGTCGGGTCGGCGAGCGCCCTGAACACCTCGTCCATCGTTTCGCTCACTGTGCCATTATGCAGGTAAACACCTGCGTAAGTCGAGAATCGGGAGGAAGTAGGGCGGGCACCCGACAGAGAAGCACGTAAGCAGCACCAGAATGGTGCAGCATTTGGAGGTTCCAGCAGGACACGCCCGCCGGGTGATCCGATCGGAACACACGTATCGACGATGGGAGGACGTTCCCTCGTGCCGGCTGTACGCGTCCGTCAACTGGCGAAGTCCTACGGCGACAAGAGGGCCGTAGACGACGTCGGTTTCGAGGTCGAGGAAGGTGAGGTCTTCGCGCTCCTCGGACCCAACGGAGCCGGGAAGACGACCACGATCGAGATCCTCGAGGGCTTCCGCCGGCGTGATGCCGGGGAAGTCGAGACCTTGGGTGTCGATCCGGCCAGTCGTGCGACACAACGTTGGTTGCGGACACGCGTCGGGGTGGTCCTCCAAGAGTTGGCCGTCGAACCCTTCTACTCCGTCCGCCAGGTCTTGAGCCGCAACGCCGGCTACTACCCTTCGCCCCGATCCATCGACGAGGTGATCGCTCTCGTCGGTCTGACCGAGAAGGCCAACGCCCGGGTCAAGACGCTCTCGGGTGGTCAGCAGCGCCGGCTGGACGTCGGACTCGGCATCATCGGTAATCCCGAGTTGCTGTTTCTGGATGAACCCACCACCGGGCTCGACCCCTCCGGACGCCGCGAGACCTGGGACCTGATCCGGCAACTGGCGGCAACCGGCACCACCGTGATGCTCACCACCCATTACATGGACGAGGTGGAGGCGCTCGCCGACCGCGTCGCCGTGCTGTCGCAGGCCCGGATCGTCGCCACCGGGACCCCGAACACCATCGGCGGACGCGACTCGAGCGCGGTGACCATTCGCTTCACCCTGCCGGTCGGGATCAGCGTCGAAGAGGTTCCGGTGCCGGTGTCGAAGGTCGGCAACGGTCGGGTCGAGCTACGGACAGACGACGAGCTGCGGATCCTCCATATGCTCACCGGCTGGGCGCTCGATCGCGGCCTGGAGCTTCCCGGGCTCTCTGTCATACGGATCACCCTGGAGGACGTCTACCTCCACCTGACGAGGGATGATCGGCGGGAGAGCGAGGGGGTCGGGCGATGACCACGGCGATGCCGGCTCCCACCTCGGGCACCGTTGCCGGGGTAAGAGACCTGCGCTTGATCGCTCGCCAGACCAAGTTCGAGCAGCTCTCCTTCTGGCTGAACCCGACGGCAGCGCTGTTCACCGTTGCCTTCTCCCTCATCTTCTTGCTTCTCCTCGGCGCCTCCGCCGGCAACTCGCGGATCGGTTTCTTGGGCAACATCAGGCTGATCCAGTACTACGTGCCGGGATTCGTGTCCTACGGGATCATGGCGGCGTGCTTCAACATCTTGGCCATCACGTTGGTGAACCGCCGCGAGATGGGTCTGTTGAAACGACTTCGGCTCAGCCCGATCCCTGCCTGGGTATTGCTGGCTGCCATCTTCCTGAGCACGATCATCATCGCCGCCTTGCAGGTGGTGCTCCTCCTGGCCGTGGGCAAGCTCGGCTTCAGTGTCCGCGGTCCGGCCAACGTCGGAGCCTTCCTGTTGGCCATCGTGGTCGGCATGCTGTGCTTCACCGCCCTGGGAATCGCCATGAGCACCGTCGTCCCCAACGCCGACGCCGCCGGTCCGGTCGTCAGCATCACCTTCTTCGTCCTCGTGTTCCTCTCCGGGCTCTGGTTCCCGATCAAGTCGGGATCGGGCTTGGCCCAGTTCTCGTCGTTCTTTCCGGTGCGTCACCTCATCACCGCCGTCTTCGCCCCCTTCAATCTCGAAAAGGGCGCCTCGCCGTGGGCGTGGCACGACCTCTTGATCATTGCCATCTGGGGCCTCGCCGGCGTGCTGGTGGCGGTGCGGCGATGGCAGTGGTCTCCTCGCCGAGGCTGACGTCACCGGTCGCTGGACGCTTCACACGCCGGCGTCTGCGGCGGCTGATTGAACGCCGGCGACCGGCCGACCTGCGGTTATGATGGTGATCGCGCCGTTGGTCAGATGATGTTCGGCACATGCATGCCCTGCGCGTCGGGGTCCTGGCCAGTACGCCTGGTGGCCGATGCCGCAGCAGCCGCCACCGGACGGCGCCACCGGAACAACGGCAGCGTCACCGGAAGCACAGCGTCATCCGAACAGAGCGAATCGCAGTAAGGAGCGAGAAGGAGGTGTGGCCCATGCAACGGGGAGAACCCCCCAGTAGACCGGAAGTGCCGCATCCTCCCGCCTCTTCCGCCTGACCGACCTCTCTCGGCAATCCGGGACGAGCCCTCGGTTCGGGCGCCGGTCGTCAGTGATCGGCCACCCGGAGGAGCGGGGGTGCCTTCCTCCACCGTCCGCATCCATGCCCCGGCCCACCCGGCCGAGCCCGCACCATCCCGCCCCCGATGCCACCCATGGGGAACGATGGATGCTGTGGGCGCGGGCAGCGCCCGAACGACCCGAGGTGTCCCATGGTCCGACTCTTCCAGCGGGTTCCCATCCTGCCCGCCCGCAGCCCCACCGTTCCCCCCGAGGATGGTCCCACCGGCGCCGGTCGGCCGTCATCGGCCAGCGCCACGGCCTCGTCCACGCGTCCCCGGCGCCGCCACCGGAGCCAGCGCCTGCTGGCCAGCCGGGCCGTCCGGGATGCCATCGTCTCGCTGGTCGGCGTCGTCGGCCGGCCCGTCCGCAACCAGGGCGGTGCCGAGATCGGGAGCCTGGTCGATGTCATCTGCCGGTGGAGCGGGGACGAGACCTACCCGCCGGTGACCGGGCTCGTGGTCCGGGTCGGGCGGCGGTTGGCCTTCGTTCCGGCGGCGGCCATCGGGACCATCGAGCACTCAGAGGTCCGACTCCGCAGCGCCCGGCTCGACCTGAACGACTTCGAGCCCCGAATTGGCGAGGTCACGCTCGCCGATCAGGTGCTGGACCACCAGCTGGTGGATGTCGACGGGGTCCAGGTCATCCGGGCCGCCGACCTCTACCTGGCCCCCCTCTTCGGGCACTACTGCCTGGTCGGCGTGGACGTGTCCGTCCAGAGCCTCCTGCGCCGCCTCGGACCCGGTCGGTGGCGGCACACGCCCACCCCCGACCGGGTCATCGACTGGGGTGCAATCCAGCCCTTCGGCGAGACCGAACAGGGGGTCGCCCCCGAGGTGCGGCTGCGTACGACGAACCAGAGGCTCGAGCGTCTCCGGCCCGGCGAGCTGGCGGACCTGCTCGAGGACCTGATGCGGCCCGAACGTCAGAAGCTGCTCGACTCCCTCTCCGCCGACGAGGCCGCAGACGCCTTGGAGGAGATGGACCCCGAGGAGCTCGCCTCCCTGCTCCGCGAGGCCGAGCCGCACCGGGCGGCCGAGCTGCTCTGTGCCATGGAGCCCGACGAGGCCGTCGACGCCCTCCGCGACCTCAACAGCGACGAGCGGGCCGAGGTCCTGGCGGCGATGCCCGAGGACAAGGCGGCCAGCCTCGTGCGCCTCCTCGGGTACCCCGAGAACGAGGCCGGGGGGTTCATGACCACGGCGTTCGTGGTGGCGCCGGTGACCGACACGGTCAAGGCCCTGACCGAGCGCCTGGCCGGCTCCGAAGCCCCGCCCGAGGAGCTCGACGCCGTGGCCCTCGTCGACGGGGAGGGACGGATGGTCTGGGACCTGCCCCTGCTCGAGCTGCTCGTCAACGCCCCGGACACCCCGCTCGTCGAGCTCGTCGGGGAGGCGGAGCCGGTCACCGTCGACATCCACGACCGAGTCGACGAGGTGGCCGAGCGTCTGGTCGAGGCCCGCCGCATGTCGGTGGTGGTCGTCGACGACGGCCGGCCCGTCGGACGGATCCTGGCCGACGACCTGCTCGACGCCCTGTTGCCCGAGCGAGGCCGGATCCACTTCCCGAGGTTGCTGCAGTGAGCCGGGCCACGAGCTGAGCCGGCAACCCGAGCGAAGGATCACGACCGGTGAAACGGCCGCTCCGCGACTCCGCTTCCGGGGCTTTCTCATCTACTTGGCCGCGGCCGGCCCCGGGCTCATCGCCGCCAACGCCGGCAACGATGCCGGCGGCGTCGTCACCTACGCCTCGGCCGGCGCCCAGTTCGGCTACCGGACGCTGTTCTTCATGGTGGTCGTCACCATCGGCTATGTCGCCATCCAGGAGATGGTGGCCCGACTGGCCGCCCACACCGGCAAGGGACTGGCCGCCCTCATCCGCGAGCAGTTCTCGCTCCGCCTGTCGGCCTTCGCCGTGCTGGCCTTCGCCGTGGCCAACGTGGGCCTGGTGGTGACCGAGTTCGCCGGGATCGGCGCCGCCTTCGAGCTGTTCGGGGTGTCCCGCTACCTGTCGGTGCCGATCGCCGCCGTCTTCATCTGGCTGCTGGTCATCGTGGGCTCGTACCGGTATGCCGAACGGGTCTTCCTGATCCTCACCCTGGTGTTCGTCACCTATCCGATCGCCATGGTGCTCGGCCATCCCGACTGGGGTGCGGTCGCCTCCAACACCTTCATTCCCCACGTCATCGGTTCGAAGGCCTTCCTGCTCGTGGCGGTGGCCCTGATCGGGACGACCATCACCCCCTACATCCAGCTCTACATGGCAGGGGCGGTGGTCGACCGGGGCATCGGTCCCGAGGAGTACCAGTTCGAGCGGGTCGACGCCGTGAGCGGGGCCATCGTCTCCGACCTCATCTCCATGTGCATCATCGTCGCCACGGCGGCGGTCATCGGCGGCACCGGGGCGCTCTCGTCGGCCGCCGATGCGGCCAAGGCTCTCGAGCCTCTGGCCGGCCACTTCGCCGAGACCCTGTTCGGCATCGGCCTGCTCGGCGCCTCCGCCCTGGCGGCGGCCGTGGTCCCGCTGTCCACGTCCTATGCCGTGGCCGAGGCGGTCGGCGTCGAGCGGTCGGTGTCACGGAGCTTCCGACAGGCCCCCCTGTTCCTCGGACTGTTCAGCGCCCAGCTCATCATCGGGGCCGGGGTGGTGATGCTCCCGGGCAACCTGTTCGCCCTCATCATCAACACCCAGGTCCTCGAAGGGGTGGTGACCCCGATCACCCTGGTGTTCGTCCTGGTGCTCGCCAACCGTCGAGCTCTGCTCGGAAAAGCGGCGAACGGCATGCTCGCCCGGGTGGTGGGGACGATCACCGTCGTCGTGGTGGGCGCGTTCGCCTCGTTCCTCGTCGTGATCACGGTCCTCGGATGGACCGGGATCCACACCTGAGGGGCCTCGGGTTTGCGCCGTCGTCTCAGGTCGGGGGAGTATTTGGGCTTATGTGCCCGGCTTCATCGGTCGTTCATGCCTAAGCTCGGGCGCAAGCGCCACAGGGGTCAGCGTCCGTCTCACCCGGCCCCGGTCCCCGAACGGATCGCTCCCCGGCCTCCGGCTCCGGGCGGCCTGCGCATCGCTTTTCTCGTCTACCGCGGCAACCCCCGGTGCGGAGGCCAGGGCGTCTACACCCGGCACCTGACCCGCGAGCTGACCGCTCTCGGCCACTCGGTCGAGGTGTTCTCGGGCCAGCCCTGGCCCGTGCTCGACGAGGGCGTGGGCTTCACCCCTGTCCCCGGGCTCGACCTCTATCGGGAGCCGGACCCGTTCCGAGTCCCGCGCTGGCGCGAGTTCCGTGACCTGCCCCCGGTGTCCGTAGCCGCCCTCGAGCTCGGGGTGATGTGCACGGCCGGGTTCCCCGAGCCGTGGACGTTCTCCCTGCGGGCCCGGCGCCTCCTCCTGTCCCGACGGGGCGAGTTCGACCTCGTGCACGACAATCAGTGCCTCGGGAACGGCATGGTCGGCATGTTGGAGGACGGGTGGCCGCTCCTCACCACGCTGCACCATCCGATCACGGTCGACCGGCAGCTCGCCCTCGACCACGCCACCACCCCGTGGCAGCAGTTCACCCAGCGGCGGTGGTTCGGCTTCCTGCGCATGCAGGTGCGGGTGGCCCGCTGCCTCCCTCGGGTCATCACGGTCTCCGAGTCCTCGAAGACCGACATCGCCGCCCAGATGCACGTCGACCCACACCGCATGACCGTCGTGCCCGTGGGCGTCGACCACACCGTGTTCCGACCCCGTCCCGACGTGGCCGGAATCCCGGGACGGATCATGGTCACCTCCTCTTCGGACGGTCCCATGAAGGGGCTGGTCCCCCTCCTCGAGGCGGTGGCCAAGCTGGCGACCGAACGCGATGTCGAGCTCGTGGTCATCGGCAATCCACGTCCGGACGGGAGGGTGGCCCGGGCCATCGAGCGCCTCGGGCTCGCTCCCATCGTGTCGTGCGTGAGCGGCATCAGCGACGACGAGTTGGCCAGGGAGTACGCCCAGGCCCAGGTGGCCGTGGTGCCCTCGCTGTACGAGGGGTTCTCCCTCCCGGCCATCGAGGCCATGGCCTGCGGGGTGGCCCTTGTCGCCACGACGGGCGGGGCGCTCCCCGAGGTGGTCGGCATCCACGAGGAGACCGGCCTTCTCGTCGAGCCCGACGATCCCGGAGCGCTGGCGGCGGCCATCTCCCGGTTGCTCGACGACGACGTGCTCCGCACCCGCCTCGGCGCCGCCGGCAGGGCGCGCGTGCTCGGCCGGTTCACCTGGCAGGTCACAGCACGCGGCACGGCAGACCAGTACCATGCCCTGCTCGCCGACGAGGCTCGGGTCGTTCCCCCCGACGAGACGGACGTGCCGGCCGAGACGGCGGCCGAGCTGCGCGGGGCTCAGGCCGGGGCCCAGGCCGTGATCGGAACGCCGTGCTGACCGTCGACTACGACCGCCTCGGGGTGCGGCCCGGCGATCGCCTGCTCGACCTCGGGTGCGGGTTCGGTCGCCACTCCTACCAGGCGGCACGGCTCGGCGCCTCGGTGGTGGCGGTCGACGCCAACGCCGACGAGGTGCGGAACGTGCGCGAGACGTTCGCGGCCATGGTGGTGGCGGCCGAGCTCGACCTGGAGCAGGTGGCGACGTCCTCGGTGCAGGGCGACGCCCTCGCCCTGCCGTTCCCCGGAGGATCCTTCGACCGGGTCATCGCCTCGGAGGTGCTGGAGCACATCCCCGCCGACGAGGCGGCCATGGTCGAGCTGGCCCGGGTGCTCCGCCCGGGTGGCACCCTGGCCGTGACCGTGCCCCGCTTCGGGCCCGAGCTCGTGAACTGGGCACTGTCCGAGGAGTACCACGACGTGCCGGGGGGGCACGTCCGCATCTACCGGCACAGCCAGCTCACAGATCGGCTCGAACGGGCGGGCCTCGTCCCCGTCGGGAGCCACCACGCCCACGGCCTCCATGCCCCCTACTGGTGGCTCCGGTGCCTCGTCGGGCCGAAGAACGACGCGAACCCGGCGGTGGCCGCCTACCACCGGCTGCTCGTGTGGGACATCGAGAAGGCGCCGCCGGTCACCCGGCTGGCCGATCGGCTGCTCAACCCGCTCGTGGGCAAGAGCCTCGTCGTCTACCTGGAGAAGCCGGGCGTGGAGAAGCCGTCGACGAAGTCGACCGAGCCGGAGGCCGGGCGGGGAGCCGGGCTGCCCGAAGTGCCCGGAAGCGCCGACACCCGGACCAAGGGCGCCGGCGGCGTGCTCGATCGGGTGGTGGCATGAGGCCGGTCCCCGCCGTGAAGG
Source organism: uncultured Acidimicrobiaceae bacterium (assembly GCA_963828385.1). GTDB lineage: Bacteria > Actinomycetota > Acidimicrobiia > Acidimicrobiales > RAAP-2 > Bog-756. The sequence continues at coordinate 976,148 of CAWHEF010000002.1, forward strand.
GGGTGATGAGCGCGGATGACGTGCGGACCACGGCCGGCGCCATCGCCCAACTGCAGCGAAGCGACGGCATGATCGAGTGGTTCCCCGGGGGGCACTGCGACCCCTGGAACCACGTGGAGTCGGCGATGGCCCTCACCGTGTCCGGCATGGATGCCGAGGCCGACCACGCCTACCGGTGGCTGGTCGACACCCAGCTGCCCGACGGCAGCTGGTTCAACTACTACCTGTCTTCGGGGATCGAGGACGCCCGGCTCGACACCAACGTCTGCGCCTACCTGGCGACAGGAGCGTGGCACCGGTACCTGTCGACCGGTTCGACAGACGGCCTGGCCGAGCTGTGGCCGGCCGTCGAGAGGGGGATCGACTTCGTGCTGCGCTGGCAGCGTCCCGACGGCGCCGTCCGCTGGTCGCTCGACGCCTCGGGTGTGCTCGAGGAGTACGCCCTGTTGACCGGGTCGTCCTCGATGTACCACAGCCTCCGATGCGCAATCGCCTGCGCCGAGCGACTCGGGCACGAGCGCCCCGACTGGGAGCTCGCCGCCGGCCGGCTGGCCCACGCCCTCACCCACACGCCCGAGGCGTTTGCCCCCAAGGTCGAGTTCGCCATGGACTGGTACTACCCGGTGCTGTCCGGAGCGCTCGCCGGCCCGGCCGGCGAGGAGCGCATCGAGCGAGGCTGGGGCACGTTCGTCCTGGACGGCCGGGGTGTGCGCTGCGTGTCCACCGGGGACTGGGTCACCGCCGCCGAGACCGCCGAGTGCGTGCTCGCCCTCGACGTCCTCGGCCTGACTCAGCCGGCACTCGAGCTGTTCGCCTGGGTCCAGGCGCTGCGCAACCAGGACGGCTCGTACTGGACGGGCATGGTCTACCCCGAGGAGGCCACCTATCCGCCTCTCGAGCGGTCGTCCTACACGGCGGCGGCCGTCGTGCTCGCCTGCGACGCCCTGAGCAGCGCCACCGATGCCTCGGGCATCTTCCGGGGCGATGGCCTGCCCACCCATCTCGATCTCACCGAGCCGGCCCCGGACGCGCCGGTCGAGCCGGTCGCCCCGGCGCCGGGCTCGACGGGAGGCGCCTGAGAGGGGCCCGGCAGGTCACGTCCCGGTCGGCGCTCAGGTCCCTGTCGGTACCCCCAGCCGGCGGAGCACTCGGAGGGAGCCGCAGGCTCCGTCCTCGGTGAAGGCACCCGAATCGAGGGCGTCGACGAAGAGCTCGTAGGGGGGACGGCCGCCGTCGGCCGGGTCCGGGAAGACATCGTGGATGGCCAGCCAGCCGCCCTCTCTCACGTGCGGCATCCAGCCGCGGTAGTCGGCCCAGGCCGGCTCGACCCCGTGCCCTCCGTCGATGAAGCAGAAGGCGAGGGGCGTCCGCCACCGGGTGGCGATGGTGGGGGAGTCGCCGACCATGCCGACGACCGATCCCTCGAGCCCCGCCCCCATGATCGTCGTTCGCCAGCGGGGCAGCGTATCGATCCGACCGGTCGCCGGATCCACCAGAGATTCGTCGTGATGCTCCCAACCCTCCTGGTTCTCCTCGGAACCGTGGTGGTGGTCGACGCTGAAGACGACGGCTCCCGTCTCCTCGGCGGCGGCTCCGAGGTACACGGTCGACTTCCCGCACCAGGCGCCGATCTCCACGAACGTCGACTTGTCGAAGACGGCGCCCGCCCGCAGGGCAGCCAGGTAGAGGGCCTCGCCCTCGTCGTCGGGCATGAACCCGGTGGCGGCACGGGCCAGCGTGAACAGCTCCCGGCGCCGGCTGCTCACGTCAACCGTTTCCCGCCTAGAGGGCATGCCGGGCGACGAACGGGCGGAAACGGTCGCTGGAGCCATGGGCCCAGCCTCGCACATCCAGGCCGAACGGTCTGCTAGTCATGGGCGTTGAGGCGGGCGGTTCGTCACCGCTGCCCGCCGAGGATTCCCGGATCTCATGACCCGACCGACGTCCCGACCCGCACACCGCGCCCACCGTTCGAACCGCCACGCCAGGCCGTCGGCAACCGGCCGGGCGCGCATCCCTGCGCTTGACGGCATCCGTGCGCTCGCCCTAGTGCTGATCATGACCTTCCATTTCGGCGTGAGCTGGCTCCCGGGCGGCTACCTCGGCGTCGACATGTTCTTCGTCCTGTCCGGTTACCTGATCACCGGGCTGCTGATCGGGGAGTACCGCAGATCGCACCGGATCGTCCTTTCGGCCTTCTGGCTCCGGCGTGCCCGCCGGCTGCTCCCCGCCCTCGTCCTCGTCCTCGTCGCCGTCACCTTGATGGTGCGGTTTGCCGAGCCGGCCGGCCTCTATCCGGGCTTCCGGATGAACGCGCTCTCTGCCGAGTTCTACTTCTCGAACTGGTGGCAGATCGCCACGTCCTCCAACTACTTCGTGGCCACCGGGGCCGTCTCTCCGCTCACCCACACCTGGTCTCTCGCCGTCGAGGAACAGTTCTACCTGGTGTGGCCGCTCGTCGCCGTCGCCGTCCTCCATCTCTCGAGGTCGCTCGTCCGCGGGGTCCGTGTCCTGGCGCTCATCTCACTCGCCGGCGCAGCGGCATCGGTCGCAGAGATGGCGGTGCTCTACGGGCCGTCCGTCAATACGACCCGCCTCTATTTCGGGACCGACACGCACGCGGAGGCCATCCTGATCGGCGCTGCGCTCGCATGCGTGCTGACGCTCGTCCAGCTCCGTCGGGGTCAAGAGGGAATGGCCCCCCCGGCTCGTTCCGTCCTCGCCTGCACGGCGCTCTTTGCGGTCGGCGTGCTCGGCATCGCCGGCATCGTCACCCTGTCCGTCACCATGGACGGCACGTCTGCGTTTGCCTACCGGGGTGGCCTGGCGCTCGGTTCGCTCTGTGCGGCTGCGATCATCCTCGGGGTCGTGTGCGTGCAGAACGGCGCTGTGGCACGGCTCTTGTCATTGGGACCCTTGGTCTGGATCGGGACTGTCTCCTATGGCGCCTATCTGTGGCACTACCCGGTCTTCGTCTACCTGGACGGCGCCCGAACCGGTCTCACCGACTTCGCGCTGTTGGTCGTGCGTGCGGCGGTGACCTTTGCCATCGCCGCCGCCAGCTATTACATCCTCGAGCGCCCGATCCTCGAACGGACCTACTGGCGAACGCTCAGGGCGGCCGTCCCGGCCGTCGCTGTTGTCGCGGGGACGGCGGCGTTGGTGCTGGCGGGGACGGCGGCCGAGGCGTCGGCCAATCCGAGCGCCCCCCTTCCTTCGACCCAGGCGACGGCCGCCGGGCAGCACCTCGTCCCTGTCCTGCTGGAGGGTGATTCGACCGCTCTCACCCTCGGCCCCGCGATCGTCAACGAGGCGGCCGCTCTCCATGTCGGCATCCAGTTGATCGACGATGGCGTCGAGGGGTGCGGAATCGCTGAGGGAACCGAATTGGTCGACTCGGGGGTCATCCACCAGGTCTCGATCCAGTGCAACACCTCCGCCCCGGCAACCCAGCAGTGGCCCGCACTGCTTCAAGGGGAGGTGGCCAAGTACCGGCCAAAGGTCGTGGTGCTCCTGGCCGGCCGGTGGGAGGTGCATGACTGGATCAATTCCGACGGCTCCGAGACCAACATCACCGACCCGACGTTCGCCGCCTATGTGAAGCAACAGCTGCAGCGTTTCGTGGCGATCGCCTCGAGCCAGGGAGCACACGTCATCCTGATGACGGCGCCGTATTACGACAGCGGCGAACTCCCCGACGGGCAGCCCAAGCCCGAGGACAACCCGGGGCGGGTGGACGTCTACAACCGGCTGGTCCGCCAGGTGGCAGCGGCAACTGCGGCGACCGGCCTGATCGACCTCAACCCGATCGTCTGTCCGGGCGGCCGGTACACCCAGTCGATCGGCAACATCGTGGTGCGTGCGCCCGACGGCGTACATTTCCCCTATGTGGTGGTCGACGGAGCACCTGGTGTCACGGCCGACTCCCCGGACCAGTTCAACAGGTTCGCGAGCTGGATCGGCCCTAAGCTGCTCCCGCCGATCGAAGAGGCGGCGGGGATCATGCCGTCCGGGTCCATCGCGCCAGGTGCAAGTGCGCATCCCTCATCGACCACTCGAGGAGCGACGGCGCGGGCGGCGGTGAGTGGGACCGCCCGCCGGTGAGCGCGTCCGGCTGCCGACGGACGGGTGATCAGCCGCGGACGAGTTGGACCACGCCGTAGGCCGTGAAGCCGAGCAACACGACCCCGCCGGCTTTGCGAATGACGCTGAGGGGAAGCACCCGGAGCAGCGCCCGACCTCCGAACGCGCCGAGGGCGGCGACGGCGACAAGGGCGGCGATCGCTCCCACGAACACCGCAACCGGGTCGTGGTACCTGGCGGCCAAGTTGGCGGTGAGGATCTGCGTGAGGTCACCGAACTCCCCGATGAAGATCACGCCGAAGGCCGTTCCCGCCACTCTCAGGCCGTTCCTGGCCGTAAGGGCGTCGCCGGTGGGCTCCCCCCTCTCCTCCTCCGCATTCTCCGGAACGAAGAGCAGGTAGGCGGCACCCGCCGCGAAGAGCACCGTCGTCACAAGCTCGATCCAGAAGTGGGGAAGCAGGTGGAGCGCCTGCCCCGCGGCCACGGCGATGACCATGTGGACGAAAAAGGCTGCCGACGCACCGGCCCACACCAGTACAGGCCGGTTCCTCGACCCCATGATCACGTTGGCGATCATCGTCTTGTCGGGCAGCTCCGCCAGAGAGATCAGCACGAAGACGGTGAGGACGACGCCGACCGGCATCTGCTCAGGTTAGGGGACTCCGGTCGTGTGACATGTCTCCAGCACGCCCTTGCCGGTGCGCTCCACTACTGCTGTGCCAGCATGTGCCGGTGCCGGCGAAGGTGAGCGACGTCCCCGCCCGGCGCGAATGGGTTCCGGCTGCCGTCCGGATCAGCAGCCATCTCGTGGTGTGGGCAGCAGTGATCATCCCGGTGGGGGTGGTCCTCGCCACCGGTTGGATCCCAACCGGTGACGATGCGGCGATTGCTATCCGTGCCCACCAGTCCCTCACTCTCCACCCACCGCTCCTCGGGATGTTCTCCACGCTGGCCAACAGTTCGGGACGGGCAACGTACGACCCCGGGCCGCTGCTCTTCTGGTTGCTCGCCGTCCCCGTCAGGCTCGATCCCGTCCACGGGAGCGCTTGGGGAGCGGCACTGTTCTGCGGAGCAGCCCTCTCTGTGGCCGTCGAGGCGGTGTGGTCGACCAGGCAGTGGGTCGGGTGCGCGGTGCTTGCCTTTGCCGCCGCCGACTACCTGTGGCTGGTCACGGCGGTGTTCGAGAATCCCTCCTGGAACGCGTTCTTCCCGGTCCCGTTCATCATTGCTGCTTTGGCCATCGCCTGGGTGGTGGCGTCGGGATCGGTCGGATGGTGGCCCGTTCTGGTGTTGGTCGGTTCGGTCGCCGCCCAGGGGCAGCTCATCTTCACCATCCCGGCGGTGGTCCTGGTCGTGACGGCCCCGATCATCGCGCTGGGCGTGGCGGGACGGCCGGACCGCCTGCGCTGGATGGTCGTCGGAGTCGTCGTCGGTGTCGCCTGCTGGGCGGCACCCATCGTGCAACAGCTCGGTTCGCACGGCAACGTCAGCGCGCTGGCGGCGAGCGGTCGGGGGCTGCCGCGAATAGGAGCGACCTTCGGGCTCCGCGCCGTCGGGATGGTGGGCTCTCCCTCGGCACTCTGGCTCCACCGGCTGCCCGAAGGCTTCTTCGGCGTGATCGGCGCCATCGCTGCCAACAGTCCGATCCTCGGTGTGGCGGTGCTGGTCATCGTGGCCCTGGTAGCCGTACTCGCCTGGCGCGCCGGGCGCTGCCGCCTCTGTGCACTGGCAGCGGTCGCTTTCGTGGGCGCGGTCTCCGCCGGAATCGCCCTCTCCGTCGTGCCGCAGAAGAACGAACTGAGCCTCGACTACACGATCTGCTTCCTCTGGGGGGTCAGCATCCTCGTGTGGACGGCGGTGGTCTGGGGGATCGTCGCCCTCCTGGCGAGCTCCGACGGCGTGCGGCGCGGTTTCGATCAGCACGTTGGACGGCACCGAGCCCGGATGGTCGGCGGGTTGGTGGCCATCGGGGTTCCGTTGGCTGTCGTGGTCGTCGGCGCCTCGTCGCTTTCGAGCTACGTACCCCAGTTGACGACGGTCGGGCTCGACACCCGCGGCTTTCGCACGGTGATCGTCTTCACCGGCCGCATCGAACGGGCCGAGCCCCGCGGCCCGGTGACGTTGAAGGTCTCCAGCCCGCTCAAGGGGTACTACGTCGCCAATGCCCTCACCGAAGGGATCGCCTGGAGGTTGCAGGCCGACGGATGGAGGCCGGGACTCGTCGACGTCCAGCGTGCCTATACCGGCCTGGACCCTCAACCGGGGGCACCGGAGTACATCGTCACGGTGGCTCCCGACGGACGGGTGACCCTCCGATCCCACCCCGGGTAACCCTCCGATCCCAACGCGGGTTAGACGAGTACCGCGCTGCCACTGTGACTTCGGGGCGACGGCGGGGCGGCACTCGGGACGGGGGAGGGACAACGGCGCCGCCGGGCTTGATACGCGTCCCGCAGAAGCCGGGTGGATAGTGTTTGCGGCTGACGGTCCGCAGCGAGAGGGGGGAAGGTCCGTGCAGGCTCCGTCGCACGTTGGGGTCCGGCGGTGAACGAACGGGTACGCGCCCTCGACGGGCTGCGGGCGCTCGCTGTCCTGGCGGTGCTCGGCTTCCATTTCGGGTGGGGTTGGCTTCCGGGTGGCTTCCTCGGCGTCGACGTGTTCTACGTGCTGTCGGGGTTCCTCATCACCACCATCCTGGTGAACCAGTTCCAGCGTCGGGGATCGGTAGCGCTTCGGACGTTCTGGGCCGGTAGGGCGCGTCGCCTGCTTCCGTGCCTGTTCCTGGTGCTCATCGCCACGTCGCTCTTCGTGCGGTTCGTGGCGCTGCCGGGCACCTACCTCCACTACCGGTCGGCCGCGCTCTCCACCCTGCTGTACTTCTCCAACTGGTACCAGATCCACGTCGCCACCGACTACTTCGTGCAGACCGGTCCTCCGTCGCCACTGACCCACACCTGGTCGCTGGCGATCGAGGAGCAGTTCTACCTGGTCTGGCCACTGGTCGTGCTGGCGGTCATGCACACCGGTCGGCGGTTCCGGCACACCGGTCGTCGGTTCCGGCACACCGGAAGCCAGTTCCGGCGATCGGTCGCCTTCCTGTTCGTCCTGTCACTGGTGGCGGCCTCCGCCTCGGCGGCCTGGATGGCCTACCTCTTCGCCCACCATGCCGACACCACCAGGCTCTATTTCGGCACCGACACCCACGCCCAGTGCATCCTCGTCGGATCGGCGCTCGCCTGCCTGCTCGTGTTGACGGATCACCGCCCGGTCGCCACCCGGTGGCTTTGGTCCACGCTCGGTCTCCTCGGCGCCGCGTCGCTGGCGGCGCTCGTGCTGATGGGGCACCGGTTTACCGGCGCGTCGCCCTTCATCTACCAGGGCGGGTTCCTGCTGACGGCGGGTCTGACCGCCTGCGTCATCGCCACCTGCGTGACGGTGCGTTCGGGGTTGGTGAGTCGCCTCTTGAGCTTGACTCCCCTGGTGGGACTGGGAGTGATCTCCTACGGCGTCTATCTGTGGCACTACCCCCTGGCCATCTGGCTCACCCCCGCCCGGCTCGGCCTTTCGGGCTGGGAGCTCGCCGTCGTCAGGCTCGCCGTGACCATCGCCGTCTCGACGGTCAGCTTCCTGGTGGTCGAGCGCCCGATCATGCGTGGCACGTTCTTCCGGCGCGTGCGTTCCTTGGTGCCCTCGTTCGCCGCACTCGGAGGAGTGGCAGCGACGATCGTGGTGACGTCGGCGGCGACCGGAGCATCGGCCGCCCCCCACCACTTCCGGCCCCGCCCCACGGAGGCCGTTTCGCCGAGCGCAGGCACATTCGCGTCGGCAGCTGCTTCTACACCGGCCCTGGTCCCGCCCCGGAAATTGGTCGTGTTGGGCGACTCGACCGCGCTCGTGCTCGGCTACGCACTGGCGGCCACCGCCCCGGCAACCACCCAGGTGGTCAACGGCGGGCTGTATGGCTGTGGCCTCGCCATCGGCACCGAGTCCTCCGCCGATCCGCCCACGCCCGGGCTTCCGAGGGCTCCCACGTGCAACTCTGCCACCCCGCCGTCGGACCAGTGGCCGGCGCTGGATGCGGAACAAGTGGCGTCGACCGGCCCCGGGGACCTGGTGGTGTTCCTCGCCGGGCGCTGGGAGACCACGCCCGTCGAAATCGACGGCGTGTGGCACAACATCACCCAACCGTGGTTCCAAACCTACGAGCGGCACCAGTTGGCCCAGCTCGTCCAGATCGCCACCGCCCACGGGGCGCACCTCGACCTTCTGACCATGCCCAGGATGGACACGACCACGCTGTATGGGGAACCGCCGACCATGAACGACTCCAGCCTGTACCAGGGCATCTACAACGCCATGCTCTACGCCACCGCCAGCGCCGATCCCGGACAGGTGAGCGTGGTCGACTACAACTCGATCCTGTGCCCCGACGACCGATTCAGGATGTTCGCTGACGGGGTACAGATTCGCACGGCGGACGGGATCCACACCCCGGCGTATGTCCCGGGCGACATCTACGTCGTCGACGCCACCCAGGCCACCGCCGATGCCTTCGATGCGTGGCTGAGCCCGCGGCTGTGGCCACTGCTCATGGTCGCAGCGCCGACACCGCAACAACAGCCGATACCGGCGCTCCAGGCGACCGCTTCACCGTGATGGGGCGCCGAGCGACCCCGATCCCTTCGGCCCTCGTCAGCCCGCGCCACCTTCGACCAGCGCAGTGAGTGCGGACGCCAGACGTCGAGCCTCCCGCCGGCCGAAGGCCACGTTGACGGCCAGGCGCTCGACGATCTGCTCGACGGTCTTGGCACCGGTCGGGATCGGGTGGCTCTCCACGAAGGCGGTCACGTCGGCCGCCAGCTCGGGGGGCGTGCACAGCCCCCGCACGCCGTCCAACATGCGGGGGAGGATGTTCGTGGGGAACCGGTCCACGACCTCGTCCCACGACTCGGTCACCCGGCCCCAGGTGGCCGGACCGGTCGTCCGGTTGGCCAGGAGGAGCTGGATGAGGAAGGGGGCGTTCTGGGTCCGCACCTCACCGAGGGCGAGTTCGAAGGCCCTGCCCGCCAGCACCGGGTCCTCGAAGGAGGCCAGGGCGTAGAGGTAGCGGTTCTCCTCCTGGGGATTGGCGGGCGCCCGGTAGCGGGCGAGGTAGGCGTCGAAGACACCCGCATCCCCGGTGGCGGCCACGACGTCCAGGATGGCGGACTCGGTGTCGGGGTCGAGGGGTGCGGCGTCACCGCCCCCGCCGAAGCGCTTCGCCGCCTCGTCCCTCACACCCGGGTCGGCGCCGACCGTGCCGAGGGACCGGATGACCCCGGCCCGGAGCGAGGGGACGCGCTCGGTGTCGTCGGGGCGCGGGTCGAAGCCGAGGTCGTCGGCAAGGGGTGAGAGCAGGGCCCGCACTGCTCTGGCCAGCACGGGCCGGTCGTCTTCTGCAATCACCCGGTCGAAGAGCGCCAAGGCACCGAGCACGACCGACCAGACGCTCGGGTCGCGCTCATGGGACCGCTCGAGGGCTGTGGCCACACCGAGCAGGTCGTCCACCGGAGCCCGGCCGGCCAGGACCGCGGCCCAGGTGTCGGACACCAGGTTGTAGCGCTCGAGCGGGGCGAGCTCGCCGATGCGGCCGGCGAGGCGCCCGAGGGTGGCCGACGGGTAGGCGACCCGGAAGTAGCCCGACCCACCGGCGTTGACCACGATGTCGGCCTGCGCCTCCTGCGCTCCCTGCGCAACCGATCCCGCCGACACGCCAGGCACCGAGAGCGGTTCGGCACCGAGGAGGACCGGATCGCTCGTCGCCGGCTCGGGCCCGAGGGGCCGGACGAGGACCGGGATCTGCCAGTCCGACCCGATCGCCCCCCCTGGCGCCTCCTGGTAGGAGAAGGGGTCCTGGGTGAGCGAGCCGCCCTCACCCAGCCGCACGAGGGGGTAGCCGCCCTGGTTGATCCAGGTGTCCATGATGGCCCCGACCGGCCGGCCGCTCGAGCGCTCGAGCGCCGCCCACAGGTCGGCCGTCTCGGTGTTGGAATACCGGTGGGTCGTCCAGGTAGTCGGTGATCCCCTCGCGGAAGACGTCCGGACCGAGGAACTGCTCGAGCATGCGCAGCACGCTTCCGCCCTTCTGGTAGGTGAGGACGTCGAACATCCCCTGGGCCTCCTCGGGCCTGCCTACCGGGAACTCGACCGGCCTGGTGGCGTGCAGGCCGTCGACGGCCATGGCCGCCTCCCGCTCGACTCCGAAGCTGACCCATCGCTGCCACTCGGGCCGGAAGGCGTCGACGGCGAGCACCTCCATGAAGGTGGCGAACGCCTCGTTGAGCCAGATCCCGTTCCACCACTTCATGGTGACGAGGTCGCCGAACCACATGTGGGCGATCTCGTGGCAGACGACGTCGGCCACCCGCTCGAGCTCCACCCGGGACGCCTGAGTCGGGGTCGACCAGGAGGACCGACTCCCGGAAGGTCACGCAGCCCAGGTTCTCCATGGCCCCGAAGGCGAAATCGGGGATGGCCACGAGGTCGAGCTTGTCGGCCGGGTAGGGGATGCCGAAGTAGTCGGTGAAGAAGGTGAGGGCGTGGGCGCCGACGGCTCAGGGCGAAGGCGGTCAAGGATCCCTTGCCCGGGGCGTGGACGATGCGGAGGGGCACGCCGCCCACGTCGTGGGGCTCGGTGGCCTCGAGCGGTCCCACGACGAACGCCACGAGGTAGGTGGACATGACCATGGTGGGGGCGAACCGGACCCGGCGCCGGCCCTCTCGCCTCGGGCGACTCCTCGACCACGGCGCCGTTGGAGTAGGCGGCGAGGCCCTCGTCCACGACCAGGGTGACTCGAAGGTGGCCTTCGCCTCGGGCTCGTCGAAGCACGGGAAGGCCCGGCGGGCGTCGGTCGACTCCATCTGGGTGGTGGCGATGACGTGCTCGTTGCCCTGCGTCGTCGGTGAAGGTGGACCGGTAGAAGCCGTGCAGCTTGTCGTTGAGGATGCCGGTGAAGCGCCAGGTGGAGGGTGGCGGGGCCGCTGTCCAGGGGCCCGGCGAAGGTGAGAACGGCCCGCTCCTCGTCGTCGTCGGTGGAGATGGCGGTGGGGGAGAGGGCGTAGCCGTGGTCGGGGTCGGCGTCGTGCGAGCTCGGCCAAGGTGATCTCGAGCTCGGCGGCGTTGAGCGTGATGGCCGGCGTCGGCTCCTCGATGGTGACGTCGATCTCCACGTCGCCGGAGAACGTGGCCGCAGTCGAGATCGGGCGTGAGGACGAGCCGGTAGGCGTGCGGCCGTACCGAAGTGGGCAGCCGGTAGGCGGGTCGGTCGTTCTCGGTCGGTGGGAGCGGTCATGGCTGGCAGGCTACCGTCAGGGTCCGTGCGCACAGACCCCGCCGAGAACGGACCGTCGCCCGCCGGTGCTCGCAGAGCCGATCGGGGCGGCGCCGGTGAGGACCCCGATGGATCGGACGGCCCTCTCGACGTCGTGGCCATCGGCAACGCCCTCGTCGACGTGCTGGCCCAGTCGACCGACGAGGCGATCGGCGGCCCTCGGTCTGGTGAAGGGGACCATGGCCCTCGTCGACCATGAGCGGTCGGCGTCGATCTACGCCGCGATGGGACCGACCGTCGAGGCGTCGGGGGGTTCGGCGGCGAACACCGCGGCCGGGCATCGCCGCGCTCGGCGGCGCGCGTCGCCTTCCTCGGCCGGGTCGCCGACGACCACCTCGGCCAGGCGTTCACCCACGACATCCGCTCGATCGGAGTCGCCTTCGACCCGGTGCCGGTGCCGGCGGGCGCCGGCCGGGCGGTCACCGGCCACTGCCTCGTGCTCGTGACCGAGCGACGCCGAGCGCACCATGGCCACCCACCTCGGCGTGGCCTCCGACTTCGGGTCCGTCGACCTTCACCAGGGCCACCTGACCTCGGCCCAGGTCGCCTACCTCGAGGGCTACCTCTGGGAGCAGCCCTCGGCCAAGGCGGCCATGCGCGAGGCCATCGAGGTCGCCCATGGCCACGACGCGTCGGTGGCGCTGAGCCTGTCCGACCCGTTCTGCGTCGAGCACCACCGCGACGAGTTCCTCGAGCTGCTCAACGGCGACCTCGAGATCCTCTTCGCCAACGAGGACGAGGTCATGCTGCTCTTCGGCGCCCCGAGCCTCGACGCGGCCGTCGGCGCCCTGTCCGAGACCGGGGTGCTCGCCGCCGTCACCCGGGGGGCGGAGGGCTGCGTGGTCGTCACCGCCGGGCGGGCCGGTCGCCGTCGCCGCCGCGCCGGTGGCATCGGTGGTCGACACCACCGGGGCCGGCGACCTGTTCGCCGCCGGGTTCCTCTACGGGATCACCAACGGGCTCGACCCGCGACGGGTCCGCCCGTCTCGGTGGCCTGTGCGCGGCCGAGGTCATCTCCCACGTCGGCGCCCGGCCCCAGGCCGACCTGCGGGCGCTCGCCGCCGGGGCCGGTTTGCTCGACTGAGCGGCGGGTCGGGGATCGGCCGACGCTCGTCCGGGCCGGTGTCAGGCCGGCGGGTCGCCGCCGGGCCGGAAGGAGAAGGGGAGGTCGCCCATCCGCACGAGGACGGAGGCCACCTCGCGGCCGAGGGGCGCCAGGAGCTCGTCGAGCACGCTCGGCTCGTCGAGCACGGCCTCGTCGAGCTGGCAGGAACCCTCGTAGGACACCTCGATCGGCCCACTCGGACTCGCTCCCGACGTCGGCGGAGAGGACCTGCTCGACGGTGGTGGCCGCCCGGAGCAGGGGCTCGTCGCCGAGCACGTCGCAGGCGCTCGGGCAGCGACGGCCAGCAGCGGGTCCGACCTCGGGACGCCCGTCGAGCGCCTGGAGCCGGAAGGCGATCTCGACCAGCACCTCGGGCGAGCTCATCGGGCTCCTCGCCGATGGCCCAGCTCCGGTAGGAGGTCTGGCTCCAGGTCGGCCAGTCCAGGCTGGTGTCGACCCGGATGCGGGCGGGGCGCTCCTCGCCGGGGAGGCTGTAGGAGGTCTCGAAGCTCACGTCGCCGAGGAACACGTCGACCTGGAACCGCTCCTCGACGGCCTGGCGCTGCAGCAGCGCGTCCTCGAAGGCCTGGCAGAGCGAGGCTGACGAGCTGGGTGAAGACGTGGTCCAGCATGGCGGGGCAGAGGCTACCGTTCTTCCATGACCACTCCCCGAGGGGCGTGTCGGCCGCTCGACGTGGCTCGATCGACGGGTGATCGCCTACGCCCACCAGGGGGGCGCCTGGGAGGCACCGTCGTCGACGCTGCACGCCATCGAGTCGGCCCTCGATGCCGGCGCCGACTGCCATCGAGCTCGATGTCCACGCCACCGCCGACGGCCGGCTGGTGGTCTGCCACGACCCGACGGTCGACCGGACCACCGACGGCGAGCGGCGCCATCGCCGAGCTGACCTACGACGAGGTGGCCAGGCTGGACAACGCCTACTGGTGGGCGCCGGGCGCCGACGTGTCGCCGGGCCTCGACCGCCGACGCCTACCCCTTCCGGGGCCGGGCCCGGACCGACGCCAGGTTCGGGATCGCCCTGTTGGAGGAGGTGCTCGAGGCTTCCCAGGTGTGGTGCTCAACCTCGACATCAAGCAGACCGCCCCCGATGGTCGTCCCCTACGAAGCGTCCCTGGCCGCCCTGCTCCGGCGGTTCGGCCGGACCGACGACGTGATCGTGGCGTCGTTCCTCGACACGGCCACCGACGCCTTCACCGACCTTCGCCCCGGAGATCCCGACCTCGGCCGGGACCGTGGCGGTGGCCGCCTTCTACCAGTCGGTGCGGGCCGGGGACGCGGCCCGCGCCCCTGCGGCACGTGGCCCTGCAGGTGCCGGCCACCTTCGGGGCGCTCACCTTGGTCGACGAACGCTTCGTCGAGGTCGCCCACGAGCTCGGGCCTGGCCGTCCACGTCTGGACCATCGAGGACGAGGAGGAGATGGAGCGGCTGTGCGGGCTCGGCGTCGACGGGATCATCACCGACCGGCCGACGGCCCTGGTCGCCGTGCTCGACCGCCTGGGCCTGGCCTGGCACTCACGGCGGTGATGCCGGTGCGGCCCGACCGGGCCGTCAGTGTCAGCCGCGGTCGGAGCCTCAGCCGCGGCCGCAGTTCGGCTTCTTGCCGTGGTTGGCCTTCTTCTTGGCCCGGAGCTTGCGCTTGTTGGTTCGTTTCGACACAGTCCGGAGATGCTACCGGCAAGGGACGCCGACGGCCAGCGGGCGCCCGTCACGACGGGTTCCGGTCGGGGGGCTCCGTGGTGAACGGGGCCCGACGGGGCGGTCGCACGTGACCTGGTTGCTGCGCGGTGACGACGTGTTGGCGTCGGTCGAGGTCGCAGACGGGACGGCCGGACCGTCGGCGGCCCTCAGGTCCCGGTCCACGGGACTGCCGGGAAGCCCGACCTACGAGGGGGCGATGGTGCTCCCGGGGACCCGCGCCGTCCACACCTTCGGGATGCGGTTCCCCCTCGACGTGGCCTTCTGCGATCAGGACCTGGTCGTGGTGGACACGGCCACCCTCCGGCCCCGACGGGTGTGCCTGCCCCGGCGCCGGGGGCGGACGGTCATCGAAGCCGAGGCCGGGGCGTTCGAGCGGTGGGGGCTGCAGGTGGGCGACCGGTTGGAGCTGTCCTGACACGCGGCCACGGGAGCCTGGTCCTCGTGGCCACGCCGATCGGCAACCTCGGCGACCTCTCGTCGCGGGCCGCCAGTGTGCTGGCCAGCGCCGACATGGTCTACTGCGAGGACACCCGGCACACCCGAAAGCTGCTGACCCACGCCGGGATCCGCCACGGGCCGCTGCGCTCGCTCAACCAGCACAACGAGGAGGCGCGGACGGCAGAGATCGTCGACGCCGTCGCGTCCGGCCGAGTGGTGGCCGTCGTCTCGGACGCCGGAATGCCCGGGATCTCGGATCCCGGGAGCCGGTTGGTGGCGAGCCGTGATCGACGCCGGGCTGGGTGTGACGGTCGTGCCCGGGCCTTCCGCTGCCCTGGCCGCCCTCGTCGTGAGCGGCCTGCCCACCGATCGGTTCTCCTTCGAGGGGTTCCTTCCGCGGACAGGGAGCAGCCGCCGGCGACTGATCGGCACGCTGGCGGCAGAGCAGCGCACCGTCGTCGTCTTCGAGGCTCCCGGTCGCGTGGCGGCCACGCTCTCCGCGCTTGCGGCGGCGTGCGGTCCGGACCGGCCGGCGGCCGTCGTGCGCGAGATCACCAAGGTCCACGAGGACGTCTGGCGGGGGTCCCTCGGCGAGCTGGCGCCCCGGGCGGCTGCCGCCCCGCCGAGAGGCGAGGTGGTCGTGGTGGTGGGAGGCGCCCCCGGCGGTGGCGCCGTCGTGACCGACGAGGTGCTCGTCGCCGCCCTCCGCGACCGGCTGGTGGAACAGAAGCGGACCCGGGGGGTGGTCGACGAGGTGGCCGACATCTTCGGCGTCTCCCGGCGTCGCGTCTACGAGCTGGCCCTGGCCATCTCGTCGCCCGGTCGGAAGGACGGTGTGGATCCGCCCGTGTGAACACTGCTGCAACTTGCCACGGCTCGGAATGGCCGTGGGAAGCTCGGGGTTGGGATGGACACGACGAGGGAGGACGTTCCATGTTCGGACGGAGTGCACCCGACCACAGCCAGGATCCCGGCATCGAGCCGGACGACGTCCACGACGGGCTCGAGCGGGCCTCGTTCGGCGCCGGGTGCTTCTGGGGGGTGGAGGAGTTCTTCCGGGCCGTCCCCGGAGTGACCGACGCCATCGCCGGCTACGAGGGAGGGGACGAGCGAGAGCCGACCTACGAGCAGGTGTGCTCGGGGACCACCGGACACGTCGAGACCGTGCTCGTTACCTACGACCCCGGGCAGGTGACCTACGAGACGTTGCTCGCCGAGTTCTTCCGTCACCACGATCCGACGACGCCCAACCGGCAGGGGCCCGACGTCGGGTCCCAGTACCGGTCGGCCATCTTCGTCTGCAACCCAGCCCAGGAGGCGGCCGCCGTCCGGGCGCTGTCCGAGCACCAGGTCCGCTTCGCCCGGCCCATCGTGACCGAGGTGACGCCGGCCACCACGTTCTGGCCGGCCGAGGCCTACCACCAGCGCTATGCCGAGCGCACCGGTCGCGGCGGCTGTCACGTGGCCAACTGGTAGGGCGAGGGGACCAGCTCATCGGAGCTCGGTGAGCGCACGGCGAACGTAGGAACGCAGCGGCAGCTCGAACGCCTCCTCCAGCGGGACCCACCGGGCGGCGTCCGTCGATCCGTCGACCTCGTCGCGGACTTCGCCGGCATAGGAGGCGATGTGGTAGATGATCCGGACCGTGTGCAGGCTCACCCCGTCGGGCAGGGTGAAGAGGTCGGAGAGGACGCCCAGGAGCTCGCCGATGTCGACCTCGAGGCCCGTCTCCTCTTCGACCTCGCGCCGGAGGGCGTCTGCCGGCTCCTCCCCGTGGTCGACCCCTCCTCCGGGGAGGAACCAGTCGCCGCCCACGGTGAGGTACGAGGCGGCTCGGGTGAGGAGGATGTTGCCGCGGCCGTCCTCGGCGATGCCATAGACGGCGAGGCGTTGACGCCTGGCCGTCCGGTCGGCCGCCTCCGCTGTCGGCACCGGTCGGGGCACACCCGCTGCGGGTGCCGGCGAGCCGTCTTCCATCGTGGAGCATCCTAAGTCGGTGACGCGGCTCGCTGGCCGCCATTGACCTGGGGTTTGTTCGATGAACCAGGCGATCCGGCGTCGATGTACTAGTGGCTGTCGGGTCGTCGCACGACCACCCCGGCTACCCGGGGAAGCCGGTCGTCCAATGACAGGACCTCCGCCAACATCGGCTTCACAATTCAAAGAAGTCGTATACGACATAGATATACGTCGTATACGACTTTGCGGACGCCGTTGGACCAGAACGTCGGGAGCGCAGGCGACCTACCGTGTCCCGGTGGCCAGCGAAGAGGAGATCGGCTTTCCCGGCGACGACCCGGACGAGCGTGAGCTCCTTCTGAGCTGGCTCGACTACCTACGGGGGGCCGTCCTCCGCAAGGTGGAAGGCCTGACCGACGAGGAAGCCCGCTGGAGGCCCGATGGCCGCCTGCTGCCGCTCCTCGGTGTGGTCAGCCACCTCACCGCGGTGGAATGGCGTTGGGTCGACGGGGGCATGTTGGGCCAGGAGGTCGACCGCAACGAGGAGGAGTTCTCCCCGCGTGAGGAGCTGACCGTCACCTCAGCGGTTGTTGCCTACCGGGACAGGGCGGCGGCCACGAATAAGACCGTCCGCTCGCTGTCGCTCGATGCACCCTGCCGGTTCCGCGGGAACGCGACCCTGCGCTGGGTGCTGCTCCACCTCCTCAACGAGACCGCACGTCACGCCGGCCACGCCGACGCGACTCGCGAGCTGCTCGACGGAGTCGCCGGAGAATGAGCCGTCCTGGGCCCGCACGTCCATTCGGTTCAATACGCAGGTTGCAGGCCAGTGATCATGGGAAAGTGACGGACATTCATGGTCAGGAGTTCCGCCTCGAACGCGAGCGCCGTGGCCGCGATGAGGTAGTCGGCGTCGTCGATCCCGCGGTACGCCCGGCGGTGGGTCCGAGCCAGCTCACCTGCGGCGCGGGCGATGCCCTCGTCGACCGGAATCCAGGTGAAGGCTGAGAAGAACAGTTCGAGTGCACGTACCTCTCGGTCTCGAACACCAGCGAGAAGCTCGAACCGGACGATTTCGCTGGACACCACGGGTTCGTCCTCCTGAACAAGCCTCGACAAGAGGTCGACTGCCGGCTGATCACCGCGCAGGTGGTCGATGGCAACACTCGTGTCCAGCAGCTTCACCTCAGACCCTGTCGGCTGAGCCGTTTGTTCACGTCGCCGCGCCGGCCCTCCACGTAGTCCGCCCCCGTTGGACGCCGACGCTCGAATGCTCCCGCGCTCGCCGTGACTGCACGGAGGCGCTCTGCCTTCGTCGGTTCGCCGAACGTGTTTCTGACGGCGCGCCGGATCAATTCCGAGCGAGACGCACCGGTTGTGCGTCCGGCCCGTTCCAACAGCTCGAGCTCTTCTTTTCCGAGGTAGATCTGCGTCCGGCCCACGACATCATCATACATCATAAGGTGTATATCTCGGGGACTTCTCGCCGTGACGGCGAGCCGGAAGCGGCCGCCTCGAACGTCGTTCGGCTCGGGCCGTCGGTGACCGAAGGCGGCGTGCTGTCGGTGACGAAAGCCGGCGTGTTCGAGATCCGAGGCGACCAAGGTCCCGTCAGCCAGAGTGACGTGCGGGATCGGCCCGGTCCGTCGGTACGCTACCGGGAAGTGTCCCGCTACTACATCACCACGCCCATCTACTACGTCAACGACGCCCCCCACGTGGGCCACGCCTACACCACGGTCAACGCCGACGCCCTCGCCCGTTGGCACCGCCTGGTCGGCGACGAGGTCTTCTTCCTCACCGGCACCGACGAGTTCGGTCAGAAGGTGGCCAGGGCCGCCGAGGAGCACGGGGTCACTCCGACGCGCTGGACCGACGAGCTCGCCCCGAGGTTCCAGTCGGCCTGGGCCCATCTCGGCATCTCCAACGACGACTTCATCCGCACCACCGAACCCCGCCACGCCCGAGCCGTCCAGCAATTCCTCGGACGCATCTACGACAACGGGTTCATCAGAAAGGACACCTACCGCGGTCTCTACTGTGTCTCCTGCGAGCAGTACTACAGCGAAGACGAGCTGATCGACGGCGTGCTCTGCCCCGTCCACCGCATCCCCGTCGAGCACCTGGAAGAGGAGAACTATTTCTTCGCCTTGAGCCAGTTCGAGGAGCGCCTGGTGACATGGTACGAGGCCAATCCCGGTGCGGTGCAGCCCGAGTCCAAGCGCAACGAGGCGTTGAGCTTCATCAAGGGCGGCCTCCGCGACATCTCCATCACCCGGACCTCGATCGATTGGGGCGTCGTCGTACCCTGGGACGAGCGCCACGTCTTCTATGTCTGGTACGACGCGCTGGTCAATTACCTGACCGCCATCGGCTACGGAGAGGACGAGCGGCGCTTCGAGGCGTGGTGGCCTTCGGTGCACCACCTGATCGGCAAGGAGATCGTCCGGTTCCACTGCGTGTGGTGGCCGGCCATGTGCATGGCAGCCGGCATCGAACCGCCGGCCCGGATCCAGGTGCACGGGTGGCTGCTCGTAGGGGGCGAGAAGATGTCGAAGTCGAGCGTGAACCAGATCGCCCCGGGCGAGCTCGCATCCGAGTACGGGGTCGACCCCGTCCGCTACCACCTGCTCCGGGACGTCCCGCTCGGCAGCGACGGCGAGTTCTCGGCCGAGGGGATCCTGTCCCGGTACAACGCCGATCTGGCCAACAACCTCGGCAACCTGGTCTCCCGGGTGGCGACGGTCGTGGGCTCGAAGTGCGGCGGCATCGGGCCGCCCCCCGATCCCGTGAGCCGCCTGGTCCACGTGGCGTCGAACGCGGTCGAGGAGACCACATCGGGGTGGAGCGCCGGCCAGCCCAACCTCGGGCTCGAGGCGACCTGGCGACTCATCCGCGAGACGAACGCCGAGCTGGAGCAGGCCGAGCCGTGGAAGCAGGATCCGGGACCGGTGGTCGACGGCGTGCTGGGCAGCGCCTTGGAGGCCCTCCGCATCGTGGCCGTCCTCATCGTCCCGGCCATGCCGGCGACGGCCGAGGAGATCTGGCGGCGCATCGGGCTCGAGGGGTCGCCGGCCGACCAACGCCTGCCCGCAGCCGCCCTCTGGGGTGGCTACCCCGGTGGACGTCCCGTCGAGAAGGGTGCGCCGATCTTTCCCCGGCGAAAGGACTGAGGTCGGATCCATGGGTGACGCCGTGGTCGAGTGGTTCGACTCCCACTGCCATCTGCAGAAGGAATTCGAGAACGACCATGTCGTCGATGCCGCCGGACCAGCCGACGAGGGTCCCCACGCCACCCGGTTGCACCTGGCCGTCGCCAGGGCTGCCGAGGCCGGCGTGACCGGGCTCGTGTGTGTCGGGACCGGCGCGGGGTCCTCGGCCGAGGCCGTCGAAATGGCCCGGGCCATGCGGCGGCCCGACTCGGTCGCCGTGGCCGAAGGGGTCGAGGTGTGGGCGACGGTCGGCCTCCACCCCCACGACGCCGTCGACGGGCTGTCCTCGGTCGAACGCGTCCTGTCCGACGCTCTGGACGTCGAAGGCGCCGCCGCTGAAGCCGGTGGATCCGAAGGTGACCGAGACCGGAGGGCCCCCGTCGTCGTCGCCATCGGCGAATGCGGTCTCGACTACCACTACGACCATTCGCCCCGTCCGGTCCAGCGGGAGGCCTTCGCCGCCCAGGTCGAGCTGGCCCATCGTCACGGCCTCGCCCTCGTCGTCCACAGCCGGGAGGCCTGGGACGACACGTTCGCCATCCTCTCGTCCGAGGGGGTCCCACAACGGACGATCCTCCACTGTTTCACCGGTGGCCCCGACGAGGCCCGCCGCAGCCTCGACCTGGGCGCGGTCCTCTCCTTCAGTGGGGTCGTCACCTTCAAGAACGCCGCCGAGGTGCGCGACGCTGCCGTCCTGTGCCCTCTCGACCGGTTGCTGGTCGAGACCGACTCGCCGTTCCTCGCCCCGATGCCGCACCGCGGCACGGTCAACGAGCCGTCCCGGGTGCCGTTGGTGGGCGCGGCGGTGGCCCGGGCGAAGGGACTCGACGTCGAGGCGGTGGCGAAAGCATCGACGGCCAACGCCAGGACGGCCTTCGGCCTCGTGGCCGGGGCTTCCTGACCATCGAGCAGGGCCGAGCTGGACGTTTGCGGGTTCGTAGCAGGTCGTGGCGGCCCGAGCGTCAGCCACGGGGCGCGGAGTCGCAGTCAGGCGATGCAACACTGATCGGGTGACCCACGGCCGCGCCGAGATCCAGAACCTGTTGTCGCGCAACACCCTCCGGCCCAGCAGGGCACTGGGCCAGAACTTCGTCGCCGACGCCAACACGGTCCGGCGCATCGTCCGGCTGGCCGGGGTCACCCAGGACTCGAAGGTGGTCGAGATCGGTGCCGGGCTCGGATCGTTGACCATGGCGCTGGCCGAGACGGGAGCGACGGTCGTGGCCGTCGAGGTCGATCACCACATCCTGCCCGTGCTCCGAGCCGAGGTCGAACCGCTCGGTGTCGAGGTGGTGGACGCCGATGCCACCACGCTCGACTGGCAGACGCTCGTAAGGCGCACCGACGACGGCGGCCTTGGAGATGGGGCCCGGCCAGCGGAGGGTCGGGATGCGGTCTCCGCTCCGGGTGGGACGGCGGTCCCGGACGGGTCGGTCGACCCATCGTGGTCGGTGGTGGCGAACCTGCCCTACAACGTCGCCGTCCCTGTCGTCGTCCGGATGCTCGAAGAGGCACCGATGGTCTCCTCGATGCTGGTCATGGTCCAGCGGGAGGTGGGCGAGCGGCTCGCCGCCGGCGTGGGCGACGATGCCTACGGTGCCGTGTCGGTCAAGGTCGCCTACTGGTCCCAGGCGACCGTGGTGGGAACTGTTCCGCAGTCGGTCTTCGTGCCCCGACCCCGCGTCGAATCGGCACTCGTACGGCTGGTGCGTCGGTCCGCCCCCGGCTCGGAGGAAGGCCGTCCGGGTCCCGGATCGCCGACATACGAGCGCCTCTTCGCCGTCGTGCGAGCAGGATTCGCCCACCGTCGGAAGATGCTGCGGCGCTCGCTCGCCGGGGTCGTCGATCCCGCCGCCTTCGTCCCGTCGGGCGTCGAGCCGACGGCGAGGGCGGAGGAGCTCGATCTCGACGACTGGCGGCGACTGGCGGCGTGGTGCCCGTGAAGGAGAGGGGAGCCGACAACCCACAAGAGCCCGAGGCACCTCCTGGAGCAGACGTGCTCAGCGCGCCGGCCAAGCTCACCCTCTCCCTCCGCATCACCGGCGTGCGTCCCGACGGGTACCACGAGCTCGAGTCGGAGATGGTCACCGTCGACCTGGCAGACACCCTTCAGTTCGCTCCAGGCGACGGGCTGGTCGTCACGGCAGAGCTTCCGGGCCGGGAGTCCGACCCGACCATCGCCGGCGAACCCCGACAGGTCATCGACGGGGTGCCGACGGGGGAGGAGAACCTGGTGGTGCGGGCCCTTGCGGCGGTGGGCCGGCGGGCCTCGGTGAGGCTCACAAAGCGCATCCCGCCCGGCGCCGGGCTCGGAGGGGGGTCCGCCGATGCCGCCGCCGTCCTGCGGTGGGCCGGCGAGAGCGAGGCGCCGACTGCTGCCGGTCTCGGCGCCGACGTCCCCTTCTGCGTCCATGGAGGACGGGCCATGGTGCGCGGGATCGGGGAGGCCGTCGAACCGCTTCCGTTCGAGGACCGGGCGTTCGTCCTCTGTCTCCTGCCCTTCGCCGTCGACACGGCGGCGGTCTACTCGGCGTGGGACGCGCTGGACCGCGGGTCCGCCCCTGAGGACGCGGTGGGGGGAAACGACCTGGAGGCAGCGGCGCTCGTCGTGGCGCCGCGCCTTCGGCCGTGGAAGCGACAGCTCGAGGCGCTCACGGGCCGACAGCCGAAGCTGGCGGGCAGCGGGTCGACGTGGTTCTTCGAGGGGACGCTGGAGACGCTCGGGCTGGGGGAGCGCCGAACGACCGTGCTGGACGGAGAGGTTGCCGTGCTGGTTCCCGCACGAACGGTGGCGGGGTTCGCCGACCAGATGGCCGGGGAGCACGGCGCGGTTCCCGGGGAGCACGGCGCGGTGCCCGGGCCGCCGATCGCCGATGCCCACTAGCACCGCCTATTCGTCGAGAACTGGCTCCCGGGGGACCGGTGGGCTCGGTGTCGAGCTCCGTGCCACCGAGCTCGGTGCGGCCGAGCTCCGTGCGGCCGAGCTCGAGCGCTCTTCTCGGAGCTGACGGTACCGATGGATGATTCCGATGGCGATCAGGACGATGGCGACAGCCAGCGCCACGTACCCCACATACGAAAATGCCTTCTCGGCTCTGTGCCAACTGCTCCCGAGCGAGTAGCCGAGGCTGCACAGGGCGGCAGAGAAGAGGGCTGAACCGATGGTGGAGAACAGGAGGAACCGCCAGACGGTCATCTCGGCCAAACCGGCCACGATGGCGACAAACGAGCGGATGAGGGGGATCAGCCGGCCGACCAGCACGAAGGGGTCACCCCGTCGGTCCAGGTAGGCCTCGGCGCGGTCGAGGTCGCGGTGGGTGAGCAGTAAGTACCGCCCGAACCTGTCAACGAAGGGCCGACCACCGAAGCGGCCGAGACAGTACCCGGCGATGGCTCCGGTCACCTCGCCGAGCACGGCGACCAGGATGACGGCGCCGAGCGAGAAATGGTCGTGGGAGCTGTGCAGGACCTGGCCGCTCGCCAGTGCCCCCCCATAGGCCATCACCAGTTCCGAGCCGACAGGGATTCCGAAGGCCGACAGCGCAGTGAAGATGAACAGGGCCAGATAGCCCCAATGGACGACCAGGGATTCCACAGGGCTACCGTATCTGTGAAGACCGCCGGTAGCGACCCCCTCGGGGATGATTTCCTGTCACGTGCCGCTCGTCCTCAGGTGGGAGCGTCGAATTACTTCGCTGCCCGGCTATTTCCCTGCTGCCCGCCGCTGCCACCGGGTGGCTTTCAACATCTTCTTGTGCTTCTTCTTACGCATGCGCTTGCGGCGCTTCTTGATCAACGAACCCATGTCGACCGGGCACCCTAGTCGGACGGGGGTGCTGCGTGCCATCCGGCATCGGCCTCACGGTTTGGCACCGTCCGTCGAACCGGGTTCGTGGATGGTGGGAAGAGTGAACCGGAAGAGCGCTCCTCCACCATCCGCCTGGTAGGCGGCGACGGTTCCGCCTTCGTCACGGGCGACCTGAGCCACGATGGCGAGGCCGAGTCCGGATCCCGGTCGTCCCCGGGCACTCGGAGCGCGGTAGAACCGGTCGAAGATGAAGTCGATGTCGCTCGCTGACACACCTGGGCCGTGATCGCGCACGACGACGATCCCGTCAGAACAGGTGACATCGACCACACCCCCGTCCGGGCTCCACTTCAACGCATTGTCCAAGAGGTTGTCGATGGCCCGCTCGACGCGGGTCGACGAACCCGACACCCAGGTGGGCGCGACCGCCGGTTCGAAGACCACGCCTCGACTGCGACCGTGGGTGGTGGCCACCTCGACCGCGTCGAGAACCACCTGATCGAGGCGGAACGGCTCGTCCCTGACTGCGGGCTGCGCACCGCG
Organism: uncultured Acidimicrobiaceae bacterium; assembly: GCA_963828385.1. Classification (GTDB taxonomy): domain Bacteria; phylum Actinomycetota; class Acidimicrobiia; order Acidimicrobiales; family RAAP-2; genus Bog-756. The sequence goes on from CAWHEF010000002.1 coordinate 1,000,387, forward strand.
GGCCAGCTCGGCCAGGTCGCCGACGAGAGTGGTCAGCTCGTCCATCTGGGTCAGCACGTCCGAGATCAGGACATCGCGCTCCTCGGGCTCGAGCTCCTCGAGGCGCCGCACCACCTCGAGGTTGGTCCGGAGACTGGTGAGGGGGGTCCGGAGTTCGTGAGAGGCGTCGAGGACCAGCTGGCGTTGACTCTCCCGCGACGAGTCGAGCGCGGCGAGCAGTCGGTTGAACGCGGCGCGGAGTCGGCCGAGCTCGTCGGGACCGCCGGGCTCGAGTCGTTTGGCGACATCGGTGCTCTCGGCCAGCTCCTCCACCGAGCGGGTGAGGCTGTTCAATGGACGGAGCACGGTGCGACCCACCACCAGGCCGAGCAGCACCGCCACGGCGATCCCCACGATGACGATGAGCCACAGCGCCAAGGCGAGGTGGCCGAGCTCGTGGTTGACCCCGGCCAGGGGGGTGGTGAACTGCACGGCGCCCCCGGCGGGCAGCTGCAGGAACCCCACGGCGGAGCGATAGAGGTACTGGGGCGGCAGGGCCACGACGAGCTCGCGCACGGCGGTTCCGCCGACAGTGGTCGAGTAGTACTGATCGGCGGCCTGGCCCTGGCTGGACGCCGACGACTGCGCCTGGGAGGAGACGGGCAGCACCGTGGGGTCCCCCGGGTTGACCGTCCCGCCGGACCCGACCACCTGCACGCACGAGCCCCGGCTCGTGCACAGGTTCTCGATCGTCGGCGGTGTGCCCTGGACCGCGGTGAGCGCGCTCTGGGCTTCCGAGCGCAGGTTGACGTCGATGGCGCCGAGGAGCGAGTTCGAGGCCACGAGATAGGTGGCGATCGACCCGAGCACCACGACGACCAGGACGGCGGCGGTGGCGGCCAACACCAGCCGACCGCGGAAGGTCACCGTGCCCGACCGGTCCTGTCCGACGCCCCCATCACGGTTCCCGCAGGACGTAACCGACGCCCCGTGCGGTATGGATGAGGCGGGGTTCGCCGTCGGCCTCGGTCTTGCGCCGGAGGTAGCCCACGTAGACAGCGAGCGAGTTGGTCCCCGAGTCGAACGTGTACCCCCATACGCGGTCGAGGATGAGCTCGCGGGTGAGGACCTGGCGCGGGTGGCGGAGCAGGAGCTCCAAAAGGTCGTACTCGATGCGGGTCAGGGTGAAGGCCCGATCTCCTCGTTTGGCCTCGCGGGTCACCGGATCGAGCTCGAGGTCGCAGAAGGTGATGAGATCGCTCGATTCGTCCGTGTCCTCGGGCCGGCGCCGGAGGAGGGCCCGCAGGCGGGCCAGCAGCTCGGCCAAGGCGAACGGCTTGACCAGGTAGTCGTCGGCGCCGGCATCGAGCCCTTCCACCCGGTCGCTCACCGCGTCCCGGGCCGTGAGCATGAGGACCGGAGTGTCGTCGTTGGCAGCCCGCAGCCGACGGCAGACGTCGAGACCGTCGATGGTCGGAAGGCCGATGTCGAGGACGACGGCGTCAGGCTGGCGGACGGCGATCTCCTCCAGGGCCTGGGGTCCGTCCGTGGCCATCGAGACGTCGTAGCCCTCGAGCCGCAGGGCGCGGTTGAGCGCTCCGCTCACAGCGGGGTCGTCATCCACCACGAGCACGCGCGTCGAGCTCATCGGGCGGCGAGCCTATCGGCCACAGACCGCTGACCAGCGGCGGGGTGCACCCGGCGGAATGGCTCGAAGTGGGCCGGCCCCATCTGAGCGGCATGGCAGGGGACGATCGGCCCGACCGGCCGGAGTAGCCTGAACGCGCTGTGCACCGTGCCACCCGAAGCCCTTCCTGCAGCCCTTCCGGGGTAGTTCAATCGGCAGAACGCTGGCCTTTGGAGCCAGATGTTGGAGGTTCGAGCCCTCCCCCCGGAGCGCCAACCGCTTGATCAGAGCGTGGCGTAGGCGACGATGGCCCGACGGGAAGGGCGACGTCGGTGAACAGGATGGGGCCGCCGTTCCCGGGCGAGAAGTTGTGGGACCGGACCAGCTCGCGGACGTGCCCGACTGCCGCCCCGATGAGGAACCCCGACGCGGCGATGATCGTCGCCAGCCAGAATTGGCGGTCGAAACTTCCCGCCATGACGCCGGGGATGCCGTAGGCGAGGTCGCCGAGGCCGACCTCCCACTGCCACGGCGTGCCCCTTGACCACCCGATCGAGTCGGCGACTTGGTCGGCGAAGAACAGGTGTTCACATCCGGCGACGATGCCGTTTACGCCCAAGAGATAGGTCACGGCGTTGACCGTGAGGGACCGGCTGGTGAACCCGGGACCGGCGACCTGGATCGTCTACGCCACCAGGAAGGCGATCACGCCGACCAGCTGTACCAGGCTGAAGAGCACCTTCATCATCTGTCGGCTGGACACGGCGCTGTGGCTCCCCTCGCTCGAGGCGGTCGAAGGGCCCAGCGACCTCCGACTGTGCCCGAGAACCTATCGGCCCGTGTCCCGTCGGCCTTGAACCGGTCGTTGCGCTCAGGGGGAGGGATAACGGCGGTGTGCGTCTGTGGGTCGCGATCAGGCGCTGGCCTTGCGGGCCCGGCTGCGGAGGCGCCCCCTCGTGGCCTGGTCGAGCATGACCTTGCGGAGCCGGACCGATGCCGGCGTGACCTCCACGCACTCGTCGTCGGCGATGAACTCGAGTGCCTGCTCCAAGGAGAGGAGGAGTGGCGGGGTAAGGCGGATGGCCTCGTCGGAGGCGGCAGCCCGGATGTTGGTCTGCTTCTTCTCCTTGGTCGGGTTGACGTCCATCTCCTCGTCGCGGGCGTTCTCACCGACGATCATGCCCTCGTAGACCTCGGTCCCCGGCCCCACCAACAGGACGCCGCGTTCCTGGAGGTTCATCAGCGAGTAGCCAGTCGTGAGTCCCGCGGCGGTCGGCGACCATCGCCCCGTTCCGCTTGGTCTTGAGCTCGCCGTGCCAGGGCTCCCATCCGTCGAACACGTGGTGGAGCATGCCGGTGCCCCGGGTCTCGGTCATGAACTCGGTCCGGAAGCCGACAAGGCCCCGGGCCGGCACCCGGTAGTCCATCCGCACCCACCCGCTGCCGTGGTTGACCATCTCGATCAAGGATCCCTTGCGCAGTGCCATGAGCTGGGTGACGACGCCCAGGTACTCGTCGGGCACGTCGATGGCGACCCGCTCCATCGGCTCGTGCACGGCTCCCTCGATCGATTTCGGTCACGACCTGCGGCTTGCCCACGGTGAGCTCGAACCCCTCGCGGCGCATGGTCTCGACCAGCACGGCCAGCTGGAGCTCGCCGCGTCCTTGGACCTCCCAGGTGTCGGGGCGTTCAGTGGGGGCGATCCGCAACGAGACGTTGCCGACCAGCTCCGCCTCGAGTCGGGCGATCAACTGGCGGGCGGTCAGCTTGGCGCCGTCGGCCCCGGCCAGCGGCGAGGTGTTGATACCGACCGTCATGGCCAGGCTGGGCTCGTCCACAATGATCGCCGGTAGGGGACGCGGATCATCGGCGTCGGCCAGGGTCTCGCCGATGGTGATCTCGGCGATGCCGGCGACGGCGGCGATCTCGCCGGGTCCGGCCTCGGTGGCATCCACCCGGTGCAGGGCGTCGGTCACGTAGAGCTCGGTGATCCTCGACTGCTCGATGGTGCCGTCCAATCGGCACCAGGCCACAGCACGACCTTTCTCGAGTGTGCCGTTGCGGATCCGGCAGATGGCGAGGCGCCCTACGTAGGGCGAAGCGTCGAGGTTGGACACGATGGCCTGGAGCGGCACGTCCGGATCGAAGGTCGGTGCCGGGATGTGCTGGACGATGGCCTCGAAGAGCGGTCCCAGGTCGGTACCCTCGACACCCTTGTCGAAGCTGGCCCATCCGGCGCGGGAATTGGCGAAGAGGATGGGGAAGCCGATCTGGTGCTCGTCCGCGTCGAGGTCCAAGAACAGCTCCTCGACCTCGTGGACGACCTCGTCGATCCGGGCGTCGGGCCGGTCGACCTTGTTGACGACGAGGACGACCGGGAGGCGGGCCTCGAGCGCTTTGCGCAGGACGAACCTGGTCTGGGGCAGCGGCCCCTCCGATGCGTCGACCAGGAGGAGCACCCCGTCGACCATGGTCAGGCCCCGTTCGACCTCCCCTCCGAAGTCGGCGTGACCCGGGGTGTCGATGATGTTGATCTTGACCCCGTCGTGGAGGACGGCCGTGTTCTTGGCAAGGATGGTGATGCCCTTCTCGCGCTCGAGATCACCCGAGTCGAGGACCCGCACGTTGACCGACTCGTTGGACCGGAACGCCCCCGACTGCCAGAGCATGGCGTCGACGAGCGTTGTCTTGCCGTGGTCGACGTGGGCCACGATGGCCACGTTGCGGATGTCCTGGCGAGTCTCGGTCGGCATGGAGCATCGAGGCTACCCGCCGCACCTCACCGTGCCGTTCGGGCCTCACGGTGCCGTTCGGGCCTCACCCTGCCGTTCGGGGTCCGCCTGGGTCACACCAATAGGAGCCGGAACGTCAGTAGGACTTGGGCAGACCGAGGGAGTGCTGGGCCACGAAGTTGAGGATCATCTCGCGACTGACCGGCGCGATGCGCAAGAGGCGGGTCATGCCCCACAGGTCTGCCAGGCCGTACTCGGAGGACATGCCGTTCCCGCCGTGGGTCTGGATGGCCTGGTCCAGGGCGAACAGCGCCGCATCTGCTGCTGAGTACTTGGCCATGTTCGCCGCTTCCCCGGCTTCGGGCGTGTCGCCGGCGTGGTCGCACAGCCACGCCGCCTTCTCGGTCATGAGGCGAGCCAGCTCGACCTCGACCTTGGCCTTGGCCAGCGGGTGGGCGATCGCCCTGGTGCCGGCCGATGGGCGCCCCCCACACCTCTCGGGAGGTGGCGTACTCGGCCGCCTTGGCCAGGGCGTAGCGGGCGATGCCATTGGCTGTGGCAGCGGAGAGGATCCGCTCGGGGTTGAGACCGAAGAAGACCTGGCGAAGACCCTCACCCTCGGACCCGATGAGCCGGTCCGTCTCGACCTCGACGTTGTCGAAGAACAGGGTGTACTGCTTCTCGGGTGCGGTGATCTCGACCGGAAGCACCTGCTTGTCCAAGCCGGGGGTGTCGACGTCCACGACGAAGAGCGAGAGCCGGCCTCGCCCTGTGTCCGGGTCGGCTCCCGACCGGGTGACGACGAGGACGGCCTCGCACTCGTCGACTCCGGAGATGTAGTACTTCTGGCCGTTCAGGCGGTAGACATCGCCGTCCTTGCTGGCGGTCAACGAGAGGTTGTGCGAGTTCGACCCGGCGTCGGGCTCGGTGATGGCGAACGCCATCTTGAGCTCGCCGGTGGCGAACCGCGGCAGCCAGCGCTGCTTCTGGCCCTCGGTTCCGAACTTGGCGATCACCGTCCCACAGATGGCGGGCGAGACCACGATGACGAGCAGCGGGCAGCCGGCTGCGCCGAGCTCCTCTTGCACGGCGGCCAGCTCGGTGATGCCCCCGCCTCCGCCACCGTAGGCTTCGGGGACGTTGACCCCGAGGAACCCGGCTTCGGCCACGGCGCTCCACAGCTCGTCGGTGCGCTCGTCGGCGCGAGCCTTCTTCACGTAGTAGTCGTGGCCGAATTTGGAGGCGATGGAGGCGACCGCTTCCCGCAGCATCTGCAGCTCGTCGGATTCGATGAAGTCCATGGGAACGGCTCCCTTGTCGCTGATCGCTGATCGCTGATCGTGGCTGGCGGATCGTGGATCTGGTCGGGATCGAGATTTCGATCTGGGACGGAACGTCAGGGTAGGAGGTCGAGGGGAATGTCGACGCTCCGGCTCCGAAGGTACTCGCCCAAGCCCTTGGCCTGTGGATCGGGTCGGGTCGACGAGGCGACGCCCTCGCCCAGGAGACCGACGACCACGAAGTTGAGCGCATACAGGTTGGGGAACCGGTAACGACGCACCTCGAGCGGGACGGCCTCGGGCACCAGGTCATAGAAGCGTTCGACGGTGAGGTAGGCATCGAGCCAGCTCCACGCCTTCTCGTCGCGAGCCCACAGCCCCACGTTGGCGTTGCCACCCTTGTCGCCGGAGCGGGCGCCGATGATCGTCCCGAGCGGGAGCCGTCGTGTCGTCCCCGTGGCGTCCGGCACGTCGGTGGAGCGGAGATCGACGGAGACGACGGGCTCGTCGTCGCCGGCTGCCCGCCATGCCGTGTGGGGGACCGGCACGTGTCGGCCGTCCTCGAAGACGACCTCGGGGGTCACGAAGGAGGCCGGCACGAGAGCGGGCCAGTAGACGCCGTAGACCGAGCCCTGACCGGGAGGTGCGGTGAGGTGCAGACCCGGGTAGCCGGCCAGGGCCAGTTCGGTGCCGGCGTTGGAGAACGGTCGGCCCACCCGCTCTCCGTCGGGGTCCTTGACCGTGACACGGAGCTCGGCGGTCGCTTCGGCGTTCACCGACGCGTCGGCCCTGTCGGATCGGATGAGCCTGGTGTCGAGCTCGGCGAAGCGATCCCGTCCGCCGAGGTCGGCCTCGAGGGTGCGAACGGTGAGGTCGGCCTTGGCGTCGATGTCGAGGCCGGTCAGCACGAAGGTCATCGAGTTGCGCCACCCGCCGAGCAGGTTCACGCACACCTTCAGATGGTCGGGGGCTGGCAGCCCTCGGGTTCCGGACAGGCGGACCCGGTCGGTTCCCTCCTGCTCGAGGGAGATGGTGTCGAACCGGGCGACGACGTCGGTGTTGGCGTACTCGGGGCCGGCGATCTCGTAGAGGAGCTGGGCGGTGACCGTCCCGACCGATACCTCGCCGCCGGTGCCCGGATGCTTGGTGATGACCGAGGAGCCGTCGGCGGCGACCTCGGCGATGGGGAAGCCCGGGTGCTCCAGGCCCTTCACCTCGGTGAAGAAGGCGTAGTTGCCTCCGGTCGCCTGGGGCCCGCACTCGATGACGTGACCGGCCACGACGGCGCCGGCCAGCTCGTCCCAGTCGGTCGGGGACCAGCCGTGATGCCAGGCGGCCGGCCCGACGACGAGTGACGCGTCGGTGACCCGGGGACAGACGACGACGTCGGCTCCGCTCCCCAGCGCCTCGACGATGGGCCATGCCCCGAGGTAGGCGTTGGCGGAGACGACCTGGCGGGCATCCTGGTCGAGTGGCGTCCCGGTGTCCATGTTGGCGAGGGTCTCGCCGGCACGGGTGAGCTCGCCCATGCGGGAGAGGAGGTCGTCCCCCTCGACGTGGGCCACCGAGACGGAGATGCCCAGACGGTCCGCCACCTGTCGGACCTGGTCGGCCAGAGCACCGGGGTTGAGGCCACCGGCGTTCGTGACCACCTTGATGCCACGGTCGACGCAAGTCCCGAGGATCTCTTCCATCTGGATGAGGAAGGTATGTGCCCAGCCCCGGGACGGATCGCGTTGCATGGTCTTCCAGAGGATCAACATCGTGAGCTCGGCCAGCCAGTCCCCGGTGAGGACGTCGATGGGGCCGCCCTCGGTCATCTCCCTCGCCGCCGAGAGTCGGTCGCCGTAGAAGCCGGAGCAGTTGGCGATGCGAACGGCCTCGCTCACGTGGCCTTGCCCCGCCTGCCGGGTTCGCCCGACCCGTTTGCTTTGCCCCGGCCCGGTCGACCCCCCTCCTTGGTGCCGATGCGGCCGTCGGTCCCGGCGGGCTCCTCACTGCTTCCCGCCACTGCTGGCGTGGATGCTTCTGGGCCGACGACGACCAGGGTGCTTCCCGTCTCGACCTGATCGCCGACGGCGACGGCCACGTCCGTCACCGTTCCCGAGGTGATGGCGTGCACGGTGTGCTCCATCTTCATGGCCTCCAGCACGACCAGGGCCTGTCCGGCCTCCACGTGGTCGCCCTTGGCCACCGCCACCCGCACCACGCCACCGGGCATGGGGGCGACAGCCGACCCCGCCGCGATCCGGTCGTGCGCCTCGGGGAACCGGGCCTCCTCGCAGAGGACCGAGCTCCCGTCGGGACCGTCTACGTAGACGGTGCTGTCGCACCGGTCGACGAGATAGGAGGTCCGCACCCCGTTGATGCCGAAGGTGACGCCATCGGGATCGACCGTCAGCTCGGGATCGACGTCCGCGGCCTCCCCGTTCACTTCCACTACGGCGAGCCGGGTCCCGGACCGGTCGAGGCGATAGCCGATGGTGAGGGTGGCGTCAGCGGAGGTGAAGGTCGATTCCTCCAGCGCGGCCGGATTGTTGCGGTAGCCGCTCGGGATGGTGGCCTGGGTCACGGCGGCCGACCGCCGTGCCGCCTGACCGGCCAGTGCGGCGGCGACAGCGTGACGGTGCACAGCCCGGCTGTCGGCCAGCGGCGCGGCCAAGGTGTCCAGGCCGTACCGGTCGAGGAAGCCGGTGTCGGTGTCGCCCGCTTCGAAGTCGGCATGCCGGAGGGTGCGCACGAGCAGGTCGCGGTTGGTGGTGAGCCCGTGGATCCGGGCGCGGGCGAGAGCCGAGGCCAGGGCCGACGTCGCCTCGAGGCGGGTCGGTGCGTGTACCACCACCTTGGCCAGCATCGAGTCGTAGTACGGGCTGACCACAGAGCCCGACTCGAACCCGCTGTCGACCCGGAGCCTGGCACCGTCGCCGACAGGCGACCCGGTCTCGCCCCGCCCACCGTGGTCCTCCGTGAGCCCGATCTCGAACCGGTGGAGCCGGCCCACCGATGGTTGCCACTGCTTGGCGGGATCCTCGGCGTAGAGGCGGGCCTCGACGGCATGGCCGCGGGGCCCCGAGGACACCGCGTCGAAAACGGCGTCAGGCAGGGGCGCGCCGGCGGCGATGAGGAGCTGAAGACGCACGAGGTCGAGCCCGGTGACGGCCTCGGTCACCGGATGTTCGACCTGGAGCCGGGTGTTCATCTCGAGGAAGTAGGGACGACCCTCGCCGTCGACGACGAACTCGACGGTGCCGGCATTTACGTACCCGACGGCCTTGGCGGCGGTCACCGCCGCGTCGGACAGTTGGCGCCGGAGCTCGGGGGTGACGAACGGAGAGGGGGACTCCTCGATGATCTTCTGATGCCGGCGCTGGATGCTGCAGTCCCGCTCGAACAGGGCGACGGTGGCACCGCTCGAGTCGGCCACGATCTGAACCTCGATGTGGCGGGGGGCGGCCACATAGTGCTCGAGGAAGACGGCGTCGTCCCCGAAGGCGGCGAGCGCCTCCCGCCGTGCGCTCGCTATGGCCTGGCGCAGGTTGACCGGCCCCCCGACGACCCGCATCCCCCGTCCGCCGCCCCCTGCCGACGCCTTGACCAGCAACGGCCAACCGATCGATTCGACGTCGTCGTCATCGGGTAGCTCGTCCGTGTCGATGGCCAGGAACGGAAGAGTGGGCACGCCCGCCTCCACCATGATCTCCTTCGCCTCGACCTTCGACCCCATGGCGTCGATGGCGACAGCCGGCGGCCCGACCCAGGTGAGACCGGCACCGCCCACGACACGGGCGAAGTCTCCCGACTCGGAGAGGAAGCCGTACCCGGGATGGATGGCGTCCGCTTCGGAACGGGTGGCGGCGTCGAGGATGAGGGCCGAGCGCAGGTAGGTCTCGGCCGGGGTCGCACCGGGCAGGCGTACGGAGCGGTCGGCCTCGGCAACGTGGGGACTGTCGGCGTCCGGGTCGGAGAAGACGGCGACCGTGGTGATGCCCATGGCCCGGGCCGTTCGGATGATGCGCCTGGCGATCTCGCCGCGGTTGGCGACGAGAAGCGTCCGGATGGGAGTGGGAGCCGGGTCTGGCTTTGACACGGTCGGCTCGCTCACATCCGGAACACGCCGTAGCCGCGTGTCCCGGTGACGGGCTGGTTGTCGATCACCGACAGGCAGATGCCGAGCACGGTCCGCGTGTCCCGAGGATCGATGATGCCGTCGTCGTAGAGCCGCCCGGTGAGGAAGAGCGGCAGCGACTCGGCCTCGATCTGTGCCTCCACGAGCTCCCGCATCTCGGCGTCGGCCTCCTCGTCGAAGGGGACGCCCCGGGAGACCGCCGACTGGCGGGACACGATCGAGAGCACGCCGGCCAGCTGGGCCGGTCCCATGACTGCCGATCGGGCGTTGGGCCAGCTGAAGAGGAATCTCGGGTTGTAGGCGCGCCCGCACATCCCGTAGTTGCCGGCCCCGTAGGAAGCCCCGATGTTGACCGTCAGATGGGGGACCGACGAGTTGGTCACGGCGTTGATCATCATGGCCCCGTGCTTGATGATCCCGCCCTGCTCGTACTCCTTGCCCACCATGTACCCGGTGGTGTTCTGGAGGAACAGCAAGGGGACGTCGATCTGGTTGGCGAGCTGGATGAACTGGGTGGCCTTGTGAGCTTCCTCTGAGAAGAGGACCCCGCGGTGGTTGGCCAGCACCCCGATCGGATAGCCGTGGATGGATGCCCACCCGGTCACGAGGCTCGACCCGTAGAGGGGCTTGAACTCGTCGAACCGTGAGTCGTCGACGACCCTGGCCAGCACGTCGCGCGGGTCGAAGGGGACCTTGGGGTCGGCCGAGGCGATGCCCAACAGCTCGTCGGGGTCGTAGCGGGGTGCATCGCCAGGCTCGCTCGGCCCCGGGCCGAGCTTGCGCCAGTGCAGCCGACGCACGATCTGGCGGCCGATCCGGATGGCGTCGGGTTCGTCGGTGGCGAGATAGTCGGCCAGCCCCGACGTCCGGGCGTGCATGGACGCCCCGCCCAGCTCCTCGTCCGTCGACTCCTCGCCGGTGGCCATCTTGACCAGGGGCGGCCCGCCGAGGAAGACCTTGGAGCGTTGGTTGATCATCACGATGTAGTCGCTCATCCCCGGGATGTAGGCGCCGCCCGCCGTCGAGTTCCCGAAGACCAGGGCGATGCTCGGTACGGCGGTCGCCGAGGCGCGGGTCAGGTCGCGGAACGCCCGCCCACCGGGGATGAACAGGTCGGCCTGGCTGGGCAGATCGGCGCCGCCCGACTCGACAAGGTTGATGACCGGGAGACGGTTCTCGAGGGCGATGTCCGAGGCCCGCGCCCCTTTGCGGAAGGAGTACGGGTTCATGGCGCCACCGCGCACGGTCGGGTCGTTGGCCGAGATCAGGCACTCGACCCCGCAGACGACGCCGATGCCGGTGACCGACGATGCCCCGACGTTGAAGTCGGTTCCCCACGCCGCCAAGGGAGAGAGCTCGAGGAAGGCCGAGTCCCGGTCGACCAGGAGTTCGATGCGGTCCCGGGCTGGCAGCTTGCCGCGTTCCCGATGGCGTTCGACATACCGCTCACCGCCGCCGGCCCGGGCCGCGGCCAGCTGCTCATCGATGGAGACCAGAGCCTCGGTCAGGGCCCGGTGGTTCGTCCGGAACGTCTCCGAGCTGGTGTCGACGGTGGTGGTGAGGACGGGCATGGAAGGAACGGCCCGGGGTGGTCGCATCCACCCGGCGGACGTGGGAAGAATAGGCCCATGACCGTCTCCCCGTGCCACCCGGTGATGGGCCGGTGAACCGGACCCGCCAGGAGATGGCCGGTCGCGAAGGCAGGCCGACGGCCCGTGGGGCCCGCGAGGCCGATCCCGCGCCTCAGCTCCTGGCCGTGGTGCTGGCCGCTGGCGAAGGTACCCGCATGCGCTCGGAGCGGCCGAAGCCCCTCCACCGCCTCTGCGGCCGTCCCATGGTCCTCCATGTGCTCGATGCCCTGGCCGAGCTCCCGGTCAACCGCGTCGTGGTCGTGGTCGGCCACCGGGCTGACTGGGTGACGAAGACGCTGATCGAGCACGCCCCCCCGGGGCTCGCCATCGAGTTCGTCGAGCAGACCGAGCCCAAGGGGACCGGAAACGCACTGGCGGTGGCCCTGACCGGTCTCCTCGACGGCGATCCCGATGACGACGCCGACGTCGTCGTCCTGCCCGGCGACACACCGCTGCTGCGAGCACCCACCCTCGCCGGCCTGGTGTTGGCTCATCACACGTCGGACGCTGCCGCCACCCTACTCACTGCCGTGCTCGACGATCCCACCGGCTACGGCCGGGTGGTCCGGGGACGCGACGAGCTCGTGGCCAGGGTGGTCGAGCACGGCGACGCTGGTCCGGACGAGCTCGGCGTGCGCGAGATCAACACGTCGATCTACTGCTTCCGCCAGAGCGTCCTCGCTCCTGCGCTGCGCCGGTTGAACCCAGCCAACTCCCAGGGCGAGTACTACCTGACCGACGTGGTCGAGGTCCTCTACGAAGCCGGGCACAGGGTCAGCTCGGTGGTGGTGGACGACACCATGGAGGTGGCCGGGGTCAACGACCGGGCGCAGCTGGCCGTGGCCGAAGCCGAGCTGCGCGATCGGATCAACGAGCGTTGGATGCGACGGGGGGTCACCATGTGGGACCCGGAACGGACCTACGTGGACGTCGACGTAATGCTGAACCCCGATGCCGTCCTGCTGCCCGGAGTCATCCTTCAGGGGAGCTGCGTCATCGGCGCCCACGCCAAGATCGGCCCGAACACGCACCTGGTGGACACCGAGGTCGGTGAGGGAGCCAGCGTCGCCTCGAGCGTGTGCCGAGGTGCGGTGATCGGCGCCGACGCCCGTGTCGGGCCCTTCGCCGTGCTGGGAGGAGGAGCCGAGGTGGCTCCGGGCTCGGTGGTGACCGATGGGGCGGGGTAGCGTCGAGGGGATGGAGTTCACCCCTCGGCGCCGGCTCGAGCTCGTCTCGGGACGCTCGCACCCCGCTCTCGCCGCCGAGGTCGCCGATCAGCTGGGAGTGAAGCTGGGCGAGGCCAACCTCCGGGAGTTCGCCAACGGCGAGATCCATTGCCGCTACGACAACTCCATCCGGGGAAGCGACGTTTTCATCATCCAGACCCACTGCGGGCCGGTCAACGACTCGCTGATGGAGCACCTGATCATGATCGACGCCGCCAAGCGGGCGTCCGCCAAGCGGATCACCGCCGTGTGCCCGTACTACGGGTACTCACGACAGGACAGGAAGGCCACCGGCCGCGAGCCGATCACGGCCAAGTTGGTGGCCGACATGCTGTCGGTGGCCGGGGCCGACCGGGTGGTGAGCGTCGATCTGCACTCCGGTCAGATCCAGGGCTTCTTCGACGTCCCCTTCGACCATCTGACCGCCGCGCCCGTCCTCGTCGACTATCTCCGCACCCAGCGGAGCGATGACCTGGTGGTGGTAGCGCCCGACGCCGGCCGGGTGAAGGTGGCGGAACGGTTCAGCCAGCACCTGACGGCGGACCTCGCCGTCGTGCACAAGCGACGCCTCCGGGGCCAGGCCAACCAGGTCGAGGCCCTCCATGTGGTCGGTGACGTCGAGGGCCGTCAGTGCGTGCTGATCGACGACATGATCGACACCGCCGGCACCATCGTGGCCGCCGCCGATCTCCTGGCCGAGCGGGGAGCGGCCGAGGTCTGGTGCATGGCCACCCACGCCGTCCTGTCCGATCCCTCGCTGGACCGGCTGAAGAACTCGGCGCTCACGAAGGTCGTCGTCACCAACACCCTCCCCATCCCTGCCGACCGCCGGTTCGACAAGCTCGAGGTCCTGTCGGTGGCCAGGCTGATCTCGGACGCCATCGACGCCGTCTTCGAGGACACATCGGTGTCCGAGATCTTCGGCGGCGAGAACCTGGCCTGACCGGCGGTTCGGGCAGCGGCCGGGACCAGAGCCCCGGTCGCTCCCGGGCAGCGCGCCGGTCGCCCGTCCCCCAGGGCAGCGTCTATCATGGCGGGTCGCAGCGGCGGCTTACGGCGGTGATCGCCACCCGGAGCCCGGGCGCCGCCCCGTGTCCGCACCCGTAGGAGAGTCCTCGCATGCCCGAAACCACGCTCACCGCCGAAGCGGGCCGTCCGATCGGCTCGAGCGCCACCCGTCGGCTCCGGTCGGCCGGGAAGATTCCCGGAGTCGTGTACGGGCACGGCACCGATCCCATCCCCGTGGCGGTGGGAGCTCGGGAGTTCCAGGTGGCACTGTCCGGCGAGGCCGGGCTCAACACCCTGCTCAGCCTCGAGGTCGGGTCGGCCAACTACCTGACCCTGGCCCGGGAGATCCAGCGACATCCGGTGAAGAACGTGGTGACCCACGTCGACTTTCAGATCGTCCGGCGCGACGAGGTGATCTCGGCCGAGATCCCCATCGTCATGGTGGGTGAGCCCGTCGAGGTGAACCACGGCGATGGCGTCGTGGAGCAACAGCTCTTCAACCTGGCCATCCGGGCGAAGCCGGCCGACATCCCCCCGTCGGTGGACATCGACATCTCGGAGCTGACCATCGGCGCCTCCCTCCACGTCTCCGACATCGCCATACCGGGTGGTGTGGAGCTCGAGACCGAGCTCGAGGCGAGCGTGGTGGTCGGACACCCGCCCCGGGTGCAGGTGGAAGAGGAGGAAGAGGGCGAGCTGGGCCCGGAGGGCGAGGCGGTCGAGGGCGAAGAAGGTGCTGCTCCCACTGCCGGGTCCGAGTCCGCCGAGTCCTCCGAATCCGCCGGGGAATAGGTCCTGCTGCGGGCGCGTCGCCGGCACCCCGGACCACGGCGAGGGTCCACCGCCGACCTCCTCGTGGTCGGGCTGGGCAATCCCGGTGCCGAGTTCGCCGGGACCCGGCACAACGTCGGAGCCGAAGCCGTTTCGCTGCTCGCCGAGCGCCATCACGGGAGGCTGCGAGCCGAGAAGGGCCTCCACGCGGCGGCGACGACGGTGAACCTGGACGACCGCCGGGTCGTTCTCGCCATCCCTCAGACGTTCATGAACGATTCCGGACGTTCGGTCGCCCCCCTTCTACGGCGAGCGGGGCTCGATGCCCGGTCCGAGACCGGATCCGAGGGCACCGATCGCTCAGGGACGAATCCAGGTCCCGGAGCCCGGCTCATCATCGTCCACGACGAGCTCGACCTTCCTCCGGGCCGGGTCAAGATCAAGGTGGGAGGGGGCAACGCCGGCCACAACGGCCTGAAGTCGGTCGAGGGTCATCTCCACGGCAGCGACTACGCCCGGGTGCGGATCGGGATAGGCAAGCCGCCCGGGCGGCAGTCCGCTGCCGACTTCGTCCTCAAACGTCCTGGCCGTGAGGAGCGCTTGGTGCTGGACGGGGCGGTCGAGGCGGCGGCCGACGCCGTCGAGGCCATCGTTGCCGCCGGGGCCGAGCGGGCGATGAGCCAGTTCAACGATTCCTCGCGTTGAACCAGGTGAGGCACCCGACGGACGGCGTTCCTCACGGGGGTGGCGGCAGCGCTGTATGGAGGTAGATCGCCTCTGTATCCGGGGCCAACTCGCCAAGGCGGTCCCGCTTCACCATCTGCACCCAATGCAAGTCGGTAGCGGCTGCCAGATTCGGAAACACGTATGAGTCGAACAGAAGTGTGCGGCGGGGCTCGGGTATGTGATCGAGTTGCACCAGCACGGTGTCTGCGGCCGTGATCTGGCGGTTCCATTGTCGAGCGTCACGCAAGCCAACATCGGTTGCGACCACCGTCTGTCCAAGTATCAAGATGAGACTTCCTATCCCCGCTATCTTCACGATCGGCAGCGGTGAGTGGCTGCGCCGATGAGCCGGAATAGTCCTCGGCCTCGCGAATGCCGTGATCACCAGCGCCAGTACGATCAGTAAGTTTGCCATCGTGTAGCGGTTGGCAAGGTCCGCATCGTTGAGCCCGAAACTGGACCGGCCGATGGCCACCGTAAGGTCGAATAGCAGGGCAAAGATTATCAATGTCGTGGGTAATGGAAGCGCCACATTGGCTCTCCATGTGAAGAACGACTCTGCCACGACCGCGAGAGCCAGAATCAACAATATGGACCCGATGATCTCATGAAGATGCGGGTTGGATGACGATGTGGGAATCACGCTTCCCACGAGGATCAGCAGATACTGCCCGGCCCGGACAAGATGATGAAGTGCGTATCCTGCATTTCCGCCGCCCGTGGTGGCCGGAGCAAAGCTGTACCCATAGAAATAGAAAAAGATGGTGCCGATACCAACCGCCCCCCAAATGGCCGCTGGGACCAGCCAATTGCGTGGCCCTCGCAACCTCCAAACGATGCAGAACAGCCCGAGGGGCCAGAGCAGCAGGCCCTGTAGCGAAGAGAAGCTCGCAGCACCTGCCAGCACGAGCGGCACGACCAAGGTCGACTTCGAGAGACTTGGACGGCTGAACGCGAATATCAAGGCCAGTGAGCAGAACAAGACAAGATACCAAGCAATTTGAAAGGCCCAAAGGGAATTTTGTGTGTCAACGATGCTGAACCAAACCAACCCCAGGAGGAGCGTCTGTAACGGTGTGATCCGCTTTCCTGAATATGGCTTGTAGCTTCCAAGCAGCAATACAAAACTGGCAATGAAGAAGGCAGCACTCACATGGATAATCGCGACCGTGTTCAGACGTGTAAGAGATCCAACTCCGGCCACAAGAAGGTAGGGGACCAGCTCTCTATTCTCATTGTGCTGCTGCCACAGTTGGCTCCAGTCCAGATGATGATGGATCGCATTGTCAACTATCGGAACGAGGCCCCAGTCATCCCAGTAGATCCCGTTGCGTGCAAAGTGCGCGATAAAGACGAGATACAATACCGAAGGTATGGCGGCAGCGATGACGATCATGATTGCCCGAGGAGGTGTGAACCTCCCCGTTGGTTTCGGGCGCGCAGGAGAGTCTGTCGTGTAGGTCATTGTTGCTGCACTCATCAGAGCCGTCGGGTGCGTCGGGTGATCTGACAGGTTAACGAAAGAGACGGGTGTACATTCGATGCCCGAGTTGGGCGTAGCGGAATGACTTGGACTGTCGAGTGGATTCAAGCTCACTGCGAACAGTACTGAGCTCTTGATTCAGTCTCTCCAATCGGTCTCCATCCTCGGCCAGTTGGAGATCGATCCGGTGCTTCTGATCGAGTAGGGCGTCAACCTGTGTCATCTGTGCGACGGCTTTTGTCTGCTCCTCCCGCCAGTGGTTCCACGCGCTCTCGAAACGGTCGGCAAAGACTGTGGCCGGAAGCGTGGCGATGGACTTTCGAACGACGAACCCGAACTCGATGCTCTCGGGACCGCCCTCTTCGGTCAGCTTCGCATCCACGAACTCCCAGTGCTGATCGAGCGGATCTATGGAATACCGGAGGACGACCGCGAATTCTCCCTGGTCCCAGCAATGGGCATGGACAGATCGGCGTCTGTGGAGCTGGATCAACTGCTGGCGTTCAATCGGATCGTGAGGCAGGTTTGCAGGGGTTGGCCCATCAGGTGAGGCGGTCGCACTGATGAACTCCTCGATGTGAGCATCGTCGACCTCCGTCACGCCGGACCGATGCTCGGCAACGAGGTGCTCGATCGGTGTGGGCGGTCGGTGGCGATCGAAGGTGAGATGGCGATCAGGAAGAACGATCAACAGAATGCCGCCTGGGTGGATAACTCGATGTATCTCAGCCAGTAGTCCAATCGGATCAGCCAGATGTTCGAGCACATGGCTAGCGATTGCGAAATCAATGCTGTCGTCCTCGAACGCGCACAACCGATCCGAATCGAGGTTGGCGATGATGTCTGGCTTGGCGAACGGAGCCTCAGGTCCGAGCTCGGGAAACAGTTCCGCATTCTCGTTCGGCGCCCAACGATCGACGTACTTCACGTGCACTCCGGGGTGTGCGACCGGGAATGGCATGTGACCTGGACCCAGCTCAATACCGGATCCGAAGAGATGTCGACTCATGCGCTCTCGGTTGGGGACCAGATCCACGGTGGCAGACTAGATGACCGGACCCTAGGGACCAGCGGTCATCGGCATTCGTTTGGCCCTCTTAGTGCGCAACCCAGGGTGGCCGGTTCGCTGCGAACGGGCAGTTACGAACTACCCGTTTCTGCAAAGGGTAGTGCTCGGAAATGCCGAGCACACGTCCTGGTTCAGCTGTCGCTCGTCTCCGTTGTAGACAACGCCGTTGCCAGCTGTCTTCATGGCGTTGGTGAGATCCACCTGGTTGTTGCACGAGTTCCCGATGTTCTCGACGGTCGAGGGGGGGCCGAGCTGGACGGACGGACTGCTGTTCGGGAAGTAATGACCGGACACCGCGGCGACGCACGTTGCCAGTGTCGGGCCGGGAGGAGAAGTCGTCGTGGAGCTCGGCGGCGGCGTGGTCGTCGGGACAGTTGAAGTGGTGGGGATCGATACGGTCGTAGACGGCTTCGAGGTGGACGTCGCGGGCGGTACGGTCGACTTCGCAGGAGTAGTCGACCTCGAAGTCGAGCTCGTGCTCGAATGTGATTTGGACGCGTTGCTGCTTCCGCACACGCTGACCACGATGACCAGGGCGATGAGCGCCGGGACGAGGGCGATGGAGCGTCCGTGCTTGTCGAGGATCGAGGTCACGTCGCGATTGTGACAGACGGGGGCTCCGATGGGGGTGACACGGGCCGGCGCCGACCGACCGCCACGCATCTGCGAACCAGTGCGAAGCGCCGTGTTAGGCCACCGAGCCGGGCAGGGTCGAGTAGTCCCATGAGCCGGTCTTGGGCACGTACCAGTCGTTCTCCATTGCTCCGTTCGGGCCGGCGAAGAAGACGGTCGGGGCACCGTTGGGTTGGAGTTTCAACGCCGGGGCGGAGGACGCGGGGCTCGGCAGCACCGCATAGCCCCAAATTCCAGGCGAGGGAACGTACCAGGCGTTCTGCATCGAGCCGTTCGGGCTCTCGAAGAACACGGTCGGGGCACCGTTCGGCTGCAGGTCCACACCGGATGACGACGACGACTGTCCCGGCAGGTAGGCGTAGCCCCACCCTCCCGACGAGGGCAGGTACCAGACGTTCTGCATGATGCCGTTGGGGGCGGCGAAGAACACGGTGGGCGAGCCGTTCTGCTGGAGGGCGGCTCCCGGCGCGGCGGACGTGGACCCCGGCGGAATGGCAACACCCCAGATGCCAGAAGGAACGTACCAGTTGTTGACGAGCGAGTTGTTCTGTCCCTCGAAGAACACGCTCGGCGCACCATTTGGCTGAGTCACCACCGCCGGCGCCGAGAACGCTGCGCTGGGCAGGACGGCGCTGTCCCAGACCCCGGCGACAGGGTCGTACCAGTCGTTGACCAAGGTGTTGTTCGGTCCTTCGAAGAAGACGCTCGGGCTCCCATTGGGCTGAGACATCACGGAAGGAGACGAGACGGCGGTGCCCGGCACCGTGACGCTGTTCCATGAACCCGTCGATGGCACATACGAATCGTAGATCATCGAGTTGTTCTGTCCCTCGAAGAACACGTCCGGGACACCACCGGGGCCGAGAGTGACAGATGGGGCAGAGAGAGCCGATCCCGGCAGGGTGGCGCTGCCCCAGATACCAGCTGAGGGCACGTACCAGTCGTTGGTGATGACGTCACCGGAGCCCCAGAAGAACACCGTCGGACCGCCGTTGGCAGGCTGGATCTCGACGGCCGTGGTGAGCTGCGAGCTCGGGTCGGGGACGTTCCCCCACGCCGAGGCGGGGGCGGCGATGCTCGGCGCGGTGCCGTAGAACCAGTCTGCGCCATAGCCGTAGTGACCCGACGCCCAGTCCGAGTTCTGGATGTCGGTGGCCGTCTGGCTGGGCGGCGCCGAGGAAGCGAGATCGGCCTCGACGTACTGGTAGCCGTAGTCGCCTGCCTCCAGATTGAGCGCCACGTAGTAGGCGGCGGTCGGGAGGTCGGAGTAGCTGCCGAGCCCCGCGCCTCCGCCGGAGCCGAGTCCGTTGTTGAGCGGGTTGTTCCGGTCCCACCAGTTCGATGGGGGCTCCTCGGAGGTCATCCACTGGGTCATGACGGTCAGGTTGTTCTGGCTCGTCGGCCACCCGCCGTCCCGGAGGACGAGCGAGGCCCAGTCGTAGTTGGTCGACAGACCGGTGCCACCGAACTTGTTCGCCGCGTACGCCGGGCGCGCACCGGCCAGTGCCACCAATGGCGCCACGAGCACGAGCATCGCAGCCACGATGAGCGAACCCGGTCTGAGTACCCTGCGTTTCAGACGGTGCTTCGAGTGCATCGAACCTCTTCTGGTGACGAGAGCCACATGACGAGGCCCCCCCTGCGTTCTCGCCGAAGTGTCGGCTCTGAACGCGTCCGCGCTACTGCCCTCCGAGTTGGGCGTAGCTGATGCGCCAAACGCACCGTCACCCGACGAGGAGGGCAGTCCCAGCGCGAACGTTAGCAGGAGACCCTCCTCTTGACGAACCCGTGGATTGACCTTGACGAACAGCTGGACGGACGAACATCTGGTATATCGGTCGGTAGGAAGGCGAGCATTAGCGCGTTGCGAACCTCCGCCGACCCGATCCTGTGGTCGGTGCTGCACAGCGTGGCGCGGTCCAGCCTGCTGACCAGGTTGATTGCCAGCGATCCACGAACGACGTCGGGACACGGCAGGTTTCCAGTAGCCGCCGTTGCAAGGGCACAGAAGTCATCCCCCGACCGGTGATCGCTGAGCGGGAGGGAGGCACCTGATTGGTACCCTGACCTGGTGAGCATCGGCTCGCTCCCTTCTCTTTTGCGCCACGAGCCTGCGATGACGCGCGTCGTGGGCGCACAGAGCGCCACGCTGGCAGTGTCGACGCCGGCGCAGGCCTTCGTGCTCGCCGGGCTGGTCCGTCTCGGTTCCCGCAGACCGGTCCTGGTCGTGACGCCGACCGGTCACACCGCCGACCAGCTGGCCCATGACCTCGAGGTCTTCAGCGACGACTCGAACGGGGAGCTGGGTGCCCGGCCTGTCGGCGGTGTCCGTCGGATCGAGGTGTTCCCGGCCTGGGAGACGCTTCCCTTCGAGCGAGTGAGCCCCGAGGTACAGACCATGGGTCGCCGGCTCCGGCTCCTCTGGCACCTCGGGGGTGATCGGGACGCCGACGCTCGTGCCGCTGCGGGAACGGGTCCCGACATCGTGGTCGCACCGATCAAAGCCGTGTTGCAGCGTCTCGGACGGTGGCGGGAGGCATCTCGACCGGTCGTCGTCGCCAAGGGAGACCGGCTCGGTGTGGACGACCTCGTGTCACGGCTCGTGAGCATGGGCTACCGGCGGGAACCGATCGTGGAGCACCGCGGCGAGCTGGCGGTGCGAGGGGGAATCGTCGACGTCTTCCCCTCGACCGCCGACGGGCCTGTCCGCATCGATCTGTGGGGCGACGACGTCGATCGGCTCACCCGGTTCGACGTCGCCGACCAGCGATCGTTCGACGACATCGCCGGTGCCGAGCTGTTCGGCTGCCGGGAGCTCGTGACCGACGACCTGATGCGCGGCCGGGCCCGGGAGCTCGTCGGCTCCGCTCCCTGGGGTCGCCACCAGTGGGAGCAGCTGGCAGACGGACACACCTTCGATGGCATGGAGTCGTGGCTGCCGTGGCTGGTCGACGACGAGCTTCTCCTCTGCGATCTGCTGGGCGAAGGTGCACTGGTCGTCCTCGTCGAGCCCGGGCGGGTTCGTGACCGGGCCGCAGAGCTGATCGACGAAGAACTGGCTCTGGCCGACGCTCTCGCTGCCACCTGGGGCGCCGGTGCCGACGTCGATGCGCCGCGGCTTCATCTCGGTTACGACCGGCTTCTGGCCCGGACGTCCGCCGGCGTCCTCTCGCTCGTCGCCAGCGCCGCGAGTGAGGACGTCCCCTCTATCGAGAGTCGTGGGTGGGAACCGATCCTCGGCGACGGGTCGAAGATGGCGTCCCAGGTGTCGGCGCTGGTCGAGTCCGGATACGCCGTCCTGCTCTGTTCCCCGAGCTCCCTGGCAGCGGAGCGGCTCTCCGGGATCCTGGCCGAGGAGGGCCTGGTGGTGCCGGTCGAGTCGGGCTCTGCGCCGTTTTCGGCCGACAGCTCCGACCTCGCTCGTCCGGGGGCCCGCATCGTCGCGGCCGCCCTTGACCACGGCTTCATCATCAAGGAGGCCAAGGTCGCCGTCCTGGCCGAATCGGACATCACCGGCCGGCTCCGACCGCACCGACAGGCGCGGCCACAGGCGAGGCCGGTTGACGGGTTCTTCGACGATCTGGCGCCCGGAAGCTACGTCGTCCATCGCCAGCACGGTGTCGCCGTGTATCGCGGCATGGTCACCCGGACGATGGGCGGCTCGACCCGGGACTATCTCCTCCTCGAGTACCGGGGCGGCGACAAGCTCTATCTCCCGACCGACCAGATCGAGCTGTTGACCCCCTATGCCGGCGGCGACTCTCCGACCATCAACAGGCTGGGCGGCTCGGAGTGGCAGCGAGCCCGGTCGAGGGCAAGGGCGGCCGTCCACGAAGTTGCGGAGGAGCTCGTCGCGCTCTATCGACGCCGCCTGCAGGTCACAGGACACGCTTTCGGATCGGACACTCCGTGGCAGCAAGAGCTCGAGTCTTCGTTCCCGTACGTGGAGACGACGGACCAGCTCCGGGCCATCGAAGACGTGAAGGCCGACATGGAATCGTCCGCGCCCATGGACCGCCTGGTCTGTGGAGACGTCGGGTTCGGCAAGACGGAGGTGGCCGTCCGGGCCGCGTTCAAGGCGGTCCAGGACGGGTACCAGGCGGCTGTGCTCGTCCCGACCACACTGCTCGCCAGCCAGCATGCTCTCACGTTCAGCGACCGGTATGCGCCGTTCCCGGTCCGCGTCGAGCTTCTCAGCCGCTTCCTGACCGACGCCCAGGCCAAAGGAGTGCTCGACGGGCTTGCCGAAGGATCGGTAGACGTCGTTGTCGGCACGCATCGGCTCCTCGGGGAGGACGTGTCGTTCAAGAAGCTCGGTCTCCTCGTGGTCGATGAGGAACAGCGCTTCGGGGTCGGTCACAAAGAGGCGATCAAGGCCATGTCCGAAGGTGTCGATGTGCTCACCCTCACGGCCAGTCCCATCCCTCGCACGCTGGAGATGGCCCTGACCGGCATCCGCGACCTGTCGATGGTCAACACCCCACCGGCGGCCAGGCGTCCGATCCTCACCCACGTCGGCGAGTTCGACGAGGCGGCCGCCTCCGAGGCCATCCGGCGCGAGCTGCTTCGAGAGGGCCAGGTGTTCTATGTCCACAACCGCGTCCGCGACATCGACGCCGTCGCCGCCCGGGTCCGCACCATGGCCCCCGAGGGCCGGGTCGCCGTCGCCCACGGCCAGATGGACGAGGGCACGCTGGAGAAGGTCGTGCTCGATTTCTGGGAAGGGATGTACGACGTCCTCGTCTGCACGACCATCGTCGAATCGGGCATCGACATGCCTACGGTCAACACGCTCGTCGTCGACCGGGCCGACCTCTTGGGTCTGGGCCAGTTGCACCAGCTCCGCGGCCGGGTGGGCCGAGCCGGGCAACGGGCCTATGCCTATCTCTTCCACCCGGTCGACCGGGTGTTGTCCGAGCAGGCCTACGAACGGCTGCGGACGGTCGGCGATCACACCGAGCTCGGGGCCGGGTTCAAGATCGCACTCCGCGACCTCCAGATCCGCGGGGCCGGGAACCTGCTCGGTCAGGACCAGTCCGGGCACATCGCCGCCGTCGGGTACGACCTCTACGTGCAGATGGTGTCCGAGGCGGTCTCCGAGCTCAAGGGTGAGCCACGTCCCCGTCCCGTCCAGGTCTCCCTCGACCTTCCCGACGCCGCCCACCTCCCGTCCGGCTATGTGGCGGCCGAAGACGTCCGCCTCGAGGCCTACCGAAGGCTCACCGCCGTTGCTACCTCGGAACAAGTCGACGACGTGCGGTCGGAATGGGAGGACCGGTTCGGGCCCCCGCCTGGACCCGCCGTGGCCCTCTTGGACGTGGCCCGGCTCCGGGTCGAATGCCTGAGGCTCGGGATCACCGACATCGCCGTGAGCGAAGCGGGACGGGGTTCGGTCCGGCTGGGGAGCGTCCGTGCCAGCGCCCGGATCTCGCCGGTCACACTGCCGGCCTCGGCCGAAGTACGGCTGCGTCGACTGGCACCGGATTCGACGTACCAGGGCGACCTTCACCGACTGGTCGTGCCGCTGGCTGCTCGCGCCGGGGCGTACGCGCCGGCGCTTCTCGACCTGTTGCGCGAGCTCCTTCCCGACGACCCATCCGCTCGGCAGAGAAATGGTGGGCACTGACATGGAACTGCCCGCCGCGGAGGGAGGTCGGGGAGAGGACGACCGCGAGACGGGCGCGCTGGCGTCGGCGCTCGGCGCGCTGGCGGACCGGGTGGTGGTGGCGCGCCAGAAGCCCGAGCCGGCGCTGCTCGAGCCCGAATGGGGCCTCGACGTCGTCTCGGATCCGCTCCAGTACCGGCACTGGATCCACGAGTGGGGTCGCCTGGGGAACGGGTCGCCCGCGGTCGGTGCCGGGATCGAGCCGTTGACCGAGGGACCGCTGCTCAGCGTGGTCGTGCCGGTCTACCGCCCCATCCTCTGGTGCCTGCGCGAGTGCGTGCAGTCGGTGCTCCGGCAGCGGTACCGGTCCTGGGAGCTCTGCCTGTGCGACGACGGTTCTGGCGACGACGAGCTGACGAAAGCGCTGGCCGAACTGGCCGCTCTGGATCCCCGCATCACCGTCACCGCACTCGATGAGAACAGCGGAATATCGGCCGCTACCAACCGATGCATCGGCGAGGGCTCGGGCCTGTTCGTGGTGCTGGTCGACCACGACGACGTACTGAGCGACGATGCCCTGAGCGAGATCGCTGGAGCCGTCGCCGCCCACGAGGATGCCGATGTCGTCTACTCCGACGACGACAAGCTCGACGAACAGGGCAGGCGGTTCGCGCCCCACTTCAAGCCCGACTGGGATCCGGACCTGCTGCTCTCGTTCCCCTATCTGGGCCACCTGACTGCCGTCCGCCGGACCCTGCTCGAGACGATCGGTGGCTTTCGCACGGAGTTCGACGGGAGCCAGGACTACGACGTGATGCTCCGAGCCACGGAGGTCGCACGTCGCGTCGTACACGTTCGAAAGGTCCTGTACCACTGGCGGATCGTGCCCGGCTCGGCTGCCGGTGACTCGGCGGCGAAGCCCTGGGCCCACCGGGCGAGCCGACATGCCCTCGAGGATGCACTCGAGAGACGAGACATCGACGCCAGGGTGGAGGAAGGGCCGTTTCCCGGCGCCTACCACGTTCGCCGTGAGCTCACGGGAACGCCGACGGTGAGCGTGGTCGTCCCGTTCTGCGACGAAGCGGTAGTGACGTCCCGCTGCCTCGACGCGCTGGCGGCGACGACCGGCCCCCGGGTTCACGAGATCGTCCTCGTCGACACGGGGAGCGTCGAACCGGAGACCGGAGTGCTCCGGGACCGCTGGGAGGACATCCCGGGCATCCGGGTTCTCGAGCGTCCCGGACCACTCGACTGGTCTGCCACCCGCAATGCCGTCGCCGCCACCTGCAGCTCGGACGTGCTCCTCTTCCTCGACAACCACATCGAAGCCCGGCGGGACGGGTGGCTCGACGCGCTCTTAGAGCACGCCCTTCGTCCCGAGACCGGGGCCGTGGGGGCCCGGCTGGTGTCGCCGGAGGGGATGCTGCGCCACGCCGGAGTCGTCGTCGGGCTGGGTGCCGTTGCCGGCAGGATCTTCTGGGGCATGCCCGCCGGGCGGCGTGGATATGTGAGCTGGGACCAGATGGTGCGGGCGTACAGCGCCGTCACCTCCGCCTGCATGATGGTCCGCCGGCAGGTGTTCGAGGAGTTGGGGGGCTTCGACGAGGCATTCCCGGATTCCTACAACGACGTTGACTTCTGCCTCCGCCTTCGACGGGCCGGTTACCGGGTCCTCTTCACGCCCCACGCCGAGCTCGTCCAGCGCCAGCGCGTCGGCCTCGACGCCTCGGGGACCCACGCCGGCGCGACGGCCTTCGTCGCACGGTGGGGCGAGTTGTTCGAGGACGGTGACCCCTGTTACAGCGCCAACCTGAGCAGAGTGGAGCCCTGGTGTTCGGCGCGTCTCCCGAGCGACGACGAGGCGTGGCGCGGGCTCGTCTTCGGTTTCGCAGGGACCACCTCCGATCCCTGATCGAGCACTCGGTCTTCCTCCGGCAAGTGATCGAGCATGGGGCTCGGCTCGCTGCAGCATCGGGTCCGCGCCCCCGGAGACCTCCGGGGCAGCCGGTATCATCGCCGCCGTGAAGGGCAAGCTCTCGGCACTCGCCGCCGCCGCCGTGGTCGCCGCTGCCGGCGTCATGGCGTCCGGCTGTGACGCGACCCCGACCGCGGCGTCGGCCAACGGCCAGAGCATCGACGTATCCGCGCTCAACACCCAGCTCCAAGCCTTGCAGCAGACGCCGGCCGGGACGTGCCTGCTCCAGATCGAAAGTGCGTCGGGGGCGGTGCCGGCGCAGGGCACCGGTGGGGACGGCACGTACCCGGTGGGCTACGCCAAGGCAGTGCTCGACAACCAGCTGGGCATCCTGCTGGCGGGGCAGTTCGCTTCCTCGTTGGGACTGGGCGTGACGGCATCGGAGCTGTCGGCGGCCCGATCCGAGCTCGCCTCATCCCTCAGCGGCGAGATCAACCAGCTCGTCCAGCAGGCAGGCTCGCAGGGGACCGCCTCGTACTGCCAGTCGAGCAACGGCTCGACGTTGACCGGCGACGAGCTCCTCTCCGCCCTTCCGGCGTCGGTCCGGGACCAGGAGATCCGGAACGAGGCGGTCAACCAACAGTTGCTGGCTCGCGGAGCCGACATCTCCGACAGCGCGGCCGCCGCGTACTACGCGGCGAACCAGCCCCAGTTCACCACGGTGTGCGTGAGCGTGATCGTGACCGATACCCAGGACAAGGCCAACCAGCTGGCCGCCCAGATCGCCGGGGGGACGCCGTTCGCATCGGTGGCCAAGGCCAGCTCCATCGACGCCCAGACGGCGGCGAACGGTGGATCGGTGGGCTGTAACTTCACGCTGGCCGAGGTCGAGCAGAGCCTCCAGCTGGACTCGCTCGCCGCCGGACAGGCGATCCCGCCCATCCAGGACCCGGCTTCGGGTGAGTGGCTGATCTATCAGGTGGCGAGCGAGACGGTCGTGCCGCTGGCCCAGGCGATGCCGGCGGTCAAGCACCAGCTACTCGAGACGAGCAGCAACCTGAGAAGGGTCAACGCCGAATTCGAGGTGTTCGCCCGTCACTCCAACGTGTTCGTCGATCCCCGTTACGGGACGTGGAAGGGGACGTCGATCGCTGCTCCGCCCAATCCGGCTCCCCGCTTCCTCGCCGGCTACGCACCGAGTACCCCTTCCCCCGGCTCCTCCGGCTCCTCCGGCTCCAACGCCACGAACGGCACCGGTTCAGCGTCGGGCTCTTCCGATGCCGGGTCCGCTGCCGGCGGCTGACGGCGAGACACGCGGCGGTGCACACGACCGGACCCCGAGCCGGAGGTGGCCCCCGGATCGACGTGGTCGGGCTCGGACCGGCCGGTCCCGAGCTCATCACGACGGGAGCGCAGACGCTCATGGCCGGAGCGGAGACCCTCGTCTTGAGGACCGCCCGACATCCCTCGGCTCGCGCTGTTCCCGACGCCCCGAGCTTCGACCACCTCTACGAGGGGGTCACCACCTTCGAGGAGGTCTATTCGGCGATCGTGGACGAGCTCGTGTCACTGGCCAAAGGGCGCGGGTCGGTCGTCTACGCGGTGCCAGGCTCGCCTGCCGTGGCCGAACGATCCGTCGTCCTGCTCCGTGACCATCCCTTGGTGGTCGACGGTGACCTCGCCGTCAACGTCCACCCTGCCGTCTCCTTCGTGGACCTGGCCGTCGAGGTGCTCGGCGTCGATCCGGTCAGCGCAGGAGTCGCCCTGGTGGACGGCGAGTCGTTCTCGGTCGAGGCAGCCGGAAGCGCCGGTCCGCTCCTCGTCGCCCAGTGCTGGAGTCGGTCGGTGCTCTCGGCGATCAAGATCTCCGTCGATGTTGAACCGACGCCTCCGGTCACGATCCTCCATCATCTCGGACTGGACGACGAAGTGGTGCGGGAGGTGCCGTGGGAGGAGCTCGACCGAGCCATCGAGCCCGACCATTTGACCTCGCTCTGGATACCCGAGCTTGCCGCCCCGGTCGCTTCCGAGCTGGTCCGGTTGGACGAGCTGGTCCGGGTGCTGAGAGCCAGGTGCCCGTGGGACCGGGACCAGACACACGGCTCCCTCGCCCGCCACCTGCTGGAGGAGTGCTACGAGCTGCTCGAAGCCATCGAGGACGTCACTGCCATGGACGCCGCGCCGGCCGAGGGTCGTTCCATAGATGCCGCCCACGCCGAGCGTCGCTCCATGGATGCCGCGCCGGCCGAACATCGCTCGGCCGAGGAGGAGATGGCGGTCTCCCACCTCGAGGAGGAGCTCGGCGACGTGCTGTTCCAGGTGTACTTCCACGCACTGCTCGCCACCGAGGCCGGACGGTTCACACTGGCCGATGTCGCCCGAGGGGTGCACGACAAGCTGGTGGCCCGGCATCCCCACGTGTTCGGGGAGGCGAGTGCCGAGACGCCCGAGCAGTTGGCGGCGAGCTGGGAGTCGTTGAAGAGAACCGAGAAGAACCGGACGAGCGTGACCGAGGGGATTCCCGATGCCCTTCCGTCGTTGGCGCTGGCGAACAAACTCCAGCGCAAGGCGCTCGCGGTCGGGGTCGAGCTCCCCACTCCAGCCCAGGAGGTGTCACGCATCATCGCCGCCCTGGCCGGGAACGTCCCCACCGAACGAGCTGCACCGGAGCGAGCACCCGAGGTCGAGGAGGCGAGCCCGACAGCGCGTCGATGTTGGGTGACGTCCTGTTCGGCGTCTCGAACCTCGCCCGCGCCCTGGGTGTCGACGCCGAAGGCGCACTTCGTTTGCGCGCTGCGCGCTCCGCCAGGTCGTCGAAGCCCACGGCTGACCGCCGACACACCGGCGGGCACGCGGGCACGTGAGAGCGACCCGATGCCGCCTCCAAATGACCAGGTCCGGAGACCACCGAATGGTAGGTTTCTCACACCGTCGACAGGAGTGACCACTCATCGTGAGCGTCATCGAACAAGTCATCGGGCGCGAGGTGCTCGATTCGCGGGGGAACCCGACCGTCGAAGTTGAGGTAGTGCTCGACTCGGGCGCGGCGGGGCGGGCCATCGTCCCCTCAGGTGCCTCGACGGGAACGTTCGAGGCGGTCGAGTTGCGCGACGGCGGAGATCGCTTCGGCGGCAAGGGCGTGGCGGCCGCGGTCGGTCACGTCAACGGTGATATCGCCGAGATCCTCGAAGGCGCTGACGCCCTCGACCAACGAGGCGTGGATTTCGCCCTGATCGACGCTGACGGTACCCCCAACAAGGCCCGGCTCGGGGCAAACGCCATCCTCGGGGTGTCGCTGGCCACGGCCAAGGCGGCTGCCTCCGAGGTCGGCCTGCCCCTGTTCCGGTACGTCGGCGGATCGGACGCCCACGTGCTCCCGGTACCGATGATGAACGTGGTCAACGGCGGGGTGCACGCCGACAACTCGATCGACCTGCAGGAGTTCATGATCATGCCGGTGGGGGCGGCCTCGTTCACCGAGGCTGTGCAGTGGGGCGTCGAGACGTACCACGCGCTGGCCAAGGTGCTCAAGACCCGGGGATTGTCGACGACGGTCGGCGACGAAGGCGGGTTCGCTCCCGACCTCGAGTCCAATGAGGACGCCGTGCGCGTGCTTGTCGAGGCGATCGAGCAGGCCGGCCGCGAACCCGGGGCGGAGATCGCCATTGCTGTCGATCCGGCCAGCAGCGAGCTGTACAAGGACGGGAGCTACGTCCTCGCCGGCGAGGATCGCACGCTGTCCTCGGCCGGGATGGTGGAGTACTGGGTCGACCTGGTCGAGCGCTATCCGATCGTCTCCCTGGAGGACGGCATGGCCGAGGACGACTGGCATGGTTGGGCGGCGTTGACGGAGGCCCTCGGATCGCGGGTCCAGCTGGTCGGGGACGATCTCTTCGTGACCAACGAGGATCGTCTCCAGCGTGGTGTTGACGAAGGGACCGCCAATGCCATCCTTATCAAGGTCAACCAGATCGGCACGTTGAGCGAGACCCTTGCCACGATGAGGCTGGCGACCCGGTCGGCGTATGCGTGCGTGATCTCGCACCGCTCGGGTGAGACCGAGGACACGACCATCGCCGATCTGGCCGTGGGCACCAACTGCGGCCAGATCAAGTCGGGTGCGCCGGCCCGTTCCGACCGGGTGGCGAAGTACAACCAGCTCCTCAGGATCGAGGAGCTCCTCGGTGAGAGTGCCGCCTACTTGGGACGCGGAGCCCTGGCCACGAGGAGCGAACCCTGATGACGAGCGCCGCTGGCGGCCGTTCGCCGTCCGCCGGGCGGTCCCGCCGGCAAATATCTTCGCGGTCGACGCGGACCGCGTCCCGGTCGACGGGCACCGGTCGCCCGGCGCCGGGATCTCCGCGCTCGGTCAGCTCGGCCGGTCGGGCCGCATCTGGCCCGTTCGCCCCCTCGTCGGTGCTCGTCGGACCACGCAGTCCCAAGTCGCGAGCGGGGCGCTTCTCATGGAGAGGAGCCGCCAGGCGCGGCCGGGCCTCGACTGCTCCCAGAGGCGCCGGTGGGGGAGCGAAGAGGGCTCCCACCCAGACCGAACGGAGGAACCGGGTCCCGATCGCGCTGGCTGCGCTCGTGGCTGCCGTGGTGCTCGGCACGAGCTTTCCTCTCGCCTCGCTGCTCTCGCAGCACCGTCAGCAAGGTGCGGCTTCGGCGCAGCTGAGCAGGATCCGAGCCGAGAACGATGCGTTGGTGCGAGAGCAGAAGGCATTGAGCTCGCCGGCGGCCGTCAACGGGCTGGCGCGACAGGACTACCAGCTGGTCCAACCGGGCCAGACGCTCTATGACGTCCTTCCCTCCACCAAGCGAGGATCGGGCGGAGCGGACGGCACCATCGCGGCCACCGATCCGGGCCAACAGGCTCCCGTGCAGCCGTCCAAAGCGCCGGACATGTCGCCCGATCCCGCCCTGGTGCAACCGTCGGCCCCGCAATCCTCGACGTCGGCGGGCCCGGCCCGCAGCGCCCGTGGCGGCCGGACAGCGTCGGCGAGCAGCTCGCAACCAGCGTCGGCGCCCTCCAGCTTCTGGTCCCGGATCGGCAACACCCTCGAATTCTGGAAGTGAGGCGGGCCACGAGCCCTCCGGGACGCCTGGGCGGTGGCACCGTTTCCCCGGAGGACCTGCGGGCTGTTGCCGACCTGCTTGGAAGGAGTCCCCTCGGAGACTTCGAGGTCGTGGTGAGATCCGAAGACGGCCGACCAGCGGTCATCGCTAACGCGCCCTTCCTGTACGACGGGACACCCATGCCCACGAGGTTCTGGCTGGTCGATCGGATCCTTCGAGAAGCGGTGAGCCGACTCGAATCCACCGGAGGTGTTCGCCAGGCGGAGTCAGCGGTCGGTGGGCGACGCGTCGCCGAGGCCCATGCCGACTACGCCCGGCTGCGCGACCAACTCGTACCCTCCGATCATCGTGGGCCCAGGCCGACGGGAGGTGTCGGAGGCACTCGCGCCGGAGTCAAGTGCCTCCACGCCCACCTGGCCTGGTGGCTGGCGGGCGGGGACGATCCCGTCGGGGCATGGACCGCCGAGCACATAGGTCTCCGCCCGAGATGAGCGGACCGAGGTGACACGTTCCTCCGGCATGGACGGCAGAGTCGGTGCCGGCGCCACAGATCCGGCGCCACAGATGGTGATGCACCTGCCACGCGTGGTAGCAAGTGCAGATGGATCTCCGGGGGGCAGTGGCGGCCGTCGACTGCGGCACCAACTCGACCCGGCTGCTCATCGTCGACGACCACGGCAGGACGCTCGAGCGCCAGATGCGGATCACCCGACTGGGTGAGGACGTCGATGAGAAGAGGGAGCTCGCACCCCAGGCGGTCCTGCGGACGGTGTCTGTCCTCCGAGAGTATCGGCAGCTCATGGACCAGGCGGGGGTGGAGCGAGGCCGGCTGGTGGCGACGTCCGCCGTGCGCGACTCCGCCAACGGCGACGAGTTCCTCGCCGCCGCCGGTGACTCGACCGGGCTCCGACCCGAGCTGCTCGACGGGCTCGATGAGGGTCGCCTGTCACTGGCGGGCGCCGTCGGCGATCTTGAACTCGCCGAAGGACCGTTCCTGGTGCTCGACATCGGCGGCGGCTCCACCGAGCTCGTAGCGGGCAGCGGGCCCGACGACCCCGATCTCTCCGTCGTCTCGCTGCAACTCGGCTGCGTCCGCCTGACCGAGCGGTATCTGCGCTCCGACCCTCCGACCGACGCCGAGCTGGAAGAAGCGGAGCAGGCGGTCGAACAGGCGCTGGCAGAGTCCAGCGATGACCACCCGGCACTTCTGACCGCCCACCGCCTCATCGGGCTGGCGGGCACGGTGACCACGTTGGCGGCACTCGATATGGGTCTCGAGAAGTACGATCGGGAGCGGGTCCACCACTCGCTGCTTTCGGCGGAATCGGTCTCGGCGTGGTATCGCGCCCTGGCCGGCGAGGTACGCTCCGCCCGTTTGGACCGCGCCGGAATGGTCCCCGGCCGCGAGGACGTCATCGTTGCCGGTGCCTTGGTCCTCTCCTCGGTGATGAACCTGTTCGGCTTCGGTACCTGCGTCGTCTCCGAGGCGGACATCCTCGACGGCATGGTCGCCACTCTGTTGTGAGCGGACCACTCACATCATCGCAGCGCTGGGCTGGTCATCGCAGCGTCGGGGCACGGTCGGCTTCCTCGACCATCCCGCACGCCCGGAGGGTTCGGGCGATGAATCGATCGGTCGACCCGTACTCCGCTTCGGCGTAGGCCTGGCCTTGGGCCCCCAACACGGACCGCGTCTCTCCATCGAGAAGTGCTTCGACACAGAGGACGAGCTCAGCCATGTCTTCGAACCACAGACCACCCCGGCCACGTTCGGCGTGCTCCCGGGCCCGGCTGTCGTGTGGAACCACGATCGGGGTGCCGTAGAGGAGGGACTCGATGCTCCGCCTGGCGAACAGGGCCCCAGGCCGGAGGTCCACGGTGACCCGCGCCCACGCCATCATCCTGGCCATGTCCGTCGAGCCACGGATCGGTCCCCAGATGCGCCGGAAGCCCCGGTGCCAAGTCTGGAGACAGTCGGTATGCGAGACGGCCACCGTGGTCTCCGGGAACCGGAGTCGCAGCAGCCGGGCAGTCTCGGCGTCCTCGCCGTGATCGTCGGAAAGGGTCCCGGCGATGACGAAGACGTACTCCCTGTCGTAGACAGGATCATTGGGTTCGTCGAGCACGCTGGTGTTCTTCGCCAGTGGCGCGCCCGCCTGGTGAACGGGACTGCTCACCTTGTGGCCGGCGAGCGCGGTCTGCTCGGTTGCCGTGGTGGTGAGCACGGCGTGCGCTCCATCGACCACGCGGTCGAAGTGCGAACAGTGGAGGCTGGCGTCGTGTGAGCCGAGCGCGACCACCGAGATCGGAGTCGTGTCTGCGGCGCCTGCAAGGGCACGACGCGCTCCGACGTTGCGATGACCTCCCACCACGACGTGGCACGGCGCCAGTCGAGCGACGACCTCCGATGCGCCGTCCCAGGGCTCGATGAGCCCGGAGTCGAGGAGGCGAGCCATGGACGGCGGAAGAGGAGCATTGCCGTCCAGACCCGCACCGACGATGCTTTCGACGAGCAGGTCGCGCCGGCTTTCGTTCGACGGATCGAGCGGATGACCGAGGGCGTGCACGGTGAACGCCCCATCGGCCGTCACTCCCGGGCCCCTTCCCTCGGGAGTGATGACGTGGACGTCGGCGACGCAGGCGAGAGCACCTGCCACTTGGCGAAGGAACCAGCCGTCCTCGGTGCTCGACTCCCAGTGCGAGGCGAGCACGACGATGACCGGATCGTCTGCGGCCGGCGCCGCCCGATGGGCGGTCATGGCGTCGTTCCTGGTGGACGGCCGGTTCCGGCCGGATGCGACGCTCTGCTCAAGAGGACGACTGGTCGGTCGAGCGCTCGGATGAGCGATCACCCGGGCTTCGGTGCACGTTGTTCAGGCCCGCTGTGCCGTCGGCAGGCGGAGCGCCGTCTGAACCCAGCCAGATGGCGAGCTCGGTCAAGTTGGCCGCCTCGGCGTTCTGGCGCGAGATCATGGCCTCGTGGAGCTGCTCACAACAGGTGGCGAGCTCGTCGCAGCGTTTTTCGAGAGCGTCGTTGGCCCGGACCATGTTTGCCAGCAGTTCACGTTCTTCCCGCAGATAGGAGCCGAGGACCCGGTACGTGAGGCGGCCGAACAGCCCGATCAGCTTTCCCCGGGGGCCCGAGACGGGTTGGGACGGCGTGAACGTGTCGGGCAACGCCCAGTGGCCATGGAGGAACTGGAGGTACGGCCGCGACCTGCTCTGCTCGGTGAGGCGGATCGGCGCTCTCTCGTCTGCCGGGAGCGGCTCCCAGGCAAGGTGCCTCCGGCTCTCCTTGAGCGTCTTCAGCACCTGTTCAGGCTCGAGCGCCGATGGTGTCACGGTGGAGTTCCTCCTGGTCTTCGCGGTCGATTGTAGACGTCGGTCGGACCATGTCCGGAGCTCCGCCGAGGGTCGGAATCCCAGAGGCGTTTGCTAGGGTTCACCCTGTCACCCCTCGGCACGTTCGGCAATGTCCGTCGTCGGGCGAGCAGGGATCCCACGGCTCCCTGTCGCCGGTCGTCCTAGGTCGTCCTGGTCACCGGACGTCGGAGTGTCGCCCTGTCGGAGACCGAGAACATCCTCGCCTCTCGCCCCGGAGGTTCGTTGTCCGAAGCTGAAACGCGAACGGCCCCGGGTCCCGACCCGCGCCGTGCCGAGCAGAGGATGCTGGTGTCCGCGCTCGGCTGGATGTCAGACGAGCTCGCCGTCTTCACCCAGGCGCCGGACGAGGAACCTGTGGTGTTGGCCTGGGGACGGAGCATCGCCGAGGACCGGCCCGAGTACGAGAGGTGGATCCTCGAGTGGGAGCGGCATCGGCATCGCTCTGAGCAGGGTGGGACCGCTCCTGACGAAGCCGTACGTTCCGGCGGTCCCATGCTCAGTGTCGTCTTGTCGTTGTGCCGTCCGAGGCTGTGGTCCTTGCGCATGTGTCTCGCGTCCCTGCTCGAACAGGGATATTCGAACTGGGAGCTGTGCCTCCGGGATGACGGATCGGGGGATCGCCGGCTCACCGAGCTCCTCGACGAGCTCGCCGAATCCGACGCCAGGGTCAGGGTCTCTGCCTCAGGGGACACAGTGGGCCTCCCGGCGGCCACGAACACGGCGTTGTCTTCGGCGAGCGGTGAGTACGTCGTCCTCCTCGATCCTGACGACGTCCTCGCGTCCGACGCCCTGCTCGAGCTGGCCCGAGCGGCCCTGAGCTCGGACGACGCCGACGTCGTCTACGCCGACGACGACAGGCTCGATGGCGTCGGCCGCCGGTTCATGCCCCACTTCAAGCCTGACTGGGACCCAGACCTCCTCCTCACGTTCCCCTATCTCGGGTCTCTGATCGCCGTCCGGCGCACGCTGTTCGACTCCCTCGGGGGCTACCGGCCGGGGTTCGACGGAAGCTCCCACTACGACCTGGTCCTCCGGGCCACCGAACAGGCCCGGCGGGTGGTGCACGTTCCGAAGGTGCTCTGTCACCGCCGGTCAACCGATCCCTTCGGTGGCGCCCCCTTCAGCGGGACTGCGGGCTCGGCGATCCCGGTGGTCGACGCCGGCAACCGGCGGGCTGTCGAGGCGGCCGTCACCCGTCGAGGGATCCAGGCGACGGTCGTCCCCGGTCCGGCACCGGGCACCTGCCATGTCCGCCGGGACGTCGGCGACGCCTACTCGGTGGGCGCCATCATCCCCTTTCGCGACCAGGGATCCCTCACCGAGAGGTGCCTGGGGTCGATCCTCGGCTCGAGAGACGGCATCGACGACATCGTGCTCGTTGACAACGGGAGCAGCGAGCCGGAGTCGTGGGCGCTCCGGCACCGGTGGCAACGTTTGAAGAATGTGCGTCTGCTCGATTTCCCGGGGCCGTTCAACTGGTCGGCCATCAACAACGCAGCCGCCGCGACGTGCACATCGGATCTGCTGCTCTTCTTGAACAACGACATCGAGGCCGTCGGAGCGGATTGGCTCGGCGCCATGATCGAGCACGCACAGCGGCCGGAGGTGGGTGCCGTCGGGGCCCGGCTGGTGTACCCGGACGGCACGCTCCAACATGCCGGCACGGTCATGGGTCTCCTGGGAGCTGCCGGCCATCTCTTCGTCGGGATGCCACCGGGGGAGACCGGGTACTTCCTCGCCGACCGGACCGTCCGCGCCTACAGCGCCGTCACGGCGGCATGCATGCTGGTGCGAAGGAGCGTGTTCGAGGAGATGGGAGGGTTCGACGAAAACCTCGCCGTCGCGTACAACGATGTCGACTTCTGCTTGAGGCTGGGAGAGGCCGGGTACCGGGTGCTCTACACGCCTCATGCCGAGCTCATCCACCGAGAGTCGATCACGAGAGGGCTTTCGGGGTCATACGGGACGCGCGGTACTTCGTGAAGCGATGGCAGCGCGTCCTCGAAGCCGATGATCCCCACTACAACCCGAACCTGAGCCGCTTCGCTACCTGGTGTCCGCCGAGGTTTCCCGGTGAGGACGAGACCTGGCGTTCGCTCATTCCCTGGCCGGAGGATCGGGTGTGACGCGGCAGCTCCGTGCCGGCTCGGCCGAGAGCGCGGCATACCGATTGGACGTGGCCCGTCTGTGGCGCTGGCGTACCATTCGGGCATGCAGCCGGGAACGGTGACAGGAGCGGTGTCGGGCGGTCGACGGCGCGCGCCTGTCATCAGTCGCGCAGCCCGCCGGACCAGCGGACGGCGTAGCCGTCGAGGCGGCCCACGGTCTTCGGGGTGTCGGTGGTGAGCGCCGCCATCCGTTCGAAGACGGTGCGCTCCCTCGAGCTTCCCGGATGGCACATCCAGCTCGCCACCTTGAACGAGACCGACTACGAGTCGTGGCGCGAGGTGCGGGTCCGCTGCCGGTCTTGGCTGGTGCCCTGGGAGCCCCGTTCGAAAGGCGCACCGCTCCCCTCCGAGGACGCGGTGACCTTCTCGGGCCGGTGCGCCATGCGCGAGCGTGAACGCCAGATGGGAACGGGGTTCGGGTTCGGGATATTCGTGGACGGTCGCTTCGGCGGCGAGATCACCTTGTCGTCGATCCAGCGCGGCCCGTTCCAGAACGGCTCCATCGGTTACTGGATCGACGAGCAGCTGGCCGGCTCGGGGTACACACCCGAAGCGGTGGTGGTCGTCCTCGAATTCGCCTTCAAGACACTGCGGCTCCACCGCGTGGAGATCGCCATCATCCCGAGGAACTACCCGAGCCGCCGCGTCGTCGAGAAGCTCGGTCTGCGAAGTGAGGGGGTGGCCCACGGCTTCCTCGAGATCAACGGCGAGTGGGAGGACCACGTCCGCTACGCCATGACGGCCGAGGAATGGGAGCTCCGCGGGCCGGAGCTCTGCTCTTCGTGGCTCGACAGGCCGTGAGGATCGCAAGCCCGTGAGGACCGCCATCGGCCCGCCACGGACGTTCCCTTCCGCCTCCACGTGGTGAGCGAGCTAACGTCACGGACTCGGTATTCCGCTGGCGGGGAACCTCTCGCCAGTCTTCGGTGCGGTGCCATCCGCAGCCCTGGCGGGTTGAGACGACCATGACCGTGCCATCGACCAAGCCGCCGTCAGCCGTCTCCACCCGGCCTCCTTCGCCAGACGGCCGTCTGCGCTTCGCCGGTGACGATCGTCCGGTCGAGGCCCGGGCCACCGTGCTGCGAGCGGCCAGAGCGCGGATGGGTGGCGAGTGGTGGCCGGTCATCCTGATCGTCGTGGCCGTGGTGGTGGCCAACGGCCCCGCCCTCCTCCACCTGGTCACCGTCAACCCGCTGGTGCTCGACGGGGGCCTCGGTACGTCGGTCACCGGGCACCTCCCGGGGCTCCCCTACATCGACCCGAACGCCGGCTTCACCACCCAGGCCCTCGGCCATCTGGCCGCGCTCGACTGGTTGCACGGGCACGTCCCCTGGTGGAACCCCTACGAAGGCGTCGGCTCGCCTCTGGCCGGCGAGATGCAGAGCGGGGCCTTCTTTCCCCCGACCCTCCTGCTCGCCGTGCCCCAGGGCATGCTCGCCCTGCGGATCGTGCTCGAAGTGGTGGCGGGGCTCTCCACCTACGGCCTCGTCCGGACCATGGGCGTCGGGCGGGCGCCTTCGACGACGGCCGCCATCGCCTTCGCGCTGTGTGGGACGTTCGCCTGGCTGTTCCATGCGCCGTTCCGTCCCGTGGCCTTCCTCCCTCTGACGCTGCTGGGCGTCGAGTACGCGCTCCGTTCCGCCTGTGACCGGCGACGGGGCGGATGGCTGGTGCTGGCCGTGGCCCTCGCCCTCTCCATCCTGGCCGGGTTTCCCGAGACGGCCTTCCTCGACGGGCTGTTCGCCGCCTGGTGGGCGCTCCTCCGGATCCTCGGGCCGGCTCGGGACTCGTGGTTCCCGGCGGTGCGGAAGCTCGTCGCCGGGGCCGTCACCGGGGCGGCGGTGTCGGCACCGCTGATCGTGGCGTTCGCCGACTACCTGCCCCAGGCCGACGCCGGTCCCCACACCGGTGCCATCGCCTACGGGTCACTGCCAACGGCAGGGCTCGTGCAGCAGATCCTGCCCTACTCGCTCGGTCCCGTCTTCGGTTTCGACTCGACCGGCACGGGCTCGAACGTCATCGCCGGCGTCTGGGGGAACGTCGGGGGGTACGTGACCGCCACGTTGATCGCCGCCGCCCTCATCGGCCTGTTCGGCCGGAGATGGCGAAGCCTGCGGATCGGGCTCGCGGCCTGGATCGCCCTCTGCGTGCTGCGCACCTACGGGTTCCAGCCCGTGGTCCACGCCCTGGCGCCGATACCGGGAATCCACTCGACGGCGTTCTACCGGTACTCGGCGCCGTCGTGGGCGTTGGCCCTGATCGTACTGGCCGCCCTCGGCATCGACGACATCGGCAGAGCGGTCACAAGACGACGGGTGGTGGCCGGGTCGGTGGCGGTGACTGGCGGCCTCTGCGTGTGGGCGGCCGTGGTCTCCTGGCACCAGCTGACCGTGGCTGTCGGACCGACGGCGTCGAGCACCGCCCACCGGCATCTCTACGCCGGCGTCAGCCTGGTCGTCGCCCTGGCGCTCCTGGCCGTGATAGCCGTCGCCTCCTTCCGCACGCTCGCGCTCGCCCGGGTCCGCAGGCGGCGCCACGCGGCCGGGCGCCCCGCCTCCCTCGGCAGGGCCCGGTGGTGGCGGGCCGTCGTGGGGCTTGCCGTGATCGTGGAGGTGGTACTCGCCTACGGCTTCACCTATCTGTCGGCGCCGGCGCCCCAGCGATTGCAGACAGGATCGGTCGGCTGGCTGCAAGCCCATCTGGGCACCTACCGGTTCGTCACCCTCGGACCGATCCAGCCCAACTACGGGTCGTACTTCGGCATCGCCCAGGCCAGCATCAACGACCTGCCGACACCGAAGGCATGGGCCGCCTACTTCGCGTCCCGGCTCGACACGAACGCGCCGTCGAACGTCTACATCGGCTCGGGCCGGGCGAACCCGGCCGGGCCCAGCGCCGCCCAGGAGATCGAGCGGAACCAGGTCAGCTACGAGGTCGCCGGCATTCGCTATGTCGTCGAGGGGGCGAGCGGCCGCGACGTGCAGGGGATCCCCTTCCCGTCTCCGAACAGCCCGGCGTGGCCCGCAGGACCCCGGCTGGTGTACAAGGATGGCGTCGCCGAGATCTGGGAGCTGCCCGGCGCCGCCCCCGTGTTCTCGGTCGTGGCCGGCACCGGTGCCCACCGGGCGGCAGAGGCCGGTGGTCCGGGACCGGGCTCCCACTGCGGGGTGGCGGCGTCGGGTTGGGACCGGGCCACCGTGACGTGCTCGCACACGGCGGTGCTCGTACGCCGCGTCCAGTCCATGAACGGCTGGAGCGCCTCGGTCAACGGCGGCTCGGTTCCGGTGAGCGTGGATCGTCGCGGTCCGGACGGGCTCTTCCAGCAGGTTCGAGTCCCGGCCGGCACGTCCGTCGTCACGTTCGCCTACCTCCCCCCTTACGAGACGGTGGCCTCGCTCGCCGCCCTGGCCGGGATCGCCGTCATGATCGTCTGGTTCGCCTTTGCCGTCGCCGACCGCGACCGAGCAGGTCGGGTGAGGGGCGGTGGTGACAGGGGGGGACCGGAGGCGGACGGGTCAGCCGTCGATGCCGCGGACGACGGCGGGTGAGTGGCGGAAGAACTGCTCGACGTCCTGCTCGTACCGGTAGGGCGGTTCGCCGGTGCCCGTGCCGGTGGCGCGGCGCAGGTTGTTGGCCCGGGCGAAGCTCTCGACGGCCCCGGCGCTGGTGAACCGGTAGCGCGAATCCCGCGTTGATGAGCTTGGTGGTGTCCACACCCCGGCCGAACCGCACGAACGCCTCCATCTCCGCGGGGAACTGGATCGGCGCGCAGCCGCACCAGGCCCGAGGCGAAGAGCCGGGGCCGGACGAACGGCAGCGGAATGAGCAGGGCCCCGGCGATCGAGGCCACCTCGCTCCAGGGCAGCTTGCCCGCTCCGGCCACGTTGAACACACCGGGGATGCCGTGCTCGGTCACGAACTTGAGGGACCGCACGACGTCGTCCTCCTCGACGAACTGGACCAGCGGGTCGAACCCGCCGATGGAGGGCAGGACCCTCCTCTCGAGGTCACGGCTGATGGGGGTGACGATGTCGGTGCCCGAGCACATTGGCGAAACGGCAGGACCGTGACCCGGAGGTGGGGGTTGTCCTCGGCGAAGTCGTGCACCAGCCCCTCGACCTCGATCAGGGATCGCTCGAGCCTGGTGCGGCCGGGCCCTGAGCGGACGTCGTCCTCCCGGAACCAGGCCGGGTCGTTTCCGGTCGAGCCGTAGACATGGGTGGACGACTTGACCACCACGTGCCTGACCGACGAGCCCGGTGACCCTGCCGCCGCCAGGAGGTTCAGCGTGCCGATGACGTTGATCTCGTGGAGCATCCGCCCCGGCACCCCGACCGAGTTGGTCTCGAGGAAGGTGTGGACGATGGTGTCCACCTGCGTGGCCCGGACGATGCGGTTGAGGATCGAGTACTTCTGGTCGGAACGGACGTACTCGGTGCGTTCGAGGGGAACCCGGGGCTCGTTGGTGCCGAGCCCGAGGATCATGTCGACGTCGGGCTCGTTCTCGAGCGCCTGGGCCATGCGGCCGCCCCAGAAGGTGTCGAGCCCGGTGATCAGGACGCGCCGGCCCACGGTCAGCCGAACCAGACGCTGCGGCGTTCGCGCAGCATGTCGTGCAGGGCGTCCTGGAGCGTGGCCCGGATGGCCTCTGCCTCGTCCATGATCCGGCTCCTCGAGTAGCGCTCGAGTCCCGGCTCCACCTCGAAGGTGACGGGATCGAGCACGCGGAACTTGATCTTGGCCGGGAAGTAGGTCACATAGCCCAGAGGCCCGAGCAGCAGGGCGTTTGCGGTGACCGGGAAGTAGGGGAGGCTGAAGCGCCTTGGCCACGCCGTCCAGCCTGAACAGGATGGGCATGGACTCCTCGGCGCCGACGACGGCGATGGGGATGACGGGGACCCCGGCCCGCATGGCGATCTCCACGAAGCCGCCCCGGCCGAACCGCCGCAGCCGGTAGCGGTCGGCGTAGGTCTTCGACGTGGCCTTGGTCCCCTCGGGGAACACCAGTGCCAGCTGCCGCTGGTCGTGGAGAAGCCGGTAGGCGTTGTCGGGGTGGGCAGGGACGCCTCCGGTGCGCGACCAGAGCGTGCCGACCACCGGGATGGTTCGGAAGAAGTCGTCGGCCAGGCCGTAGACGGGGCGATCGAGCTCCTGCTCGATACCGTGCATGATGGCGGGGGCGTCGACGGGAATGGCTCCTGCGTGGTTGGCGATGAGCAGGGCACCGCCGTCGGCGGGGATCTTCTCCAGGCCCTCCCACTCGACCCGGAACCAGTAGCGGTAGATCGGGTCGTAGAGCCGGCGGACGAGGGACCGCATGTGCTCGGACCGGCCCCACTCGTCGACGTCGCGAGCGACGCGGATCAGGTGGCGCACCGGGTTCCTCCCGGAGCTGGGCGACCGGCAGCACGGAGACAGAGGCCTCGGGCTCGCCGGGACCCGCCGCCGGCCGGGTGGCGACCGTCTCCGCCGGAGCGCCATCGGCTCGAGTGATCTCGTGCGTCGTCTTCGGCGGCCGGCGGCGCATCCTCGGACCGGGTCCTCCGGCCGACGGCCGTCCCGGGTTCCGCGCTCACCTCCGGCATGGTATCGCCGCCCGGATGGGCGATCGTCGCCCTCTGTTCCCGCTGCTGAGCGCGGGTGGCGATGCCCGGAGCGCTCGGCGAGCCGGCCGGTCTGCGGTCCGAGGGTCCGCAGTGCCTCGGCGCTCAGACCCCGGCGGAACACGGGAATAGGCGAGAACGCCTCGCGCAGGGCTGCACACACCGTTCCCGACTGGATGGCGTCGGCCAGTGGGAGCAGGACGAGCACCGACCGCCCGTCCTCCACGACCGGCAACGGCATCCCGCCGATGGCCGATATCGCCACATCGGCCACTCGGGACCGCGAGCGAATCGCTCCCACCGCCGCCTTCCGGCGCATCCGAAGCGGTGGCGGTCTGGTCGATGTCGCGGACCTCGACCGCCGTGATCTGGGGTGGGGGAACGAGGCCGAGGCGCGATCGGTAGACGTCGATGAGCATGGAGAGCGAGTCGTGGACCGGGTGGATCGTGCTTCCGGGGACGTGCTTCCAGTGGACGGGGATCTCGGCGATCCTGAAGCCCGAGTCGTCGCGCCCGGGCCAGGACCTCGACGTCGAAGGCGAAGCGGTCGATGCGAACCAGATGGAACAGGAGGCGGGCCGCCGGTGTCCGGAATGCCTTGAACCCGCACTGGGTGTCGAGCAGGTCGAGGCGCGTCCCCGTGGTGACCAGGCGGTTGAACAGCTCGACCCATGACCGACCGGAGGGCGTAGGTGCCGTCCACCATCGACTCCGGGAGGGCCCGGGACCCGATGGCCACGTCGTTGGTCGCCAGGCGCAGCCAGCAGGCGGGGACGGCGCGAGGGTCGATGGCCATGTCGGCGTCCATGTAGGCGGTGTACGGCGCCGTCGGGCAGGGAGACCCCGGTGCGAACGGCGGCGCCCTTGCCGGCATTGGCCGCGAGGCTGACCACCCGGTGGTGGGGAAGAGGGGCGAGGAGCGACCGGGCGACATCCGCGGTGCCGTCGTCGCTCCCGTCGTCGACGACGCAGGATCTCGGTCGTCGTCGAGGTCGATGGCGCCATCGGCCACTGCGGCCTGGAACCGCTCGCATGCCCTCGCCCAGCCGGTGGGCCTCGTTGAAGGCGGGGACGACGATGGTGAGGTCGGAGTTGCATGGGCTCGGGGTCCGAGACTAGGCCGTCGGGGCGTCACGGCCGGGGGAGGGGCGTTCACGGCCTGGCGGCAGCTGGCCGCCCGGTCAAGGTTTATCCCCCCGTCAGGGTCGACCGGCCCCGACCAGCCCGGCGGACCAGAGGGGATCGAAGCTGACCACGGTGCCGGTGTGGGCCGCCTGGATGATGGTCTGGTTCCCGTAGGGAGTCGGCTGTCCGTCGAGGTCGGGGCCCACGTACATCACGACGTGATCGATGCCGGCTTCCGTCGAGGTCGTAGAAGAGGAGGTCGCCGGGCTCGAGGTCGTCGAGGCCCACACGCCTCGATGCGGCGTACTGGTCGGCGGCCGAGTGGTCGAGCGCCACGCCGGCC
Organism: uncultured Acidimicrobiaceae bacterium; assembly: GCA_963828385.1. GTDB lineage: Bacteria > Actinomycetota > Acidimicrobiia > Acidimicrobiales > RAAP-2 > Bog-756. The sequence goes on from CAWHEF010000002.1 coordinate 1,043,898, forward strand.
GCACCCCAGGCCAGCATGGTCAGTCCCGAGCAGTCGACGCCGGCTCTGCTCTGCCCGCCCCACACGTAGGGAACGCCCAGATAGGAGGCGGCGGCCTGGACGGCGGCCAGCCCGGGGCTCCCCGGGTCGCCACCGGGCGATACCGCGGTCGAGCCTCCGGCCGACCCCGCTGCCTCGTTGGCGGACTGGGTGGCGGCCTGCGCCGCACCGCCGTCGCCGTTCAGCGTCGAGACGACCTGGGCGGCTTGCGCTGCCTGACCGGCGGACTGGCCGGCGGCCGAGGACGAGCGGGCCCGGGCCGCCGCCTGGGCCGCAGCGGCGGCTTGCGCCTCCGCCTGCTCCGTGACCTCGGCGGCCAGGGTGCCCTTGACGCCGTCGAGGGTCGCCTGGGACTGCCGGCTCACCGCCGCTGCCTGCTGGCGGGCGACCTGGGCCTCGTCGAGCTGACCGGTCTCGGTGCGCTGTTCGGCGTCGAGGGTGGCCCGGGTGCGGCCGAGGGCCTGCTCGTCGGCCTCGACGGCGGCCACGGCGACGGCAAGCGCATGGGCGCTCAGATGTTGGTAGAGGCCCTTGATCTGGTCCTGTGCGGTGGGGGCGGAGAACAGCGACGCCACGGCTGCGTCGGTCGTGCCGTTCATGTACGCCTGGATGACGCTGGTCCGCAGGGTGGAGCGGTCCCTGGTCAGCTTGGACTGGCTCGCCGCCATCGAGGCTTCGGTCTGCTGCAGTGATCGCTGCGTGGTGGCCAGGTTCACCTCGGCTTCGTTGTACCGTTCGTCTTGTTGGTCGAGGGCGGCCTGTTGGGAGGCGATCTGGGCTTCGATCGCCGAGACCTGGGACTCGGTGGCGTTGACGGGGGACTGACCGTTCGAGGACTGACCGTTCGGGGTCACACCGGCCAGGGTCGAGGCGGGCGACGGGGTCGCTGCCGCGGCGGGAGCGCCCAGGGCCATCGCGCCGACGAGGCCGGACACGGCGACGACGGCGCTGACGAGGAATGCTCGGGCTCGTTGTCGCCTCACTCGTATCACCTCGTGCACCGTCCGGGAACCGGCGCCTTGCCGCCACTCGCCGTCACCGTTCGTGTGTATCGGCGCGTTCCGGACCAGACTGGAGCGCAGGTGCACTCGCGGCACCGCACGGCAGAGAGGCATGGGCATGGACGAAGTGATCGAGCTGCGCAGCGGGCGGATCGAGGGCCTCCGGCGCAACGGGGTCTGGTCGTTCTCAGGAATCCCCTATGCGGGGCCGCCAACGGGTGCCCGGCGGTGGCGGCCACCGATCGACCCTGAGCCGTGGGCGGGCATCCGATCCTGTATCGAGTTCGGCCCCATCGCTCCCCAGACGCTCCCTGCGCCGGAATGGTCGTTGGCAGGGGAGCCCGACGAGCAGTCCGAGGACTGCCTCAGTGTCAATGTCTGGACCCCGGGTCTCGACGGATCCCGGCCGGTCATGGTGTGGGTGCACGGAGGAGCGTTCGTCACCGGCTCGGGATCGAGCGGGCTCACTCGCGGCGGCCTGCTCGCTCGCGAGGAGGATGTGGTCGTCGTCACCCTCAACTACCGCCTCGGCCTGCTCGGGTTCCTCGCCCACCCTGTGCTCGACGAGAGGGGCCAGCCGTGGCTCGACGGACGCGAGTGGTCGGGATGGGGTAACTGGGGATTGGCCGACCAGATCGCCGCCCTCCGTTGGGTGGCCGAGCACATCTCGTCCTTCGGCGGTGATCCGGCCAACGTGACCCTCTTCGGTGAGTCGGCCGGCGGCATGGCCGTGTCGGATCTGCTCGCCGCTCCGGAGGCTCGGGGCCTGTTCCATCGCGCCATCGTGGAGAGCGGCCCCCCGGTGACGTTCACCCCGGACACCGCCATCCGCCGGGCCGAGCAGTGCGCCGATCTGCTGGGTGTGCCCATGACCAGGGAGGCACTGAGCGGCGTTCCGGCCGAGCAACTGGTGCAGGTGGTGGCCTCGCTCGCCACCCCGACGTCGGACTCCGACCCCGGTCTGGCCATGATGCCCGCCGTCGACGGCGGGCTGCTGCCGGAGGTGCCACTCGACGCCGTTGCCGCCGGGGCTTCTTCTGGGGTTCCGCTGCTCGCCGGAACAACCCGGGACGAGTTCACCTTCTTCATGGTGAGCGACCCGAGGACGGCGTCGATGGACGCCGGCATCCTCCGACGGTGGGTCGATCGGCTCGTTCCCGGGGACGGCCGGGCCGAGGCCGTGATCGAGGTGGTCGAACGGGCTCGGCCGTGGCCGCGGCGAATCGGTGGCGCCGCGTGATGTGTGGACGGCCATCGCCACGGAGTACGTGTTCCGCGCTGCCGGTCGATCCGGTTGGCCGACGCCCACGCCGCAACGGGCCCGACAGCCGGCGCCGAGACCTACGTGTACCTCTTCACCTACGAGACGCCGGCCTTCGGTGGCGCCCTCGGCTCGTGTCACGGGGCTCGAGATCCCCTTCGTGTTCGGAACTGTCGCCAAGCCCGCGGTCCAGGCGTTCAGCGGTGGGGGCGAGGATGCTTTGTCGTTGTCGAAGGTGGTGAGGGGTGCATGGGCCGAGTTCGCCCGGACCGGTGGCCTCGGAGACTGGGTCGGATGGGACCCTGGTCGCCGACCGACCGAGGTGCTCGGTCCTTGGCCGGACCGGAGCGGCCTGCGCCACCATGTCGAGCGCCCGCGCGACGAGGAGTTAGAGGCCGTGCTCGCCATACTGCCCGGGTGACTACTTCAGCTGTTTGCTACTTCGGGTCGGTACGCTGGACCTGCTTCCGTCGGATGCTTCGAGCAAGTTCCTGGACACATTGTCGAGGAACGCACCGCCGGGATCTCACCTTCGGGGACGTAGCCCAATTGGTAGAGGCAGGGCGCTTAAACCGCCTCCAGTGAGGGTTCGATCCCCTCCGTCCCCACTCGACTCGACTCGACTCACTCGTTGACGTGCACTCTTGTGACGTCGACGGTTCCATGGCGCGAACACCGCCGAGAGCTTGGAGCGATCCTACTTATGGTAGGATTGGTGACGTGGCCACCTCAGCTCGGAAAAGAACGTCGACGCCAGAGCCTTCAGCAGCCGAGCCGGCCGATGGGCCCGAATCTGTCCTGATCGGCGAGATACGGACCGAAGCAGGCCCGGCCTTCAGCCCAGCGACTCGGCTCCGGGTGCGTGGACTGAACGTGCTCGCACAGGCTGGCGCTCAAGAGAAGCAAAAGGTCTCCCTGACGCTGGACAAGAGGCTCGTGGACGAGATCCGTGCGCAGTTCGGAGGTCGGGCACTCTCGGCGTCGATCAACGAGTTGCTTTATGCTGCGTTGACTCAAGAGCACTTGGGTGAGCTTGTGGACGAGTTGGAGCGGGAAGTGGGAACGCCGTCCCCGGAAGCCTACGACCGTGTTCTTGCTCAGTGGTTCGCCGAGGACTGAAGGGCGCTCCTCCTGCACCATGGCCGTCGGTAGTGCTCGACAGCGAAGGGCTGTGGGCCGTGGCAAGGAATGACAGCGAGGACGCGAGGGCGGTTCTCACCTCGTCTCGAGAAGCCGGCGTTCGTGTCTTTGTGCCGTCGGTAGTGCTCGCGGAGGCCCTCTTCGGTGACAACCGGGACGCTCGAGCGAACCAGGCGCTCAAAAAGCTGCAAGTCGTGCCCGTCTCCGAGCCGGTCGCGCGGATGGCCGCGAAACTGAAGCGGTTGACCGACATGAGTGGCGTGGCAGGGACGGTCGACGCTCTCGTCGTGGCAGTATCGGCCGCCGCAGGCGGTGGCGTCGTCCTCACCGCCGACGCCGACGACATCGGCAAGCTGGCAGGCGCAGTCTCGGATGTGCGTATCCGACCGATACGCGTCTGAGTGACCGACCTGTCGGACGGCGACCCGTCGTCATCCTCTCCCGCGACGCAGCCATCCCGCGCCTCCGGCGTGCCCTTGTCGCGCCGTGCACGACCACAATCCGCGACTTGGCCAGCGAGGTGCTGCTCGAACCCGGGGACGACCCCGTCCCACGCCGATCCGGGATCAATCTCGACTCGGTCGAGAGCGTGTCGACCGCCGTCCTCGTCGAGCGCCTCGGACGCCTCAGCGATCAGCGGATGCGGCAAGTCGGCGAGGCGCTCCAAGTGGCGACGGACTGCCCCGTTGACGCAGCGGCGGACCGCCCTGGCTGACACAAGCCGATCTTCATGATTCGAGACACGTGCGATCCGTTCCGACATGATGAAGCGGTGCCCCGCCCGTTCCGGTTCAGCCTCCAGTCCGTCGCCATCGACAGTCGCCGCCAGTGGCGAGACCACGCCCGGAAGACCGGCGATCTCGGCTTCTCCCTGCTGTTGACGGCAGACCACCTCGACAGATGTGCCGCGCCGCTCGCCCCGCTCGTCTCGGCAGCGGAAGCCGCTCCAGACCTGCGGGTAGGGACGCTCGTGCTCAACAACGACCTCCGCCATCCGAGCGTCCTCGCACGCGAGGCCGCCGCCGTCGACCTGCTCACTGACGGTCGGCTCGAGCTCGGCATCGGCGCCGGGCACGCCCGGCCCGAGTACGAACGCAACGGACTGCGTTTCGACACCGGAGCGGTGCGGATCGCCAGGCTCGAGGAGTCAGTGCAGGTGTTGCGTGCTCTCATCGATGGCAAGACGGTCAGTCACCACGGGACCTACTACGACATCGAAGGGGAGACCTGCTATCCCCGGCCGGCCCAGACCCGCGTCCCATTCCTCGTCGGTGGCGGAGGGAACCGCACGCTCGCCGTGGCCGCCCGTCACGCCGACACGGTCGGGTTCACCGGTCTCGGCAGAACACTGGCCGACGGGAGTCGCCACGAGCCGACCGGGTTCAGTCCCGAGGCAGTGACCAACCAGGTCGAGTGGGTCCGTGACCACGCCGGCAGCCGGTTCGAAGAACTGGAGCTCCACGCACTCGTCCAGTCAGTCGTCGTGACCGACCGTGCCCAAAACGCGGCCGACCGCCTCCGGTCACGGTTTCCGGGGCTCACCACGGCAGATCTCCTGGACTCGCCGTACGTACTCATCGGAACCGTCGACAGCATCGTCGAGGCGCTTATCGAGCGGCGTGAACGCTGGGGGTTCTCGCACTACACGGTTCGCTCCGCCGCCGCCCCTGCCTTCGCCCCGGTGGTTGCCAGCCTTCGCGGGGCGTAGAAAGGCCGCGACGCCACCAGGCTCCTCTCCGTTGCCGTGCTAGAACGGTCCCGGCTCAGTGGAGCTGGCGTACCGATGCAAAGGGGCGCGGAGCCTTTGCGATGAGTGTCGATACCGAAGTGGTCCACGACCACTCCAGCATGGGCGTGGCTTCGGGCGTCCGTTCTGGCGGAAGTGCACCGTCGTCTCACAGTTCGGGCACCCCCACCCTTGGGTGGCAGCACGTTGTTGCCGTCGGCTGGACGGTCCTCCTCGCCGCCGTCGTCCTGGGCCCGGCCTTGGCCCATGGCGGCATGTTCGGCCCCTACGGCCTGCTGTCCCACTCGGGCCTGACGGCCCGTGCCGGCGTCGTCGCCCACGGCAACACCAACAACAGTGACGCCATCGTCGAGATGATCCCGTGGACGCAGCTCGACTGGACCCAGGTCCACAGCGGCGTGCTACCTCTTTGGAACCCGTCAAACGGGCTGGGAATGCCGCTGGCGTTCAACTGGCAATCGGCGGCGTTCGGTGTGCCCTCGCTCGTCGGATACCTCGTCCCGCTGCGTTTCGCCTACACAGCAGGAGCGATGCTCACCCTGATCATCGCCGGCAGCGGTGCGTACGTGGCAGGACGGGCACTCCGACTGAGCTTCCTCGGGGCCGTGATGACCGCCACCGTCTTCGAACTGAGCGGTCCCATGGTCGCGTGGCTCGGCTATCCGGCAGCCCAGGTCATGGCGTGGGGTGGCTGGGTGCTGGCCGCCACCGTGCTCGTCCTCCGCGGTAACCGGCGCGTCCCCTCGGTGGTGTTCCTGGCTCTCGTCGTCGCCTGTGCCATCTATTCGGGCTTTCCCGAGACCTTGATCGTCATGACCATCGCCACCTTTGTGTTCGCCGTCGTCGTGCTGGTGTCGAGAGCTCTGTCCGGCCACCTCGGCTTTCCCGGAGGGCCTGTAGTCAAGCCGGCGATCGACCTGGCCGCGGGCGTGATCGCCGGCGGCGCGCTCGGAGCACCGCTGGTCCTTCCCAGCCTCCAGCTCACCGCCGGGTCCCTGCGCGCCACCGCCGGCGCCTACGCCGCCCCGCCGGTCCATGACACCCTCTATCTCGCCTTCGCCGGGTTCGACGGCGCGCCAGTGCCCCGCAGCTACGCCTTTTCCGGCGGGAGCTTCTTCTACAACGAGACCGCCGTCTACGTCGGGATCATCGCCCTGGTGCTCGCCCTCTTGGGCGTCGGGGTGGCGGTGAGGCGGCACCGGGCTGAGATCGTGGCCATCACCGTGGTCGGCGTGGCCTGTGGCGCGCTCGCCTATCTCGGTCCCGTCGCCCACCTCGCTGACGACGTGCCCGGTGTCGGAGACGTGAACTGGCTCCGAGCCCTGATGCCTCTGGCCCTCGTTGTCGCCGTGCTGGCGGGAGTCGGCGCGACTGAGTTCGCCCGTCCCCGGGTGTCCCGTGCCGTCCGGTCCTGGCTGGTGGGTGGCTTCTCCGCCGCTGCGCTCGTCCTCGCCGGGATCTGGGTCGTCGGCCGCGGGGGAGGGCTCCCCAGCTTCGGTCGGCAACTGGCCGTGCACGTCCGGGCCGAGAGTTTTGTGTGGCCTGCGGTCGGCGTGGGGGTCGGCCTCGCCGGAGCCCTCATCCTCTACCGGCGAGCCCGGTGGGGGAGAGCGGTGGCCGTAGCCATGATCGCCGGCGAGGCGCTGTTCCTCGTGACGGCGGGCTCGGTCCTGACTTCGTGGAGCCCCGACGGCGCGCCGCCGACCCCGGCAGTGCGAACGCTCCAGGGGATCGTGGGCGATGCCCGGGTGGGTGCCGGCCCCGGCGCTTCGGCCGGTCCTTGCGCATTGGGAGTCGGGGCCGAGGCCAACCTCCTCTATGGCACCAGTGAGCTCGATCTGTACGACCCGATCGTGCCCAAGTCCTACTTCTCGACATGGAAGAAGTTCACGCGCACGTCGGGGGGCGAGACAGCGTGGAACCACTTCTGTCCGACGATCACGACCGTGGGTGAGGCCCGCCTGCTCGGAGCCTCGTACGTGCTCGAACTGACCGGTCAACCGGGGCCCCCCGGAAGCCGGTTCGTGAAGGCGATCAAGGTCGCCAATCCGGATCCGGGCGACCTGCTCGGGACGCCGCCTCCGGACGAGGCCCTCTACCGCATCCCCGATTCGACGGTGGCCACCCTCTCGAGCGCCGGGTCCAACCGGCCGGGAAGCGGCGTCCCCCTCACGACGGTCGGGGCCAATCCCGCTCAGCTTCGCATCGTCACGCGTGCACGGACGGAAGGAACGCTCCGGGTCCGGGTGACCGACGTTCCCGGCTGGCAGGCCTCCATCGACGGTCGCCCGCTGTCGCTCGGGCACTCGTCCGTTTTCGAAGTGACTGCCCGCATCCCGTCCGGCCGCCACGTCATCACCCTCCGCTACTGGCCCGCAGCCTTCACCGTGGGCCTCGTCATCGCCGTGGTGGGGGTGCTCGCCCTGGCTGGCGCGCTGGTCCTCGACCTCGTGGCCCGGCGGCGGTATACGTAACACTCCCCTAATGGCGGCCTCACCTCCGTATTACGACCTCTTGTCACTGTGGAGCCGACAGCCACACGCGGGCGGCCCGGCCTGGATGGGCGTACGATCTCCCACCTTGTCGCCGGCTCGTCCGCCACGACACCAGGGGTGTGACGCATGACCTATCCATCCAGCGGAGACCCGACCCAACCCGACCGGCCCACCTCGGTGCCACCAGGAGGATCGCCACCGCCGATCGAGGCCAGGGTGATCTCCGACGAGGAGGGGCCGATGAGACGATGGTGGGCAAAGCTGCGGACGCTGGTCAGGGACAACCAGTGGGCCTTCGGGGTCGGGGCCGTCGTGGTGGCGCTGGCTGCAGGCATCGGGATCGGCCTGGCCGTGGGCGGGGGCAGCAGCACCAATGCCACGCCCGCATCCAGCGTCACGCCGACGCACGCTGCGGCAACTCCTCATCATGCCCTCAAGGGTGTCCGAGGAACGATCTCCGCCGAGTCCGGATCGACGTGGACGGTGCAGACCCGATCCGGCACCTCGTTCACGGTCGTGATCTCGTCGTCGACGCAGTTCGGGTCGAAGGCGGCGCCGGCGACAGCGTCGCAGTTCCCCGTGGGCAGCGAGGTGGTGGCGCGGGGTGAACGAACGGGAACGACGGTGATCGCCCGGCGCGTCCTCGTCCCCAAGGCATCGAGCGCCACGACGACCACGACGACTCCCTCCTCCGCATGAGATCAGCGGGGCGCCATCGACCTTCGTGATCTGGAACCGGGAGACGGGGCCCATGGCCGCCGTCTCTCGGTTGGGCCGACCGACTGCGCCGCCGAGCCGGGACGGAGGCCTACAATTGCGTGATGCAGACGGATAACACCGAGCTTGTCCTCCTGCTCGTCCTCTCCCTGGTATGGGCCGTCCTGGGCTACCGGCTCTCGGAGCGGGATCGAAGGACTCTCGGGCGGACGCCGTGGGGCCTCCCCTCCCTGCTCTGGGCGTTCTTCTGGTTCCTGTCGCTGATCCTCGGGCTCGTCCTGTACCTCATCGCCCACGGTGGCGGCGTCCGCCGGGCCCAAAGGAGCGGTGTGGTCGGAGTTCCGGGGACCATGCCCCCCTACGGCGATCGGGCGGCCGAGCAATTCCCGGCCTACCCGCGACCGGCGAACGGAAGGTCGGATCCCGCCCCGATCGCTCAACCCGCCCCGATCGCTCAACCGGCCCCGGTCGCTCAGAGCGAGCCGACGCCCGATGCGGATGGGGACCCCGACGCAGGCGCACCCGAACCTCAGACCGAGCGGCAGAGCAGCGGCTCCGGCGCCGGGTTGCCGACGTCTCCACCGGCATGGCATCCCGACCCGGGCGGCCGGTTCGACTTCCGCTGGTGGGACGGCTACCAGTGGACGTCATATGTCTCCACTGACGGGCAGGCGTTCGTGGACACCAGTCCCGACCAACGTATCGGTCCCTACTGAGGCCGGCGCACCGTATTGGCCGAGAAGCGAGTGGGCCGCCCGATGACGAACACCGATGCCGATGACCGGACCCGGTCCCGCGTGATAGGCGGTTCGACAGGAGTGGAGCTCGCCACTCCTGTGCTGGACCCTGCGTTCTACCTCGGCGATCCCTACCCCCTCTATGCGAAGTTGCGCGAGCAGTCACCGCTGGCACACGTCTCCGACCCCGGCGTGTGGGTGGCGAGCCGTCATGCCGACGTCGTGACGATCTCTCGGGATCCCGCCACTTTTAGCTCCGCCAGAGGTGTCCTCACCATGGAGATCGGTGCCACCTACGAGAGCCCTCCGACGATGATGCACACCGATCCGCCGATGCACACGCGCTATCGCGAACTGGTGCAGCCGGGGTTCCGGCCGAGCTTCATCCGGTCCATGGAGGACGGCGTCAGGACGCGGACGCTCGCCCTCGTCGACCGGATCCGCCCCGGGATCCCCACCGATATCGTGTCCGAGCTCGCCGTACCGCTTCCACTGCAGGTCATCAGCGATCTGTTGGGCGTTCCCGAAGGTGAATGGCCTCGGTTCTTCCGGTGGTCCGAGGCGGTCATCCCCGGCGCCACCGACTGGCCCGAGGAAGAGCGGGCGGCGCTCAGCGCCGAGATGGTCGGGTACCTCGTGGCGGCGGCCGCCGACCGCAGGGCCCATCCGGCTGACGACATCATCTCCGAGCTGGCCGCAGCGGACCTCGATGGCGACAGCCTGAGCGACGCCGAGTTGGCGATGTTCCTGGTGCAGCTCCTGGTGGCAGGCAACGAGACCACCCGGAACATGATGTCCGGCGGGCTCCTCGGCTTCTGCGATGCTCCCGGCCAATGGAAGCTGCTCTGCGATCGTTACCGGTCCGCTGCTCCACGCGCCCTGCCGATCGCCGTCGAGGAGATGCTGCGATGGACCACCCCGGTGGTGTCGTTCATGCGGACCACGACCCGTCCCGTCGAGCTGGCCGGTGAACACCTGCCCGGGGGTGCGCCGATCCTCATGCTGTACGCCTCGGCCAACCGGGACGAGAACGTGTTCGGGCCGACGGCCTCGACCTTCGACATCGCCCGAGACCCCAACCCGCACGTGGCGTTCGGCTTCGGCCCGCACTTCTGCATCGGTGCGGTCCTGGCCCGGCTCGAAGGCCGGATCCTCCTCGAAGTCCTGGCCGACCGGTTCGCCTCGATCGAGCGGGCCGGCAAGGTCGAGCGCTCGGCGTCGCCGGTCATCGCCGGGATCCGATCGGCAACGGTCGTCTTCGGCGACCGTTGAGCCTCCTTCGGGCGACCCCACCGCCGGTTGCCCGGTGCACAGCCGCGCTTACCGCGAGGTGCTCTCCGCTGCCGAGTCGAGGGCAGTCATCTGCTGGTCGGTGAGGCGAAGTTCGCCGGCTGCACAGTTCTCCTCGACGTGGGCAACCGATTTGGTGCCGGGGATGGGCAGCATCGCCGGTGAGCGGGCCAACAGCCATGCCAGCGCCACCTGGGCGACGGTGGCCCCGGTGCTGTCGGCGACGGCGGCGAGGTTGCCGCCCGGTTCGGCCAGGGCTCCCGAGGCGATGGGGAACCACGGAATGAACCCGAGGGAGTTGGCCGAGCAGTAGTCGAGCACGTTCTGGGAGGACAGGTCGGTCAGGTTGTACAGGTTCTGGACGCTGGCTACGGGGACGACCCGTCGTGCGGCGTCGATCTCGTCCGCGCTCACCTGCGACAGGCCGACATGGCGCACCTTTCCTTCCGAGACGAGGTCGGCAAGAAGGCCGAACTGCTCGTCGGCGGGGACCTTGTCGTCGATCCGGTGCAGCTGGAACAGCTCGATACGGTCGAGACGGAGGCGGCGGAGGCTGAGCTCGCACTGTTGGCGGAGGTACTCGGGCCGGCCGACCGGAGACCACTGGCCGGGGCCCTGACGGGTCAGGCCGGCCTTGGTGGCGATCACCAGATCGTCGGGATACGGGTGGAGTGCCTCGAAGATGAGGCTCTCGCTCACCTCTGGCCCGTAGGAATCGGCGGTGTCGATCAGGTTCACACCCAGCTCGACGGCGCGCCGGAGGACGCGGAGGCACTCGTCGCGATCGGCCGGCTCCCCCCACACTCCCGGTCCGGTGAGCTGCATGGCTCCGAAGCCGAGTCGGCGAACCTCTACCTCACCGAGGGCGAAGGTCCCGCTGGCTTCGACGGGTCGGGATGGTGCCGGGGCTGTCTGGTCGGTCATCGAACGCTCCTTGTGCAGATCGCCCATGTTGTCATGGGCGTCGTCGGCGTCGAAAGATGACGGGACGGCTCTGTCGCTCTATCGACCTGGGCCCAGGGTGTCCCTTCGTGTAGGTCAGCGTGGAGCAGCAGGTGACTCGCCGAACGGCGGCCGTCCCAGCTGATCGCGGACGGGGGTGAACGGTGGCTGCACCGCATGGCGACGCTGCCAGTTGGCACCGTCAACCACCAGGGAGTGCCCGCTGATGTAGCTGGCATACGGGGAGCACAGGTAGGTGGCGGCCCAGGCGAGCTCGCGCGGGTACCCGACCCGACCGGCGGGCACCCGGCTGTCCTGGCCGTCGTACTTCCCCGGCACGCCGGCGATGGCGGCCGTCTCGTCCTCGTGCGGCATGAGGCCGGGCACGAGCCCGTTGACCCGGATCCCGTAGGGAGCCCACTCCACGGCAAGCGTCTCGGTCAGGTTCTTCACTCCGGCCTTGGCCGCCGCCGAATGAGCGAACCCCGGGCCGCCGGTCCAGGCGTAGGAGGCGCCGACGTTCACGATCGCCCCACCCCTGCCCGCCGGTATGAGTCGTCGGGCGAGATCACGACAGCACAGGTAGGTCCCGTTCAAGACGATGTCCACGACGGTACGCCAGGCGTTGGGGCTCATGTCCTCGGCCGGTACCGGGAAGTTGCCGGCCGCGTTGTTGACCAGGACGTCGATGGGGCCCACCGAGGCTTCGACAGCGTCAAACGCGTGGGCGATCCCGTCAGGGTCCCGGATGTCGCACGCCGCCGCGAACGCCTGGCCACCGGCTTCCTCGACGGCGCGTTTGCCGGCGGCCCGGTGGCCTTCGTCCCTGCTGAGGATGGCGACGGCGGCGCCCAGTCGTCCGAACTCGACGGCGATGGCCTTGCCGAGGCCCGTCCCGCCCCCGGTGACGACGACGACCGACTGGCGATAGCTGTCGGGGACGAGGGCGGCGGTGCCCAACGGCGGGGGAGGGGACAAGCCGGCCGGGGCCATGGGCGGAAAGCCTACGTCCGCACCAGATGCCGACCGCCAGACCCGATGGCGACTGCCGAATGGGCGGCGCGAGCTTCGCTTGTGTGAGCAGAGGGGGCGGTAGCCTCGCGACTCGTGAACTTCGACCTCCCCCCCGAGCTCGCAGAGCTCCAGCAGAGCGTCCGCCGTCTGGCTCAGGACAAGGTGAAGCCCCGGGCGCGTCAGATCGACACCACCGGTGAGTACCCGGACGATCTCTTCGAGGCCTTCAGGGACGCCGACCTGCTCGGACTGTGCCTGCCGACCGATCTCGGCGGGTCCGGTGCCGGGATCTTCGGATTGACCATCGCCGTCGAGGAGGTGGCCAAGTATTCGAACGCCGCCGCCCTCATGTTGCTGCTGACCAGGCTGCCGGTCGGGCCTGTCCTCATCGCCGGCGACGACGAGCAGAAGCAGCGCTACCTCCCCGGCATCGCGTCGGGAGCGCTCCGCGCCGGCTTTGGCCTCTCGGAGGCAACGGCGGGTAGCGACGTGGCCGGGATGCGCACACGGGCCGTTCCGGATACCTCGGCCGGCAACGAGGGGGGATGGGTCATCTCCGGGACGAAGTGCTGGATGTCCGGTGTCTGTGAGGCCGACTGGTACACCGTGTTCGCCAAGACGGGGGACCCCTCGTCACGGCGCCACGACGACATCACCGCGTTCATCGTCGAGCGATCGTGGCCGGGCGTGTCGATCGGGAGGACCGACCACAAGATGGGGGTCCGGGGGGTCGACACGGGAGAGCTGGTGCTGGACGAGGTACGGGTGCCGGCGGCCAACGTGATCGGCGAGGTCGGCGGGTTCCGCCTGGCCATGCTCGGCCTCAACGCCATGCGGCCCATCGTGGCCGCCAGGGGAATCGGCCTGGCCGAGGGCGCTCTCATGTACGCCACCGAGTACGCGCACAAGCGGGAGGCGTTCGGCGGCACCATCGCCGACTTCCAGGGAATCCAGTGGGAGATCGCCAAGATGGCCGTCGACATCGAGGCGGCCCGGCTGCTGACCTACCGGGCGGCAGCGCTGGCCGACGAGGGGAAGTTCACCAAGGAATACGTGCCGTACCTGTCCATGGCCAAGTACCACGCCACCGAGCTCGCCGTTCGTGCGTCGGGTCTGGCTGTCCAGCTCCTCGGGGCGGCTGGCTACATGGAGGATCATCCGACCGAGCAGTGGTACCGGGACGCCCGCCAGCTGACCATCGTCGAAGGCACGTCCCAGGTCCAGCTCGGCCTCATCGCCCGAGGGGTGCTCAACCACGACCTCTGGTGGGACTAGCGATGGAGGCGGCGGCCTCTTCGGAGGACACCGGGTCGACCGGCAGCGAGGGGGCGTCCAGGTCAGAGGTGTTCTCCCGGCTCGGCGCCTGGCCCGGCGTGCTGACCACGCTCCTCGCCGGTACGTCGCTCACCGCCGAGGAGGCCGAGTCCGTGTTCGGCGAGATCCTGTCGGGTCGATCCGAACCGGCCCATATCGCCGCACTGGCCGTTGCCCTGCGGGCGAAGGGCGAGGCCGTCGACGAGATGACGGGCTTCGTCCGGGCCATGGTGTCCCATGCCACGCCCTTGCCGCTTCCCCCCGGGGTTGACGTCGTCGACACCTGCGGGACCGGTGGCGACCGGCTGCGAAGCATCAACGTCTCGACCATCGCCGCCTTGGTCGTGGCCGCCACCGGGGCCAAGGTGTGCAAACACGGCGGTCGCGCCTCCTCGTCGGCCGTCGGGGCAGCCGATGTCCTGGAGGCCCTCGGGGTGGCGGCCGACCTGGGTCCCGCCGGGGTCGCCCGGTGCATCGACGAGGTGGGGATGGGATTCTGCTTCGCCCCCCGGTTCCATCCCGCCATGCGCTTCGCCCAGCCGGTGCGCAAGCAGCTCGGCATCCCGACCGTGTTCAACGTGCTCGGGCCGTTGGCCAACCCCGGACGGGCCCGGTACCAGCTGGTCGGGGTCAGCAACCCGGTCATGGCCGACAAGATGCTCGGTGTGCTGGCCGCCAACGGCGCTCGACGGGCGATGATCGTCTACGGCGACGACGGGCTCGACGAGCTGAGCACGACGGGGCCGTCCACGGTGCACGAGCTCGTCTCCATCCCCGGTGACGGGTACGACCGGTCGCGCTACCGGATCGATCCGGCCGGTCTGGGGCTGCCGCTGTCGACCATCGAGGAGCTGCGGGGCGGGGACGCGGCCTACAACGCCGCTGCCATCAGGGACGTTCTGGCCGGGCAGCCATCTCCCCATCGGGACGTCGCCGTCCTCAACGCGGCGGCGGCGCTGACCGTGGTTGGCAAGGTCCCCGATCTCGGCACCGGGATCACCCTCGCCTGCGAGGTGATCGACGACGGACGAGCTGAGGCGGTGCTCGCCTCGCTCATCAGGGTCACCCAGGAGGCAGCTGCACCCTCCTCGTGACGGTGCTAGACCGACATCCGGCAGTCATCCATCCGGCAGTCATCGCCCAACCAGGACCGGGGGGTAGCCGTGCCACGCGTTCCGAGGTTCGGTCCGAGTCCGAAGCTGTTCCCGAAGCGCGTCGAACGCCGAATCGCCTGTCCACGTCGACGTGGAGGGCTGGGAGTCCTGGCCAGGGTGCTGCTCGTCACCGTCGTCGCGATGGCCACGATCTGCGTCGGCGGAGCGTTGGGCATCGGAGGCTCCTCACCGGCGTTTGCCGACACCGTGATCGATGGGTGCACGATCGTCTCCAATCCGACCCAGACCCACTTCACCAGCTGTCCGGGCGCCAACCTCTCCGGCGCCGATCTGTCCGGCCTCGACCTGTCGTTCGCCGACTTTTCGGGCGCATCCTTCGTCGGCAATTGCGCGCTCGCTCCATTTCCGACCTGTGCGAGCGCCGACCTGACCAGCGCCGAGCTGACCGACGCCGACCTCGCGAATGCCAATTTCGTCTCCTGCATCAACGTTCGTCCGTTCCCCGAGTTCTGTGGATCCGGAACTCTCCCCGATGCCGATCTGACCGGGGCCAACCTGACGGCGTCCAACTTGGTCGGAGCCAATCTCACCGGAGCCACCCTGACAAGCGCCGTGCTGAAGGACGTGTCGCTGGTCGGTGCCAACCTGGCTGGCGCCAACCTGACCGACGCCGACCTCACGAACACGTTGTTCTATGGATGCCTTTCACTGGGCGGGTGCCTCGGAGCAACCCTGACCGGAGCCATCCTGACGGGCACCCTGCTCATCCCATCCGACCAGACCGTCGGCGCCATGACGAGCGCCGGTTCGGTCGTCACCTGGCCCACTCCGGCCTCGCTCCCGGGAGCGACGCCCGGGCCGTGCACGCCGCCGTCGGGTTCCACCTTCCCGATCGGCACGACCACCGTCACCTGTACCGTCACCGATACCGGGGGAGACGAGGCGACGGGGACGTTCCAGGTGGTCGTCCAGGCACCGCTGTCGATCACCACCATCTCACTCCCCCCAGCGACGATCGGGGAGCCCTATTCGGCACAGCTGACCGCCAGTGGCGGCAATCCGCCCTACATCTGGCATCTGGTGTTCGCGTCGGAACGGCTTCCCTGGCATCTGACCCTCGACAGGCTGACAGGCGTCATCTCCGGTGTTCCGAACAAGGACAGCGCCACCACGACGTTCACCGTGCGGGTGTTCGACACTCCGTTGCCGACCCATCCCCACCGGAGGGACACTGCTACTGCTACGTTCACGCTGGTGGTCTCTCCCTAGCACTCGTGAGGGGCAGCGGAGCTGAACGAGGGGCAGCGGAGCTGAACGAGGAGCAGCGGAGCTGAACGAGGAGCAGCGGAGCTGAACGAGGAGCGGTGATCCGGACCGGGCTCCGCCTCCGCGCTTCGGCCGCGTTGTCGCTGGCACGACCGCTACCCACCCGGTCCCGCCGCTACAGCAGTGCGAAGGTGGCGCCGATCCGGGTGGGAGAGTCCCCCGCCGCCGGGCCCGTCGGCGCCGAGGGTACGCCGGTTGGACCGCGGCGCCCACGACCGGATGAGCCGACCTTCGAGCACCGCCGCCGACGAGAGATCCGGGCAGGTCCGATGGTGCACCTGTTGCATCTGACGTAGCAACCTCCTGACATCGGCACCTCTCCCGCCGGCGAAGAGCGATCGGACCTGTGCCCGCAGATCTGCCGCGCTGCCCACCGAAAGGACGTCTCCGGTCCCATCGGTGAACCAGTAGACGCCCGGTCGGCGGGGGAGCCCGACGGTGAGCCGGAGCTTGGCGGCGCCGGGATGCCCCAGCAGGCGCGGTAGATCGAGGAGCTCGTCGAGGCGCAGGATCCCGAAGGTCCCTGCCCGTTCGAGTAAGGCGTGGAGGAGGTCGCCGGTAGCCAGGACGTCATCGAGGGCCCGGTGCGACGGCTGGTGGGCGAGGCGGAGCCATACGGCCAGCGTGGCGAGCTTGCAATCGGGCACCTCGTCACGGACGAGACGGCGGGCCACAGCCAGGGTGTCCACGCCGAGGTTGCTCAGTGGAGCCCTCCCCGTCGCCTCGAGGGCACGGTCGAGAAACGAGCGATCGAAGCGGAGGTTGTGGCCGACCAGGACGGCACTGCCGACGAACTCGAGGAACGAGGGCAGGATCTCGCCCGAGCATGGTGCACCGGCTACCAGAAGGTCGCTGATGCCGGTGAGGCCGGTGATGAACGGTGGGATCCGCTCGTCCGGGGAGACCAGGGTCTGATAGGTGCCGACCAGCTCGCCTCCGCAGTAGCGGGCCGCCGCCACCTCGGTGAGGGAGGACGTCAGCGGAGAACCGCCGGTGGTCTCGACGTCGACGACCACGAAGGACACCTCGCTGAGCGGGGTATCGAGCTCCTCGGAGGTCTCTGCGGCCGGTCGCTGCATGCCGCCCCACAGTAGCGAACATATGTTCGTACAGGTGCTACCTCGAGGCGGGCGCGACCAATCACGGGCGGGCACCGTATGCCGGGGCAAGGTAGCGCAGACCGTTTCGAGCGGAGACAATCGACCGATGGGCTCGGCAGGTCGGATCGACGACTGGCGTCATCGGTTCGTGGACGTCGTGGGCCCGATCGAGCAGGTGTGGGAGCTCGGTCGGGGGCGCTGGAAGGTCGCCGTCGACGACCGGTGCGTGGTGGTCAAGACGGGAGGCGGCCTCGCCGATGAGGCGGCCGGCCTCTGCGCCCTTTCCGGCGTTCCCGGGGCCCCGCCGGTGCCCGAGGTGCTGGTGGCCGAACCGGATCTCCTGGTGCTGGCCTGGGTCGACCAGGCGCCGAGGTCACCTCGGCACGAGGAGGCGCTCGGAGCGATGCTGGCGGAACTCCACAGTGCGTCGTGGCCGGAGTGGGGCGGGGGATCATCGTGGATCGGCGCCTGCGCCGTCGACCCGGCACCCGCCACCGATGGCGCCGACTTCTATCTCACGCGCCTCACGGCCCTGGCCGGCCGGTGCGGACTGGGCGGCGCCATGGCGTCAGCGTCGGGCCGCTTGGGCGACCTGTTCCCGCCGGGAGGGCCGGTGCTGGTCCACGGCGACCTCTGGTGGGGGAACGTGCTCTGGGGCGCCGACGGCCGCCCGTGGTTCATCGACCCGTCGGTGCACGGGGGACATCCCGAGGAGGATCTCGTCATGCTCGGCCTGTTCGGGTCCGTCCCCGACCGGACCCTCGGGGCCTATCAGGAGGTGCGCCCGTTGGAGCCGGGCTTCAGGGACCGAGAGCCGCTGTTCCGGCTGTACCCGCTCCTCGTCCACACCGTGCTGTTCGGAGGCGGGTACCGGGACGAGGCCGCCGCCATCCTGGCCCGCAACCGGTGAGCCGCTCCAAGAGAACCCCGAGGAGACAGCGGCCTTTAGCCGACTACCGTGGGGATGTGAGCACCGACGCCCCATCGACCTCGCCGTCCGACTCCTTTGCCTCGGACGGCGATGCCGGTTCGTCCGCCGGTGGGGAGACCCGCTACCGGTGTCGGGCCTGCGGCAACCTGACCCGCTTCGATGTCGTGACCAGCCGCCGCACCCGGGCCTTCCACCACTACTCGGTGGGCGGCGAGCTCACCGTCGAGGATGTCGAGGTGCTCGACGCGGCCGTGGAAGAGGTGTCGTGCCGGTGGTGTGGCCACGGCAAGGCGATCGAGACCGTCGCCCGAGGCACGACCGAAAGCTCGTCGGAGGGGACCTAGGGACTTCCCGCTCGACCGCACCGGGATCCCAGTTCCCATGGGTCGGGTCATGCTGTGTGGATGGTGCATGCCTGCGTCCTCACCATGGAGCTCCACATCCCGGCGGCGCGGTCCCTCAAGGCCAAGCGCAGCGTGATCAAGCATCTCGTCGAGTCGTCGAGGTCCAGGTTCTCCGTGGCCGCCGCCGAAGCGGGGTATCACGACGCCTGGCAACGGTCGGTGCTGGGCTTTGCCGCCGTGGCCGGCTCCGAGCGTCATGTCGCCGAGGTGTTGGACGGCGTCGAACGGTTCGTGTGGTCGCATCCCGATGTCGAGGTGATGACCGGTGAGCGGCGCTGGCTCGAGACCGAGGGCTGAGCGCCCTAACCTCCGGGCATGTCGACGATGCCCGAGCTGGCTGCCGACCTGGACGACGAGTACGCCTCTCTGCGCGACCTGGTGGCATCGTTCGCCGCCGACGCCCCGCAGTGGGACCGGGCGACCCCGGCGGTGGGATGGGCGATCCGGGACCAGATCAGCCACCTGGCCTTCTTCGACGACGCAGCGCGCCAAGCCCTCGTCGACCCCGGACGGTTCGCCGATGCCGCGCAGCGGTTCATGGCAACGGCAGCAGAAGGCGATCCCATGGAGGAGCACCTGTTCCGCGGGCGTGCACTCGACGGCGAGGCGCTCCTGGCCTGGTGGGATGATGCGCACCGGGGGCTCGTGTCCGCCCTCGACGGTGTTGACGAGAGGTCCCGGGTGCCGTGGTACGGGCCGCCGATGGGAGCCCGCTCGTTCGTCTCGGCCCGGATCATGGAGACCTGGGCCCACGGACAGGACGTGGTCGACACCCTGTCGGCCCGACGCCCCCCGACCGACAGGTTGCGCCACATCGCCCACCTCGGCGTCCAGTCCCGGCCGTACTCGTACGCCGTCCGCAACAGGGAGGCGCCTCCGGGGTTGATCGACGTCGAACTCGAAGCGCCGTCGAAGGAGCGGTGGCGGTGGACGGTCGGAACGGTGGGGCCGGCAGAGGGCCTGGGACCGGCCTCACCGGTGGCGTCCATCACGGGGCCGGCAGAGGCGTTCTGCCTCGTGGCCACCCAGCGCCGGAACGTGGCCGACACCCAGCTCGTCGCCGCCGGTGACCTGGCGACCGAGTGGCTCGGCGTGGTCCAGGCCTTCGCCGGGCCGCCGGGCACTGGCCGCCCGGCCCGCTCTGCCTGATCGCCGCCGACGGGGATGGGGGACCATCCCGACACGGGTTCCCACCCGGAGCCGGGGCCGGCAGGATCAGCCCAGCTCCCCCATGGCCTCGGCCATCAGCTCGACGAAGGCCTCCACGTCCTCTTCGGTCGTGTCGAACGAGCACAGCCATCGGACGGTGCCCCTCGACGTGTCCCACGTGTAGAAGGGGAACTCGTCCTGGACGGCGGCGGCCACCCTCGGCGGTATGTCGGCGAACACGCCGTTGGCCTCGACCGGATGGACGATGCGCACGTCTTCGATCCCGGCCATGCCGTCGGCCAGGCGCCGGGCCATGGCGTTGGCATGTCGTGCGTTCTCGAGCCACAGGTCTTCGGCCATGAGCGCGGTGAATTGCACGGCGACGAAGCGCATCTTCGAAGCCAGCTGGAGCGACTGCTTGCGGATGAAGGGCAGCGGCGAGTCTTCGGGCGCCACGAACGAGACCACCGCCTCGGCTCCGAGGGCCCCGTTCTTGGTGGCGCCATAGGACAGCAGGTCGATGCCGATGTCAGCTCCGAAAGAGTCGAGCCCCACGCCGAGGAACGCCGCCGCGTTCGACAGCCGTGCCCCGTCCACGTGGAGGAACATGGCGTGATCGTGGGCCCACCGCCCGAGGGCGGCGATCTCGTCGGGGCGGTACGTCGTCCCGACCTCGGTCGGCTGGGTGATTGAGACGACCCGGGGCTGCACATGGTGCTGATCACCGGCTCCGGTCGCAGCCCGGGCGACAAGGTCAGGGGTGAGCTTGCCGTCGTCAGTGGCCACGGGAACGAGCTTGCTCCCGGCGATGTGCTCGAGCGCGCCACACTCGTCCACATTGATGTGGGCCCCCGATGCGCAGATCACCGCCTCGAACGGCCGGAGCAGCGACTGGAGCCCGACCACGTTCGCACCCGATCCGTTGAGCACCAGGCAGATGTCTGCGGTCTCGCCGAAATGACGGCGCAGGTGGCCGAGGGCCTCAACGGTGGCCGGGTCTTCCCCGTATGAGGGGACGTGGCCGATGTTGGCGGCGACGACCGCCTCCAGCACCCGGGGGTGGATGCCCGACCAGTTGTCGGAAGCGAACGTCCGGTCGGTGGGGGGCCCGGTCCGCCGCGGCCGGCCGAACGAACGGGGGGGTGCGTCGGGCGGAGCAGGGTGCCCGGTGCGATCGGACTGATCGGACGGGGCGGGGACCCGGTCCGCCGAGGTCATGATCGCACGATCGGCTTGTACCGGATCCGGTGGGGTCGGTCGGCGTCCCCGCCCAATCGCTTCTTCCGGTCGTGCTCGTACTCTGTGAAGTTCCCCTCGAACCACCGGACCTCGGACTCCCCCTCGAAGGCGAGCACGTGGGTGGCGATGCGGTCGAGGAACCACCGGTCGTGACTGATGACGACTGCGCATCCGGGGAACTCGACGAGGGCGTCCTCCAGTGCCCGCAGGGTGTCGACGTCGAGGTCGTTGGTGGGCTCGTCGAGCAGGAGGACGTTGCCCCCCGACTTCAGCACCTTGGCCAGCTGGACCCGGTTGCGCTCGCCGCCCGAGAGCTGGCCGACCTTCTTCTGCTGGTCGCTGCCGTTGAAGCCGAACCCGGCCACGTACGCCCGGGCGTTGAGCTCGCGGCCGCCGACGGTAAGACGGCCCTGCCCGCCGGTGATCTCCTCGAACACGGTGGCGGAGGCGTCGAGGGAGTCCCGTGACTGGTCGACGTAGGCGAGCTCAACGGTCGCACCGACCTCGAGCGTGCCACCGTCGGGTTTCTCGGTGCCGGTGACCATCCTGAACAACGTGGTCTTCCCGGCTCCGTTGGGCCCGATCACGCCGACGATCCCACCCGGCGGCAGGAAGAACGAGAGGCCGTCGATCAACAGCCGGTCGTCGTACCCCTTGACCAGGTGGTCGGCGTCGACGACCCGATCACCCAGGCGAGGGCCGGGCGGGATGGTGATCTCGAGCTTGTCACCGCGGCCGACGCTCGCCTCGGCCTCGGCCACCAGCTCGTTGTAGGCGTTGATGCGGGCCTTTCCCTTCGACTGCCGGGCACGGGGTGACATCCGGATCCACTCGAGCTCGCGTTGGAGGGCCCGGGCCCGGGACCGGTCCGCCTTCTGCTCGCTGGCCAGCCGCTGCTGCTTCTGCTCGAGCCATGACGAGTAGTTCCCCTCCCACGGGATCCCCGAACCGCGATCGAGCTCCAGGATCCACTGGGCGACGTTGTCGAGGAAGTACCGGTCGTGGGTGACCGCCACCACCGTCCCCGCGTACTCCTGGAGGGTCCGCTCGAGCCATGCCACCGATTCCGCATCGAGGTGGTTGGTCGGCTCGTCGAGGAGGAGCAGGTCGGGACTGGAGAGGAGGAGGCGGCAG
The DNA here is from genome assembly GCA_963828385.1 of uncultured Acidimicrobiaceae bacterium. Taxonomy (GTDB): domain Bacteria; phylum Actinomycetota; class Acidimicrobiia; order Acidimicrobiales; family RAAP-2; genus Bog-756. Next base: position 1,065,993 of record CAWHEF010000002.1, read on the forward strand.
AGGGCGACCCGGCGGCGTTCGCCACCCGACAGGGTGGCGACATCGGCGTCACCGGGGGGGAGCCGGAGGGCGTCCATGGCGATCTCCAACGTCCGTCCCAGGTCCCAGGCGCCGGCGGCGTCGATCTTGTCCTGGAGCTGGGCCTGCTCGGCGAGAAGCCGGTCGAAGTCGGCGTCCGGGTCGGCCATGGCCGCACACACCTCGTCGAAGCGATCGACGAGCGCCTTCGCACGGGCGACCCCGTCGGTCAGGTTGCCCAGCACGTCTTTCGATGCGTCCAGGTCGGGCTCCTGGGGGAGGTAGCCCACGCTGAAGCCGGCGGTGAGACGGGCCTCGCCGGTGAAGCCGTCGTCCTCGCCGGCCATGATCCGCAGCAGGGACGACTTGCCCGATCCGTTCGAGCCGATGACCCCGATCTTGGCGCCGGGATAGAAGGAGAGGTTGATCCCCTTCAGCACCTCGCGGTCCGGCGGGTAGAAGCGGCGAAGGTCCCGCATGGTGAAGATGAACTGGGCAGGCATGTTGCCCAGTGTGCCAGCTCAGTGACGGGAGTCGCCGGTCCGAGTCCCGGGTCAGGGGGCGATGACGCGCTCGGCGGGGTTGTCGGTGTCGACCTGTCCGTCGCCCCGGGTCGAAGAGGGTCACGTAGGAGAGGCCCGTGGGTTCCCTCACGTCGATGAGCCGGGCGCACGCCTCGTCACCGGTGCCGCAGAAGTGTCGCCGGTGCCGCAGAGGTGTCGCCGGTGCCACAGAGGTAGGGGTCACAGAGGTAGGGGTCACAGAGGTAGGGGTCACAGAGGTAGGGGTCACAGAGGTAGGGGGTCGCGCCGGTGCCCACTGGGGGCGACGAGATGGTGGTCGGTGAGGGTGATCGACGAGAACCGCCGGCTCGGAGACGGACCGGCTGGGGCGTCACCCGGCTCTCGCGCTACCGAACCGCAATTCGAGACCGACCGCACGGCGTATCAACTTGAACACTCTGGGTGTGCGGTCGACGCCGTCCGTGCGAGGGGTCGTTCGAACATAGTGCGTTGGATGGATGGCGCGACGGTCACCCGTCGTTGAGATCGCGCCGTGTCCCCGACGGCATCGACCACACGGGAAACTGGTTCGCTTCGGGTCGCCTTCACGAGCGCGTGGCGATGAATGATTCCCGTTACCAGGACAGTGGAATTCGTCCCGTCGGGATGCCGAATCCGGTGCGTCGAGGTTCGCGGGTCCATGTCGGGACCGTCGTGCAAGGTGCGTGCCAAACGATGGTGCAAGGTCCAGCCATGATGCTCGGATCGTGCTCAGTGCGCGGCCAGGTCGTGGAGGTGTCCCTTCGGCTGCCGGGTTGAGCACATGCCGGATCTCCTCAAGTAGTTGCAGGTCGGGTGCAGACACAATTGCGGCTGTCTCGGTTCGCTCTTATGTTCCGCCGTCGATGAGCGAGCTGACACCCAAAGCCGAGTCGAGCCGAATCAGGTCGGGTGCCGGACCTGTTCCGGTGGTGGAGGCGAGATCCGTCGGGAAGGTCCGTACCGCTGAGGAGAGACCATGCGCCGGATCGTGATCGCCGCCGGGCTCGGAGGTTTGCTCGTGCTCGGAACCATCACCGCCGTACAGGAGTCGGGTGCCGCTTCGAGCGGCAACGACGGCGGGAACACGGTACGCGTCGGTGCTTCGGACGGCGGGTCGTCACCGGGATGGGGAGGAACACCCGGAGGTTCCGGTGGGGGCGCCTTCGCCGGCAATCCGGGGCCGACCGGCGGCTCGGGCGGCGGAACGGGCTCCGGAACGGGCTCTGGAGCGAGCGCCGTCTCGTGCACCTACATGGCATTGACGTTGAGCGACATCGCCTTCCCACCGGGCGGCGCGACACCCGGTGGCTGGTACTCGGTGTCCTGCTACAACCCGAACGGAACATCGTTGACCCAGACCGAATGGATCACCACGGCCAGCCCGGCGACGCCAACCGCCCAGGCCCCCGCGGCGCCTGCCGTCGACCCCAGGGTCCTGGCGCTTCAGGCCGACGAATCACTTCATCTGCCTGCTCCCGTGCTCGAGCTCAACCCGGAGGGGTCCACGGTGGTGAACCTGCCCACCTGGCTGTGGCTGGCACCCGGCCTCTGGCACTCCTACTCGGTGTCGGCCACAGCCGGTAGCGTCACGGCCACGGCGGTCGCCACACCGCTCTCGGTCCGGTGGTCGATGGGCGACGGCGGAACCGTCACCTGCGGAGGTCCGGGCACACCCTATGCCGCCGGCGCCGTGGGCCAGTCGACGACGTGCTCGTATACCTACCGAGACACGTCAACCGGGCAACCGTCCCCGGACGGTGACGAGAACGACGGTGCGTTCACCGTCAACGCCGTCGTCACGTGGGGAGTCACCTGGGCCTCCGTGGGTGCTCCTGGTGGAGGAACGCTTCCCGATCTGACCACCCAGGCATCGACAGGCGAGCGGGTCACTCAGATCCAGAGCGTCGACGCGGACGGGGTGGTCACCACCCGTTCTCCCGTCTCGCCCACGGAGTGGGAACGGTGACCGCCACCCTGGACCGGGCCAACGGTACCGGGCCGTCCGGGATGCGCCACGTGGAGCCGGGCCGGCTGCCGGCCAGACCGGGTCGACGGCGACCGCTTCTCGTATTCGCATCGGTCCTATTGGTCTTTTCCAGCATCGCTGTCTTCGCCACCGTGTACTCGTCGGCCAACCACCAGTCAGCGGTGCTGGTGGTGACCTCGACGGTGCAGAAGGGACAGGAGTTCACCTCCGGCGTGCTCGGACAGGCCAACGCGGCGGTCTCGGGCGGAGCCACCCTCGTTCCGGTGACCGACGCGTCCGAACTCTCCGGAAAGCGGGCGTCCGTGACCATTCCGAGCGGCACGCTGCTGACCGTCGGCGATATTTCGAGCGCGCCGGCAATCCCACCGGGCGATGCGGTGGTCGGGTTGGCGCTCAAGGCGGGGCAACTGCCGGCGGCGGGTCTCGAGGACGGCGACGAGGTCATGGTCATGCAGACGGGTCCTCCGGGCACGCCGGTCGGAGGAACCGCTCAGTCAGCTGCGGCCGGCGTGGAGAGCTCCGGCGGCTCCGGTGGCTCCGGTGGGTCGAGTGGAGCCGGCGGGTCGGGTGGAGCCGGCGGGGCGGGCACCGGCCCCACCGGCGTACTCGTGTCGCGGGCAACCGTGTTCGACGTCGAGGTGCCACCGGCTGACGCGGGCGGGAGCGCCGCTCAACTCGTCTCCGTCGAGGTGTCGGCGCCTGCGGCGTCGGCCGTGTCCACGGCCGGCGCTGCCGACCAGGTCGCACTGGTGCTGATCCCACAGGGAGCAGGCCACGTCCAGGGAAACCCGGGGGCGGGATCGAGCTCCGGTGCGACAGCTGGTTCGTCGGGGCATGACAGCCCGGGCGGGAGCTCGTCGTCATGACCACGGTGGCTTTCACCTCGGTCAAGGGCGCTCCGGGGGTGACCACACTGGCCTCCCTGGTCGGTGCCGGATGGCCCGCTCCTCGCCGGGTCTCGATCGTCGAGCTCGATCCGAGCGGAGGGGATCTGGCGGCTCGCTTCTGTCTCTCTTCGAAGCGAGGATGGTCGAGCTTCGCCGCCGCCTCTCGACGCACCGCGCCGGGTGAGCTGCCGTCGATCGATCCCCACCTCCAGCAGCTCCCGGGAGGCCTCGAAGCGCTCGTGGCTCCGACTGGCCCCGGTGGCGTGGCCGCAATCCCGTTCCTGGAGCACCTGCTGTGCGCGGCCGGTGCCGACGAGCCGCCGCTGGATCTCGTGATCGACCTCGGCCGACTGCGTCCCGACCTTCCGACGACCCGTGCGGCATTGGCAGCGTCGGACACGGTCGCCGTAGTGGTACGAGGGGATGCCCCGTCGGCACTCCACCTGAGGGATGGAGCAGTAGGACTGCGGACGGCGTGTGACGGCACGCTGGGTCTGGTGGTGCTCGAGACAGGCCCGTACTCGGCCCCGGAGATCAGCGAATTCACCGACATTCCGGTCCTGGCGACCGTTCCATTCGACCCGGCGTCCGCTTCCGTCGCCTCCGGGGGCCAAGGGAGTCCCCGGCGCCTGTCGCGATCCTCGCTGGCGTCGTGCACATCGGAGCTGGCGACCATCCTCGTGGGGACGTCGGAACCCACGGGAAAATCGGAGGCTGCAGGCGGCCCGCTGGAGAGCAGCCCCATGCAGGGCGCCGTCACCAGGGAGGGCCGGGCTGGTGGGACGCGGGCTTCGGACGACCTGGGGAGCGAAGACGCCGACGAGGGCGCCGCCGCCCCGGACGTCGGGTCCCGCAACGGAGGAGGTCTCGATCGGGGCCGGAGGACGAAGCTCGCCACCGGCCTCGTCTCGCTCGTATCCGGACGCGGTGAAGACCGATGAGCCGCCGGCTCGACACCGGAGATCCGTGGGGCGACGGCGGGATGTATCCGGAGCCTCTGGGCTCGCATCGGGGCGCAGACACCCAGCTACGCCCGTACGCCAACCAGGGCTTCGGCGAGGTTCCCGGACGCGAGGCCCTTGGTGGAGCAGCGGCGCACGTGGGAGCTCACGCGGACGATCGCCCTCCTCCCTCCGACTCGAGCCGGTTCGATCGACTCCAGAGGGGGGAACGACCGGCCGATCCCGAGTTGGCGCGCACGATCCGGAGATTGGTGGCCGAGGACCTGGCAGGGTCGGACGCAGCCCTGTTGACCGGGGAGGATCGGCGGGAATTCGCCCGTCAGCGGATCTTCGCGCATCTCGACTACCTCGTCGACGACCGCGGATCGGGATGGGATGCACTCGGCTCGGTGGCAGAGGAGGAGCGTCTGGCCCAGTCCATCCTCGACGCGCTCTTTGGAATGGGCCGTCTCCAAAGCCTCATCGACGACGGGTCGATCGAGAACATCGACATCAACGGCTGCGACCGTGTCTGGACGACCTTCGCCGACGGGTCGAAGCAGTTGGTGGACCCGGTGGCCGATTCCGACGAGGAGCTCGTCGAGCTCGTGCGCTCAGCGGCCAGCCGGTTCGGTCTCTCCGAGCGCCGGTTCGACCTCGCCCGGCCCGAGCTCGATCTGCGGCTTCCGGATGGAAGCAGGCTGTCGGCGGTCATGGCAGTTTCGGAGCGACCGTCGGTGTCGATCCGGCGGCACCGCTTTTCCGACCTCTCCTTGAACGACCTCATCGAGCTGGGCACGCTCGGCGAGGAGCTTGCCTCCCTGCTCCGGGCGGCGGTGAGATCGCGCAAGAACATCGTCGTCTCGGGCGCGATGAACTCGGGGAAGACGACGCTGCTCAGGGCGCTGGCCTCCGAGATTCCGCCGCGCGAACGGATCGTCACCATCGAGCAGGCGTTCGAGCTGGGTCTCGACTCAGCTCCTGATCGACACCCGGATCTGGTCGCCCTGGAGGCCCGTCCGACCAACGTGGAGGGGGAGGGACTGATCACCGTGGCCGATCTGGTCCGTCGCGGGCTGCGGATGAACGCCGACCGCGTCATCGTCGGTGAGGTCCTGGGAGACGAGGTGCTTCCCATGCTCAACGCCATGAGCCAGGGTCGCTCCGGCTCGATGTGCACCATCCACTCCGACTCGTCGTCGGGAGTGTTCCGGCGGATCGCCTCCTACGCCATTCAGGCGCCGGGAGCGCCTTCCGCTGGAAGCGACGAGCATGCTCATCGCCGGGGCCGTCCACTTCGTCGTCCACCTGGACTGTGATCTTGCCGGTGCGGAGCCCGAACCCGCCTCGTACGGGCTCGGTGACGGCTCTCTTGCCGACGACCCGCTGGTCCAGCCGGCGGACCCGACCCGAAATCGGCTCTCGTTCCCTCCGACATCCCTGCGTAGGAGGTTCATCTCGTCCATCAGGGAGGTGGTGGACGCCGAAGGCGCTCAGGTCATCTCGAACGAGATCTATCAGCCCGGTCCGGATCGGCGGGCGCGACCATCGGCGCCGCTCCGAGCCACCACCGTGCGCGAGCTGGAAGAACACGGCTATGACGCACGTGTCGGGCTGTTCGAGGTGAATTCGTGACCGGCCTGGTCGTCATCGGATGCGGGCTCTGCTTCGGCACGGGAGTCGTGGGCATCTTCCGGGCATGGCGGATCGAGGAGCCTCGCGCGGACCGATCGGCGCGGCTCGCCCGGTGGGCCTCCGACGTTCGGCGTCAGCTTCCCCTCGGGGTGCTCGCTGCCGCGGTGGGCGTGCTGGGCGTCTGGATCACGGGTTGGCCTGTCGGAGGCCTCATCGCCGCTGTCGCCGTAGTGGGACTGCCCAAGCTCTTCAGCAGGACATCGAGCTCGGTTTCGATAGCCAAGATCGAATCGATCGCCACGTGGACGGAGATGATCCAGGGAACGCTGGCGGCCTCGGCCGGACTGATCCAAGCCATCGTGGCGACGGCGCCCCTGGCGCCACCCATTATCCGCGACGCCACGGCAAGACTCGCCGGGCGGCTGAGCGCAGGAATGCTGCCGCGCGATGCGCTGGTCCAATTCGCCGATGAGCTCGATGACCCCTGTTCGGACCGGGTGGTCTGCGCGCTGTTGCTGGCGGCCTCGTCCCGGGCGCAACGGCTGGGCGACTTGCTCGCCGCCCTGGCCGACGCCACCCGAGACGAGGTGGCCATCCGACTGCGAATCGAGACGAGCCGGGCTTCGGTGAGGAGCGGCGTCCGCACCGTCCTCATCTTCTCGGTCGCCTTCGCCGTGGGGCTGACCCTCGTGGCCCACGGCTACCTGGCGCCGTTCGGGTCGACGGTCGGCCAACTGGTCCTGGCCGTGGTCGGAGTGCTCTATGCAGTAGGGCTCACGTCTTTGGTGGCGTTGTCCCGTCCTCCGGCTCCGGTTCGCCTTCTCGGCAAGGAAGTCGTGAGCCCATGACCACGGCTGTGGTCCTCGGCGCCCTGGTCGGGGTCGGCCTCGTTGGCGCCTATCTCGGGATGCGGGTGTCGAGACCGTCGCTGGGCGAGATCGCATCTGCGGTCCTCCGGCCCGTGGAGCCGGGCACGGCTTCGCCGCTCCGAGCTCGACCCGATCATCGAGCAGGGGGGTCGACAGTTCGGGGGCCAGCTACCGCTGATGTGCCGGCTGACGGTCCCGGACACCGGACTTCCGCCCTGCACTGGCGCGTCTCGATGGCCGTGAAGCGGGCGACGACGCCGTCCGGCTGGTCAGCGTTCGGAGACGACGACACCGTCTCCCGCCTCAGTGCAGCCATGCTCGACGGGGGCCGGTGGTGGAGCAAGGGAGTGCCGATCCGAACGATCTCAGCTGCACTCGGCATCTGTGGCGTCGCCCCCGAGCAGCTGGTGTCGCGGATGATCGTCTTCGGTGGCATGGGTCTCCTGGCACCGCCGGTCCTGTGGGCGGCCGCGGCCGGCGGGGGGATCGTGGTTCCGCTCGGGGTGGCGGTTCTCCTGGCCGCGGTGGCCACTCCAACGGGGGTCGTGTTCCCCGTCTTGTCCATAGCGGCCGAAGCCAAGCAGCGTCGGAGGCACTTCCGGATCGTCCTCAGCACCTACGTCGACCTCGTCGTGCTCAGCCTCGCCGGTGGCGTGGGGGTCGAGGGTGCGCTACTCGCCTCGTCGAGCGTCACGACTGACTGGGCCGCCGCCCGGATGGCCCGGGCCCTGGCCAAGGCCCGGGACACAGGCCAGTCACCGTGGGTCGCGCTCGGGGAACTCGGTGATGAGGTCGGGGTTACCGAGCTCGTCGAGCTGTCGACCACGCTGCAGTTGGCAGGGACGGAAGGGGCGCGCATCCGGCAGTCCCTCAGCGCCCGCGCCGTGTCGCTCCGGCGCCACGAGCAGGCAGATGCCGAATCGGTCGCCAACGCCATGACCGAGCGTCTGTTCCTGCCCGGCGCGCTCCTTCTGATCGGCTTCTTGATCTTCGTCGGGTATCCCGCAGTGAGCCGCATCCTCGGTGGCATCTGAGGGTCCGATGCCACTCCCGGAATCCGAGCCGACGAGAAGAACCGATACAGGGCAAAAGACCGAAGCAACGCCAAATCAAGAGAGAAGGGAACGTGACCATGCCGAGCCAGATCGTGGTGCTGTGGTGCTATCTCCGGACCCGGGTGGAGAGGGCAGGTGGATGGGACGAACGTGGGTCCGCCGTCGAGAAGGTCATCCTGACGGCGATCTTCGCAGCTCTGGCCATCGCCGTCGGTGCCGTCATCGTGTCGAAGGTCCTGGCAAAGGCGAATTCGATCAACCTCAACTGAGCGAGGTGTCCTCAGCACGAGTGGCTCGGCATGCACGGCGAGTGCGTACGAGCGGGGGTGTCGGGAGGGGACCTGACGATGCCGGGAGTGCCGCCGTCGAGGCTGTCGTCGTCGTCCCGGCCCTGATGATCCTGCTGCTCGTGATCGTGCAGTTCGTGTTATGGGCACACGCTTCACAGGCGGTGAGGCTTGCGGCGTCGGAAGGAGACGAGACGGCGCGGGCGTGGCAGAGCACCCCTGCCGCGGGGGTGACCCGGGCGCAATCAGTCCTCTCGGGTCGGTCGGCGGACGTCCTGTCCCCGGAGGCGATCGCCACGATGCTCCCGGGGGACCAAGTGGAGATCACGGTCCACGGGCGGGCCCAGTCGGTGGTCCCCGGCCTTTCGTTCCCGGTGACGTCGACGGCGGTCGGGCCGCTCCAAGAGTTCCGGCCGTCGGAGTGAAGATGCCGGTTCGTTGCCGGATCCCCCTCAGGTCGGGGCCGGACGACGACGGAAGCCTGACCGTCGAGCTCGTGGTGATCGCTCCCGTGCTGTTCCTGTTCGTGCTGGGCGCTGTCGTCTTCGGTCGGGTCTCGTCGTCACATCAGCAGGTGATCGAGGCCGCTCGCGCCGGAGCGGAGACGGCAGCGGTCCTGCCGACGGAGGGAGATGCGGCGTCGGGAGCCGCCGTCGACGCCGCCGTGGGGAACGTCGACTCCGATCGGACGTGCGAGGACCGGCAGGTGTCGAGCGATCTGAGCCATTTCTATGCCGGCGGCTATGTGAGCGTGACCGTCGTGTGCCAGGTGACCCTCTCGGATGTCGCCTTTCCCGGCATGCCCGGATCGACCACCGTTCGGGCCACGGCCACTGCTCCCATCGACCCCTACCGGGCCGGTGGGTGATGGAAGAAGACCCGGAGGCGACGAACCCCTTGGCGGGGGACCGCGGAGCGACGGACCGCGGAGCGGCGGGCCGCGGAGCGACGGACCGCGGAGCGACGGACCGCGGAGCGGCGGGCGGCAGGGGGCGCCGATCGGGACTGGGTACGAGCAATCGCGACCGTGGCTCCATCTCGGCGTTCGTGGCGCTCATGGTTGTCGCCCTCATGGCGCTCCTCGGTCTCGTCGTCGACGGCGGCAGAGCGATGGCTGCCCATCAGGCCGCCATGGACGAGGCCGAGCAGGCAGCCAGGTCCGGAGCGGGAGCCGTGTCGACCAGCGCGCTCCGGTCCGGGTCGCTCGTCCTCGACCCGTCGGCGGCGGTGACGTCGGCCGACGCCTTCACCGTCGCCGCCGGCCATCCAGGCACGGCGAAAGCCTCGGGCGACTCGGTGACCGTATCCGTCCACTATCGGATGGCGACGACGGTGCTGGGGATGGTAGGGATCTCGTCCTTGCCGGTGTCGGCGACGGCGACAGCTGTGGACGTCGAGGGCGTCACATCCGGTGCTCCGTGACGCATCGTGACGCACCGGAAGGAACGGTGATGAAGCCGACGAGTAGGGGAGTCAAGGTGTTCAATCGGAAAGAAACATCTCGTCCTACATTCCGACGACAGGCTGCGTCCCGACGAGGAGGTGTGCGCTCGCTCGCGTCCGCCGTTGCTCTGGTGGCGATCATCGTGCTCGTCCCGATGGCGTTGGTGGCAGTCGGGAGTACCACGTTCGCACACCTGGACCTGTCCCATCTCGGCCGGCTCTTCTCCTCGGGTCGGGAGAACGATCCACACCTTGTCACGCACTGGCTGGCGGGGGGCGCACTCGCCATCGCATGGCTGACGTGGGCATGGATGACCGTGTGCGTGGTCGTCGAGATGAGGGCAAGGAAGACCGGTCGAGCCGCCGGCAGCCTCCCTGCCAGTCGCACCATGCAGTCGGTGGTCGCCTGCCTGGTCGGTACGGCGCTGGCGATCTCCGCCGCCCGAACGCCCGGTCAGACCACACCGTCCGTCTCCGCCGCGGCAGGCCGGAACCGCCTGGGACCAGCGGCGATGCATCGCCGGGACGCCACGATGTCCTCCTTCGGCGCATCGGTGCCCAGCCTCCGCGTCATCGACGATCTCACGGAGACGGGTTTTCTCTGGGCACCCGAGATCGATTCAACCCGAGCAGCGGGGTCCGTATCGGTCGATCTGCACCGGGATCATCAGGGCCGAGCCGAAAGAGGGCACATCCGGTTGCCGGGGGCAGATCCCGTGGAGACGATCGGAGTGCCCATCGACCCGAACGACGGGAGCATCGCCGGGGCTCTGGCGCTCGACACCGATCGTCATGGGATAGCCAATGCGCACGAGCAGGACCCGACCCATCTCGTGTCGCCCCGGGAGACACTCTGGTCGATCGCCGCTCGTCGCCTCGGGTCTCCGCTCCGGTGGCGCGAGATAGCCGAGCTGAACTACGACGTCGTCCAGCCCGACGGGGATGCCCTCACCAGACGGCACTGGATCCGACCTGGTTGGTCCCTGCTGCTGCCGAGCGGTCGGGAGAACCACGGAACCGAACACAGAGAGGGTCGAATGATCGATCATCCCGGTTCCCCTGCTGAGACCGACGCTCCTGACCGCCTCGGGGAAAGCCCCTGGGGATCGCGCCTACCTGTCGCTCCTCTCGGTGGGGGAGTCGTCGGCGCCGGCGTCGCCGGGATGTTGGATCGTATGCGGCGCGCCCAACAGCGGTACCGCCGATCGGGGACGTACATCCGGCTGCCCGACGAGTCGGCGCGCACCATGGAGGAGCGCCTTCGGATCGGCGACGGGCAATCGGTCTGCAGTCACGTCGACCGTTCGCTCGAGATCCTCGCCCAGTGGAGCGCCGATCGGTGGCCTCTCCAGCCCTCGGCGATCGACGGACCGATCAACCGACCGATCGACCGACCGGTCGACTGGGTGCACGGCGGCCCGCCCGACATCGTCGGCGTCGTTGTCGGACCAGAGCACCTGAAGGTGATCACCCGTACCGGCGCGGCCGGGCGAACGACGGTCACCGGTTCACACGGGACCGCCACCGGAAACCGGGCCATGCCGTCCGGACTTCCCGAAGGATGGTCGATCGAGCCAGATGGTCACATGCTGGTCGTCGAGCGAGCAAGGTTGGATCAGGCTTCCGTTGGCAACCGCGGTCTCCGGTCAGCTCGAAATCCGGCTCCGACGCTGGTGACGGCCGGCACCGGGCTCGACGGCACGACGCTGGTCAACGTGGAGGCGCTGGGGTCCCTCATCGTACGTGGCGATGCGGACCGAACCGACTCCGTGCTTCGCGCCCTGGCACTCGAACTGGCCACGTCGTACTGGTCAGGAAGGTTCGACTTGGTGCTGGTCGGCTTCGGTGCCGAGCTTCAGCGGTTTCAGCGCGTCGCAACCTCGTCGGACATCGAACCATTGGCTCAGCGGCTCTTGATGCGCCGACTCCGTGGCGAGGAGCAGCTGAAGATCGAGGGATTCGGTTCGTTTGCCGAGGCGCGCCGTCAGGACCACTCCACCCGCTGGGACCCGATGGTCGTCGTCTGCGGACCGGACGTGCCACCCGACGAAGCCGCCGAACTGCTGGAGGTCGGATCCGAGCCCTGTCTCGGGAGCGCCGTCATCGCTGCCGGGGATCAGCTGGCCGGGGTACACGAGGTCACCCTGACGGACAGCGACCCGGCTGCCTCCCTCGGGGTGCTTTCGTCGGTCCTCTTCGTGCAGCGCGTCCACCAGGAGGAGCTGGATCAGGTGGGCGCCCTCTTTGACACCGCCGCCGACAAGACATCGGTGCCGGCGACCCATGAATCGTACGTCGACCTGTCGGTAGCCCTTCCGCCCGTGCCCGATGATCACGCCCGCCGTACACGAGGAGGCGGGAGCATCCGGGTCGAGGTCACGGACTGTCCCGAGATCGAAGTGGCGGTGCTGGGTGAGGTCGAGGTTCGTGGTGCCGTGCGCGATTTCTCACGGGCCTGGGCGCGGGAGCTGGTGGTCTATCTGGCAATGCATCGAAATGGTGCATCCAGCGAGGCCTGGGCCACGGCCCTCTGGCCGGATCGGCTGATGGCCCCATCCAGCCTGCATTCGACGGCCTCCGTGGCCCGAAGATCCCTGGGCCAGGATCGGAACGGCCGGGACCATCTTCCCCGATCACACGGCAGGCTGGTGCTGGCCGATACAGTCGGCACCGACTGGGACAGGTTCGTTCGCTTGTCGAGATCCGACGATGTCGGCCACTGGCGTGAAGCACTCGCGCTCGTCCGGGGACGACCCTTCGAGGGGCTCCGCTCGTCGGACTGGCCGATCCTCGAAGGCATCGCACCGGCTATCGAGTCCGCCGTGGTCGACGCCAGCGAGCGGCTCTCGGAGGTCGAGATCGCCGCCCGCAATCCACGAGAGGCGGAATGGGCTGCTCGGAAGGGGCTCCTGGTCAGCCCTTACGATGAGCGGCTGTACCGGGTCCTCATGCGGTCGGCCGATCTGGACGGTAACCCTGCCGGCGTCGAATCGGTCATGTCCGAGCTGGTCAAGCTGGTGGCTGATGACATCGAGCCTTACGACTCCGTCCATCCGAACACCTTGGAGCTCTACCTGTCGCTCACGAAGGGGAGGTCGGCCTCGAGGCGCCCCAAGGCCTTCTCCGAGAGCGGGCGTCGATGAGCCCGTCGACCTGGTTGCAGATCCCTGTCGAACATCCGTGGTCAGAGCACCAGCTCTGCCATCGTCCGCAAGGTGGAAACGCTGCCTGACACCAGCAAGGTCGTCGCGATCGACTCGCTCCAACCCTCGAGATCATCACGGATCTTCTCCTTGGGCCCGATGAGAGCGGTGTCCTCCACGAGCGCAGTGGGCACGGCCGCAGCTGCTTCGTCCTTTCTCCCGTCAAGGTACAGATCCTGGATCTTGTGAGCTTCGCTCTCGTAGCCCATCCGAGCGAACACATCGAAGTGGAAGTTCATGGACTTGGCGCCCATACCTCCGATGTAGAGGGCGAGGAACGGTCGATACATATCGGCGGCTCGTTCGATGTCGTCATCGATCAAGGTCGGAGCCAGGGCGATGACTTCGAACTCCTCCGGCGTGTGGCGTGACCCCGGACGAGCAAACCCTTCAGCGAGCGCCGGCTCGAACGCCCTCACCGCGTTGGGCGAGAAGAAGATCGGGAACCAGCCGTCGCCGATCTCCGCTGCGAGGGCGACGTTCTTCGGACCCTCGGCACCGAGAATGATCGGGATCTCGGTCCTCAGCGGATGGACGATGGGCTTCAGTGGCTTGCCGAGACCGGTACCACCCGGATAGGGAAGCGGGTAGTGGGGACCACCGCTGGTCACCGGTTCATGACGAGCGATGACCTGACGCACGATGTCGACGTACTCAGCCGTTCGAGCCAAGGGTCTCTCGAAGCTCTGCCCGTACCATCCTTCGACGACCTGGGGTCCCGATACACCGAGCCCGAGCACGAACCGTCCCCCACACAGGTGATCGAAGGTGATGGCGGCCATGCCCATGGCCGTCGGGGTGCGTGCGGATATCTGACACAGAGCAGTGCCGAGTCGCACGGAGGACGTCTGCGAACCCCACCAGGCCAGAGGGGTGAGGGCATCGGACCCGTACGCTTCGGCGGTCCAGATCGAGTCGAACCCCAGGCGCTCTGCCTCGGCCACCAGCTCAGGAGCGTCGGCCGGAGGACCTGAGCCCCAGTAGCCGAGCTGCAGTCCGAGCTTCATGTTCCTCATGGCTGTGTTCTCCTGATCGGCAGTGCCCGCTGCATCGGATGAGGCACACGCAGACCATAGCGTCGGGCCGAACGGCTATCAGAGGTGAGAATCATGGCTCGGTTCTGCGCCTCACGGCTCGTGCCGCGAGGCACCGAGTCTCCAGTCGGGGGAGGCCGTCGGGCCGGGGACGTGTCGGTGAAAGAATGGGACGGCCAGCTCACGGCAGGGGAGCCCACCGTAGGGAGCAACGGCAGCGTCGAACCCACTTCAAGTCCATGATCATTCTCGAACCGCGATGACGACGAACCACGAACCGCCCGAGCTTCGCCGGCCGGCGTCGGCGGTGGAGACTGTCTCGGACCCGGTCGACCGGGCCCGCAGGATCTCGGTGTTCGACGGAACGAGACCGACCCGGCAGGGTGACCTGACCCTCGAGACAGCGGGAATGGTCCCCGTACCCCGGGACGGTCGCTACGGCGCAGTCGGCCGCAACTTCACCGTGTGGTTCGCCCCGAACATGGAGCTCTCCGGCGTCTTCACCGGCACCCTCGCCGCCACGCTGGGACTGGGGGTCGGCCCAGGACTGGTGGCAATCGTGATCGGGGTGGTCCTTGGCGCACTCCCCGTGGCGGCCCTTTCCTTGTGGGGTCCGAAGACGGGAATGGCACAGCTACCTCTGGCCAGACTCCCCTTCGGCAGAAGCATTGCCGTTCCCGCGCTGGTGCAGTGGATGTCGGCTGTCGCCTGGGACGGACTGGTGGGGCTCTTCGGGGGAGAGGGTGCTCAGTTGCTCTTCCACGTTCCCTTCGTCGTCGGTGTCGTGATCGTCCTGGCGCTCGAAGGCATCGTGGGCTTTCTCGGGTACGAGTTCATACACCGACTGGAGGCCTGGGGGGCAGGCATCCTGACGATCCTGTTCGCCGTCCTCACGTTCAAGATCGTCGAGCACGGGAACTTCCCGCTGCACGACACCGTCCATGGTGGGGCTGCGGTCGGGATGTTCTTCCTGATGGTGGTCATCGCCTTCAGCGGCGGGTTCAGCTGGGCGACCTACGCTGCCGATTACAGCCGGTACATGCCCGGAGACACCCCGGAGAGGTCGCTGTTCTGGGCCACGTTCGGCGGCCTTGCGGTCTCGTTCATCTGGGTCTATTCGATCGGCCTGCTCGGGGCGAGAAGCCTCGTCGACCAGACTGCCAGAGGAGTGCAGAGCCTGATGGGCGGCGGGGTTCTGGGGGTGCTGGCGGTGATGGCCGTCGTTTTCGGCGCGATCACCAGCAATGCCATGAACGACTATTCGGCCTCCCTCGCCGCCCAGGCCGGCGGCGTCAGGATCAAGCGGCACTTCTCAGCGGCGATCGGGACGTTCATGGCGTTCTTCCTGATCCTGTGGCTGCACACCGGTGACGTGTCCGCAAAGTTCCAGAACGTTCTCCTCTTCACGGCGTATTGGATCGCACCGTTCCTTGCCATCGTGGTCATCGATTGGCGGGACCGGCGTCCGGGCGTGGATCGGGCCACCCTCGTCCACCTCCTCGAATGGCGGAACCTGCGATCGGGCTGGCCGGCACTGGCGTCGCTCGTGGTCGGTTTCGGCGCCATGGTGCCGTTCATGGACACAGGACTGGTGGTCGGGCCCATCGCCAACATGCTCGACGGCGCTGACATCTCCTTCATCGTCGGCTTCTGTGTGGCAGGACTCGTCTACTATCCGCTGCGTCGTCTGAGCGCGCATCCGGCCGCTCCTGGTGTCCAACCTCGGGCCGCCGGTCCACTGCCGGATGACCGCTCGACGGTAGCGTTGTCGTAGTCGAGTCGAGGCACCGACGTTCGTATCGGCTCGGACTGCTCCCGCCTCAGCGGGTGCGTCCTCGGCCTGGCCGGGGTGGGGGTGACGGCAACCGTCGCCGTCGTCGTCGGCCCGACTTGGAGGTGGCCCGCTCCGGAGGGGCCCGCCGGGCGGTGGTCCCGGCCGGTTCGGACCAGGTCCACCGGCCGCCGTCACGGAGGATCCGGTGGTCGTGGTGGGTCTTCAGGTAGTGGTGCCATCGACAGAGCCGGCAGAGGTTGTCGAGCCTGGTCGGTCCGCCGGCGGCGAAGTCGACGATGTGGTCGATCTCCAGGTGGTCGGAGACGTCACAACCCGGGACCACACAGGACCGGTCCCGTTCGATGAGCGCCGATCGGAGCTTGGCCGGGATGGTACGGCCCTGGTGGGCGACGGCGGTGATGTCCGCCCCCCTGTGCACGAGCACGCTCAAGAAGGCGTCCTCGGCGAGCGAGCGGGCGACCGACACCGGGATGGGCCCGACGCCGGGGATCTCGCACACCTCTCCGCCCTTGGTCGAGCCGCGACGAAGGGCGTCGTAGTCGACACGGACGTGGACGAGGACCCGGGGCGGCGTGTGCTCGGTGGCGCTGTCCTGCGCCGGCCCCGACGCCGATCCCGGGCCGGGACCGGCGGTGTCGGCGACGAGCTCGCAGAGGGCATCGGCCAAGAGGGCCCCTTTGGGCTCGTCCAACCCGGACCGGGAGGCCTGGCGATGGAGATGGTCGGCCCGCTTCGACACCGAGGCCAAAAGGGTGGTCCCGGCGTCGGGGGTGAGGGTGGCGTCGAGTCGGAAGGCCCCGTCTGCGTCCACCCAGTGCCGGAGCGAGCGCCGTCGGCGAATGGCCAGGTAACGGGCCTCGCCGTCGGCACCGGTGGCGCTGATCGAGCGGGCTCTCGTCCGGAGGTCTGCGAAGGACCCGGTGGAGGCTTGGTCGACGAGCTCTCCCTCGGCACTCGGACGCCGTGCCGCCGCCCCGGCGATCTCCTTCACCTGGACGGAGGAGAGCTTCCCCGCCCGTACCGCCTCCTCGGTGGCCGGGAGGTCACCGAGCCTGCGGGCCGTGCCGAGGGTGTCGATGGCCCCGCCGAGGGGCGTCCCGGTGACCTGGGCGAGATGGGCCGCCGCCGATCGGTGCCCGGAACGCTGCCAGACCAAAGACGACTCGACCCGCCGGGCACAGAGCAGCTTGCCTCCGGCCGCCAGCTTCTCGATCTCGGCGAAGGCTTCGAGCACGTCGGCGGCGTCGCTCCCCTCGAGCCGGTCGGGATCGAGGTCCGAAAGGACCCCTCGCAACCGGTCGCCCACCGTCTTCAGCGTGCCGAGGATCATGGCCGCCACCCTTCCATGAGGGTGCATCACTCCTCACACGAGGGGATGGGAGACGCTCGGCCGGAGCGCCGAAGGTCGGGGAGCTCGGTCGGAATACCGAGGGCCTGGAGTGCCCGAGCCCCTCGACCGCGCCCTTGGATCCCGGACGGTGATCAATCCACGGCGGCGATGATGTGCTCGGCGAACTGCTCGGACACGTCGAGACGCGCCTTGAGCAATGACTCGGGGGAGTCGGCGTCCGTTGCCCGAACACCCATCCAAGGTGCGCAGACGAGATCGGTCACCCCGGCATCCTCGAGCCGACGGTAGAGGTCCAGGTCGGGATACGCCCGGACGGCCAGGTAGACCGAGAAGGGCTCCCGTTCACGGCCGGCGTCCCTCAGGCGCGCCTTCACCGCTGCGACCTGGTCGAACGCCTCATCCGGCGTCACGGCGCCGGCGTTCACCCATCCGTCGCACAGCGTCGTCGCCCGGCGAAGCGCAGGCATCGAGTCTCCGCCGCCGATGATGGGCACAGGTTCGGTGGGTGACGGGTTCATCTGGCAGGCGGGGACGTCGAAGTACGTGCCGTGGTATTCGACCCAGCCACCCTTCCACAGGGCCCGCAGGGCCGGGATCATGTCGTCGAGCCGCTTGCCCCGCGTCCGGAACGCTTGTCCGGTTTGGAAGTACTCCTCCTCGCACCAGCCGACGCCCACTCCGAGGCGCACCCGGTTGTTCGACAGAACCGCTGTCGTGCCCACCGACTTGGCCACCGTGATGAGATCCCGCACCGGCGCGATGTAGATGCCGGTCGTGAACGTCAGTTCTGTGGTGACTGCCGAGAGGGCGGAGATGAGGCACATCGGGTCGGGCCAGGCCGTCTCCTTCTCCCAGAACGGCGCACCGTCGGGAGAAGGAGAGTACGTGTAGCGCGACCGGAGCTCCTTCGGATTGAACAAGTGCTCGGACAGGTAGAGGCCGTTGTATCCGAGCTTGTCGCACTTCCGGGCAAACGCAAATGTCTCTTCGACTGGGAGGAAGGTGACGGCCATGTGGAAGCGCATGTGTGCTGAACCCGCTTTCTAACGGAGGTTCGCTACGGGCGGGTGGGGAGGTCGAACCGCCAGTTCGTCGTCATCACGGGGCGGATGGCGCTGACGGAGCGAACGCAACCGGGATGTGCTTTACGCCGTTGATGAAGTTCGACCGGAGGCGCTGAACCTCGCCATCGAGATGGATGTCGGGCATGCGATCCAAGAGTCGGTCGAACATCACCCTGATCTCCATCCTCGCCAGATTGGCGCCCAGGCAGAAGTGAGGGCCTCCGCCGCCGAAGGCCATGTGGTTGTTGGGAGCTCGTCCGATGTCGAACGAGTCCGGATCAGGAAAGACCGATTCGTCTCGATTGGCCGAGATGTGCCAGAACACCACCTTGTCGCCCTCGGCGATGTGCTGATCTCCAACGACGGCATCGGCGGTGGCCTGACGGCGGAAATGCATCACCGGGGACACGTAACGCAGCATCTCCTCGATGGCCGTGGGGAGCAGGCTCCGATCACCGAGAAGTCGTTTCCACTGGTCAGGATGGTCGAAGAACGCCACCATCGCGCCGGAGATGAGATTGCGCGTCGTCTCATTGCCTGCCACCGAGAGGAGCAGGAAGAAGAGGTCCAGCTCGAGCTCGGAGAGCCGATCGCCTTCGATTTCGGCCTGGGTCAGCACGCTGAACAAGTCCTCGTGGGGATCGAGCCTCTTTTTGGCACAGAGCTCGTCTGCATACGCATAGAGGTCCATCGCCGCCTGGGCAGGTGCGTCCGGGCTCGTGAGATACTCAGGATCGTCGGAGCCGATCATCTTGTTCGACCAGTCGAAGACGAGGTGTCGGTCATCCTGGGGGACGCCCATCAACTCGGCGATGACCTGAAGGGGAAGCTCCGCAGAGATCTGCTCGACGAAATCGGCGGACCCATCCTCGCAGACGTTGTCGAGGATGCCGTCGGCGAAGTGGACGACGCTCGATTCAAGATCTCGCACCATCCGTGGCATGAAGCCCTTGTTCACCAATCGGCGGTAGCGGGTGTGCATGGGCGGGTCCATGTTGAGCATCATCATTCGCTGTTGAGCCAACGCCTCGTCATCCATGTCATGGAAGATGGCTCCGGCCCGGTATGACGAGAAGTGCTCGGCATCGCGGTTGACCGCCACAGAGTCGTCGTATCGGGTGATCGACCAGAAACCTCCCCCTGCGCTGTCCGGATCGTGATGCCAAGAGACCGGATCCTCGTGCCGCAGATACCTGAACCAATCGTGGGGAACCCCGGCGACGAAATTCTCCGGGTCACAGAGATTGATCTCGGCGACATTCATCAGGTCTCCCCTTCGCCGCTGCATCGCTCCGGGCTGGTTGGTGACCGCACCCGTGCTGCCGTGCCGCTGGCATTACTAGAACGTGTATCAGTTATCATAGGCCGCTGGTGGTTCCACGGGCCTGTCGCCCCGAAGGCTGCGATGCCAGGCTGACAATCGGGGATGGGCCATGATCGGGCTGGCGAACGGACGAAAGAGGGACTTGAGGTCGTGTACCTCGAAGAGACCGCTGAACAACGGGCTCTCCGCAAGGAGCTACGGGCTTACTTCGCGGAGCTGCTGACCGACGACGTACGCCGGGCACTCGACACCGAGACCGAAGGTGGTGCGACGTTCCGAGGGGTGGTTCGCCGGATGGGCGCTGACGGCTGGCTTGGCATCGGCTGGCCGACGGAATACGGCGGACAGGGCCGACCGCCATCGGATCAGTTCATCTTCTTCACGGAGGTCCAGCGCGCCCGGGCACCGTTCCCGTTCGTCACGCTCAACACCGTAGGTCCCATGATCATGCACCATGGAACCGCCGCGCAGAAGGCTCGGTTCCTCCCGGGCATCCTGGCCGGCGAGCTGAACTGCGCGATCGGCTACACGGAGCCCAACGCCGGTACCGACCTTGCATCGCTGCGCACCCGAGCCGTACTCGACGGGGATGAGTGGGTCATCGACGGCAGCAAGGTCTTCACCAGTGGCGCCGACCAGTCCGACTACATCTGGCTCGCGACTCGGACCGATCCCGATGCCCCCAAGCACAAGGGCATCTCGATCTTCATGGTTCCCACGTCCACCGAGGGGTTCTCGTGCACCCCGATCGTCACCGTTGGCGGCGTGTCGACGACGGCCTCCTATTACGACGGCGTGCGCGTCCCGGCCTCGGCTCTGGTCGGTGAGCTGAACGAGGGTTGGCGATTGATCACTGGTCAACTCAACCACGAACGGGTTGGTCTGGCCGCCGTCAGCGCTTTGGCTCAACGCCTGTGGAGCGAGACCGCACAGTGGGCGGTGCAACACGAGTCGATCGAGGCCGAATGGGTCCGGTCTGATCTGGCGCGCACGTATGCATTGCTCGAGGCACAGAAGCTCCTCAATTGGCGGATGACGGCTGCTGTTGCCACAGATTCGCTCAGCCCCGCCGGCTCGTCGGCCGTCAAGGTGTTCGGGACCGAGTCGACAGTGGAGATCTATCGCAGGTTGCTCGGGGTCGTCGGAGCAGCCGGACTGCTCAGTCCGGACTCGCCGGGCGCGGCGTTGAACGGGGATCTCGAACGGGCCGGCCGTCAAGCGCAGATCAACACGTTCGGCGGCGGCGTGAACGAGGTCCAACGCGAGATCCTGGCTTCGACCGGGTTGGGGATGAAGCGGTCCGCCCGGTGATCGCATGAATCGCGGCACCCTCTCCTCGGGACCGGCGGAGGGCGCGGCGGAGGGCGCGGCGGAGGCAGCAGCGGAGGCCGCCCGATCCCTTGACGAAGTGCTCCAACACTTCGTAGGGCTGACGTCCGGTCCACCGGTCAGCGGCCAGGATCCCGTGAACAGGCCGATGATCCGGCACTGGGTCGAGGCGATGGGTGACGAGAACCCGGTCTACGTCGACGACGACGCTGCCCGGCGAGTCGGGTTTCCCGGGGTCATCGCCCCGCCCACCATGCTCCAGGCGTGGATCATGCGTGGATTGCGGGCAACACTGGAAGTCGAAGCTGGCCGCCCCGGGGGGCCCGGGGTCCAGGACGCCTCGCCCCGGGCCCGTTCGCATCAGGCGGCAGAATCCAATCTCGACGACTTGATGGCGTTGCTCGATGATGCCGGGTACACGTCGGTGGTCGCCACCAACTGCGATCAGCACTACGTCAGACCGCTCGCACCGGGCGACCGGGTCGAGGCCACGTCCGTCATCGTCGATGTCTCGGCGGAGAAGAAGACCGGGCTCGGTGCAGGGAGATTCGTGACGACGAGGCTCGACTACACGGACCAGGACGGCGAGCTGGTGGCCACCATGGAGTTCCGGATCCTCAAGTTCAAGCCTCCCTCCAAGGATGATCCGGAGCCGTCCGGGGCACCGGCGTCGCCGGCCGAGGAACGGCGTGGGCAAACGGGTGGCGCTCCGGACGACCGGGCTCCGCGTCCGCTGCGTCCTCGTCCCGCTCTGACTGAGGACAATCGGTTCTTCTTCGAAGGGGCACGTGAGCACAGGCTCCTCATCCAGCGGTGCACGCACTGCGGCGCCCTTCGCCATCCGCCGCGCCCGGCGTGCGGCAACTGCCGGTCGTTCGAGTGGGACACGGTGACCGCCTCGGGCCGGGGCACCATCTACAGCTACGTGGTCAACCACTACCCGCGGGTACCGGCGTTCGACTATCCCCTCGTCGTGGCCCTCGTGGAGCTGGAGGAGGGCACCCGTCTGGTGGCGAACGTCGCCGACATCACGCCTGAGTCCGTGGCCATCGGAATGCCGGTCGTGGCCACCTTCGTCGACTTCGACGACGACTTGACCCTGCCGGTCTTCCGCCCGGACGGCACGGACCCCGATCGGCGGAATCCCTGATGGACTTCATCTTCAATGAGGAACAGCGCGCCATCGAAGAGACGGCTCGAGCCGTCCTCGAGGGCATGGCCATTCCCGATCGGGTCGATCAGGTCGAGCACACCGTGGATCGCTTCGACGCGGACCTATGGGCGGCGCTGGCTTCCGCCGACCTTCTCGGCCTGGTGGTTCCCGAAGCGACGGGAGGCGCCGGGTACGGCATGGTCGAGCTGGCGGTCCTCCTCGAAGCTCAGGGCAGGGTGGTGGCACCTGTCCCGCTGTGGTCGACTCTCGCCCTCGGGGCGCTCCCCATCGCAGAGTTCGGCTCGGGCCATCTCCGTGAAGAGGTGCTGCCCGGGGTCGCTGCCGGAGAGGTCGTGCTCACGGCGGCGCTGACCGACGTGGCCGGCGACATCGCCGTCGGTGGGTCCGGGAAACCTACGGTCGAGGCCAAGTGGGAGGGTGGGTCCGTCCTGCTCTTCGGGGGGGCGTCCACTGTGCCCCAGGCTCACGTGGCCGACCGGATCCTCGTTCCCGCCACCATCGACGACGGCATCATCGTGGTGGCGCTCGACCCCGGCGCCCACGGGGTCGTCATGGAACGAGCCTCGACCACCAATCGCGAGATCCATCCCCATGTTCATCTGGACGGTGTGCGCGTCGCCGCCGCCGACATCCTTGCCGGAGGGGATCCTTCCCGGGGCAACGAGATCCTGAAATGGATGCTGGAGCGGGCGTGGACGGGGCTCAGTGCCCTCCAGGTCGGCGTGGTCGAGGCGGCGGTCTCCCAGACGGTCGACTACCTCAATTCCCGCGAGCAGTTCGGCCGTCCCCTCTCGACCTTCCAGGGCACGTCCCTCCGTCTCGCCGACGCTGCAATCGACCTGGAGGCGATCAGGGTCACGCTGTGGCAGGCCGCCTGGAGGCTCGACAACGGTCTCGACGCCGCGCTGGCGGTCAATGTCGCCGCCTGGTTCGCTTCCGACGCCGGCCAACGGGCCGTTCACGCCACCCAGCACTTACATGGAGGTATCGGAGCCGACATCTCCTTCCCGATCCACCGCTACTTCCTGTGGGGCAAGCAGATCGAGCTCCTGCTCGGAGCATCGAGTGCTCAGCTCGCCCGCTTGGGCGGGCAAGTGGCAGCGCAGGTTCGCGTGGGCCGGGAGCTCATGCCATGACTGCAGAGCCGTCCCGCTCCCAGCTCCCGTCCCGGTCCGACCCGACCGATGTCAGCCCACCCGACATCGCCACTGTCTGCTTCTTCGAAGATGTGGCCGTGGGCGATGAGCTGCCGGAACTCGTGATCCCGCTCACCCGGACCCTCATCATCTCGACGGCAATAGCGTCTCGTGACTACCAGGATGTCCACCACGATCCCGTTCTCGCCGCACAGCGAGGATCGAAGGACATCTTCATGAACATCCTCTCGACGAACGGCCTTGTCGGCAGGTTCGTAACCGACTGGTCGGGGCCGGCAGCCATGATCACCGATGTGAACATCCGTCTCGGTGCTCCCAACTATCCCGATGACACCATGGCTCTGACGGGATCCGTGATCGGCAAAGACGAGGCGGTGGGCGACGACGGCAGAGGAGCGATCGAGCTGTCCGTGCGGGGGTCGAACGGCCTGGGCGACCACGTCACCGGCACCGTCCGGCTCCGACTGCCGTACCGCACTGCCGAATCCACGCGGCGCACGCACCCCCAACCACGTCATCCACATCGATGACGGCTGCCACTGCCCACGGCTTCGTCGGCAAGACCGCCATCGCCGGCATCGGGGCGACCGAGTTCTCGAAGGAGTCGGGACGCAGCGAGCTGAGCCTGGCCACCCAAGCCGTGAGTCTCGCCCTCGATGACGCCGGCATCGAACCGAACGAGGTCGATGGTCTGGTCACCTTCAGCTCCGACACCAATCCGGAGATCGATGTGGCAAAGAGTCTCGGAATCGGTGAGCTCACGTTCTTCAGCCGGATCCACTACGGCGGCGGCGCGGGATGTGCCACCATCCAGCAGGCCGCCCTTGCCGTCGCTGCCGGCGTCGCCCGGACCGTCGTGTGCTACCGGGCGTTCAACGAGCGCTCAGGCAACCGCTTCGGCAGCGGTGTCCAGAGCCGGCCGCCGCTCCCCAATGCCGAGACCGCCAACTTCGCCTGGTACGCACCGGTGGGTCTCCTGACCCCTGCCCAGTGGGTGGCGATGGCCGCCCAGCGCTATCTCCATGTCACCGGGGCCACGTCCGAAGACCTCGGACGAGTGGCGGTGGCGGACCGCAAGCACGCCGCCACCAACCCGAACGCGTGGTTCTACGAGCAGCCGATCACGTTGGAGGATCATCAAGCGTCGCGCTGGATCGTCGAGCCTCTCCATCTGCTCGACTGCTGCCAGGAGACCGACGGGGGACAGGCACTGGTCGTGACGTCGATCGAGCGGGCGCGTGACCTGCCCTCGTCGCCCGCTGTCATCCGGGCGGCCGCCCAGGGGTCGGGCCCGGCACAGGAGATGATGACCTCCTACTACGAGGGGGACCTCTGCGGCCTCGACGAGATGGGTATGGTGGCCCGACAGCTGTGGGCTACCTCTGGCCTCACGCCCGCCGACATCCAGACCGCCGTCCTCTACGACCACTTCACTCCCTACGTGCTCGCCCAGCTCGAGGAACTTGGGTTCTGCGCCCGGGGCGAGGCCAAGGACTTCGTCCGGGATGGCAACATCGAGCTCGGTGGGAAGCTGCCCCTCAACCCGCACGGCGGCCAGCTCGGCGAGGCCTATCTGCACGGGATGAACGGGATCGCCGAAGGCGCCCGTCAAGTGCGGGGCACGTCCGTCAATCAGGTTCCCGAGGTGGAGCACGTGCTCGTCACCGCCGGTACCGGCGTGCCCACGAGCGGGTTGATCCTCGGCGTGGACCACTAGCCGCGCACCGGATCCGAGCGCAGGTGCCAGACCGCCTTCCTACGGCGTGTCGGAGTTGTCGGCGATGTCTCGGAAGATGCCGTGCATGGTCTCGTTGAGCGGGGCGTCACGGAGGCGTCGCCGGATCTCGTCCCGCACGGGCGTGTAGCGGCCGTCGTCGTCGACAGCCATGCGGAAGAGGGCAGTCACGTAGCGCCGCAACTGGCGAGCAGCGCTCGTAGGGTAGCTCGCCCCGCGGCTCTTGCAGGAACGAGACGATGTCCCGAACACCGCGCTCGATGAGGTCATCACGTCGGCACGGCACCGCGTTCCCGTGGTCCGTCACCACTGGAAACGGGTTTGGCCGGGCTGGCGTACCGCCCAGCTGTCCGAGGCCAAGCGGAGCGCTCAGCTGATCGGCGACGAGGGAGCCGATCAGAGGCGCCAGGAGCACGCCGTCGCGATAGGTGCCGGTGGCGACGCTCAGGCCCGGCAGGGCGGTGGCTCCGACCACCGGCCGCCCGTGGGCGACGATGGGGCGGAACCCGACGGACAGAAGCTCTATCCTCGCTTCGCGCACATCGGTGTTGATCTGGTGGATGACCTCGTCGAACAGGTTGTGGAGCTCGCCCGGCTGGATGCCCCGCTCGAGCTCGTGGTCGACCCCGAGGCTGTTGGTGGCCCCCAGGTAGAGGAGCCCGTCGGATCGGGGTACGACGTGGATGCCACAGGCGAACGCCCTGTTGGGGGTGCGGATCGTCGAGGGCACCGTCGGGCCATTGCGGACCACGCACGAGACGCCCTTTCCGAAGAACATCTCGGGTAGGCCGGCCGTCGCCACCACCTCCTTGGTCAGCCCGTCCCACGATCGCGACCCGGCGCAGAGCACCACCTGGTCGGCCCGGAAGGCCTCTCCGGTGACCGAGGTCACCGCCCAGCCCTTCCCCTGGGGCTCGACGGCGTCGACGATGTCGGTGACGCGGGTCCAGGTCGGGTAGGAGGCCGCACAACGCTCCAGGGCCCCCAGTAGCTGTTCGGGGTCGAGCGAATGCTCGTTCGGCAGATGGAGGCACGATCCGGGAGCCTGGTACTGGTTTGGTCGCAGACCGGGGACGTCTTCCATTTCGACGAACTCGGCAGGCTCCCCGGTGGCATCGGCGCGTTGCTTCATAAGGCGGAGGCTGGCCCGATCGGTGAGACCCACGTTGTTGGCCACCACGAAGGTTCCCTCGTCCTGGTGGACGGTGGAACCGGAACGTTCGACGACCTGGTCGAGCCACGCCGGGTACATCCGCTGGGCCTCGAGTCGGGCCGCGAAGTGGAGATCCTCGAAACCGGCGTCGTCGCCGGCCGAGAGCTCGCCGAACGCTCCCAGCATGGCCCCGGCGGCTAGGGTGGCCACCGGCAGCGCTCCATCCGGCGGGGGATACACCGACGTGACCGTCATGCCCTGGTCGAGCAACGCCGCGGTCACCGACAGACCCACCACCCCGCCCCCGACCACCAGGACGTCCGAGCTCACGGCGCCGACGGTACCCGACGTTGCGTCGGCGGGGCAGGGACGGGCTGACCCACCAGGCGATCGGCGACGTCGCCGCAGCCGAGGGCAACGCACACATCGCCCGGGCGCAGCTCCAGCTCGGTGCCTAGCAGTTCGAGCGCCTCTTCGACACCCGTCACCGTCATGACGGAAGACGGGGCTCGATCCCTGTGAGCGGCCTGTGCGATCTGTGCGGCCAGCGCGCCTCGGTCGTCGCCGGCGGCCGGGCCGGCGACGTCGAGCACCACGGCGATGTCAGCGAGCCGGAGGGCCTCGGCGAAGCCTCCCGCCATGGCCCGCACCCGGTCCGGGCCCCACGGGCGCAGCACCGCCACCAGTCGGACCGGGTCGAAGGACCTCGCCGCTGCCAGCGTTGCCGCCACCTCCGTCGGATGGTGGGCGTAGTCATCGATGACGAGCGACCCCGATGGCGACCGACCGGCGAGCTCGAAGCGTCGGGCCACACCCCGAAAACCGGCGAGGGAGCTCACGGCGGCGTCGGGGTCCGCTCCGGCGGCCACGGCCGCCTCGAGGGCGGCAGCGGCATTGCGGGCGTTGTGTTCCCCGGGGAGCACCGTTCGAGCGTTCCGCCCCCGCCAGGTGAATGCCGTGCCCTCGGGCGACACTGCCGGGGTCGGGGCGTCGAAGGTGACCGTCGGTCCTCGGCTCAGGGCAACGACATCGGTCCGGTCCCACACGACGGCGAGGGCGGAGCCGGCGAGGAACCGGGCGAACACGTCCTCTACGGCGGCGAGGGTCGCATAGGCCTCGACGTGGTCGAGCTCGACGTTGGTCACGACGGCGATCTCGGGGGAGAGCTCGAGGAGCGATCGGTCCGACTCGTCGGTCTCGACCACCAGCCAGCGGCCCCCGTGCCACTCGGCGTTGCCACCGCCGGGGAGGATGTCGCCGCCGATCACGTAGTCGGTCGGGATGCCCGCTCCTCGGAGGGCGTGCACGGTCATGGCCGCCGTGGTGGTCTTGCCGTGGGTGCCGGCCACGGCGATGCACGGCTGGAGGCCGGTCAGCTCGGCCAGCAGGCTGCCCCGGGTCTTCGCCACGAGCCCCAGGCGCCGACCCTCGATCCGTTCGACGTTGTCGGGAGGCACCGCCGAAGAGACGACCAGCTCGGCGCGGGCAGGCACCGAGCTGGCGTGGTGTCCCACCGTCACGCCCATCCCGCGGGCGGCCAGGCGGCCAAGGTAGGGCCCGTCGCTCCGGTCCGATCCGGACACCCGGGCCCCGAGCTCGTGGGCCACGAGGGCCAGCCCGCTCATGCCGCATCCGCCGATGCCGACGAAGTGAAGGCGCCGCCCGCTCCACGGGCGCCGGGTGGTCACGGCCCCAGCTGTTGCCACCGTCGGCGAGCGGCGTCGAGCGGGGAGAGGGCGAGCTTCAACGCTGTCCAGCGGCGGCTGGCCGTCAGGCGCTCGAAGCGCGCCTCGAGGAAGGACAACTCCGTGCGGAGACGCTCGCTCTCCACTCCGATTCGCTCGATCTCGGCCCGCAGCGGCGCGATCTCGCCACGGGCAGCGTCACGTTGGTGGAGGACGGTGCGCAGCTCGCGGGTCATGTGATCGAGGCACGACTGGGCGTGGTACTGGGTGCGGACGACCCGGGCGAGCTCGCGCAGCGGTGCGTCGATGCGACGACCGGCCGGCGAGCGTTCGAGTACACCCACCATCGAGATGGCGTGCTCGTAGGCCGAGTGGTGAAGGGTGACCAGCTTGCGATTGGCCGTCCCCATCTGCGGGTCGTACTCCTCGATCGCTCGGGCGAAGCTCCCGGCGTCGAGCACCGCATCGGTGGCGCGGCCCCTGAACCCGTCCGCCTCGAGGGCCGGATACGACGAGGCGGTCACCCACCCGTCGCCGGCGATCGGCCCGTAGACCCACGCCGCACGGCCACACGCCATCCCCTCGAGGATCGAACGACCCTGCCCGATGACCACGTCGGCGTCGGCGATGGCGCCCGTCGGGTCGGCCAGCAGGTCGCCGTGCACCCCGACCTGCCGCCAAGACAGATGTGATGCCTCACAGACCGAGACCAGCGCGTCCCGACCGGCGCCGTTCAGGTAGTTGCCGAGCGCCAGCACCCTCCCGGCCCGTTCAGGCGTCGTGCCCACGCCGCGGTACCGGTCGGTGTCGATGGGTTGGCGCATCCGCTGGATCCACACCGGCGCCGCCAGGGCTGACAGGCGACGCTCGACGGCATCGTTCATGGCGATGGCGCACGTGACCGTTCCGTCGAAGGCGGGAGGCAGGTGTACGTCGTACTCGGCGCTGTGCACCACCAGGGCTCGGACCGCATGCGGATACCGATCGGCCATGGCCAGCGCGGTGATGCCTTCCTGAGCGATGACGGCGTCACAGTCTGCAGGCAGGTCGTCCTCGGTGGGGGCCACTCGAAGGCCGCGCTCCCGGGCCACCTCGGCCATGGTCCCCTGCTCGGGAGCGAAGAGGGTGACCCCATGGCCGAGCCGCTCGAGCTGCGGAGCCACGGTAAGGAGATAGGACTGCATCCCACCGGGCGCAGCAAGGGTCAGCGCGGTGAGGACGACCTCCATCCGGGCATTCTTACTCAGGCGGGTCCTCCGCTCCCGGCTATCGCTCGGTCACCGCCTTGTCGAGCGCATCGGCTTCAGCGTCGGTCAACCGTCGGAAGGGACCGCCCAGCTCGGGCCGCCACCACACAGGATCACCGCACCGCCACCCCTCGCCGCGGAGGACCCGCTTCAACACCTTGGTCGTGGCCGTCGTCGGGAGGTCCTCGGCGATCCGCACGAAGCGTGGGCCCCACTTGGTCCCGAGATCCGGCTGTCCGTCCAGGAAGGCGGTGAAGTCCTCCGCCACGAAGCCGGCACCGGGTCGGAGCAAGAGCGCCGTCATCACCTGATCGCCGACGGACGGATCGGGTACCGCGTACACAGAGGCCAGCACCACATCGGGATGACGCTGGAGAATGGCCTCGACCGGAGCGGCGGCAAAGTTCTCGCCGTCGACCCGCAGCCAGTCGTAGTCGCGTCCGGCGAAATAGAAGAAGTCGTCCTCGTCCCGATAGGCGAGGTCGCCGGTCCAGTACCAGCCGTTGCGGACCCGGGCCCGGTTGGCCTCGTCGTTGCGCCAGTACCCCTCGAAGCCCGCCGCCCCGGACCTGCTGACCAGCTCGCCGATGGCTTCCTCGGCGTTCAGCAATCGGCGGCGCCCGTCGAAGCGGGCCCGGGGGCACTCCTCGTCCGTCTCCGGATCGACCACGATCGTTCCGGGCAGTGCTCGGCCGAGGGCTCCGGGCGGAGTGTCCGGTGTGCGCTGGATCGCCGCGCCGCCCTCGGTCGAGCCGTAGGCGTCCTGCACAAGGCATCCGAATCGCTGGCCGAACCGCGTCACGTCGCCCTCGGCCGCCTCGTTCCCGAACACGCGTTGCAACGGGTTGTCGCCATCATCGTCGCGCTCGGGCGTGGCCAGGATGTACGAAAGTGGCTTGCCGACGTAGTTGAAGTAGGTCACGCCGAAACGCCTGACGTCGGAGACGAAGCTCGACGCGCTGAACCTGTCCCGCAGGGCGGCGGTGGCCCCGGCGGCGAGGGCGGGCGCCCATCCTGCCATGAGCGCGTTCGAGTGGAACAGGGGCATGGCCAGGTAGCACACGTCGTCTTCGTCGATGTCGAACAGCTGGGCCACCGTGGTGCCGATCCCGGCCAGGCGCCCTTGGCTGCAGAGGCACGCCTTCGGCGCTCCCGACGTTCCCGAGGTGAAGAGCAGCAGGCCGAGCGACCGTTCGGTGACACCTGTGTCGGCGGGGTCGGGGAGCGGCGCGCCGGATGTCCCGGCCAGGAGGGACCCGTAAGCCGAAGGAGTTCGGCCGTCGGGCTCACCCGTCGGTCGATCGATGACGAGGACCCGCTCGGGTGGTAGTGCCGCACCGAGATCGAGTCCGTCGACGAGCTTCCGGTAGTTGCCGTCGGTGATGAGCAGCTGGCAGTCGGTATGAGCGAGGTCGCGGGCCAGCTCGTCGCCCCGATGTGTTGGATTGGCACCGACGACGACGGCACCGGCCAGCGCTGCGCCCCCCATCCAGAAGACGTACTCGGGAACATTGTCGAGCAGGAGAGCGACATGGAACGGACCCTGCCGCCGCAATGAGGCGAGCAACGCCGCCCGCTCGGCCTGAGCCCTCGTGACCTCGTCATGGGTCCAGGACCGGTCTCCGTAGAGCAGCCCGATCCGCGTGTCGCCCGCTCGTCGCCGGATCAGCTCGTCGATGGTTGGCATCGGTGCTCCTCGGGAGGCTCGGCCGGTCGGGCTCCGCCCGGATCGTTTCGGCTCGGATCGTAGGCCCGACCGGGTTCCTCGGCGATCCCCGCCGCCCGGTCGCTCCACCGGCCCGTGGCGACCCATCGCCGCTCTCCGACGGGTCTGACCACGCCCGATCCTGGAGCCCACCCCGGATGACCAGGTCCGAAGGGCTCAAATCTGTAACACGTTGCAATTTTGTCGCCCGGCTGGTACGGTGCATCGGGGTTGGGCGGACCGACAGGCCGGACCGTGAGAACCGGACCGAGAGAACCGGGCCGACAGGCCGGATCGAGCCTCGAGCCGGCCGGAACCGAGAGGAGTGCTCGTCGTGGAGTTCGGAATCTTCATCAACGGGTATCTGCCGGGGCCGGCGGCGCACGACCCCTCCTGCGAGCACGAGATGATCATGCGGGAGATGGCCTATGTCATCGAAGCCGACAAGCACAACTGGAAGTACGCATGGATCGGTGAGCACCACTCGTTGACCGAGTACAGCCACATGTCCTCTCCCGAGGTCGTCATGGGGTCACTGGCCGGATCGACGTCCCGCATCCACGTCGGCACCGGCATCATGAACCTCTCGCCCCGGGTGAACCACCCGGTGCGCGCCGCCGAGCGGGTCGCCATGCTCGATCACCTGTTCGAAGGGCGGTTCGAGTGGGGAACCGGTCGTGGCGCCGGCAGCCATGAGATCGCCGCGTTCAACATCCTCGACAAGAATTCGACGAAGCCCGAGTGGAACGAGGTCATCCGCGAGATCCCGAGGATGTGGGAACAACAGGACTACTCCTTCCAGGGCGAGCATTTCACCGTTCCCTATCCCCACAACATCCTGCCCAAGCCGTACCAGCGCAAGGGCCACCCTGCCATCTGGGTGGGATGCGGCAATCCAGCGACGTTCACGCAGGCCGGAGAGCTGGGCATCGGGGCGATCGCCTTCAACTTCGAGCCCGTCTACAACTTGAAGGGTCGGATCGAGGCGTACAAGGAAGGCGTAGCCAACTGCACGACGCCGCTCGGCCAGTTCAAGAACGACAACGTCATGATGACCAACGCCGTCATCTGTCTGAACGACCGGCAGAAGGCCAGGGAGGTCGCTCTGCGGCGAGGCCGCGGCTACCTGTACTCGCTGGTGTGCAACTACCACGACACCATCCCGCACGAGGAGGGCGTCCCCGTCTGGCCCGAGCGACCCCACACCATCAGCGACGAGTCGATGCTCGACTACCTGATCGACCAGGGATGGTTGCTCTGCGGCGAACCCGACGAGGTCGCCGAGCAGGCGGCTCGCTACCAGGAGGTCGGGTGCGATCAGCTGGTGTTCGGCTTGCCGTCTGACTCCTTCGAGCACGACGAGGTCCTCGAGATGCTCGAGGTGTTCGGCACCAAGGTCATCCCGCAGTTCGATCCGGATCCCGTCCACTCGACAACCCGGTACCGGCAGAAGGCGAAGCCGACCTACCAGGCGCTGAACGGCCGGGTGCCCGACATCACCGTCGAGGAGCTGCCGACCAACGCCATGATCCAGCTGGACGGCACCCGCAACATGTGAGGTGGCGACGTGAAGACTGGGAGGCGCGCCTTCGTCGCGCCGCCCGACGGTCGCGCATCTCCCGCCCGGCCCTCAGCCGGTCTTCTCCAGGTCCTCCGACAGGGGTGAGGCCGCCGTCATCCCGCCGGCCGTGCTCATCCCGCCGGCCGCCGTCATCCCGCCGGCCGTGCTCATCCCGCCGGCTGTGCTCTTGGCGCCAGCGGCGGCCACCCCCCGGCGGGGCACGATGATCTCGTCGATCATCCCGTAGGCCACCGCCTCCTCCGGGGTCAGGAAGTAGTCGCGGTCGATGTCGGCCTTGACCTGCTCGACCGGCTTCCCGCTGTGGAACGAGATGATCTCGGCCATCCTCTGGGTGAGCGCCAACACCTCCCGCAGCTGGATCTCCATGTCGCTCGGAGCGCCGCGGGTACCCGCACTTCCCTGGTGGATCATGACCTTGGACGACGGCAGCGCATAGCGTTTGCCCGGCGCTCCTCCGGCGAGGATCATCGCCGCCGCCGACATGGCCATGCCGACGCACGTGGTCGAGACGTCACAGTTGACGTGCTGCATGACGTCGTAGATGGCCATCCCCGCATAGGCCATTCCGCCGGGCGAGTTGATGTACAAGGTGATGTCCTTGTCGGGATCCTCGGCCTCGAGGTAGAGGATCTGGGCGATGATGACGTTCGCGACCTGGTCGTCGACCTCGGTCCCCAGGAACACGATGCGCTCTCGCAGGAGCAGCGAGTAGATGTCGAAGGCGCGCTCGCCGCGCGGAGACGACTCGATCACGGTGGGGATGACGGAACTGAAGGAGCGGAAGGAATTCTGGTGGGACATGGCGGCCTCCGAGCTCGATGCGAGGGTGATAGCAGCTATGATATCTCGAATATGAGATGAGCAGGCGCTGCTCCCGGCTCTCGGCACGAGTGGGGACGAGGAGGTGAGCCCCCAGCGATGACCGTTCGGCGATACGAGCCGACGCTCCCCGGCTTCAGGGAGATGGCCGAGCGACGTCACCAGTTGGCCGGCAAACTCGCCGGGCATCGGAGGTCGCTCGGGCTCTCGCAGACCGAGGTGGCCGCCCGGATGGGCACCTCGCAGTCGGCAGTGGCCCGTCTCGAGTCCGGCGAGCTCGATGTCCGCCTTTCGACGCTCGAGCGGTACGCGGCCGCCATCGGCCGGGACCTGACCGTTCTCCTCGCCGACCGGAAGGAAAACCGGGAATGAGCTTCGACGAGCTGCCGGACCGGGTGGGCGAGCGACTCTTCGACGAGCGGGTGGTCTCGCTCTTCGGACGCCTGGACGACCGCGCCGTCGCCGATCTGGCGGCCAAGCTGTGGGCGCTCGACGCCCTGGGCGACGAGCCCATCACGCTGCTCGTCTCGGTGAACGCCGGAACGATCGATGCCACTGCTGCTCTGATCGACGTCATCGATCTCGTGGGGGTGGAGGTGGAGGCGACGTGTGTAGGTGCCCTCTCGGGGCCGCCTGTCGCCGTCCTGGCCGCCGCCCACGCCCGCCGGGCGGCGCCCAATGCCCGCTTCTTCCTGAAGGATGAGGAGGTCACCTACGAAGGGACGTTCGCCGGCCTCGAGGCCCTGGTGGAGCGCCACCATGAGCAGCGGCGGAGCGTGCTCTCCCGGCTGGCGGAATCCACCAGGGGACGCCGGTCGGTCGGCGATGTCCTGGCCGACTTCGAGCGCGGGCTCATCCTCGGCGCGGCCGAGGCCGTGCGCTACGGCCTGGTCGACGTCGTGGCACCGGCAAAGGACCGGGTGGTGAGCCTGGCCCGTATCTCATCGGGCTTCGGGTTCCGTCCGCCCGGTTGACCCCGCCTGTTGCCAGCTGCTCACGACCGCTGTCGCCGTGGTCAATGTGGCGATGAGGGGGAACGTGTTGTCGAGCACTGCCTCGGCGTACCCGTGGGGGATGCCGGTGACGGTGTCGCGCGGGACCACGACCCGATAGCCGAGGTTGACCGCCTCGATGGCCAGCCCGAGCACACCCAGGTTGACCGAGACACCGGTGGCGATGACGGTGCGCACTCCGAGGTTACGCAGCCAGATGTCGAGTGAGGTGCCGGTGAACGGAGAGACCCCGTGGTACCTCGGGGAGATGAGGTCGGAGGGCTCTGGCCCGAGCTCGGGAACCAGCTCGACAGCCGCCGTCCCGGCCAGCAGGTGCTCCGGTCTGCGCAGGACCGCTCCGACGAGCTGGCAGTTGACCGTCGTGCCGGCCCGATCGTCCCGGAATTCGGCCGTGCAGTGGGCGACCCTGGCGCCGGCGTCCCGGGCGGCGATCAGGAGCCGCGCCGTGTTGGGGATGATCCTGTGTTTCAAGACGGCGTCGGCGAGCTCCGGGAACGAGCTCAGGTCCCCGACCACCCCTCGCTGGATCTCCATGGTGAGCACGGCGCATTGGCGGGGCGCGACGAGCTCGGTCAGGTCGACGGGCACCAGCGCAGCCCCGGGTCAGTGGCCCACGGCGGTGCGGTCGCCTCCGCGGTCGGTCTCGACCGGAGTTCCGGCGACGACCTCGGCCGCCCATCGGTAGTCGGGCTTTCCGCTCGGCGACCGGACGATGGTGTCAACGACGTGAAGTTGGCGCGGGACCTTGTAGCCGGCGATGCTTTCCCGGCAGTGGGCCTGGATGCTCGACAGGTCCGGATGCGGCTCCGCCCGGGGCTGGATGATGGCGGCCACCCGCTGGCCCCAACGATCGTCGGGCGCTCCCACCACGATCGCATCGAACACCTGGGAGTGTGATCGTACGGCGGACTCGACCTCTTCGGGGAAGATCTTCTCGCCACCGGAGTTGATCGAGACCGACCCCCGGCCGAGGAGGGTGATGGAGCCGTCCTCCTCCACGGTGGCGAAGTCTCCCGGCATGACGTAGCGGGTCCCCTCGACGGTGACGAAGACCTGGGCAGTCTTGCCCGGGTCGTTGTAGTACCCGATCGGGATGTCACCGCACCTGGCGATCTTGCCGATCACACCCGAGCCGGGCTGGACCGGCGCTAAGTGCTCGTCGAACACGACCGTGTTGCCGAGCACCGAGACGGTGGGACCGCTCTTCATCGCCGTGTTGCCCTTGCCCATCGTGACCATGCCGTTGTTGCCCGACTCCGACGAGCCGACGGCGTCCACGATCACGATGTCCGGGAGGTGCCTGAAGAACTCGTCCTTCACCGGGGCGGAGAAAAGGGCGGCGGAGGAGGTCACGGCGAGGAGCGACGAGAGGTCGTAGTCGAACCCGGGGTCGTCGAGCGCCTCGATCAGGGGTTTTCCCATGGCATCGCCGGTGATCATGATCGAGTTCACCCGTTCTCGCTCGACCAGGTGCCACACCTCGTGGGGGTCGAACCTGGGGACGAGGATCGTGCGGTTGCCGACGAAGCTCTGCCCCATGACCGACCACTGGGTGGCACCGTGCATGAGCGGAGCGATCGGAAGCAGCGTGACCTGACCGCCCTGTCCCTTCTCGATGAGCTCGGCCGGCTCCCGGACCCGGGTGTTGGTGTGGGGGTCGACCCCGCCGCCCAGGGCGTAGAAGACGTCTTCGTGCCGCCAGACCACCCCTTTGGGCATGCCCGTCGTGCCGCCGGTATAGAGGATGTAGTGGTCGTCGCCCGAGCGGGGGCCGAAGTCGCGCTCGGGACGTCCCGAGCCCATGGCGTCCTCGTAGGCGACGGTCCCGTCGGACAGCGGGGTACCGGATCCGTCTTCGATGCCGATTCGGAGCTTCAGGTCAGGGAGATGGGGGAGGACCTCCGCCACTTGTGGTCCGAACTGGGCCTGGTGGACCAGGGCCACGAGGTCGGCGTTCGTGAAGAGGTACTTGAGCTCGTCCTTCACGTACCGGTAGTTGATGTTGATCCAGACCGCCCGGAGCTTGAAGACGGCCCACGCTGTCTCAACCCACTCGACGTTGTTGAGGGAGTAGATGCCGACGTGGTCCCCGGGGCCCACCCCGCGGTCGGCGAGGAAGTGGGCGAGGCGGTTGGCCCGGGCATCCATCTCGGCGAAGGTGCGGCGTTGGCCGGATGCGAGCAGGTACTCGCGTTGGCCGAATGCGTCGACGGCCGCCTCGAAGAGATCCGCGAGGTTGAACGTCATCGCCGTCAGTAGAACACGTTTCGATTCTGGCGGCAAACAATCGAGACGCCGCGACGAGGAGCCGCCGCCGCCATTCAGAGGACGCGAAGTGTCTCGGCGTCGCCCCGTTCCCGGCGGGCGAAGGCCCTGAGGACGGCTACGTCCCCGAAGCGGGAGCGCGCCAGCTCTATGAACACGAGAAACGCAGCCGTAGCCGCATCTCTGGGTGGAACAGCCCGGACGTCCACGCTCGTCGCCAGGTCATCGGTGTGCACGAGCAACTCGACGATGCGGGTATGGAGGTAGTCCGCAAGGTGGGTCGACCCGTTCTCGATTCGCCAAACGGGCACGAGTCGGGTCATTGGCTGGGAAGGAAGCGTGGGTCGCGAGTCGCCCGGCCATGTCACGGAATTGCTGCGTCAATACCGTCGGGCCCAGGGCTGCCCGATCGGCGGCGTCAGCACGAATGGCAACCTGAAAGGCGTCGTCGAGGTCCTTGCGGTCCTCGATGCGGTTGAGGTTGTAGAACTCTGCCAACCCGCCCACCCAGCCACCGGTCGGCTCCGGCCGGGCAAGAGCCGATCCGATCGGGGTCCACGAGAAGGATGGGTACCTTCCGCGGGACGAGGCTCCGGCCGCCCGGGGACGGCGACGTCGATGGAATGCGGCCCCCGGCTAGTCCACCGGGCTCTCGCCTGGCACGAAGACCGGGTGAGACGCGCCCTGCCCGGTCGCCGACGACGGCCCGGTCTGGGTCGCGGCCCTTGCGCCCACCGACTCGCGTGCACTGTCCGGCGCCGGCTCTCCCGGATCCGGCCGCCTTCGTGCGGCATGGCTCGTGGGCCCGACACCCGGCCTGACACTGGGTTCGCTCGCCGCCGGTTGGTTCACCGCCGTCTTGCCCACCTCCGTCTTGCCCACCTCCGCCTCGCTCTCCGCTGCCTCGCCCGCACCCGGTTCACCCGGCCTCTCACCCATCCCCATGGAGGAACCCGTGGCCCGCCGGATGGTTGCGGCCATCCCCGGCCCGTCGAGGCCGTGATCGGTGAGGATACGGTCCGGCTTCCCCTGGGCAAGGTACTGGCGCGGCAGGCCCAGCCGGATGATGGAGGGTGCCATCGCCGGCTCGCAGGAGGACCGCAGCGCGTCGGCGACGAACGCTCCGGCGCCCCCGTGGCGCACGCCGTCCTCCGCTGTCACCGCGAGCTGGTGCCCGGCGGCGTCGGCGAGCATGGCCGGGTCCGGAGCCGACACCACGCGGACGTCCCAGATCGTCGCCGCGATCCCGTCCCCCTCGAGAATCTCCGCCGCCTCCTCGGCGGCCCCGAGCATCTTTCCGACGGCGAGGATGCAGACCGACCCATCTCCGCTGCGTGCTCGGCGGGCTTCGAGGCCCCGACCCACCGGAGTCCCCGGGGCCTGACGAGGCGCCGGAGTGGAGGGGAACCGGATCATCGAGGGCCCGTCCAGCTCCACTGCCTGAGCCAGCATGGCCTCGACCTCGGAGGCGGAGGACGGCGCGAACACGGTCAAACCGGGGATAGACAGCCCGAGGGCGAGATCGAGCACTCCGTGGTGACTCGGCCCGTTCTCGCCGGTGATGCCTGCTCGATCCAGGACGAGTACCACCGGCAGCCCGTGGAGGCCGATGTCGAGATTGGCCTGGTCGAAGGCCCGGCTGAAGAACGTGGAGTAGACGGCGACCACGGGTCGCAGGCCGCCCATGGCCATGCCCGCTGCCGCCGTGAGCGCGTGCTGCTCGGCGATGCCGACATCGACGAACCGGTCCGGAAAGCGGGCCTCGAACGGGAGCAGCCCAGTCGGACCCGGCATGGCGGCGGTGATGCCCACGATGCGGGGATCGAGCTCAGCCTGCCGGATGAGCGATCGGGTGAATGCGTCGGTGAACGTCGTGACCGGGATGTCCGACCCCGGCGCACCGTCCGACCCCGGCGCGATGTCCGACCCCGGCGCGATGTCCGACCCCGCCGCGATGTCCGACCCCGGCGGCTCCTCGGCCGGGGACGGGGCGGCGGTCGAGATGGGCACCGCACTCGGCGCAGCCTTCTTCACGTCGTGGAGGCGCTGGACCTCGTCCTCCTCGGCCGGCGCATAGCCGCGGCCCTTCTGCGTGAGGACGTGGACGACGATCGGACCGGGCCACTCGGTGGCGTGGGCCAGGGCTTGCTCGACTCCGGCGATGTCGTGCCCGTCGATGGGACCGGCATAGCGGATCCCGAGCGCCTCGAAGAACGTGTGGGGCGTCACCACTTCGCGGAGGGCGCTGGCCAGACCGTGGACTCCCTGTGCGGCCATGCCCCCAACTCCGGGAACCTCCCGCAGGAGGTTGCGGACGCGCTGACGGACCTGGACGTAGGACGGGTTGAGGCGCAGATGGGTGAGGCTCACGGAGAGCCGGGATACGGTCGGCGCGTACGAGCGGCCGTTGTCGTTCAGGACGATGAGGACGCGTCGTCCCGAATGTCCGAGATTGTTCAGAGCCTCGTATGCCATCCCGCCGGTGAGGGCGCCGTCGCCGACCACCGCCACCACACGGCGGTCGCTCCGTTGGAGCTCGAACGCGCTGGCCAGACCGTGCGCATAGCTGAGCGCCGTCGACGCGTGGCTGTTCTCGATCCAGTCGTGCTCGGACTCGCTCCGGTTGGGATAACCGGAGAGGCCCCCGGCCTGGCGAAGCTGGGGGAACTCCTGTCTGCGGCCGGTGAGCACCTTGTGGATGTAGGCCTGGTGGCCGGTGTCCCACAGGAGCACGTCGCGGGGGGAGTCGAAGGTGCGGTGGAGGGCGAGCGTGAGCTCGACGACGCCGAGGTTGGAGCCGAGGTGGCCGCCGGTCGCCGTCACCGACGTGACGATGAACTCGCGGATCTCCGCAGCCAGGGCGTCCAGCTCCGGAAGCGTGAGGTCCTGAAGGTCAGCGGGGTTTTCGATGCGTTCGAGGATCATGGATGATGTGGAGACGCTCGACCCGGAGTGGGACGTTCTGCCCAGGGTACCAGCGGGTCGCCGACGTGGCCGGTGCGGCACGGGCCCGGCGAGAGGACGTACCGATCAACGGACGTTGGAGAGGAACACCTCCCGGTCGACGATGACCCGGATCAGCTTGCCCGCCGCCACCAGCCCCGCGCTCTCCGAGACGGACAGCGTGAACACCAGGCGCCGCCCTTCGATCCGGTCCAGGGTCGCCTCGGCCCAGATCTCGCTGCCGACCGCCACCGGCACCAGATGGTCGAACTGGACCCGCTTGCCCACCGACGTGGTCCCTTCGGGCAGGGATCCGTCGACGGCCTTGCAGCTCGCCTCCTCGCAGAGGGCGATCAGCCTGGGGGTGGCGAGGACAGGGACGGTCCCGGACCGGAAAGCCTCGGCCGTGTCGGCTTCGGTCACTCGCAGACCGATGCGTGCGGACAGACCCTTGTGCGGAGCCACGCCGGTACGATACGTGACACGACCGCGCATCGGCCACCAACGCTGATGCGCGGACATCCCACGACAGAGCCGGCTCGCCGCCGCTCGGGCAAGGAGGCTCAGGTGATCGAAACTCCCGTGCTCGAACGGGTCCTGTCCGAGGCGCTTCGACACGGCGGCGACTTCGCCGAGCTCTTCGGTGAGGACCGTTCCAACTCGTCTGTCCTGCTCGACGACGGTCGGGTCGAAGAGCTCTCGTCGGGACGTGAGCGGGGTGCAGGCATCCGGGTGGTCTCCGGGGACACGACCGGGTTCGCCCATACGGCCGATCTGACCGAACGAGGCCTCATCCGTGCGGCCGAGGCCGCCGCTGCCGTGGCCCGGTCGGGCACGGCGG
The DNA here is from genome assembly GCA_963828385.1 of uncultured Acidimicrobiaceae bacterium. GTDB lineage: Bacteria > Actinomycetota > Acidimicrobiia > Acidimicrobiales > RAAP-2 > Bog-756. The sequence goes on from CAWHEF010000002.1 coordinate 1,106,079, forward strand.
GGAAGGCGCCCGTTGCCGTGGACCTGTCGGTTCCGGCGGGCACCGGGGGGCGCCGCCTGGACGCAGACGACGATCGGGGCACCTCCAAGGCCGAGGCCCTGGAGCTCCTCGGTCGGGCCGACGATGCCGCCCGCGCCTCGGGTCGGGCGGTCTCCCAGGTCCAGGCGGGCTGTGGCCGCTCCAGCAGAAGGGTGCTCGTGGCCAACTCCGACGGACTGCTCGCCGACGACCGCCAGCTCCGTACGCGGTTCTCGGTCTCGTGCGTCGCCACCGGGGACACCGGAATGCAGACCGGGTTCGAATCGGCCGCTCGCACCACCGGCTTCGAGCTGTTCGACGAGGTCTCGGTGGAGGATCTCGCCAGGATGGCCGCCCGCCGGGCCCTGGCCAAGCTGTCGGCTCGCCCCGCACCGAGCGGCGAGCTCCCCGTCGTGCTGGCCGGCGGGAGCGGCGGGATCCTCTTCCATGAGGCCTGTGGCCATGGCCTGGAGGCCGACCACATCGTGAAGAACGCCTCGGTCTACACCGGAAAGGTGGGCGAGCGGGTGGCGAGCCCACTCGTGACGTTGGTGGACGACGGAACGGTGGGTACCGAGTGGGGCACCTTCGGCATCGACGACGAGGGGAGGCCCGCCCAGCGCAACGTCCTCATCGAGGACGGCGTGCTGACCGACTACCTGTGGGACTTCCTCCGGGCCCGCAAGGAGGGCCGAGCCTCCTCGGGCAACGGACGACGGCAGACCTACCAGCACCTCCCCATGGTCAGGATGACCAATACCTTCCTCCTGCCGGGTGAGGAGGACCCCGAGGAGGTCATCGCCCAGACACCGCGGGGCGTCTACGTCGCCAAGCTGGGGGGTGGCCAGGTCAATACCACCACCGGCGACTTCGTGTTCGGCACGACCGAGGCGTACCTGATTGAGAACGGCAAGGTCACCGAGCCGCTGCGGGACGCCAACCTGATCGGCAACGGACCCGAGATCCTGAGGCGGATCGACGCCGTGGCCACCGATTTCGCCATGACTCCCGGCACCTGCGGCAAGGACGGCCAGAGCGTGCCGGTGGGCTGCGGTCAGGCCACCATGCGGTTGACCGGGGTCACGATCGGGGGGACCGCATCATGACCGCCTCCGCCTCCGCCTCCGCGACGGCGACCGCGACCACGACCGCGACGGCGACCGCGCCGCTCGGCTCCTCGGACGTCGGGGACCTCACCGAGATCGCCGATCGGGTGGTCGGATGGGCGGGCCCGGGCGAGGAGGTCGAGGTGTACGTCGCCCGTGGAAACGAGACCGAAGTGCGCGCCTACGACGGTGAGGTCGAGTCGCTCACATCGGCGACCTCGGCGGGGATCGGGATCCGGGTGGTCGTCGACCACCGGCTGGGCTTCGCCTGGGCCGGATCCCTCGACCCCTCGGTGTTGGGCGAGACCCTGGCCGAGGCGCGCGACAACGCCAAGTACGCCACCGCCGACGACCACGTGACCCTGGCGGTTCCCGACGGCGTCGAGCCCGTCCCGGTGACGTTGTGGGACGACGGCCTTGCCGCCGTGCCGACGGCACAGAAGGTCGAGCTGGCCATGGATCTCGAGGCGCAGGCCCGGCACAGGGACGGTCGGATCCGCCAGGTCGACCACGCCGACTACGGCGACGCCTCCACCGAGATGGCCCTGGTCTCGACGACCGGGATCCGGGCCTCGATGTCGAGGACGTCCACCTACATCGGCGTCGGCGTGATCGCCGGCGACGGTGATGCGAGCCAGACCGGATCGGGTTTCAGTGTCGGCCGGGGCTTCGGCGATCTCGACGTGACCCGGGCCGCCGCCGACGCCACCCTCCGGGCGACCCGGATGCTCGGCGCAACCAAGGGCCCGTCCGTGCGGGCCACGGTCGTGTTCGATCGCCGTGTGTCGTCCACTTTGCTGTCGGTGATCTCGGCCGCCCTGTCAGGCGAGGCGGTGGCCAAAGGGCGTTCCTTCTTCGCAGGACGGATCGGCGAGCTCGTCGGCCACCCCGGTTTCACCCTCGTCGACGATCCGACCGATCCACGGGCCTACGGCGCCGCCGCCTTCGACGCCGAGGGACTCGCTTGTCGCCGCAACGAGCTGATCGCCGGGGGAGTGCTGCGGGGGTTCCTCTACGACACGATCTCGGCGTCCCGGTCCGGAGTCCGGTCGACCGGCTCGGCCGTCCGGGGTGGGTTCGCCGGGACCCCGGCGCCCGGATGCCGGGCCCTCACGTTGGCCCCCGGACCCGAGGGCTACGACGAGGACGGCGTGCTCGCCGCGGTCGGAGAGGGGATCTTCATCCAGTCGATGACGGGCGTCCACTCGGGTGTCAACCCGATCAGCGGCGACTTCTCGGTGGGAGCCGAGGGCCTCCTCGTACGCGACGGGGTGCTGGCCGAGCCGGTGAGGGCGGTGACGGTGGCCTCGACCCTTCAGCGCATGCTCCAGTCGATGACCATCGTCGGCTCCGACGTCGAGTGGCTCCCCGGAATCGCCGCCGGCCAGACCGTCGCCGTGGGCGACATGCAGGTCAGTGGCACCTGAGCGCCCGTCTCCGGTCGCCGCCGCCCGGTCCCCGACGGGCGGTCAGGACCGGTAGGCCAGGCCTCAGTCCGACGAGCCGGAGGTCGAGCCCGTGCCTGCTGGGCTCGCGGTCGTGGCCGGTTCTTTGGCCGGGGTGGCTTCCTTCTTGGCCGGCGATTCGCCCGCTGCCTTCCCCGCTCCCGAGTCGGCGCCGTCCTTGCCGGAGGCTGATTTGTCGTCGCTGCCGTTGTCGGACGCCGCCTTCGCGGCGCCATTGGTGCGGCTGTCGTTCTTGTAGAACCCGCTGCCCTTGAAGACGATGCCGACGTTTCCGAACACCTTGCGGACCGGAGATCCGCACGTCGGGCACGCGCTCAGGGGCTGGTCGTGGAACGACTGGGTGACGTCGAAGTTCTTGGAGCAGTCGTCGCAGTGGTACTCGTAGGTTGGCAACGGGTCGTCCTCTCGGTCCGTCGGCCGGAATCGACTCGCCGTCGGTCGTGACGTGCCCCCTGATCCGGCTCAGATTGGCAGTCTACCCGAGAGAGTGCCAAGGTCGACCTCATTGTCCCACTTCCCGTAGACTGTCGCCGTGTCCGGTGCTGGTGCTCGATGACCGATCGCAGCCTGAGCCATCTGGACCCCTTCAGCGGTACCCGGATGGTCGACGTCTCGCCCAAGGAGGCGACCCACCGCCGGGCCCTGGCGCGCTGCCGGGTGGCGATGAAGCCGGAGACCACGGCCAAGGTGGCGAACAACGCCATCACCAAGGGGGACGTCCTGGCCGCCGCCCGGGTGGCTGGCATCCAGGCCGCCAAGCGGACCGCCGACCTCGTGCCCATGTGCCATCCGCTGCTGGTGGGCTCGGTTCATGTCGACTTCACGATCGGCGACGACTTCGTGGAAGTCGAGACCAAGGTGGAGACGGTCGATCGGACCGGGGTGGAGATGGAGGCGATGACGGCCTGTGCGGTGGCCGCGCTCACCGTCTACGACATGTGCAAGACCGCCGATCGCACGATGAGCATCGGGGAGCTGATGCTCTGGGAGAAGACGGGGGGCAGCTCGGGGATGTGGAAGCGGGAGCAGACGGTCTGAAGGCCGGAGCGGCCGCTTGCCTGTGACCCGGGCTCAGCTGCGGACAGCGGAGCGGAGCTCGCGGAGGGAGAGCTCCGAGGTTGCCTCGCCGCCACACTGGGTGCAGTGATCGACGTGACGCCAGCTCCGCAGGAGGCGGGTGCCCTCGGGGTTGAGAAGGACCACGAACGACTCCGAGAGCGGATCGATCTCGACGCCGTAGCACGGCTGCCAGTCGGTGGAGGCGGGAGAGGTGTGGGAGTCGGATCCCTTCACCAGGCGTCTGAAGCGGGAATGCTCCATGTCGATGATCCAGGTGCTGTGGCAGGACTCAATGACGATCTCATCCACAGTGGTCAGTATCCCACGAATTGACGACATTCACGCTGGCCGTTTCATGTCGGTTGAATGACAGTCGCGTAGTCAGGGCCCGGGCGGTCACCCGATGCGAGGCTCTGGGCCCTGAACAGAGCGCACTGAGAATCCATGAACCAACATGAATGGTCCCCGCCCTCGAGGCGGCGTGACGGTCCTCGCCCCGGCCTCGGGCTCTCAGAGTGGCCCCCCGGTGTGCTTCCGGTTCGGCAGATGCTCCCGCGTCGTCTCGAGCGCCCGGAGCGCTCCGGCCACCACCGATCTCGTCTCCGACGGCTCGATCACGGCGTCGACGTAGCCGCGCTCGGTGGCCTCCCAAGGGGTGAGGTACCGATCGGCGTACTCGTCCTGCAGGGCTCGCCGCGCATGGGGGCCCGCCCGGCGGTGCAGGATCTGAACGGCGCCTTCGGCGCCCATCACGGCGATTTCGGCGCCGGGCCAGGCGAAGCACAGGTCGTTCCCCAGCCCCTTCGAGTCCATCACGATGTAGGCACCCCCGAATGCCTTGCGCAAGATCACGCAGACCCTGGGGACCGTCGCCTCGGCGTAGGCGAATGCGAGCTCGGCTCCGTGGCGGATCATCCCCCTCCACTCGAGATCCTTGCCGGGAAGGAACCCGGGCGTGTCGACGAGGGTGACGAGGGGGATGTTGAAGGAGTCGCAGAGTCGGACGAACCGGGCCCCCTTCTGCGAGGCGCTGATGTCGAGCGTGCCGGCGAGCGCTTGGGGCTGGTTGGCGACGAATCCGACGGACCTGCCGCCTATCCGCCCGAGCTCGGTCACCAGCTGCGGGGACCATCGGGTCCACAGCTCGGTGACGTCCCCGTTGTCGGCGAGGAGGGCGGTGACCCGCCTGATGTCGTACGAGCTTGTCGATCGGTCGGGGACGATGGTGTCCGGTTCGCCGGCCCCGCCCGTCGGCCATCCGGTCGCGGGCTCGTCGGGGGCCAGCTCGTCGGCGTGGGCCGGAAGGAGCCCCAGGATGTACTCGACGTGTGCCATGGCCTCTGGCTCAGAGGCGACTTCGATGGCGCACAGGCCGCTCGAACGGGCGTGCACCACCGCTCCACCGAGCTGATGGATGTCGACCCGCACCCCGGTGAAGTCCTCCACCATGCCCGGCCCCGACACATAGGCGAAGGCATCGTGGGTCATGATCACGATGTCGGCCATGCCCAGGATGAGCGCCGGGCCGGAGATGGCCGGCCCGGTGACCACGGCCACGATGGGGACGGTCCCGGAGCATGTCGCGACGGCCCTGGCCGCCTGCCCCCATCCGTGCAGCGACGCCACACCGTCAGAGACGTCGGCACCGCTGGAGGCGAGCACCAGCACGAGGGGTATGCGGAGTTCCAGCGCCGTCGAGGCTGCGTCCCGGATGGTGTCGCCGTCGTCGCTCGACAGGGCCCCCCGCCTAACGGAAGAGACCGAACGCACCACCATCGCCTGCCGGCCCGCCAGCAACTCGATGCCCGCCTGAACGGTGCCGGGGACGAACCGTCGGACGATCAGGTCGGGCGGCGCGGAGACGGTCACGGTTCAATGGTAGGAGCGGCGCGGCGGGGGAGGCCGCTTCGCTCACCCGGCTCGCTCACCCGCTTCGCTCATCCGGCGATCGGCGGGTCGGTGTCGGGAGGCTCGCCGGGCCGGCGCGGGGTGCGGCGACGGTCGGGTGGTTCCGGCGGCTCCCTCGACCTGTCGATCGGTCCGTTGTCGGAGCCGATCACCCCGTCCGAACCGCCCTTCACGACGTTCCCGTCTCCTCGTTCCTCGGTTTGTTCCTCGGTTTTGAGCCCGAGACCGTTCGGACGGCTCGAGCCCGTTCGGGGAGCTCCGCGATGGGAGCGGATTCCCGCGCCGGCGGTGTGTCGAGCCGCCCTTCGCTCGGCCCGCCGGAACTCGCGCTCGACGTCCCCCCAGACCAGCGGCTCGTCGCTGTCGGCCTCCTCCCGCGCCGCCGTCGTTCTCGTCAGCACCACGGCCCCCACCGTGAGAAGCACGATGAGCAGGGAGAGCTTGGACACGAATCCAGCGACCTGCTGGTCGTTGAGCGGCCGCAGCCCGATCGCCATGTGCGAACGGGAGAACGTCCGGTACAGGGGTCGGGACGAGAGGATGTAGATGAAGGAGAGGAAGGCCGGGATCACGGCCTGGGCAGCCAGGTACCCGAATCGGAGGACGGGTCGCAACCGGAAGATACCCGGGATCCGGCCGATGACCGGGATCCACAGGATCAGCCCGGCGACGAGCACCGCGACGTCGAGGAGCCCCCGCAGGACGGGGGAGCGGGACTGGGCCACGACCAGTGGCACCGCCATCGACCCGACCAGCAGGGCGGTGACGGCCGCCACCGCCGGGACCGGCCTGCTGATCCAGGTGAGGACGGCATCGACGGGAGCGGGCCGGGTCAGCCACTCGAGCACGTCATAGGGGATGCCGCAGAGAACAAGCGGGGCGACCGCCAGCACCAGCAATGAGCGCTGGAACACGAGGGCGGTGAGCGACCAGTGGGCGGCAAGGTCAGCCAAGGGCCATGTGAGTGCCAGCGCAGCCAGCGCCCAACCGCCGGCGAACGCGGCGATCTGGCGGGTGGGCCAGCGTATCGGCTGCGGGCTGGAACGCATCAGCCGGCCGTGTCCCGCCACGATCAGGGCGACGCTCGCTACCAGCACGCCCCAGGTGACGGGGTGGGGATGGAAGGCATACGGCCCGACGGGGGGTTTCACGGGCACCGCCCCCGGTTCGGCGCCCTAGATTGACCGCGATGCCACGCCTCGACCGACTCGAACGGGTCACGGACCTGCTCCTGGTCCTGCTCGACTCCTCCCGGCCGCTCAGCTTGCGGGAGATCGCAGACCGTGTCCCTGGCTACCCCGACCGCCACAGCGCCAGGCGACAGGCCTTCGAGCGGGACAAGCGGCTCTTGCGGGACGAAGGGATCCCGGTCGAGACGATCGCCATCGACGGGGACGACCAGGTCGGGTACCTGATCGATCCCGATGAGTACTACCTTCCGGACCTCGGGCTCGAGCCCGGCGAACAGGCGGCCCTGAACTTGGCCGTAGCCGGCGTCCACTTCGGTGATCCTACCGGGCACAACGCCCTGGCGAAGCTGGGCGCGGGAGGCGAGACCCCGGTCCGGGACAGCGTCGTCCCTCTCGTTGACCTGCGGGTTCCCGAAGGGCTGGGTGCCCTCCCGCTGCTCTTCGAAGCCGCGTCGAACCGGAGTGCCGTCCGCTTCTCGTACCGGGGGCGCGAGCGCACGGTCGACGTGGGCGGCCTGCGGTTCCGGAAGGGTCGCTGGTACGTGGTCGGGTTCGATCGCAGCCGCGGCGAGGGCCGCACGTTCCGTGTCGACAGGATCGACGGCGTTCCCGAGGTCGACGGGCCCGGTTCGGCCGAGCTGCCAGAGGACGTCGACACCGACGAGTGGTTCACCCGCGATCCGTGGCGGTTCGGCGAGGGCGACGAGGTCGAGGTCGACGTGGCCGTCGACAGCGTGGAAGCCGGGCGGGTGGTGGGCGAGCTCGGACCCTCGGCGGTCAGAGAACGAGGTGCAGACGGTTCGGTCGTGGTTCGCCTCGTTGTCACCGACATGGACGCGTTCGTGTTGTGGGTGCTCGATCTCCTGGACCACGCCGAGGTGCTCGGGCCCCCCGAGGCCCGCGGCGCGGTGATCGGGAGGCTGCGCCGGACCGCGGGGTCGAGCGGGGACCGGCCGTGACGCAACAATCGACGTCGGTGCTGTTCGATGCACCGCTGCCCGTCGGAAGCCAAGGAGCAGGTCCATGAGCGCGGTCAGTGGAACCGCCGGCCGTCTCCGACGACTGCTGGCCATCGTCACCTGGCTGGCCCAGGCGGGGGAGGCGCCGATCGACGAGGTGGCGGAACGATTCGATCTGACCCCGGCCGCCCTGGTGGCCGAGCTCGAGATGGCGGCGTGCTGTGGGGTGCCGCCCTTCTCGCCCGACCAGCTGATGGAGATCCTCGTCACCGAGACCACGGTGGCGGTGCGGCCCGGCGTGGCCCTGGCCCGGGCCCGGCGGTTGACCCCGAGTGAGGGGTTCGCCGTGGCCGCCGCCGCCCGGGCGCTGTTGGCGGTTGCCGGAAGCGACGAGGGTGGCGACCTGTCGACGGCGCTGGCCAAGCTGGAGCGCGCCCTCGGTCGGGTCGGAGTCGAGATCGAGCTCGACGATCCGCCGCTGTTGCCCGTGGTGCGCGACGCCGTCGCCTCGCAGAGCGCCCTCGACGTCACGTACTACTCGGCATCCAGTGATCGGGTGACCGATCGGGTGATCGCTCCCCAACGGCTCTTCGCCGCTGAAGGACACTGGTATGTCGATGCCTACAGCTCGAACGCCGAAGGACTTCGTCGGTTCCGGGTCGATCGGATCACCGACGCCCGGCAGGGCGAGCCGGATGATGTGCCCCGGACATGGCCGGCTGAGCGGTCCGGGACGGACCGCAGCGATCACGAGGTCCGGACCGAGGACGGGGGAGGGGAGGGGCGCTCGGCGTTCGTTCCCGGTCCCGAGAGCCGGAAGGTTCGCCTGTCGATCGACCCGGGAGCGGCATGGCTCGTCGAATCCGTACCCGCGGCCGGTCCGCCGGTGACGGTCGACGGCCGCGTCGACGTCGAGCTGTTCGTGGGCGGTCTCGCCTGGCTGGAACGGCTTCTGCTCCGACTGGGAGCCGAGGCGGTCGTCGTCGAGCCGGCGGAGCTGCAGGCGCTGGCCGCCGACGCCGCCCTCCGCATCCTCCACCGATACGGCCGGGACGACGAGGACGGCGACTAAAACACATAGAACCACATGACATTGACCTAAACGACATGGCGCGCCTAGGATCGTTGTCGGAGGTCCGGCCGTGCTGAACGCCCACGTCGTCCGCGAGGGCGGCTACCGCTACTACGTCGATGATCTGGTCCCGGGTCGGGCCGAGGGGTCGCCGGTCGCCGGGGAGGAGCCGGGGGCGTGGATCGGACCGGGGGCCGCCGACCTCGGGGTGTGGGGACCGGTCGATCCCGGTCCGTTCGCCGCCGTGCTCGATGGCCGTCATCCTCAGTCCGGCGAGCTGCTGCGACTCCGACGCGGCAACCGCTCCGTGTGCGCCTACGACCTGACGTTCGGCAGTCCGAAGTCGGTGAGCCTGCTGCACCTGCTGGCGCCGAGGGAGATCGCCACCGCCGTCGGCGAGTCCCATACCGCGGCCGTCGCCGACGCGTCCGAGTACCTGTCGCGAAACGCGGTGGGCGTGCGGCGCACCGAAAGCGCCCGGATCAGGTATCTCTCGTCGACCGGGATGGTGGCCGGCGAGTTCCTCCACCGGACCAGCCGATCGCTCGATCCGCACCTCCACACCCATGTGGTGGCGGCGAACGTGGGCCAAGGAGTGGACGGTCGCTGGTCGGGGATCGACAGCCGAAGGCTCCATGCCCATCTTCCGGCCGCCCAAGCCCTCTACCACGCTCGGCTCCGTCTCGAGCTCGGTGAGCGGCTCGGTGCCGTCGTCAGGGTGGGGTCGTCGGGGACAGGCGACGTTCTCGGTGTCGATCCTCGGCTCTGCCATCTCTTCTCACAGCGAAGGAACGGTGCCGTCGAGTACGACTTTCGTCGGGGGCGCGACCTCTCCCGCCGTTCTCGGGGCTCGTTTCTCGCCACCCGGGAGGGCAAGGACCGGTCGGTGACGGTGGAGGACCTCCGGGCCGAGTGGAACCGTCGCGCCCGAGGTTTCGGTTTCGACCTCGGTGCGTTCGTTCGAGTCGTGGGCCGAAACCGCACCGAGCCCGCCCGTGCCCCCTTCGACGTGGACCGTGCCCGTCGGCACCTCGACGGTCTCGCCAAGGGGAGCCGCACGCTCGGTCCGAGCGATCTGGTGGCAGCGGTGGCAGCGGCGTCGGAGCGGGGTGCGCCGTCACAGGTCGTCGAGCGCGTCGTTGGTGATCTCACTCGAGTTCTGGACCGGTCGCCGAGTGGGCCCTCCCCAAGGGTCGGGGCACCGGACACGGACCTGTCGGGCGCTCCAGGGGGCCGCCGGTGGTCGATGACCGAGGTCATTGACGTGATCGAGCGCCGACCCTCCGAGTTGGCGGAAAGGCTCGAGCGAGCTGCGGAGCTCTCACCGGGCTGCAGCAGGCAGCCCCTCGCTTCGGAACGGGGGGTCGTTCCGGAGCCGGGCATTCGGGGCGTCGCCTTCAGCGACAGCCGGCATGGTCACGGCAAGCGCACGGAGTCGACGTTCTCATTCGAGCTCGCTCCTCCGGGACGGTAGGCCAGTAGGCCGGCGGACGGCCGGGGGGAGGACCGTATGCGGAGCGGCCGCGGGCCGGCGATCGGATGCCGCGTCTCACCCGCCCTCTTCGTCGGGACGTGAATCAAGGCACGGTCCGGTCATGTCCCAGCTCGGTCGTCCTCCCGAGTGTCGAACTGCTGGCAGGGACGACGCCGATGCCCGGGTCCGGTCCGGACCGATCCAACTCGCGGCCCGGTCCGGCCAGGACAGACCAAGGGTGGACCGCATGGGCGGGTGCGAGCGGGATCCAACCAGGACGGTTGTGATGGTCGAAGGCAAGAGCGTGACCTGGTCGACCGTGGGTGATGGCATCGACGGGCAACCGGCGCCTCCACTGCGTGGCGACGCTCTCGGCGACGTGTGGTCGACCGCCTGTGATGAGATCGGTGAACGGTCGGTCGGTGAGAGACCGTCCGGAGGACACGCTGCGGACCGGGATCTCTTCGTCGCCCGCCAACGTCGACAGGGCCTCGAGCGTGGCGACGTCGCCGATGCCGGGAAGGACGACCGTCGAGCCGAACAGCGAGGGGAACCCGTCGGCCCTCGCCATCCACCGATGCCTGGCCTGGGACAGGTCCTGCAGGCAGGCCAGCGTCACCACTCCCTGTCCGCCGCCTTCGCTGACCATCGAAGGGAGCTCGGGTAGAGGAGCGATGTTGGCGACCTCGTCGAGGGCCAACAAGACCGGAGCCGACGATGGATCGAGGTCGTGCCCGGCGCGCAGCTCGTAGGCGGAGCGGCGCACATGTTCGATCAATCCGACCACCATGGGGGCCACCAGTGCCTGGCGGTGAGCGGGAGCGGCCACGTAGATGGTGTCGGACGAGGTGACGAAGGTGCGTCCGTCGAATTCGGGAGCGGACGTCGTTGCCAGTGCCTCCTCGGACCGAAAGCTGGTCAGTGTCCCCGAGGCGGTGGACCAGATGCCGCTCAACTCCCGATCGTCGGTGGCGACCAGACCATCCAGAAGGTTGCGTGCGAGCGCGGTGGGCTGGCCGGGGCCGCCGGCCAGGATCTGCTGGGCCGGAAGAGCCTGGCGGCGATCTACCCAGGTCAGAACGGTGCGCATGTCCCCCCCGTCGAGTGCGGCGGCGTGCAGAAGCGGGGCGAGGAGGGCCTCCGCCCGCTCCGTCCAGTGCGACGACTCCGGAGGACGGTGACCCGGCCCTCCAACGTCGACCAGCGAGCGGGCGACGGCGAGCGCACCGGTCCAGGTCGAGCACCCTTGGAGCGGAGACCAGCGCAGCGGCCTGACGCCGGCCGGCGTCTGCACCGAACCGGTCGGGTCGAACAGATAGCAGTTGCCGACTGCAGCTCGAGCGTTGCATGTCGCCTCGAGGACATCTGGCTTCGTCGACGTCGTCAGCACAGGACCGTTGCAGCCCAGAACGTTCGGAATGATGAATCCGCTCGTCTTCCCCGACCTCGGTGGGCCCAACGCGAGGACGGAATGTTGGGCGTTCGCGTAGTACCAATCGGATCGGTCATGGCCGAGGTAGATGCCGTGCCGAGCGCGCTCGAAACTGCGCGAGAACGACGCGATGGACCGGATTCGGGGCTTGCTGCGACAAATTCTGAAGATTTTTTTTCAACGGGTTCAACGCCTCTCTTGAACGCCTCCAGGCGATCCGGATCAAAGGCGGTTTCAGATTCCCGCAAGAGCGGCTCGAAATGCCGCTGTCGATTTATCGTTGCAGATCAACACCTTTTTGTCCACTGCCGGATGGCGTATGCATCGGCGATACAACGTCGAAGCGCGGTTCGCATCGCCGACACCGAGTTTCTCGGGTCCTGACGAAAAGTCGGTGCACGCTGTGGAGGAAGCGGATTTGCTTGACCTAGCGCGGAAAACCCATTTTGCTAGTAGGAGTTGCGTATCACTGAGGAGATGATCGTGAACAGATCAGAACTCGTCAGGACGGTGAGCGCGTCGACCGAGTCGACTCGCAAATCCGTCGGTGACGCGTTCGATGTTCTGTTCGAAACGATCATCGCCGAGGTGCGGTCCGGGCGAAAGGTCACGGTGGTCGGGTTTGGAACGTTCCATCCGGTCAGACGGGGTCCTCGTGTGGGTCGTAATCCGAGGACGGGTGCAGTGGTACCAATCCCCGCGTCGAAGGCAGTCCGGTTCGCCACCGGTTCGGCGTTCAAGTCGGCGTTGAGCTCCAAGGAGGAACCATCAATGGCAGTCAAAAGAGCACCAACCAAACGCACGGCCAAGAAATCCCCGGCCCGCAAGACTGCGGCGAGGAAGTCCTCGGCCAAAAAGGCGGTGAAGAAGGCCCCGGCCCGGAAGTCCACGGCCAAGAAGAAGTCCGCAGCCAAGCGGGCCCCGGCCCGGAAGTCCACGGCCAGGAAGTCCACGGCCAAACGGACGGCGAAGCGCTCACCGGCCCGGAAGACCAGCGGTCGCAAGGCCGCGGCCAGGAAGTCCACCGCCAAACGGACGGCGAAGCGCTCACCGGCTCGGAAGTCGGCGGCCCGGAAGTCCACCGGTCGGAAGAAGTCCGCAGCCAAGCGGGCCCCGGCCCGGAAGTCCACAGCCAGGAAGTCCGCGCCCCGCAAGTCCACCGCCAAGCGGACGGCCAAGCGGTCACCGGCGAGCCGGGTGACGAAGCGGACGGCCAAGCGGCGCTAGCTCGACACCGCCGGACGCCGGCAAACCACGCCGACGCGGAGTGTGGGGGCCGTGTGGCCCTCACACTCCGGTTGCCGGTCAGACGTCTCCGATGAGCCGGTAGGCCTCGCCGGCGCTGGTCCCGGCGAACCAGCCATGATCGGCCAGCTGATGGCGGACTCTGGCCTCGAACTCCGTTCGGCTGGTGGGTGCGTTCTCACCTGTCGCCGACCGGTCGATCGCCATCGTCGAGGTGTACTGGCTGGAGTGGCAGAGAAGGGCGTCGATCTTCGTCGACTCGAACCCGACGACGTTCTCCACGTGGTTGGGCAGGTCGGCCTCCCACAACAAGAGGGCGTCCGGCCGATGGGATGCGGTTCCGATCTCGGGAAGATAGTGGGGGTCCCGTGCGGCCACGACGGCGTCCACCGTGGCGAACCCGGCGGCACGATGATCGGGGTGCAGCCGGTATCGGCGCCAGGGATCGTGGCCGAGCACGACCTCTGGTTTGACCCGACGGATGACGGCGGCGATCTCGGTCTGCTCGCTGGGACCGTTTACGAGTGTCCCGTCGATCCGCCCGAGGAACGCGACCCGATCGGCCCGCGTGCCGTCTGGCCCCGGTCCGCCGTCGATCACCGAAGCGGCTGCCCGGCTCTCCTCTTCACGGGTGACGGCGAGGGCGGCTGGGTCGGTCTCGGGGTCCCAGCTTCCCTTGGAGCCGTCGGTGAGGACGAGGTGGTGGACACGGCAGCCGGCGGCCGCCCACTTCGCCAGGGTGCCTCCGGAACCGAATTCGATGTCGTCGGGGTGGGCGCCGATGGCGAGCGCCACCCCAGGCACGGGAAGGTCGACCGTCGGTGGTCCGTCGACTGGGAGGTCGCCGACCGGCAGACCGCTCGGGCCGGGTCGGGTGGGGCGGCCGGTTCGCCCCGATGGGCCCGGTGGATCGTGGCGGCCGCGCTGCGGCACCCGGCCGGCACGACCTCGTCCGGGTGCGGTCACCTCTGGTAGAGCGTGGCCAGCGAGGCGAGGTCGTCGGGAAGGTCGACGTCCCAGGCCAGGTCGGGTCGGTCGAGCACCCGGACCGGCAGCCCGGTCCGCTCGGCCTCGAACCGGTGCCGGGCGAAGGAACCGGGGCCGTACGAGAAGCGGAAACCGGCATCGGATGGCAGGGCGATCACGTTGGTGCCGTTGCCTACCCGGTCCGGGACGAGCGAGATGGCGTCGAGCTCGCCGACCCGGTCGAGGCCCGAAGCCCGGGGAAGGTCGGCGTGAGACACCGTCACGTGGGCGACACCTTCGGCCCGGAGGTAGGCGACGCCGGCTTCCACGGCGCCGTTCAGCCCTCGACCGGGCTCCCAGATGACGAGAACCCCTCGGCTCCGAGCCCACTCCGCCACAGCGTTGTCGTCGCACACCACGGCCACGGGCAGGGAGCGGGCGGCACTGACCACGTGGTCGGCCATGGCCATGGCCAGTTCGGCGCGCTGGTGAATGTCGATCGTGTCACCGAGCCGTCTCTTCGCCCGGCTGAACGCTTTGACCGGGATGAGGACCGCCCGCGGGCCGAGGTCGAGCGGGAGACCGGACCTCGGGAGGTCGTGGGGAGCATCCGCCACCGCGACAGTGTAGGTGCGGGCACCAGAACCCAGATCCGGCGTGCAACCGCCGCGTAGGGTGGGCATGTGCCCGACGAACCGGAAGGCAGTGGCGAGGAGCGCCTCGAGGTCCGGGCTGCCGCCCTGGCCCGGGTGCGCTCACTACTCGTCGGCTTGGGATGCTCCGTGGAGGAGATCGATCGTGCGGTCGCGGACGACGTGCTCGATCTCCTCGTCGTGGATCGTCTCGTGGTGCCGTCGTCGCGCCGCCTCACACAGGAGGACGTGACCGAGCTGACCGGGCTGCCGCCCGAGACCACCCATCGTTTCTGGCGGGCGCTCGGCTTCCTCGATGTCGAGGACGACGAGGCGGCCTTCACCGATATGGACATCGAGGCCGCCCGACTGTTCCAGACAATGGTGCGTATTGGCCTGGTGGACGAGGAGGGTGCCGTCCAGATGGCCCGGGTCATCGGGTCCTCCATGGCGCGGATCGCCGAGGCCGAGGCCGGTCCGGGTGCGACGCCGATGTTGGTGAGCACAAATGACAGCGTCCTCGACGCCGATTCGTTCGCCAGGCTCGCCGGGGAGTCGCTCCCGGCGATGGCGCGGATGCTCGAGTATGTCTGGCGACGGCACCTCCAGGCCGCCACCCGCCGGGCCATGCTCATCAGAGCGCGTCGTGAGGACGAGGGGATAGGCCCGTTCCTTGCCATCGGATTCGCCGACATGGTCGGGTTCACGACGCTCAGCCAGCATCTCGATGACGCGGAGCTGGCGGTCGTGGTGGCCAGGTTCGAGGTGCTGGCCCACGACATCGTGGTGGGACTGGGTGGACGGGTCGTCAAGATGATCGGTGACGAGGTCATGTTCACGGTGGCGGACGTGCAGAGCGCAGCCGAGATGGGCCTCGGCCTGGCCGAGGCCTATGCCGACGACGAGCTGCTCTCCGATGTGCGGGTGGCGCTGGCATTCGGTCATGTTCTCCAGCAGGAAGGCGACTACTACGGCCCGGTGGTGAACCTGGCCAATCGGCTGGTGGGGATGGCCCGGCCGGGCAGCGTTCTGATCTCGGACGGCTTTCGCACGGCTCTCAAGGCAGCGGGGAGCGATTCGGCGTTCACGGCGCGTCCACTGCGGATGCGAACGCTCCGGGACATCGGCCGGGTCCAGGTCTGGAAGCTGGGCCGTCCGGCCGGGGAAGGGGCACCGGAACGGGGTCGGGGCTTCCGGTGGGAGCGGATCGAAGGGGTCTTGCGCGACCTCGAGGAGCTCCGAGTCCAGGGCCAACGGGTCCTCGCTCCCAAGGAGGACGCACCGAACGACCGCGCGCGCGCCAGCGAGGAGCGCGGCACCGAGGAGCGCGGCACCGAGGAGCGCGGCAGCGAGGAGCGCGGCAGCGAGGAGCGTCCCGCTCAGCGCCGCGGCCGGCGGACGGCAGCGTCCGGCGGAGGGCGTACCTCAGAGCGATCCGGGCGCCATCCCGACTGATGCCCGGGGCGCGACAGGAATGTGCGCTCAGGCCGGATCGAGCCTCACGGTGGCGATCCCGTGCGGACGAAGATCGAAGGAGCCGGCGAACGGACCGAGACGGCGACCCCGCAGGTCTACGAGGCAACCGGATCGGCCTGGGATCTCGACGGTCGTACCCCGATCGGCAGGGTTGAAGACGCGCACCTCCACGAGATCGTCTACCCGGCGGACCGCCGACACCTCGGCTCCGCTCACGCTTAAGGCCACGCCGGATCCGGAGCGGTCCCCGCCGCCGGTGGCGGAGGCCACGATCAGCGGGAGGAGCACGTCGTCGGCCAACCGGTACGGGTCCTCGACGTCGCCAACCTGCAGGGCGTAGAACACGTCCACCTCTCCGAGGCACTGGGAGCCGCGGAGGGGGGTCAGCGGCCCGGCAGGAAGCGGTCTCGTGGCCATCCCGATGCGCGACAGCATGCCGGTGGCCCGCAACAGGGTGAGCGCCAGAGCCCCGGCCCGGGGCGACCCGGCCGGGCCCGATGCGATCTCGATCAGCTCGTACTCGAGCAGGCCCTCGTGAACCACGGTGAGTCCGCCTGCCGATACGAACCGTCTCGACGGATAGGTCGGTAGCCCCGCCTCCTCGATCCTGCCTTCGGCGAAAAGACCGCGCTCGACGATGTCGAACGCGCACTCTGCCCGGGACCCGAGCGCCGGCTGTGGCAGGGGCAGATGGACCCGCAGCCGGTGATCGCGGCACGGATTGACGAACCGCGTGTGCACCCTGACCGCCGGGTCGTCAGCCCCCACCTCGATGGTGGTCACGACGTCGACGTTCCGGCTCCCGACCCTCGCCCTCTTCATGTCGTCCACATGGTCGGGCCATACATAGGCGGCATGCACGGTGACGATCGCTCGAACCGGACCCCGCTCCTCGATGGTGATCTCGACGGACTCCGGGCTGTCCACGACAGAGTCCACGGCCGGTGGCGAGTAGTTGTAGGTGTCGCCGTGATCGCCTCCGTCCACGAGCTGGCCGAACCCGGGTCTCCCGTCGATCGAGAACGTTCCGTCGATGGGATCGACCGACAGGTCCACCAGACCGTTGCTGACGGCGACCGAGCCGGTGGGGAGGTCTCCGACCCGCACGGGGTGGGACAGCCTCGCCGGGGCGAAGGGGGCCCATCCGAAGCCGGGGACCGGGCGCTGGCGGGCGAGGACACGGCGAATCGGCGGCTGGTCGAGGTGGATCCTGACCTCGGTGTCGGGTCGGGCCGCGAGTCGGGTGTAGAGGTCGCGCTTGACCGCCTCGATGGGCACGCCCTCCCGAGGCTCGGTCCCGATCACGGCGGTGACGTCGAGCCCGGTCTCGTCCTCGTCCATGGAGACATCGATCACGAACGTGTCACCATCGACCCTCGAGCCCTGCAAGAGCCCGAGGAGGCTCCGGGCCTGGGAGCCGTCGAGCGTGATGGAACCGGGCAGTCCAAACCGCTCCGAGAGCACCTGCACGTCAGGGCCGGGCCGGTCCGCCGCCGTCACCACCAGCTCGACCATTCCGCCCCGCTCTCGGTGCGACGGGTTGACAGCCACGGGACCTGGGTTGGAGACGGTGGCCCCGAACGCCGCCAGTGCGGCGTCGACGAGACCGGCTCCAATCTGGTGGGCCTCTGCGTACCGGTGGAGGACGGCGTCCACGACCTCGTCGGCCGAGCAGGCGCAGACCGAGTCGTGAGCGGCGTTGTGGATCAGCCTGGTCCACGCCAGCTCCAGAAAGCGGCCGGGCCACCGAGGGGTGTCGAGCAGGAGGGCGGAGAGCGGCTCGGCCAGGCGCTCGATCACCCGCTCGGCCCGTGACGCGGCCTGCTTCACATCCACGCGGTTCGAGCCCACTCCCATCAACAGGTTCGCCCGGGCTCCCGATCGCAGCTCGCCCTCCCAGGCGGGCAGCCCTTCACTGGGAGCATCGTGGAGGTACCCGGGCAGTGACGAGACGGAGAGCTCGTAGTCCGACTGCATCCTGTTGACCTCGTCGACCACCCGGCCGATCCACGGCTGGGCACGGTGATGGTCCGTGCCGTTCATGAGCAGCAGCGGGTCGCCTTCGGCCAGGAAGGCGCCGACCTCGTCGAGGTGGGCGTCGAGCCTGCGCACCAGGGCCTTGGCGTCGTCAGGCAGAGCGGCTCCGTTGCCGTACCCGGACATCAGGTACTCGGCTCGGACCTCCGATCCGTCCGGGGAGCGCCAGGTGAACCCGGAACGGTCGATCGTGGAGGGGACGCCGCGCCACACCACGGCATGGTCGATCCCGGCCAGGGACAGCAGCTGGGGCATCTGGGCGATGTGGCCGAACATGTCAGGCAGGTAGCCGACGTCCATGGCCCCACCGAGCTCGGCACCCCTCGCCATCCCCGTCTGCAGGTTCCGCACGATGGTCTCGCCCGACACGAGGAACTCGTCCATGAGCACGGTCCACGGGCCGAACCAGAGCCGTGATGCGGTCCGAAGCTGACGGAGACGATCGGCGCACTCCGGTCGGACCTCGAGGTAGTCGTCGATGACGGCCATCTGGCCGTCCAGGAGGAAGTGCCGATACGAATGGTCGGCCTCCATCAGATCGAGCAGGGAGTCCAAGGCGCCGACCAGGTCCATGCGGAACGTCTGGAACGGCGCGTACCACTCCCGGTCCCAATGCGTGTGGGCGACCACCGCCACCCGACGGGGGGTCACGACGGGAGCGGGCCGTACTCCGATTCGTACTGCTGGAGCTCGATGACGATGCGATCGACGGTGGCTGCGCTGTCGGCGGCGCTCATCCGACCGGCCCGCTCACCGTAGACGGAAGCCCCCAAGTCGCGCAGCAGCCCGTCGGCCCGGTGCCTGGCCTGGGCGGCGTCGAGCTTCGCTTGTCCCTTCTCGGCCGCCTCCGAGGCCTTGTTCAGTCCGACCTCGGCCGATTGCTTGACCTTGTCCATGAGTCCCATCGAGCCCTGCCTTTCCTCTGCCCCTGCCGTGTCCCGGGTTCCGGGTTCTGGGTTCTGGGTTCGCTGGAGCGACTGTCGCCGCTTCCGTCCCTACCCCAGGTGTAGCAGAACCCGGCGGCGCCACCGACTCGGCGTGCGCCACCGGCCCGGCGTTGCGCATCCGGACCCGGCGCGACCTTGGTACAGGATGTCCCGCGGTCCTCGCGGTAGGTTGGCGGCGATGGTGGGGCTGAGCGCCGTTCGTCGCCTTCCCGACGACAGGACCGAGCAGGAGCTCGTGGCCCGGGGCCTCGGACCGGTGGCCGGCGTCGACGAAGTCGGTCGTGGCGCCTGGGCCGGACCGGTCACCGTCGGTGTGGCGACCTTCCCGGAGGGCACCGACGCCCCCGACGGAGTCTGCGATTCGAAGCTGCTGACCGAAGAGCGTCGCGAGTCGCTCTTCCCCCTCGTCGGAGCCTGGTGCTCCGAGTGGTCGGTGGGGCACGCCAGCCCGGCCGAGTGTGACCGGCTGGGCATGACCGCGGCGCTCCGGCTCGCCGCCGGTAGGGCGCTGGCGGCGATGGGGAACGTGCCGGCGACACTTCTTCTCGACGGAGGCTTCGACTACATCAGCGCACCGGTGGGCGGTCTCGCCGCGTTCCGGACCGAGGTTGGCGACGAACCCCTAGTGGCGACACCCGTCGCCATGCCGAGGGTCGCCACACCGCCCGTCCACACCGTCGTCAAGGGCGACGCCTGCTGCGTGTCCATCGCCGCCGCCTCCATCCTGGCCAAGGTGACGAGGGATCGGCTCATGCGATCTGACGCTCCGAGCTTCCCGGCGTTCGAGTTCGAGCGCAACAAGGGCTACCCGAGCCCCGTGCACCGGACGGCCCTGGCCGGCAACGGCCTGACGGCGATCCACCGCCGTTCGTGGTCCTTCGTCACCGACCTGGCCTTCCGCTGACGGCTCCGGCCGGGACCAAGACCTCCCCGGCGACGGACGGTCAGGGGTCCTCGCTACCTCGGACCGGGCTCCTTCGGAAGCCCGAGCACGCGTTCACCGATGATGTTGTGCATGACCTCATCGGAGCCACCGGCGATCCGCATCCCGGGTACGCCGAGCACGTACTGGCCCCAGGCGTAGGTACCCCACGCCCCAGTGTCGGCGGCGAGGAAGGGGCCGAGGATCGAGGACAGGACGTGCGTGGTCTCGACCATGTTGCGAGTGAGAGCCAGCTTGGCGAGGGAGAGCTCGGGACCCGGCAGCTGGCCGACGGCGATCTTGGCCATCGCCCGAAGATTGGTGTAATGGGCGACCCGCTCGTCGATGGTCAGCGCGGCCAGCTGCTGGCGGACCAGGGGATCGTCAGCGCGGCCCATGATCCTGGCCATCTCGTAGAGGCGGTCGCGGCCGAGGGCGTCCACCCCCCCACCGCCACCACCGATGGCCGCCCGCTCGTTCATCAAGGTGGTCAGCGCCACCGTCCAGCCGCCGTTGACGTCTCCGAGGCGGTGGCTGTCTGGAACCCGCACCTCGGTGAAGAAGACCTCGTTGAACGAGGCACCCCCCGTCATCTGCCGCAACGGCCGGACCTCGACCCCCGGGCCGTGCATGTCCACCACGAAACCGGTGAGCCCCCGGTGCTTGGGAGCGTCCGGGTCGGTGCGGCACAAGATCTCGCCGATGTCCGACACCTGGGCGCCGGACGTCCACACCTTCTGGCCGGTCAGCACCCACTCGTCCCCGTCGCGCACTGCCTTGGTCTGCAGGGATGCCAGGTCCGAGCCGGACGACGGCTCGGAGAACAGCTGGCAGGCGACGACGTCACCCCGGTGCATGGGCTCCAGGTACGCCCGCTTCACCTCGCCGGTGGCGTGAGCGAGGATGGTGGGCGCCACCATCCCGAGCCCGATGCCGTAGATCGAAAGGGAGGGGGTCCGATAGCCGGCGGCCACCGACCGGTAGGCCTGCCGCGAACTGGCGGGGCAGCCCGCGGCCTCCGTACTCGGGAGGGCCGGTGATCCACCCGAAACCGGCGTCGAAGACCTTTTGCGCCCATGACCGGGCCGTCGCCAGGTCTTGGAGCTCCTGCTGCTTGGTGCGCTCGGGGAAGAGGCCGACGTGATCGGAGCCCGAGCCCCAGACGAATTTCTCCTCCCGACGGCGTTCGGCGTTGGCATCGAAGAACGCCCTCGCCTCGCCCTCGAACTCGTCGAGGCCGGGCGTGTCATCTGATGGCGTTCGGCCCGGTGCCGCATGGGCGGCGACGGTGTCGGTCATGGGCTCGCCTTCCCCTCCGTGGCGCCGCCAGCGTAGTTCGAACTCGATCCACCCCCGCGCCTGCAGGGTGAACCGTGTTCGATCATGCCCGTCGGACCGGCTAGACCGTGACCGTGGCGTTCATCCTGGCCGTCATGGCCTCCTTTGCCAACGCACTGAGCTCGATCCTCCAGCGGATCGCCGTCCAGAACGCCCCGGGTGAGTCCGCCATGCGCCTCGATCTCGTCCGTTACGCACTGCGTCAGGTCATCTGGTTCGGGGGCCTGGCACTCATCGGCGCCGGATTCGTCCTCCAGGCCATCGCCCTCCGGTTCGGCACGCTCAGCTCGGTGCAACCGATCGTCACCACCGAGCTCCTCTTCCTCGTGCTCATCCTCGGAGTCTGGTTCCGAGCCCATCTCGGGTGGCGTGAATGGGGAGGCACGCTCGCCGCCGCCGGCGGTCTCGCCACCTTCCTGGCCGTGGCGGCGCCCGGCGGGGGCAACACGGTGCCCGGCCCGGCAGGGTGGAGCGCCGCCTTCGTCGTCGTGGGAGGAGGGGTGGCGGTGACCTGTCTCCTCGGCTTCTCTGGGCCCCGTTGGTTCAGGGCCACCATGTTCGGCATCGCCGCCGGCCTCATGTACGCCCTCGCCGCCGCCCTGACCAAGCAGTTCACCACGCTCGTGACCGACGGATGGGGGCACGTCTTCACCACCTGGAGCCCGTACGCCATGGCGGGGTGCGGCCTGTTCGGACTGTTCCTCACCCAGAGCGCTCTCCATGCGGGTCCCATCACCGCGTCCCAGGCCATGATCACGATCGTCGACCCGCTCGCCAGTGTCCTCCTCGGGGTCTGGCTGTTCCACGACCACCTGACCATCGGGACATGGCAGCTTGGCGTCGAGCTCGCCTCCATGGTCGCGGTCTTCGCAGGCATCGCCCTCCTGTCGAGCTCGCCGCTGGTGGCCGGGACGCATGACGACTCCGCCGAGTCCGACCGGTTGGAGCGCCCTCGAACGCCGGGGCAGGCACCGGGAGGCGGGGTGGCGCTCAGTTCCGAGGGGTGAGGGCCGAGGACAGCGCGTGGTCGATCCGGGTGTGACCGAACCGGTAGCCCCGAGCCGTCAACACTCCGGGGAGCACCCGCTGCCCACCGAGGACGAGCTCGTCGGCCATCTCACGACCGAGCGCCAGCCGGACCAGCGGTGCAGGCACCGCCAGCACGGCCGGCCGATGGATGGCGGCGCCGATGGCGACGGCGAGCTCGGCGTCGGTCACCGGAGTGGGGGCGGTGGCGTTCACCGGACCCGACACGGCTCCGTCGACGAGGCAGTGGCGGATCACGTCGACCTCGTCGTCGAGGGTGATCCAGCTCCGGTACTGCGTGCCCGCCCCCGTGCGTCCGCCAGCCCCGAGCCGGAACAGGGGCAGCTGGCGACCGAGCGCGCCACCCCGCCCGGCGAGGACGATGCCCGAACGGAGGAAGACGGTGCGGATCCCCGATTCCGCCGCCGGCCGGGTCGCCGCCTCCCACTGCCGGCACAGGCCGGCCAGGAACCCGGTGCCGGACGGCGAACCCTCGGTCAATTCCTCGTCGCCCCGTAGACCGTAGAAGCCCACCGCCGATGCGTTCACGAGAACCGGAGGCGGCGCCGGCAGGCCCAGCATGGCGTCGACCACGAGGTCGGTGGCGGCTGTGCGGCTGCGAACGAGCTCGTCCTTGCGGGCCGGGCTCCACCGCCGATCGCCGATCCCGGCCCCGGCCAGGTTGACCACGGCATCGATGGGCCCGGCGTCCTCCAGCGTCCTCCGGTCGATCATCCCCGTCGAGGGGTCCCACCCCACGTCGAGCGGGCGCCTGTCGGGTCCGGCGCCGGTCGAGGCGGTACCCCAATCTGGCGACGTCGAGCCCGCCGCCGGGCGGCCCCGGACGAGGCGGACGACCGGCCCGCCGGCGAGCAGGCGCTCGACCAGCGCTGCACCGATCAGACCGGTCGCGCCGGTGACGAGCACCCTCACGAGCCCGTTCCCGTCGCCTCGAGATGCGGCCCGGGTCCGGGGTGCGATGCCGTTCCCCACCCGGACCCGGTCGCCGGGGCCGCCCCATGCGAAGCCGCCGGCGAAAAGACGGCGCGGACGAAGGCGGCGAAGCCGTCGGGATGGGTCAGGTGGGCGCCGTGCCCGGCCCCCTCCAGCTCGAGGAGCCGGGCCCCGGGGGTGCGATCGGCGAGCCACGTCACCGCCGCCCGGTGGCGCGCCGAGGAGCGCTCGCCCATGCCGAACACGGCGGGAACGGTGATGGTCGTCACGTCGAGGGGCGGTGTCAGCCGGGCGAGGGCGGAGAGCTCCCCATGCAGTGCCGGCCCTTCGGCTCGGCGGGCCGCCTTCGCACGATCGGGGAGACGGTCCCAGGCCGTGTCGCCGACCATCCGCCGGAAGAACCGTTCGGCGGCGTCGTCCGGGCTGCGATCGGACGGAGGAGGGCCTTTCTCGGCGCCAGCCGAGGTGTCGTCCGCACCGGAACGTCCGAGCCAGGGGAGCGGCGGCTCGTAGGCCCCCACGGCCACGAACGGACGGGGACCACCGCTGCGGGCCACGGCGAGCAAGGCGATGATGCCCCCCAGGCTGTGGCCGACGACGACTGCCTTGCGGCCGTCGACCACGGTGAGGAGGTCGTCGACATGACCGTCGAGCGTGGTGTGGACGGTGCCGTCACGCCGGGAGTGGTGGTACCCCCGCCGGTCGTAGACGATGGTCGGGAGATCGACCAGTCGCCGGCGCACCCTGGCGAAGCTGGACGCCCTGTCGAGCGATCCGTGGACGAGGACCACCACCGGCTCGTGGGTCCCGCTGGCCGGGACGTGCTCGGTGACGGCGAGAGGCGCATTCGCCATGGCAGCACCAGACTCGCAGCTGCCCCATCCGGGCGCCAACCGCGGCCGGAGCGGTCGAATGAGGGCGGCCGCAGGCGGCCGTGCGGTTGTCACCAGGTGGCCGACCTGCCGAAGGTGCACGCATTGGCGGTGCAGATCGTGCATTGTTGTGGGTCCCATGCGACGGTGTGGGTCCCGATACTGACGAAGGAGAGACTGTGCCCCTCAGCAAGACCGATCTCATCACGGCGGTGGCCGCCCACACCGGGAAGACCTCCAAGGACGTGGCGACCGTGCTCGGCGGTGTGGAAGACGTCGTGGTGGCAAACGTGGCGAAGGGCGAGAAGGTCGTCATCACCGGCTTTTTGACGTTCGACCGCGCCCAACGTGCCGCCCGGACCGGTAGGAACCCGCAGACCGGCGAGTCCATCAAGATCAAAGCGTCGAAGAGCCCGAAGGTGTCGGCCGGCGCCTCCTTCAAGAAGGCCGTGAACGGCCAGGCTCCCACACCCAAGCTGAAGAAGGTCCGCTAAGGATCCCCACCGGCGCGCGGTGGCCGGGTCTCCTCCCGGTCACCGCGGGCCGGCATCGCCCGTCGACGAGGATCGGCGCCCGGCGTCGAGGACAGCTCGATCGGGGGTAGTCGAGTACAGCTCGATCGGGGGGTACCGGTAGGCTCGACGGCCATGGGCGCCAGCGACGCGACAGGTCGGTCATCCGGTTCGGATGAGCGGCGACCGGTGGCCTCGGGGGCGTTCGGACCCAACGCATGGCTGGTCGAGGACATGTACGACCGGTACCGGTCCGATCCGACGTCGGTGTCGGAGTCGTGGCGCGACTTCTTCGCCGACTACCGGCCAGCTCCGGGGACGGTTCCTGCCGACGGCAGCCCAGTAGCCGGCCAGGCGGCGCAGCCAGGTCCTCCCGGAGCCCCGGCTGCAGTGGCGCCGGCCCCCAGGGCACCGACCCGTCCGAGCCCCGATGGAGGCGACGGCGCCGTGTCCGTGTCCGTGTCCCACGACGGTGACCGTTCGACGTCGGCGTCGCCCGACGGCGACCGCCCGGCACCCCCGTCGGGTGGCCGAGTGGAGCAGACGGCCGAAGCGGCCGAGCCCCTGCGCGGTGCGGCCGGCCGGATCGTGGCCAACATGGAGGCGTCACTCGGGGTGCCGACCGCCACCAGTGTGCGGGTGGTCCCGGCCAGGCTCCTCGAGGTCAACCGCACCATCGTCAACGACCAGCTGCGCCGGACCACCGGGGGCAAGATCAGCTTCACCCATCTGATCGGGTACGCCGTCGTGAAGGCGCTCGGCTCCGTCCCGGCCATGAACTCGGCCTTCGTGGCCGACGCCGACGGCAAGGGCACCCCCGGGGTGGTCCACCACGACCACGTGGGCCTCGGGCTCGCCGTCGACGTCGAGAAGGGTGACGGCACGCGCACCCTGCTCGTTCCCTGCATCAGTGAGGCCGACACCCGGGACTTCCGTGGCTTCGTCGCCGCCTACGAGGACCTCGTCCGCAAGATCCACACCAGCAAGATCGCCCCCGACGACTTCTCCGGCACCACGGTCACACTCACCAACCCGGGAACGCTGGGCACGATCCAGTCGGTGCCGAGGCTGATGCCGGGCCAGGGGGTGATCGTCGGGGTCGGGGCCCTCGGGTTCCCGGCCGGGTTCGAGGCGGCCGACCCCCGTGCCCTCGGCGATCTCGGCATCGGGCGCACGGTGACGCTCACATCCACCTACGACCACCGGATCATCCAGGGCGCCGAGTCCGGGCTCTTCCTGGCCCACGTGTCGGAGTGCTTGGCCGGCGGACACGGGTTCTACGAGGAGGTCTTCGAATCCCTCACCATCCCCTACGAGCCGGCCAGGTGGGAGCGGGACACCAACGCCGCCGAGTGGGAAGACGGCGGCAACGCCCGGCTGGTCAAGCAGATCCACGTCCAGACGCTCATCAACATGCACCGTGTCCGGGGTCACCTGATCGCCCACCTCGATCCCCTCGACGCCGAACCGCCCGAGCTCCACCCCGAGCTCGATCCGCTCCACTACGGCCTCACCATCTGGGACCTTCCCCGACACTTCGTCGCCGACGGCCTCGCCGGTCGGGACTCGGCCACATTGGACGAGATCCTCCACGTCCTGCGCGACGCCTACTGCCGGACGCTCGGCATCGAGTACATGCACATCCAGGATCCCGAGCAGAAGCGCTGGATCCAGCAGCACGTCGAGGGAGTCTCGTCGGGGCTCGACCCCGACGAGCAGCGCCACATCCTCGACCGGCTCAACGCCGCCGAGGTGTTCGAGCGGTTCCTCCACTCCCGGTACGTCGGGCAGAAGCGGTTTGGCCTGGAAGGGGCCGAGTCTGCCATCGTCATCCTTGACACGATCCTCGACGAGGCGGTGCACGAAGGGCTGTCCGAGGCGGTGATGGGCATGGCCCACCGGGGCCGGCTCAACGTCCTGGCCAACATCGTGGGCAAGTCCTATGGCGAGATCTTCGAGGAGTTCGAGGGCAACCTCGATCCGGAGTCGGTCCAGGGTTCAGGGGACGTCAAGTACCACAAGGGGGCGTCGGGCACGTTCGTGGCCCGGAGCGGCGGCTCGATCCCCGTCACCATGGCGTCCAACCCGTCCCATCTGGAAGCGGTGGACCCGGTGGTGGTGGGCATGGCCCGCGCCAAGCAGGACGAGCTCGGTGGCGAACAGGGGAGCGGCCGGAGCTGGGCCGGAGGCGCCGGCGATCCGTTCCCGGTGCTGTCCGTCTTGGTCCACGGTGACGCCGCCTTCGCCGGTCAGGGCGTGGTGGCCGAGACGCTCAACCTGTCCGGGCTGGCCGGGTACCGCACGGGGGGCACCGTTCACATCGTGATCAACAACCAACTCGGGTTCACCACCGCCCCCGAGGCGGCCCGCACGTCGGTCTACCCGACCGATGTGGCCAAGATGGTCCAGGCCCCGATCTTCCACGTGAACGGGGACGACCCCGAGGCCTGCGTCCGGGCGGCGCGGCTCGCCTTCGGCTTCCGGCAGTCGTTCCACAAGGACGTTGTCATCGACCTCGTCTGTTACCGCCGCCACGGTCACAACGAGGGCGACGACCCGAGCTACTCGCAACCGCTGATGTACGCGCTCATCGAGGCCAAGCGGTCCGTGCGCAAGATCTACACCGAGTCCCTCGTCCGCCGGGGCGACATCTCGCTCGAGGTGGCGGAGCACGCCCTCGACGACTTCTCGGCGAAGTTGCAGGCGGCCCTGGACGAGACGAGGGCCGAGGCCGACTCCGTTGGTGCCGAGGTCGAGAGGGCCCTGCCCGAGTACATCGTCGGCGATCTGTCGATCCCACCCGTGGCGACCGGGGTCGACGCCGACACCCTCACCCACCTGGTCGAGGTGGTGCGGACGGTCGATGAGGGTTTCGTGCTGCACCCCAAGCTGGCCAGGCAGTTCGAGCAGCGGGACAAGATGGTGGCCGACGGTGAGATCGACTGGGCCCTCGGCGAGACGTTGGCCATCGGCTCGCTGCTCCTCGAGGGCACGAACGTCCGGCTCACCGGCCAGGACACCCGGCGGGGCACGTTCTCCCAGCGTCACTCAGTCCTCGTCGACCACGAGACCGGCGCCGAGCTCGTCCCTCTCGCCGGGGTCGGGACCGGCCGGTTCACCGTCCGGGACTCCCTGCTCTCCGAGTACGCCTGCGTCGGGTTCGAGTACGGCTACTCGGTGGAGGCGCCCGAGTCGTTGGTGGCGTGGGAGGCCCAGTTCGGTGACTTCTGGAACGGCGCCGAGATCATCGTGGACAACTTCGTGGTGGCCGCCGAGGACAAGTGGGGCCAGCGCTCGGGCCTGGTCCTGCTGCTCCCCCACGGGTACGAGGGTCAGGGGCCCGAACACTCCTCGGCGAGGATCGAGCGCTTCCTCAGCCTCTGCGCCCGGGGGAACCTCCGGGTGGCCCAGCCCACGACGGCGGCCCAGTACTTCCACCTCCTGCGGGCCCAGGTCCGCGGGCATCTCCGCCGACCGCTCATCGCCTTCACCCCGAAGTCGCTCCTTCGGGCCCGCCAGGCGCGTTCTCCGATCGCCGCCTTCACCGCCGGGTCGTTCGCCGAGGTCGTCGACGATCCCGCCATCGGCGGATCGGCGGGAGAGGCACTCGGGCCTTCGGCGGTCACGCGGATCGTGCTGTGCAGCGGGAAGATCGCCTACGACGCCCTCGGGCGCCGGGAGGCGCTCGGGGCCGACGGAGAACACGTCGCCGTTGTCAGGGTCGAGCAGCTCTATCCGTGGCCGGAGTCGGCCATCGAAGAGGTCCTCGCCCGCTACGACCGGGCGACCGAGGTGGTGTGGCTGCAGGAGGAGCCCGAGAACATGGGGGCGTGGAGCTTCGTCCACGGGCGGCTCCACCGCCTGCTCCGCGAGTCGTACGCGCTGCGGCACGTGAGCCGGGCGGAATCGGCCAGCCCCGCTACGGGCAGCGCCGCCCTCCACCGGCTCGAGCAAGAGGACCTGCTGGACCGGGCCGTCGGACCCCTGCCGGGTTGAGCCCGAGGCCGACGGCGAGGGGGGCCTCCGGGGCCCACGGCGGGGGGCCTCCGTGCGGGGATGAGTGGGGCTCCGAGCGGGATGCCGGACAGGTGCCCTCAGACGAGGAAGTCCTGGGCGAGGGAGATCCACATCTTGGTGGAGAGGTCGATCGACTCGGTGTCGACCCGCTCGTCGATACCGTGGAACATGGCACCGTACTGCTCGAAGCTGATCGCCTCGCTGTGGAGGCCGAAGCCATAGGCGACGCTGCCCAGCTGCCGGTAGAAGCGGGCGTCCGTGGCGCCGGCAGTCAGGAAGGGCACCGTACGCGCACCGGGGTAGAAGATGGTGCTGACCCGTTGGAGCGCGTCCCACAACGGCGAGTCGATCGGAGAGACCGTGGAGGGCTGCTCCGCCCGGAACGTGATGTCGACGTCGGCAGCGAGATCGCCCAGGGCATCGAGAAGCATGGCCCGGACATCGGAGGTGTCCCAGCCCGGCAGCGAGCGGATGTCGAGCTCGAGATCGATGCGGTCGGGGATCACGTTGACCTTGGCTCCGCTGCGAATGACAGTGGGCGCCATCGTCGTGTGCGTGCAGGCATGCGCCTGGCGGGCGAGACCCACCATCGGGAATTCCTCGCAGAAGTCCTCGATGCGAGCGGGGTCGAGGAGCGGTTCTGCGATCTCGGTTGGAAAGCCCATGCCTTCGACGAACCGGGTCCATGCATCGTGCAGCTCTGCGGGAGGCCGATGGTTCTCGAGTCGACGAATGACCTCCGCCGCCTTGACGAGGGCGTTGTCGGTCCGGAGGGGTTGCGAGCCGTGCCCCGGTGTCCCCCTCACGGAGAGGACGCACCAATGGACCCCTTTCTCCCCGACGATCACGGGGAGCCGGATGACGCCGTCCGACCCCCTCATCGGGAAACCACCCGACTCGGTGATGACGAAGTCGGAGCGGACGTCGTCGGCGGCGTTCTCCGCCAGCCAGTGGGCGCCGAAGGTCCCTAGGGCCTCCTCGTCGGCCACGGCGATGAAGGTCAAGGATCCCGCCGGCCTGAAGCCGCTCCGGGCGAGATGCCGGAAGCCGGTGGCCATCGTGGCCGTGAGGTCGAGCATGTCGATCGCCCCCCGACCCCAGATCTCTCCGTCGATCAGCTCCCCGCCGAATGGATCGTGTCTCCAGTCGTCGGCGTTGGCGGGGACGACATCGGTGTGGCCGAGGAGGGTGAGGGAGGGCGCACGAGGATCGGAGCCCTCGAGCTTCGCCACGAGCGTCGTCCGACCGGGCTCGGGCTCGTACGTCTGGAGGTCGGCGCTCGAATCGTCGAGGTAGCCGGCCAGGAGCTCGGCACTTCGCTGCTCGTGTCCCGACGCCGGCGTTCCGTCGTTGACGCATTCGTTCCGGATGAGGTGCTGGAGAAGGTCGACGGCTTCGTCACTCGTGGAGTGGGTCATCCGGCCATGCTATGTAGGACCGGCACGTAGGTCAGGTCTCCCTGGCGAAGTCCCGATCGCCCCATCTCGAGATGGGAAATCGGTCAAGCACGCTGCGAAGGACCGTGACGTCGTCGTCGTCGAGGCGGACCTGCCAACCCGTCGCCAGATCGGACGCCTGGCGGAAGATGGTGAACCCCTCACCGGGAGTGTCGTGCTCGGCGAGGAACAATTCGCTGGCCCTGTTCCACTCGAGGTCCAGCTCATCGAAGAGGTGGCGGAACCGGCCATGCGGATCGGAGCAGAGGTCCTCGTGGCTGCAGACGTGCCACTCCGGGTGCGCCGCCGCCGCCTCCTCCATGGCTGCCGTCAGCAACGCGATCCGCCAGCTCATCGTCTCGATCCGGCTTGGTCCCGGCAGCGGGACGTCCCAGCGTTCGATGTATCTCTCACGGATGTCGGCACGGGTCTCGAGCGTCGAGTTGTTCGAGTCCACGAGGTTCATGTGCTTCCAGCTGGCGAGGATGTTGGCCGGGTGGCGAAAGAGCAGGACGACTTCGGGACCGAACGCCGACGCCAGCCACTCGACCGAGAGTTGGGCATGGATGGACTTGGCGATGACCCGTCGCGGCGGCGTCCCGTTCCGGGGGGCGTGACGGATCTTCGGGTTTCGGGCGATGGCGCCCGCCAGGCGGGTCGCCACGTCCTCGCGCCCGTCGAACGACGGCCGGCCACGGTCGTGCTCGAGGACGAAGAGGGCGAGCTTGGAACGCGCCACCTCGTATCCTCCGGCGAGGGCCCACTCCCAGAGACGGTGGTAGGCGGGCGCCACATCCCCCGCCTCGAGAGACGGGTACCTGCCCAGTCGCCGCTTCGCGTGGATCGCGGCGGGGTGCCACTCTTCATTGTCAGGCTCGTACGTCCTCCGAGCGCCGAGGCTCGTTGCGAGGACCCGCATGGTCCAGCTCGTGCCGGATCGGGGAAGGCCGATGATCACAATCGGCCGGAAGTCGGCCATCGAACCGCACTCTCTCCGCCGTCACACTGCCGGCCGTCACGATGTCGGCCGTCACGATACCCGACAGGGCCCGAAGACCGCGCTGTCGACGCCGGCGGCACCGGCGGCGCCGACGGACGCCACGCGCATCGGACCCTTTCGAACGCTTCTCTTTCGTGGGATGAATCGGACGAGCGCGGACAGGTGCTTGACTGTGACTCATCATGGAATCGCAACAATTGGAGCGGCGGCGGATCGTCGTCGACGGGTCGAACATCGCAACCGAGGGTCGGAGCCAGCCGAGTCTCGCCCAGCTCGACGAGGCAATTCGTTCCTTCCTCGAGGAGTATCCCGGCTTCACGACCTCGGATGTGATCGTGGTGGTCGATGCGACGTTCGGCCATCGCATCGATCCCTCCGAAGCACCGGCGTTCGAGCAGGCCGTCGAGCACGGTGAGATGGTGACGCCACCGGCGGGAGCTATCGGTCGCGGCGACGGGTTCATCCTTCGGATCGCCGACAAGTCGGGTGCTCTCGTCCTCTCGAACGACTCCTTCCAGGAGTTCCATGCCGAGCGTCCCTGGCTGTTCGAGCCGGGACGTCTCATCGGTGGCAAGCCGGTCCCCGGCATCGGCTGGGTCTTCACGCCTCGGACCCCGGTCCGGGGACCGGTCAGCCGGTCGGTGACGACGGTTTCGAAACGTGGTGCGACGGCTGGGAGAGCCACCGCAGTCAAGGCGGCCAAGTCGCCGGTAAAGGCGTCCGAGGCGGTCAAGGCGCCCAAGACGGCAAAGGCCCCCAAGGTAGCAAAGGCGGCCAAGCCCAGAAAGGTGACGAAGCCCGGCAGGTCGAGCAAGTCGACGGAGACGGCGGTGGTGGCGAAGGCCAGGCGGGTGGCGAAGGAGGCGGCGTCCACGAAAGCCGCTCGGGCCACCAAGGTCACGAAGGCGGCCAAGGCGAAGAAGACAGCGAAACGGACGAAGGCGGCACAGGCCGCCGACGGGGCCACAGCCGCCGGCGGGGCGGTGAAAACCGGAGAGGCCGGCAGAGTGGCGAAGGCCACGAAGTCCGTGACCAAGGCCGTTGCCAAGGCAACGCGGATGGCGAAGCCGACGGCACGAACCACCAAGTCCTCGCCTGGAGACGGTTCGACGGACGTGACGGCCCGAGCCGACGGTGCATCGAAGGGCAGCGCCGAAAGGGGTGGAGTGGCCGGGCAGCAGGGTCGGGCTCCTGAGCGGGAGTCGAGTTCGACCAACACCGACCAGAACGATGCGCTGACGTTCCTCACCTTCGTGGCCGAGCATCCTGTCGGCAGCACGTTCGGCGGAACCGTGGCGGCCTTCACGTCCCACGGCGCCAGCGTTGAGGTCGACGGGATGCGGTGCCACGTGCCGCTCCGCGGCTTGGGTGATCCGCCGCCGACGCGGGCACGTCAGGTGTTGACCAAGGGAGAGACCCGGACGTTCGTGCTGGTCTCACTGGACGCGCGGCGGCGACGTGCTTCCCTCGCCCTCGCCGGCGCCGGCGCCGGCGCCGACAAGCCGAGCTGAGTCCGGAGAGGGGAGTCTCTGGGGAGAGGCGTGCTTCGCCGACCGATATTGTCGGCCCGGTGCGACCTGAGGACTACCTTCCCCACCGTGATCCCTTTCTCTTCGTCACCGAGGTACTGACACTCGAGCCCGGTCAGGCTGCCACCGGCACATGGACGCTGACCGGAGACGAGGCATTCTTCGCCGGCCACTTCCCCGGGCGGCCGACCTTGCCTGCCGTGCTCATGCTCGAGTCGCTTGCCCAACTCGGGGCCGTCGCCGTGCTCGCCGACGAGCGGTATGCCGGCAAGCTCCCGCTGTTCGGAGGCATCGAGCGGGCCCGGTTCCGTCGCCAGGTCGTGCCCGGGGACACCCTCGATCTCGAGGTGACACTGGGGCCGATGTCGGCCAGGGCGGGCCGGGGGAGCGGCCGGGCGTCCGTAGACGGAGACGTCGCCTGTGAGGGCCGCCTCCTCTTCGTTCTCGTCGATGCCGGCGCTGCCGACACTCCTGACGCGCCCAGGGCGACGAAAGAGGCCTGAGGGTGCGGATCGCCACGTGGAACGTCAACTCGTTGGCGGTGAGAATGCCGCGGGTCGAAGAGTGGATCGGGTACGCGATGCCGGATGTCCTCTGCCTCCAAGAGACGAAGGTGGTCGACGCTGCCTTTCCGAGTGCTTCGTTTGCCTCGCTCGGGTACGAGGCCGCCCCTCACGGCGACGGGAGGTGGAACGGGGTGGCGATCTTGAGCCGCGTGGGCCTCGACAACGTCCAAGCCGGCTTCGGAGAGAGAGACGGAGACGGCCTCGGGGACGGAGACGGTGCCAGGCTGATCGGTGCGGACTGCGGGGGCGTACGTGTCTTCTCGGCCTACGTCCCGAACGGTCGCAGCGTCGGCAGCGAGTTCTACATGGCCAAATTGGTGTGGCTCGAGCGTCTTCGGTCGCTCCTCGCCGAGACCTCGGCGCCCGAATCGCGTGTCGCCGTCTGCGGCGACTTCAACGTGGCCCCGGAGGACAAGGACGTCTGGGATCCGGCCGAGTTCGATGGGATGACCCATGTCAGCGCGCCGGAGCGGGCCGCTCTCGCCGATCTCGAGTCGTGGGGCCTAGTCGACGCCTTCCGTCGACTCTACGGGGACGAGAAGCTCTTCACCTGGTGGGACTACCGGGGAGGGGCGTTCCATCGTCACCAGGGAATGCGGATCGATCTGATCCTGGTCACCGAGGTGCTGGCTCGGAACACGGTCTACGGGCTCATCGACAGGAACGCTCGCAAGGGCCAAAAGCCCTCCGACCACACCCCTGTGTTCATCGACGTGGACCCGGGTTGAGCTGCAGAGCCTTCCGCCGATGGCGCAGGACATCGTCCCGTTGTCGGTCGCGCACCCAGGCCTGACTGTTCAGCGGTCGAGCGACGCCCTGAGCTCGGCCAGGCGCCGACCGGCGTCGGGAACCGTTGAAGTCAGCCGTCCCGACCGGACCCGAGCGGTTCGTGCCACTGCTGCCAACCACGGCGAGGGTTGACGCTCGACGACGCGGCCGCTGTTCGTCCTTCGCCGGCGTGCCCATGAGCAGTGGAGCTCGCTGCGGGCCCGGGTGAGCGCCACGTAGAGCAAGCGGCGCTCCTCGGCGCGCGCCTCGGCGGACTCGGCGTAGACGATGGGCACGAGGCCGTCTTCGAGCCCGAGCACGTGGACCGATGTCCATTCGAGCCCCTTCGCCCGGTGGAACGTGGCCAGTTCGACGGCACTGCGCTCGGATGGTTCCGATGAGGCGACCGGGACCTGACTCCCCTGATCCTCGGGCGCGGGGGCTATGTGGTGGGGGACCCCGGCCCGGGCGAGGGCTTCCCCCAGGTTCGCAAGCTGATCGTGGGTACGGGCCAGGACCGCCTGCTCGGACCAGGGCAGGCCGTCGTCGAAGCGGTCCATGAGACACCGCACCACGTCGGCAGCCTCGTCGTCGCCACTCTCGTAGGACGTGACGACGGGCCGCGGGCCGTCGCCCACGGCCGACCGGCCCGGTCGGGACATCGAGGGCCCCAACGCGGCGACGGCGGCAGCGACCACTTGGGCCGTCGACCGGTGGTTGGCATCGAGGTGGACGACCTCCATGCCGTCCAGAACATCGGGCAGCCGGGAGAGCAGCCGGGGGTCGGCCCCGTTCCACCCGTATATGGCCTGGTCGGCATCGCCGATCACGCAGATGTCGTCCCCCGTGCCGAGCAGGGTCAGAACCAGCCGGTACTGGGCCGGGTTCACGTCCTGGAACTCGTCCACCGAGAGGTGGCGGTAGCGCCATCGGGTGGCGGCGGCAAAGGCGTCGTCGTCGTCGAGGAGCTCGGAGGCACGGACGAGCACGTCGTCGAGGTCGAGGGCGCCGCGGCGGGCCAGGGCCTCCTGGTACTCGGAGAACACCCGCGCCGCCCGGTCGACACCGACGAGGACGGCCCTGTCGGTCGCCGTGGCAGCGTGGGGGTACTCCTCGGGGGTCAGACAACGTGCTTTCGCCCACCCGATCTCGGTGCCGATGGCGGCGGCGGTGGCGGCTTCGCCGACGAGCCCGGTGATGATCCTGTTCCGGTGCTCGACCACACTCGGAGGCCTGCTTCCGGAATCGAGGGCATGACGCCGGAGCAGGCTGAGCGCCAGCTGATGGATCGTTCCCGACCGGACCCCCGGGGTCGGCACACCGCCGGCCGGAGCCGGGGTCGACACGGCCACGCCGAGGCGGACGAGCCGCGTCCGCAGCTCTCCCGCCGCCTTGCGGGTGAAGGTGCACACGGCGGTGTGGTCGGGATCAGCCGAGCCGTCCCGGATCCGGCGGCCCACCCGGAGGGTGAGGACACGGGTCTTGCCGGCACCGGCCCCGGCCAGCACGCACAGTGCCGGCGCCGGCGACTCGACGGCACGGCGCTGGGCACCGGTGAGCGTGTCGAGAACCGCCTCGAAGGAGCCGCCGCCGGCAGGTCCGTCCGCCCCGGCGTCTTCTGGTTCCACGCCGAGTGACGCTATCGCTAGGGTGTGCCGGTGCTGAAGTCGTTCGCCGGCGGCCGGTTGTTCGGTGCGACCTGGGGCTCCGGGGTTCCGGGCGCTCTCGCCCTCCACGGTTGGCGTCGCACGCACCGCGACTTCGACGCCGTGTTCGCCGGAGCGGAGCGAGCGGCGATGGCGGTCGACCTCTTCGGGTTCGGTGCGACGCCGGCTCCCCCTGCCGCCTGGGGCTCCGCCGACTACGCCCGTTCGCTGCTGCCGCTCTTCGAGGAGGAGGGCGTGCTGGGCGACAGGATCGTGCTCGTCGGCCATTCGTTCGGTGGGTGTGTGGCGCTCCACCTGGCCACCCTCGTCCCTGACCGGGTGGAGCGCCTGGTGTTGGCGGCCGTGCCCTTGCTCCACCGCCGGGACCGTCGGGCCAAGCCGGCGGCGGCGTTCAGGATGGTCCGCCGCCTCCACCGCCTGGGCATCGTGAGCGACGCCCGGATGGAAGCGGCGCGAGCAAAGCACGGATCTGCCGACTACCGGGCCGCCCACGGAGTGATGCGCTCGGTGTTCGTCGGGCGCTTGGCCGAGCAGTACGACGAGCAGATCCAAGCCGTGAGCTGTCCCGTGCACCTCGTGTGGGGCGACGAGGACACCGAAGTGCCGCTCGAGGTGGCGAGCCGGGCCCAGATGATGTTCGCCCGAGCCGACCTCGAGGTCCTGCCCGGGGTGGGCCATCTCGTCCCGACCGAAGCGCCGGGGGCCCTGCGTGCCGCCGTGTTCGCACGCAACCCTCACGGCGTCGGCGACGGTCCCGCCGGCCCGGGCCCCGACGCCGAGGGCGCGGGCCCGATCAGTCACACCAGCGGCAACGGGCGGTGACCCCGGTCTTCGCCGGTGGGATCGTGGCCGCTCTCGGTCCAGCACGGTTCGACTCGGGACTGGCGTGGGTCACCGTCGCCTGCTGTGTCCTGGCCTGTGTCCCCGCCGGACTCCGGTGGCTGCGGGTAGCCCAGCGCGAGCACTACCTCGGTGGCACGGTCTCGGTGTTCGCCCGCCGCTGGTGGTCGGCCCCGGCCGTCAACGTGGCTCTCGGTGCGGTGGCCATCGCCGCCGGCGCCGCCTCGCTGGCCTGGCCCCTCGTCGGGGTGGTGACGGCCGCTGCCGTGGTCGCCGGTCCCGTCGGGCTGGGTGTTCGGGGCCGGACGTCGCCGTTGGCGTGGACACGCCGACTCCGGACGTTGGCTCTCGTGTGGGCGGTCCTCGAGGCGGTCGTCATCGTCGTCGGGATCGTGCTCGGGGTGGCCTCCCCACTGGCCGTGGCGGCCGCCCTGGCGGTACCCGTGCTGGTGGATCTGGCGTGCGTGATGACGGCGCCGGTCGAGATGCGTGCTTCCGCCCATTTCGTCGACGAGGCGGCGGCCAGGCTGGCTCGGGTCTCGCCGACGGTCGTGGCTGTGACCGGCTCATACGGGAAGACGTCGACCAAGGGCCACATCGCCCACCTCGTGGGACCGTCCCGGTCCGTCGTGGCCACCCCCGCCAGCTTCAACAATCGGGCCGGTCTGGCGCGGTCGATCAACGAGCATCTGACCGACGGCACCGAGGTGTTCGTGGCCGAGATGGGCACGTACGGTCCGGGCGAGATCGCCGACCTGTGCCGGTGGTGCGTGCCCGACATCGGCGTCATCACGGCCATCGGGCCGGTGCACCTCGAACGCTTCGGCACCGAGGAGCGCATCGTCGAGGCCAAGTCCGAGATCCTCGCTCGGGCACAGACCGCCGTGCTCCCGGTGGACGATCCCAGGCTGGCTGGCGTTGCCGACAGGGCCGCCACCGAGGGCAAGGCGGTGGTGCGCTGCTCGAGCGCAGACCGCTCCGTCGATGTGGCCGTCACCCGAGGCTCCCGGGGCCTCTCGATCACGGTGCACGGAAACCTCGTGGCCGAGGACGTTCTGGCGCCCGCGGGGGTTCAACCCACCAACGTGGCCTGCGCGGTGGCCGTCGCCACCCAGCTCGGTGTGGACGAAGCAACGATCGCCGCCAGGCTCGCCACCCTGCCCGCTGTCGACCACCGTCTGAAGATCGTGAGCGCGACAACAGGAGCAGCCGTCTTGGACGACACCTACAACTCCAATCCGGCGGGCGCCGCCCGTGCCCTGCGGGCCTTGACCGGCGACGGAGCCGGCACGATCGGTGCCGCCGACGGCCGAGCGGCGAGCGGAGCCGTCGCTGTCGAGGACGGTCGCAGGGTGGTGGTGACCCCGGGCATGGTCGAGCTCGGGAGCCGGCAATTCGAGGAGAACCACAGCTTCGCTGCGGCGATCGCCCGGGAGGCCACCGACCTCGTGGTCGTCGGTCGGACCAACAGGAGGGCCCTGCTGGCGGGAGTGGCTTCGGTGGCCGGCTCGACGGTCGCCGTGCACGTCGTCGACCATCGTGACGACGCCGTGACCTGGGTGCGGGACCGACTCGGGCCCGGGGACCGGGTGCTGTACGAAAACGACCTGCCCGACCACTACCCTTGATCGATTGAGCCGACCGGCAACGAGCACGTCGGGCGGCATCCCACCGGCCGCCGCCGGCGACCTGGTCCGTCTGCTGCAACATCCTGATCGGAGGAGCGACACCGCCGTGCCCGCCGTGGCTGTCATCTTCGGAGGTCCTTCACCCGAGCACGACGTGAGCGTCCTGACCGGGCTCCAGGCAGCCCGAGGCCTCGCTTCGGTGTCCGGGGGTGCGACCGGCGGTTCGGACCCGGTCCGTGCCCTCTACTGGTCGAAGACCGGCGACTGGTTCGAGGTCGCCCCCGGGCTCGAGGCCGACGCCTTCACCGAGGGGGTCCCGGGCGGGGCCAACCGGCTGCGGCTGGTGGCCGGGCCGGGAGGAGGCTTCCTCCAGCCGGGAGGCCGCCTGGGGCGGGACCGTCAGATCGAGGTCGATGCGGCCCTCGTCTGCTGCCACGGCGGCCCGGGCGAGGACGGGACCCTGCAGGCGGCGCTCGACCTGGCCGGAATTCGCTACTCCGGCCCGACGGCGGCGGGAGCGGCTCTCGGGATGGACAAGTTCGCCTTCGGGCGCGGTGGTGTCGGGTGCCGGGCTGCCCTCACTTCCGCGGGTGCTCCTCGCTCCGAACCCCAGTGCCTCGACCCGGAGCCAAGCCGAGCTCGCTTCCCCCGCCCCCTCGTTCCCCGGCCCCTACATCGTGAAGCCGCGGTTCGGGGGGTCGTCGATCGGCATCGATGTGGTCGAGGACTTCCAGACCGCCCTCGACCGGGTTGCGACCAATCCCCACCTCCGGTTCGGAGCCGTCCTCGAGCCGTACCGTCCCGACCTGACCGACCTCCAGATCGCGGTGCGCACCTGGCCGGCCCTCGAACTGTCCGCCGTCGAGCGGCCCATCAGGGCCTCGTCGTCGGCGGACATCCTCGACTACGCCGACAAGTACGTGGCCGGCGAGGGGATGGCCGGCGCCAAGCGCGAGCTCCCCGCCGACATCCCGGTCGAGCTGGAGAAGGAGCTACGCGAGGCGACCGAGCGGATCGTCTCGCTGACCGAGATCCGGGGCGTCGCCCGCATCGACTACCTGTCGGACGGAACCAAGCTCGTGGTGAACGAGGTCAACACGGTCCCGGGGTCGCTGGCCCGGTATCTCTGGGTCGACCCGGAGGTGCCGTTTTCGACACTGCTGACCGACCTGCTGGAGGAGGCCCGCCAGAGGCCGACCCATGCCTACACCGCCAGCGGAGCCGACGGGTCGGTGCTGCGGTCCGCCGGGTCGATCGCCGCCAAACTGGGCTGATCGGTTGGCGGCCGCCCGGATCGACCTTCTCGAAGGGGAGGATGTCCTCATCGACGTCCGTCCCCACTGGTCGTTCCTTTCTGCGCCGTTGCTCGTTGCTGCCGTCGCCGTCGCCGTGGGGGTCGCCCTCGACGTCGAGTTTCCCCACACCTCGGTTCGTCTGCACTGGGTCGAGGGGGCGGCGGTCGCCCTACCCTGCCTGTGGTTGGCGGCCCGTTTGGCCCGGTGGGCCGCCTGCGGGCTTGTGGTCACCCGTTTCCGCATCATCGAGGTGTGGGGAGTCGCCTGGCACCGCCAGCACGAGACCCGACTGGCCGATATCGCGTCGGTCAGAGCGATCCAGGGAGCTGTCGGGAAGGTCGTCGGCACGGGGACGCTCCGACTCTTCCTGCACGGTGGCGAGGTGCGCACGCTCGTCGACGTCCGCCGGCCGGTTGTGTTAGGGCGCATCCTCATGAGGCGGCTGGGCCCAGCCCCGCCAATGGGCTCCGTGGGTGCATCGGGAAGTCGCGGTCCCGGCGGTTCACCGAGATTCTGACAACTCCGTTTCCTTGGCGGAAGGAAGGTCGTGGCCCGATCCGCACCGGCTGTTCAAACGAGGACCGGTTTCCGTCTCCGAGGCGGGGGAGGTCAGTTGCGTCCTGCCGCGGAAAGCATCCCGTCTACGGCGCTGACCTCCCAGCATCGGACCCCGATGCCTCGTCCGGTCAGTTCCGCCGTGTCGACCGACCCCGGCCGGGCCAGGGCCACGACGCATCCTCCGAACCCGGCGCCCGTCATCCGAGCCCCGTAGATTCCTGCGGTAGCGCACAACCGGTCGACGAGTGCGTCGATCTCCGGGGTCGACACCTCGAAATCGTCGGCCAGGCTCCGGTGGCTCTCGGTCATGAGTGCACCCGCTGCGGCCAGGTCGCCGCCTCGCAACGCGTCGGCGCACGAGCGTACTCGGCGGCACTCGCTTATGACGTGGCGTGCCCTTCGAAGGAGCACCGGGTCACCGATCCGCTCAAGGTCGGTGTCGGAGGCGAGACCCAACGGCCCGAGCTCGAGCGCTGCCCTCCGGCACTGGTTCACGCGATCGCTGTAGGGCGAGGTGACGAGCTCCCGGTGCTGTCCCGAGTCAGCGACGACGAACCGGGCATCTTCGGGGAGAGGAACGTCCGCGCAACGCATGGTGGAGCAGTCGATGAGGAGTGCGTGCCCCTTTCGCCCGGCGGCTGACGCCAACGGGTCCATCAGTCCGACCGGGACCCCGCACCGGTGCTCCGCCTCCTGGCACAATTGTGCGATATCGAGGGCCGATCCGGTGATGCCGAACACCGCCGCCAGGGCCACCGTCAGTGCCGCACTGGAGGAGAGCCCGGCCCCGACAGGGACCGACGAGGTGAGCCTCAGCGATCCGCCCGTCTTCCATCCCGACAGGTCGACCATGGTCGCCACCAACCGGGCCCACGCCGGCTCGAACGAGCGGAGCTCGGCGGGGTCGTGCGACGTGCCCGGTTCGATCTCCACACCCTCACCGAACTCAGTCGACATCACGGTGAGCACGGAACCATCGTCGGCAACGAGCTCGGCGGTGACGCCGAGATCGATGGCCATGGGGAGGACAAGTCCCTCGTTGTAGTCCGTGTGGTCGCCGATCAGGTTCACCCGCCCGGGACCGGTGGCGCGACGCTCCTGACGTGACGGGTTCTCGGCGCGAAACGGGGTCACGGTGGGGCACGGTAGTCGGGCCGACCGAGCCGGCGAGGCAGACCGGGCCGAGCCAGGCCGACCGGGGATGGCGGACTGAGATCACCGTGCCAGAGCGCCGTTCGTCCATGGAGCGCCGGCCTGCCGTACAGTTGGCGTCCGTGCTCACCGATCTCCGACGAACAGCACCGGCCGACGACCGCTTCATCCGGGATCGGTTATGAGCGGCCCGTTGGACGGTGTCCGGATCGTCGAGCTCGCCGGGATCGGTCCCTCCCCGTTCGCCGGGATGATGCTGGCCGACGCGGGGGCCGACATCATCCGGATCGACCGGAGCGATCGTGCCAGCTACCCACCTCGTGGCGAACCCCACATCGACCTCATGAACAGGGGCAGGCGGTCGGTCGCCGTCGACCTCAAGCACCCCGACGGGGTCGGGCTCGTGCTCCGCTTGGTCGAGAGGGCGGACGGGCTCACCGAGGGCTTCCGGCCGGGAGTGGCCGAACGACTCGGGCTCGGACCGGACGTGTGCCTGGCCAGGAATCCGAGGCTCGTGTACGGGCGCATGACCGGTTGGGGCCAGGACGGCCCGATGGCCACCATCGCCGGCCACGACATCGACTACATCGCGCTCGCCGGTGCGCTCGAACCGATCGGACGGGCCGGCCAACCTCCTGTCCCGCCCCTCAACCTGGTGGGCGATTTCGGGGGTGGGGGCATGCTGCTGGCTTTCGGGTTGTGCGCAGCCCTCGTCAGCGCTCAGCGCACCGGGAAGGGTCAGGTGATCGACGCCGCCATGGTCGACGGCGCGGCATCGCTCATGACCATGACCCACATGTTTCTCTCCCACGGAATGTGGGAAGGCGGGCGGGGAACCAACCTGCTCGACACCGGCGCCCACTTCTACGAGGTGTACGAGACCGCGGACGGCAAGTACATGGGTGTTGGGGCGATCGAGCCCCAGTTCTACGCCGAGCTGATCCGGCTGCTGGGGCTGGAGGGCGAGGACCTCCCGGCCCAGATGGATCGGGAATCATGGCCCAAGATGAAGATTCGGTTCGCAGAGATCTTCGCCGGTCGTACGCGGGATGAGTGGGAGGAGGTCTTCACTTCCAGCGACGCCTGTGTGGTTCCCGTGCTCGCACCGGCAGAGGCGCCGGCGCATCCCCACAACGAGCACCGCGGGACGTTCACCGAGATCGCCGGGGTGGTCCAACCGGCGCCCGCTCCGCGGTTCCTCGGAACGCCTAGCTCGATCCGCCGGCCGCCGCCCAACCCGGGCCAGCACGGCGACGAGGCGCTGGCCGATTGGGGAGTGGAGGCCGAGGACGTCGCCGCTCTACGCCGATCGGGCGCCATCGTCTGACCGCCTCTCGTACCTGGCCCTGTCGAAGGCGGAGGCTCACGAATGCGTTGGCCCGGTGCCCGCCGCCCCCAGTCCGCACCGGTCAGCTCCGAGGATCGGACAGGACGAACACCGGATGGGCCGGGGCGACCCGGCGGAGCTCACCATCGTCCGAGTCGGCCGACACGCCGTCGAAGAAGGCACCAGCCTCCATCTTCCATTTCCGGAGGTAGGCGCGGAGGACGGGTAGCTTGTCGTCGCCTTCCAGCTCGGCCGCCAGACGTTCGTCCCGGCGGCGACCGAGCAACAGGGCCAGACGACCGCTGTCGGCGCGAATGTTCCTGACCCACTGGGTCTCGCCTCTCGGGGACACCAGGTACTCGTGCCCGTCGAGGCGGAGCAGGTTGACCGGCGTGCGGCGGGGGAGCCCGCTGCTACGGCCGCGAACCTCCAGGATCCTGCTTCCCCACACGCTGATGCCGAGGCGCATGGCCCCCAGCACGATGGGGTTCATGATCCGTCCCACCATCGCCCCTGGCTTCTGATAGTTCGGGCTCGTCGACACGGTGACCCTTCTGGATGTTCGGTGAACAAGGCTAACGCTGGTCACCACGCAGCCAGCACTGTTGTCTGGTCAAGTGTCGGCCGATCTGCTCGGTCGGTGGGCTGCCTCGGGGAACTGGCGCGGGGGACCCGCTCCCGGCCCCCGGACGGCGAGCGAGCCGTTCGACGTTCGATCAGAGGTTGACGACCGGGCAGGTGACGGTGCGCGTGATGCCCTCGATGAGCTGGATGCTGCTCACGACCATCTGTCCCAGCTCGTCGACGGTACCGGCCTCGGCCCGAACGATCACGTCGTAGGGGCCGGTGACTCCTTCCGCAGACACGACACCGTCGAGTGAAGCCACGGTCCGGGCCACCGTGGCGGCTCGGCCAACCTCTGTCTGGATCAGCACATAGGCATGAACCGACATGGTCTCTCCATTGGTCGGCACTGCATGGATATGTCGACCATTGATGCTATCCCTGCCCGAGCGGCGCCTACCATGCCACCGTGGGCGTGAGGGAGCGCGGTGACCAGTTCCGGCGCCTGGTGCGGTCGGCTCTCGACGACCTGTTCGATCAACGCCGACCCGTCGGCAGGCTCTCCCTGACTCACGTTCTCATGACGGCGGGGGACACCGTCTTCGCCGTCTCGTTGGCCGGTTCGCTCTTCTTCTCGA
The DNA here is from genome assembly GCA_963828385.1 of uncultured Acidimicrobiaceae bacterium. Lineage (GTDB taxonomy): Bacteria > Actinomycetota > Acidimicrobiia > Acidimicrobiales > RAAP-2 > Bog-756. The sequence goes on from CAWHEF010000002.1 coordinate 1,149,675, forward strand.
TTTCGCCCACGGCGGCCAAGGACAAGGTGATCCTCTATCTGCTCTTGACCATGGGCCCGTTCGCCGTGGTGGCACCGGCGCTCGGACCGGTGATCGATCGGAGCAGGGGTGCGCGGCGGGCGATGGTGGTGGCCTCCGCCCTGGGGCGGCTGGCCCTCTGCCCGCTGCTCGGTCGGGACCTCCACTCCCTCCTGCTCTTCCCTGAGGCCTTCGCCATGTTGGTGCTCTCGAAGGTCTACCTGGTCACCAAAGGTGCACTCGTCCCCGAGATGGCGGCTCTCGGCATGCTCACCGATGCCAGCTCGCCGGAGGAGGAGGCATCGAATGATGCGCCACCCGGCCATTCACGCTTCGACCGCTCGTACGTCACTGAGCGGTCGTATGCGCCTGACGATGTCTACGCCGATGATCCAACCCCGGTGCCTCGCGCCCGGATGCCGGCGCACACTCCCCCCTACGGCACACCTCCGGTGAGCCCCTACGGCACACCTCCGGTGAGCCCCTACGGCACACCTCCGGTGAGCCCCTACGGCACACCTCCGGTGAGCACCGGCTCGGGGCTCGAAGACCGGGGGCGTCCATCTCCAGGTCAACATGAGCCCGACCGGGAACCGGGCGGACCACGGTCGGGGCCGAACGTCACCCCGGACCTGGCCACGCTCAACGCCCGGCTCGGACTGCTCGCCTCGCTCTCCGGGTTCGTCTTCGCGCTGCCCGCCGTCCTGGCCCTGAAGGTAGGAGGACCGGCAACGGTCCTGTGGATGGCCGTCGGCGTGTTCGCCGCCGCTGCCGTGGCCGGCGTCCGCCTCCCGGTCGCCCGCCGCCTTCGATCGAAGAACGGAAGAGCCTCCACCAGATCGGTTCCGCGCCGGTCCGGGTCGTTCACCGGGAACTCGGCGGTGGGTGCCGCGGCCGCAGGCGAGGTCGTCTACGCGCCGGGTCGGGTGGATCGGTTCATCCTCGATCATGACTGGGCCCTCGACGAGGAGGATCTCGCTGTGTTCCGACCGGTCGCCGACAGGGAGGTGAACCTGGCCCTGATGCCCATGTCCGTTCTGAAGGCGCTCGTCGGGTTCGTCACGTTCCTCATGGCGTTCTCGCTCCGGCGCGCTGATGCCGCTACCTGGTGGTTCGGATTCGTGCTGGGGGCGCTGACCGTCGGCGCCGTCATCGGGGTGCTGCTGGTCGGACGGCTGCGGAGGGTCTTCGACGAGCAGCAGCTGCTGATCGGTTCCCTCTGGGTCGTCGCTGTCTTCGCCCTTCTTGGTGCCTTCTTCCCGGTACGGCTCCTCCAGGCCGTCGTGGTGGCGGCCATCGGTCTCGCAAGCGCCGTGGCCAAGCCGTCGTTCGACGCCTTGGTGCAAGGACACGTGCAGGAGTTGAGCCAGGGCAAGGCGTTCGCCCGGTTCGAGACGAGGTTCCAGCTCATGTGGGTGGCGGGCTCGTTCGTTCCCGTCGTCCTCTCGTTGCCTATCGCAGCCGGCAACTTCGTCATGGCCGCGGTCGCCGTCGTGGGTGCCGTCTCCTACATGAGCTCTCTTCGCACCATCGGGAACGACCGGCCGGACCGGCTCGTAGCCTTCCCGCCCGTATGAAGCGGAAGACGCGACACGGGTAGAGTCGGACGCCATGGCGACGGCGGGATCCCCGGTGGCGAAGTCGGTTACGCGCCGCCAGCGGGGCCGCTTCAACGATCTGTGGGGGACTGGCCGCGACCGACCGCTCAGCGCCGACCAGATCCGGTACGGGATCTGGAGCCGCTACCTCTCTGATCCCGTGGTCGAGGTCGGATCGGGCGACGGCCTGCTGGCCCGGACGTTCCCGTCCCGCCGCATCATCTCAGTCGACCAGTCGCTCACCGGCCTGCGCCTGACGCCACCACCGAAGCTGGCGGCGACGGGTGATGGGTTGCCGATCGTGGGCGGCATCGCCCGGACCGTCGTGTGCGCCGAGGTGCTCGAGCACGTCGAGGATCCCCATCGGGTTCTCGCCGAGTGCCGGCGGATCGCTCGGCCCGACGCCACCCTGCTGGTCTCGGTCCCGACGTTCCCGCTCGCTTACGCCGAGTCGCTCTTCCATCGCCTCAAGGTTGGGCAGCTCCCCACGCTCGACAACCTGTCCCTGTGGGACCCGGAGCACGAGCGCCGGTACTCGGAGCGCTCGATCCAGGACCTCGTGACGAGCGAAGGATGGAGGGTGGAGGAGGTGATCCCCATCTTCGGCACGGCGACCACGGCGGTCCTCTACTTCGGTGACGCCGTGAGCACCAGGTTGCTCGGCCGTGGGGCACAGGTGGCCCAGTACGCCGGTCCGATCGACCGATGGGTTGCCCGATGGGACCGCCACTCGGGCGTGGCGCTGGTGTGTTCCTTGGCGAAGCGCCCCAGCTGAGCCACCCGCTGAACTGCCGGTGAGCTGCCGCCCGGTGAGCCGCCGCGGCCTTAGCCCTGACCGAGCTGCTGCTCCAGCCTGTCCACCTCGTCTGCGAGCTCGGAAGGCAGCTTGTCGCCGAATTTGGCGAAGTGCTCGCGGATGCCGGGAATCTCGGCCCGCCACTCGCCGGCGTCGACGGCCAGTAGCTTGGCCATGTCCTCGTCGGAGACGGCGAGCCCGTCGGTGTCGATGGCGCCAGGTGATGGGACCGAGCCGATGGGTGTCTCGACGGCGTCTCCGCGCCCGCTCACCCGTTCGAAGACCCACTCGAGCACCCGGGAGTTCTCCCCGTAGCCCGGCCACAGCCACCGTCCGTCCTCGTCCTTGCGGAACCAGTTGACGTAGAAGATCTTGGGCAGCTTGTCCGGATCGGCCGACGCACCGATCTCGAGCCAGTGGGCGAAGTAGTCAGCCATGTTGTAGCCGCAGAACGGCAGCATGGCGAAGGGGTCACGGCGCAGGTTGCCCACCTTGCCCGCCGCCGCCGCAGTGGTCTCCGAAGACATGATGGAGCCGAGAAAGACGCCATGGCGCCAGTTCTGGGACTGGAAGACGAGCGGAACGACCGAAGCGCGCCGTCCACCGAAGAGGATGGCGTCGATGGGCACACCGGTCGGGTCCTCCCACTCCGAGGCGATCGCCGGATCCTGGGCAGCGGGCACGGTGAACCTTGCGTTGGGATGGGAGGCGGTCGTCTCGGATTCGGGAGTCCAGTCCTCGTTCTTCCACGACGTCAGGTGGGTGGGTGGATCCTCGGTCATGCCTTCCCACCACACGTCGCCGTCGTCGGTGAGCGCCGTGTTGGTGAAGATTGCGTTGCCGTCGAGGGTGAGCATGGCGTTCGGGTTCGTCTTCGAATTCGTCCCCGGCGCCACTCCGAAGAACCCGGCCTCCGGGTTGATGGCGTGCAACCGGCCGTCGGACCCGAACTTCATCCAGCAGATGTCGTCACCCACCGTCTCCACCTTCCACCCGGGAAGCGTGGGGATGAGCATGGCCAGGTTGGTCTTGCCACAGGCGGAAGGGAAGGCGCCGGTGACGTACCGGGTCTCGCCGGCGGGGGAGGTGAGCTTGAGGATGAGCATGTGTTCGGCCAGCCAGCGGTCGTCCCTGGCCATGGCCGATGCGATGCGCAGAGCGAAGCACTTCTTGCCGAGCAGGGCGTTTCCCCCGTACCCCGAGCCGTACGACCAGACCTCTCGGGTCTCGGGGAAGTGCACGATGTACTTGTTGGCGTTGTCGGGATTGCACGGCCACGGCACGTCCGTCCGGCCCTCCTCCAGTCGGCGCGCCGACCGAATGGAGGCAGGGAACGAACTCTCCTTCGTCGCCGAGCACCTCCAGGGCGCCGCGTCCCATGCGGGTCATGATCCGCATCGAGACCGCGACGTACGGCGAGTCGGTGATCTCCACGCCGATGTGGGCGATGGACGATCCCAGGGGACCCATGGAGAAGGGGACGACGTACATCGTCCGTCCCCTCATCGAGCCGCGGAACAGATCGGTGAGGAGGGCTCGCATCTCGGAAGGATCACGCCAGTGGTTGGTCGGACCGGCATCGGATTCGAGTGTTGAGCAGATGAACGTTCGATCCTCGACCCGCGCCACGTCGCCCGGGTCGGAGTGTGCCCAGTAGCTGTTGGGCCTCTTCGCATCCGACAGCTTCGTGAACGTCCCGTTCTCCACCAACAGCTCGCAGAGGCGGTCGTACTCCTCGGCCGACCCGTCGCACCACTCGACGGCGTCGGGCCCGGTGAGAGCGGCTACCTCGTCCACCCATGCGATCAATTTCTTGTTGGTGGTCGGGGGCATGGGCAGCGACTCCTCCTCGTGCTTCGAATCCGTCCGGCGACGATGCGTACCCGGGAGCAACGCCCGTCCGGTTGCATCGCATTGGACTGGTGTTCATCGAGTGTAGTTGGGCCGGTCTTGCCGGTGAAAGTGGAGGTAGCGGCGTTGTGTTCGATGGCGGGCTCCCAAATCGCCTCCCCCTGCGCGAAATGTGGCCTCCATCGAGCCGACCGCACCCCGAGCGGTGGTAGGCAGGGACCGTGCCACGTTCGATCGAGGATGGCGGCGTTCCGGCCGGCGTCGGATCGATGTCCCCCGTCGGCACCGAAGCGGCTGGTGGCGGACGTCGGTCTCCTCCCGACGGTGACGACCTCGCATCGGGCCAGGGCACGGGTGAGCGGGCGGTGGTCGAACGGCTCCGAGCCCGATTCCGAGCCACCGGCCGGCCGGAGTCGGTGGAAGTCGGCATCGGCGACGATGCCGCCGTGGTCACCGTCGGTGGAAGAGGGGGCGGAGGACGGGCCGGCGGCGGGGCGGCGACACAGGTCGTGCTGGCCACGGACTTCGTCGTCGAGGGTGTCCATGTCGATCTGTCCGTGTCCGGGCTCGACGACGCCGGGGCCAAGGCGCTGGCCGTCACGTTCTCGGATCTGGCGGCGATGGGTGCCCGCCCGGCCCACGCCCTCGTGTCGATCGGCGCACCGGTGGGAACGGACCTCGATCTCGTGGCCGACGGCATCGCCTCGGTGGCCGAGCGCGCCGGATGCGCCGTCGTGGGCGGCGATCTCTCCTCCGCCCCCGTCCTCGTCCTGTCCACTTCGGTCGTCGGAGAACTGCAGGGGGCACACGACGATCACGGTGGCGACGGCGGCCCGGGCCCGCTGCTCCGAAGCGGTGCCCGACCGGGCGACCGGCTGCTCGTGACCGGCGCGCTCGGCCGGTCGGAGGCCGGACGCCGGGTACTCCAGCGGCCAGTGTCAAGGCAATCGGCGGTCGATTCCCTGACGGCGGACCTCGTCGCCGGCCACCGCCGTCCGATCGCTCGGCTCGACGAAGGCGAGACCGCCCGGTTGTCGGGGGCGAGTGCCGCCATAGACGTCTCGGACGGGTTGGCCACCGACCTCCGTCACCTGGCCGCGGCCTCGAATGTCGGCGTCGAGCTCGACGATGTGCCCGTGGCCGAAGGCGCCACCCTCGATGACGCGCTCGGCGGCGGTGAGGACTATGAGCTGGTCATCGCCACGCCCGACCCCGAGCGGCTGGTCGACGCCTTCCTCGGAGCCGGCCTGACATCCCCGATCACCATCGGGACGTGCACCGAACGGCCGGGGATCCTCCTCTATGGCGGCCGCCCTCTGCCCGAGGGCGGATGGCAGCACCGGTTCTGACCGGATCAGTCCCGTTGGCGGGGACGATGGCAATCAGGCGGTGGTGTTCCGGGCCGGGGGCTTGGTGACCTTGCCCGCCCGGATGCAGGAGGTGCAGACATTGAGCCGCCGTGGCGATCCGTCGACCAACGCCCGGACCCGCTGGATGTTGGGGTTCCAACGCCGCTTGGTCCTGCGGTGGGAGTGGCTGATGCTCATGCCGAAGGATGGCTTCTTCCCGCACACTTCGCACACCGCTGCCATGACGCTCGGACTTTCTCCTGGTCTCCGGGGTAAGCGGCAAAGGTTAGCATCCTGCCCATGGTGGTCCTCGACGCGCTCACCGCTCAAGATCTGCGCGCCGTGGTCGTCACCTACCGCGACGGGCTCCGGGCCCACCAGGCTGTCATCAACCGGTTGAACGTCTACCCGGTGCCCGACGGCGACACCGGGACGAACATGGCCCTCACCCTGGAGTCGGTGCTGTCCGAGCTGGCCGAGGTCGCCGACCCGGACCCGGACCTCGAGACCACGTGCAAGGCCATCGCACACGGCTCGCTCATGGGGGCGAGGGGCAACTCGGGCGTCATCCTCTCCCAGCTGCTCCGGGGCATCTCCGAGGGTCTGAACTGCGAGAGCGGGTCACCGGCCGGCCGGGAGCTGTCCGACGCACTCACGGTGGCCGACAAACTGGCCCGCGAGGCGGTCATGCGTCCGGTAGAGGGCACCATCCTGACCGTTGCCCGCGGCGCTGCCGAGCGTGCCCGTGACGCCGCCGACGGCGGACGGGAGTTCGTGGCCGTGATCGAGGCGGCGAGGGACGGAGCCGCCGAGGCTCTGGCGTCCACCCCTTCCCTGCTTCCCGTACTCGAGCAGGCCGGGGTGGTGGACGCAGGTGGCAGTGGTTATCTGTTGCTGTTCGACGCCCTTCTCAACGTGGTCGACGGCCGGCCGATGCCGGCTCCGCCCACCCTGCCCGAACCGGTGCTGGTGGGGCTCGATCCCATGCTGCCCGATGTCGGATCCGACGTGGACGACCCTGATTCAGAGCTGTCCGACCTGCGCTATGAAGTCATGTACCTCTTGGAGGCGCCGGACGAGACGATCCCTCCCTTCAGAGAGGTGTGGGCCGGGCTCGGCGACTCGATCGTGGTCGTCGGGGGCAACGGCCTGTGGAACTGCCACATCCACACCGACGACATCGGGGCTGCCGTCGAGGCAAGCCTGGAGGTCGGTCGTCCGCGGTCGATCCGGGTCACCGACTTGCTCGAGCAGGTCGAAGAAGAGCGATGGGTCCGCGAGGCGACCATGACGCCCGAGGACGAGGAGCCGCCATCGGGGCCCGTGCCCGTCACCGGCGTGGTGGCCGTGTCCACCGGCGAGGGGATAGGCCGGATCTTCCGTTCCCTCGGCGTCCAGGGGCTCATCCCGGGCGGGCAGTCCATGAACCCGTCGACGGCCGAGCTCGTTGCCGCCGTGGACGCTGTCCGCTCGGATCAGGTGGTACTGCTGCCCAACAACGGCAACATCCGACCCGTGGCCGATCGGGTCGGTGACCTGTCGGTGAAGTCGGTCTGGGTCGTGCCCACCGACACCATCGCCGAGGGCTTCGCCGCCCTCCTGGCCTACGACCCCGAGGCCGATGGCAATGTGAACGCCCGGGCCATGGAGGACTCGGCTCGCCGCGTGGTACCCGGCGAGATCACCCGGGCCGTGCGGGACTCGGACAGTCCGGTCGGACCCATTGCGTCCGGTGACTGGCTCGGGCTGTCCCGGGCGGGGATCGAGGTGGTGGACGCGTCGTTGGCCGGTGCCGCATGCGGCCTGCTCGGCGTCCTGGTCAGCGACACCCATGGCCTGGTCACCATCATCGAGGGCGAGGCATCCGGCGCCGCCGACACCCGCCGGATCACGGAGTGGCTGCGTGAGCACCGGGCTGGCGTCGAGATCGAGGTCCATCACGGTGGCCAGCCGCACTACCCCTACCTCTTCTCCATCGAGTGATCGGCTCTCCATCGGGTGAACGGCGCCGGTAAGCCGGGCACTCCGCCCGAGACGGGAGCGGGGACGGGTCCGACCGTCGAAGGTGACCGCTCGCCCTCAGGGGCGCATCCCGGACGGCGCCTGGCCCAGCTGGCCGGGCTCGACGTATCAGTGCTCCGAGGCGTGGGCGCATCGGTCCGTGGGGAGCTGGAAGCGCTGGGCATCGAGACGGTCCTCGACCTGCTGACCCACTACCCACGCCGGTACATCGACGGGACCCGGCTGGTGCCCATCGACGAGCTGGTGCCGGGGGAGAAGGTCTCGGTGCTGGCCGAGGTCATCCGGGTGAGCGGCCCGACCGGCGGGTTCGGGCGCGGGCGGGGGCGAAGGGCGCCCAGCCGGGTGGTGCTCGAGGCGGCCGACGACTCCGGGCGGCTGAACGTCGTCTTCTTCAACCAGCCGTGGCGGGCCAAACAGCTCGGCCCGGGAACGGTCGCCCTCTTCTACGGCACGGTCGGCACATATCGGGGCACCCGTCAGCTGGCCGGCCCGACCGCAGAGGTGCTGCGGGCGGCTGAGGACACCGACCCAGAAGACAGCCGCTCCGGAGACGGCACGCGGAGCGGACGGGTGTTCCCCGTGTACCCGTTGAGTGAGCGGTCGCGGTTGACCTCCGCCTGGATCAGCCGCTTGGCGGAGGAGGCACTCGACCGGGCGGGCTCCTTCGCCGACCCTCTGGAGGAGACGGTCCTCGATCGGCTGGGAATGGTGCATCGGACGACCGCTTTCGACCGGATCCACCGGCCTCGGTCCATGGACGACCACCCGCCGGCCCGGCGTCGGCTGGCCTTCGACGAGCTCTTCAGGCTTCAGCTGGCCCTCGTCCTGCGCCAGCAGCTCATCCAGGCCGACGCCCGGGGGATCCGCCACGCCGTGACCCGGGACGACGGGATGCCGACCCTCGTCGACCAGTTCCTCGAAGGCCTGCCGTTTACGCCCACGGGTGCCCAGCGTCGAGCCATCGACGAGTTGCGGCGCGACCTGGCGGCCGTACTGCCCATGCACCGGCTCCTCCAGGGGGACGTGGGGTCTGGCAAGACGGTGGTGGCACTGGCCTCGCTGCTGGTGGCGGTGGAAGGCGGTCACCAGGGTGCGTTCATGGCCCCGACCGAGGTCCTGGCCGAGCAGCACGCCGTATCGGTCCGACATCTGATCGAAGGACTGGTCGTTGCCGACCCGGGCCGGTTGGGCGGTGAACGGCCCTTGAGGGTCGAGCTCCTCACCTCGAAGACGGGAGCCACGGATCGTGCCGGCATCCTGGCCGGGCTGGCAGACGGCTCGGTCGACCTGCTGGTCGGAACCCACGCGTTGTTGACCGACCAGGTCTCCTTCCTCTCCCTCGGCGCCGTCGTGATCGATGAGCAGCACCGCTTCGGAGTCGAGCAGCGGGCCGCGCTCCGGGCGAAGGGCAGGGGCACGGACGGGCTCGGGCACGACCCTGACCTGCTCGTGATGACAGCGACGCCCATACCCCGCACGGCGGCGATGGTCGTCTTCGGCGACCTCGACATGACGGTCATCGACGAGCTGCCCCCGGGTCGGCTCCCGGTGACGACCCGCTGGGCCCGGAGCCCCCTGGAGGCAGAGGAGGCGTGGGCGCGGGTGCGGAGCGAGGTGGAGGAAGGACGGCGCGCCTTCGTCGTCTGCCCGCTCGTCGACGAGTCCGAACGCGTGGTGGCCACTTCGGTCGTCCGCGAGGCGGCGCGGCTGGCAGAGGCCGAGCTCGCCGGGTTGCGGGTCGGCCTCCTGCACGGACAGATGCCGGCGACGGAGAAGGAACAGGTCATGGACGCGTTCCGCACAGGCGGGTGCGACGTGCTCGTGGCCACCACCGTCATCGAGGTCGGGGTGGACGTTCCCGAGGCCACGGTCATGGTCATCGAGGACGCCGATCGGTTCGGAATCGCCCAACTCCACCAGCTCCGGGGCAGGGTCGGCCGGGGAAGCGACCCGTCGTGGTGCTACCTGATGAGCGAGACGGCGGCCGACGACGCCCGAGCCAGGCTCTCGGCGCTGGAGCAGTCGGGGGACGGGTTCCATCTCGCCGAGGTCGACCTCGGCCTTCGGGGCGAGGGGACCATTCTCGGGGCTCGGCAGAAGGGGAGGAGCGACCTCCGCCTCGCTCGCCTCACAGACGACCGCGACCTGGTGGTGGACGCCCGGGCCCTGGCGGAGACGGTGCTGGCCGAGGACCCGGGCCTGGCCCGCCACGAACTGTTGGCCGAGGAGCTGGTGCTGTTCGTCGACGAGGAGGAGGCCGAGTTCCTGTTCAAGAGCTGAATGAGGAGCGCGCCGGCCCTCGGCCGCCGTATCCGACAGGCCTGCGTAGGCCGAGGGGATCCGATGGCTTTACACCCTCTGGTGTATGATGGTGCGATGTCTCGGACGAACATCGAGATCGACGACGATCTGGTGGAAAAGGCCATCCGCCGATACGGCCTCCATTCGAAGACGCGCCGCAGTCGATCTGGCGCTGCGACGGCTGATAGGTGAGGCCATGACCCGCGACGAGGCCCTGGTCATGGAAGGCGACGGCTGGGAGGGGGACCTGGACGAGCTGCGCCGGGATCGCCAGCCAGCAGGGTGACCCTGGTAGACACCTCTGCGTGGGTCGAATTCCTCCGCGGAACCGGCAGCGGCCCCCATCGAGCTCTCCACCGGCTGCTTGAACAGGATGCTCCGATCGAGACGACCGACGTCGTCGTCATGGAGGTCCTGGCCGGCGCTCGCGACGCCGAACACGAGCGGCGCCTACGCCGCCTCTTGGCTCGATGCGACTACGTGCCGGTGGAAGGGCTGGCGAGCTACGAGGCTGCGGCCGACTTGTATCGGGTATGTCGTCGTGCGGGAGAGACGGTGGGGGCGCTGACCGATTGCCTGATCGGGGCAGTAGCGCTGGGCGTCGGGGTGCCGGTGCTGCACAACGACCGTGACTTCGACATCCTTGCCCGATACGCCGGCTTGTTAGTCGAACGCGGAGATCCAGGATCGCCTGTGGCCCAGGGATGATTGCCGGCACGGAGTTCGATCCAGCTACCGGTGCGAGCAGGTGCCGATCATCCGGCACCGCCGCTCGAGGCCCGGCCCAGTCGGGGGTGGGCAAGGAGCCGCTTGTTCGCCGGCGCCAACGCTCGAGAAACCTGTGTGCGAGATGATGGCAATGTACGGACGGAAAGTGGGATGGGGACCCGTGCCTGCACCGGCACGGCGTCCCTGACTGTCGATCCGCGTCATCGGAGGCGAGCTGCGAGGTCGCCGGCTCAGCGCCCCGGCCGCATCAGAGGTCAGACCCACGACCGACCGGGTCCGCGAGGCCGTCTTCGACATGCTCTACAGCCTCGGGGGGGTCGACGGGCTGCTCGTGGCGGACATGTTCGCCGGCACGGGAGCCCTTGGCATCGAGGCGCTTTCCAGGGGAGCGGCGTCGGTCAGCTTCGTCGAGATGGAACCGGTGGCACTCGACACGATCCGGGGCAACCTGACTTCGGTCGGCCTCGGCGATGCCGAACGCTCCGGGGACGCCACGGTGATCCGGGCCGATGCAGAGCAATGGGCGGCTTCGACGGCATCGCGCTTCGACCTCGTCTTGTGCGACCCGCCTTACGGATACGACCGGTGGGAGCATTTGGTCGGCGTGCTCCCTTGCGATCTCGCCGTGCTCGAATCGAGGGTCGAAGTGGAGCCGGCTCCGGGTTGGGGCGTCATCAGGATGAAGCGCTATGGGAGTACGATCGTTACCGTGACCCGCCCCGAACTGGTCACCGAGAGAGGTGCTTCGTGAGGATCGCGCTCAACCCGGGTTCGTTCGACCCGGTGCACAACGGGCACCTCGAGGTGATCGAGCGTGCTTCGCGGCTGTTCGACGAGGTGGTGGTGGCCGCCCTCCGCAACCCGCAGAAGAGCGACGTCCTCTTCGACCTGGATGAGCGCAGGGAGATGCTCGAGGAGTCGCTCTCCCACCTGGCCAACGTGCGAATCGTGTCCATGTCGACCCTGGTGGTAAACGTGGCCAACGATGTCGGTGCCTCGGTCATCGTGAAGGGCCTGCGGGCGGTATCGGACTTCGAGAACGAGCTCCAGATGGCCCAGATGAACAAACAGCTCTCCGGGATGGAGACGCTCTTCATCCCCACGAGCTCGGCTCACTCGTTCATCGCATCGCGGCTGCTGCGCGAGGTCGCGCGTTTCGGGGGCGACGTCACAGCCTTCGTGCCGAAGGTCGTCGCCCTCCGGCTGCAGGAGAAGTTCGCCGGTGAGTGACGTATTCGCCGATCTCGATCATCAGCGATCGGTGGGTCCCGAGTACGACGCCGAGACCCTGATCCGCGGGGCCCTCGAGCTCGTCCAGACGGCGAAGGCCATGCCCCTGTCGGCCTCGGTCATCGTTCCGAGGGACGAGTTGATCGACCTGCTCCAGGCGGCCATCGACCGGATCCCCGACGAGGTTCGCCAGGCTCGATGGCTGTTGAAGGAGCGCCAGGAGTTCATCGCCGAGAAGTCGAGAGAGGCCGATGCCCTCCTGGAGGAGGTGAGGGTGCAGGCCGAGCGCATGGTGCAGCGAACGGAGATCGTCCGCCAGGCCAACCATGTGGCCCAGCGGATCCTCGACGATGCCAACGAGGAGGCCCGCCGGCTCCGCCACGAGGCAGAGGACTACGCCGATCAGAAATTGGCCAGCTTCGAGATCGTCCTCGACCGCACCATGAAGACGGTCCAGGCCGGACGGGAGAAGCTCCAGGTCGCCCCCATCCCGAACGTGGAGATCGGCGACCAGGGTGACGTGACCGTCACCGGTCCGCCGGACGGTGGTTGGGGGAGCGACGAGCCGGAAGGCTTCTTCGACCAGGATCGGTCCTGACCGGAGGCGTTCGCATGACGAGCCGCCCGTTCCTCGTCCCGGCGGCGTCGCTCCTGAGACATCCGACGGCCGCCAAGAAGGTGGAGGCCGAAGGCGTTTTCTCCGACCTCCGGACGGTGGCGGTGGGTGTGGCCGAGGACGAGCCCGTCGCTGTGCGCGTGACCCTCTCCGCCTACCCGGGCGGGATCATGGCGGCCGGTAGGGTGCGATCGCGGTGGTCGGGCGAGTGCCGGCGGTGCGGCGGTCCGGCCAGGGGGGTCATCGACGTCGGCGTGCGTGAACGGTTCGAGCCGAGGGGAAGCTCCACCCAGGACGAGGACGCCTACCCGCTCGACGGGGACGATCTGGACTTGGAGCCACTCGTCCGGGACACGGTGATGCTCGAGCTCCCCTTGGCTCCGCTGTGCCGCCCGGACTGCCTGGGGATCTGTCCGACCTGCGGTGCCGACCGCAACGAGGATCCCTGTTCGTGCACGGCCCCGACCGATCCTCGTTGGACGGCGCTCGACGTCCTGCGTGATCCCTGAGGCCCACTTTGGCCTAGGATTCGACCCCTATGGCTGTCCCCAAGAAGAAGACCTCGAAGTCGAAGAGCCGCAGCCGCCGGGCCTCCAACTGGGTGCTGAAGGCCCCGGCCCGTTCGGTGTGCCCGCACTGCTCGACAGCGAAGCTTCCCCACGTCGTCTGCCCGAATTGCGGATGGTACAAGGGACGCCAAGCGCTCGAAGTCGAGTAGCCCGACCGTGGCACGAGGGGCAGCTCGGCCGGTAGGCGAGGCGCTCGAGGCATTGCCGGTCGCCGTCGACGCCATGGGGGGTGACCGGGCCCCAGGCGAGATCGTCGTCGGCGCCCGTCAAGTCTCCGAACAGGCCGGCATCGACGTCGTGATGGTGGGTCGGCGGAACGAGATGGGTGACATCGGGGATCTCGCCACGATCGAGGCGTCCGAGGTCATCGGGATGGACGACGACCCCGGTCAGGGCGTACGCCGGAAGAAGGACTCGTCCTTGCTGCGGGCGGCCGAGGCCGTGCGGGACGGTAAGGCGATGGCCATGGTGTCTGCCGGCAACACCGGGGCCACGATGGCGTCCGCCCTCCTCCGCATGGGTCGGCTTCCGGGTGTGATCCGCCCGGCCATCGCCACCCCCATTCCCAACATCGAACGACCGTGGCCCACTGTGCTTCTCGACTCGGGCGCCAACGCCGAGTGCACCGAAGCGATGCTCGTCCAGTTCGCTGAGATGGGGGCGGCCTTTTCGAAGAAGCGGTACGGCGTCGAACGGCCCAGAGTCGGCCTCTTGTCGATCGGTGAGGAGAAATCGAAGGGGAACACTCTCGTCAAGGAGACCCACGCCGTGCTCGCCTCGGGCACGGGTTCGTCCGGCTTCCAGTTCATCGGCAACGTGGAAGGACGGGACTTCTTCGACGACAAGGTCGACGTCGTCGTCACCGACGGCTTCACCGGCAACGTCGCCTTGAAGACCCTCGAGGGATCGCTGCGGTTCCTCATCAACGCCTTGACCGAGATCCTGGGCCGCCCCGAGGTGAAGGAGAGCGCCGATGTGCTCTTCACCCACCTGATGCCGCTGGCGGCCGCCCTCGATCCCGACACCACCGGGGGAGCGATGCTCCTCGGCGTCAACGGCGTCTGTGTCATCAGCCACGGCTCCTCCTCGGCGCGCGCCGTGGTCAGCGCGGTGACAGTCGCCCACGACCTTGCCGTGAACGGCCTGGTCGACGCGGTCGCCGCCTCGGTCAAATAGGCGGGCTTTCGGTCCCATGAGGTCGGACCCACCGAGTGCGAGACCGATGGCCGGAAGCACGGCGGGCGCGGTGTCGGCCCTCTACCGCTACCCGGTGAAGTCCCTCCAGGGCCAGGCCGAGCATCGCCTGGAGATCGGTGAGGGCGGTGTCCAGGGCGACCGCATGTGGGGGCTGATCGATGTGGAGAGCGGGAGACTGGCATCGGCCAAGCGGTTCTCCGCCCTGCTCGCAGGCGTGGGCCATGCCGACAGCATCGAGATACCGGACGGACCCTGCGTCTCCCTCCGGGATGCCGACGCCGCAGACCTGCTCAGCGCTTGGCTGGACAGGGAGGTCCGGGTGGTCCGGGCGGGCGAGAGCGGCTCCTTGTCGTACCAGATGACATTCGACCCTCCCAACGATGACGCCGAGCTGTTCGACATCCCTACTCCGGAAGGTTCGTTCGTCGACCTGGCCCCGGTGCACCTGGTGACCACCGCCACGCTCGGCGCCTGCGCCTCCCGCTGGCCTCATCTCGACTGGGACGTCAGGCGCTTCCGTCCCAACGTCGTGGTCGACATCGACGTCGAGCCCTTTGCCGAGGACGAATGGGTGGGTCGAGACCTGAGCGTGGGTGGGGCCGTCCTCCGCGTGGACCAGTCCACCGTTCGCTGTGCCATGCCCCTCCGGGCCCAACCCGGACTGGCCGCCCAATCCGAGCTGTTCGCCGCCTTGAACGAGGCCAACCCGACGCTGCCCAACCACCTCGGGCTCTATCTCGGTGTCTCCCGTCCCGGTCGGGTGGCCGTGGGTGACAGCGTCATGGTCGCTTGATCCGCTCGCTGCGAACTCACGGTGCCACAGTTGCACCATCAGACGCATGAAGAGGCGTGAAGAGGGAGGCCACTGCGGTGTGTGAGATGGGCGGCTGCGCCTGCGTCATGAGCAGGTCGGGTTCACCGGGCCCGTCATCGTCGCCGAGCGTGAAAGGCCGCAGCTATCGCAGTGCGGGCACTACCAGCAAGCCGAGCGTCAGCGCATTGAACGATGCGTGAGCGACCATCCCGGGAGCGAGCCTCTTCGTACGGAGCCGGAGATAGCCAAACACGAGGGCCGGGGCGAACAGGACGAGAGGGGCTATCGGGCCCTCATTCGAGGCATGGATGCCGCAGAAAATCAGAGCCGTGACGAAGAGGGCCGGAGTCGCTCCGATCCGGCGCATGAACGCACCCTGCACCAGCCCTCGGAAGAACAACTCCTCAACCACGGGTGCCCCGACGATGGTGATGAATACCGCCACCATCCATCCCGTCGATCCCTCGGGTGTGATCCCGGCAACCTTTGGGGCCTTGCTCAGCCCCAGAACCGGCCCAGCAGGCGGGCGTCAGCCGCGCCCTGACTGGCCCCCATGGCGAGGGCCTCGGGGACGGAGGCCGGCGTCATCAGTGTCGTCAGGTCCAGCTTCTCCGGCGTCCGCAGGAAGACCTCCGTGCCCGACGACTCGAGGGCCTCGATCTCCTTCTTCAAGTCGTCCGGCTGGGAGGTCATCATGGCCTCGGGCAGGTCGGAGCCGTCGGTGAGGGCCAGGACGACCACCCGACGGGCGCCGGCCAGGAGATCGAGGTGGACTCCGCTTCCGGCAACCCCGCCGTCCATGCAACGACGATCGCCGATCGGCTGGGGAGCGAAGATCCCCGGGACGGCACTGCTGGCAGCGACCGCCCTGGCAAAGCTGACGTCGGCGTCGTCTCCCACGACACACCGCTCTCCCGTGAAGGCGTCGACGCAGGTGATGCGCAACGCCGCAGACCGGTGACGGGCGCTTCCGACGACGAGTGCGATGTTGCGGCGGATGCGGGCCGGGGAGGGCGCCGCCGCTGCCAGCGAGGCGTGGCCGATGGTTCGGACGGTCGTCGGCTCGGCGTCGACGGCCTCGAGGAAGAGGGTGAGCGCCCGCTCTTGAGAGGGTCGGAGCCTCTCCGACGGAGCGAGGGCGGAGATGAGGGCGGGCACTCTCGAGAGGAGGGAGACCTCGGAGTAGAGCAGGTTGAGGCGGCCCTGGACCAGAGCCGAAGCCACGAGCGAGCCGGCGGAGGTCCCGATCACCCGTTGAGCAGCGGCGAGCTTCACCCCCGCCACGGAGAGGGCGTGGAGGTAACCCGCCTGCCAGGCCACGAAGAACAGCCCGCCGCCTCCGAGGCTGAGGCCGAGGTCGATGCCCCTCCCGTAGGCGGGTTCGAACGAGCGGGGGAGGGCCAGGGCGTCGGCGTGCTCGGGAGCTCCAGGAGGACCCACGTCAGCGACCGAGCAGGTCCTTGGCGATGTGCGTGATCTGGATCTCATCGGTGCCGGCGTAGATCTGGAACACCTTGGCGTCGCGGGCGAGCTGCTCGACCCGGAACTCGGCCATGTAGCCGTTGCCGCCGAAGAGCTGGACGGCCTCCATCGCCACCTCGGATGCCGCTTGGGCGGCATAGAGCTTCATGGCCGACGCCTCCGCCAAGGTGAGGCTCTTGCCCGCTGCCGACATCTCGATGTGGCGGAACACGAGGTTCTGGACGTTCAGCCGTGCCACCTCCATCCTGGCCAGCTTGAGCTGGATCAGCTGGCGTTCACCGATGGGGCGGCCCCAGAGCATCCTGTCCCTGGCGTAGTCGACCGAGAGCTTGAGGCACTCTTCGATGAGCCCGAGGGCCATGGCGGCCAGTCCGGCCCGTTCGGTGACGAAGTTGGCCTTGGCCGAGTCCCGCCCACTCCCCGATGTGGGCTCCTCCGTCTCACCGAGAAGGTGGTCGCGGCCAACTCGCACATCGGAGAGGAAGAGCTCGCCTGTCGGGGACGAATGGAGGCCCATCTTCCGGAACGGCTTGGACTGCTCGAGACCGGGGGTACCGCTATCGAGGATGAACGTGAGCACCTGGCGGTCTCGCACCGGCGTGTCGGATCCGTCGTCGAGCTTGGCGTAGAAGACGATGGTGTCGGCGAACGGCCCGTTGGTGATGAACGTCTTGTTCCCGTTGAGGACGTACTCGTCCCCGTCGCGACGGGCACTCGACTTCATTCCCCCCAGGGCGTCCGATCCTGAATCCGGCTCGGTGATGGCCCAGGCCCCGACCTTGTCCATGGTGAGCAGTTCCAGCCCCCACCTCTCCATCTGCGAGGGCGTCCCCTGCTTCATGATCGTTCCGGCAGCCAGACCGACGCTCACGCCCATGGCCGTGACGATCCCGGGACAGTAGTGGCAGAGCTCGATGATCGGAATGAGCGTCATCGCCGCCGCGCCCCCGTCCCCCGAGGACCGGTCGCCCGCTTTGTCAGTGCCGGCTGTCCTCGACGTGCCCGCCGCCTCGGCCGTCCTGCGTTCGAGCTGCAGCTTGAACCGGTCACGGGCCATCTGGTCCATGCCGAAGGTCGAGTACAGCTTGCGGATGATGTCGTAGGGCGGCAGGTCCCCGTGCTCGAGAGCCTCGACGTTCGGGACGACTTCGGCGTCGACGAACCGGCGGATCGCCTCGCGGACCATGAGCTGCTCTTCGGACCACTCGAACATAGGACACCTCCTGGTCATTCCTGGCGGTGATCGGGCCGGTCGCCGTTCGGCGGTGCGGTGGTGAGGACCCGAAGCCGTCGATGTCGCCCCGGTTCAACGAGGGTAGCTGATGCCGGGATCGGCACCAGGAGGTGCGTCGCGGGTGGTGCCGAAGGGGCCGGTGTCACGAATACAGTCGTGATGTGCAGATTCAGCGCAAGCAGGTCGCATCTCCCTACGAGCGGTGGGGCGGCATGCCCTTCTTCACCGCCCTCGTTGAGCGCTTCTACGCCGGCGTTGCCGGCGACCCGCTGCTGCGGCCGATGTACCCGGACGACCTGAGCGACTCGGCGGAGCATCTCGCCCTGTTCCTCGCTCAGTACTGGGGCGGACCGTCCGAGTACAACGCGGCCCGCGGCCATCCACGGCTGCGCATGCGACATGCCCCCTTCACCATCGGACCGACCCAGGCGCAAGCGTGGCTGGAGCACATGCGCGCCGCCGTTGCGACGTCGGGGTTGGAACCCGAAGACCAAGAGATGCTCTTGGACTACCTCACCATGGCAGCGGGGAATCTCGTCAACACGGGGGGCTGACCCGTCGGGCTGAGGGCTCCCGCCAGACGGTGCCGATCCAGGCGATGCCGATCAGCTGCGGTAGTGCCGATCCACTGCGGTAGTAGGGTCCCCGATGATGGGCAGGGCGAAGCGTCAGAGCCGGGCTCGTACGACATGGTTGTCGCGACCCGGTCACAGGGTGGGTTCCCGTTCGCGAGTGCCGCGGACCCACGGCCGTCCTCCGGGCGAGAGATGTCGCGCCGCCGAGCGACATCGCGGCGAACCTTGAACGTGAGTCCCGGGACGGCGGCGCGGGTCGCCTTCCTCTCCCTGCCCGGCCCGGTCCAGACCCGCATCCGCCATCGGCTTGGCCGGTTCGGCCCGTGGGAGAACGGATCCGCCCCCGAGGCTCCCGGATGCCCGGTCGGCATGGAGACAGGACCGCCGGACTTCGTGGGGGTCGGCGCACCGAAGGCCGGTACGAGCTGGTGGTTCAAACTCATCCTGGCCCACCCGGACGTGTATGCCCCCTACGAGAAGGAGTTGATGTTCTTCAACAGGGCCTTCCTCGAGCGTGAGGCAGCCGGAGGTGTCAGCGACGACGATCTGCTGGCGTACCACCAATGGTTTCCTCGTCCGGCCGGCAGCAAGGCGGGAGAATGGACACCGTCCTATCTGTTCGCCTACCGGCTACCTCCCCTGCTCCACCGAGCGGCACCTGACGTCAAGATCTTGGTCATGCTGCGGGACCCCGTGGAGCGGTACCGCTCGGACATCTCCCGCGCCATGCCCCATCGCATACGTCGGAACATCCGTTACAAGGGGTTGGTCCGCGGCTTCTACGCTGCGGAGCTCGCCCCATGGGAGGAGGTCTTCGAACCGAGTTCGATGCTGGTCCTCCAGTACGAGGCGTGCACACGCGATCCGGTGGGGCAGCTGGCCGCCACGTACAGGTTCCTCGGGCTCGATGACGCCTTCCGACCTGAGGGGATCCGAACTGCGGTCAACAAGACCAAGGTCAAGCGAAGCGCCGCCGCCGGTCTGGAACGGCTCTTCGTCCAGCTTTACGAACCCGACGTCGTGGCCCTGGCGGCGCGCTATCCCCAGATCGATCTGCGGCTCTGGCCGAACTTCGCCCATCTGGCAACGGATTCGTAGGGGCTCGCAGCCGTTGGCGATGCCTTCGGCCCGGCCCCGGCTCAGTGCTCGATGAGCGTGGCGGGTGGCGAATCGGGCTCCTTCCGCCAGAGCTCGTATCCGAGCAGTTCGAAGAGCTCTCGGTTGTGCGGTTCGAAGTGCCGGCGAAGTCGAGACTCGAGCTCCGCGTTCTCTTCGGAGGGTCGGGCGGCGCCGTGAAGTGCCGGGTACGGCTCACCGTGGGGAGCCAGGCCCATCCATTCGAGCACGTGAGCCGATGCGGTGGGGTCGACGTAGAGCCGCTCGCTCTCGAGCACCAGGACACGGTCACGCCCGACGGCTTCGAACCACCTGCGGAGCTGCGAGGCATATTCGCCACGGGCTACGTAGGAGAACGCCATGTGGCCGACGCTCCGTTCTCCTCGCAGGACGCGTTCACTCTCGATGGCGAGGCGCTCGGGCTCCAGCTCGAGGGCGCGGTCGAGCGACTCGGTCTCGTACAGATTCGTCTTCCGCCACAGCCAGTACTGGGAGATTGCTCTCTGCGCTGGCTCCCGTAAGAGCGCGATGAATCGTGTGGTGCTCGGGAGATCGCTCGCCGCTCGTGCCGGAGACAGCGGATGGAACAGCATGTAGGGACTTGCCTCTCCGGTGATCTGACCGCTTCTCGGGTAGGGAAAGTGAGCCCGATACCAACGAATCCCGCGTTCTTCGTAGTAGTCGTCGAAGTAGTGCACCTCTTTGGTGAAGGCCGGGGTCACCCTCGGGTGCGTGCCCAGCCACTGGTAGAGGGAGGTCGTCCCCCCTCGTTGCGCACCGATGATCACGAAGTCGGGAAGTGACCGTCGACCAGCGGTCAGATAGCGGCCGCCAAACCGCGTCGAGGACAGCAGGTGGCGTGTCATCGTCCGAGCTGTCCGCGCCCTAGCGCGGCCGGTCCGCGCCGCCATGTTCGCGACAGTATCGCGGGCGCTCCACAGGCGACATGGGCTGAAGGCCCACGTTCTGCTCGTTCCGCATCATCCGGGATCGAGACCGTCGGCGGACCTGGCGGGTGGCGGCCGAGACGCCGTGGACCACGCCCGGTACAGTCGGCCGGATGCCAACCGATGAGCTCATGGACCACGTCTGCCCCATCATCAAGGACAACGGCTGGGTGTACTACTTCGCCGAGGAAACCGATGCCGTGGCCAAGTCCCTCGGCCTCGACATCGGGCAGTTCTATTTCCTCGGCCGCGGTGGGACGTTGGGAGATGTCGAAGCCGAGCTCGTTATCAGCTCGTTCGGCTACTTCAACCCCGATCTGATCCGATCCATGTGGAACGCGGCGAGAAGCGTGGTCGCTCCGGTCGTGGCTGCCCGGGCCCACTTCTCGTGCTGCGCCGAGGTGGGCCGTGCCCGCCTCTCCGATGTCGCGGGGCTCGACGACTTCTGTGCCGCAGCCGCAGCCGTCAACGAGGCCGCCGACTACGTAGGCCTCCCGCTGTATGCCGGTTTCCGGTCCCAGGCGCTGGTCGACGACGTACCGGGACGATCGCTGCAGCTGGTGGCACTTCTCCGCGAACTGCGAGGTGGCGCCCATCTGCTCGCCGTGCGGGCGAGCGGGGTCGACCCCCGCAAAGCCCACCTGATCACGAGACCCGGGGACCAGGCCATGTTCGGCTGGTCCGAAGAGGACGCTCCGGCGGTCGGTCCAGCGGAGCGTGAGGCCATGGCCGCCGCCGAGAGGCTCACCGACCAGCTGGTGCGGCCCGCCTACGCCGCCCTCGATGACCGGCGATCGGAGGCGCTCCGGCTCGGGGTCGATCGCATCGCCGCCGCGCTGGCCCGATAGGCACCGATCCGCTCGGCCATGACCGGATAGTTCGTCTGATTCCGATATCATCTACGCAGGTGACGGGCGAATTGCCCGCTCACGGACGGTATTCCAGCCCCGGGTCCGAGCCGACGGGCCGATCTGCTGGTGGTCCCGGTCGGCTGGGTGCACGCGGTCAGCAGGGGGCACAGGCGGTCGACCCGGTCTGCGATGGACAGCACGTGGCCACGGCGAGACGACCACGACGCTCCATACGAACACAAGAGATCGCACGATCCGCCAACGAGAACCAGGAGACCCAGTGCCCGCAGAGACTCACGTCGAGAACGGCCCGCTCGACCGCCAGCAGGTGCTCGACCTCATCCGCGACCTCCTGGCGGACATCCTGGAGATCGAACCGACCGCTGTCCACGAAGGGGACTCGTTCACCGAAGACCTGGACGCCGACTCGCTGGCGCTGATCGAGCTGGTCGAGGGTCTCGAAGAGGAGCTCGGCGAGCGCTCGGTCGGGTTCAGGATCGAGGACGAGGACTTAGAGGAGCTGCGCACGGTGCGGGACGCTGTCGACTACGTGTGCGCCAAGCTCGGAGGGGCCTGAGGGGCCCGATGTCGGCATTGGCCGACCCGGGGATTCCGGGAGGCACAGATCGCTTGGCCGAACGCATCGGCCACCGGTTCACCAACCCGGATCTCCTGGACCAGGCCATGGCGCACCGGTCGTGGTGTGCCGAGCACGACGTCCCGGTGTCGAACGAGCGTCTCGAGTTCCTGGGGGACGCCGTCCTCGGACTCATCGTGGCCGAGCACACCTACCGGTGCCACCCCGAGCTCTCCGACGGCGTGTTGTCCAAGGTGAGAGCGTCTGTCGTCAACACGAGGGTGTTGGCCGAAGTCGGGCTCGACTTCGGCGTGGCCGAGTACCTCCGGCTCGGCCGGGGGGAGGACCAGTCCGGGGGACGGGGCAAGGAATCGATCCTGGCCGACGCCACCGAGGCGGTCATCGGGGCCGTCTACCTCGATGGCGGTCTGGACGAGGCGGAGCGGCTGGTCCTCTCCCTCCTCGGGGAGCGGATCGGCACCGCCGTGGGCGAGCCCGGGGAGTCCGACCACAAGAGCCGCCTTCAGGAGCTGGCCGTCCGCCTCGGACGCGGTGTCCCGCGCTACAGCGTGGAAGGGTTCGGCCCCGACCACGCCCGTCGGTATCGGGCCACGGTGTACGTTGCTGACCAGGGACTGGGTACCGGCGAAGGTCGGTCGAAGAAGGAAGCCGAACAGACTGCAGCCCAGGTCGCCTGCGCAACGCTGGAAGGCGATGAGGACGAAAGAGGCGGGAACCGTGCCTGAGCTGCCAGAGGTCGAGACGATTCGACGCGACCTGCAGGGCGAGGTCATCGGCAGGAAGATCAAGTCGGCCGAGGTACGAAACGGCCGTACCGTCCGCCGGCATCCGAGTGCGAAGCAATTCCGCTCCCGGATCGAGGGCCGCTCGATCACGGCCATCGACCGCGAGGGTAAGTACCTCCTCATACGGTTGGACGACGGCCAGACCCTCGTCGTCCACCTCGGCATGAGCGGCCAGCTGCAGCGGGCCAAGAGCGCCAAGGAGCCGAAGGCCCCCCACACCCACGCCGTGTTCACCTTCACCCAGGCGGGCCAGCTCCGCTTCGTCGACCCGCGCACCTTCGGGGAGATCTTCGTGTCGACCGCGCCCGACAACGGTGCGAGCGCGCTGCCCGAGCTCGCCCACCTCGGCTTCGATCCACTCGAGGACGTCATGAGCTGGGAGAAGTTCTGGGCTTTGCTCTCGGCCCACAAGGCCGGCCTGAAGTCGCTCCTCATGGACCAGGAGTTCGTGGCCGGGATCGGCAACATGTACGCCGACGAGATCCTCTTCGCCGCCGGGCTGCGCTACGACCGGCAATCGGACTCGCTCTCGTCCCAGGAGGTCCGCAGGCTCTACCGGGCCATGGTCGAGACGCTGGCCGAGGCGGTCAAGCGCCGCGGCTCGACGCTCTCCGACGAGCAGTACCTGGACCTCTTCGGCGAGGTCGGTGACTACCAGGACCAGCACCAGGCCTATGACCGGGAGGGCCAAGCGTGCAGGCGCTGCCGCGCCACCATCGTGAAGGTGAAGTCAGGGGGACGTTCGACGTATTTCTGCGAGCACTGCCAGGTGTGATCGGGGCGGGATGTCGGCTTTCCCGACCGGCGGCCGGTAGGGTGAGCGGCCGGTGTTCCTGAAGTCCCTGTCGCTCAAAGGGTTCAAGTCGTTTGCCGATCCTGCCGTGCTCGAGTTCGAGCCCGGCATCACCGTCGTGGTGGGCCCCAACGGCAGTGGCAAGTCGAACGTCGTCGACGCCGTGGCCTGGGTGCTCGGCGCGCAGGGACCCCGCACGGTGCGCTCGGCGAAGATGGAGGACGTCATCTTCTCGGGCACGTCCGACCGCCCGGCCCTCGGCCGGGCCGAGGTCTCCCTCACCATCGACAACAGCGCCGGCAAGCTCGCCTCCGACCTAGCCGAGATCACCATCACCCGGACCCTCTTCCGGTCGGGCGACAGCGAGTACTCGATCAACGGCACCCCCTGTCGGCTCCTCGACGTCCAGGAGCTGCTGTCCGACACGGGCGTGGGGCGCCAGCAGCACGTGATCGTCGGTCAGGGCAACCTCAACGACATCTTGGAGGCGCGGTCCGAGGACCGGCGCGCCGTCATCGAGGAAGCGGCGGGGGTGCTCAAGTTCCGGCGGCGACGGGAGCGCTCCGAACGCCGGCTCGCCTCGACCGAGGAGAACCTCGAGCGCCTCTACGACCTGACCCGGGAGGTCAAGCGACAGATCAGGCCGCTCGAACGCCAGGCGGCCGCGGCCCGGTCCCAAACCGGTCTGGCCGACGAGTTGCGGGCGGTGCGCCTGCACGTCGCCGGCACCGAGCTGCGTGCCCTCGACGCCCGCCGGAGCGAGGCCACCGAGCTGCGGGCCGACCTGACGACGAGGGAGGCGAGCGCCCGCGACCGGCTCGAGCGACTCGACGCCGATGCGGCCCGGACGACCGACGAGCTCTCGGCCCAGCGGGAGTCCGACCTCGTCTCCACCCTCGGCCGTACCGAAGCCCTCGTCGAGCGAGCCCGGGGGCTGTCCAACCTGCTGCGGGAGCGGCGCCGTTCGTTGTCCCAGGCGCTCGACGCCGCCGCCGACGCCGATGTCGTGTCCACCCTCGAAGCCGAAGCCGCCCGACTGGCAGAGGATCTCCGGGCCACCGACAGCCAGCTCGCCGGGCTGGCCCCCGCCCACGACGCCGTGGTGGTGGCCGAAGCCGAAGCCGCCGCCGAGCTCCAGGACCACCTGGAGGCGTGGGGCGACGGCGGAGAGCTGCGCCAGGCCGAGGAGGCGATCGCCGTCGCCCGCAACCAGCTGGCATCGATCGAGCACGCCCTGGAGCGTGACCGGCGGGCCCTCGACCAGCTCACCGTGCGGGAGTCGAACGTCGAGCGGCGTACCCGGCTGCTCGACGGGGAGGCCCACGAGCTGGCCGAGCGCATCGGTGCCCTCGAACAGGAGCGCCACGTGCTCCAGGCCGCCGTCGCCACCACCGAGGAGGACCACGTCCGGGCCGTTCGCCGCTTGGAGACCGCCGAGGAGGCGCTCCGTCAGGCCGAGCAGGAGCTCCACCGGTCGACGGCGAGAGCGGACGCCCTCGAGCGGGCCCTGGAGGAAGCCCGCGGCGCCGCCGGGGCGGAGCTCCTGGCCGGGATCGACGGGGTGGTCGGGACGCTGCTGGACCTCGTCGAGGTGGACGAGGGGTGGGAGGACGCGTTGGAGGCCGCCGCCGGCGCTTCGGTGGCGGCGGTGGTCGTGTCGGGCAGCCGACCGGCCAAGGCCGCCCTCTCCCGCCTCCATCAGGGAGGGGCGACAGGGGCGGTGCTCTCGCTCGCCGTGCCCGGAGCCGATGGGGCGCAGCGTGGCGCAAGCGGACCCGGCACGCAGGGGGTTCCACCCGGAACCGAGCCCGTCCGGGACCACGTCCGGCCGCGCCGTGGCCCTGAGCACGGAGAACCTGCCGGGCTGGAACGGTTGCTCGACACGCTGCTCGCCGGTTCCCACTGCGTCCGGGGCGGGTGGTCGGAGGCGATCGACCTGGCGCTCACGCACCCCGACCTGACCGTGGTGACGAGGGACGGGGACCGGTTCTCGTCGACGGGTTGGCGGGTGCGGGCCGCCGGGGGAGTCGTCACCGCCGCCGTCGTCGAAGAGGCCCGGAGCCGAGCCGACGCCTCGACGGGAGTGGCCGCCGGAGCCGGCGACGATCGAGCCCGGGCCCGGTCGGAGGCCGAGGAGGCGAGGGCGGCAGCCGCAGAGGCGCTGAGGGCAGACGATCGCAACGAGCTCGCCCACCAGACGGCCAGGGCCGCCCACCAACGGGTGCTCGGGGACCGCGACGCGCTGGAGGCCGAGCTCGAGGCGGTACGAGGCGAACGCGCCGAGCTCGAGGACCGGATCACACGGGACATCGCCCGGGTGACCTCCCTGGAGGACGAGATCCCGGTCATGGAAGCGGCCCGGGCGGATGCAGCCGAACGGACGGTCCGGGCCAGAGAGGAGCGTCGTCGCATCGACGAGCACGCGGCGGGGGCGGCCGCCCTCCGGGGGGAGTGGGAGGTCCGGGCGGCGGGGTTGGAGGAACGCCGGCGGGTGCTGGCCGAGCGGGAAGGGGAGGTGGAACGGCGGCTTGTCGGGCATGCCGACGAGCGCCGCCAGGCGGCGGAGCGGCGAGAGCGTCTGGAGCGGGACGCCACCGCCGTGGAGCGGCTGGCCGCCGTGGTGGCGAGGGCCGGTGACGAGCTCGACGGGATCGTGGCCGAGGTGCGCCGCCGCCATCAGCTCCAACTGGAGGTGGTGCGGGCCGGTGGCGCTCACTTGGAGGAGCTGCGCCGCCAGCGATCGGACTGCGAGCACGAGCTGGCCGAGGTCCGTGGTCGGCTGCAGGGGATCGAGGTCGACATGGTCGAGGTCACCGTGCGCCGGGAGGCGGTCGTCGACGCCCTCCGCCGGGAGCTCGGATGCGGGCCCGGCGAAGCCACCGAGGCCCCGCTTCCCGACCTGCCGGGAGGAGTGGACGCCGACGCCAGGGTCACCCAGCTGGAGGCGGAGCTCGCCGCCCTCGGCCCGGTCAATCCGCTGGCCACAGAGGAGCTGTCCGAGCTCAACGAACGTCACCAGTTCCTCGAGAGCCAGGTCGAGGACGTCCGCAACGCCCGGCGCCAGCTCCATCATGTGATCCGATCCCTCGACGAGGAGATCATGCGGGTGTTCGCCGCCGCCTTCGCCGACGTGAACGAGCACTTCTCGGACCTGGTCGCCACCTTGTTCCCCGGAGGGACGGGGCGACTGGTCCTGACCGATCCCGAGCACCTGCTCGACACCGGGGTGGAGATCGAGGCCAAGCCGGCGAGCCGGAACGTGCGAAGGTTGTCGCTGCTGTCGGGCGGCGAACGGTCCCTCGTGGCGCTCGCCTACCTGTTCGCCGTGTTCCGGAGCCGCCCGTCGCCGTTCTACCTCATGGACGAGGTGGAGGCGGCCCTCGACGACGTCAACCTCCAGCGCTTCCTCGAGCTCGTCCACGAGTTCCGGGGTGATGCCCAGCTCATCATCGTGAGCCACCAGAAGCGCACGATGGAGGCGGCGGACGCCCTCTACGGCGTGACCATGGCCCCGGGCGGTTCCTCACGCGTGGTCAGCCAACGGGTCGCCGAGCCCCGGGTCGGGGCGACGACGGCCGTAGGACCAGCCGACGACACGGCCGCAGGACCAGCTGAAGACACGGTCGCAGGCGGATCCGACGGTGATCGGGACCGGACGGTGATCGGGACCGGACCATGATGGCGGTCACGGTGGCGGCCAGCTCGGACCTCGTGATCGGCCTGGCCGTCGGGATCCCCGTCGTCGTCGTGGCCACCGGCACGGCCATGGCCATGCGGTTGCGCGGTCGGGGCGCCAAGAGCCCGGTACCCCCGGGCGAGGTGGCGAGCGACGCACCCACCGACGTCGAGCTCGCACGCGGTGCCGATGCCGCTCGGGTGGCCACGCTCGAGCGGCCGATGGCGCCCCCCGGCGAGGCTCTCGAGGAGCCCGAGGTCGTTGCCGAGCCCGTCCCCGAGCCCGAGCCCCGACCACAGCCGGCCACCTACCGGGACAGGCTGGGAAAGGCCCGAGGGCTGCTCGCGGGCTATGTCGGGGCCGTCCGGTCGCGCAGCAAGATCGACGCCGAGACGTGGGACGACCTGGAGGAGGCGCTCATCCGGGCCGACGTCGGGGTGGGAGCGACCGATGCCCTGCTCGACGACCTGCGTGCCCGGGTGAAGGACGAGCGCATCGGCGGCCCTGACGCCCTGGTCGATGCGCTGAAAGGCGACCTGGTGTCGATGCTGTCCTCGACGGAGGCGTCGCTGGCACTGCCCGGCACCGAGGAGGCCTCCGGCTCCGGCTCCTCAGCGTCTCCGACCGCCGGGCTTCTCGGAGACACAGGTGAGGGCGCCGACGCCGCGTCGGTCGACGTGTGGCTGTTCGTCGGCGTGAACGGGGTCGGTAAGACCACCACGGTCGGGAAGGTGGCCAACCGTCTGACGGCCTCCGGCTCGAAAGTCCTCCTGGCAGCAGCGGACACGTTCCGGGCCGCTGCCGGCGAGCAGCTGGCCATGTGGGCATCCCGGGCCGACGCAGACATCGTGCGCGGCTCCGAGGGCGGTGACCCGGGCTCGGTCGTGTTCGACGCCGTCCAGCGGGCGGCGTCGAGGGGTCACGGTGTCGTGCTCGCCGACACCGCCGGGCGGTTGCACAACAAGGTCAATCTCATCGAGGAGCTGAAGAAGGTCCGGCGGGTCGGGGACAGGCTCCCCGGGCGGGTGACTGAGGTCCTCCTCGTCATCGACGCCACCACCGGCCAGAACGGGCTGGCCCAAGCCAGGGTCTTCCTCGACGCCGTGGAGGTGACCGGCGTGGTGCTGACCAAGCTCGACGGGACGGCGAAGGGCGGCATCGTGGTGGCCATCGAGCGCGAGCTCGGACTGCCGGTGAAGCTGGTCGGCCTGGGTGAGGGGGTTGACGACCTCGTCGACTTCAACCCCGCTGCCTTCGTGGACGCCCTGTTCTGATTCTGTCTCTTCTGATGCCGCCAGTTCTGATGCCGGGTGCGCCCCGGCGTCCTGTAGCCTGAAGTCCCCATGTTCGAGAGCCTGACGGACCGATTCGAGGGGATCCTCACCCGCCTCCGCAACCGCGGGCGACTGAGCGAAGCCGATGTCGACGAGGTTCTGCGCGAGATCCGGACGGCGTTGCTCGAGGCCGACGTCGAGATCGGGGTCGTCCGCACCTTCACCGGTGCCGTTCGCCGGCGCACGGTGGGCCTGCAGCTCTCCCAGGCGCTCAGCCCGGGGCAACAGGTCATCAAGATCGTCAACGAGGAGCTGGTGACCATCCTCGGCGGGGAGACCCTGAAGGTCACCTACGCCAGCCGGCCCCCGACGGTCATCCTGCTCGCCGGGCTCCAGGGCTCGGGGAAGACCACGGCGTCGGCCAAGCTGGCCCGCTGGTTCAAGCAGCAGGGCAGGAACCCGTTCCTCGTGGGCGCCGACCTCCAGCGGCCGGCCGCCGTCCAACAGCTCCGGGTCCTCGGCGGCCAGGTCGGGATCACCGTGTTCAGCGAGCCCACCGATCCGGTGTCGGTGGCCAGGGCCGGTCTGGACGAGGCGCAGAGGCTCGGGCGCGACGTCCTCATCGTCGACACCGCCGGCCGCCTCGCCATCGACGCCGAGCTGATGGACGAGGTCAAAGACATCGCCGGTGCCGTCGACCCCCATTACACCTTCCTCGTCATCGACGCCATGACCGGTCAGGACGCCGTCTCGACGGCCTCCTCCTTCCACGAGACGCTCGATCTGGACGGGGTGATCCTGACCAAGCTCGACGGCGATGCTCGCGGCGGCGCCGCCCTCTCTGTCAAGGAGGTGGTCGGCCGGCCCATCGCCTTCGCCTCGACCGGGGAGAAGCTCGACGACTTCGACCTCTTCCATCCGGACCGCATGGCCGATCGGATCCTCGGGATGGGGGACGTCCTGAGCCTCATCGAGCAGGCCGAGCGGACGATGGACAAGGAGGTGGCCACCAAGGGCGCGGCCGCCATGATCGAGGGGCGTTTCACGCTCGAGGACTTCCTGGAGCAGCTCCAGCAGGTCAAGAAGATGGGCTCGTTCTCCGGGATGCTGTCCATGGTCCCCGGGGTCTCCAAGGACTTGAAGCAGGCCTCGGAGTCGGTCGACGACCGTCAGATCGCACAGGTCGAGGCGATCATCCAGTCGATGACCCCAGGTGAGCGGAGCGACCCGGCCATCATCGACGGCGCTCGCCGCGTGCGCATCGCCAACGGCAGCGGGAGCTCCACCTCGGATGTGAACGCCCTGCTCAAGCAGTTCAGAGAGATGCGGAAGCTCATGAAGGGCTTCGGGAAGGGTGGCGGCGGTGCCCTCTCCGGGCTCGGCTCGCTGCTCGGACGCGGGCCCAAGCTCTCGCCGCAGGCCATGGCCGAGCTGGCCGAACGCGGTGGCCTGGACGGTGACGGCGGTGGGCTCGGCGGGCTGAGCGGCCAGGCGGCGGCCAACGGGGGGTTTGGCGCAGGACGGCCGGCCCCACTGGCGTCGGCAGGCGCCGGAGCCGGCACCAGCGGCCGCGGCGGTGGCCGAGGCGGTCGGGCCAAGGGCAAAGGGCAAAAGAAGGGCAAGGGCGGAGGCAGGGTCACCCCGAAATCGCGCTGAGCCCGGGCCCGTGCACCCCTCCGAGGGACGCCGTGACACATCACGCTCCACTTTGGTGGGAGAATGTCCGGCGCCGACATCTGGCAACGACCGGTCACGAGCCGAGTCGTGGGCTGGAGTCGCAGGCCGAGGCGGGACGCCGAGGCAGGAGAGGCCGATGTCGCAGGCCGAGGCAGGCCGTCGCAGGCCGAGGCAGGACCGAGTGAATGCGGACTGAGTACATGAGGAGTCAACGGTGGCAGTGAAGCTCCGCCTGGTGCGGATCGGGAAGAAGAAGCAGCCGACATACCGCCTGGTGGCGGCGGACAGTCGTTCGCCCCGTAACGGCCGCTTCATCGAATTGGTCGGCACCTACGCCCCCCGGGGCAAGTCGCTGGCGGAGCCGGATGCCGTCGTCGACATCGACAATGCCAAAGCAGTCAAGTGGCTGTCCCAGGGTGCGCAACCGACGGAGCGGGTCGAGAAGCTGCTGAAGGCATCCGGAGCTCTCGACGAGCTGGCTGCGTCCAGGACGTCGAAGTGAGCGACGACGTCAACACCCTCGATGACGTGCACGAGGACGACGACATGGGCAATCGCGTCTCTGGGGGAACGCCGCTCGCCGTCGTCACCTATCTGGTGCAGTCCATCGCCGCTGACGCCGACTCGGTGGTCATCAACACCGAGGAGCACGCCGATTCCATGCGGTTCAGGATCCACGTCGCTCCCGACGACATGGGTCGGGTGATCGGTCGACGCGGCCGGGTGGCCCAGGCCATCCGCACCGTGGTCGCCGCAGCCGGCGCCCGTGACGGGGTGCGGACCAGCGTCGACATCGACGACGACTGAGCTCGGCGATCACCGGGCGAGGCTCCGAGGTTTGGACGGGCCAGGGATTTCGGTGGGCCGCCACGGCGTCGGAGAAGAGCCGCCCCCGCTGCTCGAAGTGGGTCGCATCGTCAAGCCCCACGGCCTGCGCGGAGAGATGATCGTGGCCCTCTCCACCAACCGGGCCGAGCGGGTCGATCCCGGGGTCGTGCTCGTGACCGGAGCCGGTAGGAAGCTCGAGGTGGAGCGGGCCACACCGCACGGAGGCCGGCACATCGTGACGTTCAGGGGTGTGGTCGGCGTCGACGGTGCCGAGTCCCTGCGGGACACCGTCCTGTTCGCACCCCCGCTGGACGATCCCGACGCCCTGTGGGTCCACGAGCTCGTCGGCGCCCGGGTGGTCGACACGGTTGGAACCGTGCTCGGCGTCGTCTGTGAGGTGCAGGCGAACCCGGCGAGTGACCTCCTCGTGCTCGATGGCGGCGCCCTCGTCCCGCTGCGCTTCGTCGTGACCAGCGAGCCCGGTCGACAGGTCGTGGTGGACGTGCCCGAAGGGCTCCTCGATCTGCCATGACCGGGCCTGTCACCCGGCCGGCGACGGCTCCGCCGGCCTCCCGGCCCGACCCGGCCATGCGGATCGACGTCTTCACGTTGTTTCCGGAGGCCGTCGACCGCTACGCGGCGGCGTCAATTCTCGGACGGGCCCGGGCCAGCGGTCTCTGGGACCTCCGGGTCCATGACATCAGAGATGCGGCCACCGGCCGCCACCGCTCGGTGGACGATGCGCCGTTCGGAGGTGGATCGGGCATGGTGCTCGGGCCCGAGCCCGTCTTCGGAGCGGTCGAGCGCGTGGCGGCTGGCGCCGACGGCCTGCCCCGGCCACTCTTCTTGCTCACACCGTCAGGTCGGCGCTTCGATCAGGCGGTCGCCTACGAGTTGGCCGGCACGGCGCCCGGCCTTCCAGCAGACGGGGAAGCCCGGGAGGATCGGCAGCCAAAGGCGACCGGCATACCGGGGTTCTCGCTGCTCTGCGGGCGCTACGAGGGTGTCGACCAGCGGGTGGCGGACAACCTGGTCGACGACGAGCTCTCGGTGGGTGACTTCGTGCTGGCCGGGGGCGAGCTGGCCGCTCTGGTGGTGATCGAGACTGTGGTCCGATTGGTCCCCGGCGCGCTGGGCAACGACGCCTCGGCCCACGAGGAGAGCTTCGCCGAAGGGCTCCTCGAGTACCCCCAGTACACCCGGCCGGCCGAGTTCCGGGGTTGGGAGGTGCCCGACGTCCTGCGGTCCGGCGACCATGAAAAGGTGGCCCGGTGGCGCCGGGCAGAGGCCCTGGCCCGCACCCTCCGGTCCCGCCCGGACCTCGTCGCTGCCCGCGGCGGCCTCTCCCCCGACGAGGTCGCGCTGCTCGTGGCCCACGGTGAGGTGCAGCTCCTTCGGGATCACGGCTACCATTGTTGAGCCCACGGGCTGTTGAGCCCACCGGCGCCAGTATGCACGGTGGTGGAGCCCACCCCCGGGCCCGGGTGCCTACGGCAAGGCCCCGATCGACCCAGGAAACGACCTGTCCATGAACTCGACCGACATCATCGACCGCGACAGCCTTCGCGACGACATCCCGGACTTCCGCCCGGGGGACACGGTCAAGGTCCACGTCCGGGTGGTCGAGGGCAGCCGTGAGCGGATCCAGGTGTTCCAGGGGGCCGTGGTGCGCCGGCAGGGGACGGGGGCCCGCGAGACGTTCACCGTTCGCAAGGTGAGCTTCGGAGTCGGAGTCGAGCGCACGTTCCCCGTCCATTCGCCCGTGATCGCCCGGACCGAGGTGGTCTCTCTGGGTGACGTGCGCCGGGCGAAGCTCTACTACCTCCGGGACCGGCGCGGGAAGGCGGCCAAGATCAAGGAGCGGCGGACTGTCCGGGGTTGACAGATCGCGTTGTCGTCGCCAGGCCGGCTGTGCCGCCCGGGCGACGACGGACAGGCTCTCGGAGCCGTGAGACCGTGAGCGAAGAGGACCTCGAGCGCTACGAGTCCGACATCGAGCTGGCGCTCGTCCAGGAGTACCGGGCCGTCCTCCCGCTCTTCTCCTATGTCGTCGAGACGGAGCGCCGGTTCTACCTGGCCAATGCCGTCGACGTGAGCGTGCTGGCCGACACGTCGCCCACCAGCGTCGAGGTCAAGCTGAACGACGCGTGGGTGTGGGACATGTACCGACCGGCCCGTTTCGTCCCCTCGGTGAGGATCCTGACCTTCCGGGACGTCAACATCGAGCGCCTTCCGGAAAAGGAGCTGTGAGCGACCGCTCGACCGGCGATCCGCACGTCCACGTGGGCGGCCGACAGGCGCTTGGGGCCCAGGGCGAGGACCGGGCGGCCCGTTGGTACGAGCAGAACGGCTACGAGGTGGTGGCGCGCAACTGGCGTCGCCGGGAGGGCGAGCTCGACCTCATCGTGCGCCGGGGGAAGACGGTCGTCTTCTCCGAGGTGAAGGCCAGGACGACCGACCGGTTCGGCAGCGGTTCGGAATCTGTCGGTCCGGCCAAGCAGCGCCGGATCCGCCGGCTGGCGGCCCGTTGGCTCTCCGAGCTCACACCGGCGGTGGGCAGGGGGACGGTCGACGTGCGCTTCGACGTCGTATCCATCACCGGGGATGGGATCGAGGTGGTCGAAGACGCGTTCTGAGCCCTTCTTCTAGGCTGCGGGAATGTCCAGCGAGCCCGAGACTCTGATCGTCGACCGGCGCGACGGCGTCGTCACCGTCACGATGAACCGACCGGAGCGCAAGAACGCCGCCAACGGGACCATGTGGCGCGAGCTGTTCGCCACCTTCGACGAGGTGGCGGCCGACCGCGACGATCGGGTCCTCGTCCTCACCGGGGCCGGGGGCGCGTTCTGCTCGGGCGCCGATCTCGGTGACCCGACCGACGTGGCCGGCAGACGTGGAGACCCGTACCTGCTCCAGATGCGAGCGCTGGGAGACGTGGCGCTGCGGCTGCACCGCGTGGCCAAGCCCACCATCGCCAAGGTGGGAGGGGTGGCAGCCGGAGCCGGGATGAGCATGGCCCTCGGCTGCGACCTGGTGGTGGCGTCGGAGTCCGCCCGCTTCTCGCAGATCTTCTCGGCGCGCGGACTGTCCATCGATTTCGGTGCCTCCTGGCTCCTCCCCAGGCTCATCGGCCTCCACCGAGCCAAGGAGCTGGCCTTCTTCGCTGACATTCTGAGCGCCGAGGAGGCAGCCGCGTTCGGGCTCGTCAATCGCGTCGTGCCCGACGACGAGCTCGACCTTTTCGTGGACGGCTGGGCCGCCCGCCTCGCCGCCGGGCCCCCCCTGGCTCTGTCGATGACCAAGACGATGCTCAACGGATCGTCGACACTCTCCATGGATCAGGCCCTGGAGGAGGAGAGCCGCTCCCAGGCGGTCAACTTCCGTACCGATGACACTGCCGAGGCGATCGCCGCCTTCATCGAGAAGCGAGAGCCGAAATTCGTCGGACGCTGATCCTCCGGCACTCCGATGATCCGGCCTCCCCGGTCTACCGGCGTTGGAGGATCCCCCGGATGTATGCCGCCTGACCGACGTGTTGGAGATCATCGGCGATCACGCTCACCAGACGGGTGCCGAGGGTCACCGGCGGCTCCCATCGCCGGTCGACGACCCTGGTGAAATCGTCTTCGCCCACCGTGTTGAGGAACCTCGTCGTGCTCTCGTGGACCTCCTCGTAGTAGCCGAGGAGCGACGCGGCATCGGCGGTGACGGTGGCCACCATCTCGGGATCGTGCCCGTACCCGGTGTCCGTGCTCTCGAGGGGGAGGGCGAACCGCTCTGCCCAATCCCGGGCCGTCCACACCTGTTCTTCGCCCGCCACTCCTGCAACATGGTCGTCCTGGATCCGGGTCAGATGCCAGACCAACCAGGCGATGGAGTTGGCCTCGTCGTCCGGACGAAAGGCGAGGTCGTCGCGTGAGAGACCGTTGACGGCGGGGTACACGGCGTCGCGGATCCGCTCGAACGCGTCCACCAGCATGTCGCTTGTCGTCATCGTTCTCCTCCTCGCGTCGATCCCTGCCCGACGGCCACGCTGCACACGGCGGTCGGCCCGTCCACGGCACTACACCCTGGCGCGGAACCGTGAGCATAGTGATCGCCGGTGGTCGTTCCGCCGGTGGTGTGTTCGCGGTGGTGAATTCCGCAGGTGGTCGTTCCTCCCCGGGGCACTCCCGGACAGTCGGGGCTTGTCCGAACAGCTCTTGCACCCCGGATCTGTCGTATCCCGGACAGCGGACTTGTCGCACCCCGGAGATATCGTGCCTCGGGCGATCGAGTGGCCCGGCGCGCACTGTTCCCGAGTGGGCGCCCTGTTGTAAGTCCCGGCCCTCCACAGTCGAGTTCCCGGCGACCCGAGGGGGTTGTTCCCGTCGGGCCGCCGATACCGAGCCGTACCGAGGTAACCGTGATCGCATCCATCCCCTCCGCCGTCCTCACCGGAGTCGACGGGACTCAGATCTTCGTCGAAGTCCACGTCTCGAACGGCCTGCCCGGCTTCACCGTCGTCGGGCTCCCCGACGCAGCCGTACGTGAGTCACGAGACCGGGTCCGGGCCGCACTGCTGTCGAGCGGCCTCCCGTGGCCCAGACGGAGGGTCACGGTCAATCTCGCGCCGTCCAGGTGGACCGTGGCCCAGTTGTCCCAGGGGCCGCCCCAGGTTACGAGGACTGGCCCGGTAACGACCGCTTTCGGCCGTCCGGGATTCCGTCGAAACAGAACGCGGCGGTCACCTCATGGCCCAATCCGTGGCCGTCCAGTTGGGTGTATCTCGTGCCAGATGGCCGTTCGGTCCTCAAGCTTTGGCCTGACCGCGTCGATGATATCTGGTGGCCAGGGTCCTGCCCGGGTAGCCACGGAACGAGACGCGTTGACAGGGCGTCGCGGGAGCTGGGACACGTGAGTCGGCCGGGGCATTTCCGCGCGAGGAGATCATGAAGGCGATCTACCTCGGGTTGTTTCCGAGGGGACCACAATTTCCAGAGACGACAAGGACGGATATTGCAACAACGCTCATCAGCGGGAGAAATCATGTGGCGTAGACGGCCCTTGAAGGGATCTGTGATGGCGATTCGGGTCGCCAGGGCCGCCGTGCTGCGGCAGCTGACGGCCGGAGCGGTGGTCGCACGACGTCGTCGCCGGCGACCGGCCGCGTTGGTCGGCCTGAGCGTGGTCGTCATGACTGTTGCCATGGGGATCTCGACATCCACTGGGGCGGACTCGACATCGAACTCGGACACGGCGCCGATCTCGACTTCCGGCGCCTCAACGAGCTCGACGCCCTCCAGCGCGTCAACAGCGTCGACGGCACAGAATCCGGGGGGATCCGATGTGCCGTCCGGATGCAACAACCAGGACTGCTTCTGGTCCCGAATCTCCGGTCTCGTCACCGTAGGCAAGGGCCTGCGACTTGAGCGCTGGTACGTCGACGAGTCAGGCGACACCTCCTGCACGGATCCGGGTGGTACAGACCTGGATCCTTACGTTCTGAGCTCCAATTCCTGGTGTCTCGAGTCGAACGCCAACACCCGGATCATCTTCTACTACGAAATCGACACGTGGGACGGATCAACGTGGCGAGACACCGGCTACTACATCGACGGGTACGCGTTCGTACCATTGTCGGGGGCCAATGTCGTCAGCTGCACGATCAAGCTGCGTCATACCCGCCAGGACACCGGAACCTCCTCGCCGTACACCTGCTCGGTGGCGTGGGCGGACTCGGATCCCCACTCCACTGACCCCCAGCCTCACTGGAACATAGGAGCGAAGCCGACCACCGAGGTGACCGATCCCACGCAGGCCGTGGACCTGCTCAACCGGTACTGCAAAGCGGGCCAACAGAATCCCCAGTGCACCTACAAGGCCGCCAGCCAGGAGGTGATGGTTGCGCCGAAGTCAGCCTGGCAACTGTACGGGCAGCCCTATGCGAACTGTGTGGACGAGAAGGGAGCGCCGTACAGCCTCGAGGTCAGCCGCGAACTGTCTTGGGAGGACAGCATCTCAGGCAAGGTCAAGGCACAGTTCGACATCGGCGTGGTCGAGGCGACGGTGGAGGCCGCATATTCGCACAAGATCGGGGCGAAGTACGCGATCAAGCAGGTCTATCGCACGACGGTTCCGTACGGGAAGACGGTTGGCTTCTATATCCAACCGGGCTACCTACAGATCACCGGCGACTTCTTGCTCGCCACCGCCGACAACATCTACTCGATCAAAGGCTTCACCATGGACTTTCCCCTTGCCGAGGAGTACTCCCCGCCCCAGCACCCCGAGCTGAAGTTCGAGCCTGCGATCATCTACACGGTGGTCATCGGCAAGGCGGCGTGTCCCTCGTCGGCGGCCGGCGGAGGGGGCGCCGGGCAGCTCACACCAGGGAGCCCACCGCCGGCTGGCGCTGTTGTTTCCGGGCAGGCCGAACCCGTGAACCCATGACCATGTGGAAGATCACCACAGTGGCCTGCTCTCCGCTGGTAGTCGGGCGCGGCATCGATCCGCATACAGTTCGACCCCATGTGCCTTACGGTGGGTGTTCCCCAACAACGAACTTCTCGGCGGCAGGATCGTCGAGACCTTCACCATCGGCCGTCTCGGCGTCCCACCGACGCTACCCGCACGTTGCCGCCGACCAACACGATATCGAGACCATCTTCGCCACCGTGAGGCTTTCCGCACCAAGGTGACCAAGGGACCGGGCTCACGGTGGGCCGGACTCGCGATGGGCCTACAAGTTGATCCGAGTCGGCCCAGACCCGGTGGCTTGCGGTCAATGCACCGCACCTAGTCGCACTGGTTCGTGCTGGTGTGACGTTCGAGAAGGGGGTGATGGTCGAGCGATCAGATGAGCTGAACAAGGAGGTCACCGCGTAGTCCGTCAGATTCTCATCCACGGGTCTTTATTATTTCTCACGACCTCGCCAAGCTCAGGTCAATCTTTCCGCCGTCACCCAACAGTCTGGGACGACTGCACCTGACTTATGCACGGTACAGATATCAGTGAGTCACGCCATCGCTCCTGGAGTGACTGGATTTTCGCGGACACCGCTGCCTTTGGTACTGCACTGACACGCTGAGCGCGTCGAGGTGATGCTAAACGGTGGCGTCGAGTCGTGCTGGCACGAGTTGTGACCCGCTGTGATGCCCTGAGAGCCGACGAAACGGAGGGGCCGGATCCAGGCACCGGGGCGAAATGTCGATGTTCGCGTCATGCCGCCTGCTCGCGTTGGGCGCGCAGGGTGGCCTCGTAGCGAACCGGGGCAACGCCGCCGATCGAGGAGTGCCGACGCCAGGTGTTGTAGAAGCTCTCGATGTAGTTGAAGATCGTCTTGCGGGCCTGGTTGCGGTGCTCGAAGACGCTGCGGTCGATCAGCTCGCACTCGAGGGTGGCGAAGAAGCTCTCGGCCATGGCGTTGTTGAAGCAGTCGCCCACCGATCCCATGGAGCGCTCGACCCCGGCAGCGCGACAGGCCCGGGCAAAGTCATAGCTCGTGTACTGACAGCCCTGGTCGGAATGATGGACGACGGCGCCGCGTGGGCGCTGGCGGGCGACGGCCATCTTGAGGGCTCTCGTCACCAGCTCGGTGTTCTGGGTGGCCGACATGGACCAGCCGACGATCTAGCGGGTGCACACGTCCATGACGATGGCCAAGAACAAGAAGCCGGCCCACGTCGGCACGTACGTGATGTCGGCGACCCAGCGCTGATCGGGAGCCGGGGCGGAGAAGTCGCGTTCGAGCAGGTCGGGAGCGGGCCGGGCCGACTCGTTACGCCTCGTCGTGCGGCAGAACTTGCGCCTGGTCACCCCTTGGAGCTCGGCCAGGCGCATGAGGCGCGCCACCCGGCCGTGGCCGACGTCTT
The DNA here is from genome assembly GCA_963828385.1 of uncultured Acidimicrobiaceae bacterium. GTDB lineage: Bacteria > Actinomycetota > Acidimicrobiia > Acidimicrobiales > RAAP-2 > Bog-756. The sequence continues at coordinate 1,188,455 of CAWHEF010000002.1, forward strand.
CGTGGTGCTCGTCGACCAGCTCGTCTCGGATCCTCCGATAGCCATAGGTGCCCCTCGACTGGGTGTGGATCTGGCGGATCTTCTCGCTCAACACGGCGTTGTCGACGTCCCGCGTGGACAGCGGGCGCTCGCGCCAGCAGTAATACCCGCTCTTCGAGACGCCGAGGAGCGTGCACATGGTCCTCACCGGGAACGTAGCCCGGTTCACGTCGATGAACTCGAAGGCCCCTATGGGGTCGAGTGCGTCTCCTGCGCGAACCAGGCTGCGGCTTTTTTTAGGATCTCCTTTTCCTGCTCGAGCTTCCTGACCCGTCGCCTGAGCTGGGTGAGCTCGTTGCGCTCCTCGGTGGTCAGCCCGTCAGAACGCCGTCCGGCATCACGGTCGGCCTGGGCCACCCAGTTGCGCACCGTCTGGTCCGAGCAGCCGGCCACCTTGGCCGCTTCGGTGAAGCTCAGCCCCCCGTCACGGACGAGCCGGACAGCCTCGTCTCGGACCTCGGGCGGATAGGGCGGAGGGACCTTCCCCATGATGGACTCCTTTCTGCCAGACGGACATGCTTCCGTCCAGCGTCAAGGTGTCCGCGGATCCCCAGTCACTCCAAATGCCTATGATTGCCTCTGTCGGACAGACGTCGTCTATGGCGGAAGGGTCGCCTCGTTAGTATGAACTTGGATCCGAGGACTTTGTAGGTATGGGTCAACTCATTCTCGGAATCCCACTAAGAATTATCTCGGGTGTACTCAAGGGGATTGTCAAAGCGAGAAATGAGGCACACAATGCCCTTCCTTGTTTAATGTGCAGAAGTAACGCCGCCGTTTGTGCAGACTGCCAATGGGTTCAACCAGACGGTCAACTTAGGTTTCAGTGCCAATCTTGTCATCACATGCTTCTTGCGCCTTTGCCGGCAATGCGGAAGACCCATGGAAAGGCGCGATGTGTAAATTGTGGGCATGTTGGCGTGTTGTCTCGGCGATCGGTGGTCCATTCCCAAAAAGCGACGAAGGTGTGACGAGTTGGTGACTGGGTCCCCGTGAGCTGATCCACCCGTTGTGCGAGTCCGAGCCCCACGATGATGGGGAAGGAGGACAGCACAACCATGAAGCGACGCCGACACACGCCCGAGCAGGTCATCCGGAAGCTGACCGAGGGAGAGAAGCTCCTCGGCCAGGGTCAGTCCTTGGACGAGGTGGTCCGCACCCTCGAGATCACCGAGTCGACCTGGCACCGAGAGGTTGTCCCGCTGAGCGTGTGAAATTGAAGTGACGGTCCCCCGCCTGATGCCTGCCTGGTGGTAGGTGTCGGGCGTCCTGGAAGACATCCAACTCAGGAAAGGGACCGTCATGAAGAACAACTACCAGAACACCGCCAGCGGTGCGTGCACCAGCGGCACCAGGCGGAAGAAGGCCAGGCTGGAGGCGGACAGAGCGGCGCATGAGTCGGCCGTTACCCTGCCCGACACCGTCAGCGTCGCCATCGCCGAGCTGGCTGGCGAGCTCGAAGAGGGCCTGCTGGCCTTCCCCTACTAAAATGCACGACCCGTCGAGGCTCCGCAAGGACGCACCACACCACAGGGGCCCATGATTCTGCCAGCCGATGCCGGGGCCTGCCTGGTGTTTCATCCAGCTCAGTCCGTTATATCGTCGGTGCGGTCAACGGCGAAAATGGGTAAAGGTCCTAGATGACCCAAGACGACGCACCCATTCTCGACGGCTTGGCCGACTACCACCAACGACGCCGTTACGGCTTCACACCTCCGGGTCACCGACAGGGCCGGGGTGCCGACGCCCGCACCCGTCAGGTGCTCGGCGAAGAGCCCTTCCGGGCAGATGTCCTGGCAACTGGCGGTTTGGACGACCGCAAGACCTCGGGGGAACTGTTGAGCCGAGCCGAACAACTCATGGCCGAGGCCGTCGGAGCGGAGCATGCCTTCTTTTCGACCTGTGGGAGTTCGCTCTCGGTCAAGGCTGCCATGATGGCCGTGTCGGGGGGGCCCACGACCTCCTGGTCGGCCGCGACGCGCACAAGTCCGTCACCGCGGGTCTGATCTTCGCCGGCGTCCAGCCCCGGTGGGTCCAGCCCCGGTGGGACCCCGAATTGCATCTCGCGCACCCGCCGTCCCCCGAGCAAGTCGCCACCGCGTGGAAAGAACATCCCGATGCGGCCGGTGCGCTCATCGTCAGTCCTACGCCCTATGGCACCTGCGCGGACATCGAGGGAATCGCCAAGGTGTGTCATGAGCGCCATAAGCCCCTGGTCGTCGACGAAGCCTGGGGGGCGCATCTGCCCTTCCACGACGATCTGCCTACATGGGCCATGAATGCTGATGCCGACGTCTGCGTCGTCAGCGTGCACAAGATGGGGTCCGGTTTCGAGCAGGGGTCCGTCTTCCACGTTCAAGGCGACCTGATCGACGCTGACCACCTTTCTAAGTGTGCGGACCTGTTGATGACCACGAGCCCCAACGTCATGGTCTACGCGGCCATGGACGGGTGGAGGCGCCATATGGTTGCGTCGGGCACCGAGGTCCTCGGCGGGGCGCTCGATCTAGCGGGAGCAGTGCGCAATCAGATCGATGACCTCCCCGGCCTCTCGGTCATGGAACGCCAACTGCTGCGTAAAGAGGCCTCGCACGATTTAGATCGTCTCCAAATCCTGATCGACGTCTCCGAGCTCGGCATCAGCGGCTACCAGGCCGCCGACTGGTTGAGGGAAACCCAAGCCATTGACGTCGGCCTGAGTGACCATCGCCGGATCCTCGCCACCTTGTCGATGGCCGACGACGCCCAGTGTACGGCTCGTCTGGTCGAAGCGCTCGGTGGGATGACCAGGGCTGCCTCCTCGTTTCCCGTACCCTCGCCAGTCGACCTTCCCGAGCCGGGCGAGCTCGAACTCGAATGTGTCTTGTCTCCTCGGAAGGCATTTTTCGGCCCCCGCGAACCTGTACCTGCAGCCAAGGCAGCCGGACGGATTGCCGCAGAGCAGGTCACGCCCTACCCTCCGGGCATCCCGACCCTCGTGCCAGGGGAACGTATCAACCAAGCTGTCGTTGACTACCTACGCACCGGGCTTGCGGCGGGCATGGTCGTCCCTGACGCCGCCGATCCGACACTCGGAACCTTCCAGGTGGTCTCCTGAACAACCCGACCTCGGGCCCGTGGAGCCAGAGCCCCCTCGGGCGAGCCTGCGCCTGGTCCTTCTCACCGGGCTGTAACGCCGCGTCGAGGAGCTCTTCGCTGGCTTGTCTGTTCCCATGGTTCCATCCTCGTTTCCAAGGTAAGGAGCCTCCAAGGAACCCAGGGCGATTCACAATCGGACGTGAGCCTGATACCCCCGAGCGATTTGAGTGCCGTGTGCTGGGTATGACAGTGACGTGCCGGGGCGCGAACGAAGTCTCGATGTGTTGGTCAAAGGGTACCCGGCACTGACTAAGTTGCGTCGCAGTCAGCGGCGTGGCCTCGCTGCTCGCCCGGACACGGATTGCATTGACCCTGACGCCGTCGAAGGCGTGGAAGTGCCGCCTCTCGGTCGCAAGGCCTTGTGCATGGGAGGACCAGCTGGTGTCCGTCTCTGCTAAAGCCAGACCTTGACCAGTCTAAAACCAGACCTTGACCACCCGGAGCGGGGCGTTGCTCGGCCCATGGGGGAGGTCCCGTGGAAGGCCATCGGCGCCCCGGGGAGCCAGCCACGCTCGCGCTCCTTGTCGGTGCCGTTCGAGTTTGGTTTCGATGAGTTACCGATTGGACGGTCCGTGGCGACTGCGTCTCAATCGAATGTCGCGCCGGCCCAAGGTCGTGCTGACCGACGTCCGGCTGTCTCCACGAGGCCTTCAAAGCAATGACTCGACTGCGGCGTTCTGACTGTTCTGTCCCCGGGATCCGGAGACGACGCCGGGGACGAGGGTTCAGCTACAGCGATCCAGATGGCAAAGCGGTGACCGACGAGGAGACGCTCGCTCGGATCCGCGCTCTCGCGGTGCCCCCAGCATGGACCGACGTGTGGATCTGTCCCTGGCCGAACGGGCACATCCAGGCCGTTGGAACCGATGCGGCCGGTCGACGACAGTATCGCTATCACGATCGATGGCGGCTGAATCGAGATCGAGAGAAATTCGACCGCACCGTGGACTTCGCCATCGCCTTGCCGAAGCTTCGGGCTCGAGTGGACCGGGACCTGGCCGAGCATGGGCTCGGACGGACCCGCGTGCTGGCGGCCGCCGTCCGTCTGCTCGACGTCGGATTGTTCCGCATCGGTGGAGACGAATACGCCGACGCGCATGAGACCTTCGGGGTCGCAAGTCTTCATAAAGAGCACGTCACCATCCGCGATGGGAGGATGGTATTTTCCTACCAAGCTAAGGGTGCGATTGCGCGGGTGGTCGAAGTCCGAGACGATCCGGTTCGCCAAGTTATCGCTGCGCTCCGCCGTCGTCGCACAGGTGGCCCACGGCTGTTCGCCTATAAGCAGCGCCGGCGCTGGGTCGAGGTGCACGCCCACGACGTAAATGCCTACATCAAGGACGCGGTGGGGGGTGAATTCTCGGCCAAGGACTTTCGAACCTGGTCAGGGACCGTTCTGGCGGCCGCCGCCCTTTCCGAGTACGACTCGGTCGTTGGTCTGCGCGCTCGACGCCATGCCTTGACCGAAGCAGTGGGGAAGGTTGCCGATCATCTTGGTAACACGCCCGCAGTCAGTCGCTCGGCCTATATCGATCCGCGGATAGTCGATCGGTTCGAGGAAGGAGAAACGATTGACGATTATCTTGAGCAATCCCCGGGTCTAGAGAACCTCGACAATCGTCTCAAGCATGGCGGCAAGGCCTATCGAGCAGTCGAAGAAGCGGTGATCAGCCTGCTTGACGATGGGTAGAGGGCAACGGCTGAGCCGTCCATCTGGGCGATTCGAAAACACCGGCGCCGGGCACTATGAAGATATGACGAAGTCCAGCTCGCCAATGCGACCGGTGTTAGCGGACATGGCGCCTACGTTGGCATTCACTCGGCCTTCGGTCGCTGCGCTTGATCGCCCGGGTCGACCAAATCGGTTGCGGCGGCTGCAGGGAGTTGATCCCCGGCGGAAAAAAATCTTGAGCGACCGCATAGGCAAGCCATCAATGGGGTAGGCCTACAAGAGTCAAGAGTCGCCCTACAGACGGAGGTCCGATCCAGTGACTACAGACACCGCCGACGACATTATCGCGAAATTGTTCGCGGATCACGAGCAGGTGAAGCAAATTTTTGTCCGATTGAACCAGGCCGATGCAAATAAGAGCGAGATGTTCTGCGAGCTGACCAACGAACTTGTTCGACACGAGGTGGCCGAAGAAGAGGTGCTCTATCCAGAGGTTCGCAAGGTTCTCCCCGCCGGAGATCGCCTGGCTGACCAGCGGATTGCTGAGCAATCCAAAGCGGAGGAATTGCTGGCCAAGATGGAAAAGGCTGGCACCGCCGACCCTTCGTTCATGGCGGATGTGAATAAGTTGCAGGAGGCCGTCCTCGGTCACGCTGAAAAGGAGGAACAGACAGTCTTTGGTCCCTTGGGCGAGGCGCTGAATGAAGAGCGCCGCGAGCAGCTGGGTACGCGCTACGAGCAGGCCAAGCGTGCCGCCCCTACACATCCCCATCCCCATGCCCCTGACACGCCACCGGGCAATGTGCTGCTGGGTCCGGTCGCCGCGTTGGTGGACCGCACTCGAGACGCCATGCACAAGGTGATGAGGTGAGCCTGCCCATGATCTGACCCATACCATGGCCTCTTCTGAGGTTGCGACGTCGGTGGTGAGCTGCGTCTCCCGGTGCATCATTGGTGGCTATCCGAGGCCTAATCGAGCTTGGGGTCTTCGTCCTCCCGAGAAGCCGAGGTGGCCTACAGTGTTGCCCCAGCGGTTCGCCAAGTGCCCTGGATCGGGCGCTCGAGGAGCACCCCGAGGCTGGGCGGGCATAATCTGAAAGCCAAGGGAATCCAGAGTGAGCTCCGATGTCCGAGGCTTGGCCGATACCGCCCACACGAACGACTCTCCGCTGTTGATTGAGGATGCCTGGGGGCTGGACTAAAGCTTCTATAGACGTCGTCTCCCGGCCTCGGCGATCGAATCCGGTGGCAGTGTTCCCAAGTCGCTGACTGGCTTGAGCCAAACCTCGGTCATCAGCCCTAATTGCGAATGGCTCGATCCTGATCGGCTCTCCCTCGCCTTCGAGCTAGAGCCATCGACGAGCGTCTCATCGCTTCTGCTTTCGTCCACCCATGCCGCCCGGGCCCAATTCAAGCGGCACAGTGAACAGCTAGTCCACATGCTCAGCGGCGGGACAGAGATCGCTCACGACGCGTATTTCGCCGCCGCGGTCGTAGCGGACGGGAGATGGTTAAGTACCTACCTACTAGCATGCGCGCCCCGTCAGGCATCCGGAAGGCTGGGGCCGGGCTCGACCTGCCCATCGCCATCGGGGTGTTGGTGGCCTCGGGTGTGGTCGAGGGACGATCTGTCGCCGGGACAGCCTTCATCGGCGAGCTCGGACTGGACGGATCGCTGCGGGCCACGCCCGGGGCCCTCGTCCTGGCCGAGGCGCTGGCGACGTTCCGGCTGGTCGTGCCCGAGGGCAGCGCCAGGGAGGCCGCCCTCGCCGGGGACGTCACCGTCAACGCGTCCGATTCGCTGGGCCTGCTGGTCGATCAGCTCGCCCGCCGGCGTCCGTGCCGCGTCCACCCCGGATCTGCGCCTGCCGGGCCCCGGTCGCCTCTGGATGGCGCGGCGGTGTGCCGTGCCGATGACGAGGAGCGTCCCGCAGGTGATCTGGCCGATGTCCGGGGGCAGCGACTGGCGCGGCGCGCCGTGGAGGTGGCGGCCGCCGGGGGTCACCACCTGCTCCTCGTTGGGCCGCCCGGCTCGGGCAAGACGATGCTCGCCCGCCGCCTGCCCGGACTGTTGCCGCCGCTCGACCGTTCAGGGGCCTTGGAGGTCGCGCGGATCCGATCGGTGGCCGGACTTTCGCTGCCGGCCTACGGGCTGGTCGAGCTCCCGCCGTTCCGGGCCCCCCACCACAGCGTCTCTCCCGTGGCGATGATCGGGGGAGGAACGGCCCGTATGCGACCGGGAGAGATCAGCCTGGCCCATACGAAGCTCGTCCAATGTTCCCCGAATCGTTGCGCATCCGGCCCTTGACACGACCGTGATGTACTGCCATTGTAAGTACATGGACGTCAAAGACGACCGGCTCCAGATCCGGGTGAATCCGGCGGCGAAGCGCCGGCTTGACCAGGCGGCCGACGCTGCCCATCTGACCCTGTCCTCCTTTGTCCTGCAGGCCGCAGAGCAACGGGCCGACGACGTGCTCATGGAGCGTGCCGTCATCTCGCTCACGCCGGCCGCCGCGGATGCCTTCGCCGAGGCGCTCGAACGCCCGGCCACACTGAATGAGCGGCTCGCCGACGCGCTGCGCCGCCCGAAGAAGTTCGCCTGGCTTGACTGAGCTGCGCCGACCGGCGCTCCTCGACCTCGCCCGCCACCACCGAGACGACTTCCGTTCCGGCGAAGAGACCCTTGATGGCTGGCTCAAGGAGTACGCAGGCCAGAACCGTAGACGTGACACCGCCGCTGTCTGGGTCATTGCCGATGGCGACTTCGCGGTCGTGGCCTACGCCACGTTGTCGATGACCGGGATCGATCGGTCGAACGCTCCAGCGCCGCTGGCCAAGGGAGCGCCGGACCCGGTTCCGGGCTTGCTGCTCGGGCGCCTGGCCGTCGACGAACGATGTGCCGGGCTCGGTATCGGGACCGAGCTCGTGAAGCACGTACTGGGCACAGCCGTCGACTTGAACGTTCGAGCGGCATGCCGGGCAGTGGTGGTCACGGCGCTGAACCCTACGGCCCGGTCATGGTGGAAACGCTTTGGCTTTGGTCCAATCGACCCGGAAGACGCCGAGGGGTTGGACCTCTATCTCATGACGAAGGACATCGGCGCCACGCTCGACCACCTGTAGAACGGCGAGGTCTCAATGTCTGTGTGCACAGGCCGGCGAATGCGGTCCCCGCCCCGGCGAGTCGGCGTGGCGGGTCCAACTGCTAACGCAGTGCTAGCCCGCCCACTCCGGCACCTTGGGGACGTTTTACACTGACTCGTTCGGGCCAGACTTGGAGGTGGCATGAGGAAGGTCGACTACGACGAACGCCAGCACGTCGTCTACGCCGCCGGCAGGCAGATGTCGCCCGATGCGCTGCAGACCTGGATGAAGGCGTTCGGCCGCCACCTGCCGGAGACCCGGCCACTAGCCTGGCTCGACCTGGGCTCGGGTACCGGGCGCATGACTCCGTCTTTAGCGAGTACCTTCGGCGGCCCCGCCTACGGCGTCGAGCCGGCAGACAAGATGCGTACTCAAGCTGTCGCCCACGCCCGCCATATCGCGGTCACCTATGCGGCTGGGTCTGCCGAGCACATACCACTGCCAGATACCTCATGTGACGCGGCATTGCTGTTCTTCGTCTGGCACCACGTTGTCGATCGGGATAGCGCGGCCCAGGAGTTGCGCCGGGTGATTAAGCCGGGCGGCAAGCTCTTTGTACAGGCGAATTTCTCCGACAGGATGCCTGATGTCTGGTGGTTACACGTCGTGCCCGAATGGATGAAGGTCCACCAAACGCAGTACCAGTCTGAGGAAGAGGTGCAGAGCGACTTCGCCGGCGCCGGGTGGATGCTCGCCTCTCGTGATGAGATCACCTGGCTCCGCTCGGCGAGCCTGGCCGAGGACTACGAAAGGCTGCGGCTGCGTCCCACCTCGCTGTTCGAACATATGAGCGAGGAGGTCGTCGAGGCGGGATTCGCCAGGATCGAGGCAGCGCTGCCCTCACTCGGCGACGGGCCTCAGTTCGAGACAAGCGCCCTGCTCGTCTTCCGGCACTAAGAGCGACGCCGACGTCCCATATCGCCGGGTCGGGGTGCCACTCCCAGACGACGGCCCGGGACTACCCCAGCCGAGTTGCGGTGATCAGGACGGTCTCGAAGTTCATGACGAACGAGCCGCCGTGATCGTCGATAGCCGCGCCGATAGCTTCGAACAGACGGTCTCGGACTGCTGGTACTAGGGCGGTGTGATCGCTCCGTGACAAGAGCTGGTCCAGCCACTCATCCCGCTGGTAGGCCCGCGTCCAGGGGAACCACTTCTCTGTCGGCGCACCGAAGTCGGGCACCGCTGAGATGGCGTCGATCTCCGAGTCGAGTCCGGTCTTCACGTCGGATGACCGGCTGGCCGCGTAGCCCCGAAACAGACGGTGACCGCCGGGCGGCACGACGCTCGCGTACACCTCCTCGAGAGCATCGGCCAGATCATCGGCCTGACACCCCGCGTTCCAGATCAGACAGAGCTTGCCGCCCGGCCGCAGCACAGAGGCCGCTTTGGCGGTGGCGATAGGGAGGTCGAGCCAGTGCCAGGCCTGCGCCGAAGTTACCCGGTCGAAAGTGCGGCCAGCAGTGTCCCAGCCTTCGAAGGCCGCGATCTCCACGTCGACCCCATGACCGCGGGCGATCTCCGCCATTCGCGGAGCGAGTTCCACCCCCAGCACCTTGGCGCCACGCTGGGCAATCTGCCGTGAAGCAATCCCGGTGCCACAACCCACGTCGAGAACATTCAGGTTCGCAGGGACCGGACCGAGCAGCTCGTCGATCACCGCATCGGGATAGGTCGGCCGGAACCGGTCATATGCCTCGGCTTGCTGGTCGAACAACCTCGAACGCTGCCGGGCCAGAGGGCGCGCTGCTAGCTGGTCGTGTTCCTCGCTGGCATCCACAGACACCAGCCTGTCCGAGATCACCGGCCTCGTGACGCCGCTTTGCGGCCCGGCTACCGGAATTGCTACCTCTCGCGAGCAGAGCCACCGCTCCGCTCGTCAGCCACTGGCCTGAAAGTGATTCCCGTATACCGAACCATCAGCGGACGGGTCGGACGGGCGGCAGAAGGCCGGCCGGTCACCGTAAGCCGATCCTTATCCGGACTGATCGTCTGCGGTCAAGAACAGGACCCGGCAGGGACGTCGCGATCGCCTCCCGAACATAACGCCACGAGATCCTTGGGTGGCCCCAAGCCCGACGTCGGGCACTCAGCGCCTGGTCTCGTACCTGGTGAGCACCACGCCTTCGGGAAACGTCCGGGTCTCCAACAGGCTCAGGTTCACCCAGTTGTCCAGGGCCGTGAAGAACGGCGTGCCGCCGCCCACCAGGACCGGATGGGTGACGATCGTGTACTCGTCGATCAGCCCGGCCCGCATGGCCGCTGCGGCGAGTGTGGGGCCGCCGATATCCATGGGGCCGCCGTCGTCGGCCTTGAGCCGAGCATAGTGATCGCCGGTGGTCGTTCCGCCGGTGGTGTGTTCGCGGTGGTGAATTCCGCAGGTGGTCGTTCCTCCCCGGGGCACTCCCGGACAGTCGGGGCTTGTCCGAACAGCTCTTGCACCCCGGATCTGTCGTATCCCGGACAGCGGACTTGTCGCACCCCGGAGATATCGTGCCTCGGGCGATCGAGTGGCCCGGCGCGCACTGTTCCCGAGTGGGCGCCCTGTTGTAAGTCCCGGCCCTCCACAGTCGAGTTCCCGGCGACCCGAGGGGGTTGTTCCCGTCGGGCCGCCGATACCGAGCCGTACCGAGGTAACCGTGATCGCATCCATCCCCTCCGCCGTCCTCACCGGAGTCGACGGGACTCAGATCTTCGTCGAAGTCCACGTCTCGAACGGCCTGCCCGGCTTCACCGTCGTCGGGCTCCCCGACGCAGCCGTACGTGAGTCACGAGACCGGGTCCGGGCCGCACTGCTGTCGAGCGGCCTCCCGTGGCCCAGACGGAGGGTCACGGTCAATCTCGCGCCGTCAGGCATCCGGAAGGCTGGAGCCGGGCTCGACCTGCCCATCGCCATCGGGGTGTTGGTGGCCTCGGGTGTGGTCGAGGGACGATCTGTCGCCGGGACAGCCTTCATCGGCGAGCTCGGACTGGACGGATCGCTGCGGGCCACGCCCGGGGCCCTCGTCCTGGCCGAGGCGCTGGCGACGTTCCGGCTGGTCGTGCCCGAGGGCAGCGCCAGGGAGGCCGCCCTCGCCGGGGACGTCACCGTCAACGCGTCCGATTCGCTGGGCCTGCTGGTCGATCAGCTCGCCCGCCGGCGTCCGTGGACCCGCGTCCACCCCGGATCTGCGCCTGCCGGGCCCCGGTCGCCTCTGGATGGCGCGGCGGTGTGCCGTGCCGATGACGAGGAGCGTCCCGCAGGTGATCTGGCCGATGTCCGGGGGCAGCGACTGGCGCGGCGCGCCGTGGAGGTGGCGGCCGCCGGGGGTCACCACCTGCTCCTCGTTGGGCCGCCCGGCTCGGGCAAGACGATGCTCGCCCGCCGCCTGCCCGGACTGTTGCCGCCGCTCGACCGTTCAGGGGCCTTGGAGGTCGCGCGGATCCGATCTGTGGCCGGACTGTCGCTGCCGGCCTACGGGCTGGTCGAGCTCCCGCCGTTCCGGGCCCCCCACCACAGCGTCTCTCCCGTGGCGATGATCGGGGGAGGAACGGCCCGTATGCGACCGGGAGAGATCAGCCTGGCCCACAGGGGCGTGCTGTTCCTAGACGAGATGGGCGAGTTCCCTGCGCCGGTGCTCGACGCCCTCCGCCAGCCGCTCGAGGAGGGTCAGGTCCAGGTGAGCCGGGCCCGGGGAACGGCCACATTCCCCGCCCGGTTCGTCCTCGTCGGCGCCATGAACCCCTGTCCGTGCGGGGATGGCGGACCGCCCGGAGCATGCCGCTGCAGCGGGACCGCCAGGGAGCGGTACGCCCGGCGCCTGTCGGCTCCGCTCCTCGATCGGTTCGACATCGCCATCAGGGTCGACCGTCCCGACGCCGATGAGCTGCTCGGCGGGGTTCCGGGCGAGAACACCTCGACGGTGGCATCCAGGGTACGAGCGGCACGCCGGATCGCCGCATCCCGGGGGGTCGAGCTGAACGCCGACCTCTCGAGCGCCCGTCTGGACGAGTCGGCTCCTCTCGACGAGGGAGCGCGGGCTCTCGTCGAGCGGTACCTTCGATCCGGTCGGCTCAGCGGGCGTGGGCTGCACCGGGTCCGTCGGCTGGCTCGAACGGTGGCCGACCTCGACGGCTGTTCCACCCTGATCACCGAGGAACATGTCCACGAGGCGTTGGTGCTCCGATGCCAGCGCGGTGTGCTCCTCGGCGAGGCCGGCGCATGACTGGCTTCGACGAGCGCCAGTCGCACGCCGTGGCCCTCGCCTCCCTCCCGGGGATGACCCCGGCCCGACTGGCCCGACTGCTCGACGGGTTCTGCCCTCCGACCGCCTGGCATGCGGTTCGTGCCGGCACCCATCCAGCCGATCCCGGCCGTCGGTTCGCAGCTTCGGCTGGGGCAACGGACGTGGCGACGGAGTCGGCCCGTTACGAGCAGGCCGGGGTCGAGGTGCTGCTCCCGGGCTCGGCGCGCTATCCAGCGCCGCTCATCGGCGACGCCGGGGCACCGGCGGTGCTCTTCGCCTTGGGGGATCCGCTCACCGTCGACGAACGGTCCAGGGTCGCCGTCGTCGGGACCCGGACCCCGACGCCCTACGGCCGGTCCGTGGCGGCCGAGATCGCCGCCGGGCTGGCGGATCACGAGGTGTCGATCGTCTCGGGCCTGGCTGTCGGCATCGACGCTGCAGCCCATGCCGGTGTGGTCCGGCGGAGGGCGGAGACATCGGGTGCGCCGGTGGCGGTGGTCGGGACGGGGCTCGACGTCCACTACCCGCCCTCCACCAGGGAGCTGTGGGAGGAGGTCGTGGCGAGAGGTGTCATCTTCTCCGAGGCACCGCTCGGCACCAAGCCACATCCGGGGGTGTTCCCGGCCCGGAACCGCATCATTGCCGGGCTGTCCCACGTCGTCGTGGTGGTCGAGAGCCACATGAAGGGGGGCTCGCTCTACACCGCCGAAGCGGCCGCCCGCCGGTCGGTCCCCGTGTGCGCGGTTCCGGGCTCGGTGCGGAGCCGGGCGTCGGACGGAACCAACGCGCTCCTGGTCGACGGCTGTACCCCGGTCAGGGACGCCGAGGACGTGCTCGTGGCGGTATCGCTCGCGCGTACCGGTGCCGATCCCGGACCACCGGGGGTGCGGACGCGTCACGGACGCCCGCGTCACGAGTCGGAGGGGCGTCGGGATCTCCCCCGACGCGTCGTTGTCGCCAGCCGAGCGCTCGGTGCTGCAGGCGGTCAGCGAGCTGCCGACCGCCTTCGAGACCATCCTCCTCAAGGCCGATCTCTCGATCGCCACCGCCGCGGGCACGTGCGAACAGCTGGTTGCCCGGGGCCTCTTGCACGGAGGAGGCGGGTGGTGGTCGACCACACCGGATCCTTGACAGGAGCGAGCGCACATCACCGCTCGGTGCCAACGGCTCGCGAACGAGTTGGTCCGATGCCCCCGGATGCCGGCCCGACGAGCGGCGAATAGCGTGAGCTGCGTGCGATCATCGACAGCTCTTCGCGACGTTCCGAGGCTCGGGTGCTGGGCCACGACCATCGACGGGTCCCCACCGCAGGAGATCCTCAGCCGGGCGAGGGCTCTCGCCACCGCCGCAGAGGGCGCCGGGTTCGGGGCTCTCTGGGTGTGCGACGAGATCCCACCGTCGGACGCTCACGGCGAAGACCCCGGGTTCGAGGCGTATTCGATGCTCGGCGCACTGGCTGCCCAGGACGGGTCGCTGCATCTCGGAGCGATTCCGGCCGGTGACGACGGACGTCACCCGTCGATCGTGGCCAAGCTGGTCGCCGCCGTCGACGTGATCTCACAGGGCAGGGCCATGGTTGCACTGCGCTCAGACATCGGCGGGAGTGGGCCGACGGTCGGAAGAGCTCCGTCCGGATCGAACAGCCGGAGCGGCGAGGGCCGGGGAGAGGACTGCCTGACCGAGGCCCTGCGCGTCTGCCGGGCCGTCCTGGACGAGGAGGTGCCGACCCTCGGCGGCCGGTGCTTCCACGTGGACAAAGCTCTCAATCGCCCGCGTCCGGTGGCGAGCGGAGGTGTACCGCTCAGCGTCGTCGTTCCCCGGGGCGCGCCTCCGACCCTTGCCGTGGCCGGAGCCGTGGCCCGGCACGCCGATGCCCTTATGGTCAGCGGCGAGGCCGCCGCCGTCCGGGGGTGGGTCGATGTGCTGGCGGCCGCCGCCGAGGAGGCGCAGCGGCCCATGCCTCCGGCCGTGCTCTGGATCGATCGATCCGTCGGGCACGGGTCGACGGGAAGCACCCGGGGCGGCGACCGGTCGAGGGGGCTCGATACCCCGAGCTCGTAGCTGGGGCGGTCGCTGCCAGGGTCGAGGCCGGTGCGGCCGGCTGCGTGGTGGCGGCCGGGGGGTTCTCGCCGGAGGAAGGCCCCGGGTCGGGGACCGACGTGATCGACCGCCTCGGACACCTGTTGGCTCCGATCGTGGGCTCCGGAACGACGTGAACCGGCTCAGCTGTCCTCGGGTTGCACCACGATGGTCTCGGGGCGGACCCGGTACGTGACGCGGACCTCATCCGGTTGGCGCAGAGGATAGCGGTCGACCCCCATGTACTTCTTGGCCAGGACGTCGATCTGGGCATCGGCTCCCTCCTCGGTGCCCTCCGCCCTCCCGCGCACGACGACGGCGCTGTAGGGGTTGTCGGGATCGACCACGCATACGGCGACGGAAGGGTTGCGGGTCAGATTGACGTCCTTTGCCCGGCCTCGTGCCGTGTTGAACACGATGTCGTCGACGTCGACGTCGATCCACACCGGGGTGATCTGAGGGCGGTCCTCGGCGTCGACGGTGGCCACGGTGGCGATGACGGGCCGCCCGAGAAGGGCGCGGGCCGCGTTAGTGAGCTTGGATGGCATGAGGGGTACCTCCCGATCGACGTCGAAGTGCATGGTGGCGCGATCGACACTAGCCATCCCCCGGCCCCCGGCTGCTTCGCCTCACCGCAGGCAAAGCCGTCGCTGCTACCGTGCGCCGATGCGCATCGGCGCCCATGTTCGGGCGGGCAAGGGGCTGGTGCCGGCTCTCGCCAAAGGTGCTGAGCTCGGCGCGGACGTCGTGCAGATCTTCACCCAGAGCCCAAGGATGTGGAAGCCCTCCCAGTACGGGGACGACGTCCTCGCCGGCTACCGGCAGGCCCAGGCCGACCATCCCTCGGTGAGCTCGACGTTCTGTCATGCCACCTACCTGATCAACCTGGCCTCGCCCGATGCCGAGCTCGTCGCCAGATCGCGCCAGTGCCTGGTGTCCAACCTGGTCTCGGCCCAGGGGATGGGCGCCGATGGTCTCGTCCTCCACATCGGGAGCCATCGTGGGAGCGGCCTCGGAGCGGTTCTTCCCGCCGTGGTCGAGGGTCTCGACGAAGCCCTCGGCGCCGCCGATGACGTGCTCGCGCCCCATGACCCGCCGTGCCCCATCCTCCTCGAGAACGCGGCCGGGGCAGGGGACACCGTCGGCCGTTCGTTCGACGAGCTTGCTCGGGTGATCGGCGCTGCCGGGGACGACGAGCGCCTCGGGGTCTGTCTGGACACACAGCACCTTTGGGCTTCCGGGGTTGACTTCGGCACGGTGGAGGGGGCCGACACCGTCGTCGGTCTGGTGGAGGACACGGTGGGCCTCGGACGACTGCGGTGCATGCACGTGAACGACTCGAAGGTTCCCTTCGGGGCCAACCGGGATCGACACGAGAACATCGGTGACGGCACGATCGGGCCCGACGCGCTGGCCGCCCTCCTCGGTCACCCGGCGCTCCAGGATGTCCCCGCCGTCCTCGAAGTACCGGGGACCGGGGACGGTCCCCGGGCAGAGGACGTGGCCCGGGCCCGGGACGTCTGGGCCCAGGGGGTCGCTCTCCGATCGTGATGTGACCGCGGGTTTCGTCGCCAGTCGGAATGAGAATCATTATCGTGTAGGCTCCCGCCATGGTCGGAGGCGATCGGTCGGCGATCGGGATGCCGCCCTGTCCATGCCCGAGCGCGACCAGACGACGGGGTCTGGCCACGTTCGTGGTCTCGCTGGCGGCGATGGGATGCGCACTCTGTGCTTGCGCCGGTGTGGGTTCGGCCCCCACATCGTCGGGCCGCTCGGAGCCGGGCCGGCCCGACGGGAGTGGGGACGTGCTCCAGGTCGCCTCGGCGGAGAACGCGTGGGGCAGCATCGCCGCCCAGCTCGGTGGCACCAAAGTCCATGTCGTGAGCATCATTACCAATCCCGACACCGATCCTCATGACTACGAGCCCACCGCCGTGGACGCCCGGACCGTGGCCGAGGCGCAGTTGGTCATCGAGAACGGGCTCGGGTACGACCCGTGGATGTCCAAGCTGGTGGCGGCCGACGACAGCTCGGCTGCCATCCTGAACGTCGGATCGGCGCTCGGACTGGGCGACACCGCCAACCCGCACCGCTGGTACAACCCGGCCGACGTCCGGTCCATCGTGGCCAGGATCGCGGCCGAGTACATCCGGCTCGATCCCTCCGACCGTTCCTACTTCCAGGCCACAGAAGCCCGGTTCAACGACGTCGACCTGGCCGACTACGACACCTCCATCGCCACCATCAGGTCGACGTTCGCCGGCACGCCGGTGGGCGCGTCCGAGTCGATCTTCGCCATGCTCGCTCCCGCCCTCGGCCTCGACCTCGTCACCCCACCGTCGTTCCTCCGCGCCGTCAGCGAAGGGAGCGACGTCTCGGTAGGCGACAAGGAGGCGATCGACCGGCAGATCAGGGACCATCAGATCGCCATCTACGTCTACAACACACAGAACCTCACCCCGGACGTCCAGACCCAGCTCGTTTCCGTCCGGCGCCAGCACATTCCGGTGGCGACCATCACCGAGACCTTGGAGCCGGCGAACGACACGTTCCAGGCCTGGCAGGTGAGACAGCTCCGGGGCATAGCGGCGGCGTTAGCCGAAGCCCGCGCCGGGACTCGGTCTCGTCCCGTGACAAAAAGTGCGTCCCGGCCGCTGACCGACGCCCATTTCCACGTCCCCGGCCGACGAAGAGCGCTCCTTCTCGATGGCTGATCCCGACAGGAGAACAGGGTTCGACCCCGACAGAGGAAGCGGTCCCGCCGTCAGGTTCATCGACGCCGAGGTGAGACGTGGGGGCCGGACGGTCTGGTCGGACGTGAACTTCGAGGTGGAACCGGGGCAGTTCGTCGCCGTGCTCGGCCCGAACGGCGCCGGCAAGTCGACCATGATCAACGCCGTGCTCGGGGTCCTCCCGCTGTCGGCGGGGTCGCTCAGCGTGCTCGGCAGACCACCCGGCCGTTCCGGGAGCGACATCGGCTTCCTGCCCCAGCGGCGGAATTTCGACTCCTCGCTCCACGTGCGGGGACGTGACATCGTGCGCCTGGGGAGTGACGGCGACAAGTGGGGGCTTCCCGTTCCCGGAGCGTCCTACTTCTTCGAGGGCACACGTCGGCGCCGCCGCCGTATCGACGAGGTCATCGACCTCGTCGGCGCCCGGTCCTATGCCCATCGGCCGATCGGGCAGGTGTCGGGAGGGGAGCAGCAACGGCTTCTCATCGCCCAGGCGCTCGTCCGCCGTCCCCGCCTGCTGCTCCTCGACGAGCCGCTCGACAGCTTGGACCTTCCCAACCAGGCTTCGGTCGCAGGTCTCATCTCGGAGATCAGCCGAGAGCTGCGCATCACGGTGCTCATCGTCGCCCACGACGTGAATCCGATCGTCTCCTATCTCGACCAAGTCATCTACGTCGCCGGGGGAAGAGCGGTCGCCGGCCCGGCCGAGACGGTCATCACCTCGGCCACGCTGAGCTCGCTCTACGCCACGCGTATCGAGGTGCTCCGCACCTCCGACGGCCGCAGCGTGGTCGTGGGACAGCCCGAGCCGCCGGCGTTCCACGCCGATCGGCACGCCGGCCACCACGACGACCGGCACGACGAACGCCGCACTGTCCGCCACTCCCTTCCTCGCCCCGATCGCCGTTCGCTCCATCCCCCCGATCACCCTGGTGGTAGCGGATCATGACGCTACCGGGCGTGGACCTCACCCGGATGTTCAGCTTCCACTTCATGGTGAACGCCTTCTGGGCCGGGACCATCGTGTCCGTGCTGGCCGGAGTGGTCGGCTGGTTCATGGTGTTGCGCCGCCAAAGCTTCGCCGGCCACACGCTCGCCGTGGTGTCCTTCCCGGGCGCCGCCGCCGCCATCTGGCTCGGGATCAGTGCCACGGCCGGCTACTTCACCGGCAGCGTCGCCGCCGCCCTCGTCATCGCCGCTGTGGGTCGATCGCCGAGTGGTCGCATGCGCAGCCAAGAATCCGCTGTCATCGGCACGGTCCAGGCGTTCGCCCTCGCCTCCGGAGCGCTCTTCGTCAGCCTCTACGGCGGCTTCCTCAGCGGTCTCACGAGCCTGCTGTTCGGGACGTTCCTCGGGGTGTCGGACAGCCAGGTCGAGACCCTGGCCGCCGTGGCCGTCGCCGTCCTTTTCATCATGGCCCTCATCGCCCGGCCACTGCTCTTTGCGTCGGTGGACGCCGACGTCGCCGCCGCCCGCGGCATCCCGGTCCGGATCCTTTCGACGGTGTTCCTCCTCGTGCTGGCCGGAGCGGCCGCCGAGGTGGGCCAGATCATCGGCTCGCTGCTCGTCTTCGCCCTCCTCGTGATGCCGGCCGCCGCCGCCCAGCGGCTCACTCCCCGTCCCGCAGCGAGCGCCGCCATCAGCGTCGTCCTGGCTCTCGTCGTGACGTGGGCCTCGCTGATCGCGGCCTATGCCACCACCTACCCGGTGGGGTTCTACGCCTCGACCTTCGGCTTCGGCGCCTATGTGGCGGCGACCGGGGTGCGCGCCCTCCTCGACCGCTCGACCGTGCACCATGGCCTGCTCCCTCCGGCCGGGGCTCGGGCGGGGTGGTGACGGACGGATGACCACGCTGTGGCCGTCACCGTGTCAGGCGGCCTCTGTGGCCGCTGTGCGGGCTGCCGCCGACCCGTTCGTCGGGCTCGCCCACATGCTGTCCGAGCCCGCCATGCGGTGGGCCCTGGTGGCGGGCACCTGCATCGCGCTGGCGTCAGGCCTGGTCGGCTCACTGGTCGTCACCCGAAGTCAGGTCTTCACCGGTGATGCCCTCTCCCACGTCGCCTTCACCGGTGCCCTCGGCGCGCTCGCCCTCGGGATCGACCTCCGTGTCGGGCTCTATGCCGCCTGCATCGTCTTGGCCGTGATCATGGCCGCCTTCGGGCGCCGGGCCATGGCCGACGACACGGTGGTGGGCAACGTGTTCGCCTGGATGCTGGGACTCGGGGCGCTGTTCCTCTCGATCTACACGACGTCACGGAGCGGGAGTGGGGGCGCCGGCGGCAACGGTGGTGTCACCGTCCTGTTCGGATCACTACTCGGGTTGTCATCCGGCCAGAGCCTCACCGACGCCGCCATCGCCGCGTCGGTGGTCGTCCTCGTCATCGGGCTCGGGAGGCCGCTCGTGTTCGCCAGCATCGACGAGGAGGTGGCCTCGGCCCGGGGCGTGCCCGTGAGGCTGCTCGGCTACTGCTTCTTCGTGGCCCTCGGTGTCACCGCCGGGGTCGCCACCCAAGCCGTCGGCGCCCTGTTGCTGCTCGGATTGCTGGCCGCACCGGCCGGGGCCAGCCAGCTGCTCACCTCCCGGCCGTTCGTGGCCCTCTGGCTCTCCGCCGCCATCGGCGTCGTCTCCATGTGGGCCGGGTTGACGCTCGCCTACGTGTTCCCCCGCTTGCCCCCGAGCTTCGGGATCGTCTCTGTCGCCGCCGCCGTCTACGTGGTGGCCGGCGCGCTGACGACCAGGAGGCACCGCCGTGACCATGCCCTAGGCTCGGTGCCGTGAGCGTCGCCCTGACGGTCCATGAGCAGGTGGCACTCCGCCTGGCCAGGCTCGAGCAGCGTTACACGCCAACGCGCCGTTCCATCGTCACCGCACTGGCCGCTGCGGGCGGACCGCTGTCGATCCCCGAGCTCCTCGGCTCCACTACCGAGCTGCCCCAGTCCAGCGCCTACCGCAACATCACCACGCTCATGGAGGCGGGGGTGGTGAGACGGGTGGCGGGCAAGGACGACCACGGCCGGTTCGAGCTGACCGAGGAGCTGGCCGGCCACCACCACCACCTCGCTTGCGACCGGTGCGGGAAGGTGGAGGACGTCGTGCCGTCGACCCGGCTCGAGCGGGCCATGGCCGAAGCCGCCCGGGTCGTGGCCGAGGAACAGGGTTACCAGGTGACCGACCACCAGTTCGACCTGGTCGGGATCTGCCCGGACTGCCGCCCCGCCCTCGCCTGAACCCGGCTACCGCCTCATGCCGGGCACGGTAGGGTCACGGCGCGCCGGCCGTCACGCTCGGACGAGTCCACCGTGGAAAGGAACCGCCATGACGTCACCGACTCGTCAGGAGACCGACAGCATGGGGACCGTGGAGGTTCCGGCCGACCGGTACTGGGGAGCTCAGACCGCACGCTCACTCCACCATTTCCCCATCGGCGACGATCGCATGCCGCAGCCGCTCATCCGGGCCTTCGGCATCCTGAAGGAGGCATCGGCCGAGGTCAACGCCGACTTGGGGAAGCTCTCGCCGGAGAAGTCCGCGCTCATCATCGCCGCCGCACGCGAGGTCTCGGAGGGCAAGCTGGCCGATCAGTTCCCCCTGAGGGTGTGGCAGACGGGGAGCGGGACCCAGACCAACATGAACGTCAACGAGGTCATCGCCAACCGTGCCATCGAGATGGCCGATGGGGTCATGGGCTCGAAGTACCCGGTGCACCCGAATGACGACGTCAACATGTCCCAGTCGTCGAACGACACCTTTCCGACGGCCATGCACATCGCCGTGGCCGAGGAGATCACCCATCGGCTCCTGCCCTCTGTCCGTCATCTCCGCAACACGCTCCACGCCAAGGCCGAAGCGTTCGACACCGTCACCAAGATCGGTCGGACCCATCTGATGGACGCCGTCCCGCTGACGCTCGGCCAGGAGCTCTCGGGGCATGTGGCCCAGCTCGATTCGTCCCTTCGAGGCATCGAGCACGATCTCGACGACCTCTACGAGCTGGCGGCCGGCGGAACGGCGGTCGGGACCGGCCTCAACACGCATCCCGAGTTCGGAACCCGGGTGGCCGCCGCCATCGCCGAGCTCACCGGGCTGCCGTTCATCTCGGCGGGGAACAAGTTCGCCGCCCTCGCCTCCCACGATGCGCTGGTCAGTGCCAGCGCCGGCCTCCGGACGCTCGCCGCCACTCTGTTCAAAATGGCGGACGACATCCGCTGGCTCGGGTCGGGACCGCGCAGTGGGCTCGGCGAGCTGAACCTGCCGGAGAACGAGCCCGGGTCCTCGATCATGCCCGGAAAGGTGAACCCGACCCAGTGCGAGGCGATGATCATGGTGTGCATTCAGGTCTATGGCAACGACGCCGCCGTCGCCCTGGCCGGCAGCCGGGGCAACCTCGAGCTCAACGTGTGCAAGCCGGTCATCGTCTACAACGTGCTCCACTCGGTCCAGCTGCTCGCCGACGCGTGCGGCACGTTCACCCGGTTCTGCATCGACGGCATGGAGCCCAATCTCGCTCGGATCCGCCAGCACCTCGAGAACTCCCTCATGCTGGTCACCGCCCTCAACCCGTTGATCGGCTACGACAAGGCTGCCGACGTGGCCAAGAAGGCGCACGGGGAAGGGACCACCCTGCGGGACGCTGCACTGGCGCTCGGGTACCTGACGGGCGAGCAGTTCGACGAGGCGGTGAGGCCCGAGTCGATGACCCATCCCTGAACGGCGGAAGGCAAACGTGAGCGAGCACACGGGAAGCACCGCGTGGGAGGATGTGGTGTGGCCGTGCGCACCACGATGAGACCGCCCGCCGGCATGCACGTCGGCCTGACGGACGGCACCTTCTACGGCGGCGACCCCTATCCCGCATTCGCCTGGATGCGGGAGCATGCACCGGCGTACTTCGACGAGGCATCAGGGGTCTGGGGGATCACCAGGTACGGTGACGTCAAGGAGATCTCGAAGGATCCCGACACGTTCTCCAACGCCGGCGGCATCCGGCCGGACAGTGACGCCCTCCCCATGATGATCGATATGGACGCGCCCGAGCACGTCCGCCGCCGTCGCCTGGTGAGCGAAGGGTTCACCCCCGGCCGCATCCGCCAGAGCGAGCAGCGCATCCGCACGGTCTGTGACGCCATCATCGACCGGGTGTGCGGGCGAGGGGCGGCCGACTTCGTCGCTGACATCGCTGCACCGTTGCCCATGATCGTGATCGGCGACATGCTGGGGGTGGCACCCGAGGACCGGGACGACCTCCTGCGGTGGTCGGACGACATGCTGAAGGCGCTCGGCTCTCCCGATCCGGGGGCCATGGACGTGGCCACCCAGGCGGCAGCCGAGTACGCCACCTACATCATGGGTGTGGCCGACGAGCGTCGTCGGGACGGGACGACCGAGGACCTGATCGGCACCCTCGTCCACGCCGAAGTGGAGGGCGACCGGCTCGACGAGGACTCGATCATCTACGAGTCGCTGCTCATCCTCATCGGGGGTGACGAGACCACCCGCCATGTGTTGAGCGGCGGCATGTTCGAGCTGCTGCGCCATCCCGAACAGCTCGGAAAGCTCGCCGGCGATCGCACCCTGCTGCCAGGCGCCGTCGAGGAGATGCTGCGTTGGGTGTCTCCGATCAAGAACATGGCCAGGCAGATCACGAGGGACGTCGAGCTCCACGACCAGATCCTTCGTGCCGGGGAAAAGCTTCTTCTGCTGTATCCGTCCGCCAACCGGGACGAGCGGGTGTTCGCCGATCCCGAGCACTTCGACATCACCCGGAACCCCAACGATCACGTGGCGTTCGGGTTCGGCGCCCACTTCTGCCTGGGGAACCGCCTGGCCCGGATGGAGCTGTCGGTGATGTTCGACAGGCTCCTCGACCGACTGCCCGATCTCCGCCTGGCCGCTGACGTCGAGCCGGAGAAGCGGGCGGCGAACTTCGTCTCGGGCTTCGAGTCGATGCCGGTGCTCTTCACGCCCACCGCACCCGTCGGGGCCGGGGGCTGACACCATGGCACCTGACCCGCCGCTCGACGACGACCGGGTCCGCCGGCTGGTGGAGGCCGAGTCCCCCGAATGGGAGCTGGCGGGAGGAAAACTGGCGAGGACCGTGGTCTGCCCCGACTTCAGGGGGCGCTCGGGTTCGTGACGGCGGTGGGCGACCTGGCCGAAGCAGGCCAACCATCACCCCGACATCGACATCCGCTACAACCGGGTGGTCCTGTCGCTCGTCAGCCACGACGCCGGCGGCATCACCCAGCGGGACATCGACCTGGCCAAGCAGATTGACGGCATCGTGCCGTCGTCCGGGAACGGCTGATCCTCGGCCGGCCGGGGCCCCGGGAGGGACGTCACCCGACGGGGAGGTTCCACAGCGGGAACCAGCGGTCGAGATCGGGTTCGACGGTGAGGTCGTCCGCCAACAGGCTCTTCAACTTGAGCTCCCGCTCGAGGTTCCGGTGGTCCTTGCCGTCGGGGACGAAGGGGTAGAAGGTCCCCCGCTTGAACAGGTAGACGAGATAGGCCGTCGAGGAGAGGAGCCTTCCTGGCCCGACGGACTCGTTCGTCGGACCGCTCGGCTGGTGGTCCGGCGGCGCCGGCGCTTCTGCCGTCTCGTTGAGCTCGGAGACGGACCCGGCAGCGAGCGCGGGTGCTCCTTCTCCGCCGGCCTCCGTCGTCAAGCCGAAGACCGAACAGAGCAGTTGGGGACCCCATCCGGCATCCGACAACGAGGAGTTGACGGTGTGGACCTGGGTGACCAGCTCGCTGATGTCAGGCTCGTCGATCACCAGCCACTGGTACCCGAACGAGTCTTCGGATTTCTTGAACGATCCGGTCTTGTCCATCGACAGGAGCGTGACCACCTCGGACTGCATGTCCACGAATCCCTGACCCGACGGTGGTTTGTAGCAGACGCCGGCGTGCCCGGAGCAGACCTGTCCGGTGGCGCTCTGGAGCGTGATCGACGCCGACGGGATGGCGAAGAGGCCGTCCAGGTTGGACTGCACGGGCTTCGTGCGGCCGAGGAGGGTGTCGAACAGGCCCATCACACGGCCTCCACGTCCTGGTCCCGCTCCTCGTCCCGGCCCCGCTCCTCGGCCCGGTCCGGCTCTGGTCCGGGGCGCCGGTCCGCTGGGTCGAGGCGCAGGATCACGAAGGCCGGCCCAGCTCGGCCTCGATCTTGGCCAGCTGGTCCAGACGCTTCTGGAGGGGGGGATGGGTCGAGAACAGTGTGGAGAGGCTGACGCCGTTCCCGGCGATGGCCGGCGTGAAGTAGAACGCGTTGAAGTTCTCCGCCGCCCGGAGATCCCGGGTCGGGATGCGGGACATCTCGCCGGTCACCTTGACCAGGGCTGACGCCAGCACCGACGGCTGCCCGGTCAGCAGCGCACCCGACCGGTCGGCGGCCAGCTCCCGGTACCGGGACAGCGCCCGGGTCAACAGGAAGCTGATGGCGTAGACGATGACCGATACGGCGAGCACGGCCATCTCGATGAGGGCGGCGTTGTCCTGACCCCCCTGGTTGTTGCTGCTGCGGCCCCCGCCGAACCCCCCGAGCATCCCCGTCCAGAACATCATCCGGGTGACCAGACCGGCCACGACGCCGAGAAAGCTGGCGATGGTCATGACGGCGACGTCCCGGTGGGCGACGTGCGAGATCTCGTGGGCCAGCACCGCCTCGAGCTCCGGTTCGTCGAGACGGCGCATCAGGCCGGAGGTGGCGCACACGACGGCACTGTTCGGGCTCCGGCCGGTGGCGAAGGCGTTGGGGACGTCGGTGTCGGCCACCGCCACCTTGGGCTTCTTCATGTCGGCCAGGGCGCACAGGCGGTCGACGACACCGTGCAGCTCGGGCGCCTGCTCGGGTGTGACCACCCTCCCGCCCATTCCGAACAGGGCGATCTTGTCCGAGAACCAGTACTGGACGAAGAGGAGGACGGCAGCGAACACGAGCACGACGGCGTAGCTGATGCCCACCGCCACCAGGATGCCGATGACCAGCCCGTACAGGAGGACCAGCATGAGCCCGGTCGAGAACATGCGCAGGGTGAGGCCCCTGTCGGCGGGGATGTTTCGTGCGGTGCTCATCGGCTGCCTCAGCCGGCTCCGTCGCCGGAGGACCCGTCGGCCTCGGCCAGGAGCTTCTTCGTCTCGGCCAGCGTGGCGTCGCTGAAGGGGACGACGAGATCGGATGGCTCGAACCGGTCGTCGGGGATCCGGGTTCCGGCGGCCCGGACCGCCTCCACCAGATCGTGAAGTGCGCCGGCGAACGTGGTCTCGTCCCCCCGGTCGACGGCGGCGGCCACTTGCTTGTCGAGCGCCTCCAGGGAGTGTCGCTCACTGTCCGGCACGCTGAACTGGCTCTCGCCGAGGATCCGGACGATCACGACTGCGCCTCCTCCTGCTCGCCGGCGGGTTCGGCGGCACCGGCGCCGGCGGCCCCGAGCTCGGCCGGCGGGGGAGTGCCCGAGCCCACCTCGGCCTTGAGCGCCGCCAGCTCGGCATCGACGGTCGAGGTGGTCGACGCCTTGTCCAGCTGGGCTTGGATGTCGTCGACGGGGTTGGTCAGGTCGGTCAGGGCGCCGGAGGCCAACAGCTCGTCCATGGCCCCTGCCCGGGCCTGCATCCCGTCGATCTTGTCCTGGGCCCGTTGCATGGACATCCCGGCGTCGCTCATCGACTCCGAGATGCCGGACACCGCCTCGCCGATCTTGGTCTGGGCCTCGGCCGCCGTGTAGCTCGCCTTCATCGTCTCCTTCTTGGTGCGGAAGGAGTCGACCTGGCTCTGGAGCTTCTGGGCGGTGGCCACGAGCTTCTGCTCCTGGGCGCCGACCTGCTCATGCTGGGTCTGAAGGTCGGCGAGTTGGTCGGCCAGGGCCGCCCGTCGGGCCAGCGCCTCGCGCGCCAGGTCCTCGTTGCCCTGGGTGAGCGCTGCTTTCGCCTGACCCTGGAGCTTGTCCCCCTGGGACTGGAGCTGGGTGGCCTGGAGCTCGATGCGCTTCTTGGCCGTCGTCACGTCGGCCACGCTGCGGCGGACCCTCTGGAGGCTCTCCAGCTGCTTCTGATACGAGAGGTCGAGCGACTCGCGGGGGTCTTCCGCCTTGTCGAGCAATTTGTTGGTCTTGGCCTGGATGATTCCTGACAGGCGCTTCATCACGCTCATAGCGATGCGTCCTCCCTGGTTGCTCCCTGGAGCTTAGGGCTTTGTCGCCCGGTAGCGTGATCGCTGTGCCCGAGCCGCTCTGCCTGCTGACCGTCCACGCCCATCCCGACGACGAGGCCTCGAAGGGGGCGGGAACCGTCGCCCGCTACCACGCCGAGGGGGTCCGTACCGTCCTCGTGTGCTGCACGGGAGGGGAGGAGGGCGACATCCTGAACCCGGCCATGGACAGGCCCGAGGTGCGAGCCAGGATGCCCGAGATCCGCCGTGAGGAGCTGGCCCGGTCCACGGCCATCATCGGCTACGACGAGGTCGAGCTGCTCGGGTACCGCGACTCGGGCATGCCCGGCACCGAGTCGAACGCCAACCCACAGAGCTTCGCCCGGGCTCCCTTGGAGGAGGCAGTGGAGCGACTCGTCGGCGTCGTACGACGGGCCAGGCCCCAGGTGATGGTGACCTACGGGGACGAGCAGTCCGTCTACCCCCACCCCGACCATCTGAGGGTGCACGAGGTGGGTCTGGTGGCGTTCGAACGCGCCGGAGACCCGAGCGCCCATCCGGACGCCGGTCCACCGTTCCAGCCCGCCAAGCTCTACTACACGGTCTCACCGGTGGCGCGGTTCCGCGAGCTGCACGAGA
Organism: uncultured Acidimicrobiaceae bacterium; assembly: GCA_963828385.1. Taxonomy (GTDB): domain Bacteria; phylum Actinomycetota; class Acidimicrobiia; order Acidimicrobiales; family RAAP-2; genus Bog-756. The sequence goes on from CAWHEF010000002.1 coordinate 1,215,273, forward strand.
AGTTCATGGAGCTCGGGCTCGAGTCGCCCTTCGACGACGAGTGGCGCAAGCGGTGGGAGAACGCGCCCGTCGACCCCATCACCGCCTCGATCGACATCGACGCCTTCGCCGATGTACGCAAGGAGGCGCTCCTCGCTCATGCCACACAGGTCGATCCGACGTCCCGCTTCTGGTTCGGCCTGCCGCCCGAGGTCACACGATCGCTCCGCCTTCACGACGACTATCGGCTGGCCAAGGTCGCCGGGCGCGACGGGACCGTCGATGACGTCCCGGTCCGGGCTGATGCTGTTGTCGAGACCGACCTGTTCGCCGGCGTGCGCGAGGCGGCACCGGCGAGGGGCTGACACCGCTGCCCACTGTCGACGGGCACCTCCAGTACCATCGCCCCCGGTGAGAGCGCCCGGGACGGTGTGAGATGACGTCGTGGCTGTCCGCGGCATGGTTCGAGGAGGCGCTGGCGCTGGCTGCCGACCTGCCGGAGGAGCGGGGGGTCTCGGCCACCATCCAGTGGGAGGTCACGGGCACCGAGGCGGGCACGTCGGCCTACTTCGTCGTGGTGGAGGACGGCGTCGTCGTGTCATGGGGAGCAGGTCGCGCTCGAGGAGCCGATGTCGTTCTCACGGCGACGGCGGCCGACGCACGGGAGATCAACGAGGCCGAGCTCGATCCCAACGTGGCGTTCATGCAGGGGAGAATGAAGGCGGCGGGCTCGATGCGGACACTGCTCGCCCTGTTGCCCCTTGCCAGGACGCCGGAACGTCGGGACGTCCAGCGTCGGATCGCCGCCATCACCGACTACTGATGCTCGGCACAGGCTGCTGATGCTCGGCACAGATTGCTGATGCTCCGGCGCAGGGTCACCGGCGCATGGCCTCGCGCAGGTGGCGATAGCCGATGAGCGTGACGCCCGCATCGGCCAGGTTCCGGTCGAGACCGCGGTCGGCGACGAGGAGCACGTGGTCGGCGACCCGATCCGGCCAGTCGGAGGTCACGGCCCGCAGCTCGGGTGTGTCGATGGCCGGCCGGAACGTAACCTCGGTGACCCCCGGATCGAGTTCGCCGACGAGCTCGAGGAGGGCGCGCCGGTTGCCCGGGGTGGGCAGGGTGAGGACCCGGTCGGCGAAGAGGACACCCTCATCGGCGGCGAGCCGTCGCACCGGGAACCCTACGTTCGCCTCGGCTTCGATGTTCACCAGCCGGAGCGGCAGGTGGTACTCCACGGCCAGCTCGAGGTAGATGTCGAAGAACTCCGGTCGGAGCAGGAGGGCGTCGCGGTAGGCGTCGAGATGGCTGATGTCGAACCCCCACAGCACAGCCCGCTCGACCTGCGCCCTGCACTCGCGCCTCACTTCGTCCACGTCGGCATGGTCCCAGACGTCGGCCAACGTTCTCGGGAACCCTCCGTCCCCGTCGAGAAGGGAAGGGGCATGGGTGATCGGCGCCCACCGGTACAGATCGTGCTCGGCATTGAGCGTCAGCTGGACGCCGACATCGTCACCTCGGAACCGGCTTGCCGCCTCCCGTGCCCACGGAGCCGGGACCATCAGGGACGCACTCGTTCCAATGCCGACGCGCTGAGCCTCGTAGACACCGACGTTGGCGGCATGGCACAGACCGAGGTCGACGGTGTTCAGGATCAGCAGCTTGGTATCGGGCACGAGCCCGAGGTGTTCGGACGCAATCGACATCCACCCGACCGTAGTGCCGCCGCCCGCTCAGGCGGCCCTCCCCGGCCTGCGGTCGTTCCCTCGATCCATTCCCGGCCGGTCGGACAACTGATCGGTCCGGGCCCGCTCGAGGCGCTCGCGAGCGGCCGCCACACCCCGGAGGCCGACGTCGCGGGTGTGCTGGTCGAGACGGGCCCGGGCCCGGCGGCGGGGACCTGGGTTTGTTCCCGTGCGTCGATCGACCGGGCGGCGATCTTCGTCGGACAGGTCGGCTGGGGTCGAAGAGGGGGGCGCGATGGAGCCGGGGGCTGCGCAAAGGGGAGCGGTCGGATCCGGAGCCGGGTCGTGTCGGACCACAACGACCAGCGGGAGGGCGAGCTGGACGGGGTGCGTGCGAGGTCGGCGATCGGTGGCCATGCCGCCATGATGACCGGTGGGTGTGACAGCCATTGATGATCCGGAACCTGTCAACAGATGTGAGACACCGTTTGCTCAGAGACGTCAGATGGCGATCGGCGCCTCCTCGGATTTGTTGATCCAGGAGACCTCGGGGATCCGGGGCGCCTGAGGTGGTTGCCGGAATCGTCCCGGCATAGCTGCATAGGCGGCGTCGAGGATGTCCTGGCGCTTCTCCCGGACGACCTCGGCCAGCCCGAAATGGACGTCGGCCGGGGTATGGAGCCCGATGCCCGAGTGGCGGTGCTCGTTGTTGTAGTGGTCGAAGAACCGATCGCAGAACGACCGGGCGGCAGTGATGTTGGCGAACCGTTTCGGGAAGGTCGGTGAGTACTTGAGGGTCTTGAACTGCGATTCCGAATAGGGGTTGTCGTTGGACACATGGGGCCGGGAATGGCTCTGGAGGACGCCCAGGTCGGTCAACAGCTGGCTGACGGTCCGTGACGTCATCGAGGAGCCGCGATCGGCGTGGAGGGCGAGCTGGCCGTGGGGCACGTCGTGCCGGTAGATGGCATCGGCGATGAGCTGTTCAGCCAGGGTGGCCGACTCCCGGGGCGCCACCAGCCACCCCACCACGTAGCGGCTGTAGACGTCGAGAATCGTGTAGAGCTGGAACCAGGTCCACTTGTAGGGGCCGGCCAGCTTGGTGATGTCCCAGCTCCAGACCTGGTTGGGGGCGGTCGCCACCAACTCGGGCTTGACCAGGGCCGGACGCCGGGCCTGGGCCCGGCGTTCACGCACCTGGGCCCGTTCCCGCAGCAGCCGGTACATGGTGGAGATGGAGGCCAGGTAGATGCCTTCGTCCAAGAGGGTGGCCCACACCTGGGCCGGGGCCTTGTCGCAGAACCGCTCCGCGTTGAGGGTGGCGATCACGGCCTCAGCCTCCTGATCACCCAGTCGACGGTGGGAGCGGCGGGGGGCGGGCGGACCGCACCGTGGTGGTCGACGTCGCCGGTAGTGGCTGGCCCGTGACCGACCGAGTGCTTCGCAAGCGGCCCTGCGGCCCACCACGGGAGCGAGCTCGTCGACCCCGGCATCGATGATGGCGTCCACTACTGATCGGAGTCCGCGCTCTTGGAGATCTCTTCCAAGAGCGCGTGCACTTTTCCCTGGACGTCGATCACCACCTCGGCCTGGGACAGCTTGGCCCGCAGCCGCTCGTTCTCCGCCCGGAGCTTGGCCACCTCGGACAGCGAGGGTCCCCCGCGGCCGTTGTCATGACGTCCGAGGGCCGCTTTCAGCAGGCCTTGGCGGTGTTGACGACGCCAGTCGGTGATCAGGCTCGAGTAGAGGCCCTCACGTCTGAGCAGGGCTCCCCGCTCCCCGGACTCCGAACAGCCGTCGTACTCGGCCAGGATGGCCAACTTGTACTCAGGCGTGAAGACCCGCCGGACCGGGGTCTTCTTCCTCTTCCTCTCGCTGCCGTCGGGTGCGGTGCCGTCGTCGATATGCCAAGTCTTAGTGTGCTCCGACTTGACCAGTGGCGGCGGCTGCTTTCTTGTCGTAGCCATGGGTGAAATCCTCCGTCGCCCTCTTGCTCAGAACGCGGATCGGAGGTGTCTCACTCATTGTGGACAGGGAGGGATCACACCGCTCCGGATCCGGTACCCCCGGAGCTCGACGGCGGAGACGTCCGGTGCGGCACCGATTGCCTCGTGCCGGCGGACGATGGTGTAGTACTGGGCCGTGCCCGCCACTGGACCGAGCAAGTGACAGCGCCCCGCTACGGGATCACCGTCCCGTTCGACGGAGTGGACCTCACGGACCACCGCTCCTGGTACGAACGCCTAGTCCGTCTGGGCTACACCGATGTATGGTCGGCCGAGACCGACGGGACCGACGGGTTCACACCGCTGGCCCTGGCGGCGGCGTGGGAGCCCACCCTCAACCTCGGGGTGGCCATCATCCCCGCATACACACGAGGACCGGCGCTGCTGGCCCAGAGCGTGGCGAGCATGGCCGAGGCCGCCCCCGGCCGTTTCACGCTCGGCCTGGGCACTTCGTCGAATGTCATCGTGAACCGATGGAACAGCGTTCCCTTCGACGAGCCCTACAAGCGGGTCCGGGACACGATCCGCTTCCTTCGCAGCGCCCTGGCGGGCGAAAAGATCGATCGCGACTTCGACACGTTCGCCGTCCACGGGTTCCGTCTGTCCCGCCCGGTCGAGAACCCGCCCCCTCTCTACCTGGCCGCCCTCCGTCCCGGCATGCTGCGCCTCGCCGGTCGCGAAGCGGACGGGGTGATCATCAACTGGCTGTCGGCGGAAGACGTGACCACCGTGCTCCCAGAAGTCGGGGCCGACATCCCCGTCGCCGCCCGTATCTTCGTCTGCCCGTCCGAGGACGCCGAGACGGTGCGGGCCGTGGGCCGCCGGATGATCGCCGCCTACTTAAACGTCCCGGTCTATGCGGCGTTCCACAAGTGGCTGGGACGTGGCGCCATGTTGGAGCCGATGTGGTCTGCCTGGCAGGCAGGGGACCGCAAAGGGGCCTTGAACGCCATCCCCGACGAACTGGTGGACGCACTCGTCGTGCACGGCTCCTACGAAGCGTGCAGGAAGCACATCGGCCGTTATATGGCCAACGGGGTCGACATCGCCGCACCGGCCGTCGTGCCCCTCGGGATGTCGCTCGAGGATGCGGTGGAAGGCCTGGCCCCGCCATGGCGCGCCTGACCTGACCCAGAGCCGGGCTGGCCTTTGCGGCCGTTCCGATGCCGCTTGCGTTGCTCGGACGGCCGGTGACGCTCAGACGCCCCCGCTCACCGGCGGTTCGGTTCACCCGGCGGATCGTGTCACTCGGACCGGTAGCGGGCCACGATCTCGGCGTCCATCTCGTGGACCTGGCCGGCGAGATCGCCGACGAACCGGTCGAGGGCGTCGGCGAGCTTGGGATCGGACAGGGCGAGGATGCGCACGGCGAGCAGGGCGGCATTGCGGGCGCCGTTGACCGCCACCGTCGCCACCGGGATCCCCTTCGGCATCTGGACCATGGCCAGAAGGGAGTCGAGGCCTCCCAGGTTGGCGAGGGCGATGGGGACGCCGATGACCGGCAACGGTGTGGCGGCGGCGACCACCCCGGCAAGGTGGGCTGCCCCTCCGGCGGCGGCGATGATGACCTTGATCCCGGCGTCGGCGGCTCCGCGGGCGAAGGCGATGGTGTCGTCCGGTGTCCGGTGGGCGGACAGGACCCGTACCTCGACCGGGACCGAGAAGGATCGGAGGGTCTGGACGGCGTCGTCCATGGTCGACGCGTCGGATGAGCTTCCCATGATGATGGCGACGGACATGGCGGGCATTCTGCCCGACCGAGCGGCCCTCGGCACATCCTGAAGAATCGGGGCCCCTTTTCTGCCGGCGGTTTCCGGCGGCAGGTCCGGGTACGGTAGCCCCACGCGGCCACCGGTGCCTGGACGGACTGGTGCCTGAACGGGAAGGAGAGCGCGTGCGAATCGGCGTGATGATCGACACGGAACGGCCGTTCGAGGAGGTTGTGGGGCAGGTCCAATCGATCGCCGACGCAGGGATCGGGACGGCATGGGCATCCCAGATCTTCGGCATCGACGCCCTTACCGCCATCGCCGCCGTCGGCCGCGAGGTCCCGGACATCGGATTCGGGACCGCCGTCGTGCCCACCTACCCCCGGCATCCGGTCATGCTGGCCGGCCAGGCCCTCACCGTGCAGGCCGCCACCGGCGGACGTTTGACACTCGGGGTCGGGCTCTCCCATCAGATGGTCATCGAGCAGGTGTTCGGCCTCTCCTTCGAGAAGCCGGCCCGGCACATGCGCGAGTACCTCTCGGTGCTCGTCCCGCTGCTCGAAGGCGAGCAGGTGAGCTTCGTCGGCGAGACCATGAGGGCCTCGACGTTCGGCCCGTTGCAGATCGACGTCTCCGCTCCGCCTGTCCTGGTTGCCGCGCTGGGCCCGGCCATGCTCACCATCGCCGGGCAGATGGCGGCGGGCACGGTGACGTGGATGACGGGCCCGGTCACCCTCGACACCCACACCATCCCCACCATCCGAGCGGCGGCGAACGATGCCGGACGGCCGGCCCCCCGGATCGCGGTGGGACTGCCCGTTTGCGTGACGGGCGAGACCGCCGACGCCCGTGCCAGAGCTGCGGAGACCTTCTCCATCTACGGTCACCTCCCCTCATACCGGGCGATGCTCGACAAGGAGGGTGCCGAAGGACCGGCGGACGTCGCCATCGTCGGGGCCGCCGCCGAGGTGCAGGCTCAGGTCCGACACTTCACCGACATCGGCGTTACCGATTTCTGTGCAGCGCCCTTCGGGAGCAGGAAGGAGATCGCCGAGACGATCACCGCGGTGGCGGGGCTGGTCTCAGGCTAAGCCTCAACCTCAGCCTAAGTCTCAACCTGAAGCTTTGATTGAACGTGAGGGTTGGGGGTGTTCAGCGCAGGACTCGGGTGTGCTTGAGCTCGTTGATCTCGGAGCGGTCGGTGACGAGATCGAGCACACCTTCGATGGTGCTCCGGGCAATGCCGGTGTCGCCCCGGGGCCGGCTCATGAGGCGCACGAAGGCGGCGTCGTCGCCGACGATGAACGTGGGGACCCCGAAGACGCCGACGCCGCTCACGGCGGCCTCGTGCTCCTCGCGGACGGCCTTGGCTGGCCAGCCCGACTCGATCTCCTTCAGCACGGCGTCCCCGTCGACGCCCACCCGCTGCAGCGCAGCCTCGACCTGCTTCGCGTCACGGAGGTCCGCGCCCTCGTCGTGGCGGGCCGTGAACAGCGACCGGTGGGCGTCGAGGAACTGCTCCGGGTACCGGTCGCGGACCACGGCCCCAGCGGCCAGCGCGGTCAGGTCCCGGCGCTGTTCCGGATCGTCCCAGGCCGGAGAACCTCCCTCGGGCACATGGGTCTGGTTCAAGAAGAACGGGATGAACCGGACCCGCCACGGTGCCCCGGCGACGAGAGCGTCCACGAGGTGCTCGTGGGCGTTCCGGGCAAACGGGCAGCGATAGTCCCAGGTGACAGCGAACTCTCTCGACGATTCCATGCGTCGGCAACCCCCCGAGGGCGTCTTCCATTCCGGCCCCGCTGCCGGTCGCCCGATGACGGGGCTAGAGGAGCTTCCTGCCGAGGAGGCCGATGGTCACGCCGATCGCCGCCCCCCCGAGCACGTCAGAGGCGTGATGAGCGCCGAGGTGGACGCGGCTCGTAGCGATGAGCGAGGCGGTGGCGAACAAGAGAGCGGTCGAGCCGGGATGCCCTGAACGGCTCAGAACCGTCGCCGAGCAGAAGGCGGCCAGCGTATGTCCGCTCGGAAAACTGCTGGTCTTCGGGGCTCGCACCGGGAGCCCGCCTGCCGTGATGGCCAGATCGATGGAGTAGGGGCGCGACCGCCCGATCGCCAGCTTGAGCGCGGCGTTGACCACACTCGACCCGACACCGGCGACAGCCAGTGCCCGCACCGCCTGAGCCCGCTCAGGACCAGGCCGGCGACCACGCCGGCCGGCGACGAGCACCCACACCAGACCATGGTCGCCGAGGCCGGTGATGGCCTTGGCCATCGTGTCGAGGGCACCGACCCCCCTCACGTGGTCGCACCAGCGATCGACCGCCCGATCGAAGGCATGGACGAAACCGGGAAGGCCGTCCGGCCCGACAGTCAGGATCGCGTCGGGCCGATGTGCGACCTCCGGCCGCCTGTCAGCGGCCGTGATCGGCTGGGCCCCGTCGGCGGGGCCGGGAGGGGGGCGACGACCGTTGGGTGCCGTTCCCGCATCGAAGAGGATCGGACGGGAGGGGGAGGCGCCGTGTGCGGTGCCTTCTCGGGAGAGCGGGGACTGGCTCTGCACGGCCACCGCCGGCGGCCTGGTGGGATGCTCGCTCGCGGTCATGCGGCGCTGCTCGTCCCGGTGGGCGTCACTGCGCCGAGCGGTCCATCCGCCGGTGCCACCCCGGCTCCATCGACCATCGGGGTGTCCATGGGGCGCCCGAGCGCGACAGCTGCCTGACCCGGATCACCTCCGAACGCCGGGCAGAAGGGCTGGAACCGACAGTAGGAGCACAGGGGGGAGGTGCGGGGCCGGAAGTCCTCGTCACGGCACGCCCGCTCGATGGCGGTCCACACCGCCTTCGTCTTCTGGCGCTGGCCTCGGACGAGCTGCTCGGTGGGAACGGCCGAGATGGCCACCGGCTCGCGGAGATGGAGCAGCCGGACCTCGACCGGGCGGCGTCCGAGGACCTCTTCGCAGAGAAGCGCATAGGTGTGGACGCCGAGGAGCTTGGCATGCTCGTAAGCCGGCGCAGGGGCACGACCCGTCTTGTAGTCGACGACTACGAGGTCGCCCTCCGGTGTGCGGTCGAGCCGGTCGATGACGCCTCTGAGGTGCATGGTCCCCACCGTGGCCTCGAGCTGGATCTCCACCCCGACAGCGTCGATCTGGCTCGGGTCCTCGAGGCAGAAGTAGTTGGAAACGAGCCCGGAGGCGTCGGCGAGGAACGACTCCTCCTCTTCGTCGGTGAGCGCGAGGGACAGGAAGTCGGGGTCCCCCCGCATCTCGGCAAAGGTCACCTCCAGCTCGAGCATGGCCCTCTCCACCGTTCGCTGCCCACCCTCCGTGTTCCAGAACAGCTTCTCGAGCACCCGATGGACGAAGGTGCCCTTCACGGTCCAGATGGTCGGCTCGTCGGGCAGACGATCGATGGCGCTGAACCGGAAGGCCAGTGCACAGTCCCGAAATGCCGTGATCTTGGACGGGGACAGCGATCTCGGAGGTTCGAACGGCATGAGTGCAGCCTACGACCCGGGTGTATCGATCTCGTGGACGAAGGCCCGTGACACCGCGTCGGCGACCAGCTCCGGGCGCTCGAGCGGGCCGAAGTGGCCGACCCCGGAGATCACCTCGATCCTCGATCTCGCCAGTCGGTGGGCGTCCGCTTCGAGTGCGGGGACGCCGAACGAATCGGTGAGCTCTCCGCATGCCAGCGTCACCGGACAGTGAACGTTGGGCAGGTCGACGAAGGCGGTGCTGGTAAACGCCTCGGCGTAGACGGTGGCTTCGTCCTGGCGCCGGCACCGGAGCCGGATCGAACTCCCGTCGCCCCCCTCGTCGTCCGGGACGACCTCGAACCCGGCTGCGACGTACCAGCGGAGGACTTCGGGATCGAGCACGGAGAGGGGAGGTCTGGAGGAGAATGTGACGAACGCCTCGTCGGGGGAGGAGAACGTCTCCCTGCGGCGCCGGGCTCCGGCCGACAGCGGGTTGTCGGTCACCGGTCCCCGACGGGACCCATCGGCGGGGAACATGACCGGTTCGAAGCAGTACAGGGCGGCGAACAGGCCAGTCCGGGCCTGTTCGGCCAGCAGCACGGCCGCACCCCCACACGAGTGGCCGAACCCGAACGGGCGGTGGAGACCGGCGTGGTCGACGGCGGCGAGCAGATCAGCGCCGAAGCCCGACCAGGCGAAGTGCCCGTCCCGGGGTCGGTCGCTCCGGCCGTGGCCTCGGAGGTCGACGGCCCAGCAGTGGAAGGTCGCCGAGAGGGACCCGGCGAGGGGCACGAAGACCTCGGCGCAGAAACCGGTGGCGTGGGCGAGTAGGAGGTCGGGCCCAGATCCGCCGAGATCGTAGAGGGCGACGGCCAGTCCGTCGTCGGTCGGCGACCTCACCGGGCCGGGGCGCTCAGCGGGAAGGGACGAAGGCACGGACGGACGGTACCTCAGCGCGTCAGAAGGGGCGACGCCCACCGGGGCGAGAGATCGTCGTGCCGCGCCCGCCGGTGACGGACGGTGTAGACAGTGGCGACGTATGGAGCCGAGGACGCCACGAGGGAAGAGGGCGCGGCGACGACGGGGCTCGAGCACACCGGTGGGCCTTCCCGACCACCTGGACCGCACCGAGCAGTGGAACGGACTGCGCGCTGGCGATCCGGTCGTCGTGGGCGGTCTCCGTTCCCGGGGAGACGCCTGGGAGTTCAGGGCTCACATCGTCAACCATCGCAACGGCGCCGAATCCGTCGAGGTCGTGGGCGGAAGGCGCGGGGAGCGGGTGGTGCGCTCGTTCGACCCGAAGCGGATCTTTGCGGTCCGTGGACCTCAGGGGAGCCGTCGGGCGACGGGCGCGGCGACGGACCGGCTCTCCCTGGCCGAGGAACCCCAGCTGCCGCTCGGCTGACCCAGTCCGGGTCCGGTGACCGGATCGAGACGGTTAGGGTGCCGACAATGCCGACCGTAACGTTCTTCCACGCCCACCCCGACGACGAGGCGATCGCAACCGGCGGGACGATGGCTCGCCTGGCCTCCGAAGGGATCCGGGTGGTCCTGGTGACGGCGACGAAGGGTGAGCTGGGAGAGGAGCCCGACGGCATCCTCGTTCCGGGTCAGACCCTGGCCGAGCTGCGAGAGGAGGAGCTCGAGGAGGCCTGTCGGGCCCTGGGGGTGGCGAGGAGGGAATATCTCGGCTATCTCGACTCGGGCATGGCCGGCGAGCTGACCAATGACGCCGACGGGTCCTTCGCCGCCGCCGACGTGTTCGTGGCCGCCTCCCGGCTCGGTGCGATCCTGACCGAGGAGGGCTCGGACGTGTTGGTGATCTACGACGAGCACGGCGGCTACGGCCATCCCGACCATGTCCAGGTCCATCGGGTGGGCATGGCCGCCGCCGACATTGCCAGTGTCCCGATCGTCTACATGGCCACCATGGATCGCGACTTCTTCACCTCCCTTGCTGCAATGGAGTTCGACGGGTGGGACCCGCCGGAGAGAGATGCTGACGTTGTGGAGACGATGGGCGAACCGGCGGCTCGCATCACGACGGAGGTGGATGTGACCCCGTGGCTCGATGCGAAGAAGCTGGCGATGCGGGCCCATTCCAGCCAGATAGCGGAGACGAGCTTCTTTCTCGCCATGCCCGACAACGTGTTCAACACCGTCTGGGGACGCGAGTGGTTCATCAGGGTCCGGCCGGATGCCTCGATCGAAGTTGGGACCGACCGCGAGCCCGAGCTGCTGGTGACGGTGGACCATGCCGGCCGTGTCCCGATCGGCGGCAGTCCGGGACAGGAACCATGACGTCGCACCACCGGGTCCTCCGGGTGCACGGTGGTCGCCTCGTCGTCTCCGAGCGCCGGGTCGAGTTGGAGGGGGAGCTGGATCGGGCACTGTCCGACGGCTTCGAGCTCATCCAGTCGTTCGTCGTGGACGACAACGTCTACCTCGTGCTCCGCCAGGGTGCTGCCTCGAGATAGCAACGCCGGGTCGCTCAGCCGGCGGTAACCGATGCCCGGTGGGTCAGGTCCCGGTGGCCAACTCGATGGAGACCACCCGATCGCGGCCGGTGTCCTTGGCCCGACGGAGGGCCTCACCGGCCCGGTTGATGATCGAATCGGTGTCCTCCATGCGGTCCCAGGCGGTGAGGCCGACCGACATCGTCACCCCGAAGTGCGACCACGTGTCACGACCGCCGGTCCTCAGCTGATCGAGGATGTGGTGGCTGCCCTCGATGTCGGTAGCGGGGAACAGCACGCAGAACTGCTCGCCGCCGAAGCGGACGACGGCGTCGGTTCGGCGGAGGTTCGAGACGATGACGGCGGCGATCGACCTGAGGACGGCATCACCTGCCGCCCGTCCGTGAGCGGTGTTGTAGTCGCTGAAATGATCGAGGTCGACGAGGGCGATGCTGAGCGGCTCATCCGAGCGCAGGGAGCGGTCCATTTCGATCTGGATCCGCTCGGACAGGACCTCACGGGTGGCGAGCCCGGTGAGCTGGTCCGTCTGATCGGCGACTCCAGTCCCGGTGTTCCGGTTGACCCGGACGACGGCACCACAGAGAACCGAGGCCAACACCTCGGCTGTTTCGCTTCGGCGAAGGAACCTGCTCGGGGGACCGGGGATCAGGTCGATCAGCATCACGAGGTCCCCGTGGTCCGAGCAACCGACGGGCAGTACGATGTTGGCGCCCGTGGCCACGATTCTCCCGGATCTGAGCGCTTCGACCAGGATCGGCTCGGCTGTGCTACCCGATGGGGGCAAGGGGGAGCTCCGCTCGACGGCATGGTGCCCGGGCCGTTTGCCGGCGGGTCCGCCTTCAGATGACCATGTCGCCCGACCGACGATCGGACCGAACGCGCCGTTTCGCGAGAACACCGAGACACGCCTGGCGCTCAGCGCGTGAGCGACGTGGGAAAGGCTGTGGGTCAAGACGGAGTCGGTCGCCTCTCCGGCGTGGAGCGGCGCGTCGAGGAGGGCGGAGTCGAGCGTCCCGTTCAGCCCGGCGATGGCATGGCGAAGGGCCGCCTCCTCACGAGCCGACTCGGCAAGCCAGCCGACGGACCAGGTGACTCCGGCGACGGTCAGAGAGACGACGAGGGCCTGAGCCGCCATCGAATCCGGGTGCGATCCGTTGATCACGATGACGCTGATGCTCACGACGACGACCCAGAGAGCGAGGGCCCAGCGACCCGATCGGAATGTCTCGGCGCTGACCACCGCCACCGGCACGAGCACCGCGGCAAGGAACACCGAGCCGCCGCCGGGCAGGCTGACGGCGACCAAGCCGATAGCGAGGACGACGAGGGCGGCTACGACGTAGAGGACGACGAGGGCAGACAACCCAGACCGCTGGTTGCCCACCGATGCCAAAGAGAGCATCAGGCATGCCGTGGCGACGGCCAGGCATGCGCCGGCCCCCAGCGCCCGTTCTGGTTCGGGGTGCTCGAACAGGAGCGAGATCACCATGACGAGCACGCCAACGAGCACGGAGGCGGTGAGAAGCCCGCGCCAGTGGGGGAACGGCAACGTGCCGTCGCCGGTTGGGATCGAGCGGGTCTCCACACCTGGACCATCGGCGCCGCTGCCGGGCACCTTGACCATCGGCGCCGCTGCCGGGCACCTTGACCATCGGGGCCCGTGCTGGGCACCTTGACCATCGGGGCCGCCGCAGCCACAGACTCCGGTTCTCCGTAGTGGGTCCGATGAGCGGGCAGCTGGCAGGGGCCACCTCAGACGAGCTCGGTGGCCGAACCGGTGAAAGGCCGGGGGCTGCCACCCGCCTCTGTCAATCGTTCAGGTGCCCCCGAATGACAACCCGGGTCAGATGGCGACGACCTGGACGATACCCTCGAGACCGCCGAAGTCATCCCGGTTGCGGGTGTAGAGAGCGATCCCGTTCGCATGGGCCGTGGCTGCGATGAGCAGGTCGGCGATTCGATGACGATGAGAGCGACCGATCTCGGCGACGGCGGCGACGATCTGACCGTAGCTGCGGGCAGCGACGGTATCGAAGGGAAGTGGTTCGAACGTCGCCTCGACCTGCTGCAGACGAGCTTGGCGGCGAGCACCCTCCCCCCTGGTCCTGGCTAGATGGGGGCCGGCGGCCAGCTCGGCAAGAGTGATGGAGCAGACAGCTGCCTCGTCGGGTAGCGCGGCGGCGACGTGAGGGTCGTCCCAATCGATGACCACCGACGTGTCGAGCAGCGCCGGCGACATCTAGAGACTCTGATCGACGGCACGGTCGACATCAGCCCGGAACTGCTCGAAGTCCACATGGGGACTCGCACCGGCCAGCGCGATCAACTCGGACTTCGGCACGAAGCTTCGACGCGGACGACGGATCGGTCGGAGCTCGGCCACGGGGACGCCGTTGCGGGTCACGACGAAGGTCTGACCTGACGTAACGGCCTCGATCACCTTGGCGTTGTCGTTGCGAAGCACGCGTTGGGGGATCGTCCTTGCCATGCCAGCGAGCGTAGCCCGATCTGCTACACGAAGCTACAGCGCCCGGAAGAGTAGACATTGCCCGACTGGTTCGTGAGGCACGGCATGGGATCGATGAGATCGGTCTGATACGAGCCGACGAGGGCGTAGTTGACGTTCACCCGGAACGAAGCGGCCGCCGCGCCGACCGTGTAGCCCGGGGTGCTGGACGCAGGAAGCCAGTTGCCCGGATAGGTACCGACATAACCGTTGCCGGACGAGACCGGTTGGTGGATCGGAGCCAGGGAGGACTTGGAGATCGTGGCGTAACCGAGGCCGGGCCCTGTGGGCGGCGTGTCGACGATGTTGACCGGCACCTGTGCGCTGGTGGACTTCGTGATCCCGGCCGGCACGATGGCATCGGCACCGGTACCCGAGAAGGTCGCCTTGTTCAGCAGTGGTTCCTCAGCCGAAGGTGGTGCCGGCGTCGGGGCTTGCACCACCACCTGGTAGCTGTTGGCTCCGGCGGCACGGGAAGCACTGCCGCTGGGTGACGACATTGGCTCCGGGAAGGTCCAGGTGACGGTGTTGCTGGCGGCATCATAGATGCCGCCGTTGGTCGAGGACTGGTAGATGACACCGGGGGGAAGCTGGTCCACCAGGCTCCCGTTCTGGAAGTAGAGGTTGCCTGTCGTGGAGGTGCTGCAGCTGGCGGTGATGGAGTAGGTGATGGTGCTCCCCGCCTGGTAGACGCTGCCCCCGTCAGCCGTGGCCTTGGTGACGATGGGCTGCGGGGTGGCTGTCGCCACCGAGGCGGCAGGAACGGGAACGGTCACCGTCGGGATGTTGGCACCGGTCAGGGTCGGGTTCATGGTCCACGACGTGTTGTTGGGCGTGATGTTGTTGGGAGGAGTCGCTGTCAGCCGGATCGTGCCGCTGAAGCCGCCCGTGAAGACGTCGTCGTTGATCGAGAGGACGAGATTGTCCCCGACGATGGTCGGAGGGCCGGTGAGCAGGCCGGCGGCACCCGTCGTGGCGGCGAACGCCCAGGTCGGATCGGTCATCGGCGGGGTGGTGGTGGTGTCCAACGGGATCGTGATCGTGGTGTTGGGACCACACGGTGAGCCGGCCGTCCCTTGGCACGAGAGGGCGACGTTGTAGGTCTGGGGTGATCCGGTCGGATGGGTCTGGGTCGCCGGGCTGATCGAGATGAGAGCCGACTGCGGCGGGTCGGCGGCGGGCTGAACCGGAGCGGTCAGCCGGGAGGCGCGGTCGTCAGAGCGCGGTGTCGTCGCAGGAGGAGTTGAGCCAGGGGCCGATGCGTCAGCAGGCGTCGCGGATGTCGAGGCGGGAGGCGCACCGGCGGAGCCGGTCGGAGGGTTCGGGGTCACTAACGGTGCCGAGGGAATCGGTCAGCTCGGGAGTCAGTGACCAGTTGGTCCCGTTGGCTGCCGTGGTCGGTGGCGTGAGGGTGAGATCGATGGTGCCCGAGAACCCTCCGATGAAGACGGAGTCGGCGAGATCGAGGACGAGATCACTCCCGCCGTGACCGTCCGGGGTCGGAGTCACAGACGGGCTCGTCCCCGTCAGGAGGCCACCGGTCGATGTCGCCGAGTAGGACCAGGTGTCCATGGGTGGATTCGTGGACGCTGAGAGCGGCACTGTGACGACAGGGTGGGGTCCGCATCTCGCCCCGGGGGCGAGTGGGCAAGCGACCGTGATCACATAGGCAAACGGCGAGCCCGCCGGCTGGGTAAGCGGGGATCCAGGCGCCGGTGCGGCATCGATTCCCGGCACCGCCGGCTGAGCGATGCCGTCGAGAGCGGGGCCGCCACGGTGGCAGCGACGGCGATCAGTACTGCACCGGCGACCTTGAGGGCCCCGTGACGATCCCCTCGAAGAACCCTCATCTGCTCTCACCCCGGTCCGTCGTCCGGCTCCGCCAAGCCCGTCTGCTCGTGTCCCGTCGTTGAACCGCCGGTGCAACCGTGTCGCAAATCCGAGACAGCACCCCGGGAGGCGTTAGTGTC
The DNA here is from genome assembly GCA_963828385.1 of uncultured Acidimicrobiaceae bacterium. Lineage (GTDB taxonomy): Bacteria > Actinomycetota > Acidimicrobiia > Acidimicrobiales > RAAP-2 > Bog-756. The sequence continues at coordinate 1,231,088 of CAWHEF010000002.1, forward strand.
AACTGCCTTGAGCAGTCTGCGGCACCTGTGAGGCCGACCTGCAGAGCGCACCTGCACAGCGAAGTGCGCGATTCGCGTGGCCGGGAGCGGCTGACGGGGATCGAACCCGCGTCATCTGCTTGGAAGGCAGAGGCTCTACCATTGAGCTACAGCCGCAGTGGGTGGTCGGGCCGCCTCGAAGGAACGGCTACCACCGGGGGGACAAGGCTAGCCCGGTGGCCAGAGGGGGCGGTCGACGGCGAAGCCGACGTCTGCTCCCCATCGGTTGCGGTAGGCGACTTCGTGCACCGGCCGGCGAGGGGCAACGCCCCACCGGCCGATCGGGTAGCCGAAGCTCACGCAGCATGCCATCAGCCAGTGCTGGTCACGAGGGACGCCCAGGATCTCGAATGCCTCCTCACCGTGGAAGACGCCGAGTACGACGGTGAGCGAGCTGCCGATGCCCTCGGCCCGAGCCGCCAGCTGGGCGCTCCAGATGGCCGGAAAGATCGAGCCACCCGTGGGGTCGGCCTGCACGAAGCCGAACAGGTAGAGGGGGACCTCCTCGAAGTGGTCGGCGAGCCATTGGGCCGATCGCTGGACCTTGAGCATCTGCCTGCTGGCGGCGGCGTCGGGGTTCTCGTTGGCTGAGGCCAGCTGGCCGGCGTAGAACGTCCGCCAGAGCTGATCGATGGCGTCCCGGTAGAGCGGCCCGATCTCGGAGAGGATCCCCTTGTCGTCGACCAGAAGGAACCGCCAGTTCTGGGCGTTCCCGCCCGAAGGAGCGCGGATGGCGGCGTCGAGAATCCGCGCCTGGACGTCGGTGGGGATGGGATCAGGACGGACACGGCGCATCGCCCTCGTCGTGTACAGCGCTTCGGCGACGTCCATCGTTCGTGCTCCTTGTGAATCGGCATGTGGAATAGGTCTGTGAGATCGCTGCGTGCCACGGTATCGTCCGACGGTTCGACAGGGCGGACGGTCGGGGTCGCCCGGATCGCCTAGGTTGCCCGGGTCGCCTAGGTTGAAGTCGTGCGCATCTGATCCTGATCCGAACTCGTCGTCACGTCGAACAGGAGAGAGAGCGTGTGCCCATCACCATAGTCACCGGGCCGCCAGGTGCCGGCAAGACCACGGTATCGTCCATGCTGGCGCGGTCGAGTCCACGCGGTGTCCATCTACAGGTCGACCAGTGCTTCCACTGGATCGTCTCCGGGTACGTCGAGCCGTGGTCGCCGGCGAGCCGCGATCAGAACGGCGCCGTCATCGAAGCCGTGGGCGCGGCTTCAGCCCGCTTCACCGCCGGCGGCTATGACGTGGTTGTCGACGGCGTTGTGGGGCCATGGTTCCTCGACCGCTTCGTGGCGGGTACAGGTCCTTCAGCCGTAGGGCTTCGCTACGTGGTCCTTCGTCCCACACGCGACATCGCCCGCCAGCGCGCCGTTGCCCGCAGTGGACGTCATGACCTCGTGGACCCGGGGCCCATCGATTCCGTCTACGACGCCTTTCAGCACCTGGGGCCCTTCGAATCCCACGTGATCGACTCCACCGGCGAGGAGGCGACAGACACCGTCCCATCCCTTCTTCGGGGAGTCGAGTCCGGACGGTTCGACGTTCCCCTCAGCCGTCCACCAGCCGTCTGAACTCCTCATCGTGGATCCCGGCCGCCTGCTTGTCGGCCAGGGACTCGAGCCACTGCTCGGCCGGCTCGGAGTGCATGGCTTCGACCATCTGCTTGGGGATGGCCCGGACGACGTAGTCCTCGGGCATGGTGGGCCCGACGTGCGACCGGCGGCCGAGCGCCTTTTCTACGATCGGCTCGAGGCGTGCCGCCTTCACCCTGGTGGCCTTCTCGTCCCGCTCGGCGAACTCGGGGAGCACCTCCGTGCCGAACAGCTCGATCGACTCCATGATGTCCTCGTGTCGGTTGTGACCGGCCTGCATCACGAAGATGAGCTGGTCGACCCCGGCTGCCTCGTACCGGCGGAGGAATTCGCGAAGCTGCGCCGGCGTTCCCACGGCACCACGCAGACCGGCCTCGTCGCCTGCCGCCGCCTTGGCTCCGAGTGTCTCGTGACGTTGGGCGAGGGCCGCCTCGGGCGAGTAGCCCATCTTCCCCCGGCGTTCGAGGAACTCGGCCCAGACGTCCGTGGTGGCGGGCACGTGATCACCGAAGACGTAGAAGTGGGCCAGCGAATACCCGAAGAAATTGGCACCTTCGAGGCCCCGGGCCAGCGCGTCCTCCTCGTGCCGGGCGCACATCATCGGACTCACGCACGCCACCTGGGGATTGACGGCGAGCCCGACGGGAACGCACCGCTCAGCGAGGATGCCCTCGTACTCTTCGACCCAGCCACGGGCGTCCTCTGGCTCGACGAAGGCGAAGGCCAGCGCCCCGATTCCTTTCTCGGCGGCGAGGAGGATGGTGTCCCGGCGGCTGCAGGCCACCCACAACGGCGGGTGCGGTCTCTGGATCGGTTTGGGCACGACGTTGCGGGGCGGCATGGTCACGAAGCGGCCTTCGACCCCCCCGAACGGGGTCTCGGTCATGCAGCGGATGGCCACCTCGAGCCCCTCCAGCCACGCTTCCCGCTTGGTCTCCCGGTCTACCCCGAACCCGCCCAGCTCGGCCTCGGACGACGATTCGCCCGACCCGAACTCGACCCGTCCATGGGAGACGAGATCGAGCATGGCGATGCGCTCGGCCGTCCTCGCCGGGTGGTTGTACCCGGGGGCGGTCTGGACGATCCCGTGTCCGATCCGCATCCTCTCGGTCCGCTGGCTGGCGGCCGCCAGGAAGACCTCGGGAGCACTCGAGTGCGAGTACTCCTCGAGGAAATGGTGTTCGACCTCCCATAGGTACTGCACGCCGAGTTTGTCGGCCAGCTCGATCTGGTCGAGGGCATCGGCGATGAGCTTCTCCTCGCCGCCTTCGGTCCAAGGCCGCGGCAGCTGGTGCTCGTAGAAGATGCCGAACTTCATGGCGCCTGCGTCTCCGCCTGTAGGGGGCTGCTCATCCGACCGGGGCGGAGCCGGGGGGATCGTGGAGCTTCCCGTCGCTTCCCTTCGTGACCGATCCGAGACTCAGGAGCTCGTCGACGATGTCGGTGGCGTTCGGCCGGTCGGCCAGGGCGAGCTCGATCTCGGACAGAGTGAAGTCGAGGTTGTCCTGGCGGCGTAGGAGAACCGAATCGCGGAGGGCCCGGTCCCAGAGGCGGCCGATCATCTCGGTGCCCGGATAGGAACGTCCCTCCCCGTTCCAGGTCCGGTCTCGCATCTCCGAAAGTGCGGTGCGGAGCCAGGCCACGTGGGGCGACTCGTCGGCGCGGACGTAGGAGACCAGACGGGCAGCGCCGCCCTCTCCTGCCACCAGGTCGGGGTCGGCCAGCACGGCCTCGGCCCACCGGAAGCTGTGAAAGGCGGAGATCTCGATGAACAAGAGCCCGATCATCCTCGTGACGAGCTCCTCCAGTTCGGGGTCGATGTCCGGCGGTAGGGCCCGTCCACCGGCCCGTTGCCGTTTCGGAGGCTCGGTCGGTGTGCCGCCCGACCCGGTCCCGGGAGCGATGCCCAGTCGGGCCAGCATCCGGCCCGTCTCGTCCTCGATCTCGGGGCTCTCGAACGCGATGTCCCGGGCGGCGTACCACATCCGGTCGTGGCCGGCTTCGTCATCGAAACCGGCCTCGTCTCTGGCGTGGGCCTCGACCAGACCACCGTCGATATGGGCGACCGCCGTGCCGTCCACGTCCTCGTCGAAGCACCGCCGGAAGTCGGGGATCGGCAGGTACCGCAACATCCCCCCGAGCCCCTCGAGCGTGCCGATGCGGGTCAAGGTGGCGATGAGCGGCTCGGGAGCACCCTGACGGATCAGGAATTTCGCCTGGTCGACATTGGGGAAGTGCTCTGGCCACGTGTCGAGGGGCACGTCGAGGATCGGGGTCCCGAACTGTTCGGTCCGCTGTACCTCCCATGCCTCGATCGCCGGCCAACGGAATTTGGTCCGCGGTGAGACATAGGTCCCGTCAGCGTCGAATCCGCCGTGGCACCGGATGCCGGCGGCCAGCAGCGGCTCCTCAACGGCATGGCTGGTGAGAAGCTCCGTTTCGCTGTACTCGGTCTGGAGTGTCGTCATCGTCGGCGTGGGTCACCTTCCCCCCGGGGCCCGACCCGATCGTCGGGCACGACCGAGTGTAGGGCGCCGGCGGACGCGGCTCGCAGGCAGGCTGGTCACCTGCGTCGTTGCCGGCCGCTCGGCGGTCTGAACGCAGGGTCCCGTCACTGGCCGACGGGGCCGCCGGCACCGGTCGTCGCACCCACCTCCGTCAAGTCCACCGTCTCGATGGCCGATATTGGCTGCAATGGAGGCGTTCGTGCATACCGATGCCCGTCCCGACGCCGCCGAGACGCATCGCGGCGACGAGCGACGGTTCGATCGCGTCCGAGTGGCCATGGGTCGCGCCATCGAGGCGAGAGCGGACGAGGTAGGGGAGCGGGTGAACCAGGAGTTCGCCGACGAGCTGCGCGGACATGCCTTCGACACCGCCCGGCTCGGGGCTGTGTACGTCGGCCACTGGCTGGCGACGGGCGACCCTCCCTCGGACGAGGATCTGGCGTGGCTCGCCCGGGGAGGCGAACAGGCCATGCTCGGGGATGCTTCGCTGGCGACGGTAGCGAAGGCCTACCTTGCCTGGCGGGACGTCATGACGACGGTCGTGCACGAGGTGGCGACGGACCTCGACTCCGGCCCCGCCCTCGTGGCGATGGCGACCGACGCCGTGCGGGCAAGCTGCGACGGGTCGTTGGTCCGGATGATCCGCGAGTTCGATGACACGAGACGCACGCTCGGTCGCCGCCTGGCCGAGGAGCAGACGAGGCTGGCACACCGGGCCCTTCACGACCAGCTGACCGGCCTGCCCAACCGGGTGCTGTTCACCGATCGATTGCGCCACAGCGTCCGCCGAAGCCATCGGGACGACCGCGGGGCAATGTTGCTGTACCTCGATCTCGACAATTTCAAGGCGATCAACGATCGGTTCGGGCACTCAGCCGGTGACGCCTTCCTCGTCGCCGTAGCCGACCGGCTTCGTGGGTTGGTGCGGGCGGGAGACACGGTCGCCCGGCTGGGGGGTGACGAATTCGTCGTCCTCGCCGACGACCTGGAGGATCCCGAGGTGTCAGCTCGGTCCTTGGCCGATCGGATCCAACGCACGATGGAGGACCCCGTGCACATCGGTCAGCGCCAGGCGGCGACCTCGGTCAGCGTCGGTATCGCCACGCTCGACAGCGGTGTCGACCCCGATGAGGCGCTGAGCCGGGCCGACACCGCCATGTACGAGGCGAAGCGAGGAGGACCCGGACGTTCCGAGGTCTACAGCGAGCAGATCGGCAGCGATGCCCGCCGGCAGAGCCAGATCGCCGACGCCTTGCAGAAGGCAAAGGACCGCAAGGAGTTCTCACTCCACTACCAACCCGTCTTCGACCGCTCCGGGGACCTCGTCGGCGCTGAGGCGCTGCTCAGATGGCAGCACCCCCTGCTCGGCCACGTGCGGTCGGACGAGCTGATACCCATGCTCGAGCGCAGCACGGAGATCCTGGCCGTGGGCCGCTGGGTGCTCGCAGAGGCCGCCCGGCAATGCCGCCTCTGGCAGCTTCAGGGTCACCCGGACCTCACGGTCTCGGTCAACATCTCCCCGGTGCAGCTCATCGATCCCGGTCTTCCGGGAGACGTCGAACAGACCCTCGCCGCATCGGGGCTCGATCCCGCTCACCTGGTTCTGGAGATCGCCGAGCCTGCCCTGTCGGAGACCCGTGGCGGCACGGATGACGTCGCACGCCAGCTTCGAACACTCGGGGCCCACCTTGCCCTTGACGACTTCGGGGCCGGCTCTGCGTCGCTCGGGTCCATCCGGCACCTCCCCTTCGATCGTCTGAAGCTGGACCGCCGCCTCATCGCCGGTCCGGTGAGCGAGTCCCGGGAGGGGCACGAGACGGCGATCGTTGCCACGGTGGTCGATCTGGCCCGTCGACTCGGCCTGCGGGTTGTGGCCGAAGGCGTGGAAACCGAGGCCGACCTCCAGGAGGCGTGGGCCGTGGCCTGTGACGAAGCCCAGGGCCGGCTGCTCGGTGGGCCGGTCCCGCCGGACTCGTTCGATCTGAGCAGCCGGGCGCGACCGGCGACCTAGGACGCCGCCGAGAAGGGCGGCCCGGTAAGCATCCACCTAGAGTGGGCGCCGTGATCGACCGGCCCGACGGCGCGGCGTCCCGGGCTCGGCCCGACATCCTCCTGGTCGCCGTGATCGCGGTGGTGGCGGTGGTGGTGGTGGCGGTGGCCGGGTCCCTGACGATCCCGCGCTCGGCGGCCGGCGCCGACACCGTCGGACCCCGGCTGGCCCCGATGGCCGGCTCGTACGTGTTCACGCTCCGCTCCGGCGGGTTGACCCGCGACTATCGACTCCATGTCCCGCCGGCGGCGTCCAGCGGGGCACGTCTCCCGCTCGTGCTCAACCTGCATGGGTCGACCCAGAATGGGCGGTTGCAGGAGATCCAGTCGGGCATGGACACCTCGGCCGACACCGACGGCTTCCTCGTTGCGTATCCCGACGGCACCCGGGTCTCGACCGTGCTCACCCCGGACCCGGTGGCAGGCCAGGCCCAGTACAGCTGGAATGCGGGGGTTTGCTGCGGGCTGCCGGTGAGTAAGCACGTCAACGACGTCCGCTTCCTGGAGCAGGTCATCGCCAACGTCGCCTCCCGTACCCCAGTCGACCTCCGCAGGGTCTACGTCACCGGCATGTCCTCGGGGGGGATGATGGCCTATGCCATGGCGGCCCAGGCTTCCACCCACGTTGCCGCGATCGCATCCGTCGAAGGTCAGGTCGAGCTGCCCGAGGTCCACCCTGCCCGGGCCGTTCCCACTATGGAGTTCCACTCCCTCGACGATCCGATCGCGCGCTGGAACGGGGTGGCGGCCGACAATCGAGCCGACCGCTACTCGGTCATGCAGGGTATCGACAAATGGATCGTGGCCGACGGCTGCTCGAGCAACCCGCATGACAGCACGAAGATGGTCGGGACACCCGGTTCACTATCCGCCGGTCAGTCGGCGCAACTCGTCGTCTACTCTCATTGCCGGTCGGGGACCGAGGTGGCGCTGTGGCGCCTCACGGGTTCCGGGCACGTCTGGCCGGGCAGCCCGTTCAACACGGGGCCGCCCCAGACCTGGATCCTTGCCGGTGTGGGGAGGGGGACCGTGCTGATCGATGCCAACCAGGCGATGTGGACCTTCTTCACGCACTACTCACTTCCCGCACGAGACGTACCGCGCTCCGCCGGGTCGACCTAGTGGCTCCCCGGATCCCGGGCTCGGTTCAGGTGGCGGAACGGTCGGCGCTGGGCGCGGTAGAAGTTCCTGAGCTCGGCGAAGTGCAGGTCATAGACGGCGCGTAGCGCCGGATCGGGTTCGAAGGTCTGCTCGATCGGCACCAACGACGAGATGTCGCCTGGTCCGCAGGCCCTGAGGGCGAGCGCGGCGATCAGGGTTGCCCCACGGAGGTTTGCCAGCTGCGGTTGCGCCGTCTGTCGAATAGGACGGCCGAGCACGCTGGCATAGATGGAGCACCACAACGGCGATCGGGCGCCGCCACCGATGAGGCGAACGGCGCCGAACTGCCGGCCGACGAACCGCTCGACGGCGGACATGAGCCAGCGCGAAATTGAGAGCGACCCCTTCGAGGACCGAGCGGACGAGCTCTGCTCGCGAGGTCTGCAACGACAGGTTGTGGAACCCTCCACGCGCCGACCGGTCGTCGACGGGTGAGCGTTCGCCTGCGAGCCACGGCGTGAAGATGAGCCCGCCGCTTCCGGCCGGCGCTCTTGCCGCCAGGGAAGTCAGGTCCTCGTAGTCGGGAGCTCGGGGATCCGTCGATGGTAGCCCGGTAGTGCACTGCTCCTCCAGGAGCCGGCCGAGCCATTCGAGCGCCGCACCTCCCGACTCCTGGTTGTCGGCTACCAGGTTGAGCCCGGGGACGATGCCGGGCACGGTGGCGATCTGACGGAACGGGTCGGTCTTCTTTCGGGGGAACGGGCAGCTCACCCAGCTGGTTGTGGAAACGGCGATGTGGGCCTGGCGGTCGAGGACGGCCCCCGAACCGACGCATCCGGAATGGAGATCGGGCGTGCCGGCGATCACGGCCACGTCTTCTCGCAGGCCGAGCTCGTCCGCCACCGACGGGGCGACGTTGGCGACGACCGATCCGCTCGGAACAAGAGGCGGAAGCTTTGCCGGCGGGAGGCCGGCTGCCGCCACCAGCACGGGATCGTAGTCGGTCGGTGAGGGCCGACGATTGTCGGTCAGCCATGAAGCTGCCATCGAAGCGGGGGAGGCGCTGACCTGGCCCGAAAAGCGCATGGTCAGGTAGTCGACAGGCTCCAGATACCACCGAGTCCTCCGGGCCACATCCGGCTCGTTCGACTCGAGGAAGAGGATGTGTCCGATCGGATCGGCCCCAGAGGTGGACGGAGCACCGCCACTCCGCCGGATGAACCGGGCGGCTGTGACAGGGGCGTATCCGGCCACCGGGCCGCCGATGCGCGCCCGCACGGGTCCTCCTCCTCGTGTGTCCCGCCACAGGAGGCACGGCCCCACCGGTCTGCCGGCACCGTCCACCGGAACCGTGCTCGCCCACTGCCCCGTGCACGAGATGGCGTCCACCTGGCCGGGTGTGATGGCACCGGTGCCGAGGAGACGCCGGGCCGATTCGAGCACGATCTTCCACCAGTGGTCGGCGTCCTGGGTCGCTTCTCCGTCGGGTCCAAACGAAGATGCGACGGGCAGGTGTTCGGCGTCGACGATCTCACCGGCGCACGAGGCGATCCCGACTTTCGGACCGCCCGTCCCGAGATCGACGGCCAGCACGTAACGCTCGTGGGCTGAAACGGAGGTCGACGCGTGCACGGTGGCTCGTGATGTACGTGATCGGGGCGTTGTTCGTGCTCTACCGTGACCGGTGCTCTGGCGGCGGTGCTCAGGCGTCGGGCGGGATGGACTGCTGGCCGTCCATCATGTCGGCCATGACCGTGGTGATGAACTGATCTGCCTCGTCGGTGAGGCCACCGGCGACGCCGCCGTAGATGGCACCGCTCTTCGGGGCGTCGGCAGTATGGGCTCTCGCATAGGACACTGCGTCGGCCAGATCGGCGGCGAAGAGATCGACCACACCGGGTTGGGTCTGGGGTCGGGTCACCGCCATGTGAAGCGCATTGGGGTACTGCTGCCCGTTGAACCTCCAACCGCGCTCTCGCATGAAGTCATTGACGTGGTAGATGTCGAAGTCGTCCGAGGTGAAGCTGAACAGGAATGTGGGGTTGCCGAGGATCCGAAGCTCGGAATGAGACCTGACCGCCGCCTGCATCTCGGCCGCTGTCTCGAAGATCTGTCGGGCGTAGTTCCGATACCCGGACCGGCCGAGCTGCACCATGGCGGCCCAGGTTGCGGCGAGCAGGCCGCCCGAGCGCGAGCCCTCCATCCCCGGCGAGCAGTACTTGCCCCCGCTCCACCCGGTCAGGAAGAAGTACTGGGCATTGCGCAGCGCCTTGTCCCTGAAGGTCAGGACGGAGGTCCCCTTGAACGCATAGCCGTACTTGTGGGTGTCGGCTGACATGGACGTCACACCGGGAAGGCGATAGTCGAAGACGGGTATGTCGTAGCCGAGCTCCTGGCCGAAGGGCAGAATGAAACCCCCGAGGCAGCTGTCGACGTGGAGGCCGATACCGTGGCCCAGCGCCACATCGGAGAGCTCGTCGATGGGGTCGATGGTGCCGTAGCCGTAATTGCACGCCGAGCCGACGATGGCCACCGTGTTCTCGTCCACGTGCTGCTCAACCCATCCGACGTCCACCTGGCCGGTCTTGGCGTCTATCGGTGCCACCCGCAGCTCGATGCCGAAGAGGTGGCAGGCCTTGTCGAAGGCGGGATGAGCGGTCTCCGGCTTGATGACGTTCGGACCGCGCGATGCCCCTCGAACTCGCGGCGTGATCACGATAGGCGAGCATGGCGTGACAAATGCTGCCTGTCCCTCCGGTAGCGACGAGCCCTGCCGGGTCACCGTCGGTGATTGCATCGGCGTGAAGGAGATCGAGCGTCATGGCGATGACTTCGGCCTCGAACTTGGTGGCGCTCGGGCACATGTCCCGCTGAAGGACATTGACGTGGGCGAACCGTCCGAACGCCTCGTTCATGAAGGAATAGTGATCGCGATCGCCGCAGTACATCGTGCCGGAGCACTTGCCCGACTCCCAGGTCGCGTCCTCCTCGTTCGCCATGGCGGCGAGCTGTTCGAGCACCTGGTCGCGCGGCGTGCCGCCCTCGGGAATCCGGCGGTGCACCGGAAAGCGTCCGGAGTACGGGTAGGTGGTCATCGTGGGTTCCTCACCTTCGAGAGACGGGCACTCGGGCGCCCGTGAACCTCGTGTACCCGATCAACCTATCTGTCCGACGCCGACTCACCCGCTGACCCACCCGCTGACCCATCCGGCCGCTCACCCCGGTCGTGGAGCGGAACCGGCGGTGGGCATGGAGCCCCGTGATCGGTTCCGTTAGGCTACGGAACAGGGCCTCACCGCCGGCTCCGGCTCGGCTGGCTCTGACTCCTCCGGTTGGAGGTCGACCCGGCAACGGCCTGGAAAGGGAAGGGCCTGGGAAGGGAAGGGTGACGTGGACGATCAGCAGATCATCGATCGCATCAGCGCCCTGGCCGAGGAGGAACGTCGGCTCGAGGAGCGTCACGTCGGCTCCGGCCTCTCCTCGGACGAGGAAGAACGCCTGAGGTCGATCGACGTATCCCTCGACCAGATGTGGGATCTGCTCCGTCAGCGGCGGGCGTTGCGCCGGGCGGGCCGGAGCGCCGAGGAGGCAGCAGTGCGGCCGGAAGGCACGGTGGAGGGCTACCGCCAGTAACGAGTCGTTCTGACGCCCGTGCGGAGCCCTGTTGTAGGGTCGGCGACGGTCGAAACGTCAGCGACCGGTGGCGTCGGCGGATGCCCGCAGCCACGATCGACCATCGACGAGAGAACCGGGGGAATGCCATGGCCGTCGCCGCAGTGAACGGCGTCGAGATCGCCTTCGACGACACCGGAGGAACCGGTGTCCCCGTCGTCCTGGGTCATGGGTTCTTGATGGACCGGTCCATGTTCGAACCACAGGTCGAGGCGCTTCGCGACCGTTATCGGGTGATCACCTGGGACGAACGAGGGTTCGGCGAGACCGTCTATGACGGCGGGCCGTTCACGTACTGGGACTCGGCAGCGGACTGCCTCGCCCTGCTCGACCATCTGGACACCCCACGGGCTGTCGTCGGCGGGATGTCCCAAGGCGGGTTCATCGCCCTACGGATGGCGCTGATGGAACCGGAGCGGATCATGGCCCTCATCCTGCTCGACACCCAGGCCGGCCCCGAGGACCCCGAGGTCATCCCCGTCTACCGCGAGATGACCGAAGAGTGGGTGACCAACGGGCCATCGGACGAGATCGCCGAGGCGACCGCCGCCCTGATCATCGGAGAACCGGGCCTGAGCCGCGAGTGGATCGCCCGATGGAAGGAGCTTCCATCCGAGAGTGCCGCCCAACCGGCGAACACGCTGTTCGACCGGGACGACATCAGCGAGCGGATCGGAGAGATCAGCGCCCCCTCGCTCGTCCTCCACGGCACGGCGGACATCTCGATCACGATGGACAAGGCCGAAGCGTTGGCCTCCGGCCTCGTCGGCTGTGACGGCGTGGTCACCGTCCCCGGTGGCACCCACTCGTCGAACCTGACCCATCCAGACCTCGTGAACGCGGCGATCCTGAAGTTCCTCGACTCGCTGGAGCTCTGAGCTGAGCTCCGGGGTCGCCCCCGTCACCGGGCGGCTATGTGGGCTGCCACCGGGAGCGAGACCCGAGCGGTGGTGAAGTCCACGCTCCCGCCCAACCTGGGCTGGGCGTAGGCGACCGTCGTCGCCACCAGCTGCAGCTCGACCCGTGCGCCCGGACTGCCGGTGAACGTGACCATCTCGAGCGGCACGGTCGTGGTGTGGGACCGGCCGTCGAGCGTCACGGCGACGGGCGTGATCTGGTTGCCCAGTACGAGTCCGGTGGAAGTGTCGATCAGCTGGGCGAAGACCCTTGTCGGCCTGGTTCCCGCAGACACCGTCCCGTGATAGGCGAGGTGCAGGGTCGGTGCCCCGACCACCACGCCCGAACGCTTGCCGAACAGGATGTCGACGTCGACGGCATTGCTCGCCTTTGCCGGCGTGATCGGCGCCACCAGCCCGGCCAGCGACTGGCCGCTGCCGGACGTGTCTGCCGGACCGGCGCCACCAGAGGCCACGAGGGGAAGGGTCCCTGAACCCTCGCCGCTCACCGGAGCTCCGAGCGGCACCGGATAGGAGGCCGCGGAGTAGTAGTGGCCGCGCTGATCGACGAACTCGAACCCGGGTCCGACCGCAGCCGACTTGTCCTCCTTGACGTAGCGGTCGAGCCATCCGATGCTCCTGGCCGAGGTGAGCTCCTCGTCGCCGGGTGGCGTCAGACAGGCTCCGTGGCCGCCACAGAACCACAACATCGACGTCGTGACGCCGTTCCGTCGCAGCGCCTCGTAGTTGTCCACCGCCTCCTGCAGGGTGAACAACGTGTCGACTGTGCCCTGCACGAAGAGCGTGGGGATCCGGACGTGCCCGACGAGCGCTCCAGGGCCGCGGGCGGCGAACCAGGCCTCCTCGGAGGACGTGATCGACCCGGCCGTCTCCCCGGCCTGGTCCGAGGCGTTGACCTCGGGATCGACGTGATCGGACGCGGTGAGATGGGACAGGATGTCCGCCCAGCCTTCCTTCACGATGCCCGTCTTGTCGAGACTGGTCACGAGCGAGCTCCAGGCGACGGTGGGCACGATGGCGTCGATCCGACAGTCCGTCGCCGCTGTCACGAGCTGGATGCCACCTCCGTAGGAGCCGCCCACCATTCCGATCCTCGGATCACCGGGCCGGTCGAGCTCCACTCCGGGCCGGGTGGCCACCCAGGTGATAAGCGTGCTCACATCGCGAGCCTCGTAGCTCGGGCTGTCGACCTCGGCGACGCCGCCTGACTGGCCGAATCCCCGTGGATCCCAGGTCAACACGTTGTACCCCGCATCCCACAGGTCCTTGATGGCGATCTCGCCGAGGATGCCCGATCCCTGGATGTCGGTGTCACCGGGAAGGCTCCAGCCCGGGCCCATGAGGACGGTCGGGACGCGCCGACCGCCGGCGCCAGGATCGGGGAACCAGTGGGCCCGGATCCGCGTGCCGTCGAACGAGGTGATGTCCCAGTCGCTGGCGACACCGGGAACGGGTGCGGCTGTGACCGGTCGGGTGCTGCCGGGTCGCACGCAGGATGCGGTGGACGGCTTCTCTGCGCTCGTTCCCCTCGAGCTGTTGCCTGTCGTTGTGCTCGATGACGAGGTGGCCGACGAGCAACCGGCCACGAGTGCGGTGAGCAACGCCAGGAAGAACGCAGCCGACGCTCGGCGCGGGGATCGTTGGCGGCCGAAGCCTCGAAGCCGATGTGACACCGGGGGAGTGTGTCATCCGACTAGAGAAGCCGCAACAGCGTCCACGCGGCTCGGCGGCCAGCGTCAGCCCACCACGTCCACCGTCGTGAGATCGGTGGCCACGACCACCCGACCGTCGAAGCGTGCTGCCGCCAGCGCCGACCATTCGTGCTCGGCCTCCGGCGCCGGGGCGGGGACGAGATGGGTGAGGACGAGGGTTCCAACCCCCATCCGGGCAGCCGTCGTCGCCGCTTCTTCGACTGACGAGTGATAGTCGAGCACGTCGGTCAGCCTGGGCAGACCGACGTGCTCGATCAGATCGGGCCGCACCACGGTATGGACGAGGACGTCGGCCCCGGCGCACAGCCTGTCGAGACCGTCGCAGGGCACCGTGTCGCCGGCGATCACCACCGAACGGCCGCTCTCCTCGACGCGGTAGGCCAGCGTGGGACGGACCGGCGCGTGATCAGTCGGGCCGGCGGTCACAACGACACCGGCGGCGTCGAGCACGGTACCCTCTGTTGTCTCGGTGACCTCGGTGTCCGGTCGCCATTGGAGATCGGCATGGTGGGCGAGCCGGTAGCCGATGTCGGCCTCGAGCATGGCCTCGGTGGCTTGGACGACGGCTGCGGTGCCGATCGGCCCGAAGACGGTCAACGGCGACGGGGCGAACGACGTCACCCACCGCGACGTGATGACGTCGTTGAGGTCGGTCACGTGGTCGCTGTGGAGATGGGTCAGCAGAACAGCGGTCAACGCGCCGGCCCCCGACCCAGCGGCGGAGGCCCGCATGAGCACGCCCCGACCACAATCGAAGAGCAGGTCACCGATGGCCGTTCGCACGAGCGTGGACGGTCCCGCCCGTGCCGGATCCGGCAACGGATTCCCGCTGCCCAGCACCACGACCTGCATACTCACCTCCGGACTCGGCCTGCCATCGGCTGCCTGCCGGCCGGAACTATTATGACAGGCACTATGCCAGATAACGGTCGAGGGCAGGGGGTCGTCTCATGACGGGGCAGGCCAGCCCGAGGGTCCGTTACGGCACCATCGACCGGGCCTACGTCACCACGCTGGCCACCACCCCGGCGGTCGAGGATCGGCCGGTGTGGATGGTCAACCTCATGCAGTACAGAGATACCGCCGACTACGGGGGATCTGCATCCGAGAAAATCAGCGGACGCGATGCCGACAACCGGTACGCCCCCTTCGAGTCGCTGGCCGCCGTGGGTGCCGAGATCGTCCTGGTCGCCGACGTCGACCAGCAGCTCCTTGGCGACCCGCCGGCCTGGGACCGGGTGGCCGTCGTCCGGTACCCCACGGGGCGCGCCTTCCTCGACATGCAGGGTCGTCCGGACTACCGGGAGAAGCACGTCCACAAGGAGGCGGGCCTGGCCCGGACCATCGTGATGGCGACCCGGCCTGTTGCCGCTCCGGAGCTGCCCGCCGACGCACCGGAATGGACGGAGGTACCCCATCCGCCGGCGGCCGAGGACGGTCCGGTGGTGGTCATGCACGTGCTCCGGTTCCACAGCGGGGGCGCCGAATCGGACATGGTCGACTACCAGAACGCCGCCGCCGTACCGGCCCTGCGCCACGGGCTCCGCATCGACGGCTGGTTCGCCGTGGAGGGCACCGTGGTGGGGGACGGCCGCAGTTGGGATCAGGTCCGCTTCAATGTCTTCCCCAGCAAGGCCGCCTTTATGGAGGTGGTACTCGACCCCGCCCGTCTCGAGGCCCAGCACGATCATCGCGAGGCGGCCATCGCCGACACCTACACGATGATCCTACGAGCCGACATCAACCACCTTCGGACGTCCACCGAGGAGCTCGGCAGGCCCACCGGGTAGACCGTCACCTACGCCTGGCGCCCCGACCTCGGGCGGTGGTCCCCGCGGTCAGTCCCCGTCGTCGGCGGCCGGGGACGGAGCGGCGGGTGTCGCCACCAGATGGTAATGGGGTCCGGGGCCGGATGCTTTCGCTCGGTCCCCGGGGTTGGAGAGCGCGCAGGTCTTGAGGGACAGGCACCCGCAGCCGATACACGTGGAGAGATCGTCCCGGAGCTCTTGGAGCAGGCGGATGCGTTCGTCCAACCTCTCCTGCCACTTGGCGGGAGAGCCCGGCCCAGTCGTCGACGGTGGGTGTGCGGCCGGACGGCAGGTCGGCGAGCGCTTCGGCGACCTCGTGCAGGTGCAGCCCGACGCGTTGGGCCGCCCGGATGAACGCAACCCGGCGAAGGACCTCGCGCCGGTACCGTCGCTGGCCACCCTCGGTGCGCTCGGCTTGGATGAGGCCCTGGGCTTCGTAGAAGCGCAGAGCTGAACGGGCCACACCGGCCCGCTCGGCCAGCTCGCCGATGGACAACGATGATTCGGGGCTCACCAGCGCTCCCTCGGTGTCACGCTCGCCGGTCCTCGACGGCCTCAAGGATACTTGAACACGAAGTTCCGGCGACCCGGTGCAGCCGAAACCGGCGGGAACGGATCGGGGGCTCCCGGGTGGTCAGCGCCTCACGCAGAGGTAGCTTCCGTACATCGAGCGACGGTAGGTCGTCTCCACGATCTCGAATCCCGTGGCGTCGAGCATCGGCTCGAGAAGCCACCGATAGGTGCTGAACTCGGTGGCCAGGTGGTCGAGGAGCTCCTGGCGCGTGTAGCCCGCCGCCGGGTCGCCGACCGCTCCGCTCAACCATCGTTCGACCACCTCGTCGGTGTCGGCCGGCCGCGCGTCGACGACGAGATCGCTGAGTGCGAGGAGGCCACCTGATCTGAGGAGACCGGCCATGGAGCGAAGCGCTTCGACCTTCCAGAAGTCGGGCAGGTGGTGCAGGGCGTTGCGGCAGTGGACGACATCGGGCAGTCTGCCCGTGTGGCGGTAGGTCAGGAGCCCTGCCTGGACGACGTCGACGGTGGTGGCGCCAGACTCGCTCATCCGTCGGCGCATGAGATCGACCATCTCCGGCGACACGTCCACGGCGACGACCCGGCCGCAGTGCCGGGCCACGGCGAGGGCGAAGGTCCCGGATCCGGCTCCGAGATCGACCACTGTGCTGTCGGACGCCATCCCGTGGCCTCGCAGCACCTCGACATCGGGCCCGGGGTCCGCCCCCTGTTTCCTGTCGTACCCGGCCACGAACACGGGGTCGAGGTGCTCGGGCCCGGCATGGGCGAGCTCGTCGAAAACAGGTCCGAGCGTCACGACGGTTTGGGGCGAAGGGGCGCTATCCACCATCGGGAACAGCCATGCACGGACCGCTCCCGCACGGATTGGTGACCACGCCACCCAAGAGGAACGCCGCGTCCTGGAGCTGTACGGCGGGCTGGGCCCGCGGCACGCCGTGAGGGTCGGCGCCAGCCCGGTTGGGAGTGTTGGTCAACGGTGGCGCCGGGGTCCCGCTGTCCCAGACGAACAGCGCCGATCCCTGGTAGACGGGGCTCGTGATCGGGGGGATCCCGTAGAAGGGAACGACATCGGGGGAGCGCCCAGGAGCGAGTGGCGGCACATGGATCTCGGCCCCGATGGTCCGCGCTTCGGTCTCGGTGGCGATGTTGGCCACCTGGTGGTCGCCGAACGCCTCCTCCATCAGCACCTGGTGCTGCGGGGTCCCCGGCAACGGGTCCGTTGTCATGTGCTGGGCGTACCCGTCGGCCTCGGAACGGTCCCAGAGCATCTGGATCAGCCCGAGGTCGATCTGTTGGACGAGCTTGTCTGGGTAGCTGGTGTTCAGGACGGCCGCGAACGGGTCGAAATCGACACTGCGGTTGAGCAGCAGCGAATAGTCCATGCCGGGGACGCCGAGCACCGCTCGGGTGAACTCCTGGGAGACAGCGGTGAGTGCCCCGCCCTGGATGCCGCCTTGACTGTTCCCGTAGTAGTAGAGGCCGCCGGAGGGATCGATCACGGCATGTGCGGCTCCGGCCTGGAATGCCGGGCTGGTGTCGAAGCCGCTGGCACTGGTCATGAGCCGGCCGAGGAACAAGAAGTCGAGCATTCCCTGTTGACCTCGGTCGGGGAGGATCGGGAATTCGGACAGGTTCTGGAGAATGCCGATGTCGGTGCCCACGTCCTGACTGGCCAGTCCCAGCCAATCGGTGCCGCACACGACGAAATTCCCTGTGTCCGCTTCACTCTCGATGACCGGGTCGTTGATCTCATCGGCACTGCCGAGCAGACCGTGGCCGTAGAGCATGGAGTGTCCCGGGTAGACGGTCGCCGATGGGTTGGTCGCATCGGAGACGACCGATCTCGGGATGTTGCACTCGAAGTTCGCCGTCTGGATGTTGCCCGGTATCTGGGCGGGCAGGCCGTCTGGTCCTAGGTTGAACTGCGAGCCCGGTGGACCGCCTGGCTTGTCGAGATAGCTCGGAACCGAGAAGGTCCCGTCGATGTGCCGGGCGATGAGCGCATTCTGGGCCGTGGTGAAGTTGGTCGTGTCCTGCACCTGGAAGGCGGGGGCACCGTTGCCGATCTGCGAGAAGGCGTCGTCGCGGATGTGCAGCATGGGACCGGCCAGACTCTGCTCGCTGGCGATGGTGAAGTCCCAGGCGAGGTACAGGCGCTGCCTGCCGACTCCGACCGAGTTCAGGTAGCGGAACATCGCCTCCATGTGAGGCCTGAGGCTCGGACCACCGCCGGGCGGGAGCGGCTGGTCGTCGCGGTACGCCTTGAACACCGGGTTCGGACCGATGACGTTGCCGGCGCTGTCGCGAAGGTTGCGGAGAGCCACGATGTAGTGGTGGCCGTCCTGGTAGTCGGCGGCGGCATGGATGATCAGAGCCTGCTCGGCCGGGTTCGAGTCGTTGGCGTCCAGCTCGGCCCAGTAGGCGACCCTCTTCCCCGTGGAGGTGTCGACGATCACGATGGGGGCGCTCCGCTTGAGTGACGAGCCGATGTCGGTGATGGGGGCGATCCCGCTCTGGGCGAGGTCGATCCCGTTCACGTGGAGCAGCAGTGGTGTCCCCGGGCTGAAGCCGTCGTTGCGGTTGAAGGCCGTCGGGTCGATGGGCACTCCCGACGCGTTCTTGGGCATCACCGACACGGGTAAGTCGACGCGCAGTCCTGTCGGCGTGGACGGGTCCTTGACGGTGAAGTAGTCGCTCGGGAACGGCAACAGACACTGGGTCGGGTCGAGCGGGTTGCAGCCCGACGGCGGTGTCCGGGTCTCGGGCACGGCGAGGGGGGCGGGAGCATCCGGGGTGGTGGAGGTGGACGTCGAGGAGCTGGACGTGGAGGAGCTGGACGTGGACGAGGACGAGGAACTCGACGTGGAGCTGGACGGGGAAGAGGAGGGGGTCTGGGAGGTGGCGGTCGACGACGTCGACGACGTACGACGCTGCGGAGCTCGTGGACGGAGTCGTCGCCCCTGCCTTGGCGGCTGCTGCGATCCCCGGTGCCACCGTGACTCCCGCAACCAGTGTGGCCACACAGACCACCGTCCTCGCGTGGCTGCCTACCAACGATCGGATAGCCATGAGCTCCCCCTTTGAATGCCACCCGGCAACACCTGAATACCAGGCCGCCGGCAGCTTACCTATGTCCGATCGGGCGGGCCTCGGGCGCCTGCTCGGATCGTCAATGGCTGCTCAGGCGGGTGACGCGTCGCACGCGAAAGATCTCAACGAGTGCCCGGCTGATCGTTCCGGAGCTGCCGGAGGGATCGGGGATAATGTCGACTCCATGGCACTCCATCTGTTGAAGCGTTGGTCGATGGCGGTCTGCGTCGTGGCTGTGTTCACCCTCGTCATCGCCCTTCCCGCCGGGGCCACGGTGACGACCACCTCGACGGCGACGAGTCCGTCGGGGTCGAGCACCGTCTGGCTCTGCCTTCCAGGGCAAGCGCAGGACCCTTGCAACCCGGGGCTCTCGACGACGGTGTACTCGCCGAGCCTGCAGCAGAAGCGAACACAGAACCCACCCCCGGAAAAGCAGCCACCGATCGATTGCTTCTACGTGTACCCGACGGTCAGTGACCAGCCGACGGGAAACGCCAACCTCACCATCGATCCGGAGGAACGATCGATCGCCCTGTACCAGGCCGCTCGCTACTCACAGTTCTGCCGGGTCTTCGCACCGATGTACCAGCAGGTGACGCTGGCAGGGATCGGAGAGGGCACACCGACGACCCCGCCGAGCTCGGCGCTGGCCTATTCGAGCCTGCAGGCGGCGTTCGCCGACTACCTCAGCCACTACAACGACGGTCGCGGGTTCGTCCTCATCGGGCATTCGCAAGGTTCCTTCATCCTCCGGCAGCTGATCGAACAGGATGTCGACCCCGTGCCTTCGGTGCGAGACCGCCTCGTCTCGGCCATCCTTCTGGGTGGAAATGTGCTGGTGAAGCCGGGGCCCAGAGGAATCGGTGGCGACTTCCAACACATACCTGCATGCCGCGAAGCCTCCCAGACCAGATGTGTGATCGCCTTCTCCACCTTCGACCAGCCGGTGCCCGCCGGCAGCCTGTTCGGACGGACATCGGGAGCCCAGGAGAACGGGGACGTCGTGCTCTGCACCAACCCGGGGAGGCTCGAGGGGGGCACCGGCTACGTGGACATGATCACTCCGACCGCTCCGTTCGCACCCGGTACCCTGATCGCCGCTGGTATCTCCTTGCTCGGGCTTCATCCCCCCGTGCCCACACCTCCGACTGTCTGGTATTCGCTTCCCGGCTCCTACCGAGCGCAGTGTGAGACATCAAATGGCGCACATGTGTTGGAGATCACTCCGGTCGACGGCGCTCAGGTGCCGACACCGAGTCCCACACCGACCTGGGGCCTGCACCTACTGGATGCCAACATCGCCCTCGGCAACCTCGTCGGCATCGTCAAGGCGGAGTCCGATTCATTCGTGCGGAACCACGGTTGAGCCATCGCTGGCGCTCACGGGGGCTGACCGGATCTTCGGTTCGTCCGGGTGCAGCTGCGGGCGCAGGGCGGGCGGTTGTGCGGAGACATCTTCCAGCACGCCACGCGCTCAGTGCGTCACTGCTCTACCTGCATTCGCGGCTGATCGGCTGACGACTACCCCACCGCCGGCGATCGGCCCTTGGAGTAGACGCCTTCGTCGAACGTGCTGGTGACCGACTTGGCTTCGCCAAGCCTTGCCACGCCGAACAGGTCCTCGATGGAGGCCAGCGACGAGAAGTGGTTCATCGGGGTCTTCGGGGCTCTGCCGGGGGTGATGAAAGGAGAGATCAGCAGCGCCCCGACCCGCCCGCCTCCGGGGCCGGTGATGCCGTTGCCGCCGCTGTCTGCGGCCGGGCCCGGCGTCTCCCCGCAGCACGCAGTCGAGTCCAACGTCGGTTCCTCTGCCTCGTCGAAGGTGATCTCGAGCAGACCGTCCTGCTTGAATGCGGGGGACGACTCGATCATCGGGACCCACGTCGACAAGAACGAGTCGATGTCAGCCAGAGCAGAGGCCCCGCTGGGCTGGTTCTTGCACGGGAAGTCGTGGCCGTCGTCGCACAGGTTCGGCGTGATGAAGCTCAGGTTGGGCGTGGTGGACACCGATCCGAGATCGGTGGCGAGTCCGGTCACGCCGGCCGGAGTGCCAGCCGGGAGCCCTCCGGTGGTCGACCCCAGTGGCACGACGCGGGTATCGCAGACCGAGGCGTTGTCGATGATCGAGTGGAAGTAGACGAACGGATCGTGCCGGGTGGCATAGCCGTCACCCTGTTCGGCGACAAACGAGGGATCCGAGCTGCCGATGCTCGGATGACCGCAAACGGGGGACTCCCGGTTGGGGTCGTTGCCCATGTCCTCCATGTAGCCCTTCCAGGTCAGGCCCTCGGCTGCGAGCTGATCAGCGACGGTCGGAACCGCCGCCGGGTAGACGCATCCTGCTCCCTGCTGGATCCCGTTCGCATCCTGCCCGTCCCCGGAGGGAAAGTCGGAGTACGTCGAGCAGTCCGCCTGGTTGCTGGAGTTCGCCGGTTGACCCGAGACGAAGCTGACGTAGTTGTCGTTGGAGAAGTGCCCGGTGCCGTAGTAGTTCTCGAGCAGGGCACCCTGGTTTCGCAGCGTCGTCGCCAGATACGGATCGTTGGCGGGAGCACCGAACGTGGACGCGTAGTCCTCGTTCTCGAGCATGATGACGAAGACATGGCGAATCGGCGGGAGCTTGGACACCACCGTCAGCGTCACCGTCTCGGACGACGATCCGACCGAGTTCGTGGCATCGAGGACCACCGAGTACGTGCCTGACAGGGGGATCGTCCCCGACAGTGTCGCCGTCCCGTCCCCGTTGTCATGGAAGGAGACCCCGTAGGGGAGCGTGCCCTCCTCCTGGATCGACGCTATCGGGTTCGCCTTCGTCTTGACCGAGACCTGGAAGGACTCGGCCGCTCGCACCTTGAACTGTGACCTGCCGGCGAACACGGGTGCCGACTGCGGCCGGGCGGCCTGCGCCGGCGAAGCTGCCATTACGCCGAGGAATGACAAGCTGGCACAGGTAAGGACTGCAGCAGAGAGTCCGGTTCGAATCCAGCCACGCATGCGCACGTACCCTCCCCCTCGACCATCAGCTGGTCATCCAGCGGATGTCCTTCTTCGCGTCCCTTGCGTATCCGTCCTCCGCACGGGAAGGCTCAGGCGTGACCCTACAGCATCTACTCGATCGGGTCAGTGGCTCACATCCGCGCCTGAACCGCGACGAGCTCCAAGCAGTGCCATAGTCGTATCGGTATGCGGATCGTCATCAGTGAGTTCATCAGCCTCGACGGTGTCGTGCAGGCGCCTGGGGGTGCCGACGAGGACACAGACGGCAAGTTCCGCCACGGCGGCTGGTCGATGCCGTTCTTCGATCCGGCGCTGATGGGTGAGGCGATCGCCGAGACTTCGGGACGGACGGACGCACTGCTACAAGGCCGGCGCACGTGGCAGGTGATGGCCGGAGCGTGGCCCGATCGCGCCGGCGACCCATTCGCCGACTGGATGAACAGCGTCCAGAAGTTCGTGGTCTCGAACACCCTGTCGGACTCGGACATCACGTGGAAGCCGACCACGATCATCCGCGGCCGCGAACCTTGTCGAGACGGTGTACGAGCTGCGCGGACAGCCGGGCGGCGATGTCAACGTGATGGGAAGCGCGACGCTCGTGCGGGCGTTGCTGGGGGCTGACCTTGTTGACGAGCTCGACCTGATGATCGAGCCGATCATCTTGGGTGGTGGCAAGGGGATCTTTCCGGAGGACGGCGAGGCTCGTCTCTTCGAGCTCGTCTCGGCGACGACGGCGAACACGGGCGTGCAGGTCTGTCGTTACCGGCGTGACCGGCAGGGCTAGCCGTCGGCGGGTAGAGCAGAGCAGGACCGAATCGTCCATCGCCGCCTGGAGGTGCAAACTGCCGCCGATCGAGCTGAGCGGTGGGGCGGGCGGGGAAGGGTCGGACTCCGAGGACGCGGGCACGGGGATGCCGTAGCCTCGGACCGTGTGTGATGGTTCCTTCAAAGTAATCTGTGAGATCGAACCAGCCACACGGCCCGACCTACGACAGCGTTCGTCACCAGATCGGCGTACTGGCGCCGGTGGCCTCGGCTTTCTTGATTCCCGACAACCACCTGGGCCGGGCGACGGTCTCCAGCGTGGCGGTTGCGCACGAAGTACAGGCGATGGGTGGACGTTCCATCGCCTGCATCAATTGCCGAGACCGCAATCTGCTCGGGCTCAGGCGGGACCTACTCACCGCTGCGGCCTATGGAGTCGAGGAATTCCTCTGCGTCTACGGCGATGACCCGATAGAGGGTAGGCGCACCAGCCAACTCACCGTCCGAGCCATGATCGATGAGATCCGCACGTGGGGAGGGGAGCAGGCCCTTGCCCACGACCGTCCATTTCGAGCCGGGGTGACCACCCGGCTCGGCGTGGTGCCGCCGTGGAAGCGTGAGACAGACTTCATCTTCGTGCAGGTCTCATTCTCCGCGGAGCAACTCGTGCGTTGGCGAGAGGAAATTTCTCTCACGCGACCCGTGTTTCCAGGAGTCATGGTCCTCGCAAGCCAGCCGATGGCCAAGAGCGTCGAGGCAAGCCTCCCCGAGGTGCGCGTTCCTGACGATCTGATGGAACGACTTGGAGGAGACCGCTCGGCTGGCGTAGAAGCCGCGTGTCAGCTCGTCCTTGAACTACGCGACAGCGGCAGGTTCGAGGGCGTCCACCTGGTTCCGGTCGGCCGATACCGAGAGGTCGCCGCTCGACTGGAGGCCCTGCTCACCACTCAGTCTTAGATCACTCTGACGAAGTCGAAGCGGGAAACGCCCCGGACGGACAAGGTAGATCTCACCTCGGGCGATGCTCGTCTCGAACGACGTCAACACGGAAGACCGCCCGCCAGCTGGCCACTCGGGGCGGCGGCAGGTGCAGTAGGGCCCAGGCGTCCCCGACGCGTCCGTCGCGGCTCAGCACGGGAGGTCGCCGCGTTTCTCGCCGCCTCGGTGGAAGGAGACTTCACGGGGCTGCTGTGGTCTCGATGACCGATCAGCCTTCAGGAAGAGCAGCGAAATCACGCTTTGCTTTTCTGTACCACCCCATTCCAGAAATTGGATGCTTCCACCTGCCCTTCATGTTCTTCAGGGCTTCTTTGTGCGTCTCGTCACCGCCTGCGACCGTTTCTCTCAAATGCTTGTCTTCTCCCTTTATGACTTCATCAGCAGTATTTCCATGGAGCTGGAAATCACATGGACCACCCAGTTGTCTACATGTCATGGTTTTCATTTCACTCACTTCCTCTCATAGTGTTGTTTCATCAGGTCTACCTCGAACGAGGTGACTTCGCAGGAGGGAAAGCTGTGGCTTACCCGCGCTTGTGATCATTCCATTTTGATAATGGGGGTGGGAGCGCGACAGCACTCGTCTCGGCACTGGGGCTGCAAGCGGTCGGCAGGGTGGTTCGGGCCGCGTCGAGCCGCCCGACGATCATTGACGGCCATGCCGGCTCTCAGCCAGCCTGGATGAGGCCGAGCGTGTTGCCGTCCGGATCGGTTACGGTGGCGATGCGCGTGCCGCCACCGACGTCTCGTGGCTCACCGGCGAGGGTGGCACCGGCCCCCTGTACCTCGGTGAGTGCGGCGTCGAGGTCGACGACACTGATGTACGGCACCGGTGCGGTCAGGCCCCTCTCGTGGCCATGCGGGTCGAGCCCGATTTCGACGCCCCCAACGTGGAACCCGACGTAGAACGGCTGGTCGGTGTGAGGCTCGGTGCCGAGAAGGGCGGTGTAGATGGCCTTGGCGGCGTCGAGGTCGCGGACGGGGCTGACGATGGATTGTAGAATGTTCATGCCCTTTTGACGTACACCGGTCGGCGGATGTGACAATGAGAGTGCCTGTCACATTTCGCAGGCGGCATGCGTCGTTAGTGTGTGACCCCCATAGACGTGACCACCTTCGATGCCGAGCGTCCTCGGCTCATTTCGATCGCCGTCAGGGTGCTCGGCTCTGAGGCCGACGCCGATGACGTAGTGCAAGAGGCCTGGCTTCGGCTTTCCCGCACCGACGATGTCGACGACCTACCCGCCTGGCTGACGACCGTCGTGACTCGATTGTGCCTTGACCATCTGCGCAAGCGACGCACTAGGTCCGAGGCCGAGACCGAGGCGAGCTTCGGCTTCGCGCCGGTCGGCCCGGAGGCGGACGCGCTGCTCGCCGAGAGGGTGGGCGGGGCGATGCAAGTCGTCTTCGATGCCTTGGCGCCGGCCGAGAGGGCGGCGTTCGTACTGCACGATGTCTTCGGATATCCGTTCGACGAGATCAGCGCCATCCTTGGGCGATCGGGAACCACCGTACGTCAGCTGGCGAGTCGGGCGCGCCGCAAGGTTCAGGGCGCGCCGGAGCCGGTCACGGCCCAGGCAGCGCGGGTTGAGAGCCGGCGCGTCGTCGACGCGTTTCTCGCCGCAGCCCGCGGCGGGGACCTCGCGGCCCTGTTGTCGCTGCTCGCCCCCGACGCTGTCATGTGTGCCGATCTGGTCGGACAGCAAATGGGCGCGGACCCGGTATACGACGGACCGGCTGCTGTGGCCGGCCGCTTCAACGGCACCCGGGGCGCGGTACCTGTCGCCATCGATGGCGAGCGGGGCGCCGCTTGGATCATGGCCGGAGCCGTGAAGGTCGCCTTCGCGTTCCAGGTCGAGGCCGGCCTGGTACGCGAGATCGAGCTGATCGGCGATCCAGACGTTCTGGCAACCTTGGACGTGGTTCGTGCTCGAAAGGACTCGTAAGACGCGAAGAAGGTCGGCGGGTTGGATGGAGGCACCGGAAGCGATGAGGGCGCTACCTTGTAGTTTGGCTCCATGGCAGAACGTACAGAACCTTCCCCGATAATCACCTACTTCATCCAGGAGATCGAGCCGTTTCTGGACAAGGACGCCAAGGAGCGACTCGCCACATACGATGCCGCTGTTGCCAAAACCACGCACCATGGAGACTTCCGGCGAGCGTGGCACTGCGCCGACTGGGCCATTGCTCAGGCAGAACGCTCATCAAGTTCCAAAATGAACCATGTAGTCAAGGGCTTGAAAGAAAAACACCAGCTCTGGAAGGACACGATCTTCGGAGCTGAGTTCGGAGCGATGGTGAAGGACCGTGTCGGGCCTGGACAGGATGCCGAGGTTCAATGGGTCGATGACGCCGTGGCAGTGGCAAGAGAGCAGGCAACAGCAGGAGGCTGGGAAAGCGTGAAGTGGGAGGACCTGCTGAAGGAGATGCTCGCCGTTGCCCCACCCAAGGGCTGAAGCTCCCCTTTGACGTTCCAGGCGAACATGGAAGGCTGAGCAGAGCGCAAGCTTTGAAGCCGACTCCTACAGATGCGGACGCCGACTCCGGGCTGGATCTCCGCCATCGGCCCGGAGTCCGGCCCACGCCACCGTGGCGTGCCGTCCTCCGGCCGGTCCTCTCGAGGCGGTGGTCCGGTGCCGTGTCCGCCCCGTGTCCTCCGCGTGTCCCGGCGGGCGGACCCATGGACAAGACAATGCCCTGACCTGCGGGAAAACAGGTCAGGGCATCGTGGAGGTGGCGGGAATCGAACCCGCGTCCTCCGGCTTCTCATCAGGCCTTCTCCGAGCGCAGCCGATGATGGATTGTCGGGAGCGCCACCGCTACCGGCGGCAGCGGCGTTCCGTATCCGACTGAAGGTGTCCCTGGCGGCCGGTCGGCGCAACCGTTCAGGTGAGTCCCACGGAATGACGCCCGGATCCGGCCCGTGGGACTGAGACCGGTCGGACGTCGCAGTTCTTAGGCTGCGAGCGCGAGCTGAGGCTCGGCGTTTATTTTGTGTTCCGGCTCTTTAACGTGGCTCCGGAGACCACGGCTCGCTTCTCCTGAATCGACGACCGGAGTCGAAGCCTGTCACCCCCTGGGTTTCCGTCGAGCCGGACGGGTGTCCGGCTGGAACAGTCAGTCTACTGGTGCCGTTACCTGTCCACGTCCGATCCGAGCGTCTGGACCGCCGCGACCCGTCCGGGGTGGGCCCGCACTCGGTAGGGCCCCAGTGCCCCGTCTTCGTCGGACTCTGGTCCCGATCCGTCAGTACCGCGACCGTCCGTGAACGGGCCTCCCGGGCCGCATCTCGGCCGCGTCTCGGGCGGCGATGGCGTGGCGCTTGTCGTACTGTCGCCGGCCCCTGGCCAGGGCCAGCTCGACCTTGGCCCTGCCGTCCTTGAAGTAGATGGAGAGCGGCACCATGGTGAGCGACTCTGCTGGGTCTTGCCCATCCACTCATCGATCTGGCGCCGGTGGAGCAGGAGCTTGCGCCGGCGGTCAGGCTCGTGGGCGCCGAACCCGGTCGCCTGCGCGTAGGGGGGCACGTGCACGCCGAACAGCCACACCTCGCCGTCGATGATCCGCGCGTAGGAGTCCTGTAGGGCGATGCGTGCCTCACGCAGGGACTTGACCTCGGAGCCCTGGAGCACGATCCTGTATTCAGTCGTGTCGACGATGTCGTAGTCGTGACGGGCGCGTCGGTTGGAGGCGACCACGCGGTTCGCTCCGGTGTCGGCCGTCCCGTGCCGGTACTTCCCGGCGCCCGAACGAGTACCGGTGGTGGATCGCTTCCTCGCCGCACTCATGCAACGGGAACGTAGTCGCCCCCGTCACCCTCGACGTCCTCTAGCGTGCAGGTCGCATGTTGATCCATGCCGGAGACGCTCCACGAGCAGATGGTTGCCCACTGCCTGGCCGGCCTTCCTGAGGAAGCCTGTGGCCTCCTCGGTGGCGAGCTGGGCACCGGTTCGATCCAGACGTGCTATCCGACCCACAACCTGGCTGCTTCCGCCAAGCTGTACACGGTCGATCCCGAAGGATCACCTCCGGGCTGACCGGGACGCCGAGGCCGCCGGTCTCGCCATCATCGGCGTGTTCCACTCCCACACGCACACCGACGCCTACCCCTCACCGACCGACGTGGCCCAGGCGCCGGACCCCGACTGGCACTACGTGCTGGTGTCCTTGCGGGACATGGAACCAGTGGTGCGCAGCTTCTGGATCGTCGACGAGGTGATCGCCGAGGAACCGGTGCGGATCGAGGGCCGGTAGAATCCCAACCGAAACAGTCAGCTTTTGGCGTCCCAACGCCTTCTTGCAGGCCCTTTTCAGGGTCGGTTCAACGGCGCCGCCGGACGAGAAATCTGCTGAAGCAGACCCCACCGGACCACGTTGTTGCCGGAGCAGAGGAGATCCCGTGCCCGTCCAAGTCAATCTTCCGACCGTCCTCCGGCCGCACGCCGGCGGCTCCAGGTGCGTGACTGCCGAGGGGTCGACCGTGGGCGAGGTCCTCCATGCTCTCATCGAGGCGTACCCAGGGCTCGCCGGGCAGGTCATCGACGCCGACGGGTCACTCCACAAGTTCGTCAACGTCTATGTCAACGACGACGATGTGCGGTATCTGTCTGCCCTCGACACGCCCGTGAAGGACTCTGACGACATTTCGATCCTCCCTGCCGTCGCCGGCGGGGCACTCTCGACCGAGCCCGAACCGAACGATGACCCTCTATAGCTCCGTCCTCGACCTGATCGGCAATACCCCACTCGTCGATGTCAGCGAGTTGAGTCCGAAGCCCGGGGTTCGCCTCCTGATCAAGCTGGAGGGGCAGAACCCGGGTGGGTCGGTAAAGGACAGGATCGCCGTGGCAATGATCGAGGAGGCGGAGAAGGACGGCGCACTCGAGCCCGGTCAGACCCTGCTCGAGCCGTCCTCGGGAAACACCGGTATCGGGATGGCTCTGGTGGCGAAGGTCAAGGGCTATGGGCTCAAGGTGGTGCTGGCGACGAACGTCTCGATCGAGCGCCGGCAGCTCCTCGAATCCTGGGGGGCCGAGATCATCGAGTCACCGGGTGAGGAGGGCTCGAACGGGGCGGTGCGCCGTGCCCGTGCCCTCGCCTCAGAACACCCCGAATGGGCATTCCTCTACCAGTACGCAAATCAGGCGAACCCCGGCGCCCACTACACGGGGACCGGTCCCGAGATCTGGCGGGACTGCCCAGAAGTCACACACTTCGTGGCGGGTCTCGGAACATCGGGCACGTTGCTCGGTGCCGGTCGTTACCTGAAGGAGCAGAACCCCGACATCAAGGTCTTGGCCATCGAGCCACCAGCCGGCGAGACGGTTGATGGCCTTCGGAACCTCGACGACGGCTACATTCCGCCCATCTTTGTGGAGAACGACGGAGCTTCGCTCCTTGACGGCAAGCGCATCGTGCGCCCACCCGACTCTGTCAGATGGACGCGACGCCTCACCGAGGTCGGAATCTTCGCCGGCCTTTCCACAGGAGCAGCAGTGGCTGGAGCGGTGAAGTTGGCCGATTCGATCGAGTCGGGCACGATGGTTGTCGTATCTGCCGACGCCGGTTGGAAGTATCTGTCCACCGGAGCCTGGACCGACGACCTCGATGTCGTGGTCGAGCGGGCCAAGCGGATCACGTTCTTCTAGGACCAGGCGACCTGCACGAGATGCATCCCGGACTCGATCTGCTCGTGCTCGGCAGTGACGGCAGTTGGCCGGGACCCGGCGGCGCGTGCAGCGGCTACGTGGTGAGCGACGGGGCCACGACCTTGCTGTTCGACGCGGGACCGGGCTCGTTCGCCATACTCCAGGAGCATGTCGACCCCGCCTCGATCGACGCTGTGGTCATCTCACATGAACATCCGGACCACTGGACGGATCTCAATGGAATAGCCACTCATGCCCGGTTCGCTCTCGGGGGTCGCGACCTTCCCGTCTATGGGCCGTCCTCGCTCATCGAGCGATCAGGCCTGTCGGACAACCCAACACTGAAATGGCACCAGGTGACCGGCGGCGATGAACGGGCAATCGGCGGTATCGATGTGACGTTTCGCCGCACAGACCATGGCCCGGAGACCCTGGCCGTCCGGATCGAAGGCGGCGGTCGTCGCGTCGGCTACTCTGCCGACACGGGACCGAACTGGTCGGCGGGGGAGCTCGGGATGGATCTCGACCTGCTCATCTGCGAGGCGACCTTCACCGCCGATTTCGAGGGTACCCCTGGCCACCTGAGCGGACGTCAGGCTGGGGAACAGGCTCGACAGGCCGGTGCAACAAGGCTGGTGATCACCCATCGATGGCCGACTTTGAAGGCGAGCGAGGTGGCATCCGAAGCCGCCCACGCGTTCGAGGGAGCGGTGGAGGAGGCGGGGCACGGGAAGCTCTTTGCCGTGTGATCCGGGTCGGTCGACCTTCGCCTCGGTCGAACCAGAACTAGATCAGTGATCCCACCGAAGACTGCAATCGAAGAGGAGAAGGGAACGAGGACGTTGGAAACCAGATCAATGGCCAGCGCAAGAGATGGAGCAGGATGAGCGCGGCAGACGAGATAGGCGTGAGCACCAAGCGAGCAGACGGTCGAGCTGCCGACGAACTGCGACAGGCGTCGTTCGACCGTGACTTCACCATCTTCGCCCCGGGTTCGGTTCTCGTCTCGATGGGGCGGACGCGCGTGCTGTGCACGGCGTCGGTGGAGGAACGGGTCCCGCCGTGGATGCGGGGCACCGGGAAGGGATGGGTGACCGCCGAGTACTCACTCCTTCCCGGGTCTACCACCGAGCGGGCTGGCCGTGAGGCGGCGAAGGGGAAGCAATCGGGCCGCACCCAGGAGATCCAGCGCTTGATCGGTCGATCGCTTCGGTCGGTGTGTGACATGGTCGCGTTGGGTGAGGTGCAGATCACGGTTGACTGCGATGTCCTCCAGGCGGATGGGGGAACCCGGACGGCGTCCATCTGCGGTGGCTACGTCGCCTTGCATGATGCACTGAGCCGAATGGTTCAAAGGAGGACGCTCGCATCCAACCCTCTGACCGAGGCAGTGGCCGCCGTGTCGGTCGGCATCGTCGATGGTGTGTGCATGCTGGACCTGCCCTACGAGGAGGACAGCCGTGCCGAAGTGGACATGAACGTCGTCATGACGTCGTCGGGACGGTTCATCGAGGTGCAGGGTACGGCAGAGGGAATGCCGTTCACCAAGCGTGAGCTCGATGAGTTGCTGCGCCTCGCCGAGGCCGGGATCGGACACCTCCTCGAAGCCGAGGAGTCCGTTCTGCTGGATCCACCCAGCCCGCGTTGACCATGGAGAAGTTGACGGTTGTGCTTGCCACAGCCAATCCGGACAAGGCGCATGAGATCGCGAACATCCTCTCGTCTGTGCCCGACCTGGTCCTCGTGCCGCGACCGGCTTCGGTGCCGGACGTCGAAGAGAACGGGGCCACGCTGGTCGAGAATGCCCGGTTGAAGGCGGTGGCGCTGTCCACGGCAACTGGTATGACGGCCGTGGCCGACGACACCGGGCTTGCCGTCGACGCCCTCGGAGGAGCGCCTGGGGTGTACTCGGCCCGCTATTCGGGAGAGCACGCAACCTACGCCGACAACGTGGACAAGCTTGTACGTGAGCTCGAGCGCCACGGGGCTCTCACCCCTGATGAGCGTCGCGCCACCTTCCGGACCGTGGCGCTGGTGAGGTTTGCTGAAGGGGACGAGGAATGGGCGGTCGGCGAGGTGACCGGGTCGATCGCCCCGTTTCCGACCGGAGAGAACGGATTCGGTTATGACCCCGTTTTCGTCCCGGATGGGGGAGGGGGGCGGACGTTCGCCCAGATGTCCGCACAGGAGAAGCACGAGCTGTCCCACCGGGGGCGGGCGTTCCGGGCGCTGGCGGAACTCCTCGACCAAGGTCGCCTGCATTGAGCCGGTTCGAGCCCGAGGGGTAAGGCGCGGCGGTGCGGGCGGTCAGGTCACAGTGACGAGGGTACCGATCGGGGTCAGGGGATAGACGGCGGCGGCATCGCTCACGGACATCTCGACGCATCCATCGCTCTGCGGATAACCGTAGCCACCGCGGATGAACCCATGAAGGGCATCCCCCCCGTTGAAGTAGCTCACCCAGGGGATGCCGGGGTCGTCGTAGTGGGATCCATCGGGATTGGTCCCGCTCATCGTGGTCACCGTGTAGCGCTCGTACACGGGGAACGTCCCGAGTGCGGTCGGTGCGGCGGCGACGCCGGTGTTGACCGGGGCTGAGTAGGCGACGTTCCCGTTGCTGTAGACCGTCGCCGTCTCAGGCAGGTCCTCGCTCACCACGACGTAGTTGTAGGGATCATGGTCGACGGTTCCAGCCGAGGCCGCAGCCAGCAGCGGCCCCCAAACCGAAGGACCCGCGACCCCGTCGGTGTTGAGGTTGTGCTGGGATTCGAACGACATCACCGCCCCTTCGGTGATGTCGTTGGGTGTGCCCGGGGTCCACTGACTCACGAGCGTGGGCGGCGGGTTCCACCGCCAGGTGAACGTCCCTTGTTGAGGCTGCGCTTCTTCCTGGGGGGACAGGATCGGACCGGCGGGACTGAAGCTGAGCGGCAGGTACCCGAGTTCGGCCAGAAGCTGCTGCAAACGGATGGTGCTCCCCTGGCCCACGGTGAACTGGGATGAGATAGATGCCGATAGGTACGCGCCAGTAGCGCTCTTCACCCCCGCCGGACCACCGGGAACCGAGATTGTTTCACTGGCCGACGGTACCAGTGGCGCCGAGGATACGAACTCGAAGGTCGTGGGTGTCACCAGCCGCCAGAGGCCAGGCACCGGTGGCGAGAGGCTCGGAGTCGGGGAGTGCGTGTTGACAGGAGAGGAGAGCCGGACAGCCAAGGTGGCATCAGAGGCGACCTGGCCGGACCCGCCCGCCGGGGTGATCGATGCCACGTCGAACCGGGCCCCCGCCCTCCCTCGGGCCTTGGAGGCCGATGTCGTGGGGGATGCGTTGGCACTCGATCCCTTGGGTCGGGCGGCAATGGCGACGACCACCCCGCCGAGGGCGATCAGTGCGGCGACGATGGCGATCGATCGGCGCGCCCGACCAGGTCTCGGCCGGCCAGACCGCGGTGACGCTGTGTGTGCGTGCCGGGCGCGCATGATCCTCCCTCGTCCTCCGCAATCCTACCAGCGAGAGACCTATTTTTGGAACATGTAGGTCCTTCTGGAGTTCCCGCCCGCAAGGGACCCGTCCGGGCGCACCGGGCCGTCAGGGGTCTTCCGGTGGCTGATCAGATGCGATTCGCTGCCTGATGCGTCGTTCGAGGGCAGCGATCACCGACGGGCTGGTGACCTTGCCACCGTCGGGTCCTCGCACGTAGAAGGCGTCTACGACAGCTGCACCGAACGTCGAGACTTTTGCCGAGGTCACGTCGAGCTCGCAGTCCACGAGCGCCTGGGTGATGCGGTGCAGCTGGCCGACCACGTCCTCAGCCCTGACCTCGACGACAGATGCGCTGTCCGATGCGCTGTTGTCCACTGTTACCTGGGTCGAGACGAGCTCCCGTCTGGTGGCTCTACGCTCGCGGCTGTACGTCCGGACCCGTTCGGCCAGCTGGGCCTCGATCGAGAGCGTCCCGGCCGTCAGTGCGGCCAGGTCGTCGGAGAGCCGGGTTGCCTGTGGCCACCTCCCTCTAGAGGGTTCGGCAGTGAACTCCTCGACAGCGATCCCGTCCTCCTCGGTCACGACGGCAGAGCGGACGTTCAGGCCGTGGAGGGCGAGAACCCCGGTCACGCCGGCCAGCAGACCGGGTCGGTCGGGCGCAACGACGGTCACAGTCGATCCATCGATCGAAAGTGCGGGTACACCCCGTGCCCGGACGGAGTCCATGACGGAGCGGAGGTCGTCGGTGACCCACGACGTCGGTGACACCGCCCGCTCACCCGCCAGAAGCCGACCGGTCCGCTCGACGAGATCAGCCACGAGGCCTGCCTTCCAGTTACCCCACGCGGAGGGACCCGTGGCGATGCTGTCGGCTTCGACCATCGTCGCCAGCAGGTCGAGGGTCGATCGGTCCCCGACCTCCTTTGCCACCCGCGACGCCGTCGCCGGGTCGTCCAGGTCCCTGCGGGTGGCCATGTCGGGAAGGAGGAGGTGAAGCCGGACCAGGGTGACGAGCGTGTCCACGTCGGTCGGTACCAGTCCCATCCGGGCCCCGATCTGGTGGACGATCGCCATGCCGACCTCGGTGTGGTCGCCCGGGAACCCCTTGCCGATGTCGTGGAACAGCGTGCCCAGGAGCAGCAGGTCCTGGCGCGCCACCCGATGGGCGAGGATGGCGGCGTTGGAGGTGGCCTCGAGAAGGTGACGGTCGACCGTGTAGCGGTGGTAAGGGTTGCGCTGCGGCTTGTTCCTGACGGCTGTCCATTCGGGCAGGTAGCGCTCGAGGAGTCGGCGCTGGTCCAACGCCTCGAGAGCGGTGATCATCGGCGGTCCGGTCGCCAGAACCCGTACGAACACATGGCGCAGCTCGGCCGGCCAGGGAACAGGCGGCGTCGGCATGGTCTCCCCGAACAAGGTGAGGGCTTGGCGTGAGATGGGGAGGTCGTGCTCGGCGGCCACCAGTGCAACTCGAAGGGGGAGCGAGGGATCATCCGCGACACCGGCGACGGAGGTGAGCACGACTTCTTCGTCGCCGATGGCGATCTGGGGATACCCGGTCGCCGGATCGGTTTGCCCTACGCGATCGCCAATCCGGGATCGTCCGGAGCGCCGAAAGCGTTTGGTGCGTTGTCGGTCCCAGACACCGCGACGCCTCCAAGCATCGTCCCCCTCCCATGCGATGGTCCGGCCGGCGGCGGCAACCTGGCCCATGAGTGCTTCGGCGTCGACCCCTAGTGTGGCGGCCACGTCGTCCTGTTCTTGCAGCAAGAGCTTGTTCTGTTCGCGGGCTGCTCGTCGGTGCAGTTCGACCCGGATCCCGGTGAGCAAGGACCGCGCCCGTTCAACCGAATCGAGATCGACGGTCTGGCCTAGCTCGGGAACGGCGATCATAAGGGCAGTGAGCGCGGCTCACATCCCGGAGCCCGCCGTGTGCCTCCTTCAGGTCCGGCTCGAGCAGGAATCCGACGTCGCCGAAGGTCTCGTGCCGTTCCATCACCCGATCGGCCAGCACTCCGAGCCAGGAAGGCCGCTGCTTCACCCACTGGTCTCGAGCCCTGGAGATCACTGGATCGGCCACTTCGCCATCGCCGCACACGACCCGGCCGTCCAATAGCCCAAGCGCGACCCGGAGGTCTTTGTCAGCCATCTCCAGTGCTTCCGACGGCTGCCGCACACTGTGATCGAGGGAGATCCCCTCGTCCCACACCGGGTACCAGATCCGATCGGCAAGCGAGGCGATCGACTTGCGAGTTCGATGGATCAAGACGACGTCGAGATCGCTGAACGGGCACAGCTCCCCGCGTCCGTAGCCCCCGACGGCGACGAGGGCTATGCCGCGGCTGTCACCGTCGACGGCGTCGTCGAACAGCGCGCCCAGCCAGGTGTCTGCGGCGGCGGCGTACGAGCGGCAGAAGTCGTCGCCTCGCAGATCAGTGTCATCGAGCAGCGCCTGCCGGCTCTCACGCAGGGACACAGGCGGACCGTACCATCAGGGCAGGTTGGCCCCTGATGGCGTCGAGATGAGCATCACCGGGGAGAGGGGCCGTAGTAGGCGTGACCCCGTGCGCCGCGGATGGTCGGCTACGGTGGTTTCATGGCAACAGAAGAACGATCGCGGCTGACCCTTTTCGACGGCTTGCTCGTCGTCGGCGGCGGCCTTGTCGTGTTGTTCGTGATCTTCAAACTGCTCGGCTTCGTCGCCGGTGTCTTGTGGTTCGGATTGAAGGTCCTCATCCTCGTGGCAATTGTCACCCTCTTGGTCAGGCTCGTGTTCGGGCGCAGGAAGTCGTCGTAGTCGTTCTCGGCGACGCCGATGCGGGCGCCTTCACCGGTCCAACGGTCGGAGCTGGACGATAGGATCACCGGACGCCGTGGCGGCGTGGCCGAGTGGTTTAGGCAGGGGCCTGCAAAGCCCCGTACGGCGGTTCGATTCCGCCCGCCGCCTCAATCCAGTCGGAGCGGGGAGCTTGGCTCACGGTCATGCTGTCCGATCTCTCGGCATCCGAGCTCTCGGCAGCCGGGCGGCGTGTTGAGCCGCCGGTTCCCTCGGTAGTCTCCGGGCGATGCCCCGGAGACGCAAGGGACGGCCGCAGAACCGCTACGAGCTCTTTACCTGTGCCCGCAAGGGGCACGCCCTCGTCGGGACGTCCTCCAGAGTCGTCACGATCGACGACGCCACGTTGGTCCGGGAAGCAAACGGTCTCCGGTGGTACCGCTGTTTACGATGCGATGCTTGGATTCCCCTGGAACCGCCCCGTGAGCCCACGCAGGGTTCGGTGCCGACCCGTGAGGAGATCACGATCCCACCCCGCGGTCCCGTGCTCCGCGATCGCTATGTCCTCAGGCTGATCGCCCTCGACCGGGCCGTGCACGTCCTCGTCCTCAGCCTCCTGGCTGTCGTCTTGTTCACCTTCGCCCACAACAACGCGTCCCTGCACCGTGACTACGTCAATGTGATGAACGATCTGAGCGGAGGAAGCCCCGGAGAGTCGGAGGTCCGTGGCGTTCTCGGCTATCTGGGCAGGGCATTCGAGTATTCGCCGCACAGGCTGGTGCAACTCGGTCTGCTGATCGTCGCCTACGCCTCTCTCGAGGCGACCGAGATGGTCGGGCTCTGGATGAACAAACGGTGGGCAGAGTACCTGACGTTCGTCGCCACGACGGTGCTGGTTCCGTTCGAAATCTACGAGCTGGCGCTCGGAGCCTCCGCGTTCAAGATCGTGACGCTGGTGATCAACCTGGCCATCGTGATCTACCTCCTCTACGCCAAGCGCCTCTTCGGGGTACGAGGCGGTCACCAGGTCGAGCTGGAACGTCGGCGAAGGCTCGGAGGCTGGCCGGCTATCGATGCCACCACGCCACCGCTCGAAAGCAGCGTTGCCCCGTCCCTCCCAGAGCAGGTTCACTAGAACGGGCGACGGGTATCGAACCCCTGGTCCATGCGGCCGAACGACGGCTACGTCGGGTGCCTGTTCAGGTCCGCCGATCGTGAGGGCGCGACAGGGGTGGTGGTATCGTCGAGCCACGGGCCGTTGGCGCAGTCGGTAGCGCACTTGCATGACACGCAAGGGGTCGTCGGTTCAAGTCCGGCACGGCCCACAACGAGCAGTACAAACCACCCGACGCGTTCTACGGGTGCTGCGTGAGCTCCACGACATTTCCATCGAGGTCCTCATAGCGTCCGCTACGTCCCCACGGTTCTGTGGATCTTCCGGTATCTGCGGGGTCTGATCGCCCGCAGGCGATGCCCGGTCGGCCCTGACAGGCGATCCACGATGTAGGCACAGAGGCGCTTCAGACTCTCTTTTGTGAGAAAGAAGAAGCTCCTCCACGCCTCTGTGTATGTCGATCCTAGCGAGATCGTTCGCCATCTCGTGGGTCTGAAAGACGTCCGTGTCCTTTCCTACGCGCGTCGTGGACCAGCAGGTGAGATCACCATCGAGCAGGCAGACCCCGTCCTTTTCTGCCGGCGCTGCGGGGGACGCGCTTGGGTGAAGGACCGCCCGATCGTCACCTACGTGGACCTGCCCTTCGGCGGCGTGCCGATCACGCTGCGCTGGAGGAAGCACCGGCTCGTCTGCCCCGACGAAGGCTGCCCGGTGCGCACGTTCACCCTGGGGGATCACCGCATCGCTGCCGTCGGCTGCATGCTCACCACGAGGGCGGCCAAGTGGGTGGTGAAACAGATCGGCGGCGGCCAGACCATCTCGCATCTCGCGGTGAGCTCGGCTGCTGCTGGGACGCGATCAACACGGCGGTGCGCATCTACGGGGCGGCGCTTCTTGCGGCGGACACGAGGCGCTTGAAGGAGACGACGGCCATCGGGCTCGACGAGGCGCTCTTTGTCAGATCCGGGCCCTACAAGGAGAAGACCTGGTCGACGACGGTGTGCGACGTGGTCAACGACGCGCTGATCGACGTGCTCCCGACCAGGGACTTCACGAAGGTCGCCGGCTGGCTTCGTGCCCAGCCCCATCACGTGAAAGACCACCTCGACTACGGCTGCTTGGACATGTCGAGGACCTACAACGCCGTCTTTCGGGTGGTCACGCCCAAGGCCACCCGGGTCATCGACCGCTTCCACGTCATGCGTCACGCCATCTTGGCTGTAGACCAGACCCGGCGCCGGGTCCAAAACGAGCGCCTGGGTCACCGGGGACGAGCGAGTGACCCGCTTTATCGGGCCCGCAAGCTCTTGATCA
The DNA here is from genome assembly GCA_963828385.1 of uncultured Acidimicrobiaceae bacterium. Lineage (GTDB taxonomy): Bacteria > Actinomycetota > Acidimicrobiia > Acidimicrobiales > RAAP-2 > Bog-756. The sequence continues at coordinate 1,269,218 of CAWHEF010000002.1, forward strand.
TCAAGGCGACGGCCGACGATCCCGAACTCTGTGCCCGCCTCGAGGGTCTCTTGGCACTGGGCGATCCCGACGGCGAGGTGGCGTTCGCCTACAGCGTCAAAGAGGCCGTCGCCCGGTTCTATGGCACCGAGGATCCTGAGCAAGCAGCCGATCTGCTCCGCGACGTCATTGACGTGAGCTCCAAACGCTCCGCCCCCTTTGAGGTCAGACGACTGGCCCGCACGCTTCGCAACTGGTTCGATCCCATCGTGGCCTGGCACGAGGCCAAGGTGTCCAACGGTCCGACCGAAGGCATGAACAACCTCTTGAAACGGGTCAAGCGGGTTGCGTTTGGGTTCACGAACTTCGAGAACTTCCGCATCCGGGCCCTCCTCTATGCCGGCAAGCCCAACTTCAGAGTGCTCGACTCGATCGTGGTGGCGTGAGGTGGCTCACCCCGCAGAAACCGGAAGACCCGGTTCTGTCCGAGGCTCATGGAGCACAGTGGCGCCAGCCCTCACCGCTCGGTCGTGGGCACCCTCGATGTCGTCGACGCTGAGACTGATCTGCGCTCCGGTGGTGGGGCGGTCCTTCGCTGGATACAGGGCGAAGTGCAGATAGGCGCCCTCGATCCAGGAGATCTCTGCATGTTGTCCTCCGGTCCAGCGATCGTCGCCTCCGTTGTCGCCCGGATGGAGATCTACGCCGAAGGCGTCCCGGTAGAGCGTCGTCGAACGGTCCAGATCGGACACTGCCAAAATCACCGCGACGAGCCGCCTTGTCACTGTCATTCGCCTTCTCCTCGGCGACGTCTATCTGATGCCCATGCCAAAGGTAACCTGGTCAGTGCCAGAGGGAGCAGATAGGCAGCGCGAGGATTCGTTCACTCAGAGCGAACGGCCGTGGGCCAGTGTGGAGGAGGGCACCGGCCACGAACCGGGGACCGAGCCGGTCTCGAAGCCACGCCAAGTGGCGGCCATCGCTTGCGGAAGGCGAAGCGCTGGCCTTGACCTCGACGGCGATTACATCACTGCCGGCGAGTTCGGCCAGCAGGTCGATCTCGTGACGACCATCCTTTTCCCGCAGGTGGTACAGACGCGGGCGCAAGGTGCTCAGTTCGGCTTCAGGTCGGATCTGGGAGAGCACGAAGGTGTCGATGATCCGACCCAGCAGATCCCCATCACCTATCACTGCACGCTCGTTGAGGCGGAGCGCGGCAGTCACCAAGGACGGGTCGATCATGTGACGTTTGGGGCTCTTCACGAGCCTCGAAAGTCGGTTGTTGCTCCACGCCGGCAGCGCCTCAAAGACGAAGAGATCCGATAGCAATCGCTCGTAAGCTCCAGCGGTCATCCTGCTGATTCCGGCAGCGTCGTAGACGGTTTTGTCCTCCACGATCCCAGCCGTGTTTACGCACAATGCCTCGAAGTAGCGGCGCAGCAGGACCGGGTCACGGCCACCATCAAGGTTCTCGGCGTCGCGGCTTACCAGCTGGTCAATGTAGGCCTCGAGCCACGCTTGCCTTGCTGCGTCTCCGAGCCGCAGGACGGGATCGGGAAAGCCTCCCCGGAGAGCGAGATCGATGTAGCCGCGCAAGTCGGGAGGGTCATCGGGGAGGGGAAACTCCGTGAGGTCGGCAGTGCTCAACCGGTCGAGGATCCCTGGCCCCTGGGCGCGGTCCATCGCCTCACGCACCGTCAGGCCGTACATCGTCAGGTTGACCACGCGCCCGATCCCCGACCACACGTAGCTACCCCGACGAGCCCGGGCGCTCCCGGTGAGCAGGAACCTGCCGGGGCGGGGATCTTCGTCCACGGCGCGTCGCACCGCCCCCATCAACTCGGGAACCTCCTGCCATTCGTCGAGCAGAACCGGTTCCGTCATCGCCCTGAGGGCCGCGTCGGCATCGAAGCGGAACGCAGCCGCCTCGGCGGGAACATCGAGCTGCACGACGCTGCGGGCGAGCCGCCGGGTGGTGGTGGTCTTCCCGCTGGCGCGGGGACCGACGACCAGCAGCGCCGGCAACTCGGAGAACAGGTCCGCCAGGGGGCCATCTACCAGTCGAGGAAGATAAGCAGGCGCAGGCAAGGCCCCAGTCTAGCGCTTTGGACGGACTCAGTAGCGTTCTAGACCGCCATGAGATATCTATATCGCCCTTATCCCAGTAGTGGTTTGGCCCACGAATCACAAGGTGAGGCACGGATCGACCAATATCGAGCCCCACCTGGTCGAGGAGATCGCGGACCCTCCCGACGGTCACCGTCGGTCGAGATCGATCACTGGTCCGGCGATTACGGCGGAGCGGTTCGTACTGTTGGAACAAGGCACCACCAAGACCCACAAGGTCAGAGGCACCAGGTCACGGCCCACCAGCGACGTACCGATCCCGAGGTGGCGAATCGGCCGCGGTGCCCGGCAAGACTCCGTCGGCCCAGGCCGGAAGATCGCCTGTCACCGCTGCGGTGAGCAGCTCGACGGTGCAGGTGAGGCATTCGGAGCGATCGAACGAGCGGCGCACCCGCTCAGCTCCGGTTGCGCCCATCGCCTGGAGCGCCTGGGTGGACGCCTCGGCGACGGCGCCTAGTCCGGTAAAGATCGCCCCCAGGTCGTACGGCTCGCTCAACCAACCGGTGACGTCGGGTTCGATCAGCGTTGACACGTCGCCCACATCCGTGGCCATGACGGGAAGCCCGAAGGCCATGGCCTCGAGGACGACTGCCGGAAGTGACTCCGATTCGGAAGGCATCGCTGCAGCATCGGCAGCCGCCCACCATGGCCGAAGGTCATGGCAGAAGGGGAGGATGCGGATGCTGTCTCCGAGGTTGCGGTAGGAGACGTAGTGCCTGATCGCATCGGTGTAACCGGACTCAGCCTCGCCGATGAGCACGCAACGGAGTCGGGGATGGCTTGCCCGAAGCCGGTCGAGTGCTTGGACGAGGAGTGCCTGGCCTTTCACGCCCCAGATCGACGCAGCGCAGACAACTAGCCGATCGTCTGCATTGACGTCCAACCGTTCCCGGCTTTGGGCCCGGTCAGTTGTGGTCAGGTAGGCCTCAGCGGCCGTCGTGTCGACACCGGTTCCGAGCACGACGAAGGGTCCCGATACCCCGAGCTCACGATAGACACGGACCGCCGCTAGGGAATTGCTCCACACAACGGATGCTGCGTCGATTGCGTGCAGCGCCCGCTCCTCGATCTCGGCATCGAGGCTGCCGTGTACCCAGTGGGCCATCGTGCGCAAGGGGACCGCCTCCCCGATGCGGAGTACCGTCGGCATCTCCAGGCGGTGCGCGGCGTCCATCGCCGGAAATGCGGAGACCGTGGGTCCGACCACAAGGTCGCATTGATCGTGAAGGGTAGAACTGAGATCAGCCACGGCCCGTTCGTAGCCGTCCAGATCATCGAGGGGGACCGGTGGGGTGGGCCGGACGTCGGCGCCGGCCGCTTCGAGTATGGGGCGGAGCGGACCATCCGATGGCGCCAAGACCGTCGACCGAAACCCACCGGTGTGTTCGAGGTGTCCGATCACCTCCGCCATGCGAAGCTGGGAGCCTCCGAGATCGAGTGTCCGAGCGAACCACAGCAGCCGGATCGACTTATTACCCGCCCGCCTCCGGCGCATACGGCCGTGCAAGTCCTCTGTTTCCTTGATGTCAGAAGTCGGTGCCGTCCGCGATGCGGAGAGGCGTGGACGGCCGCCGTCGGCGAGGTGAACGGACACGGGCGGCCACCACTCGCTGGAGCCATCGAGCAACGTCACGGTCACACCCAGCCGCGCCCGTCCATGGATGGAGGGGAGCCGCGGGGGCAATTCGGCAAACAGTTCGAAGCCGGCCAGGGAAGCGTCATCGCGGCCGAGGGCGACCGCTACATCGGGCCGGGCACGTCCGAGTCCGGCCCTACCCAGCCAATGATTGTCCAACCAGACCTCGACGCGGGCGACCGAATTATCCGGGAAGAACGCCCAGCCCCGGACCAAGAAACCGCCGGGATCAAGCAGGTCTTCTCCCGTCGGCTCGTCAATAGCACCAGCAATGGCCTGGGTTCGGTCTGCCGGGTTGAGCGCCTCACCCTGAGGGTCGAGCCTCGTCATGGTCGCCGCACCGTTCACGATCCCGGGACCATCGTGGGCCATGCCCTGCTCCTCGATCCGTTCTTCCACCATGAGAGACTTGCGGTCTGGATTTAAGAGCGCCGGAGGGATGAACCTGCCTCCACTGGCACTGGGCACGTCCTCGCAGCGGGACGCTACCAGGCGCCACCCCGTTTGACCGGGTCCCCAATGCCACAGTTTCCCCGGTTGAGCAATCTCCGGTACCGACTGACCGGTCGACGCCGCCGGCCGGTCAGTCGGTACCGTCGGCGAGGTCGTGGCTGATCCGCATCGAGCAGAACTTCGGACCGCACATCGAGCAGAACCGGGCACCTTTGGCTGCTTCGGCAGGCAGCGTCTCGTCGTGGTAACGGCGGGCGGTCTCGGGGTCGAGAGCCAGGTTGAACTGATCGTTCCACCGGAACTCGAACCTAGCCTTCGAGAGGGCGTCGTCCCGGGCCTGTGCCCCAGGGTGTCCTTTGGCCACGTCGGCAGCGTGGGCGGCGATCTTGTAGGCGATCAATCCTTCCTTCACGTCGCTGCGGTCCGGCAGGCCGAGGTGCTCCTTGGGGGTCACGTAGCAGAGCATGGCTGTACCGTGCATGCCGATCGTTGCCGCTCCGATGGCCGACGTGATGTGGTCGTAGCCGGGAGCGATGTCCGTCGTGAGGGGACCGAGCGTGTAGAAGGGCGCGTCGTGACACCACTCCTTCTGGATCCGCACGTTGTCTGCGATCTTGTTCAGCGGAACGTGACCGGGCCCTTCGATCATCACCTGGACGTCGTGGCGCCAGGCGACCTCGGTCAGTTCAGCCAACGTCGCCAGCTCCGCCAATTGTGCCCGGTCGTTGGCATCGGCGATCGAACCTGGCCGTAGTCCGTCTCCGAGCGAGAAGGACACGTCGTAGGCGGCCATCAAATCGCAGAGCTCCTCGAAGTGGGTGTAGAGGAAGTTCTCCCTCCGATGGGCCCGACACCACGAAGCCATGATCGAGCCTCCCCGGCTCACGATGCCGGTCGTCCGTTCAGCTGCCAGCGGAACATGGTCGCGGAGCACACCAGCGTGCACGGTGACGTAGTCGACGCCCTGCTCGGCCTGTTCGACGAGCGCGTCCCGATAGATCTCCCAGTTGAGCTCCTCGGGCCGTCCATCGACCTTCTCGAGCGCCTGGTAAACGGGCACTGTCCCGATCGGGACCGGCGAGTTCCGGATGATCCACTCCCGCGTGGTGTGGATATCCGATCCAGTCGACAGGTCCATCACGGTGTCCGCACCCCAACGGGCCGCCCACGTCAGCTTGTCCACCTCATCGGCGATCGAGGAGGTCACAGCAGAATTGCCGATGTTGGCATTCACCTTCACCAAGAACCGGCTCCCGATGACCATGGGTTCGGACTCCGGGTGATTGACGTTGGCCGGCAGGATGGCCCTGCCCGCCGCCAGCTCCTTGCGCACGACCTCGGGTTCCACCCCCTCGCGGATGGCGGCGAACCGCATCTCCATGGTGATGTCGCCTCGCCTGGCGTAGCGCCGTTGGGTGACGACGCCACCGGCGCCGCCTGGCCCACGCCGTGCCCGAAGCGGGGGGCCGCTCGGAGTCGGGCAGCGGGCAGAGGAGGCCTCTCCTGCCACGCTGGCCGCCGCAGGACCCGCCAGCTCGCCCCTCCGCCGAGCCGCGGCCCGGCCGTCGTCACGGAGGCTCGCCGACCGGCCGGAATAGATCTCGGCGTCACCCCGGTCCAGTATCCATGGTCGCCTGAGCGGAGGAAGGCCTTCCTCCGATCGGCTGCCGGGCCCGGAGGTGTCGTAGATACGTATCGGATCTCCGGGCGGACTGTGGCCATCGCGCAAGAACGGCTCCAGCGCGATCTCCGTGAACGGAACGCGCAGACCGGGCCGGTCGCCCTCCACGTAGACCTTGCGTCGCCGAGGTGGCGAGAACGCCACAGTCGTCCGATCGGCCATCGTGCCTCCTCCCTTCGCCGGCATTACCCGGATCAGGTTCATCGGTCGGCACCAGTCAGGTGCCCTCTCAGCCCGGTCCATCCGAGCTCCCGCGTACGGCCATTGTTCCACATCGCCCTCGGCTCTGACAGGCATCGAGGGCTTCGGACAGAGGAGGCGGCCCGTCTACGTTGGCGGGATGACGACACGGCCCCGCTGGCTGAGCGAGGGCGGTCCCGAGCGGACCCGGTGGTACATCGACCGCTTCCGCCGGCTAGCCGCCGAGGGAGCGGATCTCGAAGGGGAGGCCCGGCTGCTCGATGCCGTGGTGGCACCCGGGTCCCGCATCCTCGATGCTGGCTCCGGGACGGGGAGGGTGGCGGCTGCACTGGCTGACCGCGGCCACGAGGTGGTCGGCGTCGACGTCGATCCGACGCTCATCGAGGCGGCCACATCCGATCACCCGGGACCCGTGTTCTTGTTGGGCGATCTGTCGACCCTCGACCTGGGAGCCCGGGGCTATGGCGCGCCCTTCGACGCCGCGGTGGTGGCCGGCAACGTGATGACCTATGTCGGGCCGGGCTCGGAGCGGGAGGTCCTGACCCGTGTCGGAGCGCACGTCCGACCTGATGGCATCGTCGTGGTCGGCTTCGGCATAGACCGCGGCTACAGCGTCGCCGCGTTCGACGGACACGCAATAGACGCCGGGCTCGTCCTTGAACACCGTTTCGCCACGTGGGACCTTCGGCCGTGGAGAGCGGACGCCACGTTCGCGGTGAGCCTCCTCCGCCGAACGTAGGCGGTGGGCGCCTCACACGTCCCGACCGGCCCGCTTGCTACCGTTCGGGCGTGCGAGTCTCACTCGAACCATCGACCGACCGGGCCGAGTATTCATTCGTGCATCGGGTGCGAGCCCGATTCGGCGAGACCGACGCCATGGGCGTCATCCATCACGGTTCATTCGTCGCCTACCTCGAAGAGGCGCGGGTGGAGCTGCTTCGCCAGCTCGGCCGTCCCTACGACGAGGTGCGGGCAGCCGGCCTCGACTTCGCTGTGCTCGAGCTCGTGGTCCGATACCGGCGAGCGGTGCGTTTCGATGATGTCGTGGACATCGCGGCGGAGGTCGGCGGGGTGACCCGGACCACGTTCCAGGTCGGCTATCTGCTCGAGGTCGGGGGCGAACCCTGTGCCACCGCCGTCACCGTGCACGGGGCCGTCAAACCCGACGGGCGACCGGCCAGGATGCCGCCGTGGATCGCCGACCTCCTGGGTCATCGGTCGGGCTGACGGGAAGGTCCGTGCTCGCTTCCTACGGACTGCCGACCCACCGGGTGGACCGGCCCGATGACTTCCTGACTGCTTCGGCCGTCTCTGAGCTGGCTCGAGCGGCGGAGGCGGCCGGGTTCGCCGCTGTCTACACCACCGAGCATCCCTTCCCTCCCGACGCCTGGCTTGCCGGCGGTGGTCACCATGCCATCGACCCGCTCGTCGCCCTGTCGTTCGCCGCAGCCGCCACGACGACGGTTCGATTGCACACGAACTTGTTCGTCCTCGCCCTGAGGAACCCGTTCCTCGCCGCCAAGGGCATCGCCAGCCTCGACGTGCTGAGCGGCGGACGGGTGATCCTCGGCATCGGGTCCGGCTACCTGGAGCCCGAGTTCGAAGCGGTCGGCGCATCGTTCTCTGACCGCAATCGCCGGACCGACGAGGGGATCGCCGCAATTCGTGCGGCGTGGTCGGGGGAACGTGTCGCGTTCACGGGGTCCGGGTATGCCGCGTCCGGGGAACACCATGCTGCCGAAGCCGATCCAGTCGCCCCATCCGCCGATCTGGGTGGGAGGGAACAGCCGGCGGGCGATCCGCCGGGCTGTCGAGCTGGCTGATGGCTGGTCGCCCTTTCCCACTCCGGGCCGACTGGCCGAACGCACTCGGACAGCCTCTGTCCGCGACGTCCACGATCTTGCATCGTCGCTCGACTACGCCAGCTCGTATGCCGAGCGCATCGGCCGCGAAGGTCCTCTGACCGTGGCTTTCGTACCCGAGGGCCTTTCGATGGTGGGCCCGGCCCCGGTAGATGCCGAGCGGGTGATCGAGTCCGTCCGGGCTCTGGAAGCGATCGGCGTCGACTGGATCACGGTCGCCCTTCCGGGCTCCCGCCGGCACGACCAGCTGGCCGCTATCGACGAGTTCAGCTCGACGGTGCTCCGTCATGTGAGTCTGCCCGCCCCGACATAGCGCCGCCCGAAGCACGCCGAGATTCGCCAGGAGGCGCCGACCGTGCCCGGCCCGGCTCGACGGCCGGACGCGCCGGACCGCCACTCCTCGCCCATATGCTTCCTCGGTGGGACACGTAGACAGGGTCCCTCACCCGGTGCTCGGAGAACGAGCGCAAACACGGAGACGAAGGAGAGCGGCGATGAGCATCGCGGTCGGTGACAGGATCCCAGACGTGCAGGTCATGGAGCCGGGTCCGTCCGGACCGACTCCAGTCCGGACCGGGGAGGTCCTCGGATCGGGCAAGGTGGTGCTGTTCGCCGTGCCCGGGGCCTTCACCCCGACGTGTTCGGACTATCACCTGCCGAGCTACGTGATCCGTCATGACGACCTGAAGGCGAAGGGGGTCGACACGATCGCCTGCATCGCCGTCAACGACCCCTTCGTCATGGGGGCATGGGGCGAGGCCCAGAAGGTCGGGAACCTGGTGACCTTGCTGGCCGACGGCAACGGTGACTTCACAAAGGCGGTGGGACTCGAGATGGACGGTTCGGGCTTCGGCCTGGGGATGCGATCACAACGCTACGCCATGGTCCTGGACGACGGCGTCGTCAAGACGCTCAACGTGGAGCCCGGCGCGGGACTATCGGTGAGCGCGGCCGACTCCGTCCTCGGGGTGCTCTAGGTCCTCGGAGCTCTCGCTCTTCTCGATCGTGAACGGAGCGGCTGCAGCCAGGTCGCTCCTCAGGGCGGCGGCCAGGGGACCGACCACAGACGGATCCGTGGTGACGACGCCGAGCTCACGGTTGCGCTCCAGGCTCTCCGTCGAGAAATTTGCGAGCCGACGAACGCGGTCTTACCGTCGGCCACGACCACCTTGGCGTGGAGATAGAGGTTCCCACCGCCGTCGGGGACCGTCCCCACCTGGACCCCGGCCTGCGCCAGCCGACCGAGGGCATCGTTCCACCTGGGGTCGGCTGTCATCACGACCCGTACACGGACGCCCCGCCGTGCCGCCGCCACGAGTGCGGATTCGATGACGTACGAATCCATCTCCTCGTTCTCGACGAGGAGATCGTCGCGAGCAGAGCCGATGAGGGCGAGGAGCGCATCCTCGGCACCCGGGCTCCACACGAGTCCACCGGGGTCGCCTTCGGCCACGACAGGATCGCCGTCCCAGTCCTTCTCGAACACGGACTCGATGGCGGCGACCGCCGAGCGCTGGTGGTCGAGGACCACGAAGTCGCGGCTGGTCCGCACTTCGTCCGCCACGAGGTTGCCCGTCATGATGGCTGAGACAGAGCTGTCGACGGTGATCGTCTTCTGATGGAACAGCACCGATGGCGGCGCCCACCGGACAGGCACGCCCGCCGCCACCATCCGGGCGTAGGCCCCGTGGTTGACCCGTCCACCTTCGAAGTCGCGATCGAGCAGGACCCGTACTGCTACGCCTCGCCGGGTGGCGTCCGTCAACAGCGATTCGAACCCTGGATCGTCGAGCTCGTACATGGTCATGTCGATGCTGTGTCGGGCCCCGGAGACGAGGGAGTAGACCGCTTCGTCGGCGTCTCCCGGTTCGACCGCTAAAGCGAGAGGGGGGAGGAGGGAGCGGTCTCGCTCGAAGCTGCCGGGCTCGGTCGATGCCCGGGTCCTGGACGGGCGGCGTCGGCGCACCCGGTGAGGAGTAGGGCGACCGCGCCGATACAGAGCAGCGCACGGCGAGGCCGGCGACATCGGCCGGTCCGTTCGGGGTCGTCCGTCGTCGTGGTGGACATGGCGGGCCTTCTCCTGGCTGGCTTCCTCGGCGGCCGCTCGGGGGACCACTGGCTGCTGGCCGCTCGGCAGGTGGGTCGATTCAGTCGATGACGGGATGGGAGGTGATTCAATCAGCCGGGTGTCGCGCCCTCCGGTCCCCGGCGTTCCCCGATGTCCTCACCGCAGCCCTACGGTCGACCCGGCTCGGTGGAAACGCCGCTGCCGACACCCACTACGGTCATTGGCATGGAGCTGGTCGAAGCACTGCGAACGACGGGGGCGGTCCGTGAGTTTGCCGACCGCCCGGTCGACGACTCGATCGTCCGTCGGCTGTTGGATGCGGCCCGGTTCGCCCCCAATGGTGGCAACCGCCAGGCGTGGCGGGTGGTGGTCGTGAAGGACCGGGCGACCCGTCGGGAGCTCCGTAGGCTCTACCTGACGGGTTGGTACGAGTACCTGGCCCAGGCGGCATCAGGACTCACGCCGTGGGCGGTGGTCACGGACCGGGATCTCGAACGCCGTTCCCTCCAGGACGCGCCGGCTCTCGCCCGATCGGCTGCCGACGGACCGGGCGGCTTCGCCGAGCACCTGGAGGACGTCCCGGTGATGCTGGTCCTCCTGGCCGACCTGTCCAGGCTGGCGGCGGTCGACCGCGACAATGACCGGTACTCGATGGTGGGAGGTGCCTCTATCTATCCGTTCGCCTGGAGCATCCTCCTGGCGGCCCGGGCGGAAGGCCTGGGGGGCGTGATGACCACGATGCTCGTGCGTAGCGAGTCGTCGGTGCGGGAGTTGCTCGAGGTTACCGACACCATGAACGTGGCCGGGATGCTTGCCCTCGGCTACCCCGTCCACCAGCCGACCCGCCTGCGGAGAGACCCGGTCGACTCGTTCGCAACCGTCGACAGCCTCGACGGCCCGCCACTCGGCGCTGGTTGAGGCGATGAAGGTTCGGATCGGGCTCGGTTTCGGTGCGCTCGGGAGCACCGGTCCATCGGTGCTGAGCGACGTCGTCGACACGCTCGACGATCTCGGTTTCGATTCGATCTGGTTGCCGGAGGTCTTGACCGTTCCCGCCCTCGATCCTCTCACCGGTCTGGCGTTCGCCGCCGCCCACAACCCTCACCTGAAGCTGGGCACGACGATCGTGCTCCCGGGACGCAATCCCCTCAGGGTGGCGAAGGAGCTCGCCACTCTCGACCTCCTGTCCGGCGGGCGGTTGCTCGTCACCGTCGTCCCGGGCATTTCCCGCCAGCCCGAGGCCGGTGCTGTCGGGGGCGCCCGTCGGGACAAGGAGGCGATGATGGACGAGACGATCCCACTGCTGCGACGGTTGTGGGCGGGGGAGCACGTCACCCATCACGGGCCGTTCGCTCAGTTGGACGATGTGGTGCTCGCACCGCTTCCCACCCAACGTCCCCTCGAGGTGTGGACGGGCGGGATGGCGCCCACCGCCCTTCGCCGGTGCGGCCTCCACGCCGACGGTTGGCTGCCCTCCACGTGTACCCCCGATGAAGTGGCGACCGCCAGGGCGTCGATCGAGGAGACGGCCCGCTCCGCCGGACGGGCGATCAGTCCTGAGCACTTCGGCGTCTCGATCGGCTACTCGTCGCGGCCGCTCGACGCCGAGATCCTTTCGAGGATCGGCTCCCGACGCCCCAACGTGGACCCGTTCGAAGTCGTTCCCGTCGGACTCGACGGTCTGCGGGCGATGCTCGAACGGTTCATCGGAGTGGGCTTCTCGAAATTCGTAGTCCGCCCGCTCGAGCCGCCTCGAGCGTGGCCGGCCGAGCTCTCGTCGCTGGCCGACGCACTCCTGGACCTCCAGACGTGACGCGAGCCGCGGCCGCGCGAGCTCGAGTTCACCGAGCCCGACGACCCGGTCTTGTGTGAGCACATGCGGTCCGCCGAGGAGTCGGGGTTGGGTTGGATCAACATCGAGCCCATCGTCGAGGACGATGACCGCCCGCCCGAGCCAGGCCCGTTCGCCTTCTTGGGCGGCTCGACTCATAAGATACCCACGGCCACGTGGATGCCGGGCAAGCGATCGGCCAACGGATCGGTCAGGCCCACCACCGTCGGGCTGGAGCATGCCGCCGGACCGCGCCTGGCGTGGAAGCTGCGGGACCTCGGGATCCCCGTGCCGGAGGACTGGCGGATCACCCAGGACCATCCGAGGCGGGGCCTCGTGGCTTCGGTGCCGGCCGGCGCCGACAACGCTGCCGTCATGCGTTGGCTCCTCGAGGCGGCCACCGCCTGCTGCACCGTGCCCACCACGGGAAGGTGGCGGGCGGACGTCCATGCCGGGCGGGCCTGACCCCGATTCGCACCGGGTTCAGGTGTCGGCGGGAAGCGAGCTACCGCAGTACTTGCACTTGGTGGCGGCCAGCGGGAGATCGTCCGACAGGCAGCTCGGGCAGGTCGTGGTCGGTGCCGGGTCTCCGAATACCTCCATGCCCCGCCGCTTCATGTAGTGCCGGTAGGGGACGACCAGCACGAAGTAGATCACGGCCATGAAGATGATGAAGTACACGATGGCCGAGATGAAGGCGCCGAGATCGATGCGCTGGTTGTTGATCGTCCAGCCGAGCCCGATCGACGCCTTGCCCCCGCCCTCGGCGGCGTTCACCAACGGCGTGATGACATTGTCGGTGAAAGCTTTGATCAACGTGCTGAAGGCGAGTGCCACGACGAGGCCGACGGCGATGACGATCAATTCGCCTTGCATGAGAAAGTTCTTGAATCCCTTCACCATGGCTCCTTTCATGGCGGGGCCCTTGGCGCTCTGACCCCGACAGGCTCTCGTGGCTGTACCGTTTCGGACGCGTGCTCTGCCATTGCGCCGGTGACGGTGCAGTATTGCGGGCCACACTAACCGGGAGCCCGATCGGGACGCCGGATGTCGGGGACGCCGCAAAGACAGTCACCTGGGCCCGCGAGGATGCGGACCGAGATGGCGCGGCGCGCGGTGACTACGGTCCATCAGCGGCCGAGGCCACCACCTCGGTCGCTTGGGCGAGCACCGATGCGGTCACCGCCGCCTCTCCCGCCGACGGGTGGGGTCCGGGCCGGTCCACCCGGCCCGGCACGCGCCGCCACACGGCAACGACGACCACAAGCGCCACGGTGACCGCGCCGGCCACGGTCAGGAACGGTAACCAGATGGCGACGCCGAAGGCGGCGCCGGCGAGCGCGGCGGACAGGGCGGTGAACGCCGTCTCGGCTGTGGCGAACAGACCCTGGGTGCGACCAACCTCGCTGGGCAGCGCTCTCTCGGTCAGCAGCGACTGGACGGCCGGCATGGCCGCAGCGAATCCCACTGCCTCGAACGCACCCAGTGTCACGAGAAGGGTCACCGAGTGGAGGAACGGGTAGGTCGCACACAACGCCGTCGAGACGCCGAGGCCGCCGAGAACGAGGGCCCGGCGGTCCATATGGTCGGCGAGCCAACCGCTCGGTCTCGAGACGAGGACGAAGGGCACTGCGAACAGCGTCCATGAGATGCCGATTGCCCACCCCGGTGCGCCCCGCTCGACGAGGAGGAGCGTCCAACAGATGTCGTAGACCCCGGTCGTCAGTCCGATGACGCCGGCGCAGATGAGGGCGCCCGCCGTCGATGCTCGGATCCCGACCCTCAACGGTTCGCGCACGGGTGGCCGTTGGTGCCGGAGCTCCGACCGGGGGCCGGGCTCCGCTACGAAGAGCGCTGGCACGCAGGCCAGCGTGGACAGGATGCCCGAGACGAGGAACATCACCCACATGAACCGGACGCCCACGATGCTGCCCACGAGCGGGCCGACGGCCATACCGGCCAGCTCCCCGCTGTAGACGGCGGCGAAGGCACGACCCCGCTGGTCGGCGGCGACCGATCCCGACACCATGGCCAACGCGGCCACGGTGGCCGCCCCCGCCCCAAGGCCCTGGAGGAAGCGCAGGCCGATGACCGCTGACGCCCCGGTCGGCAAGAGGAACGAGAAGCTCGCAACCCCGTAGGTGAGGAGGCCGCCGACCAGGACCGGTCGACGACCGAACCGGTCGGCCAGCTTCCCCGCCGGGTACTGGAAGAGCACGCCGGCGGCGTAGAAGGCGGCCATCACCACGCCGGCCACTGCATCGGATCCGCCCAGGTGCCGGACGTAGACGGGCAGCATGGGCACGATGGCGGTGGCGCCCATCCACTGGAGCAAGACCGTGACGGCGAGGGTGTGGACGAGTCGGGACGACGAGCGCGCCCCGCTGTCACCGGTCGTCATCTGGGCGGCGGTCATGGCGCCCCGTCCAGGAGCAGCTCCAACGCAGTGGCGAAGCTCCGACGGCGGGGGGCCGAGGGAGGTGCCAGCCCGAACAGATCGCACAGCCACAGCCCGTCACAGGCCAGGCGGACGACGCCGGTCATGACCGGATCCTCGCCCTGTCCCTGGCCACCCCGGCCCTGTGCCGCGTGCCGCGTCATCCCCGGCCGGGATTGCCGAGATGCCATCCGCGACAGAACCCGCAGAGGTAGGGATCGAGATCGGCTCCTGACTCCAGCCGGGCCCCGAACGCGACCCGGTTGGCGTCGTCGACCGTGTCGAATCGGGCCTTCGGGGTCCCATCGGCCCGGAAGTGCTCGCGACCGGACGGCGACGCCGTGTGATCGGAGACAGTTCCGACCCGTCGACCCCCTCGTCGACCTCCCTGGCTGCTCCCTCGCCGACGTGCCTTGGCCATGCTCGGAATGCTCGCACGGACGTGGTCGCGTAGCGAGCGTCTGAGCGGTGGAGCTCAACGCGACCGCCGGTGCGCCATCATCGAGGCGTGCCCGTCGAGCCGTTCAGCGCCTTTGAGCCGTACGGGGGTGTACCGCCTCCCGACACGTTGAGGGGGTACCTCCTCGTGGCCACTCCCCGCCTCGGTGACCCCAACTTCAGTCGCGAGGGTGATCCTGGTCCTCGATCACGGTGGTCACGGGGCGCTTGGTATCGTCATCGACCGATCCGGCGGCGTGGCTGTCGATGAGCTTCTTCCCCAGTGGCAATCCCTCTCCACCCCTCCGGCCGAGGTGTTCGTCGGAGGGCCTGTCGCCCGCAACGCACTGATCGGGTTGGTTCGGCTGACGGCGACGGCCGGACCAGGGGATGAGCCTTCCGCCTGGCTCCAGGGCTGGCATCGCGTCGTCGACGGGGACCAGCCGGTCGGCACGGTCGATCTGTCTGCCGACCCGACCCCGGTGTCCGACGGCATCATCGGTGCCCGCCTGTTCTCGGGCTACGCCGGCTGGGACTCGGGCCAGCTCGAGTCCGAGATCGAGGAAGGGTCGTGGTACGTCGTGCCGGCCGCCGAGGGTGACCCGATATCTGCCGATCCCGAAGGCCTTTGGCGGAGGGTGTTGCGCCGCCAAGGAGGGGCGCTCGCCGTGGTATCGGGATTCCCGACCGACCTCTCGTCCAACTGATCGGCGCCGGCGGCGGGGGATGCGACCGCTACCATCTCGCCGTGCCCTCTCGTCCCGTACCGCCGACAGTCCGCCACGTAACCGAGGGTGAGATCGCAGGGGTCGTCGCGGTCCTCATGCGAGCATTCGACGACGACCCCGTGGTCAACTTCCTCTTCGACGGGGTCAGACGCCGTCGAAGCGGTCTTCGATCGTTCTTCACGACGCAGGTCGCCCGGCAGTACCTCCCCGCAGGCCACGTCTACACGACCGATGGGCTCACCGGGGCCGCCATCTGGGCCCCGGCAGACCGGGTCCGCCATCCGCTCGTCGAAATGGTCCAGCTGTTGCCGACGGTGCCGTACCTGGTCAGCTCCCGTATGCATCGTGCGCTGCAGCTGGTGTTCCTCGTTGACTCGCTCCACCCGAAAGAGCCCCACTGGTACCTGGCCACCCTTGGCACCGAGCCTGACCGGCAGGGCCAGGGGATCGGATCGGCCCTCATGGAGCACGTGCTCTCCCGGGTGGATGCCGATGCCTCCCCGGCGTACCTCGAGTCCTCGAAGGAGCGCAACGTCCCGTTCTATGCCCGGTTCGGATTCGACGTCGTCGAAGAGCTCCGACCCCCCGGGGGGGCTCCGACCCTCTGGCGCATGTGGAGGGAACCTCGGGTCTCGTCCTAGTCGCACGCCGACCATCGCGATCGCTCGGCGTGCTAGCCGGTGGTGTCCGCCGACGATGATCGAGGGAGGTGGAGGCCGGGAGGCCCGTCCTCCACCTGCCGCATCACCTCGGTGAGCAGTTCGAGGAGGGCCCGGGTCGGAGCGGAGGGTCGGCCACGGGACCGCTGGGCGACCCCCACCCGCCGCCTCGGCAGGCCTTCGACCGGCACGGGGCGAAACTGCGACCGGAGGAACGACGGGATGGCGGTGGCCGGCAGGATCGCCGGGCCGTACCCCTCGAAGGTGAGCGAGGCGATGAGCCGGAGGCCGTCGATCTCGGCTGCCGGCGTCAGGGTGATCCCGAGCGGGCGGGTGGTGGCATCGAGCTCGTCACGGAACGCCGTCCCCGGGACGGGAAGGAGGAGCTCCAACCGGGACACCTCGGCCAGGGTGACCGGCTGTGGTGTGGCCGCCAACGGGTGGCCGTCCGGCACCACGAGCACCAGGTCCTCTTCGAAGAGCGGCCGCCCGACGAGATCGCGGCCTCCGAGGGGGAGATGAAGGACGGCGATGTCGAGCTGTCCCCCGGCAAGGTGGGGTTCGAGCACGGTGGTGCTGCCCTCGACCACCACGAGACGGAGCTTGGGATGGCGCTTTCTGGTGACGTCCATGAGTCGAGGCACCAGCCAGCGCGCTCGTGGTCCCGATCATCCCCACCCGCACCGTCCCGGTCACTTCGTCGCTGCAGGCAGCCACGTCGGCGACAAGCGCTTCGAGCTCTCCCAGGATGCGCCGGGACCGGGCGACGACGGCCATGCCCTCCTCGGTCAAGGACCCGTCGGACCGGTCGACGAGGGGCACGCCCAGCTCCTTTTCGAGCCGGGCCACGTGGGCCGAGATGTTGGACTGGACGGTGTCGAGATGGGCGGCTGCCGCCGAAAAGGTCCCGTGATCGCTGATCGCGGTCAGGGCCTGAAGGTGCCGCAGTTCCATCGTGCATCATGATAGCCACTATCGTTACAAACTGCTTGACTGATCGCTCGCGTTTGTTTACACTTGATCTTGACCACAGGAAACAGGAATCCCCCTCCTATCCTTGTTGAGTCAGAGCAAAGGGATCGCCCTCCCCCCCTGGCGGTCCCTTTGCCGCGTCCAGGGGCCGTGCGTCCAGCCACGTCGTCCCGGCTCGCTGTCCCGGCTCGTCGTCCCGGCTCGTCGTCCCGGCTCGCTCCGGTCCGCACGGGCACGCACAGGCGGGCACGTCCAGGCCATTCCGGGCGGTAGCGTCTTCCCATGCCCGACTCCACTGGCGCCGTCTTCGTCGACCTCGACCGCACGCTGATCTCCTCGGCCAGCGGTCCGGTGTTCCACCAGGCGATGGAGGCGGAGGGCGTCGTGTCCCATGGTCGCCATCTCCCCGGGGACGGGCTGCTCTACCAGTTCTACGACCGCTTCGGCGAGTCACTGCCCTCGATCGGACTGGCCCGGGCCACCGCCCGGGTGATGCGTGGTCGATCGGTGGAGGCCACGGAGCGTGCGGCCAAACGCGCCGTCGAGCCCCTGCTCGACCTGGTGCAGCCGTGGGCCCCCCAGGTGCTGGCGGCCCACCGGGCCGAGGGCCGGACCCTTGTGCTTGCCACCACATCACCCATGGACCTGGTGCGTCCGCTCGCCGACGCTCTCGACTTCGACGACGTCATCGCCACCCGGTACGGCGAGGTCGACGGCCGCTACACCGGCCGGCTGGACGGAGCGTTCATCTGGGGTATCGGGAAGCAGTCCGCTGCCGCCCAGTGGGCCGTCGACCGGGGGATCCCCCTTTCCCACTGCCACGCCTACTCCGACAGCGTGTTCGACCTGCCCCTCCTCACCCTGGTGGGCCATCCTCACGCCGTCAACGCCGATCCCCGTCTGGCTCTCTTCGCCCTCGGCGCGAGGTGGCCACTCGAGTACTGGGACCGGGCGCCGGGCGTCCCTTCGTTGTTGGGTTACGAGCCCTATCACGTGCTCCGGCCGCTCTTCCGGCCCGAGGCTTTCCCCTACGCCCGGTTCACGTTGCGGGGGATAGAGCACGTGCCGGCAGGTGGCCCGGTGCTCCTGGCGTCGAACCATCGCAGCTACTTCGACGTCGCCGCCCTCGGCCTGGTGGCGGCGCGGCTCAGACGTCCCGTCCGCTTTCTCGCCAAACAGGAACTGTTCGACGCACCCGCCATCGGACCCCTGGCACGGTCGTTGGGCGGCATTCCGGTGGACCGTCGGGGGTCGACGACCGACCCGATGGCGGAGGCGACGGCGGCACTGCGGGCGGACGAGGTCGTGATCGTCCTCCCCCAGGGGACGATCCCGAGGGGCGTCGACTTCTTCGACCCGGTTCTCCGTGGCAAGACTGGGACGGCTCGGTTGGCCGCGGCGACCGGGGCGCCCGTGGTGCCGATCGGGGTGTGGGGGACCGAGCGGGTCTGGCCCCGTTCGGCCAAGGTGCCGAACGTCACTGCCCTGGCTCGCCCGCCAAAGGTAACGATCTCCATCGGACGTCCGGTCCCGCTCGGCCTCGAGGACGCGGTTGCCGACACGACGGCGTTGATGGCCGCCATCGTCGACCTCCTGCCTCCCGAAGCCCATCGGGTCCACGTTCCCACCGCCGAGGAGTTGGCCCTTACCCAACCTCCGACGTGACGGTCACCCACCGGCCTCCGGCTGCGCTGTCGCCCCGGGCCTCGGTGGCATCGGGCGCGTTGCGCCTGTCCAATCGTCTCTCGCGCGCCCTCGGCCGGGGTAGCGGGACCGTGGCCGGGGGCCGGGTGGGTTTGGCCCTCGATCCCGGTTTGCTGGCCACCCTGGCATCGGGCAAGCGGGTCGCCCTCGTCACCGGCACCAACGGGAAGACGACCACGACCCGGCTTCTGGTGGCCGCGGTGTCGAGCCCGGTGGGGCCGCCACCGGCGAGCAACGACACCGGCGCCAACATGCCGGCCGGTCACCTGTCCGCGCTCGTCGAGGCGCCCGCGTCCACCAGCGCCATCCTCGAGGTCGACGAGGGCTACCTCGAACGGCTGGTGACCGAGACGCAACCCCGGGTCGTCGTGCTCTTGAATCTCTCCCGCGATCAGCTCGACCGGATCTCCGAGGTGCGAATGCTGGCCGACCGCTGGCGCTCGACCTTCTCACTGCTCGCCGCGAGCGGTGGGATGGTCGGGGACGGGTCGGGACCGGACACGGTGGTGGTGGCGAACACCGACGATCCGATGGTGGCCTACGCCGCGGAAGCCGCCCCCACGGTGCGGTGGGTCGGGGCCGGGCAGGTGTGGCGCAACGACGCCGTCGGCTGCCCCAAGTGTGGTGGTCGCATCACGTACGGAACGGAGGGAACGTGGTCGTGCGACCGATGCGCGTTCGCCCGTCCCGATCCCGAGGTGTGGCTGGACGGCGACGACCTGATGACCTCGGCCGGCGAGCGCCTGCCCATCGACCTCATGCTGCCCGGTCGGTTCAACCGGGCGAACGCGGCGATGGCGGCGATCGCCGCTGTGGAGCTGATCGGGGGCGACCTCGGCCCAGTCCTGGCGCGGATCAGCAGCGTCAGCCAGGTGGCCGGCCGGTTCTCCGTCGCCCAGCGCATGGGCCGCCAGGTTCGTCTGCTCCTGGCCAAGAACCCGGCGGGGTGGACCGCCATCTCGGACCTGCTCGAGGAGGACGGGGCATCGCCGTCTCCCGTCGTCCTTTCGGTCAACGCCCGGGTGGCCGACGGCTTCGACACGAGCTGGCTTTGGGACGTCCCGTTCGAGCGGCTGGCCGGCCGCCTGGTCGTGGCCACGGGCGAACGACGCCTCGACCTTGCCGTGCGGCTCCGCTATGCCGGCGTCGCCCACGTCGTCGTGGCCGATCCGCTGGCCGCCCTCGACCGGGCGATCCAGCTGGCCGGGGCGCCGGACGGCAACGGCTCGAGCCCGGGCTGTCACCGGATCGACTTCATCGCCAACTACACCGCCTTCGCCGAGCTCCGGAGGAAGTTGTGAGCAGGGCCGGGACCCGCAATCCGTTGGCCATCGCCGTCGTCTACCCCGATCTGCTCGGTACCTATGGCGACGGCGGTAACGGCCTGGTCCTGGCCCGCCGCGCCCAATGGCGCGGGATCGACGCGGACCTGATCCATGCCGAGTCCGACCGTCCACTGCCCACAGCGGATCTCTACTGCATGGGCGGGGGGGAGGACGGCCCTCAGGTGCGAGCTGCGTCGGCGCTCCGCGCCGACGGCACGCTGGCTCGGGCCGTCGACAGAGGGGCGGTCGTCCTCGGGGTCTGTGCCGGGTATCAGCTGCTCGGATCGACGTTCCCCGACAATCAGGACCACTCGTGTCCCGGCCTCGAGCTGCTCGACCTCACGACCCGCAAGGGCCGAGGGCGGCGCGCCGTGGGCGAATTGGTGGCGGCCGTGGAACGGGACGGTCTCCGCCAGGACGACGGTGAGCCGATGCCGCTGTTGACGGGCTTCGAGAACCACGGTGGGATCACGACCGTCGGCCCCGGAGCCCGGCCTCTCGCCCGGGTGGTTACCGGGGTGGGAAACGGAGCGGGCGACGGCACCGAGGGGGCATGGGCCGGCCGGGTGGTCGGAAGCTACCTGCACGGCCCGTTGCTCGCCCGGAACACCGCCCTCGCCGACCTGCTGCTCAGTTGGGCCGTTTCCGGCACCGCCGCCGACGGGCCCGGCGCCGCCCTCCCGTCGCTGGACGACGCCGACGTGGCCGCCCTGCGCGAGGAGAGGTTGGCGGCATCGATGACCGCCGGTCGATCCAGCCCGGAGTGGTGGCGTCGCGCCCGCAGCCGCGTGCGGACCCGGGTCTGAACAACCGGTCTGAAGATCGGGCAGAGGCTCTGGTCGAGCTCAGGCCTTTCCCGAACGGATCGGCCACTCCGCCCGCACCGACGTCGATCCCCGGGCGTGGTTCGAATCCTCCAGCGTCCATGCCCGCCGCCACGGTGCCGCATCCGGTCCACGGAGGGACGGGCTCGTGCCCAGGGCGGCCCGGCGACGCGCCGTCCACCAGTCGCTGTTGGCTTCATCGGCCAGGGTGGTGACCGCCGCCTCGACGCGGGTGGCAAAGCGGCGGGCATCCTCCCCGTCGTCTGGCCACAGGGGCGTCCCGAAGGTGATCGCGGTCGCCGCCCGTCTCAGGCCCCTGCTCCCTTTCGGGAGCAACCTGTGAGTGCCGTCCACGTGGACAGGGATCACCGGGCGGCCGGTGCGGGCGGCGAGGTAGGCGGCCCCGCCCCGGAAGCCCTGGCCCCAGCCGTCGGGGGACCGGCCCCCTTCGGGGAAGATCACCAGGTTCCAGTCGTCGGACAGGAGCTCGGTGGCAAGCTCGGCCGAACGGCGGTTGACTCTGGTCCGCTCGATCGGTACGGCGGCGAGCAGGAACGACCAGAGGTCGGCCTTCCATCGTCGGTCGAAGAAGTAGTCCGCCGCCGCCGCCACCACCGTACGGTGCCGGAATCGCAGCGGAAGGCAGGTCAGGAGCAGTGGAGTGTCGGCATGGCTCACATGGTTGGCGGCGAAGATGACGGGGGGATGGAGCGCGGCCAGCTCCTCGTCCCCTCGAACGAGCGGGGCGGCGACGAGCTTGGCCAGCGGCCTGGTGACGTTGTCGAGGACGACGGCCCGGGCCAGGCGGACCGGGTACTTGCGGGACCACTCCGTGTCGTAGTGGACGCCGAGGGTCGGGTCCGGATCTGGTCGCGTGACCGATTGGGGCCAGTCGGGGCGGACCAGCGGGAACGTGGCCCGGCCGGCTCGGTGGGCCAATGCGCCCGGGCTCAGTCGACGCAGCGGGCCGAGGAGGGCGGACGGGGCCCGTTCGGCACCGTCTCCCAACGTGGCAGAGGCGCGCACCTGTCGCCGACGGAGGAGCGAGGTCGCCGAGCCCTTGCGGCCGGTCTCCGCATCGGCATTCACTTCACGTCCGCCATCAGAATGGGCGGGGCGTGCAGGTGGGTGAGACTCGGGGCCTGACCGACCACGTCGGCCGCCATCTCGAGGGCGTCCTCCAGGGTCGATGCCGACCGGAAGCCGAGCCGGTGCACTGCCGCCGAGTCGCCGCCGACGACCACTACCGCTCCCAGGTGCTGGAGGGCGTGCGCACACCAGTACCACATGTAGAACGGGTGCACCCCGTGGTAGGCGTGCCCGGTGCGGTAGAGGTGGATGTACCACGGGTCGGTGGCATAGGACTCCTCGTAGCGATCGGCAACCTCGATCGGATCGGTTGTATCGCTCAGCACCTGCTCGAAGAAGTCGATGTAGCTCGGGTGATGGACCGGGTTGAACTCCCACGGCGTCGGGTGGGCCATGATCAGCACCCCTCCTTCGCGGACGAGCGGCTTGCCCCGGTACATGTTGAAGAGGTATCCGAGTCCAAGGCAGGCGACGAGGATCGGGTTGAGGATCGAGTTGACGTTGTAGGGGCTGATGTAGGGGAGGCCCATGGTCAGGATGTCGGTCTGACCCTCGACCACGACACCCTGCTGTTCCCACACCCGATCGGTCGCCAGCTTGTGGACAGCCTCGACCTCGCCGGCCTGGACCGACGTCAACCGGTGCGGTGCCCGTACCGACTGGAAGATCTGGCGGGCCAGTCTGGGTGGTGTGCGGTCGAGCGTCTTGGACACGGCCAGGTACCCGAGCCGGTCCTTCGGCTTCCACTCCCACTCGCGCTTCTGCAGGAACTGGAACGAGCCTGGGAACGTGTCGTTGTTGAGCGTGGTCTCGATCTGGAACACGTTGACCCCGCTGTCGGCGATGTGTCGACCCATACGCCAGTTCGACGAGTGCAGCTCCGATCGGTGCTGGTCCATGAACGATCGACTGTGCTGCATGGTGACGGGGTTGTGGTGATGCCGGAGGCTCTTGTAGCTGGCCAGTCCCGTGGCCACGCTCTTGTGCCCGCCGTCCATTGTCACCAGGTTGATGTTGACGTAGACCAGCAGGTCGCTTTCGGCGGCACGCCGATTAATCTCTACGTCCTCACCCTCGTCTGTCAGGCCCAGGTGGACGAGGCCGTCGGGATCCTCGGCATCGTGCTGGACCAGGCCGCCGTGGGGGGCGAACACGTCGTAAATGCGGTCCCCGAGAGCGTGCCGGAGCTCGGGTTCGGTCATACGTCGATGAAGGGCGAGGGCGGCGATCAGGACGACGTCGTCCACACCGGCGTCCGCCGCCATGTCCAATACCTGTTCGATGACGAGCTGACGGACGTCGGGTCGCTCCATGGGCGGCAGGGGCAGGGAGATGTCGTCGAAGGCGACGGTCAGCTTCATTCCCGGCCGCAGCAGCGCGGGGAGGGGGTCCTGGCCCCCCACCGGGTCGACCAGGGCCCGGCGGATGGCGGCCGCCGGTTCTTCCAGCGCGCCCATGGGCTCGGGCGGGTAGACGACCCTGCTCCCGAGCGGCAGGCGCTCCAGGCTGAAGCGCTCGCCCCGCCAGAACAGCGTGGGTGGTGTCGAGCGGTCCACCTCGAGCACGAATCCGGGCCTGGGGCTCATCGGGCGCGTCCTTTCCGATTGCGAAGATCGAATACCACTTTGACCGCACCCCTCCGCCCTGCCTCGCCGGCATGAGCAAGCGCCTCGCCGTAGCGCTCGATGGGGTAGGAGGCAGACACGAGCGAGCCGAGACCGGCCCGCTGGACGAGCTCGAACGCGAGATCGAAGGTGCGTCTCCGCTCCGTCGACGGCTCTGCCTCGGGCACGTCTGCCTTCGGCACGTCTGCCTTCGCCACGTCTGCCTCCGGCACGTCTGCCTCCGGCACGGGCGCCGACTTCGGAGAGGGCTCGAGCTCGCCGGGGCGTTGGGCACCGAGGCGTTCGGTGCCGTATGCATAGGTGCCGATCAACCGCAGCTCGCGGTGCCACAGAGGAGCCAGATCGATCGAGACCCTCGACGGCATGCCGACGAGCACGACCGTCGCCCGGGGACCGGCCATGGCCAACGCCTGGGAGAGGGACTGCGACGAGCCCACACAGTCGAAGACGACGTTCGCGCCCTCGGTCACGCGGCCCACCGACGACGAGGGAACCGGCCCTTCGACGGATGGCCCGGGACAGCTGCCCGGAGGGGACGACGGAGTCGGCCCCGAGGGCGTCGGCGGCGTGCCGCTGGTGTGGGTGCTTCGCTCCCACGACCACCGTGCACGGTGCGGAGGGCCGGACCAGATGGTGGAGGGCGGCCACGGTGGCGAGCCCGAGCGTCCCCGCTCCCACCATGGCCACCAGGTCGCCGGGCGCCACCCTCGCTGACAGGGCGGCATGGACGGCACAGGCCGCCGGCTCGACGATCACGGCGTCCTCGTCCGAGAAGGTCCCCGGCACGGCGTGGAGCTGGGCGCGGTGGGCGATGAGCCCGGCGGTCGACCATCCGCCGCCGGTGTCTGCGCAGTACCCGGTCTGCAGGCCCGGTTCGAGGTCGCCGAAGGCGACGTTGTCGCACAGCCCGGTGTGGCCCCTGCCGCACTGGAGACACGGGGGATGGATACCCCGAGGGGCACAGCCGAGCACCGGCTCGATGACCGCCCTCGTCCCGGCAGCGAGCTCGTGGCCCCGGTGGTCGACTCCACCGCCGTCGAGCGTCCCCACGACTTCGTGACCAGGCACGAACGGAAAGCTGACCAGGTCCTCGAAGTAGCGGGAGCTTCTCCCGTCCACCGTGGCCAGATCGGACCCGCAGATGCCCGACAGAAGGGGACGCAGGCGGAACCACGTCCCGTCAGGCGGCTCCGGTGCGTCGACGTCGAGCAGCCGGAGCGGACCGATTCCCGCCCCCCGACCCGACCCGAAGACAGATGCCGCCCGGGAGGCAGCGAAACGCGGGACGTTGCGCTCGAAGACGAGGGCCTTCATCGTCCTCTTCCCATTGCCGGCCGCTTGTCGGGGACCTTTCGACGCCGTTCGGACCGCCCGGTGTCGAGAGGACCGAGCGGCAGCATGGGCCGGGCCCCCCCGTCGGCCTTGTGCCAGTGCTCCACCAGCCACCCTCGCCTGCGTGCGATGGCGGCCAGCTTGGCCTCGGGGTTGACGGCAACCGGGAACCCGACTGCTTCCAGCAGTGGGAGGTCGCTAGCCGAGTCGGCATAGGCCATCGACTCTCCGAGCTTCAGGCCCTCGGCATCGGCATAGTCGGCGAGCACGAGCGCCCGGGACTCGCCGATCGGGGGCAGCTCCTCCAGGCGACCGGTGAACCGGCCGCCGACCTCTGTCAGATGAGCACAGACGACGTCGTCGAACAGCGGACGAAGAGGTTCCACCACGAAGTCGAGGGCGCCGGTGATGAGAAGGGTCCGATGCCCGAGGGCCCGGTGCCGGCGCACCCGGGCGATGCCGGCCGGGAACGACTTGGCCAGGAGGAGATGGTTGAAGAGCTCCCAGGCGTCGTCGCGAAGCTCATCGACCGGAGCACCTTCGTAGCGACGATAGAACGTCCGGAGGAAGTCGCCGCGGTCGCGTCGATCGAGGAAGAGGAGGGAAGGTGCTTCGCGGACCAGGTCGGCGACGAAGGCGACCCGCTCGGCTGGCGGAAGGTGGCGTGAGGCGAGCCAGGCGTAGGAGTCGACGACGTTCGAAGCGATGAGGGTGTTCTCGAGATCGAAGGCAGCAAGATGGCGATCGGGTGAGAGGACGGCGGCCCGGGTGCGGTCGGTCCTGCTCGTCTGGGTGGAGCGGCCCGGGGTGGTGCGTACCCGGGCGTGCTCGATGACCGAGGGAAGGTGGACCTCCGTCACGTAGTGGTCCCAGTCGACGGTTCCCGGGTCGAAGTTGAACAGCGCCCGATCGTCCTCGTCCATCCGGTCCCACATGCCAATCAGACGATCCACCCGGTAGCGCGCCTCGGTCTCCGTGTAGGCCCCGTAGAGCTCGACGTAGCCGAGGGCCCGCTCGGCCAGCAGATGCCGCTCCTCGAGGGCCACGACCCAGGCTGCCCGTCGTCCCCGGATGGGAAGAGACCCGGCCACCCGCTCGGCCAGGTCCATGGCTCTGCTGGCCCGGCGCAGCTGGCGTTGGACGCGTCCGCGACCGGGGAAGGACCACGCCGGCACGACGATGGGCTGGCCGTCGGAGTCGTATAGGGGGTGATCGGTGAACCAGCCCTGGACGAGCTCGACCAGCCGACCGTACCGGAACGGGTTCCGCACGCCCGAGGCCACGTGGTACACGTCGGGCCCCCGGTAGTCCGGGGCCGGGCCGGCAGGAGCATCGGGGGACACGGGGTCGTCGGCCGCCAGCGCCGGGGGTGCCCCCGGATCGAGCAAGGCTTCACCGGCGGCAGCGAGGATTGCCGCCACCACCAGGTCGACGGGGATGACGTCGACGATGCCTTCGGGGACGCCCGGGAACTCGCGGAGCAGTCCGCGGGCGTACGAGACGATGATGGGCTCGGCCATGCGGAAGCCGCGGATCCATCCCGGCCGGGGCTCGGCCAGCGCCGACTCGATGATCGAGGGCCTGATGATGGTCATGGGCAGGGCCCGCCCGAACTGGGCGACGAGGGCCCGCTCGCCCAGAGCCTTGGTGTAGGGATACGCATCGGGCCAGCCGAGCGACTGGGCCCGCGCCTGCCCGGCAGTGACCATCTGCTTCTTCACCCAGTCCTCGCGGAGGCGTTCGGCCCGAGCCGCCAGGAGGTGGAGTCCGGCTGCGCCGAGCTCGGTCCGGGCTGCTTTGGTGAAGCCAGCCAGACGCTCGGGACGGCGCGACTCGGCATCGGCGTCACCTCGCTGTCTGCGGGCGGCATCCACCTCTGCCCTCCAGTCGACGTCGAGGCTGTAGCGATCGCGGTCGAGGAGCTGCTCTCCTGCTTCGCCCTGCCGGGTGCCGGCGACATAGGCGGTGGACACGGGGAGGTAGTGGACCGGCCCTCGTCTCCCTTGGCTCCGCGCTGCCGCGGTGGCTTCGACCATGGCCGCTGCTACGCGAGACGGGCCGAGCAGGTTGATCTCGACGGCAGCGTCGAGAGGGGAGTCGAAGGCCACGGCGGCAGCCGAATGGACCACGATGTCGCTCTCTGAGAGCAGCTGCCTGCCCTCCTGGTCGAGGCCGAGCCCCTCGATCGAGACGTCGCCGGCGATCGCCGTCACCCGACGAGCGACCTCTGCGTCGAAGTCGTCACCGTATCGGTCCCGCAGGATGTCGAAGCAGTCGTTGCGTAGGATCTCCCGCGTCGCCCGCTCCGCTGGGCCGGCCCTGCGACCGGGCCGGATCAGGAGGACGACTCGGCTGTCGGGAACAGTGCGAAGGAGGCGTTCCACGAGGGCGGTCCCGAGGAAACCGGTGGCGCCGGTGACGAAGAACTGCTTACCGGCCAGGGCGTGGCGCAGGCGGGTCACGGAATTTGTCTACCATATGGTAAGTGGAGGGGTCGACCACCGGCCGGATGACGGTACGAGCCGAGGGCGGCGGCCGCGTTTCGATGGGAGCGAGCACGCCGGAGCGGATACTCGATGCTGCCCTCGTCTCGTTCGCCACGCGCGGCTATGACGCCTCGTCCCTCGACGCCCTGGCCGACGGGCTCGACGTTCGCAAGCAGACCATCCTGTACTGGTTCTCTTCGAAGGAGCGTCTGCTCGACGCGGTCATCGACAGGACGGCGATGGAGCTGGCCGAGACGCTGGAGGAGGCACTGGACCGTGCCGGGACCGGCTGGGCCAGGGTGGAGGCGGTGGTCCGCTCGGTGTTCCGGCTGGCCGCCCGCCGCCCGGAGCTGCTCGGTCTGGTGCGCGAGACCAGCCGACTGGGGATGCCGGCAGCGGGCCGAATGGTGACCGCCCTCGAACCGCTCGTGGACAGGGCGTCGGACTTCCTGCAGGCCGAGATGGACGCCGGGGCGATGAAGCGACACGAGCCCCGGCTGTTGCTCCTCGCCCTCTACTCCACGGTGATCGGGATGGTGACCGAGGTCGAGGTGCTCCGGGCGTTCGGCGAAGAGCCGACGGCCCGTTCGCTGGTCCGACGTCGAAACGAACTTCTGGACCTGCTCGGCTCGGCGCTGGTCGTCGGACGCGAATAGGGCCTGGCGTAGCTGGCGGTCGTCAGGCGACCCGAGGATCGTCGCTCAGCCCGTCGACCCTCACCGGTCGATGTTCAGCCGTCACTCTTCGACCTGGCGGCCATGCGCTCGCGCCACGACGGCTTCGGAGCGGGGATCGCCGGTCGCTTGGCCTTTGGCGTGTAGCGCTTGTTGGGCTCGGGACGAGCGGGCCCCCGGGTGCGGGCTCCCTTCTGGCCGCTCTGAGCCTGTCCCTTCTGGCCAGCTTGAGCCTGTCCCCTCGGACCACCCTTCGCCCCGGCTGCCGAGCCCGGTTCCCCCTTCTTGGTCGCGGGCGATCGGGATCGTGCTTGACGGGCACGCAGGGCGTTGAGCTCTGATGTGGCCTCACGCTGGATCCGATAGGAGTGGATGAAGACCCAGACGCCGAGGGCCAAGAACGGGAGGGCGACCACGAAGTTCGACCCGCTGAAGAAAAGGCCGGTCAACAGCGATACGAAGCCAACCGGTGCTCGTCGACCGAGAAGGGCGGCTCCGAGAAGCAGCAGCCCCGCCACAATTCCGAGCAGGAGCACGGTCTGGGGGGTGAGCTGACCCTTGGAGAGGCGGAAGTTCTTGTTGTCCGTCTCGGCGAAATAGATCATGATCCCGAAGAGGACAGCAGCACCGGCCGCGGCGAACGTGAATCGCTTTTCCCTGCCGTCGAGCCGGTCGACCGCCCGCTTGATCGACCGGACCGTGGCTCCGGGCACCCGGGCCGCCTCCGCCGCCGACAGGGCCGGGGCCGTCTTGGACGAGTCGCGCCATCGGCCGAGGGTTGAGCGCACCGTGTCGGCGATTCGCCGAATTTCTCCGTGTCCGGAGTCCTCGTCGCTCAGGACGTCGTCGACATCCTCGGTGTCCTCGAAGTCTCTGACGTCTCCGGAGTCGTTCGTCGTTTCGGTCCGGCCGCGGCCGGAAGCACGTCGTGCCATCGTTGAGAGGCTAATGGCGGATCGACCAACTTGTTGATTTCCGGGCGATGCCACAGGCCCATCGGGCGGCGGCCCGATCGTCAGCGTGGCCGGGTCAAGTCGCTTCCCCTGCCGGCAGCACCACGAGCCGGAGACCGTTGTTCCCGGCTGGTTCGACGACCCAGGGCCCCGTGTCCGGTCTACCGTGACCACCGGTTGCGGAGACGGCGGGCTCGCTGGAAGGGATGTCGGACGAAGTCGCTTCGAATGGCTCCGCCTCGGGTATGGTCCACGGCTCCGGAGCGACCAGCTCCAAATGATGGAGACGACCGGTGCGGGAGCCGATCCATTGGCTCAGAGCCGGGATCGGGAGCGTGGCTACGGGCAGCCGGGAGGGACGGAGACGGGAGGTAGGCCGCCGGGCAAGACGCAGAGGGGCGACGACCCGGATACCGAGGGGAGAGCCCCAGGCGTAGTCCGCCCACTGTTGGTCGGCCACGGTGCCGGCGGCGACACGCCGACCGCCTAGGAGGCCTTCGAACAGTCGGACCCCCTCGTCGAAGTCGGCCACAGCGTGCACGACGCGGACCAGCGATGCAGCAGCCGCCGGTCCGCTACCGTCAATTCGTTGGCGCCGACCGACGGGGTAGTCGCTCGGTGGATCGCTCGACCAGGCAACGGGGGCCTGAGCC
This sequence comes from uncultured Acidimicrobiaceae bacterium, assembly GCA_963828385.1. GTDB lineage: Bacteria > Actinomycetota > Acidimicrobiia > Acidimicrobiales > RAAP-2 > Bog-756. The sequence goes on from CAWHEF010000002.1 coordinate 1,298,955, forward strand.
AGCTGGACGACCACTCCCGTCGCGTCTTTCGGGTGGAGGAACGCCTCCATCCAATCCGGATCGCTGAGGTCGATGCCGATGGGCTCCCATCCGCCGGCTCTGGCCGTATCGATGGCCGCCTCCAGGTCGGCAACCTTGAAGGTGAGGTGGTGTGGACCAGGTCCGGACCGGTCGAGGAATCTGACGAGGAAGTCGTTCAGCTCGGGGTGGCACGGCATCAGGACTTCGATCTTGGCGCCGTTGGCAAACCGGAGCTGAGCGGGCGCGAAGCCGGGCCCTTCACCACCCGAGCTCCACTCGGCGCCGAGATCGACGGCGTATCGGGACCACGCCTCCTGCCACTTGGCTACGGCGTGGGCGACGTGGTCGAGCACGACACCGTCGATCGGCTCCAACCCCGAGGCCGGGCGGGACGGTTGGGTCGGAGAGGGTGACATGGGCTCAGATTGTGTTCCCGGCCCTGGCACCTTGTCGAAACGAACCTGTGCGCCCTGCCGATCGATCTTGTTGTGATGGGCCCTTCCCGGTACCTTCGCGAGAATGGACTTTCTCCGTGAATCGGTCGTGGAGTTGGCCGCCAAGGTACGGCACGGACACGTGTCGGCCGCTGAGCTCATGGATCACTCCCTGGCGCGAATCGCCGTGCTGAACCCCACGATCAACGCCTTCGTAGCCGTGGACGAGGAGCGTGCCCATTCGGGGGCCGCCGCCGTCGACCAGGCGGTCGCAGCCGGACGGGACCCGGGGCCGCTGGCCGGGATTCCTATCGGAGTGAAGGACCTGGAGGACGCCGCCGGGTACGCCACCACCCAGGGATCGCCTGCCTTCGCCGGACGGCAGCCCGCAAGTGAGGACTCCCCTCTGGTGGCTCGACTGGTCGCCGCCGGATGTGTCGTGGTGGGCAAGACCAACACCCCCGAGCTCGGGTGGAAGGCGCTCACCGACAATCCGGTGTTCGGAGAGACTGCTAATCCCTGGAACGTCGAACACACGCCCGGTGGGTCGTCGGGCGGCAGTGCCGCAGCCATCAGCGCCGGCATGGTCCCCCTTGCCACCGGATCGGATGGTGGGGGATCGATCCGCATCCCGTCAGCGTGCTGCGGACTCTCCGGAATGAAGCCGTCACTCGGTCGGGTCCCCGGTGGGGGAGCGAAGGCACCGGATTGGCACGAGCTCTCGACGAAGGGGCCGATGGCTCGACGGATGTCCGACATCGCTGCGGCTCTTGAGATCGTGGTCGGGCCGGACGCAACCGACCTCCGGTCGCTGCCTCGGCCCGAGGCATCCTGGAAGGCGGCTCTGGACGACGCCAAACCGCCTCAGCGGATCGCCTGGTCCCCGACGCTCGGCTATGCCGATGTGGACAACGACGTTCGGGCAGTCTGCGAGCGAGCCGTCGAGATCATGGCCTCCCTGGGTACAGAGATCGTCGAAGTCGACACGGTCTTCGACAGCGACCCCGTCGACCAGTGGCTCACGCTGTCCGGCGTGTACAACGCCCGCACCTACGCTGACGTCGTATCGACTCCTGCTTTCCAGCAATCGGACCCTGTGTTGAAGATGGTCATCGAGCAAGCGTCGGCCACCCCCGCGGTCGAGCTCGTCAGAGCGGTGGACAACTGCCATTCGTTGAACTTGAGGCTCGTCCGGCTGTTCCGGGACGTGCGGCTCCTCCTCACGCCGACCACAGCGGCCGCCGCCCCGCCCCGCGCCCTTAACGGAGCCGGTTTGATCAACGGTGTCGAGGATCTCAACTGGGTGAAATTCACCTATCCGTTCAACATGACGCGATCTCCGGCGGCAACCGTGTGTGCCGGGCTCACCGCGACCGGAATCCCGGTCGGGCTGCAGCTGATCGGACCACAACACGGCGACCTGGTCGTCCTTCGATCCGCCGCTGCGCTCGAAGAAGCCGTAGGGTTCGACGCGAGCGCGCCTGTCGCCGCAGCATCGGCCTGATCTTCGGCGCTTTGGGTCAGGGGTGGATCGGAGCCCCTCGCTCGTCGGGCTTACGTGACGAGCTTGCCAGGCATCTTCAGCCGGCGGTCGCCGGTCGGCGGACTACCATGGCTGCCTGCAACGAGGGACGCACGTCCCGTTCGATCGCGGGCGTTTAGCTCAGTTGGTTAGAGCGCAGCCTTCACACGGCTGAGGTCGGAGGTTCGAGTCCTCTAGCGCCCACAAGGGGCTCTTCGGATTCTGGCGGGGTGCTGACACTCATCGAACGACGATCGAGCCGAGCACCCGCCAGTTCGGCCTGCCGGCGTAGAGCAGCGCGCGGATGCGGTAGTTCTCGAAGTTGCGGAAGCCGAACCCGATGCGTTTGATCCGCTTGATGAGGTTGTTGAGCGCCTCGGTCGGGCCGTTGGACACCCGGGCCAGGTGGAAGTTGGCGATCTTGTCGAACCAGTGCTTGATCGTGCGCCCGAGCTTTTGGACCTCAGGCGGCATGGCGCTGCTCACGCAGTGCTCCTGCAGCTCGACGAGCAGCGCCGGGCTTCGTCGGGATCACTTCGTCCGATAGAAGTCGCGAAGGCGCTCTTTGACGCGGTGGGCGATGGCGACCTCGGCACTCGGGATCGCCGAGGTGGAGCAGGGACCAGAGTCGCTCTGTGGCTTGCTCACCGAGCTTCTCCTCGCCAAAGAGCAGCACCCGGCGTGCCCTATAGAGCGGGTCGTCTCGCCGACCCCTATGGCCGGGCTGTTCGGTCTGCACCCGTCGCCTCACGGCATCGAGGCAGCGGTTGGCGAGCGAGATGACGTGGAAGGGGTCAACCACCTGGGCGGCCTTTGGCAGCAGGACCGAATAGACCGCGGCATAGGTGGCCGACATGTCGAGGGCGCCGAAGCGGATCCGCTCTTTCCAAGCCGCTGGGCTGTTTGTCGATCCAGCCGGCCACGTCGGTGTAGTTGCGGCTCGGCAAGATGTCGATGATCTGGTGGTTCTCCACATCGGCCACGGTCGTCGCATAGTCGGTGTGGGCCTTCGTCCCCGAGCCTCACAAAGGAGGTCTCGTCGAGCCCGATGGCCGTGGTCTTGTTCAGCCGCTTGCGATCGGCCTCGAGCAGCGCCTCGCCATAGGTGATCACCGCGTCGTTGACCGTGTGCCAGTCACAGGCGAGCTCCTCGGCCACCTCAGAGACCGTCCGGCCGCCGCCGACCTGGCGGTCGCCCACTTGGCGGCCCTGGTGGTGAGCAGGCAGTTCTTGGCCGCGATGCGGTGGTCTTCGAGCACGCAGCTCTTCTTCGGGCAGCTCGGGTTACACAGCGCATCCGGTGCTTCTTCCAGGCCAGCGACATCGGGGTGCCATAGACCGGCAGGTCGACGTAGTGCACGACGGGACGCTCTTTTACCTGCGCCCCGGCCGACGCCGGGCAGGGACGGACTCCGAGGATCTGCTCGATCGCGAGCTCGACGTCGGGCCCCCGGCGCTCGTAGGAGAGGACCTGGACGTCTTTCAGACCCACCAAGGCCTGGACGATCTCACTAGGGTCGTGAAGGACGAAGGTGCTTCTTGCTTTTTGGCTCACACCTCAAGCCTGAAGCACCTTCGTCGAGTCTGGGGGACCCTGTCAGGGCGGACCCCGCTGAAATCCGAAGAGCCCCACAAGGTGTCATTAGGCGAAACCAAACGACAGGCCCGCGGGCCACGGTCGTTGTCCCTGGTAATCGGTGGCGTCTTATTGCTGATGCTGTCCCGGGCGGACGATCCCAGTTTCGTAGGCGAGGATTATGGCTTGGACTCGATCGCGAAGGGCGAGCTTCGCCAGGACACGGGTGATGTGGGTCTTTACCGTCGCACCGGAGACGACCAGTGTCTTGGCGATCTCTGTCATTGGTGAGGCCGGCGGCGATGTAGTTGCCGAACATTTCCACTCGCGTGGGGTCAGCTCTTCGATGGTTGAGGGCATGGGTGCGTGACTCGATGCGCCGACGAAGGCTTGGATCAACCGGGTGGTGACGGCGGGGGCGAGGAGGCTGTCGCCATTGGCGACGGTGCGAATACCCTCGACGAGCTGTTCGGGGGGGATGTCTTTGAGCAGAAATCCGCTGGCGCCGGCCCGCAGTGCTGCGTAGACGTAGTCGTCGAGGTCGAACGTGGTGAGGATCACGACACGTGGAGCGCCGCTGGGTTCGGAGGTGATCTGGCGAGTGGCCTCGATCCCGTCGATGATGGGCATGCGAACGTCCATGAGAATCACGTCGGGCCGTACGCCGGCGAGCGAGCTCGATCGCTTCGCGCCCGTTGCTTGCTTGGCCGGCGATGTGTATGCCGTCGGCGGCATCGATGATCATTTGAAGTCCGGCCCGGACTAGTGGTTGGTCGTCGGCGATTGCCACGGCGATGCTCATGAGGCGAATCCACGCAGCGGGAGTTGGGCCTCGATCGAAAATCCGCCGGTGTCCGTGCGAGGAGTATGTCGGGATGACCCCGTGGTAGAGGGTCATCCTTTCTCGGACCTCGCCCAGCTGTTCGGCTAGATCGTCCACGGCCACGTTGCTCGTGATCTTCAGTGCGACACGAACACACGTGTTCTCCAACGTGATGCTGGCGCGGCTTGCCCCCTCTTCGGCCGCGATGCGCAGTGCCGTTTCGACCAGGCGGTACGCGACAAGGTCGACACCAACTGGAATGGGGACTCTGTTACCGTCTGTGTCCAGCGTGCAGGTGAGCCCGTTGGCGTTCATCGCGGCGGCGAGACCGCGTAGCTGACTCAAGCCTGGTGGTGGCATCGGGGTCATGAAGGTGTCCACCGGGTGGAGGAGCGTCAGGGCGCGGCGAAGATCGGCGAGGGCTTCTCGGCCCAGTTGCTCAATGGCATGGATCGAGTCCCATGCACGGTCGGCCTCATGAAGAATGAAATGTCGGGTTCCGCCAGCCTGGACCACTATGGCGCTGACGCTCTGGGCGATGATGTCTTGCATCTCGCGTCCGATCCGTGTCCGCTCCTGCTCGACCGCCGTGGCTTGATGCTCCTCGTGTTGGCGGACCAAGCGGGCAGACAGGTCTCGGAAGGCGCTTGCACGAGCGGCCCGTTCTGCCACCATCAGCCCGACACCCCAGGGCACGACGACAGCGGCGGCGAAGCCGGCGATGTCGCCACCGAGGCTGCCGTAGTCATTGGGCTGGGTCACCTGGTCTGACACATAGACGCCAAGGATGAGCAGAGCGGCGGCCCCCGCCACCGTAGGCAGTCCTCGACTGAGGCTGCGCGCCGTTCCGGCCCGGTAGGCGAGGGCGATCGGCGGCAGCAGCGACCCGGTCATCCCTCCCAGGATGTTTCCGCCCAACGGTGCCTGCACCATCGCCACCGAGGCAGAAGCGAGGAGCGCGGCGAGCGGCCACCGGCCCCTGCCGGCGATAGGCCCGGCGTACAGGACGACCGCGACGGTGGTCACCAGGCGATGGGTAGGGGTGAGGCCCGGTACCAGCCAGGTCTCGAGCTCCATCTCCGCAGCCAGCGCCAGTGCAAGCACGACGTCCAGCCATGGTGCGTCGAGCCACCGCAGTTCGTGTTGGCCGATCTTCATGCCAGTTCCTCGGCGAGGGGAGCGAAGCGTGCACGACGAAGCCGCCTCGGGCACTTGGCCCGGTGTGCAACGATCCATCCAGGATTGCGACCCGCTCGTGCATACCGACGAGACCCCGCCCCACCCCGTCGGCGCGAAAGCCGCTAGCCCCTTGCCATCATCGGCTATTTCGAGTTCCAGTGCGTCTGGCGCCCAGGCGACACTCACCTTGGCACGAGCGGCATCGGCGTGTTTGATCACGTTGGTTAGCGCCTCTTGGACGATCCGATAGGCGCACAGGCCGACACTCGTGAGACCGGTCGGGCCGTTCCCTCGACTTCAAGGTCGACTCGCAAATCGGTGCCAGTGGTGTGCGCGACCAAAGGCGCCAGATCGTCGATTCCCGGCAGTGGTCCCGTCTCGGCCGGGTGGGACGTGTCCCTCAGCACGGTGAGGAGACGGCGCAATTCGATCAGGGCGTCGTGGCCGGCTTGTTGCACGACCTGGAAAGCCACCCCGGCTCGATAGGGGTCGGAACGGACCAACATCCGGGCGCCACCGGCTTGGAGCACGGTCACAGACAGGCAATGACCGATGACGTCGTGGAGTTCCCCGGCGATCCGAGTGCGCTCCTCGCGTGTCGCGGTGATCACGGCGTGGTGGTCCTCGGCGTCGAGACGCTCGGAGAGCTCACGGTAGCGGTGTACCTCCTGCGAACGCTGGCGCAGGAACCGACCCGCTGCCCAGGGCCCGAGGCCGAGCACGACGAGTTCGAAGAAGAGATCTGACCCGACGTGGGGGATGAGCAGGATCTGCGGCAACAGCGCGGCCAATCCCAAGGCCAACGCGAGGCGCGATCGACGTCGTTCGAGGAAGGCGCCCGCACCGTAGAAGCACATGACGGCTGCTGGAATGGCGGCGGCGGCGTGTTGAGCGACTGCGCCCCCAAGTGGAGCCTCCGCCGAGACGGCCGCCATGCCGACAACGAGGCAAGCGAGGGGCCAGCGGCGGCGCATCCCCACCGCCGTCGACAGCGCCAGCCCGGCGACCGTGGCCGCCCATCGATCGGAGACCGACGGGCTCCGCCAGACCTGGAGAACGATCGATGCCGCGAACACGACCGCGGCCAGATGGTCGACCCGGGCCCGACTCAGAGTGCGGACGAAGGCCGCCGGCGATCGGACCGGGTTGGTGACGATGACCCGAATGTTACTGGCCGACGCCTCTTGGTGGCGGCTGGCGATGATCGAGTCAGGCGCGGCACCGGTCAGGGTTCCTCGGGATGCTCACCGTGCGACACTGGTCGCTCCAGCCGAGTCGGTCAGGTTCGCTGCGCTTGGTCGGCGTGCTCGCAAGTACAACGTGATGCTCACGATGAGGGTCCAGAGTCCTCCGGAATACTGCTCCGAGGTTCTTCGCAGGAGCGAGCGAGGCGATCCCGAGCACGAGCGCGAGCCACCCGATCCAGATCGGTAGCCGGCGGCCTTGGATGATGGCCAGCGTGGAGCAGATCAGCAGCGTGGCTGCCCCGCCGGCGATCAGGGCGACCGTGGCGTCCTGCTGGATGAGACCGAGGACCTGAGCCGCAGACGGGCTCAACTTGGTCGGCACGTCGGCGAGCGCCAGCGCAGTTCCGGCCCCGACGGCTCCGCCCGCGGCGAAGAGGATCGCGCCCGCTCGAAAGCGACCAGTCCGAGTCGCTCGGCGCCCTCCTCCTGGGAGAGGTGCTCTCGCAGGTAGCCGTAAAAGTACACCGCGAGACGATCACAAGACCGGTCAAGTACGCGGATGCCTGCACGGCACTCCGATGCTTGGCGAAGTAGGAGATGAATTGCGCCCCGCTGGCGCCACTACCGGGCTCATTGCCCAGAAGGATCTGGCTCACGAGAAGGAGGACAACCATCACCACACCACTAAGTGGCGCCAAGCGGTTCCAACGGGTGTTCATGGTTACCTCACCTTGCGATTTTCTGGACGGTGAACATGCAACTCTGATCGTGTCGAAAACCGCCGGTTTTGTCGTCAAGCCAGAGTCCGCTTTCGCCTCAGCCCGGGGGGCAAATTTTCGTAGCCTCGCCTCAGAGCCAGGGATGACCCGCACTCCGAGCCCGGTATGAGCGAGAGCACGTGTACACCAACCTCGAAGCCTGACTGACTACCATCCCTCGACGACTTCGATCGGGCGGTTGCCGAGGCACCGACTTACGATCCGCGGCGTCGAACACACGGCCAACAAGGAGTGGCCGGCCCGTGTCGGCGCCGAGCCTCTTCTCCCGAGTCAACCGGCCATGATCAGCGATCGCCCGCACCACGGCGAACAACCGCGTTTGGCGGCGGCAGAAGCATCGGCAAGGCATCTACCTGGGCGAATGGTTTCGCCTTATGACACCTCAAGACCACCAACCAGCCCGATACCTCGTCCGCCCAGCTGGTGGAGGACGTGGCCCGGAAGGATGGTCCCCAGCGCCTATCGCCTACAAGGCAAAGGCGGACGCGTCCGCTATTCTTGGCGTCGGTGGAGGCGGACATGCTTTCGATTGACCGAACGTGATCGGGTCGATGCATTGAGGCTGGGGGCCTCCTCCAGCTCAGCTCAGTCCTGCGGATCCCGATCGCTCGCCACCTTGGCGCTCGTTATCGTCTCGCCGGGCATCCCCCCTTTCCGTGGAGGCATCGCGTAAGGAGATGCGATGCCAGAGAAGCGAAGGAAGTACGACCGGGAGTTCCGTGACGGCGCGGTCCGCGTCGTCCGGGAGACGGGAAAGCCGATCCGCCAGGTGGCCGACGACCTCGGGATCAACAACGGGACGCTCGCCAACTGGGTGGTGAAGGACAAGATCGCCACGCGGCGAAAGCGTCGACCCGACGACGACGTCGATCCCGAGCGTGTCAGGGAGCTCGAGCGAGAGAACGCCGAGCTCACGATGGAGCGTGATGTCCTCAAGCGATCCGTGGTCCTCTGGGTGAAGGAGGCGACGAACCGATGAGCGTGGCGTCGTTCATCGCCTCCCAGAGGGCCGGCTACGGTGTCCCCCACGTCATCTCGCTGTCGGGCCCTCGGGGTGTCCGAGTCCTGGTTCTACAAGTGGCGCGACCGTCCACCGACTCGAGCGCCAGGTGCGAAGAGCCGAACTCGACCAAAGGTCGCAGAGATCTTCGAGCGACTCGGGTGGCACCCGCGCACCTACGGCTCGCCGCGCGATCTACGCCGAGCTCATAGACGCCGGCTGGGAGGTGTCGGAGAAGACCGTCGCTGGACTCGATGGCCCGCCAGGGGCTGGTCGCTCGGCCGAAGAGGCGCTTCAGGTCCCTCACCCGTCCCGACAAGGCCGCAGATCCCGTCCCTGACCTGGTGAAACGGGACTTCAGCGCCGACAAGAAGACGAGAAGTGGTGCGGCGACCTGACCGAGATCCCGACCGACGAGGGAAAGCTCTACCTGGCGATCGTCTTGGACCTGGCAGCTCGTCGCATACCCGGCTTCTCGATCGGCGAGCACCACGACGCAGAGCTCGCCTCCGGCGCGCTCAAGATGGCCGCAGCGGTCCGAGGCGGCGACGTGGACGGCGTCATATTCCACTCCGACAAGGGATCGGAGTACACCGCCTGGCTCTTCGAGCGAGGCCTGTGACCGACTCGGGGTCACCCAGTCAATGGGCCGCGTCGGGTCTTGTTTCGATAACGCCGTGAGCGAAAGCTGGAACTCGACACTCGAGTTCGAATGCTGTCGCGTCGGCGCTTTGCTACCAAGGCCGAGGCTCGCCGGGCGGTCGCCCGATTCATCGACTGCTACAACACGACTCGGCGTCACAGCCGATGCGAGATGCTTTCGCCGATCGACTACGAGCAGATTCTCGCTGAACGTGCGATCGCAGACGAGAAGGCCGCGTGAACTGCCCACAGGATCGCTTCAGAGGCCCGCTGGCACCTCCGCTGGTAACAGGGTGCGGGACAATGTCATGCTCAACCGACTATCGGAAAGCCTCCACGGTTTCGGGGGAAGCCCACGCTGCCCCCGACCGGCAATCGGGGCAGTTTGGCGATGCGATCGAAACCTGTCATGCCGAGGTGTCTGCGTCCCGGATACGGCGGAACCAGGGATATCAACACGTAACCGAGGCAAGCACAGAACTGCTAGGTTCGAAAATGCCTCTAGGGACGGGAGGATGTTATGCGTCGCTTGGCCCTGGTTCTTGCAATCGCCTCTCTTGGGGGTGGGCTCACACTTGGAGCGGTGTCCAATGTTGCGGCCGCAAATGTTCATCCGGCCAAGACCACCTGCACCGTCTTCAACGGGTACAACCGCCAGCACAACGGACAAGTAGTTTGTGCCTACGGAAGCGGGACCGTCACCAACAGCGGTCTCACCATTCAATGGGCCAATGGTCAGACATCGACATTGTCCCCACCTGGGTCCTCAACCCAGATCAGTGACCGACGGCGCCCGCGCTCGCCTTCGCCACACTTTCTGCGGCGTTTAGATTTACGGGTGGCACCGTGGTCTCCGGACCGCTCGCGGGGTCCCACGTCAGGGGCAGGCTCTGCGAATACATAGTGAACCCATCACGGGGGGTCCCACCGGGGTCGGAGTACTTCCAGAATGAAGGGCTCTTCCACCTTTGAGCTAGGACTCACAAGCCCTTAGCCACCGGCAGGGAGTGGGAGACGGCGCCAGGGATCAGAGGCGTCGTGTTGGTAGCGGGCTTCGCACTGTCTGGGGAGATGTGGTGGCCAAATAATCGGCAACGTCGCCGGGGGAGGGCGAGATCTCAGCGACGGGCAGCTGTGCGGCTCAGACCGCCGGCCCAGGGTCGTTTCGGGGGAAGATGGTGTCTGGCTACGTTGGCACCGTGCAGATCTTTCGATTCGATCCAGAGGTGTCCGTCCCGCCGACCCCCTTGACTCGGAGTCTCGTGTCGGAAGACTGACCGGTGAAGATACGCGGGCCGGATTCAGGTATTGCATCTGGCACCGGGTGGCGTAATCGACCGACGCCGATCCGAATGTCGACAGCTCGTTGCCCTGGTGTCCGGCTCTGGTTGGGTCAGCGGCAGGAAGGAGCGCACCGTCGGATGCGATCTGGGCAGGCGGCGGTCTGGGAACCCGGCGAGGAGGCTGAGGCTTGGGAGCGACGGAGGCCTCACGGCAGTCTGCGTCGAGGGCACATTCAAGATGGAGGCATTCGCTGTCACCAGGGACATCGTGGTAGTGGAGTACGACCCGCAGTGGCCAGAGTGGTTCGAACGAGCACGTGCTATGTCTGGCCTGCCGTCGAGAACATTGCGTTACGCATCGACCATGTCGGATCGACGTCGGTACCAGGACTGGCGGCCAAGCCCGTCATCGACATGGACATCGTGGTGGCCGACGAATCCCAAGTCCGCTGATCATCGACATCCTCGCGCCGCTCGGTTACGAATGGGAAGGCGACGGAGGAGTGGCGGGTAGACAAGCATTCGACACGTCCCCAACACCCTGAACTTCCGGCCCATCACCTTTACTTGGTCGTTGAGAACAACAAGGCGCACCTCGACCATGTGCTCCTCCCCGACGCGCTCCGAGCCGATCCCGAAGAACGGCACAGATACTCCGAACTGAAGCGAGCCAACATGGACCTCGCCCAAGGGGACATCGACGTCTACACGGCAGCCAAAGCTCATTGCGTGGCTGACATCCTCGCCCGAGCACGTGCAGATCGGGGTCTCGAACCTGCCAGCTACTGGTCCCGGACATGCTGGAGTGACAGAGCTGTAAGCCCATTGGGATGCTCCGTCTGTTGGTGAGGACGAACGCATATGTACTTAGCCAGATAGCGCCGTCGGGGTGGGAGGTGCACCCCGTTAGTCTCGAAGAGCTCGCCCTGGCCTACCTGCGTGAGCCCGGACCGCAGCGTTGCCGGGGCCGGCCGGAATGCAGAGCCGTCAACGGTAACGGAGTGACGACGCTCACCCTTGCCGCTCCTCTAGGGAAAACGCGAACCGACGGCCGCTGCCGTGGCGGTGTATGGCCTGGGTCACCTGGCGACAGCCGAATTGCGCTGGGCGGCGTGGCTGTCTTCCTGGGCGCTTCCTGGCGTGCGGCCTGGCTGTGGATCGCCGGCCTCCAGCTGCACCACGCCTGCGCAGGCGCCATCGCCTGCCACCCGGCGGGCTCGGCCTGTCTGCAGTGAGCTACGTTCAACTTCGATGCCACCGGCGGCATGCTGAAAGGTGGCTTCGTCCTGCAGCCCGAGTACGCAGGGGAGACCAGCACGCTGAAGGCGGGGCGGCGAAGTGGAAAACGGCCACCGCGCAGACCCCGAGCTATCACCAGCTAAAAATGGCGATGACCGTCCAGAGCGCCACCCGCTCTCGAGAGCCCTAAAGGGCGCCTCCAGCCGGCGTAGCGACCAGCCGTACCTCGCCTCCGGCAGACTCTATGACCCGGCGTCCCCGCTCCATCGCTGGCTGTTCGACCTGCGCGGGGTCGTGTTCGCCGCTTGGACGTTGGCTGCCTTCGCGATCGGCGCTCTCGCCGGCATGCTCATCCGCCGGGTCGTCCCCTGCGATCGTCGCTACCCTCGCCGGCTACACCGTTCTCGCCGTCGTTGTCGGGGACGTCCTGCGCGCCGACTACCAGCCGGCCAGCCACTTCTGGCGAGTCCAGTGGATTGAGGGCGGCGGGCTGCTCGCGTTGTCGCTACTGCTCATCGCAGCGACCGTCTGGCTCGTCGTTGCCGCCGGCCCGAAGGACAGCGGCGGACATGCCTTGCGTCGATCGTCCCTGACCTTGGTCTCCCTACTCCTTGTCATGGCTGCTTCGGTGTCGTTAGCCAGCTGTTCATCGCCCACAGGCCCCCCAGGTCCGACGGGGACTCTCATCGGTACGCTCCAGGTCGTAGTCCCCCCGGAAAGGCCCGCGAGCCCTCAGCGGACAGATCACCCTCCATGGGTCGAGCGGTCAACATCGGCCACCATTGCTGTCGGTGCGAACGGTCGATTCTCGGTATCCGTAGCCGTGGGTCCATGCAACGTCTGAGCGCGGAGTCCGCAGTACGAAGCAGGCACCGCAAACTGCAAGGCCTCTGGACCAGTCATCATGACCAAAGGCGTCATGAGCCGCGTCGAGGTTGACTGCCAGGAGATGTAGTGGTCAGCGATCGAGGATTGAAGATCGGCCCCACCACCACGACGGGCGACCGGACACAGGGATGCCAAAGGGATCGGCGCCGCGGGTGGGTTCAGATCGCCTATGCTCCTAGCCATTACAGCGAAGACACAACCGTGTAGATCAGTGTAATATCACGGGGCATGGTTTCCGCGCTTGCGCCCCACATGCAGCAGTACCCACCCACGAGGTCACCAACCAGCCCCCGCCATGCCCCCTATGACGCGTGCCGGCGGACGCTGCCCTTCTCGAGGGGCTCCAGAGGGAGGGCGCCGAGTGGGCGGAAGTCGACGTGCGCCGCCTCGGCCAGCAGGCGGGCAGCGAGGAATCTCAGCTGTGGGGCGAGCAGGCGAACGCCACAGCCGGTCCTGGTGACCGTGGACCGTTACGGCAACCGAATCGATGAGGTCGAGTTCCACCCGAGTTGGCACAACCTGATGCGTGTGGCGATCGCCGAAGGCGGCGCTGCGGCGGCCTGGGCGAAGAGCGTTCGGGCGCGGATGTCGCTCGCGTCGCCGGCGGGTTGGTGTGGGGACACACGGAGGCCGGGCACGGCTGCCCGCTGGCGATGACCTACGCAGTCGTTCCCGCCCTCCGGCACGAGCCTGAGCTTGCTGCAACATACGAGCCGCTGCTGACCAGCCGCGTCTACGACCCGGGCCTCCGCATCCCGACCACCAAGCGCGGGCTGCTGGCGGGTATGGGCATGACCGAGAAACAGGGGGGCTCCGACGTGCGTACGAACACCACCGTTGCCACTCCCACCGCGAGCCGGGCGTCTTCATGCTCCGCGGACACAAGTGGTTCACCTCGGCCCCGATGTGCGATCTGTTTCTTGTGCTGGCACAGGCGCCCGACGGATTGTCCTGCTTCCTGGTGCCGAGGATCCTCCCCGATGGAACCCGCAACACCTTCCGTATCGCGCGTCTGAAAGACAAGCTGGGCAACCGTTCCAATGCCTCTTCCGAGCCAGAGTTCGATGGCACGGTCGCGCTGGCTCGTCGGAGGGGAAGGCCGCGGTGTGAAGACGATCATCGAGATGGTCAACTGCACCCGGCTGGACTGTGTCATGGGCTCTACCGCGATCATGCGAAAGGCCCTCGTCGAGGCCGGGCACCACGTCAAGCACCGTGCTGCTTTCGGCGCGATGTTGATCGACCAGCCGCTGATGCGCAACGTGGTCGCCGACCTCGCTATCGAATCCGAAGCCGCCACGACTCTGACGCTGCGGCTGGCGGGCGCAGCCGATCGCGCCATTCGCGGCGACAAAGGTGAGCAGGCATTCCGACGGATCGCGACGGCGGTCGGCAAGTACTGGGTAACCAAACGTGCCCCGGCGTTCACTGCCGAAGCGCTGGAGTGCCTGGGCGGAAACGGTTACGTCGAAGACTCCGGCATGCCGCGGCTGTACCGGGAGGCACCGCTCAACTCGGTCTGGGAGGGCTCGGGCAACGTCAACGCCTTGGATGTACTCCGGGCCCTGACCAAGGAGCCCGAAACGGTACCGGCGTTTGTGGGTGAGCTCGAGCTGTCCCGGGGTTCCGACGCCCGCTTGGACGCTGTGCTGGACAAGCTTGGTAGCGGGCTCACGGCCGCGACCGCCATCGACCCCTATCAGGCCCAGACCCAGGCCCGCCACCTTGTCGAGTCGATGGCGCTTGCCCTACAAGGATCGCTGCTTGTCCGGTACGCACCACCTGCGGTGGCCGATGCGTTCTGCTCCTCCCGTCTCGGGGGCGACTGGGGTCACTCATTCGGCACGCTGCCCCTCGGCCCCGACCTGGCGGCCATCCTGGACCGGGCTCTGCCGGACTCGGCCTAACGACCGGACCGCCCGACCGCTGCCCCTCATGGTTGGTGCCGACCCTGAACTGTCGTCCGTCATCGTTCGAGTTCACAACGTCATCGCGTCCGGGGGCCCGGTGAACGAATCGAGCAGCGGGTCCGGATTCGCTTGCGACCGCACTCAGCCGGCTCATGGCACGCGAACCGATCGCCTGACCACGGCACCGCGGACACTCTTCGACGTCACAACCATGATGGTGAATACCGTGAGGTGGGGTCGCGGAGTCGACACATGGAATGGCGGCTCTATGGCGTCCGAATCGCCTCTCATCTCCCCAGCGGATCGGTTCGTACAGCTGGCCTCTGACGACGATGGATCGGTGTTGCAGCTGATCCCGTGCTTCATCTCCCCGTTACAGCACGGGCACGTGGCCATGGCGGACTCCTTGAGTCGATACTCGATGATCGTGCCACCTGGATGCGACAACCCTCAGCTGTCCGGAACCTGTCAACGATGTGAGACACCGGTGGTTCAGAGGCGTCAGATGGCCATCGGCGCCTCCTCGGGTCGGTTGATCCAGAAGACCTCGGGGATCCGGGGTGCATGGGTGGCTGCCGGAAGCGTCCCGGGCATGGAGGCATAGGCGGCGTCGAGGACGACCTGGCGTTTCTCCCGGACGGCCTCGGCAGGCCGAAGTGGACGTCGGCCGGGGTGTGCAGGCCGATGCCCGAGTGGCGGTGCTCGTTGTTGTAGTGCTCGAAGAACCCGTCGCAGAACGACCGGGCGGCGGCGATGTTGGCGAAGCGCTTCGGGAAGGCCGGGGAGTACTTGAGCGTCTTGAACTGCGACTCCGAGTAGGGGTTGTCGTTGGACACGTGGGGCCGGGAATGGCTCTGGAGCACGCCCAGGTCGGCCAGGAGCTGGCTGACGGTCCTTGGACGTCATCGAGGTGCCCCGGTCGGCGTGGAGGGTGAGCTGGCCGTCGGCGACGTCGTGCCGGTAGATGGCGTCGGCGATGAGCTGTTCGGCCAGGGTGGCCGACTCCCGGGGCGCCACCAGCCAGCCCACCACGTAGCGGCTGTAGACGTCGAGGATGGCGTAGAGCTGGAACCAGGTCCACTTGTAGGGGCCGGCCAGCTTGGTGATGTCCCAGCTCCAGACCTGGTTGGGGCCGGTGGCCACCAGCTCGGGCTTGACGAGGGCCGGGCGACGGGCCTGGGCCCGGCGTTCTCGCACCTGGGCGCGTTCCCGCAGCAGCCGGTACATGGTCGAGATCGAGGCCAGGTAGATGCCCTCGTCCAAGCAGGGTGGCCCACACCTGGGCCGGGGCCTGGTCGCAGAAGCGCTCCGCGTTGAGCACCTCGACCATGGCCTCGGCCTCGCTGCGCCAGCGCCCGGTGGGAGCGGCGGGGGGCGGGCGGCCCGCACCGGGGCGGCCGGCGTGGCCCGGTAGTGGCTGGCCCGGGACCGCCCGAGGGCCGCACAGGCGCGCCTGCGGCCCACCACCGGGAGCCAGCTCGTCGACCGCGGCGTCGAGGATGGCGTCCACTACTCGTCGGTGTCCGCGCTCTTGGAGATCTCCTCCAAGAGCGCGTGCACTTTTCCCTGGACGTCGATCACCGCCTCGGCCTGGGCCAGCTTGGTCCGCAGCCGCTCGTTCTCGGCCCGCAGCTTGGCCACCTCGGAAAGGGAGGGCCCGCCCCGGCCGTTGTCGTGGCGTCCGAGGGCGGCTTTGAGCAGGCCCTGGCGGTGTTGGCGGCGCCAGTCGGTGATCAGGCTCGAGTACAGGCCCTCCCGGCGCAGCATGGCGCCCTTCTCGCCGGACTCCGAGCAGCCGTCGTACTCGGCCAGGATGGCCAGCTTGTACTCGGCGTGAAGACCCGACGGACCGGGTTGTGGTGCAGAGGCCTCTCGCTGCCGTCGGGGGCGGTGCCGTCGTCGACATGCCAAGTCTTAGCGTGCTCGGACTTGACCAGGGCCGGCGGTTGCTTCCTTGTCGTGGTCATGGGTGAAATCCTCCATTGCCCTCTCGCTCAGAACGCGGATCGGAGGTGTCTCACCCATTGTGGACAGAGAGGGGTCCAGTGTCCAGACGACGCCGATTCGACCGGAGCTTTCCGGGGCACCCCCGGCGCCATCCATGGTTCGACCGTCGGTGGGACATGGCCTTCGAGTGCTCCTCGGTGTTTGTCACACCCTGGTGGTTGACTCGGGCGATGGAGGTGGATGCCCTCACCGAGGTGCTCGACCGGCTCACAGAAGAGGGGGCCGAGACGTTCGGCGACGGCGAGTCGCTCGTCGTGCTCCACCGGGAGCTGGCTCGCCTCGAGGCGGTCGTGGCCGAGGCGACGGCGGCCTTCGACGCCTCGGGGGCATGGGAGGCCGACGGTGCCCACACCGCTGCTGCGTGGGTGGCCACCCGGTGCCGGCTGCCCGGGGCAGTAGGTCGTCGCCAGGTTCGGCGGGGACGGGCCCTCCGCCACCTCCCGGCCTGTAGGGAGGCCTGGCTCGAAGGGGCGATCACCTCGGCCCACGTCGACGCCGTGGCGAGGTTGAAGCGCCCGGCCACAACAGAGGCCCTCTGCCGGGACGAGGAGCTGCTCGTCACCCAGGCGAAGACCCTGGGTTTCGAGGCCTTCACCAGGTCCTGTGCCTACTGGGAGCAGCTCGCCGACCCCGACGGGGTCGAGCGCAGCGACGAAGGCGCAGGTCCCGCCGGGACGTCTCGCTCGAGCAGAGCTTCTGTGGGACGTGGCTCGGCACGATGACCCTCGACCCGATCTCGGGGACGATCGTCTCGAACGAGCTCGTCCGGCTCGAACAGGCCTTGTTCGAGGCGGACTGGAAAAAGGCCCAAGACGAGCTCGGCCGAGAGCCCACCACCACCGAGCTCTCCCGCACCCACCAGCAACGTCGAGCAGACGCCCTCGTCGAGATGGCGACCCGCTCGGGCACCGCCCCCGCCGACGGGCGCCGGCCCGCCCCCCTGTTCAGCGTCTACGTCGGCTACGAGACGCTCTCGGGGCGCATCTTGGAGCTGGCCCAGGGCATGCCGCTTTCCCCCGGCGCCCTCCTCCCGTGGTTGGAGGAGGCCGACATCGAACGGGCCGTGTTCGCACCGGTGGCCCGGGTCGAGATCGGTGCCACGACACGCCTGTTCTCCGGGGCCACCCGGCGGGCGATCGAGCTGCGGGACCGCCGGTGCACCCACCCCTTCTGCGATCGTCCGGCGATCCGCTGCCAGGTCGACCACATCGTCCCCTACGGAGCAGGCGGCCCGACGACCCAGGAGAACGGCCGTCTGCTGTGCGCCTTCCACAATCGGCTGAGGAACCAGCGGCCACCGCCGTGACGCAAGGGGGCAGCGGTCCACCGGATGTAGCCGCGAGCAGTCGCTTCGATGTGCCACACATCGACCGACCACGGATGCGATGGCTTGTCTTCGATGCCACAGCGGCCGTTCTCCTAGGCCGAAGATGCGGTTGCGGCGGCCGCGTTCGCGACGTCCTGGGGGTACGTGCGGAGGGCTCCGAAGAGGATCACCGCGTTGGCGCCGAGGGGTAGCAGCATCACGACGAAGGTCCATTGGAGACCGGAGCGTCCGCCGCCGAATACATACTGCGACACGACGCCGAAGAGAAGGGGGGCAAGGGCTTGCGCTCCCGTGCGGAGGAACGTTCGGATCCCCTCCGCACGGCCCCAGAGAAGTGGCGGCATGATGTCGAGACGGGCGGCATCGATCGGCGGGTTCTGGGCCGAGAGCATGAAGGAGGCGATCACGAGAAACGGCAGAGCGGAGAGAACGCTGCGGGCAGCGATCGCCGGGATGAAGACCAGTGTCGTGACGGCGGCGGCGACGGCACTGACCAGGATCCGGCCGCTGAGGAAGCGCCGATGCAGGAGTAGGTCGCCGAGGCGGCCGCTCACGAGCACGCCGATCAAGGCACCGGCCCCGAGCAGGAGCATGAGGAAGTTGGCAAGGACCTGGCCAACGCCGTACTGCTCGCGGACGAATTCGACGCCGAATGTCTGGACACCGGCCAAGAAGTAGTAGCCACACGCGCCGGCAACGATCAGAACGACGTTGGTCCGGATGCTCAGCACGTAGCGCGTTGCGGCTCCGATGCCCATCCGTCGAGCATCCCGCTTCAGAACGTGGCCGCCTTCTGGCCGTACGCCCTTTTGTCGGGCGAGACGCTGAGCATCCGTCTCCTGGATTGCCAGCTCGTCCGGACCGGTTTCACCAGAGCCGGGCATGGCGATGTTGGTCTCCTTGGCGGCATCACGTGTACCTGGCGCAGGTACCAAGGGGGTCTTGGTGCCGCGAAGAAGGCTCGGGGAGCCGGAACACAAACCACGCCAGAAGGAATGCCGGCAGACCAAGCGTCACGAATGCGGCTCGCCAAGACAGGGCGGCGATGTCGCCGGTCACGACGAATCCGAGACCGGCGCCGAGAAGCTCGCCCGCGAGTATGTAGCCGTAGATACGACCGCGCTCAGCGCTTCGGAAGTAGTCCCCGACGAGAGACGCCACGACTGGGCCCGCCGCCGCAGTGAGGAGTCCCAGGACCAGACGGGTGAGCAACAGAGCCCCGAACGATGTGACCGTCGCGCTCCAGATCATGGCGGCGCCCCACAGAATGACCGCGGACCCTAGGATCCAGATTCGCTTCAACCGGTCGGCGAGAATGCCGAACGGGACGCTGGCGCCGGCAGCGACGATCGATGTCACCGCCACGAGCAGCCCGATGTCGGAATTGGAGATCCCGAGGCCTTGACGGAGCTGGATGGCCGAGGCGCCGACAGTGGCCGTGTCCGCACTGCTGAGGCCCAGCACGCAGGCCAGAAGGACGATGACCCGGCTCCGGGCTGCGCCGCCCACGACGAACTCGAATCGGTGCTGTGCGCCTCGTGCGCCGCGCCCGACGACCCGCATCACGCCGGACATCCGGTTCGACGTGCTCTCCTCCCGGACCCCGCCGGATGGCTCGGTCAACGTCCCTCCCTGTCGGAACCCTGGCTCGGCCTGCCGGGCCATTGTCCGTCAGAGTGCCAGGAGATAGAAAGGCGTGCCAAGGAGCAAGCGTCAGAGCCCCGGACGAGACGGTGGGTGGCCGGCTCCACGCCAATCAACCGTATGGCGACAGTACGACGGGTTCTAACCGTCCTTCAGCCGGGCGCTCCACTTCTCCTCGACGTTTCCGAAGTGCCAGACGGCGAGGGCGATAACCCAGGTGAGGGCGAACATCCCCACGATGACGAAGCCAGCGGTGTTGATGTTGAACCCCGCCACGGTGTCCCAGAATCGTCCCTGTAGGTGCAGCTCCTGGGGGACAAGACCCAAGACCTCGATCGTACCCACGAAAAGACAGATCACGACCGAGAGCGCGGTGATGGCCAGGTTGTAGTACACCTTCCGGACCGGGTTGAGGTACGCCCAGCCATAGGCGATGTTCATGAAGCAGCCGTCCAATGTGTCCAGCAAGGTCATGCCGGCCGTGAAGAGGATGGGAAGGCACATGATCGAGTACCAGGGAAGCGCCTGGGTGGCGAGCAGGGCGGTCGTGGCCAGCAACGTGACCTCGGTCGCAGTGTCGAATCCGAGCCCGAAGAGGACCCCGATCGGGTACATCTGCCACTCCTTCGTGATCGACTTCATCCACCTGCCGAAGAAGCGGTACATGAGGCCGCGGTTCTCAAGCTGCCGATCGAGCTCGGCCTCGTCGTAGGTTCCACGTCGCATCTTCATGAAGACGCTGATAATGCCGGCGAGGATCACGATGTTCAAGATCGCGATCAGATATAAGAAGGAGGCGGAGATGACGGTGCCGAAGATCCCACCGAAGTGCTCTAGCCCGCGTAGTCGAGACGGCGCCGTAGACGGCCTTCTCGGCGACGACCACACCGATGCCGATGGCGACGACGATGGTCGAGTGACCGAGCGAGAAGAAAAACCCGACGCCGATTGGTCGTCGCGACCCTTGCACTACCGACCGTTCGTGGAGAAGCTTTCTCGTCGTGTTGTCGATGGCGGAGATGTGGTCGGCATCGAAGGCATGGCGAAGTCCGAGGGTGTAGGCGAGCACGCTCACGCCGATTCCCAGTCCCTTGTAATGGTTGGGGACCACGAAGGCGATGAAGACACCGAATCCGATGATGTGCAGGGCCAGAATGGCGCCGAACATCCTTCTCGCGTAGCGCCACTCGCCCGGGTCCAACGAACGGCGGAGCTGACGGACGCGTCCCGGGCCGCCAACCGAAGGGGATCGGGTGAGCTCCGCTACGGACACGGAGACGAGCCGTGGTGTGGTCGGGCCGTCGCGGGCCACCCGTCTGTGCCCGGTGACGAGCGAAGTCCGAAGTCGGGGCGGTCCCCGGCCCGTTGGGTCATGTTGCCACGATGCCCTAATTGCGATCTGCTCGCAAATCATTCCTACTCCGGGCGTTGGTGGCCGCCTCTATCCTGGTCGAATGGGCAAGTCCCGGGTCGCTGAAGAAGGCCGAGGAGCCGACTTCGGCTCGGTCGACGGGGTCCTCGCATTCCTCCGGGCCCAAGGGGGTCGGGCCACGTCCTCGCGCCGGATGCTCCTCGAAGTCCTCTTCGAGGCGGACGGCCACATGAGCGCCGAAGACCTGGCAGCAGCTGTGCAGGCCCGCGCCCCGGACGTCCACCTGTCGACGATCTATCGGAACGTCGAGGAGTTGCAGCGGCTCGGGGTGATCGTTCACTCCCATCTCGGCCACGGACCGGCGACGTACCTACTGGCACCACTGGCTCATGCTCATTTCGTCTGCGCCGAGTGTGGAGCGATGATCGAGGCGCCGGACGAGCTGTTCCGGGGCCTGGCCCGGACGGCGAAAACCCGACTGGGATTCACGATCGATCCCCACCACTTCGCCATTCTGGGGCGCTGCTCGAACTGTGAACCGTGACGGTCGCCGAGGGCGAAGCCAGCGGGGTTCGATCAGGCGGTCCGAGCCGGCTGCCCGCTCTTGTGCGGGAGAGCGCGGATCGTCCTGCGTCATTGGATAGAGACGGACGTCGAGGAGATGGCGACCCTCGTCGGTCGCAATCTCGAACACCTGCGCCCGTGGATGCCCTGGATCGCTACCGAGCCCCTGGCGTTGGACCAGCGCCGTGCCCTGGTCGATCGGTGGCATCGCGACTGGGAGGATGGTGGGGATTCTGTGTTCGCCATCAACGTGGATGGCACCGCCCTCGGCGGCGCCGGACTTCATCGTCGGAGGGGACCCCACGGGCTCGAGATCGGTTATTGGGTGGACGTCGACCATCTCGGTTTGGGGATTGCCACCGAGTCGGCGGGCCTCCTGACGGGCGCGGCACTGGGCGTCGAAGGAGTCACATTCGTCGAGATCCACCACGACAAGGCGAACGTCCGATCGTCCCTCGTCCCGAGGCGGCTCGGCTACTCGTCCCTAGGCGAGAGTTCCGACCCAATCGATGCCCCCGGCGAGATCGGGGTCGACTGCGGTTGGCGCATGACCCAGGAGAAATGGCAGCGAGGCTGACGACGCAAAAAAGGCTGTCGCCATGACCAAGTGTGCATCTTCCCTGTGCCGGTGCGAAGGCTCGGTATCAGCCGATGAACGGGCTTCAGCCGCCGGTCAGCGTCCTCCTGTCGTGATGGAGTTGTGAAGGCCCTCGAATCAGGATGGGGCAGCCATGGTGCGCCAGCGCGATCGCCACGACATCACCGATCCGACGGAACACGCCGACATGATCGCCGCCGCCGACAGGAACGACCCAATGGACAGAACCGTGCCGAACGACCCGATCGAGCCGAGCGACAGCACAGAGCCGATTGAGCCAACGGAGAGGACGGAGCCCTTCGAGCCGATCGAGAGGATTGAATTCTGGGACCGGATCGACAGTACCGAGTCGGTCGAACCGATCGACCACCTGGACACGGGCGCCTCGTCCATCACGCCGGGTCGGCGAGAGGAGTCGGCTGGTGCGCCACGTCGGCGTTGTCGGGATGAGAGGCAGTCGAGGGACCAGCCTGCCAGTCGCCGTCCGACCCCTCAGGCTGAGAGGCAACAAAGTCCTTCGAACGGATCAGTGCGACGGACGCAACGGCACCGACCAGGGCAACGACGGCGGAAACGATGAAGAGATCGTTCATGGTGCTGGCGAAGCTGGAACTGATGGCGCCAATCAGGTGCGAGCGGGCGTCTGCAGGAGTGGCGGCGATCACCCCGGAGGCGTTCCCCTGTTGGATGGCCGACGTAAGTGCGTCGCCGTGTCCGGCAAGCGATGGGACCGAGGTGAGTGCAGTGTTCAGATGGCTGCGGAACGAATCGGTGAAGATCGTCCCCAGCGTGGCGATGGCCGTGGCGATGCCTATTTGGCGGAACGTGGTGTTCACTCCCGAGGCCATGCCGGCACGTCTCGGTTCCACGACTCCGACTGCCGTCGAGGCCAGGGGAGGATTGACCATCCCGCTGCCGATGCCAGCGATGATGAAACCGGGGATCAGGTGAGTCCACGAGCTCGAACCGGTGAGGCCCGCCATCAACACGAGCCCGATGCCCACCAGGAACAAACCGGGTCCGATGAGCCATCTGACTGGAACGTGGCTGCTCGCCCTGCCGGCCAGAGTGGCTGCGACGAGGCTGCCACCGCTGATGAGCAGTAGCCGGAGCCCGGTTCCGAGGGCGGAGTAGCCGAGCTCGTCCTGGAGGTACAGCACCATGTAGACGAGCATGGCGTAGAGCGAGCCGTTCATGGCGAAGGCGGCGATCGAACCGCCGGTGAAGGTGGGAGTGCGGAAGAGTGAGAGGTCGAACATGGGACGATTGACCCGCGCCTCGACAAGACCGAACACGACGAGGAGAACAGCCCCGAGACACAGCGTGATGATCACTTCTGTCCCGGTCCAACCGATCTCACCGGCCCGGATGAGCCCGTAGACCAAGCTGGTGAGAGCTGCGGTCAAGATGACGAAACCCGACCAGTCGGGCCTGGGAGCATGAGGGACTCGGGACTCCTGGACCTGCCTGAACGTGACCAGGAGGGCAAGGACACCGATGGGGACGTTCACGAGGAAGATCCCTCTCCAGTTGATGCCGCTCGTGATGACACCGCCGAGGATCGGACCCAGCGAGGTGGCCACACCGGTGACCGCACCCCAGATCCCGAATGCGATGCCTCGTTCCTTACCGTGGAAGTTCTGAGCGAGGAGCGCCAGAGATGTCGCGAAGAGGATTGCTCCTCCCACGCCTTGCGCGCTGCGCGAGAGGATCAGCATGAGGGGTGACTGGGCGAGGCCACAGAGCAACGATCCGAGCGTAAAGATGCTGAGTCCGATGAGGAACAGTCTTCGGCGTCCGTAGAGATCGGCAAGCGAACCCGAGGTGAGCAGCAGTGCTGCCAGGGTCAGCGCGTATGCATCGATGACCCACTGAACATCGGCGAAGGTGGCGTGCAGGCCGTGCTGGATCTCGGGGAGGGCCACGACGACAATGGTGACGTCGAGCAACAGCATGAACGTCGCCGCGGAGACGACGAGAAGCGTCCACCACTTGTGTTCCATTAATTGAGTCCTCCACGATCACCGGCCACAGGCACACCGGCCACAGGCACACCGGCCGATCTTGGCCACGGAGTGCCCCTCGGCCGTGCCCGGCGCCGGCACGGGCCGTCCAACTTAGTGCCACCGAAAGGCCTGTTCCGTCATTTCGCCGCCTTCTCCAATGGGCCGGCGGGGGTCTCGAAGTGATCAGCGCGGACGGACTGGGCCTCTCAGGCCGCTCTCAGGTGGGACCGGTACGTTCGCCGGGCGTCGGGCCCGCGGGGCGATGAGCCGCCGTCTGAGCTCCGCGGGCCAGACACCTGAGCGAGAGGATGACTGTGCCCGGCGGGTGCCAGCGGCTCCTTGAGAAGGCTTACTCTGCCGCCTCAGCCAGGGCTTCGGCCAGTGTCGGATGGACCGGCATCGACTCGACGACGTCGACCACGCGCAGGCCGCCGGTGACAGCCACGGCGATGACCGAGATGAGCTCGGAAGCATCGCGGCCGACGATGGATCCCCCGAGCACGATGCCTGTGGCCGGGTCGGTGATGATCTTCACGAAGCCCCGGGAGTCGTTGTCGATGAGCGCCCTGGCGCTGGCGGCGAAGGGAACCTTCGTGACCCGTACCTTGCGGCCGAGGGCGAAGGCATCCGCCTCGGCCAGACCGACGTCTGCGATCTCGGGCTCGGTGAAGATTGCGGAGGGGGCGCTGTCGTAGTTCGGGTGGCGGTGCGCGGCGGTGTGGCCGCCCACGACATACTCGGCGACCTTCTGGCCCTGCATCAACGCCACCGATGAGAGGGGGAGCTTGCCCGAGAGGTCGCCGGCGGCGAAGACGTGGGGGAGGTTGGTCTGGCAGTGACGATTGATTGGCACGTGCCCGTTCGAGTCGACTGCGACGCCTGCTTCGTCCAGCCCCAGTGCCTCGGAGTTGGGGACGGAGCCGATGGCGAGCAAGGCGTGGGACCCGTGCACCACCCGGCCGTCGTCGCACCGAACGACGACCCCGCTCTCGGTTCGCTCGACGGCATTGGCCCTTGCGCCCTTGAGCAGCCGCACGCCTCGACGGAGGAAGTTCACCTCGAGGGCCGCCGCCACCTCGGGGTCCTTCTGGGGGAGCACCTGCTGCCTGCTGACGATCAAGGTCACGGCAGAGCCGAGCGAGGAGAACATGTGCACGAACTCGACCCCCGTCACGCCCGAGCCGATGACAACCAGGTGTTCGGGCAGCTCCTTCGGCGGATATGCGTCGCGGGTGGCGAGCACACGATCCCTATCCGGGAGGGCCCACGCGGGCATTCGGGGCCTGGAGCCGGTGCTGAGCAGTACGGCGTCAGCGGAAAACGTCCTGTCACCGTGTTTCGTCCGGGCCTCCACGACATGGGGGTCGACCATGCGACCCGATCCCCTGACGACCTCGACATGCTGGCTCTCGAGGATGGTCTCGTTGGCCCGTTCGAGCTCGAGGACGATGGCTCCGATCCGGGCCCGGATGAGCTCGAGGTCGATGGTGCCCGACCGGGTGATTACTCCCATCCCCGCGATCCGGTCCAGAGCTGACACGGCGCCGCCGGTGGCGATCATCGCCTTGGAGGGGATGCAGTCCCACAGGTTGGCAGCCCCTCCCACGACATCGCGTTCGATGAGGGTCACGTCGACGCCGAGCCGGGCGGCGTGCATGGCTGCGCGATTTCCGGCGGGGCCTCCCCCAATGATGACGAAGCGCATGCGATCAGGTTACGGCCAGCAGTGGCGCGGACACTTCAGCCGGATCGCTCAGTACTGTTGGAGTGCGTAATGGGCGCACCTGGCTCGACAGGGAAAGAGAGAGCATCGCACCCACTTCCGTCCCGACGCGTGTACCTTTTTCGAAGGTCAATTGCGTTGCTGATCGTCGCCCTCGCTGTTAGCGGCACCGCTTTCGGGGTAATCGACTGGCTCCGGACTTCATCGTCCGAGAGAACCTCATCGTCCGAGAGAACCTCGTCGTCCGAAAGACCGGCATCGGACGAGGGAGGAGGCACGCCGATCGACCCGAGCGAGTTCGCCGCAGGCTCATGTGTTGCTTTTCCTCCCACACGAGGGGACCGAGGCGAAACCGTCTTTCTCGATGCCGGCCACGGTGGCCTCGATCCTGGGGCGATCGGAGCTACAACCAGCGGTAAGGAAGTGGAGGAAGCGGCCGAGACCCTCCCTGTCGAGCTGGATGCCATGAACATATTGCGGTCCGAGGGCTATCGAGTCGCCGTGTCGCGCACAAAGGCCTCGAGCGTCGTCCGGCTGACGGCGGGGGACACGACCAACGGCGCCCTCTCGTTGCTGGGGTCCCACGATGACGTGGCGGCTCGTGACGTCTGCGCCAACAAGGCAGACGCCAGGCTCTTGGTTGGGATCTACTTCGATGGTGGGGCGGGGACCGAGGCTGGAAGCCTGACCGCGTATGACGGTTCGCGGCCCTTTTCGGCTACCAGCGAAGCCTTTGCGTCGGCGCTACAGCACGACGTGCTTGCCGCAATGAATGCGCGGGGCTGGGCGATTCCCGATGATGGGACCGAACCTGACACCGAGCTCGGCTCGTTCGTCGGGAACACGTCCTCGGGTGGGATCGCAAACGCTGCGGCTGCCTATACCCACCTGCTGCTCCTCGGCCCTGCCAGTCCTGGGTACTTCTCGACTCCGAGCGAGATGCCGGGGGCCGTCATCGAGCCTCTGTACCTGACGGATCCCTTCGAAGCCTCGATCGCCGACTCCTCCGAAGGGCAGCACGTCATGGCGACAGGTATCGCCGCCGCGGTGAGTCAGTTTCTCGGCCGATCTCACACGGCAACCCCGGCCTCCAGACGCTCGACTGCCTCGAGGTAGTCCTCCACCATCGTGCGCACGACGTCCCTGGCCTTGGGCACGGAGATCGCCCGTCCGATGACCTGACCGCAGGGATTGAAGTTGACGTCCCTGGCCTGTTCGGGGTAGCGGTGCCCACGGGAGACAGCCTCGATCGCCACCATCATCTGGAGTGGCATGGGTAGCGGGTCGGGGGTGTCGTCGCGCTCCCACGCCTCGGTCCAGTCGTTCTTGAGCATGCGGCACGGCTTGCCGGTGAACGAGCGCGAACGGACGGTGTCGCGGCTGGTCGCGGCCAGGTATGTCTCCATCTGCTTCCGGGGGATGTCCGCCTCTTCCACGGTGAGCCAGAGGGTGCCCGACCAAACCCCCTGTGCCCCGAGAGCCAGCGCGGCCGCCATCTGGCGTCCGCTTCCCACTCCGCCGGCGGCCAGCACCGGGACAGGCGACACAGCCTCGACCACTTCCGGCCACAAGACGATGCTGCCTACGTCACCGGTGTGGCCTCCGCCCTCCGATCCCTGGCAGACGATGAAATCGAGCCCCGCCTCCTTGTGGCCGAGCGCATGCTTGACCGAGCCGGCCAGAGCGCCGATCATCCGGCCCGTCGTCTGGACCCTGTCGACGACATCGGCGGGCGGTGTACCAAGGGCGTTGGCGATGAGCTTGACATTCGGGTGGGAGAGGGCGACATCGAGTAGGCCAGCGGCATGGGCCGCGGTCCAACCGATCATTCCCCGCGGCTGGCGCTCGTCCTCGGGTATCTCGGGCACATGATGGTCAGCGAGGACCTGGAGGGCGAATTGGCGATGACCGGCGGGCACCAGGGCGCGGAGCTGGGCCTCCAGCTTGACCGGGTCCATCTCGTCCATGCCCTCGTACTTGGCGGGGATCACGATGTCGACGCCGTAGGGGCGGTCACCCACGTGATCGTCGATCCATGCCAGCTCCACCTCGAGCTGCTCCGGTTCGAAGCCGATGGCTCCGAGCACGCCGATCCCGCCGGCGTTGGTCACGGCAGCGACGACGTCACGGCAATGGGTGAAGGCAAAGATGGGGAACTCGATGCCCAATCTTCTACGGATCTCAGTGTTCATGGGGCACTCCTTCGCGGGAATCGGTGACTGTGTCTGATTTCGTGTGTTCGGCGGTGAGCGGGTTCAGGGAGGGAAGCCCTAGCAACGCCGCGAGGCCGGCCGACGCCGCATGACTGTTCACCGAGGCTGGGTCGAGTCGTTGCTGCAGCGCCAGTCCGGTGAGCAGTGCCTTGACCAGCACGGCAAGATCCTCGGGTTCGGCCACTGGCTGAGCGCCGACGACCCCGCTCCACGAGGCCAGCAAACTGGCACTGAAGCGACGGCCCTGCTGCTCACGGATGCGGACGACGTCGGCGACCTCGGGATCCCTGGCCGCGCGCAGCCAGAGCTCGTGCTCGAGCAGGGCCCAGTCGTCGTCGTCATCGTCACTCCGGGAGACCGCTTCCCACACTGCGGTCAGCTGGTCGGCCGGAGACCCGGCCACGGTCACCTCTGCCAGGAGCGTGGTGAGCAGCGGTCCCTTCCACGAATCGAGCAGGGCGAGCAGGAGCCCTTGCTTGCTGCCGAAGTGGTCGTAGACAGAGCCCGAGGTTCGCCCGGCGGTCTCGGCAACCGCATCAACGGACACGGCGTCGACACCGTACCGGGCGAACAGGATGGCCGCTGCTTCCAGCAGGCGTGTTCTCGTCTCGGCTCTTCGTGCCTCCTGAGTCCTGTGCACGCTCGCTCCTTCCGGGCAATGGGGCAGGGGGGCAATGGGACACGCCGTGGGCCGCTGGCAGTGACCTCCGCGTTCGCCGTCACGTGCGAGTGCTTCTGCCACCGCGATCGCCATGAGAACGTGCAGGGCAGCCTAGATATATCGGAATCGTTACGCAAGTGTGCGCGCCCGTCGGCGTGCTCACCGGTGGGGGAGGGACGCAGGGCGGGGCCGTCCGAGGTGCGGTCGCCGCGACGATGCCTCAGGACGCTGACGCCTTAGGGGTGTCCACGGCCGACAGAGTGGGCCGACGGGTAGGGTGAGGATCTCCGGGCCGGCGAACGCTCGGCACGGCGAGGCCGCCTTCGGGTTCGTGCCGGGCCTCAGCACATGGCTCGGAGCAAGGGCGCTCAGAACAAGGCTCCGGCGAGAACAGGGCTCCGGCCCGAGAACAGGGCTCCGGCGAGAACAGGGCTCCGGCCCGAGAGCACCGACCCGAAGTCGGGGCTCCAACCAAGGGAGGGTGGCATGACAGCTACTACGACGCTCGAGCGGGACAAGCTGTTCATCGGGGGCGGATGGGTCGAGCCCGAGGGGACGGCGACGATCGAGGTGATCGACTCCGCCACCGAAGAGGTCCTGGGCACTATTCCCGAGGGGACCCCGGGCGACGTGGACCGGGCTGTGGCCGCCGCCCGTGCCGCCTTTCCGGACTGGTCGGACAGGCCTGTCGAAGAACGGGTGGCGTACCTCACCGCCATCTCCGAGGCACTGGGCGCACGCATGGAGCCGCTCGCCGACCTGATCACCCATGAGCTGGGCATGCCGAGAACCCTCTCCCAGATCGTCCAGGTCGGCCTGCCCATGGCCTCGTTCGCCTCGATGGCTCAGATCACGTCCGACTTCACCTGGGAGGAGACCATCGGGTCCTCGCTCGTCGTGCGTGAGCCGGTGGGCGTCGTCGGTGCGATCACACCGTGGAACTACCCGCTCCACCAGATCGCCGCCAAGGTGGCGCCGGCGCTTGCGGCCGGCTGCACGGTCGTCCTGAAGCCGAGCGAGGTGGCGCCGCTCAACTCGTTCGTGCTGGCCGAGATCATCGCCGACATCGGCCTCCCGGCAGGTGTCTTCAATCTCGTCACCGGGTTCGGACCCGTCGTCGGCGAAGCCGTCGCCGCCCATCCTGACGTCGACATGGTGTCCTTCACCGGCTCGACCCGGGCCGGAAGACGGGTGTCCGAAGTGGCGTCGGCAACGGTCAAGCGGGTCGCCCTCGAGCTCGGTGGCAAGTCCGCCAACGTCATCCTCGACGACGCCGACCTACCGACGGCGGTGGCCGATGGTGTGGGCAAGTGCTACCTCAACTCGGGCCAGACCTGTAGCGCGCTCACGCGCATGCTCGTGCCCCGGGACCGCCTGTCCGAGGTGGACGAGCTCGCAGTGAAGGCGGCTGAGGGCTGGGCGCCGGGTGATCCGTTCGACGACACCACGCGGCTCGGACCCCTGGTGTCAGCTCTCCAGCGCGACCGGGTCCGGTCGTACATCGACAGGGGCGTGGCCGAAGGGGCCAAGCTGCTCACCGGTGGATCAGCGCCACCCGATGGGCTCGATCGGGGCTTCTTCGTCCGACCGACGGTGTTCTCGTCGGTCACGAGCGGTATGACGATCGCGCAGGAGGAGATCTTCGGACCGGTTCTGGCCATCCTGCCCTACGACTCGGAGGACGATGCGGTCGAGATCGCCAATGACACGGAGTACGGGCTGGCCGGCGGCGTCTGGTCCGGCGATGGCGAGCGAGCCAAGTCGGTGGCACGTCGGCTCCGGACAGGCCAGGTCGAGGTCAACGGGGGCGCGTTCAACCCGATGGCCCCCTTCGGTGGCTACAAGCACTCTGGACACGGCCGTGAGCTCGGACCTTTTGGCCTCGAGGAGTACCTCGAGGTCAAGTCGATCCAGCTCTAAAACGGTTACCGGGCGCCCGAGCCTGATCCGGTGGACCGGTTCCCTTCGCGGCCCTCGACGAGGTGACGGCTCATGTCGCCCACCAGGTCGATGAAGAACCGACGTTCGCTGAACCGCCAACGACCGTCGAGATTCTGGAACTTGTCGTGATAGCGGCCGGCCACGATGGGCTGGAGCGGCAGTCCCGGTACGGACTGCAGGACGGTGAAGTAGGAACGGGCTCTGACCGATTCGCCGCCCTCGTCCATCTCCACGATGAGGTTGGTCGTGACGTGCTTCGTGCCGGGGGTCCCGTTGGCGTACCGACGGGTCGTCGTGGTGAACAGCGACCGGATCGCCTCCCGTCCCGAGAGGAGGGCCGCCGCGTCTCCGTTGCCCACTGCCGCGTCAGCGAGGAGGTCGGCGACCCCGTCGAAGTCGCCATCGTCGATCAGCTCGGCGTAGCGGCCGATGAGATTGCTGACGGCCAGCACCGGATCGGTCATCGGGGTGCCGGTCCCCGTCCTTGCTTCACCCTCCGAGGGGTGCATGCGCTCACGCACCCACGGCGTGGACGCCTCCGTCGACGTGAAGGATCTCTCCGGTCGTCATGGGAAGGAGATCCGACAGTAGGGCCACGCACGCCCGGGCCACCACGTCCGTGTCGAGGACGTTCCAGCCGAGTGGGGCGCGTTCGGACCAGGTGTCCTCGAACGTGTGGAATCCAGGGATCGACTTCGCCGCCAGGGTCTTCACCGGGCCGGCTGCCACCAGGTTGACCCGAACCCGCTCGGGGCCGAGATCGCGGGCGAGGTACCGGGACAGCGACTCCAGAGCCGCTTTGGAGACCCCCATCCAGTCGTACGCCGGCCAGGCAACGGTGGCATCGAAGTCGAGACCCACCACCGACGCACCCTGACTCGTCCCTTCTCCGGCTGCCCGCAGCAAGGGGCGGAACGCCTGCACGAGTGCCTTGAGAGAGTACGCGGAGACGTGAAGAGCGACCTGAACCTGGTCCCAATCGGCCTGGAACATGTCGCCGCCGAGGCACTCGGGCGGGGCGTAGCCGATGGCATGGATCATCCCGTCCATCCGGTCCCACTTGGACGACAGCACCGTCGCCGCTGACTCCACGAGCTCCGGCTGGGTGACGTCGATCTCGATCACATCGGTTTCGACGGGCAGCTTTCTCGCCGTCCGTCGGGTCAGGGAGAGACCGCGTCCGGCCCCGCTCAACACGACCTCGGCGCCTTCCTGCTGCGCCAGCCTGGCCGCGGCAAACGCCAGGGAAGCGTCTGTCAACACGCCGGTCACCAGAATCTGCTTGCCGTCGAGGAGTCCCATAGCCGGGTCAGGTTACCGGCAGCGCGCAGGACTTCGGGGGTCCGGAGTGCGCTGAGAGGTGTGCAAGGGTAGAAGCATGCGCATCGGGATTCTCGGAGGAACCGGGCCGGCCGGACGCGGTGTTGCGCTACGGGCCGCCGCCGCCGATAACCAGGTTGTGATCGGTTCACGGGATGAGTCCAGAGCGAAGAGCATTGCCTCCGACCTGGTCGGGTCCTGGCCCCTGCACCACTTGGACATCACCGGGACGGCCAACGAGGACGCGGCCATCTGTGACGTCGTCGTCGTGGCCACCCCGTGGGACAGCGCACTGTCGACCGTGAAGCCTCTCGCTGGCGCGCTCGAGGGCAAGGTGGTGATCTCGATGGCGAACGCGCTGCGAAAGGAGGGTCGCGAGTTCCACGCCCTGTTCCCGCCGCGGGGATCCATGGCGGCGGCCATCCAGGCGGCGCTGCCCGCCTCCCTCGTGTCGGCGACGTTCCACCATCTCCCTGCGTCGGAGATGGAGGAGCTGTCGTCGTTGGTGGTCGCCGACGTCCTGGTCTGCTCCGACCATGCCGAGGCCACGGCGACGACGGCGGCGCTCATCGACTCGATCAAGGGGCTCACCGTCGTCGATGCGGGAAGCCTGGCTCAAGCTGCTCCCATCGAGGCGTTCACCGCCACCCTCGTCACGGTCAACATCCGTTACAAGGTGCACGCCGCCCTCCGGTTGTCCGGGTACCCCCACGGCGACGAGGCCGAGGCCTGATCGTCCGTCGTGCTACCTGAAGCCGGATCGATCAATCTGTATGACACCGCTCGTCAGGCCGTCGTGCCCGTCGACGCCGGCCCGATCGTCACGCTGTACTCGTGTGGGATCACCCCGTACGACTCGGCTCACCTCGGTCACGCCCAGGTGTACCTGGCGTTCGACGTCCTCCAGCGCCGGCTGCGTGATCTCGGCCACGAGACTCGATGCGTCCGCAACGTGACCGATGTGGATGACGACATCCTGAAGAAGGCAAGAGAGCTGGGTGTCCACTACCTCGACCTGGCCGCCGAGGAGATCACCCGGTTCGACGCCGACATGGGGGCATTGGGGATACTCCCAGCATGGTCGGAGCCTCGGGCGACTTCCGCCATCGCCGAGATCCTCACGCTCATCGGGGCGGTGCTCGAAACGGGGCACGCGTACCGATCGGGGAGATCCGTCTACTTCGACGTCGCCACGTGCCCCTCGTTCGGGGACGTGAGCCATCTCGACGAGTCCGCCATGCTGGCGCTCGCTGCCGAACGCGGAGGACACCCCGAGGATGGCAACAAACGGCACCCCCTCGACTTCGTACTGTGGCAACCGTCCCTTCCCGACGAGCCGTCGTGGGAGTCGCGCTGGGGCCCGGGAAGGCCAGGGTGGCACATCGAGTGCTCGGCGCTGGCCTTGAGGGAGCTGGGGGAGACGATCGACGTGCACGGAGGGGGGCGCGACCTCGTGTTCCCCCATCATGAGTGCGAGACGGTGCAGTCGGAGTCGGTCACCGGCCGCCCCTTCGTCCGCCACTGGCTCCACGTCGGTCTGGTGGGTCTGAACGGCACCAAGATGTCGAAGTCGCTCGGCAACCTGGTGTTCGTGAGCGACCTGCTGAAGGAGTGGGAGCCGGCGGTCGTGAGGCTGGCCCTGCTCGGGCACCACTACCGGCCCGACTGGGAATGGAGCGACGAGGACCTCCGTCGGGCGTCGAGAAGGCTCGCACTGTGGCGCCAGGCTCTGCCTCCGGTGACCGACCCGTCGTATCCAGCGGCGCCCACCTCTCCCGACCCTGCCCTCGACGTGGTCCGATCGTTCCTCGATGACGATCTCGACACCCCGGGGGCGTTGACGGCACTCGACGGAGAGGCCGTCTCCGGGCAGAGCGTGGCTGCCGGCGCCTCACTGCTGGGCGTTACCCTGTAGCCGCTCGAGAGAGCGCTCGAGAAAGCGCTCGAGAAAGGCAGTGCGAATGGCAGTCGTCAGTGTCCGGCTCCCCGACGGGTCGACCAAGGAGCTCGACAAGGACACGACGGCCCGTCAGGTCGCCGAGTCGATCGGGCGGCGCCTGGCCAAGGCGGCGGTGGCGGCCACCTTCGACGGAGTCGAGGTCGACCTCGACTCCGTCGTCCCCGATGGCGCCAGCGTGACCATCGTCACCGCCGACTCCGACGCCGGGCGCTCGGTCATCCGCCACTCGACCGCGCACGTGCTGGCTCAGGCCGTCCTCAGACTGTGGCCGGGGGCCCGATTCGCCATCGGACCGGTCATCGAAGACGGCTTCTACTACGACTTCGAGCTGCCGGGCGGAGCCCATTTCAGCGACGAGGACCTGGGACGGATCGAGTCCGTCATGCGGGAGATCATCGTCGAAAACCAGCCGTTCATCCGCCACGAGCACACCATCGAGGAGGGGCTCTCCCTCTTCTCCGACCAGCCGTTCAAACAAGAGATCATCGAGGCGGTGGGTGAGGGCGCAGACGAGGTCGATGCAGCCGCGCCGACTGGGCCCGAACTACAGGTGTCGACGTACTGGAACTCGCCCACGTTCACCGATCTGTGCCGCGGCCCCCACGTTCCATCGACGAGCCGACTCGGCCATTTCGCCCTCATGCGCGTGGCCGGTGCCTACTGGCGCGGCGATGAGAAACGTCCCCAGCTGCAGCGCATCTACGGAACGGCATGGGAATCCGAGGACGCGCTCGCCGACCATCTCCACCGCCTTGCCGAAGCCGAGCGCCGGGATCATCGTAGGTTGGGGGCGGAGCTCGACCTGTTCTCCTTCCCCGAGGAGATCGGATCGGGCCTCGTGGTCTTCCATCCGAGGGGCGGCACGGTGCGGCGGGTCATGGAGGACTACTCGCGCCGCCGGCACGAGGCGGCCGGCTACGAATTCGTCTACACGCCCCACATCGCCAAGTCAGAGCTCTTCGAGACCTCCGGTCACCTCGACTGGTTCGCCGAAGGCATGTACCCCCCCATGGAGCTGGACGGCGGACAGCGGTACTACCTGAAGCCGATGAACTGTCCGTTCCACATCCTCGTGTTCCGGTCCCGGCAGCGCTCGTACCGGGAACTGCCCCTCCGGCTGTTCGAGTTCGGGTCCGTCTACCGCTACGAGAAGTCAGGCGTGGTCCACGGTCTAACCCGGGTGCGGGGCATGACCCAGGACGATGCCCATATCTTCTGCACGACGGAGCAGATGGACGAGGAGATCCGCTCGGCACTCCATTTCGTGCTCTCCGTCCTGCGCGACTTCGGACTCGAAGAGTTCAAGCTGGAGCTCTCGACGAGGCCCGAAAGCAAGGCGGCGGGGTCGGTGGAGGAGTGGGACGAAGCGACCGGGGTCCTGCGCTCCGCCGCGCTCGATCTCGGTCTCGAGCTCGTGCTCGACGAGGGAGGCGGCGCGTTCTATGGACCCAAGCTCTCCGTGCAGGCGACGGACGCCATCGGCCGCGTACACCAGATGTCGACCATCCAGCTCGACCTCCAGCTGCCCAAGCGCTTCGGTCTCGAGTTCGTGGGTGCGGACAACTCCAGGCATCGTCCGGTCATGATCCACCGCGCCCTCTTCGGCTCGATCGAACGGTTCTTCGCCATCCTGCTCGAGCACTACGCAGGCGCCCTGCCCACCTGGCTCTCGCCCGAGCAGGTGCGGGTCCTCGGCGTGCGCGACGATCACAGCCACTACGCCCACAGGGTCGCCGAGCGGCTCAGCGCCGTGGGCGCACGGGTGGCGGTCGAGGAGGCAGCCGAGCCTCTCGGAGCCCGGGTCCGCCGCGCGAAGCTGCTCAAGATCCCCTATGTCCTGGTCGTCGGTGACGACGACGTCCGGGCGGGGACGGTCGGAGTCAACCGCAGGGGGACCGACAGGCCCGAGCGGGGGGTCGAGCTCATGGCATTCGCCGAGGGACTGGAGGAGGAGATCACCGAACGCCGGCCGAGCGGTCGGCTGTGACGCTCGATCGGCTCTGGGCGGGCTGGCGCAGCGCGTATGTGAGCTCGACTGGTGCTGGAGGGGCGCGATCCGGCAACTCGCCTCCGGACGATTCGAGCTCTGGTGGACCGGCGAGCGACGTCCGAAGGGGTAACCCGGCTGCAGTGTCGACGCAGGCGGGGGGTGACGACACCGGCGATCCCGTTCACTGCGTCTTCTGCCGAATAGCCGCCAGCGGGCCACCGTCACCGGAGAACGGCGTGCTGTGGGTCGGGGCCGAGGTCTTCGCCGTGCTCAACGCCTATCCCTACGCAAGTGGCCATCTCATGGTGCTCCCGCTGCGCCACGTGTGCACGCTGAGCGAGATGTCGGTGTCGGAGGGAACCGAGCTGTGGGACGGCCTGCGCCGGGGCGTAGACGCGCTGGAGGCGGCATACTCGCCCGACGGGCTCAATCTCGGGGCCAATCTCGGTCACGCCGCCGGCGCCGGCATACCTGAGCACGTCCACGTCCACGCGGTGCCCCGGTGGATCGGCGACACGAACTTCATGACAGCGGTGTCCGACACCCGAGTGCTGCCCGAGACACTTGCCGCCTCATGGGACCGACTGCACGGCGCCTGGCCTCGGTGAGCGGACCGCCGCCGGCTCGACGCCGCCCCGGGGGCCACTCAGCTCGAACCGCCGCTGGCCGGGGTCTACGCCGCCTCGGCTGGTAGGATGTCCCGAGCCATCTGGAGGAACACACATGTTTGACGGGCGATGGCGCGAGGCGGTCGACCGCAGCACCGGTCCCGCAGGGCGCAAGCTGCAGCGTCTGGGAATCACCGCCGATACGTTGACCGCCACCGGTCTCGTGTTCGCGGCCGGAACCGCCGTCGCTGTCGGGGCCGGCCGGCTCCATCTGGCCATCGTGCTCCTCATCATCACCGGCTTGCACGATCTGCTGGACGGACCGGTCGCCAAGGCGTCGGGGACGAGCTCGGTCCGTGGCGCCTTCTTCGACTCCGTCGCCGATCGCCTGTCCGATGCGTTGATCCTCGGCGGGGTGGCCTGGTACCTGTCGTCGACCCATGCCGGTCGCCTGGTGCTGCTGCCGTTCGCCGTTCTCGCCGTCACGTCGCTCGTCTCGTATCAGCGGGCCAAGGCCGAGTCTCTTGGCATCTCGGCCAAGGGCGGCCTGATGGAGCGGGCGGAGCGGATGGTGCTTCTCGGTGTGGGGTTCTTGTCGGCGTCGTTCTTGGTGCCCGTGCTCTGGGTGATGCTCGGCCTCACCGTGCTCACTGCCACCGGGCGGTTCATCAGGGTGTGGCGACTGGCCGAGGCACCGGTCCCGATGGTGACGGTCCGGCGACCGCGACGGATGCGCGTCGCCACCCGGAGCGGCATTCGATCCCGCCGGTCCGTGTCGGCCCCGTCTCGTTGGCGTGCCCGTCGTCAGGGGGAGCTCGCAAGCCGGTCCGGGCGTGCCTGGCGGGCCCGGATGGCACGTCAGGGCACCCGGTCCCGTGCGGGTCAGGGCACCCGGTCCCGTGCGGGTGAGGGCACCCGGTCCCGTGCGGGTGAGGGCAACCGGGTCCGTTCGCTCCGCCGCCACGGCTGAGCAGGCCGCGGAACGGCGGAATCACGCCAGATCAGGGGGGCAGGGCTGGTGAACAAGGGAACGGTGCTGTTCCGCACCTACACGAGCCTCGGGAGGTGCCTCGCCGCCCTGCCCGAACCGGCGGCGTTGAAGGTGGCGACGGCCGTCGGTGACATGCTCTTCGAGCTCCGAGGAGACCAGCGGGCCATGGTCCGCAACAACCTCCGCCGCGTCCTCGGAGCCGGTGCCGGCGACGAGGCGCTCGTCGACCGCTGGGCACGCAGGTCGTTTCAGGCCTACGCTCGGTATTGGGTCGAGGGAGCCCGGCTCGCCAGCACGCCGAAGGTGGAGGTGGAGCGGCGGATGCTGGTGCGGGGCTTCGAGCACCTGGTTGAGGGGATGGCCTCCGGTAAGGGGGTCGTCATGGCACTGCCGCACGTTGGGAGTTGGGAGCATGGCGGCGCATTCTTGGCCATTCGGGACATGCCGATGACTTCCGTGGCCGAACGCCTGGAGCCTCCGGAGCTGTTCGATTACTTCCTCGAGCAGCGAAGCGCCATGGGTCTCACGATCGTCCCCTTGGACGCGTCCATGGGCACAACCGTCATGAGCACGCTTCGTAACGGCGGCCTCGTCGGGTTGCTCTGCGACCGCGACATCGTGGGCAACGGGCTCGAGGTCGAATTCTTCGGTGAGCGGACGACGATGCCCGCTGGCCCGGCGACCCTGGCCCTGCGAACCGGGGCGACGCTCGTGACCAGCGCCGTCTACAGCGGCCCCGGTCCCGATCATTTCGGCGTGGTTGAGTCTCCGATCGACACCACCCGCCGTGGGTCCCTCCGCTCCGACGTGACCCGGATCACCCAGGAGATCGCGACCCGGTTCGAAGGGCTGATACGGCGAGCACCGGAGCAGTGGCACGTGTTCCAGCCGCTGTGGTCGGTCGACAGGACCGAGGTGGCATCGTGAGCAAGTTCTGGAGCCGGTCGCATCCGAGCGACGAGCGCCCCGCGCCCCTGGCGCCGTCGACGAGGCCTGCTGAAAGCGGGCCCATGGGCGAGCCACCAACGTCCCGTCACGAGGTGGGCGACAACGGGTCGACGACGAGCGCCCGGCGCGTCGCCGGTCGAATGCGCCCTGAGCCGGCGATGCCGCCGTCAGCCACCAACGGTTCGGAAGCCCGCAGGGTCGACGTGCCCGCTCCGACCGCTCGCCCCGTCTTCGTCGCAACCGATTCGGTCGAGGCCGACTCGTTCGAGAACGGGTCCACAAGAGCGGACCGCTACCTGGGGCGGACTCTGTCCGGACCGGCCATGTTGACGGCACCTCCCGGACAGCCGTCGTTCTCCGAGCTCAGGTTCTCCGCCGTCGAGGAGCACGAATTCGACGTGGTAGCGGTCATCAGCGCGGACGGCCGCTTCAGCTTCGTGAGCGCGTCGGCCGAGCGCGTGTTCGGCTACGACATCAGCGGAGCTGTCGGTCTGAACGTCTTCGACCTCCTCGACCCGAGGAGCACGCCCCAGGTCCGATCGCTCTTCGAGGACCTGATCGCCCGACGGCGGCTGTCGGTGTCGTTGGAGATGCAGGCGACCCGTTTCGACGGGAAGCTCATCGTGCTCGACGTCGTGGCCGCCAACCACCTTGCCGACCCGATCGGTGGCATCGTGGTGAACCTTCGGGACGTGACCGACCAGAAGCGGCTCGAGCAGCGGATTCACGAGAGTGACGAGCGCCACTCGACGATCATCGAGTCGCTGGCAGACGGTGTCTTGACCGTCGACGCCAGTGGCACGGTCACCCGGGTCAACGAGGCCTTCGAGGTGATGTTCAAGACTCCCCGGGTCCGGACGGTCGGCCGCCGCCTCGAAGAGCTCCTGGGCGGCAAACCCCCCGCAACCGTCGAAGTCGTCGACGTCCACGAACGGGCACTGCCGTTGTCGGAACACCCCCTCATGGTCAGCCTCCGCACGGGCAGGCGTTCGATCGGGGTCACGATCGGAGTGCGGCCCAGCGGTGAACCGATCATGTGGGTGAGGACGAACGCCCGGGCCATGACGGACTCCGACGGTGACGTGGTGGGAGCGGTGGCCTCCTTCAGCGACGTCACCGAGCAGAGGGCGGCGGCGGCCGAGCTGCGCCGCGAACAGCGTTTCCTCCAGGTGCTGCTCGATACCTTGGAGGAAGGGATCGTCGCCTGTGACGCCGACGGACGGATCACCGTGTTCAACGCGGCGGCCCGCAAGCTGCGTGGTCTGCCCGAGTGGGACGAACCGATCGGGCGCATCCCATCCGAGGAGGGGCTCCTCCGACCAGACGGTTCCCCGATCGAACCCCGGGAGAACCCGCTCATCCGGGTGATGTCGGGCGAACGGCTCCAGGACGTGGAGATCATTCTCGAATCGGAGGACGGCAGCCGCCGGAAGGTGAGCGTGAACGGGCAGGCCCTCGTCAACGAGGCCAGCCACCGGCTCGGCGCCGTGGTGGCGCTGCACGACGTGACCGAGCAGAAGCGAAACGAGGAGCGTCTGGCCGAGCTCGCACTTCACGACCCGCTGACCGGTCTGGCCAACCGGACCCTCCTCGCCGAGCGGCTCCAGGAGGCCATCGATGGACTGGCTGCGTTGAGCGTCGCCCGTCCCGCCGGGGGCGACGACGGTCTCGTCGACCCGGGAATCGCCGTGTTCTTGCTGGACCTCGACGAGTTCAAGGAGATCAACGACGTGCTCGGTCATGACGTCGGTGACGACCTGCTGGTGGCGGTGGCCCGTCGCTTGGCGGCCATCGTGCGCCCCACCGACACCGTCGCCCGCCTGGGGGGCGACGAGTTCGTGGTCGTGTGCCAGATCGAGAACGGCGAGGACGAGATGGCGAGGATCGCCGAGCGGATCTCCTCGGCCCTGGCCAGGCCGTACAGGATCGACGGAAGGATCCTCCACGCGCTCGCCTCGGTTGGCGGCGTGTTCGTGGACCATCCGGACACCGACCCCTCGAAGCTGTTGAGCCGGGCCGACGACGCCATGTACGGCGTGAAGTGGGGTCGTCGCCGCCAACGTCGGTCCATGATCGACACGCAGGAGGTGTGGGCAGTCGACCCCACGACCGACACAGCGTCCGATTAGCGATCGCGTGGTGCCGGCCCACAGAGAGGCTTAGGTGTCCTTGCGCGTCGCCCTCGTCTGCCCGTACAGCCTCTCGCGTCCCGGTGGTGTCCAGGGCCAGGTGATGGGCCTGGCCCGTCGGCTGCGAACGGCCGGGATCGAGGCGACCGTCTTCGCCCCCGTCGACGACACTGCGAAGAATGGCCCGCTCTCCTCCGGCGACCCGGACGGCGACGGCCACGACCGGGTGGATGTGGTGGCCACCGGTCGTTCGGTTCCCATCCCTGCCAACGGGTCCCGGGCTCCGATCACCATCTCGCCGCTGGCGGTGGCCCGGGCCGTCCGCACCATCCGGACCGGCCGGTACGACCTCGTGCACGTGCACGAACCGTTCACCCCCGGAGTTCCTTACGGTCTCCTGGCCGCTCGAGGACTCCCGCCGTTGGTGGCCACGTTTCACCGGAGCGGGTCCAGCCCCTTCTACACGCTCCTCTCTCCCTTGTCGCGCCCTGTTGCCCGCCGTCGCATCGCCGTTCGCTGTGTCGTGTCGGAAGCGGCGCGCCAGACGGCGACGCGCGCCCTTGGGGGCACGTTTCGAGTCGGCTTCAACGGGATCGAGGTGGATCGGTTCGCCGCCGCCGCCCCCTGGCCCACCGAGGAACGGGCCGCCGTGCTCTTTCTCGGCCGTCACGAGGCGCGCAAAGGACTGCCGGTGCTCCTCGACGCCTTCGCCTCGCTCCGGGGCCGAGCCGCGGCATCGGAGCAGACGCCGGGATCTCCGGTGCTCTGGGTGGCCGGCGACGGACCCGAGACCGACCGGCTGCGTCGCCGGCATCCCGACTCCTCCGATGTCCGGTGGCTCGGGGTGATCACCGAGCAGGAGAAATACCGCCGTCTGGTGGCCGCCACGATCGTCGTCGCCCCGTCGCTCGGAGGCGAGTCCTTCGGGATGGTGCTGCTCGAAGCCATGGCTGCTCGTGCCCTGGTCGTGGCCAGTGACATCGCCGGGTACCGGGACGCCGCCGGCGGCCACGCCGCCCTCGTCCCACCAGGGGATGTGAGCGCGCTGGCTGACGCGCTGTCGGCCGATCTCGCCGCCGCTGGCGGTTGCATGACATCCGGACCACGAGCCGACGAGGGCGACGGCCCACCGGGCCGGCGACTGGTCGACCGGCTCGACGCTGGCCAGGCGTGGGCCGGCCGGTGGTCGATGGAGCGGTTGGCCGCCTGGTACGGCGAGATCTACCGGAACGTGGTCGGAGGGCTCTGATCGAAGAGACCGAGCGAAGCGCCGTACACTGCTCTGACCATGGGTGAGGGAGAGCAGAGCACCGGCGGAGCGCCGAACGGCCGATCCAGACGGCGACGACC
Source organism: uncultured Acidimicrobiaceae bacterium (assembly GCA_963828385.1). GTDB lineage: Bacteria > Actinomycetota > Acidimicrobiia > Acidimicrobiales > RAAP-2 > Bog-756. Next base: position 1,340,790 of record CAWHEF010000002.1, read on the forward strand.
AGGGCAGGGGCCCGCTCGGGCTTCGGGGACCTCGTCGGGCTCACCCCGACGGGGCTCTTCGGGGGGATCGGCGGCGCGGCCGCCCCGCACAAAGGCGAGCGGCGATGGTGGGCCTGGAGGCCGCACGAACCGGGGAGCGACGTCAGGAGCGAGTGGTTCCGGTCCCGGTCGGGACAGTGGTCGTGGACGCCGACGGCAGCCGACTGGCCGCACCGTAGGTTCGGCTCCGTCCTCGAGGAGACAAGGCACGACGAAGGCACAGGGACAGCCCTCGCAGCCTGCCACCTCCCAGGCATCGTCGTCGGTCATCGATCGACCGTTCGGCGAGAGCGAGGAGGCCGACGCTGCCCAGGCAAGCCGGGCCCGGGCACGGCGGATGTGCGTGCCGCCGGCACTGGCGATGGGAGTCCTCGCTGCCGCTGTGGTGGTCGTGGTCTGCGTCGTCACCGGCTCGCCCGTCGTGATCGCAGCTGCCGCCTTCGTGGTCGTGACCGCCGGTGCCGCTGTCATGATCTGGTTTCGGGCACCGAGCGCCATTCTGTCTGCGATCGGGGCGGTGCCGAGCCACGAGGAGCGCCACCCTCGACTCCACAATCTGGTCGACGGCCTGTGCGCCACCATGGGACTGCCCCGCCCGACCATCTGCGTCGTCGAAAGCCCTCGCCCCAACGCTCTTGCACTCGGACGAGCTCCGGACCATGCGTATCTCGTCGTGACGTCGGGGCTCGACCAGGCCCTGAACCTGGTCGAGTTGGAGGGGGTGCTCGCCCACGAGCTCGTGCACGTGAAACGCCAGGACACCGTGCTGGCCGGGACGGCGATGATGTCGGCCGCCCTCGAGTCGCTGGTGGTGGGCCTGTCCAGGGGCACAGAGCGGGTGCACCGGCTGGTCGGGCCAGGGAGGGAGTACCGGACCGACCAGAGAGCCGCATCGATCGTCCGTTACCCACCCGGAATCGGATCGGCCCTCGAGATCATGACCCTCGGGACCACGCAGAACGGGACCACGGAGCTCGGGACCACGCAAAACGGGACCCGGCAGGGCGGGACGGGCGGCCCGCAGCCCCCTTCTGTTTCCTCGGGATCGTGGCCGCCGGGAAGGGGCCGTCTGGCCATCCTCACCCGGTGGCTGTGGATCGATCCGTTGGGCGGCGAACCCGCGGATGCGCCCACCCTCGGCGATCTCGACGACACGCGGGTTCGGGCCGAGGTCCAGTCCCTCATCTGATGCGGTCCCCGGACGGCGTCCGGGCGGATCAGGAGGCATCCGGGCAGCTTGGAGAGAGCCCGCATTCATCCTCCATCAGCTCCCGGGAACCGTCGCGCCGGTAGAGGTGGTCGCGGAGCCTCCGCAGCAGGTCGGAAAGCCTACGCTCGTCGGCCGGGCTGAACACGGCGCTCAGGACATCGTCGATATGTGAGGCGTGCAGGGGCACGGCCCGGTCCATGAGGCCCTTGCCTTCCGCGCTTAGCACGGCGAACGCCCCCCGACGGTCCTCCGGGCACGCCCGACGGGACACCAGTCCTTGATGGGCGAGGCGATCGACGGCACGGGTCAGCCCGCTCGGGGTGAGGAGCGTCTGGTCCGCCAGTTCGCTCATCCGCAGCTCGTTTCCCGGGGACCGGGCGAGGCGGACGAGGATGTCGAATCCCTGGCTCGAAATGGCGAATTCGGTCTCGAGCCTGTGCTGGAAGAGTTGCCGGAGAGCGGCAGCCGACTCGAAGAGCAGGCCCACGGTCGTCATCCGGGCGTCGTCCGGAGGTCGATCGCCAGACGCGCCCATCCGCCCACCACTCGCTGCCCTGCCGCCTGCTCCCTCGGCGCCGCCCTTGTCCACGCGCCCATCGTACTCGACCGATAAGAAGTTGATTGCACATACAACTAAAGTCCGCTACGGTAGAGGCAGAAAGCCGATCGAGGACTGAGACCCCCGGGCCTGTCCCGGATGCGAGGGCGATCGGCAGGCCAACCGAGTACGAACGAAAGACGCACGAGGAGTGTGAGCCATGCCAGACACGGAAACAGCCATTCGCACCGTCGACGGGGTCGGGTACCCCCCGGCGGGGACCTATGTCATCGACCCCGTCCACACCGAGCTCGGGTTCGCCGTACGCCACATGGCCGTGTCCAAAGTGCGCGGTCGATTGGGGACGTTCGAGGGAGCCCTCGAGCTCGGCGAGGACCCGGCAGGGTCCAACGTCTCGGTGACGATCGACGCCACCAGCGTCGACACCCGCGACGAGACGAGAGACGGCCACCTCAAGAGCAACGACTTCTTCGACGTGGAGAACCACCCGACATGGACGTTCGCCAGCACGTCGATCACGCCCAAGAGCCCCACCGAGTTCGCCGTCGACGGCGACCTCACGATCCGGGGTGTGACGAGGCAGGTACGCCTCGACACCACGCTCGAGGGTGTGGTGAAGGACCCCTACGGGAACATCCGGGTCGGCTTCAGTGCATCGACATCCATCAACCGTGATGACTTCGGTGTGTCGTTCGGTGCCGTCATGGAGACGGGCGGCATGGTCGTGGCGAAGAAGGTCGACATCCAGATCGAGCTCGAGGCGGTGCTCCAGTCCTGAGGTCCTCCAGTCCTGAGGCCCTGAGGTCCTGAGGTCCTGAGCGCCGCTCTCCGGCTGGTTGGAGGGTCAGTAGCCCGCTGGGGCTCATCCGGCGTTTCTTCCGCATGCCGACGAGCCCGTCCCTCCAGGCGGGCTGTGTGGGTTGCCGGAGTAGGATGAGGCCATGGCCGAAGCCCAGAGCGACTCCACCACCAGCGCCGACGCCCGGGTGCCCGGCGCCGCCGATCGGCCGACAGGTACGTTCACCGTCAAGCGCGGTCTGGCCGAGATGCTACGCGGCGGGGTGATCATGGACGTGGTCGACGCCGACCAGGCCAAGGTGGCCGAGGACGCCGGAGCGGTGGCGGTGATGGCGCTCGAGCGGGTGCCGGCCGATATCCGTCGTGACGGCGGTGTGGCCCGCATGAGCGATCCCGTGCTCATCGAGGGTATCAAGGAGGCGGTCACCGTCCCGGTCATGGCCAAGGCCCGGATCGGCCATTTCGCCGAAGCGCAGGTGCTGGCGGCGCTCGGCGTCGACTACGTCGACGAGAGCGAGGTCCTGACCCCGGCGGACGAAGCCCATCACATCGACAAGTGGGCATTCGAGATCCCCTTCGTCTGCGGGGCGACCAACCTCGGGGAGGCGCTGCGCCGCGTGTCCGAGGGCGCGGCCATGATCCGGTCCAAGGGAGAGGCGGGGACGGGCAACATCGTCGAGGCGGTCCGTCACCTCCGGTCCATCCGCGGCGACATCGGCAAGATCACCCAGGCCGACGCGGCCGAGCTGTACGGGTGGGCGAAAGAGCTCCGCGCCCCTGTCAGCTTGGTTCAGGAGATCGCCTCGACCGGTCGGCTCCCCGTGCCGCTGTTCTGTGCCGGGGGGATCGCCACGCCGGCTGACGCCTCGCTCGTCATGCAGCTCGGTGCCGAGGCCGTGTTCGTCGGCTCCGGAATCTTCAAGAGCGGGAATCCCTCCCAGAGGGCCCGGGCCATCGTCGAGGCCACCGCTCACTTCGACGACGCCGACTTGGTGGCCAAGGTGTCGAGCGGGCTCGGTGACGCCATGCCCGGTCAGGAGATGGGTTCGCTCGGGGTCCACCTGGCCGAGCGTGGTTGGTAGCCCGACGGCCGCGAGCCAGCGCCGGGGATCCGGACGATGACGGTCGGAGTGCTCGATCTCCAGGGTGATGTACGCCAGCACGTGTGCGCCCTCGAGTCGCTCGGCGAGACGGTGCGAACCGTGCGCCGGCCCGATGACCTGAATGGTCTCTCAGGCCTGGTCCTTCCGGGCGGAGAGTCCACAACCCTCTCGTTGCTGCTCGAGTCCTCGGGGCTCTTCGAACCGGTCGCCTCCGCCCTCGGCGACGGTCTGCCGGTGCTCGGAACCTCCGCGGGGATGATCCTGTTGGCGAGCGAGGTGGTGGACGGGCGCCCGGACCAGCGCTCCTTCGCCGCCATCGACCTCGTGGTCCGGCGCAACGCCTTCGGACGCCAGGCGGCCTCGTTCGAATGTGACCTCGAGGTCGAGGCGCTGGGCCCAGAGCCGTTGCACGCCGTCTTCATTCGCGCACCGCTCGTCGAGGAGGTGGGTCCCGACGTCGACGTGGTGGCCGAGCTGCCGCCAACGGGGGACGGCGGGCCGGTTCGGGCGGTGGCCTGCCGCTGGGGTTCGGTGCTCGTGACTGCGTTCCATCCCGAACTGACCGGGGACCGACGACTGCACCGGCTGTTCGTGGCCATGACCAAGGAGGGCGGACGGTGACCAGTGGGAAGATGAGCTAGCAGATGTCGGGACACTCGAAGTGGGCGACGACCAAGTACCGCAAGGGGGCCCAGGACGCGGCGCGGGCCAAGGTGTTCGCCAAGATCATCCGCCAGGTGGAAGTGGCCGCCCGGGAGGGGGGCAGCGATCTCTCGGCCAACGCCAGCCTGCGCACCATGTACGCCAAGGCCCGGGACGCGTCGGTCCCGATCGACACGATCGAGCGGGCCATCAAGCGCGGCTCGGGCGAGCTCGAAGGAGTGCGCTACGAGTCGATCGCCTACGAGGGTTATGCCCCCGACGGCGTGGCGGTGCTGGTCGAGTGCCTGTCCGACAATCGCAACCGCACCGGAGCCGAGATCCGCAACCTGTTCACCAAGAACGGCGGGTCGATGGCGGAGCCGGGCTCCGTGAGCTGGCAGTTCGAGCGCAAGGGAACGGTCCCGGTGCCCCGGACGAATGAGGAAGAGCGCGTCCTCGAAGTGGCGATGGAAGCGGGAGCCGAGGACTTGGAGGACCTCGGCGAACGCTGGGTCGTGACGACGGCGCCGACCGATCTGACGACGGTGCACGACTCGCTCGAAGCGGCGGGACTGGAGCCCGGGGCGGCCGAGCTGACCATGGTCCCGACCTCGACGGTGGTGGTGGACGAGGAGCCTGAGGCGAAGCGGGTCTTGCGCCTCGTCGAAGCGCTCGACGATCACGACGACGTGCAGAATGTCTACGCCAACTACGACATCCCCGACGCCGTGCTTGCCGCGTACCAGAGTTGACCCGTGTCGCCGCCGTCCGGCTGAGCGACCGCGGCCGGGCCCGACGAGAGCCCACCGCCGGTGGTGCCGACGTCCTCGCCAAGGGTGCCGGGGATCCCCCCGCCGGCTCTAAGCGCCGCTAGCATCGAACGGGTGTTCGTCCTCGGCATCGACCCAGGCTTGTCGCGCTGCGGATACGGTGTGGTCACCCGGCGGGGAGCGGGGATGCGCGCAATCGCCGGCGGTGTGCTCGCCACCGATCCCGACGAGGACCTGCCGGCCCGGCTGTCGGTCCTGGGTCGCGAGCTCCGCTCCCTCGTCCATGAGTTCCGACCCGGCGCCATCGTGGTCGAGCGGGTGTTCTTCCAGGTGAACGCCAGAACCGCCATGGCGACGGGGATGGCCGCCGGCCTGGCGCTCGCCACCGCCGCCGACTCGGGGTGCGAGGTGACCCAGTACACCTCGAACGAGGTGAAGCAAGCACTGGTGGGCTACGGCGGTGCCAGCAAGGAACAGGTCCAGCGCATGGTGGCCTCGGTCCTCGGGCTGCCGGTTCCTCCGCGCCCGCCTGACGTGGCCGACGCCCTGGCTCTCGCCGCCTGTCATCTGACGACGGAGCCGCTCCGCCGGGCGGTTGCGGCCTCCGTGAGCCCGACCGGGCCGGAGGTGCCGTGATCGGGTCGCTGCGCGGCACGGTCATCGACCACCCGGCCCCCGGCGAGGTGGTCATCGATGTGGGCGGGGTGGGATACCGGGTCTCGGTCCCACCGTCGCTCATCGCCGAGTTGAGCCGATCGAAGGAACAGGTGCTCGTGCACGTCCACACCAATGTCCGTGACGACGCCATCGTTCTCTACGGGTTCGCCCATCCCGACGAGCGACGCTGCTTCGAGGCGCTGATCGGAGCACACGGGGTCGGACCGTCCCTCGCCCTCGCCATCCTCTCGGCGCTCTCGCCGGCGTCCTTGTCGACGGCCGTGCTCGAGGACGACCTCGAAACGTTGTGCATGGTGCCCGGAGTGGGCAAGAAGACAGCAGCGCGACTCCTGCTCGAGCTGAAGGCCCGCTTGGACCTGCCGACGTTGGACGGCCGTTCGGGAACGAGCGCCTCGACATCCCCCCGGGTCGAGGCGCAGGCCGCTCTCCTGGAGCTCGGATACGCACCCGACGAGGTGCGGGGCGTGCTCGATTCGGTGGACGGGGAAGGCCCGGTCGAAGACCTGGTGCGATCGGCCCTGCGCGAGCTGGCCCGGAGCCGATGACACGGGGCGCTCGCCGCGAGGTGGTCATGGGAGAGCATGTGATGGGAGAGGGCGCGTCCGGCGCTGCCGGGATCGACGGAGGCGACACCGGGTCGGACGGGACGACGCCCGTGCGCCGTCCCGTCGATCCAGCCCCCGGCGTGGTGGAGGAGTTGGAGGATGCCGGGCTGCGGCCGGGCACCCTGGTCGAGTTCATCGGCCAAGGTCAGCTCACCGAGCACCTCCGCATCGTCATCGAGGCGGCCCGCAAAAGGGACCAGCCCGTCGACCACCTGCTGTTCGCCGGGCCACCGGGACTGGGGAAGACGTCGCTGGCCGGGATCGTGGCCGCCGAGATGGGGGTTGGGCTCCGCATCACCGCCGGGCCCGTTCTCGTCCGGGCGGGCGACCTGGCCGCTCTGCTGACCGATCTCCAGGAGGGTGACGTCCTGTTCATCGACGAGATCCATCGGCTGCACCGGGCCGTGGAAGAGATCCTCTATCCGGCGATGGAGGACTTCAAGCTCGACATCATGATCGGGAAAGGCCCGATGGCCCGCAGCATCCGCCTCGATCTGCCGCGATTCACCCTGATCGGGGCGACGACCAGGACGGGGCTGGTGGCCGGGCCGCTCAGGGACAGGTTCGGGTTCGTGGGCCGCCTCGACCACTACGACATCGTCGACCTCTGCGCCATCGTGGCCCGCAGCGCGGGGATACTCGGGGTGCCGATCGACGACGATGGTGCCCGCCGGATAGCCGAGCGCTCCCGGGGGACACCTCGGATCGCCAATCGGCTGCTGCGGCGGGTGCGGGACTACGTCGAGGTACGGGGGGACGGCCGGATCGACTCGTCGGCGGCGGTGGAGGGCCTCGAGGTGTTCGGGGTGGACCAGCTCGGCCTGGACAAGGTCGACCGGTCCATCCTGGACGTGCTCTGTCGACGCTTCGCAGGACGTCCAGTGGGGCTCACGACGCTGGCCCAGTGCGTCGGCGAGGAGCCCGACACGCTCGAGGACGCCTACGAGCCCTATCTGCTCCAACAGGGACTGCTCCAACGGACGACGCGGGGGCGAGTGGCGGGCCCCCGCGCCTTCGAGCACCTCGGCCTCGTACCGGTCGAGCCGCGACTGCTCTGACACCTGGACTCGGCGCACCGGGTCTCGGCTCCCCTGGTCTCGGCTCCCCTGTGTGGGCGACGTCCGCCGCCTGCCACCATGGAGGGGATGACCGAGCCGGTGCTTGCTGCGTCTTTGGCTCCGAGGGGTGGCGACTCGCCGTCCGGGCGTCCGAAGACGCCGGTCCCGATGGACGCCTATGCCTATGACCTGCCCGAGGCGGCCATCGCCCAACACCCGGTCGAGCCCCGCAGCGCAGCGCGGCTGCTCGTCGGGCCCGGCGTGGCGGAGAACGCCGGACCGGAGCACTGGACCATCGCCGACCTCCCGGCGCTTCTGCGTCCGGGCGATTGCCTGGTGGTCAACGACACCCAGGTCATGGCCGCTCGCCTCAATCTCGTCAAGGCGTCGGGTGGCCGGGCCGAGGTGTTCCTGGTGGAGCCGGCCGCCGGCGATCCCGGTGATGCCACCCGGTGGGTGGCCATGGTCCGACCCGGACGGCGATTGCCGCCCGGGACGCTGCTGGCCGAGGCCCACGGCTCTCCTCCGGTGGTCCGGATCGGACACCCGCTAGGGCCCGGTGACGACGGCCGGCGGGCCGTGCGCCTGCTCGACCCGACGGTCGTTGAGCGGTCCGGGACCATGCCGCTGCCGCCGTACATCCGTGCCTCGCTCGAGGACCCTGGTCGTTATCAGACCGTGTACGCCGGGCGTCGTCGGTTGCCCGATCAGTCGGCGGCGGCTCCGACGGCGGGGCTGCACTTCACGGCCGAGCTCCTGTCCCGGTGCCGGGCCGCCGGCGTCGGCGTCCATCGGCTCGATCTCGTCATCGGGCCCGACACGTTCCGGCCCGTGACCGCCGACCGACCCGAGGACCACGTCATGCACTCGGAGCGCTATCACGTGCCCGCGGAGACGATGAGGGCGGTAGAGGAGGCCGAGCGTGTGATCGCCGTGGGCACGACGGTGGTGCGTGCCCTCGAGTCGGCGGCGGCGACCGACGCCCTGGACGGCAGGACAAGCCTCTACATCCACGGAAGGTACAGGTTCCGGGTGGTGGACGTCCTCGTGACCAACTTCCACCTGCCGCGCTCGAGCCTCCTGCTGCTCGTCGAGGCGTTCTGCGGCCCGGGGTGGCGCCGGCTCTATGCCGACGCCCTGTCCGAGGGGTACCGGTTCCTCTCCTTCGGCGACGCCATGATCGTCGGCCGGGCCGGCAGCGGGGACGACACCGGAAGCGGGGACGACACCGGAAGCGGGGACGATGCCGGCACCCGGGCCGGAACGAGCGGAGCATCACGATGACCCGAGCCCGGGTGCGGGTCTCGGCAACCGACGGCGACGCCCGGGCCGGAACGGTCGAGACGGCCCGGGGGGCCTACCCGGTGCCGACGTTCATGCCGGTCGGTACCCGCGGAGCAGTGAAGGCGTTGGACGCCGCCGATCTCGAAAGCATCGGTGCCGACGTCGTGCTGGCCAACGCCTACCACCTGATGCTCAGACCGGGCGCCGACGTCGTGGCCCGCCTCGGGGGGCTCCACCGCTTCATGGGGTGGGACGGGCACGCCCTCACCGACTCGGGTGGCTTCCAGGTCCACTCCCTGTCGCCGGCCGTCGACGACGACGGCGTCACCTTCACCTCGGTCTACGACGGGTCCCGTCTGCGCCTGACCCCCGAGGCGGCGGTGGAGGCCCAGGGACTGCTCGGGGCGGACACCCAGATGGTCCTCGACGTGTGCACGTCGCTCCCGGCGTCCGACGTCGAGCTCCGCACTGGTCTCGAACGGACGGCGGCCTGGGCAGAACGGGCCCGTCGGCACTTCGATCAGCTCGACGAGAGGCCGGAGGGGCAGGCCCTGTTCGGCATCGTTCAGGGCGGCACGGATCCACTCCTTCGCAAGGAGAGTGCCGAGCGGACGGTGGCGCTCGAATTCGACGGGTACGCCATCGGCGGGCTGTCGGTGGGAGAGCCCCGGTCGGCGCTGCTCGAGACGCTGGCGGCGACGGTCCCCCTCCTTCCCGTCGATCGCCCCCGGTACCTGATGGGGGTGGGGGACCCGGTCGGCATCGTCGAGGCCGTCGCCCTCGGAGTCGACCAGTTCGACTGCGTGGCCCCGACGCGGATGGCCCGGCACGGAGCATTGCTCACGAGCGCCGGAAGGCTCAATCTCCGCAATGCCGTCCACGCCGACGACGACCGACCGCTGGACGGTGCCTGCGACTGTTCGACGTGCCGGCGCTGGTCGCGGGGGTACCTCCGCCATCTGCTGGGGGTCGGCGAGCCCACGGCATGGCGGCTGCTCAGCATGCACAACCTCACGTTCATGGCCCATCTGCTCGGCGAGGCCCGCGCCGCCATTGCGGCGGGAATGCTCGCAGACCTGAGGTCCGAGACCGCCGCCCTCTGGCCGGACAGGGGGCGGTCACCGGAGCAGGCGAGCCTGGGGTAGTGTCGGTCCGCTGTGCGGACCTTCCAATCCCTTCCTGATCACCGATGAGTGCTGTCCTCGCAGCGGCTACGACGACGGTCGCCGCCACCTCCAAGTCTTCTTCGAGCAGCAGCTCCTTCTTCCTCATCATCATCGTCATCGGTGCTGCGTTCTATTTCTTCTTCTACCGGCCCCAGCAGCGCAAGGCCAAGGCAGCCCGGGAGGCGGCCAACACGTTCGATGTCGGTGACGAGGTCCTCACCGCCGGGGGCGTCGTGGGCCACGTCATCGACATCGACGGCGACCGGGTCACGCTCGAGACCAGCGTCGGAGCGTCCTTCGTCGTGCTCAAGCAGTATGTCCTCAGACGGATCGAACCGGCGGCCGTGGACGACGACACCGAAGTCGCCGACGGAGAGGACGAGTTCGAGGACGACTACGAGGGCGAAGTCGGCGAGGACGACGTCGGGGACGAGGACGATGACGTCGCCGAGGGTGGGGTTGAGGTGACGGGCGACGACAACGCCGACCACGCTGCGGGCCCGTCGGCCAACGGCCCGGCCGCCAATGGATCCGGTGACCGTGGATCCGGTGGCGGTGGGGGAGACGCCGGTCGCAACCGGCGAGCCCGGCGCGGTCGCTCGAACCCCTGAGCGGCCATGAAGGACAAGCGGCCGCTGTGGATCAGCCTGTTCGCCGTGGTGGCGGCGGCAGTGATCGCACTCGTGGCCACCATCTCGGCGGGATGGTCGCCGAAGCTGGGCCTCGACCTCGACGGGGGGTTGTCGGTCGTCTACCGGACGCACCGCACCGTGGACAAGGCCGAGCTCAACACGATCATCACCATCCTCGGCGAGCGGGTGAACGCCGGGACGAGCGGGGCCACTGTGGAGAGCCAGGGTAAGAACCAGATCGCCGTGTCGGTCCCCGGTGAGCAGAACAGCCAGAAGGTGCTGAAGACGCTGGGCGAGACGGCCGAACTGCTGTTCCGTCCCGTCGAGTGCTTCGCCCCTGCCCTGTCGCTGAAGAAGGGACAGAGTCCCTCACCGGGGCCGCTCCCGGCCTGCGTCACCCAGTACCAGGCCACGGCGGCAAACCTCCAGATGAACGCGAACGGCGGCGTGGGCAACACCAGCTTCGGGCCCGATCCCCAGTTCGCGACCTACCCCTCGACCTCGCCGAACAACGACGCCAAGGGCGCCACCGTGCTCCTTCCGGGAGCGACCAACTCCTGCTATGGGGGCAGATGCGTGCTCGGCCCGGCCCAGGTCACCGGCAGCTCGATCAAGTCGGCCAATGCCCAGCTGACGAACTCGGGCCAGTGGGCGGTGAACCTGAGCCTGGACGGTGCCGGCGCGACGGCCTGGGACAACCTTTCCCGCCAGCAGTTCCATGCCTTCGTCGGCATCGATCTCGACGGGCAGGTGATCTCGGCTCCGGGGACCCTGCCGGGACAGCAGACGTTCACGTCGTTCGGCGGTCAGGTCCAGATCACGGGCAACTTCACCGAGGCCTCGGCGAAGACGCTGGCCACCCAGCTCAGCTTCGGAGCCCTCCCCGTGAAGCTCGACCAGCAGACGGTCCAGACCGTCTCGCCCACGCTCGGTAAGGCGTCGCTGCGGGCCGGGCTCATCGCCGGCCTGGCCGGCCTGGCCATCGTCATGTTGTACGTCATCTTCTACTACCGGCTTCTCGGGTTGGTCGTGGTGGCCGGGCTGGCTGTGACCGCGGCATTGCTGTGGGCGATCATCGCCATCATGGGACAGAGCGGTATCACCATCGACCTGGCCGGTGTCATCGGCGTCATCGTGTCGGTCGGGATCACGGTCGACTCCTACATCGTCTACTTCGAACGACTGAAAGACGAGGCCCGCTCGGGCCGCACCATCCGCACCAGCGTCGACCGCGGCTTCGCCAGCGCCTTCCGCACCGTGCTGGCTGCCGACGCCGTATCACTGCTCGGGGCGGTGATCCTGTACTACGTCTCGGTCGGGCCGGTCCAGGGGTTCGCACTCTTCCTCGGCATCTCGACGCTGCTCGACGTAGTGGTGACGTACTTCTTCACCCGACCCTTCGTCATCCTGCTGGGCCGCAGCCGGAGCAGCACGAACGTCGGCGGCATGACCGTGGCGAGCGGGCTGGGCGTCACCGCCGAGGCAACGCCGTGACCGGGAGGGCGGGGTGAACCGGCGGGGGAGGACCGACGGCTTGGCGGGCGGCGACGGCTTGGCGGGCACCGACGGCGCCGGCACACCCGATGACGGCCTTTCGTCCCCCGGCGACATCCTCGAGGAGGATTTCGACCAAGAGCTGGTGCTGGCCGAGGAGGGGACCCAGGACCGGAGGACGAAGTCGAGGAGGTCGAACGTCCTTCTGCGTCTCTACCGGGGCGAGACCGCTTTCGATTTCATCGGTAACCGTCGGTGGTGGTTCGCGGCTTCGTTGCTCATCATCGTGATCGGGCTCTTCTCGATCGGGGTGCGCGGCTTCAACTGGAGCATCGACTTCAGGGGAGGGCAGTCGTGGCAGGTCACCTCACCGACGCTCACCGTGGCTCAGGCGACCTCGGCCGCCGAGTCGGCAGGGCTCACCCAGCCCACTGTCGTCCAGTTCACCAACCAGCTCGACCACGTCCGCCAGATCCAGGTCACCGCAGACCTCAACTCGAAGTCCCAGGCCCAGCGCACCCAGATCGAGAACCAGGTGCAGGACGCCCTGGCCGGCGCTGCCCACACATCGATCGAGCAGGTCTCCCTGAACGACGTGGGAGCGAGCTGGGGGTCGGAGGTCACGACACGGGCGATCGAGGCCCTGATCATCTTCTTCATCGCCGTGACCCTCTACATCTCGGTCCGGTTCGAGTTCAAGATGGCGGTGGCCGCCATCGTCGCCGTCATCCACGACATCCTGGTGACGGCCGGCATCTACTCGCTGACCGGCTTCCAGGTCACTCCGGACACCGTGGTGGCCGTCCTGACGGTGCTCGGCTATTCGCTCTACGACACGGTCGTCGTGTTCGACCGAATACGCGAGAACTCAAAGGGTTTGGGAGCTTCGGGCCGCATCACCTACTCGGACATGGTCAACCTGTCCATGAACCAGACGCTGGCCCGCTCGATCAACACCTCGCTGGTGGCCGTCATCCCCGTGCTGTCCGTGCTCGTGATCGGAGCCATGTTCCTCGGGGCCATCTCGCTCGAGGACTTCGGCCTGGCCCTCGTCATCGGTCTGACCAGCGGTGCCTACTCGTCCATCTTCATCGCCTCGCCGCTCTTGGCGCTGATGAAGGAGCGGGAGCCTCGCTACGTCACGATCCGGCAGCGACTCGAGGCCCGTGGGGAGCGCCTCGCCGTCCTCACGCCGGCGACGGCGGCGGCCATGTCCGGCTCGAGGGGATCGCGGGGGCGTCCCGAGGGCCAGGCGACGACAACGGCCGGCGGCGTCATCCGCCCGGGGGCCTCCAAGTCGTCGAGGCGGTCGGCGACGGCGGTGGCCGACGAGCGGACCGATACCCGGCAGCCGGCGGCGACCGGGGCGACCGGCCAGAAGAGCCCCACCCCGGCGTCGCGGGCGGCCTCGCTCTCCGCCGGGGGGAACCGACCTCCGCCCCGGCCCCGCAAGGGCAGAGGCAGCAGAGGGAAGGGCAAGGGGAAGCACCGGTGACCGGCCCGGTGACCGGGCACCAGTGCCCGAGTCCGCAGGGCCGACCGGGTCCGCGGGGAGGCCGATGGGTACCAGGAAGAAGGTGGCGCCGGGTACCCTGATGACATGGCGTTGGCCACACCGACCCCCACCGGGGGGCAACGGACCGCCGGCACCGGCTCCGGCGCGCCATCACTGACCGTTGCGGAGGCGGCGCTCCTGGAAGGGGTCCTCGACTCGTTCCTCAGGCGTCACCCGCGCGAGGACACCTCCCTCATCGTCCTCGCCGCCGAGACGGCGGCCCTGGCCCACGCAGGCCAGCTCCGTCGCTCGGGCGAGCCCTACGTGACCCATCCCATCGCCGTGGCCAGGGTCGTGGCCGACCTCGGTCTGGACGGGGTGACCATCGCCGCCGCCCTGCTCCACGATGCCGTCGAGGACACCGGGGTCACGGCCGAGATCGTCGAGCGGGACTTCGGCTCCACCGTCGCCCTGATCGTGGACGGGGTCACCAAGCTCGACCGGCTGCAGTTCGACTCGAAGGAGGCTCAGCAGGCCGCCACCGTCCGCAAGATGCTCGTCGCCATGGCCAGCGATTGGCGGGTCCTCATCATCAAGCTGGCCGACCGCCTCCACAACATGAGGACGCTGTCGGCCATGCCGGAGTGGAAGCAGCGTCGCACCGCCCAGGAGACCCTGGACATCTACGCCCCCCTGGCTCATCGGCTCGGGATCCAGGAGATCAAGTGGCAGCTCGAGGACCTGGCCTTCGCCACCCTCCATCCCAAGCGCTACGCCGAGATCGAGCAGATGGTGGCAGCCCGGGCGCCCTTGCGCGACCAGTTCCTGGCCCGGGTGCTCGTCGCCGTGCGCGAGCGTCTGGCGGCGAGCGGGCTCAATGCCGAGGTGACCGGTCGACCGAAGCATCTCTGGAGCATCTACGAGAAGATGGTGGTGCGCGGAAAGGAGTTCGACGAGCTCTACGACCTAGTGGGCATCCGCGTCATCGTCGAGTCGGAGAAGGACTGCTGGGGCGCCCTCGGGTCGATCCATGCCATCTGGTCCCCGGTGCAGGGACGGTTCAAGGACTACATCAACTCCCCGAAGTTCAATCTCTATCAGTCGTTGCACACGACCGTCATCGGGCTCGATGGCAAGCCCATCGAGGTCCAGGTCCGGACGCACGAGATGCACCGCCGGGCGGAGTACGGGATCGCCGCCCACTGGGGGTACAAGGAGAACCCGGTGCGCACCGATCGGGTGGCGGAGAGCTCGGGTCGCGTCGCCAGGGAGGTCCCGGCCAAGAAGCTCCGGGTCGAGAAGGCAGGGGCGAAGGACCGTTCGCCCGCACCGACTCCCGGCAAACCGACGCCCGGCAAACCGACGCCCGGCAAGAAGGTCAGGGGTTCCGCCCAGGCCGGCCGCGGCAAGCAGGCCAACAGCGAGAAGCGCGCCCGGCGCGGCAAGGAGGACGCTTCGGACGGGCGCGCCGAGCAGGACCGGCGGGCGAAGCGGGTGGCGTTGGCCAAGGAGACGTCGTCGACCACGGCGGAGATCGAATGGATGCAGCGCATCGTCGATTTCCAGAACGAGACGACCGACCCCATCGAGTTTCTGGAGGCGCTGAAGCTCGACCTCGAAGAGGACGAGGTCTATGTCTTCACACCGAAGGGCAAGGTCATCGCCCTCACCGCCAACGCCACGCCGGTGGACTTCGCCTACGCCATCCACACCGAGGTCGGGCACCGGTGCATCGGCGCCAAGGTCAACGGGCGTCTGGTGCCGCTCGACACGCCCCTCTCCTCGGCCGACACGGTTGAGATCTTCACGTCGAAGGCGCCCACGGCCGGCCCGTCGCGCGACTGGCTGTCCATGGTGGCCTCCTCCCGGGCCCGGACGAAGATCCGCCAGTGGTTCTCGCGCGAGCGGCGTGAGGACGCCATCGAGCTCGGTCGTGACGAGCTGATCAAGGAGCTGCGCCGACAGGGTCTGCCCGTCCAGAAGCTGGCTTCCGAGAACGCCCTGGGCGAGTTGGCGAGCACTATGAACTACGCCGACCTCGACGCCTTGCACGCCGCCATCGGCGACAACCGGGTTTCGGCCCGGGCGGTGGCGCAGCGGCTGGTGCGCGACCTCCGCGGTGGGTTCTACGAAGAGCAGCTGCCGGTCACCGCCCGGCAGCAGCCGATCGCCGCCCGGCCCGGACGCGGATCGGCGGTCGGGGTCTACGTGGAGGGGCTCGACGACCTCATGGTGCGCCTGTCCCGGTGCTGCACGCCCGTCCCCGGGGACGAGATCGTCGGGTTCGTGACGAGAGGTCGGGGGGTCTCCGTCCACCGGGCGGATTGCTCAAACGCAGCCTCCCTGGCCAGCCGGTCGCGGGAACGCCTCATCGAGGTCGAGTGGGACCACCGGTCCTCGTCCGTGTTCGTCGCCACCATCGAGGTGGTGGCCATCGACCGTTCGAGCCTGCTGACCGACGTCACGAAGGTCGTCTCCGAGCACCACCTCAACATCGTGAGCGCCAACACCCAGACCGACGCCGATCGCATCAGCCGGATGCGGTTCGACGTCGAGCTGGCCGACCCGGGCCACCTCGAGTCGGTCCTCAATCAGATACGCCACCTCGACGCCGTCTACGACGTCTATCGGATCCTGCCGGGCAAGCGGGCCTGACCGCCCATGCCCGACCGGCCTATCGAGGTGCGCGCCCCGACTGGAACTCACGACGTCCTGTTCCCGGCGTCGTACCGGTGGGAGGTGCTCGTGGGCCGCTTCGCCGGCCACGTCGAACGCGCCGGCTACGGCCTGGCCCTCACGCCGATCTTCGAGGACGCTGGGCTGTTCCGGCGGGGGATCGGTGAGTCGAGCGACGTGGTGGGCAAGGAGATGTACGAGTTCGACGACCGGGGCGGCCGGAGGTTGGCCCTGCGCCCCGAAGGCACCGCGCCGGTCGTGCGGGCCTTCGTCCAGCATCGGCCGGTCCTCCCGTTCAAGGCGTGGTACGCCACGCCGGCGTTCCGGTACGAACGACCGCAGGCGGGGCGGTACCGTCAGCACCATCAGCTCGGGGTCGAGGCCCTCGGCCCGGCAGACGCCGATCTCGATGTCGAGGTGATCTGGCTGGCCGACTCGTTCTTCCGATCGCTCGGGCTCGACGACTTCGGGCTGGCGCTCAACTCCATGGGCGACGGCGTGTGCCGGCCCGGGTACCTCGCCGTCCTCCGCGACTATCTGGAGAGCCGCCAGGACTCGCTCTGCGACGAGCACCGGCGGCGATGGGAAGCCAACCCGCTCCGGGTCCTCGACTGCAAGCGGGCCGCCTGCCGGGCGGTGACGGCCGGAGCGCCGACGTTCGTCGACCATCTGTGCGAGCCCTGCACCGCCCATTTCGCCCGCGTCCGGGCCGGCCTCCTCTCACTGGGGGTGCCTTTCCGGATCGACAACGGGCTGGTGCGGGGGTTCGACTACTACACCCGCACCGCCTTCGAGTTCTCCTCCCGGGCCCTCGACGCTGCTCAGAACGGCATCGGCGGCGGGGGTCGCTACGACGGCCTGGTCGCCACGGTGGGAGGACCACCTACTCCCGGCATCGGGTTCGGGGTCGGTGTCGAACGGCTCCTTCTGGCCTGCGACGCCGAAGGTACCTTCGGCGTGGACCCGGAGCCACTCGACGCCTACGTCGTCGATGTCGCCGGGGGCGAGCACGCCGTTTCCCTCACCGCCTCCCTGCGTAGTGCCGGGCTGCGGGCCGATCGCGCCTTCGACGACCGCTCCATGCGGTCTCAGCTCAAGTCGGCCGACCGCTCGGGGGCGCGTGTGGCGCTGATCGTGGGCCACGAGGAGGCGTCAGCAGGGATGGTGACAGTGCGTCCGCTGCGGGGTCGGGGCGACCAGCGGCGAGTGGCGATGGACGAGGTGGTCGCGGTCGTGATCGACACTCCGTCAGAGGAGACCGCACCAGCGCGCGAAGCTTCTTCGGCGGCCGAGCCATCACGGTGATCGACCGCCGACGAGGTGCGCAGCCGAAAGGAACGCCCGTGACCACCGCTCCGCCGCCCGGGCTCGAGCCGATGCCGTCGATGCCGTCTGAGCCGTCCGACAACTCGTCGCAGACCTCGATGCGCACGGCCATGTGCGGGTCCATCGGAGAGGAGGACGTTGGCCGGCGCGTGCTCGTGTGCGGCTGGGTGTCGAAACGGCGCCAGCACGGCGAGCATCTGGCCTTCATCGATCTCCGCGACCACACCGGCATCGTCCAGTGCGTCGTCGACGGCTCGGTCGACGTTCGCAGCGAGTACGTGGTTCAGGTGGAGGGAGAGGTGCGACCGAGGCCGGAAGGGACGGTCAATCCGGACCTCTCGACGGGCACCGTCGAGCTGTCGGACTGCCGGATCACCGTGCTCAACCCTGCCGAACCCCCTCCCTTCGCCATCGACGACCGCGTGGAGGTGGACGAAGCGGTGCGGCTGCGCTACCGCTACGTCGATCTGCGCCGGCCCCGTCTCCAGCGCAATCTCCGCCTTCGGGCAGTCGTCAACGGCGCGCTCCGACGGGCCATGGACCGCCAGGCCTTCGTCGAGGTGGAGACCCCCCTGCTCTGGGCGCCCACCCCGGAAGGGGCCCGCGAGTTCATCGTCCCGAGCCGGCTTGCCCCCGGATCGTGCTACGTCCTGCCCCAGAGCCCCCAGCTGGCCAAACAACTGCTCATGGTGGGCGGCCTCGACCGGTACTACCAGATCGCCCGGTGCATGCGCGACGAGGACCTTCGCGCCGATCGCCAGTTCGAGTTCACCCAGCTGGACATCGAGGCCTCCTTCGTCGGGCAGGAGGACGTGCTCGGCTTCGTGGCCGAGGCCGTGCTGGACGCGGCCGAGGCGGCCACCGGCCGGAGGCCCGACGCCATCTCGCGCATGACCTGGGCTGAGGCCATCGACCGGTTCGGCACCGACAAGCCCGACCTCCGGTTCGGGATGGAGCTCGTCGACCTCACCTCGGTGTTCGCCGGGACGGATGTCAAGGCATTCGGCGCTCCCTGCGTGAAGGCCCTGGTGGTCGACGGAGGTGCGGCCTTCTCGCGCTCCCGGCTGGACGGCCTCACCGACCGGGCCAAGCAGCTCGGTGCCAAAGGACTGGCGTGGTTCAAAGTGGGTTCCGCCTCCCCGGGGGGGTCAGCGCTCGACTCACCGCTCGACCGGTTCCTCTCCGAAGACGAACGGGCCGGCCTCCTCACCGCCACGTCGGCAGCCGACGGGGACCTGGTGCTGGTGGTGGCGGACGAGTACCGCGCTGCGTGCACCGTTCTCGGACACCTCCGTGTCGATCTCGGCGGGAGGCCGGCCGGCGAGGGGCCAGATCAATACGTCTGGGTGGTCGACTTCCCCCTGTTCGACGGCGTTGACGAGGTCGGGAGGCCGGTGGCGGCCCACCATCCCTTCACCATGCCCCATCCCGACGATCTCCACCGGCTGGAGTCCGACCCGGCCTCGGTCCGATCCCAGGCCTACGATCTCGTCGTCAACGGCATCGAGCTCGGCTCGGGCAGCGTGCGGATCCACCGCGCCGACATCCAGAGCCGGGTCTTCTCCGTGCTCGGCATCGACGACGAGGAAGCGCGCTCACGTTTCGGCTTCCTCCTCGGCGCCTTCCGCTACGGTGCGCCGCCGCATGCCGGCTTCGCCGTCGGACTCGACCGGCTCGTGGCGTTCCTGGCCGGTGAGGACAACATCCGGGAGATCATCGCCTTCCCGAAGACCCAATCGGGCGCCGACCCGATGACCGGTGCGCCGAAGCCGGTGCCCGCCGGTGTCCTGTCCTCCCTCGGTCTCCGGACCCTTCCCCCCGGGACTGAGGCACCATGGCCGACGGCGACCTCTTCTCGGGCGCCGCCGAGGAACGACTGGCACGAAGGGCGCCCTTGGCCGCCCGCCTCCGGCCCGGGACGCTCGACGAGATCGTGGGCCAGCGCCACCTCGTGGGACCGGGGGCGCCGTTGCGGGCGCTCATCGAGTCCGACCGCCTGAGCTCGGCCATCCTGTGGGGTCCACCCGGAACGGGCAAGACCACCCTGGCCTCGGTCATCGCCCGGACGACGTCGAAGCACTTCGTGCCGCTCTCGGCGGTGTCGGCCGGGGTGAAGGACGTGCGACAGGTCACCGAGGACGCCCGACGGCTCCTCGGCGAGCAGGGGAGAGGGACGATCCTCTTCCTCGACGAAGTGCACCGGTTCAACCGGGCCCAGCAGGACGCCTTGCTGCCGTCGGTCGAGGACGGTCTCGTGGTGCTGATCGGGGCGACCACCGAGAACCCGTTCTTCGAGGTCAACGCCCCGCTGCTGTCCCGCTCGACCCTCTGGCGGCTCGAGCCGCTGACCGACGACGATCTCGACCAGGTCGTCGATCGGGCCCTCGATGCCGAGAAGGCGACGGCCACCGCCGAGGGCCGCTCGGCCCTTGTCTCGTCGGCCGACGGCGATGCCCGGGCCGCCCTCACCACCCTCGAGGTGGCCCTGGCCCTTTCCGACGGCGAGGCGGTCACCGCCGAGCACGTGGAGCGGGCCCGCCACGCCCGGCTGCACCACTACGGAGAGAGCGATCACTACGACGTGATCAGCGCCTTCATCAAATCGATACGGGGTTCGGATCCCGACGCCGGGCTGTACTGGCTGGCCCGGATGCTCGAGTCCGGGGAGGACGCCCGGTTCATCGCCCGCCGGCTGGTCATCCTGGCCAGCGAGGACGTCGGGGAGGCCGACCCGCTGGCCCTGGTCGTGGCGGATGCCGCCGCCCGGGCCGTCGAGTTCGTCGGCCTCCCCGAGGCCCAGCTCAACCTGGCCCAGGCCGTGGTCCACCTGGCCACCGCACCCAAGTCGAACCGGGTGACCGTCGCCCTCTCCCGTGCCCAGGACGATGTGCGCCACGGACCGAGCGGCGACGTCCCGTCCCACCTGCGCGACGCCCACTACCGGGGTGCCTCGGTGATCGGCCATGGCGAGGGGTACGTCTACCCGCACGACGAACCCGGTGCCTTCGTCGACCAGCGCTACCGCCCCGACGTCCTCCTCGATGCCGTCTACTACGAACCGAGCGATCGTGGTCACGAGGCCGTGGTGGCGGACCGCCTGCGAGGCTGGCGAGGGCGGGGCCGACCAGGAGAACGGATCGACGAACCGGGCGGCGATGGGCCGTCCGGTGGCGGCCCCGGAGGTGAGTCGCGGACCTAAGCCCTGCCGCCCACGCTCTAAGCTGGAACGATCATGTCCGCCGGTCAGATCGCCGTCCTGGTCGCCGCCATCGCCGACCGCGGTGGTGGCGCTCGTCCTGCTGGTGGCGGTCGTGATGCTCCGGCGCCAGGCGAAGGACCTGGCCGCCGTGGCCGCGCAGCTCCGGGACCAGACGACGCCGCTCGTGGTGGATGCCCGGAAGATGGCCAACGAGGCGGTCACCGAGATGGAGCGGGTCGGTGCCGTGCTGGAATCGACCGAAGCGGTCCATGCCACTGTCGACTCGGCGTCCCGGCTGGCCTACCGGGCGTTCGCCAACCCGGTGGTCAAGGTGCTCGCCGTCCGGGCCGGGGCGGCGACCGGGCTCCGTCGGCTGGCCGGGGGAGGCGACACCACCGTGCCGGGAGACGGGCACCTGGGCGGTCATCGCGGAAACGGCAAACGCTGACCCGATGCCGAAACGCACGTTCTGGCTGACCACAGGCCTCGTCTTCGGCGCCACCTCGACGCTGTGGGTCGAGCGGAAGGTCCGCCGCACCCTCGAGCAGACGGCGGCCCGACTCCAGCCGGACTCGATGGCGGCCCAGGTGGGGAGGTCGGCTCGGAGTGCTGCCTCGTCCGGTCGGGACCGGCTCCGCGCCGCCGTGCTCACCGGTCGGGACCAGATGCTCCGGCGCGAGGAGGAGCTGTGGGCCGAGGTGGCGGAACGACGGAACCGGGCGTCTTGAGCACCCGGGGGCGTACCGATGCCGACAGCCTGAGGACGGCGTTCACACGGTTCTTCACCGATCGCGGCCATGTCGCCGTGCCGTCGGCGAGCCTCATCCCTCACGATCCGACGGTGCTGTTCACCATCGCCGGCATGGTGCCGTTCAAGCCCTTCTTCGTGGGCGACCAGGTGGCGCCGTGGAAGCGGGCCACGTCGGTGCAGAAGTGCTTTCGCACCGTGGACATCGACATCGTCGGCACCACCCACCGGCACTGCACGTTCTTCGAGATGCTCGGGAACTTCAGCTTCGGGGACTACTTCGAGGAAGAGGCCATCCCCATGGCCTGGGAGCTCGTGACCTCGGTCCTCGGTGTCGACGGCGACCGCCTGTGGATCACCGTCCACGAGTCCGACCGGCAGGCCGAGGAGATCTGGCGGGAGGCGGTCGGCGTCCCCGGCGAGCGCATCCAGCGCCTGGGGGCCGACAACTTCTGGAAGATGGGGGAGACCGGCCCGTGCGGGCCGTCATCGGAGCTGTTCTTCGACAAGGGCGCCTCCTACGGGGCCGGCGGCGGCCCGGCCGGCGGCGACCCGGAGCGGTTCGTCGAGATCTGGGACCTCGTCTTCATGAAGTACGACAGGAGAGTGGACGGGACCACCACCGATCTTCCCAAGCCGAGCATCGACACCGGTGCCGGCCTCGAGCGGATCCTTCCCGTCCTCCAGGGGACCGACTCGATCTTCGCCACCGACGTGTTCGTCCCCATGCTGGATGCCGCCCAGTCGGTGACCGGGCACACCTATGCCCGGGACGAGAAGGCCGACGTCGGGTTGCGCATCATGGCCGACCATGGCCGGGCCATGTCGATGCTGATTGCCGACGGGGTCGTCCCGTCCAACGACGGCCGCGGGTACGTGCTCCGCCGGATCATCCGCCGCACGGTCAGGCGGGCTCGGCTGCTCGGGACCCGCGGTGGGGTCACCGAGCCGCTCGTCGACGCCGCCGTCGGCGTGCTCGGGGGTGCCTATCCGGCGCTGGCCGAGCAGCACGGGCTGGTGGTCGAGACCGTCACCCGTGAGGAAGAGGGTTTCGAGAGGACGCTCGCCACCGGGTCGAGGATCCTGGAGGAGGAGCTGGCCGAGGGCGCCGGGCTCGTGTCGGGCGAGGTCGCCTTCCGGCTCCACGACACCTTCGGCTTCCCGGTCGAGCTGACGGTGGAGATGGCCGGCGAGGCGGGGGCGAGCGTCGACCTCGAAGGCTTCGAACGGGCCATGGACCGTCAGCGGGAGATGGCCCACGCCGCCGCCAGGTCGGCGACCACCGTCGCCGACGACGGTGCCTATCGCTCGGTGCTCGACGGCGGAGGCGAGAGCGTGTTCATCGGCTATCGGCCCGACGGCTACTCAGCCCCGGCCAGGGTGGTGGCCGTCCTCTCCCCGGGCGACCCCGAGTGGCCCGGCCAGGTCGAGGTCTTCCTCGACCGGACGCCGTTCTACGCAGAGGGCGGCGGCCAGGTCGGCGACACCGGGACCATCGTGACCGAGACCGGGACCGCCGTCGTCTACGACACCGTCGCCGTCCTGCCCGGGCTGATCTCGCACCGGGCCACTGTTTCGGGGGACCTCACCGCCGGACAGGAAGCACTGGCCACCATCGACGGGGTGAGGCGCGACGCACTGCGGCGCAACCACACCGGGACCCACCTGCTGCATGCCGCTCTCCGCACCGTCCTCGGCGATCACGCCCGCCAGCAGAGCTCCCTCGTCGCACCCGACCACCTCCGGTTCGACTTCAGCCATGACGGCAAGCTGGCCGACGAGGAGCTCACGGCCGTGGTGTCCATGGTCAACGCCGACGTGCTGAGCGACGCCGACGTGACCGTGGAGGAGACGACCATGGCCCAGGCCGAGGCCATGGGGGCGCTCGCCTTCTTCGGGGACAAGTACGGCGAGCGGGTCCGTGTGGTTCGGGCCGGTCCCCACTCGATCGAGCTGTGCGGGGGGACACACGTCGGCGCCCTCGGCATGATCGGCCAGCTCTCGATCGTCTCGGAGTCCTCGATCGGCTCCAACACCCGGCGCATCGAGGCCATCACCGGCACCAGCGCCCTCGAACGCGTCATGGCCCGCGAGGGACTGCTGGCCGAGGCCGCCTCGTTGCTCCGTACCGAGCCCGAGCATGTTCCCGAGGCGATCGACCGCCTCCTCGAGCGCCAGCGGATGGCGGAACGGGCCCTCGAACGGTCGCACGGCCGCGAGCTCAAGGCCGAGGCGTCGTCGCTGGCGGCGGCGGCCGAGGCCGGCACGGTGGTGGCTCGCCGGGACGGGCGGGACCCGGACCAGCTCCGTGACCTGGCCACCTCGACGAGGGACATCGGAGGGTTGCGGGCTGTCGTCCTCGCCGGCAGCCCCGACGGGACCAAGGCGTCCCTGGTGGTGGCGGTCGGGAGCAACGGTGAGCATGGATCCTCCGAGCACTCGCTCGACGCCGGCCAGCTGGTCAAACAGCTCGGTGCCCTGCTCGGAGGAGGGGGCGGGGGGTCCCCGAGCCTGGCG
The DNA here is from genome assembly GCA_963828385.1 of uncultured Acidimicrobiaceae bacterium. GTDB lineage: Bacteria > Actinomycetota > Acidimicrobiia > Acidimicrobiales > RAAP-2 > Bog-756. The sequence continues at coordinate 1,364,789 of CAWHEF010000002.1, forward strand.
GTGGCAGGAGGGCGGCACTCCTCTGGCATCGACGCCGCCCTCGACGAAGCGCGCCGGGTCCTCGTCCGAGGTTCGTGAGCGGGCGAGCGACGGCGGCCGAATGAGCGCTGATCGGCCGGTGAGCGGCGGCGGCCCGGCCCCCGGGCGGGGCCGGGCGCTCGGTGTCGACCTCGGCACCCGTCGCATCGGGCTGGCGGTGAGCGACACCGACCGGACGATGGCGCTGCCGAGGGCGACCCTCGACCGCACCGGGGATGCCGACGCCGACCGACGACGACTGGTCGAGATGGCCGAGGAGGAGGGGGCGACGACCGTCGTCGTGGGTCTGCCCCTGTCGCTCGACGGATCACGGGGACGCGCCGCCGCCGAGGCCGCCGCCGAGGCCGGTGCGCTGGCTGCGCTGCTCGCCCCGCTCGGAGTGGCGGTGGAGCTGTTCGACGAGCGACTGACGACCGTCTCCGCCCACCGGGCGCTGGCGTCCGCCGGAAGGAGCGAGCGGAGCAGGCGGCCGGTGGTGGACCGGACTGCCGCCGCCGTCCTGCTCGAGGCCTGGCTGGACCGGAACCGGGCGGACCGTCCCCGGGAGGGCCGTCCCCGAGAGGGCCGTCCCCGGAGGGAACGGTGAGCCCGGTTGACGGAGACCACTCCGATCCCAGCCGACCTCCCGCTCCGGACCGAGGAGCGGGTGGGCCGCAGACCACCGAAGGCCCGCGCAGGACGGCGCCGTCCCACCATCGGCGCACCCGGCACCGGTGGCGCACCATCGTCCTGTCGGCGATCGGCCTCGTCATCGTCGTGGCCCTCGGCGGGTTCCTGTGGGTCCGCAGCGAGGCGTCGCCGTCGGGGCCGCCGGGGCGAGAGGTGATCGTGACCGTCCGCCAGGGGGCGGGCGTCTCGCAACTCGCCGGTGACCTGGCCTCGCAGAAGGTCATCGGGAGCACGCTGGCCTACCGGATCTACGACGTGTTCAACAGCGTCGACATCCAGCCGGGGCGGTACCAACTCCGGCAGAACTCGAGCTTCGCCGCCGTGAACGGCGTCGTCGGCTCGGGTCCCAACGTGTTCTCACTCGACGTCCCGCCGGGGTTCACGGTGGCCGAGGTGGCCCAGCACGTGTCGGGGACCTTCCCGGGCACGACGAGAGGCACTTCTCGACGACGGCGACGAGCGGTGCCGTGCGCTCGCAATGGGAGCCGACGGGGTCGACCGATTTGGAGGGGCTCCTCGGGACCGGTACCTATACCGTCGTCCCCGGCGAGACCGACACGCAACTCCTGGCCGACATGGTCCAACGCTTCGACACCACCGCCGACTCGCTCGGTCTGGCCGCCGGCGCCGAACGGCTCGGTCTCACTCCCTACCAGGTGGTGACGGCCGCCTCCATCGTCGAGAAGGAGGGCGTCATCGAAAAGAACCTGGGCCCGGTGGCCCGGGTCATCTTCAACCGGCTGGACGCCGGCCTGCCGCTGCAGATGGACTCGACCGTCCTCTACTCAGAAGGAAGGGACGGTGGACCGGTCACCTCCACCGATCTCGCCCGGAGGACGCCCTACAACACCTATCTGAACAAGGGCCTGACCCCCACGCCGATCTGCTTCCCCTCGGCGGCGGCGTTGCAGGCGGCCATCGATCCGCCGTCGGGCTCATGGCTCTACTTCGTCGTGGTCGAAAAGGACGGCACCGAGGCTTTCGCCGACACCTACTCCGGGCAGCTGGCCAACGAGGCCCTGGCCAAACAGCGCGGCCTGCCGTGAGCGTCGAACAGGGAGCCACGCCGGCGGACCTGGCCGGCGCCCGGCTGTCCGCAGCCACCTCGGTGGTCGGAGTCATCGGCGACCCGGTCGCCCACTCGCTGTCACCGGCGTTGCACAACGCGGCGTTCGCCCAGCTTGGCCTGGACTGGATCTCGGTCGCCTTCCGAGTGCCTGCCGGTCGAGTGGAGACCGCCCTCGCCGGTGCCCGGACGCTCGGGGTGCGCGGCCTCTCGGTGACCATGCCCCACAAGGAAGCGGCGGCAGCGGCGGCGGAGCGGCGCTCCCATCTGGTCGAGGAGCTGGGGGCCGCCAACTGCGTCGTGCCGTCGGAGGAGGGTTGGACGGCCGAGAACACCGACGGCGCCGGCTTCGTCGCCTCGCTGCGCCGAGGAAGCACCTTCGAGCCGGACGGGTGCTCCTGTCTTGTCGTGGGCGCCGGTGGAGCGGCCCGAGCCGTCGTCCGGGCCCTCGCCGAGGCGGGGGCCCGAGAGGTCGTGGTGGCCAATCGGTCGGCGGAGCGGGCCGAGCGGGCCGCCGCCCTGGCCGGGGCGGCAGGCCGGCTGGGTGCGAGGGAGGAGGCGTCCGCCTGCGACCTCGTGGTCAACGCCACTCCGCTCGGGATGGGCGGGACAGACGAGGCTGCGGCGATGCCGGTCGATCCGGCCCTGCTCGGACCGGGCCAGCTCGCCGTGGATCTCGTGTACCACCCCGAGGAGACACCGTGGCTGGCTGCGGTCCGAGATCGAGGTGCTGCTGTGGCCAGCGGGCTCGGGATGCTCGTCCACCAGGCGGCCTTGCAGCTGGCCCTGTGGACCGGGATCGAGGCCCCGGTGGAGGCGATGTGGCAGGAGGCGGCGCGGGGAACGGACTCCGGAGTGGCGGGCTGACCGCCGCGGCCTGGCGCCGAGCCTCTTCGAGCAGGCGGTGCCGCGCCGAAAGCGGGACCTGACGACCGATAACCTGACCAGCTGGAGCTCCTTGGTGAACTACGCCCCTGCCGCCACGGCCACCGCCACCGCAACTGCCACCGCCGCCACCCGCCGGAGGCATCTCTCTGTCCGCTTCGACCTGGTGCTGGTGACCACCTCGGTCATACTCGCCCTTACCGGGGTGATCATGATCTACTCGGCCACCAAGGGCTGGCTCTCGCTCGACGGCCAGGATCCCCACTACTTCCTCAAGCGCCAGGCCATCTTCTTCCTGATCGGGCTCGTCGTGCTGGTCGCCTTCGCCCTCGTCGACTACCGAAGGCTCGAACAGTTCTCGACCGTGTTCTACGTGGGCATCCTGCTCGCCCTCATCGCCGTGCTGGGTACGCCGTCCCGCCAGGGTTCCCAGCGCTGGTTCCCGCTCGGCCCCTTGCAGCTGCAGCCGTCCGAATTCGCCACCCTGGTGATGATCATCGCCATCGCCACCTACTGCTCCCGACGACCGGACGGGCTCGACTTCCGGGACCTCGTCCGCCTGGTGCTGATGGCGGCCCTGCCCATCGTCCTCGTCTTCAAGCAGCCCGACCTGGGCACGGCCATCGTGTTGTCGGTGATCCTCGTGGTCATGCTGGCCATCGCCGGCATGCCCGTCCGGTACCTGGCCCTCCTCGTCGTGGTGGCCGCGCTCGTGGTGCTCGTCGCCATCAACGTCGGCATCCTCAAGCACTACCAGATCGAGCGTCTGACCAGCTTCATCACCCCGAACGGCGCCAGCCAGACGGCCACCTACAACGTCGATCAGGCCAAGGAGGCGATCGCCCACGGAGGAATGTTCGGGCGGGGGCTGTTCAAGGGTGCGCTGACCAATCTGGCCTATGTGCCCGAGCAGCAGACCGACTTCATCTTCTCGGCGGTGGGGGAGCAGGTCGGGTTCGTGGGCAGCGGCGTACTCCTCCTGCTCTACGCCGTGGTGGCGTGGCGCATCCTGCGGACGGCCCAACTGGCACGGGACAGCTTCGGGCGGCTGCTCTGTGGCGGCTGTTTCGCACTGATCGTGTTCTCGGTGTTCGAGAATGTCGGGATGAACGTCGGGATCATGCCGGTGGCGGGGATCCCGTTGCCGTTCCTGTCCTACGGCGGTTCGGCCATGATCGTCTTCTTCGCCGCCGTCGGCATCACCGTGAGCGTGCACGCACGGAGCGTCCGGTGACCGATCCGTTGACAGATCCGGCGGCGGGCCCCGTGTCCCCGATCGGGGACAGCGAGGCGGGTGAGTCGGGGGACGACGGGCAGAATTCCGAGCAGTCCGGAGCCGAGCAGACGCCGTGGGGCGATTTCCGGGTGGCCGTCGTCGCCGCCCTCAGCGTCGATCTTCCCAACCAGCATCCGACCGTGGTGCTGCGGGAGACCGAAGCGCCGAGGCGCCAGCTCTCGTTCTCGATCGGGCTGCAGGACGCCGTGGCCCTGTCCCATGCCGTCCGGAGGATCCCCACTCCTCGCCCGCTCGCCGCCGAGCTCTTGAGTGGCGTTCTGCGGGCGTTCGACATCGACATCGTCGCCGTGCGCCTGGTCGGTCGCCAGGGGCCGGTCTACTTCGCCGAGCTCGACCTACGGGGGAAGACGGGTCGGTCGATCCAGGGGTGCCGGCCTTCCGACGCCCTCACCGTGGCCGAGCTCCAACCGGTGCCGGTCCCCATCCTCATCGACCGGCGGTTGATCGAGGAGCAGGGGGACGTCGCTCCTCTCGGCGACGCCGGGCTCACGGGCTGAGGGCGGCTCACCCGGGAACCTGCCAGTGGACCAGGTCCCTGCTCCTCGCCATCCCGATCTTGGCGTGTCCCCACCCTCCGAAGTGGGTCAACTCGTCGCTGCCGGCGTAGGTGAGGTAGTAGTAGCCGTCCTGGGCCGTGGCGTCGCAGATGAACGCCGAGTTGGCGTGCTCGTAGCCGACACTCGACACCCCCGGGCCCGTGTTCCAGCTCTCCGAAGGCACCTGGAGCTCCCTGCCGTCTGTCCAGTGGAGCCAGGAGGAGGGTCGGCTCGGATCTCCGACCAAGGTGAAGATCCAAGGTTGGTCGAGCGTGTTCGTGGTCGCCACCAGATGCCACTGTCCGGCGGCGGTGAGGAATTCCAAGTTCTCGACGGTATCCCCGTACACCTGGATGTCCGGCCTTCCGACATAGACCCAGGGCCCGTCGAGCGACCCCGACGGTGACCAGGCAACTTCGAAATGCTGGCCGGCGCCCGCCACGCCGTACTTGTACCCGATGATGAGCCCGTGGCCCACCCAGGCGAGCGACGGGTCGATCATGCGATCTTGGGGAGCCGGATGGAGGGAGAGGGCAAGCGGGTGGGGTCGGCCCCAGTGCTCGAGGTCCGTCGAGGTGCGGTAGTACATCTTGTCCTGGCCTCCCCCGACCTCGCCCGGGTTGGACTCGTAGGTGACCACGTAGACCCCCGATGGACTCCTCACCAGGTCGGGCGAGACGACGCCCAGGGTTCCCGGCTGGTCGGGCCAGAGCGCAGGAGCGGACCAGTGGGAGAGGTCGGCACTGGTGGCGGTGCCGATGCTCCAGTGCTCGGCTCCGGGCGTGGGCACGTCGTTGGTCACATAGCTGAACAACATGTGCCATCTCCCGCCGGCCCAGACGAGCGCCTGGTCCTTGACCCCGGCGGTGGGATACGAGAGGACCGGGTTCTTGAGCGCCGACCAGGACACGTGCGGTCTGGCCGAGCGGGGCACGACGCACTGGTGGTTGTCGGAGGAACGCGTGCTTGCAGCGCTCCCGGTGGAAGCGGAGCATCCGCCCGAAACGACGAGGGCACATCCGATGACCGCCACCGCCCGGCGCCGGGGGCCGAACTTCATCCGGTGACCGCCACCACTCCGGCCGAGATCACTCTCGCTTCCCTCACTCACCCTGCAGCAGTCGCTGCCGTCGTTGCTCTTCGCGCTCGAACGCGGCCTGGTCGGCGGCGTCGACCGCCGAGGACCCCTCGTCGGAGAGGCGCATCAACAGGGCGATCAGCACGTAGTTGGCGATCAGGGCCGAGCCGCCGTAGGACACGAAGGGCAAGGTGATGCCCGTCAAGGGAAGGATCCGGACGATCCCGCCGATGATGAAGAACGCCTGGAAGCCGAGGATCATGGTCAGCCCGACCGCGGTGAGCTTGGCGAACTCCGACCGGGCCGCCTGGGCGATCCGGAATCCCGCCCCGACGAGCAGGAGGAAGGCGACGACGACCATCGCCGAACCGAGCAGCCCCATCTCCTCGGAGATGATGGCGAAGATGAAGTCGGTCCGGGGGACGGGGATGTTCCACGCTCCGAACCCGAGCCCGAGCCCGGTTCCACCGATGCCCCCGCTGCCCATGGCGTACCACGACTGCACCAGCTGGTTCCCCGAGCCGCTGGCGTACTTCCAGGGATCGAGCCAGTCCTCCACGCGGATGTGGGTCTGGCCGAGGTACCTGCCGGCCAGATAGGCGGCCACGAGGAACAGGACGACGCCGAGCACCAGGTAGCCGGTGCGCCCGGTCGTGACCCAGAGCATGCCGATGAACAGGGTGAACAAGAGAGCCGAGAACCCGATGTCGTGCTCGAGGCTCATCACGCCGATGGCGAACGCCCATGCCAGAACGATGGGGATCAGAGGTCGGGGGTCGACCACGAGCCGGTTGCCGAACCGGACGGTCGGGATGGTGAGCAGCTCACGTCTCTCGACGAAGTAGGAGGCGAAGAAGATGCAGAGCACGATCTTGGCCAGCTCGACCGGCTGGAACTCGAGCGATCCGACCTGCACCCAGAGGCGAGCGCCACCGATGGACCGGCCGAAGTGGGGGACGAGGGGCAGCAGCAGCAGCACGATGCCGACGGCGAGCAGCAGGTACCGGTACCGATCGAGGTCCCGTGACCGCCGCACGAAGGCCAGCGTCAGGACGTAGACGGCAACGCCTCCCGCCGTCCACGCAGCCTGGAGCGGCGCGTACGACGTGGCCTTGGCCAGATCGATGCGGAGGATCATCACGTAGCCCAGCCCGTTCAACAGGAAGCAGATGGGCAGGATGGCCGGATGGGCCGTCGGGACGAAGATCCGATTGGCGAGGTGGGCGACACCACCCAGGGCCAGCATGGCGAGGAGCAGGGGGACCACGTCGGCTGGGACCTTCGACGTGTTGCCCAGGATCATCAGCGTGTAGGCGCAGACGATGATGACCGCTGCTGCCAGCAACAGGCCCAGCTCGGTACGGCGGCGGGCCTTGAAGCCGCGAAGCGTCCTCTTCGGTCGGGAGGCGGTCAGAGGGATGGCCGACACCTGCCGAGCCTACTGTCGCCCGCCGGCGGGACGGTGGAGGGGCACGATGCGACCGCCCCGACGCCCGGGGGGGCTGACAGTCCCGCCAAGTACGATCGGTGGGCCATGGCCGACCGCACCCCCGCCCCGTCCCCGAGGGGGACGACACCGGCGGGGACCGCTCCCCCGGGGACGGCGGGCCCGGGGACGGCGAGCCAGCCGCTCCTCGCCGACCAGTCCGGCCCCGGAGCCACCGGAGCGCCGGTCGCCGGTTGGGGCGAGAACCGTTTCATCAACCGCGAGCTGTCGTGGCTCGATCTCGCCGAGCGCATGTTGGAGCGTGCCGCCGACGACGACGTGCCATTGCTCGAACGCGGCCCGGTTCCTGGCACTCTTCTCCGAGGGGCTCGATGAGTTCTTCGAGGTCAGGGTGGCCGATCTCGACGACCTGATCGCTGCCGGACTGCGCTCCGCGCTCACCGGACGGGCTGTCCCCGGCCGAGCAGCGCACCGCAATCGTGCGGAGGGTGGACGAGCTCGTCACCCTCCAGAGCAGGATCTACGCCGACCGGCTGGCTCCGGCCCTGGCCGCAGCCGGGGTGGTGATCCTCGACTGGGGAAGCCTGACCGCCAGCCAGCGCTGCGAGCTCGCCGATCAGTTCCACCGACTCATCTTCCCGACATTGACGCCACTCGCCGTCGACGGTGCCCATCCCTTTCCCTATATCTCGAACCTGTCGTTGAACCTGCTGGTCAACGTGGCGGAGCCGACCACGGGTGTCACCCGGGTGGCGAGGCTCAAAGTGCCCCAGGCCCTTCCCCGGTTCATGACCCTGTCGGACGGGCCTACGTTCGTGCCGGTCGAGCAGGTGATCGCTGCCCACCTCGACGAACTGTTCCCGTCGATGGACGTCGGCGATTGGTTCACCTTCAGGGTGACTCGGAACGTGGATCTGTCGGTGGACGAGGGCGACGCCGAAGATCTGCTGGCCGCCGTCGAGTTGCAGCTGCACCGCCGGCGGTTCGGCCATGCCGTCCGCCTCGAAGCGGGGTCGGGGATCCCGGCCGACGTGCTCGCCATGCTGGTGGCCGAGATGGGCGTGCACGAGGAGCACGTCTGGCTCGTCGACGTGCCCCTCGACCTCACCGGTCTCTCCGCTCTCCCCGAGCTGCACCGTCGGGATCTCGCACCCGCTCCGTGGACGGGGGTCCCGCCGGCCGGTCTGGCCGGCTCACCGGATCTCTTCGCCGTCCTCGACCGCCGCGACCTGCTCGTCCACCACCCGTACGAATCGTACGCATCGTCGGTCGAGGAGTTCGTCGACCTCGCCGCCGAGGACGACCGCGTGCTCGCCATCAAGCAGACGCTCTACCGCGCCGGCGAGTCGAGCCCCGTGATCGACTCGCTCGATCCGCGCCTCGCAGGGTGGCAAGCAGGTGACGGCGGTGGTCGAGCTCCAAGCCCGATTCGACGAGCGGGCCAATATCGCCTGGGCCAGAGCTCTCGAGGAGGCCGGCGCCCAAGTCATCTATGGGATCGTCAACAAGAAGACCCACGCGAAGATCTGTCTCGTGGTGCGGCAAGAGGACGATGAGGTCCGTCGCTACTGCCACATCGGAACCGGCAACTACAACTCGGCCACGGCCGTCGCCTATGAGGACGTCGGGCTGTTCACCGCCGACCCGGCCATCGGTGCCGACATCGGCGAGCTCTTCAACTTCCTGACGGGCTCGGCCGGCCCCACAACGTTTCGGCACATCGTGGTGTCGCCCATGTCCGCCCGGGCGGTCCTGCTCGCCGCCATCGAGGACGAGGCACGTGCGGGAGCTCGGGGACGCATCGTCCTGAAGACGAACAGCCTGACCGATCCGGCGCTGATCGACGCTCTCTACCGGGCTTCAGGGACTGGTGCCTCGATCGACCTCATCGTCCGCGGACGGTGTTCGCTGCGACCCGGGGTGCCCGGGTTGTCGGACAACGTCCGGGTTCGGTCGATCGTCGGTAGATACCTCGAGCACTCGCGCATCTACCGCTTCGGCGACGGCGACGGGCGACCGTCCCAGGTGCTGATCGGGTCGTGCGACCTGATGGAGCGGAACCTCGACCGGAGGGTGGAGGTGCTGGTCCCCATCAGGGACGAGGCCGTCGCTTCCCGCTTGGTCGACTACCTGGACGGGGCCGTTCGGGACACGACGGACGCCTGGGCCCTCGGACCCGACGGTCGCTGGACCAGGATCGTCCCCGACCGGGCCGCCGAAAGACCGCCGTTCAGCATCCAGAGGCATGGTCAGTCACTCGCCCTCGAGTCGCTCGAGTCCGTGCGGTCGCCCCACGTCGAAGGCGGAGCACCGTCGCCACCCCGCCTCACCGTCGTGCCCGGTGCCCTGCCCGATGGGGCGCCCGGCGCGTCGAACCGGGCGCCCCCGCCCTCTGGGAGCCAGCGCCCGGTGCCAGGACTGGAGGTCGTGCCGGCCGATGATCGGTCGCGCCCCGCCCGGAGCCTCCCTATCGGCCGACTGACGCGCCGGTTGCTCCGACGCCGCTGACCGGGACGCCGTTGACCGGATCGCCGCCGGCGGGGTCGTCGCTGGCCGGGTCGCCGCCGGCGGGGCAGAGGCTCGAGTGGGTGGCAGCCCGCGCCCCGGCTCTCAGCACCGGCCAACGCCGGGCGACCGTCTGGCGGAATCGCTGGTAGGTCTCCCGGCGCTCGAGCTCGAGGCTCCCATAGGCCATGCCTCCGAGCGGGATCGGGAGCCAGAAGTTCACCGCCCGATAGGCGAGCACGCCCGAGAGCGCCTCACCGGCGGTCGGACCGAAGCCGGTGATCATCGACACCAGGACGAATTCAACGACACCGAGGCCGCCGGGGGTGACCGGTAGTGCCGCCAGGATGTTGGCCAGCCCGTACGCCATGAGCAGGTCGACGGGGGAGATGAAACCGCTGAAGGCGGCGACGAAGACCCACAGGGAGGCGGCGTCGAGGATCCAGTTGGCGGCGGCCCAGCAGATGGCCCGCCTGGTCAACGCTCGGTCCTCCATAAGGGCGGCGAACCGCGCCGCCAGTCCTTCGACGAGCGCCGTGGTCTTCTCGGCATCGAGGAATCGGACGTGGGCCGCGACCCGGTGGATGACCCCGCTCGCCTTGCGCTGGCCACGGGTCAGGAGCCAGAACAGGCTGCCGAAGGCGCCGAGGAGGACGACCCCGATGCCGACGGCCACGACGACCAGGATGAACGCCGACTGGGATTGTCCCCCGTGGTGGCTGGCGGGACCGTGGAACCCATGGGCGATGAGAAAGGCCACCAGTGAGAGCCAGAAGATGACGTTGAGCACGACGGCGGAGCCGATTCCCTGGGTCCCGAGGGCGAACCCGGTATCGGCGCCGGAGACGCCGGACTGGGTGAGGAGCCGGTAGCCGAGGGCTGCTCCGGGAGCCGTCCCCCCGGGAGAGACGTGGCTCAAGGCGAGGGTGGACAGGTTGATCCGGAACAGCCGCCGGCGGCGGGGACCGCCCGCCGGGAGGACGGCGTAGGTGAGCTGGGCGTAGGCGGCGAGGGCGCCGCACTCGAGGAGCACACCGAGCACCAGGTACCCGGGGTTGATGTGAGCGAGGGAGTTGACCTCGGAGCGGTGACTGGCGAGGAGCGGCAAGGCCACGTAGAAGACGAAGAGGAAGGCGACGACCGTGCCCACGCTGAGCCGGACCTCCCGGCGGACGAACGGTCCCCGGTACCACCAGCGTTGGCGCGGCTGTGCCGGCGTCCAGTCCGAGCCCATCGCCTTTCATGTTCGCACGTCCCGGTACCCGCGACCTGTAATGCTGAGAGCGTGGATGGCCCCTTGGACACCGAGGATGAGACCGCTCCGTCCTCGGAGGAGGCCGTTCCGTCCTCGCGAACCGAGCGCCTGTTTGCATCGGCGTCGAAAAAGGGGATCCCGCTGCGCACGATCCTCACGGTGGACGCGGTCGTCGTTGTCACGTGGGTCGCCTATCGGCTCTTCGGCCGGCTGCGCGAGGTCATCCTCTGGATCCTGACGGCGGCGTTCATAGCCCTCGTGCTCAATCCCGCTGTCAACTTCTTGCAGCGCAAGAGGTTCCGGCGGGGCTCGGCCGTGGGCCTCGTCTTCGTCGTGGCCCTGATCGCGTTCGCCGGCATCCTCGGCCTGTTCGGCTACCCCCTCGTCAACTCGCTCACCCACGTGGCCGAGAAGCTTCCCCACATGGTCAAACAGGTCGAGCGAGGCCACGGCTGGCTTGCCCATACCCTCCAGCGACTCCACCTCCTGAGCTGGGTCCAGAAGAACGCCCATCGGATCCAGTCGGGCGCCCAGTCGCTGAGCAAGCCCGCCCTCAAGGTGGGGACCGACCTGGGTCGGGCCGTCTTCTCGACGATCCTCGCCCTCACGACGATCGGGTTCCTGTCCCTGTTCATGCTGCTCGAGGCGCCGACGCTCCGCCGGGGTGTGCTCGGCACCATGCGACCCCATCGTCGGGCCATCGTCGAGCAGATCGCCGGCCGGGTGTCACGCCAGGTCACCGCGTATGTGCTGGGAACGCTCGTGCTCGCAGTGCTCTTCGGGATCGTGGTGCTCGTGACGCTGTTCGTGCTCGGTGTCCCCTTCGCCCTTCTCCTCGGATTGTGGGTCGCGCTCGTGGCCATGATCCCCCTCGTCGGAGGGCTCATCGCCGCCATCCCCACCGTGCTCCTCGCCCTGCTGCACTCGCCGACCGACGGCATCGTGGTGCTCGTCGTCTTCGTCTCCTTCCAGCTCGTCGAGAACCACTTCATCTACCCGGTCGTCATGAGCAGGAGCGTGCGGATGAACCCGCTGTGGGTCCTGCTGGCGGTGCTGATCGGCGGCAATCTCGGAGGGGTGTTCGGTTCGGCCCTCGGTGCCCTGGTGGGCGCACTGGTGGCCATCCCGGTGGGGGGAGCCATACAGATCATCCTGCGGGAGCTGTGGGAACGCAGCGATTGGCGGGCCCGAGCCCAAGCCGAGATGGAACCCGGCAGCGAGCCTCGCGAATCCGTGTGGGAAGGGGGGCGCTCCACAGGAGACCTGGATGAGGCCGGGGCCGTCGACAGTCGAAGGGGACCGGCTGATGGCCCAGCTCGGGTCACGGCCGGCCCGCCGTCCTCTCCTCGACCCGGCGTCCCGGCACTCCACAACGGCGAGCGGAGCGAGGGGAGGACCGGCGAGCAGCGGGGGGCCAGTGTGCCACCCGGGTAGTCCGGGCCGTCTCGTAAGCTTCGGCCTATGAACGTGCTGGTGGTGCTGCCCACCTACAACGAGTCCGAGAACATCGACCCCGTGGTCCGCCGGATCCGGGTCGCAGTCCCCGGGGCCACCGTGCTCGTCGTCGACGACGGCAGCCCCGACGGCACGGCCGACATCGCCGAGCGCCTGGGGAAGGAGCTCGGCAATGTGGAGGTCATGCGCCGCCAACAGAAGTCAGGCCTCGGCAGTGCCTACCGAGCCGGGTTCCGGTGGGGACTGGCCCGCGGCTTCGACGCCTGCGTGGAGATGGATGCCGACCTCTCCCACGAGCCCGAGGCGCTTCCCGGCCTCATCGAGGCGCTCTCAGGAGGCTGTGAGCTGGTCATCGGCTCACGCTATGTGCCGGGGGGGTCGATCCCCAACTGGGTTTGGCACCGCCGGATGTTGTCGAGGGGCGGCAGCATCTACTCATCCACGATCCTCGGGCTCGGGGTGGCCGACGCCACCGCGGGCTTCCGGGCCTACGCCGCATCCTTGCTCCGGCGGATCGATCTGGAGCGCATCCGGGCGGACGGGTACGGCTTCCAGATCGAGATGACCTACGAGTCCAAGCGGGCAGGCGCCGCCATCCGGGAGGTGCCGATCCGGTTCGCCGACCGGGAGAGGGGTGAGTCGAAGATGTCGGTCCGCATCGTGGTCGAGGCCTTCGGGCTCGTGACGTGGTGGGGGCTCTTACGCCTTGTCGGTCGAGCCCGGACACCGGCGCGTCCGGCAACGACCTGATGCCGCTGCCATGAGCGGCAACGGCCGCGTACTCGTGGTCGACGACGAGCCGTACATCACCGATGTGGTGACGTCCGCTCTCACCTTCGAAGGTTTCGAGTGCGCCGACGTCCCGACAGCAAAGGACGCCCTCGAACGGGCGCGCTCGGGCGGCATCGACCTCATGGTGCTCGACGTCATGCTGCCGGACCTCGACGGGTTCGAGGTCTGCCGACGGATGCGCCAGGAGGGGATCCGAACGCCGGTCCTCTTCCTCACCGCCCGCGACGCCACCACCGACAAGGTGGCGGGCCTCGTCGATGCTGACGACTACGTCACCAAGCCGTTCAGCATCGAGGAGCTGGTGGCTCGGATTCGGGCCATCCTCCGCCGCACGACCTTGGAGGAGCTCCCCGAGGAGGGACGGTTGAAGTTCGCCGATCTGGTGGTGGACACGAACACCCACGAGGTCTGGCGGGCCGACCACGCGATCGAGCTCACGGCCACCGAGTTCAACCTCCTCAGGTACCTGATGATCAACGCCCGGTACGTGCTGTCCAAGATGCAGATCCTGGACGAGGTGTGGGACGAGGGGTTCGCCGGTGACTCCAACATCGTCGAGATCTACATCTCCTATCTCCGCAAGAAGATCGACTGCTACGAACCGCCTCTCATCCACACGATCCGGCGGGTCGGATACAGCCTGCGGGAGCCGAGACGGTGAGACTTCGGCTCAGGCTCGTGATCACCATGATCGTGCTGGTGGCGATCGGGCTCGTCGTGGTCGACGTCATCACCTACTCCTCGTTGCGCTCCTCACTCTACGACCGCGTGGACGACCAGCTCCACGGCACCGCTGATCTGGTCACCGGGTACATCGACCACTCCGAGCTCCGGGGGTTTCCGGTGACCGGCGCCGGCATCGCCTCTCGGGTCAGCCCGGAGGTGTACGTGGCGATGCTCGACGGGAACGGCGTCACCGGCCTGGCCCGCCCCGCGGGTTCCGAGAACCGGGTCGATCCGCCTCCCCGCATCCCCGGGGGCCTCCCCGTCGGCGGCACCGACCTGACGGCGGGGACGGCGCGAGCCGAGCGAAGGGTCGGCGCCCGGCAGTCGGCGTCGAACGTCCCGTCGGCCATTCCCCACGGCCCCGAGTACCGGCTGCTGGCCACCCCCATCCCGGGGGGGACGCTCGTCGTCGCCACGTCGTTGACGACCGTGAACGACACCCTGGCCTCGCTCAGGACGATCGAGGCCGCCCTCACCATCGGCCTGGTCGTCGTGCTGGCGGTGCTCATGACGCTGCTGGTCCGCCTCGGTCTGCGCCCGCTCGAGGGCATGGTGTCCGACGCCGACGCCATCGCCGCCGGAGACCTGACCCGCCGTGTGCAACCGGCGGAAGGCAAGGGTGAGATCGCCCGGCTGGGTCGCGCCCTCAACCGGATGCTGGTGCAGATCGAGGCGGCGTTCACGCAGCGGGCCCGGTCCGAGGAGCGCCTACGACACTTCCTGGCTGATGCATCCCACGAGCTCCGTACCCCACTGACCTCGATCCGGGGCTATGCCGAACTGCTGCGGACCGACGCCCTCGGCGACCAGGGATCCCGGGCCCGGGCCCTGTCCCGCATCGAGCAGGAGGCCAGCCGCATGGGCGAGCTCGTCGGCGACCTGGCGGTCCTGGCCGCCGAGGGGGTGGGACCCGATCCCGCCTGGGAACGGGTCAACCTGGCTGCCGTGACCGCCGAGGTCGTCGCCGACGCCCGGCTCATCCATCCGGACCGTCTCATAGAGCTGGGGGCGCCGGCAGACGTCGCCGTGGCCGGGAACCACGCCCGGCTCGAACAGATGGTCCACAATCTGGTGGGCAACGCGTTGACGCACACCCCTCCGGGCACACCGGTGGAGGTCGAGGTCACGGCGGCGGGCGAAGAGGCCGTGCTCGAGGTGCGGGACCTGGGCCCAGGGCTGTCGGCCGACCAGGCCGCCCACGTCTTCGATCGCTTCTATCGGGGATCGGCCTCCCGCTCCGACGGGGGCTCGGGGCTCGGTCTGTTCATCGTCGCCAGCCTGGCCCGGTCGTTCGGCGGGGACGTCACCGTTGACTCCGCCCCCGACGAGGGGTCGACGTTCCGGGTCACGTTGCCGTTGTCGCCGTCGGCCGCGCCGCCCGCCGATCCGCCCGACGCCGACCCGCCTGCCGTCCGCCCGCCTGCCGCCCGAGACAAGAGGACGCGGGCCGGAGAAGCGACAAACGGAGATCCGCCGACCCCGCCACCTCCGCCGACCCCGCCACCTCCGCCGACCCCGCCACCGCCGACCGGCCCGTCGCCGCTGTTTCCGGCAAATCGTTGACGGTGTGAAGGGATCACGTCAGGCTCTGATCAGCCCCGTTCCACAGTTGCTGCCCGGGGTGCATGCCCCGGCGAAGCCTCGAAGGAGGCGCCGGGAGCCAGGGCGTCGAACACGGCCCGCAGCTTCAGGTCGGTCTCGGCCAGCTCGGTGTCGGGGTGCGAGCCGTCGACGATGCCCACCCCAGCAGCCAGGGCCGCCGCCTCACCGTTCACGGTGAAGGCACGGATCCCCACCATCCACGCGCCGTCGCCCCCACCGTCGAGATAGCCGACCGGGCCGGCGTAGGCACCCCGGGGGAACGGCTCGAGCTCGGCGATGAGAGCACGGGCCGGATCGGTCGGTACCCCGGCCACGGCAGGGGTCGGGTGGAGGGCGGCGACCAGGTCGAGCGCAGTCGGCAGCGTCCCGTCCGACCGTGTCGACAACTCGCCGGAGATCGACGTCCCGAAATGGGTGATCGAGTGGAGATGGACGAGGTCGGGACCGACCGGCACGTCGAGCCGGGAACAGAGCGGTGCGAGCGCCTCGGCGATGGTGTCGACGACGTACCGGTGTTCGGATGCGTCCTTGGTCGAGCGCAGGAGGTCCTCGGGCAGGGGCGCGGTCCTGTCCCGGAGGCGCCCTCGGTCCCCGGGCGCCGCGGCCCGTGCCGTGGTGCCGGCCAGGGGACGGGATCGGAGCCGTCGACCGTTGCGCTCGACCAGGAGCTCCGGGCTGGCCCCGACGAACTCCCCGTCGGCGGTGGGCATGGAGAACAGGGTGCAGGCCGGTTCGAGCTGGCGCCAGCGCCGCAGGACGGCGGCGAGGGGGATGGCGGTACCCATGTCGACATCCACCCACCGGGCCAGCACGACCTTGGAGATGCCGCCCGCCTCGATCGCCTCGAGCGCGTCGCCCACCATGGCGGCGAAGTCCTCGTCGGAGGTTCGGGACCGGACGACCGGTTCGCGGCGGTCGGGCTCGGGCCGGGTGGGTCCGGCGCTGACCCGGGTGGCATCGCGCCGGCCGGCCTCGGACCGGTCGGCCAGCTCGATCAACCTGGCCCTGGAGCCGGCGGCGTCGTCAGGAAGGTCGGCACCCTGGCCCGAGACGAACGTGACCCACTCCGCCCCGTCCGTCTCGCGGCAGTAGGTGACGGCCGGGACGACGAGCGAGCCGGGGAGAGACCGTTCGAAAGGGAGCGCGCCGAGCGCGACGATCCCGCTCCTCGCAGACCGGCACCGGTCGTCGCATGGGATCGAGGCCAGCGACCTTGCCGCAGCGTCGAGGCCGGCCGCTCCGTCGAGGCCGTCGGGCAGATCGATCACGAGGGAGGTGCCTATGCCGACCAATGTCCGTTCGCCGCCGACCAGGAGCCGACCCGATCGCCCGGCGAGGGCGAAGGGGTCGATGGGCGGTCCCGCTTCGAGTCGCAGCCTGCGAGCGACGAGCTGCAGAGACGTTCCCCGACATCGCTCGACAGGCGTCGACGTCACGTCCGACCGCCCCGATCCGGACGGCCCTTCCTGGTGGCGGTCACGAGCTGGCTCAGACCACCCGAGAGCGGCCGGTGATTGACCGAGGAGAACCCGGCTCCTCCGAGCATGGCCCGCAGCTCCTCGGTGGACGGCAGGTATGCGGTCGACTTCGGAAGATACCGGTACGCGTCCCGGTCGGAGAGCACGCCGCCGATCACCGGCACCACGCGGCGGAACCAGATGCGGTCGCCGAGCGCCAAAAGGGGCTGTACGGGCTCGGACACCTCGAGCAGGCTGATTCGGCCGCCGGGCCGGACCACCCGTCCGAGCTCGGTGAAGACGGTGTCGAGGTCGGTGAAGTTCCGTAGGGCATAGCCGCAGGTGACACCGTCCATCGATGCCTCGGCGAGGGGGAGCGCCGACCCGTCGGCCTGGGCCAGGGGCGCTCGCTGGACATTGGCGGCGAGCATTCCTGAGGAGAAGTCAAGGCCGATCGACCGGAAGCCCTCGCCACCGAGAATGGCGAGGAGGTCACCGGTGCCGCAGGCGAGATCGAGGACCCGGGAGCCGGCCGGCAGGCCGAGAGCCCGGACGGTGAGCCGCCTCCAACGCTGGTCGAGCCCCAAGGTCATGATGCGGTTGACCATGTCGTAGCGGGGGGCGATGGCGTCGAACATCGACCGCACGAAGACTGTCTTCTCGGTCCCGGACGGGAGGTCGGCCCCGGCCGCGCCGGCGTGGGGCGCTGGATCGGTCGTCTCGGTACTGTCGGTCCCGCCGGCGGTCACCATCGGGGTCATTGCCGTCTACCCGGTGGTGGCAGGTCGCTTCGGCTCTCACTTGTCTCATCGGATGCGTCCAGGGTCCCCACGAGCGATTGCACGGCGCGCCGCTCGTCGGCGGGGGCTACACGTTCGACGTGTTCGAGTGCCGCCTTGAGCAGAGTGCGGACGAAGTGGTGCCCGACGAGGGTGGCGACGGCGGGCAGGAGCTCGGAGTAGGCCTGGAGGAGTCGCTCCACCTGAGACGGTGCGTCCGTCCCGGCGCTGCGAAGGGAGCCACGGACATGGGTGGAGAAGAGCCCAACCGCCTCCTCGGCCACGGCGGAGGTGGCTTCGTGGTGACGACGGGCGAGATCGAGCAGGGCACCCAGGGGTACGCCCCACTCGAGGAGCAGAAGCCCGGCCCGGGCGGCCGCCACGTCTTCTCCCGTATAGCGGTCCCGACCCTCGACCCGCCGGGGGACGAGGAACCCTTCGGCCTCGACCGCCTTGAGCAGTGCCAGGGGGACTCCGGTCTCCTCGGCCAGCTCGGCCAAGGTGTAGACGGGGCCGCAGCTCTCGTCACCGAGCACCGGACCCGCACCGGCCGGGTCCTCGGTCCGTACGGGAGGCTGCTCCTCGTATCCGGTCCCGGCGCCGCCCCGGCCCCCCTCGAGTGAGCGGACACCTGCGACACCGTCCGCGTCCGTCCGGCGGAGCCCCGAGAGCTCGCTCACCAGGGCTTCGTCGGCGGCGTCGAGCTCGCCTGAGATCAGCCGGGCGATGGTGGCGAGGGTGAACCCCCGCCGTTGCAGGTCCCGGATCCGGGCCAGGCGCTCGACGTGTGGCCGTCCGTACCAGACCACGCGGCCCTGGCGCCGCGGCGGCTCGAGCAACCCCCGGCTCTGGTAGTAGCGGACGGTGTCGACCGGCACACCGGTCCGGGCCGACAGCTGCTCGATCCGCATCTCCATGCTCCAACTCTAGGAGTGATCGCTCCTATGGTTCGAGCGGCCGGCGCACGCCGGACGGTGATCAGCGCGGCCGGCGCACGCCGGACCGGTGGTCGCTCACGTGTAATAGCGGTACACGACCTCGGCCACGCAGCTCGGCTTGGACGATCCCTCCGTCTCAAGGGTGATGGCGAGTGCCGCCTGCGCGCCACCGGGAATCTCCTCGACGGCGGCGACGGAGGCAGCGAGGCGGATGTTGCTGTCGACCGCTACCGGGGCGGGGAACCGGACCCGGTTGCACCCGTAGTTGACCCCCATCGAGAACCCTTCGACCTGGACGACCTCGTGGAGATAGACGGGGATGAGGGAGAGCGTGAGATAGCCGTGGGCGATCGTGGTCCCGAAAGGACCGCCCTTGGCTCGTTCGGGATCGACATGGATCCACTGGTGGTCACCGGTGGCGTCGGCGAAACGGTCGATCATGTCCTGATCGACTCGATGCCATGCACCGTGCCCGAGGTCCTTGCCGACCAGGTTCCGGAGCGATGCGATGTCCTTGACGGTGGTTGCCATGGATCCACTGTAGGAGACCATGGATCCGATTGTGGGAGAGGCGGAACGACCCAACCGCCTTCAGGGTGGCATGGACGGGAGCGACGACGTGCGAGCACCCGGGCCCGTCGCGAGCTGAGGGCGTCCTTCTCCTCCACGTCAGCGGTCCCTATCCCGATCGCCGTCGATACGCTGGCCTCCGTGGTCGACCACCACCACCGCAACGTCCAGGCCGGAGGAGCGAGGGCTGCCGTCTTCGGGGTCAGCGACGGGCTCGTGTCCAACGTCTCGCTCATCCTGGGCATGGCCGGAGCCCATGCTGCCGCCGGGGACGTCCGCCTCGCCGGTCTCGCCGGGCTGATCGGGGGCGCATGCTCGATGGCCGCCGGCGAGTACGTCTCGATGCGGGCCCAGTCCGAGCTCATGGAGCACGAGCTGGACGTCGAGCGTGAAGCGATCCACCTCGACCCGGAGGTCGAGGGTCGGGAGCTGGCGGCAATCTACGAGCGCCGTGGACTGGAGCCCGACCTCGCCCTGGAGCTCTCGTCCAAGATGATGCGCGATCCCGACGTGGCACTCGAGACCCATGCCCGCGAGGAGCTCGGCTTCGATCCCAAGGAGACCGGTAACCCGATCCAGGCGTCGGTCTCCTCGTTCCTCACCTTCGCCTTCGGCGCCCTCATCCCGTTGTTGCCGTGGCTGGCCGGTGGCGGCTCCGGGAGCACGTTGGCGTCGGTGGTCCTCGGCGCCGTCGCCGCCTTTGCCGTGGGCGCGGCGCTCGCCCACTTCACCGGGCGCTCGTGGCTGTGGTCCGCCTGTCGCCAGCTACTGATCGCCGCCGTGGCGGCCGGTGTCACCTACTCGATCGGGCACGTGGTCGGCGCCCGGTGACCCGGGTCGATCCCCGCTGATCCCCGCTGATCCGTGCTCTGACCAGCGTTGTGATCCGCGGTCAGCCCGGTTGGCCCAGATCCAGCCGGTAGGCACGGTCGGCGTGGTGCTCGACGAAGCCGAGGGACCGGTAGAGGGCGATGGCGGCCCGGTTTTCGCCGTCCACGTACAGCATCCCCACCCTGAGCCCGCGTTCGGCGAGCCACCCGAGCCCGGCGCGGGTCAGCAGCCGACCGTAGCCCCGGCCATGGGCCGCCGGATGGACGCCGATCACGTAGATCTCACCGAGGGCGGGATCGGCGCCGCGATGGACCTTCGTCCAGCATGAGCCGACCATCCGCCCGTCCACCTCGAGCACCCGAAGCCCGTCGGGGTCGAACCACGGCTCCCGCTCGCGCTCGGCCAACGTGGCGACCGTCCAGTTGCCCTGTTCGGGGTGACCGACGAAGGCGCGGTTGTTGACCTCTAGCCACGCCTGTTCGTCGCGGCCGGGCACGAACGCCCGCGTCCGGCCGAGGGCGTCGCCTGCAGGCTCGTCGAGCGGCAGGGGACAGCGGAGCTGGAGCAGCGTCCGCTCGGTGGAGAAGCGGTACCGACGGGCGCGGGCTTCATCGCGGTCGTCGACATGGTGGACCCACAGCACGACCTCCCGGCCCTCGCCCCGGCGCGCCGTGTCGATGGCAGAGGAGAGAAGGCGATCGGTGATCCTCTCGGCGTCCTGTGCAGTCGGATCGACGACGAGCTCCACGGCATACCGACCGCCGCCGGACGCAGAGTCACCGTGGGCATCGGCCGCCAACGGAGACTGGGCGCCGATCTGCGCGTAGCCGACCAGTCTTCCCGGTGGACGGCCGTCCGACACCTGCTCGCGGACGAGCACGGCAGCGACGAGCTCATCGGAGGCCCCTGCCCCTGCCGTCTCGTCACCAGCGTGCCGGTGGGCGAGCCGAAGGGCGCGCCGCTTCCCCTCGCTCAAGGGCAGATGCCCGATCGCCGCCCTCGTCCGGTCGATGAGGGCGGACACCTCGAGGCTCTGGTCGTGGTCGGGTACCCGCACCACCTCGGACGAGACCGTCACCCGGGCGACGCTACCAACGCCCTCGTCAACAGGCTCTTGGGGGCCGGTTGGTAGCGTGCCGACGATGGGTCGACCGAGATCACCGGCGGGGCGCGCCCGCGAGTCGGACAAGCTCCTCGAACGCCTCTATCCCGGTTCGGCCCGTGAGCTGTGCGCTCTCGACCATGCGACCCCGTTCCAACTCCTCGTAGCCACCATCCTCTCCGCCCAGTGCACCGACGAGCGGGTCAATCGCACCACGCCGGCGTTGTTCGCCAGGTTCCCCGACCCCGAGCCGATGGCCGGCGCCGAGCTGTCCGAGGTCGAGGGGCTCATCCGTCCGACCGGCTTCTTCCGGTCCAAGGCGCGCAACCTGGTGGGCATGGCTCAGGCGCTGGTCGAGCGGTTCGACGGTACCGTGCCCACCGACCTCGGCGACCTGGTCAGCCTGCCGGGCGTGGGCCGGAAGACCGGCAACGTTGTGCGGAGCGTCGGCTTCGGGCTGCCCGGACTCCCCGTCGACACCCATGTCCTGCGGCTCTCCCGACGCCTGGATCTGACGGCGGAAACGGACCCGGTCAGCGTCGAGGCCGACCTCAACCGGCTCGTTCCGGCGGCTCGACGGGGGAGCTTCAGCCTCCGCCTGATCCTCCACGGTCGGGCCGTTTGCCGCGCCAGGACACCCCGGTGCCCGGAGTGTGTCCTGTCCGCGTTCTGCCCGTCGGCCACCATTCCCATGGTCGCCCTCCGGGGGACTGAGTCTCGGGCCGCACCCCGGACAACGTCTGGAACCGAAACCCGGGAAAGCAATGTCGGCGGTCAGGAGCAAGACTGACTCGCTCGAGCACCGCGTGAAATTGTCCGTCGCACTGACTGGAAATCGTCACCAAAACGTGATGGTCTAGTAACGCCGGATCCGGTTCCCGCCAACCGGTTCCGTTGAACGGTGTTCGGGATCCGCCGCCCGACCCGTTCGCGCGAAGGCACCCCTCAGGGGTGCCTTCGCCGCGTCTCGGCTCCGACCGCGTCTACGCTCCGACCGCGTCTCGGCAGGGGACGCTCATCGTTTGGCCAGCGTGGCTGCGAGCTTCGTGAGCCGACGGTTGGCGGCGCTCAGCGAACGCTCGATGGCGAAGAGCTCGCGGGCCGTCTCGTCGTCCTTGACCGTGTCTGCGGCGTCGGCCGACGCGATGACTCGGCGGGTCAGCTCATCGAGTGCGGTGGCGAGGGAGGAGAGCTCGGCAGGGCTGGTGACCATGGCGCGATCATCGCGCCGGTCGTCGGACCTGGCGCTCCGACCCGTCCGGTAGCATCGGCGGGCTATGTCGTTGCGTCGACTGGATGCCCGCGGCCTCGCCGGCGACCGCCGGGCCCTTGCCGACGCACTGCCGCGTCCCATCGACGAACAGGATCGGTCCGCCGGCACCGTCGCCGGGATCATCGCCCAGGTGCGCTCGGGCGGCGATGAGGCACTCCGTCGACTGACCGAGGAGCTCGATCATGCGGCGATCGATGACATACGGGTGCCCGCTGCCGAGATCGACGCCGCCCGCCACCGAGTCCCCCCTTCCCTCCTCGGAGCGTTGACGGTGGCGCGTGACCGCATCGCTGCCTACCACGCCCACGAGGCCCGGCTCGACACCCCCGAGGCGACATTCGAGTCGGACGGGATCACGGTGCGTTCGTTCACGCGCCCTGTCCACCGGGCCGGCTGCTACGCCCCCGGCGGCCGGGCACGCTACCCGTCCACCGTCCTCATGTGCGCGGTGCCGGCCCGGGTGGCCGGAGTGGCAGAGGTCGTGCTCTGCGTGCCGCCCGGGCCGGACGGGCGCGTCGACGACGCCTCCCTCGCCGCCGCCTCGGTCGCCGGGGTCGACGAGGTCTACCGGGTCGGAGGGGCCCAGGCGATCGCCGCCTTGGCGTACGGAACAGAGACCATCGAACCGGTCGCCACGGTCGTCGGGCCCGGCAACCGCTACGTGGCCGAGGCGAAACGCCAGGTGTCGGGCGTGGTCGGGGTGGCCTCCGCGTTCGCCGGCCCCTCGGAGGTGGTGGTGGTGGCCGGTCCCGAGACCCCGACCGGCCTGGCCGCTGTCGACCTCGTGGTCCAGGCCGAGCACGGGCCCGACGGCCTTGCCTGGCTGGTGACCTGGTCCGAGGATGTCCTGACTGCGGTGACCGAGGAGGTCGATGCCATGGTGGCCCGGTCGCCGCGCCGGGTGGATCTCGAAGCGACCCTCGACGCCGGCGGCTACGCGGTCCTGGTGGACGGTCCGGCTCAGGCGGTGGCAGTGGCAAACGTCGTGGCCCCCGAGCACCTCGAGCTGCTGGTGGACGACGCCGAGCGCCTGTTGCCGCTGGTGGAGTCGGCCGGGGCCGTCTTCCTCGGTGTCGGTTCGCCGGCCAGCGTGGGCGACTATCTCGCCGGCCCTAACCACGTGCTTCCGACCAACAGGACGGCCCGTTTTGCAAGCGCCCTCAGGGTCGACGACTTCCGTCGCCACCTCCACGCCGTGCAGGTCACGGAGAGGGCCATCGACGTCCTCGGTCCCCATGTGATCACCTTGGCCGAAACCGAGGGCCTGGATGCCCACGCCGAATCGGTCCGGTTGCGACGGTCCCGGTGACCGTGCCGCCCGTGCGGCCCGATCTCGTGTCGCTCGACGGCTACCACTCGCCCCAGGTCGACGTCGAGGTCCGGCTCAACACCAACGAGTCCCCTCTACCGCCGCCGGAGGCCTGGCTCGACGCCGTCCGGGCCGGCCTGGCCGATCTCGAGCTGAACCGCTACCCGGACCGCGAGGCAACCGGCCTCAGGTATGCCGTCGCCGACCTCCACCGAGTCGAGCCCGAACGGGTCTTCTGCGCCAACGGGTCGAACGAGGTCCTCCAGTGCCTGTTCCTGGCGTTCGGCGGTCCGGGACGGACCTCCGCCGTGTTCGAGCCCACGTACACGTTGCACCGCCACATCGCCAGGATCACCGGCACGACGGTGGCGGCCGGGGCGCGCCTCGGCGACTTCCGCCTCGACCTCTCCGAGGTGTCCCGCGTGGTCGCCGAGCACAGGCCGGAGCTCACGTTGCTCTGCTCACCCAACAACCCGAGCGGCCGGGCGGACCCGCTTTCCGACATCGCCGCCGTGGTCGACGCCGCCCCCGGCCTGGTGGTGGTCGACGAGGCCTACGGCCAGTTCGCGCCCTTCTCCGCCCTCGACCTCCTGCCCGACCTCCTCGACGCCGGCAGTGACGCGGCGCCCCGGGTGGTGGTGGTGAGGACGTTCTCCAAGACGTGGTCGATGGCCGGGCTCAGGCTCGGGTACCTCATCGCCGATCCCCAGGTAGTGAAGGGCTGCGAGCTGGTGGCCCTGCCGTACCATCTCGACGCGGCCAAGCAGATGGCGGGCCGCCTGGCCCTCGAGTTCGTCGACGAGATGGATGCCCGGGTGGCCCTCCTCCGAGAGGAGCGGGGTCGCATCGCCGCCGGACTGTCCGGGCTGCCCGTCGAGACCTGGCCTTCGGACGCCAACTTCATTCTGTTCCGACCGCTCGACATGGAGGCAGGCCAGGTCTGGCAACGCCTGATCGATCGTTCGGTCCTCGTGCGAGACTGTTCGCGGTGGCCCGGTGTCGAGGGGTGCCTGCGGGTGACCGTGGGCACGCCCGAGGAGAACGACCGGTTCCTGTCCGCCCTGAACGAGAGCATGCTGTGAACGAGAGCCTGCGATGAACGTGAGCGTGCTGTGATCGAGAGCCTGCTGTGACCGATCCGGTCGCGACCGGTGCGATGGTGGCCGGTACCGGCGGTGTTCGCCCGCGCACGGCCTCCGTGCACCGTGCCACCAAGGAGACGACCATCGACGTTCGCCTGGACATCGACGGCGCCGGCATCGTGGAGGTCGCGACGGGGCTCCCGTTCTTCGACCACATGGTGAGCCAGCTCGGCCGCCATGGCGGGTTCGACCTCACCGTGGACGCCCACGGCGACCTCCAGACCGACGCCCATCACACCGTCGAAGACGTCGGCATCGTCCTCGGCGACGCCCTGGCCCAGGCTCTCGGCGACAAGGCCGGCATCCGCCGGTTCGCGTCGATCGCCGTGCCGCTCGACGAGGCGCTGGTCGAGGTGGCGCTCGACCTCTCGGGTCGCCCGTTCCTCGCCTACGGGATCGAGTTCCCCCCCGACACCAACCCCCTCGGCACTCCGCCGTTCGACCCGCAGCTGGCCGAGGAGTTCTGGCGCGCCTTTGCCACGTCGGCCGGTATCACCCTGCACATCGGGCTCCGAAGCGGGAAGAACACCCACCACATCGTCGAGGCCTCGTTCAAGGGTGTCGCCCGCGCTCTGAAGGACGCCGTCCGCAGAGAGGGATCGGCCATCCCCTCGACCAAGGGCACCCTGTGACCGGGGTCCGGCCGCAGATGTCGCCCGTCCTGTGATCGCTGTCCTCGACTACGGCATCGGCAACCTCCGCTCCGCCGAGAAGGCCCTCCAGCACGTCGGCGCCGACGCCCGGCTGGTGGACGATCCTGACGCGGCGGTCGGTGCCGGCGGGATCGTGCTGCCCGGGGTGGGGGCGTTCGGCCCGTGTGCCCGGGCCCTGCGCGACCGGGGCTTCGACGGTCTCGTCCGGCAGGCGGTGGCCGGCGGAACACCGTTCCTCGGGATCTGCGTGGGCTTCCAGTTGCTCTACGAGGGTTCCGAGGAGAGCCCCGACGCACCCGGTCTCGGCCTGTTCGAGGGCGTGGTCCGGCGACTGCCCGACGGGGTCAAACGGCCCCAGATGCAGTGGAACCGGCTCCGGATGGAGCCCCGGTCGCGCCCCGAAGCCGGAGCGTCGCTGTTCGACGACGTCGCCGAGGGGGCGTGGGTCTACTTCGTCCACTCCTACGCGCCCGAGCGCACGGCCGACACCTCGTCCACCTGCGAGTACGGCGAAACGCTCACGGCATCGGCAGAGCGGGACCGCCTGTTCGGCGTCCAGTTCCACCCCGAGAAGTCAGGGACGGTCGGGCTCTCGATCCTGTCCAACTTCGTCGGCGTCGCCTCCGTGGACCGGGGCAGGCTGGACGGAGGTGGCCTGCTCGACCGGGGCTCGGCATCGTGACCGAGCTCTACCCCGCCGTCGACATCCGCGGCGGTCACGCCGTACGCCTGGTGCAGGGGGACTTCGACCGTGAGCACGTCTACGGCGACCCGGTGGAGCTGGCCCGGCAGTTCGCGTCGGCCGGTGCCCACTGGCTGCACGTGGTCGACCTCGACGGGGCGCTCCGTGGCCGGGCGGCGAACCGCGCCGCCGTCCTCGCTGTGGCCGACGCGGTGGACGTCCCGGTCCAGGCGGGGGGCGGGGTGCGGACCGAGGCCGACGTCGACGAGCTGCTGGACGGGGGAGTGGCGCGGGTCGTGATGGGCACCGCCGCCCTCGAGGACGGCGAGCTCGTGGCCAGGATGTCGAAACGTCATCCGGGCGCGGTCGCCGCGGGCCTCGACTACCGGCACCGGCCCGACGGTGGGAACGAGCTGGCGACCCGCGGGTGGGAGAAGGGGAGTGGGAGCTCCCTCCACACCGTCCTCGCCGCCCTCGAGGATGCCGGGGTCGCCGCCGTCGTCGTGACGGCGATCGACCGGGACGGGACCCTGGCCGGACCGGATCTTCCCGGGTTGGAGTCGGTGCTGGCCGCCACCGCGATCCCGGTGATCGCCTCGGGTGGGGTCGGCGGCGTCGCCGACGTCGCCGCCCTCGCCTCGCTCTGCGTTCCCGGGAGCGCATCCGATGCCGCCGGAGCGGCGGGGCGTCGTCTGGCCGGGATCATCACCGGCAAGGCCCTGGTCGACGGTCGGCTGACCGTGGAGGAGGGGGTGGACGCGTGCACGCCGTCCGGGTGATCCCCTGCCTCGACGTCGACGGGGGCCGGGTGGTGAAGGGGGTCCGGTTCGAGAACCTGGTCGATGCCGGCGACCCGGTCGTCCTCGCCCGACGCTACGACGCCGAGGGCGCCGACGAGCTCGTGTTCCTCGACATCACAGCGTCGTCGGACGATCGCCGGACGATGGTCGAGGTCGCCTCGCGCACCGCCGACGCCGTGTTCATCCCCTTCACCGTGGGCGGCGGGGTCCGCACGGTCGAGGACGCCCGAGCCCTGCTGCGCGCCGGTGCCGACAAGGTCGGGCTCAACACGGCGGCGGTCGACCGCCCCCGGCTCGTCGCCGAGCTGGCCGAGGAGTTCGGCGCCCAGTGCGTCGTCGTCGCTGTCGATGCCCGTCGCCGGCGGGACGGCGGGGGCTGGGAGGTCTTCACCCACGGCGGTCGGACACCCACCGGCCTCGACGCCGTCCCGTGGGCGGAGCGGTGCGCATCGCTCGGTGCCGGCGAGATCCTCCTCACCTCGATGGACCGCGACGGCACGAGGGACGGGTTCGACCTCGCCCTCACCCGGACGGTGGCCGAGGCCTGCCCGGTGCCGGTGATCGCCTCGGGCGGGGTGGGCGGCCTCGACCACCTCGTGGAGGGGGCCACGACGGGACGGGCGGACGCCGTGCTGGCGGCGTCGATCTTCCATCTGGGCGAGCACACCGTGGCCGAGGCGAAGGCGCACCTGGCGGCAGCGGGCGTGAGCGTCCGTCCTGGCCCGGCGACACCGGTCATGGCGGCGGGGTGACGAACCCCCTGCGGTAGCCTGGTCTCGTGGCAACGATGGCGACCGGCGCGACCACCGGCGCGCCCGGTGCGACGGCCGAGGCGACGAGATCCCCGTCCGCCGACGAGGGGCAGGCGGGCCCCGGGCGTGCTCCCGGCAACGGGGCGGCCGAGGACTCGGCCGTCACGCGTGTCGAGGACGATGCCTCCCGGCTGCCGATCACGATGCTCGCCGACAGGGTGCTGGTCAGGGTCAGCCAGGCCGACGGCGAGCGCCGGTCGAGGGCGGGCATCGTCATCCCGGCCACGGCCCAGGTGTCCCGCCGGCTGTCGTGGGCCGAGGCGGTGGCGGTCGGTCCTCACGTGCGGGCGGTCAAGACGGGTGACGCCGTCCTGTTCAACCCCGACGACCGGTTCGAGGTCGAGGTCCACGGGGAGGAGTTCGTGATCCTGCGAGAGCGGGACATCCACGCCGTCGCCGCCACCCGGATCGACGGTGGCACCGGCCTCTACCTCTGAGGACGTCGAGGAGCACCTGTCATGGCACCCATTTCCCAACCGGACCCGGCGCCCTCGCCGGGGCCAGATGGTGGCTCTCGCCCGGTGGGCGCGGTCCTGGCGGACGAGTTCACCGCCAGGCCGGTCGCTTTCCGTGAGGAGCAGCTGGCCGACATCGCCTACAACCCCGACGGTCTGGTGGCCGCCATCGTCCAGGACGCCACCGATTCGGCCGTGCTCATGTTCGCCTGGATGAGCAGGGAGTCCCTGCGCCGCACTCTGGAGACCGGACGCACCTGGTTCTGGAGCCGGAGCCGGCAGGAGCTCTGGTGCAAGGGGGAGACCTCGGGAGACCGTCAGTACGTGCGGAGCGTGCACTACGACTGCGACGGTGACGCGCTGCTGGTGGTCGTCGACCAGGCCGGCGCCGGTGCCTGCCACACCGGCAACCGGACCTGCTTCTTCCGCTCCTTCTCCGACCGGCCTCCTTCCTCGTGACCGGGACCCCGGTCCGCGACGAGGTGGGATCGGGCCTGGAGGAGTTCAGACGCCTGGCTTCGTCGCACCGCATCGTCCCGGTCTGGCGCGAGCTGGTGGCCGACACCGTCACCCCGGTGGCGGCGTTCCTCACCGTGGTCGGGGAACGACCGGGCTTCCTGCTCGAGTCGGTCGAAGGCGGTGAGCGGTGGGGCCGCTACTCGTTCGTGGGCCGGAACCCGCTCGCCACCCTGACGGCGGTGGGCGGCGCCGTCTCCACCTCGGGCCCGTTGGACCTCGACGCAGCCACCGGCACGACGCTGGCCGACAGCGGGGGGATCCTCGACGCCATGGAAGTCGTACTCGACACCTTCCGCTCTCCGGACCTGCCCGATCTGCCTCCGCTCCACGCCGGGCTCGTCGGGTACCTGGGCTACGACGTCATCCGGGAGATCGAGCACTTGCCGGCGACTCCGCCGGACGACCTGGGCCACCCCGACGCCGCCCTGACGGTGATCGGTCAGCTGGCCGCCTTCGACCACTGGCGCCAGCGGGTCGTGCTCGTGGACAACGTGGTCATCGAACCGGCCTGGACCGGCGACGAGCTCGACGCCGCCTACGAAGCGGCGGAGCTGCGGCTGGAGGAGCTGGCCGCCGACTGTGTCCGACCGATCGACCAGCCGGCCCGCCCGATTCCCGAGAGGTCCAGCCCGCCGCGAGACGTCCGGCGCACCTTGACCGATTCCCTCTACGAGGAAGCCGTCCGGGTCGGGAAGGACCACATCCGGGCCGGCGACGTGTTCCAGGTCGTCCTCTCGCAGCGCTACGACCTCGACGCGCTCGGGGTCGATCCGTTCGATGTCTACCGGGTGCTCCGCCTGGTGAACCCGAGCCCCTATCTGTACTTCCTACGCGTCCCCGCGGTCACCGTGGTGGGTGCCTCGCCCGAGCCGATGGTCCGGCTGCGCGACGGCACGGTCGTGTCCCGGCCCATCGCCGGCTCCCGACCCCGAGGGTCCACACCCGAAGCCGACCGAAGGTTCGAAGGCGAGTTGGTCGAGGACCCCAAAGAGGTCGCCGAGCACGTGATGCTGGTCGACCTGGCCCGCAACGACGTGGGACGGGTGGTGACCTTCGGCACCGAGCAGGTGGAGGAGCTCATGGTGGTCGAGCGCTACAGCCACATCATGCACATGACGTCCCAGGTCTGCGGCCGGTTGGCGCCGGGAAAGGGTCCGGTCGACGTCTTGCGGGCCACCCTCCCCGCCGGCACGCTGTCGGGAGCGCCCAAGGTGCGCGCCATGGAGATCATCGACGACCTCGAACCGACCAAGCGGGGCGTCTACGGGGGCGTTGTCGGTTACATCGACTTCTCCGGCAACCTCGACACCGCCATCGCCATCAGGACCATGACGGTGGGGCCCGACGGCAGGGCATCGGTCCAGGCGGGAGCGGGCATCGTGGCCGACAGCGATCCGGCGACCGAGAACGCCGAGTGCGGGCACAAGGCGGCCGCCGTGCTCTCGGCGGTGGCGATGGCGCGCGCCATGGAACGCGCAGCGGATCCCGGAGGTGACCGGGGATGACGGCGCCGTCGACCGGGCTGCGGGGCTATGCCGAGTTGCGGTCCTCGGCGGCCTGGTATCCACTCGACAGGGACGTGCTGTCCGTGACCGGACGGGACGCCGGTCCCTACCTCCAGGGGCAGTGCAGCCAGGACGTGGAGGCTCTCGCCCCGGGTCGAGGGGCCGAGGCCCTCCTGTTGAGCCCCCAGGGGAAGGTCGAGGTCTACCTGCGGGTGACGGCGTCGGTGGACGGAGGCTTCGTGCTCGACACCGATCCCGGGTACGGTCCGGCGGTGGCGGCCCGGCTCGAGCGGTTCCGGCTCCGGACCGACGTGACGGTCGAGCCGCTCGACTGGCGGTGTATCGCCGTGCGGGGCCCGGACGCCGCGTCCACTGTGGACGGCCCGCCGCCCGTCAGCGCCTCGGTCGAGTGGCCCACGGTCACCGGCGTCGATCTCCTGGGCCCGGCCCCCGGTCGTGACGAGGCCGCCCGTTCGTGGCTGGCTGACGGCGTGGTGGAGTGCGACGCCGAGGCTTGGGAGGCGGTCAGGATCGAGGCCGGGATCCCGGTCAACGGGCGCGAGATCGTGGAGGGCACCATCGCCGCCGAGGTGGGTCTCGTCGACCGGGCCGTCTCCTTCGCCAAGGGGTGCTTCACCGGCCAGGAGCTGGTGGCCCGGCTCGACGCCCGCGGGTCGAAGGTGGCCCGGTCGCTGTGCGGCGTCGTCCTCGACACCAAAGATCGTGGGTCGGTCCCATCGCCCGAGACCCTGGTCGCCGCCACGGTGCGGACGCCGGACGAGGCGTTCGACGTCGGTCACCTGTCGTCGGTGGCCTGGTCACCACGGCTGGGGACGACCGTGGCCCTGGCCACGTTGCATCGTCGGGTCGTGCCGACCGCTCCGGTGGTCGTCGACGACGGGACGTCGTCGCTTTTGGCCGAGGCCCGGCCCCTGCCACTCGTGTAGACCCCTCAATCGCTCGTGAAGACCTCTCGGCCACTCCCGAGGCCCCTCCATGCCCGAGCACGTACCGAGGGGCCGGGTGTTTGACCTCGGCCCCTGGACACTCGGCGAGCGATGCAGTATTATACCGAGTATGCTAACGAGGTCGGAATCCACATGAGCGTTCGCCACGCCCTGCTGGCGTTACTGAGCGAGGGCCCCAAGTACGGGTTCCAGCTGCGGCAAGAGTTCGAGGAGAGGACGGGCGAGGTCTGGCCCTTGAACGTCGGCCAGGTGTACACCACGCTGCAACGCCTCGAGCGCGATGGGCTGGTCGAATCCGAGGACACCGCAGCCGAGGGCCCCCAGAATTCGTTTCGCCTGACGACAGAGGGCGATGCAGAGCTGGCTCAATGGCTCCGCACCCCGCCCGACCTCAGCTCGCCGCCCCGTGACGAGCTGGTGATCAAGATCATGGTGGCGCTCGGGATGCCCGGCGTCGACGTCCACGAGGTGATCCAGGTGCATCGCCGCTACCTGGTCCAGCTCATGCAACAATGGACCCGTCTCAAGGAGGACGAAGCCCGCTTCGACCTCGGGTTCGCGCTGGTTGTCGACGCCGAGCTGTTCCGCCTGGACGCGCTCGTCCGGTGGCTCGACTCCGCCGACGGCCGGATCATGCGTGCGGCGTCCGAGCCCCCTAGACCCCGACCGGAGTCCTTCCCGATGCCGAAGGTTCGACGGAGGGCAGGGGTGAGGCCATGAGCATGCTCCAACTGCGGAAGGTCTCCAAGGTCTTTGGCGAAGGCGCGGGCCAGGTGCACGCACTTCGGGACGTCGACCTGTGGGTCGAGCCCGGCTCGCTGGTGGCGGTGATGGGAGCCAGCGGATCGGGCAAGAGCACGTTGCTGACCATTGCCGGGAGCCTCGAGGCGCCGACCAGCGGCGACGTCATCGTCGGCGGCGCCGCGCTCTCGAAGATGTCCCGCAACGACCAGGCCCGCATGCGGCGCCGCTCGATCGGCTACGTGTTCCAGGACTACAACCTGTTGTCCGGGCTGAGCGCCGTGGAGAACGTCTCGCTCCCACTCGAGCTCGACGGCGTCTCGGCCAAGAAGGCGCGCGCCGCTGGGATGGCCATCCTCGACGAGCTGGGCCTGATCGATCGGGCGTCGCACTACCCGGAGGAGCTGTCGGGCGGTGAGCGCCAACGGGTCTCCATCGCCCGGGCCGTCGTCGGCGAGCGCCACCTGCTCCTGGCCGATGAGCCTTCGGGCGCCTTGGATTCGGCCAATGGTGAGGCGGTCATGCGCATGATCCTCGGCGCTTGCAAGCGTGGCGTCGCCGCGGTCGTCGTCACCCACGATGCCCAGCTGGCCTCGTGGGCCGATCGGGTGGTCTTTCTCCGGGACGGGCGTGTCGTCGACCAGACGCTGTCGCCACCGAGTCCCGAGTCGTTGCTCCAGCCCGCACCGCATTCATGACCGTCCCGCTCGAGCGGCCGCCCGTCCGGGCGCTTCCAGCCGGGGGCGGCCTTCCGGCGCGCCGCGCCGTGGCGCGGTGGGCGTGGCGGCTGTTCCGACATGAATGGCGCCAGCAGCTGTTGATCCTGGCGCTCATCGTGATGGCGGTGGCCGCCACCATCATCGGTGCTGCCGTCTCCGCCAATACGCCGCCGCCGCCCGACTTCGGATTTGGGACCGCCCAGGACCTCGCCACGTTCCAGGGCCCCAGCTCCGACCTGGCTAGCCGGGTCGCCAGCTTGCAGCAGCGCTTTGGCCGCACCGAAGTCATCGAGAACCGGACCCTCACCATCCCCGGGTCGATCAACACCTTCCAGCTGCGCGCCGAAAATCCGCGGGGACCGTTCAGCCAGCCGATGCTCTCCCTCGTCTCGGGGCACTACCCTGCCGGGCCGGGTCAGGTGGCGGTGACCAGCGGTGTGGCATCCGACCTCAACCTCGAGGTGGGGGACCTCTGGCACCAGGGCGGCACGAGCCGGCGCGTCGTCGGCATCGTCGAGAATCCCCAGAGCCTGCTCGACGAATTCGCGCTCGTCGCTCCCGGGCCAAGTCGAGGAGCCGACCCAGGTCAGCGTGCTGTTCGACGCTCCCGGCGTGCCACCGACCTCGATCGGACCGACCGTGTCGACGCCGCAATCGGCACCGGGCAATGCGGTCAACTCCGAGACCATCTCGATCGCCGCGCTGGTGCTCGGGATGCTGCTCACCGCCCTGGTGTCGATCGGCGGCTTCACGGTGCTCGCCCAGCGCCGCCTTCGCTCGCTCGGGATGCTCGAATCCCTCGGTGCCACGGACAAGCACGTCGGTCTCGTCGTGCGGACGAACGGCGTGGTCGTCGGCGCCGTCGGCGCGGTGGCCGGAGCCGTCGTCGGCCTCGTCGGTTGGCTCGCCTATCGACCCAGCCTCGAGCAAAGCGCCCACCACGTCATCGGCGTCCTGGCGCTGCCCTGGCTGGTGGTCGCCCTGGCCATGGTGCTCGCCGTGGTGGCGACGTACCTCGCCGCTTCGCGACCGGCGCGCTCGATCACCAAGGTCCCGATCGTGGCGGCCCTGTCCGGGCGACCGGCGGCGCCGAGGCAGATCCACCGCTCGGCCATCCCCGGCATCGTCTGTTTCGTCATCGCCTTTGTGCTGTTGGGGAGCGCGGGGAGCGGCAACGGGGCGAGCCCACGGACTCCCGAGCTGGTCCTCGGCATCGTCGTTCTCATCCCTGGGGTCATCCTGCTCTCACCGTTCTGCCTCTCGGTGATGGCCCGACTGGGCCGACAGGCCCCGATCGCCGTTCGCCTTCCGCTGCGCGACCTGGCCCGTTATCGGGCCCGCTCGGGCTCGGCGCTGGCGGCGATCAGCCTCGGCATCCTCATCGCCGTCATCATCTCGCTCGTCTCGGCAGCCCGATATGCGAACGTCCTCGACTATGCGGGCCCCAATCTCGCGTCCAATCAGATCAGCGTCTACACGCCGAACGGTTCCTACGGCCCCCACGGCCCGGGAACCGACGCCGGCAGCAGTGTGACCGTTGCCCAGTTGAGGTCCATGGAGACGGCCGCCGACACCATCGCTTCGTCCCTTGGATCGCACGAGGTCGTTCAGTTGCAGACGACCAGCTCGTCGCTCAATCACGACGCACCCGGGCGCAACTGGTCGGGCCCGGTCTTCGTCGCCACCCCGCAGCTCCTTCGGGCCTTCGGCATCAAGGCGTCCGAGATCCAACCGAACGCCGACATCCTCACCATGCGACCGGGCTTGTCCGGGACCTCGGAGATGCAGCTCACCTACGGGACCGGTGGTGGCGGTCAGATCCCGATCGGCCCAGGGGGCGCCGGGGGACGGCGTCAGGGCCCGGGTACGGGGACCACCGCTGCCTCCTGCACGGAGAAGAACGGCTGTCTTTCCGATCCGGTCATCCAGGAGATGAGCCAGCTCCCCTCGGGAACCTCGGCACCGAACACGGTGATCACCGAGCACGCCGTCCACGCCCTGGGCCTCCAGACGATCGTCTCGGGCTGGTTGATCGAGAGCCCCAACCCGCCGACGGCGGCACAGATCACCAACGCCCGCCAGACGGCAGCGGCGACCAGCATGACCATCGAGACCAAGAACAGCGCACCCTCGTCCTCGGAGATCATCGACTGGGCGACCGTCTTCGGCATCGTCCTGGCGCTCGGCGTCTTGGCCATGTCGGTTGGCCTCATCCGCAGTGAGACTGCGGGGGACCTGCGCATCCTGGCGGCAACCGGGGCGAGCAGCCTGACGCGGCGTACGCTCACCGCCGTCACCGCCGGCGCCCTCGGTCTCCTCGGCGCGGTGCTCGGCACGGTGGCCGGCTACATCGGCGTCATCGGCTACGTCCGGGGCAGCGCCCAGAACGGCGGTATCGCTGCGCTGGGGGCCGTTCCCGTCGACAACCTCCTCCTCATCCTTGTGGGCATGCCGTTGGTTGCGGCGGCCGTCGGTTGGCTCGTAGCAGGGCGGCTGCCGTCCGGCATGGCCCGGCAGCCGATGGAGTGAACCGCTGAGCGGCATCGTTCGTGGTGTGCGCCCAGGTGGTAGACCGTCCCCCGGGCCGGAGAGGATCGGAGGCACCGTGACTGCTGAGCGCTCCGCTCCCGAGGGAGCGGACACCGAATCCGTACGTTCGCCCGGGGGCGACGAGCGCCCTGGCCGCGCCCATGGTGCCGTCGATGTCGTTCCCGAGCACATCACCACCTCGACCCGCGACCGGGACGAGATGGCCCGCCGGCTCCAGGCTTGGCTGTCGGGCGTGCTCGGCGGCGACCGGCGCCCCGAGGTGACCGAGGTCAGCGCCCCGGAGGGGAACGGCATGTCGTCGGAGACCCTGCTGTTCACGGCGCTCTGGGACGACGACGGGGAGCGGGCCCGTCACCGCCTGGTGGCGCGGGTGGAGCCGCCCCCGACCGACTATCCCGTCTTCACCACCTACGACCTGGCCCAGCAGTACCGGGTGATGCGGCTGGTGCGGGAGAACACGGCGGCGCCGGTCCCCGAGACGTACTGGTACGAGGACGACCCGGGCGTCCTGGGCGGCTCCTTCTTCGTCATGGCCCGCGAGGACGGAGAGGTCCCCCCTGACGTGTTGCCCTACACGTTCGGGGACAACTGGGTGTACGACAGCCCTCCCCGAGCACGCCGAGCCATCGAGGAGTCGGCGCTGTCCGCCCTGGCCGAGATCCACTCGGTCACCCCCGACCGTCATGATCTGGCCTTCCTCCAGGTCG
Organism: uncultured Acidimicrobiaceae bacterium; assembly: GCA_963828385.1. GTDB lineage: Bacteria > Actinomycetota > Acidimicrobiia > Acidimicrobiales > RAAP-2 > Bog-756. The sequence continues at coordinate 1,400,653 of CAWHEF010000002.1, forward strand.
ACCGACCGGGCTCGACGGCGCTCGAGCGGCTCCTCAACCACTGGAACGCCTATCACCGCTGGGTGGTGCAGGATCGGCCCTCCCCCCTCCTCGACGAGAGCTTCACCTGGCTGGAGGACCATCTCCCGGACGACTCTGGCAGTGACACCCTGTCGTGGGGAGACAGTCGGATCGGCAACATGATGTTCAGGGACAACCGGGTGGTCGCCGTGCTCGACTGGGAGATGGCCTCGGTGGCGCCACCCGAGGTCGACCTCGGGTGGATGTGCTACCTCCACCTGTTCTTCCAGGACCTGGCCACCGACCTCGGGGCGCCGGGGCTTCCCGACATGTTCCGGCCGGTCGACCTGTCGGCGGCCTACGAGCAGCGCACCGGCCGCCAGGTGGGCGACCTCACCTGGTACCTCGCTTTCGCCGCCATGCGCCACGGCGCCATCATGCGGCGGGTGACCGAACGCTCGATCCACTTCGGCGAGGCGGAGATGCCCGACGACGTGGACGAGCTGATCATGCACCGGGCCACGATCCGGGCCATGCTCGAGGGCTCCTACTGGGGCCGGGTCGGGTTGTGACCGGTCCGACTCAGACGCCGAGACTGCTCTTGGCCCCCCGTTCGAAGAGGCGGTAGGGGAGCAGGCGCTTGGCCACGATGCCGACGCGTTCCCCGAGCTTCCCCGCCGAGGCCCGCCGCGGCGGCGTGCGGGCCTCGAGCACCCGTACGACGACCCGTGCCACCTCGTCGGGATCGACACCGTGCCGCTCGTCGGCGGCCATCGCCGTGATCGCCTTGGTCACCGCCGGCCCGTAGGGACTGTCGGACCGGGCGGGTGCGTCACGGCGGCTGGCGGTGAAGTCGGTTCTCACGTTGCCCGGCTCGACCAGGGTCACGTCGATGCCGAAGGGAGCGACCTCGTAGGCCAGGGCCTCGCCGTACCCTTCCATGGCGAACTTGCTGGCGCTGTAGAAGGCCTGGAAGGGGATGCCGATGAGGCCGCCGATGGAGCTGACGAGCACGATCCGGCCTCTTCCCTGGCGCCGCATGACCGGCAGGGACCGCTGCACCACGCGAACGGCACCCCAGAAGTTGGTCTCGAACTGGTCGCGGGCATCGACGATGGGGGTCTCCTCCACCGCCCCGGCCAATCCCCATCCGGCGCACGACACCACGGCGTCGAGACGCCCGGATCCGGCGAGGAGGGAGGCGAAGCCGGCGTCGACCGATTCGTCACGGTCCACGTCCATCATGAGCTCGTGGCCACCACCTGATCCCGTCCCGCGCCGGCTCGCCCCGTAGACGGTCCAGCCCCGTTGACCCAGCCACCCTGCGCACGCCTGTCCGATGCCCGACGAGGAGCCGGTGACGAGGACCACCCCCTCTGCCGCCGCCGACTCACCGATCCTCGTCATGGCGTCTCCTCGAACGCGTCGCTCGATGGACGGTATCGTGCCCGCCCTACGACCGCGGGCTGGGTCAGCGGCCGGTCGGAAGCTGTGCCCGGGTCGTGGGGAGCACCGGACGGGCCGGGCCCGGGGGCAGTCGACCACGAGCGGGGCGTTCCGGTGTGGAACGCGACGGTCACGCGCGTCCCCCGGCCGCCGGTCACCGGCGACTCCGCCCGCACCGTGGCTCCCATGGCGGCCGCCAGCTCGGAAACGATGGCGAGACCGAGACCGAACCCGGACCGCCGCCCTCGACCGCGGTCGGAGGTGAAGTGGCGCTCGAAGATCAGGGGAAGCTGATCGTGGGGTATGCCCGGACCGTCGTCGGTCACCCAGATGGACGGGGCCCCCCGAAGGACTCCCGTGCCCACGACGATTTCGGTGCCGGCGAAGGCCGACGCGTTCTCCAGGAGGTTCGCCACGATCTGGCCCAGTCGGTCCCGATCGGCGAGGACGGGTAGTGGCTCCTCGGTGCCGGGCGCGGAGACGACGGCGAGGCCGAGGGAGGAGACCGTGGGCCCGAATCCGTCGGCCACCTGACGCACCACCTGGCTGGCGTCGACCGGGCTCAGCTCCATCGAGAACCGATCGGCGTCGAGCCGGGCCAGGTCGAGGAGGTCCTGGACCAGCCGTTCGAGCCGGCGGGCCTCGGTGCCGATCACGGCGGCGGCGGCCGTCGGGTCGTCGGTGGCCCCGTCGAGCACGGCATCGGCGTAGCCGCGGATCGAGGTCAGCGGCGTCCGGAGCTCGTGAGACACCGACAGGATGAACTGGCGTTCTTGCTCGCGGGCCCGCACGAGGTTGGCCCCCATGGCGTTGATGGCCTCGCCCAGTTGGGCGAGCTCGGGAACCTCCCCGGCCCGTGTCGACACGGTGGCGTCGAGATCGCCGGCGGCGATACGTCTCGTCGTCTCCACCGCTTCTCCTATCGGTCGCGTGAACCTGCGGGCGAGGGCGGCGGCCACGATGGCGGCCACGATCAGCCCGGCGATCCCGACGGGGAGGAAGTAATCGATGCCGTTGACCGGGTCGCGGGCCTGCCTGGTGATCACGAGCACCGGCGTGTAGGAGACGATCTGCTTGATGTCGGTGGGGATGGCGGAGTACACGAGGAGGGAGGCGGTGTGGCCGGTGACCTGTCGACCGTTCTCGAGGGACCGGACGGCGTCCGGGCCGAGGGCGACGCCGGTGGGCAACTGGCCGGTCACCGACCCTTCGGGGTAGAGGGCCATGATGGCGATCCCGGCGAATGCGCCGGTGCTGGCGATGAGGTCGAGCTCGCGACGGTACGCAGGCCGTGCCGGGGAGGCGCCCTTGGCGAGGGTCCGGGAGATGGCCCGAGCCTGTCCGGCCAGCTGCTGCTGGGCCGACGCGATGGCGGCGCGGCGGATGAGGATGTAGCTCGCCGCCGTGGTGACGGCCATCGTGGCCGCCAGAAGCACCAAGATGGCGACGGTCAACCGTCGCCTCATGTCCCGCTCATCGGTTTTGGCTCATCCCATCCGGTAGCCGACGCCCCATACCGTGGCCAGGGGCAGGTCGTCCCCCAGCTTCTTCCGCAGCTGGCGGACGTGCACGTCGACCGTCCGCTCATCGCCGTACCAGTCGCTGCCCCACACGCCGTTCAGCAGCTGGCGCCGCGACAGCGCCAGCCCGAGGTTGTCCACCAGGTACACCAACAGATCGAACTCCCGGGTGGCGAGGGGGACCACGGTGCCGGCGACGCGGACCTCCCGCCGTCCGGTATCGACCTCGAACGACCCCAGCTTGACCACGGTGGGGACGGCAGCCGCCTTCGGCGAGGACCGCCGGAGGATGGCCCGGACCCGGGCCACCAGCTCTCTTGGTGAAAACGGCTTGGTGACATAGTCATCGGCACCGAGCTCGAGCCCGAGCACCCGGTCCACCTCATCGTCGCGGGCGGAGAGGACGAGGATAGGCATCGGTTCGACCCCTCGGGCCGGAGCCTCGCTGCGAAGCTGGCGGCAGACGTCGAACCCGTCGAGATCGCCCGGGAGACCGACGTCCACGATGACCAGGCTCGGCCGCTCGCGGGCGATGAGGGCCATGCCGGCGGTCCCGTCGTCCGCTTGGAGGACGCGGTACCCGTCCCGGCGCAGGTACATGGCGACCAGGTCGGAGATGTGGTGGTCGTCCTCGATGACCACGAGGGTTTCCTCGGGACTTGCCATCGCCACAGCCTGCCACCGGGCCCCCCTGTTTGCCCTGCGCCATGATGAAAGTATGAGGGCCGCCGTCGGCGGCCGGCGTGGGACAGCCGGCGTGGCACGGTCGGGCGCGTGCCGGTCAGGCACCGGTCATGAAGCGGGTTCCCACGCCTTCATCCACGGGGTTTCCGGCCAGTGCTCCGCCGCCGCCATGAGGGGATAGGCGGTCGCTCCGTCGATCGCCTCTCGAACGATGTCGGCGTGCCCTGCATGCCGGGCCGTTTCCTGGATCAGGTGGAGCAGGACCCACCGAACCGACCATGCGTCGACGTCGTCGGGAAGCCATGGCATGCCCCCGGGCACGGGCACCGGTTGGCCGAGGTCGGCGATGGAATCGATCACCGACCCGGTCACCCTGGCGGTGGCGGCATAGTCGTCCAGGGTTCGATCGAGTGTCTCGTCGGGTCCCAGTCGGAAGTTCTCCGACCAGTCGGCGCTGAGATCGAAGGGTGCCTGCCGCTGCAGGACGACAGCGATCCAGAAGTCCTCGACCCTCGTGACGTGCTTGATCAGCCCGCCGACGCTGAGCTCGCTGACCGTGGGGGTGAGCCTGGCCTGTTCGTCGGTGAGCCCGTAGGCGGTGAGTCGAAGGACATGGCGTTGGTGGGCCAGGAACTGGACGAGCCCTTCCCGTTCGTCGGCCACCGGTTGCACGTTGCCTGGCATGTTGTCTCCTCTGGTCGGTCGGGATCGCAGTGGCGGTGTCGTGCCTCGAGAGCGACTCGGGGCGTTCCTGCTCGTTCATCCCAGTGTGACGACTCAAAGTGGCCATCTCCTGGCCACGTTCTTTGCCAAACTCAGCCAATGCGGGCAGATCGGTTGGTGGCCACGCTCATCCTCTTGCAGCGCCGGAGCCAGGTGACGGCGGCCGAGGTGGCCAGGGAGCTCGAGGTATCGGAACGGACGGCCAGGCGTGATCTCGAGGCCCTCTCGGTGGCCGGAGTGCCTGTGTACTCCCAACCGGGTCGTCGCGGAGGTTGGAGGCTGGTCGGTGGCGCACGCACTGATCTGACCGGGTTGAACAAGGCCGAGGCCCGGGCCCTGTTCCTCGTGGCCGGACCGGCGAGATCAGCGCCCCCCGAGCTCGGGACCGCCCTCCGCAAGCTCGTCCAGGCCCTCCCCGAGCCGTTCCAGGCGGAGGCGGAACGGGTGGCGACCTCGGTCATGGTCGATCCCATCCACTGGTCGGGTCCCCGGCCTGAGAGCGGCCGGCCCGTTCCACCCGCCCATCTGGCCGTCGTCCAGGCGGCACTGGCCGAGGGTCGCCAGGTTCTCCTGGCCTACGTCGACCGAGCCGGTGTTGCGACCGAACGCGCCGTCAGTCCGCTGGGACTCGTCGTGAAGGCGTCCATGTGGTACCTCATCGCCGGGACGGACGACGGCCGGAGGACATTTCGCGTCGACCGGGTGACCGGTGCCGAGCTGCTTGCCGAGACGGTCGAGCCCGGCGACTTCGATCTGAACTCGGCGTGGGACGAGGTGATCGCCGCCGTCGACAGGCTGCGAGCCCCCATCAAGGTGGAGCTGGCGGTGAGTAGCGAGATGGTGGAACCGATCACCTGGCTGTTCGGCACCGGGGCCGCCATCGGCACTGCCCTGCCCGACGGCAGGATGGCCGTGACGGTGCGGGGCGGTGACGCCGAGCGCGTCGCCGAGCGGATCGCCGGGTTCGGAGGTGCGGTCGAGGTCCTTCACCCACAAGCTGCCCGCTACCGCCTGGCCCTCATCGGGGCGCAGCTCGTCGACCGGTATGGCGACGAAAGTCACCGACGCTCGCGTGGCGAAGCTCATCGCGGACTCTGATCCAGCCATCGCCGGCGCCGGGTCGGTTTCCTCCATCCCCTCATGAACACGGATCATGCATTAACAGGGATCATGGAGCTTGCTTGGTAGGATCGGCTGTCCATGCCGGCGTATCTCGACATGATCATCGCCGCTCATCGGGCCGTTGCCGCCCGGGACGATCGGGATCCCGATGCCGTGCTCGAACAGGCCGCCTCGGCCGGCCCGGTGCGCCCCTTCATCGAAGGCCTAAAGTCCGCACGTTCCCGATGGGGCATCGGGCTGATCGCCGAGATTAAGCGCAGGTCCCCCTCACGCGGGGACCTCGACCCCGAGCTCGACCCGGCCATGATGGCGGCCGAGTACGAGCGCGGCGGCGCCGCCTGCCTGTCGGTCCTCACCGACCGGACGTTCTTCGGAGCCGACCCTGGCGACCTCGCCGCGGCACGGGCGGGATGTTCGGTCCCCGTGCTGCGCAAGGACTTCACCGTGAGCGCCCTCGATGTCTGCGATGCCCGCTCGATGGGTGCCGACGCCGTGCTGCTCATCGTGGCCGCTCTGGACGACGCCGAGCTGAGCGAGTTCCTCGAGGTGGCCCGCCGCTGCTTGCTCGCCGCCCTGGTCGAGGTGCACGATGACGGCGAGCTCGACCGGGCGGTCGGGGCGGGGGCCGAGCTGATCGGGGTGAACCAGCGCGATCTCCGGACATTCGGCGTCGACCACCGCCGGGCCGAGTCCCTGGTGGCGAAGGTGCCCGACGGCGTCGTCAAGGTGGCGGAGTCCGGTATCCGGGGAACCGGGGACGTGCGCCGCCTGGCCGACGCCGGCTTCGATGCCGTGCTGGTCGGGGAGACCCTCGTCCGGTCGGATGACCGGCGCGCCGCCGTGTGCGAGCTGCTCGGGGTGGACGCGTGACCACCGCCGCAGTCGGGACATGACCACTCCGGACGGGGTGGACCCGTTCATCAAAATCTGTGGTGTCACCAGCGAAGCCGATGCCCTGCTCGCCGTGGGGATGGGAGCGACCGCTGTCGGGTTCGTCTTCGCTCCCTCACCCCGTCAGATGGCCCCGGCCACCGTGGCCGACATCGTGAAGCGTCTCCCGCACGAGACGGTGACCGTGGGGGTGTTCCGCGACGAGTCGCCCCAGCGGGTGGTCGAGATCACCAACCGGATCGGACTGAAGGGCGTCCAGCTCCACGGGACGGAGTCACCTGACGAGACCCGGTGGGTAGCTGACCGCGTCGGCTGGACGATCAAGGCGTTCCCCGCCGGGCACCGCAACATCGACCGGTTCGAGGCCTACGGCGCGAGGACGCTCCTCGTCGACGGGACCAATCCCGGCTCGGGCGAGCTCTTCGACTGGCGGCTGGCCGAAGGGGTCGTCGATCCCGGTCGGCTGGTCGTCTCGGGCGGCCTGCGACCCGAGAACGTGGCGGCGGCGGTCGTGCACCTACGGCCCTGGGGGGTGGACGTGGCCAGCGGGGTCGAGTCGTCCCCGGGGGTGAAGGACCCAGGCAAGCTGCGCGAGTTCATCGCCGCCGCCCGCGACGGTGCCCGACAGGCGGCGTCGGCCACCGACGACGGCTACGGCGCGCCACCTGCCCCTCCGGAAGGACGGGATGGGGCGGCGACCCCGTTCGACTGGCAGGAGGAGTGACCACTTCCGAGTTCATGGGAGACCCCGGGCCGGAGGGACGCTTCGGCCGGTTCGGGGGCCGCTTCGTGCCCGAGTCACTGGTGCCGGCCTGCCTCGAACTCGAGGGGGCGTTCCGAGCCGCCTGGTCCGATCCGGCGTTCCGGGCCGAGCTCGATCAACTTCTCGGTGACTTCGGCGGGCGACCCACCCCGATCAGCGAGTGCCCGCGGCTGTCGGCCGAGCTCGGGGTCCGGGTCCTGCTCAAACGGGAGGACCTGGCCCACACCGGTTCCCACAAGATCAACAACGTCGTCGGTCAGGGACTGCTGGCCCGCCGGATGGGCAAGAGCCGCCTCATCGCCGAGACCGGCGCCGGCCAGCACGGTGTGGCCACGGCGACGGCAGCGGCACTGCTCGGCATGGAGTGCGTCGTCTACATGGGCGAGGTGGACATCCGGCGCCAGGAGCTCAATGTGTTCAGGATGGAGCTGCTCGGTGCCTCGGTGCGACCCGTAACCAGTGGATCGAAAACCCTGAAGGACGCCGTCAACGAGGCGCTGCGTGACTGGGTGGCCTCGGTGGAGGACACCCACTACTGCGTCGGTTCGGTCATGGGCCCTCATCCCTATCCATGGATGGTCCGCGAGCTCCAGCGGGTGATCGGCGACGAGGCCAGGGAGCAGTGCCGGAAGATCCTCGGCGGCGCCGATCCCGACGTCGTGGTGGCGTGCGCTGGTGGCGGTTCCAACGCGGCGGGGATCTTCGCCGGCTTCGCCGATCCAACCGACTCGGTGTTGGTGGCGGTCGAGGCGGCCGGCGGAGCAGCGATGACCACGGGACTCGTCGGCGTGCTGCACGGCATGCAAAGCCAGCTGATGCAGGACGAGGAGGGGCAGATCCTCGAGGCGGAGTCGATCTCCGCCGGCCTCGACTATCCGGGGATCGGACCCGAGCACGCCCATCTGGCCGAGGTGGGCCGTGCCCGGTACGAGTCGGCCACCGACGCCGACGTCCTCGACGCGTTCTGCACGCTGGCCCGGACCGAGGGCATCCTCCCCGCGCTCGAGTCGGCCCACGCCATCTCGTGGGTCCTCACCAACGCCGGCGGAGACCGGCTGCCTGCCGGTTCGGTGGTGCTGGTCAATCTCTCCGGTCGCGGCGACAAGGACGTGGCCGAGGTCCGCGACCTGTTGCGGGCATGAACGGCGAGCGCGCCGTGACATCGCCGGCGAGCGGGCTCGAGCGTGTGCTCGTCGAGAAGCGGCATGTCGGGCGCAAGCTGCTCGTTCCCTATCTGACGGGTGGCATGGGGGACGACTGGCTGCTCACGCTGGAAGCGGTGGCCGCCGCCGGGGCCGACGCCGTAGAGGTCGGGATCCCCTTCTCCGACCCCATGATCGACGGTCCCACCATCCAGGAGGCCTCGCTACGGGCCCTCGAGCGGGGCACCACCCCCGAAGGCGTCCTGGGCGATCTGAGCCGGGTCGACGTCGGCATCCCCGTCGTGGTCATGACCTACTACAACATCGTCTTGCGGGCAGGCCACGAGCGTGCGGCCGGGACGATGTCCACCTCGGGGGTGAGCGGCGCCATCATCCCCGACCTGCCGCTGGAGGAGCTGGGACCGTGGGCCGAGGCCGCCGCTCCGGCCGGGATCGCCACCGTCCTCCTGGTGGCCCCGTCGACCCCGGACGATCGGATGGAGCTCATCTGCGAACGGTCTCGCGGGTTCATCTACGCCGTGGGACGGATGGGAGTGACCGGAGAGCAGCGCCGCTCTGGCCGGCACCGCCCGGGAGGTGGCGGCCAGGGCGTCCCGCTTCGCTCCACTGCCGGTCTGTGTGGGGATCGGGGTCTCGACACCGGACCAGGCTGCCTCAGTCTGTTCAGTGGCCGACGGCGTGGTGGTCGGCTCCGCCCTCGTCCGCAGGGTGCTCGAAGGCGGAGGGCCCGATGCCGCCGCCGCGTTCGTCTCCGACTTCCGCCGAGCGCTCGATCGGGGCTGAGCGGAGGGAGCTGCCTGCAGGATCGGTAAGAACTGCAGGGTCAGTTGCGCATGGCCCGACGCTCCCGGAGGCGGCGGATTGCGGCGCGGAGGAACGCCCATGTCCCGCGGTCCTCCTCCCGGCGCTCGAGGCGATGCCGGATCAGCTCCCGCCGCTCCTGGAGGTCACGGAAGGTGATCTCGCCTTCCTCTGTCGGGAACCCAAGGGCTGCCCGGTACCCTTCGAGGTCGATCGGACTGAGCGCCAGGTCGGCGCCCACCTCTCGCGCGATCTGCTCGCCGTGCCGCTCGGTGAAGTAGGTGACGACGGCGAGGATCTCTCCGAGGATGTCAACGTCGGGAGCCATGGTGGCCATGGCGCTGTTGAGGAACAGGATGTCCTTGACGAAGAGCATGAGCTCCTTCGGCATGCGAGCGCCGTATCCGAGGAGTGCCTTGGTCACGTCCCGGAGCTCGGCTACCAGCTCGTCGGCGGTCAGGGTCGTCGGGTCGACCGGCGGCCGGTCGAGCCCGAGGTCGCGGATGACCGAGTCCACGTCGGCATCCGACGGGAGTGCCCCGAGGTCCCGCAGCGCCTCGACCTGCACCACCAGGTTGTTCGATGTGGCCCCCATCTGGAGGCGGAGGAACGCCAGACGCTTGCGCTCGTCGAGCCGTCCGGTGATGCCGAAGTCGAGCAGGGCGACCGTGCCGTCCCTCTGGACCAGCAGGTTCCCGCCGTGGAGGTCGCCGTGGAACACACCGTAGAGAAGCGCACCCTCGAGGAAGGAGATGAGGCTCGAGCGGAGGACGAGAGCGGTGTCGATGCCGGCGGCGCGCATGCCCGACGCGTTGCCCCATGCGAACCCGGCAAGGTGCTCCATCACGAGCACGCGCCGGGTGACGAGCTCGGGGTGGGGCCTGGGCACGACGATGGCTCGCTGCCCGGCGGCGGCGAAGACGGAGGCGAGGTCGAGCATGTTCTGGGCCTCGAGACGGAAATCGAGCTCCTCGACGATGGTCTCGGCGAAGAGCTGCACCAGCGCAGGGGGATTGGCCAGGGCGGCGATTGGGATCCGGCCGATGAGCAGCGGCGCCAGCCACGACATGACGGCGAGGTCGAGCCGCACCAGCGATGAGACCGTCTTCCTCTGCACCTTCACGACCACCCGTTCTCCCGTGCGCAGGGTGGCCGTATGGACCTGGGCGATCGAGGCGGAGGCGAGTGGGTGGCGGTCGAACGACACGAACACTTCGGCCAGGGGGCGGCCGAGGTCCTCTTCGACTGTCCTGCGCACCACAGCGAATGGCTCGGGGGCGACCCGATCGCGCAGCAGGCGGAACTCGTCGACGAGCTCGTCGGGAAAGATCCCCTCGCCCGACGAGAGGATCTGACCGAGCTTGATGTAGGTCGGCCCCAAGCGTTCGAACGCAGGCCGGAGGCGTCGGGACAGGCCCGCTCTCGACCGGGGGGTGCCCCGGTCACGTACCGCCCAGCCGAGGAGGGCGCCGCCGAGTGTCCACGTGACGGTGAGGACCCGGAGACCGGGTGGCCTCCGACGGCGATCGACGAGGGACCGGGCGAGACGGGCGGCTTGCTCGCGGAGCACGTCGACGTGGTCGTCGGCGTCGACCGGGAACCTCCAGGGCATCGCTTCCGGGTCGACCGTCCACGGACCCTCCGCTGTGAAGGCCCCGATGGCCAGGTCGTCGTCCACTTAGCCGGGAGCGATCACCAGACAGCCGTTGTGCCCGCCGAAACCGAACGAGTTGGAGAGGATGGGGGCCGGCCTCCAGGGCCGGGCGGAGCCGGCGACCACGTCGAGATGGATCTCGGGATCCGGCTCCTCGAAGCCGCCGGTCGGGGGGAGGAGGGCGCGGTCCAGGGTCAGGACCGATGCCACCGCCTCGATGGCCCCGCACGCCCCGAGTCCGTGACCGGTGATCCCCTTCGTCGAGGTCACCGGGGGAGCAGAGGGGCCGAACACCTTGAGGATGGCGTCGGCCTCCGCCCGGTCGTTGAGCGGCGTGGAGGTCCCGTGGGCGTTGATGTGCCCGATGTCGGCCGGCCGCAGCCCGGCATCCTCCATCGCCAGCTCCATGCAGGCTGCCGCACCCGAGCCGTTCGGTACCGGAGCGGTGATGTGGTACGCATCGGAGGTGCTGGCCGAGCCGGCCAGCTCGCCGTAGATGCGGGCACCGCGGGCGACAGCGTGGTCCCACGCCTCGAGGACCAGAGCTCCGGCGCCCTCGGTCATCACGAACCCGTCCCGCCGCCGGTCGAACGGTCGTGAGTGCCCCGACGTCGAGAGGGCGGTCATGTTGGAGAAGGCAGCCAGGCTGACCTGGGTCATGCCCGCTTCGGCAGCGCCGCCGATGACCACGTCGCACCGGCCGGATGCCACGAGCCTGGCCGCGTTGCCAATGCTGTGTGCACCCGCCGCGCACGCCGTCGTCACCGTCTCCGAAGGCCCGCGCCAGCCCAACCGGATCGAGACGGTGGCCGAGCCACCGTTGGCCATCATCATCGGGACCAGCCGGGGCGAGACCCGGCGGGGACCCTTCTCATGGAACAAGAGGACCTGGCTCTCCAGCGTCTCGAGCCCACCGACCCCAGTGCCGATGACCACGCCGGCCCGGTCGGGGTCCACCTCCATCTCGCCGGCGTCCTCCATGGCCATCGAGGCCACAGCCACCGCGAATTGGGCGAAGCGGTCGACCTGGCGGGCTTCCTTGATGGAGAACCAGCGCTCGGCATCGAAGTCCGGAACCCGGCGTTCTCCTTCGGGCGGCGGGGAGTTGAGCCCGTTCCACAGTGCATCGACGCCCACCCCACAGCACGAGACAGCACCGATGCCGGTGATCGCCACCCGCCTGCCGGTGATGCCGCCCTCGGGGCCGGCGCCCAACAACATCAGAGCTTGGCGTCGATCAGATCGAATGCCTGGCCGATCGTTTCGATGCCTTCGAGCTCGGTCTCCTCGACGGAGACGTCGAATGTCTCCTCGAGCGCCATCACCAGCTCGACCAGGTCGAGACTGTCGGCATCGAGATCCTCAGCGAAGCGCGCGTCCCTCGTCACCTTGTCGGCGGGCACTTGGAGCACCTCGACTGCGCACTCCCTGAACTTCTCGTATGCCTCGTCGTTGCTCACTCGTTGCTCCTTTTGTTCGTGGGTCGATGTGGTGCCGGCGGTGGGTGCGGGCTCCCGGTCGTTCAGAGTCCCATGGACAGGCCGCCGTCGACGGCGAGCACGGCGCCGGTCACGTAGGCGGCTCCTTCCGAGGAGAGAAACCCCACGGCTTCGGCGATCTCTCCCGGCTGGGCAACCCTACCGAGGGGGACCTGGGACTGGAGCCCGCGGAGGTGGTCTTCTCCGAGAGCCGCGAGCATATTCGTTTCGACGAGTCCTGGCGCAATCACATTTACCGTGATCGAACGGCTTGCCACCTCTCGTGCCATGGCCCGGGCCATCCCCACCAGGCCTGCCTTGGCCGCTGCATAGTTCGCCTGTCCCGGCGAGCCCATGAAGGCCCCGACCGACGAGATGAGGACGATCCGGCCGCGATGGAGGCGAACCATCTTGGCCAACGCCCGCTTCGCCACCCGGAAGACGCCGGTGAGGTCGGTGTCGATGACCTCGGACCAGGCGTCCTCGGACATCCGCAGCACTAGCGTGTCCCGGGTCACGCCGGCGTTGGCGACGAGCACTTCCACCGGACCCCATCGCCCTTCGACGTCGCCGAACGCCTTCTCGATCTGGTCCGGGTGCGTCACGTCGCAGCTGAGGGCGAGCACGCGGTCCGAGTCGAGCTCGTCTCCGTTCTCGATCGTGCCTGATCGCGATGCGACGGCAACACGGTCGCCTCGGTCGAGGAACCACCGGGAGCAGGCCAGCCCGATGCCGCGACCTCCGCCCGTCACCAGCACCACTCGACCCGAGCTGTCGTCGGCGCCGGTCGGGACATGGCTTTCGGTCATTCGACGCTCCCTTGGGTACGGATCCACGCCACCGGTTGTCCCTCGACGACCCGCTCGCCCCGGACGGCGAGCCAGCGCACCAGGACGCCCCTGAACGGGGTGCGGACGTCGGTCGGCCCCACGGTGCCCACGAGGTCCCCGACCATGAGGATCGATCCGGGCTCGCTCCCGGCACCGCTGCCGGGAGCGGCGGTGGCCTCGGCCAAGGCGGAGCTCTCGAGGGCGGCCAAGCGCACGTCAGGCTCGAACACGCCCGGTGCGGGGCTGACGATCACCCGCTCGGAGGTGAAGAGGTGCTCCCCCTGGTGGGCTTGGACCGATGCCGTCCACTCGTCGGTCCCGGCCACGATGTCCATCAGCTTGTCGAGATCGCCCGGGGTCGCCACCGACACGCCCCGAGCCTCGGGCGTCGTCCGGCGGACCATGCCCGTGAGCACACCCCCGGGGCCGAGCTCGGCGATCACCGTCGCCCCTCTACCACTCAGCGTCTCGAGGGACTGTCGCCACCGGACCGGGCTGCACAGCTGGGCCGAGAGCAGGTCGGGCCATTCGTGCTGTCCGGTGTGGGCCCGGCTGTCCACGTTGGCGACGACGGGGACCTCCGGCGACGTGGAAGGTCACACTGCTCAACGTCTCGCGCAGTCGCGCCCGGGCGGGCATCATCAGCTGCGTGTGGAACGCTCCCGAGACTGGGATCGGCAGGACCTTGCGTGCCCCGAGGCCCTTGGCCCGTTCGACAGCGGCGGCGACGCCGTCGGCGGTGCCGGCCACCACGACCTGCCCGGGGGCGTTGTAGTTAGCCACCCACACCTCGTCCTCGGTGAGCTGGCAGGCCGCCTCTGCGTCGTCGTCGGCGATCCCGATCAGCGCAGCCATCGTGCCCGGCCGCTCGTCGGCGGCTGTCTGCATGGCGTTACCCCGGTCGAGCACCAGAGTCGTACCGTCGGCAAGCGAGAGGGCACCGGAGGCGACGAGCGCCGAGTACTCGCCGAGGCTGTGACCGGCGCAGGCTCCGGGGAGGAGCCCGAGGCGCTCGACGGCGTCGAGGACGATGAGGCTCATGACGAACGTCGCCAGCTGCGCGTTTGCGGTCCTCGTGAGCTCTTCCATCGGGGCGTCGAGGAGCAGGCCGGTCATATCCTTGCCGGCGACCTCGGCCGCTTCGGCGGCCACCTCCCAGGAGGGATGATCGATCCACGCATGGCCCATTCCCGCCCGTTGCGAACCCTGACCGGGGAAGGTGAAGGCCAACACCCTGCTCACTCCTCTCGCATGATCGCGGCCCCGAACTGCCCCGTGAGGACCAGGCGGACAAGTGTGGCATGGCCGTCGACCGACGTCGCTTGCCCGTGGTCACCATGGAGATGCCCGGCCTGGAGGCCGAAGCGCTCATCCGACCTGGCGAGGCTACTCCTTCCCTCCACGCGTTCCGCGCCTGGGACGACCATCGTCAGAGATGGAACAGGTTCTGCTGGCCGAACACCCTGGCGTTCGTCAGCACGACGCCGATGATCTCGGCGCGTTCCCCTTGGCCTGCCTGAGGAGTGCGATACGGCCGCCGGCAAGCACCATGTCGATCTGGCGCGCAGAGAGACGGTGGCGAAGCTCGATGACTCGGCCCTTCGTCGTGTTCTCGACGGAGATCGTCTCTCGGCTGGTGAGCGCGGAGCGCACGCCTTCGACCACGAGGACGTCGCCCTGGTCGATGCCGTCGTAGTCGGCGGGGTCGGCGAACTCCAGGGCGACGATCCCGAAGTTGGCGAGGTTCTGCCAGTGGATCCGTGCGAACGACTTTGCGATCACGATGCGCAGGCCGAGGTAGCGGGGAGCGATTGCCGCGTGCTCGCGGGAGGACCCCTGGCCGTAGTTCTGGCCACCGACGATGATGTGGCCCGTCGTGTCCTTCGACCGTCGCGTCCGGGACGCGTAGTCCTCGTCGATCGGGGCGAAGGCGAACTCCGAGATGGCCGGGATGTTGCTGCGGTAGGGGAGGACACGGGCGCCGGCCGGCAGGATCTCGTCGGTCGAGACGTCGTCTCCTACCTTGAGCTCGACGGGAGCCTCGATCCGGTCGGGCACCGGGTCGAGCTCGGGGAGGGAGGAGATGTTCGGTCCCTTGACGAGCTCCTGGGTCCTGCCCTCCTCGAGCGGTACCGGCGCGAGGAGCATCGAGACGTTCACGCTGGCCCGTGCGGGGAGGGTGGGCACCGGGCAGGCGATGGCGAGACGATCGGGCAGGGACCGCGGATCGGTGATCGTCCCCGTGAGGGCGGACGCCGCCGCCGTCTCCGGCGAGCAGAGCCAGACCGAGTCCTCCTTCGTGCCCGAACGACCGGGGAAATTCCGCGGGAAGGTGCGGAGGCTGTTGCGGCCCGTCGCCGGAGCCTGACCCATTCCGATGCAGCCCATGCAGCCGGACTGGTGGATCCTGGCGCCCGAGGCGATCAGGTCGAACAGCCACCCGCCGGCGGTCAGGTCTTCGAGGACCTGCCTGGAGGTGGGGTTGACGTCGAAGGACACCTGGTCGTGACTCTGGCGGCCCCGGACGATCTCGGCTGCGACGGCGAAGTCACGGAGCCCGGGATTGGCAGAGGAGCCGATGACGACCTGGAAGACGTCCTCTCCTGCGACCTCCCGCACGGGGACGACGTTGCCGGGGCTCGACGGCCGGGCGATGAGGGGCTCGAGCGTGGACAGATCGATCGTGTCCGTGACGTCGTAGGTCGCGTCGGGCTCGGCGACCAGCGGCACGTAGTCCGCCCCCCGCTCCTGTGAGGCGAGAAACGTCCGGACGGCGTCGTCGGCCGGGAAGACGGTTGCCGTTGCGCCCAGCTCCGCCCCCATGTTGGCGATCACGTGGCGGTCCATGGCGCTGAGACCGGCCAGTCCCGGTCCGTGGTACTCGATGACCCGGTTGACGCCACCCTTGACCCCGTGGCGACGCAGCATCTCGAGGATCACGTCCTTGGCGGACACCCACGGGGCCAGTCCGCCGACCAGCTCGACGCCCCAGATCTCCGGCATCCGGACATAAAGCGGCTCTCCGGCCATCGCCATGGCCACTTCGAGACCGCCGACGCCGATGGCCAGCATGCCGAGCGACCCCGCTGCACAGGTGTGGCTGTCCGATCCGATCATCGTCTTGCCAGGAACACCGAAGCGTTCCATGTGGACGGCGTGGGACACCCCGTTGCCGGGTTTGGAGAACCACAGCCCGAACCGCCGGCAGGCCGATCGTAGGAACAGATGGTCGTCGGGATTCTTGCTGTCCGTCTGCAGGAGGTTGTGATCGACGTACTGGACCGACAGCTCGGTGGTCACCCGGTCCAGCCCGAGCGCCTCCAGCTCCAGCATCACGAGCGTCCCCGTCGCGTCCTGGGTCAGCGTCTGGTCGATGGCCAGGCCGATCTCGGTGCCAGGCGTCGGCTCGCCGGCGACCAGATGGCCGACGATCAGCTGATGGGCGACGCTGCCACCCATCTACCCCGTACCGCCACCCACGTCCGTCCCGTCTCCCTCTCCGTCTCCGTACGGTGCCAGCAGGGAGGGATCGAGCACGCCCGCCTCAGACCAGGTGTAGCGACCGGCGAGGACCCGTTGGGCCACGTCGTAGTTCACGCTGTCGTCGTTGTGCCAGAGGTCGGTGAAGTACTGACGGACCCGGCGCCGGGCCCCTACGCAGAAGTGGTCGGCCAGCTCGATGGCAGCGGCTCCCGTCTGGTCATCTGCATGACCCAGGGCCTCACCTGGGGCATCGACGAGCATCTTGGCCCGGACGCAGGCGGCGCTCATGGCGAAGAGCTCCGCCCCGATGTCGACGATGCGGCCCAGAAACCCCTGCTTGCGCTCGAGACGGCCCTGCCAGATCGACATGCCGTAGAACGTGGAGCGAGCCAGCTTCCGGCTCGACCGCTCCACGAAGCGAAGGTGGTCGGCCAGGGTGGGGCCGAGCTCCTCGTAGCTGTCGGCCCGCTGGCCCGGCCCGGTGGCCAGCTGCGGCAACCACGTGGCGTAGAAACGGGCCGCCTTGGCTGCGCTCGCCGCCTTCGACGGCAGAGCGACCCCGGGGTCGATGAGGTCACCGGCCACCGACAGGTGCTGGTCGACGGCCTCCCGGGCGATCATCAGCTTCATGATCTCCGAGGAGCCTTCGAAGATGCGGGTGATGCGCAAGTCTCTCAAGATCTGCTCGGCGGGGATGGGGGCCTCCCCGCGGGCCCGCAGCGACTGGGCGGTCTCGTACCCGCGGCCGCCGCGGATCTGCACCATCTCGTCTGCCACCCGCCATGCCATCTCGGAGCAGTAGAGCTTGGCCAGCGCGGCCTCGATGCGGATGTCATTGCGAGCCTCGTCGGCCAGCGAGCTCGAGAGTTCGACCACTGACTCCATGGCGAACGTCAGTCCGGCGATGAAGGCGAGCTTGTGGGCGACGGCCTCGTGCTTCCCGATGGGCTCGCCCCACTGCACCCGCTCGTTCGACCAGGTCCGGGCGATCTTGAGGGAGAGCTTCGCCGAGCCCGAGCAGATGGCCGGTAGCGAGAGTCGGCCGGTGTTGAGGGTGGACAGCGCCACTTTGAGGCCCCTGCCCACCTGACCGATGACATTCTCGGCGGGGACGCGCACGTCTTCGAATCGCGTGACACCGTTCTCGATGCCCCGCAGGCCCATGAACTCGTTGCGGTGCAGGACGGTGATCCCAGGACTGTTCGCCTCGACCACGAAGGCGGTGATGCCACCTCGCCGGCCCTCGCCCCCGGGGACCACCGCCATCACCACCAGCAGGTCGGCGATGACGCCATTGGTCGTCCACAGCTTCGTGCCGTTGAGGACAAAGGCGGAACCGTCGTCGGTGGGCTCGGCCGTCGCCGCCATCCGGGCCGGATCGCTACCGACGTCGGGCTCGGTGAGCAAGAAGGCGCTGATCTCGTTGGTGGCCACCCGGGGCAGGAACCGCCTCTTCTGCTCCTCGGTGCCGAACAGCTTCAACGGCTCGGGTACCCCGATTGACTGATGGGCGCTCAACAGGGTGCTGAGGGACGAATGGGCGGAGCCGGCCAGGGCCAGCGCCCGGTTGTAGTACACGTTGGACAGGCCCAGCCCGCCGTAGACGCCATCGATCTTCATCCCGAGGGCTCCGAGCTCGGCCAAGCCCTTCACGACGTGGGCGGGAATCCGGGCCTCCCGCTCGATGACGAGAGGATCGACCTCGGCTCGGAGGAACTCTTCGAGCCTGGTGAGGAATGCCTCGCCCTTGGCCCGGTCCTCGCCCGTCGGACGTGGGTGCGGGTAGATCAGGTCGAGCTCGAACTTCCCGAGGAAGAGCCCCTTGCCGAAGCTTGGCCTCGTCCACTGCTGCTCGCGGGCCTCTTCGGCGACCTGCCTGGACTGGGCGTCGGTAACTTCGGCCACCGGTTAGCGCGTCCAGCCTGTCGCCGTCATCTTCTCGACCTCGGACCCATCCATCGGCTGACCCCGCGTTCTCCCCGGCCGATACTTGCATACCCGCCGCCGCAGCGCCCGAAACGCGGCCGTGTCCGCAGCAGGACCCGGACCGTGCCTTCGATCAACAGGGACTCGGGGCGCTCCGAACGGTGGCCGGGAGCGAATGCGACGGGTCGGGTGCCCGAGGGGGGAGTCGAACCCCCACGCCCTTGCGGGCAGTGGATTTTGAGTCCACCGCGTCTGCCATTCCGCCACCCGGGCCGGTGGTCGGGCAGCCTATCCTCGTCCGACGCACATCCCGCCTCCTCGTGCGGGTTCCACGTCGGGGCCCCGTGCGGGGAACGGCAGGTCGGCTCCGAGCATCCAGGCCTGCACCGTAGAGTGCGGGCCGTGAGGACAGGTACGCCCATCGATCGATGGCGCGAGCTCGGCGCCGGGAGCGGGCTGCAGCTCGACCGGATCGAGCTCCACATGGTCGAGCTCCCCTTCCTCCGCCCGATCGAGACGGCGAAGGTCAGCCACCGCTCGAGACCGATCGTGCTGGTCCATCTGAGCGGTCATCGTTCCTCGGATCCGCCGTCGGGGGTCGATGGGTGGGGAGAGTGCGCGGCGTTGGCCGACGGCGCATACGACGGTGACGATGTCCCCACCTCGATGCGGGAGCTACGCACCAACCTGCTGCCCCGCCTTCGTGGCTTCGCTTCCGCCAAGGGTGGCCGTGTCGTCCTCCCGTCCGACGTCCCGACGATGCTCGGCGACCCGGAGCGGGACCGGTCCACCCCTGGTCGAACCCGCGGGCCGGTTTCACCGCCGGCGGTCGCCGCTCTCGAGATGGCGGTCGCCGACATGTTCCTCCGGGCCGAGGGCACGTCGTTCGCGACGTTGCTCGGCGTGGAGGGAGCGCTCGTCGAAGCGGGGGCGGTGGTGGGCCGGGCACCGTCGATCGATCAATTGGTGTCGTCGGTCGGGCTCCTCGTCGACGCCGGCTACCGCCGAGTGAAGGTCAAGATCGGCCCGGGCTGGGACGTCGTCCCGATGACTGCTCTGTGCGGGACCTTCACCGGCACACGGTTCCAGGTGGATGCCAACGGGTCATACGAGGACCCGGGGGCCCGGCAGTGGGGCGCCCTCGATCGTCTCGGTCTGCTCTGTATCGAGCAACCCTTCGACCGGCATGACCTCGGCTCCCACGTGGCTCTTGCTCGCCGGCTGACCACGCCGATCTGCCTGGACGAGAGCTTCGACTCCCCCGACTCGGTCGAGGTGGCCCTGGACGCCGGTGCATGCTCGGTGGTGTGCGTGAAGCCGGGTCGACTCGGTGGGATCGGTGCCGCCCTCGCCGTCCTGGAGCGTTGCCATGAACGGGGGGTACCGCTGTGGATGGGTGGGATGTTCGAGTCCGGATACGCCCGGGGGATGAACGCCACTCTGGCCGCCCTCCCCGGCTTCGCCTGGCCGGGCGATCTCAGCCCGGCGCGGACCTACCTCGCTGACGACCTCGTGCCCGAGCCTCACGATCGTTCGCAAGCTTGTGTCCCGCACCGGTCTCGGACCGGGTTCGGCTCGGCCGATCGCGCCCCGGCGGTCGCCGTCATCGGCTCACCGGGGCTGGGCCCGGTGCCTGACGCGGCGAAGGTGGACCGGTACCTCCG
The DNA here is from genome assembly GCA_963828385.1 of uncultured Acidimicrobiaceae bacterium. Classification (GTDB taxonomy): domain Bacteria; phylum Actinomycetota; class Acidimicrobiia; order Acidimicrobiales; family RAAP-2; genus Bog-756. The sequence goes on from CAWHEF010000002.1 coordinate 1,420,801, forward strand.
GTCCGGCGTCCGCCTCCCGATCACCAGCCAATGACCGCAGTCGGCCAAGCGATGTCCACCCTTCGGTCGGTCAGGCATCGGACGAAACCGTCTCTGACCAGCCTCGTTGCCGTCCTGTCGCCCCCTGGCGGCGAAGCCGCCAGGGAACTCGAGGCCGCGTAGCATGGGTGTTCCAATGCATCGGACCACGGTCGAACGGCGATTGAACGACGCTCACGAGCGGCTGGTGCGCGCCCGCGCCGAGCTCGCCATCCTCGAGGAACAGCTCGTGGTGGTCAACGAGATCGCCGACGACACCCGTCTCCGGGCGCTCGTCTCGGAGACTCCGATAGCGTCGAAGGACCACGACGAGGCAAGCCGGCATGCCACGGTGATGTTGCAGACCCGCCAGGCGCTGCTCAACCAGATCGCCGAGCTCGAACGCCGCCAGGATGAGCTCCTCGATCGGCTCGTGATCGGCTCTGATTGATCGGTCACGCAAAGGGGGAAAGACCTGGGTAGCCCCGGTGCCGTCACCGAGCCCGAGGGCCGGGGCTCGTCGGTCGACTCGCAGCAGCACCCACCCCGGGGCGGAGCCGCTGTACAAGACCCACCCGCCGTACAGAACCAGAATGCGCCGTACAGAACCAGAACCCACCGTACAGAACAGAGTGGCCGTGGAGAACAGAACAGAGTGGCCGTGGAGAACAGAGCCGCCGGGGAAGGGAACGCAGTGAGCACGACGAGGCGTGTCGTCATCGCCGAGGACGAGGCCATCATCCGCCTCGATCTGAAGGAGATCCTGATCGACGAGGGCTACGACGTCGTCGGCGAGACGGGCAGAGGGGACGAAGCCGTCGAGCTGGTGCGCGAGCACGAGCCGGATCTCGTGATCCTGGACGTGAAGATGCCCGGTTCGGACGGCCTCGCTGCCGCACGTGCCATCCGCGATCTCGGGATCCGGGTCGCCGTGCTCGTCCTGACCGCCTTCAGCCAGCGCGACCTCATCGACGAAGCCAGGGACGCCGGTGTCGCCGCCTATCTTGTCAAGCCGTTCCAGCGCATCGAGCTCATCCCCGCTATCGACCAGGCGGTGGCCAGGTGCGAACAAGAATGGGCCATCGACGCCGAGGCCCGGCAGGCCGTGGCGGAGGATGGCGGCGGCGGATCGGTGCGAGCAGAGGACAAGCTCGAGACCCGGCGAATGGTGGATGGAGCGAAGGAGCTCCTCATGGAGCGCACGGGGATGACGGAGTCCGAGGCGTTCGGGTTCATCCAGAGAACGGCGATGGGCACGAGATCGCGCATGATCGACGTCGCCCGGCAGGTCATGGAGGGCTCGCTCGCCCCGTAGGCGGGCTCGATCCGATGGCGAAGGACCCAGCCAGCAGCGGTACCGGCAAGGGCACCAGGGGTACTGGCAAGCCGACCTCCGCACCCACCGGTCCGTTGATCCTCCTCGACGGGATGTCCCTGGCGTTCCGCGCCTACTTCGCCCTTCCCGCCGACCTGGTCACCACCACGGGGGTGGTGACCAATGCCGTCCACGGATTCGCCTCGATGGTGGTGAACCTGATCCGGGACCACCGGCCGGCGGGCCTGGCGGTCGCCTTCGACATGCCGGGGGGGACGTTCCGCGACGACCTGGTCGCCGACTACAAGGCCGGCAGGGCGGAGACACCCGACGACCTTCTGCCCCAGTTCGACATGATCAGGGCCTTGCTGGCATCGGTGGCGATCCCGGTCGTCGAGTCGGCCGGCTACGAGGCCGACGACGTGCTGGCCACATTGGCAACAGAGGCGAGGGACCGGGCCGAGCCGGTGATCATCGTGACGGGGGACCGGGACGCGTACCAGCTCGTCGAGGATCCCTACGTCCGGGTGCTCTACAACCGACGTGGGGTGAGCGACTACGCGCTCTACGACGAGGCCGGCATCGAGCAACGGACCGGCGTGCGGCCGTCGTCGTACGCGGTCCTGGCTGCGCTGCGGGGTGACCCCTCCGACAACCTCCCGGGCGTCCCGGGAGTGGGGGAGAAGACCGCGGCCAAGCTGGTCAACGAGTACGGCGGCCTCGACACGCTCTATGCCAACCTCGACGCGCTCTCGCCCAAGCTGCGCCAGAACCTGGCTGACCATGAAGACCAGGTCCGCAGCAACCTCTGCGTCATTCCCCTCATCCGGGACGTCCCCATGGACGTGCACGTCGACCAGCTGACCCTGGGGGGCTGGGACCGCGAGGAAGCCCATCAGGGGTTCGCTGAGCTCGAGTTGCGGACCCTCTGGCCGCGCCTCGAGACGCTCATGGACGAGGGGGCGCTGGGTCGACCGGCGAAGGGCGGGGACCCGACCCGGGCCGGAAGTGCCACGGCATCTGGTGGGAGTCGCCCTGCCCCACCGGAGCCGGAGTGGCTCGCGCACCCGAAGGCGACGGTCCCAGGCGATGCCGCCTCGGCGGTCTCCGCCCTCGACGAGCTGTTCTCGTCGGCCCGATCGGGAACCGGCATCGTGGCCGTCCATGCCGGTTGGGTCGGCGGTGCCGGGCGCTCGCCTCTGGCGAGCCTCACCCTGGCCTGCGAGCCCGGCGACAACCGTGTGGAGGACGGGAGCTCCCCGACGCCGATCGTCCACCTGAGAGGTCCAGTCGGGCCCGTGGCCGGTGACGTGTCCCAAGGGGACGAACCAATTGCGGAGGGACCCGGTAGCGACTGGCCGGTAGATGGAGGTGATGCAGCCGGCTCCGCACCGGACGGGGTCCTGACCGATCCGGCCGTGCTCGGTTCCCTGGCCGCTGCCCTCGGGCCGGAGGGCTGTGGCGTCGTCGCTCATGACGCCAAGGAGGTCATGCGGTCGCTACTCGTGCTCGGAGTGGACATGGTCAGGCTCGAGTTGGACACCGCCGTCGCCGCCTACCTGCTCGATCCCTCCATCGACCGGTACTGGCTCGCCGATTTGGCCCGGACCCACATCGGCGTCGAGATCGACGACGGTGCCGGGGGAAAGGGTCAGGGCACCCTGGACCTGGACGCGGACGCCCGGGCGACGGGTGCTCAGACGACCGGTCCACGCCCGTCGGGTACGGGCACGACGCCGGTCGAGCTGACGGAGGGACCAGAGAGAGCTGCGTTGCAGATTGTCTCGGTGCTGGCCCGGCTACGTACGCCGGTCACAGAGGCCCTGACTGCGGTCGACGAGCGGACGCTCTACTCGGAGGTCGATCAGCCACTGGTGCGGGTGCTGGCGCGCATGGAGGTCACCGGTGTCCCCGTCGATCGAGAGGTGCTCCGGTCCATCGCCGCCGACCTGGCCGGCCAGTGCCGGGACCTCGAGACGGCCATCCACGACCTGGCCGGGGGGCCGTTCAGGATCAACTCCGTTCCGCAGCTGCGAGAGGTGCTCTACGAGCGTCTGGCCCTGACACCGCTCCGCAAGACCAAGACCGGCTTCTCGACCGATGCCCGCACGCTCGAGCAGTTCCGCGATCAGCACCCCATCGTCGAGGCTTTGCTCCGCTACCGCGAGGTGGAGAAGCTTCGGTCCACCTACGGGGAGAGCCTGGCCGCCGAGGTGGCACCGGACGGCCGGATCCATGCCACGTTCCATCAGACCGTCGCCCGCACCGGCCGGCTCTCCTCGGACCGGCCCAATCTGCACAACATCCCGGTGCGGACTGATCTCGGCCGGCGGTTCCGCGAGGCCTTCGTGCCCTCGGCCGGGCGGCGGCTCCTCGTCGCCGACTACGACCAGGTCGAGCTGCGGGCGATCGCCCATCTCTCCGGTGACCCCGGCCTCACCGCCGCCTTCGCCGCCGGTGAGGACATCCACCGGACCGTGGCCGCCAGGGTCTTCGGGGTGGCCGGCGCCGACGTGAGCCCGGCCCAGCGTTCGACGGCCAAGATGGTCTCCTATGGGCTCGCCTACGGCATGGAGTCCTACGGGCTGTCGCAGCGGCTGGCGGTTCCCGTCGAGGTGGCACAGGAGATACTCGACAACTTCTTCACTGCGTTCCCCTCGGTCCGCGACTACATGGAGGGCGCTGTGGCCGAGGCGCGCCAACTCGGCTACACGGTGACGGCGTTCGGGCGGCGGCGACCGTTGCCCGATCTCGCCGCCACCAATTACCAGATTCGCCAGGCGGCGGAGCGACAGGCGATGAACGCCGGTATCCAGGGCCTGGCGGCCGATCTGTTCAAGATCGCCCTCGCCCGCCTCGACCGGGGCTTGGAGGAGGGGGGGTTTGCGTCCGACCTCCTCCTCCAGGTGCACGACGAAGTCCTCGTCGACGTGGTCGACGAGGAGTCCGAGGATGTGGCCCGGCTGACCGAGGCCTCCCTCATCGGGGCGGCCGACCTGTCGGTGCCCCTCGAGGTGGACATGGCATGGGGCTCGTCATGGGCGGAGGCAAAGGGGAGCTGAGCGGGGGCCGGTGCCGTCCATTCGACCGGTCGGGTACGATTGTCTGCCGGTCGCCGACCAGGGCCTGGCACTTCGCGCTGCCTCGAGGAGGGTGGCGTTCCGTCCGGAAAGCGAGCTACCTACTTCATGACTGATACCAACGTCGTCCCCGGGGGCACCGACCTGCTGTCGCCCGAGCAGATGGGCACCTTCGACGAGCAGGGAAATTACGTTCCCCGCCCGGTCACCGAGGACGATCTGGGAAGCTCCTCGCTCGAGGACGCCATGGCAGGGACCATCGTCGAGTTCGAGGACGGGGACCTGGTCCAGGGGACCGTCGTCAAGATCGACCGGGACGAGGTGCTCCTCGACATCGGCTTCAAGTCCGAGGGCGTGATCCCGGTCCGCGAGCTCTCCATCCGGAACGACATCGACCCGTCGGAGATCGTGCAGCTGGGCGACTCGGTCGAAGCCCTTGTCCTCCAGAAGGAGGACAAGGAAGGCCGCCTCATCCTCTCGAAGAAGCGGGCCCAGTACGAACGGGCGTGGGGGACGATCGAGCGGAAGAAGGAAGCGAACGAGGTCGTCACCGGGCCGGTCATCGAGGTGGTCAAGGGCGGTCTCATCGTGGACATCGGATTGCGCGGGTTCCTGCCGGCCTCCCTCGTCGAGCTGCGTCGGGTGCGCGAGCTGCAGCCATATGTGGGCCGCAACATCGAAGCGAAGATCATCGAGCTCGACCGCAACCGGAACAACGTCGTGCTCTCACGGCGAGCGTGGCTGGAGGAGACCCAGAAGGAGCAGCGTGGCGAGTTCCTGCTCAACTTGAAGCCAGGCGAGCGCCGGCGAGGGGTGGTCTCCTCGGTCGTGAACTTCGGCGCGTTCGTCGACCTCGGCGGGATGGATGGACTCGTGCACGTGTCCGAGCTCTCGTGGAAGCACGTCGACCATCCCTCGTCGGTGGTGTCGGTGGGCGACGAGATCGAGGTCGAGGTGCTCGATGTCGATCTGTCCAAGGAGCGGATCAGCCTCTCGCTCAAGTCCACCCAGACCGATCCCTGGCAGGAATTCGCCAATTCCCATCAGGTCGGCGAGCTGGTCTACGGACGGATCACCAAGCTGGTGCCGTTCGGAGCCTTCGTGCAGGTCGGCGACGGCATCGAGGGACTGGTCCACATCTCCGAGATGGCCGGTCACCACGTCGACCTCCCCGAGCAGGTGGTCACGCCGGGAGAGGAGCTGTGGGTCAAGATCATCGACATCGACCTGCAACGCCGCCGGATCAGCCTCTCCATCAAGCAAGCTGCCGAGGGGGGTGAAGTCTCCGAGGAGTACCGGGAGGCATTCGGCGAGCACGCCTACGACGCCGAGGGAAACTACGTGGGCCCGGTCGAGTTCGCCGAGGCGGAGTTCACACCGGAGACCGAAGCCCAGGCGGCGTGGGCGGACTACGTCGCCGAGCACGGCACGACCGGGGATGCACCGGGCGAGTCCGACGCCACCGGCGACGGCGTCGAGAGCGCCCCGGAGCCAGGTGAGGTGCCCGCCTCGGAGGAGGGTCCATCAGCGACAGGTGCCGAGCCCGCTGCCCAGCCGCCCGGCGAGGGGCCGGCCGGCGAGAAGCCGACCACTGAGCAACCGGCCGCCGACTGACTGCCGGCGGCGAGTCGGTCTGCCGTCAGGCTCCTGCTGGGGCCGAATCGGCGGCCGTGACGGCGTGGCGCGGTGCCGGGTTCTCCGTCAGCGGGAAGTGGCACGCCACCTGGTGGCCGGGTGCGATGTCCCGGAGCAGGGGCTCCTCGGTGGCGCACCGGTCCTGGGCGTAGGGGCACCGGGTGCGGAAGCGACAGCCGGAGGGGGGGTTGAGCGGCGAGGGGATCTCACCCTGTAGCGGCTCGTGGGCAGAGACATGCTCCGGGTCGGGCTCGGGGATGGAGGCGAGCAGCGCCTCGGTGTAGGGGTGAGCGGCAGCGTGGTAGAGGTCGTCCGGCTGGGCGATCTCCACCAGCTTCCCGAGGTACATCACGGCCACCCGGTCGCTCACGTTCTTCACCACGGCGAGATCGTGGGCGATGAAGACCATCGTCAGGTGGAACTTCTCCTTCAGGTCGGCGAGCAGATTGAGGATCTGGGCCTGAACGGACACGTCCAGGGCCGAGACGGGTTCGTCGCAGATCAGAAGCTCGGGATCGGCCATCAGCGCCCGGGCGATGCTGATCCGCTGGCACTGCCCCCCGGAGAACTCCTGAGGACGTCGGTCCCCGGCGGCGTCGGGATCGATGCCGACGGACTCGAGCATCTCCCGAACCTTCTGCTGGCGCTCCTCCTTGGTCCCCCGGCGCCAGATGTTCAGAGGCTCGGCCACGATGTCACGGACCCGACGGCGGGGGTTGAGGGAGGAGATGGGATCCTGGAAGATCATCTGGATCTTGGTGCGGACCCTGCGGAGCTCGCGCTTGGACAGGGCTCCCAGGTCCCGGCCCCGGTAGATGACCCTTCCCGATGTGGCCGGTTGCACGTTGACAAGGGCCTTGCCGGTGGTGGACTTGCCGCACCCGGACTCGCCGACCAGTCCGAGAGTCTCGCCGGTTTTCAAGGAGAAGGAGACACCGGAGACGGCATGGACGCGCTGGTGACCGCTCTTGAACTCGACGACCAGGTGATCTGCCCTCAGGACGACGTCGTCATCCGCAATCTGGTCGGTGCTCGGTGCCTCGGTCGTGTCTGTCATGAGGGCTCGCCGCCTTGGTCGGCACCGCCTCCGACACCGGGGCCACCGCCGACACCGGCGACGGCGGACTGGCCTCCCGGCGTGCCCACCGTGTCTCCCCGACCGTTCGGTCCGGAGGGCGCGGTGGGCACCCCGTTCACCAGTGGGAACCAACAGGCGAAGAGGTGGTCGGGCGTGCCGGCTGTCCGGAGCGGCGGCTCTGACTCACGGCACTTGTCCTGCGCATAGGGACAACGGGGCGCGAAGCGACAGCCGGGCGGCGGGTGGATGAGGTCGGGCGGGCGGCCGGCGATGGCGTGCAGTCGGGTTCCGCTCGGCTCTGACAGCCGGGGAATGGAGTCCATGAGGGCCTGGGTGTAGGGCATGCGAGTCTCGGCGAAGAGAGTCGAGGTGGGTGCCCGTTCGACGACCTTGCCGGCGTACATCACGGCGATGTCGTCAGCTCGGCTGGCCACGACGCCGAGATCGTGGGTGACCAGCATCACCGCCATGTGGCGCTCGCGCTGGAGGTCGGCGAGCAGATCGAGGATCTGGGCCTGGACGGTCACATCCAACCCGGTGGTCGGCTCGTCCGCCATCACCATGCGCGGTGCGCATGCGAGAGCGATGGCGATCATGACCCGTTGACGCTGGCCGCCCGACAGCTGGAAGGGGAACCAGGCCACCCGTTCCTCGGGGGAGGGAATGCCGACGGATCTGAGGAGCTCGACGGCCGTGGCGTCGGCCTCCTTGCGATCCTGGCCCAGATGGAGCCGGAGGGACTCGGCGATCTGCTGTCCGATCTTCTTGACCGGGTTCAGCGCCGTCATCGGGTCCTGGAAGATCATGCTGAGCTCGGCCCCCCACACCTGACGGAGCTGCTGGTTGTCCATCGAGGTGAGCTCGTGGCCGGCGAACGTGACGGTGCCGCTCTTCACGACGTCGTGTGGCGGGAGCAGCCCCATGATCGACCGGGCCAGTACCGTCTTCCCCGATCCGGACTCCCCGACGACGCCGAGTGTCTTGCCCGGACTGACCGTCAGCGAGACCCCGTCGACAGCGTGCACGGTCCCCCGTGTCGTACGGAAAGAGGTGTGGAGGTCGTCCACGACGAGGAGCGGATCGATGCTGCGATTCGCATCGGCGAACGTGACCGCCCCCGAGCCCCGGCGCTTCCTGCCCGCAAGGTTCACAGTAGCCCTTCTCTGATGTCGAATCGCTGCCGGAGTCGGTCGCCGATCAGGTTGATCGAGAGGAGCAACAAGAACATGGCGAGCACGGGCCAGAGCATGATGTAGGGATTGGTCTGGATGTTGCCGTTCGCCGCCCCCTCGGAGATCATGTTGCCCCACGATGGTGTGGGCAGGGGGACCGAGAGGCCGAGGAAGGCCAGGGAGCCTTCGACGACGATGACACCGGCCACGGTGATCAGCCCGAAGGTGACGGCCACCGGGATCACGTTGGGCAGGATCTCCCGGAAGACGATCCTGGAGGACGTGGCCCCGAGGGTGCGTGCGGCAACGACGAAGTCGCGGCCGGCGAAGGACAGGCTCGAGGCGCGCACGATCCGGAACAGGAGGGGGATGACGGCGATGCCGAGGATGAGGGTGATCTTGGGCAGCGACTGTCCCCAGAACGCCACGATGGCGATCACGGCCACGATGGCCGGGAAGGCCAGGAGGACGAACGAGCCGGCATTGAGGGCGACGTCGAGCCTGCCCCCCTTGTAGCCGGCGATGAGCCCGAGGGTGCCCCCGACCGCCAGGCCGATGGCGACGCTCACGAACCCGACGATGAGGGAGACCCGGGCGCCGAAGATGAGGCGGCTGAAGAGGTCACGTCCGAGGTCGTCCGTCCCGAGGAGGTGGTGGATGCTCGGCGATTGATTGATGGCGGCGTAGTTCTGGAAGGTGTCCTTCGGCAAGGGGAGGACGTTGGCGAAGACCGCCGCCAGGACCACCAGCCCGACCCATCCGACTGCCAGCCAGAACAGGAGGCCCATCGGCTTCTTCAACAGGACGTCGTCTGTCGCCAGGCCTTCGCTCTGCCGCGAGATCACCAACTCGTCCATGGCGGCCAGCCCGGGGACCTGGTCGTCCGTGGCGGCGCCGGAGAGCCTCGGATCCGCCACCCCGCTCGTCTCAGGCATCGGTCACCCCCGCGCCACCCTCGGATCGACAACCGTGTACACGAAGTCGATGATGAATTGAATCACCACATAGGCCACCGCCACGACCAGGGTGATGCCCTGGACGACGAGGTAGTCCCGTTGGTTGACGGCGCCGACCAAGGAGTACCCCAGGCCGGGCATGGCGAACAGGTACTCGACGATGAACGCCCCGGCGATGAGGGCCCCGATGTTGATACCGGCGGCGGTCAGCAGGGAGGAAGACGAGGGCCGGAAGGCGTGACGCCACATGATCCGGCGTGAGGACAGACCCTTGGACCGGGCCATGGTGATGAAGTCCTCCTGCAGGGTGCTGATCAGATCCGACCGGAAGAGGCGGTAGTACACGGCGATGGAGCCGGCCGTGATGGCGAGGGAGGGGAGGACCATGTTCCGGAGGTTGGTCCCGATGCCCTGACTGAGGGGAGTGAACCCTGTCGCCGGCAGCCAGTGCAGGCTCACGGCGAAGATGGCCACGAGGATGGGGGCGATGACGAACGGAGGCAGGGCCAGCAGGCCGAAGGTGCCCGTCGTCGCCACGTTGTCGACCGGCAGGTTGGGCTTGCGTGAGGTGACGAGGGCGAGTGGGATCGACACGGCGAACGCGAGGACCTGGGAGATCACGATCAACTCGACGTCGATGGGCCATCCGGTGGAGATGATGTGCGTGACCGACTCGTGGGTGAGGTAGGACTGGCCCAGATTGCCGTGGAACACGTTGGTCAACCAGATGGTGTATTGGTTCCAGAGCGGTTTGTTGAGCCCGAGCTGCTGGAACAAAACGGCGCGGTTGTGGGCGGTGTCGTTGGGCCCGAGGATGATGACCGAGGGATCGCCGGGCAGCAGGTGGACGAGCAGGAAGGCCAGGACGGAGATGATGAACGTCACCACCACGAGTTGGATGAACCGTCTGACGAAGTATTTGACCATGGTGTGCTGATGTGCCCGTGAGCCTGTTCGAACCGCCTATTTCGCCAGCCAGACCTGGGTGGGGAAGAAGATCCCCTCCTCGAACCCCCACTGGGGACCGCCATCGGGGAGGGTGGGGTTTGCGAAGTTCTGGACCCGCTCCGAGGCGACCTCGGAGAAGACCATCTGCTGGACCCACAGGTAGGGGAGCTGCTTGGCCAGCTGCTCGTTGACCGTCTTGTAGGCCGACACCCTGGTGGCCTGGTTGGTGGTGTGCCGTCCCTGGAGCAGTGCCGCCTCGAGGGTCGGGTCGTTGATCCGGGTGAAGTTGAGCCCGAGCGTGCCGATGGGCGAGATGGTGGTCGTGCTCCACCACACGTAGTTGAGGTCGGGGTTGACCGCCCCGAACTGGTAGGAGGTGACCGCCTGGAACTTGCCCAAGATGAAGTCGTCGATGATGGTGGCCTGCTCCACTTGGGACAGGGTCACGTTGAACCCGACCTGCTCCCACATCTGCTGGACGGCCTGGACCAGCTTGATGGCGTAGGGGCTCGGGATGGTGAGCAGGTTGAGAGTCGGGGTCCCGTGCTTGGCCTTGTACACGTTCACCAGGTCCTTGGCGCCCGAAGGATCGTAGGTGGGGTAGCCGGTGTCGCTGTAGTAGGGCGAACCGGGGAGGAAGAGGCCGCTGATCGGCTTCTGCGCCGGGCCGCCGAGGACCTTCTGGGCCTCCTCCTGGTTCAGCGACTTGGCCAGGGCCTGGCGGATGCTCAGGTCGTCGGTGGGCGGGGTGAGCGTGTTCAGCATGATGAAGGTCATCGTGGGCTGGCCGATGATGTTGTTGAACGAGTCGAGCAGCTGGAACCCCGAACCTCCCGAGCCCGAGAAGTCGGTGGGCGTCGTGGGTGTGGCCGACTCGAGCATGTCGATCCCGCCGGACCGGAGGGTGGCCTCGGCCTGGGTGGCGTCGGGGATGGGCTTGAACGTGATCGAGTCGAGGTAGGGCAGCCCGGGGCGCCAGTAGTTCGGGTTGCGGGTGGCGGTGAAGTGGTCGTTGGGCTGCCACTGGGAGTAGATGAACGGCCCGGTGCCGATGGGGGTGGGCGTGGCCGACGGATTGCCCTGGACCTGGTTGATCATGGCCTCGCCGACCACGTAGCCCACCTGGGTGGTGAGGCCGGCGGGGAAGGTGGGATTGGGCCCGGTCAGGTTGAACACCATTGTCATGGCGTCGGGGGTGGAGACCGAGCCGACCTGCTTCAGGGCGGTGCCGGTCAGGGCGGACGTCTTCAGGGCGTTGAAGTTGGCCATCACCACGGCCGAGGTGAGGTCGGACCCGTCGTTGAACTTGATGCCGGGACGGAGGGTCATCGTCCAGACGTCGAACGTCGCGTTCGGCGTCATCGACTTGGCCAGGTAGGGCTGGATCGACCCGTCGGCGGCCACGGCCATGAGCGGGTCGTAGACGGTGTTGGCGTAGAGGAAGCCGTTGGTGTCCCAGTGGTTGTTGGGCGGATAGAAGCCGTCGATCTCGGCGATGGTGCCGACGGTGAGGGATCCTCCCCGCACCGGGCTGCCCTTGCCGATGCCGGGCTTGGCTCCTGTCCCGCTCGAGGTCGTGGTGCCGGTCGAACCGGACGACGACGAGCAGCCGGCGAGCACGCTGCCGGCACCCGCCCCCAGCATCACCACCCCGCCGGCGGCCGCCCCGCGGGTCAGAAAGGTCCGGCGGCTGATCCCATCGCCTGCTGTCATTCGACTTCCCCCATCTCTCAGTCCCTGCCCCGTCCCCGTCCGGTCCCGCACCCGGTGGTCACCGCTGCCGGCGTTCTCACCGGTCGGTGCGGACCCGCCCGGTCGGCCGACAGCACTCTGCCACAAGGCGAACTCTGCCACAGCTGGATACCTGCGTGGGCGCACGTTACTGCGACCCGGTCACCCGGTCCATGCCCGGTTTGCGCCCGGTCGGGACCGAACCCGTATGAGGAAGGGTTCCCGTCGGACGGCGGACGACCCACTATCCTGCACAGCGCGAAGTCCCGAGCGGACCCGTGCCCCGCGACGGTCCGGGCACAGCCTGAAGGAGCCGGAAGGAGCCGGAGGGGTTCGGCGGGTACACGGCCGTCCCGACCGGAGTCGAAGCTCACCACCCCTGCCCCGTCAGGAAGCCGGACGCAAGCCCGGCGGCCCCAACAGCTCCCTAACAGCGAAGGAATTCACCACCAGTGGCAGGACCCAGGGCGAAGACGAGCGGCGCATCGTCCGGAGAGGGCGTCGGGGGCGGGGCCGGCGCTGACCGTGCCCCCGTGGTCGTCATCGGCGCGGGCCCGGCCGGGCTCACGGCCGCCCACGAGCTGGCCGAGGCCGGCGACCCGGTCGTCGTCGTCGAACAGGACGGCGTGGTCGGGGGGATCAGCCGCACCGTCGAGCGGGACGGTTGGCGCTTCGACATCGGGGGCCACCGGTTCTTCACCAAGGTCGCGCCCGGTCGAGGAGTTCTGGCACAAGGTCCTCCGCCGACGAGGACTTCCTGCTGCGACCCCGGATGAGCCGCATCTTCTACGGGGGGAAGTTCTACGACTACCCGATCAAGCTCGGCAACGCCTCTCGAACCTCGGGCTCGATCGAGGCGTTCCGCTGCGGGCTGTCGTTCCTGTGGGTCCGGATCCGGCCGCCGAAGGACCTCTCGACCCTCGAGGGCTACATCGTCTCCAACTACGGCTGGCGCCTCTACGAGCACTTCTTCAAGACGTACAACGAGAAGGTCTGGGGCGTGTCCGGCCTCGGAGATCTCCGCCGACTGGGGCGCCCAGCGCATCAAGGGCATGTCGCTGTGGAACGCGGTATGGGAGCCGATCCGCTCCTCGCTGGCCGGCCGCCGCCGGGACAGGTCGAAGCAGGTGACCAGCCTCATCGAGGAGTTCCAGTACCCGAAGTACGGCCCGGGGATGATGTGGGAGCGGTGCGCGGAACAGGTGGCCGCACCTGGGCGGCGAGCATCGCGATGGAGACCTCGGCGGTGACCGTGCACGTCGAGGAGCGGCGGCCGCGGTCGCCGTCACCGTCACGGTCGCCCGACGGGCGACGAGCGGATTCCCGGTGTCCCACGTGATCTCGTCGATGCCGTTCACCGCGCTGGCCCGCAGTCGTCGACCCTCCGGTGCCCGCGGAGGTGCTGGCCGCCGCCGACGATCTGCACTACCGGGACTTCCTCACCGTGGCGCTCGTCGTGCCCGAGGAGCGCGGCTTCCCGGACAACTGGATCTACATCCACTCTCCCGAGGTCCAGGTCGGACGGATCCAGAACTTCGGGTCGTGGTCGCCGTACATGGTCAAGGACGGCCGGACCTGCCTCGGCATGGAGTACTTCGTCTTCGAGGGCGACGAGCTGTGGACGAGGGCCGGACGACGACCTGGTGGCGCTGGCCACCGAGGAGCTGGCCGACATCGGGCTGGTCGACGCCGCGGACGTGGAGGCCGGCTACGTGGTGCGGATGCCCAAGGCCTATCCGGTCTACGACGACGTGCTACCGGGACAACGTCGAGGTGCATCCGGCGGTGGTTCGAAGCGACACGCCCCGAACGTGCACCCGGTGGGCCGCAACGGGATGCACAAGTACAACAACCAGGACCATTCGATGTACACGGCCATGCTGACCGTCGAGAACATCCACGGGGCCGACCACGACATCTGGTCGGTCAACGTGGAGGAGGAGTACCACGAGGACGACGACGCCAAGGACGGCGCGGGACCCGGACCGGCCGGGCCGGACCGGCCGGGACGCGCCCGTCGTTCCGCGCCCTGCGGCCACCGGTCGGGTGACGCGGCCGCCCGGGTCGAGAGTCGGCCCGGTGTCCCAGAGACGCTGAGCGGGGTCGGGGGCGTGAGCCGGCAGCCCGGGCCCGAACACGCCCCCGGGATCGGCCCACGGACGAGCCCGGTCTGGACGTCGATCCTCGAGGAGATCGAGCCGTCGTCGAACCCGTGACCGAGTCCGTGTCGATGGCCCCCGCCGTGGGCATCGCCGTGGCCGGCGGTCCGGTGCTCGCGCCTGCCCGTCGAGGAATCCCGGACGGCGCAGCCGGGCACCCGCCGGAGCGGACGCCGCGGGGAAGCGGAATCGGTGCGGCAACGGGGCTCACCCAGGCCGGCCCGGTCGCCATCGCCGGCATGATCGTGAACGGCGCGGCCGCGCTGGTGGTGGTGGCCGTGGCCCGACTGGTCACTCCGCAGTCCTACGGCGATCATCGCCCAGCTGCTCGGTCTCTTCTTCATCCTCTCCATGCCTGGCTCGGCGGTGCTGGTCGGCGTGGTCCGGCGGGTGACCGCCATCCAGCAGGCGGGGACAGGGCCGCCGCGTCCGCCGGTGGGCGCGGCCGGGTCCACCGGCTCGTGCTGGTCGCTGCGATGGTCGCCGAAGCTGGTCGTGGTCGTCGCTGCTCCAGGGCTGGATCGCCCAGGCAGCTGTCCCTGCCGCAACAGCGCAGGGGTGGCCCTCATCCTCGCTGCGGCCGGCATCTGGATCCTGCTCTCGGTCGACCGCGGGCTCCTGCAGGCCCACCGCAACTACCGGGCCTGGCCGGCAACCTGCTCGTGGAAGGGGGAGTCCGCACGGCATCGTCGTCATGGCGCTGGTCGGCGCCCAGGCCTCGGCGTGGCCGGGCTACGCGCTCGGGGTATTCGTGAGCGAGGTCGTGGCAACGCGTCCACGCGCGCTGGCTGGCCGACCGGGCCTGGCCGAGCGACGGTCCGCGTCCGGACCGGACCCGTGTCCGCCACGTTCAGCGGCGCCGCCGCCGACGACGAGCGGGTCGGCGGCTGCTGGCCGACGTGTCCGCCGCCTTCGTCGGGCTCGCTCTGCTCGGTGTCCTCCAGAACGTCGACGTGATCCTGCTCGGCCGCCTCGACCCGCACAACGTCGGGCCGTACGCGGCCATCTCGGTCGCCTCGAAGGCGCTCGTCTTCGGCGCCCTCGCACTCGGCGCCTACCTCCTGCCCGAGGCCACCATCCGCTGGAACGAGGGCGGGCACGCGGTCCGCCAGCTCGGGGTGACCCTCATCTTCCTGGCCGTCCCGCCATGCTGCTGCTCGGCACTCGGTGCTCGTGCCCACACTGGTTCCTGACACTGGTGTTCGGTGCCAAGCTGAGCTCGGCGGCGCCCGGCGTTCTCCACCCTGGTGCTCGCGATGATGTGCCTGTCGTGCTCGGTGCTCGTGACCAACTATCTCTTCGGGGCCGGTTTCCGCTGGATCGTCCTCGTGCTCGCCGGCGGGGCCGTCGTCGGCCGTCGGGCTGGTCGCCCGGGCCGACGGCCAGACGTGGCCACGGCGAGAGCGGACCTGTTCGCCCAGGCCGGCTCTGGCGGCAGCCATGGCGGTGGCGTTTTCTGGCCGTCCACCGCATCGGGCACCGGCTGCCGGGCGTCCGTCGGCTCACGGCCGTTCCGACCCCGGGCAGCCCGCCGAGGCCAGCACGCCCGAGGCCCTGGTCCCGGGTCCCGGCCGCGGCAGCCGCATGAGGCCTCGATGGGCGCCGGGTCCCGCCGCATCACTGCCGCTCGCGCCGCCTACTCGGGCCACGGCCCCCGCCAGGCGACGGGAGTGTACCCCACGCCTCTCGTGGGCGTGGGGGTCGCCACAGCCACGAACGCGGCGCCGTGGCCGGGACGGCCGTAGCGCCCGAGAGCGAGGCGACCGGGACAGCGGGAGGAGACGAGGCAGCGTGACGCGGAGAACCTGAATCGGTGCACGGTCGGCTCGGGACTGGACCGCGGGTCGAACGCCGAGGCATATCCCCGTGGCTCCGATTCCCATCGGAGCGGGGAGCCGTGTGGAGGCCATCCGGAACCGGCCGATCCACGGGAAGGCGCGCGCCGAACGACCGGGAAGCTCTCCGTCGATGCGTTCCGACCCGCTCGGACTCGGCGAGATCGCCGACACAGGCCGGGCTGAGGCGCATCGACGTGGTGGCATGGCGCGACTTCGACGATCCGGAAGCCGGCGGATCGGAGCTGCATGCCCACCGCATCCTCTCGGCCTGGGCCGAGGCAGGCCTCGACGTCACCATCACCACGTCGTCGGTGCCGAGACGCCCGCGTGGTCGTCCGCCGCGACGGCTACCGGGTCGATCCGGCGAGCCGGCCGCTACGCGGTCTTCCCCCGGACCATGCTGTCGGGTGCGCTCGGGCGGATCGGGGCCGGCGACGGGCTGGTCGAGATCTGGAACGGCATGCCGTTCTTCTCGCCGCTCTGGGCGCACTGTCCCCGCAGATCGTCTTCCTCCACCACGTCCACGCCGAGATGTGGAGGATGGTCCTTCCCTCCGGCATGGCCGAGGTCGGTCACGCCATCGAGCACCGGCTGGCGCCTCCGTTCTACCGCCGGAGCCGGATCGTCACCCTGTCCGGGTCTCCAAAGCGGAGATCGTCGAGCGGCTGCGGCATCCCCGAGCTCGCGATCGCCGTGTCGCCCGCCGGGCGTCGATCCGCGGTTCGTCCCCGGCGGGGAACGGTCGGAGACGCCGCTGGTGGTGGCGGTGGGCCGGCTCGTGCCGGTCAAGCGGTTCCATCTGCTGATCGAGGCGCCTGGTCCGCATGAAGCGGCACCCCCGAGCTCGAGGCGGTGATCGCCGGCGAGGGCTACGAGCGCCCCGCTCTCGAGGAGCTCGTCCGCCGCGCCGGGGCCGAGGACGTGGATCTCGCTTGCCCGGGATTCGTCTGCCGACGAGGGACTCGTCGACCTGTACCGGCGGGCCTGGGTGGTGGCCTCCACCTCGCTACGCGAGGGCTGGGGGATGACGGTCACCGAAGCCGGCGCCTGCGGGACCCCGTCGGTCGTCATCGCGGATCGGGGGCCACGAGGACGCGGTGATCGACGGGCGGACCGGGATCCTGGTGGACACCGAGCGAGGAGCTCGTCGCCGGGCTGGACGCGGTCCTGCGCGACGAGGTGCTGCGCCGGCGGCTGGGCTGGGCGCCCTGCGACATGCGGGCCGGTTCACCTGGGACGCCACCGCACGGGGCGCACTGGCCGCCCTCGGCGCCGAGGCCCTCTCGTGGAGGAAGCGGTGAGTGTCGCCGGGGAACGCACGGCGACGGCGCACCGTCGACCGAGCCGACGGCTGACCGGCGAGCGACCGATGGAGGGGGTCACCCCCGACTCGCTGCTGGCCCTGCACGCCGCCGGCTACCGGACGGTCATCGAGCGCCTCGGCGCCGGGCACGCATGCTCGACGTGGGCTGCGGCCAGGGCTTCGAGTCGGCCCGGTTCCTGGCCGCCGACCGGCCGGTGGTCGGGGTCGACTACAGCGCCGAGGCCGTCGACTCGGCGCCGGCCGCGGTTGGGGCCGCGAGGGCTCCGGGTGGCCCAGATGAACGCCCTCGCGCTCGGGTTGGCCGAGGGCCGGCTTCCGACTGGGCCTGCTCCTCCCACCTCATCGAGCACTTCGACGATCCCGAGGGCCACGTCCGCGAGCTGGCCCGGGTCCTGGCTGACGACGGGACGGTGTTCTTCCTCACCCCCAACGCCCCGGCCGACTTCGAGAACCCCTTCCACATCCACCTCTTCGAGCCCGCCGAGCTCTCGGGCCCTGCTCGGGCGGCACTTCGACCAGGTCGACCGTGCAGGGGCTCGACGCCGTGCCCCATGTCAAGGCGGACTTCGCCGCCCGCCGGGCCAAGGCGAACAAGGTGCTGCGGCTCGACGTCCTCGATCTCCGCCACCGGATCCCGCGTTCGTGGTACATCGGGATCTACACCCGCATCCTGCCCGTCGCCTACAAGGTCATGGCCCGGGGCGATGCAGGGGGCGTGACCGGGATCACGGCCGACGACTTCTTCGTCACCGACGAGCTGGACCCACCACCATGGTCCTCTTCGCCACGGCCTCGCGGCCCGCGCCGGCCGGCCTGACGGCGGCCGGGTCGTGCTGGCGGTCGGCCTCACCGGTGGGATCGGTGCGGGCAAGTCCACCGTGGCCGAGCTGCTGGTGGCCAGCGGGGCGCCGTGCTGGTCGACGCCGACCAGATGGCCCGAGAGGTGGTGGCGCCGGGCGGACCCGCCTACCAGCCCCTGGTCGACCGGTTCGGCCCCGGGATCGTCGACGCCGACGGGACGGTCGACCGGCCGGCCCTGGCCGCCCTGGCCTTCGGCCATCCCGAAGCCCTGGCCGACCTCAACGCCATCACCCATCCCGGCCATCGGTGTCGAGATGATGGCCCGGCGCGACGGCTACCGCGACACCGACGAGATAGTGGTCCTGGACATCCCCCTTCTGCGGGCCGAGCACCGGGAGATGCTCGACCTCGCCGCGGTGGTGGTGGTCGACGCCCCGATCGAGCTGGCCCTGGCTCGCCTGGTCGACCTGCGGGGCATGGTCGCCCGAGGACGCCCAGGCCCGCATCGCTTCCCAGATCGACCGCGAGAGCCGCACGGCCGAGGGCGCCGACTTGGTCATCGACAACTCCGGCGATCCGAGGCGCACTGGAGGCGCGAGGTCGACCGGGTGTGGGCAGGCCTCGCCGCCCTTCGGGACGCCCACGCCCGGGCGCCGCGCCCGCTGAGGGAGCGGCGAGCCGGCCGGGGCCGCGTTGGCACACCCTCCCGGTACCATCGGCGCGTGCCCGACTTCGAGGTGGTCTCCCGCTTCCGACCGGCCGGCGACCAGCCCCAGGCCATCGCCGAGCTGGTCGGCGGGGCATCGCGCCGGGGCGACCGCTACCAGACCCTGCTCGGCATCACCGGCTCGGGGAAGACGGCCACCATCGCCTGGACCGATCGAGGCCGTCCAGCGGCCGACCCTGATCATCGAGCCCAACAAGTCGCTGGCCGCCCAGCTGGCCGCCGAGCTGAAGGAGCTCTTCCCCCACAACCGGGTCGAGTACTTCGTCTCCTACTACGACTACTACCAGCCCGAGGCCTACGTTCCGTCCTCGGACACCTACATCGAGAAGGACTCGTCCATCAACGACGAGATCGACCGGCTCCGCCACGCCTGCACCTCGTCCCTGCTCCTGCGGCCGGACACCATCGTGGTGGCCTCGGTGTCCTGCATCTACGGCCTCGGCTCGCCCGACGAGTACCGCGACCGGATCGTCGCCCTCCGCCCGGGCGAGGTCCACGACCAGCGGGCCCTGCTCCGCCGACTCGTCGACCTGCAGTACATCCCGCAACGACGTGACGCTTGTCCCGGGGCCAGTTCCGGGCCCGGGGCGACACCGTGGAGATCCATGCCGCCTACGAGAGCCAGGCCGTCCGCATCGAGTTCTTCGGCGACACCGTCGAGCGGATCCGCCCCTTCGACGTCATCACCGGCGAGATCGGGAGCGACCTCGACGAGCTGGTGGTCTTCGCCAACACCCACTACGGCGCCGGCGACGAGCGCATGCGGCAGGCCGTGGCCGGCATCGAGGCCGAGCTGCGGCGAGCGCCTGGCCGAGCTCGACGGCGGCGGGCAAGCTGCTCGAGGCCCAGCGCCTGCGGATGCGGACCGAGTACGACCTCGAGATGCTGGCGGAGACCGGGGTGTGCAGCGGGATCGAGAACTACAGCCGCCACCTCGACGGGCGGGCGCCGGGGGAGGCGCCCTTCACCCTGCTCGACTTCTTCCCCAAGGACTTCCTGGTCGTCGCTGGACGAGAGCCACGTGGCCGTTCCCCAGCTCCGGGGCCAGTACGCCGGGGACCGGTCCCGCAAGGAGACCCTGGTCGACCACGGGTTCCGGCTGCCCTCGGCCCTCGACAACCGGCCGCTCCGGTTCGAGGAGTTCATCGAGCGCACCGGGCAGACCATCCTGCTGTCGGCCACCCCGGGCCCGTGGGAGCTCGAGCACAGCGCCAACGTCGTCGAGCAGGTGATCCGGCCGACCGGCCTCGTCGACCCCGAGGTCGACATCCGGCCGACCACCGGCCAGATCGACGACCTCCGGGAGCGGATCGACGCGACCGTGGCCGGCGGCAACCGGGTGCTCGTCACCACCCTGACCAAGAAGATGGCCGAGGACCTGACCGACTACCTCGCCGAGCAGGGGGTCCGGGTCCAGTACCTCCACTCCGACGTCGACACCATCGCCCGCATCGAGCTCCTCCGCGAGCTCCGGCTCGGCGCGTTCGACGTGCTGGTCGGCATCAACCTGCTCCGCGAGGGGCTCGACCTGCCCGAGGTGGCCCTGGTGGCCATCCTCGACGCCGACAAGGAGGGATTCCTGCGGTCGGCCTCGTCGCTCATCCAGACCATGGGACGGGCCGCCCGCAACGTCGACGGCCGGGTGGTCATGTACGCCGACACCATCACCGACTCGATGACGGCAGGCGATCGGGGAGACCCAGCGCCGGCGGGCCCGCCAGATCGCCTACAACGAGGACCCACGGCATCGACCCCCAGTCCATCACCAAGTCGGTGACCGACATCCTCGAGCGGATCCGCGGCGAGGAGTTCGAGGCCGGGGAGGGCGCCGGCCGGATCGAGGCGCCGGCGGCCAGCCGGGCCGGCGGCAGCGGGCCCGGGGCGTCGGCGCGACCCGCGTGCGCGCGGCGCGCCGAGCTGGCCAGGACGCTCGGCCCCGACGCCGACGAGCTCTCCGCGCTCATCCACCGGCTCGACGAGGAGATGAACCGGCGCCGCCGAGGAGCTGCGCTTCGAGGAGGCGGCGCTGCTCCGCGACGAGATCGCCGAGCTGCGCGTCGCTGCTGGTCCGCGACCCGGTCGACGGGACGCCGGTGCCGGCCGGCGACCGCCGACATGGACCGCCGACGGCTGGCGCACCGCTGACGGCGCTCGGGGCGCTACCGAGGCGGTCCGCTGACCGCCGGCGTCGCGGCCGGGCACCGGTATCCTCGCCCGATGGCCGATCGACTGGTGGTCCGCGGCGCGCGCGAGCACAACCTCCAGGACGTCTCCCTCGACCTGCCCCGGGACCGGCTCATCGTGTTCACCGGCCTGTCCGGCTCGGGCAAGTCCTCGCTGGCCTTCGACACCATCTACGCCGAGGGCCAGCGCCGGTACGTCGAGTCGCTGTCGGCCTACGCCCGCCAGTTCCTCGGCCAGATGGACAAGCCCGACGTCGACTTCATCGAGGGGCTGTCGCCGGCCATCTCCATCGACCAGAAGTCGGCCTCGCGCAACCCCCGCTCGACGGTGGGGACGGTCACCGAGGTCTACGACTACCTGCGGCTGCTCTACGCCCGGATCGGGAAGCCCCACTGCCCGAAGTGCGGGCGGCCGGTGGTGCGCCAGAGCCCCCAGCAGATCGTCGACCGGATCCTGGCCATGGACGAGGGGACCCGGTTCCTGGTGCTGGCCCCGGTGGTCCGGGGCCGGAAGGGCGAGTACAGCGCCCTCCTCGACGACCTGGCCAAGCAGGGGTTCGCCCGGGTCCGGGTGGACGGGGCCACCGATCGAGCTGGCCGACCGGGACCAGCTCGACCTGGCCCGCTACGAGCAGCACACCATCGAGGTGGTGGTCGACCGGCTGGTCCGCCGGGACGACATCCGCCGGCGGCTGACCGAGTCGCTGGAGACGGCCCTCGTCCCTGGCCGAGGGCGTGGCCGAGATCGTGGTGGTCGACGCCGACGGCACCGAGGAGGAGGCCATCACCTTCAGCCAGCACCTGGCCTGCACCCACTGCGGGCTGAGCTTCGAGGACCCCGCCCCGCGGAACTTCTCGTTCAACTCGCCCTACGGGGCCTGCCCGGCCTGCACCGGGCTCGGCACCCGCTTCGAGGTGGACCCCGAGCTGGTGGTGCCCGACCCGACCAAGTCGCTGGCCGAGGGGGCGCTGGCGCCGTGGTCGGGTGCCCGCAGCGAGTACTTCGCCCGCCTGGTGGCGGCGGTCGCCGAGCTCGGCGGGTTCTCGGTCGACACCCCGTGGGAGAAGCTGACGCAAGGCCGACCGGAAGCTCGTCCTCTACGGGGCCGGGCGCCAGGCAGGTCCACCTCAAGCTACCGCAACCGCTACGGCCGCCAGCGCTCGTTCCACACCCTCTACGAGGGGATCGTGCCCTGGCTGCAGCGCCGCCACACCGAGGCCGAGTCGGACTTCCTCCGCGACAACCTCGAGGGCTACCTGCGCGAGGTGCCCTGCCCGGAGTGCGGGGGGGCCCGGCTCAAGCCCGAGTCCCTGGCCGTGACCGTCGGCGGCTACAACATCTTCGAGCTGTGCTCGCTGTCCATCGGCACGGCCGTCGAGGTGGTCGGCGTCCCTCGAGCTGTCCGACCGGGACCACCTGATCGCCGACCGGGTCTTCCGCGAGGTGCAGGAGCGGATGCAGTTCCTGCTCGACGTCGGGCTCGACTACCTGACCCTGGCCCGCTCGGCCGCCACCCTGTCCGGCGGCGAGGCCCAGCGGATCCGGCTGGCCAGCCAGATCGGCAGCGGCCTGGTCGGCGTGCTCTACGTGCTCGACGAGCCGTCCATCGGGCTGCACCAGCGGGACAACCAGCGCCTGATCGGCACCCTCAAGCGCCTGCGCGACCTCGGCAACACGGTCATCGTCGTCGAGCACGACGAGGAGACCATCCGGGTCGCCGACCACGTGGTCGACGTCGGGCCCGGGGCGGGGGAGCACGGCGGGTCGCATCGTCCACTCCGGCCCGGTGACCGGCCGCGACGGGGTCCTCGGCCAACGCCGACTCGCTCACCGGCCAGTACCTGTCCGGGGCCCGAGTCCATCCCGGTCCCCGGCGTCCGCCGCCCGGGCAGCGGCGACCACGCTCGTGGTCGAGGGGGCCCGCGAGCACAACCTGCACGACGTCGACGTCGAGTTCCCGCTCGGCCAGCTGGTGGCCGTGACCGGGGTGTCCGGCTCGGGCAAGTCGACCCTGGTCAACGACATCCTGCTGCGCTCCCTGGCCAAGCAGGTCCACCGGGCCAAGGCCCTGCCCGGGCTCCACCGGACCATCCGCGGGGTGGAGCACGTCGACAAGGTGGTCGACGTCGACCAGGCGCCCATCGGCCGGACGCCGCGGTCGAACCCGGCCACCTACACCGGGGTGTTCGACCACATCCGCAGGCTGTTCAGCCAGACCCCCGAGGCCAAGGTCCGCGGCTACCTGCCCGGCCGGTTCTCCTTCAACGTGAAGGGCGGCCGGTGCGAGGCGTGCTCGGGGGACGGCACCATCCGGATCGAGATGCACTTCCTGCCCGACATCTACGTGCCCTGCGAGGTGTGCCACGGGCGCCCGCTACAACCGCGACACCCTGGAGGTCACCTTCCGGGGCAAGACCATCGCCGACGTGCTCGACATGTCGTGCGAGGAGGCCCTGGCGTTCTTCGCCCACCAGCCGCCCATCGCCCGCCACCTGCAGACGCTGGTCGACGTCGGGCTCGGGCTACATCCGGCTCGGCCAGCCGGCCCCCACCCTGTCGGGCGGCGAGGCCCAGCGGGTGAAGCTGGCCTCCGAGCTCAGCCGCCGGTCGACCGGCCACACCCTCTACGTCCTGGACGAGCCGACCACCGGGCTCCACTTCGACGACGTCCGCAAGCTGCTCGACGTCCTCAACCGGCTGGTCGACCAGGGCAACACGGTCATCGTCATCGAGCACAACCTCGACGTGGTCAAGAGCGCCGACTGGATCATCGACCTCGGCCCCGAAGGCGGGGACCGGGGCGGGACCATCGTGGCCGCGGGCACCCCCGAGGAGGTGGCCGCCGCCGCCGGCAGCTACACCGGCGAGGTGCTGGCCCCGGTGCTCGGGCTCGGCCGGGCAGCTCGGACGGCAAGGCGCCGGGCCGGACCGCGGCCGCACCGGCCGAAGGCGGCCAGACGGCGCAAGTCCGAAGGCCAAGGCGGCGCCGGCCGAGCCCGGTCGACGGAGCCGCAGCGACCGGCCGGAAGCCGCGGCGGCCACGGCCAACCCGGACCGGCAGCCCAAGCCGACGACGAGCGAAGCCGCGTGCGCACGCAGAGGGTCCGGTCCGACCAAGGCGCTCGGCCCCACGCTGGCAAGATGGCGCCGCCAGGTCCCGGCCGCCCGGACTCGGGAGCCCGGTCGGGCCGAGTCAGCGACCGAGGCCGTCGTCGCCCCGGTCCGAGCGGAGCCAGGGCCCACGGGTCGGCTCAGACGGTGGCCAGCATCCGCTCGAGGGCGACCCGGGCCCACGTGGCCGTCTCCTCGTCGACGGTGATCCGGTTGCGGACCTCGCCGTCGACCAGGCCCTCGAGCACCCAGGCCAGGTGGGCGGCGTCGATGCGGAACATGGTCGAGCAGGGGCAGACCAGCGGGTCGAGCGAGACCACCGTCTTGTCCGGTGTCTCGTCGTCGAGCCGCTTGACCAGATGGATCTCGGTGCCGACGCCGATGACCGATCCGGCCGGGGCGTCGGCCACCGCCCGGATGATGTAGTCGGTGGAGCCGACCTGGTCGGCCAGCTCCACCACCTCGTGGGCGCACTCGGGGTGGACGACCACGATGCCGTCGGGGTGCTCGGCCCGGAAGGCGTCGACGTGGGCGGGCCGGAACCGCTGGTGGACCGAGCAGTGGCCCTTCCACAGCAGCAGGGTGGCCGACTTGAGGGTGGCGTCGTCGAGGCCGCCCGCGTCGAGGCGGGGGTTCCAGACCGCCATGTCGTCGGCGCCCGTAGCCGAGCTCGAAGCCGGTGTTGCGGCCGAGGTGCTGGTCGGGGAAGAAGAGCACCTGGTCGCCCGGGCCCGACCCGTCGCGCATCAGCGCCCGAGCGCCCAGGTCAGCACGGCCCGGGCGTTGGACGAGGTGCAGACCACGCCGCCGTGGCGGCCGACGAAGGCCTTGAGGGCGGCCGAGGAGTTCATGTAGGTGACCGGGACGACCCGCTCGATGTCGGTGACCGTCGGCCAGCGTCTCCCAGGCCTCCTCGACCGAGTCGATGTCGGCCATGTCGGCCATCGAGCAGCCGGCGTTGAGGTCGGGCAGGATCACCTGCTGGTGGGCGCCGGTGAGGATGTCGGCCGACTCGGCCATGAAGTGGACGCCGCAGAAGACCACGAACTCGGCCTCGTGTCTGGCCGGCGGCGATGCGGGAGAGCCCGAAGGAGTCGCCGCGGGCGTCGGCCCACGCCATGACCTCGTCCCGCTGGTAGTGGTGGCCGAGGATGATGACCCGGGAGCCGAGCGTCGCCTTGGCGGCGCCGATCCACGCGGCCAGCTCGTCCGGGGCGGCCGTCGTGTAGCGCTCGGGGAGCGCCGTCTGGAGCCGGAGCATGGTCGGTATGACCTCCTTGGGGAGGCGCTCCGGTAGATGGCCGGCGGGGACAGCCTGGTCGCCCGTCCGCGGGGATGTCGGCCCCGGAGCGATGATGTCGCCGGATACCAGGCCGGCGTTACCACCAGTGTAGGCGGCCCCCGATTCAGTGCGCGATGCCGGTCTGCGCCCTGTGACGGGCGTCTGGGTGACCGCCCGACGGTGCCGCGCCGGCACGGCACACTGGAGGCGTGGTCACCCGACCCGCTCCCGGATCGATCCCCGACGAGCCCGGCTCCTACCAGTTCGTCGACGCGCGACGGGCGGGTGCTCTACGTGGGCAAGGCCAAGTCGCTGCGGCAGCGGCTCAACTCGTACTTCCAGGACCCGGCGGGGCTCGGCCCCGCGGACGGCCCAGATGGTCAGCCAGGCCGACCACGTCGAGTGGATGGTGGTGGACTCCGAGGCCGAGGCGCTCCTGCTCGAGCACAACCTCATCCAGCAGTTCCAGCCCCGCTACAACGTCCGGCTGAAGGACGACAAGAGCTATCCGTGGCTGGCGATGACCGTCGACGACGAGTGGCCGCGACCGGCGGTGGTGCGCGGCGGAAGCGCAGCGGCGTGCGCTACTTCGGCCCGTACCCGAACGTGGGAGCCATCCGGGAGACCCTCGATCTTCTGCTGCGGTCGTTCCCGGTCCGGACCTGCTCGGACACCAAGTTCCGGCGCCATCAGCGCCTCGGGCGGCCCTGCCTGCTCTACCACATCGAGCGGTGCTCGGGACCGTGCGTCGGCGCGGTCGACCACGACGAGTACGACCGGCTGGTGGACGACCTGATCGCCTTCCTCTCCGGTGACACCGGACCACTCGAGACGGGTCTCGAGGCGGCGATGCAGGAGCGGCGTCCGTGGCGCTCGAGTTCGAGCGGGCCTCCGTCCTGCGGGACAAGCTCGAGGCCGTCAGGGCGGCCGATGCCGTGCGCCAGATGGAGCTCGGTCGCCCCGAGGACCTCGATGTCTCGGGCTGGCCGAGGACGAGCTCGAGGCGGCGGTCCAGGTGTTCCACGTGCGGTCGGGCAAGGTGGTGGGCCGTCCGGCCCTGTTCGTGGACAAGGTCGAGGACCTGACGCCGGCCCAGCTGATCGAGCGGATCCTGGTCGACGTCTACGCCGAGCCGCCTTCCGGCGTGCCCCGCCAGGTGCTGGTCCCGACCATGCCGGCCGACACCGCCGCCGTCACCGACTACCTCGCGGCGCGCCGGGGCGGCCCGGTGGCCGTCCGGGTCCCGGTGCGGGGCCCGAAGCGGGCGCTGCTGGCAGACGGTGGAGCAGAATGCCGGAGAGTCGTTCGTCCGCCACCGGCTGCAGCGGACCTCGGACCACAACAGCCGGGCGCGGGCCCTCGAGGCGCTCCAAGCGGGAGCTCGGCCTGCCCGAGGCGCCGCTGCGGATCGAGTGCTACGACATGAGCCACCTCCAGGGAACGGACTACGTGGGCTCGATGGTGGTGTTCGAGGACGGGCTGGCCGAAGAAGAGCGAGTACCGCCACTTCAGGGTGGCCACCGTGGCCGGCAACGACGACTACGCGGCCATGGAGGAGGTGCTGACCCGCCGGCTCACCGCTCTGCTGGCCGAAGAGGGCACGTCCGCCGGACGGGGGCCGAGCCGGCCTGGACAGACGGTCGATGGGCCACCGGTCCGCCGGCCGCCGGCGCGGTTCGCCTACCCGCCGCAGCTGCTGCTGCTCGACGGCGGGCTCGGCCAGCTCCACGTGGGCGTGCGGGTGCTCGACGAGCTGGGGCTGGCCGACCGGATCCCGATCGCCTCGCTGGCCAAGAGCTTCGAGGAGGTCTACCGCCCGGGCAGCGCCGATCCGGTCCGGCTGCCCCGGCAGTCCGAGGCGCCTCTACCTGCTCCAGCGGCTGCGGGACGAGGCCCACCGGTTCGCCATCTCCTACCACCGGACGCTGCGGGGCAAGCGCATGACGACGGGCGTCCTCGACGGCGTCCCCGGGCTCGGGCCCAAGCGGCGGACCCGGCTGATCGAGCAGTTCGGGGGCATGGCGGCCCTCCGGAACGCCTCCCGTGAGGAGCTCCTCGGCCTATCGTGGTTGCCGGCCGAGGTGGGTGCAGCGGTGTTCGACCGGCTGCACACCCCGTGGCGGCCGAGCGGTCCCGCCGGACGTCGCGAGGAGATGGACCGATGAGCGAGTACCTGGTGGTCACCGGGATGTCGGGTGCGGGCCGTTCGACGGCCGGCGGCGACCCTGGAGGACCTCGGGTGGTTCGTCATCGACAACATGCCGTCAGCTCTGATCTCCAAGGTCTCCGAGCTCGTGGACGGGGCCGGCTCCGAGATGGAGCGCGTGGCCTTCGTCGTGGGGCGCGGGGGCGGCGACGTCGACGAGGTCCTGCCGGCGGTGGACGCCCTGACCTCGAGGAAGGACCGGGTGCGGATCCTGTTCCTCGATGCCGCCGATGACGTTCTCATCCGCCGGTTCGAAGGCACGCGCCGGCGCCATCCCCAGGCGGCCCGGGGCGTGGTCGACTCGATCGCCGACGAACGTGCCGCTCCTCGAGCGAGCTGCGGGACCGGGCCGACCTGGTCATCGACACCGGCGAGCTCAACGCCAACCAGCTCCGCACCCGGATCATGGAGGTCTTCGGCGGCGAGCAGCTGGCCAGCGCCATGCGAACCTCCATCGTCTCGTTCGGGTTCAAGCACGGGGTACCGCTCGATGTCGACCTCATGTTCGACTGCCGCTTCCTCCCCAATCCCTACTGGGTCGAGTCCCTCCGGAACCACAGCGGGCTCGAGCCCGAGGTGCGGAAGTACGTCCTCGACCGTCCCGAGACCTCGGCATTCCTCGACAAGCTGGACGACTTGCTGGCCATGCTGATCCCGGCGTTCCAGCGGGAAGGGAAGTCCTATCTGACCGTGGCCATGGGCTGCACCGGAGGCCGTCACCGCTCGGTGGTGCTGGCCGAGGAGCTGGCCGGACGGCTGGACGCGCCGGAGTGCCTGCCGCGGTCTTCCACCGGGACGTCGAACGGTGATCGAGCCGAGCGAGGGCGGGCCCCCGGGCTCACCGTCCGGAGGCCCGTCGGTGGTCGCCATCGGCGGCGGCCACGGCCTTGCCGCCACGCTCCGGGCGGTTCGCCGCTACACCGACAGGGTCACGGCGGTGGTTTCGGTGGCCGACGACGGAGGATCGTCGGGCCGGCTGCGCCGGCTCCTGCCACATCATCCCCCCCGGCGACCTCCGCAAGTGCCTCGTGGCCCTGGCCGAGCCGGGCTCGCTCCTGGCCCGCGCCTTCGAGTACCGCTTCAGCGACGAGGAGCTGGCCGGGCACGCCCTCGGCAACCTGGTCCTGGCCGGGCTGTTCGATCGGGCGGATGATCCGATCGCCGCCCTGGACGAGGCCTGCCGACTTCTCGGGACGGCCGGGACGGGTCCTCCCGGCCACCGTTGACCGCGTCGTCCTGAAGGCCGACTCCGACTCCGGTCGGGTGGACGGACAAGTGGCGGTGATGGGCACGGGCCACATCCGGCGCGTCTCGCTCGTGCCGTCCGATCCGGAGGCGCCCGCCGAGGTCCTGGCCGCTCTCGACGGCGCCGACCAGATCATCCTCGGCCCCGGCTCGCTCTTCACGAGCGTGTTGGCCGCCGTGGCCGTGCCCGCCGTCCGGGAGCGGATCGGGTCGACGCCGGCGCAGACGGTGTACGTCAGCAACCTCCGTCCCCAGCTGCCCGAGACCGAGGGGTTCGACGTGGGCATGCACGTCGGGGCGCTCTCCGCCCACGGGGTGGAGGTCGACGTGGTGGTGTGCGACAGTGCCGGCATTCCGGTGGGCAGGACGAACCGTCCGGTGGTGGATGTTCCCCTTGCCCGGGCCAACGGGCTGGCCCACGATCCGGCTCGACTGGCGTCGGTCCTCTCCGATCTGCTCGGATGACGGGTCGGTGTCGCCCGGCCGGCCTGTCGAAGCACCGTCAGGGGGCGGAGAAGTGCGGTTTTCGAGCCGGCGGCGTACGGTGGAGGGGCCCCCACCAGCACCGGGACGGGCCCGAGGCCCTGGCCTCGGTCAGGACGGGGAAGGCTCGGACCGGTAAGCGATTCGAGACCGGCGACAGGAGATGGCGAAGAGTGAGGGACCGAGGCCAGTGAGGAACGAGGCGGAGAGGCGATGAGCGTGCGGGTCGGCGTCAACGGCTTCGGGCGGATCGGGCGCCACTATCTGCGAGCCGCCCGCAAGGCGGGGGCAGAGCTCGAGATCGTGGCGGTCAACGACCTGACGTCGGCCGAGACCCTGGCTCACCTCCTCCGCTACGACTCGACTCACGGGCGGTTCGACGGCGAGATCAAGGTGGTGGACACCTCGATCGTCCTCGACTCGGGACCCATCGCCGTGCTCGCCGAGAAGGACCCTCGGCGGCTGCCGTGGGCCGAGCTCGACGTCGACGTCGTCATCGAGTCGACCGGCCGGTTCACCACGAGGAGCGAGGCGGCGGCCCACCTCGACGCCGGCGCGTCCAGAGTGGTCATCTCGGCGCCGGCCGCCGATGTCGATGCCACTTTCGTCATCGGGGTCAACGACGACACCTACGACAGGGACCGGCACTTCGTGGTGTCGAACGCGTCGTGCACGACCAACTGCTTCGTTCCCATGGTCAAGGTGATCGACGACGCCTTCGGTGTGGACAGTGGGCTCATGACGACCATCCACGCCTTCACCAACGATCAGAACCTGCTCGATCTGCCCCACAAGGACCTGCGCCGGGCCCGGGCGGCGGCCAACAACATCGTTCCGGCAGGCACGGGGGCGGCGCGAGCTACCGGACTGGTGATGCCCCAGATGCAGGGTCGGCTGGACGGCAGGTCCTTCCGGGTGCCCGTACCCGACGGGTCGGTCACGGACTTCACCGCCGTGGTCGAGGGGGCTGTGACCGTCGAGCAGGTCAACAGCGCATTCGCCGCCGCCGCTGCTGCCGGTCCCCTGGCCGCCGTGCTCGACTACACCGAGGACCCCATCGTCTCCTCGGACATCGTCGGCAGCCCGGCGTCATGTACGTTCGACGCTGCCCTCACAATGGTGATGCCGTCGCCGTCGGGCATCACCCTGGTGAAGGTGCAGGGGTGGTATGACAACGAATGGGGCTACGCCAACCGGCTCGTCGACCTCTCGCTCGTCGTCGGCAGGACCGGAGCCTGAGGGTCCGGGCAGATGGCACGGATCGGGGGAGTGCCCATGGGGGATCAAAGGGACAACCCACTGCTCCTGGGACTGCCGCTGCTCGACGACCTCCCCGACATCGACGGGTCGAGCGTCCTCGTCCGGGTGGACTTCAACGTCCCACTACAGTGCTGTGTCGGCAAGCCCGCCACGATCAGTGACGACTTCCGGATCAGGGCCTCCCTCCCGACGCTGAACGAGCTCCTGTCCCGTGGTGCGAGCGTCACCGCCTGCACCCATCTCGGCCGACCGGTGGGGGCACCGGATCCCAAATGGGACCTGACGCCGGTCCGGATGGAGCTGGCGCGGCTGGCACCGCGGGTCGAGCTGCTCGAGAACCTCCGCTTCTACCCCGGGGAAGAGGAGAACGACCCCGCTTTCGTGGACAAGCTGGTCCACGGTCACGACGCCTACGTCAACGACGCCTTCGGGGTCTGCCATCGGGCTCATGCGTCGATCGTCGGTCCCCCCTCCCTGCTGCCCAGCGCCGCCGGGTTCCTCGTCCAGCGTGAGATCGACGCCCTCGGCAGACTCCTCGGCGCCCCGGCCCGGCCCTTCGTGGCCGTGGTGGGAGGGGCGAAGGTGGCGGACAAGCTCGGCGTGCTGCGTTCGCTGCTCGATCGGGTCGACTGCCTGATCGTCGGTGGTGGTATGGCGTTCACGTTCCTCGAGGCGGCCGGGCACGAGGTCGGCAGCTCGCTCGTCGATCGTGACCGTTTGGAGGACTGTGCTCGACTGCTCGACTCGGGCAAGCGCATCTTGCTCCCGAGCGACATCGTGGCGTTGGAACCGGGTGCCCAGTTCGGTCACGACTGCGACGGAGGCGAGGTGCGGACGTTCGGCACCGAGCTGCCCGACGGCTGGCAGGGACTCGACATCGGGCCCGACACCGTCGGTGCCTACGGATCGGAGATCGCCGGCGCCAGGACGGTGCTGTGGAACGGTCCGATGGGGGTCTTCGAAGACCCCCGGTTCTGCGCCGGCACCGCCGGCGTGGCCCGGGCCGTCGCCGATTGCGCCGGCTTCAGCGTGGTGGGTGGTGGAGACAGCGCCGCCGCCATCGACGAGCTCGGCTTGGCAGACCGGTTCGACTTCGTTTCCACCGGCGGGGGCGCCTCGCTCGAGCTCCTCGAGCACGGTGACCTGCCGGGGCTGGCGGCGCTGCGGGATGCGCCCAACGCTCCGGCGACGTGAGCGGCACACCAGCACGGCGGCCGCTCATCAGCGGCAACTGGAAGATGAACTTCGATCACCTCCAGGCCCTGCATGCCGCCCGGGATCTCGGCCTCAGGCTCCAGCCCGGCGACGTCGCACGCCTCGACGTGTCGGTGCACCCACCGTTCACAGACCTCCGGACGGTGCAGTCGGTCTTCGAGCCGGATGCCATCCCGGTGGCCCTCGGGGCCCAGAACTGCGCTGCCGAGGACGCCGGCGCCTACACGGGCGAGGTCAGTCCGCTCATGTTGGCCAAGCTGCACGTCGAGTACGTCATCGTCGGGCACTCTGAGCGACGGCGGATGTTCGGGGAGACCGACGAGGTGGTGGCGGCCAAGGTCGGCGCCATCGTGCGGAACGGCATGGTGCCCATCTGCTGCGTGGGCGAGACAGAGGACGAGCGGCAGTCCGGCCGGACCAAGGATCGTCTGGAGGGACAGGTCGAGCAGGCCGTAGCCGCCCTGGCCGCCGAGACCGTCGCCGGCATGGTCATCGCCTACGAACCGGTGTGGGCCATCGGGACGGGTCGGGCGGCCACGCCCGAGGATGCCCAGGAGGCGTGCGGGTGGATCAGGGAGGTCGTCGGGCGATGCGCCACCGGCGAAGCAGCCGAGCGGGTGCGGATCCAGTACGGCGGTTCGGTGACCGAGGACAACACGGCGGAGCTGATCGCCTGCCCGGACGTCGACGGTGCCCTGGTGGGAGGAGCCAGTCTCGACCCGGCCGGTTTCGTGGCGATCATCAGGGCCGCGTCCGGCAACTGACGGCGAGTTTGGTAGCGTCTCTCCCGGTCACGGGGTAGTGGAGGGAGTTCGAGTGCTGACCGCAATCATCGTCGTGCTACAGGTGGTGACCAGCCTGGCGCTCATCTTCCTCATCCTGATGCACAGCGGGAAGGGCGGCGGTCTTTCCGACATGTTCGGGGGCTCCGTCGGCTCGGCTGCAGCAGGGTCCACCGTGGTCGAGAAGAACCTCGACCGGATCACCGTCACCGTCGCCATCCTCTTCGGCTTCACCAACATCATCCTGATCCTGCGCCTGCAGTGACCGGTCCAGGCGCCGAGGTGGGTGCCCGAGGTCGCATCGGATCATTGTGGAGGGCGCACCGGGCGCGTTGGACGCTTCCCGTCGTCATCATCGTGGTCATCGCGCTGGTCGCTGTCATCGACCGGCTCGGGTCGCACCGGATCAGCGAGGTGGACGAGCAATCCACCTCGAACCTGGTCGCGGTCTCGGGCGGATCGGCGAAGGTGGAGATCGACGAGCCCTGGGCCGGGTTCAATCCGAACACGCCGGCAGGGGCGGCCTCGTCCAGTCCCATGCTCCTCTCGTCTGTCCTTCCGAGCGCCTACACCCTCAATCCCAAGCTGGTTCCGCAGGTGAACAGCAGCCTGTTGGTGAGCGTCGAGGCCACCTCGACCTCCCCTCTCACCATCCAGTACGTGATCAACCCGAGAGCGGAGTGGTCCGATGGGGTGCCGGTCACGGCGGACGACTTCATCTATGCCTGGCAGTCCCAGCGAGGTGACGGGGTCGACATCGACGGACATCCCGATCAGGTCGCCTCGACCCTTGGCTACCGGGACGTCCAGTCGGTGACCGGCAGTGACGGCGGCAAGACGGTCACGGTGAAGTTCTCGACCCCGTTCACCGACTGGCGGATCCTGTTCGACAACATGGTTCCGGCCCATATCGCCCGCAAGGTCGGATGGAACAGCGGATTCGCGACGTTCGACCAGGCGATCGAGGTGTCCGCAGGTCCCTATGTGCTGCGATCGGTCTCGGGATCGGGGACCGCTCTCCTGGTTCGAAATCCGCATTGGTGGGGGACCCCGGCCACGCTCAGACAGGTCACGGTGAGCACGGCGTCGAACCAGCAAGCGTGGACCTCGGTGCTCGGCACCGACAACCAGGCGGTCATCGAGGCCACGTCGTTCTCCCTTCGCACCCTCAATGCCGTCTCCTCGCTCCCCAATACGCAGAGCCAGGTCAGCTCGTCACTCGACTTCCTCTCGCTCGAGTTCAACGTGCTCAGCCCGGTCACCGACCAGGTCCCCGTCCGCGAGGCGGTGGCCAGGATCGTCGACCGGGCCGCGCTCATCGCCAAGACCGTGGGCACCATCGAACCCTCGATCAAGCCGAGCCAGGACCACCTGGCGACGGCCAACCAGTCGACCTACAGCCCCTCGTCGGCGGCAGCGGCCTACAGCGTGCCGAACGTCGCCATGGCCGACTCCCTGCTCCGGAGCGCCGGCTACCACAAGAGCGCGGCCGGAACCTATGTCGATGCCGGAGGGTCGCCGCTGACGTTGCGCATGGCAGTGGAGTCCGATGAGCCATGGATCGCCGAGGTCGGGTCGCTGCTGGCCGGCCAGCTCCGCCAGGCTGGGATCATCGTCACCATCGTTCCGGTGGACGGGACGACCGGGCTCATCACGGCCAACACCCAGGACGCGTATGACATCGCCCTGGTCGATCGGACCTCGAGCCCGTACCAGACCGTCACCGAGGGCTGGTACTCGTTTGGGTTGGGCCCGACGGGGTCGCCGGCCACGCAGAACTGGAGCAACTTCGACGACCCCGCTGTCGACCAGTACTTCGCCCAGGCCGCCCAGGATCTGAACCCGGTGACCGGCGGAACCGTCTATGCGCAGATCGACGACCAGCTGTGGGACCAGATGGTGGCGCTCCCGTTGTTCCAGCTCCCATCCCTCCTCGCCAACGGCGTGCAGATCGACAACGTCCTGGCCAACCCGTCGACCGACGGCACCCTCTGGAATCTGCCCCAGTGGGCCACACTCCGGCCCGGACCTTCCCACGCGGCGTCGGCGTCGTAGTCGTAGCCGGAGCCGAGCCGTTCCGGACGCGGTCCGGCTGGACTCCCTGCCCTCCTGCTGGTCCAGGCCCTAGGTATTCCGACCGAGCTCCCCGACCTTCGGGGCTCCGACCGAGCTCCCCGACCTTCGGCGCTCCGGCCGAGCGTCTCCCATCCCCTCGTGTGAGGAGTGATGCACCCTCATGGAAGGGTGGCGGCCATGATCCTCGGCACGCTGAAGACGGTGGGCGACCGGTTGCGAGGGGTCCTTTCGGACCTCGATCCCGACCGGCTCGAGGGGAGCGACGCCGCCGACGTGCTCGAAGCCTTCGCCGAGATCGAGAAGCTGGCGGCCGGAGGCAAGCTGCTCTGTGCCCGGCGGGTCGAGTCGTCTTTGGTCTGGCAGCGTTCCGGGCACCGATCGGCGGCGGCCCATCTCGCCCAGGTCACCGGGACGCCCCTCGGCGGGGCCATCGACACCCTCGGCACGGCCCGCAGGCTCGGCGACCTCCCGGCCACCGAGGAGGCGGTACGGGCGGGGAAGCTCTCCTCCGTCCAGGTGAAGGAGATCGCCGGGGCGGCGGCACGGCGTCCGAGTGCCGAGGGAGAGCTCGTCGACCAAGCCTCCACCGGGTCCTTCGCAGACCTCCGGACGAGAGCCCGCTCGATCAGCGCCACCGGTGCCGACGGCGAGGCCCGTTACCTGGCCATTCGCCGACGGCGCTCGCTCCGGCACTGGGTGGACGCAGACGGGGCCTTCCGACTCGACGCCACCCTCACCCCCGACGCCGGGACCACCCTTTTGGCCTCGGTGTCGAAGCGGGCCGACCATCTCCATCGCCAGGCCTCCCGGTCCGGGTTGGACGAGCCCAAAGGGGCCCTCTTGGCCGATGCCCTCTGCGAGCTCGTCGCCGACACCGCCGGTCCCGGCCCGGGATCGGCGTCGGGGCCGGCGCAGGACAGCGCCACCGAGCACACGCCGCCCCGGGTCCTCGTCCACGTCCGCGTCGACTACGACGCCCTTCGTCGCGGCTCGACCAAGGGCGGAGAGGTGTGCGAGATCCCCGGCGTCGGGCCCATCCCGGTGTCGGTCGCCCGCTCGCTCGCCGAGGACGCCTTCTTGAGCGTGCTCGTGCACAGGGGGGCGGACATCACCGCCGTCGCCCACCAGGGCCGTACCATCCCGGCCAAGCTCCGATCGGCGCTCATCGAACGGGACCGGTCCTGTGTGGTCCCGGGTTGTGACGTCTCCGACCACCTGGAGATCGACCACATCGTCGACTTCGCCGCCGGCGGACCGACCAGGCTCGACAACCTCTGCCGGCTCTGTCGATGGCACCACTACCTGAAGACCCACCACGACCACCGGATCCTCCGTGACGGCGGCCGGTGGACCTGGTCCGAACCGGCCGGGACCACCGCCCGGCGGGCCCCTCCGGAGCGGGCCACCTCCAAGTCGGGCCAACGACGACGGCGACGGCTGCCGTCACCCCCACCCAGGCCAGGCCGAGGACGCACCCGCTGAGGCGGGAGCCGTCCTGTGGTTTGTGACGCTACGTGCGCCGCCCTGCTCGGTGATGAGGTCGACTCTT
Source organism: uncultured Acidimicrobiaceae bacterium (assembly GCA_963828385.1). Classification (GTDB taxonomy): domain Bacteria; phylum Actinomycetota; class Acidimicrobiia; order Acidimicrobiales; family RAAP-2; genus Bog-756. Next base: position 1,456,976 of record CAWHEF010000002.1, read on the forward strand.
CGCCGCCGGGGCGACCACGCCCCTGCCGCCCGCGCCGTGTCCGATGAGTTGGTGTCGGATGAAAGGGGGGTCCCTCCCGATGGCGCGGAGCGGTTGACGCCGACTGATGTCCTTCGTCGTCCAACGGGGGAGGACGGCCCCGGGAACAGGTGCCGTCTGAGCCATCGGCGGCGGCGGTGGGTGCCGTCGGCGCCGTCATGAATCTGACCGGGATCGCGCTACCATGCCTGTCGCCCCGGCCGGACGCCGGAGCCACTTCGTCGGAGTGGCGGAATAGGCAGACGCGCTAGCTTGAGGGGCTAGTGCCCGCAAGGGCGTGGGGGTTCAAGTCCCCCCTCCGACACGTGCGTTCCCCGACATCTTGAGCTCGACCTCCTCGAACAGGACGACGAAATGTCGCAGTGTGGAAAGGAACTTGCATGCGGCGTCTGATGGTTGTGGCGGTAGGTGTGGCGCTGGCGCTCTCGCTCGGGGCGTGTAGCTCGTCTGGCTCCGGTGGGGGCACCACCACCCGACCCTCGCGCGCGACGACATCAACCTCGGGGTCGCCAAGGACCACCACCTCGGCGCCCACGACCACCTCGGCGCCCACGACCACGACATGCACAATCCCCCAGAACAACGGCGGCGATCACGATGCCGACAACAATGGCGGTCCCAACGACGGGGACGGGTGCCAATGAGTCATAGGGTCCCCTGATCCCCTGTGGCGCTGCCACGACCGATGGCCGCTGCTCTCACTCGCGGTGTACCGGCGTCCTGGCCTTGGCGGACTCGTTTCGTCTGCACTTTGGCGATCGTCGGCGGGGGAGCCCTGGTCGCCGTGTCGGCCTTGATCCATCTCCATCTCTGGCTCGCCGGCTATCGGCACATTCACCTCATCGGACCCTCGTTCCTATTCCAGTTCGCGTCTGGAGTCGTCCTCGCCGCCGCCCTCGTGATCTCTCGATGGCTGTCTTTCGTGATGGCCGGCGCCCTTTTCATGGCTGGCAGCGTCGGGGCATTGTTGCTCAGCGCGACGGTCGGATTCCTCGGGCTCCATGACGGATTAGGCGTCCCATGGGCGACGACTTCGCTGGTCGTGGAGCTTGCAGGGTTCGTCGTGCTGGCCGGCTCCGGCGTCGTCCTCGCAGTTCGGACATGACCGACCTGAGGTGGGCGCGTTTCTCCACGTTGATCCTTCTGGCAGCCTTGTCGGGCGGCTGCGCCGCCGGCAATGGGCCCGGTACCGACGCATCCGGACTCCCGACGAGCCGCCCGATCGTGCAATCCGACCTCCGTGATCGCCCGGTGGCCCGCCTCGTCTACCCGGGTTCGACCCTCGTCAAGACGGTGGGGGCCGACCAGACCCGCAACCCGCAGGGCGACGAGCCCAACCCGGCTTATACAGGCGCTATCAGGGTGGCCCCGGCCACTACGGCACAGCTTTACTCCTGGTACGGGCGTTGGATGCAGATCCACGGATTTCGGGCGGCCACCTACTACCGGCAAGCCGACGAGAGTTCCGGCCAGGCATGGGCGTGGCATCATCGGCTCCAACTCCAGCTCGGGGTGTTCGAGCCGATGGCATTGGCGGCCGATCAAGGGATCCGGTTCGCAGTCCCGCCGGGGTCGATCATCTACGAGGCAGTGGTGGTTGGCTACTCGACCGGGCTGCCCAAGTATTGAGTGACCACCTCTCTCCGTCGTGACGATTGGGTCAAGGAGATGGCCGCGCGGTGGGACAGCACGAGCCCGCGGAAAAGGCGCGGCACGAGGACACTTCATGCACCGAACGTGTCGGCGCAAGCCGCGGTGCGTCGATGCGACTGGCGACGGGTGTGCTGTCGGGGGTCTGGCTACTGTTTAGGCCGAAGGAGAAGGGGAGAGGGGCTCGCCGGAATCGAGGGACTGACGAACGCCACCACCAGCGTCGGACCGCAGCGTCAATTGCAAACCACAAACAGGGAGTCACAGCCGTGAACGCCGACTTGCGCCGACTGGCAGTGGCCGTCGAGATGCACGAGGCGGAGGTGTGGGCGGCCTGCTTCGATGCCGCGATCGCCGTGCCCGGCAATCCCTTGGGTGCCGCTGTCGATCGCTCGGTGGCCGCGCCGTTGGCGCTGGCAGTGGCGCAGGCGATCGACTCGACGGATATCAACCGGGTCGTCGGCTTGGGCCTTGGCTCACCTGCGACCCGCGAGACGGTCTCGACAGTTGTCGCGTTCTACCGGTCCCATCGTCAGCCCACGTTCCGGATCGAGCTGTCACCGGCAGCGGCGCCGCCCGACCTGCATTCGCACTGGCTGACCGACGCTGGGCTTCGACGGACGGAGCACGGAATGACGAAGACGTGGCATTCGGTCGACCTGCTCCCTCCAGCTTCGGGCGACGTGGAGGTCAGGACGCTCGGTCGAGAACATCGCGACGCCGTCGCCGACCTCAGCCTCGCCGCCTGGGGGGCATGGGAAGGGACGGGTCCGCTCCAAACGTGGTTCGGAGCCACTGTTGGCACGCAGAGGTTCCGCCACTACGGCGTGTTCGACGGCGACCAGCTGGTGTCGGTTGGTGCGCTCATGATCACTGGAGAACTGGCATGGCTGGGTTTTGACGCCACCCATCCCCGATACCGAAGCTACGATCTTCGCCGGAACGTTCTCCTCGTCCGCGTCGACGACGCTCGCCGCCATGGATGCCGGACGGTGCACGGGGAGATCGACTCGATCTACCGGTCATCGCCGAAGGCCGTCTTCAAGAGACTGCTGGATCGGGAGTCGTACTCGTCTGTCATCCCCCCGTGATGGACGAAGGCGCTCGAATCCCGACGGCGGACCAGTCCGACTGACCGGGTGCTGTCGGTCTCGTGCACGACCGGCCACGTTCCGGCAGGCAGGATGGACCCATGAGTCCACCGACGAAGCTCGCCCGTCGATTGTGGGAGGCGATCGAGCCGATCCATGCGGTCGTCTACTTCGCTCCGCAGGCGATCGAGGCGGCCCGACGCATCGGACTGCGCGGCTTCTGGATGGGCTACTTCGCAAGTCGGATGGCGCCCCTCGGACCCGTTCCGGCCGAATCGGTCACCGCCATGGCCTTCGGGTTCGCACCGACCTTGGTCTCCCGAGCCATACCGGACGCGTGGACCTATGCTGATCCCTCCACCGTGGTCGAAGCCCGCATCGCAAGCGCCGCCGACGCCCTGCGCAGTCGGTTGGAACCGGGCGCCGAGCCGCAGTTGGCCGAGCTCGCCGATCTGCTCTGGAATGCGATAGGAGGTTGTGGCTTCGGCGGGCGGCCGCTGGCGGCGGCGTGGTCGGGAGTTCCTCGTCCGAGCGACGACATTGCCGCGGCATGGCTGGCGACCACGATCCTGCGCGAGTACCGGGGCGACGGACATGTCATCGCCGCGGTGGGGGCAGGACTGACCGGGCTCGACGCCACCGTGACGTTCGTCGCCTCTGGGGCTATCGCCAGAGAGGACATCCAGTCCCATCGGGGCTGGAATGACCATGAATGGGATGTATCCGCCAGTCGACTCCGAGCCGCTGGCATCCTCGAACCGACCGGCCAGTTGACCGACAAAGGCGTCACGCTCCGGTCGGAGCTCGAGGACCTGACCGATGCACTCGCCATGGGACCGATCGAGCGTTTGGGCCGATCCAGAGTCATGTCAGCGGTCGACCTGGCCACCCCGATCAGCAGGGATCTCATCGACAGCGGGACAATCCCGGTCCCCAATCCCATCGGTGCTCCGCGGCCGTGAGCGTCCTGCAAAAAACCGCGCACCAGGCCGAGGGGGCAACATCCACGTGCGAGCGGCCGGCGCGGCCACGCGACCCGCAGCCATCGAGATCCAGAAGACGTTGATATTGGGACGGCGACCTCCATGGTCTTCGCACGGTTAGAGTCGACATGGTGACCGTCGGAAACGGCAGAATCGTCTTGGTCACCGGAGCGAATTCGGGGATCGGCCTGGCCACGGTGGTGCGACTGGCCAGGTTGGGATTCCGCTCGGTCGGGTCAGTGCGTTCGCCAGCCAAAGCAGCGGTGGTGGCGGCAGCGGGCGAGGATGCCGGCGTGACCGTAGAGACGGTGTTGCTCGACGTCACCGACGAGGACCGGTGCCGTCAGGTGATCGACGAGGTGCGTCCGTGGGCCGTCGTGAACAACGCCGGGTATTCGGGCGTCGGTGCCATCGAAGACGTCGACGACGAAGAGGTACGCCGCCAGCTGGAGACGATGGTCGTCGCCCCCATGCGCCTGGCCCGGTTGGCGATTCCCCACATGCGGGAAGACGGAGACGGACGGATCGTGAACATCTCCTCGATCTACGGGCTGACCACGACGCCGTTGTCGGGGTGGTACCAGGCCTCGAAACATGCGCTCGAGGCGGCATCGGACGCGTTGCGACTGGAGGTCGCGCGGAATGGCATCCACGTCGTGCTCGTCGAACCAGGCGGCTTCCGGACCGGCATCTGGGAGGAGTTCGAATCCGACGTGTCGCGTCGGGAGGGATCGAGCTATGCGAGTGCCTATCATCGGGTTCGGCACCTCCTCGAGCCGTTCATGATGTTCATGGGCGAGCCGGAAGGCGCGGCAAGGTTCATCGCCAGGGCATTGACGGCCTATGCTCCTCGTGCCCGGTACCTCGTAGGGCAAGATGCCCGGATGATCGCGGCTACCCAGCCGTTCGTGCCCTGGCGGGTACGCGACAGGGTCACCCGACTGTTGGTCGGCCTCTGAGCCACCTTGTGGTCGGACGGGCGCACCGTCCCACCCCACGGCAACCTGTGTCCGAATCGGTCGGAGAGCGTCCTTCACCCAGGTGCCGGTCAGAACGTACGATGGTGTCTCGTCCACTCGGACGAACCACACGATCACGACGAACTCAGGGGGGTCAATGGCCGGCGTTGGACTGGTGCTCGGCGCTGGTGGCGTAGTCGGACAGGCGTACCACGCCGGGGTGTTGGCCGCGCTCGAGTCGGAGCTCGGCTGGGATCCGAGGTCAGCCGACATGGTTGTCGGGTCCTCAGCCGGTTCGATCACCGGCACCCTGACGCGTCTGGGAGTACCGGCGCCGGACCTCGTCGCCCTTGCCACTGGGTCACCACTCTCCCCGGAGGGCAAGTCGCTGATGGACCGCATCCAATCTGACCAGTCCGAGCTCCCGGCTCCTCCGCCCCGAGATTGGCTCAGGATGTGGCGTCCGCCCTCGATCGCCCTGCTGAACGAGATCGCCCGACGACCGTGGAGGTTCCGGCCCGAAGTGGCGGCCATCACCATGCTTCCAGCCGGCAGGATCGATCTCACCGAACGTGCGGCCGGACTGCACGCTCTCGTCGGGGACCGGTGGCCTGAGCGCCTCTGGATCTGCGCCGTCCGCAGGACGGATGGCGTCCGCACCGTGTTCGGCCGGGCCGGATCGCCCCGGGCGCCGCTGGCGGCTGCGGTCCTCGCCTCCTGCGCCATACCGGCCTATTTCGCCCCGGTCACGATCGGGGGAGTCGAGTACTTCGATGGTGGCGTCCACTCGCCGACCAACGCCGATGTGCTCTACAGGGGTGAGCCCGGGGTGGTCATCGTGGTCTCCCCGATGTCGAGCCATCGACCGGCGCTCGGCCGGCCCGATGGGCTCGTCCGCTGGTCGGCACACCGCCGACTGGAGCGGGAGACTCGCCGATTGGAGAGGGCGGGATTCATCGTGGTCCGCATCGAGCCCGGGACGTCCTCGCTGAGTGCCATGGAACTGAACATGATGAGCGACCGCAGCTCATCACAGGTGGTGGACGCAGCCGCCGACGAGACGCTCCGGGCCATCGAGGAGGGTCGGATCCCCAGCGCCCTCGTCTCCAGGGCCGATCACGCCGCAGCGACCCAGGGCTGACCCCGGCCGCCCGGGCCGACGATGATTCGGGAGGACCACCAGCTGACGCGTCGGTTCGATGGGACTACCATCTGAAGCAGATCGGCAGAGAGAACGGGGAAGGATCCCCACATGAGCGATGTTGACCGGATGAGTCCGCTGGACTCCTCGTTTTTGCACATCGAAGACGGTGTCAGCCACATGCACATCGCCTCGGTCGGGATCTTCGAAGGGCCCGTTCCGGCCTATCCCGACATCTCGTCCATGATCGAGAGCAAGCTGGACCGGGTCCCCCGATACCGTCGCAGAGTTCGGCACGTCCCCTTTGAGCTGGGCCGACCAATCTGGGCGGATGACCCGCACTTCAACCTCGAGTACCACCTGAGGCACACCGCTCTGCCATCCCCCGGCGGCGAAGCCGAACTGCGGAAGCTGGTCGGCAGGGTCATGTCTCAGCAGCTCGATCGATCGAAGCCACTCTGGGAGATGTGGATCGTCGAGGGCCTCGAGGAGGACCGGTGGGCCATGCTGTGCAAGACCCATCACGCCATGGTGGACGGCGTAGCGGGGACCGACCTGCTGTCCGTGGTGATGGACATCTCGCCGATGCCGGAGCCGCCGGTCGTCGAGCGTTGGATACCCCAACCGTCACCGACGAGCATGGAGTTGGCCGCTCGATCCTCTTACGACCTGCTACGAAGCCCCTATGAGCAATTCCGGGCCGTCCGCTCGGCGTCCAGAGTCCCGAGGCAGGCATTGGCGCAGACACAGGAGGTGACGTCGGGATTGCTGGCGATGACCGGGCTGGTCCGGCGTACGCCGCCCTCGAGTCTGAACGGCCCCCTCGGCCCGCATCGCCGCTACGGGTGGGCCTCGACCGGCGTCGGCGACATCAAGGCCGTCCGAAAGAACGTGGGTGGAACCTTCAACGACGTCGTCCTGACCGCCATCACCAACGGGTTCCGGCAGCTGTTGTTGTCGCGAGGCGAGTCGGTTGATCGAGTCGTGCGGACCCTGGTACCGGTGTCCGTACGTCCACGCGACGCTCGCGGCCGGGCAGTGGGCGACGGCACCCTCCAGAACAAGGTCTCGGCCATGTTCGCCGAGCTCCCGGTGTCGATAAGCGATCCCGGCGAGTGCCTGCCCGCCGTCAGCTCACAGATGGAGGGGTTGAAGGAGTCCAAGCAGGCTCTGGCCGGAGAGGCCCTCACGTCCATGTCGGGCTTCGCACCGCCCATGCTGTTGGCCCTGGGTATGCGGCTCTCGTCACGACTGCCCCAAAGGAACGTGAACACCGTCACCACCAACGTGCCCGGGCCCCAAGTCTCGCTCTACGTCTGTGGCCGCCGGATGCTGAAGGTATTCCCCTACGTTCCACTGGCCGGTCAGGTCAGAGTGGGTATCGCCATCTTCTCCTATGACGGTGAAGTGAATTTCGGTGTGACCGGGGACTATGACACAACCCCGGACATCGACGTCCTGTGCGATGGCATCGAAGACGGGATCAAGCAGCTCTTGAAGGTCGCCGGGCCAGCCGAGTAGCGACAGGGCCTCACCGGAGGTCGCCCTCGGCGCTGTGTATCCAGAAGACCTCGAGGCCTGCGACGGTGTGCCAGGGCGGACATTTCGAGGTGGCACGGGACAGGGTTGCCGACCAGTCGCCTGGCTCTGGACCAGTAGGTTGGGCGCTGGCGCCGATGTTGAGGGACCAGCCCCTTGGTCGACGAATGGTCTTCACGAGCTTCGAGGGCACGAGCTTCGAGGGAGCATCGATGAAACGGAGGGTCCTGGGTGGTACCGGCATCTCGGTGAGCGAGTTCGCGCTCGGAACCATGATGTTCGGCGTTTGGGCAAACAGTGATCGAGACGACTGTGTGCGGACCATCCGCCACGCTCTCGACAGCGGGATCAACCTCATCGACACAGCGGACATCTACTCCGCGGGGGAGTCGGAGATCATTGTCGCCCAGGCCCTGAAATCGGTGAACCGCGACGACGTGGTCGTGGCCACGAAGGCCCGAGGAAGCATGGGCGACGATGCCAATCAACAGGGTGCTTCCCGGCGGTGGCTCACGTCCGAGGTGGAAAGCAGTCTCCGCCGGCTCGGCACCGACTACATCGACCTCTATCAAATCCACCGTCCTGACCCGACGACCGACATCGACGAGACGCTCTCGGTCCTTACGGACCTCGTGCGAGCAGGCAAGGTTCGCGCCGTCGGGAGCTCGACGTTTCCCGCCGAGCAGATCGTCGAGGCGCAATGGGTGTCAGACCGGCGGGGACATGTCCGGTTCCGCTCCGAACAGCCGCCGTACTCGATCATGGCCCGGGGTGTCGAGGCAGCGGTCCTGCCGACAGCGATGAAGTATGGGATGGGGGTGCTCACGTGGGGACCACTCTCAGCCGGTTGGCTCTCGGGCCGCTACACCCAGGGCGTCGACCTGAGTGCCGGTGGCCGGGTAGCCCTGGAACGACAGAAGTTCGATCCGGCGTTGCCCGAGAACGCTCGAAAGCTCCAGGCTGTCGGCGAGCTGGCAAAGCTTGCCGAGTTGGCCGGTCTCTCCCTGCCGCACCTCGCCGTGGGATTCGTCCTCACCCATCCTGCGGTCACTTCGGTCATCATCGGGCCTCGTACCACCGACCACCTCGACGATCTGTTGGCCGGTGCGGGAACGGTGCTCGGTGAAGATGTGCTCGACCGGATCGACGAGATCGTACCGCCAGGAACGGACCTCAACCCTGCGGACAACTACTATGTCCCGCCGGCACTCGAAGACAGATCACTTCGCCGCCGATGAGCTGCGCTCGAGCTTCGCTCCGTCTCGTTCCTCCCGAGCGGTGCCACGCTCACGTCAGGATCCATGTGCACTGTCAAAGCCGACCTACGGATTCCCCCTTTCATCGTCGGCGACCAGTCGGTACCAAAGCCGCCACGGCGTCGTGTGCCGCTGCCACACCTCTGGCCCCTCGGCGTACGGAGGTCCGACATGTCGACGTCTTGATGCTGCTTCCTCGTTGACTTCGTACACGGCAAGGTACTTCGGCGCACCTGGGTAGGGCGGTTTCGGTGCTCGCAGCAGCTCGTACCGTGTGGCGCATAGCGCTTCACGTCGCTGTGCAACTTCAGGCAGATGGACGTTCGTGTAGAAATCGTTGAACACGGCGAGCTCCTCTTCCGTGGCATCAACTGGTGGGTTCACCCCGAGCAGATAGATCGCATACGGACTGAGCCCTCCGGAGCCGATCTCCGCCAGACGCCGGTACAGCACCGACCACATCTGTCTGAGTCTCCGAGAGTCCGACTGGGCGCGAACCAGAGACTCGACCTGATCGTCATCCTCCAGACCGACAGCGCTCAAGAACCGCGGGGGTCGAAAACCGCGCCCGGCGACGGAAATGAGCTCGTAGCGGGCCTCGACGCCGACGTCTTGCCGCACCTCGTGCGCGAACTCCTCACTCGCGGCGGGCTGGGCGTCGGCGCCCCCGCGGACGTCCCACCCCGTCCACAACGTGACCGGCCCCAGTGTGCTCATGTGAGGCAAGCAAACGGGACCACTGCCCGGGAGCGGTTCTTCGGGCACATCTCGTGAGGATACCGAAGCGTCCTGGGTCAAGCCGCAGTCGCCGTTCATCCGTTCCCCTTGGCGGTGCGACACGGGCGACTCCCCGAACGGCAGCGTCGCGAAGTCGGTCCCATGGGCCAACGGTCGGGTTCTGGCGGACCACGACCGAGGCTCCAGAGCCACCGAAGCGTCGGCGGTAGTACCGAAGCTGGATTCGTCCGTGATAAGGATGATGCAAACGCGTACACCGAAGGAACGAGCCCAATGCGTGTGCATCTTCTCGACGGCACTTACGAGCTGTTCCGTCAACACTTCGGCCAACCGCTCAGGGCGGCCGACGACGGCACCGAGATCGGTGCCACCTATGGCGTCGTCACCTCCGTGGTGACGATGCTTGAGGGCGGCGTGACCCACCTAGGGGTCGCCACCGATCACGTCATCCCTTCGTTCCGCAACGAACTGTGGCCCGGTTACAAGACCGGGGATGACGTACCTCCCACTCTGAGAGATCAGTTCGGGACGCTTGAGGACGCTCTGCGTGCCCTGGGGGTCGTCGTGTGGCCCATGGTCGAACTTGAAGCCGACGATGCACTGGCGTCGGCTGCGTCGGTCGCTGCGGCCGATCGGGGCGTCGAACAGGTGATCATCTGCACGCCTGACAAGGATCTGGCCCAATGCGTGGAAGGCAGCCGCGTGGTGCAGCTCGATCGTCGAAGAGACGTAATCACCGATGAGGACGGGGTACGGGCCAAGTTCGGGGTGTCACCACCTTCTATCCCGGACTGGCTGGCCCTGGTGGGGGACGCGGCAGACGGGTTTCCCGGTCTGAGCGGGTGGGGAAAACGCTCCGCGGCGGTGGTGCTGGCTCACTACGGACACATCGATTCCATTCCGGACGACGTGACACGCTGGGATCACTCCGTGCGCCAGAACGTGAGAGGCGCGGACCGGCTGGCAGCCACGCTGGCCAACGAGCGCCCTTTGGCCGAGCTGTTCCACAGCCTCGCCACGCTCCGCATCGACCGGTCATTGCTCGCTGAAGCCACCGACCTTGAATGGCAGGGCCCCACACCGGCCTTCGAAGGCGTCTGCCGCCGACTGCGTTCACCGGCCCTCGCCGAACGGGCTGCGTCCGTCGTTACCTGTTGAGGGCTTCGAAGACCTGGGAGAGCTCGGTGGGAACCGGGGATTCGAGCTGGGCGTAGGTGCAGGAGTCGGGCATCCGGTCGGGTCGCCACCGACGAAACGATGTTCCGTGGCGGAAGCGTTGTTCCTGTAGATGGTCGTAAGCCACCTCGCAGACGAGCTCGGGCCGTATCGGTTCCCAGGTCATGTCTTTTCCCGCGCTCCAACGGCTGGTGCCACCGGGGATCCGGCTGGATCCAGTTGCCGTGTTCAACCAGGGATGGTCCTCGATCGTGTCGGCCCGGAACGGCTCGAGCTCTCCGACGAGCTCCCTTCGCCGGACGGCGGTGAACCCCGAGGCCACACCGACGTGGTGCAGGACGTGGTCACCGTCGTACAGGCCGAGCAGAAGGGATCCGACGACGCCTCCTTCTTTGTGCCATCGGAAGCCTGCCACCACACAATCGGCCGTGCGTTCGTGCTTGACCTTGAACATCGCCCGCTTGTCCGGTAGGTATCGCAGTTCACCGGGCTTGGCCACGACACCGTCGAGGCCCGCCCCTTCGAAGCGCGAGAACCAGTCACTTGCCAGCTCGGGATCGTCCGTCGCCGGCGTCACGTGCAGGGGAGGCGACGATGACTTGAGCGTCTGTTCGAGCAACTTTCGCCGTTCGGTGTAGGGCACGTCGCGCAGGTCGCGGTCGCCCACGGCGAGGATGTCGAAAGCAACAAAGGAGGCCGGCGTCGTCGAAGCGAGCAGGTTGATCCGCGATTCTGCCGGATGGATCCGTTGAGACAACGCATCGAAGTCCAGCCCGGAGGGACCGCCGATCACGATCTCACCGTCGAGAACGCACAGCTCGGGGAGGTCACGCTTGAGGGGTTCGATGAGCTCCGGGAAGTACCGGGTGAGCGGCCTCTCGTTACGGCTGCCCAGCTCGACATGGTCTCCGTCTCGGAAGACGATGCAGCGGAACCCATCCCACTTGGGTTCGTAGAACATGCCGTCTTCCTTGGGAAGGTCCCGGATGAGCTTGGCAAGCATCGGTGCAACCGGGGGCTGTACGGGAAGGTCCACCGTCTGAGCGTATCCGGGACTTGCCGAGGACTCAGGCGGCGCGAGTTGACGTCCAGGCCAAGAGCTCGTCGGCGGACTTGCGATTCACCACACGCTCCACCGGCACGCCGGCACGAACGGCGTTGGCACATCCTCGACCGAGCCAGTCCAGCTGCCCTGGAGCGTGCGCGTCTGAGTCGATCGAGACGAGGCACCCCAGCTCGATGGCCAGACGCAAGAGCTCCTCAGGGGGATCCTGCCGTTCGGGACGTGAGTTGATCTCCACCGCCGTACCGGTGCGAGCGCAGGCGGCGAAGACGGCTTCGGCGTCGAACGTGGATTGCGGCCGGCCCTTTCCTGTGATCAGCCGGCCGGTGCAGTGTCCGAGGATGTCGGTGTGCGGATTCTCGATGGCGGCGAGCATGCGCTTGGTCATGGCCGGCTTGTCCATCCGCAGCTTCGAGTGGACACTCGCTACCACCACGTCGAGCTCGGCCAGCAGATCTTCGTCCTGGTCAAGGGATCCGTCTTCGAGGATGTCCACCTCGATACCTGTGAGGATCCGGAATGGGCTCATTTCGCGATTCAGGTCGTCCAGGACCCGGAGCTGGTTCCGAAGCCGATCGCCATCGAGTCCGTGCGCCACTGTCAATCGGGCGCTGTGATCGGTCAGAACCAGATAGCCGTGCCCGAGGTCCCTTGCTGCTTCGGCCATCTCCGGAATGGGGCTCCCTCCGTCCGACCAGTCGGAGTGGGAGTGGCAGTCCCCCTGCAGCTGCCCGAGCAGCGCCTGTGCCGGTGCATCGAGCGCAATAGGAGGCGGTTCGGCCTCCAGCGTTGCAAGGTAGGCCGGGACATCCCCGGCTAGCGCTTCTGTGATGGCCTGTGCCGTCGACTTCCCCACGCCGGGAATGCTCTGGAGCCGACTGGAGGCGGCGAGCGTGGTCAGATCCGATCCGGAGATCGGTTCGATCGCGACCGCAGCGTTCCGAAAGGCCCGGACCTTGTAGGTGTCGGCAGCGTTTCGCTCCAGGAGAAAGGAGATCCGCCTGAGGGCTGACACCGGATCCACCGGCTACGACTTCCTTGCCCGGCTGGGCGCCACCCGAGTCGGCTCGTCAGCGCCTTTTGGGTACTCGGGCGGCCAGGGCGCGTCATGGAGCCCGGCCGCTCTGTCACGCTCTGCCAGATCGAGGAGCGATTGGAGCGATTGAGGTCTATCGGCCATCTCCGACCACGGATCGCCTCGGAGCTCCAAGAGCTCCGGGACTGTCCGGATGGTGAGGTCGTCGGGGACCACATCGGCAACCTGGTCCCAAGACAGGGGCGTCGACACTTGGCCGCCGGTCCGAGGCCGGGCGAACCACGCCCCAAAGACGGTCTTGTGCGGGGCGTTCTGATTGAAGTCGATGAAAACGCGCCTTCCTCGCTCCTCTTTCCACCAATTGGCTGTGATCAGCGTGGGATGTCGCCGCTCCAGCTCCCTAGCCAACGCCACGGCGGCGGAGCGGACGGTGGTGGCGTCCCATTTCGCTTCCAACCGAAGGTAGATGTGCAGACCTCTGTTTCCCGTGGTTTTCGGGTAGGCGACCAAGCCGAGCTCGGCGAGAAGATCACGACAGTGGAAGGCAGCAGTTCGCACCTCGTCGAACCCCATGCCCGGTTGGGGGTCGAGATCGATCCGGAGCTCATCGGCGATGCCGGGGTTGGCGGCGAGATAAGCCCACAGGTGCAAGCCGAGACAACCCAGGTTCACGGCCCAGGCAACGTGGCCGATGTCTGACACCACCAGCGCGTTGGAGGTCGTCCCGTTCGGAGTAGTCACGGTGGTGGTGCTGATCCAAGGTGGAGCACCTGATGGAACTCGCTTCTGGAAGAACGATTTACCAGTAGCGCCGTTTGGAAAGCGCTGGAGCATTGCGGGACGGCCGCCTGCGGTTTTGAGCAACGCGTCGGCAACCCGGCAGTAGTACGAGACAAGCTCGGACTTGGTGGCACCCAGTTCGGGAAAGTAGACCTTGTCGGGGTTCGAGATCCGCATTTCTCGGCCCGCGATCTCCACCACCAGCTCATCTTTGCCACCCACCGGACCAAACCTATCGGGCCGAGCACACGGGGTCGGTCGACGTTGGTGGCGCCGCTCTCACGACACCGATCCGTGGATCGTGCCTCCCGTAGCGCAGCACTCTGGACCTGTGCCGTCGAGTCAGGGGGATCGTGGGTGAAGCTGGCCGATGCCGACGAGGTGGTGGCCCCGCCGAACTGGGTCCCGGGGACAACTACCATGTCCCGCCAGCGCTCGAAGACGAGGCTCTTCGTCATGGGATCGATCGTGGTACGGCGCCGCCTCTTTTGAGGCTGTCGGTTGTCGTTGAGAATGGGGCAGGACGGATGCGTCAATCAGTCTGGGCACGCGTACCACGTCATGGATAGGGACGCTGCTCGGTTCGTCAGGACAGGATGCCGATCGCCGTCCGCTCCCCAGGTGTCGGTGTGCATCCTGCTCTCCTCCGATGCCGGGCGGGTACTGCGATCCATTTCTGCCGCAATGGCATCGAGCCGCACGACACGACCGGAGATCGTGGTCATCGCCAACGGTACGCCGGACGACCAACTCCACAGCTTGGAACAGCGCGAGGACATCGTGGTCGTACACAGCCGGTTCAACTTGGGATTCGGCGGAGGGAACAACCTTGCTGCCGCCATCGCCAAGGGGCGTTACCTGATCTTCGTCAACGAGGACAGCACACTCGATGACGGGTGCATCGATCGACTTGTAGAGACGGCCGAACGAGACCCGTCGATCGGAGCGGTCGGCAGCAGGATCCTGATGGTGGACGGCACCGTGCAAGAAGCAGGATCCATCCTCTGGGCAGACGGTCGGGCCACTCAGGTAGGACGGGGAACGAAGCCGAACATACCGGCACCCCCGTACTTCTATGTCAGGGAGGTCGACTGTGCGTCGGCAAACGGCCTGTTGGTCCGACGCGACGCTTGGGATCACGTCGGAGGGTTCGACCAGCAGTTCTACCCCGCCTACTACGAGGACACGGACCTGTCCATGTCGCTCCGCTCCCGGGGATACAGGGTCATGTTCGAGCCTCGGGCGTCGATCACAGATCACAGACATCAGAACGGGTCGCGCCCCTATCGTGAGTTTCTCATGTGTCGGAACCGCAACCGCTTCGTGGCCAAATGGCCCGAGCGGTTGGCTGAACTCGAGCCACGCCCGGGCTGGCCGGATATCGCAACGATCGAGCGCGCCATCAACCGGGCTATGGGTATGCCGCCTCGCGTCCTGGTCGATATCGAATCGGACGCGACCAGTGGGGTGGCAAAGATGTGGGACGTTGCTGCGTCACTCGCCCGCCGCGGGTGGGCCGTGGTGGCGTCGGCATCGCCTTCTGCGTGTACCGCTCTCCACGACCACGAGCCTCGAACCTGGGAGCGGCTCGTCGATCTTGGTGTTGACATCAGGGCCGAGGGTGTTCCGGACATTCTTGCTTCAGTACGCGATTTCGAGGTCGTCGTCATTGAAGACGGCCTCGAGCGGTCGATGGATCAGCTACCCAGAATGGATGGTGGTTTCGTTCCGGTCGTGGGAAATGGCCCTTCGGGCGGCGGTGATCTGAGGGAGCTCCTGGATTCGGTCGGCCGATCTGCCCGACGCCGTCCGTCCCAACCGGGCCTGTCGTGAGCATCCTCGTGGCCGGTTGCCCATGACCGCATTGGGAGCAAAGGAACCGGCAGTTAGGATCCTCCGATGAGCCCTGCAGCTGACGGCGACGCGTCGAAGGCGGGGCAGAGTGTGATCGTCGGGATCGAGACGCTCGAGCGTGAGCACCGCGGACTCATAGAGGAGCTGATCCAGACACGGCGCGAACTGGAAGCAGCCGAAGCGGACCTCGACGTCAAATCGGCATATATCGCTGAGCTCGAGGCGAATGCCGATGAGGCAGCCACGATGTTGCGTTCTCGTTCGACATCCGTGCTTCGTCAGCGTCTGAAGGACCTTGCGCGCTTCGCATCAGATGCGACGCGAGGGTGAAGATGATCGAGGCGCTCGGCGGCCAGGTGAGGTCAGGCGCTTCGTAGACTCGGCAACCGGCGTCTCTACGTGGGGGCCTGGAGGCACGGCCTGTCGATCTACGGCTGGCGCCAGGCAGGCACGGACGTCTTTGCATCCCGCCACCCGAGCTCGAGACAGACAAAGGGACCCTGCGACTACGGCCTTCCGATGCAGCGGCCATTCCCGATGACGAGCTGACCGACCTCTTCCGGACCGCCCTGGACGCCCGGAACACCTGACACCGCCCTCGTCGGTGAAGGGTCGGTCTCGTCAGAAGGGCCAGCCCAAAGCGGACAGTGTCACCCCGTGAGGACAGGTCGGGAGGCACGGTCGCCTGTCGCCGCATCGACCGGGAGTCCGTCGACGAAGGTCACAGTCCGCCGCCGGAGCGCCGGCACCCTGGCGTTGCCGAGCAGGGAACCGGTGAGATTGAGCGGGTCGGAACCCGACACGGACACGTCGGCCCCCTTTTCCGGATCTGCGGCCACGTCAGACAGGAGGGCGGCCGCTTCGGGCAGGGCGTACTGCTCGCCCGACAGCCCGGCGACGAACCGACCGCCCAGGGCCAGGCCCCGCGCCTCCAGGCGCCGCAGGGCGCGCACCACCTCTCGCCAGGGAACCCGAAAGGACTCCTTCGACCACAGCTCGTAGGCCATCACACCCCACCGGGCCAGAAGCTGGAAGGCCACGAGCTCGGCCAGCTCCTCGAGCTCGGGCCCGTCCAGGACTCGAGCCCTTCCGCCACCGACCCCGTCGGAGGGCGATGGATCCCTTTCGGCGAGCACCGACCAGCGGCCCTCGCCGGTCCCGGTGCCGAGCGGCGTGCGTTGCCGGCCGAGGGCCGACCGGCGGACCGCCCGGCGCCCGGCCGCCCGTCTGCGGCCTCGACCGGTCAACAGGGCACGCAGGGCCGAGAAGGCATCGGCGGTCACCATGCCCCGGGCCACCAGGTCCCAGAGTCCTTCGTCGACCTCGGTGTCGAGCCGGCCTGACCCTGCGTGGAGCTCGGCCCGGAAGGACGCCCCACCGGCCCGCAGCACGGCGAGGAGGTCGGCGGACGGGCCCGACGTCGGCGCAACGGGCGCACTCCCCGTACGGACGGCGGCCAGCAGCCATGCGAGGTCCTGACGGCCGACGACGGCGATCGGGGTCGACGCCGACGGCGTGGCCGAGCCCCGGCGAGACGAGAAGGCGGACGCGGCGGCTCTGTCGCCTGCGGGGAGGGTGCCGGAACTGTTCCTCGAGCCCTCGTCGACCTCCGGTCGCGGGGAGAGGCGTCCCCATGCCACCTCGCCGGACAGGCAGAGCTCGTCGAGCCATTTCGGGTCGTAGTGGACGAGCCGGGCGGGCAGGACGCTCGCCTCCCACTCGCCGGCCGCCAGTTCGAGGCCCTGGAGCTGCTCGATCACGGCGAGCAGCCCGGATCTGCCCTCCAGCCGCGTCTCCGGCGTCCACGCGCTGCCAGCACGCCACGAACCTCACGAAATCGGCAATGGCCACCGCCTCGACCCGGCGGCGCCGACCGCTGCGACTGGCAGCGTGCAACCGGACCAGGACGTGGCGGGCGCACCACCGGCCGTCCGGGAGCTCGATGGCCGAACCCTTCCCTTCGAGCCGGGAGAGGGCAGTGCGCACCCTCGGCTCGGACAACGGCGCGCCGCGGACGGGACCGCAGGGGAGGGGTCCGCTTCCGGCGAGCTGCTCGACGGTCAGCGGACCACTGTGCTCGAGGTGGCCCTCGACGCACTCGGCCACCGCCTCGTCTCCTTCGACGAACGGGTCGGTGACGGACCCCAGTGCGGCCTCGGCCGTCTGGCGTCGCTCGGTGGCCACCCAGGCGCCATCGACCGTCCCGACCCGCCCGTGATCGGCGAGCTGCTCGAACCAGCCGAGCCACGCCTCGACGGGGCGGCAGGCCACCAGGGTCAAGAGGAGCTCGTGGAGCTCGTCGGCATCACGTGGCCGTGGGCTGAGTTGATCGATCACCTGACGGGTGGCCGCAGGGTCGAGCGGGCCGAGGTCGGAGGGATCGACGGGGAGGCTGCCCGAGGCCTGACCCCTCGGCACGGCAACCGCTCGGGTCCGGCGCTCCTCCAGCGGTGCACCGTCGAGGAACGTGTAGGGCTTGCCGTTCAGGATCCCGTGAGCGAGCGGCGACGGATCGACGGACTCGACGCAGTGGACCGACACCCGGCCGGACTCGACGTCTTCGAGGAGTGCCACGAGTCCGGTGGCGTCCAGCGGTTCCGTCAAGCAGTCGTCGACGGTCTGGCGGACGAGGACGTGGTCCGGAACTGCGACCGGACCCGGAGCGGCGTTCTCCTGGCAGGCGGCAAGTGCGGGCCACGTGGCGGCCAGGAGATCGTCGGCCTCCATCCGCTGGAGGTGGATGGGCCGCCGCTGGCCACTCCGGGATCGGGGGACCACGAGGGCCCGGTTGAGGTTCCACCGCCACCGGGAGGCCAGCATGGGATGGGGCAGCACGGCTTGGACGAGCGTGTCGTTGACCGTGGTGCTGGACAGCATCTTGGGCACCCGGGCGAGAGGGAAGCTGTGCTGCGGCCCGAGCGACAGCACCACCGTGTCGTCGTCGGCCGCCGCCTGGAGCTCGAAGTCGAACGAGACACAGAACCGCTTGCGCAGGGCCAGGCCGAGAGCGCGGTTGACCCGGCCCCCGTAGGGGGAGTGGATGATGAGCTGGGTGCCCTCGGTCTCGTCGAACACCCGCTCGATGACGATCCGTCGGTGGGTGGGTAGGGCACCGAGCGCCCGGAGCCCGGAACCGAGGTACGCGACCACCTGGTCGGCAACCTCGGGGCCGATGCCCGACCGCCGCACCACCGCCTCGCGGGCCGTCGCCGCGTCGCCGGTGGCCAGGACCGGCTCGAGCGCTTCCCGCAGCCGACCGACCTCCTCCGACAGCTCGGCCGTGCGGGCCGGGGCTTCACCCAGCCAGAACGGGATCGACGGCGGGAGGTCTCCGGCGTCGCGCACCCGTACGGTGCCCGTCTCGACCTTGGCCACCTGCCACGAGTGCGTGCCGAGGAGAAAGATGTCACCGACGGTCGCCTCGACGGCGAAATCCTCGTGCACCGAGCCGACGACGACCCCGTCGGGGTCGAGGACCACGCGGTAATCGCCGGTCTCGGGAATGGCGCCGCCGCTGGTCAGCGCGGCGAGGCGAGCGCCCCGCCGGGGTCGAAGGAGGCCGTTGACTGCGTCGAGGTGGAGATGGGCTCCCCGTCGTCCCCGGCCGGTGGCGATCCCCCAAGAGACGAGATCCACCACGTCGTCGAAGTGCCGGCGCTCGAGGCCGGCGTAGGGCGCGGCCCGTTGCACCAGGGCGTAGAGGGCGTCGACCTCCCGCTCCTCGCTGGCGGCCACCTCGGCCACGAGCTGCTGAGCCAGGACGTCGAGGGGGGCTACCGGCGGATGGAGGGCATCGAGGTGGCCGGAGCGGACAGCGGCCATGAGGGCGGTGCATTCGATGAGCTCGTCGCGGGTCAGAGGATAGAGGCGCCCGGCCGGTGTGCCCTCGAGCTGGTGGTTGGCCCGCCCCACCCGCTGGAGGAAGGTCCCGATGGCGCGGGGTGAACCGATCTGGCACACCAGCTCGACCGGGCCGACGTCGATGCCGAGCTCGAGCGACGCGGTGGCTACGAGCGCCCGGAGCTGGCCGGCCCGTAGGCGGCCCTCGACCTGCTTGCGGCGAGCGGAAGACAGGCTGCCGTGATGGGCGGCCACCTGGAGCGCCGCGTCGACAGGATCACCGCCATGGCCGGCAGTTCCGAGAGGGGCTGTCGCTTCTTCCTCCTCGCCCTGAGCGCCCTCGGTGGCATCGTCCCCGACCCGGTCATCCGCTCCGAGCCGCAGCGAGAGCTGGTGTGCGACGCGTTCGGCCAGCTTCCGGGTGTTGACGAAGACGAGGGTGGTGCGATGGGCGAGCACGTGCTCGGCGATCCTGTCGAGCACGTCGGCGAACTGGGACCCGCTCGCCACCGACTCGAGCTCCGACCGAGGCAGCTCGATGGCCACATCGAGGTGGCGGCGGTGTCCGCAGTCGACGATGGTGGTCGGCGCCCGGGAAGGGTCGGCACCGGAGAGCAGACGGGCGACCGTGTCGAGTGGGCGCTGGGTCGCCGAGAGGCCGATGCGCTGGAGCTGCCCACCTGCGGACGAGATGACGTGGTCGAGACGCTCGAGGGTGAGGGAGAGATGGGCCCCGCGCTTGTCACGGGCCAGGGTGTGGACCTCGTCGACGATGACAGTGTGGACCCCGGCCAGCATGGCTCGGGAGGATCCGGCCGTGAGGAGCAGGTACAGCGACTCAGGCGTGGTCACGAGGAGATCAGGGGGGTGCTTCACCATGGCGGTGCGATCGGCCGCCGGCGTGTCCCCGGTCCGCGCCGCGACCCGCACTTCTGGCCGGGGGAGGCCCAGCCGGTCCGCCTCGGCGGCGATGCCGGCCAGGGGCACCTCCAGGTTGGCGTGCACATCGGCGGCCAGCGCCCGCAGAGGCGAGATGTAGACCACACCGGGTCCGTGGCGGGCCCCGTCGTCGGCCAGCCCGGCGGCATGTTCCCGGTAGGCGGCATTGATCGCCATGAGAAAGCCGGTCAGGGTCTTGCCGGTGCCGGTGGGTGACGCGACGAGCACGTCGCCCCCGGCGGCGATGGCCGGCCACGCCGACCGCTGTGGGGCGGTGGGCCCCGCTGGGAACCGGGCGCGGAACCAACTGCGCACCGCCGGATGGAGGTCGGAGAGGACGTCAGGATCAGGGGGCGCGGCCTGGAGGTCGCCGGAGCCGCCGCCCGAGCCGGCCGGCGAGCTGTCTCCGGACCCCGAGCTGGTGCGTATGGTCACCACGGTTGCCGCCACCCTACCGGTGGGCGGGGGTGCGACACGCCTGCCCTGGCACCCCTGGATGCGGCCGGCGACGTCTGCTGGCGGCGTCATCTTCTGCCGGCGTCTGCCTGCCTACGGATGACCTTTTGCCGTGACGCCCGGGGCGACGGCCGGCCGGGGGGCCTGTGAGACTTTCGGGGTATCCGCCGAGGGCCGCAGGCGTCCAGAAGTGATCAGGCGGCTTCGGGCCCGAACGAGATGGCAGTGGTCGACGAGCGCCTCGGCGTCGAGGCGCGAGCGGGCCTCCAGAGCGCCCCCCACCCTCCAGCCGACGTCGGGTACCGCCCGGCACGACGACACGGTGAAGGTGAGCCTCATCGGGCGGAGCTCTCCTGTGGACAGGGGCACCTTGACACGGAGATCGCTCGTCGACCCACGCTCGAGGGGGATCGGCCCGAGGAGCCCGGCTCCTCGCGGGGTCAGGTCGACCACGCGGACCACCGACCCGTCGAGCGATCCGGTGAGCTCCACTGGGACGCGGAACCGGCGGCGGAGCTGGTGGCGCGTTCCGACCCGGGCCAGCGTGGCGGCGATCAGGGCCAGCTCCCAGCTGGCGAAGAGGAGCCCGACGGCGAGCGGCAGGTGCCCGAGTGGCGGGAGCCTCACCATCCCGGCCATCGAGAGGAGCCGGAGGGAGACGGCGACCACCAATGCCGCACCCATGGTCGCCACGAGGCGGAGCCGGGCGATCGCACGCCACCCCCCGCTGTCGACTCCCTCCTTGGGGGTGACGCTGAACGTGGTCCCGATCGGCCGGAAGAGGCCGACGATCGAGCGAAGGTAGACCCCGCTCGTCAACAGCGTTGAGCACGCGCCGTCCCACAGCGTGGTCTCTCCCCGGCAGAGGAGGGCCGAGGCGCCGATCTCCAGGGCCATCCACGGTGCCCAGAGCACGAGGAGTTGTCCGGGGGTCGCACGCAATGGGACGAGCCCGGTCGTCAACATGACGACCAGCACGGCGAGGAGCACGAGTCGCTGCACGGGTACGAAGTACCCGAGCAGTGACGACAGATAGCTCGCACGCTGCTTCATGGTCAGGCCGCCGGCGATGACTGGGTTCTCCGGAGTTCTGATCACGGTGAGGTTGCCGTTGGCCCACCGGTCGCGCTGGAGGACGAACGAGCCGAGGTCATGGGGGGCGAGACCCTGCACCAGGACCTCGTTGTGGTACCGCGTGCGCCAACCGGCCTTGTGGAGGCGAATGGTCGTGTGGAAGTCCTCTGCGATCGTCTGGGTGGCAATGCCACCGATGTCCTCGAGGGCGCGTCGGAGAACGACCGCCGCCGAGCCGCACCAGAACGCTCCGTTGTGCCGGTCCTTGCCCGGCATGATGACGTGGAAGAACATGCTCTGATCGTGTCGGCCCGCCTCGAAGTGCTGGAACGAGTCCTGGTTGGAAAAGTCGTGGGGGGTCTGGACGAGAGCTACCGACGGATCGTCGAAGTAGCCGACCGTGGCGTCGAGGAAGTCGCGTTGTGGAACGTGGTCGGCGTCGAGCACCGCCACCAGCTGGCCGTCCGTGCACCCGAGGGCGTGGTTCAAGTTGCCGGCTTTGGCGTGCTCGTTGGTGGGTCGGGTCAAGTAGCCGACGCCGAAGCGTTGCGCCAGGTCACGCACATCGTCCCGGTGGCCGTCGTCGAGGACCCACGTCTGGTGGGGATAGGTCATGCCGCCGCAGCCGACGAGCGTGGCGGTGAGGATCTCGACAGGTTCGTCGTAGGTGCACACGAAGACATCGACGCTCGGTCGCCAGCCGATGACCGGCCGCTCCGACCTCGGGATCCGCCAGGCAAGGAACGCGAACGAAGCCAGCATGAGCCAGCCGAACACCTCACTGACGTAGAGGGCGCCGAACATCGCCGGCTGGGCGCCGTGCCACGTGGCCACCGCCCGCCAAGCAAGGTACGCCAGTCCCCATGCCAGCGCGGCGACTGCCGCGAAAGACATCGCCTGTCCCGGCCGCCACCACCGTGCCCGCCCGCTCCGAAGCATGGCCGATGTATCGGCTCAATGGCCGGACACCTTTATGACCAGGGAGGACGATGACCGGCGAAGATCGCTGGTCGTCGACGAGGCGGAGCCGTCCCGGCCCGGCGCTGTCGGTCGGCGGTCAGCGGACGGCGTCGACGATATCGATCACGAGCAGCGCGGCCACCATGGTGCCGATCACCGCGTAGAGCGCGGTGAACGCCCACCGCTGGCGGTGGTCGGCGAGCCAGAACCGGCGCATGCCGAGGTAGTCGAAGGTGAGGGCGAGGATCCCGACGGGGATGCCGATGGCGGGGCCGACACCCTTGGCCACTCCGATCAGCGGCAGGACGACTGGGAGCACCACATAGCTGAGCAGGCACCGCAGCGCCGAGAGGAAGATCGACGCGCTCGAAGATCCGATGGGTCGAGTCCTCGGCAACGGGGACCTCCCCCTCGGGGATGCGCAGGAGCGTTCGCATGCGCAGGTCCGCCCGCGACCGGGGCTGGGTCCGGGGCATCTTCGACCGCAGCGGGGGCAGCGAGCGGGAGTCGGCGGCCACGCCTGTCTCGGCGGTCACGGCCAGTTTCTCCACCGCGCCATCGTAGGCACGGGTCGCCTGTCGAGACCAGGTCGGGTGGAGCCCCGCGCCTCCTTGGCGATGTCAACGACGATGGAGGAGCCAGTAGCGTGCCTGCACGTGGGATGGTGCCGGTGAGGTCCGCGAGCGAGGGTCGCTCGGCGCCGGATGTGCAGCCCCAGCACCGTTTTCCCGCTGAGAGTCGCATGTCGATGTGGTCGCTCCGCCGACCGGACGGAACCGTGCCGCCGGGTTGGTACCTGACACCCCTCCGGCTCTTCCTCGGTATCACGTTCCTCTTCGCCGGCCTGCAGAAGCTCTCCAATCCGGCATTCTTCCGCGCCTCTAGTCCGATCTCGATCCATGCCCAGATGGTCGGTGCGGCCGCTTCCAGCCCGATCCACGGTCTCGTCCACCATCTGGTCTCGGTCTCCACGCCGATCGGGGTGATCATCGCCCTCGGCGAGGTGGCAATCGGGATCGGAGTCCTCATCGGACTGTGGGTGCGGGTGGCGGCAGGAACGGGGATGGTCCTCTCCTTCAGCCTCTTCCTGACCGTGAGCTTCCACGCCTCCCCGTACTACACCGGTTCGGACATCGTCTTCCTCTTCGCCTGGACCCCGCTCGTGCTGGCCGGGGCCGGTGGAGCTCCAGCGCTCGACACGTGGCTCGATCGGCCGACGGCGACGGCGGCCACCGTTGTGCCGAACATCCCTCGCCGCCAGGTGATCTCGAAGGGTGCGGCCACCGGTCTGGCCGCGATCGCAACCCTGGCGCTCAGCGGCCTGGCCGCCGCCACCGGTCGGGCGGTACGAGGAGCCGACGAAAACGACGCGTCCACCGAACCCACTCTCGGCGCCGCGTCGCCGACGACCACGTCATCTCCTGGAAGTGCCTCCACGGAGACCACCGAGACCACGCCTTCGGGCCGTTCCGTCGGCCCCGCATCGGAGGTTCCGGTGGGAGGGGCTGCGGCCTTCACGGACCCGGGCAGCGGTGACCCGGCGCTGGTGATCCAAGCGGTGGCTCATCAGTTCGTGGCGTTCGACGCTGTCTGCCCTCATGCAGGGTGCACGGTCGGCTACCAAGCTTCGGCCGACATCATCGCCTGTCCATGCCATGGCTCGGAGTTCGACCCCCGGACAGGATCGGTCATTCGGGGCCCTGCCACACGCGGCCTCTCGCCGATTCCGATCACCGAGGGGCCGAGCGGCGAGCTCTACGTATCCCAGTGATTGCCGAATTGGCCTCCGGAGCCGAGGGTGTCGGGCCGTTCGGGTACCATGTGACCGTGTCACTGACGGCGTCGCGGTAATCGAATGAGCACATCCGGCGTCCCGACGAGAGGCACAAGCGAGCTTCTGCCCAGGCCCATCTCGACGGAGAAGGACCCACCGGCAGGCGATTCGGGGCGGATGGCATGGGTCTCCGGCATCCCGTTCTTCGCCTTCCACCTCGCTCCCTTCGCTGCGCTCTTCGTGGCAGTGACCTGGAGGGACTGGGCCTTGTGCGGCCTCCTGTACGTGCTGAGGATGTTCTTCATCACCGCCGGCTACCACCGGTACTTCTCGCATCGCACCTACCGGATGGGCCGGGTGGGTCAGTTCGTCATGGCGTTCGGCGGAACGACCGCCGTCCAGAAGGGGCCGTTGTGGTGGTCAGGTCATCACCGCGTGCATCACCGGTACACCGATGTCGACAACGACGTGCATTCCCCGCGAGACGGGTTCTGGTGGAGCCACGTCGGTTGGATCCTGTCGACCCGCTACAAGCAGACCGACTACGACAGCGTGAAGGACTTCTCTCGGATACCCGAGCTCCGGCTGCTCAACCGGCTCTGGTGGGTCGGACCGCTGCTCACGGCCGTGGCCTGCTGGCTCCTCGGGGGATGGGGCGGACTCCTGATCGGCTTCGTGCTGTCCACCGTTCTCCTCTGGCACGGCACGTTCGTCGTCAACTCGCTTGCCCACCTCGTCGGACGACGTCGCTACGCCACACCTGACACGAGCCGGAACTCGATGGTCATCGCCCTCGTCACCGGGGGTGAGGGATGGCACAACAACCACCACTACCTTCCGGCCTCCTCCCGGCAGGGATTCACGTGGTGGGAGATCGACCCGACCTGGTACGTGCTGCGCGGCCTGGCGGCGGTGCACGTCGTCCGTGATCTGAGAGTCCCGCCGCGCCGATTGCTCGATCAGGCCCGGGTCCGGGACGGCGCCTTCGACATCGGGATGTTCCGCTCGTACTGGGAACGGGCCGCCCGGACGACGGGTGAGCGCATCGCCGACCTCACCGCCCGTCCCATCTCGGCGTCGTCCGAGATGGACGATGTCCCCGAACGTTCCGCCGGCGAACGGCTGTCGGCGACCTCCGGTCCCGATGCTGGTGGCGGTACGGCGGCCGGAGGTGCAGCCGGAACGGCCGAGTCGCTCGCCGCCCTGTCCGGGCTGATCGGTCGCGCGCTCGAGTCGGCCGATCAACTGGCCGCCGCCACCAGGCGGACCCGCCGTCTCGCTTCGTCCATGCACCGAGAGCCCGGCTCCGACCCCGCCGGCTGACCGTGGGAGCGGTCGAAGGGGCGTTCGCGGCCGCCTCGCTGTGGATCATCGACCTCGATGGGGTGGTGTGGCTGGCCGGTGAGCCGATCGGCGATGTCGGTGAGGCAATCTCCGACCTGCGTGCCGACGGCGTCCGGATCGCCTTCGCCACCAACAACTCCGCGCCGACCACGACGGAGCTGCTGGACAGGCTCGGACGGCTGGGGATCGACGCCGATCCCGGGGATCTCGTGACGTCCGCTCGGGCACTGGCGTCGCTGCTCGAGCCCGGTCAGACGGTATCGGTGCTCGCCGAAGGGGGAGTGCTCGAAGCGCTCGATGATCGCGGGATCGACATGGTCGAAAACCAGCCCGTCGATGCCGCCGTTGTGGGTTGGAGCCACACGTTCGACTTCGACCGGCTCGCCTCGGCGGCATCGGCCGCCCGGGAGAGCGGTCGTCTGCTCGCCACCAACGAGGACCCCACCCATCCAACCCCTCACGGCCTGGTCCCCGGGTCCGGAGCACTGCTGGCCGCGGTGGCTACGGCTTCAGGGGTCGTGCCCGAAATAGCGGGCAAACCGCACAGGGCGACGGTGGCGCTGGTCGAGTCCCAGTTCGATCTTCGTCACGGGTCCTCGGCCGTCCTGGTCGGCGATCAGCCGGGGACCGACGGCAGGCTCGCCCAGCGGCTCGGCATTCCCTTCGCACTGGTCGACTCCGGTGTCACGGCACCGGGAACGGACGGAGTCGGCGTCCCGGTGGCGATCCGGGCGCCCGATCTCGTGTCTCTCATCCGGCGCTGCCGGCGCGCCGAACGCTCACCAACGTAGGGACTGTTCTTTCCGACCGTTGCAAGTACAGTGGGAGCATGGCGAAGAACGATGCGTTTCAGCGATACCTCGACGCCGGTGTCGCCTTCACCAACATGACCCGGGCCCGGGCCGAGGAGTTGGTGAGCGAGTTGATCCGAGACGGCGAGCTCCAGGGCAAGGAAGCTCGCGCCTGGGTCGACGAGATCCTGGCCCGCAGTAGGAAGAACCGCGACAGCCTGGTGGACAACGTGCGGGACGAGGTGACCCGTCAGCTCGAACACCTCGGCATCGCCGACGACCTGGTGGCGAAGGTGGGCGACATCCTGGATCGGACCGCCGACGCGGGCCGGACCGCGGCCAGCCGTACCGCCGCCTCGGCCAAGAAGGCCACGGACCGCGCGACAGCCAAGACGTCGCCGGCGAAGAAGACCACGGCGAAGAGGTCTGCGGCGAAGAAGACCACGGCGAAGAGGTCTGCGGCGAAGAAGACCACGGCCAAGAAGTCGGCGGCCAAGAGGTCTGCGGCCAAGAAGACCACAGCCAGGAAGTCGCCGGCGAAGAAGGCCACGGCCAAGAAGTCGCCTGCCAAGAAGTCGGCGGCCAGGAAGACCACGGCCAAGAAGTCGCCTGCCAAGAAGTCGGCGGCCAGGAAGACCACAGCCAGGAAGTCGCCGGCGAAGAAGGCTGCTGCTCGCCGCCCGGGCACCAGGTCGGCCGGCTGACCGGCAACCGCCGGCAAAGGCTGGACCAGGTCCTGGTCGATCGGGGGCTGGCGGCAAGCCGAACCCAGGCTGCCGATCTGGTGGACCGGCACCTCGTCCTCGTGTCGGGAGCCGTGGCCGACAAGGCGGCCCGACTGGTCGCCCGCGGTGATCCCGTCGAGGTGCGCCGGGGCGCCCCTCGGTTCGTGGGTCGGGGAGGGGAGAAGCTCGACGCCGCGCTCACCCGGTTCGGTATCGACGTCTCCGGCCTCAGTGCGCTCGACGCCGGGTCGTCCACAGGCGGGTTCACGGACTGCCTCCTCCAGCGGGGTGCGCGTCGTGTGGTGGCCGTCGATGTTGGTCGCAACCAACTCAACGCCCGTCTCGCCGCCGACCCGCGAGTGGAGTCACGCGAACGCCTGGACATCCGCGAGGTGACAGTCGAGCATCTCGGCGGCCGGCCAGTCGACATGGTCACCGCCGATCTCTCGTTCATCTCGGTGACCCGCGCCGTGCCCGTGCTCGTTGGCGGTCTGGCCGCACCCAGAGCCCCCCTGGTGCTCTTGGTCAAGCCGCAGTTCGAGGCGGGCAGGGCCGAGGCATCCCGCGGACATGGGATCATCCGCGACCCCGGCGTCCAGCGGCGGACGCTCGGTGAGGTGGCGGTATCGCTGACGGAGGCGGGAGCGGCCATCATGGGTGTCATGTCTTCGCCGTTGACCGGCTCCGCCGGCAACATCGAATTCTTCATCCATGCCACTGTCCCCGCGGTGGTGAGCGGGGCCGGGGAGCGGACCGGAGCGGGAAAGGGTACCTCCACGCCGCCGCCCGGCGAGCTCGAGGGATGGCTCGACGCGGCGGTGGCCGAAGCGCACCGGGCGGATCTCGCACGATCGGCCTCCCCGTGGCGCTGATCGCCTTCTATGCGCATCCGCAGCGGGAGGAAGCAGCCGAGCTGGCCAAACGGGCGGCGGGATGGCTGGCCGAGCGCGGTCACCAGTCGACGTTCTCGGTCCTCTCAGACGGCCTGGGCTCCGTGGAAGGCGCCGACCTCGTGGTGAGCCTCGGGGGAGATGGCACGCTCCTGCGCTCCGTCGAGGTGGCCTCCGCAGCCGACGTGCCGGTGCTCGGTGTCAACCTCGGCAGGCTCGGGTTCCTCACGCAGATCGAACCGAACGGTCTCGAGCCCGCTCTGGCGTCCTTCCTCGCCGGCACCCATCGCATCGAGGAGCGGATGATGCTGGCGGTGACCGCACACGGCACCGGTGGCACCGAACCCGCCGTGGCCATGGCCCTGAACGAGGCCGCCGTCGAGAAGACGGTGCCCGGTCATACGGTGCGCGTCGCCGCCTCCGTCGACAACCGGCCGTTCGTGACCTATGCCGCCGACGGCCTTCTCGTGTCCACCCCGACGGGATCGACGGCGTACAACCTCTCGGCCCGCGGTCCGCTTCTCTCACCTGAGCTGCGCGCCATCGTGGTCACGCCGGTGTCGCCGCACATGCTCTTCGACCGCCCCCTCGTGCTCGACCCCAGCCAGCGTCTCGAGCTGGAGGTGCTGGAGCCCCGCCCGGCCGTCCTGGTTGTGGACGGGGTCACGGTCGCCACCCTCGAGCCGGGCTCCAGGGTGGTGTGCGAGGCCGGAACACGGCCGGCCCGGCTCGTCGCGCTCGGCACGCCGAGCTTCCACACCATCGTCCGGGCCAAGTTCCACCTCGCCGACCGGTAGGTGGTGGAACGCGGAATGCCCGCCCGTCTCGTCGAGCTCAGGGTCCGCAACCTGGGTGTCATCGAGGACACGACCCTCTGGCCCGGTCCGGGCATGACGGCGCTCACCGGGGAGACGGGAGCAGGCAAGACCCTGCTCGTCGGAGCCCTCAGCCTCCTGCTCGGGAGCCGGGCTGAACCTTCCGTGGTCAGGGCAGGCGCCGAGGAGGCGGTGGTCGAGGCCCGCCTGGAGCTACCCGGGCCGGAGGAGGCCGAGGTGGTCCTGGCCCGGTCTGTCTCCCGGGCCGGCCGGTCCAGGGCGTGGATCGACGGAAGGATGGCCTCGATCGCCGCTGTGGCCGAGGCTGCCAGCGGGCTCATGGAGCTCCACGGCCAACACGAGCACCGGTCGCTCGTGCGTCCGGGCGCTCAGCGCCAGGCCCTGGACACCTTCGGGCGCGTCGACCTCCGGTCCCTCTCCGACGCCCGGGCGCGCCGGCGGCGGCTGGAGCACGAGCTCGACGCACTCGGGGGAGACGCACGCCAGAGGGCCGGCGAGGTGGATCTTCTGAGCTACCAGCTGGAGGAGATCGAGTCCGCCGCCATCGAGGACACCGGCGAGGACGACCGCCTGGAGATCGAGGAGCAGCGCCTGGCCGAGGCGGACGACCACCGCCGGGCCGCGGCCGCCGCTCTCCGATCCGTCGCCGGCGCCGACGGATCGGACGCCCTCGAGCGCCTGGCCGAGGCGTCGGGGGCACTGGCGGGTCGGCCACCCTTGGCCGGGCTGGAGGCC
Source organism: uncultured Acidimicrobiaceae bacterium (assembly GCA_963828385.1). Taxonomy (GTDB): domain Bacteria; phylum Actinomycetota; class Acidimicrobiia; order Acidimicrobiales; family RAAP-2; genus Bog-756. Next base: position 1,486,645 of record CAWHEF010000002.1, read on the forward strand.
AGAGTGCGCGGAGCCATGGGCGAGCTCTCAGACCTCGCCTCGGAACTCAGGGCGGTCACCGAGACCTGGGAGGCCGATCCCGAACGGTTGGAGACCGTGCGGGCCCGGCGCCAGCATCTTCGCGATCTCGAACGCAAGCATGGAGACGACCTGGCCGATGTGCTGGGCTTCGCCGAGCACGCCCGAGGTCGCCTTGGCGAGCTGGCAGAGGCGGACGAGCGCGCCCGCTCGCTCGAAGATGCCATCCTGGACGCCGGAGCGCAGGTGACGGCGTGCGAGGAGGCGGTGGCCCGGTCGCGGCGCGAGGCAGCCCCCCGGCTGGCGGCCGTCATCGAGTCCACGCTGCATGAGCTGGCCATGCCCAAAGCGCAGTTCGCTGTGCTCGTCGACGGGGACGATCCCGGTGACGAGGTCACGTTCCTCATCGGCGTGAACGACGGGGAGCCGCCCCTGCCCGTGGCCAAGGTGGCCTCGGGAGGAGAGCTGGCCCGGACCATGCTGGCCATCCGACTGGCAGTCACCGAGAGCCCGGGCGTGATGGCTTTCGACGAGGTGGACGCCGGTGTGGGCGGATCGGCGGCGGCGGTGGTGGGCGCCGCCCTCGCCAGGCTGGCCCGCCACGCCCAGGTGATGGTGGTCACGCACCTGGCCCAGGTGGCCGCCCTGGCCCGCGACCATGTCGAGATCAGGAAGGTCGAGCGTGGGGGACGGACCGTGTCCGACGTGATCCCGCTCGACGACGCGGGGCGGGTGATCGAGGTGAGCCGGATGCTCTCGGGTCGTCCCGACAGCCCTTCAGCCGCGGCAGCACGCGAGAGAGCTCCTGAACCTGCCCGCACCATCGTGACCGGGCGCAGGAAGGCCGCCATCCGCACTGTGGACCACCCTCTTCCGCTACCCTCGTCAGGTGCCTGACATGGACGGTTCACCTCCTCCGAACCCACCCTCGCAGCTGGCGTCGTCCATCCCTCAGGCCACCTCCCCCCGGGTCCGAGCCTTGCGCCAGACCAAGTACGTGTTCTTCACCGGTGGGGTCTCCTCCTCCCTCGGCAAGGGGCTCACCGCCTCCTCGCTCGGCCGACTGCTCAAGAGCCGCGACTTGCGGGTCACCATGTGCAAGCTCGACCCCTACATCAACGTCGACCCGGGCACGATGAACCCGTTCGAGCACGGCGAGGTCTTCGTCACCGAGGATGGGGGCGAGACCGACCTCGATCTCGGCCACTACGAACGGTTCATCGACGAGAACCTCCACAAGGGCTCGAACGCCACCACCGGCCGCATCTACTCCTCGGTGATCGCCAAGGAGCGGCGGGGCGACTATCTAGGCAAGACCGTCCAGGTCATCCCCCACGTGACCGACGAGATCAAGAACCACGTGCGGAAGCTCGGCGGTGACGACGTGGACGTGGTCCTCGTCGAGATCGGCGGCACGGTGGGCGACATCGAGATCGTCCCCTTCCTCGAGGCCATACGGCAGTTCCGGCGGGACGTCGGACGGGAGAACGTCGCCTATGTGCACCTCACGCTGGTGCCCTTCCTCGGTCCGTCCGGTGAGCAGAAGACCAAGCCGACCCAGCACTCGGTCACCGAGCTCCGCAGCCGGGGCATCCAGCCCGATGTGATCGTGTGCCGCTCGGACCGGCTCATCTCCGACGCCCTGAAGTCGAAGATCTCGCTCCAGTGCGACGTACCGGTCGAAGCTGTGGTGTCCGCCGTCGATGCTGACAACATCTACCAGATCCCCCTCGTCCTCCACGAGGAAGGCCTCGACCGGTACCTCTTGAACCTGCTTCGGTTCGACGAGACGACCCACCCCATCGACCTCCGCCGCTGGGAGCGTCTGGTGGACCAAGTCGAAGCGGCAGTCAGGCCGGTGCGAGTGGGGATCATCGGCAAGTACGTAGACCTGCCTGACGCCTACCTCTCGGTCGTCGAGTCGCTGAGGCACGCCGGTTTCCACCATGGAGCACGGGTCGAGATCGAGTGGGTGCAGGCGGCGACCGTTCCCGACCTGCTGGAGCGGGACGGGCTCCGCGCCTTCGACGGGCTGGTCATCCCGGGCGGGTTCGGCGAGCGCGGAGTGGAGGGGAAGATCGCCGCCGCCCGCTTCGCCCGGCAGCACGACGTGCCGTTGCTCGGGCTGTGCCTCGGCTTGCAGGTGATGGTCATCGAGGTGGCCCGGTCCCTCGCCGGCCTCTCCGGCGCCAACTCCCGCGAGTTCGACGCCACGACCCCCCACCCGGTGATCGATCTCATGGAGGACCAGAACGAGGTCGAGGACAAGGGGGGGACCATGCGTCTCGGCTCCTACAGCGCGCAGTTGCTGCCGGGGTCGCTTGTGGCCGGCGCCTACGGCAAGGGCGTCGTCTCCGAGCGGCACCGGCACCGTTACGAGGTCAACCCCCGGTATCGGACCAGGCTCGAGGACGCCGGACTCGTGTGTTCCGGCCAGTCGCCCGACGGTCGGCTGGTCGAGTTCATCGAGCTCTCCGGCCACCCGTTCTGGGTGGGAACCCAGGCCCACCCGGAGTTCACCAGCCGCCCCGATCGGCCCCATCCCCTCTTCCGGGAGCTCGTCGGCGCCGCGCTCGTACGCGCCGAGGGACGGGACCCGCGGCTCATCGACCTCGGTGCCGTCGGCTGAGGTCCCGTCGGCTGAGACGGGGCCGACGGGGGAGGGCGGGGACGGTCCCCGTCCACGCTTCGTGCCCCTCGGCGACGAGATCGTTGAGCGTGGGTGGGCCATCACGTTGGTGAAGGCCAAGGTCGAGGACCCGAGCGGCGAGCGGTTCGAGCGCGACGTCGTGCGCCACCCGGGGGCGGTGGCGGTGGTGGCCATCACCGACACGGACTCAGTCGTCCTCGTCGAGCAGTACCGGGCCGCCATCGACCGCTGGATCCTCGAGATCCCGGCGGGGACGTGTGATGTGGACGGTGAGGAGGAAGCGGTCACGGCCCTCAGGGAGCTGGCCGAGGAAGCGGGGTACTCGGCGGACCAACTCGAGCTGCTCACCTGCTGCGTGCTCACGCCGGGGTTCTGCGACGAGTACTCCTCCATCTACCTCGCCACCGGCCTGCACCCCGTCCCCACTCACCGCCAGGGCATCGAGGAGCGGTACCTGCGAGTGTCCGAGGTGCCCCTGGCCGAGTTCGACGCCCTCGTGGACGACGGCTCGATCATCGACGCGTCGACCATCCTCGGCGTCTCCCTGGCCCGCCGCCGGATGGGGGCGGCATCGTGACGTGATGACATGGCACCCATGGGCCGGCCGCTGACCGGGGGCGGCGAGGAGTACCTTTCGTGGCTCACCGTCGAGAAGGGCCGCGCCCCCAACACGGTGGCGTCCTACCGCCGTGACATCGCCGGGTGGGAGCGCTGGGCGCGAGACAGCGGCGTGGACCCGCTCGGCGCTTCTCCCGAGGCTATCGAGCGCTACATCGACGGCCTCCGGGACGAGGGAAGAAGCGCAGCCTCGGTGGCGCGGGCGTCCTCCTCCCTCCGGGGCCTGTTCGGGTTTCTCGCCGCCGAGGGGGTCACCGACTCCGACCCCTCGGCCGACCTGCGTTCACCCCGGTTGGGCCGTCGCCTTCCCAAGGCGCTGGACGAGGCACAGGTGCTCACGCTCCTCGACTCCGTCGACGGTCCCGGCCCCGTCGACCGGCGCGACCGGGCCCTGCTCGAGCTCCTGTACGGGACCGGGGCCCGGATCTCCGAGCTCGTCGGGCTGTCCCTCCTCGATCTCCACGGCGACGACGGCCTGCTCCGGGTGCTCGGGAAGGGGTCGAAGGAGCGCCTGGTGCCGGTGGGCGCCCCGGCCCGGGCCGCCCTCGACCGGTGGCTCGGCCCCGGCGGCCGGGACAAGCTGGCCCCCGCCCGCTGGGCGCGCCGCGGCGACGCCGAAGCCGTCTTCTTGAATACGAGGGGCGGCCGCCTCTCCCGTCAGGGAGCATGGGCCGTCGTCCGCCAGCGGGCCGACCGTCTCGGCCTCGGCGGCGTCACGAGCCCGCACGTGCTCCGCCATTCATGCGCCAGCCACATGCTGGCTCACGGTGCCGACATCAGAGTGGTCCAGGAACTGCTCGGGCACGCATCGATCGCCACCACCCAGCTGTACACGAAGCTCAGCTCCGAGCACCTACGAGCCTCGTACGAGCACGCCCACCCGCGGGCCGGAGTGCTTTCTCGCAAGTAGGATGCCTGTTGTGCCGAGCGACGCCCCTGCCATCGACTATCGCCAGCTCCTCGAGGGCGAGCGCCACCAGCTCCAGTCGGAGCTGGCCGAGCTCGGCTTCGGCGGGGGAGAGGGACTCGACTACGACCCGAACTTCGCCGACTCGAGCCAGGTGACCGCCGAACGGGGCGAAGCCGAGGTCCTCGCCGGCCAGCTGCGGGACAAGCTGGACGAGGTGGCCGACGCCCTCGGGCGCCTGGAGGACGGCAGCTACGGCCGCTGCCAGGTGTGCGGCAACCCCATCGAGCCGGCGCGGCTCGAGGCCATGCCTGCCACCAGGTTCTGCATCAAGCACGCCAGCAGATCCTGATCGGCGCCTGCGTTCATGGCCGCCGGAGGCTACGGGACGGGCCCGGGCAGCCCTGGGTGGAGAAGGCCGCGGCGCGGGCTCGACCAGCGCACGGCGATCATCGTGGTGGTGGCGGTGGCCATCGCCCTCATCCTCGTCCGGACCCACCGCATCAACCGGTTCGAGGTCATTTACTTCTGCGTGCTCGTGCCCTCAATCATCCTCCACGAGATCTCGCACGGTGTCGTGGCCCTTGCCTTCGGCGACGACACAGCCAAGCGGGCCGGACGGCTCACACTCAACCCGGTCAGGCACGTCGACCCGGTAGGGACGCTGCTCGTCCCGGCCATCCTCTCCCTGTCGGGGCTGGGTGCCTACGGATGGGCCAAGCCGGTTCCCGTCTCGGTCAACCGCCTGCGCAGCCCGAGGAACAGCTCGGTCGTGGTCTCGCTCGTCGGTCCTCTCACCAACTTCGCCCTCGCCGCCCTGCTCGGCGTCGTGTTCGTGGCCACGGCATCGCCTTCGACCAAGGAGGCACTCGCCCTCGGCTACTACCCGCCGAACCTCCTCGGGCAGATCCTGTTCATCGCCGGGTTGGCCAACATCGTGCTCGGTGTCTTCAACCTGATCCCCTGCCCGCCACTCGACGGCGCCGCCGTGCTCGAGCGACTGCTGCCGGCACGGGCACTGCCTGACTACTACCGGCTGCAGCCGCTCTTGATGTTCCTCCCGTTCCTCCTGATCCTGCTGTTCCACAACCAGTGGGCCCAGCTGCTCGGCCATGTGGTCAGCTGGTGGGCCGGGCTGCTGACGTGAGCGGCGGACGGCGACCGTGAGCGCCGCCGGGCGGGCGGCCTCCACCGCCGCCGGCCCGGTCACACACGACGACGAGCGGTCGGGGACGAGACCACCTTCCCCCTCGCTGTGGGATCGGACGGGCCGGCCGGCCGGAGTCTGGGCCCGGGCCCATCCGGGCATGGTGGTCCTCCTGTTCGCGCCCTTCGTCCTCTTCCTCGGGCTCAGGCTGTTCGGTCTGGCGTTCCTCGAGGGGGACGACCTGATCCAGAACTTCCCGATGCGGGTTCTCGTCGGACGCGACCTCGACCACGGCGTTCTGCCGCTCTGGAACCCGTACCTGTTCAGCGGAACTCCGTTGCTCGCCGGGTTCAACGCCGGCGCCGCCTACCCGGTGACCTGGCTCATGGCCGTCTTCGACGACTTCACCGCCTGGGCCCTCACCCTCGCCGTCGTCTACGACATCGCCCTGACCGGGATGTACTGCTTCCTGCGTCGCCAGGCCGTCTCGTCCACCGCCGCCACCTTCGGCGCCGCCACCTTCGCCTTTGCCGGCTTCATGACGGCCCAGCTCGTCCACATCGACCTCGTCGAAGGGGCGGCGTTGGTCCCCTGGATGCTGCTGGCCGTGCACGGCCTGACCGAACGCCCCGGAGCCGTCCACGGTCCGACCGAGCGCCCCGACCACCCGCCGAGAGGCCTGGCGAGACCGAGGCCGGCGCGTCTGTGGGCCGGCCTGTTCGCCCTCTCCCTCGGGCTGTGCATCCTCTCGGGTGGCGCCGAGGCGATCCTCGACGGTCTGGTGGTGGTGGTCCTGTTCTGGGTGGGACGGCTGTTCGCCAACGGGTGGTTCACGGCCAATCGCCGACGGCTGCCGGCTGCGGTGGCCTGGCTCGCCTGCGGCGCCGCCGGGGGAGCGGTGCTGGGCGCAGCCCAGTGGTTGCCCGGGTTGCGGTTCGAACAGATGTCACAACGGTCTCAGCACACCTATGCCTTCTTCACCAGCGGGTCGCTCGTCGACCGACTCCTCACCCTCGTCGTCTCGCCGTACATCCTCGGCACCAACCAGGGTTGGCCCGGCGGGTACAACGGCACGTTCAACTTCCCCGAGGTGACCAGCTACGCCGGCATCCTCGCCCTCATCGCCTTCTGCTCGCTGTTCCTCCGCCGGTGGCGCTCGCGCCCCGAGGCGCGGCAATGGTGGATCTGGTACGTAGTGCTCGTCGTGGGCCTGCTGTCGGCCGTCGGCGGCCAGACCCCGTTCGGTCGTCTGCTCTACCTCATTCCCCAGGTCAACGGTGAACGGCTCCTCAACCGGAACCTCCTCCTGGTGGACACGGCACTGGCCGTCCTCGTCGGCTGGTGGCTGCACGGCCTGCTGGCGGACAGGGCCGGGAGGGAACCCGACGAGGAGACGATCCTTCAACGGTGGCACCGAGGTCCGAAATCGGAGATCGTGGTGCCGGCCCTGCCGTTCGTGGCCGCGGCCGTGCTCTGTGTCTTCCTGTGGGTGGACGGCGACACCCTCCAGGGATGGTTGACCCTGGCCTACCCGTTCCCCACCGGCTCCCAGCTCCTCCTGGCCGGGCTGGTCACCATCGGCACGGTCATCGCCGGCGCCGCCACCTGGATCGTCGTCAACGCGTCCCGCTACCGCCACGCCCGGCTGCGGCGTCTCCTCGGCGCCGTCGTGGTGGCCGACCTGCTGGTATTCAACCTCTTCGTCATCCGTCCGCCGCTCCCCGAGTCGCGGGCTCTGGCCCACGAGCCCTCGGCGGCAGCGCTCCGGGCCGCCACCGGCGACGGCCGGTTCATCATCTACGACCCCGACGAGCTCCAGTTGGACGCCCTGTTGGACCTGGGGCAGACCGACTTCAACATCCTGTCCGGCCTCTCGAGCGCCCAGGGCTACACGGCGCTCACCGACGGCAGCTACTACCAGGCGACCGGGGCCCATCTCCAGGAGGACCTCGCTCCGGCCACGCTGTCCACCCCTCTGTGGGACGAGCTGAACGTGACGACCCTGCTCTCCCTGCCCAGCTACTTCGTCCGGCCCGTGCCCACCTCGGCGTACCGGCCCACCGTGGGAGGGTCGCAGGGGATCGTCTTCCCGAGCACCACCGGTCCCCCGACGCCGTCTCCGCCAACCCGGGTGGCGGCGGGCGACACCCGCCGCTGGTACTTCGGGGGAACGCTCACCACGAGCGAGATCACGGTGCCGCTCCCGCACTCAGAGGGGGGATTCGCCCCCCTCGCTCTCGGGCTCCTTACGACATCCGGGTCGATCAGGTGGCTGCCAGAGGAGTCGACCATCGTCGACGGCCGAGCCCGCACCGCCGTCGCCCACTTCGACCCGCCCGTCGAAGCCGGTGGCATCGTCGTGCGGGCACCGGTCGGGTCCTCGATCACCGTCGGGACCCCGACCGCGGTCACGGCCGAAGCCGGTGAGGTGTCCCTCGACGGCCCCCTCCAGGAGCACGTCACCTACCCGCACTGGGTCTACACCGGCACCATCGGCCCATTCGGCTCGTTCCACGATCCTGCCGCCACCGGCTGGGCCCGGCTCCTCGGTCCCGACGGGCAACCCGAGCAGGCAAAAGGGTCCGTCCTGGCCGGTCCTCCCGACGATTCCGGGCGTCAGGCCGTCACCGTCGAGACAAACTCGGCGGCCACCCTCCAGCGGAGCGAGGCCTACGCGCCGGGATGGTCGGCCACGATCCGGACCATGACCGGCTCGGACGGGGAGCGGAGGCTGGGGCCGGCCGAGCCGGTGCCGGTCGGACGGAGTGGCGTCCTCCAGACCGTGGCGCTGCCAGGGCCCGGGACCTACGTCGTCACGTTCACCTACGCCCCGGCCGACGCCATCGTCGGGATCGTGATCTCGGCGGCCGGGGTCCTGGCCGGTGCGGGGTGGGTGGCGACCGAACTGTTCCTGCGTCGCCGCCGACGACGGGTCGCCCGCCAGCCCTCGGGTCCGTGACGGCGCCCGCCTTGGGCCCGGCGGCCGACCTCGTGGCCGTCATTCGACCCAAAGGCCCATGGCATCCGCCGCCCGTCCGTAGGTGGCCGACGCCACCACCCGCGCCTTCTCGGCACCACGGGCGAGCAGGCCGGCGAGCATTCCCGACTCGGCGACCAGGGCCGCTCGTCGCTCGCGCGCCGGCCGGAGCAGCTCGATGAGCGCCTGAGCCGTGTCGGCCTTGAGCTCGCCGTAGCGCTCGTAGCGCTTCGCCACAGCCTCCGGGCGCTCCCCGATGGCGGTGGACAGCAGCTCGAGCAGGTTGGAGACGCCCGGCTTGCCGACGGGGTCGTAGCGGACCTCGGCGTCGTTGTCGGTCACGGCCCGCTTCACCTTCCGCTCGATCTCCTCGGGGGCGTCGAACATCGAGACCGTGCCGAGCGGTGAGATCACCGACTTCGACATCTTCTGGTCAGGGCGCTGGAGATCCATCACCCTGGCGCCGTGCGCCGGTACGGCCGCCTCGGGCACCGTGAACGTGGGGCCGAACCGGCTGTTGAACCGGCCGGCCAACGTGCGGGCGAGCTCCAGGTGCTGACGCTGGTCGTCGCCCACCGGGACCCGGTCGGCGTCGTAGAGGAGGATGTCCGCCGCCATGAGCACGGGGTAGGTGAACAGACCGACCCGTACCGAGTCCTTTCCCTCGCTCTTGTCCTTGAACTGCGTCATCCGGCGGAGCTCGCCCATGGCCGCGGTGCACTCGAGCAGCCAGGTCAGCCGGGTGTGCTCGGGGACGTGGCTCTGGACGAACAGCGTGCACCGCTCGGGGTCGAGGCCAGCGGCCAGGAGGTCGAGGGCGGTGGCCTCGGTGCGGGCGCGCAACTCCTCGGGAGCGATATCGAGGGTGAGAGCGTGCAGGTCGGTGATGGCGTAGAAGCAGTCGTTCCCGTCCTGATCGGCGACCCAGCTCCGGACGGCGCCGAAATAGTTGCCGAGATGGAGGTCGCCGCTCGGCTGGATGCCGGAAAGAACTCTGGACATGGGCGTTCATCGTAGGGGCAGCTTCGGGGTGCACCGTCTGCCGGCGGCCAGCCGATAGGGTCGGATCCGTGGTCGCCACGGTCTCCACCCCCGTCTTCGATGGTCCCATCGACCTCCTCCTCCAGCTGGTCACCAGCCACGAGGTCGATCTCTACGACGTCCCCCTCGCCGCCGTTGTCGACGCCTTCATCGACGAGGTGCTCACCGGCGACCCCGTCGACCTGCCCACGGTGTCCGAGTTCCTGATGGTGGCGGCGGTCCTGGTCGAGCTCAAGTCGAAATGGCTACTCCCCGGTCACGATGCCGTCGACGAGGACGAGGAGCTGACCGGCTGGGAGGAGCGCGACCTGTTGCTCGCCCGCCTGCTCGAGTGCCAGGCGTATGCGGCTGCCGCCGACGCCTTCGCAGTCCTCACCGAGCGGGCCTCCCGCTGCGTCCAGCGGACCGCCGGCATCGACGAGGGCGTGGTGGTGAACGCCCCCGATCTCCTCGAGGGGGTGACCGCCGACCAGGTTGCGGCGGCCTACCTCCGGGCCACAGCCGAACGGCCCGTTCCAGTGGTCGACCTCTACCACGTGACGGTGGAGACGGTGACGGTGACCGACGCCGTGGCCCATCTCGAACGAAGACTGCCGGTGGTGAGATCGGCGACCTTCCGGAGCCTGACGAGCCATCTCGGGACGCGGATGGAGGTCATCGTCACCTTCCTCGCCCTGCTCGAGCTGTGCAAGCGCGGGCGCGTCGACCTGGATCAAGGCCACACGTTCGGCGAACTGCAGGTGTCGTGGGTGGCGGGACCGGGGGGTGCAGCGGCGCCGGCAGACTCGGCGGACCGGGCGGAGCCCGACACCGCCCGTTCCGCAGAAGTCCGGGTGGCCGGCGAGACGGTGTCGGTGGGAGGCGCCCCCTACGACGAGTACGAAGGCTGAGGTGGTGCTCCGGCCCGAGGCCCGGGCCATCGAGGCCGTGTTGATGGCGGCCGTCGAACCGGTGTCCGCCCAGCTGCTGGCCGAATTGCTCGAGGTCCCCGTCGAGCAGGTCGATCCCTTCTGCGACGAGCTCGCCGAGTCGTGCAGGCGTGAGGGGCGCGGCTTCGAGGTGGTCCGGATCGCCGGTGGGTACCGGGTCCAGACCCATCCCGAGCTCGCTCCCTACGTCGAGCGCTTCGCCAACGCCGGGGTCTCGTCCCGGCTGTCGGCCGCCGCCCTCGAGACGCTGGCCATCGTGGCCTACAAGCAGCCCGTCACCCGGGCCCAGATCGCCGCCCTACGGGGCGTGAACGTGGATGGCGTGGTCCGTCTGCTCGAGCACCGCGGCTACATCTCCGTCGCCGGCCGGGCCCCCGGGCCCGGACAGGCCGTCCTCTACACGACGACCGAAGCGTTCCTCGAGCGGTTGGGCCTCGACCGCCTCGACCAGCTCCCGCCGGTCGAGAGCCTCCTCCCCGGGCCCGAAACCCTCGATGAGCTGGAGGACCGCCTGCGCCCCGCCGCCGATGGCTGACCGGCCCGGGCGGCACGGCTCCGGGCGACATGGCTGAAGGGCCGGGGGATACCTCCGGCGAACGTCTCCAGAAGGTCCTGGCCCGGGCCGGGATCGGCTCGCGCCGGGTGTGCGAGGAGCTCATCGCCGAGGGCCGGGTCACCGTGAACGGGCAGCCCCGCGAGCTCGGGTGTCGTGTCGACCCCGCCACCGACCGGGTCGAGCTCGACGGGGTGCCGCTGCCCATCCGGCCCGGGCTGGTCCACATCCTCCTCAACAAGCCCCGCGGGGTGGTGAGCACGGCCACCGACACCCATGGGCGCCCCACGGTCACCTCGCTCGTCGCCGTGCCGGTCCGGGTCTTCCCCGTCGGCCGGCTCGATCTCGACTCCGAGGGGCTCCTCGTCCTGACCAACGACGGGGAGCTCACCCACCGTCTGACCCACCCATCGTTCGGGGTCGACAAGGAGTACCTGGTCCAGGTCGAAGGAGACCCGACCCCGGGCCAGATCCGGGCCCTCCGGTCAGGCGTTGACCTGGAGGACGGGAGGACGGCACCGGCGCGTGTTGCCGTGGTGGCGCCCGGGCTGCTCAAGATGGTCATCCACGAGGGGAGAAACCGTCAGATCCGGAGGATGTGCGACGCCGTGGGTCACCCGGCGGTCCGCCTGGTGCGCACCCGCATCGGCCCGGTCACTGATCCCTCGCTTCCCCCCGGCTCGTGGCGGCCCCTCACCCCCCACGAGGTCCGGGCACTGGCCAGGGCGGCGGTACCCACCGAGAGGCCCGGCTCCGCTGGCTCCGGCGGCCTCGGGGGCCGCCGCGGCGAGCCTGGGTAACATGCCTGCCTGATGCCGAGAATCGTCCGAGCTGTGCGCGGTGCCACCACGGTCGACCACGACACACCGGAGGCGGTGACCGAGCGGGTGGTGTCCCTCCTCGGACAGGTTCTCGATCGCAACGGGCTGGTCGAGGACGACATCATCTCGATCCTGTTCACCGCCACCGATGACATCACCTCCACGTTCCCGGCCACGGCGGCCCGGTCGATGGGACTGGGTGCGGTCCCGCTCATCTGCGCCCGGGAGCTGGGCGTGGTGGGCTCGGTGCCCCGGTGCATCCGGGCCATGCTCCACGTCGAGACCGACCGACCGAGGGACCAGGTCCACCACGTGTACCTGGAGGGCGCCCAGGGACTCCGTGACGACCTCCCCGCTTGAGCGACGAGCCGGGGAGCGCCGCGTCCCCTCTCGGACCCGCTCCCTCCCAGAACGGCGGGCCATGATCATCGGGACCGGGCTCATCGGCGGCTCGATGGGCCTGGCCCTGACCGCCCTCGGCTGGCACGTCACCGGCGTCGACGACGCGCCCGACGTGGCCGAACGGGCGCTCGAGCTCGGGGCCGTCGACGAGCTCGGAAGCGATTACGGCGCCGACCTGGTGGTGGTGGCCACGCCGGTGGCGGCCACGGCGGGAATCGTGGCCGGCATCGCCGCATCGTCGGCGTGGAAGCCGGACGCCGCGGTGACGGACGTCGGAGGGGTCAAGGGCCCGTTGGTGGGGGCAATCGACCACCCCCGGTTCGTCGGCGGCCACCCCATGGCCGGCTCGGAGCAGGACGGGTTGGAGGGTGCCACAGCCGAGTTGTTCGTGGGAGCCACCTGGGTGCTCACGCCCACCGAGGACACCGATCCCACCGCCTACGCAATGGTTCGATCGGTCGTGGCCGAGCTCGGAGCGAGTGTCGTCGACCTCGCCCCGGCCCAGCACGACCGCCTGGTGGCAGTGGTCTCCCACGTTCCCCATCTGACGGCGGCCACCCTCATGGACCTCGCCGCCGGTCTCGGCGAGGAGCATGCTGCCCTCCTCCAGCTGGCGGCGGGGGGGTTCCGGGACATGACCCGGGTGGCAGCCGGGCAACCCTCGATCTGGCCCGACATTTGTGACGACAACAGCGACGCCATCGTAGCCACCCTCGATCTGCTCCTCGATGCCCTCGTCGCCATGCGGCGCCGGGTCGCCGAGGGCGACCGGTCCTCGCTGTTGGCCGTGCTGTCCCGGGCGGCCGAGGCACGTCGAGCCCTGGTCGAGCGGGCACCGCGTCCCGAGCACCTGGCCGAGGTGAGGGTTCCCGTCCCCGACCAGCTCGGTGCTCTGGCCGACGTGACGACGCTGGCCGCCGAGCTCGGGGTCAACATCTTCGATCTGGAGATCGCCCACTCGGTCGAGGGAGACCGGGGGGTGCTCGTCCTCGTAGTCGACACGCTGGCCGCCCCCACCCTGGTCAGCGTCCTCGTCTCCCGGGGGTACCGGGCCACGTCCGCCGCCATCGGGACCACCCGGTGACGACCGCCGGGCTCAGCGTGGCGGGCGGTGTCCCCCTCGTCGGTTCGCTGGCCGCGCCCGGGGACAAGTCGATCTCCCACCGAGCCCTCCTCCTCGCCGCTCTGGCCGAGGGGACCTCCGTCATCGACGGCATCTCCGGCGGCGACGACGTGGCCCGCACGGCCGGCGCCGTCGCCGCGCTCGGTGCCGACGTCAAGACGGACGCCGGCACCGTCACGATCAGCGGTGGCCGGCGCCGGCTTTCCGCCCCCTCGGAGCCGCTCGATCTCGGCAACTCCGGAACCGCCATGCGCCTGCTGGCAGGAGTGGTGGCCACCCTCCCCGGCACGACGTCCCTCGCCGGGGACGAGTCCCTGTCCCGCCGGCCGATGGATCGGGTGGCCGCCCCGCTCGTGGACATGGGTGCCACCGTCCTCGGCCGGGGCGACCAGCTCCTGCCTCCACTGTCCATCACCGGCGGGCGCCTCCACGGCATCCACTACGTGACACCCATGGCCAGCGCCCAGGTCAAGTCGGCCGTCCTTCTGGCCGGGCTCGACGCCGAGGGCGAGACGGTGGTGACCGAGCCGGTCGCCACCCGGGCCCACACCGAGGAGATGCTCCGGGCCATGGGGGCACAGATCACGATCGACCGCGACGGAGGCGGCCGGGTGGTCCGTCTGTGGCCGGGCAGCCTCCGCTCCGGGACCTTCACGGTGCCCGGGGATCCGTCCCAAGCCGCCTTCTGGATCACCGGCGCCGTCGTGGTGCCCGGCAGCCTGGTCACGGTCACCGGGGTCGAGCTCGGCATCGAGCGGCTCGGCTTCCTCGGCGTGTTGCGGCGGATGGGGGCCACCGTCGAGGTGGCCGAGGCGGGGGAGGCGGTCGGCTCGCTCACCGCCGGCTACTGCCGACTCGAGGGCACGGACGTGAGAGCCGAGGAGATCCCCTCCCTCGACGAGGTGCCGATCCTGGCCGTGGCGGCGGCGACCGCCTCAGGGCGGACGACGTTTCGTGACATGGGCGAGCTCCGGGTGAAGGAGTCGGACCGGCTCACGGGCACGGCCCAGCTGGTCCGGTCGTTCGGCGCAGCGGCCGAAATCGACGGCGACGACCTGGTCGTCGACGGCGTCGGGGGAGCGCTCCGCCCGGCCGATGTAGACGCCGACGGGGACCACCGGGTCGCCATGGCTGCCGCCATCGCCGGGACGGCGTGCCCGCCGGGGGCGACGACCACCGTGACCGGCTGGGAGGCCGTCGCCACCAGTTATCCCGGCTTCGCCACGGACCTGAGCCGACTGCGTGCGAGCCAGGCACCCCACAGATGACGGCCAAGGGAGACCGGCCGCTCATCGCCATCGACGGCCCGGCGGGGTCGGGGAAGTCGTCGGTCAGCAGGGCGCTCGCCGAGCGGCTCGGGGTCGACCGCCTGGACACGGGGGCCATGTACCGTGCCGTGGCCTGGGCTGTCCTCGACCGGGGCCTCGATCCCGATGACACGGCGTCGGTGGCGGCCCTCGCCGGTGACCTCGCCATCACGGTGGGGGAACGGGTCACAGCCGACGGGAACGACGTCACCACGGCCATCCGTTCTCCCGAGGTCAGCGCGGCCGTGTCGGCGGTGGCCGCCAACCCGGGGGTCCGGGCCGTCCTCGTCGACCGGCAACGCCAATGGGTGACCGAGCACGGCGGCGGCATCGTCGAGGGGCGAGACATCGCCTCGGTCGTCTTCCCCGGCGCCGACGTGAAGATCTTCCTGACGGCGACGGAGGAGGAACGGTCTCGGCGCCGCAGCGAGGAGAGCGCCCACGCCCTGGCCCGCCGTGACCACAGGGACAGCACCCGGTCCGACTCGCCGCTCGGCGTGGCCGACGGGGCGAGGTTGATCGACACCACCGACCGCACGGTGGAAGACGTGGTAGAGGAAGTGGTGGGATGGCTGTGAACGAACGGGCCGTGAACGAGCGGGCTGCCGACGGCCGGGCCGGGGACAGAACCGCAACCGGGTCGGGGGGCGGGGCCGTGGTCGACACCCGCTTCACGCCGATCTACCGGGTCCTCCGGGTGCTGGTCCACTGGGTCAACCGCATCGTGTTCAGGACGACGATCGAGTGGCAGGGCCGGGTGCCCGAGGAGGGACCGGTCATCGTGGCCCCCGTCCACCGGTCCTTCATCGACTTCTTCGTGGCGTCCGACGTCACCGGGCGCAAGCTCCACTACATGGGGAAGGACAGCCTGTGGGACAACCCGGTCCTCGCCCGGATCCTTCCCTCGCTCGGTGCGTTTCCCGTCCACCGGGGCACTCCCGACCGGGAGTCGCTCCGCCGGGCCCAGCACGTGCTCGAGGCTGGAGAGGTGCTCATCCTGTTCCCGGAGGGGACGAGGCGCACCGGCCCGGCGATCTGCGACCTGTTCGAGGGGGTGGCCTTCCTCGCAGCCCGCACCGGTGCCACCGTCGTCCCCGTCGGCATCGGCGGCTCGGCCTCGGTCATGCCCAAGGGTTCGAGGGTGCCCCGGCCCCGTCGGATCCACCTGGTGGTGGGCGAGCCCATTCTGCCTCCCGAGCGGACAGGAGGCGGCCGTGTGTCACGCCACGAGATCCACCGGCGGACCGAGAGCCTGGCGTCGACGCTCCAGTCGCTCTATGACCGGTCGGTTGCCGCGGCCGGGCGGTACTGACGCGCCCTTTCTCTCGCGCTCCCGGCGGACAAGACGGATAGGACCGACGGCCTAGAGGCGGTGGCGGTTGCCCAACGTGACCCGCCACCACGTGGTGGCGATGACCCGGGCGTACTGGAAGCCGAAGAAGAGGTCCCCGCCCTTCTTGGAGGATCCCGATGCCCGGGGATGCCAGACCGTCGGGCGCTCGGTGATACGCCATCCCCGGCTGGCCGCCGTGATCACGACCTCGGCCGTCTGGTACTGGCTCTGCACGAGATGGGGAACGATGTCGTTCAACAGCTCGATGCTGAACGCCCGGTAGCCGTTGGACGAATCGGTGAGCCCCTGGGACGTGATGGCGTTGAGGACGGACGCGTACACGGTCACTCCGGCCTGCCGGAACCTGTCGGTGGTCTGGTCCACGCCGAGACGCCGGGAGGCGATGACGAAATCCGCTTCGCCGCCGATGACCGGATCCACCATCGTCTCGAGCTCGGCAGGGTCGTTCTGGCCGTCGGCGTCGAGGGTCACGACGTATCGGGCACCGTGGGCGGCCGCCAGCTCGTAGCCGACGCGCAAGGCGACGCCGTGGCCCAGGTTGACCGGCAGCACGCAGGTGAACACCCCGGCGTCCATGGCGACGGCGGCGGTGCCGTCACTTCCGCCGTCCACGACGACCAGCGTGCTCACCTCGAGGTCGCCGACGTAGGTGGGCATCGCCTTCAGGACGTCCCCGATGTTCTGCTCTTCGTCGAAGGCGGCGATGACGGCCGTGACCGGGCCGAAGACGGCATTCGGATAACGTGCCTCGAAGTCACGGCGCGCCACCCCGACAGCCAATTCGACCAGCTCGGCCTGACGCCGTCGCTCCCGGTTGTCGGGCAGGGAGAGGAAGCGGTGCTTCTGGGTGGGGCTCACGCCTGGTAGCGAGGCCGTCCGAAGACGGTCCGCACCAGGGGCTCGAAGTGATCGAGCGGCTCGGTGGGGTAGTCCGGGTCGAAGCTCGTCTGGTCCCACTCGTCGGCGAACCGCTCTGCCAGCTCGAAGTAGGGCTCGTCCCGGTGGTTCTCCCGCAGGTTGGGGTCCATGTCGAAGTGCTCGTAGTAGTGGCGACCCTGGAAGTCCTGATGGACGGCGATGACCTCGGCTACCTCGGGCCTGACGTAGGGACGGAGGATCTCGGCGGCGATCCGCGGGTGGTTGAAGACCGACACCGCCTTGCCGACGTCGTGGCACAGGGAGGCGACCACCACCTCGTCGTCGGCCCCGGCCCGCTCGGCCCGGGTGGCGGTCTGCAGGCAGTGGGTCAACTGGTCGACCGCGAACCCGTCGACCACGGTGTCGAGGGACGCCAGCATGCCGAGCACCCGGTCCGCCACCCGTCCCTGGTGGGTGGCCGTCTCGCGCCCGATCACCGCCCACTGCTCGGCGGTGGAGACGTCCATGGCGGTGAAGGAGGTGCCGCTGAACGGCGTCCTCGCCGATCCCGGTGCGGGTTGGGTCGTGATTGGGGTCGTCATGTGGTCAAGTTTCGCACCGAATTGCATGCCGCACACCTACCGACCCCACCGGTGGGGGAAGTGGGTCGAAAACCGGGGGCAACGGGTCAGCCCGCCAAGGCTTCGAGGACGGTGGCGGCAGCCGTGCCGCGGTCATCGACCAGGGCGCTCTGACCGTCGGCCTCACCGTCCGGAGCCCGTCCACGGGGTGCGGTGGCCAGGGCGGTGACCCACAGCTCGAGGGCCCGGAGGAGCTCACGGAGCTCGGGTGGAGGGGGGAAGTACTCCTCCTCGACGGTCACGGCCGAGGAGCGGACCCCCGCCGGGGCGAGCCGGTCGACGACAGCCTGGACCAGCGCCTCGGGAGCCGAGGCACCGGCCGTCACGCCGACCGTGCCCACCAGGTCGTCGGGGAGCTCGTCAGCGTCGTTGATGCGGATCACGCGGGGGCACCCGAATGAGCGGGCCACCGCTTCGAGCGCCACGGTGTTGGACGAGTTCTCCGAGCCGATGACCACTACGGCGTCGGCCTGGCCGGCGAGGGCCTTCAAGGCCGACTGGCGGTTCGTGGTTGCGAAGCACAGGTCGCTCCGGTTCGGCATCCACAGATCGGGGAACCGCTCCCGGGCCCGGTCGACGATGCCGGCCCACTCGTCGTGGCTGAGGGTGGTCTGGGCCAGCAGTGCGACCGAGGGACGCTCCTCGCCGGCGCCGGGGAGGGCGAGGGAATCCACATCGTCCACCGTCTCGAGAAGGCGTACGGCCTCGGGGGCGACGGCCATGGTCCCGACCGCCTCCTCGTGCCCGTGATGGCCGACATAGAGCACGGTGTAGCCCTTGCGCGCCCGCACCTTGAGCTCGTGGTGAACCTTGGTGACGAGCGGACACACGGCATCGATCACGACCCGTCCCCGATCCCGAGCCGTGGTGACGACCTCGGGTGCGGATCCGTGGGCCGATAACATGAGTGGAGCCCCGTCGGGGACGCAGCTCACGTCGTCCACGAACACCACGCCCTTGGCCCGGAACTGTTCGACCACGTGCTGGTTGTGGACGATCTCGTGATAGCAGTAGACGGGCGGCTCGAACACCTTGACCATCCAGGCCAGCGCCTTGATGGCCTTCTCCACGCCGGCACAGAACCCTCGGGGTTCGGCCAGCAGCACCCGCTCCACGTCCATTGCTCCAGCGTACCGGGGCCCCATGGCCGCTCCGGTAGCGGGGTCTCGCCCTCGTGCCGGCCGATGGCTCCGTTGCCGGCCCGATCGCCGCGACCTGTTCGCCGAGGCCTTCGACTCAACAGGACCCGGTATCCTGGGGCCATGTCGGCGCCCCGCGTGACGGCGGCACCGAGGGTGGTCGCCGTCGCCGAGTCATCACCGGCAGAACGGTCGGGGCTCAGTCCGGGGGACGAGCTCCTCTTCGTGAACGGCCGCTCGCCGCGTGACGTGATCGAGTACAGCATGCTGGTCGACGAGCCCGAGCTCGACCTCGTCGTGCGCCGCAAGGGCGGTGAGGACGCCGAGGCCGTCGTGGTCCACAAGCAGCCCGGCGAGCCCTTCGGTGCCGAGGTTTCCTCTGCGGTCTTCGACCGGGTGCGCACCTGTGACAACCACTGCGAGTTCTGCTTCATCCACCAGCTGCCCAAGGGGATGCGCCGGAGCCTCTCGCTGAAGGACGACGACTACCGCCTCTCCTTTCTCTACGGCAACTTCACGACCCTCACCCGGTTCACCGAGATGGACCTCGAGCGGGTCCTCACCGAGCGGCTGAGCCCGCTCTTCGTGTCCATCCACGCCACCGATCCCGCCGTCCGGGCCGACCTGTTGCGCAACCGGCGCGGAGCGGTGAGCCTCCGCTGGCTGGAGGCCCTGCTCGACGGGGGCATCGAGGTCCACGGCCAGATCGTGGTGTGCCCGGGTAAGAACGACGGACAGGTGCTGGAGGACACGCTGGCCGGCGTGCTCGACCGCTACCCGGGTCTGGCCACCGTGGCCTGCGTGCCCCTCGGGGTGAGCCGCTTCTCGACCGAGTCGGCCATGCGGCCCCACACGAGCGAGGAGGCGGCCGCCGTCTGCGATACCGTGGACGGCTGGCAGGAGACGTTCCTCAGCGCCCTCGGCCGGCGGATGGTCTTCGCCGCCGACGAGTACTACCTGATGGCCGGCCGAGCGTTTCCCGCCGCCACCACCTACGAGGGGTTCCCCCAGCACGAGAACGGCCTGGGCATGGCCCGGGCCTTCGAGGCCGCCTTCGACGGTGACGACCGATCGGCCCGAGGCGTCCGGCCGGGCTTCTTCGCCGCCGTGGACGGGGCGCCGCCGTCGGGCTACCGGGCCCGTCGCATCGAGAACAAGCCGCCATCGGCCTCGCCCGGCGCCCCCGTCGCCGTCCTCACCGGGACCTACGGCGCGCTCGTGCTCGAGCCCCTCGTCGACAGGCTCGGGCGAGACATCCGGGTGGTCCCGGTGGCGAACCACTTCTTCGGCGGCAACATCGGCGTCTCGGGCCTGTTGACCGGGACCGATCTGGCCGCCGTCCTCGACGGCGAGCCCGAGGGCCACCGTTACCTGTTGCCCGACTCGTGCCTGTCCGAAGGGCGCTTCCTCGACGACCTGACCCTCGCCGATCTGCCCCGACCCGTCGAGGTCGTCCCTACCGACGGGCGGTCGCTGCGCCGGGCGCTCGACCATGGTCCCATTCTCCCGGGAACGGACTGGGGACCGGTCCCCGTCGCCCTCGGGGCGTCGAGGTGAACGAGCCGGCCCCGGCCCGGGCGTCCGCCGGTCGACGTCAGCCGGTCGTGGTCATCGCCGGACGGCCCAACGTCGGAAAATCCACCCTCGTCAACCGCATCGTCGGCCGCCGCGCCGCAGTGGTCGAGGAGAGACCGGGTGTGACCCGGGACCGCAAGGAGCTGGTGGCCGAATGGAACGGCCACACGTTCACCGTCGTCGACACCGGAGGGTGGGTGGCCGGCGACGACCCGCTCGACGTCCAGGTCAGCGCCCAGGCCGAACGGGCCTTCGCCGAGGCCGACGTGGTCCTCCTTCTCGTAGACGTCACCATCGGGGTGACCGAGGCCGACCTGGCCGTGGCCAGGGTGCTCAAGCGGGCCGGACGCCAGGTCCGGGTCGTGGTCAACAAGGTCGACTCGGCCCACCGGGAGGCCGACACGTGGGACGCCATGAGCCTCGGCCTCGGCCCTCCCTGGGCGGTCAGCGCTCTGCACGGCCGGGGCACCGGCGACCTGCTCGACGAGGTGGTCAGCCTGCTCCCACCGGCCGGGCCCGACCCCGGCGGCTCCGGCAGGACGGTCCCGGGCGCCCACGGTCGGGAAGAGGGGGGCACCCCGCCCCGGGTGGCCGTGGTCGGCCGTCCGAACGTCGGAAAGTCGACCCTGTTCAACCGGCTGGTGGGCGACGAGCGGGCCGTCACCCACGATGAACCGGGCACGACCCGGGACGCGGTCGACACCGTCGTCGAGACACCGGAAGGGACGGTGTGCTTCGTCGACACGGCCGGGATGAGGCGCCGGTCCCGTACCGAGCGGGGCACCGAGTACTTCTCGGTCCTGCGGGCCCTCGAGGCGCTCGACCGGTCCGACATCGCTCTGCTCGTCATCGACGCCACCGCCGGCGTGACCCATCAGGACCAGAGACTTGCCGAACGGGTGGCCGGCGCCGGTTGCCCGACCGTCGTCGTGCTCAACAAGTGGGAGATGGTCCCGGTGGAGGAACGCCGCGGCATCCTCGCCGACATCGGAGACCGCCTGGCGTTCCTCGGCGAGGCCCCCGTGCTCAAGGTCAGCGCCCGATCCGGTTTCGGGGTCCACCGGATCCTCCCCGCTGTGGGCGCTGCCGAGGAGGCGTACCACCGGCGCATCCCGACCGGCGAGCTCAACCGGGCCGTCAAGGCAGTGCAGGCCGCCCACCCTCCGGCCCGGGCCCGCATCCAGTATGCGGTGCAAGGGGCCATCGATCCGCCGACGTTCACGTTGTTCACCACGGGCCGCATCGAGCCGACCTACCTGCGCTATGTCGAGCGGGCGCTACGCGAGCGGTTCGAGCTCGGACCGACGCCGGTCAAGCTGCGGGTGAGGGCCAAGAGCGCACGTCGGGGGGGCGGCAGCCGGGCGGCCCGGAGATGACCATCGGGGCATCGACGGCGGCACGACGGGACGTGACCTCATCGCTGACGCCGACGCCATGGGTCGACGGTGCTCGAGTGAAGGGGGCGACCTGAGCCGTGCCGTGGTGCGAGGAGTGTGACAGCCGGGTCGAAACCGAGGAGCTGAGCGACGACGGAACGTGCCCGGTGTGCGGAACCGTGCCCCTGGAGCACCGCAAGGCCCCGTGGTACTTCAAATTCATGCTGGTGGCCAGTGTCATCTACTTGGGATACCGGGCGTTCCAAGGTGTGACCTGGGTCATCCATCACGTCTGAGCCGACCGCACAGGGTGGCGGGTCGAGGTCGAGCGCCCGGGGGCGGCCACTGGCAGCGAGAAGTGCCACTGGGGAGGCATGGCGAAGCCGGAGGGTGTGGTAGCCATTGTCGATCCCGCGCCGAGGGTCTCCCCATGGAGGCGGACCGGACGGGCACAACGACAGTCGGAGGAGATCATGCACAGGCGTCTTCGAGCACCTCTCGCCGGGCTCGCCTTCGTTACCGCCGCCGTCGCCCTGCTGACTGTGGGCTTGACGCCGGCGGTCAGCGGGGCAGCGAAGACGAATGGCCCGACCAAGACACGGCCGGCGGCGAAGTCTGCGCCGCCCTACTACGTCTCGCTCGGCGACTCTTACTCGATCGGCGATCAGCCCGGCAAAGGCGCCACACCGGGGTATACGGCCTACGTGGCGAGGATGCAGAAACTGCAACTCGCCAACTTCGGGTGCGGGGGAGCCACCACCACCTCGATCATCTCGTCCATCGGATGCGGGCAGCCTGCCGCCACTGATGCCGTCCCGTACCCGACCGAGACCCAGGAGCAGGCGGCTCTCGACTTCATCGGTCAGCATCCGGGACAGGTGAGCCTGGTCACGGTATCGATCGGCGGCAACGATGTCACCGCCTGCGCCAACGCTGGGAGCACGAGCGCAATCCTCACCTGTGTCGAGAACGCCGACAACGGCATCACCGCCAATGTCGGATCCCTCGTGTCGTCGTTGAGCCAGGCTCTGGCTACCAATGGCGACGCGTCGACCCGGATCGTGGGACTGACCTACCCCGATGTGATCCTGGGCGACTGGGTCTACCCGAAGGGTGCCACCAACCAGAACCTGGCGAGCCTGTCAGTGGCCGCCTTCGACAGCCTCATCAACCCGACGCTCGACAAGGCCTACACCTCGGTCGCCGACGGGAGCTTCGTCAACGTGACTGACGCGCCGTTCAAGAAGGCCACGGCAGGAGCCGACACGCCGCTCACGACGACGATGATGCTCAAGCTCTACGGCAAGGTGCCGGCGGCCGTGGGAGAGGTCTGCCGGCTCACGTACTACTGCTCGCAGGGGAACATCCACGCCAACACCAGGGGCTACGTGTTCATTGGCCAGCTGATCGATGCCAGCTTGGCGCCGAGCGGCTGACAAGTGCAGCCGATCTCGAGGGTCCTTGACCGAGCGGTCGACCTCAACGTGCGCGATCGGCACCGGCGCCCACCTGAGGACGGCGGGACAGACAAGGTGTGGACGCCGAACGGGCTGGTAGGGTCGCCACGTCAGATTCGGGCTGTGGCGCAGCTTGGTTAGCGCGCTTGACTGGGGGTCAAGAGGTCCCGGGTTCAAATCCCGGCAGCCCGACCATAAACGAGCAGTTCACCGGGTGGCTCTCAATTCGCAGCCTGCCGTCATTCCGGCCGTCCCCGCGATATCCGGGTCTTCCGGTTTCTGCGGGGTGAGCCACCTCACGCCACCACGATCGAGTCGAGCACTCTGAAGTTGGGCTTGCCGGCATAGAGGAGGGCCCGGATGCGGAAGTTCTCGAAGTTCGTGAACCCAAACGCAACCCGCTTGACCCGTTTCAAGAGGTTGTTCATGCCTTCGGTCGGACCGTTGGACACCTTGGCCTCGTGCCAGGCCACGATGGGATCGAACCAGTTGCGAAGCGTGCGGGCCAGTCGTCTGACCTCAAAGGGGGCGGAGCGTTTGGAGCTCACGTCAATGACGTCGCGGAGCAGATCGGCTGCTTGCTCAGGAGCCTCGGTGCCATAGAACCGGGCGACGGCCTCTTTGACGCTGTAGGCGAACGCCACCTCGCCGTCGGGATCGCCCAGTGCCAAGAGACCCTCGAGGCGGGCACAGAGTTCGGGATCGTCGGCCGTCGCCTTGATGATCAAGAGCTTGCGGGCCCGATAAAGCGGGTCACTCGCTCGTCCCCGGTGACCCAGGCGCTCGTTTTGGACCCGGCGCCGGGTCTGGTCTACAGCCAAGATGGCGTGACGCATGACGTGGAAGCGGTCGATGACCCGGGTGGCCTTGGGCGTGACCACCCGAAAGACGGCGTTGTAGGTCCTCGACATGTCCAAGCAGCCGTAGTCGAGGTGGTCTTTCACGTGATGGGGCTGGGCACGAAGCCAGCCGGCGACCTTCGTGAAGTCCCTGGTCGGGAGCACGTCGATCAGCGCGTGGTTGACCACGTCGCACACCGTCGTCGACCAGGTCTTCTCCTTGTAGGGCCCGGATCTGACAAAGAGCGCCTCGTCGAGCCCGATGGCCGTCGTCTCCTTCAAGCGCCTCGTGTCCGCCGCAAGAAGCGCCGCCCCGTAGATGCGCACCGCCGTGTTGATCGCGTCCCAGCAGCAGCCGAGCTCACGCGCGAGATGCGAGATGGTCTGGCCGCCGCCGATCTGTTTCACCACCCACTTGGCCGCCCTCGTGGTGAGCATGCAGCCGACGGCAGCGATGCGGTGATCCCCCAGGGTGAACGTGCGCACCGGGCAGCCTTCGTCGGGGCAGACGAGCCGGTGTTTCCTCCAGCGCAGCGTGATCGGCACGCCGCCGAAGGGCAGGTCCACGTAGGTGACGATCGGGCGGTCCTTCACCCAAGCGCGTCCCCCGCAGCGCCGGCAGAAAAGGACGGGGTCTGCCTGCTCGATGGTGATCTCACCTGCTGGTCCACGACACACGTAGGAGAGGACACGGACGTCTTTCAGACCCACGAGATGGCGAACGATCTCGCTAGGATCGACATACACAGAGGCGTGGAGGAGCTTCTTCTTTCTCACAAAAGAGAGTCTGAAGCGCCTCTGTGCCTACATCGTGGATCGCCTGTCAGGGCCGACCGGGCATCGCCTGCGGGCGATCAGACCCCGCAGATACCGGAAGATCCCGATATCCTCGCGCGACGGACGTACCGCTCCGTACACGTACCGCTCCGTACCGCTCCGCCTATCGTCCTGGGGGGAACGGGCTGCCGAGGCTCCGCCCCTTAGTTCGATCGAAGCTTTCCGCATCATCGGAGACAGAT
The DNA here is from genome assembly GCA_963828385.1 of uncultured Acidimicrobiaceae bacterium. Taxonomy (GTDB): domain Bacteria; phylum Actinomycetota; class Acidimicrobiia; order Acidimicrobiales; family RAAP-2; genus Bog-756. The sequence continues at coordinate 1,511,396 of CAWHEF010000002.1, forward strand.
CGCGCCTGCGTTCGAGCACTCTCCATCGCATCGGCCGCCGAGCGAAGATCACCTGGGTACAGGTGAGCGTATCTCCCGAGGAAGATCGCGGGGTCATGCCCGAGCGCGGCGGCTGCAGTCGAAACCGGTACGCCCTGTTGGGCCAAGAGGCTCGCGGCAGTGTGCCGGAGCACGTACGGAGTCGTCGCGGCCGGCAGCCCGGCCTTTCGAATGGCTGGCTCCCACACACGATGCCGCCAGTTCGATAACCGGATCATCCCGCCGCCCGGCGATGTGAACATCAGGCTCTCAAGTCCTTCAGCAGGAGTCGCTGACAAATGGTGTTTGAGCTGTTTGAGCACTGACGATGGGACCTGCACCAACCTTGACCGGTGGGTCTTGGTGTCTCCCTCGATGAGCTTTCCTCGGTGCTCGCTCACCGCTCCTTCGATAGTCAGCCGACCGAGGTCGTCGAGATGCCGTCGGCGAAGGGCAATGGCCTCGCCCGGCCGAAGCCCGCAATAGGCAAGCACCAACACGAACGGTCGCCACCAAGGACCCACCGCGTCGGCCACTCGCTCCACCTGGTCAGCCGTCAGGGCCTGCCGGGTGCGACTGGTGCCCTTGGCGATCCGCACCCCTGTCAACGGGTTGGAGGCGATGATCCCCGAATCCACCGCCGAGCCGAGCAGCATGCCCGCGGCGGTCTTGGCGATGTGGATGGTGGAGTTTGAGGCGCCGGAGCGTCGCAGCTCGCCGAGCCAACGCTCGAGGTGGATGCGGCGGACGTCCTTCACCCGGAGCTCGCCGAGGTAGGGGAGGACATGGAGACGCAGCGAGCACTCGTAGCTGATGATGGTGCTGGGGGCCCGCTCGCTCGTCTCGATGGTCGGCCACCAGTGCTGGTGCCAGTTCCGAAACGTCGTCGCCTGGAGGGCGGGGTCGACGTACTCGCCGGTATCGAGCTCCCGGCGAACTCGCCGCTCGAAACGCTCGGCGTCCCCTTTGCGGGAGAAGGTGCGCTCCCGAGGTAGCGGGTCCCGGAACCGCACGACCCAAGTCACCGCCCCGCTCTTTGCTGTCCGCTTGTGGATGCTCATCGCCGTCCTTCGTTCATGACGACTGCTCGGCGGCTCCGGGTCTCAGCCGGACGCTGCGATCGGGCCACTCTGGCGCACCGCCTCCGGCGGTTTGCCCCCTGGGGCCGAGGGTGAAGAGGTGTAGTAGGCCTCATTGCCCATTCCGAGCTGGTCGAGGTGGTCCTGCCAGCGGATGTCGGCGAAACGGGTCTCGCCGAGATTGGCCCAGCCGATGCCGACCACCTCCCAGTCGGCGTCGAGGACGTGGTCAGTTTGGTTGGGAGGTGCGACACCTCGATGTCGTCGTTCCTCCCGCCAGCGGGCCCGCTCGGCCCGCAGTTCGGCGAAGGTCGACGAGTAGTGCCGTGATTTTGTCAGGAACAGCCCGCCCCAGCCGAAGGCATGGGCATGGCGGCGGAGTCCGAGGTCGGCGAGCTCGGGGTCCCCGCCGAGCTCCCAGGCCGTCTCGGCCATCCGGCGGAGGTGGGCCGGGAGCCGACGGACGGCCAGGTTCTCGGCGGTGCGGATGGGCCAGTCGAGGGGCGCCGCCCGGATCGGCCGATTTGCTCGCGTACTTGGCTACGTAGCAGGCCATCTTGCCGGCAGCATCCGCTGACCGGTCGAGGAACTGGACGTCAATCTCCTCGCCCCAGACAGCCGCTCCTCGGGGATGCCTGGCTCGGACCGAGCGGGCGGCCCGGAGACAGGCCAGGGCCAGTTGGTCGACGGAAACCTCCGGGCAGTCGCCATCGGTTCGATCTGCACGGATGATGGCGTGGAGGTGGATGAGCCCCCGGGACTGGAACTCGGCCACTCGGCAGAACGAGATGCGGGCCACGGATCGGGTAGCGGCCTGGGTCATGTCGAGCACGGCGGCGAGCTGGCGCCCGAGGTAGACGACCGTCCGGTGCCAGAGCTCGGGAGTCATGGCGTTGTGGAGGACGGCCGCTTCGTAGTCGTACCAGTCCGGACACAGCGGCGTTCCGATCGCCGGGTCACCGTCTCCATGGGAGAGCGCACAGCTGGTGGGGCGGCCATGACAGCACGGGCCCGACCGTCCAGGCCGGCACGGTGTCTCGGCATCCGTGGCGCCGAGGCGGTGGACCGCACCGAAACTTGGAGCAGTGAGGGTGAGGAAGACCGCTGGGTGCTCGGCGATGGTAGGGGCTACGCCCTTCCCCCCAACGAGTCCGGCCCGGATGAGGTGCCGGGCGTCACCCCGGTACCTGTGGGCGCACGCTGGACACTGGCTCTCACGTCGCGATCCGCACGCTTTCAACAACACGCCGTCGGGGAGCTGTCCCGTCGAGAAGCGCACTCGACGTTGAGCACCGCTCCCTTCGGTGACGACGCCCCGAATTCGGATCGGATGGCGACACCAGTTGCAGCCCCGCCCTTGCTCGACGAAGTCGTCCCATCGTCCCGAGCTCACTCGGGGAAGCACTGCTTCGACTACGACTCGGTCGGCCTCGTCCATGACCGGAAGGATGAACCTCCCGGAGGGCCTTGTCAAGCATAATCCCTGTTCAGAGGCGATATTTGGTGGACACTGATGGACGTCAGCGGTCGCTGGCGGCCAATCATGGACGATGACGGACGCCCAAAAGTTGTCCCGAAACTTTCTTCGGTCCGGCTCTCTCCGCCCTATCGGCCGGCATCGGGCCGAAGACCTGTGAGGAGTTTCTCTACCCGATCAAGGAAGCGGTTCCGCTGCCCTGAACGACGCCGAGGTCATCCCGGAGTTCGGCGCAGATCCGGAGTCCCGGCTGGCCGGTCGGCTCACCACCGGACTCGGCATGGGTCGGCGCCTCGGCCGGGCTCCAGCTTCACGCCTCGCCCCGCCCGGCGCCTCCATTCAGACCGTCGTGGACAGCGACCGACCGCCACTGCCGACGGCGACCGGCTCCTCGGGACCGCCACCTCTGGTGACCGTGACCGACCGATTCGGGTTTGATCACCACCACCGCCCGTCTCCGATCTCAGGGCCGGCCTCAACCTCGCGAAGCGCGAGTACGATCGGGGTCATGGCTACTCGTTCCGATGACGGCGCTTCGAAGGCGACGGTCATCGTCATCGACCCCGATGAGGAGGTCCAGCCGTTGGACGAATGGCTGGCGCTCACCGCCCGCAGCGAACCGATCGATCTCGGTGTCGCTGCAGCTGACCTGCTAGACGAGGTGCGCAACTCGGAGCTCGATTGACAGACGTCGTGCTTGACGCCTCGGCGGCCGTCGAGATCCTGTTCAACACGGCAACCGGCCAGGCTCTTCGAGCGAACATTCCGTCAAACGTCACCGAGTGGGTACCCGAGGTCTACTTCGTCGAGGTCGCAAGTGTGATCCGTCGTGCCGAGCTCAACGGACGGATCACACCCGAGCGTGCGGCTTCGGCGGTTGATGTCCTCCTTGCCGCACCGACCAACCGGGTCCAGGTGAAGCCACTGCTTTCTGAAGCCTGGACGCTTCGTCAGAATATGACGGTACCTGATGCGCTCTATGTCGTCTTGGCCCGTCACCTCGACGCGCCCTTGGTCACGGCCGACGTCCGGCTTGCTCGAACAGCTGGCTTGGGCGTCCGCGTCATCGTTCCCTAACACCTGGGTCCTGGGAACCGTCGGCTAAACCGATCCGGGACCAGGCACTGCGGGGCTAGCGCAGCACGATCTTGTTTGGTGGCTCATACCCACCGTCCTGATGCACGAAGGTCCCTCCGATCCCGGAAGCGCACGCGGTGAGGCGGACCCCGGAACGAGCCGAGCGTGATTGAATCTGTCCTGGCACAATGCGCTGGTGCCTCAGAACGTGTTTGTCGGTCAGATTGCTGAGTTCTACGACGCGACGTCGACCGAGATGTACAACCCGGCGGTACTCAACCCCACGGTCGACTTCCTGGCTGACCTCAATGAAAAGGTCGGTGGGGGTCGTGTCCTTGAGTTGGGGATCGGCACCGGAAGGGTTGGGCTGCCGCTAAGCCAACAGCGGAGTCGACCTGCACGGCATCGAGATCTCGGCCGACATGGTCGCCCAGCTCAGAGCCAAGCCGGGAGCCGATCGTGTCGGGGTGACCGTGGGCGACTTCGCCAAGGCCAAGGTGGAGGGCGCTTTTACGTTGGCCTTCCTGGTCTTCAACACCATCTCGAACTTGTTGACACAGGATGAGCAGGTCGAATGTTTCAAGAACGTGGCCGAACACCTCGAACCGGGTGGATGTTTCGTGGTTGAACTCTGGATCCCCGAACTGCAAAAACTCGTCCCCGGCGAGCACATCCGCGCTTTCACGGCGACCTCCGAGCGCCTGGGGTTCGACGAGTATGAGGTGGCCGCACAGAGGGTCAGTTCCCACCATTTCTGGCTGAACGGTGATCGGGTCAACTCGTTCTCCTCGCACCACCGTTACTTGTGGCCGTCCGAGCTCGACCTGATGGCCCGCCTAGCCGGCATGACATTGCGGGAGCGCTGGGGCGACTGGGATCGCCAAGCCTTTACGAACGAGAGTGGCAAGCACATTTCCGTTTGGGAGCGGACGGCCTAGAGACCCAAGGGTTCCGCAGCAGACCAGCAGAGCCGTACGAGCAATCGAGAAGAAGCGTAAGTGACCGCCCCCGTACGCCGGGAAGGTGGAGATGCTCACCGTGTTGGTGCCCTCCAGAAGAACTCAAGCTGGATGTTGTCAGGGTCACGAAAGGTGAGCATGGCGTTCCGTGTGTAGCTCGGCTCCTTGATTCCTGAGTGCGGGACGCCGAGCCGGTTCAACTTGTGTTCCCATTCGTGGAGCTCTTCTCGACGATCAACCAAGAACTCCAGGTGATCGAGGCCCGTCTGGAACTCGCTGAAGCGCTCTCCAGGATTCCCCTCATGGCCGACGAGGCAAAGAACAAGCCGGCTCGCCGGCTCAACCAGGCAGATGTATCGCACCCGGTCACCCTCACCCGTGTGGTCGTACAGCGTTTGGAGGTCCAAGAGCGCTGAGTACCAGGCGGCACTGCTCGCCGGGTCAAGTACTGTCAGATTGACCTCAATACGACCAGAGATCGACGGCACAGGGACCGAGTCTCTCAGTTCCGCTGATTGGAGGCAGGGTGTCTCTGAACGCCGGATCGGTGGGGCACATCCGGCCCACTCAGCGTCGGCCGCTCACTTTCGCGATCACCGCACCCCGCTCATTTCCAAAGAGCCGTCTATCCACGCCGAGTAAGCCTCCCGGTTTTCCAGCCCGGCATCCGCCCAGTCCCGCCATCCGAAATCGACGCCGAACAGGGTCAGGAGTGGAACCATCCCACGCGACAATGGTCGATGGCGGATCTTGACGGTCTTGGGCGGACTATGGAAATCGCCAGTGACCTGGGATTCTCGCGAATTGTCCAGCCAGCGCCATCCATCGAAATCCACCGATATCCCACTGGGGGTCAAGAGGTCCCGGGTTCAAATCCCGGCAGCCCGACCACGAAACGCGGTTCAGAGCTCGTACCGAGCGAACTCCCAACCCGCTGATGGGCAATCTGCCGACGGAATGACAAGCAAACGGCTGAAAACGGGATTGTGCAGTCGCCGGTTCATGCTTGACCCGCCCACTGTGGCTCCGGTACCTGCACGACAAACCACGCCTGAGAGTTTGGTGAGCCAGGTCGAGCGCGGCGTCGAGACATGAACGGAACAAGGTCCGAGCCGCCCATCATGCTGCCGAGCACGGGGAAACCGTTGTGGCCATCAACGAAGTGATCTCCGCGCCACGGCCAGTCGACAAAGCCACACCCGTGCACACCGTGCCGCGGAGGATGCTGCCCTCGGTGGCCGTGATCGTCGCATACCTGCTGATTGGCACCGCTGCCTTCTGGCCGGTCTACCCGGGGATCTCGCAACACCTCTTCAGCAGCTATGCGGACTATTCACAGTCAGTGTGGTTCCTCGGTTGGGTTCCCCATGCGCTCGTCCATGGCCTCAATCCGTTCTTCAGCAATGCCATATTGGTGCCGACCGGCGTGAACCTGGCGCAGAACACGGAAGGTCCCTTGCTCGGCTTGATCACCGCTCCTTTCGCGCTGGCGTCCGAACCGGTGATCGGAGCGAACGTCCTGATGGTGCTGGCAATGCCGGTCTCGGCGACTGCCGCCTTCGTCGTGCTGCGAACGTGGCGTGTATGGGGCCCGGCTGCCGCTCTCGGTGGGCTGATCTATGGCTTTTCGCCCTACATGGTGGGCCAAAGCCTCGCCCATGTGGAACTGACCTTCGTACCGCTCCCTCCGATTATCGCCTTGACTGTCGCTTCTATCCTGCAGCACCGGCGATCACCCCGGCGGCTCGGGATCGAGCTCGGCCTTCTCGTGACCGCCCAGTACCTCATCTCGCCGGAGGTGCTCACAACCGTCGCCATCTTCACCGTTGTGGCGGTGGCATGTGTTGCCATCCGCCATCCAGCGCACGCGCCGGAGATGGCACGCACGCTTTCACGTCCAGTGGGCATCGCTCTCGCCGTGGTGATCGTGCTGCTGGCCTATCCGGTCTGGATGCTGATAGCCGGTCCTGAGCACCTCACCGGACCCACACGGCCGATTGCGAAGCAGTTCCACAACGACCTGTTCAATTTTCTGGTCCCAGGACCCCTTCAGAGGGTCTCACTGGGGATGCGGTCGCTCGGGACCCGCCTGACCTATGGGGGCGACCCGGTGGAGGCCGACGGCTACATCGGTGTCCCGCTCCTCATCCTTACCGGGATCCTCTCCTGGCGTTCACGGCGTAGCTCCCGCACACAACTGGCGCTCGTTCTCCTGCTCGGTGCTGCGCTCCTCTCGCTCGGGCCCCACCTGGCCGTCGACGGCCGGCTGACTCAGATCCCACTTCCCTTCGTGCTGCTGGACGACCTTCCACTGCTCAAGGACATCGTGCCGAGCCGGATCGGCATGGAGGTGGGTGCCTGCCTCGCCGCCGTGGTTGCATTCGGGCTGGACGATTTGCGCCGGGCACCTGCCCGCCATCGGTATGACTCTGCTCGACGAGGGCGGTCCCCAAGGCGGGGAGCCGCCGTCTTCGCCGGTGTGACACTGGCGGCGCTGGTGGCCACCCAACTGCCACGGTGGCCACAGGAGGGCCCAAATGCGGCACGGCCAGCGGTCGTGCTCCCGGCGAGCCTGCGGCGAGCCGTTCCAGCGGGAGACCCGGTGGCCATCACCTACCCGTATGACACGTACTACTCCAACCAGCCGATGCTCTGGCAGGCGGAAGACGGCTTCGCGTTCCGCCTCCTCGGAGGCTACGCGTACCACTCAGCTCCGAACGACCGCCCCGACCTTCTTCCGAGCCCCATGACGCCCCCCGGCCTGCAGCGCTTCCTCGCCGGCGGCCTCTACGGACCATCGTTGCTGGTCAGCCCCGAGCTGGTGGCCACCACCCGGACCACTCTGTTCAAATATGACGTTCGGTTGGTCATCGTGGACCGCTCAGCGGGCGGAAGCGGTCCGGTCATGGAGCTGTTCAACGATGCCCTGGGGCCTCCTGTGCTCTCCTCGGCCCAGTTCTCGATGTGGGCCGACTGGCACGGCCGGCCGAGGCATGAACAGTTCTTGCCACACCTCTCTACACGAGTGCTCCGACCTGCGAACGGTGCCACCTTGTCAGGCACAGCGGATCTCGACGCCACGGCGACGGCCTGGGTCAGCGTGGCCAAGGTCGAGTTCCTCCTCACCGACGGAACGCGCCACATCACCGTGATCGGCCGCGGGTTGTTGACCCCTTACGGGTGGCTCGCAACATGGGACACGACCAGCGTGGCGAACGGTACGTACACGGTCCAGAGCATCGCCTACGACGGGAGTGGTGCGACCAGCCTCAGTACTGGTGTCACGATCAGGGTCAAGAACCAGACATAGGGTTCGGTAGGATCCCGCCCAAGTGCGGCACGGACCCGGGTTCCGGTCGCCCCTCGGCCGACGTTACCGAGTAATCGATTTGATCATCTGCAAGGCCGGGTTCTCTCGGCCCCAGAGGTCAGGAAACTCCTCGAGAGGCCGAAATCCTTGGGCGAGGTAGAACTGTCTCGTCTGCTCGTAGCCTTCGTCGGGACTGCTGGAGCTCAACGTCTTCACTTGCAAGAACTCGACGCCGTCGCGGGCCAGGAAGATCTCGGCGCGGATAACCATCTTCCCGCCAATGCCGCGGCGGTGGTACCGAGGGAGAACAGCCATGACGTACACCTCGGCGGCGAACGGACTGTGTCTGCGCACCACCAAGAGCCCGACATCTTCCTCGCCCAGTGAGGCGATCACCGTGGGGGATCGATCGGCAACCGCTACGTAGTCCTCGACTGCCGCTGGGATTCCGAACCAAGTCGGCAGTTCATCAAGGATCCGTCTGCAGATTGGTCCAGATCCACTCGCCTTTTCTCGAAGCTTGACGTTCTCTGAGGACACTCGTCCAGGATTCCCTCGTCACGCTGGAGCGACCGGAAGCGGAGCCCATCACCGCCAACAGCACCAAGCTCATCTCGTTCTGAGAGAATACGCCGTGAAGGAACGGCAAGACTGTGGCGATGAGAGATGCTCTTGCCGACCTTCGGGTCGCCTTGGAGCTGGCCGATCTGGCTGACGCCACCAGCTTGCCGGCTTTCCGAAGTCGTGCGTTTCATCACACCACCAAGCAAGATGGAACCCCTTCGATAGCTGTCGAGGAAGCCGTAGAAGGAACCCTCCGCAATATGCTCGCCCGCGAACGTCCCGACGATGGCTTCCTGGGTGAAGAAGGCGGTCAGTTCGGCGACCCGGCGACGCGCTCGGATCGTCGATCCCATCGATGGCACCAGGGTGTTCATCTCGGGTGGACGGGCATGGGGGACCCAGATAGCGCTGCAGGTCGACGGCAGCCCCGTACTCGGTGTGACAAGTGCCCCGGCCTTGGGTCGTCGCTGGTGGGGGGCGATCGGACACGGAGCATGGACGAACCATGCCAGCGTCGATGGGGTGCCGATGCGTCTCCGGGTTTCCGACCGTGGTGCCAGGGAGCACGTCAGATGGAGTTGTCACCCCGGCCTCGAGACCATCCGACCGGCATGGCGCGGGATGGCCGAATCCCTCGATGCGATCGGCGAGTACGTATCCCCACGCCCACACGCCGTCCTCATGGTGATGGAGGGAACGGTCGACGTATCCCTTCAGTTCGAAGGCGCAGCCTGGGATTATGCCGCTTTTGCCGCAATCGTCGAGAGTGCGGGAGGCCGGTTCAGCTACACCGATACTTCGAGAACCCTCGGCGGTGTCCGGCCGGCCCTCTTCACCAACGGCATCGACCACGAGCGGGCCATTGGCTGTATCGGCCTACCCCGCCTGGGGCTCGGACTAGCTTGACCACCATGGAGTGGTCCATTGCTAACGACCCGGCCTCGTCGTGCGAGCAGGGTGGTGCAGGAGCGGCGTACAGGACCCCGTCCGCGTGAAAGTCGACCCGGACGGCGCCGGCTTCGATCGGGAACGCCTGGAGCGCATCACCGAGCACTTCGAGGGCCGTTACGTGAGCACCGGGAAGATTCCCGGCTGCCAGATCGCGGTGGGCCGTGGTGAAAGGGTCGCCTACTGGCGCTCTCTCGGTCTCATGGACCGTGAACGGTCGAAGCCTGTCGAGGACGACTCCATTTGGCGGATCTACTCGATGACCAAACCGATCACGTCCCTCGCCCTGATGCAACTCTACGAGCAGGGCAGCTTCCTTCTGACCGACCCGCTGCATCGGTACATCCCCGAGTGGCGCCGGCTCGAGGTGGGGGAGCTGCAGTCCGACGGCTCGCTGAGGGTCGTCGACCCGGAGCGGCCGGTCTCGGTTCTCGACGCCCTGACCCATATGACAGGCTTGGCCGGCAACCTCTTCCCCGGCCATCCCACCGACGATCGGTTCGCCTCAGCACTGAGGGATCGCCGGAGCGGGATGACCCTCGAAGGGGTGTGCTCGCTGCTTGCCGACTATCCCTTGAAATTCCAACCTGGCTCACGATGGAACTACGGGCTGTCCACGGACATCTGCGCGCGTCTGGTCGAGATCCTTTCGGGGGAGCGGTTCGACCAGTACCTCCAGGGCAACGTGTTCGAGCCCTTGGGCATGAGCGACACGGGGTTCGCGGTCCCGGACGAATCGTCCGACCGCTTCGCCGCCTGTTACAGCTACCGACCCGGCGGCTCGCCCCAGCTCCAGGACGACCCCGACCAGAGCCCGTACCGCCGGCTCCGCTCCTACCTGTCGGGAGCAGGAGGGCTCGTGTCGACGACGGGCGACTACCTGCGGTTCTGCCAGATGTTGCTCAACAGGGGCGAGCTCGACGGTCGCCGGGTCCTCGGCAGAAAGACCCTCGAGCTCATGACCGTCAACCATCTCCCTCAGAACGGCGAGCTCTCGGCGCTGGCCACCGGCGGTTTCGGCGAGGCGGAGTTCACCGGAGTCGGCTTCGGGCTCGGGTTCGCCGTCGGCAAGGGGCCGGCGGCGACGGCTTCTGCCGGATCTCCCGGCGAGTACTACTGGGGCGGTGCGGCAAGCACTGCGTTCTGGGTCGACCCGATGGAGGACGTGACCGTGGTGTTCATGACCCAGTTGCTTCCCTCAAACTCGTATCCGTTCCGGGCCCAGCTCCGGGCGTTGGTGTACCAGGCCCTCGTAGACTGACGCTGCCGGGTCCGCCGCGTCCCCTACGCGTGGCCCCCGACGGCCTGAAGGAGCTCCGGTCCATCGTTGCGGACGTTCCCCACTCCCGTTGTCCACGGGTCGGTGGACGAGTGTCCCGGCGCGCGTCGGTCGCAGCAGGGGCTCGAGCTCGTCCCGATCGGTGACGTCCGGATCGAGCCAGTGGTCCCAGGCCTCGCGCTCGAGCACGACAGGCTGGCGGTCGTGGATGGGCATGTCCGGCCCGCCGGCACAGGTGATGATGGTGGCGCTCTGCAGCACGCTTCCATCCGCTCCACGCCACCAGGCGCGGAGCCCGGCCATGACTACGGGCTCGCCGTCGGACCGGGTGAAGACGTAGGGCTGCTTCGACGTGCCCGCTTTCCACTCGTAGAAGCCGTCAACCGGGACGAGGATCCGCGACCCCCGGAACGACGAGCGGTACATGGGTTTCGTCGCCACGGTCTCGGCCCGGGCGTTGAACGCGGAGGTGACGGCCCCCGGGTCCTTCGCCCCCGTCGGGACGAGGCCCCACCGGTAGAGGGCGAGGGCTCGATCGCCGCCGCTGTCGGCCACCCCCAGGATGGGTCGGGTGGGCGCCACGTTCCAAGAAGGGTGCCACTCCTCGAACCCGTCGACGGCCAGACGGGCACCGAGGATTCGAGCCACCCGGTCGGGCTCCGTGTAGAGGGCGATGCGGCCGCACATATCCCGACTCTAGGGTGCGAGCGCTGGGCCGGATCGCTCCCTCCGCAGGCGCTCGGCACGGGCTGCCTTCCGGTGGGCGCTGGGCGCCGTCTGCGGGCGACGTCGACCGGGCGCCGGCCGGTCAGCCGGGAAGTCCCCACCTCCATACCTCGGTCGACGAGATGCTGACAGCATCGGGGGAAGGGGTGAACGCCTGGACGATCCATCGCTGGCCCCGTCCCGGAGACCCCATTCTCGTGACGGGATAGAGCGTCACGACCGTCTGTTGATGGGGACCGAGCACCACCGGGCGGTTGCCGGCGGTATTCCAGAAGGCGCCCGGATGGCTGTTGCCGAGGTCGACCATGAAGTGGGGCTGCACCGTTGCTGCGGTGTCGTTTGCGACCGAGAGTGTGACCGAGTCGAAGGCGATCCCGCCGTCCGAATGGCGCACGCTGAGCACGTCGACGCTGAGCGGTGGCAGGAGGAAGGCGATCGCCGAGACGACACCGGTGGCGGCGGCCACACTTGCGGCAGCCAGCCCGAAACCGAAGCGTGTACGACCGGAGCCGACGTGCAGCGTGCTCTGCGGCGCGGGCAGGACAGCGACGGCGGCGACGATGGCGACGGGTGCCAGGTCCAACAGGTAGGTCGACAGACTCCGAGGTGCCACGAAGAAGGAGACGGGCAGGATGAACAGCCAGCTTCGCTTGAGCGCCGGATACCAGCCGACGAACACAATCCAGAGACCCACCACGACCAGCAGGCCCGCCACCGACAGCGGGGGGAGCCAGACCCCGCTACCCGGGCCGTGCAGTCCGAGGGAAACGAGTCCCTGTCCGTCGGCCACCAGCGGTTTGGCGAAGGGGAGCGTGATGCCGCTGAGCCACGAGCGCGGGCCCCAGACCACGAAGGGGAGGTTGACGGCGGCGAAGGCAGCCGCCACCACGCCGAGGTAGGAAGCCGCCACCCGCACCGGACGGCGGTCTGCCGCCCGTGCCTCGATGAACACACCGGTGACGAGGAAGGGGACGCAGAACCAGGGCGTCTGCTTTATCGAACAGGCGAGCCCGAGAGCGATGGGACCGAGCCACCGAACGACGCTGCTTCGTCGGTCGGCACCGAATCGGTCCCACTGCCACACGGCAACCACGAGAAAGGGGAGGAACGCAGCGTCGGTGCCGCCGTTGGCGAAGACGTTGGCGAACGTCGCCACGATGAGCAGCAGCGGACCGACCCATCGGCAGTAGCCCGGCACGAGGAAGAAGACGAGGACGGCAGTCGCCAACCACGCCACCAAGTCGAGCCAGTCGACGATCTCGTGGTGGAAGCCGAGGAGGACGGCGGGCATCTGGAGCAGGAACGATCCGGCCGGGTACGAGAGATGGTTGACGTACCCCCCGTCCATCAGGTAGGTCCAGAAGTTGGACGGTACCTGCAGCAGCCGGTCGGCCCCGTCCATGGCGGACGAGTAGGGGTCCACTCCCCGCTGGAGCAGATGGGCGGCCACCTGATTGAAGGCGGCGGAGTCGGTGGCGTAGTACTGACGGGCGTGGATGCCCACACCCTGTTGGGCGAGGGTCGCCAGCACCACGGATCCGAGAGCCGCTCCCTGCAACCACCAGCCCGAGACTCGCTCCACCCGCCACGTAGCCGCCGCCCCACCGAGACCGACGAGGACGAACAGAGGGGCCAGGAAGCTGCTCGGCGTCCACGACGTCCAGCCGCTCCACAGGTTGAGCCCGGCGATCAGCGTCCCCACCCAAACCACGGTCCAGGCGCACCGCTGCGCCCGTTCCAGCTTGTGTCCGACGGCCATGTCGTGTCGGGGCGCCTCGGTCGGACGCCTCGTCGGACGGCTCCTCAGCCGGGTCTCAGTGGACATGCCCGGAGGCCTTCACCTTCAAGCCTCGGAGATCCGCCCGATGGGGTGCCGTCCGCGGGCTCGTTCGACTTCGACGGTGGCAGCCGGCCTACCCACGTATCTCCTCTCGGTCGACCCACCCGACGGAGGGCACCGACGAACAGAGTCGTCGCAGACGTTAGCCCGACCTCGTTCGTGGTCTGGGACCTCGAGGCCGGGGATCCTGCACCCGGATGCCCTACAGTCCTCTGATGCCCATCTACCGCCTTGGTGACCGTGTCCCCGCCATCGCCCAGGACGCCTACATCCACCCCGAAGCCGTTGTTATCGGGGACGTCTCGATCGGCTCCGAGGGGTCCGTATGGCCAGGAGCGGTGCTGCGTGGCGACTACGGAACCATCACGGTCGGGGCCCGGACGTCCGTTCAGGACGGGACCGTCGTCCACGCCGGTCCCGGGTTCCCGACCGTGATCGGGGACGGATGCGTGATCGGGCACGTCGCCCATCTCGAGGGGTGCGTTCTCGATGACGAATGCCTGGTTGGATCGGGCTCGGTCGTCCTCCATCATGCCGTGGTCCGGACGGGAGCGACGGTCGGTGCCAACGCGGTGGTACCCAACCGAATGGAGGTGACGGCCGGCGATCTGGCCATCGGGGTCCCGGCAACCATCCGGCCGGGCCGATCGAGCATCGAGCTGATCCGGATCTCGTCCGCCGAGTACGTGGCCAATGCCCGGCGGTATCGGGCCGAGCTCGAGCACGTCGGCTGAGCTTCCGGGAGCCGGCCCCATCCCTCACGTCGGCCGACCGGACAGCCAGTATTGAGAGGTGCGCGGAACGATCACGTCCGGTGCCACGAGCATCCCAGCTGATCGAGAGGGGATCGAGGCGGCACTGTCGGCCCACACGTTCTTCTGGCTCGACCTGGACGGGATCGACGACGAAGCCACGGATGTGCTGCTCAACACGTTCTCCATCCATCCGCTCGCCGTCAAGGACGTCGAGCACTTCGGTCAACGACCGAAGGTGGACGAGTACGACGGATTCGTCCATATGGTCGTCCACGGCGTTTCGGAGTCGGGAAGCCCGGTGGACGAAGGACCGACGGACGAGGTGCACTTCATCTTCGCCACGGACTACGCCATCACCATCCACCGAGGTAGCTGTGGGGCTCTTGACGACGCCCGCCAGCGGGTGGGGGAGCACCGGCAGTCCCAGTCGGTGCCGCCCCAGATCGACCTCATCTACCTGATCATCGACCGATTGGTGGACAGCTTCTTCGACCCGCTCGAGAAGTTCGACAACCAGATCGACGATCTCGAAGACGCCATTCTCGTACGACCCACCGAGGCGCAGCTCGGCACCCTCTTCTCTATGAAACGCTCGCTCATCGGGTTCCGAAGGGTCATCACCCCTCAGAGGGACATGTTCGGTGGGGTCGCCGCCGGCGTGACCGAGCTCCCCGGCATCACCGACGATGCGCTCCGCTACTTCCGTGACATCTACGACCATCTGATCCGGCTCAGCGACATCGTCGACGGCTACCGGGACCTCTTGAGTGGTGTGATGGACACCCATCTGTCGACCGTCTCCAACCGGTTGAACGTGGTCATGAAACAGTTGACCATCATCGCCACCGTCTTCCTGCCCCTGAGCTTCCTCACCGGCTTCTTCGGGCAGAACTTCGGCTGGTTGGTGACGCGCCTTACCGGATTTTGGGCCTTTCTGATCCTGGCCGTCGGCCTCGAAGTCGTGGCCGCCGCCGCTCTGCTCTACATGTTCCGGCGGCGGGGCTGGCTCGGTGGGGATTCCACGTGAGCGTCACCCCGTCACCTGAGCGTCACCCCGTCACCTGAGCGTCCCTTCACGTTCAGGGAGGCTGCGTCTGGCGCGCCGCCTCAGGAGGTGATGATCGGAGAGCCCGCAGGGTTCACCACGTACCACCGCCCGCCTGCGTTGGTGAGCGCCTGCCCGGTGGCCCGTCCCGGAGACCGGTCAGGAGGCCAGAGATAGAGGGGCCAACCGCCGTAGGTGACCTGGACGGTCCCGTCGCTGCGGGGCGCGGTCCCGAGGAGACCCGCCTTGATTCCGGGACCGGCCTCAGGTGAGGTCACGTGGGACGGGAGCAGGAGAGGCGGCCACTGTACGGCGCAGATGTCGTAGCACCGGGAAGGAGCGCCCCGCTGGTCGTTGGCGAACATATAAAGCGTCAGGCCCTGCCCGTTTACGAGTACCGACCCGAGACCGGCCACCGTGCCCGCCTTGACCTCGTAGGTCGCACCGTGCTGGACCGGGGCCTGCCCGCCGCCGTACGGGGTCTGAATGGCGGTACCCCCCGACGAGCACCCGGCCGCCATCACCGACAATGCGGCCATGACCAACGCCAAGACGAGCGCCGACGGCCATCCGGTTCCTCGGCGGCGGTCGGGCCCGAAAGCGACACCCTGGCGCATCACCCGCGCCCTTCCGCGCTGTTGACGTCGCGCACGGGGGGAGCGGGGTAGGGACCCGAGCCCGGCCTCCAACCGGCGGCCAGCTTCTGCTCGGCGATGCCCGAGCACTCGTGGTGAGGGAACGTCCCTATCTCGGCCCGGGCCGAGGTGATGGTGAGATCGTCCGGGCTGACGATCACCTCCAACTCCATGTCGTGCAGGACGGCCGGGCTGCGGCCTCCGTCGGCCCACGGGCGCTCGTCGCTGAGCCGACCGACGATACGCAGCGTTCCGCCGGTGTCGAACGCCTCGAACTCCAACGACCGTCGATGGAGGGGGAGCGCCGTCTCGTCGGAGGCGAGGGTCATCGTCCGATCATGGCCCGGCACCGGGCCGGCGCCAAATCCCCGTCCCTCTCGCCTCCGAACCCGGGCCACATCCACGTAATTACGATGATGTGCTACGGTGGCCGGGCAGTGACCGTCAGGTACTGCTTGAGGGTCAAGCTGTGATCGAGGTGGAGGGATTGCGGTGGAGGGATCGCGGTGACCGGCAGCAGGGCACGGACGACGGTCGGCGGGGGGCCTTCGCGCCCGGTCGCACCGGACAGCACGACCGGCGGCACTGACGACGCGAACGGCGGGTTCCGCGGTCCGGTCGTGTGCGAGCTGGTCGGCATCACCTACCGGCAGCTCGACTACTGGGCCCGGACCGGGCTGTTACGGCCGTCCATCACCGACGCCAAGGGGAGCGGGACCCAGCGGCGGTACTCCTACCGCGACGTGCTCGAGCTCAAAGTCATCAAGCGGCTGCTCGACGCGGGGCTCAAGCTACGGCAGGCTCGGCAGGCCGTCGAGTGTCTCCGCGGCAACCTGGGTGGCGAGTTGGCCACGGCCCAGCTGGTGCTGGCCGGAAGCCGGTCGGTGCTGGCCCACTCCGACGGTGAGGTGGTCGACCTGCTGGCCGGCGGACAAGGGGTGTTCAACATCCTGCCGCTCGCCGGGCTCGTCTCCGAGCTCGAGGCCGCCGTGGTGGAGATGGCCGGCCCGCTACCGGCAGCGGGCGACTCCGAGCGTGGTGACGACGTGGTGGCCAGGGCCAGCGGCCATTGACGACTTCCGACCGTCGGCACCTGCCCGACGTCGACGCGATCGAGCGCTTCGCCCACCAATCCGAGAAACGGTTCGCGTGGATCCTCGACTTCTACGGGGTCCGCTGGGAGTACGAGCCGGTCGAGTTCGCCCTTGCCTGGGGCGCCGACGGGAGGCCCGCCGCCGGGTTCCGCCCCGACTTCTGGCTTCCCGACCCCGGGCTCTTCGTCGAGATGACGACGCTCGACCAACGTCTCGTCACGAAGAAGAACCGCAAGGTGCGGCGCATGGCCGAGCTCTACCCGGACGTACGGGTCACGGTCCTGTACCAACGCGACATGCTCGCCCTCTTGGCCACCTACGGTCTGAGCGGAAACGGGTTGCCCTGGCGGGTCGGCTCCCGACCTGCGTGACCCGACACACCGCTATCCTTGCGCGGTGAGCGACACGGCGACCGGAGCGTTGCGGCACTCGGGTCTCTTCGATGCCCACCGTCGGTCGCAAGCGAAGCTCATCCCGTTCGGGGGGTGGGAGATGCCGCTCGCCTACCCGTCGGGGACGGTCACCGAGCACCGGTCCTGCCGGCTGGACTCGGTCATCTTCGACGTGAGCCACCTCGGGACGGTCCGCATCGGCGGCGCCGACGCCTTCGACAGGATCCAGGCCACCCTGACCAACGATCTGGCCAAGGTCGGACCGGGCCGGGCCCAGTACACCCACCTGCTCGACGACTCCGACGGCTCGGTCGTCGACGACCTCATCGTCTGGTGGCGACCCGACGGCATCTTCGACGTGATGCCGAACGCGTCCAACACGGCGCGCGTGCTCGAGGCGCTGGGAGGCGAGGACGTCACCGACTCCCGGTGCATCATCGCCGTCCAGGGGCCGCGCGCCCGGACCCGTCTGGCCCCCGTGGCCGCAGACGCTGCCCACGTTCCGCGGTTCGGCGTGGCTTCCTTCGTCTGGGACGGGGTTCCCTGTCTCGTGGCCGGGACCGGCTACACCGGCGAGGACGGTGTGGAGATCGCGGTACCGGTGGACGCCGCCGATGCGCTCTGGACGACCCTCGTCGACGCCGGGATCAGCCCGGCCGGGCTCGGCGCCCGCGACACGCTCCGACTGGAAGCGGCACTCCCGCTCCACGGGCACGAGCTCGGTCCCGGGATCACGCCGCTCCAAGCCGGGCTCGGATGGGTCGTCGGGTGGGACAAGCCGGCCTTCAGGGGTCGGGCCGCCCTCGTCGCCGAGCGGGACAGACCCCGTCGTCGGCTGGTAGGAGTGGCCACCGACGGGAGGCAGCCGCCACGACACGGCAGTGCCGTCAGCGTCGACGGCACCAGTGTCGGCACGGTGACGAGCGGCAACTTCTCCCCGATGCTCGGCCACGGGGTCGCCCTCGCCCTGGTGGAGACGGCAGCCGAGATTCACGTATCGTCGCCGGTGGTGGTCGAACAGCGGGGCCGGTCCCTCGACGGCCACGTGGTGGAGACCCCATTCGTCCGCCCGGGCCAGTGGGCCACGACCAGCTGAGCGGAGGACCGTCCGTGGCGACCTACATACCCCATACCGACGACGACGTAGCGGGCATGCTGGCCTTCCTCGGGCTGTCGTCGACCGACGAGCTCTTCTCCGTCGTCCCCGATGCCCTCCGGCTCCAGCACGGGCTCGAGCTGGCGGACGGTGCCGCCGAGCCGGACGTCCTCGCCAGGATGGAGGAGTTGGCCGAGGCCAACCGGGCACGGTCCGACCGCCTGGTGTGCTTCGCCGGCGGCGGTGCCTACGATCACGACGTGCCCCCGGTGACCCGGGCGCTCGCCGGACGGTCCGAGTTCGTGACGGCCTACACCCCCTACCAGCCCGAGGTGGCCCAGGGTGTGCTCCAGGCCGTCTTCGAGTACCAGACCATGGTGGCCCGCCTCGCCGGTCTGCCCGTGGCCAACGCCTCGCTCTACGACGGGGGAGCAGCGGTCGTCGAAGCGGTCAACCTGGGCGTGGCGGCGACCGGGCGGCACGGCGTCTGGGTCTCGGCGGGTGTCCACCCCCATTGGCGGGCCATGCTCGCCACCTATGGCGCCGGCACCGGGCTCGACGTGCGCACCGTGCCACTCGGCGACGGGCTCACGACGTGGCCGGCGGGAGACGAGGGCGCGTTCCCCGGTGTGGTCGTGCTCGGCTATCCCAACTACCTCGGGTGCCTCGACGACGTGGCCGCCGCCCGTCGGGTCTGCGACGAGTCCGGGGCGCTGCTGGTCGTGGCGATGGACCCGGTGGCGGCGGGCATCCTGCGCTCGGCAGGGTCGTGGGGCGCGGACATCGTCGTCGGGGAGGGGCAGGTGTTCGGCACCGCACTCTCCTTCGGCGGTCCCTACCTCGGCATCTTCGCCTGCACGAGAGAGCTCGTCCGCAGGCTGCCGGGCCGGCTGGTGGGGGAGACGGTCGACGCCGACGGCCGGCGAGCCTATGTGACCACCCTGCGCGCTCGCGAGCAGGACATCCGCCGCGAGAAGGCCACGTCCAACGTCTGCACCAACCAGACCCTGATGGCGGTGACCGCCGCCATCCAGCTCGGATGGCTCGGCACCCGCGGCCTCGCCGAGCTCGCTCGTCGCTGCGCCTCCGCCACCCGGTACCTGCGCGCCGGGATGCTCGCCCTCGACCGGGTCGAGCCGTTCGTCGGCGCCCCGGTGCTCCGCGAGTTCTCCGTCCGGTTGCCGGTGGCCGCCGCCACCGTCGTGGAGCGGATGGCCGACGAGGGATTCCTCGCCGGCATCGCGTTGACTGATGGGTTCGAGGACGGCGAGCACGGTCTACTGGTGACGGCGACCGAGCGCCGAACGAAGGACGAGATCGACGCCTATGTCGCCGCGTTCGCCAAGGCGGTGGCGTGATGGCGGAACGGGCAGGCTCTGCGCCCGGAGGGCGGGCGGCCAGCGCCCCACTGCTCGGCCGCGACGCCGAGCCGACCATCTTCGAGCTGTCGCGACCGGGAAGGTCGGCGTTCTCCTTCCGCTCCACCCACGTCCCCGACATGGCGGTGGACGACCTCGTGCCCGAGGGTCATAGGCGAGAGGAGCCGGTACCCGTGGCCGAGGTGTCCGAGCGGGACCTGACCGCCCACTTCACCCGCCTCTCACACCGGCAGTACTCGGTCGACCTCGGTGCCTACCCGCTCGGCTCGTGCACGATGAAGTACAACCCCAAGGTGTGCGATGCCGTCGCCTCGCTCCCGGGCCTGGCCGGTGTCCATCCCGCCGCCCCCGCTCCGTTGACCCAGGGCTGGCTCGAGATCCTCCTCGACCTCGAAGAGGCCCTGTGCGCCGTGACCGGAATGGCCGCCGCCACCTTGCAGCCGGCGGCCGGGGCGGCGGGCGAGCTCACCGGGCTCTTGCTCATGAGGGCCTGGCACGAGGCGCAGGGTTCCCGCCGGAGCAAGGTGATCATCCCCGACTCGGCACACGGGACGAACCCGGCGTCGGTCACGCTCGGCGGCTACGACGCCGTCACCGTGCCGAGCGACCGTCGCGGCTGCGTCGACATCGACGCCTTGCGGTCGGTGCTGGACAGGGACGTGGCCGGCATCATGCTCACCAACCCGAACACGCTGGGGCTGTTCGAGGAGGACATCGAGTCCATAGCCGCCGCCGTCCACGACGTCGGCGGACTTCTCTACTACGACGGTGCCAACCTGAACGCCATCCTGGGCGTGGTCCGGCCCGGCGACATGGGATTCGACATCGTCCACATGAACCTGCACAAGACGTTCGCCACCCCGCACGGCGGTGGGGGACCGGGAGCGGGGCCGGTTGCCGTCTCCGAGCGGCTCGTTCCCTTCCTCCCCGGTCCCCGACCGGTCCGGTCGGGTGTCGACGGGGGAGGGACCGAGTTCGCCTGGGAGATGCCGGAGCATTCGATCGGGCGGGTCCACACCTGGCACGGCAACGCCCTCGTCCTGGCCCGGGCGCTGGCATACATCTTGGTCAACGGGGGAGACGGCCTCAGGAAGGTGGCCGAGACGGCCGTGCTCAACGCCAACTGGCTCCGCCAGAGGCTCCGGGCCCACTACGACGTGCCCTTCGACCGGCCCTGCATGCACGAGGTCGTCGTGTCGGCGGCGAGCTTGAAACGCACCCATGGGGTGCGCGCCCTCGACGTAGCCAAGCGGCTCCTCGAGGAGGGGTTCCACGCGCCGACCGTCTACTTCCCCCTCATCGTGGACGAGGCCCTCATGATCGAGCCCACCGAGACCGAGAGCCCCGAGACGGTGGCGGCGCTGGCCGATGCGCTCGACCGCATCGCCGAGGAGGCGGCTGAAGAGGGGCCGGTCGCCATGGCCGAGTACCCGATCGGCACACCGGTACGCCGTGTCGACGAAGCTCGGGCCGCCCGCACCCTCGTGCCGACCTACGACGAGAGAGCCTGAGCGAAGACGCCCGCCTATTGACCGCCGGCCGGCCGCTCGCCTTCGGTAGAGAGTCCCTCATATGCGCCACGGGCTGCGTCGCTCTGGCGCGACGCCTGAGCGATCGCCCCGAGCCCGATCGGGCGGGTCTCCGGCCCGAGGCACGCGTTCGTCACCGCCGGACCTGGGCGGTCCCGCAGAACAGCTCTCGTCGCTGCCTAGCCGGCAACGGGATCCCCACGATCCGAGGTGCCTCAGTCGAGCAGGTCGGGCTCCTCCCGCACGATCCGGTCGAACAGGGGTTGGAAGCTGAACCATCCGGCCATGTGCGACCCCACCTGCGTCTCGGTCAGGCGCGCCATCTCCGAATCGATGAGCACCGGGGTGCCCGCCGAAGAGGCGAGGAGCTGGGCCTGGCACGAGCGCTCCATGGTGATGAACCACCACGCCGCCTCGTCGACCGAGTGGCCGACGGTCAACAGCCCGTGGTTACGGAGGATGGCCGCCTTGTTGCCGCCGAGAGCATGGGCGATTCGCTTGCCCTCTTCGAGGTCGAGCACCACGCCGGTGTAGTCGTCGAAGACCTCGTGGTCCTCGAAGAAGGCGCAGACGTCCTGGGTGATGGGATCCAGTTTGCGCCCGAGGGCAGCGAACGACTTGCCGTAGATCGAGTGGGCGTGGGCGGCGGCCACCACATCGGGACGGGCCGCATGGACCTGGGAGTGGATCACGAACGCGGCGGTGTTGACCGGCTTGTCGCCCTCGACCACGGTGCCCTCGTGGTTGACCAGGATCAGATCAGACACCCGGATCTGCCCGAAGTGCATGGCGAAGGGGTTCACCCAGAAGTGGTCGAGGCGCTCGGGGTCGCGGGCCGTGATGTGCCCGGCCACCCCTTCGTTGAAGCCGAACCTCGAGAAGAGGCGGAACGCCGCCGCCAGACGCTGCTTGCGATAGAGCCGCTCCTCGGCGGGGGAATCGAGCTCCATGGTGGGTGGAAGCATCACGATCTCGGACATCCGTCATCTCCTCGGTCCGACCGCCGGACACGTCGTCGGCGGACTCTGTCCCGCTCGATCGGTGACAACGACTCAGCCAGCCGGAGGGACACCCTCAGTGTAGGCAGCCGGGGGATCGAAAGGACCGAGCTGCTCAGGAGAACCGAGGGGAGGACCCTGTGGCCGACCGCATGCGGTCCCCTCCCGTTACTTGACATAATGTACATTATCGGCGGTCGGGGAGGGGCTGGAAGAGCAGCCATGGTGGCGTCACCGGGCACCTTCTAGAAACCGCTACTGCCGAGCAGGCTCGATCACCAGGCCCACCAGGTCGCTGGCCGCATCGGCCAGATGTTCGAACGCCCGTCGGTAGGCATCGGGGTCACCGTGCTCGGACAGGTCGAGCTCGACGTCCTCCATCGCCGTCTCCAGCCGGTACAGCCGGTCGTGGACCCTTCGGAGCTCGGCCTCGGACACGACCACCTGACCGGACGGAATGGCCAATGCATTCGCCCGGCGCCGTGCCTCGTAGGCCCGCTGCCGGTGGCCGGCGGAGCAGTACCGCCGGGGGCGCCCCGAACCGGGTCGGTGGGCCAACGGACGATGGCACCACCCGCACCGGCTCTCCTCGCGTAATATCGTCACGGTGACGATATTACCGCTGGATGACGACCCAGTCGGCGATCCTTCGACGAGCTCGGGTCGGGCGGTGGAGCCCGCCCCCGCGTCAGCGCCGGTCGAGGGCCACCACGGGGATGACCCGGTCGGTGTTCGCCTGGTACTCACCGAACCCCGGGTACCGGCGGACCTGCTCGGCGAAGACGCGGTCCCGCTCCTCCCCATCGAGCACGGAGGCCCTGGCGTCTAAGGTCTCCGTACCCACTTCCACCGAGACGTCGGGGTGGGCAACCACATTGTGGAACCAGTCGGGATTGGTGGGGGCTCCGGCCTTGGAGGCGAAGACGTAGAGCCGGTCGCCTTCGGCCTGGTACATGACGGGGTTCGTGCGCCTGGCCCCGGACCGGGCTCCCGACGTGGTGAGAAGGAGGATCGGTGAGCCTTCGAACTGCCCACCCACCTTGCCCTCGTTGGCTCGGAACTCGTCGATGACGGCGGTGTTGAAATCGTGCATCTCGGACACGGGACGGGTCCTTTCCTCGGCGGGGCGTTACTCCGGTGCGGAAGCTCAGCTGTTCTCATCATGGCGACCGCGCTCACGGTGCTGCCGCTTCAGCATAAGACAGCACCGAGACCGGCGGGAGGTGGCCGGCGGTAGGATCGGCCTTCTTCGAAGGAGAGCGGGCACCAGGGATCGGAGCGCGTAGCATGACCGACGACGAGGACGGGTTCGGGCTCGACGACTTCGACGAGGATCTCTTCGAGGACCGGTTCGGTGCCGAGACCTTCTTCCGTACCTGTGGTCGCTGTGGCGCCCGCACCACCCCCCAGTGGTCCGAGTCGGCATGCCTCGAAGAGGCGAGACGCTACGGTTGGCGACGAGTGGCGGCTTCCGACCGTCCCGGGGCCCGCCGCATGGACCTGTGCGGATCGTGCGCCGCCGAAGCTGGTTACGGGCCGCCGCTGGCGTGGCGGTAGCCCGGCCCCGGCCGGTCCTCGACAGCCAAGGCCGCAGTCAACCCTCGACGGCAAACGGCTCGCTTCGGGCATGCACCACGGTGACCAGGGACGCCAGGTCGACCTCGTCCTTGGCGTGGCGGGACCTCGTGCCCCGCTCCCCCGGCGTCCCGATGTTCACCCAGCCGAGCAGACGCTCGTGCTCCCCGGCGGAGAACAGGTCCCGTACCGGACCCGTGTCGAGGACCGACGCGCTCTTCCAGACCGCGCCATAGCCCAGGGCGCAGGCGGCGAGGACCATGGCGTAGCCCGTACAGGTCGCCGAGGCCACCTGCTCCCAGAGAACCACGTTCGAGCTGATGTCGGGCGACGAGATCAGCATGACGGAACACGGGGCCACCGTCGCCTTCGACCGCATCTTCGCCACCATGGCGTCGGGTACGTCCGGCCCGCGCTGTTCGACCAGCCCGGCCACGAGCACGCGACCGAAGCGATCCCGGCCGGCACCGGTGACGACGGCGAAGCGCCACGGTCGGATGCTCCCGTGGTCGGGAACGGTGGTCGCTGCTTCCAGGATGGCCGCCAGGTCCTTGCGGGCCGGCGGCGAGCCGTCCCTTGCCGGCTCCGGGCGCTCGGCCGTGAGACGGGCGAGGGCGGGGACGGGGTCGGGCATCGTGCCAGCCTAGAGAGGAATCGAGGCCGGACCGCCGACGCTGCCACCGGGCACAGAACCGGTCGTCGTGGCCCCGCCCGTGTCGTGGTAGGGGCCACCGGTTGTCCCCAACGGTGAACCGACCTGTTCTCGGGCACTTTCCAGGCCGGTCCAGCGGCGCTTTTCGCGGCCCGGCGGGTCCCGGAACTAGCCTGTCGGCCGGAATGGCCCATCGCATCGATATCGAGCTCACGCACAAAGGCGACGACGCCACCTGGACATGGCGCGCCGCCGGAGCCAGGCAGCCCCGGGGGACGGTGGAGGACGCCTTGGTCCCGGCGGGGGCAACGGTCGGATCGCTCCTGCGGGCCGAAGTGGAGACCACCCTGGATGGGACGGCCGTCCTGGCCCTCCTCCCTCCCAAGGAGAAGACCGCTGGTCGCACGGCCGAGCGGATCGAGGTGCTGGGGACGAAGCGGAACGCTCCGGACGTCAACGTCGTGCTGGCCCCCGGGGGCGGTCGGCGCCGCGACCGAGTGGACGGCGATCGCCCCGCTGGCAGGCGGGCAGCCGGACAGGGCGACGGTCATCGGTCCCGGCGGAGTGGGCCCGGCAGCGGACCACAGCGGGAAGCGGGGACACATCGCGGAGACGGAGAGGGAGACGGCAGGCGCCGGAACGGATCGACGCGTGCGGCGGGGCGCGGGGCGCAACGCAGGACGGTGCCACAGACCGTGTACCGCAACGCTGCCCTGGCCGAGCTCAAGCCCGAGGAGCTTCCTGTGGCCGAGCAGCTGTTGCGAGGCGGGATACCCGCCGTGCGTCAGGCCATCGAGGAGCAGAACGAGAGGGCCCGGGCGGACAACCGTCCCGAAGTGACCGCCGGGCCCCTGCTGACGATGGCCGAGCGGTTGCTGCCCATCGTGAACCTCGCCACCTGGAAGGATCGCGCCACCGCCGCCCGGGCGGGCGGTAAGGACACCCCCTTGCGCGAGGTCCGTTCCATCGTGGCCTCGTCGTCGACGGTGACCCTCGACGACGAGGCGAGGGAGATGGCGGCGGCGCTACGGACATCGCTCGACCAACGGGTCACCGCGCTGCGCGAGGGGTGGATTGCCCGGATCGTCGCCGGGCTCGACGAAGGAAGGGTGGCGGACGCCGTGCGGACGTCGACGAGGCCCCCCGAGCCCTCCGCCCGTCTGTCTGCGGAGCTCGCCGTGCGGCTCTCCACGGCGGCGGGCGAGGCCATGTCATCCGACACGCCTCCGGCCGAGTGGCAGACGCTCCTGGCTCTCGTGGTCGACTCGCCGGTGCGGCGCTCGGTCAAGCCGCTCGGGATCCCCTCCGATGGCGACGAGCAGCTGCTCGCTGCGGCCCGCCAGGCGTCGGGTTACGTACCCGAGCTCGCCCGGCTCCTCGGGATCCCGATCCCACCACCCCCGGGACCCCGTCGTCCGGTGCCGGCTCGCGCCGCTGCTCGGCGGCGAGCCTCCTGAGATCACCGTCCCCGAGCTGGTCCCACTCCGTGGCCGTGACGTTCACCGCGGCGATCGCTCCCACTCCTAGCCGTCGCCGTTGACCGGACCCGGCGGCCGAGTCAGCCGATGGACCTCGACATCGTGAGCAGGCGGGCTTTGAACCCCGCCGCTTCGTAGAAGTTCTTGGCCACCCGGTCACCGGGCAGAGCGATGCCGTCTACGGTCGTGCACCGTTGCCGGTGGAGCCAGCCCACCGTCTCGTCCATCAGCATTCGCCCGACCCCGACGCCGCGAGCTTCGGGCTCGACGTAGCAGACGTCGACCATTCCCCGGAATGACGGATCGCTTTCGACACGGTGGCCGAGCGCGCACCCGACGACCACACCGTCGATCGTGCCCACCAACACCGCCCAGCTCGGGTCCTCGATGAGCAACTCCATGCGTGCCCGGCTGGCCACCGCCTCACCGACGGCACCGGTGGTCCCCGTGCGCTCGGTCAAGAGCTGCGCACCGCCCCGGCCGTCCTTCAGCACGCCCGCCAGCTCGGCGACCAGCTCGGCGACCCTGCCCGCATCGCCGGGAGCCGCTTCCCGCACCGACTCCATCGACCCCTGCTCCGACCCGGCGCCCGGCGTGCCCGTCAGGACCGCTCGTCGAGCAGCTGGTCCACCCGGTTCAAGATCGTGCGCCGGCCGCGGTTGGACGCCTCGTAGGCACGCACCGACACGAGCTCCGACCGGCTCAGCCCGTCCAGCCGTTGGACGACCTGGGAGGCGGAAAGGGTGTCGAACGCCGGGATGGACAGGCTGGACACCTCGGGCACGTGACCGTTGCCACCCTGTCGGGCATCTGTCGAAGGGGAGGTCGGCCGCCGGGGCTCGACGTGAAGCGAACGAGCCTCCGACGGAGCCGGGTCGGGCGGTCGTGGCCCGCTGGCCGGCGCACCGGGTGCCACCGGTCCGGGTCGTCGGCGCAACCCGTCCGACCGCCGGCGGAGCTCATCGTGACCGGTCTTGACCACGAACTGCCCGACGGCCCGCGCCGACGATACTCGGACACCCACCCGCTGCCGACCCCGGGCGGCCAGGGTGGGCAGCTCGTCGACGACCGACACGGCGATGCCCACCGGTACGTAGACGAGGAGATCCCAGAGCCGATCGTTGAGGCTGGTCGCTCCGTCGTGGACGTCATGGTCGGCCATCTTCGACTCCTTGCCGGACACGGTCAGCTGCTCACCGGCCGGCGCTCGCGGTCAGACGCAGTCGCGGCACAACATGTTCTTGCCGTCCGCCAGCTGATTTGGATGCTTGACGAGGAAGCACGACCGGCACACGAACTCTCCCGGCTGCTTGGGGAGCACCCGCTCGACCCCGTCGGCGGCCCGTTCCTCCGGCTCGGCGGCGTCCTCGGTGTCCTCGACCTCCTCGACGACCAGCCGCTCCTTCAGAATGGTGTCGAGGCTCGCCTCTACGTCTTCGTCGTCGGGCTCCTCTTCCTCTTCCTCGTCGGCTTCTTCCGCGCCTGCGGGTTTGGCCGTCGTCTTCGCCGCCGGAGCCGGCTGCTCGTCCTCCTCGGCCTCCTCCTCGACCACGGCAACCTCGGCGTCGCCCTCGTCATCGTCGTCGGCGATCTCGAGGACGTCGTCGGCGATCAGGTCGTCGTCGTCCGACAGCTCGTCGAGCTCTCCCTCGATCAGTTCGTCGGGTCCGTCGACCTCGTCCAGTTCTTGTGGCATTTCCGGTCTTTCGCTGGTCAATTGGGCCGGAGCATAGACCCTCCGGCAGTTGGTCGAGACACGCTCCATCGGTGCTCCCGCCACGTCGCACCGGTCGTGGCGCAGTGGCCGCAGGTGAAGGACGGAAGGCCACCCGTCGGGGCGAACAGAGGACCCGGTCGGGTTATTCCCGACGGGTCGGCCGCGAAAACGAGAAGTCCTGCGAACACGATGTCCCACCACGGCATCGACGCCTCCGAAGGGTTGTCCCACGACTGCGACGTCGGGCAGGATCCGGCGGACAGACCCAGGGGTTCTTTGGCACCATCTCCTCGCCACCTCCGCACGTAACGGCCGGTACCGGGGAGATGTTTTCTACTCGATCCCCTGGGCCTCCCTCCGCCTCTCACAACATCCCATCATCGAGTCGCACCACGTGGCCTGGACCGGTTCGGGCGCCTCTCGTGACGACTGGGACTGGGCGCACGATAGGCGACGGCTCCCGGTGCCCGTCAAATGGCCGACAGGTCCTCCTACCAGGATCTACGGAGAGGATCCCTGGTCACGGATGTGCGCTAATTCTCAGCGGCGGAGGCACGCTCCGCCGGCTCTCGGCCCGGCGCTCGGCCTCCAGCCGTTCGAGCTCGGGTGTACCGCTGTCGACGTGGACCATCGACCCGGCCACCAGGTGGTGGCCGGCCTTCTCGCCGATCAGACGGTGCATCTCCTGGGCCACCCACCGGTAGGACGGATGACCCTGGGTCCCCGAGCGGAGCTCGATCACGTGCATCGCCTCGCGGGCGTCCATCTGCATCGAGTAGCGGATGCGATAGGCGAGGGCGACCGCATAGGTCGATTGGACGGGGAACCTCGGTCGCAGCGCATCGACCAGATCGGCCGAACGCTCGAGAGACTCGCTGTAGCGGGCGCTGTGCCCCGCCTCCTCGACGAGCTCCGGGACCTCGTAGCCCAGCTCGGTCCCGAGCGGTTGCCACTCGATGGTCAGCATCCGATGACGCTGGAGATCGCGGAACGCGCCGTAGTCGGAGACGACTTCGAACCGGTAAGCGGTCCGCTCGAACGCCCGGCCGGGACGGTGCCGACGGTTGGTCCGCTCCCCCACATAGGCGGCGAGGAGCGCACGCTTCTCCTCGGCTCCGAGCCGTCGCACGGCGTCGATGACATCCTCCTCGGACCGGGCGGTGGCCGGGGCGACGATGGCGGCGACGATCTTGTCCTCGCCGTCCGGATCCCAGTCGAGCAGGGTCACCGACGGCCGCCCCGAGGGACCGCCGGGCAGGCGGCCTTCCGGTTCGACCAGCTCGGGTACCAGTCGCTCGACGGCCTCTCTCGTGTCCCGGTCGGTCTGGCCCAGGTAGGAGGACCACTCGAGGCCGCGGTCGGGCCGGTCCACTCGTTGCAGAAAGGAGGGGATGACCTTGCGCAGTTCCTCGAGCATGAGCCCGGCGTAGGCCCGCGCCTCGGGAAGCGGGTGGGAGCGCATCCTGAGCAGGAGCAGCTCGTAGGACTGGCCGGTGCCGTAGATGCCGACGTTGGAGAGCGAGGCGGCGGGGAGCAGGCCCCGCAAGGCGTCGAGTGCCTTGGCCTTGACCGCCTGGCGGTGCACGAAGTCCGAGTCCTCGCTCCGGCGCGGATGGCGGACGGCCAGCCATGCCTGGACTTCGCTCAACAGCTCGCCGTAGGTGTCGAACATCCGATCCATGTCACCGACGTAGCGGGCACCGAGGGGCGAGTCGAGCACCGCCGGGTCCCGGTAGTAGCGGTAGTGCCCGGTGGACATGCGGTTGTCGTAGGCGACGTAGCGGGTCGACTGCTCGAGGTAGGCCATCAACCTCCCCCACTCGAGCACTTTGGTGAGAACGTTCGAGGCCTGCTCGCAGGCCAGGTGGACACCGCCTAGTTGTGCCACCGAGTCGTCGCCGTACTCGAGGAAGACCCGGTCGTAGAGGTCCTCGGCCCGCTTCAGGCCGACCGTGGCGTCGACAGTGGCGTCACCGGTGATGTCGAGCTCCCCGACGAACTCGTCGAGGAAGAGCCGTCGCAGGCTCTTCTGTGACCGCGAGTACCGGGCGAACAGTGCTCCCTTCACGACCTCGGGCAGGTTGACCAGGGCGAACACCGGGCGATCGAGGTTGGTGACGTACCGGCGGAGGATATCTTCCTCGTCGCTGGTGAACGATTCGACGGCATAGGGGAACATGCCCGGATCACACTAGGACGGTGCGACCGTCTCAGGCGCGGATCCCGGTGGTGGGGTCGTCGGCACCGACCACCCCCCGTCGCAACAACGCCACGGCGACCCGTGCGGCCTCCGCCGTCGACGCCTGGCCGGTCACCCCGGCAACCCCGGCCACCTGGCTGAGCACGTCGAGGAGCTGCCGGGTGGTGCGCACGAAGTCCCCCGGAGCGATGTCCGCCTGGTCGAGGACGGCGTCCAGGGTGGCGCCACGTGCCCAGGCGATCACCGCCCGGGCCCCGCTCGGATCGGGGCGCCGCGTGCGGCGGAGCCCGGCCCGCTTCTCCGCCTGCCTGAGCTCGGCGGCAAGGCCGGCGAGCGCGTCGAGCCGTTCGACCGCCACACGCTCGGGCGCCTGGGGCTCGGCCCCCGGCCGGCGGGCCTCGAAGGACACACCGCTCAACACCCCGGCCAGGACGGCCGGCTCGAGCCCGTCGACGAGCCCGGCCCTGACCATCTCCGCCACTAGGAGGTCGGACTCGTGGTAGATGGAGGACAGGACGTGGCCGGCCGTCGTGAGCTGCCATCCGTCCACGAATCCCCGGTCCTCCAGGATGGCCAGTCGCCGGTCGAGCTCCGCCACGAGGGACACCGAGCTGGCGGGGGCCTGCCACTGGCCGTACGAGGAGGCGACGAGGGCATGTGCCTCGGGGCGTGACCATCTCCTGACCAGGTTGACGGCCAGGTTGTAGGTGGGGTGGAACGACGAAACGAGGTCGGGAGGCGGGGACAGCGCCGTCGCCGCCGCCTCGGTGAAGCGGGTCGCCGGTGACCACAGCACGAAGGCGTGCCCCACCGTGTCGATGCCGCGCCGTCCCGCCCTCCCCGTCAGCTGCTGGTACTCACCGGAGGTGAGGGCAGAGGTGTCCGCCCCCCGGAACTTGGCGAAGCGCTCGATGACCACCGTGCGCGCCGGCATGTTGATGCCGAGCGCCAGCGTCTCGGTGGCGAACACCACCTTCAAGAGCCCCTCGGTGAAGCACTGCTCGACCGCCTGGCGGAAGGCTGGGACCAGCCCGGCATGGTGGGGAGCGACTCCCGCCTCCAGAGCGGCCGAGAACGGTCCGTACCCGAGGGTGCGAAGATCGTCGTCGCTCAGGTCCTCGACCGCCCTCTCGGTGAGTCGCCTGATGCGATCCCGTTCCGGGGCGGAGGTCAGCCTGACGCCGTCCCCCAGGCACTGCCGGGTGGCGGCGTCGCATGCCGCCCGGGAGAAGATGAAGGTGATGGCGGGCAGCATGTTGGCCGCTTCCAGATATTCGATCACCTCCCGGCGTCGCGGGGTGCGGAACCGCTGGTGCCGCTGACGGTGTCGTCGGCCGTCGAGGGCCAGACCGTCCGGATTGGGGCGGCCTCCTCTGAGCAGCGGGAGCACGCTGACCTGGTCGCTGCCGCGTTCGGACAGCGCGTAGTGGTGGTGCAGGGTCACCGGCCGGTGCCTTTCCACCACCACCCGCGTGGCGCCTCGGACCGAGCCCAGCCAGGCGCCGAAGTCGGCGGCGTTGGCAACGGTGGCGGACAGGCTGACGAAGGTCACCTCGGGAGGCGTCAGCACGAGCACCTCCTCCCACACCGAGCCTCGGTAGGCGTCCTGGAGGTAGTGGACCTCGTCGAGGACCACCACGGCCAGGCCGTCGAGCGTCGTCGACCGGGTGAACAGCATGTTCCTCAGGACTTCGGTCGTCATCACCACGACGGGGGCGCCGCCCTGGTGGGACACGTCCCCGGTGAGCAGTCCGACGCGATCGCGGCCGTGCCGATCGGCGAGCTCGAGGTACTTCTGGTTGGAGAGGGCCTTGATCGGAGTGGTGTAGAAGGCCTTGGCCCCGGCATCGACAGCCCGGGTCACCGCGTAGTCGGCGACCAGGGTCTTGCCTGATCCGGTCGGCGCCGACACCAGGACCGACGCTCCTCCGTCGAGCGCGTCCATGGCTTCGGCCTGGAAGGGGTCGAGCGGGAAGGGAAGGCCGGTCTCGAACCGGGCTCGGACCCCGCCCGGCGGTCCGATCGACGTGACCGGCGTCACCCCGGCTGCCGGTCAGGCGCTCGTCTCCGCAAGATCCTGCCGGCGACGATCGAGAGCTCGTAGAAGATGTAGAGAGGAACGGCCATGGCCAGCATCGAGAAGGGGTCCGAGCTCGGTGTGACCACCCCGGCCACGACGACGATGAGCACGATGGCCCAGCGCCGCCAGGCGGACAGCCGCTCAGGGGTCAACACCCCTGCCAGCTGGAGCGAGACCAGCAGAACGGGAAACTCGAACGTGAGGCCGAAGACGGTCATCAACAGGACGATCAGGCCGAGGTACTTCGTGGGGTCGTAGATCTGCCGGAGACTCGGGCCGCCGATCGTTCCGAGGAAGCGGAGGGCGTGCGGGAAGATCAGATAGGCCACCACCGCGCCCAGGGCGAACAGGGCGATCGAAGCGATGATGAACGGTATGGCGTACTTCTTCTCGTTGCGCTTGAGGCCGGGCGTGATGAATCGCCACAGCTCCCACAAGAGGACGGGTGAGGCCATGAACAGTCCGCCGTAGGCGGCGATCTTCACCCTCAAGGCGAGGCCGTCGAGGGGACTCGTGATGTAGAAGGCGCACTGATGGCGGGGGGCCACCTGGCAGTAGGGGTTCTTCAAGAACGTGAGGATCCACGGGTAGACGAGGAAGGCGACCGTCCCGGCGAGGAGGAAGGCGATCACGCACACGATGACCCGCGTCCGGAGCTCGGTCAGGTGCTCCATCAGGGTCATGGAGTCCGGGCTCGGCTTGGGCTCGCTCCTCCGCTTCAGGGTGATGGCCATGATGTGTTCGGGTCGCGCGTCGGATCGGTGCTGACGGATCCGGGCGGCTCAGTTCATGCCCGGGTCGTCCAGGACACCGTGGCCGTTGGACCGGACCCGATGGACGACAGCGGGCACGCCGGCCACACCGGGAGTCGATCGTGCCTCGTCCCCCTCGACCGCGACCCCGTCCATCTCGGCCCCCTCCACCACGACCCCGGCCGGCCGGTTCGAAGTGCCCGGGGGCCGGACCTCGTCACCATGCGCTTCGGGGGGCGGGGCGCCGTTCGTCCCCACCACGGCCTCGTTCTCCCCACCCTGGCCGTCGGCCAGGGAGTCGAGGAACGAGACCGGCGATCGCACCGCCCGGGTGATGGTCTCGGTCGAGGGCAGATCGGGGAACGTGCCCCGCACGTCGGACTCGAGGCGCTGGCGGAAGCTGCGGAAGTCCTGCCACAGGCCACCGATCTGCCGGGCCACCTTGGGGAGCTTGTCCGGGCCGAGGACGACGAGCGCCACCACCAGGATCACCAGCAGCTTTGCCGGGCTCAGGACGTCCACGACCAGGATTGTACCGGCGGCGCACCCTCCGAGACCGGTCGGAGGTCCCGCCAGTGCTCAGCACCGTCACGCCGGCCAGTCCGGGCATCAGTGCCCCAGCTGGCCGAAGGGCAGCGTCAGAGGCCCTTCATCTGACCGAAGGGCAGCGTCAGAGGCCCTTCATCTGGCCGAAGGGCCATACGACGGCGACGGCACGTCCCACGATCAGCGACTTCCGGATCGGACCGAAGAACCTGCTGTCCTCGGAGTCGGTGCGGTTGTCGCCCATCACGTAGTACTCGCCGGGAGGGATCTTGACCGGTCCGGGAAGGTCGAACCTCGGATGGGGATCGACCTCCTGCAGGCTCGTCGTATAGGCCTGGGGACCGGGCGGCAGCCACGGCTCGTTCAGCACCTTGCCGTCGATTGTGAGACGGCCGCCGCTCGATGAGATCGTCTCTCCGGGGAGGCCGACGACACGCTTGACCAGGTCGGGGTAGGCCTGGCCCTCGAGCGGCGGCCGGGAGAAGACCACGATGTCCCCACGCTTGGGGTCGCTGAACCGGTACGACAGCTTGTCCACGATGATGCGGTCGCCGACCTGGAGGGTCGGGAGCATCGACCCCGACGGGATGTAGTACGACTGGACCACGAACGTCCGCAGGAGGACGGTCGCGGCGAGCACAACCACCACGATGACGCCCCATTCGACCAGGGTCCGGGTGAATCGCCTCGAGCGCGGGCTCGCCTCCGCCGGTTCCGGCAGGTCGACGTTGCCGCCGGCTCTCGCGACATCCGGTTGGTCGACCAAGGCGGAGGACGCGTCCGAATGCGGTGGTTCCGTCACAGACATCGGACGCTACCGCACGAGAGCGGTGCTGACGGGTCGTGCGTGGGACCGCCCATCCACGCCACCGATCAGAGACCGGCGATGAGCTTTTCGACCCTGTCATCGTGGGACTTGAACGGGTCTTTCAACAGTACGGTGCGCTGGGCCTGGTCGTTGAGCTTCAGGTGCACCCAGTCGACCGTGAAGTCCCTTCGGCGCTCCTTGGCCCGCTTGACGAATTCGCCGCGCAGGCGTGCCCGGGTGGTCTGGGGCGGGGTGGCCATGGCCTCGGCGATCTCGTCGTCGGCGCAGATCCGGTCGAGTTGATCGTGGTGCTGCAACCGGTAGTAGAGACCCCGCTTGCGATCGACGTCGTGGTACTGGAGGTCGAGCAAGGACACCGCAGGACTGTGCAGGGCGAGCGAATGGCGATGACGGTACCGGTCGATCAGCCGGTATTTCGCCACCCAGTCGCACTCGCGGTGGAGCGAGAGCGGATCGGACTCGAGCCCCTTGAGGCAGTGTTCCCACATGTCGAGGGCGAGGTCCTCCCTCGGTGTCAGCCCCTGCCGGTCGCGGAAACGGACCGCTCGCCGCAGGTACTCCTCCTGGATGTTGAGAGCACTCATCTCACGGCCGTTGGCCAGCCGCACCGGCCGCCGGCAGGTGATGTCGTGGCTGATCTCGCGAATGGCCCGGATCGGGTTCTCGAGCGTGAGGTCCCGCATGACGGTGGACGGGTCCTCCAGCATCCGGAGGACGATGCTCGTCGCCCCGACCTTGAGGAAGGTCGAGTACTCGCTCATGTTCGAGTCGCCCACGATGACGTGGAGCCTCCGGTACTTCTCGGCGTCGGCGTGGGGCTCGTCCCGGGTGTTGATGATCGGTCGGGATCGGGTGGTGGCGGACGACACCCCTTCCCAGATGTGCTCGGCCCGCTGGCTCAGGCAGAAGACGGCCCCCCTCGCCGTCTGGAGGACCTTGCCGGCTCCGGCATAGGCCTGGCGGGTGACGAGGAACGGGATGAGGACCTCGGTGTAGTGCCCGAAGTCGTCCCTGCGGCTGGTGAGGTAGTTCTCGTGGCAGCCGTAGGAGTTCCCCGCCGAGTCGGTGTTGTTCTTGAACAGGTAGATGTCGCCGCGTATCCCCTCCTCGCGGAGCCGGGCCTCCGCCCCCTCCACCAGCGAGGCGAGGATCCACTCCCCCGCCTTGTCGTGCACCACCAGCTGGGCGATGTCGTCGCACTCGGGAGTGGCGTACTCGGGATGACTGCCGACGTCGAGGTAGAGACGGGCGCCGTTCTCCAGGAACACGTTCGACGACCGTCCCCAGCTGACCACCCGGCGGAAGAGGTACCTGGCGACCTCGTCGGGGCTCAACCGGCGCTGGCCACGGAGGGTACAGGTCACCCCGTACTCGTTCTCCAGGCCGTAGATGCGCTTGTCCATCACCCTCACGGTACCGTGAGGAGCCGGCAGCGCCGTTAACTGGGGTCAGGCGATGAGCGGACCGAGCTCGTCCTCCAAGAGCCGGCGGAACGAACGACGCCCGTTGCCCCGGGCCAGCACGGCCACCTCGAGGTCCGAGGGGAGAAGCGACCGGTCCGGTCCACTCAGTGCCAGAACGGCCCCCCGAAGGGCGTCGGGCAGGGCCCAGCCCTCTGTCCACAGCTCGCTCAGCCGACCGGCGATGGCCTCGGCATCACCGCCCAGGACGGCGTAGCGGTCCTCGTCGTTGATCGTCCCCTCGTAGGCGATGTGGTACAGCTGGGTCGCCCTACCACCGGTACCCAGCTCCGCCACCAGGATCTCGACCTCGAGCGGCTTCATCTCATGGGTGAAGACCTGCCCCAGGTACTGGGCATAGAGATTGGCGAGGGAGCGGGCGTCGACGTCCTCCCGGCTGTAGGCGTACCCCTTCGTGTCGGCGTGGCGGATCCCCGACACCCGCAGTTGGTCGTACTCGTTGTACTTGCCCACGCCGGCGAAGGCGATGCGGTCGTAGATCTCGCTGATCTTGTGGAGCGAACGGGACGGGTTCTCGGCCACCATGGCGATCCCGTCGTCGTAGGTGGTGGCGACGAGGGACCGGCCTCGTGCGATCCCCTTCTGGGCGTACTCGGCCCGGTCCTTCATGACCTGCTCGGGCGCTACGTAGTAGGGCATGGTCATGGCTGGCGTCCCTCCGCCCGCCGCCGTTCGATGAGGGCGGCGAACCGCTCGGCCACCTCATCCTCGCCGACCGCTTCGTACCCCTCGGCCGTCACCGTGGCCACCAGCGGATAGATCCCGCGGGTGAGGTCGGGGCCCCCCGTCGCCGAGTCCTCGTCGGCCGCCTCGTAGAGGGCCTCGATGGCCAGCTCGACGGCCTCGTCCCTGGGCATGCCGGTCCGGTAGCCGAGCTTGATCGTCGTCCGGGCGTCTCTCCCCCCGACCCGGTGGCGTTGTGCTCGGTCTCCTCGTAGTGCCCGCCCGTCACGTCATAGGTGAAGATCCGACCCGTCCGGCGGGCCACGTCGTATCCGGCGAACAGCGGTACCACGGGCAGGCCCTGCATGGCCATGGGCAGGTGTTCCCGGACCATCTGACTCAGCTGGTTCGCCTTCCCCTCCAGGCTCAGGACCACTCCCTCGACCTTCTCGTAGTGCTCGAGCTGGGTCTGGAACAGCCGCACCATCTCGACGGCGGGGCCGGCCGCCCCGGCAATGGCGACGGCGGAATAGCGGTCGGCCGGGAACACCTTCTCCATGGACCGGTGGGCGATGATGTGACCTTCGGTGGCCCGCCGGTCGCCGGCCATGACGATGCCGTCCCCGTAGCGCAGGGCGACCACCGTGGTGCCGTGCCTGACGTCGCCGACGGCGGGCGTCGTCGGACCCGCCGGCATGGGGGCAGATGGCGGGGTCGGGATGGCCAGACGCCTGACGAGGCCGGCGAAGTCCGGTCCCGGGTCATCGGTGGTCGCAAAGAGGGGCAGGGTCACCTCGGCTATTCCCCGCCCTTTTGGACATAGTTGCGTACGAACTCTTCGGCGTTGTCCTCCAGCACCTCGTCGATCTCGTCGAGCAGGTCGTCAAGCTCGGCCTTGAGCTTGTCGCCCTTCTCCGAGGTCGCCGGGACGTCATCCACCACTTCCTCGGCCCGATCGGCGGCCTGCTTCCTCTTCTGTTCGCGCTCTGCCATCCGCTTCTCTCCTAGTTGCTCAGCCGGTCGAGGAGCTCCGACGGGCTGGAGCACGTGTCCAGCAGTTCTTCGACGTGTTCGGCCGTGCCCTTCAGCGGGTCCATCATAGGGACGCGCCGAAGCGGATCGGTGCCGAGATCGAACACGAGCGAGTCCCAATTGGCGGTCACGACGGCCGCCGGCCAGCGCTTCAGGCACTCGCCCCGGAACCACGCCCGCGTGTCACGCGGGGGCTCGGTCACGGCGGCGAGGACCGAGGGCTCGTCGACCAGCCGCTCCATGTCGAGCCGGGCGAACAGCGACCGGGACGGACGAAGGTCGTGGTATTGGAGATCGAGCGCGGCCAGCCGGTGATCGTTCCACGCACAGCCGTGGCGGTCTCGGTATCCCTCGATGATGTGCAGCTTCGCCACCCAGTCGAGCTGGCGGTCCAGCGACATCGGGTCGATCTCGAGG
Organism: uncultured Acidimicrobiaceae bacterium; assembly: GCA_963828385.1. Classification (GTDB taxonomy): domain Bacteria; phylum Actinomycetota; class Acidimicrobiia; order Acidimicrobiales; family RAAP-2; genus Bog-756. The sequence goes on from CAWHEF010000002.1 coordinate 1,549,018, forward strand.
CCCTGGAGAACGTCCTCCCACCGGTCGAGTACGGCCTGGCCCACCACGGTGTCGCCCATGAAGTCGAGGCCGCGGTCGTCAGCGTACTTGCGAGCCATGCCGTAGAGCTCCCACTGGACCTCCAAGGCGGTCGCCGTCGACCCGTCTTCCATCGGCACCGTCCGGGTCAGAGTGCGGTCGGTGGCGATGTCCCGCATGGCCCGGACGGGGTCAGCGAACGCCAGGGGGCGCGACGGGCTCACGTCGTCCTCGATCATCGACAGGACGAAGGACGTGGTCCCCACCTTCAGGAGCGTTGCCACTTCGGCGAGGTTGGCGTCGCCCACGATGACGTGGAGCCTCCGGTAGCGATGGGGGTCGGCGTGGGGCTCGTCGCGCGTGTTGACGATGGGGCGCTTGAGCGTCGTCTCCAGTCCCACCTGCTCCTCGAAGAACTCGGCGCGCTGGGAGAGCTGGAACTCGACCGTCTCCCCGTCGTGGCTCCCCGTCTCGGAGCCGACCTTGCCCGCGCCGGCGAAGATCTGCCGGGTCACGAAGTGCGGCGTCACCCCCGTCACCACTCGGCTGAACGGTGCGTTCCTGTCCATCAGGTAGTTCTCATGGCAGCCGTAGGAGTTTCCCTTGCTGTCGGAATTGTTCTTGTAGACGACCAGACGCGAGCCGTCGTGGATGAGCCGGTCGGCGGCCTCCATCGAGCGGATGAGGATCATCTCGCCGGCCCGGTCGTATCGGACGCACTCGAGGGCATCGGCACACTCGGGGGTCGAGAGCTCCGGGTGGGCGTGGTCCACGTAGTAGCGGGCGCCGTTGGTGAGCACCGTGTTGACGAGATGGGTCTCCACCTGCGGTGGCATCGCGCTCTCGCGGGCGAAACCCCGGGCATCGTTTCCGGGGGCCTCGTCCTCGAAGTCCCAGCCCGTCTGCTGGCGGGCCACCTCGTTGGCATAGGCGTTGATCAGCAGCGATGACGCGGCGATGGGATTGGGGTCACCGTTGACCACGTGAATTCCGTACTCGGTCTCGATACCACAGACCTTGGGGATCGCCATGCAGTCGACCCTATCCCGGGCGGCCGCCTACCGGGCACCCGTCTCCGAGGCCGCAGTCACTGCGTCTGGCGTCAGAGGTACTGACCGGTACCGACCCGCTCGATCGACCGCCCACCGGTTGTCTCGTCCTCTTCGCTGATGAGCGTACGGATGTAGACGATCCGCTCGCCCTTCTTCCCCGAGATCTTGGCCCAATCGTCCGGATTGGTCGTGTTCGGAAGGTCCTCGTTCTCCTTGTACTCCTGCCGGATCGATTCGATCAGGTCGGCGGAGCTGATGCCCCTCGACCCCTCGGCGATGGTGCGCTTGATGGCCAGCTTCTTCGCCCGCCTGACGATGTTCTCGATCATCGCCCCCGAGGCGAAGTCGCGGAAGTAGAGGACCTCTTTGTCGCCGTTCTGGTAGGTCACCTCGAGGAACCGGTTCTCGTCGTCGCTCCGGTACATCTCGGTGACGGTCGTCTCGATCATGGCCTGGGTCGCCTTGGCCGGGTCTCCCCCACCCAGCCGGCTGACCTCGTCGGCGTCGAGAGGCAGGTCGGGCGTCAGGTAGCGACCGAAGATCTGGGCGGCGGCCACGTCGTTGGGCCGCTCGATGCGAATCTTCACGTCCAGCCGGCCCGGGCGCAGGATGGCCGGGTCTATCAGGTCCTCGCGGTTGGACGCCCCGATCACGATGACGTCCTTCAACGTCTCGACCCCATCGATCTCGGCCAGCAGCTGGGGAACGATGGTCGACTCCATGTCCGAGCTGATGCCCGTACCCCGGGTGCGGAACAGCGAGTCCATCTCGTCGAAGAAGACGATGACCGGGACCCCCTCCTCGGACTTCTCGCGGGCCCGCTGGAACACGAGCCGGATCTGGCGCTCGGTCTCACCGACGTACTTGTTGAGCAGCTCCGGGCCCTTGATGTTTAGGAAGTAGCTCCGTGCGTTCGTGTTCCCGGTCACCTCGGCGACCTTCTTGGCGAGGGAGTTGGCGACCGCCTTGGCGATGAGGGTCTTGCCGCATCCCGGGGGGCCGTAGAGGAGAATGCCCTTCGGAGCCGGAAGGCGGTGCTCCGTATAGAGGTCCCGGTAGAGGTACGGCAGCTCCACGGCGTCGGTGATGGCCTCGATCTGGTCATCGAGGCCGCCGACGTCGTCGTAGGTCACGTCGGGCACCTCTTCCAGGACGAGCTCTTCGACCTCCGGGCGCGACAGCTTCTCGATCAACAGGCCGGTGCGGGACTCCATCAGCACGGAGTCGCCGGCCCGGAGACGCTCACCGAGGAGGTCGTCAGAGAGCTCAGCCACCCGCTCCTCGTCCGCCCGACCGAAGACGAGGGCGCGCCGACCGTCCTCCAGGACCTCCTTCAGGACCACGACCTCGCCCGAGCCGTCCCCGCGGCGGGCGAGGATCACGTTCAACGACTCGTTGAGCACGACCTCGTTACCCCGCTTCAACTCGTCGTCCTCGATGTCGGGGTGCAGGGAGACCCGCATCTTCCTCCCGCCGGAGAACACGTCGACGGTGCCGTCATCGTTGGCCCCGAGGAACGTGCCATAGGCCGAAGGCGGCTGGGTGAGCTTCTCGACCTCCTCGCGAAGGTTGGCCACGTGCTCCTTGGCCGTCTGCAGCGTGAAGGTGAGCTTCTCGTTCTGGGAGACGGCCTGGGCCAGTTGCCCCTTGGCCTCGAGCAGCTTCTCCTCGAGCGTCTGGACCCGGCGGGGGCTCTCTTGGAGCCGACGGCGCAGAACGGTGACCTCCTCCTCGGCTTCGACGGCTCTGAGCCGCCAGGCATCGAGGTCCTGGTCGCCGGGGCCGTCCGCCGTCCTCCGCCTGTCTCTCGGATCGTCGAATTCAGCCGTGGGACTCACCCCTTCTCGAACGTTCCCGTGCCAGCGACCCTACACCGACGCCCCCGCCGATCGACGCGCCCGAGCCCATGTCGGCGGCCGTCTCATGGACTGTCAACAGCAGGCTGGGGCCGGGGCGGTAGGATGGGGGACCAATCGGGAGACGGAAGGCCGTGGCTGCACCTGCACGGCCCGAGCCCGAGTGTTTCGTGACACCGAGCGGCCGGACGTGCACGCAGTCGGTGCGCCGGCCAGAGCGCAAGAGAGACGGAGCGAATGAAGGTCTGGATCGACCAGGATCTGTGCACGGGTGACGGCCTCTGCGAGGAGATCGCGCCCGCCGTCTTCACCCTGCTCGACGACGGGCTCGCCTACGTGAAGGAAGGCGACGACGTGAAGAACGAGCCGGGCGGTTCGGGCGGCATGGCCGGCGTGCCCGAGGAGCTCGAGGACGCCGTGGTCGAAGCGTCCGAGGAGTGCCCGGGCGAGTGCATCTTCATCGAGCAGGGCTGACCCGCCTCGAGCCGGGCTGATCTGGCCGAACCGTCTGCCTCCCTCCGGGCGAGGGCGCGGCGTCGGACACCTAGCCCGGCGGTAGGAGCAGGCGGGCGGTCGTCAGAAACCCGGTGTGGCCCACCATGCGGTGGTCGGGGCGGACCGATCGGGGCTCCACGTGCCAGGTCCGGTACAGCACCTCAACGGTCGACGCCATGCCGAAGGGGCTGTCGTCGATGGCGCCCCGCAGCTGTGCGGTCTGGTTGATCGACGGCAGGTAGGCGCAGAGGATCCCACCCGGTCGCATGGAGCTCTGGGCATGGGGAAGCACCCGCCACGGCTCGGGGAGATCGAGCAGGACCCGGTCGATTCCCTGCTCGTCGATCCCCTCGTAGACGTCCCGGCACTCGACCCTGAAGCGGGCGTCGGTCCCCACCATGGCTTCGACGTTGCCACTGGCCCGCTCGGCGAAGTCGGTCCTGAGCTCGTAGCCCACCACCTCGGCGCCGGCACGCAGGAGCGCCATCGACAGGGCTCCCGATCCCACGCCAGCCTCGAGGACGTGCACGCCGGGTTCGATGTCGGCGGCGATCAGGATCGCCCCCAGGTCCTTCGGGTAGATGACCTGGGCGCCGCGCGGCATCTTGAGCACGGCGTCGGCGAGGGTGGGTCTAACCACGACGAACGCCCGACCGGTGCTGCCCAGCACGGTCGACCCTTCCGGCACGCCGATCACCCCGTCGTGAGCCACGATCCCCATGTGGGTGTGGAAGGTGGCCCCGGCCCGGAGCGTGATCAGGTACCGCCGATCCTTGGCATCGATGAGCAGCACGCGCTCACCGTCACCGAGGAGATGGCGGTCCTCCGGGCTCTCCGTGGAGCCCCCCACGGGCTCAGTGGGACCGATCCGCCGCCGACGCCGACGAGGACCACGTCTCGACCACGAGGGTCTCGCCCGGCTTGAGCTCGGTGCGGTACACGAGATCCTCGTGGTGGCGGGCCCGGGCGATCAACCAGGCGGCGGCGCCCAGCACCAGCCACGCCGTGTTGCCGGTGCGCCCGCGGCGGAACGCCTGGATCCGGATCAAGCGCAGCAGGGCGTCCATCGGTCAGATCCGGCGGACTTCGACGACGGCCGACTTCCGCTTCCCGCTCCTCCTGCCGATCAGAAACACCATCGTGAGGACGGCCAGGCCGATTCCGAGGCCGATCGCCAAGGCCTGGGACTTTTTGGCCTCGACCTCTTCGCTCACCCCTCCGGTGAGCTCGCGGAACTTGGCTTCGATCTGGTCCCGGGTGATCGGCTCGGTCGGGGGGCTCATCGGTTCTCCTTCGTCGGTCGTGAGGCGCCGCGTCGCTGGCCGCGGCCGATGGCCACCACGGCCAGCCCGGCTACGACCACCATGGCCACCAGGCACAGGAGGTAGGGCGCCCACGACCAGTTGCCGGCGAACGTCGAGCCCGTCTCCGTCTGGAGGAGACGCAGGAGGGCGACGGCCAGGATGACGACGCCGATGGCCAGGGCCAGGGATCCGGCGATGCCGAAGACCATGTAGCGGCCGAGCCCCTTCAGCGGTTCGAGCGTCTCCTGCTTGACGTAGTCGATGACGAGCTGGAGCGCGTCGCCACCGGTGTCCTTCAGGCCGCCGGCTGACGACTTCCTGGTGCGGCTGCGATCTCGGGCCACGGTCCTCCTTGGACACGATCGAGCACAGGCGAGGCCACGCGCCGGATCCGGCCTGGCCGCGCGTCCCCGTCGTTCGGGTTGGTCGTCCAAAACTATAGGCAAGAGGGCGGTGCCGGCCCGGCGACCTCCGTCGGTGGTCCCAGCATCAAGCCCTGTCGCTGAACAGGTAGGTGGAGCTGGCCCGGGCCACCATGTGCCCTTCGGTATCCACGATCTCCGCCTCGCAGAAGGCCACACGCCGGCCGCCGGAGACCACATGGGCCCTGCACCGCAGGTCGGTGCCCACCTGCACCGGCATGAGAAAGCTGGTCTTCATCTCGACGTTGGAGGAGGTGACCCGCCTGCCTGTGCCCCGGAGGTAGGTGATGGTGGCCGAGCCCATGGCCGAGTCCGCCATGGCGGAGAGGAACCCCCCCTGCACGATGCCCGCGGGGTTGGCGAATCGCTCGTCGGCCCGCATCGCCCACACCACCACACCGGGTTCGGACTTGTCGAGACAGGTCATCCCGAGTGTGAGCTCGCAGTTGGCGGGAACCTGGATGCGGACTTCGGTCACCCGGGCACGCTAGCCGCCGGACGTTCGGCGCAGCTGGGTCAGTTGGCACGGCGCTTCCTGGTCACCGGTACCTCCGGACGTCCACCGCCTATCACCCGAGAGGGACGGGTTCGGGGACGGCTACCACTCGGCTGCGTGGATGAAATCGGCGGCGGGGCGCCCGAGCCACTGCACGATGCGCATGGCAAGGCGCATCGTGATCGCGTAGCGGGCCACGCGGATGCCGGTCAACTGGTTCGTGGTGCAACGTAGCTGGCGGGCGAGCTGCTGCCAGGTCAAGGCCTCGTCGCGCCGGTGTGCGTCGAGCGCTTCGTACAACGAGGTGAGGTCCCACCGGAGCCGTCGATCCGGTCCCGCCTCAGGGAGGGCCGAACCGGCCACTTGTCTCGTCGCGACAGACAGGAAGCTCTCCGGCGTTCGTCCCAGCCATCGCAGCATGAACAATGCATGTTGGCAGGTCGTATTGTCTCGCTTGGCCATGCCGGTGATGGTGGAGGGACTGATCGGATGATCTGCGCGTCGCAGGTTGAGGTCGGCGGACTGGTCCCACATCTCACGGGCGACCTGTGACCAACTCAGGCCTGTTGCGACTCGCCTCTCGTCCAAGGCTCCGAACAGAGCGAGCACGTCGAACTCGAAGATCCGTGAGGTGTTCCCCTCTTGGTCCCCATCCGTCATGGCGAGCCGGGCCACGACCAACGATACCGTGGGCGAGGGTAGGCACCTTCGTCGGATTCCCTGCGATACTGGACTGATGGCGACCACGGCCGGCCCAGCCCTCCTCCAGGTAGGCGAGATCACCGAGGACTGGACCGCGGATGCCGTCTTCGCCGAGTACTCGACGGCCGTCGATCCCATCGCCGCCGGGGTGACGTCGGCGGTACCGATCCACTCGTTCGCGCCGGAGCTGCACGACGGTGGGCCGAGCCGCCTCGAGACCCTCGATCTCTCGGCCGACCTCGGAGTCGCCTATCCGGCGACGAGCCCGGGGCTCCTCGCCGCCTTCTGCGTCCTGTTGCCCGGCGAGCACCTGGCGACGGGCGCGGAGGGTACGAGCGAGCTCTACTACTGCCTGCAGGGGGAGGGGTCGAGCAGCCTGACCTCGGCCACGTCGACGTTCGACGAGGGGACGATGGCCTGGCGACGTGGTGACTTCTTCGTCCTCCCGGCCGCCACCACCGCCGTCCACACCGGTGGCGCCGCCGCCGGGGCTGTCCTCTACCGGGTCACCGACTCGCCGCTCCTCGCCTATCTCGGTGCCACCGCCACCGACGCACGGTTCGCCCCGACGCTCTACGCCGGGGCCGAGGTGTCCGGCCGTCTCGCCGAGATCGAGCGGGAACCGGCCTCTCGAGATCGCAACCGGATCAGCGTGCTCCTCGGCAATGCCGCCACCCCTCAGACCCTGACCGTGACCCACACGCTGTGGGCCATGTTCGGGGTCCTGCCCGCCGGCCGGGTGCAAAGGCCACACCGTCACCAGAGCGTGGCCCTCGACCTCATCACCGCGTGTGCTCCCGGCTGCTACTCCCTCATCGGCGAGGAGATCGACGAAGCCGGCGCCATCGTCGACCCGGCGAGAGTGGACTGGGAGGAGGGCGGTGCCTTCGTGACCCCCCCGGGGTTGTGGCACAGCCATCACAACGAGTCAGGCTCCTCCGCCTACCTCGTGCCCATCCAGGACGCCGGGCTCCACACCTATCTCCGCAGCCTGGACATCCGGTTCGTCGCAGAGCGGGGATGATCGGGACCTTCGACCGGCGTCGGCGCGCACGGCCCGGCAGCACCGATCTGAGGCCGCGACGACGACGGAGGGGGCGTCCGGCCAGCGGCGTACCCCGGTAGGGTGGCCGAGATGAGCGACACCGCGATCCAGCCCGTCGACCGGCTCGCCGACGACGAGCTCGAGCAGCTCGGGATCAACGTCATCCGGGGCCTCGCCATGGACGCCCCCCGGGCGGCCAACTCGGGCCACACCGGAACGGCGATGGCCCTCGCCCCGCTCGCTCACGTGCTCTTCACCCGGGTCATGCGCTACGACCCTTCGGCCCCGGACTGGCCCGACCGCGACCGGTTCGTCCTGTCCAACGGCCACGCGTCGATCCTCCTCTACTCCATGCTCTACCTCACCGGGTACGGGATGACCCTCGACGACCTGCGCCAGTTCCGCCAGTGGGGAAGCCGTACGGCGGGCCATCCGGAGCGCAGGCATGCCGCCGGCATCGAGGTCACCACCGGTCCACTGGGCCAGGGCGTGGCCGACGGGGTCGGGATGGGGATCGCCGAACGGTGGATGCGGTCGCACTACTCACCCGAGGTCTGCGACCACCACACCTACGTCATCGCCGGCGACGGCTGCTTCGAAGAGGGCATCTCCCACGAGGCGGCATCGCTCGCCGGCCATCTGAGGCTGGGCCGCCTCGTCTACGTCTACGACGACAACCACATCACCATCGACGGCCCTACCGAGCTGGCCTACAACGACGACGTGGCCATGAGGTTCGAGTCCTACGGCTGGTCGGTCGACAACATCGGAGAGGTGGCCAACGACCTCGACGCCCTCGAGGGGGCGCTGCTCCGGGCCAGGGCGGACGAGGACCGTCCCTCCCTGATCATCCTGCGCAGCCACATCGGCTACCCGTCGCCCCATCTGACCGACTCGCCCAAGGCACACGGCGACCCCTTTCCCGAGGACGAGATCCGTGCCACCAAAGAGCTGCTCGGCCTCGATCCCGACCAGACGTTCTGGGTCCCCGAGCGGGTGCTCGAGTTCTACCGCCGGTGCATCTCCCGGGGGCAGGCCATGCGGGCCGAGTGGTCGGCCCGCATGGAGGCGTGGGACGGCGACCGCCGGCGCTACGAGGCCGGGCTCTCCGGTCACGGGCTTCCCGGGTGGGAAGAGCACCTTCCCTCCTTCTCCCCGGACGACGACCCGATCGCCACCCGCAAGGCCATCAAGTCGTGCATCGACGCCACCGGCGACCACATCCCCGGCCTCATCCCCGGCAGCGCCGACCTCACCGGCAACACCGGCATGGCCTGGGACGGTGCCGTCCCCCAGTCTCCTGACCAGCCCGGCGGCAGCCTCATCCACTACGGCATCCGGGAGCACGGCATGGCCGGAGCCATGAACGGCATGGCCGCTCACGGAGGGGTCCTCCCCGTCGGAGGCACGTTCTTCGTGTTCAGCGACTACATGCGGGGGGCTGTCCGGCTCTCCGCACTCTCCGACGTGCACGTCATCTACTCGTGGACCCACGACTCGGTCGGACTCGGGCAGGACGGGCCCACCCACCAGCCCATCGAGCAGCTGGCCGCCTGCCGGGCCATGCCCAATCTGTCCGTGATCCGTCCGGCGGACGCCAACGAGACCGCTACCGCCTGGAGGATCGCCGTCGACAGCGACGGTCCCACCGCCCTCGTGCTCACCCGCCAGGCCGTCCCCGTCCTCGTCGGCACTGCGGAACGGGCGGCCGAGGGCGTCGCCCGGGGCGCCTACGTCCTCGCCGGTCCCGACGACGGCCCTTCCGACCTCGTGCTGATCGGCACCGGCAGCGAGGTGCACGTGTGCACCGGTGCGGCCGATCTCCTGGCCGCCGAGGGCGTGCGATCGCGGATCGTGTCGTTCCCTTCCTGGGATCTCTTCGACGCCCAGGACGAGGAGTACCGGACCTCGGTCCTCCCCATCGGCGTCCCCCGGCTGGCGGTCGAGGCAGCCAGCCCGTTCGGCTGGGAGCGGTACGCCGACGCAACGGTCACCATCGACCACTTCGGAGCGTCGGCCCCGGGTCAAACCGCCCTCGACAACCTCGGCTTCACTCCCGAACACGTGGCGGAGCGGGCGAGAGCCCTCTTGGAAGGACGCGGGCGCTAGCCCTGCTGAAAGGAAAGGATCGCGAACCATGACCAGACTGCATGAGCTCTTCGACAGCCAGGGCCAGAGCCCCTGGCTCGACAACCTGCGCCGCGACTGGCTCGACGACGGCACGATCGGACGCCTCGTCGACCAAGGGGTCCGGGGCATGACCTCCAACCCGACCATCTTCGCCAAGGCGATCGAAGGCCAGGACACCTACGATGCCGAGTTCTCGTCACTGATCGCCACCAAGCCGGTGAACGACGCCTACTGGGACCTCGTCCTCGACGACATCGCCGGTGCCGCCGACCTGCTCCGGCCCGTCCACGAGCGCTCAAAGGGAGCCGACGGGTTCGTCTCGGTCGAGGTGGCACCTTCGCTCGCCCACGACACCGACTCCACCATCGCAGCCGCCCGTTCCCTCCACCAGCGGATCGACAAGCCGAACGTCATGGTCAAGATCCCCGGGACCCCCGAGGGCCTTCCGGCCATTGCCACCATGATCAGCGAGGGCCGGAACACCAACGTCACCTTGATCTTCTCGATCGCCCGTTACGGCGAGGTGATCGAGGCCTACCTGTCCGGTCTGGAGGAGCGGGTCGCCTCCGGGACCGAGGACCTCTCAGACGTGGCCAGTGTGGCGTCGTTCTTCGTGAGCCGGGTCGACACCGAGGTGGACCGGCGCCTGGAGTCGGCAGCCGATGGGTCCGACCACGCCGACGAGCTCCTCGCCCTGCGGGGCAAGGCGGCGGTGGCCCAGGCGAAGCTCGCCTACCAGCTCTTCCTCGAGCGGTTCTCCGGACCGCGTTGGGAGGCACTGGCGGCCAAGGGGGCGAGGGTCCAGCGCCCGCTGTGGGCCTCGACGTCGACCAAGAACCCGGCCTACGCCGACGTCCTCTACGTGAACTCCCTGATCGGCCCGGACACGGTCGACACCATGCCCGACACCACCATCGACGACTTCCTCGACCACGGCACGGTGGCCCGGACCGTGGACGCCGGGGTCGACGAGGCCAAGGAGCTGATGGCCTCCCTGGCGTCCGCCGGTATCGAGATCGAGGACGTGGCCGAGAGGCTGGAGGAAGAGGGGGTGGCGTCGTTCGCCAAGTCGTTCGACGAGCTGCTCCAGTCGCTGGCCGACAAGGCTGCAGCCTTGAGCGGCAAGTCCAAGTCGTAGATCGGCATCCTGCTCCACCCGACGCCGGGCACGACCAACAGCACCCGTCCTCGAGCGGTTCGGTCAGACGAGCACATCGGGGCTGCAGCAGCGGATGGCCGGCCGTCCCCAACAGGTGCAACATGACGTCGGGCAGTGTGACGACGAACATACGAAGGAGCAGAGCATGAGGATCGCCATGATCGGCTTGGGGAAGATGGGGGCCAACATGACCCAGCGCCTCCTCGAGCACGGCCATCAGGTCGTCGCCTTCGATCTGGCCGAGAAGGCCCGCGACGCGGCGTCGGACCTCGGCGCCGAGCCGGCGGCCACCCTGGAGGAGGTCGCAGCCTCGCTCGAGCCACCCCGGGTGGCATGGGTGATGGTCCCCGCCGGCAAGGCCACCAACTCCACCATCACCACCCTGGCCGGCCTGTTCCAACCCGGTGACGTCATCATCGACGGGGGGAACTCGAACTACAAGGAGACGGCCCCTCTGGTCGCCGAGCTCGCCGACAAGGGCATCGCTCTGGTCGACGCAGGGACATCGGGAGGGATCTGGGGACTGCGTGAGGGGTACTGCCTCATGGTGGGCGGCACGAAGGAAGCCGTTGCCGTGGCGGAGCCCGCCTTCCGTGCACTCGCCCCCGAAGGCGGCTACGCACACGTCGGGCCGCCCGGAGCCGGCCATTTCGTGAAGATGGTCCACAACGGCATCGAGTACGGGCTCATGGAGGCCTACGCCGAAGGGTTCGAGATCATGTCAGAGGCTCCAGAGTTCGACCTCGACCTGCACGAGATCGCCTCCATCTGGCGGTACGGTTCGGTCGTGCGCAGCTGGCTCCTCGAGCTGACCGAGCGCGCCCTCGCCCCCGACTCCAACTTCGACGAGGTCGAGGCGGTCGTCGTCGACTCGGGCGAAGGACGGTGGACGGTGGACGAGGCAATCGACCGCGGTGTCTCCGCTCCGGCCATCACCTCCGCCCTGTTCGCCCGGTTCGCCTCGCAGAACAAGGACGCATTCGGGCTCCGGCTGGTGTCCGCCCTGCGCAACCAGTTCGGCGGCCATGCCTTCACCACCGCCGAGGGCACCCAGAGCGGAGAGGCGACGGCCCCACGATGACCACCGAGAAAGACATCGCCCCTTCGGACGAGGACACCAAGCCGACCACCGACGACCATGCCGGCGCTTCTGCAGCCACCGACGGAGCTTCCGGCGCTTCAGCGTCCTCGGCTGCCCGGACGGCCAGGACCAAGGTCACGAGGAAGATCCTCAACCGGGGACGTTCGCTGCCATCGGTGCTGTCCAAGGCCCCGCCGGTCGCCATGGTCATCTTCGGCGCCTCGGGCGACCTGAGTGCCCGCAAGATCTACCCGGCGCTGGCCAGGCTGGCCGACCGGGGGGTCCTCGACGACGGGTTCACGGTCATCGGGGTGGCCCGCACTTCCTGGAGCGACGACGACTTCCGATCGCATGTGACCGAGGCCACCCCCGAAGGTGGGCCCAAATGGAGAGCGCTCACCGAGCGGTTCAAGTACGTGACAGGCGAGTACGACCATCCCGACACGTTCAGCGCGTTGAAGGACCACCTGGATGAAGCCGACCGGATCGACAACACCTCGGGTAACCGGCTCTTCTACCTCGCCACCATCCCCAGCGTCTTCGGCCTGGTGGCCGGGGCGCTGAAGGACCACGGGTGCAACGAGCCCACCAGTGAGGACTCCTTCACCCGGATCGTGGTGGAGAAGCCCTTCGGCCGCGATCTCGACAGCGCCCTCGAGCTCAACGTCAAGATGCACGCCGCCTTCGACGAGAGCCAGATCTACCGGATCGACCACTACATGGGCAAGGAGACGGTCCAGAACGTGCTGGCCCTGCGCTTCGGCAACGCCATCTTCGAACCCATCTTCAACCGCCGCTACGTGGACCAGGTGCAGGTCACCGTGGCCGAGTCGCTCGGGGTCGAGCACCGGGGCGGCTTCTACGAGACGGCGGGGGCGTTGCGGGACATCGTCCAGAACCACGTCATGCAGGTACTGGCCCTCACGTTGATGGAGTCCCCCACCAGCACCGACGCCGACCGGATCCGGGACGAGAAGGTCAAGCTGCTCCACGCCATCGACATCCCGACCCCCGACGAGGCGGTCGACAAGTCGGTTCGGGCCCAGTACACGGCGGGCGTGGTGGACGGCGAGAAGGTGGTCGGCTACCGGGAGGAGGACGATGTCTCCCCGGACAGCGAGACCGAGACCTACGTGGCCCTTCGCCTCCGGGTGGACAACTGGCGGTGGTCCGGGGTGCCCATCTACGTCCGCACCGGTAAGCGCCTCCCCGCTCGGGTGACCGAGGTCGCCCTCACCTTCCACGAGGTGCCGTTCCTCCTCTTCGACAAGCGGGCCAGCCGCGATCTGCGACCCAACGCCCTCATCCTGCGCATCCAGCCCGACGAGGGGATCAGCCTGGAGTTCGGCGCCAAGGTCCCCGGCGAGAAGTTCCACCTCCGCTCGGTGGCCATGGACTTCTCCTACGCCGACGCCTTCGCCGGCATGGAGGCGGCCGACGGCTACGAGCGCCTCATCCACGACGCCATGGTCGGGGACGCCACCTTGTTCATCCGGTCCGACGAGGTCGAGCAGGCATGGAGGATCGTCGACCCCTACCTGCAGGCGTGGTCCGAGCCCGGTGGGGCCCTCCACACCTACCAGGCCGGGACCTGGGGCCCGCACATGGCCGACCTGCTGGTCGAGAGCGCCGGCGACGAGTGGCGCAACCCGGTCGTCGACCTCGAGCTGTCCGGAGGGCGGCAGACCGAGCCGCTCCCCCAGTGAGGCCGGACCATCGACGGGTGGCGGCATGAACGGGAGCGTGCAGGTCGTCGACTCGGTGCCCGAGGCGTTCGCCCTGCTCGTCGCCGGACGACTCGCCGGTGCCGGACACGAGCCCGCATCGCTCTTCTTGTCAGGGGGCGCCACGGCCCGGCAGTGCTACGCCGCACTCGCCCGAGACTCCGGACCGGGGGGTGATCGGCCGATTCCCTGGGGGTCGATCGACGTCTACCTCGGGGACGAGCGCTGCGTCCCACCCTCCGATGACGACTCCAACCACAAGATGATCGCCCACGTGCTGCTGGAGGCCGTCGGGCCGGTCTTCGGTGACCACCCGATGTACGAATCGGGCTCGCCGGGCGACGCCGCCGGTGCCTACCAGCGGCTCCTGTCGGGGCTGGACGGCTTCGACCTGGTCCATCTCGGGCTAGGGCCCGACGGGCACACGGCGTCGCTGTTCCCCGGATCGGAAGCGCTGGCCATCACCGATCCGGAGCAGCTGGTGACGGCCAACCGCGACCCAAACGCCAACAATCCCCATGATCGGATCACGCTCACCCTGCCCGCCATCGCCAGGGCCCGACTGGCCGTGTTCACCGTGGCCGGAACATCGAAGCGCGACGCCTTCGCCCGCGTGGTCGACGGCGAGGACCTGCCGGCGGCGCGGGTCACAGCGGACGAGGTGGTCTGGCTGGTGGATGCCGAGGCGGCCGACGGGACAGGCGTCGCCGGCTAGTCCACATGGCGGGCGGCTCGTCGCAGCCAAACGACAGACTTCCCGGCCAGGATTCGTGCCTTGGCACCGTTCCCGGCAAAGGCGCCATACGGACGGCGCGAGGGCGCCGAGACTGTGAACCGCCCGGGCGAGCGGGTGGCAATGGGCTGCCTCGGCGGGGCGTTGACCCCACGAGGACGGACTCGGTCAGCTCGACCGAACCGTCGCCGGTGTCCACTGGGCCGCTCCTACTCGTGAGCGATCCAATTCCAGCGGGTGCTCAGCTCGTCGAGGAAGCGCGGCCGATCAAGGGGACCATTGCCGTCCGCATCGAACAGACGCAGACCCACGGCGCTGGTGATCAGATCGTAGAGCTCCGGCGAGAGCTCGGGGTGCCACCCGTGCTCAAACGCCACGACCGGCTTGGCTCGTCGCAGCGTATCGAGCGCTCCCTCGAGCACCAGCATCTCTGCCCCTTCGACATCGATCTTCACGAATTCCGGCAACCAGCCGTCAGGAAGGTGACCGTCGAGTCGCTCGGTTCGCACGGTCAGCACTTCGGTGTGCAGGCCTCGCGGGATATTCCCGTCGACGAAGGGTGCCAGCCTGCTGTATCCCTGCATCCCCGGATCGAGAACATGGACGAACGTGGTCGATGCGTCCTCGTTGGAGAGTGCTCGTTGGCGGATCTCCACCAACGGGAACCGACGTCTCAGATCCAGCGCCAGATCGGGGACGGGCTCGTACGCGATATGTCTTCCCCGTGTAGCAACCTGAGCCATGTCTTGCAGGAATTTCCCCCTGCTGGCACCGACATCGAGGCAGTTCGAACCGGGACGCAACAGGAACCGGATAAGGAGCCTTAGATTCCGGTCGTCCCAACTGTTGCGCTGAGCTCCGGCCGTCCCTGTGCTGCCGTTCAGCAGGCCCACCACCTCATCTCGACCCCGAGCCAACGCGGCTCGGGCACCGATCCTGTCGGCCAGCCTGGAGAACTGCTCTCGCACAGGACGAGCCTAGCGATCCCCTTGGTAGGTTCCCCGGTGCCCGCGACACCCCCACCGGTGCATTCTGCGCATGTAGCAGTTCCTGCTCGGTGCGCCCGCTATGGTGCCGGCATGGATTGGAAACTCGAGCTTGTCCCGGTTCCCGTGTCGGACATCGACCGCGCCAAGGCCTTCTACACCGAGCAGGTCGGGTTCGTCGCCGATCACGACCACAGGGTCAACGAGTCCCTTCGCTTCGTGCAGCTCACCCCGCCAGGCTCAGCGTGCTCCATCGTGCTCGATGCCGGCATCACGTCCATGTCTCCGGGCTCACAGCAGGGAGTACAGATCGTCGTCGATGACGTGAGCAAGGCGCGAGAGGATCTCCTCGGCAAAGACGTCGAGGTCAGCGAGGTCGAGGACATGCCGTGGGGCAGATTCGTGACGTTCAAGGACCCCGACGGCAACAGCTGGTCGCTCCAGGAGCTGCCGGCCTGGTCATAGTCGCCGACAGAGACGGTCCGACGGGCGCTGTGAGCTGCTCCGGTAAGGTGACGCGATGCACGTCGATCCCGGTGCCGCCCAACCAGTCGGCTACGCCCGCCGCCTCCTCCGGTGACCGGTAGCGATCTCGAGACGGCGCCGCTCGACGAGCTCATGGCCCGGGCTCGGTCCGTCCGCGACGCCACGTACGCCAACCGGGTCACCTTCTCGCCCAAGGTCTTCGTCCCCCTCACGATGCTGTGCCGCGACAGGTGTGGGTACTGCACGTTCGCCAAAGCCCCGGCTCGGCTGGCCTCGCCCTACCTCGATCTCGACGACGTACTCGCCATCACCCGCGCCGGGCAACAGGCGGGCTGTCACGAAGCGCTCTTCACCCTGGGCGAGGGCCCCGAGGACCGTTATCCGAGCGCCCGGAGGTGGCTGTCCGAGCGCGGCTACGCCTCGACCATCGACTACCTCGTCGCCGCCTGCCGAATGGTGGTCGAGGAGACCGGCCTCCTCCCCCACGCCAATGCCGGCGCCCTCGACCTCGACGACGCTCCTCCGGCTGCGAGAGGTGACCGCCAGCCAGGGGATGATGCTCGAGTCACTCAACCCCGACCTCGCCGCCCACCGCTCGGCCCCCGACAAGACCCCCGAGCGCCGCCTGGCCACCCTGGAGGCGGCCGGAGAGGCTCAGGTCCCCTTCACCACCGGACTCCTGGTCGGGATCGGCGAGTCGCGGGCTGACCGTCTGGTCACGTTGTCTGCCATCGCCGACGGCCACCGCCGCTACGGCCACGTGCAGGAGGTCATCGTCCAGAACTTCCTGCCCAAGGCGGGCACGGCCATGCACCGTGCACCTCCGTGCCCCACCGAGGAGCTGGCGTGGACCATCGCCGCCGCCCGCATCGTCCTCCCTGCCGACATCCACCTCCAGGCCCCACCCAACCTCTCCGACGAGCTGGCTCCGCTTCTCGCCGCCGGTATCGACGACTGGGGCGGGGTGTCCCCGGTGACCGCCGACCATGTCAACCCCGAGCGGTCATGGCCGGCGCTCGCCGTCCTTCGGGGGGCGACCGAGGCAGCCGGCCACACCCTCGCTCCCCGACTCACCCTCTACCCCGAGTACGCCCTCGACCCCGGTCGGTGGCTCGATGAGTCCATGCGCTTTCCGGTCCTCGACCGGTCCGACGCCGAGGGACTCGGCCGCGACCATCCCTGGTGCTCGGGGGGTGAGATCCTCCCTCCGATCCTGCTCGGCGAGGAACACACCACCTGGCCCAAGGCACCCTGGACGTGCGGCGACGCCTGGCCGAAGGACTCGCCGCTCGTGGCGACACTCCCGACGCGTCGGGAGCGCCGTGGGCGAGGTGCTCGGCGGCGTGCTCGACGGCGAGATCGGTGGGAGAGAACGAGATCGTCACCCTCTTTTCCGCCCGGGGCTCCGAAGTGCGGAGCGTCGCAGCCGTGGCCGACCAGCTCCGGCGGGACGCAGTCGGCGACGAGGTCACCTACGTCGCCAATCGCAACATCAATTACACCAACGTGTGCACGTTCAAGTGCCGCTTCTGCGCCTTCTCCAAGGGCCCACTCTCGCTCAATCTCCGTGGCAGCCCGTACCTCCTCGAGCTGGGCGAGATCACCGATCGGGTCCGCGAGGCGGAGGCGGTCGGCGCCACCGAGGTGTGCCTCCAAGGCGGGATCCACCCCAACTTCGACGGTGACTACTACCTGGAGGTCATCAGAGCGGTCCGCCAGGCTTCGGACCCATCCATATCCACGGCTTCACCGCCCTCGAGGTCACGGAAGGTGCCCGACGGCTCGGGACCTCGCTCGCCGACTACCTCGTCCTTCTGCGCGACGCCGGGCTCAAGACGCTGCCTGGCACCGCCGCCGAGATCCTCGACGATCCAGTGCGGGCGGTCCTGTGCCCGGACAAGATCAACACCGAGGAGTGGCTCTTCGCCCACCGCACGGCCCACAGAGTGGGGCTGCGATCGAACGTCACGATCATGTTCGGCGCCGTCGAGCAGCCGCGCTCGTGGGCCCGCCATCTCGTCCGGACCCGTACCCTCCAGTCCGAGACGGGCGGATTCACCGAGTTCGTGCCACTTCCCTTCGTGCACATGGCCACTCCGATCTATCTCCAGCATCGTGCCCGTCGTGGCCCGACCTTCCGCGAGTGCCTGCTCATGCACGCCGTTGGGAGGATCGCCTATCGCGGCCTCATCGACAACATCCAGGTCAGTTGGGTCAAGCTCGGAGCGGGGGGCGTACACCAGATCCTGCAGGCAGGTGCCAACGACCTCGGTGGGACCCTGATGGACGAGAACATCTCGCGGGCGGCCGGAGCCAGCCACGGTCAGATGATGGACGCCAACCGCTTCTCGTCCATCGTGGAGCCCTTGGGGCGCACGCTGGCCCAGCGGACCACGCTGTACGGACGGGTGTCGAGCACGGGTACGTCGACCGGTTCACTCGTCGCCACTCGCTGATCGACGTCGACGCGCCCGTGACGCATCCGGCATCCTCGAACGAAGAGGGAATCGAGCTGCGAGCCGACAGCACCGATTCCGGCGCCAGTCCGCAGCGGACGAAGGTGCTGACCGAGGAACAACGTGACGAACTCGACCGGTTGGTCGCGGAACTCACCGATGGCGGCGGCACCACCCAACAGCGACGTCTCTACCGCTCGATGCTCACGACGGTTGCCACCATGGCCACCGGGGACACCGAGACCATCGATCTCAAGATCGCCGATTCAGCCCTTCAGGAGATGGCTGAGGCGTTCAAGATGTTCCGGCCGTTCCGCCGTCGCCGCAAGGTGACCATCTTCGGCTCTGCACGCACGCTGCCCGACCGTCCGGCATATCTGAGCACGCGAGACCTAGCCGCTTCGATGGCCGCCGCCGGGTGGATGGTGGTGACGGGGGCCGGACCGGGCATCATGGCCGCCGGAATGGAGGGAGCGGGGAAGGACCTCTCGATCGGGGTCAACATCCGCCTTCCTCAAGAACCTGGAGCTAACGCCTTCATCGCCCAGGATCCGAAGCTGGTCGAGATGCGGTACTTCTTCACCCGCAAGCTCATGCTCATCAAGGAGTCAGATGCCTACGTCGTCGTCCCCGGCGGCTTCGGCACTCTGGACGAGGGCTTCGAGCTCCTCACGCTGCTCCAGACGGGCAAGGCCGAGCCGGCGCCGGTTGTGATGCTCGACGTACCGGGCGGAACCTACTGGAAGGGTTGGCTCGACTTCCTCGATCAGCAGGTGACGCCCACCGGGATGATCGCCGCCGAGGACCGCTCCTTGTTCCTCGTCACCGACGATGTCGCCACCGCTACCGCAGAGATCCTCGGCTTCTATCGCAACTACCACTCGTGCCGATGGGTCGGCGACGTCCTCGTGCTGCGGTTCGTCCGGGCACCGGACAAGGACGAACTAGCCGAGCTGAACCGATCATTCGCCGACATCACCGTTGGCGGCACCCTGCGCCGGGCCAAGCCTTTCCCGCCCGAGGTCTCCGACAGCGACCACCTCGAGCTCGGCCGGGTGGCCTTTCGCTTCGACCGGCTCCACTACGGGCGCCTCCGCCAGCTGATCGACGCATGCAACCAGTTGCCCATGTGAGCGAAGAGCGGTCCCGCCGGCGATGGTTGATGCTGCCGCCGTTCTTGAACACACCGGGTGACTCTCTCTGAAGTTCTCCGTGGGCCCGCTTCGAGGTCGCCCTGATCGGTCTCGCCAAATTCGTCTCAACCTCATGTGGATTGGGCAGGCGGTGTTCGCAGCGGCCCCATTCCGCTGACTTCGTCGACCGCCTGTTCGATGCGCGCCCGGACCACCGAGGTCTCATACAGCTCGAGATACCTCTTCTCTGCTTCCTCCACCAAACGCCTACGCAAGTCGGCTTCGACCAAGACGCGGTGGCAGGCAGAGGCGAAGTCCTGGGGGTCATCGGCAACGAGCAACTGGACCCCGTCGGTGACGTCGAGGCCGTCAGCTCCGACGGACGTCGACACGACCGGGATGCGGTGGGCGAACGCCTCGAGGATCTTCACTCTGGTGCCGCTTCCGATGCGAAGCGGCACGACGCAGATGTCCGCACGGGCGAGCTCCGGATCCATGCGGCGGACGCTCCCGGTCACGGAGACCAAGCCAGGATCGGCGAGCCTCTCAATCGACGGTGCGCTCTTTCCCACCAACCGCATCTCGACGTGGGGCACCTTCGAGCGAAGATGAGGTCCGACCTCTTCGACGAGCCAGCGGGCTCCGTCCATATTGGGGACGTAGTTGAGCCTCCCTTGGAACAGGATGGTCGGGGGATCTTCTACCTGACTGCGTCCGAGAGGCCGTTCCGGACGTGGATAACCGTTCGGTATGACGATCGCACCGGGAAGTCCGGCTCGCTCGACGTCTCGCTCGCTGCACAGGGCGATCCCATCGACTTTTTCAGCGATGGAACGCTGCAACGCTGTCCAATCGCGCCGGTTCTTGGCCCCCTGGACTGTCGCGGCCAGGCGACCGATGACGCTGTGTAGCCTCGGCGACTCAGTTGTGCGCAGATGCTGCAACTGGTGCACCTTCACGTCCTCAAGGTTGTCGAGGTCGACGATCGTCGTCCCAAGCCTGGGCTGCCCGAGCCAGGTGTAAACAGAAGGTGTGGTGAACCACACCAGGTCGTACCGGTCGCTCGCCCACCTGACGAACACGTCACAGGGACCTCGGTCCCTATCTTTCAATGCCACCTCAAGGGGTGCTCCACGTGTGAGGGCCCAGGCGGCGCGGGCCCAGGGGCGGCGATCGACGATCGGATGAGAGGAATGCGCCAGTCGCCCGATCTGGATATGGTCGGGCACCTCGAACTCGGTCCGACCGGCGTCGTGCAGGCTGAACAGGTCGACGGTGCCGAGATCGGAGAAGACTTCCAGGATGGACGAGCTCCTGATCAGACCACCGCCCGTCGGTGGCCAAGGGAAGTCCTCGGCGACGAAGAGGAACTTCACCGGATCGATCTCCAACGAGCGGCCACGATCGCTTTCAGCCGTTGCTGGAGCACGTACGTCGTCCGCGTGCGCAGGACCCTTGCTGTCTCGTCGGCAACCGCCTCAACTTCAGCGATGTAGGCAGCTTTGACGTCGACGGCTGCCTTGGCCGCTTCCAGCTCGCGCCTCGTCTGGATCAGCTCTTCGATGAGTGCACTGCGCTCGCGTTCGAGCGCTTCGATCCGAGCGGTCGAACGACCGGTGACAGCCGGTGTGTCACCGCTTCCTCCGACACTCATCAGCGGATACTAACTTCCCTGTATGCCGGGGTTGGCCGAACGGAACGAGTCCGGACGACGGAAACGTTCACTGGACTCCCGGGGGGACCGGAACGCGGCGGGAGGAGTGACTGATGGCATCCATGAGGCCCCGGAGGTCGCCGCTTGCGAACCGAGCAGGGTTGACGACCGGAACCGCACTCCCGTCCGCTCGATACAGGGGACGTCGTCTCCTCCCTGGTCCGATGCCAGTGACGACGACCTCGAAATCGCGTACCGAGGCAAACGTGTTCCGCACGGTGTCGATCCTTACGTCGACACCGAGATCGATAAGCCGCTCCCGCGTCAGTGGCTGTTGTTGGTTGAGAGCGGTGCACGTTGAATTGGTCGTCGAGGCCACCACGGCCCATCCACTCCGCGCCAGAACTGCTGCGGTTTCCCACATTGTTGCCGTCCCGCCAGTCGGGTCAGCGTCGATATCGACCAGTACGCGGGGTGGCATACCCCTTGCTCGGTTGATGGCGCGCTCGATTGTGACCGTGTCGGCCCAGCCTGGGCGGCGCTCAAGATTCGCCAACCGGTCGGACCACTTGGCGACGAAGCGCCCTCTGTTCCGGCGCATCAAGAATTCCCGATATGCGCGGGTCGTACTCTGGCTTCCCTGATGGATGAGCGTTGCACGCGGCTCATAAATCACCTTGTAACCGCTGGATCGGAGCGACAGGCACAGATCCGTGTCCTCGTAGTAAGCCGGATAAAAACGCTCGTCGAATCCACCGACATGATCCCATGCGTCGCGTCGAACCAGGAATCCGTTGGCCGAAAGGTAATCGACCTCCCTGACATAGAAGTACGCTGGTGCCGGTGCGCTCCTTGCTGCTCCCCGACCTACATGAGTTGCGTGGCCATCGACCCACAGCACCGATCCCGCTTCTTGCACAGTGCCGTCGGCGGCCAGAATCCTGCTGCCCACGGCTCCGATTGATGGGTCGCGTTTTGCAGTCGCAACAAGCCGATCGACGCAGCCCTTCTCGAGCGTGCTGTCGTCATTGACGAAGAGCAGGTACCGACCTTTTGCGACAGCGGCAGCCAGGTTGTTCCCTCCGCCGAATCCCAGATTGAATCGGCTGCGCGCCACGACGACGTCCTCACGCTGCTCCAACAGCCGGAACTGCTCATCTGCCACGCCGTTTGCTACAACCACTACCTCCAGCTGCGTATGAGTATCGGAGGCCAGTGCGGCTGACACGGATCGCATCACACGCCCCACATCCGCAAGTACCAGTACGCACACCGAGACCTGGGGAGCGGACGGTGACCGAACCCCCACGGTCACGAATGGAGCCGCATCTCTATCCATCGATCGATCGCTCAGAGAATTCACAGAACCACTTCGGTCACCTGGGTGAAGTGCCGATGGACTGGATCCGTCGCCCCTATTCCGACTGTCCCGGGGGGCGGATACGCGTGCCCCGACTGGTCGTCCATTCTTCTTGCCCATTTCTCCTCGGCTACCGATCTCCATCTAGCATCGATCGAAAACATCTGCATCGTCCCTCTGCGGGGACGCTGCATCCACCATGCCGGCTCGACCGGAGGGCAGCCTCGAACTCGAGATCCGGCGCGCGAGCCGCGCGACCGCTCCCCGTTCGATGAGATTCCTCCTATTAGGACCTGCCTAGGAGAACGCGTCGCTGCAGATTGTCGCCAAGCAGCAGGTGAGGATCATCGCCAAGCCCAGCCGAACATCGCAGCCTTGAGGAAGTGGCTCGGTCGGAGCCTTCGCAGCTCCCCCATGCCATCATCAATGCGGGTTCACCCAAACCCCCATCACCATCCCTTTCCGAACGTCGAGTGGCCCGCAAACAGGACTACCTGCCGGGTGCTCCCGGCAACGACCTGGCCCAGGTGGGGAACTCCAATCACGTGATGAGCCACATTCCACTGACACCTTCCGCGACTGAATTTGATCCGGGTTGGCGGGCAGCTACGCGGCCTCGTCAGCGAGGACGCTCACCCTTGGCGCTCCTTCCTCGCCGGCGCTCCCCACCAGCGTTCTTTGATTGCGGAAGATACATCGCGCCGCCGGTCGGAGGGTCCATCTAAACGTTCTGACCATAGCTCCAAGCCATTCGCGAAGCCGGGATCATCTCCCCTCGCGATCGCTCTCACAACACCGCCGCCGTGGCAACGGCTTCCCAGTCAACTCCCGGGGCCAGCCCGTCAGCCACAAGATGAGTGCATCGGCTCGGCATGGACGTCACAAGCCGACGACGAGATTGCCGGAGAGTTTTAGAAGCGAGGGTACACCGGAGATAAATCATTGCCGCGTGGTTGAGGTAGGGACGTACTCGACGCGGAAACTTTTGACCGAATCGAAGAGGAAAACCAGCCCCCTGCAGAGCCAGCCACAAGCCAAAATCGTCGGGAACGGTTTCGTTGGAAGCCCGGCGGTGGATAGAGAGATCCTCTCGCAGTGCGGACAACCGGGCGCTAAACGTCATGCACACGGATGGTACGGTGTGCCAGTACTCTGTACCGACGTTATAAACAAAGGACGGACCGGTAACCGGTCCGCCCTCACCCCTGTAATAGTTATTCGGATGCTCATAGAGCGTCATATATGAGACCACGGCCGGTAAAGCATCGACACCGCGAGTGAGCCACCCAAGCGAGTCTTCAGTATGGAGGTAGTCGTCCTCGACGAAGTAGACCCAGTCATCGTCTTGTCCCTGCTCCAATGCCAGTTCAACCGCTCCTAGGTACGAGCCAGCATTGCCTTTGCGTTCCTGGTTTATTATGCTTTTAGCTACCGGCTGTAGAATGGGAAGAGCCGAGCTGGGCTCGCCATCATTGATGACAGTAAGCGATACTCGGGAAGCATTCTTGAGGGACCGAGCGAAACTAAGCGCACATAATTCTTTGCTATAGTAGAACGGTCTCTCGCTCCGATTCTCGCTCCCAGTTGTTCGGTAGATTGCGTAGATGTTGGCTTTGGCGCTCACACGCACGTCCAATCTAAGTAATATGGAGAATTCACTGGCCCAACCCAGTCTTCCTGAGAGCAGCACTGCGTGCCGATCCTACGGCTTCCAGCTCTTAGTTCATGTCATCAACAATGTTGATGCTACAAAAACTTAAGGCATTCTCTCCCAACCCGTCTTCTAGTGTCGGCCAAGAGCTCAGGAAGTAGATTATTCTCTCGCCACAACCACGCCACAGTCTCTAGTAGCACTGCCAACGTCAATGATAGCCGCTTCTCCCGTGTGAAGTACCAGCGCCCTCGGGTCCGCCGCCTACCAACTCTCCGGCATTGCCGGAAATCACTACCTCCTATTCGGAGGCTTCCTATTCGGAGGCTTCAGCCAAAGACATACACTCAGCCAACGATCATCGGGCACTGTGCAGGACGAGGCGGTCCTTTCGATTGGTCGACTTCGTCACCCCATCACGAGCCTCCTGGAGAGCTTCACGCCCTTCGTCGTCCACCCATCAGCGGTGCCTGAATCGGGATCTGGCTCGTCGAAGTGCAGTGGCCCTCGTTTTCAATCGATCCAAGATTTCAGTCCGCTTCTTTAGAGGCGTGAACTGATAGCTCCCTGTCAAATACGCCCGCGTGATGTCGAACTGCCGATCCGCGAGCACTTGATCACCTCGGGTTATGTAGACCGAGTCGCTATTGATTGACAATTCCTTGATGAGGCCTGGCCAAGTCGCAGTCGTCATGACCAACTCGAGGACGAGGTTGGAAAGTGGCACGTCTTGGTGTATATAGCGGGCTTCAGGGCCTTGCCATTCTTCCCCACTCCAATGAGCCCAGCCCCAGTCCTCGATCACATAGAGCCCCCCTGGCCGCACCAACGGCAAGAGTACGTTCAAAGACGCTTGCGTTGGCAAGTACCGATGAGAGCAATCGTCAACGACGAGGTCCAGAGGCTTGCCGTCCAAGTTCTCACTAGTGATCCGCCTCAGCGCTCCTTGATTGCCCTGATCAATGCCAAAAAAGAGCTTTACGACCTCATTCACGCGCGCATGCTGTAGAAGATATCGGTCCAGGGCCTCATCCCGTTTTGCGAGCGAATCGACGCCAATGATTCGCTGCGGCGAAAAAAGCATTTCATAGAGAATGACGCTTCCGCCCTTGTAGAAGCCGAGGTCGACTATGTTGGCTACCTGGTCTGGAGCAAAGCGGAGAAGGTTATCAATCATCTTCCGATGCTTAAGCAACATGAAGCGGCCCGATTCGTCGGGGGTTGATTCCCAGTGCCATCGCCCACGACCTGAGGGATCATGGAGAGTGGGATCGCCAGTTAGGAAGAAGTGCGCATCTCCGATCTGAAGGTGCTCGTCGTCAGACCAGTCCATCGTCAGCGGACTCGTGACCGGCACATGGTTTCCGGCGCGCGTCACGCGGGTCTTGGAATGTTCGACGCGGTGTCCAGGCACATCCATTTCTGCCCCCTTTTTGGCAAACGGATTGTAGGTCACTCGTCAATGGATGCGAGGCTCTCGGGTATTTGGGATTCGAGGGCGGTCGAGAGTCACCAGCGTGGCGCCCGTTGGCTCGGCGAAAGCGGCACAGCTCGCGTCATAGCTTGACAGGTTCCGACCCAGCTCCCAGGCCCGTTCGGCAAGTAGGTCGTAGGGCCAGGGTTCGACGTCCAAGTCGAGAAGCTCGGCGTGGGCTTGTGATGCCTGGTCGGCGCTGACGAGCCCGGCGAGCTCCAGACGGCCGATGATGTTCGCACACTCGAACGACATCGGCTGGGGAGCAACGAGATCGGCTCCGGTGAGCACTTCTGTCACCCATCTCCCGTCGGGACCGTCGTCGAGCAGGAGGTGACCACACCCGACGGGTCGCATACGACAAGAGCGCTCATCCCCTGTCAGCGTCTCGTGCCGCTCCCCTGTCAGCGTCTCGTGCCGCGACGATCGCCTCGGCGCCGATGTGCACCCCGGTCCTCGCCACCCGCGTCCGAGCTCGCGCGATGACATCGTCGACCGGCGCCCGGGACGCTCTCTCGATGAGCATCGCGCGGAGGTACTCCTGCAAGGACTTGCCGGAACGTGCCGCACGGGCGGCGAGCTCGCCGCGGACGTGGTCGGGCACGTCCCGGATGGTGATGGCAACACTCATGCAGCCGTGTTAGCAGCGCTGACTCTGAAATGCCGGTATTGCAGTTGATATGGCACAGACCCCAGGGACGGGCAGGGCACTCGGACCGAGACTTCCCCAGGGAAACCGGAAATAAAAATAGATAAATCTGCCTTTTACCCAGCAACGAGATGGGGCCACAGGCTCGAAAGGCGGTCATGGCGATGCCGAATGCGATCGTGACGGGAGCATCGAGGGGACTCGGGGCGGCGTTGGCCGAGGGGTTGGCCGTCTCGGGATGGTCGGTGGTCATCGATGCCCGAGGAGAGAAAGCGCTCCGTGACACCGAGGCTCACATCAGGCGACAGGCAGGTGCGCAGGCGGCGATCGTGGCGCTCGCCGGTGACGTCACCGATCCTGAGCACCGGCGGCGGCTGGTGGCGGCGGCCGACATGGGCGG
Organism: uncultured Acidimicrobiaceae bacterium; assembly: GCA_963828385.1. Classification (GTDB taxonomy): domain Bacteria; phylum Actinomycetota; class Acidimicrobiia; order Acidimicrobiales; family RAAP-2; genus Bog-756. Next base: position 1,575,484 of record CAWHEF010000002.1, read on the forward strand.
CCTCGACCTCCTGGTGAACAACGCCAGCGTGCTTGGCCCCTCCCCCCAGCCGGCCCTCGTCGCCTACCCCGAGGTGGCTCTCCGAGCAGTGTTCGACGCCAATCTCTTCGCCCCGGTCGCCCTCATCCAAGAGGCGGCGGCGCTCCTGCGGTGCTCGAGCAACCCCCGGATCGTCAACGTCACCTCCGACGCCTCGGTGGAGGCCTACGAAGGGTGGGGCGGATACGGGGCATCCAAGGCCGCACTCGATCAGGCCAGCGCCGTGCTGGCCGTCGAAGAGCCGCGGATCCGGGTGTGGGCGGCCGATCCAGGAGACATGCGCACCCAGATGCACCAAGAGGCGTTCCCCGGCGAGGACATCACGGACCGCCCATTACCCGAGACCGTGGTTCCGGGCCTGCTGGCCTTGATCGGCAGCGATCGACCGAGCGGCCGGTACCGGATCGGCGATCTCACACCGTCCACGACCGAGGTGATCCCATGAGCACCATCGCAACCGTTCACCGCCGGGCCGAGCTCCTTCACTTCGACCTCCCATCCGACCTGGAGGCTGCCTCGCCTCCCGAGGCCCGGGGTCTGACCCGTGACGCCGTGCGCATGCTCGTCGCCGAGCGCCGTGACGGAACGCTGACCGACACCCACTTCTCCGAGCTTCCGCGCTTTCTCCACGAGGGCGACCTGGTGGTGGTCAACACGTCGGGCACCCTGGCGGCGGAGGTGACCGGGACCGACGCTGGGGGTCACGATCGTCGACGTGCACTTCTCCACCCAGCTTCCCGTCGACCTGTGGACGGTGGAGCTGCGGAGGTCGGGACAGCCCTGGTTCGGAGCTTCGGCCGGCGAGCCGATCGATCTGCCTGCCGGCGGCAGCGTGGCCCTGTTGGCACCGTATGCCGTCCACCCCGACGGGGTGCGTCTCTGGGTGGCGTCCGTCGACGTCCCGACCCGGCTCCACACCTACCTGGTCGAGCACGGAAGACCGATCCGCTACGGGTATGTCCGCGGGCAGTGGCCGATCTCGGCCTATCAGAACGTCTACGTCACCGAACCTGGGTCGGCCGAGATGCCGAGCGCCGGACGCCCCTTCACACCGGAGATGGTGACCCGGCTGGTGGCGGCCGGCATCGGGGTCTCTCCCATCGTGCTCCACACCGGGGTCGCCTCCCTCGAGGCATCAGAGCCGCCCTACCCGGAGTACTTCCGTGTCCCGGGGACGACGGCCAACCGGATCAACGACACCCGTCGTGACGGCGGCCGGGTGGTGGCCATCGGCACCACGGTCGTCCGTGCCCTCGAATCCGTCGTGGACCTCCACGGGCTGGTGCACCCGAGCGCCGGTTGGACCGACACCGTCATCACCGCCGATCGGGACATCCGTGCCATCGACGGGCTCATGACCGGATGGCATGAGCCCGAAGCGTCACACCTGGCCATGCTGGAAGCGGTGGCCGGTCGGGAGCTGCTCGAGGCCTCCTATGCCGAAGCACTGGACAAGGGCTACCTCTGGCACGAGTTCGGCGACACCCACCTGGTGCTGCGATGACCCATGCTGACGGCGCGAACCGACTGGCGGCGGTGCCCTCGACCCGGCGGGCCATCCTCTCCTCGCTCAAGCGCAACGGAGGCCGGCGGGCCAAGGATCTCGCCGACGAGCTGAACCTGACCGTCCCGGCCGTCAGGCAGCAGTTGGCACGCCTTGCCCAGGACGGGCTGGTGGTCCATCGCCGGGAGCCTGAAGGCCGGGGACGACCGACCCATGTCTACGAGCTGGCACCGGAGGCGGACGAGCTGTTCCCGAGGAGGTACGACGACCTCACCGCCGAGCTGCTCGGCTACCTGGGTGGCCCGACGAGTGCCGAGGTGACCGAGCTCTTCGAGCGGCGGCGGCGGCGGCGTCTCCGGGCCGCCGAGGTGCGCCTGGCCGGCTTGGACCTCGACGCCAAGGTCCACGAGCTGGCCCGGATCCTGGACGAAGACGGCTACCTGGCCGGCGTCGAAGGCGTCGCCGACGGCGAATGGTTGATCGTGGAGCACAACTGTGCCATCCGGTCCGTGGCCGCCGGCTACGGCCAGGCCTGCACGAGCGAGATCGAGTTCATCCGTGATGCGCTTCCCGGAGCCGACGTTTCCCGGGTCTCCCACATCATGAAGGGAGCCCACGTCTGTGCCTACCGGGTCCGCGCCACCGGGTCGGCAGAATGCGGCTCTCCCTCGACCGGATTGGGCTGAGGCAACGGCCACCGCCAACCCTGGGCGAGTGGAGTCAGGGACCCTCGTCGAAGGATGCCCCCGAGGATGGGGAGCCGGCGAGCAGGGTCACCGCCTTCTCGATGGAGCGACGGGCCCGGGTGATGCGGCGCTCCTCGGCGGTGAACGCCGGGTCGGGTCCCTCCCCGCGCCGCACGGACTCGGTCGCCTGCCGCAGGCGGTCGATCGCCAGGTCGGCGAGCTGGTCGCCGATTCCGGCCAGCCGGTCGGCGATGGCGTCGAGGTCGTCCGCCATCCGGTCAGCGATCCGAGGGGAGCTCGGTCTCGACGACGTCCAGTCCCCCCTCGGCATAGCTCGCCCGTATGGCCTTTTTGTCGAACTTCCCGACGCTCGTCTTCGGGATCTCCTCGACGAACGCCCACCGTTCGGGGAGCCACCACCGGCTCACCCGGCCGGAGAGGAACTCGATCAGCTCGGGGACCTGTGGCTGTTGACCGGGCTCGGCGACGACGGCCACCAGGGGTCGCTCGCTCCACCGCTCGTCGGGCACGGCGATGACCGCCGCCTCGATCACCGCCGGATGGGCCATGACCTCGTTCTCGAGCTCGACCGAGGAGATCCACTCCCCGCCCGACTTGATCACGTCCTTCGTCCGGTCGCTGATCTGCATGTAGCCCATGCCGTCGAGCGTCCCGATGTCGCCGGTGCGGAGCCAGCAGTCGTGGAACCGTTCGGGGGAAGGGTCCTTGTAGTAAGACGAGGCGATCCAGGGACCGCGCACCTCGAACTCCCCCACGGCCGCGCCGTCGTCGGGGAGGACGGTGCCGTCCTCTGCCACCACCCGGACCTCGACGCCGGGGACCACGCGGCCCGCCTTGGTCCGCCACTCGATCTCCTCCTCGGGGGCGACACCCCGTGGCGGGAGGGCCAGGGAGCAGAGGGGGCTCGTCTCGGTCATCCCCCAGCCCTGGACCATCTCGACCCCGAGCTCGTCGCGGTACCGCTCGATCAGCTGGCGGGGGACGGCGGCTCCTCCGGCCGTGATCATCCGCAGGGACGAGAGGTCGACAGGGGTGCTCTGGGCGTGGCGGAGGAGCTCGCTCCAGATGGTGGGAACCCCGGCCGAGAGCGTGGGCCGGTGCCTCTCGATGATGGCGGCCAGCGGAGCGGGCTGCAGGAACTGCTGGGGCATGATCAGGTCGGCGCCGGTCATGAACGCCCCATAGGGGGTGCCCCAGGCGTTGGCGTGGAACATCGGGACGATGGAAAGCACGCGGTCCCGGTCGCTGATGCCGAGCGACGAGGCCGAGGTGATGGCGAAGGAGTGGAGGTAGGTGGAGCGATGGCTGTAGACCACCCCCTTGGGATTGCCCGTCGTCCCTGACGTGTAGCACATGGCCGCCGCGCTTCTCTCGTCGAGCTCGGGCCACGCATAGTCACCGTCCTCGGCCGCCAACAGCTCCTCGTAAGAAAGGGTCTCCCCGAGGTCGCCGCCCTCTCCGCCGCCTGTCACCACGAAGTGCTTCACCGTCGTCAGCTGGTCACGCACCCGGACGAGAAGGGGAACGATCGACTCGTCGACCAGGATCACCTTGTCCTCGGCGTGGTTGATGACGTAGCCGAGCTGCTCGGGGAAGAGCCGGAGGTTGAGTGTGTGAAGGACGGCTCCCATCCCCGGTATGCCGAGGTAGGCCTCCTGGTGGGTCTGGTTGTTCCACAGGAAGGTCCCGACCCGGTCACCGTCCCCCACGCCGAGGCGGTCGAGGGCGTGGGCGAGCCGCCCGGCCCGGTCCGCCACCTCTGCGAACGTCGCCCGCTGTGCCTCCCCCGCCGGCCCGGTGATGGTGATGACCTCGCTGTCGCCGTAGACGTCCCGGCCGTGGCGGAGCATGCCGCTCACCAGCAACGGTGCGTCCTGCATGGTGCTGAGCACGGTGCACTCCCCCTGTCTCGTCGTCCGGCGCGGAACGCCGCCGGTGTGGCGAGCATACCGAGGGGCCGGGGCCGATCACAGGGCCGGACCGGCCCGAACCCTTGCCTCCCCACCGTCAGCACTGGTCTACTGGAGCTGCCCTTGGACCCCGTCCGGCCGAGGCACCCGGAGGTGCCGGCACCGGTCGGAGCCGTGGCCGTGTCCCTTCGGGACCGGCTCTGCGTCCTCGACCCCTGAGCTGGGCTGCTCACCACTGCGAGCTCGTTCTTCTCGGGGTGTGACGATGGGCAAAGCGCTGGGACTCGTGGCTGCCGGCATCGCTGCGGTCATGTTCGGCGTGGTCGTCGTGGTCTCGTTGGCGGGAGGCGGCGATGTCACCCCTTCGGCGTCGGCCACGGCGGCCATCCCGGCCGACATGATCGCCCTCTATGAGCAGGCCGCCTCCGCCTGCCCAGGGTTGCCCTGGACGGTGCTGGCCGCCATCGGCACCGTCGAGTCGTCGAACGGCACCTCGGACCTCCCCGGGGTGCACTCGGGGAGCAACTACGCCGGAGCGGAGGGGCCGATGCAGTTCGAGCCGGCGACCTTTGCCGAGTACGACACGCCGGTCCCCCCGGCGGGTCGGACCCGCCGAGCCCCTACGACCCAACCGATGCCACCTACGCGGCTGCCCGGCTGCTGTGCGCCAACGGTGCCGCCGGCGGGGCCGACCTCGAGGCGGCCGTGTTCGCCTACAACCACGACACCGGTTACGTGGACGAGGTGTTGGCACTGGCACAGAGCTACGGCGAGCGCCCGGCGGGCAGCGTCGGTGCGACGACTACGGCCGGAGGCATCGCCGTCGACTGGGCGCTGGCCGAGGTTGGGACGCCCTATGTGTGGGGCGGTGAGACCCCGGGAGTCGGGTTCGACTGCTCGGGACTCGTCCAGGCCGCCTACGAGGCTGCCGGCGTCGCGCTCCCCCGTGTGGCCCAGGACCAGTTCGACGCTGGACCGGAGCTCCCACCGGGCGCACCTCTCGACCCCGGCGACCTGGTGTTCTTCGGCAGCGGACCGACCGACGTCTCCCACGTGGGCATCTTCGTGGGCATCGAAGCCGGCCAGGCGGTGATGGTGGACGCCCCGTACACCGGTGTCGACGTGCGGGTCGAGCCCTTCCCCACCGAGGTCGGTGCCTCCTGGGGCAGCGACATCTTCGTCGGCGCCACGCAACCGGGTGCACCATGAGCTCGTGTCGTGCCCACCACTTGAACCCGGCTCCCGAGATGCGCTGGTCCCTGAGGAGGCTGCGTCATGCGCTTCCATCGGATCACCGTTCGACCACGACAAATGGGTGGCCAGCCTTGCATTCGCGGCTGCGGATCTCTGTCGCCGCATCGTCGACCGGTACCTGTGGGTCGAGTCGCCGCGGGCCTGGCAAAAGCCGGACACGACGCCGTCCACGCCGGCGCCTATGGCCTCTCTCGGGCTGACGGAGAGCGAGGCTGTGCAAAGCTCGACCTGGTGGACTCTCGCCCGACGATCTACGTGATGGTCGGGCTGCCCGGAGCAGGCAAAACCACTCGCGCCCGCCAGATCGAAGCGGAGCATCCTGCGCTGCGACTCACCCTCGATGAGTGGATGGTCCCACTCTTCGGAGAGCCGGACGCTGGTGGGAAACAGGATGTCCTCGAAGGTCGTCTCATTTGGCTTGCAATACGTGCCCTTCGGATCGGGGTCAGCGTGATCCTGGACTTTGGCGTCTGGAGTCGAGATGAGCGCTCGGCACTCCGATGGCTAGCCGGTGAGGCGGGAGCGACCTGCGAACTGCACTACCTGGCGATCGACCAGGAACACCAACAGCGTCGGCTTGAATCCAGGTTCGAACGCGGAACCCGGCTCGACATATGAGATGAGGTATTTCGACCTCGACAAGTTCAGGAGTCAGTTTCAGGTTCCGAGCCAGGACGAGCTGACGACCGAACAGATAGACATGCCGCCAGCCGGGCACGCCTCGTGGGGATCGTGGGCATCTGAACGCTGGCCTTCGTTCGTTCCGTAGCAGGCCGGGTCGCTCGGGAACGAAGCGTTCGGGGCCGGGCATCATGGTCGAGAACAAGGCGTACTTTCGCTGACGCGGCACCAGCTCGACACCCGCATCTCCGCCACCCCGGAGCCGGCTCGGGAAGTCACGCCCAGGGCATCGATCGAACGAGAATCGAATGAGACAGGTCCGCAGATCTGCCCCGATCTACGGTCATTCGCAGTCATACTGCTGGTGTGAGGATTGCGATTTCTATCCCAAACGACACCTACGAGCGGGCATCCCAGAGCGCCCGGGATCTGGGCATGAGCCGCTCCGAGTTCTTCTCTCGTGCGGCTGCCCACTACCTGGACGAGCTGGACCGCGAATCGGTAGGCCACCAGATCGACCGTGCCGTCACCCCCTTCAGTGACTCCGATGACTCCGTCGCCGACGCGGTGAGCATCAGCCACCGACTGCTGACCGGCGCCACAGACGACTGGTGATCGACCGGGAGGCGGAATGTAGTGGGCCGACCTCGGACGACGCTCGGTTAGCGCCCGGCCAAGCGGCGTCCCGAGCACGAGGTTGCCGGCCATGTCCGGCAACCTGTTCCTGTCCGCTGCCACCACCGGGCTGCTACCGCAGGGCCACCCGCCCGGGCTCGATGGGGGAGGGCAGGTCGGTGGTCCCCATGAGGTAGCGGTCGACCGAGGCGGCGGCCGACCGTCCCTCGGCGATGGCCCACACGATGAGGCTCTGACCCCGGGCCATGTCGCCGCAGACGAAGACGCCTTCCACGTTCGTCGACCACGACCTGTCGGCGGCGACGCTGCCGCGGGGGTCGAGCTCGAGCCCGAGCTCGGCCACCACGCCTGTGCGTTCGGCGCCGAGGAAGCCCATGGCCAGGAGCACCAGCTCACAGGGGAGCTCGAAGGCCGATCCGGGCACGGGCACGAAGGCGGGGCGGCCATCGTCACCGACGGTCATCTCGACCTCTTCACCGCGGAGTGCCCGCACCGCTCCGCGCCCGTCGTCTGGGAACTCGACCGTGGTGACGCCGAAGACTCGCTCACCACCCTCCTCGTGGGCGGCCGAGCTCCGCAGGATCACCGGCCACGTGGGCCAGGGGTTGTCCCAGGTCCGGTCGGAGGGAGGCTCGGGCAGGATCTCCAGCTGGTGGACGCTCGAGGCTCCCTGGCGATGAACGGTGCCGAGGCAGTCGGCACCCGTGTCTCCGCCGCCGATGATGACGACGTGCTTGCCCTCCGCTGAGATCGGCGACTCGGCGAGGCCGCCTTCCTGCACCCGGTTGGACGGCTTCAGGTAGTCCATGGCCCGGTGGATCCCGTCCAGGCCCCGGCCGGGAACGGGCAGGTCACGGGGCAGGGTCGCCCCGCACGCCAACAGGACGGCGTCGAACTCGTCGACCAGGCGAGCGCCCGCTTACGACCGCGGCGTTCTCCGCCACCGCCCCGGCCACCTCGGCATCGCACCCACCGACCGAGACCGCACAGCGGAACTCGACCCCCTCCGCCCGCAGCTGGGCCAGCCGGCGGTCGAGGACCCGTTTCTCCATCTTGAACTCGGGGATCCCGTAGCGCAGCAGCCCGCCGGGCTTCTCCGCCCGCTCCAGCACGACCACGTGGTGACCGGCCCGTACGAGCTGCTGGGCCGCAGCCAGGCCGGCCGGTCCCGAGCCCACGACGGCCACCCGCTTGCCGGTCACGGTCGGGGACGCCAGCGGCTCCACCCAGCCCTCGGTCCAGGCCCGCTCGGCGATCTCGTACTCGATGCGCTCGATGGTCACCGGGTCGTCGTTGATCCCGAGGACGCACGCCCCTTCGCACGGGGCTGGGCAGAGGCGTCCGGTGAACTCGGGGAAGTTGTTCGTGGCGTGCAGCCGCTCGATCGCCTCGGACCAGTCGTCGCGGTAGACGAGGTCGTTCCACTCGGGAATGAGGTTGCCGAGCGGGCACCCTTCGTGGCAGAAGGGGATGCCGCAGTCCATGCAACGGGCGCCCTGCCTCCGGGCGGCGTCGACCGGAAAGGGCTCGTAGACCTCCTTCCAGTCGCGCAGCCGGACGCGGCACCGGGCGTCTCGGCGGGAGCTCCCGGCCGTAGTTGAGGAAGCCGTGGACGTCACCCATGGGCAGCCTCCATCACGGCGGCGTCGACCGAGCGTCCCTCGGAGCGGGCGTGCTCGGTCGCTTCGAGCACCCGCCGGTAGTCACGGGGCATGACCGTCACGAACTGCTCGGAGGCGCTCGCCCAGTCGGCGAGGACGGCCCGGGCGACCTCGGAGCCGGTCTCGTTCCGGTGCAGCTCGACCCGCTCCTTCAGCCAGACCCGGTCGGCGGGCGCAAGGGGCTCCAGGTCGACGAGCTCGGGGTTGTAGACCGACGACAGGCGGCCGGCGGGGTCGTAGACGAAGGCGATGCCTCCGGACATGCCGGCGCCGAAGTTCCGTCCCGTCGGACCGAGGACGACGACCCGGCCACCGGTCATGTACTCGCACCCGTGGTCGCCCACCCCCTCGACGACGGCGATGGCCCCCGAGTTCCTGACGCAGAACCGCTCGCCCACCTGACCACGCAGGAAGACCTCGCCGCCGGTTGCCCCGTAGAGGATGACGTTGCCGGCCACGATGTTCTCCTCGGCGGCGAACGGCGACCCGGGGGGCGGCTGCACGATGATCCGGCCGCCGGACAGTCCCTTGCCGAGGTAGTCGTTGGCGTCGCCCAACAAGCGCATGGTCACACCGCGGGGCACGAAGGCACCGAAGCTCTGCCCGGCCGATCCGACGAAGGTGAGGTCGATCGTCCCCTCGGGCAGGCCGACGCCTCCGTGGCGGCGGGTGATCTCGTAGCCCAGCAGGGTCCCGACCGTCCGGTCGACGTTGGTGATGGCGAGCTCGGCCGAGACCGGGGTCCCGTGCTCGAGCGCAGGACGGCAGGTGTCGAGGAACTCGTGGTCGAGGGCGCGGTCCAGTCCGTGGTCCTGTTCGTTCACGCAGTGACGAACGGCACCCTCGGCGATCTCGGGCTCGGCCAGGATGGGACCGAGGTCGAGCCCCTTCGCCTTCCAGTGATGGACGGCGTCGACGGCCTCGACGAGGTCGACTCGTCCGACGGCTTCCTCCAGGGTGCGGAGCCCGAGGGCGGCCAGGTACTCGCGCACCTCGTCGGCGATGTACTCGAAGAACGTCTCGACGAACTCGGGCCGGCCCGTGAAGCGCTCCCGCAGCACGGGGTTCTGGGTGGCGATGCCCACCGGGCAGGTGTCGAGATGGCAGACCCGCATCATGATGCAACCCGACACGACGAGGGGCGCGGTGGCGAACCCGAACTCCTCGGCGCCGAGAAGGGCGCCGATGATGACGTCGCGTCCCGTCTTCATCTGGCCGTCGACCTGGACGACGATCCGGTCGCGGAGGTCGTTGGCCAACAGTGTCTGCTGGGTCTCGGCCAGGCCCAGCTCCCAGGGGATGCCGGCGTGCTTCAGGGACGTGAGCGGGGCGGCCCCGGTCCCTCCGTCGTGACCGGAGATGAGGACCACGTCGGAGTGGGCCTTCGAGACCCCGGCCGCCACCGTCCCCACCCCTACCTCGGCCACCAGCTTCACGTGGATCCGGGCGGTGGGGTTGGCCGACTTCAGGTCGTGGATGAGCTGGGCGATGTCCTCGATGGAGTAGATGTCGTGATGGGGCGGCGGCGAGATGAGCCCGACGCCCGGCGTGGAGAAACGCGGTCTCGGCGATCCATGGATAGATCTTGAACCCGGGCAGCTGGCCGCCCTCGCCGGGCTTGGCGCCCTGGGAGATCTTGATCTGGATGTCGTCCGAGTTGGCCAGGTACTCGGCCGTGACCCCGAACCGGCCCGACGCCACCTGTTTGATGGCGCTGCGCCGGAGGTCCCCGTTGGCATCGGCGCTGAACCGGTCGGGGTCCTCGCCCCCCTCGCCGGTGTTCGAGCGGCCGCCGATGCGGTTCATGGCGATGGCCAGGGTCTCGTGGGCCTCGGCGGAGATCGAACCGTAGGACATCGCCCCCGTCGAAAAACGGCTCACGATGGCCGACGTCGGCTCGACCTCGTCGACGGGGACGGGCGGCAGCACACCGGTCTTCAGCCGCATGAGACCGCGGAGCGTGGCCAGTGCGGCGGACTGGTCGTCCACCGCCTTCGTGTACTCCTTGAAGACCTCGTAGCGCTTCGACCGGGTGGCGTGCTGGAGCTTGAACACGGTCTTCGGGTTGAACAGGTGGATCTCGCCCTCGCGCCGCCACTGGTACTCGCCCCCCCCTTCCCGCTCGCGGTGGGCGCGCTCGACGGGCCGGTCGGGATAGGCCGAACGGTGCCGGCACGCGACCTCCTCGGCCAGCACGTCCAGCCCGACCCCGGCGATCCTCGACACGGTCCCGGTGAAGTACTCGTCGATCACCTCGGGAGCGAGGCCCACCGCTTCGAACACCTGCGCCCCGGTGTAGGAGGCGACCGTCGAGATCCCCATCTTCGACATGACCTTGACGATGCCCTTCGAGGCCGCCTTGATGTAGTTCTTCTGGGCCTGGCGGGGTGTCACGCCGGTTAGCTCGCCCGAGGCGATCATGTCCTCCAACGTCTCGAACGCGAGATAAGGGTTGATGGCGGCGGCGCCGTACCCCTTCAGCAGGGCCATGTGATGGACCTCGCGGGCGTCTCCCGACTCGACGACCAGCCCGACACGCGTCCGGCGTCTTCTCCCGCACCAGATGGTGGTGGACGGCCGACACCGTCAACAGGGAGGGGATGGGCGCCCACTTGGCGGTCGAGTTCCGGTCGGAGAGGACGATCACGTCGGCACCCTCGGCGATGGCGTCGCTCACTCGTCGGCGGACGTCGTCGATCCCGGCCCGGAGCCCTTTGCCACCCCTGGCCACCTCGAACAGCCCGTCGATGGCGAACGCCCGGAAACCCGGAGTCGAACCGTCCTCGTTGACGTAGAGCAGCTTGGCCAGATCGTCGTTGTCGATGACCGGCATGGGCAGGATGATCTGGCGGCATGACGCCGGCGTCGGATCGAGGAGGTTGGACTCGGGGCCGAGCGTCGACTGCAGGGAGGTCACCAGCTCCTCCCGGATGGCGTCGAGAGGCGGATTGGTGACCTGGGCGAACAGTTGGGAGAAGTAGTCGTAGAGCAGCCGGGGTCGCTCGGAGAGCACGGCGATGGCGGTGTCGGTCCCCATCGAACCGAGCGGTTCGCCGCCCGTCGCCGCCATGGGGGCGAGGATGAGGCGGAGTTCCTCGTCCGTGTAGCCGAACAGTCGTTGGCGGCCGACGACCGAAGCGTGCTGAGGGGTGAGCATGGTCCGGGGAGGCAGGTCCTCCAGGTCGACCTGGCCTTGTTCGAGCCACTCCCCGTAGGGATGCTCGGCCGCCAGGGCTTCTTTGATCTCGTCGTCGTCCACGATCTTCCCGGCTGCCGTGTCCACGAGGAACATGCGTCCGGGCTGCAGCCGGCCCTTCCTCACGACGGTCTCGGGAGGCACGTCGATGACCCCGACCTCGCTGGCCAGGACGACCAGCCCGTCATCGGTGACCCAGTACCGGGCCGGGCGCAGGCCGTTCCGGTCGAGGACGGCGCCGACCACCGTGCCGTCGGTGAACGCCACCGCCGCCGGGCCGTCCCAGGGCTCCATGAGCGAGGCATGGAATCGGTAGAAGGCCCGACGGTCGGCGTCCATCCCGCGATGGTTCTCCCACGCCTCGGGGATCATCATGAGGACGGCGTGATGGATGGGGCGCCCACCCAGGTGGAGCAGCTCGAGCACCTCGTCGAAGGACGCCGAGTCGCTCGCCCCTGCGGTCACGATGGGATACGCCCGTTCGAGGCCGGGGATCAGGTCGGTCTCGAGCAGCGCTTCGCGGGCACGCATCCAGTTGCGGTTGCCGGCGAGCGTGTTGATCTCGCCGTTGTGGGCCAGGTACCGGTAGGGGTGGGCCAACGGCCACGACGGGAACGTGTTGGTCGAGAAGCGCGAGTGGACGAGGGCGAGCGCGCTCTTCACCCGTTCGTCGGACAGGTCGGGGTAGACCTCGGCCAGCTGGTGGGAGGTGAGCATGCCCTTGTAGTTGACGGTGCGCGCCGACAACGAGGCCAGGTAGCACTGGTCGATCTCGTGCTCGGCCCGCTTCCGGGCCACGAAGGCGAGCCGGTCGAGGGCGAGGGCCGGGTCGTCCCCCGGAAGGGTCCTCCCCGGCGCAGGGGCGACGAACACCTGGTACATGGACGGCATGGCCGACTCGGCGATCGACCCGAGGACCGAGGTCCGCACAGGGACGTCCCGCCAGCCGAGGACGGCCAGACCCTCCTCCGTGGCCAGCTCGGCGAAGGACGACCGGGCCGCCGCCGCCTCGATCTCGTCGCGGGACAGAAAGGCGATGCCGGTGGCGTAGCGGCCGGGCCCGGGCAGATCGAAGTCGACCACCTCGGCGTAGAACTCGTGAGGAACCTGGATGAGGATGCCGGCGCCGTCACCGCTGTCCTCCTCGCTGCCGGTGGCACCCCGGTGCGCCAGGTGCTCGACCGCACCGATCGCCCTCATCACGAGCTCGTGGGAGGGACGCCCACCCAGGTCGGCGACGAGGGCCACCCCGCATGCGTCGTGCTCGAAGCGGGCATCGTAGAGACCGCCTTCGGAGGGCGTGGGGAACGGCCCGGCCGCCACGTCTGTGTCAACGCGCCGTGGACGCGGCACGGCCACGGGGACGACACGTCGGTCGGGTTGCGGTCTGCGGGGAGTCGTCATCGGGTCGCTCCAGCGAGTGAAGTGGCTCTTTCCACCCGGGACGACGCTGGCCCATGTGGGTCCGGAAATTGTACACGTCCGAGGTGGCGATCCGTCCGTTGCCTCGATCCGACTGTGACGTCGACCCGTCCGTGGCTGCTATGTCCGTGCCCCTCGATGCCACCTTTACCATTGAGGCCATGGCCACCGGGGCATCAACGGATGTGGTCGTGGTCGGTGGAGGGGTGATCGGCCTGGCCTGTGCGTGGCGGCTGGCTCGACACGGGGCCCGTACCAGCGTGGTCGACCCCCGGCCCGGCAGGGGTGCGGGATGGGCGGCGGCCGGCATGCTGGCGCCGGCCGGCGAAGCCCACTTTGGCGAAGCCGACCTGACCGTCCTCACGCTCCGGGCCGCCGCCTGCTGGGGCCTGTTCGCCGAGGAGTTGGAACAGGCGGCGGGCCGGTCGGTGGGCTACCTCCGGTCGGGCTCGCTGCTCGTCGCCGTCGATCCGTCCGATCGCGTCGCCGCCGACGACCTGCTCGGCTACCGCCTCGAGCTCGGCCTCCACGCCAGCCGCCAGTCGTCGGCCGAGTGCCGCCAGCTCGAGCCGCTGCTGGCCCCGGGCGTGTGCGGCGGCGCCCACTTCCCCGACGATCACCAGGTCGACAACCGGATGCTGCTCGGCGCGCTGTGCGCCGCGTGCCACAACGAGCAGGTGACGTTCATCGAGGACGAGGTGGCCGCCGTCTCGCTCGGCCACGACCGGGCCACCGGGGTGTCGCTGGCCGACAGCGACGAGGTCAGCGCCGGAGCGGTCGTAGTGGCCGCCGGGTGCCGTTCGGGTCAGCTCGGCGGGCTTTCCGACGCCGTCCGTCCCCCGGTGCGCCCCGTCAAGGGGCTCACCCTGCGACTCTCCGTTCCCGATGCCGTCGCCCCGCTGCACCGGATCGTGCGCGGCCTCGTCCACGGCCGCAGCTGCTACCTCGTCCCGCGAAGCGACGGCACCGTGGTCGTCGGGGCCACGGTGGAGGAGAAGGGATTCGACTTGAGCGTCCAGGCCGGGGCGGTCGGCGACCTGCTCGACGACGCCCGGCGGGTGGTCCCCTCCGTCGAGGAGTACGAGCTGACCGACACCGCCACCGGCTTGCGTCCCGGCTCGCCGGACAACGGGCCCATCGTCGGATCGACAGCCGTCGCCGGCCTGTACCTGGCGACGGGGCACTACCGCAACGGAATCCTCCTGGCCCCCATCACCGCCGAGGCCATCGCCGCCATGGTCACCCGACCGTCGGAGCCGGTCGCCGAGGCGGAGGCCTTTGCCGCCTTTCCGACGGATCGGTTCACGGGGGGCCGAGGACCCGGGGTCGGCGATCCGTCGACACCGGGCATACCGTCGTCGTCGACACCGGCCGGACCGTCGGCGTCGTCGACACGCCGGAGCTGACGATGCCTCCGGCCGTCACGGTCAACGGCAGCCCGTGGGAGCACCCGCCCGGGTCCACGGTGGCCGACGCAGTCGCCTCGTGGAGCCGGTCGGCCCGGGGCATCGCCGTGGCCCGGAACGGCGAGGTCGTGCCCAGGAGCGCCTGGGCCACCACCGCGCTGGCGGGTGGCGACACCATCGAGATCGTGACGGCCGTCGCCGGCGGTTGAACCGGTCCGGGGCGCTCGGATCAGGGTCCTGGCCGGACGGCCGGGGAGGGAACGAGCAGACCGACCCCGGCGGTACCGTGGAACCCGATGGATGAACTCGTGACCAGAACCCCGGACAGCAGCGGGGAGCCGTTCGTCATCGCCGGGGAGGCGGTGGGCTCGCGCCTGATCCTCGGCACGGGCGGGATGGCCAGTCCCGAGTCGCTCCGGGAGGCGCTGGTCGAGGCGGGTGCCACCATGGCCACGGTGGCCGTCCGGCGAGTCGACCCCTCCACCCGCCACTCGCTCGTCGACCTCCTCTGCGGGCTCGGGATCCGGGTACTCCCCAACACGGCCGGGTGCTTCACCGCCTCCGACGCCGTCCTCACTGCCAAGCTGGCCCGGGAGGCGTTCGAGACCGACTGGGTCAAGCTCGAGGTCATCGGGGACGACCGCACCCTCTTGCCCGACACCGTCGAGCTGGTGGAAGCGGCCGAGCAGCTGGTGGAAGACGGGTTCGTCGTCCTCCCCTACTGCAGCGACGATCCCATCGTGGCCCGTCGGCTCGAACAGGTCGGGTGCGCGGCGGTGATGCCGCTCGGGTCCCCCATCGGCAGCGGGCTCGGGATCAGGAACACCCACAACATCGAGCTCATCGTGGAGCAGTCAGAGGTGCCCGTCGTCCTCGACGCCGGAATAGGCACGGCGTCCGATGCCAGCATCGCCATGGAGGTCGGTTGCGACGCCGTGCTCGTGGCATCGGCGGTGACCAGGGCCAAGCAGCCTGCGCTCATGGCCCAAGCCATGCGCGAGGCGGTGAGCTCGGGTCTGGCCGCCCGCCGAGCCGGTCGGATCCCGCCCCGCTTCCATGCCCAGGCTTCGAGCCCGTTCTCGGGGATGATCGACGGGTGAGCGGACAGCGCGGTCCGGCGGTGGCGCTGACCATCGCCGGGTCCGATTCGGGGGCGGGCGCCGGCATCCAGGCCGACCTGAAGTCCATGGCCGCCCTCGGGGTGTTCGCCACCACGGTGGTCACGGCGGTGACGGCCCAGAACACCACGGCGGTCAGCGACGTCCACCTCGTGCCCGTACCGGCCATCGGGGCCCAGATCGACGCCGTCCTCTCCGACTTCGAGATCCAAGCGGTGAAGACGGGGATGTTGGCGAGCGCCGGCGTGGTCGAAGCCGTCGGCCGGCGGGCCCGGGCCGGGGGCCTTCCCCGCCTGGTGGTGGACCCGGTGACCGTGGCCTCCACCGGCGCCGTGCTCCTCGACGAAGGCGGCCTCGACGCCTATCGACGGCACCTCCTGCCCTCGGCCCTCGTCACCACCCCCAACCTGTGGGAAGCGGCGCTCCTGACCGGTGCCGATCCGGCGACCGTCCGGGATCTCGACGACATGGAGCGCCTGGCCCGGCGGATCTTCGAGCTGGGCCCTGCCTTCGTGGTGGTCAAGGGCGGACACCTGCCCGGTGTCGGGGACGGCGATCCTCTGGCGTCGCCCGACACCGTGGCCGACGTCCTCTACGACGGGACCGAGGTGGTGGTGCTCAGGTCCGAGCACGTCGGTACGCCCAACACCCACGGCACGGGCTGTTCGCTGTCGGCGGCCATCGCCGCCCTGCTGGCTCTGGACGTCGAGGTGGCGACGGCGGTCGGCCGAGCCAAGGAGGTCGTGCACCGGGCGCTGCGGGGCGGGGCGTCGTGGCATCTCGGCCGGGGTCACGGGCCGCTCGACCATTTCGGCTGGGCGGAGGGTCTCGACGGGTCGGACGAGGTCACCGTGTCGGCCCCCGGCGGCCTCGACAACGCCACGACCACCACCCCGGCCTGAGCGGGATCGCCTGCGTCACCCGATCGCTCGTGCGACGTGATCCGGGCCCGGGCGTGCCAGTGGCCGGGTCGTAGACCCGGCCACTGTCCCCCCTCTCACAGGGTCCCTCCGCCAGGGATGGTGCAGGTCCCCTCCGCTGACGGGCGGCGCCCGCCCGTCATTGCTCCCGTGATTCTGAGGGATCGGTCCACAAAAGTAAACAGGCGATGAACGGAATGCCACTGTGAGCACGCGGACATCCACACCGAGTGCCCGAACCGGCGAGGCCGCTGCCGGGGAGCACCCCGGTCACTCGGTACACTGGTCCAGCCATGGTCAGCACCGAACGCCCGCCGCCACCGGCGGAGGCCGGCGGCACCGTCGAGGCTGGTCCCGACAGCGCCGCTCGGGCACCGGTGCGCGGCCCGGCGCTCATCGTGCTCGGCCTCGCCCTCTTGATCGTGGTGGCCGGGGCGATCGGCTCCCTCGTCGACACCGGCGGCCCACCGACCACGACCGTTCAACACGTGCGCATCGCCGACGGTACGACGGTCGCCCTGACGCCGGCCATCACCGCCATGCGCTCGATCATCGGCAACGGCCAGCCTCCGTCGGACATCCTCGGCAACCTGGCCGTCCCGGCAGGTAGCCAGTTGGTGCGAACGCTCGACACCGGACAGGGTGGTGCACAGTACGACGAGACGGCGTACTTCTCCACCAGGCTCGGGTCGGCTCAGGTGGTCGACGTGTACCGAACGCTGTTGCCGAAGATCGGGTGGAGCCTGACCTACCACGGGTCGACCGACAGGCCCAACGTGCCCGGGACCGAGGTCCTGGCCAAGAAGGGTGCCGACGACGGCTACTACTGGGAGATCGGAGTGGTCGCCTCACCCACGTCGCCCACCGGCATGACCCAGTACTCCGTCGAGCTGTTCCAGCAGCAGGACGCCGACTGAGCGAACCGGTGCGGCGCGCCGACCGGGCTGCTCCCCCTGGAGCTGGTGCCGCCCACCTCGAGCACGGCCGTCCCTCCCTTGCTCGACGAGCGCGGGTTCTCCGGCGCGTCTCAGCATCCATGTCCAGACGAACAGGTTGATGGGGTAGAGCAGGTAGCCGACCCGGGTGGCGGGCGCGAGCATGATGCCGACCAACATCACCCAACCTGCGAACCGGGCGACCTCGGACGCCGTCCCCGGCGGGTGTCTGGCCAGCAGCCACGCCACGAGGGCGCATCCGAGGACGCCGACCACCACCACGTAGGCCCGGTGGGCCCCCGGCGCCAGGGCGATCAGGATGTGACCGGGAAGGGCGCTGGCCGCCGGGGAGGACACGCCGGCAAGGCCCAGCGGGAAACGGACCACGTTGTCGACGAAGGCCGCCGGGTTCCAGAACGCCAGCGGGACGACGACGGGCACGATGACGGTCGCCGCCCCGAGGACGTAGGTCCCGATGGATCGCCGGCGGCGCAGATCGAAGGCGGCCCACGCCGCCAGGACGAGCAGTGGCCACGCCGTGAACTTGAGCGACGAGGCGGCACCGAGGGCCAAGCCGGCGAGGAAGGGTCTTCGGCGCTGTAGGGCGACCAGGCCGAGCAGCATGAAGCCGACTACGGGCATGTCGTCGCCTCCGGTGACGAAGGGAAGGGCCGCCGTGGGCAGCACCGTCAGGACCTGGAATGCCCTCGTCCTGGCATCGGTGCGCGGCCGGATCCGGGCGAGGCCGATGGCGGCAGCAAGGACCGTGAAGACGAGGAACTGGATCCGGGCGTCGGTGGCGCCGGCCCTCGCCTGGCGATCGGTGGACAGACCGAAGAGGACCATCCCGGGAAGGTACGGGTAGTACAGCTCGTAGGTCGGCTCGCTCGTCTGGTGGATGACGACATGGCCGTTCCGGTCTACGACCCGGTACGGGTCCTCGCCATGGGCGGCGCGGGCACCGGCATGCTCGACCACGACGACCTCGGGCTGCACATGGAGCGCGGCGTTCCCATCGGTGCGCCACACGACCTCCAGGCCGAGCGGGACGAGCGTCGCCCCGAAGAGGACGATCACGAAGGCCACGACCCTGGCCGTCCGGACGCCGGACGATGCCCTGACCGGGGAAGGAGGGGCACCCCGGCTCCCACGGCGGCGGATCCACCACGTCATGGCGACCATGAGCACGGTCGCCGCCGCGTAGGGTCCGGCCGCCATCTGGCCCCATTGCCGGTAGAGCGGGATGCCCACCGTGAGCCCGGTGACGAACGCGAACACCGCCGAAGCGCCGTAGAGGACGACGTCGCGCTCCTCGGCGGGCAGCCTCCGGAGTGCACCGACCCAGGTCCGAGCCAGATCTACCATGCCGGCCCACGACCGACGACCGGGGCCAGAGCGGTTGGTAGGGGACGGCCGCTGGCTCACGGTCGGCACGACCGAGGGTACCACCGGGTCGCCGACGGTCCTCCGACCGTCACCTCCCGTCAACGGGCTCGCCGCCGGCGTCCGTCGTCGCGTCGGTCCACGGATGTTCGACGCCCGGGACTCCCCCGCCGTCCGGTTCGTCGGCGAAGATCTCCCAGTAGAACGCGAGCTCGGCGGTGAGTGCCGCCTCGATCGTCGAAGCCTGCTTGAACCCGTGCGACTCCCCCGGGAACAGCTCGAGTCGGCACGGACGCCCATGCCGTGCCAACTGCTCGGCGAACCGCACCGCCTGTCCGGGCGGCACGACCGGGTCGTCCGCACCCTGGAGGAGCAGGACCGACCCGACCACCTGTTCGGGATGCCGGAGCGGCGACCGGCTCGTGTAGCGCGCTCGCGATGCCGGCCAGGGCCCGACCAACCCGTCGGTGTAGTGCGACTCGAAGTCGTGGGTGTCCTCGACGAGGGACTCCAGATCCGTCACGCCGTACCAGGTCACCGCTCCTTTGAACCGGCGCGAGCGGATGAGGGCACCGAGCGCGGTCAAACCCCCCGCGCTCGTCCCCCGGATGGCCATCCGCCCGCCGTCGGCCCAACCGGCCTCGACGACGCCGGCGGCGAAGGCGACGCAGTCGTCGACGTCCATCTCCCCCCAGCCTCCGCGGAGGCTCTCCCGGTATGCCCGTCCGTACCCGGTGCTGCCCCGGTAGTCGGGCACGGCCACGGCCAACCCCCGACTGGTGAAGAACTGCACCACCGGATCGAACCCGGGCTGGGCGGCGCCGGTGGGCCCCCCGTGACAGAACACGACGAGCGGAGGGACGGCCTGCTGCGGGAGGGCGCTCCCGGGATCGGCAGGAGGGAAGAAGAGACCGGGCACGGTCCCCCACGGGGTCGGCACCACATGGGGACGGGCGAGCGAGACCCGGTCCCGGGCCGGCTCGGCGTCGAGGTGAGGGGGGCCGGCCGACAGCCGGGCCGGCGGCCTGCGGCCGTCCGGCCACACCTCGACGACCACTTGTGCCTCGTACGGGGTGGAGCCGATGACGGCCACCCGGCCGCGCCGGGTTGCGGACACCCCGGCGATGGAGACGCACGGCTGCTCGACCGTGCCCATCGTCCATCGGACCGTGTCCTCCGATCCCGACGGGCCCTCGGGGGTGAGCTGGACGAGAACGTCACGCCCGTGCCGCCCGACTCGTGCGATGACCGACCCGTCGGGCAACTCGGCGAGGGTGGACTGCCCGAGCGCCCAGTCCGGCCCGTGGAATTCGGCCTCCTCGTCGACCAGCGCCCTGGTGCGGTCCTCCAAGGGACCGGAGGCGCTGTTCGTCCGATCGAGGACGGCAGCGGGAAGACGGTACGGCAACCACCACCCGGTCCGGTCGTCGACGAAGAGAAGGCTCCCGTCGGCGAGCCAGCGGGGCTGTCCGACCGCGCACGACGGGCCCCCGGACACCCGGCGCCCGATCCCGAGCGAGCTGTGGTCGTCGTCGCCCACCAGCTCGGCGATCCGAACCTCGGAGGCGTCCCAGGGCATCGACGGATGGCTCCACGCCACCCACGCCAACCAGCGTCCGTCGGGCGACGGCCGGGGTGACGCCACGAACCCACCGGCGTCGACCAGGCGCACCTCTCTTCCCGATCCGGTTGCGTCGACCCCCACCACCCGGTGGACGGTCGTCGTCCCTTCGGCCTCCTCCTCGACGGAGACGAGCCACCGCCCGCCGCGGACGATCCTGCCGTCCCCGCGCCGGACCGGCATCGCCGGACCGGCCTGCGGTGGCGAGAGAACGAGAGGCAGGCCGTCTCCCTCGACCGGCACCCGGTACCACCGCTGATCGGCCTGGTCGACGAAGTACACGATCCCGTCCGAGACGGTGGCGGCCCCGCCCCCGTACTCGTGCACCCGCGACCGCACGCTGACCGACGGAGGCGAGACGTCGACGGGCCCGTGCCCCGACTCCCCCGAGGCCACCACCACCTGGCGGCCCTCTTCGGCCGGCCGGCTCTCGGTCCAGAAGAACCGCTCGCCGTCGGCTTGCAACCCGCCTCGGCTGACGCGGCCGGCCGCCACCACCTCCGCCGAGAACGGTGAGGGCCACCAACCGAAACCGACGGCCGGTGGGACCTCGCCGCCCCGAATCGGGCCACGCCCGGTAGGTCGATGTCGTGCCGCCCCCATGGACTCGGTACGGTACCGCGATGGATCGCGATCGGAGCGAGGCGGACCGAGCCGGGGGTCAGCTTCGTCCGGTGCCGACGACGTTCCGGGCCGTCGTCGCCACGAGGAAGGACGGAGCCGTCGACATCGGCGTGAGCGACCTGACCCCCGACGACCTGCCCGTGGGTGAGGTCGTCGTTTGGGTGGAGTGGTCGGCCGTCAACTACAAGGACGGGATGGTGGCCCAGGCCGGGAACCGGGTGGCGAGAACGTCACCGCTCGTCCCGGGGGTCGATCTGGTCGGCACCGTCCTCGCCAGCGACTCGGCCTCCGTCCCCCCTGGGGAGCAGGTCGTCGTACACGGGCACGACCTCGGGGTCGCCCGGCACGGAGGCTTCGCCCAGCTGGCCCGGGTCCCGGCCGCCTGGGTGGTGCCCTTGCCACCGGGGCTGTCCGCCAGGAGGGCGGCCGTCGTCGGGACTGCCGGATTCACGGCGGCGCTTTCGCTCCACCGGCTCGAACGGCACGGGCTACGGCCTGGTGCGGGTCCGGTGCTCGTCACCGGCGCCTCTGGCGGCGTCGGCAGCATGGCCGTGTCGCTGCTCGCCGGGCGCGGCTACCAGGTGGTGGCCAGTACGGGCAAGACCTCCGAGCACGAGTACCTCACCGGCCTCGGGGCCGCCGAGGTCATCGGCCGTGAAGACCTGGCCGGAGACGAGGGACGGACTCTCGGTCCCGAACGGTGGGCCGGAGCCGTCGACTGCGTGGGCGGCGAGACCCTCGCCGCCGTGCTGCGCACGCTGCGCTACGGATCAGCGGTGGCAGCGAGCGGTCTGACCGGGGGGAACGCTCTCGAAACGACGGTGTATCCGTTCATCGTCCGCAGCGTCGCCCTTCTCGGCGTCGACTCCGTGCTCACCCCGGACGAGGAACGCCGGGCGGTCTGGGCCGAAGTGGCCGGCGCATGGTCCCCCGAGGTGGTCGACCGGATGGTCGACCGTGTCGTGGACCTGGACGGCGTACCGGCCGCCCTCGAGCGCATCGCGTCAGGCGCGGTACGGGGCCGCGTGCTCGTCGATCCCACGTCCCGTTGAGGCCACGACACCCGACCACGGGAACGGCCCGTACCCGACGACCTCGCGCCCCGGGTGACGCTCCGCCTCAGGACGAGAAGTCCTCGGGCCGGACGGAGTCGAGGAAGTTGCGGAACTCACCCACGAGCTCGTCGGGGTTGGCCCCCTCCTCCGATCCGGCCTCCTCGTCCCCTTCGTCCTCGTCGACCGCCAGCATGATGCCCTCCGAGTCCATCAGCTCATCGGCCACGAACAGCGGTGCTCCTGTCCGCACGGCCACGGCAACCGCATCGGAAGGACGGGACGAAACCGGGAGCTCCTTCCCGTCCCGGCTGAGCACGATCTCGGCGAAGTACGTCGCCGTCCGCAGCTCGGTGATGACCACCCGGACCACGTCGGTCTCGAGCGTCTCGAGCAGGTCGCGGATGAGGTCGTGGGTCATCGGTCTCGGTGTCTCCATCCCCTGGAGCGCGAACGCGATTGCGGTGGCCTCGGGCGCGCCGATGAAGATGGGAAGCGTCCGGCCGAGCCCTTCGGACTCCTGGAGGAGGAGCACAGGTGTGTTCGACTGGAGGTCCACCCGAACCGCCCGAAGCCGAACCTCGACCATGCGCCCAAGCTACTCGCGGCACCGAGGAGATGCGATCACGACCGGGGCCATTGGTGGTGCCCCGCGGCGTCGTTCAGGAGTCGAGCAGGTCGCCGAGCGCAGTCCGCAGCAATGACGATCGCAGCTGCTGGCCGAGGCGGGCCAGCTCGTCCGCCGACTTCTCGGCCCGGGCCCGGGCTTCGGGGTTCCGCTGCCTGACCAGCGGAAGCACGACCTGCTCGACGAACCCCGCTTCGCGGTCCGCAGCGTTCTTGTACAACCGCAGGTGGCGGGGCTCCACCCCGAACCGGGCGAAACCAGCAGCGGCCAACGCCACGACCAGGGCCTCCTCGTCGTAGCACTCGACGCCGGCCACGGAGGAGGCGTGCAGCAGTCCGTAGGACTCGAGCTCGCGGATCATCTCGATCTCCAGCCCCGACTCCGTCGCCAGCTCATCGATCGACAAGGTGGCCCCGTTCAGGTCGACGCCGGAGCCCGTACCCCCTTTCTCGGCGGTCTCGGCGGTCTCTCCGGCTCCCGGTTGGCGGCGTCGCGACGCGGCACCGCCCTGACCGGTTCCGGCCGTGTGGCCCACAGCAGGCGGGCCATCGGACGGTTCATCTCGTGACCCCCCCTGTTCGCTCCGACCGTCTCCCGAACCCCGTTTCGACCGGCGCCGTCCGCCACCGGTGGGGCCGGAACCCGAGTGCCCGGTCGGCTGTGCCGGGGCCGGGACACCGGGAGAGGGTGTGCCCTGCCGCTCTGCGGCGGAAGAGGCTGCTCCCGCCGCCGGTCCGGCGGAGCCCGCAGGCTGGGGGACGTGGGCGGGCTCGGCGGAGCCCGCAGGGCCGCGAGAACGGGCGACCCCGGTAGCGGCAGCAGAGCCGAGAGCGCTGACGGGACCGGCAGGCGAACCGGTCGTCGAAGCCGCCGTTGGCCCGGGGTGGGTGTGCTCGGGCGGGGCCTGGTCGTTGCCGTCGACGGTGGAGGTGGGATGGTCGGCCGCGGTCGAGCCGGACCGTTCGTCGAACGGACGTCGGTCGCCGACGACACCGGCTCCCCGCTCGTTGTCGTCCTGGAGCCGTGATCCACCGCCTCGCTGGCCGGCGAGGACCGGCTCGTCCGCGGCGAAGGTCGCCGCACCGTCGCGCCCCTCGGTGGTGAGCTCGCGCTCCTCGGCAGCGGTGGCATCGGGGTGGGTTGTGGCCGGGCCTGCCGATGGTGACCCGATCGACGCGGCACCCGGTGGGGGGGTGTGCGCCTTGCCGGAGGGAGCCACCCCCTCCACAGTGGCGCTTGTCCGGGAGGCGCCTCGGCTCGTGGGCGCCCCGGCTCCGGTCAGGGGAGCCGACGTGACGGCGCCGTCCAGCCGATCCTTGATCACCTTCAGCGGAAGGAAATGCTCCCGCTGCTGGCGCAGGACCCACTTCAGCCGATCGATGTCGTGCTCGTAGAACTTGCGGTAGCCCGACGGCGTTCGCTCCGGGTTGACCAACCCCTGGCTCTCGAGGAACCGGATCTTCGAGATCGTCACGTCGGGGAACTCCTGGCGCAACAAGGAGAGGACGTCGCCGATCGAGAGGTAGGACCGTGCGCTCACCCGGTCCACCTTCCGCCACCAACCGCCCGACGCTGCACCGTCATTCGCCCGCCGCCAGCAGGTACAGCAATTTGAACTTCCCGATCTGTACCTCGTCTCCGCTGGTGAGCGCGGCCTCTTCCTCGATCCGCTTGCGGTTCACATAGGTCCCGTTCAGAGACCCCACGTCCCGTACCGTCGTCATGTTGTCGCGGGTGACGAACTCGGCATGCCGCCGTGAAACGGTGATGTCGTCGAGGAAGATATCGCTCTCCGGGTGCCGGCCCGCACCGATGACGGGGCTCTCGAGCACGAACCTGACTCCGGCGTCCGATCCGCGCTTCACGACGAGGATCCCCACCCCCCGAGGGAGCTCGAGCTGCCCCGCGGCTACATCCTCTTCGGCGGCCTCGCCCGGCTCGTCGACGGGCACGTTCGACACCGAGGTGTCGGGCACCGTCGTGACCAGAGCTGCTCCGCACGAAGAACAGAAGTTCACCCCCACCGGGTTGCGATGGCCGCAGTTCGGGCAGTACACGCCCACCACGGTAGTCGCTCACACTCCGGCTGACGGAGTGTGATGCGGCAGCGAGGGGTTCAACCGTCGATGAGCTGACGGTAACCGTCTGCATCGAGCAACGTGTCCACGTCTGAGGCGTCCGCGGCGATGAGCTCGCAGATCCAACCGCTTCCGTACGGATCGGTGTTGAGCTGCTCGGGTGCCTCGGCGAGCTCGGTGTTCACGGCTACCACTTCGCCGCCAACCGGCGCGTAGACCTCCGACACCGACTTCGTCGATTCGACCTCGCCGAGCAGACCTCCGGCCTCGACCACGGCACCCATCTTGGGGACCTCCACGAACACCACGTCTCCGAGAGCATCCTGGGCGTAGTCGGTGATGCCGACCCGGATCCGGTCACCGACCGACCGGGCCCACTCGTGGTCGGTGGAGTAGCGGAGATCGTCGGGGACGTCCATGCCTGCGGACGTTACCCGACAAGGCCAGCCGCCGTCGGTGCCGGGAGGTCTTCGTCGCCCCTGTCCCGGGCCGGGGCGTCGCCGGTCCTCAGCGCACCAGCTGCTCGAGGCGGACGGCGTACTCCCGGGCTCGTGCCTGGGCGCGGCCCTCGGTGGCGGCCTCGGCCCACACATGGGTCAGCGGGCCCTCCGGGTCCGGGAACACGAGGGCCCAGCCATCGTCCTCCCTGATCTTCACCCCGTCGACGAGAACCAGGTCACGGCCCTGGGAGCGCTCGACCAAGGTTCTCATGACCGTTCCCTTCTGGTCCCAGGGGGTCACCACCGACTCGTGCACGATGTGCACCGAGGGGAGCTCGGCGACGAGATCGGAGAGACTTCGCTTGGTCGTGGTGAGGAGAGCCAGGAGGTTGACCAGGGTGGCAGCGGCGTCGTAGGCGGGCAGGAAGGCGGGGAAGATGAATCCGCCCGACTGGCTGGCCGCCAGCACCACCTTCTCCGAGGTGGCCACCTCCATCAGATGGGATGCCGACAGCTTCGTCCACACGATGTCGACACCGGCGCGGGCGCAGATGTCCTCGGCCGCCGTCGAAACCGCCACCGGAAGGGCGACCCGGGCTCCGGGATGGGCCTCGGTGACGAGCGTCAGGAGGACGAGCAGGGCCTCGTCGTCGGTCAGGGCGTGCCCGCGGTCGTCGACGACAACCACGTGCTCTCCACCCGGGTCGAGGACGGCGCCCAGTTGGGCACCCGACGCCCGGACGAGCTCTGAGACCCGGTCGGCGCTGGCATCGCGGTCGAAGGCGAGGGCTCCGGCCGTGTTGGCGTACGGATTGACGGTCAGGACCTCCGCCTCGAGCTTCGCCAGCAGGTTGGGCATCACGAAGCTGGTGGTCCCGAACGAATAGTCGAGGACGAGCTTCAGGTCGGCGGCCCGGGCGTTGGAGAGATCGACCGATCCGACCAGGGCGGCGGTGTAGTACTCGAGGGAGCGGGGCGGGAACCCGATGTCCCCGATCTCGCGGGCGAGCACCCGGCGGAAGTCCTCGCGGTGGTAGAGCCGCTCGATCTTCCGTTGGGTCGACTCGTCGACATCGATCCCCTCCTTGTCGAAGAAGCGGAGCACCACCGACTGGGGGTCGTCGGTGGCCAGCCGGACGGTCATTCCGGCCATGCTGGCCGAGGACGTGATCTGGAACCGGGTCACCGGGACCGTGGCCGCCTCGAGGTCGTCGACGTTGATCCCGGCCGCATTGCAGCCGACCATGATCGCCCGCTTCAGCACCCGGGCGGCACGGCTCGTGTCCCTCGAGGCGGTGACGGTCGCCCCCTTCTCGAAGGTGGACGCCCAGGCCATGGACAGGCGTACGGCCAGCTCGGGCGTGATGTCGACATTGGCGAGCCCCTGGACCCCGTCGGGGCCGAAGAGAAGGCGCGCCCCCTGGATTCCCACACGATGGAGGAATTCACGGTGGCCGCCGTCTCGACCGTCTTGAACGGGTAGATCTTGACCCCTGCCTTGAGCTCGGCATGCGCTCCGACCAGGCATTCGTCGCCCAGCACCACGCCGGGCTCGCACCGCACGCCTTCGCGGAGGTCCGAACTGCGGCCGAGCACGCTCCCGTCGATGCGCACGCCCGACCCGAGGTACGTGTTGTCGTGGATCACCGAGCGCTCGACCACGGCGTTGTCGCCGACGCGGACGTTACGGCCGAGGGTGCAGTACTGCGCCAGCCGGGCTCCCGAGCCGATGACGCAGTTGTCGCCGATGACCGCCGGACCGTCGATGACGACGCTCGGGTCGATCTCGGCACCCTTGCCCAACCACACCTGAGGCCGGAGTTGGAAACCCTTGATCTCTACGTCGACGCGCTGGTCCAAGATGTCCTGATGGGCCTTCAGGTAGGCCTCGAGCGTGCCGACGTCTTCCCAGTAACCGTCGGCGACGTACCCGTAGAGGTCCTTGCCGGTGGCGAGGGCGGCCGGAAACGACTCACCCGAGAAATCGACGGACTGGCCTTCGGGGATGAAGTCGAAGATCTCGGGCTCGAGTACGTAGATCCCGGTGTTGATGGTGTCGGAGAAGACCTGGCCCCAGGTCGGCTTCTCCAAGAACCGCTCGATCGAACCGTCCTCCCTGGTGATGACGATGCCGAATTCGAGTGGGTTGTCGACGGCCTTCAGGGCGAGGGTGCCGAGCCCGCCGCGGTCGGCGTGGAACCCCACCACCTGGCTCAAGTCGATGTCGGTGAGCACGTCCCCTGAGATGACGAGGAACCGCTCATCGAGCTCGTCCCGGGCGTTGCGTACCGAGCCCGCCGTCCCGAGCGGCGTCGACTCGGTGGCGTAGACCATGCGCACCCCGAACTCGGAGCCGTCGCCGAAGTAGGTGCGGATGGTGTTGGCCATGAAGGCCACGGTGACCACGATGTCCTCGAAGCCGTGCCGCCTGAGCAGCGTGACCACGTGCTCCATCATCGGGATGTTGGCCATGGGCAGCATGGGCTTCGGCTGGTTGGATGTGAGGGGGCGCAGGCGGGTCCCTTCGCCGCCGGCCATGATGACGGCCTTCATCCGAGCGTCCCCTCCGACGGTGCCGGTTCGGCCCGTCCGCGGCGTCCCGCGGCCAGCGCTTTACGGGCGGCCGGCACGTACGACCCGGCGGCGATCCAGGCCAGGACCAGTCCGATCAGGCCGGCGACCCAGGCGAACACCCGGAACGGGCCCTGCCAGGCGGCCGTGCCGTAGCTCAGCAGGAAGGCCGGGTACGACCACATCAAGCCGAACGTCCCGGCCTTGCCGACCCAGAGCACGTCGATCCGGGACGCGCCGAGCGAGGCGAGCAGCAGCACGGCGAGCGACACCACCGCCTCCCGGGCGAGCGTGGCCACGCCGAACCACACCGGCACGGCCCCGTACACGATGATGGCGATCACCCCGGTGACGACGAGGACCCGGTCCGCCACCGGGTCCAGGACCTTGCCGAGCGTCGACACCTGGTGGTAGCGGCGGGCGACGAAGCCGTCCACCCAGTCCGTCGCCCCGAGCACGCCGAGCAGCACGGCCGCAGCCGTCTGGCGGTCGGCGCCGAACAGGAGCCACACGAAGAGCGGTATGCACGCCAGCCGCACGGCGGTGATGGCATTGGGCACGGTGAGCACCCGGTCGTCGCCCGGTGCGTCAGCCGGTCCGGCACGGTCGTCGACGCTCTGTGACGAGGAGGAGGCAGGGTTGCCGCCATCCGGTGCTTCCGCGGTTCTGCCGGCCCCCACCGGCCGGCGGCCGGGCCGGACGTGGTGGCCACGGTCCTCGGCAGCCTTGTTGCCGACCCAGCTCACGGATGTCGAGTCTACGAGGACCCCGGTCGTGGCCGGGGCACCGCGTATCCCACGTCGGGTCACGGGTTCTCCCCCCCTAAACTCGACCGGCGTTCCCGTGCCGTCGTGGCGTCCCCCCGCCGACCGTGGGTCGGACCTCGACCGGCCATGGACACGGCCCACCTCTTATGTCCCCCGATCCCCCGTCCCCAGCCCCTGCGGAGCGATCCGGTAGGCACGAGACCCATGGGCACGGGCGGACCACCGGGGGGCCGGCGGGGATGTCGACGGCCATGGTGGCTCTCTTCGCCCTGTCCTGCGGCGTGGCGGCGGCCAACCTCTACTACGCCCAACCCCTGCTGCCCCAGATCGCGAGGAGCCTCGGGGTGGGAGCCGGCGTGGCCACCTTCGCCGTCACAGCCGCCCAGATCGGATACGGCGTGGGCCTCGCCCTCCTCGTGCCGCTCGGCGACATCCTCGTCCGGCGCCGCCTCGTACCGGGCATCCTGCTCGTGGCCGCGCTCGCCCTCGTTGCCGCAGCGGCGGCGCCCAGCCTCGCCGTGCTGGCCCTCGCCGTCGCCGTGGCCGGCGTGTGCTCGGTGGCGGCGCAGATCCTCGTCCCCTTCGCCGCTTCCCTCGCCTCCGACAGCCAGCGGGGAAGCGTGGTGGGGTCGGTCATGAGCGGCCTGCTGCTCGGCATCCTGCTGGCCAGGACGTTCTCCGGGCTCGTGGCGCAGCTGGCCGGATGGCGCACCGTCTACATCCTCGCCGGCGTCGTCGTGGTGGCGCTCACCGCCCTCCTCTACCGGTTCCTGCCTGTCGACGAGGTGCGCCCGTCGATTCGATACGGATCCCTGCTCTCCTCGGTGGTGCGACTCATGCGGACCGAGCCGGTGCTTCGGTTCCGTTCGCTCCTCGGCGCGCTGGCCTTCGCCACGTTCAACGTGATCTGGACGAGCCTCGCCTATCTTCTCGCCGGGCCTCCGTACCACTACGGCGAGGCGGTCATCGGGTTGTTCGGCCTCCTCGGGGCGGCCGGCGCATTGGCGGCCACG
This sequence comes from uncultured Acidimicrobiaceae bacterium, assembly GCA_963828385.1. Taxonomy (GTDB): domain Bacteria; phylum Actinomycetota; class Acidimicrobiia; order Acidimicrobiales; family RAAP-2; genus Bog-756. The sequence continues at coordinate 1,604,990 of CAWHEF010000002.1, forward strand.
TTCAGCGGGCGGTTGGCCGACCGGGGCCACGAGCGCGCCATCACCGGCGGTTGCGTGCTGCTCTTGGTGGTCGCCATGGGCCTGCTGGCAGCGGGTAGGTCCGGTCTCGGGCCGCTCATCGGCGGAATCGTCCTCGCCGACCTCGCGATCCAGGCCGTGCACATCCAGAACCAACAGTGCATTTTCGCCATCGACCCCGAGTCGCGCTCGCGGCTCAACACCGGCTACATGGTCTCGTACTTCGTCGGTGGCGCCATCGGATCGGCGACCACCGGGCTCGCTTACGCAAGCGGGGGATGGCCCGCAGTCGTCGTCCTCGGGTTGTGCTACTCGGGGGCGGCGCTGGTGATCTGGGTGTACTGCCAACTCACCAGCGGACGCGCTCGGCACGACCCCTCAGGTCGGACGCGCCGGACCGACGCCGCGGTCCGACACCGTTCCCTCCGGGCCACCGATGGCCGGTGACGGGCCCGGGACGGTCGACTGCGTCATCCTCACCGTCCTCCTGGTGACGTTGACCGTGCTGCTCACCCTGGCCCTGAGCCGGTGATTCCGGCGGTTCTGACACAATTGCGACCGTTGGCAAGATCACGTGCATGCCTGGCAGCGACGACCTCCCTGACTGCACGTGGTGAAGGAGACGCTGGGTGACCGACGGTCAGATGCTGCCATCGATGGCCGACATGCTCAGTTGGGTCGAAGAGGTGGTCGCACAGGGCGTCCGCAGACCGGGCTATCCCGCCGATCAGTGGACTGAGGAGTTCATCTTCAAAACGTTCGAGTCCCTGGGACTCGAGTCAGTGCGCTTCGAGCCGGTGCAATCTGCGTTTTGGGAGGACCGCCCCTCCCGGCTGCTGGTGGGAGCCGATCCGAGGTTCGTGGCCATCGAGTGCTTCCCGGTCCCGTTGTCGGAGCCGATCCAAGTCGAGGGCGAGCTTGCTCGCTGGGATCCAGCTATCCCGGCCGCCGTCGCCGGCAAGATCGCCGTCTACGACATCCAGTTCGACTCCCTTCCTGACGAGTTCCCGGTGTTCCAGCGACGGGCTGTCCCGGGATCTGCATCGTCGTCACCCGAAGCTCTCGTCGAAGCCGGATGGGCGTTCGATCCCGATGGGACATTCCCCGAGGGACGGCATCGCCTTCCCTTTGCCATGGAACTCCAGGAGACAATGGGACCGGCAATCGCTGCGGGTGCCATCGGCTATGTCGGGGTACTCCGCGGGTATCCAAGCGGTGGCTGCGAGTACTACGTGCCCTATGACGGGGTATTCCGCCCGATCCCTGGCGTCTATGTCTCCGAGGAAGATGGGGATCGGCTCCTCTCGCTGCTGCAGAACGGCGCATCCACGGCACGCATCGACGTTGTGGCCGACCGGGGCTTCACGACGTCTCACAACGTCGTGGGCGAGCTGCCTGGAGCCGACGAAGAGTGGGTTGTGATCGGAACCCATCACGACGCTCCGTGGGCTTCGGCAGTCGAAGACGGCACGGGGATCGCCATGCTCCTCGCCCAAGCCACCGCGTGGGCGGCGCTCCCCGCGGCCAGGAGACCGCACCGGATGATCTTCACGGCCATGGCAGCACACATGTCCCACGGTGCCGGCACTCGTGCCTTCATCGAGCGCTATCGGGCGATGATGGATCGGATCGTCCTTGAAGTACACCTGGAGCACGCCGCAATCGACCGTCCCGCCTCCGGCCATGCCGACGAGAGTCCCCGTGTGACCCCGCGTTGGTGGTTCACGACCGAACAGCCAGTCCTCGAGCAGGTCGTGTGGGATGCGATCGTCGAACATCGCCTGGACCGCTCTCTGGTCCTCACTCCCGACGCTCTGGCCCCGTTTCCCACGACGGACGGTGGGTTCTTCCATCTCGAAGGGGTGCCCCTCGTCAACTACCTGACCGCGCCGTGGTATCTGTTCGACCCTGCGGACACCATGGACAAGGTGGATCACGAGTCCCTCGACAAGGTCAGTCGAGCAGCGTTCGACATCGTGGAGTCCACGACCGGCAGGTCGGCACGGCAGATGCGGGCCTGACGAGCATCGTCCGATCACGATCCGCAGCTGCCCAGCAGATGTCGACGACGCCGAGGGAGGCGTCCCCTCCCTGATCGGGGCCCCTGGACGAACAGTTGTGCTACGCAGTGACGATGCCCCGCTTCGAACCCTTTCGAGGAATCCGGTACGACTCGGCACGCGTCGATCTGTCCTCGGTCATCGCCCCTCCCTACGACGTGATCGACGAGCACGAGCGCGCTCGCCTGGCCGGCCGGCACAGTGCCAACGCCGTCCGGATCGAGCTTCCGGAACCCGATCACCGTGCCGGTCTCGACCGGTACGCCCACGCCGCCGTCCAGTTCCAGAGGTGGCTCGAGGAGGGGGTGCTGCGACGTGACCCGGGGCCGACGTTCTCTGCGTACCGCATGACGACCATCCACGGTCACGTGACCAACGGCGTCATCGGAGCGCTCGGCATCGATGACGCCAGTGCCGCCGACATCCTCCCGCACGAGGAGACGCTGCCGAAGGCGAAGAGCGACCGGCTCGAGCTCCTCCGGGCGACCCGGGCCAACCTGTCCCCCATCTGGGGCCTGTCCATGACCGCCGGCCTGAGTGACCTCTTCGTCTCGAAGACGGTGGCCGACACGAGAGCGGTGGACGACCAGGGAACCGTCCACGAGGTATGGGTCATCGACGATCCCGACGATCTCGAGGCGATCAGCACCGCCGTCGCCTCCTCCCCAGTCGTCGTGGCCGACGGCCATCACCGCTACGAGACGGCGCGCACCTTCCGTTCCGAGGGTTCGCAGCGGTCCGCCCACCCCGGCCGCCCCCGTTCGGCCGAGGCCCCGGGTGCCGGGGACGACCTCGTCCTGGCCCTCATCGTCGAGCTGGCCGAAGGCAACCTCGAGGTCGGGGCCATCCACCGCGGGTTGTCACACCTGCCCGAGGGGTCGGACCTCCTGGCCGCGTTCTCGTCGTGGTTCGACGTGACCCGGGCCGGAGCGCTCGACGAGCGCACGGTCGATGCACTGGGCGAAGCAGGGGCCCTGGCCCTCGTCATGCCGTCGGGCTGCTGGCTGCTCTCACCGAAGGACGGTACCCCCGAGGCGGCCGACGCCGATCTCGACTCGTCGATGGTGGCCCTCGTCCTCGCCGAGCTCCCCCACCACGACGTCCAGTTCCACAACAGTTGGCAGGACGCGGTCCGGGCTGTGGTCGACGGCCGTGCCGAGGCCGTGTGCCTGCTCCGGCCGGTCACTCCTTCCCAGATCGCCGCCTGGGCACACCGTCGCCGGCGTATGCCCCCGAAGACCACCTACTTCGTCCCGAAGCCCAGGACCGGGATCGTCTACCGGACCCTCGACGACCCGCTCTGAGCAAGGTCGTGAGGTGCCGGGTGGTGCGAGCCGCCACTCAGGCCCCGCCCGCCAGCTCGGCCAGCGCCTGCACCGTACGCCAGTTCCGGGTGGTGGCCCTGACGCCGAGGCGGCGCTCGACCCAGGTGTTGTTGAGCTTCGTCCGCCCGTACCCGCCCGGGCAGTGGAGGTAGACCTCACCCAGCCCGGTAGTGGAACCAGGGCCTCGAGTGACACCGGTCCCGACCTCGCACCGGTCGGCGCCGGATACCTCCGGAGCCCGCGCCAACGACATGGCGCGTTCGGCGTCAGGTTCGTCGGCGAGGAAAGTCACGTGGAAGAGGGTGGGCTCGATGTCGGCTGTCTTGAACGGCGAGTGGTCCAGGATCGCACCGAGCTCGTCGGCGCTCCTCACGATCACCGTCGTGTCGACGCCCATGTACTCATGCAGGCGCCGTTCGATGGAACGGGCGAGGGCGGGGGCCGCCTTCCGGCCGGCGAACACCGCGTTCCCGCTCTGGACGTAGGTGGACACGTCCTTCATCCCGAGTGAGGCCAGCACGCCCCGGAAATCACTCATCGGCAGCTTGTTCCGGCCGCTGACGTTGACACTTCGGAGCAGGGCTACATACGTGGTCACGGAGGACGATCCCCTCGAATTCCCAGCCGGCCCTCGGCGTCGCCTATGCGGTGGCTATTCGACCGTCCAGACCGAACCGGACCGCAGGAGGGCGGCGAGGTCGCCCGGGCCGCGCCGCTCCGTCGTCTCCTCGATCTGGCGGGCCATGCCCGTTCCGTACTCGGCCCGGTCGACCTCACGGAAGACCCCGATGGGCGTGGGTTCGAACGGCCCCCGAGCCAGCCGGCTCAGCTGGAACGCCAGGCCGGGATTCTCCCGGTGCTCGTCGTGGACCAGCAGCTCGGACTGGTCCACGTCGGCGACCTCCACGACCTCCAGCGACCCGTCTCGATGGGCGATGACCCCGTGCTCGCCGTCGGGCCCGAAGCGGATGGGCTCGCCATGCACGAGCGGGATCAACATGTTGGTCCGGTGCTCCTTGCCGGTGATCAATCCGAACGCGCCGTCGTTGAAGACGTTGCAGTTCTGATAGATCTCGACGAACGACGCCCCCTTGTGGGCGTTGGCGCGGCGGAAGGTCTCCATCATGTGCTTGCGGTCCATGTCATGGGTCCGGGCCACGAAGCCCGCCTCCGCGCCGAGAGCGAGGCTGAGCGGGTTGAACGGTTGCTCCAGTGAGCCGAACGGCGTCGACTTGGTGACTTTGGCCACTTCGGAGGTCGGCGAGTACTGGCCCTTGGTTAGCCCGTAGATCTGGTTGTTGAACAGCAGGATCGTGATGTCGACGTTTCGGCGGAGCGCGTGGATGAGGTGGTTGCCACCGATCGACAGGGCGTCGCCATCCCCGGTCACCACCCAGACGTCGAGGTCGGGTCGGGTCGTGGCTAGCCCTGTGGCGATGGCCGGTGCGCGGCCGTGGATGGAGTGCAACCCGTAGGTGTTCATGTAGTAAGGGAAGCGGGCTGCGCAGCCGATGCCTGAGAGGAACACCGTGCTCTCCCGGCGGACGCCGAGCTCGGGCATGAGCATCTGGACGGCGGCCAGGATGGAGTAGTCGCCGCATCCGGGGCACCAGCGGACCTCCTGGTCCGACGACCAGTCCTTCCTCGTGGTGGTCGGAGCATCGGAGGCATTGCCGTTGGCCTGCGTACCGGTCTCAGCGAGGTTCGTCATCTCACGAGACCTCCGTGTTCGAATCGGCGTCGGCATCGGCGAGCGCGATCTGTTCGAGGATGGCCGTCTCCATCGCCGCGGCGCGGAACGGCACGCCCTTGGTCTGGTTGACCGAAACGGCATCGATCAGGAACTCGGCCCGAAGGAGCCGGCTGAGCTGGCCCAGATTCACCTCCGGCACCAGCACCCTCTCGTACCGGTGGACCACGTCGCCGAGATCGGCAGGGAACGGGTTCAGGTGGACCAGGTGGGCATGGGCAACGCGGTGGCCCCGGGCCCTCACCCGCTGCACGCCGGCGGCGATGGCCCCGTAGGTCGAGCCCCATCCGATCACGAGGACGTGGGCTCCTTCTTCGTCATCGACGTCGGTGGGAGGAATGTCGTCGGCGATGCCGGCGACCTTGGCCGCCCGGAGGCGGCTCATCCGCTCGTGGTTGTTGCCGTCATAGGAGACGTTGCCCGACCCGTCCTCCTTCTCCAGCCCGCCGATGCGGTGCTCGAGACCGGCGACCCCGGGCGGCGCCCACGGCCTGGCCAGCGTGCGCTCGTCGCGCATGTACGGCCAGAAGGTCTCCGTTCCCTCGTCGCTCGTGTGGTTCGGACGAGTTGCGAACCCGGGGTCGATCTCGGGAAGGGACCCGACGTCGGGCAGGAGCCAGGGCTCGGACCCATTGGCCAGATAGCCGTCGGACAGGAGGATGACCGGAGTCCGGTACTTCACCGCGATCCGCACTGCTTCGATGGCGGCATCGAAGCAGTGCGAAGGGGTCTTGGCGGCCACGATGGGCAGCGGGGCCTCGCCGTGCCGCCCGTACATGGCGTGGAGGAGGTCGGCCTGCTCGGCCTTGGTCGGGAGACCGGTCGACGGGCCACCTCGCTGGATGTCGATGACGAGGAGCGGCAGCTCGAGGTTGATCGCCAGGCCCATCGTCTCCGACTTCAGGTCGATACCGGGGCCCGATGTGGTGGTCACCCCGAGCGATCCCCCGAACGATGCGCCCAGGGCCGAGCCGATCCCCGAGATCTCGTCCTCGGCCTGGAACGTGCGCACCCCGAACTCTTTGTGCTTGGACAGCTCGTGCAGGATGTCGGATGCCGGCGTGATGGGGTAGGTGCCGAGGAAAAGCGGGAGTCCGCTGCGGGTCGAGGCGGCGATCAATCCCCACGCCAGGGCAGTGTTGCCGGTGATGTTGACGTACTCCCCCGGCGCCAGGCTCGCCGGTTTGACCTCGTAGGAGGACTCGAACAGCTCAGCGGTCTCGCCGAAGTGGCGACCGGCCTTGAACGCCCGGAGGTTCGCCTCCTTCACCTGGGGCTTCGACGCGTACTTCTCCTCGATCCATCCGACGGTGGTCTCGATGGGTCGGGTGTAGAGCCAGCTGATGAGGCCGAGGGCGAAGAAGTTCTTGGACCGTTCGGCGTCCCGGGGTTTGACCCCGACCTCTTTCGAGACCTCGGTGGTGATCGAGGTCATCGGGACCTCGTAGACCGTGTAGGCGGCAAGCGAACCGTCTGCCAGAGGATTGGAGGCGTACCCGGCCTTGGCCAAGCTGCGCTCGTCGAAGGCGTCGACGTTGGCAATGACGATGGCCCCGTTCGGGAGCAGGTCGATGTTGGCCCGCAGCGCGGCCGGGTTCATCGCCACCAGCACGTTCGGCGAGTCCCCGGGCGTGGAGATGGCATGGTCCGAGATGTGGACCTGGAACGCCGACACCCCGGCGAGCGTCCCTGCCGGTGCCCGGATCTCGGCCGGGAAGTCGGGGAACGTGGCGAGGTCGTTGCCGAGGAGCGCCGACGTGGCCGTGAACCGGTCTCCCGCCAGCTGCATCCCGTCCCCGGAGTCTCCCGCGAACCGGATCACCACCCGGTCCAGCGGGTGGGGGGCCTTCGGGTTCGTGGTCGTGTCGGGCACCGTGCTCCTAACGAATGCGGCAAATTCCGCGCTCAGCCGGCAGCCGGAGCCGGGTCGATGACCTCGGCGCTGGCGACCTGCGACATCACCTGGTCAAACCAGCGCTCGCACCTCGGCCCGAGGAAGGTCTCCGAGCCGGGCTACGTCGACGTCTCACTCTCGACTTTCACTCTCGACTTCTGACTGTCGCTCAGCAAGTCTACCGTCGAACCGGACAAACCCGTCGACACACGAAGTGCACCCCTCGGTTCGTCGACCGGGATCAGGCGATCGTGACCGAGCTGTCGAGATAGACGTCCTGGACGGCGTGGATGAGCGCCGCGCCTTCCTCGGTCGGCCGCTGGAACGACTTTCGGCCCACGATCAACCCCGCCCCTCCAGCTCGCTTGTTGATCACCGCGGTCCGAACCGCCTGGGCCAGGTCGTCTGCGCCCTTGGACTCGCCGCCCGAGTTGATGAGAGGGATCCGCCCTGCGTAGCAGTTGACGACCTGCCACCGGGTCAGGTCGATGGGGTGGTCCGTGGTCAGCTTGTCGTAGACGAGTGGGTCGGTACGCCCGAACTCGAGGGCCGGGTACCCCCCGTTGTTCTCCGGCTGCTTCTGCTTGATGATGTCGGCTTCGATGGTCACACCGAGGTGGTTGGCCTGGCCGGTCAGGTCAGCGGACACGTGGTAGTCGGTGTCACCCTGCTTGAACGCGCTGTTGCGGAGGTAGCACCACAGCACGGTGAACATGCCGAGCCGGTGGGCTTCCTCGAACGCCCGTGACACTTCGACGATCTGACGGTCCGCCTCCTCCGACCCGAAGTAGATGGTGGCGCCGACTCCCACCGCACCGAGGTCTGCCGCCCGGCCGACGCCGGCGAACATGACCTGGTCGTAGGTGTTCGGGTAGTTGAGAAAGTCGTTGTGGTTCAGCTTGACGATGAAGGGGATGCGGTGGACATAGCGCCGCGACACGATGCCCAGGCCACCCACGGTGGTGGCGATGGCGTTGCAGTCGCCGGCCAGGGCCAGGTCACAAAGGTGCGCCGGGTCGAAGTAGGCGGGGTTCTTGGAGAAGCTGGCCGCCGCCGAATGCTCGATCCCCTGGTCGACCGGGAGGATCGAGAGATAGCCGGTGCCGGCCAGCCGGCCGGTGTTGTAGACGAGCCCGAGGTTGCGGAGGACGGTCGGGCTGCGATCGGAGTCGATGAAGATGTCGTCCAGTTGGCTCGGACTCGGCAGCGAGAGCCAGTCTTTGGGGAAGGCGGTGGCCTCGTGGTCGAGGAGCGAGTCCGCCTCCTTGCCGAGTAGCTGTTGGAGGTCCATATCCGCGAATCCTGACGGGGCCGACGAGCTTGCTTCTGCCGTCTGCGCTGTGGTGGGCGGCCCGAGCGACTCCAGCCGTTCCACGACGTCGTAGGCATCCGCCTCGAACCCGTGGATCCGCGAGAACAGCTCCCGGGCCTTGGGCACGTCTCCCGACCGTTCCATCAGGTCCCCGAGGACGTACCACTGCCGCAGATGGCGCTCCGCCGGTCCGCGCACCATTCGCCCCGCACCGGCCTCGACCAGCAGGCTGACGGCATCGGCCAGATCGCCGCCGTCGGCCCGGGTGCCGGCGAGCACCAGCCTGCCCTCGGAGAGGACCTCGGCGTCGGGTGACCCCTGCCGGAGCTCGATGAAAAGTGCCTCGACCAACTTCGGTCGACCGAGCGCCCGTTGGCAGTCCATACGGACCGGGTGCTGGTCGACCGAGCCGGTGAGGGCCGAGAACGCCTCGAGGTTCCCCAGAGCCGCCTTCCAGTGGCCCAGATGGTACTGGCTGAGTCCCAGAAGCTCGCGGGCGGAGGGAGCGTTCGGAACGGCGTCCACCACCGTCTTCAGCATCCGGGAGGCGTCCCTGTACCGCTCCCGTTCGTAGGCGCCGATGCCGGCGGTCATCCGTTCGGTGATCCGCTCCCGAAGGTGGGCCCAGTCGGGTCCGGCCGCCGTCGCCAGCTCTCCGGCGATGTCCGCAGTCAGCTCGGCCTGGGCCGATACCGCCCTGTGGGCGGGGACTCGGAACGCCTCCGATCCGGTCCGGGTGCCTGGAGGGGAGGCTGACCCGGTCCTGCCCTTCCCCCGGTTCCGGCCCGCTGCCGGCGCGTCGTCCCTGTCAGCTCGCACCCACTGCTCGGGGACGAACCGGTCCGAGCGGGTTTGCGCATTCCGGCGTCCCTCGGGGCTCTCGGCGTCCGAGCCGTGCCCATCCCGGCCAGTCCTGACGGCGGAGGCGCCCCGTCGGGCGACGCTGCCCCACCCCTTCCGCACCACCGGTGCACCGGCACCGGCTCCCGCTCGGTTGGGCGCCCCGGGCGTGCCGGCACCCCGACCGCCCGCCCCCCTCTGGCCGGAGGGACGGCGGGAGCTCGAACGGGCGGTCCCCGAAGGACCGGGGCGAGGCCGCCCGTCCTCCGAACGGAACGCACGCGTCGGGCGGCGACCGGCACCACCATTGCCATCGGGGGTCCGGGTGCCACCGACTCGGTCCTGGCCACGGGCGGCGCGTCTGCCATCGCCCGGCTTCCGATCGCCACCCCGGGCCGCCGAGCCGGAGCCGTTCCTGGCGGTGCCGGCCCCAGCTGCACCGCCGCGACCATCCCTCTTGCCGGAGCCCTTGGCCCCCCTGCGCACCGTGGACCCGGCCCGCTGCTCGGGCCCCGCCCTGGATCCAGACGAGGCTGGTGCCCTGCCGCTTCGTGGCGACTCGGATCCTGGCTTCTCCCCGGTGCCGGCCCGGCGAGGACGCGGCTCACCAGGGCTTTTCTTCGGCACCATCGGGCAAGTCTACCGACGGGTCAGGCTTCCAGAACCGCGACAACGAGCGCCTCTCTAGGTTCACTCAGCCAGAACACGTCGACCGGAGGCGCCTGTTTCACAACCTCGGCACGACCCCGTACACGCGACAGAGCCCCCGTCACACGGGGGCTCTGTCTGAGAAATCCCGGCGGCGTCCTACTCTCCCAGGGGGCTACCCCCCAAGTACCATCGGCGCTGGCGGGCTTAACTGCCGTGTTCGGAATGGGAACGGGTGTCTCTCCGCCGCCATGGCCACCGGAAACTGTGCGCTCTCGCGGGCCCGACTGGCCGCCAGCAAAGAACGGCCGTACGTCGAGCCCGGCGTGACCGATTCGGCCACCCCTGAGCGTTCCATAGCGAGCACGAGCAAGTTCCCAAGCCCTCGGCCGATTAGTACCGGTCAGCTGAATGCGTTGCCGCACTTACACTTCCGGCCTATCAACGTGGTCGTCTGGCCACGGGCCTTACCAGGTTAACCCTGTGGGAGATCTCATCTTGGAACGAGCTTCGCGCTTAGATGCTTTCAGCGCTTATCCCACCCGAAGGTCGCAAATCAGCAGTGCCCTTGGCAGGACAACTGACACACGAGAGCTTCGTCCATCCCGGTCCTCTCGTACTAGGGATAGCCTTCCTCAAATCTCCTACGGCTGCATCGGATAGGGACCGAACTGTCTCACGACGTTCTAAACCCAGCTCGCGTACCGCTTTAATGGGCGAACAGCCCAACCCTTGGGACCGGCTTCAGCCCCAGGATGCGACGAGCCGACATCGAGGTGCCAAACCTTCCCGTCGATATGGACTCTTGGGGAAGATGAGCCTGTTATCCCCGGGGTACCTTTTATCCGTTGAGCAACGGCGCTTCCACAAGCAACCGCTGGATCACTATGCCCTGCTTTCGCACCTGCTCGACTTGTAGGTCTCGCAGTCAAGCTCCCTTGTGCCATTGCACTCGACGGCTGATTGCCAACCAGCCTGAGGGAACCTTTGGGCGCCTCCGTTACGTTTTAGGAGGCGACCGCCCCAGTCAAACTACCCACCTGACGCTGTCCCTGATCCGGATAACGGACCGAGGTTAGGGTTCCGGCACATAAAGGGTGGTATTTCAAGGTTGACTCCACACTGGCTAGCGCCAATGCTTCAAAGTCTCCCACCTATCCTACACAATATGTACTAAAACTCAACATCAAGCTGTAGTAAAGGTCCACGGGGTCTTTCCGTCCTGATGCAGCTAACGAGCATCTTTACTCGTACTTCAATTTCGCCGGGTCTGTGGTTGAGACAGTAGGAAAGTCGTTACGCCATTCGTGCAGGTCGGAACTTACCCGACAAGGAATTTCGCTACCTTAGGCACTGTTGTTACTACTCGAAGTGACGTTCACGTTGAATTCGCTCGTCCTCTGAGCGGCCAGGTCATTTCTGCCTGGCTCCTCATGTCGCCATGAGGGTCGGACTGTATCTTCATCTTCGATCGACCTGCTCCAGTGGAACTGGAGCGATCACGATCGAAGAGCCTCGCGTGCAGTCTCTGAGGATCCTGCCAATACTTGCGTCGATATCTTCTGGAGCGTTGTTTGCCATTGGCATTCATGCCATACGCAAGTGCGCACCAGGCGCTCGAACCCCGACCGGGTCAAATGCTCCTTCCGCCGCATCGACCGCACAATGACGGCAAACGCATGGAAGTCGTTGCGCTTTGACGACGAGAGGATGCTGCTCGAAGAACGGCACAACCGCCGTCTCAAGGTCTCGAAGTGCCTCGACCGCGAAGGTCAGGACACTGCTCTCTGGGCCCTTCGAGCGAACTCGTCCGCAGCCAAAGGTCGAGATCATCGCTTCGAGTACCTCTCGATGGTCCTGGTGCTGGTAGACCTGGAATACTGGTTGCAGTTGCCAACCTCCGTGGCGCTGCATCATTGAACTTCGATGCACCGATACGGAGAAGCAACCTTCACCATCCACAAAACCAACGAGCCAGTTGGGATCGAGCACAAGACAAGGACGGGCAGTTTCCTGCTGATTGTCCGCACCGGATGGATTTTCACTGCCCATGCCGACACCCTACGAACCGGGTGTGACATGGACGAGTACCACCGGATACTCGGATGTTCCAGCATATAGCGGGGTTTTCTAACGGCCAGGTTAGAGTACTAACCGTTATAGTTACGGCCGCCGTTTACCGGGGCTTAGGTTCAGAGCTTCGCCCGAGGGCTAACCCTTCCCCGTAACCTTCCGGCACCGGGCAGGCGTCAGAGCGTATACATCGTCTTACGACTTCGCACGCTCCTGTGTTTTTAGTAAACAGTCGCTTTCCCCTATTCTCTGCGGCCCCTTCGGACTCGGAACGCGAAGTTCGTCATCCTAGTGAGGCCCTCCTTCTCCCGAAGTTACGGAGGTATTTTGCCGAGTTCCTTAACCACAGTTCTCCCGATCGCCTTGGTATTCTCTACCCGCCCACCTGTGTCGGTTTGGGGTACGGGTTCCGTGTCAGCTCGCTAGAAGCTTTTCTCGGCAGCATGGGATCAGTGACTTCGCCTGGTGTGGCTCGGCATCGCGTCTCGAGGTATGTGAGGTCCGGATTTGCCTTGACCTCCCTCTACACGCTTACCCCAGGACAACCAACGCCTGGGCTCACCTACCCTCCTGCGTCCCTCCTTCGCTTTC
>CAWHEF010000002.1:1622500-2994549 GCA_963828385.1 uncultured Acidimicrobiaceae bacterium
CGCAGTGCCCTCGATCGAAGCTTGCAGACGACCGGTGTATCCGGGAACGGCCTGCTGCAAGCCGTCGGTCAGGTTCGTGGCCAACACCGCCGCCACCACGACGAGCACGGCCCCCGAGAACCGGCGCACCGACGCTGCCCGAGATCGAAGGCCCGGCAACGATGTGGCGAAGCGATCACCGATGAGAGCCAGCACACCCAGCGGGACCGCCACCCCACAGGCGAAGGACACGGTCAGGACCACGGCCGCCAAGCCGATCCGGTGGGTCGCGCCCACCACGCTCATGGCGGCGAGGACCGGTCCTGCGCAGGGAACGAAGACAAGTCCGAGGCTGAGCCCCAGGACCAGGTCACCGTTTCCCCGACGCGGCCGGATCCGCCCGAGCCTGGCGAAGGGTCGATCGAGAACCATGCCGAAGAGGGGGAACATCAATCCGATGCCCACGACGACGATCCCGACGATCCCCGCCCAGCGAAGGGTGTCCTGCGGGAGGTTCAGCAGCGAGAGCAGCGAGGAACCTGCCAGCGTGGCGACGGAGAAGCTGACGACGAGTCCGATGACCACCAAGGGCGCCTTGCGGCGTCGGTGCCCGGTGGCACGCTCTGGCGAGGACGGTTCGCCCCCGAGGGTGGTGTCGGGACGCTCGCCGACAGGATCAGCGGCAGAGTCGCCGACTTGCCCGGCGGCATCGGCGGCGACTCCGACCTTCCGTTTCGTGCGCTCATCGAGGCCGCTCGCCGTGCTTCCGGCGAAGATCACGGGCAGCACGGGCAGCACGCACGGGGAAATCCCCGTCACGACCCCGGCGAGAAATCCGATGATGACCAGGGTTGCCATCCGGTGAGCCTCCCACCATCGGCGATGGAAGAGTCGTCCCCCCTGCTCCCGTCGGGAAGAGGGAGACGAGCCGGTAGCCCGGCGCCCCGACGGTCAGTCGGGTGCGGCAGCGACCGGCCGCAAGCGGCCGCGGTCGAGCTCCAACCGGCGCACGAACCGCTCCAGTTGGGCCTTGACCGCCATCGGTCCGGTGCTGCCCGGCGTAAGGCGACGGGTGACCGCCACCCCCGGTTCGAGGAGCCTGAGAGCCTCAGCTCCGAGGGCGGGGTGGGCAGCGACCAGCTCCTCGAGAGGTACCCGCCGTGCGATCGAGTCGTGCACCAGCCCACCGATGACAGCGTGGGCCTGCCGGAATGGCGTGCCCCCCTCGACCAGCCATTCGGCCAGGTCGACAGCGGCTACCTCCGACCCGCTGGCCGCCGCCTGCATGCGGTCCGTGTGGAACTGGACTGTGGAGAGCAGTCCCGAAAGGGCGTCGAGAGCGAGGCCGATCTGGTCGATCGAATCGAAGAGCGGTTCCTTGTCCTCTTGCATGTCCCGGTTGTACGACAGGGGCAGCCCTTTGAGCGTGGCCAGCAACCCGGTCAGGTTCCCGATGAGCCGACCTGATTTGCCACGGACGAGCTCCCCCACGTCGGGGTTTTTCTTCTGAGGGAGCATCGAGCTCCCCGTGGCGAAGGCGTCGTCGAGTGTGGCGAACCCGAACTCTTCGGTCGACCAGATGACCACCTCCTCACCGATCCTGGACAGATGGATGGCAAGCAGCGACAGATCGAAGAGCGATTCGGCCACGAAGTCGCGATCGGAGACGGCATCGAGCGAGTTCTCAAACCGTCCGGCGAACCCAAGGTCCTTGGCCACGCCGTCAGGGTCGAGAGGAAGCGACGATCCGGCGAGGGCCCCTGCCCCGAGTGGCGACACGTTCAGGCGCTCGATGGTTACCACGAGGCGGTCGACGTCTCGGGACAGAGCCCAACCGTGTGCCAGCAGATGATGGGCCAACAGCACGGGTTGGGCTCGCTGGAGATGGGTGTAGCCCGGCAGGTAGGCATCACCCGCTTCCTTGGCCCGCGCCAGAAGGACCTCCTGCACGGCGACGACCTGCGTCGCCAGCCCGTTGAGCTCGCGCTTGGCGTAGAGCCGGAGGTCGGTCGCCACCTGGTCGTTTCTGCTCCGTCCGGTGTGGAGCTTCGCCCCGATGTCCCCGGCCAGCTCGGTGACCCGCCTCTCCACCGCGGTGTGGATGTCCTCGTCGTCAGGGGCGAACGTGAACGACCCGTCGTGCAGCTCGGCTTCGACCCGGTCGAGTGCGGCGATGAGTCGCGGACGATTCGTCGTCGGCTGAGCAGCCCGCCGCGCCCGAGGCCGCGCACATGGGCCCGCGAGCCGTCGAGGTCGTCGACGGCGAGTCGCTTGTCGTAGTGCAAGCTGGACGAGAAGTCCATGACGACGTCCGCCATGCCCCCGCTCAGGCGGCCGTGCCACAGGGTCATCGCCGCGTCGAACCCGTGCCGCCGCCTCCACCTGCGGCGCCCCCCGGTTCGGAATCCCCGTCGGCGAGCCTCCGGCCCGGTTCTCCTGGACAGCCGACCAGGTGGCGACACCGAGCCCCCAGAGTCGTACGAAGCCTTCGGCATCCTGATGGCGGAACGTGTCGGTGACGTCATAGGTGGCCAGACCGTGATCGTAGAGGCTGAGCGGACTACGACGACCGGCTACCCAGCATCGGCCGCTCTCCAGCCGAAGTCGAACCTCGCCGGTGACGTGACGCTGCGACTCGACGAAGAAGGCGTCGATCGCCCTCTTCAGCGGCGAGAACCACAGCCCGTCATAGACCAGCTCGGACCATCGTGGCTCCAGCCGGCTCTTCTCGTGATGGAGATCGCGCTCGAGCGTCAGGTCCTCCAGGTCGGAGTGGGCGAGGAGCAGAGCCAGTGCCGCCGGGCATTCGTAGGTCTCCCGGCTCTTGATCCCGACCCGCCGGTTCTCCACCATGTCCAGTCGCCCGTAGCCGTATGAGCCCACGAGCTCGTTCAGCCTGGCGATCAGCGACTGGGCGTCGAGCGAGACCGCATCGAGGGCTACGGGCATGCCGGCCTCGAAGGTGACGGTGAACTCGGCAGGCTCGGTCGCCGTCGGACGGGTCATGGTGTAGACGTCCTCGGGTGGGCTGTTCCAGGGATCTTCGATCGCCCCGCACTCGATGGCCCGGCCCCAGAGGTTCTCGTCGATCGAGTACAGCTTCTCTTTGGTCACCGACAGCGGGATGTCCCATTTTTCCGCGTAGTCGATGCAGTTCTCCCTGGTGAGGCCCCAGTCGCGGGCAGGCGCAATGACGTCGAGGTCGGGGGCGAGGGCGCGGGTGCCGACCTCGAACCGCACTTGGTCGTTGCCCTTGCCGGTGCACCCGTGGGCGACGGCCGTGGCCGAGTGCTTGCGAGCCTGGTCCACGAGACGTCTGACGATGACGGGCCGGGACAGCGCAGACACCAGGGGGTACTTGCCCTCGTACTTCGCATTGGCCATCAACGCCGGAACGCAGAACTCCTCGGCCATCTCGGCGCGAGCATCGACGACAACGGCCTCGACGGCCCCGGCGGCGAGCGCCCGGTTCCGGATCGCCTCCCAGTCCTCGCCCCCGGATCCGGATCCCTGACCGACGTCGACGGCGACGGCGATCACCTCGACGCTCCGGTGTTTCCATCAGCCATCGAACCGCCACCGAGGTGTCGAGGCCGCCGCTGTAGGCGAGCACCACCCGTTCTGTCATCGCCCACTCCTTGCCTGAGTCGTCTTGGTCCTGAGTCGTCTCGTCGGCGTCGGAGCTCCGCCGGCCCCGCTGCCATCGGGGCTCGATGTCGGCCACCGAGGCGAGGCGGTCGGCCAGCGTGGCCCCCGCCGGTGCTTCGGAGGCGATGACGAGGACGGTGTCGTCACCGGCGACCGTGCCGATCATCCCGGGGAAGCCGCTCCGGTCGAGAGCGGAGCCGACGACATGGGCAGAGCCCGGGGGCGTAAGGAGCACGACGAGGTTTCCCGAACGATCCGCCTCGACCACCCACTCGCCTAGCACCCTCCTCAGATGGTCCTCAGGGGCGTGCTGACGCGAGGGATGCTCGGGAAGCGCGTACGCGGTCTCGCCCGCCGGAGAGCCTCACTTTGATCGCCCCGAGCTCCTCCAGGTCGCGGGACACCGTCGTCTGTGTCGCTTCGATCCCCTCGGCTGCCAGCAGATCGACCAGATGGCTCTGGCTCCCCACGATGGCCGCCTCGAGGAGCTGGGTAATGCGGTGCTGGCGCTTGTTCTTGGTCATGAACGTCCCGCTCCCCCACCGCTCGTCGGTCCCGTTCTGCGGGCGGCACCACGGCGCTCACCACGGTCCTCGTTTTCCGCCGGGACGCCCATCACCCAGGCGAGCAGGCCACGCATGGCGGCCAGTCGGTTCCCGGCTTGTCGCCAGACCACGCTCCTCGGCCCGTCGACCACGGAGGCCGTGATCTCCTCGCCCCGATGGGCGGGGAGGCAGTGCAGCACGACCGCGTGTCGGGCGGCATGGGCGATCAAGCGCTCGTCGACGGTGAACCCCAGGAAGGAGGCCCGACGGTGTTCCACCTCTTCTTCGTCCCCCATCGACGTCCAGACGTCGGTGTAGATGGCGTTGGCGTCCCGTACCGCTTCGTAGGGGTCATGGGTGACCGTGATCTCCCCTCCGAACGAGCGGACAAGCTCCAGGTCGGCTGCCAAGGGCCCGAAGCCCGGGGGCGAAGCGATCCGGGTGGGCATCCCGATCAACGATGCGGCGGCGGCGAGAGACCGCCACACGTTGTTGGCGTCGCCCACGTAGGCGAGCGCACAGTGCTCCAAGCTCCCGAACACCTCTCCGAGCGTCACGAGGTCGGCCAGGGCCTGACACGGGTGGGCGAGGTCGGAGAGCAGGTTGATGACAGGGACCCCGACGCCGGACTCGTCCAACGCCCCGGCCATCCCGATCAGCGATCGATGGTCCCTCACCCGGGCGCACACCACCGAGTGGTAGCACGCCAGCGTGCGGGCCACATCGGCAACCGACTCGCGCGTCTCCATTCCCACCTCGTGGCCCTGGATGTAGACGGGGTGACCACCGAGGCCGACGACGGCCATCTCCGAGCTGTTGCGGGTCCGGTTGGACGGCTTTTCGAACAGCAGGGCCACGCCACACCCGCTCAGCACGGGAGCCAGACCTCCCGGGTCCCTGTGGGCCAGGGCCAGCACCTCTGCAATCCCTTCGCGTCCGAGGTCCTCGACGTCGAGGACATGCCGTGGGCGCGCTGCACCGGGACCGGTACCGCCGTCAACCATCGTCGGCCCCCTTCGACGAGCCCGCGCCCTTCGACGAGCCCGCACCGGGGTGGTCACCACCGACGGTGGCGAGCACTCGGCCGAGGATCCCGAGCGCCTCCCTGAT
Source organism: uncultured Acidimicrobiaceae bacterium (assembly GCA_963828385.1). Lineage (GTDB taxonomy): Bacteria > Actinomycetota > Acidimicrobiia > Acidimicrobiales > RAAP-2 > Bog-756. The sequence goes on from CAWHEF010000002.1 coordinate 1,627,783, forward strand.
CTCCTGCTCGGAGACGAGGAGGGACGGGGCGAAGCGGAGGACATCGGCGCGGGGTGCGTTGATGACCAGCCCGGCCTCGAGCGCGGACCGGCACGCCTCCGCCGGCGTAGGGGCCGTCGAGCACGGCGGCCAGCAGGAGCCCCTGGCCCCTGACCGAGACGACGCCGGGCAGCATCTCGAGCCCCGCCCGAAGCCCGGCCCCGATCGTCCGGGCCCGTTCAGGCAGCTTCTCTGCTTCCATGACGGCGAGCGTCGCCTGAACGGCGGACATGGCCAGGGGTTGGCCACCGAAGGTGGTCCCGTGGTCTCCGGGACGGAATGCCGACGCCACCTCTGCCTGGGCCCAGCAGGCGCCGACCGGCATCCCGTTGCCGAGAGCCTTGGCCATTGTGACGACGTCGGGTCGGATCCGGTAGTGCTGGAAGCCGAACCATTGGCCGGTGCGGCCCAGCCCGGTCTGCACCTCGTCCACCATCAGCAGGATGTTCCGGTCCGTGCACAGCCCCCGCAGCCCAGCCAGGTAGTCAGACGACGGCACGACCACTCCGTACTCTCCGAGGATCGGTTCGATGAGGACTGCGGCCACTCGATCCGGGTCGCAGACCTCCTCCATGGCCGCCAGGTCGCCGTAGGGGACGTGCTCGAACCCTTCGGGCAGCGGCGCGAAGGCCGTTCTCTTGTCGATCTGGCCCGTGGCGGCCAGGGCGCCGAGGGTGCGGCCGTGAAATGCGTCCCACGTGCCCACGACACCGCTACGTTGCGGGCCGCCCCACCGTCGGGCCAGCTTGACGGCGCACTCGTTCGCCTCCGCTCCCGAGTTGGCGAAGAACACCTCGCCTCCGGCCCGCTGATGACCCCCACCGATCAACCGGTCGATGGTGCAGGCGACATCTGGGGCCAGGACGTTGCCGAAGAGGTTCGACACGTGGGTCAGGGTCTGCGCCTGTCGGGAGACGGCGGCGGCCACGACCGGATGGGAGTGACCGAGCGACGTCACGGCGATGCCCGACAGGAAGTCGAGATAGGCGCGGTCACCGGGGTCGTAGAGCACACTTCCTTCGCCCCGGACGAATGTCACAGGAGGGTCGGCGTAGGTGTGCATGAGGGCCGACCGGTCGACCTCGGTCTCCGACGATGATCCGCCACCCGACGGGGTCGTCATGCCGCCACCATGGTGCCGACGCCGTGGTCGGTGAAGATCTCGAGGAGGAGGGCGTGGGGTATGCGCCCATCGAGGATGTGGGCGTGTCCCACCCCCGATCGAACGGCGCGCGCGCACGCTTCCACCTTGGGGATCATGCCGCCGGTCGCCGCGCCCGAGATCACCAACCGGTCGAGCTCGTCGGCGGTTGTCCGGTGGATGAGCGTCAAGGGGTCGTCGGCTACCGCCCGCAGCCCGGTGACATCGGTCAGGAAAACCAGCTTCTCGGCCCGGAGCGCGGCAGCCAGGGCCCCGGCGGCGGCATCGGCATTGATGTTGAACGACTGCCCCGATTGATCGGTCCCGATTGTGGCCACCACCGGGATCAGGCCCTGGGCCAGGAGCTCTTGGACGATCACCGGGTCGACGCCGACCACGTCCCCGACGAAACCGAGGGCCTCGGATCGGGCGGTGGCGGTGATCAGATTTGCGTCCTCACCGGACAGGCCGACGGCGAGTGCGCCGTGCACGTTGATCGAGCTCACGATGTCCCGGTTCACCTTGCCGACGAGCACCATCCGCACCAGATCGATCGTGTCTGCATCTGTCACCCGCAGCCCATCCAGGAACGTTGCCTCCTTGCCCACTCGCTTCATGAGCGCCCCGATCTGAGGTCCGCCTCCGTGGACCACGACGGGGAGCATGCCGACCGATCGCATCAACACGATGTCCTCGGCAAAGGACGCCAGGGACCGTTGCTCATCGGCTTCCCCGACGTCGGGGTCTCCCCTCAACGCGTTGCCCCCGTACTTCACGACCACCACCTTGCCCCAGAACCTCCGGATGTAGGCCAGGGACTCGACCAGCACCGAAGCCTTCTCACTCGGCTGGAGGTCCCTGTGGTTCTCGTCGCCGCTCACGACGTCGTCCGGTTCTCGTCGATGTACCCCGGACCAAGGTCCACGCCCAGCACCACCCCGGTCCCGTCACCCAAGCCGAGGTCGCCGTGGATGTCGACGAGCGAACCGGCCATGTACGAACGGAGAGCCTCGGCGTCATGGTCTGCGGCGACGCCCCCGCGGCACACCACGGTTCCTCCGTAGTCGATGGTCAGGCGGTCCATGTCGAACGCCGCCCCGGCCGAGCCGAGCTCGCTCGCCACCCGTCCCCAGTAGGGATCGGCCCCGTTGAGGGACGACTTGACCAGGAGAGAATCGGCCACCTTCCTCGCCGCTCGATGGGCTTCGCCGTCCGAGAGCGCGCCCGTCACCCGCACCTGCATGACCTTGGAGGCGCCTTCGGCATCGCCCAGCATGGCGTCGACCAGCGACGCACACACCTCGGTGACGGCATCGACCACCACGTTGGGGTCGGCCACGCCGGCCCGGCCCGACGCCATCAGGACAACCGTGTCATTGGTCGACGTGCAGCCGTCCACGGACATGGCGTTGAACGTGTCGCTCACCGCGATGCGGAGGAGTTCGCCGAGAGGCCCTGGCTCGATGGCGGCGTCGGTGGTCAAGAATGCCAGCATGGTGGCCATGTCGGGGGCGAGCATGCCCGCTCCCTTGGCCATACCGGCCACCGTGAACGTCCGGTTGCGGACCAGGGCTTCCTTCCGGCTCGAGTCGGTGGTCAGGATGCCCGTAGCGGCGTCCTCAGCGCATCGATCTGAACCCGAGCAGCGCGATACCAGCTCGGGGATGCCCCTCTCGATCGTCTGCATGGGGAGCGGGATGCCGATCAACCCGGTCGAGCAGACGAGGACGTGTTGTGCAGGTATGCCGAGCCCGTCCGCCACGAGCGCGCACATGCGCTCGGCGTCGGCTACCCCGGCGGCACCGGTTGCGGCGTTGGCATTGCCGCTGCTCACCACCACTGCCCCTGCCCGTCCCCCGCTCGACGCGATGTGCTCCCGGCTCACCCGGACAGGGGCGGCAGCCGCCAGGTTGCTCGTGAACGTCGCCGCCGTCGGAACGGCAACGCCGTCATCAGCGGCGACCAGGGCCAGATCCAGCGCCCCGGAAGACTTGATGCCGCTGGCCAGGCCGGCGGCAACGAAGCCTGACGGCGTCGTGATGCTCATGACCGCCATCCCACACCGGTCATGGGTACAACCCGGCCATCGGGAGTCCGGTCCGCTCATCGAGCCCGAGCGCCAGGTTGGCGGCCTGGATGGCTTGGCCCGCCGCACCTTTGACGAGGTTGTCCAAGGCGGCCAGGACGAGCAGCCAACCCGTCCGCTCATCGACCCTGGCCGTCACGTGGACGCAGTTCGAGCCGCTCGTCGACTTGGTCGAAGGCGGACCATCGACCACGACGAGGTACGGCTCTGCGTCGTAGGAGTCGTGCAGGACCGCCTGCGCCGCCGCGGTCGTGAGGGCCGATCCCCTAGTCGGCCGGGCATAGCAGGTGGCGAGGATGCCCCGCACCATGGGGGCGAGATGGGGGGTGAACAGCACCGATGACGCCAGCTCCTGTTCCATCTCACTCGTATGGCGGTGATCGAGAAGACCGTAGGCAGTGAAGGCCTCGTCGACAGCGCCGAAGTGGAGATCGTCCTTCGGAGCCCGGCCGGCGCCGGAGACGCCGCTCGCCGCATCCACGATGAACGCGGGAGATCCCCCGGCTGCCCTCGCATCGTCGACGTCCCCCGTTCTCGGGACAGACACGACTCCGGCCTCCACGAACGGCGCCAGGGCGAGGATCGCCGCCGTCGGATAGCAGCCGGGCGAAGCGATCAGCCGTGCTCCGGCGATCTCCGGCCGGTGGTGCTCGGGAAGGCCGTAGACGAACCGGTCGAGCAGCTGCGGAGCACGGTGGACTTCGTGGTACCACACGGGATAGAGGTCCGGATCCTTCAGGCGGAAGTCCGCAGCGAGGTCGACCACGACGCCGACATGGTCGACGAGCTCAGGAACGATGTCCTGTGACTGGCCGTGCGGCAGAGCCAGGAAGACGAGATCGAGGCCGTCCAGCATCCCGGGGTCGATGGACGAGTAGGCAAGGTCGGGATAGGCGGAGGCGAGTGAGGGCGTGTGGTCGGAGACACGTCTTCCCACATGGCCCCCGGCAGTGGCCACGGCGACGTCCAGTTCCGAGTGGAGTGCGCAGAGCCGGAGCAGTTCGACGCCCGCGTAGCCGGACGCTCCGAGCACACCGGCCTTCACGGTGCCCCCTGGTGTTCGTCACGACCGCCGCCGCCCTCCCGGGACGCGGCGCTTCCCAAGGGCACGACTCGTTGGCAGGACACGTCCCCAGTATATTCATCATCATGCATCTTTATGCAAATCTGACGAGTCTGTCGTCCCCACCTGGATGCTCCAGGGCCGGTCCGGCAGCCGGCATCGGTCCATCCAGCCGTTCGAGGATCTGTCTCGAGCGTGCTCCGAGGAACTCGCCGAGCTGCCTACGCCGGTCGGTGGCGAAGTCGTCGAAGAACGCGGCACCGATGAGCTCGAGGGCGATCTCGTCGTCGCCGACCAGTTCGACGAGGGACTCGACGATGGCGAGCGCCCGCCGGAGCTCCGAGGTCGCCGTGCCCATGGTCGCCAGCCGACCTGACACGAAGTCCGCCAGCGCCATGAGCACGGTCACCAGATGCGGATCGTCGTTGCCGTCGTCTTCCGTCTCGGAGTGTCTCCCCGCGAACTCGGGAAGGGTGTGACTCAACTCACTGAAGAGGAAGAGAGAAGTCGGCGCTGTAGAAGTCGGCGCTGTAGAAGTCGGCGCTGTAGAAGTCGTTCCGATCGAGACCGAGCTGACCGCGATCGGGCGGGCGTGATGCGTCATCGATGATCAGGGCGGATCCCCCCAGGCCAGCGAAGCGCCAGTCGTGGCCGATCTCGCCTCGTCGGGGGCGTGAACGCCCCGAGAGACTCTGGTCACCCGAGGATCGGCGAACCGGATGACCGAAGGTTGAACGAAAACCTACCGACTGACCTACGACCGATCAAGACCTGCCGGTACGGTCCAGGGCCTTGGCGTACGGGATCACCCGTCGCGGAGCGACGCACCGTGCCGTTCGGTCACGGTGGCGATGCAGGTGCCACGTAGCGCGGCGACCTCCTCCTCGGTCAGCGTGTGGTCGAGTGCGCAGAATCGCAGGTGGAATGCGAGGTTCCGGGATCCTTCTTCGACGGGGGGGCCCCGGTAGACGTCGAAGAGAGCGACCGAATGGAGGAGGTCGCCGCCCGAGGCCCGTAGGGTCCGCTCGATGGCGCCGGCCGGGATCTCGTCACGGACTACGAATGCCAGGTCGATGTCGGCCGACGGGAACCTGCTGACCGGGCGCGCCTCTTGGGCGAGGCGCGGGGCGCGTTCCGGGTCGAGCAGCACTCCGAGATCGAGGTCGAGCCAGCCCAGGCGGCGGGGCCGGCCCTCGGCGTCCAACAGGCCGATCTCGGCCACCGCGGCGGGATGGAGTTCCCCGACCGTGCCGATGATCGTCAGGGTGTCCACGGCCCGCACTGCCGCCGACCGGTACGGATGAAGCGTGGCACTCGCCGGGGCACCCGGCCCGACGGTCTCCATCTCCCAATCGGCGAGGCGGACCGCCTCGGCCACCATCCGCCAGGCATTGACCGCAGTCCAGGCATCGTCGCCGTCGCCGGCGAACACGGCACTCATGCGCTCGGTCATCGTGACCGCAGGCTCCTCTCCCGACTCCGGTCGTGCCCGGTCGGCTTGTGGCTTCGGTGGGCTCGGCGAAGGCTGGAACACCGTGCCGACCTCGAAGAACCGGACCGCACCCTGACGTCTGTCGGCGTTGTAGGCGACGGCGCGCACCAGGCCCGGCATCATCGAGGATCGCAGGTACCGCTCCGACTCGACCAGTGGGTTGGTGACCTCGACATAGGGCGGCTCGAACCCCGCTACGAGCTCGTCGGACGCGGTGACGAACGTCGCCGTCCAGGCCTCGATCGAGCCCAAGCCCGACAGAAGGCCTTTCACCAGGCGGCGTTCCCTCTGATAGCGGGACAACCGGCCCGGCTGCGGCCAGGAGGGCATCCGTCGGACCAGGCGCGAGTACCCGTAGATGCGGGCCACCTCCTCGGCGATGTCGGCCTCGCCCATGGGGTCGGGGCGGATGTCAGGCCGTCTGGTGGGCACGACGACCTGGAAGGTCCTGGCGCCGCCACCGTCCTCGCTGGCATCGCTCCCGCCGACCTCGGGGTGGGTCCCCCTCCGATCCGACTCGCTCGTGTCATGCCCGTCCCGTTCGAAGCGGAACCCGAGGGGAGAGATCAGCTCCTCGACCATGTCGCCACCGAACTCCGTGCCGAGCAGCGCGTTGACCCGGTCCCTTCCGACGGTCACCCGGACGGGAGTGGGCACGGTGCCTCGTGCGTCCAGTACGCCTGACGCGACGGACATCGACGGTCCTCCCGACAAGGACAGCAGCTCGCAATACCGCTCGGCGGCACGATCGATGCCGGCCGGGTCACATCCCCGTTCGAACCGAGCCGAAGCCTCGGTCCTGAGACGCAGCCGTTTGGACGTTCGGGCGATGGCCATCGGCGCGAAGTAGGCGGACTCGAGGAGGACGCGCCGGGTCGAACCGCTGATCTCGGAGGATGCACCACCCATGATTCCACCGATCCCGACCGGATCGCCCTCGGCGTCACAGATCAGACAGTCCTGTCCGCTGTCTCCGAGCCCCGGCCCCGCTTCACCGAGCGGGCGGACCACCCCGTCCAATGTCGTCATCGACTCGCCGGCAACGGCACTCCGCACCAGCAGGCCGCGGCCGGGAAGCAGATCGAGATCGTAGGGATGGGTGGGCTGACCCAGCTCCAGCATCACGTAGTTCGACGCATCGACCACATTGTTGATGGGACGCATGCCTGCCCTGGTCAGCCGGCGGGCGATCCACTGCGGCGACGGGCCGACGACGACATCGAGCACGACCCGACCGGTGAAGCGTGGGCAGAGTTCGAAGTCCTCGACCTGCACCGAGGCGAGCGACTCCACCGGCATGTCGCCCGCGAGCTCAACCCCACTTCGCACACCCTCGGCCCCTTCCCACTGAGCGACGGCTGCCGTGTCAGGAATGACGAACGGCAGCCCGAGGCGGGCAGCCACATCCCGAGCCACGCCCGAGATGCACAAGGCGTCGGGACGGTTCGCCTCAACTGCGACGTCGAAGATGACATCGGATTCGATCCCCAGCGCCGCCGTCAACGCCGCTCCCGGGGACGCGCCTTCCACGTCATCGAGGACGAGGATTCCCTCGCCGTCGTCAGAAAGTCCCAGTTCCCGGCCGGAACAGAGCATCCCGTTGGAGGCGACCCCTTTCATCTTGCGGCGGCCGATCTCGAACCCCCCGGGCAGCACCGACCCGACGGGCGCCAGAGGAACCAGGTCTCCTTCCTCGAAGTTCCAGGCTCCGCACACGACCTCGAGAGGGTCGCCTCCGGCATCGACCACGACTCGGCGGATCCGATCGGCACCCTCGATGGACGCGATGTGCTCCACACGAGCCACGACGATGTCGCCGAGCCCTTCACCGACGACCTCGATTCCCTCGACGACGAGCCCGAGATCATCCAGCGTCGCAGCGAGGGCTGCGGGCTCCCCTTCGAACGGAACGAAGTCCAAAAGCCAAGAAAGCGGGACGCGCACGGCCTTCCTCAGTCTCCTCTCTGGACAGCCGGTCAGAACTGCCGGAGGAACCGGACGTCGTTCTCGATGAGCAGCCGCATGTCGGAGATCTGATGGCGCATCTGGGCGCACCGATCGATCCCGAAACCGAAGGCGAACCCGCTCCATATGGCGGGATCGATACCGACAGCCTCGAAGACGGCGGGGTCGACCATCCCGCACCCCCCGAGCTCGATCCACCCCGTCTGCGAGCAGGTCCGGCATCCAGTGCCGAGACAGATCGTGCAGGTGACCTCGAGCTCGGCCGACGGCTCGGTGAACGGAAAGTACGCGGGCCGCAGTCGCGAGTGGATCTCTGGACCGAAGTAGGCGGTCGTGAACGTCTCGATCGTTCCGCCGAGGTCGGCGAAGCTGATCGACTCGTCGACGACGAGCCCCTCGATCTGATGGAAGACGGGCAGGTGGCGGGCGTCGGGAGTGTCGCGTCGGTAGCACCGGCCGGGCGTGACGGCGTGTATCGGGAGGCCGTTTTCTGCCACCGCCTCTTCCATGAGGTGGATCTGCACCGGAGAGGTATGGGTGCGCAGGAGTACCGTCTCCGGTTCGCCGAGATCGAGATAAAACGTGTCGTACATGGTCCGGGCCGGATGTGCCGGCGGCATGTTCAGAGCGCCGAAGTTGAACCAGTCCGTCTCGATCTCGGGACCTTCGGCCACCTCGAATCCCATGCCCACGAAGACGTCCTCGAGCTCCTGGGTGGTCTGGGTCACCAGGTTCGTATGGCCGTGCTGGATGGCGGCCGGCACGGAACCGGGGAGGAACTCGGTGAGGTCGGCCCGGTCGGCGAGAAGCTCGGCTTCGAGGTCTCGCCGGGCGATCTCGCCCTTCCGCTCGGTGAGGAGCTCCTCGACTGTGGACCGGGCCTCTTGCAGCCGCCGTCCCAACAGCCTGCGCTCATCGGGATCGAGTTGACCGAGCCCCCGGCTGGCCTGGGCGAGCGCCGACCTCTTGCCGGTGAGCGCTGTCGCGACCTCGCGTAGCTGCCCGGCGGTCGCGGCCCCGGCCACGGCGGTGCGGGCCGACTCGACGAGCCCGTCGACATCCAGCTCAATGGTCACGACGGAGCCTGACGGTTGCGTTTCCATTGTCGAGATCGTAGAGGGCCGGTGAGCACCTCGGTCTCATGCTCCACCACCGCCTCCCGTCTGCGCCGGCGACCCCCGACGCCGCTGACGCACCGCCTCGAAGCAGATCACGCCGGCGGCAACGCTTACGTTCAGGGACTCCGCGCTCCCGACGATCGGAACGGAGACCAGCTCGTCCAGGGCCTGAGTCACGGCGGGCTGGAGCCCTGCAGCCTCGTTTCCGAGCACGACCGCCACCGGTCGGCGCCAGTCGAAGGACGCATAGTCGGTGCCACCGTGGGCGGTGGCTCCCACGATCGAGAGTCCAGCGCCCTGGAGCCGTTCGATCGACGTGACTGCGTCGCCTCCGGCGACGACAGCGACGTTGAACAGCGAGCCGGCCGAGGATCGAACGACCTTGGGGTTCGTCGGGTCTACCGTCCCGTCACAGCAGATCACCCCCGCAGAACCGGCGGCGTCAGACGTACGGATGATGGTCCCGGCGTTTCCCGGATCCCGCACGTCGACCAACACCACCACCATCGGTGGGGCCGGTCCCGTGTCACCAGCTTCGTTTCCGGCAGCATCGCCGCCCGTCGGGCGGCCCGGTCCGACCGGCGAGGCGGCATCGAGCACAGTGACGAGCTCGCCCAGTTGCATCGGCCGGTATCCCACGACGGCCAGAACAGGCTGCGGAGACACCGTACCGGCGATCCGTTCCAGAACTCCGGGTTCGATGTCGAAGACGCGCACACCGCTTGCGAATACGCGCTCCACTGCCTGGGAGGCGGCGCGATTGGAGCGTCCCTCTGGAGACACGTACACAGCCTCGATGGGGGCGCCTGCGAGGAATGCCGCCGTAAGGAGCTCCGCGCCTTCGACGACCAACACGCCCTCGGCGGACCGCTGGCTCCTCTTGCGCAGGAGCTTCCGGACGCGACGGATCCGGTGGTGCGTCGGCCCGAGTCGCTGGTTCAGGAACCCGCCTTCGCTGCCGTTTCTTCCGCAGGCTCGACCGCCTGTGCCCGCTCGGCCTTGTCCGCCGAGGGTGCGGCCTTGTCCCCCGGCGGGGCGGCCTCGGCCAGGGCCGAGTTGGCCGTCTCGACCAAGGAGGCGAACGCCTCAGGCTCGGACACTGCCAGATCGGCCAGCACCTTCCGGTCGACCTCGACCCCTGCCCGATGCAGTCCGGCGATGAACCTGCTGTAGCTGATGCCGTTCAACCGGGCGGCAGCGTTGATCCGTTGGATCCACAGCTGCCGGAAGTCACCCTTGCGCGCCCGGCGGTCGCGGTAGGCGTACTGCATCGAGCGCATCACCTGCTCGTTGGCGGCGCGGAACGAACGGCTCTTGTTGCCGTAGTAGCCCTGCGCCTGCTCGAGAACGGCGCGGTGGTGCTTCTTGGCATGAACTGCGCGCTTCACTCGGGCCATGAGGTGCTCCTTTGTCGTTGGGTCCGTGTTGGATTGTCGTTGCTTCCGTGTGAGGGGGACCGGCGCACGGCCCGCCCGGTCGCCCTGGGTCCGCCGCAGTCTGTCCCGAACGCCGTTCACCGGGCACACCCTGATGGTTTCGCCATCAACAGGTTCGGTGGCGCCTGGCTGCTCGTCGGGCAGCTCGTGGGTTGCCGCCGAAGGATCCGTGCTCAGGCAGGCGACAAGGGCCTCCCCGGTGCACCTGCCGGCGTCGCGCTCAGCCGCCGAGCATGCGTTTGACCTGCCGGGCATCGCCCGGGGCGAAGGAGGTCTCTCGCCCGAGACGGCGCTTTCTCGTGCTCGACTTGTGCTCCAGGAGGTGGGAGCGGAAGGCCTTCCGTCGCCGCATGCGACCGGTCCCGGTCAGCTTGACCCGCTTGCGGGCTCCGCGGTCACTCTTCATCTTCGGCATGATGTCAACCTTTTCCTTCGTCGCTCGCCCCGTTGGCACTTGCCGTCGCTGACCGGGTCTCGCTGGCGGCGGGGACAGGGGACTGTTCCCTGGTCTCCCCGTCGGGTTCCGGAGCGGTCGGCGCCCTCGCGGGGGACCGCGATTGCGCCGACCCGTTCTGGCTCGCACCATCGGGGTCGCCGGCCTTGGAAGCTGCGGACTGCTTGGCCCGCTTGTCTGGCGCCAGCACCATCACCATGTTGCGTCCGTCGAGGCGCGGCACCGACTCCGGCTTTCCCACCCCCTCCATCTGGTCGGCGATCCGGTCCAGGATCTTCTTCCCGAGCTCGGGGTGGTAGACCTCGCGGCCCCTGAACATGATGGTGATCTTGACCTTGTGGCCCTCCTCGAGGAACTTGGAGACCTGACGCGTCTTCGTCTCGAAGTCGCCGTCGCCAATCTTCGGCCGGTACTTCATCTCCTTGATGCCGACATGGACGGCCTTGCGTCGGGACTCCTTCGCCCGCTGGGCGGCATCGAACTTGTACTTCCCGTAGTCCATGATCCTGCAGACCGGTGGGCTGGCCCCGGGGGCCACCTCCACGAGGTCGAGGTCAAGGTCGCGGGCGATGGTAAGAGCCTCGGGGAGAAGCTTGATCCCCAGCTGCTCACCTTCCGGATCGACGAGACGCACCTCGCGGGCGCGGATGCGGTCGTTGATGCGGGGTTCGCTGGTGGTGGCGGTGGCGGCTATTCGACTTCTCTCCCTGTTCTCGGGTCACGGACCTCCCGTGCCCTGCAGTAAGGAGCGGAGCCGTCTTCGGTCCGTGCGTCTGGTACAGACACCGGTCGCCTCGACCCGGGCGCACAGAGACACAGCGTCGTGGCCGGGTGGGAGCACGCGCTCCGCTTCCTCGCGTTTCAGGCTTTAGGCTACCAGCCGTGAGCTCGTTGTGGACCCCCGGAGGCGAACGGCCCGTTGGACGACCGAGTGGCGGGAGCGGTCCCGGCGGGAGCGGTCCCGGCGGGAGCGGTCCCGGCGGGAGCAGCTCGGATCGAACAGGCCCGGGCCCGGGCGTCGCCGGCGGTGGGAGCACTCCTGACCGCCGGTCTCTGGACGGCGAGGTGGGCGACGAACTCTCGGACGAGCAGATTGCAGCCATGCGTGACGAGCTGGTCCGGGCCCCAGTCGAGGTCGTCGTGGCTAACCACTGCTACGGCCTCTTCGAGCTGGCGGCCGTCTATCTCTCCCAGCAGCCGCCCCTGTTGCCCCAGGCCAGCCTGGCCATCGATGCCCTCGGATCTCTGGTCGACGGACTACAAGGCCGTCTCGGCGAGGGGGAAGAGCAGCTGAAGGACGGGGTGACCCAGCTCCGACTGGCGTTCGTCCAGATCACCGGGGCCCAGCGAGCCGGGCAGGCCGCCGGCGCCGCTGCCGGGGTGAACGGCGGCCGAGCCACATCGTCCGCCTCTGATCGAGGCGACGACGCGCCGGGCGGTGACTCCGGGCGAGGCGGATCGGGCAAATACCCCTCCCCCGTCGCCGACTCGGGTGGGACACCGGACCGGCCCCACTCCGGTGGGACCGGAGCCGACACTGGCGAGTGACGCCGAGGGGGCCGGCACGGGCAGGCCCACCGGGGCGCCGGAGCCGGCGGGTCCGGCTTCGGGCACCCCGACGGGGGCGGCGAGCGGCGGCCCCATTGATCGACGCCGGCTGCGGAGCTTTCTCGGGCTCTCCATCGGCCTGATCGGACCACGGGCCAACCTCGCCATCTCGGGCGTGATCATCACGCTCTTCGTCCAGCAGCGGGCCCAGAGCGCGCTCGCCGTGACCTTCGCCCTCACCGCCGACCGGCTGGTGAGCTGGCTCACCTTTCCGATCGGTGGCCGGTTCAGTGATCGGACTCGGAGCCGTGTCGGGCGACGAACTCCCTACATGGCCGGCAGCCTCATCCTCATGGGCGCCGCCACGTGGATGTTCACCGTGGTCCAGGGATACTGGCTCCTCGTATTGATGATCGTGATTGCCGGGCAGGCGTCCGCCATCTTCACCCTCACCAACGTGGCCGTCGTGCCCGAGGTGTTCGGGCGTAGCCGGTGGCTCAAGGCGCTTTTGCTCACCACCGTCCTCGGCACCATCGCCAGCTGGGCGATCAAAGGCACGGTCATCGCATCGTGGAAGCAGAGCGACCCTGCCACGTGGAACCTGCCGTTCCAGGTGACAGCGGCGATCCTCGTGGCGGTGGGCCTGGCCGTCCTGGTGCTCGTCAGGGAGGCGCCGACCGCTCGGCAGGGAGCCGAGGCCGACCGCAGGGTGCGAGCCCGTCCCACCCGGGACGAGGTCCGCGACATCCTGGCCGGGCCCAACGCCAGAGTGCTCATCGGCGGTTCGCTCCTGTTCTGGTCAGGCGTGGGGTCTACGGCGTACGTGGCCATCCTTTTCTTCCAACGCGTCCTGCACGCAGGAGCCAGCGCCCAGACCGTCGCCGGCCTCGTCTCGGGGATCCCGTTGTTCTTCGTCGGGATCGCCCTCGGCGTTCCGCTCAGCCGGAAGCTGACCCCGATGCAACTGGCGATCGGCGCACCGCTGCTCGGAGCGGTGCTGTCGGGAGTCCAGTACTTCGACACCCACCTCTGGCAAGCGGTCGTGCTCGCCTTCATCGGCGCCCCGCTCATCGGTGCGTACGTGATCGTCATGGCGCCCCTGCTCCTTCGCCTGCTTCCCAGAGCCGGCGGCCTCGGCGAGCGGATCGGCGTCCTGCTGGCCCCGTTCAACCTCTGCAGCGTCGTGCTGGCCTATGTCGCCGCCATCGTCATCGATGCCACCGGGGACTACCGCCTGATCTGGCTGTTCCCGGCAGCCACCGGTCTGGCCCACGCCACCGTCAACTGCTGGCTCAGGTACCCGTCCCGACAGCCGTCGAGCCCTGACATGGTCGGGAAGCTCTGGAGGTGGGGAATCGTGCAGGCGGAGTCGATGGCCGAGACCGGAATCGTGGCCGGGCTGCTGACCGCCCCCCTCCTCGGCGTGGTCTCCGCCGAGGACGCCGACAGTGCCGTCGTCGTGGACTTGGCCAGGGACGTGCTCGGAAACCCCTACGACGACCTCCAGACGGCGGACGGGGAGGCCGGGACGGTAGACGCCGAGGCGGGTACGGCGACAGCGCAACGTGCGGATCCCGATGATGCCGAACGGAGCGCTGGGACAGGCACCGAGAGTGCCGGCCGACCGGGGTCGTCGACCTGAGCGGCGACCCTGCAGGTCGCCTCGGGCCGAGCAGCCTCTGGGTTCCTCATGTTGGTGCTGGCGACCACCTGGGCCCAGTGGGGCAAAGGGGTGATGTCAGCCCTGGCCAATGACCGGCGCTGTGCCGGACGGGGGCGTCGACATCTCCGCTACGGGCTCGGACACGGCGCGGAACGAAACCGGCGCGGCCGGCTCGCCGTCGGTCTCTCCGGTCGGCACACCATCCCCGAGCGTCGAGCCTGGTGGCACGACACCGGGAAGCGGCCGCACCGAACGCGCCTCAAGCTGGCCGCGACGCCCCGGGCCGATCACGAAGGCGACCACGGTCCCAGGAGCGATCCGGCGCGTGCCGTCGGTGATGGCGGTGCAGTGGAAGGTCAGGTGCGAGCTCCGTCCGTACTCCACCACGCCCAACCCCCGGGCCTCGTCGAACTCGGCTACGCCCCCTACCAGCGGACGATCGCCCACGGGCACGAGGGGAATGGCGACAGTCGGCACGGCGTCGCTTCTCAGTGCACGATCTTGGACAGGGGGAGCTCGATGATGTCGGTCGCGCCGCGGTCCTTCAATTCGGGGATGAGCACGTTGATGTCGGACGTTTCTACGACCGTCTCAACGGCGAATCCTCCACCGCCGAACAGTTCGGACACGGTCGGCGAGCGCAGCGACGGCAGCACGTCGATGACTCCAGGCAATTGCTCGGCGACGACATTGAGCTTGACGAGTACCTTCCCCCGCGCTTCCAAGGCGCCCTGCAACAGCGTGAGGAGCTGGTTCATGGCGTGGCCCTTCGACGGGTCCTTCGCAGCCTTCGGATTGGCAATCAGCTCCGTGTTGGAGACGAGCAGGGTCTCGATGATCTTGAGCCCGGCCGCACGTAGGGCTCGTCCCGTTTCGGTGATCTCGACCACACAGTCGGCGATCTCGGGCACCTTGGCCTCGGTGGCCCCGTAGGACAGGCTGACCTCGGACTGCACGCCGTGGTCGTCCAGGTACCGACGGGTCAGCTCCGGGTACTCCGTGGACACCCTGATCACCCCACCGGCTCCTCGCACCGACGCCGCCAACTCGGCGACCGAGGACACCGGGGAGGTGGCGGGCACGGCGAGGACGACACGAATCGGGTTCGAGGTGGCCTTCGAGTACCGGAGAATCCCGAGGGACGTCACGGCGCTCCCGCGCTCCTCGATCCAGTCGCGGCCGGTTATGCCGATGTCGAACAGGCCCTCGGCCACGTACAGGGGTATCTCCTGGGGCCGCAGGATCCGCACATCGGCGACCCGGGTGTCCTCGATGGAGGCCCGGTAGTCGACGTCCGATGACCGGCCCACGGTCAGGTCGGCAGCGGCGAAGAGGTCGAGCGTGGCTCGCTCGAGGGACCCCTTGGGCAGGACGAGCCGTAGCATCAGCGGGTTCCGGGCGCGAACCCGACCTGTGACCGACCGACGACGTCGGACACCGTTCGCAGGAGGGCCACCATCCGGAATGCGGTGTAGGCCGCCTCCCGTCCCTTGTTCGTCCGGTCGGTCTCGGACCGCTCGATCGCCTGGTCCACGGTGTCGGTGGTCAGCACGCCGAACACCACCGGCACCCCCGTGTCGAGCTGGGCCCGCTGCAGCCCCGCTGCGCACTCGCCGGCAACGAACTCGTAGTGTCCGGTGTCTCCTCTGATCACTGCGCCGAGGCAGATCACCGCGTCCACGCCGCCGGATTCGGCCATCCTCTTCGCCACCAGGGGAAGCTCGAAGGCGCCTGGCGCCCATACCACCACCACGTCCCCGAGGTCGCAACCCACCTCCTCGAGAGCGTCGAGCGCTCCGGAGAGGAGCCGGCCGGTGATCCCCCCGTTGAACTCGGCACAGGCCAGCCCGACCCGTGGGATGCGATCCATCGTGACTCCGTCCCCGGTCGACACCGGGGCGTCGACGATCGTGCCCACCCGGGCGGCGAACGTATCCTTCGCCTCGTCCGACAGCTCCGTCCGCTCAGAGGACGTCATCGAGGCCCTCGAGCAGATGGCCCATGCGCTCACGCTTGGTCCTCAGGTACTCGATGTTCTCGGGAGTCGGCGCCGACTGGATGCTCACCCGTTCGACGATATCGAGCCCGAATCCCTCGAGGCCCCCGTACTTCGTCGGGTTGTTGGTCATGAGGCGCATGGTCGTCACGCCCAGATCGACGAGGATCTGCGCCCCTATGCCGTACTCCCGCGAGTCGGCCGGCAGCCCGAGCTCCAGATTGGCGTCGACCGTGTCGAACCCCTCCTCCTGGAGGGAGTAGGCGCGCAGTTTGTGGGCGAGACCGATGCCGCGGCCCTCGTGGCCGCGCAGATAGACGATCACTCCGCTGCCGTGCTCGTTGATCGCCGACATCGCTCCACGGAGCTGGGGTCCGCAGTCGCAGCGGACGGAGCCGAAGACGTCACCGGTGAGGCACTCGCTGTGCACCCGGACCAGCGTGTTCTGCTTGCCTTCGACGTCCCCCTTGACCAGGGCGACATGGTGCTCGCCGTCCAACACCGACTCGTAGGCCACCACGTTGAACTCCCCGTACTCGGTGGGGACGCGGGCCTCGGCGATGCGCTTCACCAACTTGTCCTTGCGCCGGCGATACCGGATGAGGTCGGCGATGGAGATGAGGTGCAGACCGTGCTCGGAAGCGAACCACTCGAGCTCGGGCAGGCGGGCCATGCTCTGCTTGTCCTCGCTGACGATCTCGCAGAGGACGCCGGCGGGCGACATGTCCGCCGCCCGGGCCAGGTCGATGGCCGCTTCCGTGTGGCCGGCGCGCTTCAGAACGCCCCCCGGGCGATACCGGAGCGGGAAGATGTGCCCTGGTCGATTGAGGTCGGTGGCGAGCACATGGGGATCGGCGAGCGCCTTGATGGTCGCCGCCCGGTCCGAGGCAGAGATGCCGGTGGTGGTGCCGTGGCGGTAGTCGACGCTGACGGTGAACGCCGTCCTCTGCACCTCGGTGTTGTTCGTGACCATCAGGGGGAGGTCCAACTGCTCGACTCGCTCAGGTGTCAGCGGGACGCAGATGAGGCCTGACGTGTGGGCGATGAAGAAGGCGATCTTCTCCGGCGTTACCGCATCGGCGGCCATGATGAGGTCGCCCTCGTTCTCCCGGTCCTCGTCGTCGACGACGATGACCATCTCGCCGTGGGCGATCGCCTCGATCGCATCCTCGACCTTCGAAAAGGGCATTGGCCCGTGCGCTCCTTGTGCGCTCACCGCTGAGCGTTCTCGTCGTCCTGTTTCGTTTTATCGGTCTACGTGCTCTTTCGGCGCGTCCGGACTCGTTCTGAAGATCCTCCCCGGAGCACGGCCATACGGCTCAGCGTCGGCCATGTTCATCAGAACGGGCCAACTCGACCCGGAGATCGCCCTCCAGGCTAGCCATCGAGCACACCGTCCCCCGCCAGAGCCCGCCGATCGTGGGCGCGCCCGGTCCCGAGAACATCGACAGCGCGTCGTCGCCGCCGAAGAGTGCCGGAGCCAGATAGAGGACGTACCGGTCGACCAGCCCGGCGACGTGGAACTCGTGGGCGACCGCGGGGCCGCCCTCGACGAGCAGTTGGAGGACGCCGCGGTCGCCGAGGCCGTCGAGGACCTCACCCAGGTCGCCGGAGACCTCGAGGGCCGGTCGCACGGCGGCGGCTGTAGGAGCGCGTCCGAGCACGACGCGAAGAGGCTGCTCGTCGGGCCCCCGAAAACAGGGATCGTCGGGCGGCAGCCGAACGGTCAGCTCCGGGTCGTCGGCCCGCACCGTGCCCGCCCCGACGAGAACGGCGTCCGAACGGGCACGCAGCCTGTGCGCGTCCTGACGGGCCGTCTCGCCCGTGATCCACCGGCTCGTCCCGTCGGGCGCCGCTGAGCGGCCATCGAGCGAGGACGCCATCTTCAAGACGACCCACGGCCTTCCCGTCCGGCGCTGAGCGATGTAGGGGGCGAGCTGTTCGGCGACCACGTCGCTCCCCACCCCTACGTCGACCTCGATCCCCTGGGAGCGCAGGGCGGCGATACCCCTCCCCGCCACCTTCGGATCGGGGTCCTCCACGGCGACGACGACCCGGCTGATCCCTGAGGCCAGGATGGCCTCGGTGCACGGCGGGGTCCGCCCGTGATGGGGGCAGGGCTCCAAGGTCACATACAACGTGCCCGAGCGGGCCCGTTCACCGGCCCTCTGTAACGCCGTCACCTCGGCGTGAGGACCCCCCGGCGGGGCGGTGGCGCCGTCCCAGGACATGCCGGCCGAGTCCGGTCCCTGAACGACGACGGCGCCCACCCAGGGGTTCGGTGCCGTCCGCCCGCGGACCCGATCCGCCGCCGAGACGGCGCGGGACATCCATCCTTCGTCGTCCTGGGCAGCGCCATCGGGGGGCGCTCCGCTCGACAGGTCGGCGCTCCCGTTCAGACCGGTCCGCCGGCCCGGCCACCAGACGGGACGGAGACGGCGTCGACGGCTGCGGCCAACAGCTCTTCGACTGCTTCGAGCGGATGGGGTCGCCCGAACACCGAGGTTCCGGCCACGAACACGTTGGCGCCGTTACGGGCGGCATCGGCCACGGTCCGGTGGTCGACACCGCCGTCGACTTCGACGTCGACTTCCAGCCCGGCCCTGTCCACAGCCTGGCGTGCCCGGCGGACCTTCGGGAGAACGTCGGCGATGAAGGACTGCCCGCTGAACCCGGGGAAGACGGTCATGCACACCACCATGTCCACCGACTCGAGGTACGGCTCCAGCCGCTCGAAGGGTGTGTCCGGGTTGAGGGCCAAGCCGACCCGAAGGCCCAACTCCCGCATCTGGGCGATGTGCTCGTCGGTCCTCCCCACCTCGAGGTGGACCGTGCACCCGTCGGAACCGGCATCCTTGAACGCCCCCAGGTACCGGTCAGGGTCGGTGATCATGAGGTGGGTGTCGAAGAACAGGTCGCTGTGCTTGCGCAGGGACGAGACGACGGGCGGACCGACGGTGAGGTTGGGGACGAAGTGCCCGTCCATCACGTCGACATGGAGCCAGTCCGTGGCCGACGCCACCTGATCGGCGGCCTCGGCCAGGGCGCCGAAGTCGGCGGAGAGTATGGACGGGGCCACGCGCAAGGCATGCGGGACCTGAACCGACGTCATCATGCGGGAGCCTATCGGCACCGTCGCATCATCCAGCGGCCCGAGCCTCGAGGTGCAGGTGTGCGCCGTCCCTCAGACGCCCAGACGTTCGCCGGGTCGGGGACGAACACCGTGGCGCCAGTCACGCGCCGTCATCGGCCTCCTACCCTCGGGTTGGACCTCGATCAGCGACAACGACCCACCGTCCCCGGTGGACACGTCGGTTCCGTGGAGCTCCCCGGGACCATGGCTCGGCGAGTCCTCGCCATCCCGGACAGGGGACGCACGAGCCCGCAGGATCCGCAGGCGCCGGCCCCGGAACGGGGTCCAGGCCCGGCCGAGCCGTATCACCCGGTGGATGCGTTCGGCGCTCTCGTCCCATCGGATCTCGAGCTCACCGGGAAGGAGCTTCTCGGCGTAGGACGGGCTCCCGCTCTGATCGCGGGGTACGGGAAGCCCCGCCCTGCCGTCTTTCAGGTACTCGGACAGGAGCCCGCACCCGATGGACACCAGTCGGCTCCGGAGCTCGTCGGCGGTCTCCTCGGGGTCGATCGGCGTCACCCGCTCGGCATAGATTCCGCCGGTGTCCAACCCGGGGGCCACCTCCATCAGGCACACGCCGGTCTCGCTGTCGCCCTCCAGGATCGCCCGTTCGACCGGAGCTGCGCCCCGCCAACGGGGAAGGAGCGAGAAGTGCAGGTTCACCATGGGCAGCTCATCGAGCACCGAGGCGGGGATGATCCTTCCGTAGGCCACGACCACCCCGAGCTCCGCCCCCGGTCCGAGCGCGTCGGCAACGGTGTCGGTGACCGTCAGGCCCCGGCGCTCGGCCTCGGCCTTCACCGCGCTCGGGACGAGCCCGGCTCCCCTTCCCCTTCTCTTGTCGGGCCGCGTGACGACGAGATCGATCTGGTGGCCATCGGCCACCAGGGTGCGCAGCGGTTCGACAGCGGAAATGGGAGTTCCGAGGAACACGAGCCGGGCCAACGTCCACTCCTGTTCGGAAAGCGCTAGGGCGTAGAAGCCGGGGTGGTCACGCCCGACGCACGGGACCGGTCACAACTCGCGATCGCTGTTGGCGCCGGCGAGCTTCGCCTCCATGGCGGTGGTGTCGAGCCCGAGCTCCCGATCGCGGAGGATCCGGAGTGCCCGGCGGCGCATGTCGTCGTCCAGCCGTTCGAGCATGAGTACCCCGTCCAGATGGTCGACCTCGTGGAGGAACACCCGACCGAGGAATTCGTCGGCCTCCAGGTCGACCTCGTCGCCGTCGAGGTCGTAGCCCCGCAGGTGCACCCGATCGGGCCGGACGATGCCGATGCGCAACCCCGGAATGGACAGGCACCCCTCGTCGTGGAACCACTCCCCCGCCGTCTCCACGATCGTCGGGTTGATGATCGCCTCGGGGCCCTCCCCCACGTCGTAGACGAACAGGCGCTTCTGCACACCGATCTGCGTGGCGGCCAGGCCCGCCCCCTGGGCGTCGTAGAGCGTGTCGACCATGTCGTCCACCAGCCGGACCAGTGACTCGTCGACGTCCGCCACCTCCGGAGCAACCTGCTTGAGCACCGGATCGCCGTAGGTGCGCACCGTGTACGAGGCCATCAGCTCATTCTACGGCGGCCCATCCGCCCCCCGGTCCCGGCGGTCACACGTCTACCGGGTCGACCGCCACCCGGAGACGGGCCGCCGGCCTCGGCACGACAGCCAGGCCGTCGCAGAGCGTGTTGTGGTCGGGTGCACGGACAGACCAGCGGTCTTCTTCGCCGTGTACCACCGAGAGCCCGGTCGCCGTGCGGAGGCCATCGGCGAAGGTCGGGGCGCCTGGACCGGCGAGCGTCGCCAGCGCACCGAAGGGAGGGAGACCGAGCGCGTGGCGGATCTCCCGCTCCGGTTCGAGCAACAGGGCCGGATCGGCCCGGGCGGCGGCGTCGACGGCGGGGTGACCGGGCACCCGGGTCTGGACGAGCACCCGGCCCGGACCGTCACGGCCCCCGACCAGCCGGGACGCCCTGGCCAAGAGGGCCAGGGCCTCCTCGCCGGCACCGAACCGGGGAGCGAGCAGATGGTGGTCCATGTCGAGGAACGCCACCAGCTCTGCCTGGTCCATCCGGTGCAGCGCAGCCTCGGTCCCCACCACCAGCCGTGCCTCACGGGAGGCCGACGGATCCGACCGGCTCGTGACCTCGACGGCATCCAGTCCGGTCAATGCAGCGAGCTCCTCGGCGGCCCGGGTCACGCCCACCCGAAGCGTCTTCAGTCGGGTCGAGTCGCAGCGGGCGCACACCGGCGGTCGACAGGCGCCACATCTCCGGCAGGTGAGCCCGCCGTCGGGGTCGAACTGGGCCATCGGGCCGCCGCACCGGGGGCAGTCGACCAGATGGCCGCAGATGGCGCACGCCAGCAATCGGACCCGGCCCGTCCGATTCAGGATGCAGACGGAGCGGCCGGCGGCACGCCCAGCTACCTGGCGGAGCGCACGCGCCAGCCGTTCGGAGTACAGGCCGGTGCGGGGGTCGTCGGCCGTCCGGTCGACGACGTCGACGAACGCCCATCCCCGCCGTTCGACGGACCGGCTGGTCGTGACCACTGCTCTGCGTTCTCCCAGCACCACCGTCGGACACGCCGACACGAGGAGGACGGGCGAGCGGTCGCGGCGCCCCCGCTCGATGACGACGTCGACGGCCGACCACGTGGGGCTCCGCTCCTCCCGATAGGCGTCATCGTGGGCGTCGAGCACAACGGCGGCCTCGACCCGATCGAGCGGCGCCCAGGCCGCTGCCCGGGAACCCACCACGACGGGGGCGCCCCGAGCGGCATCGGCCCACACGCCGGGCATCTCGGCGACCGGCACGCCGGAAAGACGGAGCCGGGCCGCGATCTGGCCGGCGCGGGCCAGCGAAGGAGCGAGAACCAGAACACCGGAGGGACCCACCCGGTGGAGCACCTCGAGCACCACCAGCACGGCGTCGAGGGCCGGCGCCAAGCGGACGACAGCCGGCTCCGGGCCGGAAGCCGACGCGGCCATCGCCTCGTCGACCAACGCCACCGAGCCCCCACCCGGTGAGGACACGACCCCCCCTGCCGGCACCGGACCGGGTTCGGCCAGGCTCCTCACGACCTTCGGGGGCGACGCCGTCCCGAGGAACGACGAGACGGGACCGGCCCAGCGCCACGCCGCCCACTCGGCCAGCGCCACCACAGCAGGCGGTGGCCCGACACCACTCGATGCGGCCAGATGCTTTGGCATCACACCGGGGGTCCCCTCGACGTCGTCCTCGACCACCCAGCCGCCCACCCGCCGGCCGTGCAGCTCGACGCGGATCCGGCTCCCGACGGTCACGACCGAGTCGAGCACCGGCGGGACGAGGTAGTCGAACCGGCGAGTGATGGCGGGGACGTCGGTGACGACCCGGACGATCCGCTCGTCTTCCCGGTCGCCGTTTGAGAGCGCGCCCCTCTCCGCCGCCGCGGTTCGGCTCAGAGTCCGAGCGCCTGCTTCACGTCGTCCGCTCGAGACGTGTCCTCCCACGTGAACTCCTTGTCGGAACGACCGAAGTGCCCGTAGGCCGCCGTCTTGCGATAGATGGGACGCTTCAAGTCGAGGTCGCGCACGATGGCGGCGGGCCGGAGATCGAACAGTTCGTTGACCGCCGACTCGATCCGGACCGGGTCCGCCTGCTCGGTCCCGAACGTATCCACCAGCACCGAGACCGGCCGGGCCACGCCGATGGCGTACGCCACCTGGACCTCGCAGCGCGAAGCGGCGCCCGCCGCCACCAGGTTCTTCGCCACCCACCTGGCGGCATAGGCGGCGGAGCGATCGACCTTGGAGGGGTCCTTGCCCGAGAACGCTCCTCCGCCGTGCCTGGCCATGCCGCCGTAGGTGTCGACGATGATCTTCCTGCCGGTGAGGCCGGTGTCGGCGTGCGGCCCGCCGAGCTCGAAGACACCGGTCGGGTTTGCCAGCACACGCAGGTTCGTGCAGTCGAGCTCGGTCGGTAGCAGCGGAGAGATGACATTGTCCCGAAGGTCGGGCAGGAGCAGCGTCTCCAGATCGATGCCGGGATCGTGCTGGGTCGAGATGAGGACGGTCTCCAGGGCGACCGGACGCCCGTCCTCGTAGGTGACGCTGACCTGTGTCTTGCCGTCCGGACGGAGGTAGGGGAGCACGCCCACCCGCCGGACCTGGGCCAGGCGCTGCGCCAGCCGGTGGGCCAGCCAGATCGGAAGCGGCATGAGGTCGGGCGTCTCGTCGCAGGCGTAGCCGAACATCATCCCCTGGTCGCCGGCTCCTTGAGCGTTGAGCAGGTCCTCTCCTCCCGTCCCCGCCCGCACCTCGAACGCCCGGTCGACGCCCTGTCCGATGTCGGGTGACTGCTCGTCGAGCGAGACGATGACCCCACAGGTCTTGCCGTCGATGCCGTAGGCGTCGTCGTCGTAACCGATGTCGAGCACCGTGCTGCGAACCAGCTTGGGGATGTCGACGTAGGTGGATGTCGAGATCTCCCCGGCTACGAGCACCAGCCCCGTCGTGAGCAGCGTCTCGCAGGCAACCCGGCTCTCGGGATCCTCGGCCAGCAACGCGTCGAGCACGGAGTCCGAGATCTGGTCGGCCATCTTGTCCGGGTGCCCCTCGGTCACGGACTCCGAGGTGAAGCTGTATCGAGTGGTCACGGCTGGTTCCTATCTGATCGAGGGCAAGCGCCCGCACTGACATGCCGGATGGGAATCGGCGACCGCCTCCGCCCACGGGTGCGGCGACGACCGGGCTCGGCAGACCGGAACCCCCGGTTCACTGCCCCCCCAACAGCTCGCACACCCTAGTCAAAACGGCGTCCGCCACGGCATCCTTGGATGTCAGCGCGATCGGGACGGAGGTGCCGTCGGCACCGAAGATGGTCACCTCATTGGTCTCGTGGTCGAATCCGGTGCCTGGAGCGGACACGTCGTTGGCCACCATCAGGTCGACGCCCTTCCGTGCCAGCTTGGAGCGCGCCCGTTCTGCCACCTGCTCGGTCTCGGCGGCGAACCCGACCAGCACCTGCCCCGGCGGGCGTCGTCCTCCCAGTTCGCTCAGGATGTCCGGGGTCGGCTCCAGCACCAGCTCGGGCACCCCGTCCGCTTTGTGCAACTTCGCCGACGAGGCCGTCTTGGGCCGGAAGTCGGCGACGGCCGCCGCCATGACCACGACATCGGCCCGCTCGGCGGCCGCCAACACCGCCGACTCCATCTCGGCGGCCGTCTCCACCCGCACGACCGTGATCCCGGGTTCGGTGCCGAGACCACTTGCCGTGACGAGGACCACCTCCGCCCCCCGGCGACGGGCTGCCGCCGCCAAGGCATGACCCTGGCGCCCGGAGGACCGGTTGGTGATGACGCGCACGGCGTCGATCGGCTCCCGGGTGCCGCCCGCGGTGACGACGACGGTCTTCCCGCTCAGATCGGCCTTCCGGACACTCGACTCGCTCCCCGTCCTGCCAGTGCCCCTCGGCTCTCGGTTCCCGGTGGCGCCGGGGTGGAGGCCGAGCCGGTCGAGCACGGCGCCGACGACGGTCGACGGTGCGGCCAGTCTACCGGCGCCGATGTCCCCTCCCGCCAGCCGACCGTCCTCGGGGGGCACCACCGAGACCCCCCGCGAACGCAGGACGTCGAGGTTGTGCCGGACGGCGGGGTGCTCCCACATCTCCGTGTGCATGGCGGGGCACACGATCACCGGTGCCGCGGTGGCGAGCAGGGTGGCGGTGAGGAGGTCGTCGGCCATGCCGGACGCGTAGCGGGCCAGGAAGTCCGCCGTCGCCGGGGCGACGACGACGAGGTCGGCTCGCCGGCCGAGCCGGGTATGGGGGCTCGGATCCTCCTCGTCCCACAGGCTGGCCTGGGCCGGTTCCGACGCCAGGGCGTCGAAGGTGGCGGCACCGACGAAATGGCCGGTCCGCTCGGTCATGACGGGAGCGACGTGCACATCGGCGTCGACCAGCAATCGACAGATCTCGACCGCTTTGTAGGCGGCTATGCCGGCCGTGACGCCGAGTACGACGAAGGGGCGCTCGACTCCGTCGGCGGAGCTTCCCGGATGCCCGGTGGGTGGAACCGACACGGCCCCCCTCTCACTCGCAGTGGACGCCGGTGACGTCTCCGCTAGCTGTGCCCGTCGCCGTCCGGGGCGGCAGACGGTGCCTCGGCGTCGTCCGAAGCATCACCCTCCCCTTCGAGAAGCGCAAGAGCCGCCGCCTCGGCCGCCGCCTCGGCTGCCGCCACCTCTTCTGGGTCCGGACGAGTGTAGACGGCCTTCCCCTCGGCCACCTCCTCGAAGGCGATGGACAGGGGCTTGCCCGACTCCGAGGAGACTTGCGGGGGCACGACGACCCCGAGGCCCTCGCCCAGGGAGTTGTAGTAGCTGTTGACCTGCCGGGCCCGCCGGGAGGCCAAGGCCACCAACGTGAACTTCGAGTCCACCTTGTCGAGGAGCTCCTCGATCGGGGGGTCCATCAACGTGGTCTCTGATTGCGCCATCACGATCCTTCGGTACGGTTGAACGGTCGACTCGGTCGGGAGATCGACGCGGAGAGCACGGGTCCTGCTCGTCCTAGGAGCTCGAGCCACGCCCCGCTGCGGCGCGACGATCCTCCACTATACCGGCCACCGCAGCCGTGGCCCGGACCAGGTCGTCATTGACCACCGATGCGTCGGCCAAGGCCATCCCCGCCCGCTCCTCGTCCTCCCCTGCAGCCAGGCGCCGGGCGATGTGGGCCTCGTCATCCCCCCGGGCTCGCAACCGCTCGACCTGCACCAGTGTGGACGGCGGGCGGAGCAGGATCAGGGTGGCATCCGGACGGAGGTGGCGGACCTGACGAGCACCTTGGAGGTCGATCTCGAGGAGCACATCCTTCCCGGGAGGCGGCTCGGGCACCGGGGTGCCGTACAGGTTGCCCAGGAACTCGGCCCACTCGAAGAAGCCCGCGGATGCGGCGCGGCTTTCGAAGGCGGTGCGATCGACGAAGACGTATGCATCGTCGGGCTCGCCCGACCGTTGAGGTCGGGTGGTCCACGATCTGCTCAACCACAGTGACGGGTCTTCGTCCACCAAGCGAGCGGCGACGGTCCCCTTTCCCGCCCCGCCCGGTCCGAAGAGCACGAAGATGAGCGGTGCAGACCGGCCATCCTCCCGGTCCGGAACGCCGCCGCTCAGCGAGCGGTCTCGCGCAGGAGCGCTTCTCGCTGGTTGGAGCCGAGCCCCTGGAGCCTGCGGCTCTCGCTGATCCCCACGGTGTCCATCAGTCGACGCGCCTTGACCTTCCCGAGACCGGGGAGCGACTCGAGGACGGAGAGGACTTTCATCTTCCCGACGGTCTCGTTGGCTTCGGCCGAGTCCAGCAGCTGCGACAGGGTCATGGAGCCCAACTTCAGCTTCTCCTTGACTTCGGCCCGTTCACGGCGGACCTTCGCTGCCTTCGCCAGTGCTGCCTGGCGCTGTTCGGGCGTGAGTGCGGGCGGTTGCGGCATGGTCGAGACGATAGCGCCTGATCGCCGCGAGGTCACACGTCTCTGCCTGGTCGGGCCGGTGCCCTTCACCGAGAGACGGTCGTCCCCGAGGCCCGACCGTCGTCCCGGCCGGGATCAGGTGTCCTGCGAGACATGCTGTGATCGCTCACCAGACGTTCCGCGGTTCAATGGAACCATGTCGGGGACCGTCGATCTCAACGCCGACTTGGGCGAGGGGGACGCTCTTACCGCCTCGGATCTCGACGTCATCGCAGAGGTCACGAGCGTGAGCGTGGCCTGCGGGTTCCATGCCGGGTCGACATCCGTCATGCGGGCCACGGCCGAGGCCTGCATGAACCGTCGTGTCGCCGTGGGCGCCCACGTGTCGTTTCCCGACAGGGAAGGGTTCGGCCGGCGACGGATCGAACGTTCCCCCGAGCAGCTCGTCCGAGACATCCTCGAACAGTGCGACGTGCTCGCCGCGTGCGCAGCCGACGTCGGCGTCCAGGTCCGGTTCGTCAAGCCCCACGGCGCGCTTGTACAACCAGATGGCAGAAGAGGCTCCGACGGCGGATGCGGTGGTCGATGCTGTCCTGCGGTCCGGCATCGGCGTGCTCGTCGCCCAGCCAAACACCGCCGTGACCGAACGAGCCGGGCAACGCGGCCTGCGCGTCGTTCCCGAAGCGTTCCCCGACCGCGCCTACCGGTCGGACGGGCTCCTCCAACCCCGAAGTGAGCGGGGAGCGATCATCGCCGATCCGGCCGAGTGCGGCGAAAGGGCCGTCTCGCTGACGCGAGATCACCGGATCGAGGCGGTCGACGGGACGTGGACAGAGATCGCTGCGGAGACGATCTGCGTCCACGGCGATGCGGCCGATGCCGCTGAACGGGCTCGCGCCATCAGGGGTGCACTCGTGCGCCAGGGTGTCGTCATCCGACCCTTCGTGGACCCGTGACCAACTCGTGACCGGACCGGTCAGCGCGTTCGGCGACGCTGCCCTGCTCTGCCAGGTAGCCGACACCGAGGAGGCTCGTCACCTGGCCGCCGTGGCCGTCCGTCGACTCGACGGTGTGGCGGAGGACGTCGTCGTGGGCTTCCGCTCCGTGCTCATCGTGACGAGGCCGGAGAGTCGTGAGGAGTGCCGGCGGATGGTCGAGACGTTGGCCTCGGAGGGGGGCGCCACCGGACCGGACGCTCCGGCCGTGGCGCGGACCCTCGAGCTCGGCGTACGGTTCGACGGTCCTGATCTCGAGGACGTGGCCGGGATGCTCGACTGCTCGCCGGACCACGTGGTGACGCTGCTCACCGGGGCCGAGCTCGAGGTGGCATTCCTCGGGTTCGCACCCGGCTTCCCCTACCTCGTGGGCCTGCCCCCCGAGTTGGCATCGCTCCCGCGGCGGCCTACGCCACGGACCTCGGTGGCGCCCGGATCGGTGGCCGTCGCCGCCGGGTTCGCATCGGTGTACCCGAGCGCCACCCCGGGTGGGTGGTGGCTGCTCGGGACGACCTCGGTGCGGCTCTTCGATGCCGACCGACCGCCCTATGCCCTCGTCCGGCCGGGAGACCACATCCGCTTCGTCGTCGCCCCTGGCGTCACCGCGGCAACGCGAGGCGCTATGGCCACCGCGATCGGGCCCGGTGCGGCGGGCGAGCCCGCCGGGGCTGCCACCGACCCTGCCGGTCGCCGGCTCGAGGTGGTCGAGCCCGGGATCCTGACCCTCGTCGAGGACGGCGGCCGCCGCCGCGTGGCCGGCATCGGCGTGCCCGCCGCCGGGCCCGCCGACCGAGACGCCATGACCCTCGCCAACCGGCTCGTCGGCAATCCCGACGACGCCGCCGCCCTCGAGGTGACGGGCCGGGGACCGGTCCTTCGGATGACGGGTGACGCCCATGTCGCCGTCGTCGGAGCTGCGCCCGAGGCCATCGAGGTGACGGTCGACGGCCGCCCGGCAGGGAACGGCACCGTGATCCCGATCGGCCACGGACAGCGGCTGTCGGTGGGACGGGTCGTCCGAGGCCTCCGCGCCTACGTGGCCGTCGCCGGCGGCCTGGCCACCCCGGCGGTCGTCGGATCGCGCTCGACCGACGTCCTCACCGGGCTCGGACCCGCCGCTCTCGAAGCGGGCGACCACCTCCCACTCGGACCCCCGCCCCGTCCCCGCGGCACCCTGACCTGGCCCCGGCACCCCCTCGGCCGGCGGCTCGGCCGGGCGCCGAACGGTCCCCACGGCTCGGCGGGCTCGGTCCCCCTCCGCGTCGTGGCCGGCCCGCACCCGAGCGCATCGGAGGGCTGGGAGGCCCTCACCACCACGTCGTGGACGGTGGCGCCCTCCTCGAACCGGGTGGGCCTCAGGCTGGCAGCGGACGTGGGGCTCCCTCCCCCCGACAGCGTCCTCTCGACGCCGATGGTCACCGGAGCCGTCCAGGTCCCCCCGGACGGCATGCCCATCGCGCTGCTCCCCGACCACGCCACCGTCGGCGGGTACCCGGTCGTGGCCACCGTCATCGCCGTCGACCTGCCCCGGCTCGGCCAGCTCCGCCCGGGAGACGCGGTGGTGTTCGTGCCCGTGGGGCTTCCCGACGCCGACCGGGCGTGGTCGCAGCGCCATCACGAGCTGGCGAGGTCGGTGACCGGGTGGTATCCGACCGCGGCCGGGACGTGACGGGCCCGCGGATGTCGCCTCGAAAGGGTCGGTTCCCTCCCGCCAGAAGCGGCCGCCGGCCGCCCTGCATCTGAGGGCCGGGGATCTGCGAGAGTGAGACGAGGGACCGACCAGTCAACAGGAGCAACGAGGAGCGAACAGTGACCGAGCAGGTGCAGCCGAACGACGAGACCGGGTCGACGGGGACGGGATCGGGCCAGCGCGTCGATCCCCTGACCGGCACGGAGGGGGACGCCTTCCCGGTGACGTCGCCCGGCAGCGCCACGCCCCTCGACGAGGACGAGCCGGAGAGGGTGGTGCCGCCGAGCCCGCTGTGGGCCATGAAGGAGCGACGACACGAACAGCTCTTCCATCGTTTCGGCCATCCCGACCGGATCAGGGAGTGCATCGGGTCCGGTGACGGTGCCGTCTTCGTCATCGACGACGGAAGCCGCCACTGCATGATCGGGCGTCGGGTCGGCACGACGCGTGACGGCTGCACCTACAGCCTCGTCGGGCGCGTCCCCCGCGCCACCTACGAGGCGCTGGCGTCAGGCGCCGTCGACGGCCAGCCGGGCGTTCCTCGACGCCACCGACCTTGGGCTCAGCGGCACGGTCGAGGATCCGGGGCTGTCGAACGTGTTCGACGTCGCCTTCTACGACCGGCCCGAGGACGTCCCTGACGAATACCTCCCCCCGTCCCCCTTTCTCGAGTTCGCCGAGGACCTGCCCACCTCTGATCGCTGATCGATCCCTTTGACCGGCGATCGCCGACCGGCCCGGTGGTCGCCGACGACGGGTCGGGTCGGGATGGCTACAGTCGGGTCGGTGGTTCCTGACACGTTGAACACCGACGCCTCCCACAACGCATCGACCGAGGCACATGTGGACCCCCAGATGTTCGACTCGTTCGATCCGGCGACCGGCGATGTGGTCGCCACCTTCCCGGTCGACCCCGACTCGGTCGTCCGTTTCGCAGTGGAACGGGCCCGTCAGGCCTCCGGTTGGTGGACCTCAGCCGGGTTCGCCGGCCGGAAGCGCCACCTCCGGGCTTTCGCCGGCGAGCTGGCCCGGCGGATCGACGAGCTGGCCGACCTCGTCCACCGCGAGAACGGCAAACCTCACGCCGACGCCGTACTCGAGATCACGCTGGCCGTCGACCACATCGCCTGGGCCGCACGGAACGCCGATCAGGTCCTCCGTCCACGACACGTCTTCCCCGGGATGCTGGCCATGAACAACGCCGCGGTGGTCGAGTACCAACCGCTCGGCGTGGTCGGCGTCATCGGGCCGTGGAACTACCCCGTCTTCACGCCGATGGGGTCGATCGCCTATGCGTTGGCGGCAGGCAACGCCGTCGTGTTCAAGCCGAGCGAGTACACCCCGGCCATCGGCCGCTGGCTGGTGGAAGCCTGGGATTCAGCGGTGCCCGGCGGTCGCGGGCTCTTCACCATGGTGTCGGGGTTCGCTTCCACGGGCGCTGCCCTCTGCCGTTCGGGCGTCGACAAGATCGCCTTCACCGGATCGGCCAGAACGGGGCGCGCCGTCATGGCGGCGTGCGCCGAGACCCTCACCCCGGTGCTCATGGAGTGCGGCGGCAAGGACGCCATGATCGTCGACGACGGCGCCGACCTTGAAGCCGCGTCCGATGCAGCCGTGTGGGGCGGGATGAGCAACGGCGGGCAGACCTGCATCGGCATCGAGCGGGTCTATGCCACCGAGGCCGTGTACGACCGGTTCCTCGAGCTCGTCTCCGAGCGGGCTGCGTCACTTCGTCCTGGCTCGGACACCGACGCCGACTGGGGTCCTCCGACCATGCCTGCCCAAACCGAGGTGATCGCCCGGCATCTGTCCTCCGCTCTCGACGGGGGCGGCCGGGCCGTCGTCGGAGGCGAGGGGAGCGTGCACGGCAACGGTGTCGGACCCACCGTCGTCGTCGGAGTCAGGGAGGACTCCCCGATGGTGGCAGAGGAGACCTTCGGGCCCACGCTCACCGTGACCAAGGTGCGCGACGGCGACGAAGCGGTCGAGCTGGTCAACGCCAGCCGCTACGGGCTGGGCGGCGCCGTCTTCGCCCGCAGCCGGCAGCGGGGTCTCGACCTGGCCAAGAGGATGCGCTCGGGCATGACGTCGGTCAACTCGGTCCTCACCTTCGCCTTCGTGCCGGGACTCCCCTTCGGCGGCATCGGTGAGTCGGGGTTCGGGCGCATCCACGGGCCGGACGGCTTCCGCGAGTTCTCCAGGACCAAGTCGGTCACGGTCCAGCGGTTCAGCCTGCCTGTGGCCATGACCAGCTTCGACCGTCCACCGGCGGCCACGAAGGTCCTCGCCGCCACCATGCGGTTGCTCCACGGCCGCCGCTGACGTGCCCCTCGCCGCTTCGGCCGCCGGCGACGGTCAGGAGAGCACAGCAGCCACCTCGTCCCTGACACGGGAGGCGGCACCGGTGAGGGCGCGGCGATCGGGTCCGTGCTCGAGCACGGACCGGGACGCGCTGGCCAGGACCTGCCCCGGTCGGCAGCCGCCGAACAGCTTGCCGACGTCGGCTGCGGTGGCCCCCTGGGCCCCGACACCGGGCGCCAGGATCGTCCCTCCCAGCCCGGCCAGGTCGAAGCGCGACGGGGCGAGGGTCGCACCGATCACGGCCCCCACCGCGCCGGGAGGCGTGCCGACGCCGTTCTGCTCGGCGATCCCGGCGAGCAGGAGGTCCTCCACCGCCGGCCCCACCCCGGCCCCGGTCAGCGCCTGTTGGAGGGCGCGGCCCTCCGGGTTCGAGCTGCGGACCACGACGATCACCCCGCGACCGCCGGCCGAGGCCGCCGAGACGAGCGGAGCGAGGGCACCAAGGCCGAGATAGGGGACGGCGGTCACCGCGTCGGCGCAGAGAGGGCTCCTCGGGTCGAGCCAGGCCGAGGCGTAGGCCTCCGTCGTGGACCCGATGTCCCCCCGCTTGGCATCGGCGATCACGATGAGGCCGGCCGAAGAGGCGGCCGAGATCGTGGACTCCAATGCCGCCAACCCTCTGGCCCCGTGCCGCTCGAAGAACGCCACCTGAGGTTTGACCACGGGCACGACGCCGGCGAACGCCTCGACACACCGCTCCCCGAACCGGCGGAGGCTCTCGGCGTCGTCGGCGAGCCCCCAGCGCTCGAGCAGGGCGGCCGACGGGTCGATGCCGGCGCACACCGGCCCGGCGGTGGCGACCGCCATCGCCACCCGGTGGGCGAACCCGACGTGCCCGCCCGGCTCGTCCCGCCGTCGGTTGTCGACCGGGTCACCCATGGGCGGCGTCTCGCAGCTCGGACACACAGCTGACCCCGTGGCACCGGCACCAGGACTCGATCTCGCAGAGCACCCGACCCGGAGCCCTCGGATCGCGGAACGTCGCCGTTCCGACCTGGACGGCGTCGGCGCCGGCCATGATCATCTCGATGGCGTCCCCTCCGGTCGCCACGCCACCGGCCCCGACGATGGCCGCGTCGGGAAACGCATGCCTGACGTCGAACACGGCCCTGACGGCGATCGGGTGGAGAGCCGGGCCCGAGAGACCGCCTCCCCCCGGGCCCGAGCCGAGCACCGGGCGGCGCCGTTCCACGTCGACGGCCATGGCCAGCGCCGTGTTGACGAGGGTCAACGCCTCGGCCCCCGCCCCGAGTGCGGCACCGGCCACCTCGGCCAGGTCGGCGACGGTCGGGCTGAGCTTGGCCCACCGGGGAAGCCCCGGACACCCGGCGCCGACCGCCTTCACCACCTCGGCGGTGGCCGCCGGGTTGTGGGCGAACATCCGCCGACGGTCCTCGATGTTCGGGCAGCTCACGTTGACCTCGATGGCGCCGACGCCCGGGGCGTCGGCCAGAAGGG
Source organism: uncultured Acidimicrobiaceae bacterium (assembly GCA_963828385.1). Classification (GTDB taxonomy): domain Bacteria; phylum Actinomycetota; class Acidimicrobiia; order Acidimicrobiales; family RAAP-2; genus Bog-756. The sequence continues at coordinate 1,660,861 of CAWHEF010000002.1, forward strand.
CGGCGGCGGCGGCGAAGTCGTCCACCCGTTGGCCCCAGATGCTGGCCACCACGCGGGCCCCGACCCGGTTGAGCCGGGGGAGGTCCTGGTCGAGCCAGGCGGCGATACCGGGTCCCTGGAGCCCGACGCTGTTCAGCATGCTCTGTCCCGCTTCGTGCACCCGGGGGGCACGGTTGCCGGGCCACGGCTCGACGGCGAGCGACTTGACCACCACGGCGCCGAGCGAGGCGAGGGGGACGTAGGCCTCGAGCTCGTCTGCATGGCCGGCCGTCCCCGACGCCGTCATCACCGGGTTGGCCAGCTCGAGCGAGCCGATCCTGGCGGTGAGATCGATGGTGCCGGGCCGGCCTCCACTGCCGGGCCGGTCCCCACTGCCCGGGCGGTCCCCACGTCGCCGGTGGCGACCCGTCACCGGTGGTACTCCTGCAGCGAGCGAACCGTCAGGGGGTGGCTCGACCAGTCGCGGATCCCCGCCGCCGCCGCCTTGGCCGCCGCTACCGTGGTGAGGCACGGGACAAGGTTGGCGAGGGCCGTCTCCCGGATGTGGATACCGTCGGCCCGCGGCCCGCGACCCCGCGGCGTGTTGACGACGAGCTGGACCTTGCCCCCGGCGATCAGGTCGACGGCGTCGACCTCCCCGGGTTCGGATTCCCCGACCTTGGCCACCACCGTCGCCACCGGAACCCCCTCTGCTTCGAGCATGGCGGCGGTGCCCGAAGTGGCGGCCAGGGCGAACCCGAGGTCGGAGAGGTCCCTCGCCACACCGAGCCCAGCCGATTTGTCGCGGTCGGCAAGGGAGAAGAACACAGTTCCGGAGCTCGGCAGGCGGTTGCCGGCGGCGATCTGGCTCTTGGCGAAGGCGAGGCCGAACGTGGCGTCGATGCCCATCACCTCCCCGGTCGAGCGCATCTCGGGGCCGAGGAGGGTGTCGACGCCGGGGAACCGGTTGAAGGGGAGGACCGCCTCTTTGACCGAGACGTGCCCGGTGACCGGCTCGCCGAGCAGCCCCTCCCGGCGCAGCTCGGCGAGGGTGGCCCCGACCATCACCCGCGCCGCCGCCATGGCGACCGGCACCCCGGTTGCCTTGGCCACGAACGGGACCGTGCGGCTGGCTCGTGGATTGGCCTCGAGCACGTAGATCTGCTCATCCTTCACCGCGAACTGCACATTGATGAGGCCGACGACCCCGAGCGCTCGGGCAATGGAGGCTGTGGTGGCCTCGAGCCGGGCGAGCACAGGCGGGGCGAGGGTCTGGGCCGGGAGGGCGCAGGCCGAATCCCCCGAATGCACCCCGGCCTCCTCGACGTGCTCCATGACGCCGCACACCACCAGCTCGCCGGTCCCGTCGCGAACCGCGTCCACGTCGATCTCGGTGGCATCCTCCAAGAACCGGTCCACCAACACCGGCCGCTCCGGGGTAACGCCCCCCTCACGCCCGAGGGCGCCCCCGAGCGCCGACATGGCATCGACCACCGAGACGAGCTGCTCGTCGTCGTAGACGATCTCCATGGCCCGGCCACCGAGCACGTAGGACGGCCGGACCAGCACCGGGTAGCCGACCGACCGGGCGACCATTACGGCGTCGGCGGAGCTCGAGGCCGTTCCACCGGGAGGCTGGGGGATGTCGAGCCTGTCGCAGAGCTCGTTCCATCGCTGGCGGTCCTCGGCGAGGTCGATGGAGGCGGGCGAGGTTCCGAGGACCAGATGCTCGGGGATGCCGGCCGCCAGCTTGAGCGGGGTCTGGCCTCCGAGCGAGACGATGACGCCGACCAGGGATCCCCCGTCCACCGAGGCCGAGCGCTCTGCGTCGAGCACGGCGGCGAGGTCCTCGGTGGTGAGCGGTTCGAAGTAGAGGCGGTCCGACGTGTCGTAGTCGGTCGACACCGTCTCCGGATTGCAGTTGACCATCACCGTCTCGAACCCGGCGGCCCGCAGGGCGAACGACGCGTGCACGCAGCAGTAGTCGAACTCGATCCCCTGGCCGATGCGGTTGGGCCCGGAACCGAGGATGACGACCCGCGGCCTCGACGAAGGGCGGACCTCGTCTTCGTCCTCCGCCGTCGAGTAGTGGTACGGCGTATGGGCCTCGAACTCGGCGCCACAGGTGTCCACCGTCTTGAACGTGGTGCCGACCCCGTGGGCCAGTCGGGCGGCGCGGACCTGCTCGGAGGTCGCCGGGTCGCCGAGCACGTGGGCGAGCTGGGCATCCGAGAAGCCGAGCCGCCGGAGCCGCCTCCACGTCCGCCGGTCGAGGTCACCGAGCCGCACCCCGAGCGTCGAACGCAGTTCGAGGGCTATGCGGGCATCGGTGATCTCGGCCATGCCCGCCACGAACCAGGGATCGATGCCGGTGGTCTCGGCGATGGCGTCGACGGGCACGCCCCGGCGCAGCAACGACTCGATGGCGAAGATCCGCTCGGGCGTGGCCGTCGCCACGCGGGCAAGGAGCTCGTCTGTGGGCACCGAGTCGAAGACCGCCTCGGTGTGATCACCGTTCAAACCGTCCCTGCCCTGCTCCAGCGAGCGGATCGCCTTTTGCAGGGACTCGGGGAACGTACGGCCGATGCCCATGACCTCGCCGACCGACTGCATCCTCGTGCCGAGTCGATCGCTCGTGCCCGGCAACTTCTCGAACGCCCAACGCGGGATCTTGGTCACCACGTAGTCGATGGTGGGCTCGAACGACGCCGGCGTGGCCCCGGTGATGTCGTTGGTGATCTCGTCCAGCCGGTACCCGACGGCCAGACGGGCGGCGATCTTGGCGATGGGGAACCCGGTGGCCTTCGACGCCAGGGCCGAGGACCGTGAGACCCGCGGGTTCATCTCGATGACGACCTGGCGCCCGCTGGTCGGATCGACGGCGAACTGGACATTGGAGCCGCCGGTCTCGACACCGACCCGCCGGATGCAGGCGAAGGCGGCGTCCCGCATCGTCTGGTACTCCACGTCGGTCAGGGTCTGGGCCGGGGCCACCGTGATCGAGTCGCCGGTGTGGACGCCCATGGGATCCACGTTCTCGATGGAACAGATGACAACGCAGTTGTCGGCGTTGTCCCGCATGACCTCGAGCTCGAACTCCTTCTGGCCGGCGATCGACTGTTCGACGAGGACCTCACCGACCGGCGAGGCGTCGAGCCCCTCGGTGGCCAGCCGTACCAGGTCGTCGTGCGTCGAGGCGATACCGGTCCCGGCCCCGCCCAGGATGAAGCTCGGCCGGACCATGAGGGGGAAGCCGATCGACCGGCCGATGGCGAGCGCCTCGTCCAGCGAGTGGGCGAACCCGGAGGTGGGGACGGCGAGCCCGATCTCCTCCATGGCCGACTTGAACCGCTCGCGGTCCTCGGCGGTGGTGATGGCCTCGGCGTTGGCCCCGATGACCTCGACCCCGACGGCCTCGAGCACGCCGCTCCCGACGAGGGCCATGGTCAGGTTGAGGGCGGTCTGTCCGCCGAGGGTGGGAAGCAGGGCGTCGGGACGCTCGCGCTCCACGATGGCGGCGAGCACGTCGGCGTCGAGCGGCTCGACATAGGTGCGATGGGCCATGGCCGGGTCGGTCATGATGGTCGCCGGGTTGGAGTTGGCGAGGATGACCCGGTACCCCTCTTCGGCCAGCACCCGACAGGCCTGGGTGCCCGAGTAGTCGAACTCGCAGGCCTGGCCGATCACGATCGGGCCCGATCCGATCACCAGGATGGACTCGATGTCGTTCGCGGTGGGGCACTACGAACGGACCCTCCGCTTGGCGCCGGTCGAGTCCATCAACAGCCTGAACTCCTCGAAGAGGTAGCGGGCGTCGTGGGGACCCGGGCCGGCCTCGGGGTGGTACTGCACGCTGAACACCGGGAGCTCCCGGCTCCTCAGCCCTTCGACGACCCCGTCGTTCAGGTTGACGTGGGTGACGTCGGCCGACTCGAGGTTGTCGGCGTCGACGGCATAGTTGTGGTTCTGCGCGGTGATCTCAACCCGACCGTTGGACGTGCGGCGGACAGGATGGTTCCCCCCGTGGTGACCGAACGGGAGCTTGAAGGTGGCGGCACCGAGGGCGGAGGCCAGCAGCTGATGACCGAGGCAGATCCCGAAGACGGGCACCGAGCCGGCATCGAGCAGGACCCCGAGCTCGCAGACGATCGACGGCAGCGCCGCCGGGTCGCCGGGCCCGTTGGAGAGGAACACCCCGTCGGGCTCGAGGGAGAGCACCTCTGTGGCGGGGGTCGCCGCCGGGACCACGGTGACGGTGGCCAGCGCCGAGAGCTGGGCCAGCATGGACTCCTTGATGCCGAAGTCGTAGGCCACCACCCGGTAGGGCCCCTCGCCGCGGGTGTAGGCGACAGGCGTGGAGACCGTCGTCACCAGGTCCCGCCCGTCCGTGCCCGGCGCCGAGGCGGCCGCGCTCGCCACCGGGCCCTCGCCCGCCGTCCCGAAGGCGCAGGGCAGGGCGCCGTGCTCGCGCAGGTGCCGGGTCAGACGCCTCGTGTCGATCCCGGTGATGCCGGGCACGCCGTGTGAGACGAGGTAGGCCTCGAGCGAACCGCTCGCCCGCCAGCTGCTCGCCATGGTGGAGAGGTCCCGCACGATGACACCCTGGCATCGGGGCCGGGCGGACTCGTCGTCGGTCGGGTTCACGCCGTAGTTGCCGATGTGGGGATAGGTGAAGGCGATGACCTGGCCCGCATAGCTCGGGTCGGTGAGCACCTCCTGGTAGCCGGAGAGGACGGTGTTGAAGACCGCTTCCCCGGTGGTGATCCCTGCCTCGGGGGCAGCCCCGATGGCCTCGCCCTCGAACACGGCGCCGTCGCTCAGCACGAGGACCGCCTCGTCGCGCGTGGGAAGCCCGGGGTGGCCGCTCCTCATCGATCCTCGTCTCTCATCGCCGGGTCAGGTCGTTCATCGCTGGGGGCGCCCGTCGATGACGACCGGTTCGCCGCGGTAGACGGTGTGACGGACCCGGCCAGTCAGCGAGCGACCGGCGTAGGGGGTGTTGTGGCTCCGGCTGGCCATCGACGCAGGGTCGACGGTCCACGACGCCCCGGGGTCGATCACGCACAGGTTGGCCGCCGCCCCGGGGTCGAGGGGGCCGCCCTGCCCGTGGTGGTCCCGGTCCAACCCGGCGATGGCCGCCGGTTGCCAGCTCATGAGGGCCAGCACCTTCTCGACGGGCAAGCCCAGCTCGGAGAGGGCCAGGGCCAGGGCCGTCTCCAGACCGAGCATGCCCGCGGGGGCCTGGTCGAAGGGAAGGTCCTTCAGCTCGGGAGCGTGAGGAGCGTGGTCGGTGGCGATGGCATCGATGGTGCCGTCGGCGAGCCCGGCCTTCACCGCTTGGACGTCCCCTTGGGGTCGCAGCGGTGGGTTGACCCGGAACACCGGGTCGTAGCCGGCGACGCACCCGTCGGTCAGCGTGAAGTGGTGGGGAGCGGCCTCGGCCGTCACCCGCACCCCTTCCGCTTTGGCCTTGCGCACGAGCTCGACCGACGCCGCCGTCGAGAGATGGAGCAAGTGGATCCTTCCTCCTGTCGCCCGGGCCAGGGCGAGGTCCCGGGCCACCATCACCTCCTCGGCGGCCGCCGGCATGCCCGGGATGCCGAGCCGGCTCGACCAGCAGCCTTCGTGCATCGCGCCCCCATCGGCCAGGCTGGCGTCCTCGCAGTGCTGGGCCAGGGTCACACCCAGCATGGAGGCGTACTCCATGGCCCGCCGCATGAGGCCCGACGACTGGACCCCGGCCCCGTCGTCGGTGAAGATCCGGACACCGAGGGCGGCCAGCTCGGCCAGGGGTGCCAGACGCTCGCCGCCCCTGCCGGAGGTGATGGCCCCGGCCACCACTACCTCACAGGTGGCGGTGGTCCCGAGCTCGAGCACAGCCCGCACGGCTTCGGCCGAGTCCAGCGGAGGATCGGTGTTGGGCATGGCCACCACCGCGGTGTACCCGCCGACGGCGGCGGCGCGGGCACCGCTGTCCACCGTCTCGGACTCCTCGCGGCCGGGTTGGCGGAGGTGGGTATGGAGATCGACGAGACCGGGAGCGACCAGGCATCCCCCCGCGTCGAGCACGGTCGCACCGGCGGGGATGTCGACGCAAGGGGCGACCGCCGTCACCCGGCCGTCTTCGACGACGACGTCTCCCGTGCGTCTCCCCCGCTGGTCGACGACCTCGCCGCCCCGGACGACGAGGGCCGATGGCCGGGGACCCGAGGGGTCGGCCACGACATCAGGCGCCATGGATCGCCCCCTCGAGCGTGCCCTGTCCGACGAAGAGGTAGAGGACGGCCATCCGGACCGCCACCCCGTTGGCCACCTGGCTGGTCACGAGGGACTGGGGAAGCTGGGCGACGTCCGAGGCGATCTCCACTCCCCTGATCATCGGCCCGGGATGGAGGATGACCGCACCCGGCTGGAGCATGGCGGCCCTGCGGGCCGTGAGCCCGAAGCCGGCCGTGTACTCGCGCAAGGACGGGACGAACGCGCCGCTGCCCCGCTCCTCCTGCAGGCGGAGCAGGGAGACGACGTCCGCTTTGGGCAGGACGGCATCGAGATCGTGCTCGACGGCGACCGGCCAACCCTCGAGCGAAGGTGGCAGCAGCGTCGGCGGGGCGACGAGGGTGACCTCCGCCCCGAGCGCGGCATAGGAGGCGATCTGCGAACGGGCTACCCGGCTGTGGCGGACGTCACCGACGATGACCACGTGCAGTCCGCCGAATCGGGCGAGACCCCCGTCCCCCCCGCCGAGGGCGTCGCGCACGGTGTAGAGATCGAGGAGGGCCTGGGTCGGGTGCTGGTGCCAGCCGTCGCCGCCGTTGATGACGACGCTGTTCTCGACCCACTGCGCCACCCGCGCCGGGACCCCCGAGGAGGCATGACGCACGATCATGGCGTCGATGCCCATGGCCTCCACCGTCTCCACGGTGTCGCGGAGGGACTCGCCCTTCTTGACCGAGGACGAACCGGCGGCGAACGACAGCACGTCGGCGGACATGCGCTTGGCTGCGGTCTCGAACGACATACGGGTCCGGGTCGAGTCCTCGAAGAAGAGGGTGGCCACGGTACGGCCCCGGAGGGTGGGCACTTTGGGTGTGGACCTACGCCCCACCTCGGCAAAGGAGTCGCTCACCTTGAGGATCTCTGTGATCTGGTCGGCGTCGAGGTCCTCGATGCTCAGCAGATGGGCAGGGTAGGTGATCACCGGCCCACCAGCTCGCCGAGGGAGACCCCGTCCAAGGTGACGTCGACCATCTCGTCCCGGCGGGTGGGGAGGTTCTTACCCACGAAGTCGGGCCGGATCGGGAGCTCCCGATGGCCACGGTCGACCATCACCGCCAGCTCGACACAGCATGCCCGCCCGTACTCCCCGAGGGCGTTGAGGGCTGCTCGCACCGTGCGCCCGGTGAACAGGACGTCGTCGACCAGGACGACGCGGGTCCCGGTCAGGTCGAAGCTGATGTCGGTGGCCGCTTCGGGCAGGACCGGACGCAGCCCGATGTCATCGCGGTAGAACGCAACGTCCAGAGTGCCGACCGGAACGGCGGTGCCCTCGACGGTGGACAGGGTGTCGGCCAACCGTTCGGCGATGACGACGCCCCCGGTCTGAAGGCCGACGAGGACCACGCCGTCGAGCCCGTGGTTGCGCTCCACGATCTCGTGGGCCATGCGGGTGATGGCCCGTCGCACGTCCTCTTCGGACATGACCTGGGCCCGGGGAACGAAGACGCCACCCCGTGGTCGGGTGTGACTGCGCTCGCGTTCGGCCACCTGGTCCTCCTGTCCGTTCGGGCCTCACGGGACCCGATTCACGGTCAGGTGGTGACTATACCGGGCGCCGGCACCGTCGTGCCGCATCGGCAGCCGCTGCTCATCTTTCCGATCACCGGGCAGAGGGGTCCGGCTCCGACCGGACCTTCCGGGCCACAGCGGCGAGCACACCGTTCACGAACCTCCCCGAGTCGTCGGTCGAGTACTCGGTGGCCAGCTCGACCGCCTCGTTCAGGACGACGGCGGTGGGCACATCGGGACACCCGAGCAGCTCCCCGACGGACAGGCGCAGCACGTTACGGTCGACGACCGCCATCCGGTCGACGTCCCAACCGATCGCCGCCCCGCTGATCCATCCGTCGATCTCGACCGCCCGTGCCGCCGCCTCCGCCACCAGGGTGGCGGCATACTCGTCGGGAGGGACGGGGAGGGCCCGCACCACGTCGTCGACGGACTCCCCTTTCAGGTCGGCCTCGTAGAGGAGGGAGAGGGCCCGTTCTCGAGACTGGTGTCGTGGTGCAGGTTCCATGGCGCCTTCATCGGGGACCGAGCGGCGTGCACCCGGGTCGCCGGCCGGAGGGCGGTGAGAGGGGACCCGTCAGGCCCGTGTCAGGTACTCCGCCGATCGGGTGTCGACCTTCACCCTCTCACCGGGGTTCACGAACAGGGGCACCTGTACGACGAGACCGGTCTCGAGGGTCGCCGGCTTGCGGGCGCCGGACACCCGATCGCCCTGAAGGCCCGGCTCGGTCGCGGTCACCGTGAGTTCGACGGAGGCTGGCAGGTCGATGCCCACGATCTCGGCCTCGTAGAACTGGAGGACGGCGTCGTCGCCCTCCTTCAGGTAGTTCGCCGCGTCACCCAGCATGTTCCTCGCCACCTGGAGCTGCTCGTAGGACTGAGTATCCATGAACACGTAGTCGCCGCCGTCGCGGTAGAGGAACTGCATCTCCCGTTTGTCGATGATGGCCTGCTCCAGCTTTTCGTCGGCACGGTAGGTGCGTTCGATGACGGCCCCGGTCCGCTGGTTCTTCAGCTTGGTCCGAACGAACGCGCCGCCCTTGCCCGGCTTCACGTGCTGGAACTCGACGACGTTGAAGAGCCCCTCGGGAAGGTCGAGGCTCATCCCGTTGCGCAGATCGTTGGTGGAAACGGCCATCAGACGGCAACATCCTTCGAAAACGTGGTGAGCGGTCGGCTGCCGTCCTCCGTCACGACCAGCGTGTCCTCGATGCGGACCCCGCCCACGCCGGGGAGGTACACCCCGGGTTCCACCGTGACCACGGTGCCGGGCTCGAGGATAGCAGTCGCCCCTGCGCCCACCGACGGCCGTTCATGGATGTCGAGCCCCACGCCGTGCCCGGTTCCGTGCTCGAACCGATCGCCCCAGCCGGCGACGGCGATGGCGTCCCGGCACACCTTGTCGACCGATCCCGTCACCACGCCGGGACCGACGGCGTCCACGCCGAGCCGTTGTGACGCGGCCACCGTATCGAAGACGTCGGCCAGGACCCCGGTGGGCGCCCCGCCGACACAGAAGGTCCGGGTCATATCCGACCGGTACCCGTCGTAGACGGCGCCGAAGTCGACGACCACCGGGTCGCCCCGACGGATGCGTCGGTCGCCGGGACGGGCGTGGGGCTTGGCCGAATTCTCCCCCGAGGCGACGATGGTCTCGAAGGCGCTCTCTTCGGCACCGTGGTCCCGCATGGTGTGGTCGAGGGCGGCGGCGAAGGCGGATTCTGTCACGTTCCCGGACCGGGCCCTCCCGGCACCGGCTTCGGCGAGGAGGGGGAGCACGCCAGCCAGTGCCCGGTCGGCGATGGCCGCGGCCCGCTCCATCCTCGCCACCTCGCCGGCGTCCTTCACCGTGCGGAGTCCTTCGACCAGCCCCGAGGTCGGCACCAGCCGGGCGCCAGCGAGGACGTCGGACCAGGCTCGTTGGGCGGCCCACGTCACGTGGTCGGCCTCCAGCCCGACGACACCGAGGCCCCCCGCCCCCTCGGCGATGGCGCCGCGTTGCGCCTCGCCGCCGCCGATGACCCGCTCGACCAGCTGGCCGACCCCGGCCGCCTCCAGCTGCTCCTCGGACTGCGTACGGTACCGGCCGTCGGTGGTGAGCACCACCCGAACGCCCGTCACGAGCAGCGTTCCGGCGGAGCCGGAGAACCCGGTGAGCCAGCGGACGTTGGCCGGGGTGGTGACGAGCAAACAGTCGATGGGCTGCCCGTCGGGACCGCCCTCGGGGAAGAGGGCCCGTGCCCGGGTGAGTCGGGAGGCCACCTGGAGGGTCGGCAGATCGGTGCCGGTCACGGTCACGCTCCGTTTCGGCCACCCGGACGCCCGGTGCCGAGGAGCCGGTCGACGGCATCGATGGCTAGCCCGTAGCCGAGTCCACCGAATCCGGCGATGGTCCCGTCGGCCACCGAGGCGAGCACCGACGTGTGCCGGAACGGCTCGCGGGCGGCGGGATTGGACAAGTGGAGCTCGACCACGGCGCCGTCGAACGCGGCCAGCGCGTCGTGCAGGGACCAGGACGTGTGGGAGAGGGCGCCGGCGTTTACGACGATGGCGACAGCCTGTCCCCGCGCCCGCTGCACGGCGTCGACGAGCTCACCCTCGTGATTCGTCTGAGAGTGCTCGAGCTCGAAGCCGAGCCTCGTGGCCACCGCCCGGGCGGTGGCCACATGATCGGCCAGGGCGGCCGTCCCGTAGACCGCCGGCTCGCGATCGCCGAGCAGGTTCAGGTTCGGCCCCGACAGGAGCAGGATCGTGCCCTTCGCCGTCACGGTCGTCCCGCCCTCATCGTCGCTCCATGGCCGCGAGGGTACCGAGGACATCCGCTTCCCTGACGTCCCCGACCGCCTCGACGCCCCGGGGGCCGTCGAGGACGAAGGTGAGATCGCCTTTCGCCTTCTTATCCCGGTACATGAACGAGACGATCCGGTCTGCGTCCACGTCTGCGGGCATGGCTGAGGTGAGGTCGAACCCGGACACCACGTCGCGATGGAGCGCCACCCGGGCCTCGTCGATGCGGCCCAGTCGGCAGGCGAGCTCGGCGGCGAACACGAGCCCGATGGCCACCGCCTCACCGTGCCGCAGGTCGAGCCGGTTCCGCGGATCGAAGCCCTCCGCCTCCAGGGCGTGGGCCAGGGTGTGCCCGTAGTTGAGGACCATCCGGCGGTCCCCTTCACGCTCGTCGCCCGCCACCACGTCCGCCTTGATCCGGACGCACTCGGTCACCTGGTCGGCGAGGTCGAGGTCGAGCAGGAAGACCGCCGGGGACGCTCCCGGCTCTCCGAGGAAGGCGTACTTGGCCATCTCGCCCCGCCCGGACGCCCACTCACGGGGCGGCAGCGTCGCCAGGACCTCGGTGTCGCAGACGACCGCGCTCGGCTGCCAGAACGCGCCGACCAGGTTCTTCCCTTCGGGGAGGTTCACCCCCGTCTTGCCACCGACCGCCGCGTCGACCTGGGCCAGCAGGGTGGTGGCGACGTTCACATAGGCCATGCCCCGATGGAAGACGGAGGCGGCGAAGCCGGCGAGGTCGGTGACCACCCCACCCCCGACGGCGATGACCACGTCGGATCGCCCGAGACCGGCCCTGGCGAAACCACGGCACAGCTCCTCCACGGCGGCGAGGGACTTCCCTGCCTCGCCGTCGGGCACGGTGAACGCGGCGACGGGAAGGCCGGGATCGACGTCCACCCCGATGCCCTCCTGGGTCACGACCGCCGCCCGGCCAGCCGAGGGGACGGCCTGGGCGACGATGGCAGAGAGCCCGTGGCGGGCGCCGGGCCCCATCACCACGTCGTAGGACCGGTCCGCGAGGTCGACCCGGACCTCCCTCACGCCGGCGTCCCGGGCTGGATTCCGCGGCGGGCGAGCTTCTCGATCACGATGCCCGCCACCTCGTCGGGCGTCTTGGTGTCGACGTCGACGGTGATCGATGCCAGCGAGCGGTACAGCGGTCGGCGCACCCGGTCCAGATCGACGAGCGCCAGCTCCGGATCGTCGTCGAGCAAGGGTCTGCCGGCTCCGTCGCCGACCCGGAGGGCCAGCACCTTCGGATCGGCTCGGAGCCAGACGGCGACACCGCGCCCACGGATCAGGTCCCTGTTGTCCTCGGACAGCACCACACCGCCGGCGGCCGACACCACGACCGAATCGCGACTGGACAGGGCCTCGGCCAGGACACGGGCCTCCTCGGCCCTGAACGCCTGCTCGCCCTGGCCGGCGAAGATCTCGGGCACGCTGTGGCCGGTCTCGGCCATGACCTGCTCGTCCGAGTCGAGGTACCTCCAGCCGAGGCGTTCCGCCAGGAGGTGCCCGACCGTCGACTTCCCCGCGCCCATCATGCCGACGAGCACGACACGGTCAACCATCGGCGCCGATCCTGGCGGCCGACGGCGTCTCCCCGAGCGACTCGAGATAGCTCGTGCGGTTCCGGCGGAATTCCTGCACGGTGTCACCGCCGAACTTCCGCAGTGACTCGGACGCCAGCACCAGCGCGACCATGGTCTCCGCCACCACGCCCATCGCCGGCACGGCGGTCACGTCGGTGCGCTCTTTGAACGACACCGTCGGCTCCTTGGTGACCACGTCCACGGTGCCGAGGGTCGGTCGGTTGAGGGTGGCCAGCGGTTTCATCGAAGCCCGGGCCACGATCGGGGCACCGGTCGACATCCCCCCCTCCACGCCGCCGGCCCGGTGGGTGTCCCGCACGTAGCCACCCCCGAGCTCCGACGCCGAGCCGCTTCCCGACCCACCGTCGCGTTCGGGGTCCGCCATGCGGATGGCGTCATGGGCGTCCGATCCCCTGCGGGCGGCGAGCTCACGCCCGTGGCCGAGCTCGACGGCCTTGATGGCCTGGATGCTCATGAGCGCCTGGGCGATCAGGCCGTCGAGCCGCCGGTCCCAGTGCACGTAGCTGCCGAGCCCCACCGGGACGCCGTAGGCGATGACCTCGGCGACACCGCCGAGGGAGTCGCCCGCCTTGGCCGCAGCCTTGACCGCCGCCACCATTCTCGCCGAGGCCTCTTCGTCCGCGCAGCGGACCTCGGACTCGTCCACCTGCGCCAGCTGCTCGATGTCGGGCAGCGTGTCGACGTCGCATCGCTCCGGGCCGAGCTGGACGATGTGGCTCAACACGTCGACACCGACCTGCCCGAGGAGGAGCTTGGCCAGCGTGCCCGCCGCCACCCTCGCCGCCGTCTCGCGGGCTGACGCCCGCTCCAGCACGTCCCTGGCGTCATCGAGCCCGTACTTGAGCATGCCCGAGAGGTCGGCGTGGCCCGGTCTGGGCTTGGTCAGGATGCTCGAAGGGAGGCCGGGGTCGGGCGACATCTCCGCCTCCCACTTCGGCCACTCGGTGTTTGCGATCTCGATCGCCACCGGTGACCCGAGTGTCCTCCCGTGCCTGACCCCCCCGAGCAGCGACACCTCGTCCTTCTCGAACCGCATCCGCGGCCCCCGGCCGAACCCGAGCCGGCGTCGGGCGAGTCCCTTCTGGATGTCCTCGACCGTCACCAGCAGGCCCGATGGCAGTCCCTCGACGATCACGACGAGTGCACGGCCGTGTGACTCCCCGGCGGTGAGGTAGCGGAGCATCCAGGCAAATCTACTCGGGGCGCGACTGCGCCCAGCGAGCAGTCGATGTCATCTGGCCCCGAAGACGCCCCGCGACAGGGGGCCGCCCCAGAGGACGGCGACCAACGCCCCGGCGGCGAGCGCCGGTGCGAAGGGGATCCTGGTCCTCCTGCCCTTCGCCGTCCCTCCTCCTGCCGCAACCCCGTCCCTCGACCCAGTCCCTTCCGGCGCAATCCTTCCCGTGGTCGCCGTCCCCATCACGACGAGCCCGAACAGTGCTCCGATCACGAAGCCGGCGAGCACGGCAACGTACGCGTGCAGAAGGCTCAGATAGCCGACGGACAGCCCGATGACACCGCCGAGCCGGACGTCGCCGAAGCCGAGTCCACCCGGCGCCAACCACCAGATGGCGAACAGTGCACAGAACGTCGCCGCGCCGCCGACCGCAGCCCCGACCAGGCGGGGCCACGAGTCGTCCACCGCCGCCGTCACCACCAGCAGGGAGGCGATGAGGGCGAGGCCCGGGTAGACGAGGCGCCTCGGCACGAGGCGGTGCGAGAGGTCGGTGACAGTCACCACCACCAGCAGGGCGACGAGCGCACAGAACGGGGCGACGACAGCGTCGGGCCCAAACCGGACGGCGACCGCGGCGAACAGGACCGACGTCCCGACGGCGGCGCCCACCGTCCTCGTCCGTGACGGGCCGGCGGGAACCAGGTCGGGCAGCGCCCGCCCGGTCGGTTCGGAGTGGCGCCCCGATGGTGGTCGCGAAGGACCGGGAGTCGAGGGCTTGGGTCCGGTCGTCTCCGCCCGGCGATGCTCGGCATCCGCTCGGCTCCGGCCGGCGACCCGCTGGCCGACGGGATCGAGAGCGCCTCCCACCAACAGCCCGGCTGTCGCCGCACCGAGAACCAGCGCCGTGTCCATCAGCTTCCCGGCGCCGCCGGACGGTCAGGTGTGGGCGGGCTCGTAGTAGGGATTGGTCCCCTCGGCGTGGTCCGTCACGTCCACGATGTCGGCGATCTCGGGGATCGCTTCACGCAGGATGACCTCGATCCCCTGGGCAAGCGTGGCCCGGGCCATGCCGCACCCCTGGCAGCCACCGCTCAAGCGCAGGTACACCGACGAGTCCTCGACGGCGACGAGATCGGCGCGGCCGCCGTGGGCGGCGATGCTCGGGTTCACCTGCTCCTCGAGCACCAGGACCACGCGTTGTGCCAACGGATCGCTGAGGTCGACGTCGCTGGCGGGCGTGCGCACGGGTGGGGGCGGGGTGTTCGGGTTGATGATCACGAGGCCGCCGTCGCCCGACTCGTCGGTGGCATGGTCGAGCGTCGCGCCCTGCAGGCGCTCGACGCTGGCCTGGGGTACGACGACGGGAAGGTCGTCGTCTTCTTGGACCACATCTCCGGGGACGGCGTCGGCGAGTGCCTGAAAGTACATGTCGTAGGCGTACGCCCCGTTGGCCTCACCACTGATCTCCAGCCACAGCGCTAGGGAATCGGACTCGGCCTCGTTGGACAGGACCTCTGAGACCGTGGCCCGGGCAGTGGGCGTGATGGTCAGGACAGGTGCGACGTCCTCGTGTTCGTGGGCAGTGCTCATGCCTGTCATCATAAGGGCGTGCCGCCGACCAGCCGTCTCGTGCCCGACGATGCCCACGAATGGGTCAGCTTCGAGGATCCCGACGAGGAGCGCACCTGGCTGTTCGACGTGACGTTCCTGGTCAGCGCCTGGACCTGCATCTACGGCCACGGATGCCAGGGCGTGCTCACCGGTCCTGCGCCCGAGCTGGAGCAGGGGTGTTGCTCCTACGGCGCCCACTTCACCGGCAAGAAGGACGCCCGCAACGTGGAGCGGGCCGCGGCCCGGCTCACACCCGACCTCTGGCAATTCCATCGTCAGGGTCGCAAGGGCGTCGTCAAGCGTCTTCCGGGCGGGGACCTCGGGACGAGGTTGGTCGACGGCGCCTGCATCTTCCTCAACCGACCGGGCTTCGACGGTGGCACCGGTTGCGCCCTCCACAAGGCGGCGGAGGCCGAGGGCCGGAGCCACGTCGAGCTCAAGCCCGAAGTGTGCTGGCAGTTGCCGCTCCGGCGCGAGGACGAGACCGCACCCGACGGTCGGGTCACGTCGGTGGTGCGTCAGTGGGACCGCCGTCACTGGGGCGAAGGTGGCGAGGAGTTCCACTGGTGGTGCACCGAGGACAAAGAGGCGTTCGTCGGCCGCGAACCCGTCTATGTCTCGATGCGGACCGAGCTCGAGACCATGGCGGGCAAGAAGGTCTACAAACGCCTGGCCGCCTATCTCGACCAGCGCACCATCCCGAGGGCTCCGGTCACCCTGCTCCCCCATCCCGCCGTCCGGCGCTGAGCCCGCCGCTCGGCCCAAGAGCTCCGAAGGCGGGCTTCGCGGCCGAGGGTCGCCGGCTGGCGCCGACTACTCGCCGCTACTCGGCCAGCGGGTCGTCCTCGGCGTAGGAGGCGTCGCTCTTCGTCGTGCCGAGGATCTCGTCGTACTCGTCCTCGGTGGCCAGGCACCACGAGGCGTGCTCGTCCTCGGGCTCCGCTCCGCATTCCGGGCACCGTCGATTGGCGGTCGCGACCGACCGCTTGAGACTGCGCGCTTCTTCGAAGCGGCGATGGCGTCCCTTCTTCACGGAAACAACTCCTTGCCCCACCACGGGTGACCCGGCCCGCCCCCGGGGCCACGTCGACCACCGAGCACCAACGGGATTCAGTGTAGTGCGGGGGCCGGCCGGCGTGGCGCGGGTCGGGTGCCGATACCATCGGTCCATGGCCGACGAATTCGACCCTCGCGCCATGGTGGAACGGTTCCGGGCCAGGGCGAAGGCGGTGCGTTCTCGCGGGCTTCCTCCCGTCGAAGGTCCGGAGCGGGTCCGGTTCAAGCAACAGGCTCAGGAGGACTTCATGGACTTCGCCATGATCGGCGACGCCGAGGCCTCGCTCGAAGACGGCGTGCTCACACTCCGGGTCGATCTGCGCCCCGGGGACGAAAGCGGAGAGCCCTGAGCCGCGGCCCCTGCCGTCCGGCGCCCAGTGCGGCGACGGCGCTCGACGCTTCGGCTAACCCCCGTAGTTCATCCGCGTGTCCTCCATCCGGAGGATGCCCTCGTCGTCCGCGCTGACCTCCGCGCCGCCTCCGTCCGCGCCACCGCCGTCCGATCCGCCGCTGCCCGATCCGCCGCCCCCCGAAGCGCCACGGTCCTCCCTTCGACCTCCGCCGCCCACGTCGCACACTTCGCCGACCACGAGCACGTGGCTGGGCGCCGGCCCGAGCTCGTCCCAGGAGACTGTGCGCCGGACGCGACAGGCCAGCCACCACCGGGCCCCCACCAACCGAGGAAGGCCGTCCGGAGTCTCGGCGACCGGGACTCCCTGCATGGACACCACCGACCCGTCGGCGGCGAGATCCACGTCTCTGACCGGCTTCACGAACCGGCGAACGACGCTTCGCTCGCGGCGTGGGAGCACGCTCACTGCAAAGGAGCCGGACGCCTCGACGAGACGGCGGGTGACCGACTCGGCCTCCACGGCCAAGGCGACGAGCTTGGGGGCGGTAGCCACCTGCATGACCCAGTTCGCGGTCATCAGGTTGCGATGCTCTCCATGCCGGCTGCCCACGACGAAGAGGCCGGTGGGCATGGACCACAACGCCCGCCGCCGCTCCCTGTCGTAGGACTCGGGCTCCCGTCCCTCGGGCACAGGACCCATGCCGTCCACCGCCGGGGTCACCTGCTCACCTGTCCGTCGTCCTCCCGCCCGGGCCGGCTCGCATTGGCGCAACCTCAGCCGGCGAAGGGATCGTCGCTCTGGGGGGGCTGGGTCGTCGAGGTAGCGGGGACCCGACCGGTGATCGACTCGATCCTGGCGACGGCGGCGTCCAGCAACGGCGCCAGCTTGGCACGCTCACGAGCCGACCGGTCGAGGAGCGCCCCGTTCCCATCAGCACCGTTGTAGCAATCGTCACCGGCAGCCGCCGCATCCTCGTAGGCGGCATCGAGTTGGGCGGTGAGCCGGGTATCGGGCGTAGGCAGATTGCCGATCGCCGTCTCCGCGTCGTTGGTGATGAGCGCGCACACCGTCTTGACCGCCGAGGGAGGATCGTGCTTGGACAAGGCGAGGTCGATGTTCCTGTTGTCGACTTTCAGCGTCCCGACGGCGCCGCCGGCGGACCCTCCGACCCAGCTCGTCACCCGGGCCCGGGACGAGCCGGTCTGGTCCTGGCCGGCACAGCCGGAGAGGCACGCGGCACCGGCCACGACGACCAGTGAGAGGGCCACGGCCCGGACCGATCTCGGGGCCGGCTGGCGACGGAGTTCGATCACCTGGAGTGCCGGTCGCGGTCTGGGCGCCACGCGGGATCGAGCTGTCGCAGGAAGAGCAGGCACCGCTCCTCCTCGTCCTGCTCACCGAGGGCACCCGCTGACGACCGCAGGCCGTCGAGACAGCGCAGGAACCCCCGGTTGGTGGGTTCGTCCCAACGGACGAGTCCTGACCCCTTCCAGCCTGATCTGCGCAGGGAATCGAGGCCCCGGTGGTAGCCGACCCGGAAGCAGGCATACGCCTCCACGTCGTCGCGGGCGAGGGCGCCGAGCGCGGCCCAGGCCTCGAGCGAGGCGGGATCGGAACGCACCACCTCGGAAACGGCATGGCGGCGGCGCTCGGCTGGCTCCGCCATCGCATCCTCGACGGCACGCGTGACGGCGGCCGGCTCGGGTGGAAGGACCGTCTCGGGCAGCCCCGCCGTCATTCGAACGGCCGATGTCTCGCTGCCTGGGTCCTGCCGACTGGTCATCGGTACTCAGTGTACGGCGCAGGGTTTCGTGGGCTCCGTCGGTCCGCACGCTGTCTCAGGCCAGACGCATCAGGTGGTAGTCCCGCTTTCCCCGCCGCAGGACGACGTAGCGGTCGAGCAGCAGATCGGACCGGCCGACATGGGCGTCGATTTCGGTGACCCGCCGGTTGTTCACATAGGCCCCGCCCTGGGCGATGGTCGTCCTCGCCTGGCTCCTCGACCGGACGAGACCGGACTCCGCCAGCAGACCGGCGAGGCTGAGATCGCCGTCGTCGAGCCGCTGCCTCGGGACGACGGTGGACGGAGCGTCGGCGAACACATCGAGCAGGGCCGACTCGTCGAGCTCGGCGATCGACTCACCGAACAGCGCCCCGGCCGCATGTTCGGCCCGAGCGGTCTCGGTCGGGCCATGCACCATGGTGCACACTTCGTGGGCCAGGGCCCGCTGGGCGTCGCGCTCCTCAGGACGAGATCGAGTGGCCTCGTCGAGGGCGCCGATCTCCGCGTGGGAGAGGAACGTGAAGTACCGCACGTAGCTCCCGACGACGGAGTCGTCGGCACGGAGGAGGAACTGATAGAGCTGGTACGGGCTCGTCCGGTCGGCATCCAGCCACACCGAACCCGAGCTCGTCTTGCCGAACTTGGTGCCGTCCGCCTTCAAGACGAGCGGCGTGGTCAGTCCCCACACCTCGGTCCGTCGGACCTTGCGCACCAGCTCGATCCCCATCGTGATGTTCCCCCACTGGTCGCTGCCACCCAGCTGGAGACGGCAGCCGACGGTGTCGAAGAGATGGAGAAAGTCGTACGCCTGGAGGAGCATGTAGCTGAACTCGGTGAACGAGATCCCGCGGTCGGCCCGTCCCAACCGGGACTTCACCGAGTCCTTGGCGGCCATCTGGTTGACGGTGAAGTGCTTCCCGACGTCCCGAAGGAAGTCGAACAGGTTGAGCGACCGCAACCAGGTGGCATTGTCGAGGAACAGGGCCCCGGTGGCGCCCTCTCCCCCGTCGAGCTCGACGAACCGCTCGAGCTGGGGTCGGATCCCCGCCAGATTGGCCCGCAGCCGGTCTTCGGAGAGGAGCGCCCGCTCCTCGGTCTTCCCGCCCGGATCGCCGATGAACCCCGTCCCCCCACCGGCCAGGAACACCGGGCGGTGACCGGCGAGCTGGAGGCGCCGTAGGTTACACAGCTGGAGCAGGTGGCCGACGTGCAGGCTGTCGGCAGAGGGATCGAACCCGGTGTAGGCGGTCAGCCCTCCGCCGTCGAGGCGGGCGCTCAGTGAGGGATCCGTCATCTGATGGATCAGACCGCGGAAACGCAGGTCGCCGACGAGCTCGCCCATCGGATCAGCCTGCCACGCCACCGGCCCCGCTCGGGGCGACCGATCCCACTACCATGGCCGCTCCGAAGCACTCGACGCACGTCCGGCCCATGACGACGAACCCGTTCCTCCTCCGGCAACTTCGCCCCCGTGCTGGACGAGCGGAGCGACGACCGACCGCTCCCGACGACAGGCGTGATCCCGCCCGACCTCTGCGGCCGCCTGATGCGCAACGGCCCCAATCCCGCCGCCGTCCCCGATGACGAATCCGAGTACCACTGGCTGGGCGGCGACGGAATGGTCCATGCCGTCGGCCTCTCCGATGGCCAGGCCGCGGGCTACCGGAACCGGTGGGTGCGCACCCGGGCGCTCGCCGCCAAACTCGGCACCCCTCCTCCCAGAGGGCCGGCGGAGCCCGTCGACGGCCCGGCGAACACCCATGTGATTCGCCATGCCGGCATCACCCTGGCCCTGGCCGAGACCGGGTTCCCCCTCGCCCTCTCCGCCGGGCTCGATCGAGCCCGAGTCCACGACTTCGACGGTGCTCTCGCCTCGCCGATGACGGCCCACCCGAAGGTCGATCCGGCCACCGGTGAGCTCGTCTTCTTCGGCTACGACATCTTCGGCCCCCCGTTCCTCCGGCTCCACGTGGTCGACGACCGGGGACAGATGACGCGCTCGGAGGTCGTCGATGTCCCCCGGGCGGTGATGATGCACGATTTCGGGGTCACCGCCACCCGGGTCGTCTTCCTCGACCTTCCAGTCGCCTTCGACTTGGAGATGGCATCGACCGGACGGTCTGTGCCCTTTCGATGGATGCCCCAGCTCGGTGCCCGGATCTGTGTGAAGCCTCGCGCCGGCGGCTCCGGGGACATCAGATGGATCGAGCTCGACCCCCAGTACGTCTTCCACGTTCTCAACAGCTACGACGAAGGGGAGTCGACGGTCGTGGACGTCGTTCGCTATGACCGGGCCTTCGATACCGAGCCGGGTCGGGGCATCTCCTCGGTCCTGCCGGCGCTGGTGCGGTGGACCATCGATCCGGCGGCCGGACGGGTGAGCGAGCGGCAGCTCGACGACCTGGCCGTCGAGGTCCCCCGCGATCGACCCGGCGGTCGCCGGCCTCCGTCACCGTTTCGGCTACTGCGTCGAGCTCGGCGACGACGCCGACGATCCGACGCCAATGGGCCTCGTCCAGTACGACCTGGCCCGGGACGAACGGGTCCGCTTCGATCCCGGGCCCGACCGCCACCCCGGCGAGCCCGTCTTCGTGCGGGCCGCCGACGGTACGGGCGAGGACGAGGGATGGGTGCTGTCGTTCGTCTACGACCGGACCAGGGACCGGAGCGACCTGGTGATCCTCGACGCCACCTCGTTCGCCGGGCCTCCGGTCGCCACCGTCGAGCTACCGGCCCGGGTCCCCTTCGGGCTCCACGGCTCGTGGATCCCCGCTGATCGGTAAACGGGACGGGGCCGCCCGTCGCCGCATGTGCCACCAGATCCGCACCTGGTCGTGAGAAACTGGGCCGTTCCTCGAGCCCGGCTGGCTCCCGGCCTGATCAGGCGGGCCAGCGTGCAACCCTCCACCTGCCGACACCGTGCCCCCTTCCGACCCCCGAGAACCGCGGCGATCGCGACCGTCCGGACGCTCGTCGTCGACCCCGACCGGCCGGCCCCGCGGCACAGCCCCGCCGCCCCGGTCGTCGTTCGGGCAGTCCGAGTTCCCCGGGCCCGTGCTCGGTGGCCAGGTCACGATCCCCTCCCATCACGAGCGTCGGCGGGCACGGAGGCGGTCGTCGGGCAGGAAGCGGTCGCAGCGCCTGCTGCGCGCCCTCGTCATCCTGGCCGTCTTGGTGGTGGTGGTGGTGGCGGCCGGGTACGGCTATTTCCGCTACGAGTGGAGCCAGGTCGCCTCGGCGCCCTGCAGCGCCTGCGCCGCCGCGGCCAACGGCGACCCCTACAACGTGCTCCTCATCGGCTCGGACACGAGGTCCGGGGAGCCGGCCGGTGCCGCCCAGCACTTCGGGACGGCTGCCCAGCAATCGGGCCAGCACAGCGACACCATCAAGATCGTCCACGTCGACCCGAAGGCCGGAACGGCCTCGACCCTCTCCATCCCCCGGGACACGTTCGTCACCCTTTCGGGGATGCCGGCCAGCTCTCCCTATTCGAGCCAGAACAAGATCAACACCGCCTACGAGTACGGGCCGAACGCGCTGATCCAGACCATCCAGAACACGTTCGGCATCCCGATCAGCCATTACATCGTCATCGACTTCTTCGGGGTGCAGGACGCCGTCAACGCCCTCGGCGGGATCTCCATGAACTTCCCCTATCCCGTCCGGGACTGGGACTGCTCGAGCTATCCCTGCAACAACAACTCCGGGCTCTCCATCCCGAACAGCGGGTGTCAGACCCTGAACGGCGCCCAAGCCCTCGCCCTGTCCCGTTCGAGGTACTTCCAGTACTACAAGGACGGCGAATGGATCTCCGACCCGACCGGCGACCTCGGCCGGATCCAGCGCCAGAACCTGATCATCTCCGCCGTGGTCAACAAGGCCAAGTCGACCTACAACCCGCTACGCCTGAACACCCTGCTCACCTCGCTGGTCCACGACTTCACGAAGGACGACGGGCTCACCCCGGAGACCTCTACTCGTTGGCCGAGCGCTACCACGCCTTCTCGGGGTCGGACATCCAGGCCTACACCGTCCCCACCGATGGCGCCGCCGCCGGTCAGATCGGTGACGTGGAGATCGTCGATCCCCAACAGGCGCCCGCCGTCATCAGCCAGTTCCTCGGCGGGCCCTGGGGCCACGTCACGACGCCCCCCCTCGATTCCTACGGCAACGACATCTACCTGACCCCGCCGACCACCACGACGGTTCCCCCTACGACGGCCCCCTCGACCTCCGCTCCCTCGAGCGGCAAGGGCGCAGCCCCGGCTCCGGCCTCCTCCAGCCCGTCGTTCGACCCGACACCCTGCTGAGCCCGTCCGCTCGGCAGCGGTCGCCGTGCGGTCGCCGCTCCCTACTCGGCCTGCCGCCCCTGCTCCGACCGCCCTTCGACGGCTCCGACGACTCCGACGGCTCCGACCTGGTCCACGCCGTCAATGGCGTCCACGGCGTCGGTGACCGCTCGGTTGAGCATGCGGTGGTGGTCGACGTTGGTGCTCCGATCGGGCACTCGAACCCTCACCACCGAGCACCGCCGGCCTCCGACGGCAGTGGCCACGGCGCGATCGAAGGCTTCGATCCCGTCGTCCGGGCCGACATCGGTGGCCGGCCAGCCCAGCCCGGTGGCCACGTCGATGATGTCCTGGGACTGCGGCGTCCCAAACAACCTCTCGAACCGTGAAGGGTCGAGGACGGCCGCCTGGTCGAGGAACGAGAAGATCCCGCCCCCTCCGTTGTCGACCACCACCACCGTGAGGGGAGCTTCCACCGTCGGCGCCCGCACGAGCGCTGATACGTCGTGGAGGAAGGCGAGATCGCCGACGACGGCGACGACCGGGCCCTCCGAGACCAAGGAGACCCCGAGCGCGGTCGACACGACACCGTCGATCCCGTTCGCCCCCCGGTTGGCGAGGACGCGGGGCGGTCCCTGGCGCCCGGCGGCCACAGCCTCGAGGTCGCGCACGGGCATCGAGGACGACACCACGAGCGTGGCGCTCTCGGGCAGTCGCCCGAACAGCCGGGAGGCCACCGAGAGCTCGTCCAGCCGACCGCCGGGGGCGTCCAACCCGGCTCGGATCACCGCATCGGCGGCACCCTGCGCCTCCCGCCAGCGCCCTGCCCACGACTCCCGGTCCTCCACCGGCGGGACTCCGCTTCGATGACCGGAGGAGCCCGTCACTCCCCTCGCCGACAGGTGGTCCGCGACTGCCGCGCAGAGCAGACCCGGATCGCAGCGGACGAGGGTCGCCGCCTCACGCCCCGGGTCGAGCCAGCGGCCCCAGGGGTCGACCACGATGGCGTGACCGCCGGCCGCAACCGAAGCCGTGCAGAAGCCGTCGACCACCTTGGACGCCCACCGCTCCCCCAACTGGAGCAGGACGTTCGGATGGTGGGCGTCGGCGAAGCGCTCCGAGCGCAGGATGCCGTCGGCGGCCCCCACCACCAGGGGGTGCGGGATCCGAAGCCCCGAGCGCGGATCGGCGAGCACCGGCCACCCGAGGGCCGAGGCCACGGACAGCACGTCGTCGGGGCGGCCACATCGGGCGCCGGCCACGATCACCCCCTTTATCGACCGGTCGAGAACCGTACCGACGAGCTCCTCGATGAGACCGGGCGGGGGAGGGACGGGTCCGCGCAGGGCGACGTGCCACGGCCGCCGTTCCGGACGCCCGGGCACCTGAGCGCCGGCGCCACCGGCATCGCCGAGCAGCGGCTCCCGGAACGGCAGGTTGAGATGGACCGGACCCGGGCCCGAAGGACCGGCCACCGCCTCGGCGACCGATCGCGCCCCGAGCGAGCGCCACGTCGACCGGGTCGTCCACTCCGGCACGCCCGGATCGCAGAACCAGCGTGTCGATCTCCCGAACAGCAGGTTCTGGTCGATGGCCTGCGGCGCCCCGACGTCCCGGAGCTCGGGAGGGCGGTCGGCGGTGACCGCCAGCAGGGGGACCCGCGCCAGGTCGGCCTCGACCACCGCCGGATGCAGCTCGGCGGCTGCCGTCCCACTCGTGGTGACCACGACCGCCGGAGCGCCCGAGGCCAGCGCCGACCCGAGGGCGGTGAACCCGGCCGAGCGCTCGTCCAGGCGTACGTGCACGGTCACGGCGGGGCTGTCGGCGAGCGCCATCGCCAGCGGGGTCGAGCGCGATCCCGGGCAGACCACCGCAGTCGCCACCCCGCAGCGGGACCACTCGTCCACGAGTGTCGCCGCGAACGCGGCCTGGACACCGGTCTGGTCGGCGCCTCTGTTCGCGCTCCCTCCCGGCGGACCGTCCGTGGGTACGCTCACCGGCGCGCTCCATGGCACGAGACCCGACACGAGAGAGGGCGAGAGCCCCGTCCGACCGTCAACCGGGGGGTCTCTACGCCGAGACGGTGGGCAGCGGGCCACGCGTGGCGCTGGCCCACGGGTTCACCCAGACGGGACGGGTATGGGGAGGGCTCGACGTCGACCTCGCGCTGGACCACGAGGTGGTCAGGTTCGACCTTCCCGGTCACGGCCGTTCGGCCGACGTCCGGGCGGGCCTCCCCGAGGGCGCCGAGCTCCTCGCCGAGGCGGCGGGGCCCGGGACCTACCTCGGGTACTCGATGGGGGCGCGCTACTGCCTGCACGTGGCGCTGGCCCACCCCGACCTCGTCGAACGGCTGGTCATCATCTCCGGCACCGCCGGCTTGGACGACGCCGATGATCGCCGGGCGCGCCGTGCATCCGACGAGGCTCTCGCCGACCGGCTGGACCCGCCGGGAGGCGCCGACGGCGACCCCATCGGGACGTTCCTCGAACAGTGGATGGGCAACCCGCTCTTCGGGACCGTTCCCGAGGAGCGGAACGGATGGGCCGAGCGGTGCACCAACACCGGCCCCGGCCTGGCCTCGAGCCTCCGGCTCGCCGGCACCGGGACCCAGGAGCCGTTGTGGGACCGGCTCGCCTCGCTGGATCTCCCGACCCTCGTGGTGTGCGGGGCCCGCGACGACAAGTACGTCGGGATCAGCCGGCGGCTGGCAGCGGCGATCGGGGCGAAGGCCCGCCTTTTCGTCGTCGAGGACGCCGACCACGCCCCCCATCTGCAACAGCCCGAGACGGTCGCCGATGCCGTGCGGTCGTTCATCGACGGCCCGGGCACCGGGTCCGGCCCAGGTCCCGGTCAGGATCCCGGTCCCGATCACGGTTGAGCGAACCGGCGCCACCGGGCCGGCCGCTGCCCGCAGGCATCGGCCGCCGCTCACCAGAACCACCAGAGCAGGGCGGCGGCGAGGAGGGCGCCGAAGGCGAGCTGGAGCCGGCCCGTGCCGGCGAGGACAGGCAGGAGGCCAGTTCCTTCGGCCGGGCCCAGCACGGTCGAGACGAGCGGGACGGCGAGAGGGAACGCCGCTAAGGGAAGGGCGATCGCCGGGTCGACGTTCGCCGAGAGCGGTGCGGCCAGGGCCACCGCCAGCCAGACCAGGGCGGCGGCGAACGGCAGGCAGACGCAGGCGGCATAGAGCCACCCTCCGGCTCGTCGCCCCGTGCGCACGACAAGGGTCCGCTTGCCACTCGCCGCGTCGGAGGCGACGTCCCGGAGGTTGTTGGCGAGCAGGAGGGCGGTGGCCAGCAGCCCCACCATGCCTGCGGCCACCCAGACGGGCACGGCGCCCAGGCGAAGGGTCTGCACATAGAACGTCCCCAACGTCGCCACCAGGCCGAAGAAGACGAAGACGAAGAGCTCGCCCAGCCCGGCGTAGCCGTAGGGCCGGGGGCCTCCGGTGTAGAGCCAGCCGGCCACAATGCTCCCGGCCCCGACGACCAGCACCCACCACGACGTAGCCCACGCCAGGAAGAGCCCGACCGCCGACGCCACGGCGAAGGCGGCGACCGCCGCCCGCTTGACCGAGCTCGGGTCCACCAGTCCCGAGCCCACGAGACGCAGCGGCCCGACCCGCCGGTCGTCGGTGCCCCGCACGCCGTCCGAGTAGTCATTGGCGTAGTTGGTGCCCACCTGGATGCACAGGGCCACGACGAGGGCGCCGAGCGCGCACCACCAGGGATCGACCCGGGGACCGACCGGTTGGGACCCCGAGGCGAGCGCGGGCGAGAGGGCGGACGCCGCGCCGTGGCGAAAGCCCCAGGCGGCACCGGTGCCGACGAGCACCGGGACGAGCGCCGCCGGAAGGGTGCGAGGGCGGGCGCCGAGCACCCAGCGCCTGACCGAGCCGGTGCTCCCTACGCCGGCCGCCGCCGCGGCGCTCACGAGCGCCGGCGAAACGGGTCCGGCGTCCAGCGACTCTCCGCCGACCAGTCGGAGGACGTTGCAAGACCGAGGCAGCTGCCGAGGCAGGTGCGGAGCGCCCGCCCTCCTCCGGGTACGACCATTCGACCGTCTACTCCTAGAGTCATTGCTCGGATGGTCGCCTAGGCTAGCGCCGATGCCGGAGTTGATCGCCCTCGGTCTCGACCCCGGTACAGGGTTCATCGCCGCGCTCCAGCGCGTCTGGGCGGCCGGAGACGCCGTCCTTCCCGTCGACCAACGCCTCCCGCGCCCGGCCGTCCGCGCCCTCTTCGACGCCCTCCGCCCGGATGCGATCATCGGTGCCGGGGGCGATCGCCAACGGCTCGATCGGGGGCCGGCCCACGGCCGCCCGACGACGAGGGGCCCAGTCGTCGCCTCCCTCGAGGACGGCGACGCGCTCGTCGTCGCCACCAGCGGCACGACCGGCCGGCCCAAAGGCGTCATCCTCACCCACGACGCCGTGCTGGCCTCGGCCGTGGCCACCTCGTCCCGACTCGAGGTCGACGCGGAACGCGACTGCTGGCTGTCCTGCCTTCCACTGGCCCACATCGGTGGCCTGGCCGTCGTCACCAGGGCCCTCGCCACCGGCGTTCCCCTCGTCGTCCACGAGCGGTTCGAGCCTCACCGGGTGGAGCGGGCGGCACAGGACGGAGCGACGCTCGTCTCCCTCGTGGCCACGGCGCTTCGTCGGACTGATGTGTCGGGGTTCCGCACCGTCCTGCTCGGCGGGGCCGCACCCCCGGACAGCCTCCCTCCCAACGTCGTGACCACGTACGGGATGACCGAGACGGGCTCGGGAGTCGTCTACGACGGGGTCGCTCTCGACACTGTCGACGTGCGTGTGGTCGGCAGTGAGATCCAGGTCCGGGGGCCGATGCTGCTCCGGACCTACCGCGACGGCACCGATCCACGTTTGGCCGGAGGATGGCTGCCCACCGGCGATGCCGGTCGGATCGAGGAAGGGGGTCGGCTCTCGGTGCTCGGCCGGGTCGACGACGCCATCGTCACCGGAGGTGAGAACGTCTGGCCGGGGCCGGTCGAGCTCGTGCTCGACAGCCACCCCGGTGTCGAGGAGGTCGCCGTGTGGAAGCGACCCGACCCCGAGTGGGGCGAGCGCGTCGTCGCTTGGGTCGTGCCGTCGGACCCGGCCGACCCCCCGAAGCTGGAGGAGCTCCGCCAACTGGTCTCCGCCCAGGTGGCCCCGTGGGCCGCTCCAAGAGAGCTCGTGATCAGCGCCTCGCTGTCCCGTACCCCGAGTGGCAAGGTCTTGCGCTCCCGTCTGCGCTGACAGGACCCGGGCTGGCCGGATCCACGCTGGCGGGATCCGTGCTGACAGACCGCGCCGAACACTCCGCGCTGACCTGGCTACGAGACGCCACCGCTGGGCGTGCACTCGGCGCCTCCGTCGATGACCAAGGTATGGCCGGTGATCCACGACGCCGCGTCCGAGCAGAGGAACAGCGCCGCCCTGGCGATGTCGTCCGGTTCGCCGAGTCGGCGAAGCGGCAGTCGGGCGGCGATCTGCTCGCCTCCTCGTTCCCACAGCGCTCGGGCGAAGTCAGTCTTCACGAGCCCCGGTGCCGAGCGCGTTGACCCGGACGCCGGGTCCCAGCTCCCCGGCCAGCTGACTGGTGAGGTGGATGACCGCCGCCTTGGTCACGTTGTACCAACCGATCCCCAGCTCGACCGACATCCCACCGACGGAGGCGAGGTTCAGGATCACGCCGCCATGGTCGGCCATGTGCGCGCTCCACGCCGCTCTGGCCCATTCGAGGTACCCGGTCTGGTTGACCCGGACCATCTTGTCCGCACGGGGGGTGTCGATGCCGATGATCGGACCGAAATACGGGTTGGCGGCTGCGTTGTTGACGAGCAGGTCCAGCGATCCGAACCGCTCGACCGTGGCGGCCACACAGGCCTCACCCTGTTCTGGATCACCGGCGTTGGCCACATGCCATGCCACCTCGCCCGAGCGGTCCCCGGGGTCGTCCCGGATCGACGAGACGGCGTTGCTCAGTCCCTCCTCTTTCCGCGACGACAGCATGACCGACGCCCCGGCCCGGGCGAACGCCGTGGCGATGGCGAGACCGATGCCCTTCGAGGCGCCGGTGACGAGTGCCGTCCTTCCGTCGAGTCTGAGCTCCATGGCGGGACACCCTAGACACGAAGTCGGGGAGCCAGGAAGCTTAGGAGACCTTGAAGATCCCGAGGTCGACGAGGTCGGTGCCGGCTACGACGCGGCTCGACGTGGCATGGATCTGTGACCCGTCCTCGACGGCGATCGCCCACGACCCGGATGCCATGGTGGAGGGGAGGTGCACCTCGCCCACGGCCACCCCGTAGCGGACCTGGACCAGGCGTTCGTAACGATCTGCCGGCCCTTGCAGGACGAACAGCGCATCGTGGGGTGGGGTGGCAGGAAGGTCGCCTCCCGCCACGGTGACCGTCTCACCCGGGCTGATCGTCGTCGAGCTCACCAACAGCGGCCGCACGTTGGTGGCGACCGGCTGCAGCACCAGCGCATGGGTGGCGTTCGCCACCTCCCCCGGGGGAAGGGGGGTGCGGTGGAGGGACGCAACATCGACGTGGGCAACCGGGGTCACGTCGAGCACGGCGACGGCGCTCACCGCATGCGGGACGAACCCCGGCGGCAGGCCACGGAGGACCGAGTGGGTGGACGTCGTCGTCGGCGCGCTCGTCGATGCGTCCGAGCACCCGGCCGCCACTACGGCAGCTGCCAAGACACACAGTGCCGACGTCGCCACCTTCCGGCTTCTTCTGGACATGGTCACCACCGATGAGGGATCGAGCATCTCGAGGTCAGAACAAGAAGATGAAGTCCAGGAAGTCGAACCCTTCGACCGTCGCCTCGTCTCCCCCGATGGCGCCGTCGATGGACGTCGCGTCGCCCGGGTCGACCGGGTCGTCCACCGGATCCTCGGCAGCGGGCAGGGAGGGAGCGGCGGCGATCGTCGGATCGGCGTCGAGGGCGTTCGCCATCTGGGTGTCGGTCTGCTCGAAGTTGAACTCGAGTTGCTCCGGTGTGGGTGTCACCCCGAGGGACGTCGCCTCCTCCTTCATGGCCACGTCTGCCGCTCCAGCCTCGCGCTCGGCCATGCTCGCGTCGGCCGTCTCGGTGCTCTCACCCTCGAGCTTCGCCTTCTCGGCCTCGTTCTCGACCTCTGCCGGACTCACGGAGACGCCGATGCTGACGGCGGGGCCCAGGGCGACCTGGAACGCCGGATTGCCGTCGTGGAGCACGAGCTGTACGTAGACCGTGAGAGCGTGCAGCGTCGCGTCGGCGATCTCGAGTGACACGCCCAGCTCTTTCTTCTTCAGGTCGAAGGCCGGCGCCATGTGGAGGTTCACGCCGAAGTCGAGGCTCGCCGGGTCGAACTGGGTCTGGAGTGTCTTGTTCGGCGGCATCTGGGGGCTCGGCTTCCACGACAGGATCGACGCGTCATAGGTGAAGGGCCCGACGTGCTTCCCGTCCGATCCGTTCGAGTCCAGCTCCAGGTCGAGGTTGCCGCTGAAGAGGTCCGGCACGTTCACGACACCGAGATACGAGCTCTTGCAGGCGGACGCGTCGATGAGGCTGAAGTCCACCTCGACCTGGGCCTGGAGATTCGACAACATCTTGATGCCACGGCTGGGGATCGGGAAAAGCTTCTTCGGCTTCGTCAGCTCGGCATCCAGCCCGGCGTCGACCGCCTCGGTCTTGCAGGTCGCAGGTGGCGTCGGCGTCGGCGTCGTCGTCGTCGGTGTCGGTGTCGGGGTCGTCGGCGTCGGTGTGGGGCTCGGTGTCGGGCTCGGCGTCGGGCTTGGCGTCGGCGTGCCCCCCATGCGATTGGCCAGCTGCTGGGCGACGCTCAGCCGGGTGCTGTCCGGGAACGGCCCGCCGTAACCCAGGGTCAGCAGCGCGGTGAGGAGCGAGCCCGACTGGATGACCGTCACCCCCAACTGGCCGGTGACGGTGGTACCGAGCACCGAGTAGCTCACGTTGATGGCGAACCCGGTCGACGCCTGGCCCAGGGCGGGTGTGGGCAGGCTCGAGACGGTCGACGGGGAGGTCGGGACCGTGACGCCCTGTGCCGTGTTCAATGCGTCGGACGTCGAGGCCCAACAGGACTGGAACGCCGAGCTGCCGAGGGTGAGGTACGAGGCCTGGGCGTCGGCGGCATTGCCGTCGGTGAACACGGCGCTGGCCACGGCCAGCGCCGGCGTCCCGAAGGGATTGGTGCCCTGCCCGTAGGTCTGGCTGACCGTGGCGTTGGGCCCGGTGTCGAGCTGGCCGAGCAGGGGATCGCTTCCGGCGCACTGGATGAACGCCTGATCGAACCCCTGGTCGTTCGGATCCTGGAAGGTGATGAGCGAGGGGTCGACCGGCGTGAACCCGGGCACGTCGCTCGCTTGCAGCGAGACGGACTGGGGGCTCGGGTCGGCCCCGGCCGGGGTCGCCCAGCGGACCGCCGGGACGATCGTCCCGACGAGGATCGCGCACGCAACCGCGGCGCGCCGTGCGCACTTCGCGGACCGCCGTCCGTCCACCGGCTCACTCCCCCCATCCGCCTGCCGGTCATGGTAAGGACCCGGCCGCTTGCGGTCAAGCGCTCGCATCGGGCCTGAAGTCTCCCCCCGGTGCGTCTTCTAGCATGCGCCGGGTGAACCGACTGGCGGGCGAGCCATCGCCCTACTTGCGCCAGCATGCCGAGAACCCTGTGGACTGGCGCCCGTGGGGCGACGAGGCGTTCGACGAGGCAACGCGACGCGACGTCCCCGTCTTCCTGTCGATCGGCTATTCGGCGTGCCACTGGTGTCACGTCATGGCCCACGAGTCGTTCGAGGACGAGGACACGGCCAGGCAGCTCAACGCCTCGTTCATCCCGGTCAAGGTGGACCGGGAGGAACGACCCGATGTCGACGCCGTGTACATGGAGGCGGTCCAGGCCGTCACCGGGTCCGGCGGATGGCCGATGAGCGTGTTCCTCACTCCCGACCAGCAGCCCTTCTACGGCGGGACCTACTTCCCCGCCCGAGAACAGGCGGGCATGCCCTCGTTCAGGACCGTGCTGTCCGCCGTGAGGGACATCTGGCTGAACCGCCGCGATGAGGTCGAAGAGCAGGCGAAGGCGCTGTCGGCGGCCATCGCCACCGGGTCGGCAGCCGCAGTTTCGTCCGGCGGGCCCTCCATCCTCGCCGCGTTCGAGCCCGACATCGCAGACCCCGTCGACGACCAGGTGGGACGGGGCCGAAGGGACGCGTCCACGACGGTGCTCGCCCCGGCAGTCGAGCGGCTGGCCCAGGCGTTCGATGCCGACTGGGGCGGGTTCGGGTCGGCCCCCAAGTTCCCCCAGCCCACAT
The DNA here is from genome assembly GCA_963828385.1 of uncultured Acidimicrobiaceae bacterium. Classification (GTDB taxonomy): domain Bacteria; phylum Actinomycetota; class Acidimicrobiia; order Acidimicrobiales; family RAAP-2; genus Bog-756. The sequence continues at coordinate 1,692,636 of CAWHEF010000002.1, forward strand.
TGATCGACGTCGTGCTCCGCTACGTGCTCCAAGCCCAGGAGACCAGTGACCCGACGAACACGGCGGCCTCCGAGGCTGCACCTGGGACCGCCACCGACGACGAGCGGGCGTCGGTCCTCGCCATGGCCACCACCACGCTCGACGCCATGGCCGCAGGAGGGATCTACGACCATCTGGGGGGAGGGTTCGCCCGCTACTCCACCGACGTCCGCTGGCTCGTGCCCCACTTCGAGAAGATGCTCTACGACCAGGCCGGCCTGCTCCGGGCCTACCTCCACGGGTGGCAGGTCACCGGGAAGGCCGACTACCTGGGCGTGGTAGAGGGCATTGTCTCCTACGTGGAGCGAGACCTGACCGACCCCTCGGGCGGGCTCTACTCGGCTGAGGACGCCGATTCGGAGGGCGAAGAGGGCCGCTTCTACATCTGGACCCCCGACGAGATGGCAGCCGCGCTGTCGACGTGGGAGGGCCCCGCCGACGGCGGGGCGGGTGCGACCGCGCAACTGCCCGAGCTCGCGGACGTGCTCGAGTTCTTCGGTGTGACAGATGCAGGCGATCTCCAAGGCCGCTCCATCCTCCACCGGCCGGTCGGCGCTCCCCTCGCCGGCACCGAGGCCATGGAGCGGGCCCGTCGGACGCTCCGGGACGCCCGCGGCCGGCGACCGCGCCCGGGGCTCGACGACAAGGTGCTCACCGAATGGAACGCCATGTACGCATCTGCCCTGGCCGAGGCGGCCCAGGCCACCGGGGACCGGGGGTGGGGGGTGAGGGCCGTCGCCATCGGCAGGTTCCTCGTCGACCACCTCGTCACCGCCGAAGGACGGTGGCTGCGGGCGTGGCAGCCCGGTGGCGGGCCCCGGCTGCCGGCCTACGCCGGCGACTACGCCTGGCTCGTCGACTGCTTCACCAGGCTGTCCGAGCTGACCGGTGAGGCCCTCTGGTACGAGCAGGCGCTGTCGGCGGCCGACGGGCTGCTCGAGCTCTTCGGCGATCGGGACGGGGGCGGGTTCTTCACCACCGGCAGCGATGCCGAGGCCCTGATCGTCCGGACCAAGGACCTCTTCGACGGTGCCACCCCGTCGGCGAACGGGGTGGCGGCCCGGGCGTTGGCCCGTCTCGGTGCGCTCTCGGGTGACCGGCGCTACGTCGATGCCGCCCGCCGTGTCCTGGACCTGATCGGCGGTGCCCTCACCCAACAGCCGATGGCCGTCGCCTACAGCGTCCTCACGGCGGAGGTACTCCTCTCCGGCGTGACCGAGGTGGTCGTCGTCGGTGACCGGACCGACCTGGTGGACGTGGTCCGCCGCCGGTGGCTCCCGAGCGCCGTCCTGGCCTGGGGGGAGCCCACGGCGTCCCCGTTGTGGCAGGGGCGTCAGGACGGTCGGGCGTACGTGTGCCGGAACCACGCCTGTCGGCTGCCTGCCTCGGACCCGGCCACGCTGGTGTCCCAGCTCACCCGCGCTACCACTCTGCCCTCGCCGCCTCCGGCACCCGGCGATCCCGGGCGCCTCGGAGACGGGGACCCCTCATGACCAAGGGGTCGACCCGGACCCCACGGAGCGGCACGGCGCGCGACGTGGCCCGGTCGGTGCGCCCGACCCCCCGGATCGACGTGACCGGTGGAACGTCCCTGACCCTTCTCGTCCTCGCCTGCCAGAGCGAGGACACGACGGCCGCCGACCTGGCGTCCGGAGCGCTCGTCCGGGTCAGGGTGGGGTGGCCCGAGGACCACCAGCCCGACCTCCAGCCTTTCGACGTCACCGAGGTGACCCTCGCCGACGAGCCGGAACGGGACGACCTCGCCCAACCCGAGGCGGTCACGGCCAACGGCCTTCCCCGGCACCTCGGAACCCTGCACGGGAGACGGGTCCGCCGGCTGCTCGCCCAGCTCGTCGCCCCCATCGACGACTACGTGCTCGGATTCCCCGGCGCGTCCGCCCCCTACTGGGAGTTCCGTGGGTCGCGGCCGTCGTTGGCCCTCGTGACCCCGACCCGGGGGCCGATGCTCTTTCGCCGGATCGAGGACCGTTCAATATGGGTGCGCTTCGGCTGGGGACGGAGCGACAACTGGCTGCCCGTCGAGGACCTCCAGGCGGCACGGGCGCTGGACGCCGCCCGGCGTGACCGGCTGGGCGGAAAGGACCTCGCCTCGGCCCTCGGCTTCAAGCCCCACTACCTGGTGGTGTCGGTCACCGCGCCGCGGGAGGGGCACTGCTACAAGACGGTCCGGGCCCTGCTCCCCCGGAGCTGACCGCGGGGCGGTGGTTCGCCTACAGTCGGCCCACGTGCCCCAGGCAGCGACTTCCTCACCGACCGAACCCCACGGGCGTGGCGGACGTCGCGAGGACACCGACGACGAGAGGCCCGCCCCGGTCCTGCCCGACTACGGGGGTGCCTGCATCGTCAACGTCGTGCCCTCCATCCTCGGCCTGCTCAACGCCGGTAGAGAAGTTGGTGCCGGAACCCGAGGTCTGCAGGACAGGGATCCGGAGTGGCTTCCCGCCGCTGTGCGCACTGCATCCCAGGTCGTCCTCCTCGTGGTCGACGGGCTCGGGTTCGAGCAGCTGGTGGCCCGGAGCGACCTGACACCGGTCCTCGCCTCCGCCCAGGGGTTCGATCGACCGATCACGTCGGTGGCTCCCACGACCACGGCATGCGCGCTGACCTCCATCACCACCGGGTGCCCGCCGAGCAGGCACGGGCTCCTCGGCTACCGCCTGGTGGAGGACGACGAGATCTTGAACGCCCTCCGGTGGACGATCGGCAGTCACCCGCCCCGCGACGCACGCCGTGCCGTCCCGGCCGAGCGGTTCCAGGCCTGTCCGATCTTCCCCGGCGCACCAGGGCCGATCCCGGTCGTCTCCCGCGACGGGTTCGGCGGCACGGGGTTCACCGCCGCCCACCTCGGAGGCTCGCCGCTCTCGGCCTACCTCGTCCCCTCGTCGCTCCCCGTGGAGATCGCCGAGCTCTTGAAGGTCGGCGAGCCGTTCGTCTACGCCTACTACGACGGCATCGACAAGGTGGCCCACGGACGCGGGCTCGGCGAGCGGTACCTGGCCGAGCTGCGGTCCGTCGATCGTCTGGTGGGTGACGTGGTCGACGTGCTCCCACCCGGGGCGGTCCTGGTCGTCACCGCCGATCACGGGCAGGTCGACGTCGGGCCGAACCTCGAGCTGCTCGGCCGCGAGCTCATGGCCCTCGTGAGCTCCTTCTCCGGGGAGGGACGGTTCCGGTGGCTGCACGCCCGGGACGGCGCCGCCGACGAGCTCGCCCGCGCCTCCGCCGAGCGCTACGCCACGTCCACGTGGGTGAGGACCCGCGAGCAGCTCGTCGACGAGGGGGTCTTCGGGGGATCCCTCCGATCCGAGCTGGCGCGCCGGCTGGGGGACGTGGCCCTGATCCCCCACGAGCCCATCGCCTTCATCGACCCGGCCGACACCGGGGAGAGCCGGCTGCGAAGCCGACACGGCTCGCTCACATCGGCCGAGGTGCTCGTCCCGCTCCTTGCCCTGACCAGAGATGGCAGCATCTGACGATGGACGACTCGGAACCGACGATGAACCCCGACCCTGAAGAGGGGAGCCCGACCGAGGCGGCCCATCTCCAGCCCGAGGTCATCGAGACGCCCCTCCGGTCGGAACCGGGCCGGGTGGCGGGTCGAGGTTCGGCGGCCGCCGACCAGACCCCGCAACAGGGTCCGGCACCAGATTCCGGGGGGCCGGAGGCCGAAGCGTCGGTGGAGTCGATTGAGCAGCCGGCCAAGCTCCTCCGTATCGGATCGATGGCCAAGCAGCTGCTCGAGGAAGTCCGGCAGGCTCCGCTCGACGAGGCCAGCCGGAGCCGCCTTCGCGAGATCTACGACCAGTCGATCCACGAGCTGTCCGAAGGACTCTCGCCCGACCTGGTGGCGGAGCTCGACCGGGTCTCCATCCCCTTCGAGGCCGACACCCCGTCCGACGCCGAGCTCCGGGTGGCCCATGCCCAGCTGGTGGGATGGCTCGAGGGTCTCTTCCACGGCATCCAGGCCACTCTGGTGGCCCAGCAGGTGGCGGCGCGTGCACAGCTCGACGAGATGCGTCAGCGGTCACTGCCTCAAGGTCAGCCGCCCGACACCGGGCGGCCGGGCACGTACCTCTGAACTGCTCGTACCTCTGAACCGTTCGCTGCCCCCTTCCGCAGTCCCGTTCGGCCCCCTCGGTGCCCGCACCCAGCCCCGGTCCGGTCGCGCTAGGGTCGGAATGACACGGCTGTAACTCGGCCGCACCCGCTGATTCGGACGGGGCGCCGACGAACAACGAGGCTGCACGATCGAGGAAGACACCGTTCGTTGACGACACGGTCGTTCACACATCTCCACACACACACCGAGTTCTCCATGCTCGACGGTGCGTCGCGTATCGCCGATCTCGTGGAGTCGGCGGTGGCGGACGGACAGCCCGCCCTCGGTATCACCGACCACGGCAACATGTACGGCGTCCTCGACTTCTACGCGGCCTGTCGAGCAGCGGGGATCAACCCCGTCATCGGCACCGAGGCTTACATGGCTGCCGAATCGCGTCACGATCGTCCGGTCCGTCGGGGAAAGGTCGACGACACCGGCGGCGACACGGCAGGGGGAGAAAAGCTCTACTACCACCTGACGCTGCTGGCGGAGACCACCGAGGGGTACCACAACCTCCTCAAGCTGTCCTCGGCCGCCTTCCTCGAGGGCTACTACTACAAGCCCCGCCTCGACTGGGAGCTTCTCTCGCGGCACAGCACCGGGCTCATCGCCACCACCGGCTGCCTCGGTGGTGTCGTGCTCCAGGCGCTTCTGGCCGACGACCGGATGAAGGCGGAGTCCCTCGTCGGCAGGCTCCAGGACATCTTCGGCAAGGACAACCTCTTCGTCGAGCTCCAGGACCACAAGCTGCCCGAGCAGCACAAGACCAACCCGGCGCTGATCGAGATCGCCCGACGCCTCGACGCGCCCCTCCTCGCCACGAACGACAGCCACTACACCCACCGTGAGGACCATGTGGCCCACGATGCGCTCCTCTGCGTGCAGACCGGAGCCCGGATCGACGATCCCAAGCGTTTCAAGTTCGAGGGCCAGGAGCACTACCTGAAGACGGCGTCGGAGATGCGCCAGCTCTTCTCTGAGCTGCCCGAAGCCTGCGACAACACCCTCGCCGTCGCCGAGAGGGCGAACGTCGAGCTCGACTTCGGAAAGCCCAGCCTGCCCCGGTTCCCCGTCCCCGGCGACCATCAGGGCACGAGCTACGAGGAGCGGGCCGATCGCTACCTTCGTGCCCTGGCCCTTAGCGGAGCCGAAGAGCGCTATGGCCGTTCGGTCCCCGACGCCGTGATGAGCCGTCTCGACTACGAGCTCGGGGTCATCTCCGACATGGGGTTCTCCGCCTACTTCCTCGTGGTGTGGGACCTCATCCGTTTCGCCCGCAGCCGGGGGATCCGGGTGGGGCCGGGCCGGGGCTCCGCTGCGGGCTGTTGCGTCGCCTACTGCCTAAAGATCGTCGATCTCGACCCCATCAAGTACGACCTCCTCTTCGAGCGGTTCCTCAACCCGGGCCGGATCCAGATGCCCGACATCGACATGGACTTCGACGAGCGCTACCGGGGCGACATGATCAAGTACGCCGCCGAGCGGTACGGAAGCGATCACGTCGCCCAGATCATCACCTTCTCGACCATCAAGGCCCGGGCTGCCGTCCGGGACGCCGCCCGGGTCCTCGGCTACCCCTACATCGTGGGCGACAGGATCGCCAAGGCCATGCCGCCGCTCATCATGGGACGGGACACCCCCCTCGCCGCCTGCCTCCAGCAGACCGACGGACACGACGACGGGTTCACCGCCGCCGGCGAGCTGCGCACCATGTACGAGTCCGATGCCGAGGCGCGCCAGGTGATCGACGTGGCCAAGGGTCTGGAGGGACTGCGGCGCCAGGACGGCATCCACGCCGCTGCCGTGGTCATCACCGACCAGCCTCTGACCGAGTACCTGCCCATCCAGCGCAAGCCCGACGGGAGCGATCCGCAGAACGCCCCCATCGTCACCCAGTACGAGATGCACGGTGTCGAAGATCTGGGTCTTCTCAAGATGGACTTCCTCGGCCTGCGCAACCTCTCGGTGATCGAACGGGCGCTCGACCTGATCGAGACGTCGAACGGTTCACGTCCCGACATCGATGCCATCCCCCTCGATGACGAGAAGACCTTCGCCATGTTGCGACGGGGCGACTCGATGGGCGTCTTCCAGCTCGAGGGGGGAGCGATGCGCTCGCTCATGCGCTCCCTCGCCCCGACCACGTTCGACGACGTGGCCGCCCTCGTGGCCCTCTACCGGCCGGGCCCCATGGCGGCCAACATGCACCGGGACTACGCCGACCGCAAGAACGGGCGCCAGCCGGTCGCGTACCTCCATCCCGACCTGGAGGAGATCCTGGGCGACACCTACGGGCTCATGATCTACCAGGAGTCGGTGATGAGGGTGGCCCAGAAGTTCTCCGGGTACTCGCTCTCCGAAGCCGACAACCTCCGCAAGGCGTGCGGCAAGAAGATCCGCTCCCTCATCCAGGCCGAGCGGGAGAAATTCGTGGCCGGCTGCGTCGCCCAGGGTTACAGCGAGGCCCTCGGCAACGATCTGTTCGCCATCATCGAGCCGTTCGCCGACTACGCCTTCAACAAGTCTCACTCCTACGGATACGGCTTCATCGCCTACCAGACGGCCTGGCTGAAGGCCAACTACCCGGTCGAGTACCTGGCCAGCATCCTCACCTCGGTGAAGGACAACAAGGACAAGACCGCCGTCTACCTGGCCGAGTGCCGGGCCATGGGCATCGAGGTGCTCGTCCCGGACGTCAACCGTTCCAAGGCGGACTTCGCCGCCGACATCACCGGCGACCAGCGGGCCATCACCTTCGGCCTGGCCGCCGTGCGCAACGTCGGCGAGGGCCTCGTCGCCCACATCGAGTCCGAACGGGAGGCCAACGGGCCCTTCGTCGACTTCTACGACTTCTGCCAGCGGGTGGACCCCCAGGTCCTCAACCGGCGGGCCATCGAATCGTTGATCAAAGCAGGAGCCTTCGACTCGCTCGGCCATCCCCGCAGGGGGCTGTTCCTCGTGTTCGAGGACATCGTCGACCGGACCCTCGACCGCCGGCGCGAGCACGAAGCGGGGGTCGTCTCGCTGTTCGCCAGCCTCGAGGCCGAGGTGGACGGACAGACATCGGGGTTCGCGGACACCCGGGTCCCGATCCCCGACACGGAGTTCGACAAGGCGCAGCGCCTCGCATTCGAAAAGGAGATGCTGGGGCTCTACATCAGCGACCACCCGCTCATGGGCATCGAGGCGCCGCTGGCCAGGCTCACCGACTGCACACTGGCCGAGGTCGTCGACCTGGACGCCGAGGCGGCGATCGGCATGGGGGCCGGTGGGGTCGGGACCGGCTTCACGGGGTCGGGGGACGGTCAGATCAAGGTGGTCGGTGGGGTCGTCACCGAGCTCGTCCGCCGCTACACCAAGAGGGGCGAGCTCATGGCCACGTTCGTGCTCGAGGACCTGAACGCGTCCATCGAGGTCTTCGTCTTCCCGAAGGCGATGGCAGAGTACGGGGCCCTCCTGGACAACGACGCCGTGGTGGTGGTCAAAGCTCGCGTCGACATGCGGGACGAGCAGACCAAGCTCGTCCTCATGGAGGTCACTCGGCCCGAGCTGTTCGCCGAGGGGGCGATGGACCTGCACGTGACCCTCCCCCTCAACTCCCTCACCGGCGGCAAGGTCGAGAGCCTGAAGCACCTGCTGGATGACCACCCGGGGGACTCCCCCGTCTTCCTGCACGTGGGCGACAAGACGCTGCGGCTGCCGTCCGATCTCAACGTCGACCGCAACGGTGGGCTCATCGGCGAGCTGCGGGTGCTGCTCGGGCCGAAGGCGATCGGGCGCTGACCCCTCCGGGTGAGGGGACCCGGCGTGCACGGATCGGGCGACGGCCGGACCGGCAGAACAGCCCGCCGGCTGGCCCCGGCCGCCCCGGTTACGACAGGTCCGTCCAAATCCCGTAAAATGGGGCCGACAGTCCGAGGCCTCGGGGCTCTGCGGCCAGCTCGAGATGGGGGGCGGCGTCGTGGGCCGATGGGGGTCCGGGCCCAAGGGTCCGTGCCGTGGTGGCGCCAGCCGCCCCGGTGGACCCGAAGCGAGACGGCCGCGGCGTGGTCGAGCGGCAGCGAGATCGAGGAGTACGGAACCACATATGTCCATTCAGGTGGAGACCAAGGACTGCACATCGATCACCGACACCGAACTGGCCGAGATGGCCGACCTGTGCGCCGAACGGGAGCCACACTTCGACATCGGGTTTCTCTCCAAGCAGCGCGAGGAGTGGGTTCTCGTGACCCGGGCCCGGGAGGGAACCAAGCTGCGGGGCTACTCGTTCTCGACGCTCGAGCGCATCGGTGGGACGCCGTCCCTGCTCATCGGGTTGGCCTCGGTCGACCGCACCGCACGTGCCGACACCGTCCTCCGGGCCATGATGGGCGACAAGTACCGGCGGGCGCTGCTCGCCTTCCCCGATGAAGACGTCCTCGTCGGGACCAGGCTGTTCGCCGCCGACGGGTTCAGGGTGTTCGCCGGCCTGAGCGATGTCGTTCCCGGGGCCGAGCGCAAGCCGACCGGCGAGGAGCGGGCCTGGGGGCGACGGCTGGCCAAGCGGTTCGGGGCCGACGGCCGTATCGACGATCGCTCCTTTGTCGTGTCCGGCGACGGCACGGAAGCCGGTGGGTTCGATTTCGCCAGCCCGAAGTCCGCCCCTCCGGACGGAGCAGCGGCCATCTTCGAGAACGTCGATGCCCTGGATGGGGCCCGCCTGGTGGCGTTCGGCTGGGCCATGGCCGAGGATCTCGCCGGAGGCAAGCTCGGTCGCTAGGCCCCCGGGCCCGGGCAGGACGACCCGGCGGGGCGAGAACGCCCTGGCCGTCTCCGAGGCCGTAGCATGGGCTCGTGAAGGTATCGACCAGGGGCGACTATGCCAGCCGGGCATTGCTGTCGCTCGCCCTGCACTCCGACGGGGAGGTCCCGACCGCCGTCAAGGACATCGCCGAGCGGACCGGATTGCCTCAGCCCTACCTCGAGCAGATCCTCCTCGCCCTGAAGGGAGCCGGCCTCGTGCGCTCCAAGCGCGGCGTGGGTGGCGGCTATGTCCTGGCCCGCCCTCCCGACGAGATCACGCTGTCCCAGATCATCTCGGCGGTCGACGGTCCGATCGTGGCCGGTGACTTCGGACTGCCCCACGAGAACGGCGCATGCGACCACGAAGGCCAGTGCGTCCTGCTCACGGTGTGGGCGGACGTCGGGGACCACATGCGCACCCATCTCGACTCCTTCAATCTGGCCGACATGGTCGCCCGGGCGCAGGGGCGGGTGCCGGCCCTCAACTCCACAGCGGCGGTGTAGGAACACCCGCGAGCGGCGACAGAACCCGGTCAAGGAGCGGGAGTCTCCGGAGGTGCGACGTTCCAGGCATGGAAGGCCGGTGCCTCGTGCTCGGAGCCGAGCACGCTCAGCGACGCCGGGCCGAGGACGAAGCTCCGGCCCATGGCCGGCTCGAGTCCGATCCAACGGACGGCGAGGACCCGGAGCACGTGGGCGTGGGCGACGCAGGCGACGTCCCCGCCGGTCTGCCGGACCCGCTCGATGACCCGGTCCACCCGGCGACCGACGGCGTCGGCATCCTCACCGCCCGGTGCGCCCTCCTCGAAGAGGTCCCATCCGGGCCGGTGCTCGTGGATGGCGGCGGTGGTGGCGCCCTCATACGATCCGTAGTCCCATTCACCCAGGTCAGGATCCACGAACACACCGTCGAGGGCGTCGGTGCCGCCCCTGTCCCCGCACAGGCCGGCGAGCCGGCACGTCTCCCGGGCCCGGGCCAGCGGGCTCGTGAGCACGGCCGCGAACCGGAACGGCTCGAGCAGCGGTCGCAGGGCCTCGGCCTGCGCCTCTCCCTCGGGGAGGAGGGGCAGGTCGGTGCGGCTCGTGTGGCGCCCGTCCCGGCTCCATTCGGTCTCCCCGTGACGGACGAGGACGCAGCGCTGGGTGGAAGAGCTACTCATCCGGACAGCCGACCACGACCGGGAGATGCCCCGCAAGGTCTCCGGTGACCGGGTCGCTCCCGCATCGACGGCGTCGCCGTCCGGTCGGTTCGGCGGGACCGGTTCCTGGCCGTGTCGTCGGGGCCCGAAGGGGGTATGTACGAAAAACGGTGTCGTCATGGGCCAGATACGTGCCCTGGCAAGGAATGTCTCGGGTGACCCCGGTGTTGACCGACTCGGTGGCTGCGTGACAGCCAGTCGTGACGACCAGTGAGGAGAGGGATGACCACTCGCACAGTGAGCAGGGACGTTCAGCCGGCCACCAAGGCTGCTGGCCCGGGGACGCCTGGCGGGTCGGCACGTCGCGGCCGGTCCGAGCGCGTTGCGTCCGAGTCCGCCGCGAGCGCATCGAGGTCCACCCCCAACCGCTCACGCGGGACCGACGCCGACAGCCTCGGACTGTTCCTGCGCGATCTCGACCACCACCCGCTGCCCGATCACGATGCCCAGACCGAGCTGGCCAAACGGGTGGCAGCGGGTGACGACGAGGCGCGGCGCGAGATGGTGGCGGCCAACCTTCGCCTGGTCGTCCACTGGGCGCGGCGATACCAAGATCGCGGCGTCGACCTTCCCGACCTGATCCAGGAGGGGACGTTCGGCTTGATGCGGGCGGTCGACAAGTTCGACTGGGAACGCGGCTTCCGATTCTCCACCTACGCCACGTGGTGGATCCGCCAGTCGCTCCAGCGCGCCGTCCAGCAGCACGGACGCACGATCCGGCTCCCCATGGAGGTCGCCGAACGAAACCAGCAGGTCGACACGGCATCCTGGGAGCTGACCCACCAGTTGCAGCGGACCCCGACCGACGACGAGCTCGACGAGGCCACCAACACGACGGCCGCCGTCCGCGAGGACCTGGCGCGAGCGGCCCGGGTGGTCGCCAGCCTCGACCAACCGGCCACCACTGATTCGACGGCCACGCTCGGAGACCTCGTGTCCACCGAGCTCAACGACTTCGAGGACGAGGTGGCGACAGAGATGACGCTGGACCTCGTGCGCCAGGCGCTCGACCGGCTCACCGACCTGCAGCGGCAGGTGATCCGGCACAGGTTCGGGTTCGACGGGAGCGACCCGGCCTCGCTCCAGACGACGGCCGAACGGCTCGGGGTGGGGGTGCGCAAGGTGCGCCAGGCCGAAGCCGAGGCCCTGGAGGTGCTCGCCGACAGCGAGACCCTCGAAGCCGCCCACGAGGCTGCCTGACCAGCGGACCACGAGGCTGCCGGCTAGGTGAGCCGTGCAAGCTCCCTCTCGAGATCGGCCGGCAAGGGCGATGTCCAGGACAGCTCCGAGCCCGTGCGGGGATGGCGGAAGATGAGGATGGTGGCGTGGAGGAACGGCCGGCCGACGGTCGTCCCGGGCAGCCTTCTTCCTCTGCTGTAGGTCTCGTCTCCGACCAGGGGATGGCCGATGGCCGCCAGATGGACGCGGATCTGATGGGTCCTGCCGGTCTCCAGCGTGGCGGTCAGGAGGGACGCCGGCCCGGGATGAGCGAAACGACCATCCACGTGGTAGATCGTCCGTGCCTCCTTGCCACGCCGGGTCACGGCCATCCGGGTCGGCACCGTTTGAGAACGGCCGATGGGGGCGTCCACCACGCCCGATTCCTCGTCGATGGATCCGAGCACGAGCGCCCGGTAGTGGCGTACGACGCTCCGTTCGGTGAGCTGGGCGACGAGGGACGCGTAGGCCTCGGGGCTGCGAGCGATGACGAGCAGGCCGGAGGTGCCTCGATCGAGCCGATGGACGATGCCCGGTCGATCGGGGTCGGAGCCCACGGCCCCGGTGAGCGCTGCCAGGTCGGGATAGCGGGCGAGGAGGCCCTGGATCATGGTACCCGTCCGGTTGCCGGCCCCAGGGTGGACGACGAGGCCCGCCTGCTTGTCGACCACGATCACGTCGTCGTCCTCGTAGACGACGGAGACCTCGACCGACGGGTCGGCCTCGAGCCCTGTCTCCGGGGCGCCCAGGAACGAGGCGACTTCGAGTAGCTGCCCTGCCCGGAGCAATGTGCTGCGGTTCCGCACCCGCCCGCCGTCCACCGTGACCGTCCCGGCGGCGATCAGATGGTCGACCGACGATCGGCTGCAGTCGCCGATCAACGCAACCGCCTTGTCTACCCGCACCCGGTCGAGAGACTGGGGAACGACGACACTGAGCCCGCTCGCGCTCACGGTGCTCGGCCGCCCCGGAACAGCGAGATCACGAGCAACACACAGCCGACAACGATGCAGGCATCGGCCACGTTGAAGGTGGGCCAGAAGTGGAGGGCGACGAAGTCCACGACCGCCCCGTGATCGCTGCGGAACAGGCGGTCGGACAGGTTTCCCAGTGCACCGCCGAGGATGAGACCGAGGATGGCTGCTCGTCCGTCGCTCCGGGAGTACCAGACGAGCACGGTCAGGGCGACCACGAGGACAGCAGCCACCGCTGCCACCGCCGCCGTCTCACCCTGGAACAGGCTGAACGCCGATCCCGAGTTGCGGGTGAGCTCGAGGTCGAGCGTGCCGGCGACGTGGATCTCCCCGCGCGACAGCCTGGTCACCGCCCACCATTTGGTCAACTGGTCTGCGACCACCACTACGACGACGACGGCGGCGGCCACCGCCAGGTGACGAAACCCCACCGACAGCCCGGGGCGTGACTGGACCACCGTGCGGGCTCCGGCTAGCGCCGAGACAGTCCGCCGCTCTTGCACGCCACACACAGCCTGGCGAACGGAAGGGCGCGGAGCCGTGCCTTCGGTATCGGCTGATGGCACCGCTCGCAGCTTCCATAACTCTTGTGTTCGATCTTGTACAGGGCGTCGTCGATCTCCTGGACCGCCGCCGTGGCCTGAGCGGAAAGCGCGAGGTTGCGTTCCCGGTCGACCGTCACCGTCCCCCCTTCGCCCGATTCCTCGTCGAACTGGACGTCACCGGGCTCGCGCTCGAGGGCCAGCGAGTCTGCCTCGGCACGGAGGTCGACGGCTTGGCCCTCGTAGACCGAGCGCTCCAGAAGAAGGAGTGCCCGCTGTTCGTCGAGGAACTTCTGCTCCTTGGCGTAGGGGCCGGGCGCAGACCGCTTGGGAGCCGCCGACTTCGCCGGGCCACCGGCAGGAACGGCCCCGCTCTTGGTCGTCGCAGGCCTCTTGGCGGCCGGGGCCTTCGTGGGGGGGGCCTTGGCGGCGGGGGCCTTCGCTGCTGCGGCCTTGGTGGCGGGGGCCTTCGTGGCCGGGCCTTTTGTGGCAACCGCGCCGCCCTTGCCCGTCCTCCCGGTGGACGGAGCCTTCCCCGCTGACGGAGGCCTGGTGGCTCGGGACCGGGACGGAGCTCGCTGTGGGCGGGTCGCGGAGCTCGTCGTCTTCGCCGGTGCCCGGCCGTCGGTGGCTTGCTTCCGCGCGCCCGGCTTGGTAGGCGGGTTCGCTGTGGCCCTGGCCGGGGTGTCCTTCTTCTGGCCCCGGGAGGCACCGGCCTTGGCCGGCGCCTTCCCGGCCGAGGAGGAACGCGACGTCGACGGAGGCGACGTCTTCTTCGTGACAGCCTTCTGAGCGGTTGGCACTGACTTCTTTCCGGCCGAACTCGAATTCTTCGACGCTGTTCGCTTGGTGGATGGAGGCGCGCTCCTGGTGCCGGACGGGCTCGGCCTGGTGGGGCTCACGCTGCCCGCCTTCTTTGCTGCCGTCACTTCGACCTCCTTCGAGCTTCGCCCGATCGCGTCTCCGGCGCGGCGGCGACTCGAGGCCGACAACAGGCGAGCGGGAGACCATACCGTGCGCTGCCCGTGCGCTGCCAGCTCCGGCAGTGGATCTGGAGCCGTTCAGCGGCACGCGGTCTGTGCGACCATAGCGGGAGAGCGCCGAGCTCCGAACACCGTTACCGGGCTGGCGCCGCGGCGGCGAGGCGGTCGGTCGCTGTTCTCTGGCCGCCCGTTGCTGGGGCTCGGTGAGCCGGAGGCCTTACGACGGCATGGAGGCGCCCGGGGCCTCCGCGTTCGGGGCAGGGATGCACCCGCGGGACCTCCCCCGTGGTGGCGGCCCCTCCCTCCTCGGTCGAAGGGACGGCCTGGGGCCCCACGGGCTTGTTCCCTCCCTGGAGGACGGACGAAGGCGCCGGGGTGGGCGCCCGCTCTCCGGCCTCTCCGGCGCTCCCACCTCCGGTGTCTGCCCTCCCGATGTCGGCCAGGTTTGCCTCGGGGGGAACCGGCGGGGCCTTCACGTGCTCCTCGACCCACCGGCCGAGCTCGTTGACGGCGCCCCGCAGCCGGCTCCGCTCGCTCAGGAGATGCTCGGTCAGAGTCTTCACCTGGCTCGTGAGGCGGGCCCGGGTCTCTTCGAGGCGGGCGATCTCCTCCCGCAACCGCTGGGCGGCGTCGGCTGCGATCTGGTCGGCACGGCCCTGGGCCTCCTCGGTCATCTGGCGGGCCTTGGTGCCGGCGTCGGCGAGCAGCTGCGAGGCCCGGGCCTCGGCGTCCGCCTTCGTCTCGTCCACGAACTTCTGGGCCAGGAGCAGGGTCCGCTGCAGCGAATCGTCGCTGACCGCGACCGGTGCCGGCTCAGGTGCCGGACGCTCCTGCTGTGCCTTCTCCAGCTCGGAGATCCGCTCCACGGCCTGACGCAACCGCTCCCCCGTCTGGCGGAGCTGTTCCTGGAGCCCTTCGGCCTCCACGGCCGCCTTTTCCAGGTATTCGTCGACGTCGTCCCGGTGGTAGCCCTTGAGCGTTTCACGGAACTCGACGGTCCTCAGCGAATCGAGCGCAGATTGCGAAGCATCCATGTCCGCCATGCTAGTGGCGCCCGGGGACGCGACCTGGGATCCGGATGTCGACGGTCGGTCGCCTTCATCCCCGTCGTGCGACAGAGGCCGCCGAGGTCCGGATCAGCGGACGAGCGGAATGAGCACCACCTCGATGACGAGGAACACGATCAGCACCGAGAGGTCGAGAGCGGTGTTGCCGACCCTGACCGGTGGGATGAGCCTTCGCACCGGGCGGAGCACCGGGTCGCAGATGGACGAGAGGGTGCGCTGGAGGCGCCAGGCGAAGGAGTCGTAGCTGACTCTGGCATAGGCCAGGTACCAGCTGAGGAGCGAATAGGCGATGAGGACGATGATGAACGCCTGCAGCACCAGGTAGATGATCAGGAGCATCGCCGTTCACGCTCCGCCCGACGGGCGAGCCGTCCCAGGGTCGTGGTTCAGGGATTCACCAGCCCGCGATCGGCCAGGCGCTGACGTTCCTCGTCCGAGACCTTCACGTTCGAGGGCGTGAGCAGGAACACCTCATCGGCGACCCGTTCCATGCCGCCGGACAGGGCGTAGGTCGCTCCGCTGCAGAAGTCGATCATGCGGCGTTGGAGGTCGCGCTCTGCCGTCTGCATGTTCACGATCACCGGCTGGCTGTTCATCAACCGGTTGGCGATCTCCTGAGCGTCGGAGAACCGGGCGGGCGCCACGATGTGGACTTTCGCCCCCGCGCTCTCCGGAGTGATCGGCCGTACCGACGAGGTGCCGACCGAGGCACGGTTCCCCATCGTGGTGCTTCCCATCGACGCGGCAGGCGACGGAGGTGGGCCCACCGGCTCGTCGCGGGGAAGCGTGCGGATCCGCGGGCTCGGTGCAGAAGCCGTCGGCTCCTCGAGGTCGTCCAGCGTGCTCACCGATCGCTGTCCGACCCGGGCGACAGGTGTCGAAGGGCGCGGCTCGTAGTCGTCGTAACCGTCGTACTCGTCGTCGACGAGGCCGAGGTACGCCATCGTCTTTTTCATGAACGAAGCAGCCATGGTTTCCTCCTCGTCACAGCGTAGTGCGTGACCTTGGCGGCCGGTGGAACCTCTATGACCTGGTCTTGGGTGGTCGGCTGCCGAACAGCGCACGACCCAGACGGACCATGGTCGACCCCTCTTGCAAGGCCACCTCGAAATCCTCCGACATCCCGAGGGACCGGACCGGCAGATCGAGGGAGTCCGCCAACCTCGACACCATCGCGAACGCCGGCCGCGTGGCCTCTGGCGGACCGGGCGGTCCCACCGCCATGAGCCCGACCGGCTCCCGACCGAGCTCGCGCATCCCTTCGACGAGGGATCGCACCTCCGACGGCGGGCATCCGCCCCGGCCCGGGATGCCGGCCACGTCGACCTGCACCAACACCCGTCCCTCCGGACTTCGGGTGGCGATGGCTGTCGCCTCCTCCAGGCGGCTCACTCCTTGCCACCAGGACACCACCGGTGCCAGTCTCGGGATCTTGTTCCGCTGGACAGCACCGAGGAAGTGCCACACCGGATCGCGTTCACCCTCCGCCTCGTCGCTCCCTCCCCCGACCGTCGACGCCTGGACCGTCGACGCCTTGGCCAGGAGCTCAGATGCGTAGTTCTCGCCGATGTCGTTCAGACCCGCCGCCAACGCCCCGGTGACGGCATCGGGGCCGAACCCCTTCGTCACAGCCACGATGCTGACCGCTGACGGATCCGACGCCGCTCGGGCGATGCGCTCGCGCACCAGGTCCAGTCGGGCGGGGAACGCCGCGCCGTCGAACGAGGCCGGCTCCCCGCCCTCCGGCGGGGTTCTCCAGGCGCTCATCACAGCGATCGCCGGACGGCAGCGGCCGAGGACCACACGACGAGGGCGTTGCGCCCAGCGTCACCCCGAGCCCGATGCGAGAAGTACCGCTCCGAGCACGCAGTGCAGACCTCCGGACCGGGAACGGCGCTCACGCCACAGGAGGCGAACGCCGACGAGACGGCGGCGGGCAAATCGAGGGCCGGGCGGCCGGTGGCGGTCCGGGTGCGAACGCCATCGCCGAGGACCGATGCCACGGTCGAAAGATCTCCCTCCGAGAACTCGTAGCAGCCGGGGTGGATGCAAGGCCCGAGCGCGCCGGCGACATCCGTCGCCCCGAGCGACCGGATCGCCTCGACAGCGGCCGGGATAACCCCGGCCACGAGCCCCCTCCATCCGGCATGGACGGCGGCGAACGCCCCGTTGTCACCGGCCAGGGCGATGGCACCACAGTCGGCGACGAACACACAGAGTGCGACCGACGGATCCGTCGCCACCAGGGCGTCACCGGTCCCGGCACACACCGCCCGCCGACGCCCACCCGGTCGACGGCCGACCCGGGCGGGCCCGGTTCGGCGTCCCTCGTCGACGCGACCACCCCCGTCGGTCTCGACCACCACCACCGATCCGCCGTGAACCTGCTCGAGGCAGTGCAGCTCTGCGACCCATCCCCGGGACCGCAGGTCCACGGGGGGCGCCCAGGCATCACCGACGGTCGAGGCGAACCACCGCTCGAGGGCGTCGGCATCGGCAGGGACAGGCGGGCCTGAGCCCGGTGGCCTCGTAGCATCCCAACGAGGCCTGAGGTCGCCGTCGGAGGCTCCGGAGAACGCCGCCCGCACGTAGGGCGGAAGGGAGACGGTGACCGTCGACCCGTTCAGCGAGCGCGGTCCCGCTCAGCGGAGGAACGAGGGGACATCGAACTCGTCGTCGCCCAGGTCGAGGTCGTCAGCGCCGGGGGAGGCGAAGATGTCCTCGTGAGCGGCGTCCTTGCCGAGCAGCCTGCTCTTTGCGTCCTCGCGTCCGGACGCCACCTTCTCGCCGTGGGCGGCGCTGCGCGCCGGGGACTGGGACTCCCAGCGCTCGAAGCCGGCGGCGATGACTGTGACCCGGACCTCATCACCCATCTCGTCGTCGATGACGCTGCCGAAGATGATGTTGGCGTCGGGGTGGGCGACGCCGTGGATGATCTCGGCGGCCTCATTGACCTCGAAGAGCCCGAGATCGGGGCCGCCGGAGATGTTCAAGAGGATTCCCCGCGCCCCTTCGATGGACGCCTCGAGGAGGGGACTCGTGATGGCGGCTCTGGCGGCGTTGACCGACCTGCCCTCGCCGGTCGCCGAGCCGATCCCCATGATCGCCGTGCCGGCGTTGTTCATGATCATCTTCACGTCGGCGAAGTCGGTGTTGATCAGGCCGGGCACGGTGATGAGGCTCGTGATGCCCTGCACGCCCTGCATGAGGACCTCATCGGCCATCTTGAAGGCGTTGACCATCGACGTCTTCTCGTTGGACACCGTGAGCAGGCGATCGTTGGGGATGATGATGAGGGTGTCGACTTTCTCCTTCAGGTTCTGGATGCCCTGCTCGGCCTGGACCGAGCGGCGACGGCCCTCGAACGTGAACGGCCGGGTGACGACGCCGATGGTCAACGCCCCGATGCTCTTGGCGACCTCGGCCACCACCGGTGCTCCCCCGGTTCCCGTGCCACCGCCCTTGCCGGCGGTGATGAACACCATGTCGGCACCCTTCAGCGCCTCTTCGATCTCGGCCCGATGCTCCTCGGCGGCCAGCCGGCCCACCTCGGGATCACTTCCGGCACCGAGTCCCCGAGTCAGCTGACGACCGATGTCCAGCTTGAGATCGGCCTCGCTCATGAGGAGCGCCTGGGCGTCGGTATTGGTGGCGATGAACTCGACACCACGGAGATCGGCTTCGATCATGCGGTTCACGGCGTTGACGCCGCCGCCGCCGACCCCCACTACCTTGATGACGGCGAAGTAGTTGTTCTGCGCCGGAACGGTCATGAAATCCCTTACCCTCGACCAAAGGTTGAAACCGTTCCAACCGGCGAGTTGGGCACTACCATACGATCAGGTCTGTACCTGGTCAAGCTTGGTCGCGGGCCTGAGCGGCGCTCGCACGACGCCGCGTCGGCGCCGGTCGGCGGCCCTGCCGAGCCGGGCGGCCGACCGAAACGGCCATGCCGTCGACTGTCCGTTCCCCGGGTCGCGTCGGTGCATCCGAGCGGCCGGCGCCACCTGACACGGTCGCCTCAGCCGCCCACCGTCGGCGAGTTGGGGATGGTGACGTCGATGACGGAGGTGGCGTCGAGCTTCCCGTGGGCGATGATGGCTGCCACGTCTTCGTACTTGGCGTGCAGTAGGACGCTCGATCCCATGTCGACGTGGATCCCCGACCCCAGCGTCAGCTCCAGCGTGCCATCGGCGTGCTCGGTGACCGCCGTGACCTGACCAGCGAAGGCCAGAGGCAGGGTCCGCACCACGGTCACAGCGCTGCCGGCCGCCGGCGTCAGCGATGCGCCGACCGCCGGGGGCTGGATCGCTCCCCGCGACGTGTCGATGGCCAGGGTCCTCAATCCGGGCACCGGTGCGGGAACGGCCTCGAGCGTCCTGCCGTCGGCGTCGATCACCGACCACGATCGGCCCGGTCCCGCCATCTGGGCGGCAGGGGTCCGCTCGGTCACGTGGATGGAGACGCCATCGGGCCAGTGTCGGGTGACGGCGGCGGTCTCGATGAAGGGCAGCGCCTCAACCCGGGCGGCCACGGCGCCGGGATCGACGTCGATGAGCGAAGGATGGCGCCCGAGCTCGCTCGCCGCCACGATGGCGGCGGCCGGGGTCCGGGGATGGCTCCCGGTGATCCTGATCACCCGGGCACTGAAGAGCGGCGTGTGCAGCGCCACCAGGACCACCACGGCCACGCCGACCACGATGAGCGCCGCCACCAGCCTGCGGAGCCGCCGGAGCCCCTGGCTGCGCTGGATCGACTGCCGCCGCTGCCTGATCTTCGGATCGATGCTGCGGACAGGGACGGAGGGCACGGCCCGCTTCGTGCTCACCGGTCCCGCTCCTCGGGACCGCCTGCGCCCGGTCCCGTGTCCGACCTCGGGAACCCCACGAACCTGACCTCGGGCCGGAGATCGATGCCTGTCTCCGTGGCCACCACGCCGCGGACGTGGGCGATGAGCCGGCGGACGTCGTCGGCGGATCCGCCCGGATCCGCCTGGATGAAGTTGGCGTGCTTGTGCGACACCTCCGCCGTCCCGATACGGGCACCCTTCAGCCCGCAGGCGTCGACCAGGCGGCCGGCCGAGTCCCCCGGCGGATTGGTGAACACCGAGCCGGCGTTGCTCCCACCCGGCTGGTTGGCCCGGCGCCACCGGACGACCTCGTCGATGAGCTCCTTCGCCTGACCGGCGTCGCCCCGCTCGAGCACGTGCACCGCCTCGGTGACGACCTCGGTCGGCCCGATCCTGCTCGTGCGGTAGGCGAGCTCCATCTCGGCGGCGGGAACGACCCGGACCGAGCCCGTGGCCAGGTCGACGACCCGGCACGAGACGAGGGTCGCTGCGGTGTCCGACCCGTGTCCACCGGCGTTCATCCGCACCGCCCCCCCGACCGACCCGGGGACGCCCACGGCCCACTCCAGCCCACGCCAGCCGGCAGCGGCGGTCCGGCGTGCCAGCACGGGCAGGCTCACCGCCCCCCCGGCCCGGACCCTGCCTTCTTCTATGGCGAGTACGTCGAAGCCAGATCCGAGCGAGAGCACCAACCCGTCGAACCCGGCGTCCGCCACGAGCAGGTTCGATCCCTTCCCGAGGACGAGCACCGGTGGAGCAGTACCGTCGATGGCCGCCAACGCCGCCGCCACGACGAGCAACGCCGACTCGGTGGGCGTCTCGACCGACAGCGCCGCCGTTCCTCCCACGCGGTAGGTCGTGAGGGCCCCGAGCGGACGGTCGGTGCCGACTTCGCAGCCGGCGGCGCCAGCGTCTCCACGATCGTGTCCCAGGCGCCGGTCATGGGCACGGACGGCGTCACCACGTCGGGTCGACGAGCAGCTCGTCGGGCATCGTCGTCAGGTCGCCCGCCCCCAGGGTCAGGCAGAGATCACCCGGTCGGAGAAGCTCGGCGACGCTGTCGCGGAGATCGGACCGGCTCGGCACGTACGTCACGGAGAGAGCGGGGTCCGCGGCCCGGGCGGCATCGGCCACCAGGCGGCCCGAGACTCCGGGCACGGGTGCTTCGCCGGCTCCGTAGACGTCGGTGACGACCACGACGTCGGCCCCGGCCAATGCCCGGCCCAGCTCGGCCCCCAACTCGGCCGTCCGGCCGTAACGGTGGGGCTGGAACACGGCCACGACCCGGTCCCAACCCCCGTTGCGGGCAGCGGCGATGACCGCACCGATCTCGCTCGGCAGATGCGCATAGTCGTCGACGATCGTCACGCCGTTCGCCGATCCCCGGAACTCGAACCGGCGCGCCACACCGGCGAAGCGGGCAAGGGCGCGGGCGGCGGTGTCGAACGCGACCCCGGCGGCGAGCGCGGCCACGCAGGCGACGGCGGCGTTGCGGGCGTTGTACTCGCCGGCGACGGGCACGGCGAGGTGACCGAGTGGTCTCCCGTGCGGCCCCAGGAGGTCGAACTCGACCGAGCTCCGAGCGAGCTCGAGCCCGGCGATCCGGTGCGTGCACCCGGCCCCGGTGCCCACCAGATCGCCGTCGTGCGCCCTTCCGATCTCGGCCGCCGCCGGGTCATCGCCGCCGGCGACCACGCGGTCCGCCTTGGCGGCGAACGCCGCGAACGCTTCCCGGATGGCTTCGAACGACCCGTAATGGTCGAGATGATCGGCTTCGACGTTGTTGACGATGCCGATGTCCGGATCGAGGGCGAGGAACGAGCCGTCGCTCTCGTCGGCCTCGACCACCAACCACTCCCCCTCGTCCCACACCGCGTTCGTGCTGATCTCGTTCACGTCCCCCCCGATGAGGAAGGACGGCCTCAGGCCGGCTTCGACGAGCACGAGGGCGAGCATCGAGGCGGTGGTGGTCTTGCCGTGGGTTCCCGCCACGGCCACACTGCGCCGGAGCGAGGCAACCGCAGCCAGGACATCGGCTCTCGGCAGCACCGGGACGCCCCGGCGTGCGGCCTCGACGACCTCGGGGTTGGTCTCCGGGACGGCCGTCGACAAGGTGAGCAGGTCGGCCGCTCCGACGTTGCCGGGGTCGTGCCCGATGGCGACCGGGATCCCTGCCCGGACCAGCCGGTCGGTGACGCTCGACGCCTTCAGATCGCTGCCCGTCACCGTGTGGCCGAGCGCCTCGAGGACAGACGCCAGCGCGCTCATCCCCGCCCCACCGATGCCCACGATGTGCACCGACCGGGGCGCGGAGGGGTCGTCGAAGACGGCCGAGCCCCCGGTCGTCATCGGGCCCCCGCCCCGGATCGGGTCGACGGTCGGCGGCGACGTTTCGTGCCGGCGGTGGCCTCGACCACCGCCGCCCCGGCGGAGGCGGCATCGGGCCGTCCGAGCGACGCCGCGGCGCGACCTCTGGCCTCCAGCCCGGGGGCATCGACCAGCATGCGGTCGAGCGTATCGGCGAGGCAATCGGCGTCGCAGTCGGCGTCGGGGACGACCACGGCCGCACCGGCGCGCTCGAGGACCCGGGCGTTGGCGCTCTGATGGTCGCCGGGTGCGCCCGGGAGCGGAACGAGGACGGCGGGCACGCCGGCCACCGCCAGCTCGGCCACGGTCATGGCCCCCGCCCTGCACACCACGATGTCGGCGGCGGCGTACACCGCCGCCATCCGGTCCTCGTACGCGGCCCGGAGGAGCGCCAGCCCCTCGGTGCCTCCGTCTCGTGCGCGGTCCGTACGGGGGCGGCGGTCGGAGGCCGGCTCAGGCGGTTCCGCCGTCGAGGCCGTCTCGGCGTAGCGAGGCCAGTCCCGCCTGCCGACGATCTGGTAGAGCGACCGGTCCGGGCGTCGCCGCCAGAGCCGGGCCAACCCGTCTACGGCGTCGTTGATCCGGCGGGCCCCGAGCGAGCCGCCGAAACTGACGACCGTGGGCCGGTCCTCGGGCAGCCCGAGGGCGCGCCTCGCCGCCTTCTTGTCCAGCGGATGGCGGCGGACCGAGGCGATCTCCTCCCGCACCGGCGTGCCGGTGACGACGGCCCGGGGCAACGGGTTCCCCTCCCAGCCCACGGCGCACGCTGCGGCGAAGCGGGCGAAGAGGCGGTTGGCGGCACCGGGAACGGCGTCGACGTTGACCAGCACCAGCGGCACCCCGAGCACGACGGCGCCGAGGGAGGCCGGCAGGCTGGCGTACCCGCCGACCGAGACCACGACCTGCGGGCGGGCCTTGCGAACGGCGGCGACGCCGAGGACGGCGGCCACGGCCAGTCCGCCCACGGCCCGCGCATTGGTCATGAGGTCCGGGAGCGAGAGGCTCCGGACGATCCCCCGGCCCGGCAGCAGGGTGACCGGGAACCCCCGCCCGTCGAGCGTTTGGCGGTCCTGGCCGCGCTCGGATCCGACGAACTCGATCGTCCCCCTCGGGTGACCCGCCTCCACAAGTGCCTCGGCGATGGCGAGCGCCGGCTGGAGGTGCCCGGCCGTGCCCCCTCCGGCGACCAGGGCGAAGCGGTCCCCGCTCACCGCGCCGTGGTTCGGCGCCGAGCTCTGACCGGGGCCGGCGTGGAGCCGCTCCGTTCTCGGCGGGCGATGCTGAGCAGGATGCCGATCGCCGCCATGGTGATGATGAGCGACGATCCCCCGTACGAGATGAACGGCAATGGGATCCCCGTCACCGGCAGTACCCCGACGACGGCGCCCACGTTGATGACGGCCTGGGAGGTCACCCAGGTGGTGATGCCCACCGCCAGCAGGCTCCCGAAGCGGTCGGGAGCCCGGGTGGCGGCCCGAAGCCCGTACCAGGCCAGTCCGAAGAAGAGAACGAGGAGGAACACGGCGCCGACGAGCCCCAGCTCCTCCCCCACGACCGAGAAGATGAAGTCGGTGTGGGCATTGGGGAGCGTCCCCCACTTCTGGCGCCCCCCGCCGAGCCCGAGACCGAAGATGTGCCCGGACCCGAGGCCGATGAGCGACTGCCAGACCTGGTACCCCGAGCCCGACTGGTGGGCGCCGGGGTTGAGGAAGGAGAGGATCCTGTCCCGGCGGTAGGGATCGGCCAGCCCCACGACGACCGCCACGGCGCAGAAAGACACGACGACCTTCATAATGGGTCGCATGGGGACGCCTCCCATGAACAGCATGCCGAATGCGATGCAGCACAGGACGAGCGCCGTGCCCATGTCCGGCTGCTTCAAGATGAGGAGCCCGGCGATGCCGAGCACGGTGAGGACGGGGACGACGACCTTCCTCGGATCGCTGCGCCGAGTGAGCAGGTCGGCCACGAACACGGCCAGGGCCAGCTTCATCAGCTCGGAGGGCTGCAGCTGGAGCAGGCCGAACCCGACCCAGCGGGACGAGCCTCCGGCGGTGACGCCCAGGTGGGGTACGAGCACCACGACGAGCAGCCCCATCGAGCCGATGAGGAGCGGCGCCCGGAGCCTGCGCAACACCTGGTAGTCCATCCGGGCCAGGATGCCGAGCGCGCATCCGCCCGCCACCATGTAGATGACCTGGTGGACGAAGATCGTCCACGGCGACCCGTACAGGTTGAGCGAGATCACCGGCGACGCCGACCCCACCATGATCAGCCCGAAGACACAGAGCACGCCGACGAGGAGGGCGATGGCCGAGGCGGTGCCGACCCGGGAGAGGATGCCGGGACCGGCGACCGGGCCTCTGGCCGGTGGGCGACGGCCCGGGAGGGTTGCCGTCGGGGTGACGAGCCGGCCGGCCGCAGGGCGGATGTCGTCGTCCTCACGCACGCCCCAAGCTTCGTCCATGGGGCGGGGAAGGTGGTGGAACCTGTCGCCGGGCACGCTCAGCCCTTGCTCACCGGAATCAGACCTTGCTCACCGGGATCAGACCTTGCTCACCGGGATCAGACCTTGCTCACCGAGAGGAAGTCGCCGTAGAAGATCCCGAGTCCGAGGGCGGCGAAGAGGCCGGCGAGGATCCAGAACCGCACGATGACCGTCGTCTCCGGCCAGCCGCCGAGCTCGAAGTGGTGGTGCAGGGGCGCCATCCGGAACACCCGCCGGTGGAAGAGCCTGAAGCTGACGACCTGGATGACCACCGAGAGGGTCACGATGACGAACAGGCCCCCGATGACCACGAGGAGGAGATCGAGGTTCATGAGCAGGCAAAGCGCGGCCAGGCCGGACCCGATCGACAGCGAACCCGTGTCACCCATGAAGATCTTGGCCGGCGCCGCGTTCCACCAGAGGAAGCCGAGGCACGCCCCGGCCAGGGCCACGGCCGCCACGGCCAGGTCGAGGGCATCCCCGACCCGATAGATCTGGAAGTGCCGGTACTGCCAGTAGCCGATGACGGCGAGGCAGGCGAAGCAGAAGGTGGACGACCCGGCGGCGAGGCCGTCGAGACCGTCGGTCAGGTTGACGGCATTGGCGGCGCCCGCGATCACCAGGGTGGCCCAGACCACCCAGATCCCCGTGCCCATGTCGAGGCCGGTCGAGTCGTACCGGGTGAAGGACAGCGCGGTGGAGGAGTGCGCCCAGTACACGGCGAGCAGGGCGAACGCCACGCCGAGACCGATCTGGGCTCCGAACTTCGCCCGTTTGTTGAGGCCGAGGCTCCGTCGGTGCCGAACCTTGATCCAGTCGTCTGCCAACCCGATCAGCCCCGCGCCCACCACGGCCAGCAGGATCAGGACACCCGAGCGGCTGAGCCGCACGCCGGGAACGGCGTGAGCCGCCGCGAACCCGGCGACGGCGGCGCCCACGACTCCGATGCCGCCCATGGTGGGTGTCCCGGCCTTGGCGATGTGAACCTGGGGGCCGTCCTCGCGGATCTGCTGACCGATGTTGTGGTTGACCAACCACCGGATCAGCATGGGCGTCGACAGCACCGCCACCCAGAGGGCCACGCCTCCCGAGGTCATGAGGGCGATCACCGGGGCAGCGTCCCGGCCCGGGCCGACAGGGCCGCTGCGGCGACGACCCGGTCGTCGAAGGGGAAGGCCGAGTCCCCCACCGTCTGGGTGGTCTCGTGGCCCTTGCCGGCGATCAGCACGATGTCGCCGTCGTCCGCCAGGGCGATGGCCGTCCCTACGGCGGCGTACCGGTCCGGCTCGACGAGGAGACGGGCCGGACCGTCGGCGCCGCTCCGCACTTCGTCGATGATGGCGGCCGGGTCTTCGGAACGAGGGTTGTCCGACGTCAGCACGACCACATCGGACAGCCGGCTGGCCACCGAGCCCATGAGCGGGCGCTTGCCCCGGTCGCGATCACCGCCGCAGCCGAACACGCAGATCACCTTGTGGTCGTCGGTCGGTCCGGTTGCCTCCCGAAGCGCCCCTAGGGCCGCCTCCAGGCCCGCAGGCGTATGGGCGTAGTCGACCACCACGGCGACGGGACGGTCGGCCACCACCTGCATCCGACCCGGGACCGGCTCGGCCGAGGCCAGCCCGTCGACGACGGCTTGCTCGTCGATGCCGAGCTCGACGGCCACGGTCGCCGCCATGAGCGCGTTGGCCACGTTGAACGACCCGGTCAGGGGGAGATCGACGGTCCGGCCCCGCCACCGGAAGGCCGTCCGTCCCACCGAAGCGGTGACCTCGGTGGCCTCGGCCCGCCTCACGGGCACGAGCCGAGGGTGGACCGGGCCCGTTCCCGTTGTGTCGCCGACGGCGGCGTGAGCGGCGACATGGTCCGCCAACCGCCGGCCCCAGGGATCATCGACGTCGATGACGGCGACCTGGCACCGGCCGGGTTCGAACAGCCGAGCCTTGGCTGCGAAGTACTCCTCCATCGTGCCGTGATGGTCGAGGTGGTCCCTGCTCAGGTTGGTGAACGCAGCGACGTCGAAGTTGACCTCGTCCACCCGATGCTGGGTGAGGGCGTGCGAGGAGACCTCGAGCGCAACTGCCTGGCGGCCCTCCCGGCGGAGCTCGGCGAGCCGGCGTTGGAGCTCGGGAGACTCCGGAGTGGTGCGCGGGCCCCCCAACGTCCCGATGACGCCGGTTGGCACGCCGGACCGGTCGAGGATGCCGGCGATCAGCCGGGTCACGGTGGTCTTGCCATTGGTGCCGGTCACGCCGACCGTCGTCATCTCCACCGAGGGATGCCCGTAGAAGGCCGCCGCCACGCTGGCCATGGCCGGACGGATCTCGCCACTGCCCACGGCGACCTGGGTCACCTCTACATCGATCAGGTGCTCGCAGAGGAGCGCGCTCGCCCCCCGCCCGACCGCGTCGGTGGCGAACCCGTGCCCGTCGACGTTGGCCCCGGGCACACAGCAGAACAGGGTCCCAGCCGACACCACCCGGCTGTCCAGTTCCACACCAGTGACCATGGTGGAGGCGGGGTCACCTCGCACGCCGGCGATTGGGACATCACGGATCAGCTCGCTCATGCGCACGGAAGGGTCCACGGGTTCTGCGGGGGGAACGGGAAACGGCCGTTCCGGGCTGCCCGTCTCGGGCCCACTCAGGGCCCTTCGGTGGCGGCGCCGGGCGGCACGGTGATGCTACCCGTCGATCCGACGGCAGAGCTCGACGTCGACGTGGTGGCCGCCGCCGTGGTGGGGATGCCGTAATGGTGCAGCGCATAGGACATGATCGTGGCGAAGACCGGGGCGGCCACCGCACCCCCGTAGATCGGTGTCGGGTGGTCCAGCACGACGATGGACGAGAGCACGGGATCCTGGGCCGGTGCGAACCCGGTGAACGAAGCGATGTAGTCGTCGGGGACGTACCCGAGGTGGTCGGGGCTCGGCACCTGGGCCGTGCCGGTCTTGCCGGCTACCGTGTAACCGTCGATGGCGGCGCTGGTCGCCGTCCCCGACGAGACAACCCCCTCGAGCATGTTGACGAGCTCGCTGTTGGTCTTGGGGTCGATGACGCGCCGGGAGGAGGACGGCGGTGTCGCACTGACGCCGCCCGACGGGCTGACCGTGGCCTGGACGAGGCGGGGGCTGACGAAGGTGCCGCCGTCGGCCACCGTGTTGTAGGCGTCGAGCACCTGCTGCGCAGTCACGGCGTCGTCCTGACCGATCGGGGTCGACCCGATCGAAGAGTCGGTCCACGACGAGGGCCCGGGGACGATGCCTTGGGACTCGCCCGGGAACCCGAGGCCGGTGGGCGAGCCGAACCCGAGGCTGGCGATCTGGCTCAGCAGGCGGTTCTCCCCGAGCCCCTGGGCGATCTCGATGGTGCCGAGGTTGGAGGACTGGGCGAGCACCTGGGACGCGCTCAGCTGCTCGTCACCGTGCGATTCGGCGTCGTGGAAGGTGTAGCCACCGATCGACAGGGAAGCGGGGACGTCGATCTGCTGGTCCGGGGTGATCACTCCCGATGCCAGAGCGCCCGAGAACGTGACCAGCTTGAACACGGAGCCGGGCTCGTAGACCTGGGTCACCGCCGAGTTCGAGGCCGCCTCCTCCACTCCGGCCGGGAGGGTGGCGTCGTCGGAGACGAGTGTCGGCCCGGCGGTGGTTCCCGCTGCCTTCGGCGCCGCCCCCGAGCTCCCGGGAGGGGTCGCCTGCAGATCGGCCATGGCCAGGATGTCCCCTGACTTCACGTCCATCACCACGGCGACGCCCGAGGTGGCGTGGGCAGCGGTGATCTCGGTGGCCAGCGCCTGCTCGGCGACGTACTGGACCGACTCGTCGATGGTCAGCTCGATGCCCGTACCCGGCTGCGCTTTGACCTTGGCCGTCGTTCCCGGGAGCGTCACCCCGTCCGGCGACTCCATGAGGGTCTCGGAACCGGTCCTTCCCGCCAGCAGCCTCTGGTACTGGTACTCGAGGCCCGACGAACCGGCGCCGTTCCAGTTGACCGTCCCGACCACCGGGCTCGCCAGCTGGCCGTTGGGCTCGATCCGCTGGGTCTCGGGGACCAGGTTGATGCCGGTGAGGCCGAGGTACGAGACCTTGGCGGCCACGGCATCGGGCACCCGATGAGCCAGGTAGACGAACCCGGAGTGCTCCATGAGCATGGGCTCGAGCGTGGGCACCGGGATGCCGAGCACGGGAGAGAGCTTCTGGGCGACCGTGGCGGGATGGTCGATGAGCAGCGGATCGGCCACCACGGTCTGCTTGGTCACCGACTCGGCCAGCACCTCGCCGTTCCGGTCGTAGATGCCCCCCCGAAGCGGGGGGACCGTCACCGTCTGGGTGAGCTGCGATGCGGACAGGGACGCGTAGTGCTGGTGCGACAGCTCCTGGACGGCCACCAGGCGGATCATGATGGCGGCGAACGCCACGACCAGGAGGAGCCGGACGGCACGAGCCCGCCGGCCCAGCACGTACGCCGGGCTCACTGTCCGGTCGACGTGGTCGAGGTCGGAGACGAGGCGCCGGCGGAGCCCGCGGTCGGGCCGGGGGCGCTCGCCGGAGCGGCGGGGACGAGACTGGGCGGCGGCAGCGGAACGTCGAGCGGCACCTGGGGCAGGTCGATCACCTGGCTCGGAGCCACCAGACCCTGGGACTCCGCCTGATGCACGATCAGAGGCGGCGCCGCCATCTCGGCGTTGCGCGTCTGGAGTGCCTTCTCGGTGGCGGTTGCCGACGCAAGCTGCGCCTCGGTCCGCGACAGGGCGATCTGGTGCTGAGCCACCATCCCGTCGGCGACGACGACGGCCAGCAGGCTGGCGACCACGATCCCGGCCGACACCCACAGGGTGGAGCGTCGGAACCGCCGACGCTCCGCCCGGCGCTTGGGGCCGGGCTCGAAGACCCGGAGTGGCGGCCGACGCGGCCGCTGATCAGCCGGCCGGTCACCCGGCGTTGGCAGGGGGTGGGCGGTGGCCGGGGCGCGCCGCGCTGTGGCCGTCGCCGGAGGCGCCATCACGCAACCTCGTCGTCGGTCGACACGACATCGTCATCGGTCGACACAACACCGTCGTCGGCGCCGGGCACCCGTTCGACGACCCTGAGCCTGGCCGCTTCGGCCCGGGGGTTCCGACCGATCTCGGCCTCGCTCGGGCGCTTCGCCCCGCGTACGACGAATTTCGAAGCGAGCTTCTGCGCCGCACACACACGGCAGCCCGGGTGGGCACACGCAGCCACCGGTGACGGCCCGGGTGAAGACCTGCTTCACCAGGCGGTCCTCCCCGGAATGGTAGGAGATGACAACGCACCGTCCCCCCGGCACCAGCAACTCGAGCGCGTCGTCGAGCGCCCTCGTGAGCTGGTCGAGCTCCTCGTTGACGGCGATACGGACGGCCTGGAAGACCCGGCGGGCCGGGTGCCCCCCGGTCCGCCGGGTGGCGGCGGGGATGGCGGTCCGTACCACGTCGGCCAGCTGGCCCGTCGTAATCAGTGGTCGCGCCGCCACGACGGCCTTTGCGATACGCCGGGCGAACCGTCCTTCACCGTTGTCGATGAACAGCTGCGTGAGCTCGTCCTCGGTCGACTCGTTGAGGACGATGGCCGCAGTCCGGCCTGCGCTCGGGTCCATCCGCATGTCCAAGGGAGCGTCCCGGCGGTAGGAGAACCCTCGTTCGGCCACGTCCAGCTGGGGCGAGCTGACGCCGAGGTCGAACAGGGCACCGCTCAAGCAGCGGGGAGTAGATGGAACGCCCATGGAGTCCTGGACCTCACGCACCACCCGGGCGAAGGCATCGAAGCGCGATCTCCGCACGACGACCCGGCTGCCGAAGGACTGAAGGGTCCCGGTGGCGGCGGCCACGGCCGCCGGGTCACGGTCGATGCCGAGCAAGCTGAGCTGCGGGAGGGCGCCGAGCAGCGCATGCGCATGACCACCCCCGCCCAGGGTGGAGTCCACGATGAGACCCGGTGGCACGGTGCGGAAGAGGTCGACGACTTCGTCGGCCATGACCGGCTCGTGGGAGTACGCCTGGATCATCCGCAGTCCCCCGACCGGCAATACGCCAGCGGGTGGAGAGCCGCGACGGACACGCTGGAAGTTGGCGGAGGAGGAGGCTTCCAGGGTGCCGGTCGAGGGACTGCGCATGGGCCAGACGCGCTGGATATGGACGTCACGACGGGACACCGCCGCCAGGCCGGACTGGTAGGGCGTGAGCCGGTCGGCCACGGCCACGTTCGGCCCGACGCCAGGGGTGCGGGGGGCGCCGGCGGCCGGATCGAGGGTGGGAGCAGGAGAAGCGGGGCTGTCACCACCCTGACCGGGCTCGGTCGCGCTCGCCGGCTTGACCAGTACGGGCCGGGGCGAGGACAGGCTCGGGTGCTCCGACCGGTCAGGCCGGGCCGGTGCGGTAGGCCCGATCCCTGCGCCCTTCCCTGCGTCGTCGCACGACGGGCGGTCGGAGAGGACATCGAGCGGGGCGGCGGAGCGGGGCGCTGTCGGAGATGTGTCACCCGCATCGACCACGACGGAGAGCCCATGGCGCCCCGCACCAACGCGCCGGCGCACCCGGCCACTCAGCTCTCGCCCAAGGCCAACCGCTCCCCCTGCGGCTGCACCTTCTCGTTCCAGCTCTGCCGGCTCCACAGTTCGACCCGGTTGACGGCGCCGACGACGAACACCTCGGACACCAGGCCGCCGAACTCGCGGAGCCGGGCCGGGATCGCCATCCGTCCCTGCTTGTCGATCTCCAGCTCGTGCGAGGTCGAGGCCCAGTACCGCATCAGGTTGCGACCTTCCTTGCCCGAGTTGGCCAGCTCGAGCATCTCTTCCATCTTCGACTCGAACATCTCCGGCGTCCACAGGGCCAGGCAGCCGTCCTCCGATCCGGTCAGATACCCGCCGTGCTCGAAATGGGTGCGGAACTTGGCCGGAAGGATCACTCTCCCCTTGTCGTCGAGCGAGTGCTCGAACTGGCCAACGAACCGTGCCACTGGTGTCTGCTCCCACAACACTCCCCGCAGTGCCGGGGACCCGGGTCTCGGGGCCCCTCCCTTTCACACCACTTCGCTCCACTTTACGCCCCGATCCTCCATTTATCAACTACTGGGGCCGGTATTTGGGACATTCCCTCGGATCTGCCTGGCGCGGGCCACGACCTCGCCGGGGCCCGTCGTCGTCGAGGTGCTGTCCGGGGTCGATGCGCCGGATGCTGTGCGGCCGGTGGATCGCCGTGAGCTGGACCGATGGAGGGGGCGAGCGAGACGGTCGTCCCTCCAGTTCCCCGGTGACGGACGGCAGGCGTCGCCGGCGGACCGGTCGGTGCGGTCATGAGAACAGTGGGGGGAAGTGGAGCGGTGTGAGGGTCGATGGCCTCGCTCACTCGTCCTGCTCACTGGTCGCGATCACTGGTCGCGCTCACTGGTCTGGCCGGGCCAGAGGACGGAACACCCCGGCCTGCCGCTCCGATCGGTCAGCGCAGGCTGGCGAGGAACGCCGCCGAAAGGGTCGAGCCGTCAGGGCGGTCAGATCGGTCGACCCGGTCAGATCGGTCGGCCCGGTCAGGTCGGTCGGTCAGGTCGGCGGCGCCGACCGCGGCCGACGTCAGATCGCCCATGGCCGATTCCCGGTCGCCCGGGGCGAGGTCGAGAAGCCCGATGAGGGCACCGGGGCTCCAGCGGAGGATGCAGGCGGTGTGGAACCAGGCCCCGGCCCGGGTTCGCCGCTGGGCGAGGCCCACCACCTTCCGTCCGTCGCTGGTCACGACTTCACCGGCTCCGATCCCTCCGAAGCACACCTTGGACGCCCACCGGGTGCGGGACAGCGGGGCGCCCCGGTGGACGGTGATCCCGTCGACGCCGACCCGGCCGAGAGCTGCCGCCCACGTCTCCCCCACCCAGTCGAAGGCACGGCTCACGTCGGCGTGCCAGAGGACGTGGCCTGCCGGCACCCAGACGTCGACCCAGACCGGGTCGTCCCGCGTCACCAGGACGGCGCCACCACCCGAACGGCGACGAGCGACGGCGACGCCCGTCGCCGAGGCGCGCTCCCTGTCGATGTCGGCTACCGCCTGTGTCGATCCGAGGACGACGGCGGGCTCTTCAGGGCGGCAGAGGGCGACGGCCGCCTGTTCCGGATCCCTGTCGACCGCCGGCCAACGGGCATGGAGGGCAGCAGCCGACGCCGTGCGCTCGTCGACGCGCCAGGAACCGTGATCGGCTGCGCTCGGGTGCACCGGAGCGGACTAGGGCCCCGACTCAGGCGGTCAGGCGCTGGCGGGGCAGGGTGTCGAGGTACGTGGTCCAGTCCTCGGGCGCTCCGCCGCACAAAGCGAGAAGCTGGACTCGGTGCCGGGGGGCGGCCGGCGTCGACCGGAGGACCATGCCCACTTCGTGGGCGAGGCGGTCCTCTTTGCGCGTGTTGCACCGCCGGCAGGCGGCGACCACGTTCTCCCACGTGTGGAGGCCACCCTTGCTCCGCGGGATCACATGATCGAGGTTCTCGGCGGCCGAACCGCAGTACTGGCACCGCGAGCCGTCCCGGGCGAACACCGTGCGGCGGTTGACCGCCACCCGGTAGTGGTGGGGAACGTGTGCGTAGCGGACGAGCCGCACGACCGACGGCTCGGGCACCGAGATGCGCTCAGCCCGGAACACCCGATCGGTCGCGTGCAACAGTTCCGCCTTGGTGTCGAGCACGAGCAGCACGGCACGTCGTGAGGACACGATGCCGAGCGGTTCGAAGGTGGCATTCAGCACGAGTGCCCGGCTCGAGGGAGCCTTCGGGGGGCGGACCGATCTCGTGCCCGAGATCCGGGCGCTCGCCGCGACCGGCGACTTGGCCCTGGCCTTCGACCGTCGATCCATCATCGACGGAATCTAGCCGGGAAGCCGTTGCGCCGAGCGGCCCATGTCGTCATCGGCCGCACCATGTTCGCTCGTCGGCCGACGTGCGGCCGCACCCGTTGACCGGCACCATTCGAGGTAAGAGATGACATCAGCCGGAAGGGGGCTGGCGTCGGCGGCGCCGTACGCGGTCACCATCCGGAAGGCCCACAATCTGCTGTCCGGAAGAGGGAGGTACGGCGGGCGCCTCCACCAACCGGGCACCGCCAAGCGGCGGACGGCGCCCAGCCCGGCCCACCACAGGTCCGGACGGGCCGCCACCGCTTTGAGCGTCCCCCGACCCAGCTCGACCCGGATCGGGCCTCCGGAAGATCGCCGTGCTCGGGCCGGCGGCATCGGTGCGGACGTGCTCACCGGGGCCCCGGAGCCGGCTCGGGGGGCCGGCCGACCCCTTCGGCCAGCAGGGCGGCACCGAGAAGTGGACCGTCGACGCCCAGTCCGGCGGGAAGGATGTGGGTGGTGCGGGAGAACTCCAGACCTGCCCGCTCACCGATCTCCTCCTGGGCAGCCGAGAAGAACACCTCCCCGTAGCCGAGGGCCACCGATCCGGCCACCACCGCCAGACTGAGGTCGAGCAGGTTGGCGACCGACGCCACCGCCCGACCCACGAGCACACCCGTCCGGTGCCGCACCTTCTCCGGCGCATCGGCCGCCGGGCCACCGGTCGCCGCTTCGATGGCGAGTCCGGAAGCCTCGGCCTCGAGGCAACCACGGCCACCGCACGCGCACCTGCGCCCTTCGGGCTCTACGACGACGTGCCCGATGTGACCGGCGTTTCCAGAGGCACCGTCGAGCAGCCGGCCGTCGAGCACGATCCCGCCGCCGATACCGGTCGACACCACCATGGCCAGGTAGTCCTTGCGACCAGCGGCCGCCCCGAGCCACCCTTCGGCGAGGGCGAGGGCTTTGGCGTCGTTGTCCACGGCGACAGGGATCCCGACCATGTCGCTCAACCGGCGGCGGAGGGGGAAGGCGCGCCAGCCGGGGATGTTGAGAGGAGAGACAGTCCTCCCTCCCCGCTCCATCGGACCTCCGCATCCCACACCGCAGCGCACGGGCCGGATCCCCGCGCTGCCGGCGTCGACGAGCACGCGGTCGATGAGCGACGACAGGGCGGTGAAGACGGTCTCGGGCTCCGACGATCGCGGGGTCGGCGTGCGACCGGCGGCGACGATGGCACCGCCGCCATCGACCACGCCCACGGCCAGCTTCGTCCCGCCGATGTCCACGGCCAGCACGGTGCCCTCGTCATGGGGCCCGTCCTGGTCATGGGACCCGTCCTCGTCAGGGGGCCCGGGGTGGTGACGGACGTGCCGTGGCCCGGACGCGCCGGCGCCGCCCAGACCGGGGCCCACTGGATCAGTCAGTCGTCGCGATGGAAGCGGCCGCGGATCCAATCCCGGGGATCGCGGGCCGAGTTCCCGTTGGTACGGCTCCGACTGTGCAGGGAGCGAGAGATGTCGTCGATGCCGGCCTTCCCCATACGCCGGGCATTGTTGGCGAAGACGACACCGGCCAAGAACATGACAACCACCCCGGCAAAGCCCAGCACCACTGACCTCGAGAAGGTGAGGAGCATGAAGACCAGGGCGGCGACGAAGACGAGGGACGACCACAGGCAGTAGCGGCCGGCATGCCGATAGACGGTTTCCGACCTGACGCGCTCGGCGAAGTCTGGATCCTCGTGATAGAGGGACTGTTCCAGTTCGTGCAGTATCCGCTGTTCGTGCTCAGAGAGCGGCACCGGCTCGTCCCCTCCGTCCTCCGTCGGGCCGTTGGAGGCTCGACGCCCTCATCCTCGCGCAATCCCCCGTCACAGTCACCGCACTAGCTCATCGAACTCCCGATCAGGCGTACTGGTCTCATCGGATTTCATCGGACGTCTCCGGCGGCCATTGTACCGGTCGGGCTCTTGCCCATCACCTATTCCGATGCGGGGTTTTGGTTGCTCGGACCCCACTGGGCCGCCCCCCTCCGGCGAACGTCGAGCCCGTCCGGCCCCACCAGCGAAGCCGGTCCCACCGAGGCTCCCCCGTAGCGGGCCCGGATGGCATCGACCGCAGCGGTGACCGCCTGCCACGACTCCTGGAGGCGCGCCGCCTCGGCACCGCCCCCGGTCGGGCGATGGTCGATCGTCCCGACACCACTCCCCGCCCGGACCGGGATGCCTCGCACGGTCTCGTCACCAGGCGCGTCGGCGGCGTTCGGGCTCTCGAAGGTGGAACCGCCCAGGTCGAATGCCAACTGCTGGCCGATCCCGGGTGCACCAAGCCCGCTCAATGACACTCCGAGCAGTCGCACGCCCCGGTCAAGGTAGACCGAGTCGAGCAGGGCGGTCGCCACGGCAGCGATCGCCGGGGTGGTGTCGATGGGACGGTTCATGGAGTGTGACCTGGTGAGCGTCGTGAAGTCGCCGAACCGGAGCTTGACGGTCACCGTCCTGGCGGCCAGCACTTCCCGTCGCAGAATGGCCGCCGAAGCGTCGACCATCCCGACCAGCTTTCGCCGGAGCTCGGCGCCGTCCCAGAGGTCGGTGCGAAAGGTCTCCTCGTGGCCGATCGACTTGGCCTCACGCTCCGGCACCACCGGCCGCTCGTCCTCCGCCCGGGCCAGGGCCTCGAGATGGGCGGCGTGGCTAGGGCCCACGTAGCGGCTGAGCGAACCCGGCGGAAGCTCGACGATGTCGCCGACGGTGACGACGCCGAGCTCCGAGAGCCGGCGTTCGGTCACCGGTCCCACACCCCAGAGTGCCCGGACGGGGAGAGGATGGAGGAAAGCCAGCTCCTCGCCGGGTGAGACGACCACCACCCCGGCCCCGGGGCGGATCTCCGTCCGGGTCGCCGCCGGCTTCGCCGCCTTGGAGGCCAGCTTGGCGATGAACTTGGACCGACCCACTCCCACCGAGCAGGTCAAGCACAGCTCATGGGCGACACGCTCTCGGATGAAGCGGGCAACAGCGCCGCCGTCCGGCCACGGGTGACCGGCGCCGACCGCCCCGGTCACGTCGACGAACGCCTCGTCGAGGGAGATGCCCTCGACGAGGGGCGTCACCGATTGGAGGACGGCGTGGAGCTTCGAGCTCTCCTCGGAGTACCGCTCGTAACGACCGGCGACGAAGACGGCGCCGGGGCACAGTCGCCGGGCGACGGCAGACGGCATCGCCGAATGGACCCCGTAACGTCGCGCCTCGTAGGTGCAGGCGGCGACCACGCCCCGGGCACCGTCTCCTCCTACGATGACCGGGAGTCCCGCGAGCCGGGGGTCGTCGAGCACCTCGACCGAGGCGAAGAACGCGTCCATGTCCACGTGGAGGATGACCCGCCACCGGTCACCCCCGTCGTTTCCTGCGTCATCCGCCAATTCGCAGCCTCCGGAAGCCCTCGGCGAACGGCACGCCGGCCTCCGCCCCCGCGTCCTCCGCGTTCAGGCGCACCGCGGTGGCGGCCCACTCCCCACCATCGGGGAACTGGCTCCGGTGACAACCCACGGCCTCCCCCTTGACGTCGACGGTTTTGGTGATGTCCACCCAGACGTCAGGTTCGAGCGTGCCCGAGAGCAGCACGGTCGACACCTGGTGGGCAGGCCCTGCGTCCGGGAAGTAGTGGGGCAACGCCGCAGCAGGTGACACTGCGTCGAGCACGGCCATGCCCGTGACCCGGTGGTCACGATGGTTGAAATACTCCTGGCCGAAGAAGACGGCGGTCGGATCCGGACACAAGACCACTTCGGGCCGGAGCCGCCGGACCGCCGCCACCAACGTCTGCCGGAAGCCGGGTTCGTCGCTCAGCTCCCCGTCGGGGTAGTTGAGCCATTCGTGACCGGCCAATCCGAGCACGGCACCGGCTTCTCGCGCCTCGTGAGCGCGGGTCTCGGCGAGATCGGCAGGATCGATCCCACCATCGGGCGACCCCTTTCCTCCGTCTGTGCACAGGATGACGCGCACGTCACACCCCCGGGACGCCCACGCAGCGAGGGTGCCTCCGCAGGACACGTCAGGGTCGTCGGGGTGGGCGTAGATGGCCAGTGCCCGGGCCGGCACCTCGGTGACCAGCTCGGCCATCGCCTACCCTCCGGGCTTCGGTGCCGTGGCCTGTTTCGGTGCCGTGGCCTGTTTCGGTGCCGTGGCCTGTTTCGGTGCCGTGGCCTTGGTCAGCAGGCCGACCTCGCGTCGGAAGTCGTCCACCCCCTCGAACCCCTTGTAGACGCTGGCGAACCGGAGGTATGCGACCTCGTCGGCGTGCCTCAGGCGATCGAGCACGGCCAGCCCGACCTGCTCGCTCGTCGCCTCCCCCCCGTCACCTCGCAATTGATCCTCCACCTCCCGGGTGATCGTCTCGAGCTGACCCTCGGAGACCGGTCGGTTCTTGGTGGCGGCTCGCAGCCCGTCGATCACCTTGCCGGCGTCGAAGGGTTGGCGGACACCGGAGCGCTTGATCACCATGAGCGGCACTTCCTCCACCCGCTCGAACGTGGTGAACCGTTGCCCGCATCGTCGGCAGTGCCGACGGCGCCTGATCGCCGCCCCTTCGTCGGCCAGCCGAGAGTCCACCACCCGGTCGTCGTCGGCCAAGCACCAAGGACACCTCACCCCATGAGGCTACTTCCGGCCAGGTCGCTGCTCGCCGGCCTCCGACGTCGCCCCTGCCACGGGGTCCCCATTACGGCCGGCCCGTTCGCTGCTGCCGGCAGGCTACGCGTCGTCCCCTACGGCACCGTGATGCGTTCACCGGGTCGCACCGAATCGGAGCCGACCTGAGCGGCAAGCCTCGTGACAAGCGGCCGGGGATCCGCCGTCGGGTCTATCCGCTCGGCGATCGACCAGAGCGAGTCGCCCGGTCGGACGACGTAGGAGTCCGGATGCCCGGTCCCCGCCAGGGCGGAACCGGCGGGGTGGGAGTCGCCACCGGTTCCGCCCAGCGGAAGAGCAAGCGCCATCAGGCACAGACAAAGGACGGCCAGAAAGGTCCGCCGGCGACGCACCACGGTGGGGACCCGGTGCCGTCGCACCGATCCGCCGACATTGTCAAGCCGGTCGGGACGCTCCGCCCGAACGACCCGACCGGCTCCGCCTTCGACGAGACGAAGACCAGGCCGAGGGCCCCATGGCGCGGGAGCTCCCATCCCGCCGGGAACAGCCGACGCCGTCGAGGACTCCGGTTCGAACCAGAGCGCACTCACCGTTCACCACGCTCCGAGCGCGGGCCTCGGGCCACCGGATCCCGGGGCGCAGACCGCCGGAGAGAGCTCCGTGAGACCGAACTTGTGTTCGCCATGGCTGCATCACACCACGAACACCTGTTCGGTGTCAAGCAGATCTTCGAACGGATGTTTGCCTTTTCGACGCTCCGGGGGTACGGTTTTACAAACAGGTGTTCCCCGCCGGCGGCCCTTGGCCGGCCGGGGACACAACGGACGACCCCGACCACGAGGAGGCCACATGGCCCTGGTTCTGAGCGCCAAGCGGAAGCAGATCCTCGACTGCATCTCCGAGTCGGTCAAAGGGCGCGGATACCCACCCTCGGTCCGGGAGATCGGCGAGTCGGTCGGCCTGACGTCCTCGTCCACGGTCCACGCCCATCTCGCCGTCCTGCAACGCGAGGGCTACCTCCGCCGGGACCCGACCAAGCCCCGCGCCATCGAGGTCTGCTACGACCCGTCTTCGAAGGTCATCGCCGACAGCAGGCCGATCCGGCACGTGCCGCTCGTCGGCGACGTTGCCGCCGGTACCGGCGTCCTCGCCCAGGAGAACGTGGAGGAGCTCTACCCCCTGCCGGAGGACTTCACCGGATCCGGCACCCTGTTCATGGTGCGCGTCCGCGGCGATTCCATGATCGATGCCGGGATCCTCGACGGAGACTGCGTCGTCGTGCGCCAGCAGCCCGACGCAGACGACGGTGACATCGTCGTCGCCGGGATTCCCGGTGATGAGGCGACGGTGAAGCGCATCAGCCGCCGGTCCGGCCGGGTCGTGCTGTCGCCTGCCAACGAGCGGCTCTCGCCCATCGAGCTCGGTCCGGACGAGGTGGCCGTCTACGGCAAGGTCGTCACCGTCCTCCGCCGGCTCTGATCGCTCCGCTCGGCACGAACGGTCCGCCAGGAACACAACCCGCCACGAAGGTGGGTTCCCGACGCTGCGGTCAGGACAGCAGCCCGGTCAACATCGCCGATGCCCTCTCCAGCTCGTCGATTCCGACGTGCTCGCCCGGGGTGTGGGCCAGCAACGGATCGCCGGGGCCGAAGTTGGCGGCGGGGACGCCGTGGGCCCAGCAGGTGGCGACGTCCGTCCAACCCTGCTTGGCCCGGGGTGCCACTTCGGTCACCTTCACCAGACGTCCCAATACCGGATGGTCGAGTGACGGGCGGCGCGCCGGGCGAGGCTTCCTCCACCTCCCACCGGTCCCCGGGCTCGAACCCGTCGGGGGCCAGCAGGTGGCGAAGGACGTCCTCGGCCTGTTCGCCGCTTCGGTCGGGTGCGAACCGGTGGTTTACGGCAACCGAGGCGGAGTCGGGGACGACGTTTCGGGCCACGCCCCCCGACACCTCCACCGCCTGGACCTGCTCGGCATACTCACACCCGTCGATGACGACGCGCCGGCTCTCGTACCCGGCGCAGGCACCGAGGACCGGCGCCAGCCGATGGATGGCGTTTCGGCCCGCCGCCGGCCGGGCCGTGTGGGCGCGGCGACCGGCGAGATCGAGCCGCACCCGCATCGTGCCCTGGCATCCCGCCTCGACGGCGCAGCCGGTCGGCTCGCACAGGATTCCGGCATCGGCCGTGACCAGGTCTGGACGGTCGCGCCACAGCCGCCGGAGGCCGTTGTGACGCGGGGCGACCTCCTCACACACGTAGAAGCACCAGCTCACGTCCACGGCCGGCTCGGGCAACGACCCGGCCAGATGGAGCATGACGGCGAGTCCGCCCTTCATGTCGGCCGCTCCCACGCCGTAGAGGATCCCGTCCTCGACGCGGGGATCCTCGTTGCCGGCCACCGGCGGCACGGTGTCGAGATGGCCGGCCACGAGCACCCGGGTGGGGCGGCCCTGCTCCGTCCTCGCCACCACGTTGTCGCCCACCCGCTCGACCGACAGCCACGGGCAGAGGCGCAGGGCGCCCTCCACGGCATCGGCGACGAGCCCCTCGTCGTGGCTGACCGACGGGATGGCCACGAGCGCGGCGGCCAGGCCCAAGACGCCGTCGGGCATGTCCTCGACGAGGGCACCCGCATCTGTCTCGGTCACGCCGACACCCCGTGCTGGCGCAGCACGTCGTTCAGCCGCGCCTTGTCGTGGCGCTCGCCCCGGGTCAGTCGCTTCACCACCAGCACGCACGGCAGGTAGAACTCTCCACCGGGGTACTCCCGGCGCCGTGACGCCTGGACCGCCACCGTCCAGGGCGGAACGTGTCCCCGACTCAGCTCGTCGCCGGTGTCGGCGTCGATCACCGGGATCGACGGATTGAGAATGGTCCCTTCGCCGACAACCGCCCCGCATCCGACCCGGGCGCCCTGGGTCACCATGCACCGGCTGCCGATCATGACGTCGTCCTCGATGATCACCGGCGCCGCCTGTGGTGGCTCGAGCACCCCCCCGATGCCGACCCCGCCCGAAAGGTGCACGCGCTCCCCGATCTGGGCACACGATCCGACCGTCGCCCATGTGTCCACCATGGTGCCGGCCCCGACCCGGGCGCCGATGTTCACGTAGCTCGGCATGCAGATGACGCCCCGGTCGAGGAACGATCCCCACCGGGCCGAGGCTCCGGGCACGACCCGGACCCCGGAGGCGGCGTAGTCCCGCTTCAGGGGGAGCTTGTCGGCATACTCGAACGGTCCCACCTCGGTGGTCTGCATGGACCGCAGCCGGAACAACAGCAGGATGGCCTGCTTCAGCCACTCGTGGACCACGACCTCGTCCGTGGCGGGATCAACCTCGGCGACTCGGGCGGCGCCCGAGTCGAGCTGGTCGATCGCCTCCGTCACGACGGTCAGGGCTTCGGCGTCATCGGGCTCGAGTGACTCGGCGGTGCTCCACAACGCGTCGATCCGGGACGGGAGATCTGCCATTGGCGAACGTTACCCGGGGCCGCCCCATGACGGGATCGGCTCCGGGCTCAGCCGGCGAGGGGGGGATCGAGGACGCACCAGGCGTTCGGCCACCCGAGCGATCCTCTCGAGCGGCTGCACGACGGCGATGCGCACGTGCCCGGTGCCGTCCGGTCCGTAGAGCTCGCCCGGGCTCACGAGGAGGCCGGCCCGCAGGGCCAAGGCCTCGACCAGTCCCCAGTCGCCGCCGAACCCTCCGGGCACCCGGGTCCACAGATAGAAGCCCCCGGCGGGCAGGGGCGCTTCGATCCCGACCCGCCCGAGCGCCTCGGACAGGATCGAGAGACGCTCCTCGTAGCGGGCACGCTGGTCGAGGACGTGACCGTCGTCGCCGAGTGCGGCCACAGCCGCCGCCTGGACGGGGCCGGGGACCATCAGCCCTGCGTGGCGGCGGACGTCGGTCAAGAACCCGACGATCGCCGGGTCACCGGCGAAGAAGCCGGCGCGCACACCGGCCAGGTTCGACCGCTTCGAGAGAGAGTGGACGGCCACCACGCCCTCGATGCCGGAGGCGAGCACGGTCGAGGGCGGACCGTCCCAGGTGAACTCGGCGTAGCACTCGTCGGAGAAGACCGGGACTTTCCTTCGCCTCCCCCACGCCGCGACCTCGTCGAGGTCGGTGAGCGCCCCGGTGGGGTTGGACGGGCTGTTGGCCCAAACCAGAACGGCCCGGTCGGCGTCCTCGGCGCGGATGGCATCGAGGTCGAGCCCGCCGCCCGGCCGCTCCGGCACCGGAACGGCACGACACCGGGCCAGCAGCGCGCCCATGGCATAGGTCGGATAGGACACGGCCGGGTAGAGCACGGTGTCCCGCTGCGGGTCCCGGAGCGAGAGGAAGTGGGCGGCCGAGGCCACCATCTCCTTGGTCCCGACACAGGCGCCGATCTCGGCCGGGTCGACCTCGGCGCCGAACCGCCGCGCCAGCCAGGCCGAAGCGGCCCGGCGGTAGGCGTCCGAGCCGACCGACGCCGGATACCCGCGTTCGGTACCCGAGCTCGCCAGTGCCTCGGTCACCACCTCCGGGGGCGGATCGCACGGCGTCCCGATCGAGCAGTCGACGAGCCCTCCGACACCCGGAGGGAACACCGCTTCGGAGCGACCCCTGATCTCGTTCAACCGGTCGTAGGGGTAGGGCGGCGGCACGAAGCCGCCCGGTTGCGGGTGGCTCACGCCGAACCGAACTCGGCGAACCGGGACCGGCCCGCCTCGTCCAGCACGACCTGCACCCGGGCCGAGTGCTCACCGGCCACCTCGCCCACGATCTCGCCCTCGCGGTGCACGGCGGCGAGGACGTCGCCGCGGGCATAGGGGATGTCGAGCTCGACCACCTTGTCACGGGAGCGGAGCCGGTCGCCCATCACGACGAGCATGTCGTCGAGGCCCTCTCCCGACCGGGCCGACACCAGGACCGAACCGGGATGGGCACAGAGGAGCCGGCGGGCCTCCTCCTCGGCCTCGACGCCGAGGACGGGAAGGGCGTCGGCCTTGTTGACCACGAGGAGCTCGGGAAGGGCGTCGGCGCCGATCTCGGCCAGGACCCTGCGCACGGCGTCGATCTGTCCCTCGAAGTCGGGGGCGCTCCCGTCCACCACGTGGACGATCAGGTCCGACTCGGTGACGACCTCGAGGGTGGAGCGGAACGACTCGACCAGCTGGTGCGGGAGCTTGCGCACGAAGCCGACCGTGTCCGTCACGAGGACCTGCTCCCCGCCCGAGAGCTGGAGCTGGCGTGTCCGCGGGTCGAGCGTCGAGAACAGTCGGTCCTGGACGAGGACGTCGGCCCCGCTCAGACGGTTGAGCAGTGACGACTTGCCGGCGTTGGTGTAGCCGACGAGCGAGACGCTCCGCGACCGCGACCGTTCCCTGCCCTTGCGCTGGGTCCTGCGCGTGCGGTCGACGCGTCGCAGGTCGTTCTCGAGGCGGGACATCCGCTGCACCAGGCGCCGACGGTCCACTTCGAGCTGGGTCTCACCGGGACCACGGGTGCCGATGCCACCGGCCTGCTGGCTCAGCGTCCGGCCGCGACCGCGCAGTCGCGGCAGCCGGTAGCGGAGCAGGGCCAGCTCGACCTGGGCCCTACCTTCGGGGGTCCGGGCGTTCTGGGCGAAGATGTCGAGGATCACGGCCGTGCGGTCGATCGCCGTGCGCCCGAGGACCTTTTCCAGGTTCCGCTGCTGGGCCGGCGAGAGCTCGTCGTCGAACACCACCGTGTCGGCGTCTGCGGCCAGGCACACCGACAACAGCTCCCCGACCTTGCCCCGGCCCAGGTAGGTGGCGGCATCGGGAGCATCGCGCCGCTGGACCAGCCGGTCGGCGACCACGGCCCCCGCCGTGTCGACCAGACGGGTGAGCTCGTCGAGGGCCGCCTCCGTCTCCGGCACCGGTGTCGGCGGGAAGTTCACGCCGACGAGCACGATCCGTTCCCGGACATCCCGGGAGATGAGCGTGTCGGTGAAGGCGGTGCGGTCGGGAGTCATGACCGGGCCGCCCCCAGG
Organism: uncultured Acidimicrobiaceae bacterium; assembly: GCA_963828385.1. Classification (GTDB taxonomy): domain Bacteria; phylum Actinomycetota; class Acidimicrobiia; order Acidimicrobiales; family RAAP-2; genus Bog-756. Next base: position 1,736,751 of record CAWHEF010000002.1, read on the forward strand.
ACCTCGTCGGTGTCGACGTCGATCTCCGCCACCCTGCGGACCGGACCCCGCAGGCGGATGCCGTCGTGGCCGAGATCCACGCCGAGGGCCCCGCCCGGGTTCCGCACCTCGACCGTCCGACCGACCAGGCCCCAGGCGTGAGCGGCCACGGCGGCGGCGACACTGCCCGTCCCGCACGCCTCGGTCTCCCCCACGCCGCGCTCCCAGACCCGCAGCCCGATGGCCGCTCCCCCGGGGTCGACGTCGATCAGCTCGACGTTGCCGCGATCGGCGGTGGAGCTCGTAGAGCCGCTGGCCGAGCTGGCTCCCCTCCTGTCCGAACGGGTCGGGCCCGATCACCACGACGTGCGGATTGCCCGTATCGACCTGGCGCGACCGGGCACCGACGACCGGCGGGGGCTCCTCGGGGCCGAGCTCGGCCTTGCCCATCTCCACGGTCACCTCGGCGGACCCTGGCCTGTCGCCGGGAACGTACTCGACGGTCTTCGTGCCGGCGAGCGTCCATACCGTGAACGTCGGCGGGTCGACGAGGCGCGCCTCGACCGCCACTTCAGCCAGGCACCGCATCCCGTTGCCGCTCATCTCGGCCACGCCACCATCGGCGTTCACCAGGTCCATGGACAGGTCGGTCCCGTCGCGACCGGCCAGGACGCGGATCACGCCGTCTGCTCCGACCCCGAAGGACCGGTCGCACAGGGCCCGCACCAGCGGGGCGTCGAGGGCCTGGCGGTCCTCGACGTCGACGAAGACGATGAAGTCGTTGCCGGCGCCGTGGAGCTTGGTGCCGTGCAGCTTGGCGCCGCACCTCCCGGTCGGCCCCGGTCGTTCGTCAGATGCCGTCATGATGCCGTCGACCAGTCTCCCGCGGTCGGTGCGGTCGTCCCGAGCTCGAGGAAGTCGGCCACCATGCCGACCGGGTCGTCGTCGGGGTCGACCCACACGATACGGGGATCACGGCGAAACCACGCCATCTGGCGCCGGGCGAAGGCCCTCGTCCTCCGGACGGCGCCGGCCACGGCCTCCTCCAGCGGTGCCCCGTCCTCGACGTGGGCGAGCAGCTCGCGGTAGCCGAGTGCCTGTCGGGCCGTCCTCGACAGGCCGCCGGGGCGGCGCGGCCAGCCCCGCCACCTCGTCGAGGAATCCGGCGGCGAGCAGCCTGTTGAACCGCTCGGCGATGCGCCGGTCGAGCACCTCCTGTTCGACGCGCAACCCGACGAGGCGGACGTCGGTCGGCCGGTAGTGGTCCAGTCCGGGACCATGCGCTGAGAACGGGCGGCCCGAGCCGATGCACACCTCGAGGGCCCGGACCAGGCGCCGACGGTTGGTCGGCTCGATGCGCGAGGCGGCCACCGGGTCGAGCTCGGTGAGGCGGAGGTGGAGGTCGGCGAGCGCCGTGCGGTAGGCGGGGCCGGACCCGTCCCCGTCGCCGGTGGCCTCGAGTGTTCGCTCGAGCTCTGCGGCCACTCCCGGGTACCGTCCGGGGAACGACAGACCGTCGACGACGGCGCGCAGGTAGAGCCCCGTCCCCCCGACGAGGAGAGCGGCCCGCCTCCGACCGGCGATGGCCGCCAACGCCGCCCGTGCCGCCGCCTGGAACCGCCGGACGGTGAACTCCTCAGCCGGGTCGACCAGGTCCACCAGGTGGTAGGGCACCGCCGAGCGGACGGCGACGGAGGGCTTGGCCGTTCCGACGTCCATCCCCCGGTAGACGGCCATCGAGTCGACGGAGACCAGCTCCACCCCGGGGTCGGACACCTGGTCCGGAGCGGGGGCGCAGACGGGGTCTGCTCTGGCCGGAACCCGGTCCGCCGCCGGGATCGCCCGGTCCGGGCCGGGCCGGTCCTCGGAGGGGACCGGCCAGCCAGCCGCCGAGGCCACCTGCCGGGCGATCGAGGACTTCCCCGATGACGTGGGCCCGAGCAGGGCCACGACGGGGCGCCGGGTCAATGGGAGGCGACCGGGATCCGGACGGCGTGTGCCGGCGGAGCGGTGACGGCCAGCAACGACCCCACGAGATGGTGAGGAGCGGCGCCGGTCACAGCCACCTCGGCGTAGCACCCGACCGGGGTCGGAAGCCCCGCCCGCGGCGAGAAGTGGACGAGCTTGTTCTGCGAGGTGCGGCCGGTCGTCACCGAGGCATCCCGCTTGGACGGACCCTCGACGACGACTTCCTCCACCCTGCCCACGCGGGCCCGGTGCCGGGCCTCGGCCGAGCGCTCGACCACCCGACGGAGCCGGGCGAACCGGTCGGCCACCACGTCGCCGGCGACGAAGGTGTCGGTCATGCGAGCGGCCCGCGTGCCGGGTCGGGGCGAGAAGATGAACGTATAGGCGCTGTCGTAGCCGGCCTCGGCCACCACCTCGAGCGTGGCATCGAAGTCCTCCTCGGTCTCGCCGGGGAAGCCCACGATCAGGTCGGTGGTGACGGCCAGGTCGGGAACGGCAGCCCGGGCCGCCGACAACCGGGAGAGGTAGCGCCCGGCCGTGTACCCACGACGCATGGCGGCGAGCACCCGATCGCTCCCCGACTGGAGCGGGAGGTGCAGATGGTCGCAGACCTCGGGCGTCTCCGCCATGGCGGCGATGGTCTCGGGACGGAGGTCCTTCGGGTGGGGGCTCGTGAACCGGACCCGCCTGATGCCCTCGACGCCGCTGACCGACCGGAGGAGGTCGGCAAAGAGCGGGCGCCGCCGGGTGAGGTCTCGGCCGTACGAGTTGACGTTCTGTCCGAGCAGGGTCACCTCGGTCACACCTCGGCGGGCCAGCACGCTCACTTCGTCCACCACGCCGTCCACCGGTCGGGACACTTCCGGGCCGCGCACCGAGGGGACGATGCAGAAGGCGCACGAGTTGTCGCAGCCGACCTGGATGGTGACCCAGGCCGCATGGGGGAGGTCGCGCACGGCGGCCAGGGCGGTGTCGAGGTGGTCGGCGGGATCCGAGGTCGGAGGAGGGGCATCGGGTACCTCGACGACGGGGCCAGACACCGCCGACCGCTTGAGCAGCGCGGGCGCCTGCGCCAGGTTGTGGGTGCCGAACACCACGTCAACATGGGCAGCCTTCTTCCGGATCTCCTCCTTCTCCATCTGGGCCAGGCAGCCCCCGACGGCGATCTGCATGCCCGGACGCCTCGCCCGGAGCTCCTTCAGGTTCCCCAGATGGCCGTAGAACTTGTTGTCGGCGTTCTCCCGGACGCAGCACGTGTTGAACACGACCACGTCGGCTGACTCGAGATCGTCCGCCGGGAGGAGGCCGTCTGCCACCAGGGCCCCGGCCAGGCGTTCGGAGTCGTGCTCGTTCATCTGGCAACCGAAGGTCTGGATGTGGAACGTGCGCCGTTCCGTGCCGTCCATCAGCCCAGGATACGACGGCACCGCCGTCCCTCCCGCCGCGCCGCCTCAGCGCTGCGCTTGGATGTCGAAGAGCCCCGAGGCCCCGTCCACCACCAGCCCCTCGCGATCGGGACGCAGGACGAGCACGTCCCCCCCGAGGTCGGCATCGCAGAGGCCGGCCACACCGGAGGCCCGGACCGCTTCGGCGTCGTCGTCACGGCAGATGCCGAGGAGGGAGGGCCCCGCCCCCGACCAGCAGACGGCGAGAGCCCCGCCGTCCCTCATGGCCGCCAGCAGCTTGGGTGCGGCGGGGAACAGGGGGCTCCGATAGTCCTGGTGGAGGCGGTCCTCGGTGGCCTCGGGCACGAGGACCCGGCTGTCGGCCAGCCCGGCGAGCAACAGGGCGAGCCGCGACAGGTTGAACGCGGCGTTGTCGCGGCTCACCTGGGACGGCAGGGCCTGGCGGGCTCTGCTGGTGGACAGGGTCACGTCGGGGACGATCACCACGAACGACACGCTGACGTCGAGCGGGAGCCGCACGACCCGCAGACCACCCGCCACCCGGGCGGCGGCGACGAGGCCACCGATCGTGGAGGCGGCGGCGTTGTCGGCGTGACCGTCCGTGTGGGCGGCCACCGCCAACGGGTCGGACGCGCCCGCCGCTGCTGCTGCCGCCACCGCCAGGGCGGCCGACGATCCGAGTCCCCGGGCCACCGGGATCTCTGACCGGACGGTGATGGCCAGGCGGTCGGTCCCCGCCACGTCGATGGCGACCCGGGCGGCGAGGTGGGAGGGATCGTCCGAGATCCCCGCGCCCTCTCCCTCGGACCGCACCACGAGGCGGTCCGCCGGTTCCACCTCGACCTCGACGTAGCGATCGAGGGCCACCGCCAGCGTGTCGAACCCGGGGCCGAGGTTGGCCGACGACGCTGGGACCCGAGCGCGCACGACCACACGGTACTCGGGCCGCCTTTCCGGGGTCCGGGCGATCGGGGCGCTTCAGCCGTGCAGGAGCCGCCACCACCAGTCGGGCTCGGGCACCCGCCCTGCCGTCACCAGGGGAACGGTGGCGACCTGAGGTCCGAGCCGGTAGCGGGCGACCCCGACCTTCGTCCCGGCCCGCGCTCCATCGCCAACGGCCCTGAAGAAGATCGACATCGAGCCGGCCTGGCCGGGCCAACCGACGAACGAGACGGTGTGGCCCGGCACGATGTGGACGGCGCGCGACGCCGACGTCCCACCTCCCAGCGCGGCCCCGACCGGACGGTGGTTGTCGGCCATGGTGACCGGGGCCACCGCCGAGCGGGCGACCGACAGCAGCTGGTCCACGATCGGGCGTGAGTACCGGAACACGTCGGCCGGCCCCTGGTCGGACGGGGCGACCGTCACCGGCGGCGTCGTCGTCTGCGGACCGGCAACCGGAGCGGTGACCGACCTGCCGCCCCCGGATACGGACGCCGTGACCTGGCTCGCCGGACCCGTGAAGGGCTGCCCGACCGTCGCCACCAGCACGAGGACGGACTGCCCGCCGACGTCCGGGCGGGCGGCGAGGAGCAGACATGCGCCGGCGGCGGTGGTGAATCCCGACTTGACCCCCACCACCCCGTTGGCGCCGATCTCGCTCACGATGTTGGCACGAGTCCCGACGATGGGGAGGGTCACCGAGCTCATTCCCGCCACTTGGACGAAGGCGGGGAGGGTCATGGCAACGGCGGCGATCCGCAGGCAGTCCGACGCCGTCGACACCGAGCCGGAGTCGTACCCGCTGGCGTCGACGTAGTGGGAGCTGGTGGCTCCGAGCGCGGTCGCCGTCGCGTTCATCTTGGCCACGAACCCGCCGAGTGTCCCCGCATCCCAGACGGCGAGAGCGTAGGCCACGTCGTTGGCGGACTGGGTGAGCAGGGCCTCCATGGCTTGGCGCAGCGTCAGGACCTCTCCGGCCTCGATGGGTACGGCCGACTGGTCGGTGGCGACCTCGGCGCCGTACTGGGCGACGTCGTCGGGGGTCATGGTGATCGACGGCCCGTCGGCGTCGGTGGCCAGGGGATGGTCCCGGAGGATGACGATCGCCGTCGTCACCTTGGTGAGCGAAGCGACCGGCACCGGCGTCTCAGGACCCGACTGGGCACGGAAGCCGCTGGCCGGCACGAGGATGGCGGCCTGTCCGGCGGCAGGCCACGGGACGGTCGGCGCAGCACCGGGAACGGTCGCCGAGGGAGCCGACGACGCGGTCACGACCGCCGGCACGCTCCTGTCGACACGGACGCCGGCGAACCCGGCTGCTGCGACGACCAGGGCCACGAAGGCGACCGCGAGCGCCCACCGTCGTCTGCGACGCCGGCGGCGCTTCGCACCTCGCTCGGTCCGGGGCGGGGCCGAGCCGGATGGGTCCTCCTGCGACGGCTCGGTGCTCCCGTCAGCCGATGGCGTCTCTGCGGCATCGGCTGGTGGCGCGCCGGCGGCGGCGGCGTCCCCAGCGCCGACCGTCGACGCCGCTGACTCCTCGGAGATGGGGGAACCGTCGCTCAGCGGGCGTCCCACTCCTCCGGGGTCATCAGCACGGCGCGCGCCTTCGAGCCCTCCGACGGGCCCACGACACCGCGCCGTTCCATCAGGTCCATGAGCCTCCCGGCGCGAGCGAAGCCGACCCGGAGCTTCCGCTGGAGCATGGAGGTCGACCCGAGCTGGGACCGGACGACGAGCTCCATCGCCTGCTCGAGCAGGTCGTCGCTCTCCCCGTCGTCGGCACCCGCCCTCGGTCCCTCCGCCCCCACGACCTCTTCGATCCCGGCCACGATCTCCATCGAGCGCTGGCGTTTCCAGTGGGCGACCACGTCCCGCACCTCGGACTCGCTCACCCACGGGCCCTGGAGCCGTTGGGGGTTGGAGGTCGACGCCGTGAGCAGGAGCATGTCACCCTTGCCGATGAGGCGTTCGGCCCCGGGCTGGTCGAGGATCACGCGGCTGTCGGCGAGGGAGGACACCGAGAACGCCATCCGGGACGGAATGTTGGCCTTGATCACGCCGGTGATCACGTCCACCGACGGTCGCTGGGTGGCGAGCACCAGGTGGATGCCCACCGCCCTCGCCATCTGGGCGATCCGGCACACCGACTCCTCCACGTCGCGGGCTGCCACCATCATCAGGTCGTTGAGCTCGTCCACCACGATGAGGATGAAGGGCAGGCGCTGGTACCTGGCCACGGGCTCGGTGCCCTCGTCCTCGTCTCCTGCACCGCCGACACCCGCCATCCGGAGCTGGTGGGCTTCCTCGTGGCTCGTGAGCTCGCCGGCGTCGAATGCTGCGTTGTATCCCGTGATATCCCGCATCCCGACCTCGGCCAGCACGTCGTAGCGTCGCTCCATCTCGGTGACCGCCCAGCTCAAGGCGTTGGCGGCCTTCTTCGGGTCGACGACCACCTGGGTGAGCAGGTGGGGGAGGTCGTTGTACTGGCCGAGCTCGACGCGCTTGGGGTCGACGAGGATGAGACGGACCTCGTCGGGCGTCGACCGCATCAGCACCGATGTCAGCACCGAGTTGATGCACGACGACTTGCCTGAGCCGGTGGCCCCGGAGACGAGCACATGGGGCATCTCGGCCAGGTTGACGAGGACGGAACGGCCGGCGATGTCCCGTCCGAGGGCGACCTCGAGCGGATGGCGGGCGCCACGTGCCTCAGGCGAAGCGAGGATGTCCCCGAGGGCCACCAGCTGGCGGTGACGGTTCGGGACCTCCACGCCGATAGCCGACTTTCCGGGGATGGGGGCGAGGATCCGGACGTCGGGTGAGGCCATGGCGTACGCGATGTCCTTCGAGAGGGACGTCACCCGAGCGACCTTGACCCCGGCGCCGAGCTCGAGCTCGTAGCGGGTGACCGTCGGCCCGACGGTCCGACCCACGAGCCGGGTTTCGACGCCGTGGGCAGCCAGCGCGGCGATCAGCGCCCCCCCGGCCGCCTCCACCTCGCCTTCGTTGATGGCCTGGGGCTTCGCCCTCTTCAGCATCGAGGCGGGCGGCAGCCGCCAGTCCCCGACCGTTGGCCCGAGCTTGAGCTCCAGCTGGGTCCCGGCGGCCGGTCGCGACAGCCGGGTCGGATCCGAACCCGCCGTCACCGGATCGAAGGGCTCTCCGTCGCTGTCGGGCGCCAGGGCCACCTCCGGTGGCCCCTCGGGCGATGTCACCGGGTCGGCGGACGGCACGAGCGGTTCTGTCTCGTCGGCCACCCGTCCGAAGGGGTCCGTCGGCGGGTCGGCGGCGGGGTCCTCGACAGGTGCGCCCTCTCCGCCGCGAGCGGCAGCCACACCCCACCGGAGGGCCCGGACGAATCCACCCGCTGCAGTCCGCACGGACACGCCGGTGAACAGCACGAGGGCGATCACGAGCACGGCGAGCAGGACGATCGTGGCCCCGAAGCCTCCGAGCCCGGATCGCAGCGGGTCGCCCACCGCCGCACCGACCCACCCGCCGGCCGAGGACAGACGGGCTGTCGACGAGCCGAGACTCGGCGAGCCGCCGGCCAGGGAGGCCAGCCCGGCCACGGCCAACAACGTGAGGACGGCACCGAGCACGGCCCGGGCGGGCTCGGGTCCCGATCGGTCTTCACCCTCCTGGCCTCGACGACCGAGGAACAGCAGCACCCCGACGGCGACGGAGATGGGAGGCACGAGGTACCGGCCCCACCCGAGCAGCGCACCGACCGCGACCCGGGCGTCGTGGCCGGCCGGTCCGGACGAGTCGCCGTAGAAGGCCACGCCGGCGAGCACTCCGAGCGTGACCAGCACCACGCCCCAGATGTCGGCAGCATGCCCCGAGACCACGGCTCCGATCGGCGCCAACAGACCGGAGAGACGCGACGCGCTCTGGTGGCCGCGTCCCCTACCCGTGGACGCGGCCCGACCACCCCGGGCCTTGCTGGTGCGGGATCGAGACGCGGTGGTCGATCTGCCCTTCGGCCGCGACGCCCGGGACCGGCCTGCCGGTCGCTTCGTGGCCGTCGTCACAGTGCGTCACACGCTACTCCCGGGGCGCCCCGATCGGGGGGATTCGATGCCGGAAGAGGGCCCCCCTCGGAAGCGTCGGTGCCCCCGTTGGACCAGCGCACCCGGTGAAGGCTCAGACCGTGATGATGACCGGGACGATCATGGGCCGCTGGCGGGTCCGCGTGCCGATGAGCCGGCCGATCGACTTACGAGCGGCCCGGTTGAGCGCCTCATGGTCGGTGGTCGCCGAGGCCAGGGTCTGCTCGAGCGCCTTGATCAGCTGGTCGCGGGCCTCTTCGAGCACGGCATCGGTCAACGAAGCGTGGGCCCAGCCGCGGGTGACGATCTGAGGTGTCCCGACCACTTCTTCGCGCTTCAGGTCGACGGTGGCCGCCGCCATGATCACCCCCTCCTCGGAAAGGACCATCCGGTCGCGGAGGAGGCCGTGGCCGATATCGCCCACCGAGCTCCCGTCGACGAAGAGATAGCCCCCCGGGACCGTGCCGTCCCGTCGGAGACCGGATGCGTCGAGCTTCACCGCGTCCCCGTCCTCGCACAGCACCACCCGCTCGGGGCCGACCCCCACCGACGCCGCCACACGCACGTGGTTCGCCATGTGGCGGTACTCGCCATGGACGGGAACGAAGAACTCGGGCCTGGTGATCGAGATGAGGGTGGCCAGCTCGCCCTGGCGGGCGTGCCCGCTGGCGTGCACCCTCTCCATGCCCGAGTGGACCACCTCGACCCCGCGGCGGTAGAGGGAATCGATCACCCGACCCACCGACCACTCGTTGCCCGGGATCGGGTGAGCACTGATGATGACGACGTCACCGGGCCTGAGCGAGAAGAACCGGTTCTCCCCTGTCGCCAGTCGCGACAGCGCTGACATCGGTTCGCCCTGGGACCCGGTCGAGATCACACAGACCTGACCCGGGTCGAGATCGTCGATGGCCTCGATGTCGACCAGGCTCCTCTCGGGGATGTGAAGCAATCCGAGGCGGCGACCCAGGGCCACGTTCTTCTGCATCGACCGTCCGAGGGTGGCCACCGACCGGCCACCGGCGATGGCGGCGTCGGCCACCTGCTGGACGCGGTGGATGTGACTGGCGAAGCAGGTGACGACGAGCCGCTGGTCCGGATGGGCCAGGAACACGTTGCGCAGAACGGCACCGACCGAGGACTCCGACGCCGTGAACCCCGGCTCCTCGGCATTGGTGGAATCGGAGAGGAGGAGGCGGATCCCCGGGTGGGAGGCGAGCTCGCCCATGCGGGCGAGGTCGGTTCGCCGTCCGTCCACCGGATGGAGGTCCAGCTTGAAGTCGCCCGAGTGGAGGACGATCCCCTGGGGGGTGTGAAAGGCGGTGGCGAAGGCGTGCGGGACCGAGTGCGTGACCGGGATGAACTCGACGTCACAGGGGCCGATCCGCCGGCGCTCGCCGTCGACGACGGGGATCCACTCCACCCGGTCGGACATGCCCGCCTCGTCCACCCGGTTCCGGGCCAGGGCGAGTGTCAGCTCCGACCCGAAGACGGGCACGGCGAGGTCGCGGAGGAAGTAGGCGAGGCCGCCGGTGTGGTCCTCGTGGCCGTGGGTGAGGATCACGGCGTCGACCCGGTCGGCATTGTCCCGCAGGTAGGTGAAGTCGGGAAGGACCAGGTCCACTCCGGGCATGTCCGGCTCGGGGAACATGATGCCGACGTCGAGGACGAGGATGCGCCCCTCGACCTCGATGCACGCGCAGTTCCGCCCGATCTCGCCCAGTCCCCCCAAAAAGACGATGCGCACCGGGGAGGCGCCCTGTCGATCCGGTCGGCGCTGCTCGGTACCCTGCCCTCCCGACCGATCAGAATCGGTCCAGGTGCCCTGGTCCGGCCCCGCTTCCCCCTTGCGCTTATGGGCCTTCCTCTTCTTCTTCCTCTTGCCTTCGCCGGCGTCGGCCTCGGGCAGTCCTGTCACTCCTCGCTGGCCGTCGGAACCTCGTCGATCGTGAGGAGTCACCGCCACCTGCCCTTTCGTCCCACCCCGGAGACCTTCGACGCGCCCGTGCCCGCCGCCGCCCCTGGGGAACCGCCCAGTCGGGGCTCAGACAACTGGCTGGCCGAGAAGACGCGTGCCTGCCGTCGCGACGATGGACTTGGCCTGTTCGTCCAAGTCGGCAGGGGCCCGAGGATGCGGGAGCCGGCACTGCCCCGCGGGGAGGCCGAGGGCCCGGCAGGCCGCCTTCGCCGGCACCGGGTTCGGGTATTCGTCGGTCGACTCGAACCGGTACGACCTGGCCAGCTGTCGGTTGACGGCAGCGGCGGCGTTCACGTCACCCGACCGGTAGCGGTCGAGCAGCTCAACGAAGAGCGGGGCGGCCCAGTGGCTGGCCACGCTCACGATGCCCGCCGAGCCGACAGAGGCGAAGGGCAGCGTCAGCGAATCGTCGCCGCAGTAGACATCGAAGGACTCGGGTGTCCCTGCGATCACCTCTGCCGCCCCGACCACGTCTCCGGTGGCATCCTTCACCGCCACGATGTTCGACACCTCCCGGGCGAGCTCGATAGTGAGCGGCACGCCGATCCGGCGACCTGTCCGCACGGGGATGTCGTAGAGGACGACGGGCAGGCTGGTCGCCCCGGCCACGGCGCGGAAGTGGGCGGAAAGGCCTGCCTGCGACGGCCGGTTGTAGTACGGGGTGACCACGAGGACGGCCGAGGCGCCGGCGGACTCGGCCTCGGCGGTCAGTGCGAGGGAGTGGGAGGTGTCGTTTGTGCCGGTGGTGGCGATCACCGGGACGGTCACCGCCTCGGCCACGGCGCGGAACAGCGAGACACGCTCATCGTCGGTCAGTACGGGCCCCTCGCCGGTCGACCCCGCCACCACCAGCGCTTCGCTGCCCGTCGACGCCAGGTGGCGGGCGACGGTGGCGGCGCCGTCGAGGTCGAGGGCGCCCGCACCGTCGAACGGGGTGACCATGGCGGTGACGACGGCGCCAAAGCGCGACACCGACACCTCAGCGGCCGCGCCGGAGCCGCTCAGCCGGGCAGCACCTCGTTCGCCTCATGCCAGAGCAGGCTACCAGCCACGATCGCGGGCTCTCGGCTGTTCCCCACCGCATCCCGGCGGAGGGCGTCGATGCCCGTCTCCCGCACCGGCCCGATCAGGAGGCGAGCCGAGCCGTCGGAGGGGTGGCAGCCATGGCGTCGTACTCCTCGGAAGTGTCGACCCACGACTCGAACTCGATGACCCCGAGCTCGGTGAACTTCGTCCTCAGCCAGCCGTCCGCCGCGTCGAGCAGCCCGAGCTTCTTGCAGTTGGGGACGATCTTCGAGAACAGGAGGGCCTGGAACTGCGCACGCTCCGGAGCCTGGTGGACGAGAGGGACGACCGCTTTGGGGTCGACTCCCATGCGCTCCCAGACCTCCTGCTGGAGGAAGCGGTCCCGCATGCGCACGGCAGCTTCGAAGGCGAACTCCTGCCGTTCACGAAGTTCGGTGGCGGAAAGGGACTGGTAGTACTCCTGGAGGCTGAGGACCCCGAAGGCCACGTGCCGTGCCTCGTCGGCCATCACGTAGCGGAGCAGCTGCTTGAGCAGCGGATCGCCGGTCATCTGGTGCATGAACCCGAAGGCGGCGAGGGCGAGGCCCTCCACCATGATCTGCATCCCGAGGTAGGTCAGGTCCCACCGGGAGTCGGCGATGATGTCATCGAGCAGCATCCGAAGATGGGCATTGACCGGATAGTGCCCCGAGAGCTTCTCGTCGAGGTACTTGCCGAAGACCTCCACGTGCCGGGCCTCGTCCATGACCTGGGTGGACGCGTAGTACTTGGCGTCGATCCACGGGACCGACTCCACGATCTTCGACGTGCAGATGAGCGCCCCCTGCTCGCCGTGGAGGAACTGGGACAAGGTCCAGTTCTGACTCTCCACTCCGAACCGCAGCCACTCGACGTCGGTCCACTTCTCGACGGGAGTGCCGGTGAGGTCGAACCCGGCGCCGAACCCGCCGCTGGCCTCGGCGTCCTCCAGCACGAGCTTCTCCTGGTCGACCTCGATCTCCCAGGGAAGGTCGGTCTCCCCGTTCCACTGGGCCTTCTTCGCCTTCTCGTAGAGCTTGTTGAGCTTGGGGCGCGACCCCTTCTCGTAGTCCCAGGTGAACACCGAGTCGTAGTCCGAGTGGACGGGATGGCGGCCGTCGGCCTCCTCTGTCCCCACGACCGAAAGGATGGCCTCGTAGTCGTCGAGCTCGGTGCGACCGATGATCTCCTCGGTGCTCCTCATGTCGCTCATGTCGGTGGTCATGGCACTTCTCCTGTCGTGATGGGCGCTGTCGTGACGGATTGCAATCGATCGATGGCCGTGCTGCGCTGTCCGCTCCGCTGCCCGCTGTCGGAAGGATCGGAGTAGGGCGTGATGTCGATGGTCGAACCGAGGTCGGCGGCATGCAGGGCGTCGATGCCGGGGAGCACGAACTGCTCGACCAGACGTCTGGTCCGGACACGATCGGTGAGATCGATGGAAGTCGAGGGGGCGATGGCGTAGGAGAGCACGATCCTGATGGCCCATTCGGCCACCCGGGCGGCCTCGGCCGAGGCTCATCCATCGGGCCAGGAACGGGGCCACGAACCGGGCCGCTGCGTCGAGGAGCCGGTTCGACTCCTCAAATGCCAGGTGCCCGAGGATCGTCTGGGGCTCGTGGGCCACCAGGTACCGCAACGCCGGGTGACCGACGATGCGGGCAGAGGCTTCGACCATGCCGTCCACCAGTGCACCAGCGAGATCGTCCGCTTCACCCAGTCGCAGGCCGACAGCGGTGTACAGCCGCGCCACCTCGGTGTCCACCACGGCGGCGAGAAGCTCGTCCCGGCCGCCGGGGAACGTCCGATACACGGTGGCCCGGGAGCACCGACGCCTGGCGGGCAATGTCGTCGACGGTGGTCTTCGCCGTGCCATGCCGGGCGAGGCACTGGAGGGTGGCGTCGATGATGCGCTCCCGCTTCGCCGACGGGGTCCCGGCTTCGGCGACGAACTCCAGGTCACCCCGCTGCCTGACCGGGCTCCCCTGCACGGCCACGTTCACCGGTGAAGCTCGATCCACCGGTCCAGCTCGATCTCCTTGTACGACCACATCTGGAACAGTAAGCCGGGATTTGTCTCATTGTCAACAATCTCGTCTCGCGGGCCCGGGCCCTCCGGCCTCACGTGGCCCGGGCTCCGGCCGCACCACGCCGGCCAGCAGCTCGGCCCGGACGAGCTGGGCTACTTGCGCGGGGTCGTCGAGGTCCCATCGGCCCGGGGACGACATGTAGGACATGACCATCCGGGCCAGGAAGTCAGCCGCCTCGACGGGGTCCACCCCGGGCGCCACTCCGCGACGCTCGAGGTACGGGCCGAGGAAATCGGCGATGCCGGCCCGGATCCGGTTGCTCTCCACGGTGAGAGCCGGGAGCAACCGGTCCGGCTCGGTCTGCATCACCCGTTGCAGTACGTCGTGCTCCACGATCGCCTGGTGGGCGAAGCGGATGCCCGACTCCATGACCTGTTCGAGGCTGGCGGCGTCGCGCACCTGCTCGTAGAGGCGGAGGAAGAACTGGACGGTGGCCCAGGCGATGACCTCGTCGATCAACTGGTCGCGGCCGCCGGGGAACACCCGGTAGACCGTGGCCCGAGACACATCGGCCTCCCGGGCGGCGTCGTCCATCGTCGTCTTGGCGATCCCCCACCGGGCCACGCAGGCGTAGGCCGCCTCGATGATGCGCTGGCGGGTGTCGGTGGCCAACGGGGCCCGCTCAGAGACCGAGGAGGGGCTCGAGCCCGACGGTGAGCCCAGGCCTCGTCTCCACGGCCCTCACCGCCATGATCACGCCGTCCATGAACGACCTCCGGTCGTAGGAGTCGTGGCGGATCGTCAGACCCTGACCGGGTGCGCCGAAGACCACCTCCTGGTGGGCGACCAGTCCGGGAAGCCGCACCGAGTGGACTCGGACGCCTCCTGGTCCTCCTCCGCCCCGAGCCCCGTCCAGCACGACGGTCGTGGTCCGATCGGCGGCGAAGCCGCCTCCCTCTGAAGCGGTGCGGGAATCCGCCATCCTGGCGGCGGTGGCCATGGCCGTGCCCGACGGTGCATCCAGCTTGTTCTCGTGGTGGAGCTCGATGATCTCGACCCCTTCGAACCACGGCGCGGCGAGCTCGGCGAACCTCATCATCAGCACGGCCCCGATGGCGAAGTTGGGTGCCAGCACGCAGTTGGGCGCCCCGAGGTCCGGGCCACCGAACTCGCGGGCCAGGGCGGCCACGTCCTCCTCGGTGAACCCGGTCGTACCGACCACGGTGTGGATGCCTGCCCCGGCGCAGTACGGCAGCGTGATCCGCGCCGCCTCGAGGCGGGAGAAATCCACCGCGACCTGAGCGCCCGACTCGGTCAGCGCCTCGGGTGCGTCCGCGACGACGAGGCCGCTGCCTTCGTCGCCGAGGAGTGCCTCCAGGGGTTCCCCGGCTCGCGCCGGATCAACCGCCGTCACCAGCTCCAACCCGGCGGTGGCGAGCACGGCCCGGCACACTTCCCGACCCATCCTGCCCCCGGCCCCGACGACACCGACGCGCACCGGGGTCACCCTACAGCGAGAGCCGCCAGGTACTTCTCGGTCAACGGAAGCCTCGAGTCGGGGTTGAGGCCAGCCCGCGCACCAAGCCGAGCTTCGACGGCACTGGACCCTGCTCCGTCCGGCGGTTCGTGGTCGATGAGCTGCAGTACCGTCATCGTAACCGACCATCGATTGATCGGTCCGAGCCCAAACGGTGATCGAGCGAGCGCATCCGCTTCGATGTGGTTCCATCAGTGTTCGGTGAATCCCGCCACTACGTTCAGCGAACCTCCATTCACAAGCTGTAGCGAAATCCGCCTCTGGCAAGGAATCCTGTTGCCAGAGGCTCCGCCGGGGAACATCATGGATCGAATGACGGTTCGGCTGAACCGTCATCGGATCGGGCGGGCGCAGAGGAAATCGTCCGATGCAAAGAGCGGGGGCTCTCGCAGTGCGGACACTCATCGGGGGACTAGGCGAGAAGTCTGTGTCTTCGACTGTACGCGCGGGGAGTCGCCGTTCTGACTGTGGATCGCACTGTGGATCGCTCAGGCGTTGCTGACCGACATGCGACATCGGGACTGATGCCTTGAGAACGGCAAAGCGGGCGCTCGTTCGGCTGGCCGTCTTCGGCGCGCTGGGATTTCTAGGCGTCGTCTTCGCACTTCTCCTCTCCGGCCGCGCTGGCGCTGCTACGCCGTCGCTCAACGTCCCGCAGTTGGGTTCGACCGTCCAAAGTGTGACGGCACCGGTGACCAGTCCTCTGGCTTCTGTAGTCCAACCAGCTGCTCCCGCAGCCGCCCCAGCGGCTCCGGTCGTGCAATCAGCTCAGCAGGTCGTCGCTCCAGCTGCTCCCGCAGCCGCCCCAGCGGCACCGGTCGTGCAAGCAGCTCAGCAGGTCGTCGCTCCGGTGGCTCCGGTCGTGCAAGCAGCTCAGCAGGTCGTCGCTCCGGTGGCTCCGGTCGTCGCTCAGGTGGCTCCGGTCGTGCAAGCAGCTCAGCAGGTCGTCGCTCCGGTGGCTCCGGTCGTCGCCCCGGGTGGCTCCGGTCGTCGCTCCGGTCGTGCCCCCGGTGGCTCCGGTCATCGCCCCGGTCGTGGCCCCGGTGGCTCCCGTCATCGCCCCGGTCGTGGCTCCGGTCGTCGCTCCGGTCGTGGCCCCGGTGGCTCCGGTCATCGCCCCGGTCGTCGCCCCGGTGGCTCCGGTCATCGCCCCGGTTGTCGCTCCAGTGGCTCCGGTCATCGCCCCGGTCGTGGCCCCGGTCATCGCCCCGGTCGTCGCTCCAGTGGCTCCGGTCATCGCCCCGGTCGTGGCCCCCGTGGCTCCGGTCATCGCCCCGGTTGTCGCTCCAGTGGCTCCGGTCGTCGCCCCGGTCATCGCCCCGGTCGTGGCCCCGGTCATCGCCCCGGTCGTCGCTCCAGTGGCTCCGGTCGTCGCCCCGGTGGCTCCGGTCGCTCCTCGCTCTGCTTCTCCAACGTCGAGCTCCAACCCCTCGCCGGTCCCAGGAGCGGCTGTACCGGCATCTGGCGGTTCGTTGGCATCGCCGGCCCTGGTTGCGAACGTGCCGGCAGCGACGGCGTCGGCCGTGACGGTCGCCGATGCCTCGAAGGCTCAGGGGCTGACCGGTCCGGCGGTGGCTGCCCTTCCCGTCGCCGTTCTTGCTCTCCCGACCACAGGGGCCCTGACCCCCTCGCCTGCCCTGCCCTTTACCCCGGTCGCCCCGGTTGCACCGGCTGCGCCGGTGGCTCCGGGCCCGATGGTCCCATCGTCTGGTGGCGACGGGGGATCAGGCGGAGGCACGGGATCTTCGTGGGCAAGCCACTTCCCGGCCGCCTTGTCGAGCCGGCTTGCCTCCCTTTCGTTGTCCGCCCAATCGGCCCGCCTGGGCGCCGACTGGTCCGGACCGACGACGGAGTACTACTCCATCCTCATCTTCCCTGGCTAGCGGTTCCTTTCCCCTGACCGTCCGTGAGGCGATCAGCGTGCTGACCAGTTGGTAGCGGGCCAGATGGCCCGTATTCACCCAAATCAGACACTTTTGTGAAAGGAACACAATGTCGAAGAAGACACTTCGTAGAAAGGCCGCGGTCATCAGCGGTCTGGCTGGAGGGCTCCTGCTCATCGCAGGATCCGGTACAGCCGGAGCCGGTGGCGTCGGCGGCCACAATCACCCTGGTCGGGCCCACAACTCGGGATCGGCCTCAGCAAGTGGGCAATCCAGTGCCCAATCGGGCAACTCGGGGGCCAGCACGGCCAGTGGTTCGGCTCAGGGCGGCAAGAGCGGCAACGCCGACTCGTCCGCCTCGAGCAGCACCAGTGCCCAGTCTGGCAACGCCAACTCGGGAAACACCGGGGCGGCCACCAGCAACGGCAACTCGGCCACCTCGGGCAACTCGGGCAACTCGGGCAACTCGGGCAAGACCGGGACGAGCGAGAACATTGCTCCGACCGTGAGCTTCGGGCACTCGGATGGAGGCTGGAATGACCACGGCCACAGCGGCCAGGGTCAGTCGAGCTCCGGGGCCCAGTCCGGGAATTCGGGCAGCACCGGATCGACCGGGGCAACCGGTCCGGCCACGGTGAACTCGAATCCCACCTCTGGGAACTCGGGCAACGGAGGTTCGACCGGTTCGGCTACCGCCAACCCGGTGACCACCTCCTCGGCCCAGTCCGGGAACGCCAACGGCAACAACTGGACGAGCTCGGGCAACACCGGTTCCACCGGTTCTGCCAGCTCGAGCACCAATCCCGATGCCACGGTGCACCAGCATGGGGGCTCCGGATCGGGTGGCTCTGACCACAACGGAGGGCACCACCGGTGCTCGAAGGGTCACGGTGGTGACCACCACGGTCAGGGTGGCCAGGGTGGAGACCACCACGGTCAGGGCGGCTCGGACAACTCCGGCTCCTCCTCGGCAAACGGGCAGTCCGGCGCCACGTCGGGCAACTCGGGTGCCAGCACGGCCAGTGGTTCAGCTCAGGGTGGTCAGAGCGGCAATGCCGAGCTCGTCCTGCCTCGAGCAGCACCAGTGCCCAGTCTGGCAACGCCAACTCGGGTAACACCGGGGACGGCCACCAGCAACGGCAACTCGGCCACGTCGGGGAACTCGGGCAACTCAGGAAACTCGGGCAATACGGGATCGGCGATCAATATCGCTCCCTGCATCGCCCTTTCCTGCCAGTCGAGCTCGAGCGCCCAGTCCGGGAACTCGGGCAGCACCGGATCGACCGGGGCAACCGGTCCGGCCACGGTGAACTCGAATCCCACCTCTGGCAACTCGGGCAACGGAGGTTCGCACCGGTTCGGCTACCGCCAACCCGGTGACCACCTCTGGCGCCAGTCGGGCAACGCCAACGGCAACAACGGGACGAGCTCGGGCAACACCGGTTCGACCGGTTCTGCCAGCTCGAGCAGCGATCCCAATGCCACGTGGACCAGCACTCGGGCTCGGGCAAGCCGGCATCAGGGCATCGGACAACTCCGGCACGTCCTCGGCAAACGGGCAGCCCGACGCCACAGTCGGGCAACTCGGGTCCAGCACGGCCAGCGGTTCAGCTCAGGGTGGTCAGAGCGGCAATGCCGAGCTCGTGCTGCCTCGAGTAACACCAGTGCCCAGTCTGGCAGCGCCAACTCGGGCAACACCGGGGCATGCCACCAGCAACGGCAACTCGGCCACGTCGGGGAACTCGGGCGACTCAGGAAACTCGGGTAATACGGGATCGGCGATCAATATCGCCCCCTGCATCGCCTTCTGCTGCCGTCGAGCTCGAGCGCCCAGTCCGGGAACTCGGGCAGCACCGGATCGACCGGGGCAACCGGTCCGGCCACGGTGAACTCGAACCCACCTCGGGAACTCGGGCAACGGAGGCACCACCGGTTCGGCTACCGCCAACCCGGTGACCACCTCCGGGCCCAGTCCGGGAACGCCAACGGCAACAACGGGACGAGCTCGGGTGCCACCGGTTCGACCGGTTCTGCCAGCTCGAGCACCAATCCCAATGCCACGGTGCACCAGTCGTAGGGCGCCAGGTAGGGCCTGAAGCAGCGCAGCACCAGTAACACCAGCACCATCGGCTGATCGTCGAGAGCCGTCCCCCGTTCCAGGCACGGGGGACGGCTCGAAGCGATGCGACCGTGCAGCATGGTGCCTCGGCATCGAGCGAGACATCGACGCGAAATGCCGTTCTGGGGATCAGCTCGGAATTTACGCCCCACGGACGTGGGCTGGGGTGACCGCGCCCATCGGTGGCCGCTGCTAGGGAGTCGACGATGCTCATCCGAGTCGGAGAACTGTGCGGTCGAAGTCGGCGTCGGAAAACGGGCCGACCACCGAGAGGGTGCGGGGCGCCTCCAGGAGACGGGCCGCCGCTGTCCGGACATCATCCAGGGTCACCGCATCGACGCGGGCCACGACCTCGTCAATGGTCAGGACTTCGCCATGGAGCAACATGCCGGCCCCGATACGGCTCATCCTCGCCCCCGACTCCTCGCAGGCCAGCAATGCCTCGGCCCGCAGGTTCCCCTGGGCAACGTCGAGCTCCCGCTCGGTGATGCCGTCGGCCCCGAGACGGCCGAGCTCATCGGTGACGATGGCGAGCACCTCGGCCACGTTCGGCGGTGCCGTGCCCACGCCCACGGTCAGGGAGCCGGCGTCCTGGTAGGCGGTCCGCTCCGACCACACCGAGTAGGCCAATCCTCTGCGCTCCCTGATCTCCTGGAACAACCGGCTGGACAGGCCACCACCAAGCACATGGTTGAGCACCGCCTCGGCATAGCGGGTCGGGTCGAACCGATCGACCGACCTGCATGCCAGCACCAGATGGGCCTGCTCGGTCGGACGTGATGTGACGCCGAGAGGATCGACCTTGGCGTCCGGCGGGATCCTCATGGGTGGAGCACCTCCACGCTCGCCGGTGAACCTGGCTTCGAGCCCTTCCGCCACATGGGCATGCTCCAGATCGCCGGCCACGGCCACCACCATGTTGGCCGGCCGGTAGTGGTGGGCGAAGAACGCCCGGATCCGCTCTTCGTCCATGGCGGCGACCGAATCCTCGGTGCCGAGCACCTCCCGACCCAAGGGGTGGCCGGGGAACAGGAGGGCCGAGCTCTGCTCCATCGCCTGGTCGGCCGGCTCGTCGGTGTGCATGAGGATCTCGTCCAGGATGACGAGACGCTCGGCATCCAGGTCCTGTTGGCGCAGGGCCGGCCTCCACATGATGTCGGAGAGGATGTCGAGCCCGAGCTCGATGTGCTCAGCCAGCAGGCGAATGTAGAAGGAGGTGTACTCCTTGGTCGTGAAGGCGTTGAAGTCGCCGCCCACCTCGTCCACGGCCTCGGCGATGGCCGCGGCCGTTCGCGCCGCTGTCCCCTTGAACAACAGGTGCTCGAGGAAGTGGGACGCCCCGGCCTGGCTCGACTCCTCGTCTCTGCCGCCCGTGCCCACCCAGAACCCGATGCACACCGAACGGGCGTCCTCCATCCGTTCGGTTACGAGGGTGATACCCGAGACGAGAGCCTCGGTCCGGATCAACGGCGGCGCCGGTTGCCTCGGCCGCCGTTCCCGCCGGAACGACCCGACGATTCGGGGATGGCCGGGCCCAGATCACCGAACTCTCGACCAGCTCCACCTCGAAGGCGTCCTCGAACGAGGCGGCGCCGACTCGGCAGCAGCATCTCCGGCTTCGTCCCGGACCCCTGCCGAATCTGCCTGTCGGGGCCCGCGACCGCCGCGACCGCCCCGATCGCCGCGGTCGTTCCGGTCGCTGCGTCCGTTCCCACGCTGGGGCTCTTGTCCGGTCCGGTCGGCGGCAGGCGTCGGCGACGTGCCAGCGACAGCGAGACCTTGCCCTGAGGATCGATGTCGTCCACCCTCACCTCGACGGGTTGCCCGAGGTCGACAGCACGTCCTCGACCCGCTCGACCCGCTTGCCCTGGCCGATCTTGGAGATGTGGAGGAGCCCGTCACGCCCGGGGAGGATGTTGACGAACGCACCGAACTTGGTGATGTTGACGACCTTGCCTTCATAGGTGGCGCCCACTTCGGCCAACGGCGGGTCGAGGATGGTGGAGATGCGTCGCCTGGCCTCCTCGACGGCGGTGCCGTCCTTGGCCCCGATGGTCACCGTGCCGACCATCCCGTCGTCGTCGACGGCGATGTCGGCGCCGGTCTCCTGTTGCAATGCGTTGATCACCTTGCCCTTGGGCCCGATGACCTCGCCGATCTTGTCCATCGGGATCTCGAAGGAGACGATCTTCGGGGCCGAGGCGGCGACCTCGCCACGGGGCTCGGCGATGGCGGCGGCCATCACATCGAGGATCCGGCAGCCTGGCCTCCTTGGCCTGGAGGAGCGCCTTGGTCAGCACGTCGAGGGGCAGCCCGTCGATCTTGGTGTCGAGCTGCAGGGCGGTGACGACGTCCTTCGTGCCGGCCACCTTGAAGTCCATGTCACCGAAAGCGTCCTCGGCACCGAGGATGTCGGTGAGGGTGACGTAGCGCCGTCTCATCGTGGACCAGTCCCATGGCGATGCCGGCCACTGGGGCCTTGAGCGGCACGCCGGCCGCCATCATCGACAGGCGTCGACCCGCACACCGAGGCCATCGACGTCGAGCCGTTGGAGGCCAGCACGTCGGAGACGAGGCGAAGCGTGTAGGGGAAGTCCTCCTCGTAGGGGACGACGGGGAGCAGGGCCCGCTCCGCCAGCAGCCCGTGGCCGATCTCCCGGCGCTTCGGGCCGCGCATGAACCCGGTCTCGCCGGTCGAGAACGGCGGGAAGTTGTAGTGGTGCATGTACCGCTTCGAGTCGATCGGGGGTGATGGTGTCGAGCAGCTGGTTCATCCGCGGCATGCCGAGGGTGGTCACGTTGAGCACCTGGGTCTCACCCCGCTGGAACAGGGCCGAGCCATGGGCCGTCGGGAACAGGTCGACCTCGGCCGACAGCGGGCGGATCTCGCTCGTGGTCCGCCCGTCGATCCGGATGCCCTCCTCGACGATGCGCTTGCGGACCAGCTTCTTGGTGAGGCCCCGGACCGCCGCCTTGATCTCGATCTCCCGACCGGCGAACTCGTCGGCCAGGGAAGTCTGGATCGACGCGGTGGCGGCGTCGAGGCCGGCGTTGCGCTCGGCCTTGGCCACGATGGTGTTGGCTTCGCGCGAGTGGTCCGGTTCCGATGGCCTCCACCCGGGCCCAGACGTCGTCCCCGTAGTCGGCGAGGGTCGAGTACTCGATGGGCTCGATCGGGCCCCTGGCCGCGATGTAGGCCGCCACCAGCTTGCGCTGGAGGACGATCGACTCGCGGATCCAGGTCTTGGCCGCCTCGAGCCCCTCGGCCAGCACCTCTTCGGTGACCCGGGGAGCACCCTCGTCGTAGTACTGGAACGAGCGCTCGGATCCGCCGGCCTCGACCATCATGATGGCGATCTCGGCGTCGTCGTCGTCCGACAGTGCCCGACCCGGCCACCACCAGCTCGAAGGTGGAGTCGTCACCCTCCTCGAAGGTCGGGTGCGGGATCCAGCGGCCCTCGGTCGAGTATGCGACCCGGACGGCGCCGATCGGCCCGTCGAAGGGGATGCCCGAGAGCATGAGCGCCGCCGAGGCCGTGTTGATGGCCAGCACATCGTGAGGGTTGACCTGGTCGGCGCCGAAGATGGTGCCGACGATGTGGACCTCGTTGCGGAAGCCCTTGGGGAACGACGGGCGCAGCGGGCGGTCGATGAGCCGGCAGGTCAGGATGGCCTGGTCGGAGGACTTGCCCTCCCGCCGGAAGAACGATCCGGGGATCTTGCCGGCCGCGTAGGTCCGCTCCTCGATGTCGACGGTCAGGGGGAAGAAGTCGGCCCCTTCCCGAACCGAGCGGGCGGCTGTTGCCGTGGCCAGTAGGACGGTGTCGCCGATCCGGCCGACGACGGCCCCGTCGGCCAGCTGGGCGAGCTTGCCCGCTTCGAAGGTGAGTGTTCGGTCGGTGCCGCTGATGGGTGCCGATACGGTGATGGCGTCTGACATGACGCTCCTTGTTGTTCGGGGACTCCCCCGAGCCAGTTCCCAGTTGTCGACCACCCCGTCTCGCTCGTCGGGCCGGGTGATCGGCAACTGGTGACTGACCTCTGGCGGGAGCCCGTTCGATGTTCTCCGTGTCGGGCCGGCCACGTGCGGCGGCCGGCCCTGTCCTGCCGCATGCCGACCCGAGCCGACCTGGTGCCCATCGGTCCGGACCGATGGGAAATTGCGACCGCCCGGCCGAAGCCGGGCGGAGCGATGTGTCCCGCCTAGCGGCGGAGGCCGAGGCGACCGATGATGTCCCGGTAGCGCTCGACGTCGTTGTTGCGGACGTAGTCGAGAAGCCGGCGCCGACGGCCGATCAGCTTCAGCAGCCCCCGGCGGGTGTGGTGGTCTCCCTTGTGCACCTTCAGGTGCTCGGTCAGGTGGGTGATGCGCTCGCTCAGGATGGCGATCTGCACCTCGGGGGAGCCGGTGTCCGTCTCGTGGAGCCGGTACTCGGCGATGGTGGCCTGCTTGTCTGGCATGTGGGGATATCGACCTCTGCGTGTCGTCGTGACGGCCGACGGACGGGCACGTCGACAGGCCAAGCCTAGCAGCACGGGTCCAGACTGGCGGACCCCGACCGCTTCGGGACGCCGCCGGACTCACGGACGTCCCGGTTCCCCGCCGGGCCGGACTGCGACCGGCCCAGACCGGGCGTCAGGCTGCAGCGGCTACTTGTTGGGCTGCGGGGTGACCCGGAGGTAGGGCTTGAGCGCCTTGAATCCCTTGGGGAAGCGCTCCTTGGCGTCCTCGTCGGAGACGGCGGGCACGATGACCACGTCGTCGCCGTCCTTCCAGTTCACCGGCGTGGCGACCTTGTAGTCGGCCGTGAGCTGCAGCGAGTCGAGCACCCGGAGGATCTCGTCGACGTTGCGGCCGGTCGAGGCCGGGTAGGTGAGGGTGAGCTTGACCTTCTTGTCCGGGCCGATGATGAACACCGAGCGGACGGTGAGCGTGTCGTTGGCGTTGGGGTGGATCATGTCGTAGAGGTCGGCCACCTTGTGGTCCTCGTCCCCGATGAGCGGGAAGTTGAGGGCCGCGCCCTGGGTCTCCTCGATGTCGCCGGCCCACTTGCTCGTGGGAGGAGACGTCGTCCACCGAGAGACCGATGAGCTTGGCGTTCGCGCTTGTCGAACTCGGCCTTGGCCGCCGCGAACGCACCGAGCTCGGTGGTGCAGATCGGCGTGAAGTCCTTGGGGTGGGAGAACAGGACGCCCCAGCTGTCCCCGAGGTACTCGTGGAAGTTGACGGTGCCTTCGGTCGTGTCCGCGGTGAAGTCGGGGGCCTCGTCTCCCAGTCGCAATGCCATGTGCTGCTCCTTCTCTGCTCAATGTGGGCTCGATCGGTGTGCCCACCCACGTTAGTCGCCACCGGGCCTATTGTCGACCGCCCAGGTCGAGTTTCTGCTTCGCTGGCCGAGACAACGCACGCTCATAGGGAAATCGAGATCGCCGTCATGCTCGTCTTCGGTACTTGCTGTCGACGTATTCGTCAACCCACGATCGAGTGCTTCGCCACTGTCCGTCTGAGCGGGGGCAAGAAGTAGTATCCCTGCTCCTACCCAGGTAGCATCCGGGTATGAAGCTCAGCGTGAGTCTCCCTGCCGACGATGTGGCCGCATTGGACGAGCACGCCCGTAAGACAGGGCTTCGATCTCGCTCGGCCGCCGTCCACCAGGCCATACGGTTGCTGCGCCGATCCGGGCTCGAGCAGGACTACGCGGACGCCTGGGAGGATTGGGACCGCTCAGGCGACCGAGAGTTGTGGGAGGCAGCGGCGGACGACGGGTTGTCCTGATGCGCCGTGGGGAGGGTTCGCCTCGTCGACCTCGACCCGGTGCGGGGAAGTGAGGCCGACAAACGGCGCCCGGCTGTCGTGGTCAGCAACGATCGCGCCAACACAGTCGCCGAACGCCTCGGGCGAGGCGTGGTCACGGTTGTGCCCCTGACCAGCAGCACGGCCCGGGTCTTCCCGTTCCAGGTTCTGTTGCCGGCGGAACGAACCGGCCTTCGCATCGCCTCCAAGGCCCAGACCGAACAGGTCCGATCAGTGGCGGTCGAGCGACTGGGGACGGCCCTCGGTCAGCTGCCGACGGCGCTCATGGCTGAGATCGACGACGCTCTGCGCCTCCATCTCGACCTGTGACCGTTCCGTGACGATTCTTCTCCGTGCTCACCCAGTCCCCCAGTGGTACACCTCGTCCTGCGGGGGCACCCCGAACCGGGTCCTCCAGTGGCAGCCCGCCGCGGGAGCGACCACGGACTCGTTCCAGCCCTGGCGGGGACGATGTCCGTCCACCATGCTGTCGGGATGACGCCCGGCACGCTCACCGTCGAACGGAACGGACCGGTGACGGCGGTCACGATCGACCGACCGTCCCGTCGCAACGCCATCGATCCCGCCACGGCGCGCGCGCTCCTCGACGCCTTCACCGAATTCGACCAGGACGAAACAGCGTCGGTGGCCGTGCTCACCGGAGCGGGTGGGACGTTCTGCGCCGGCGCCGACCTGACGGCGTTGGCCGAAGGCGACCGCCACCGGGTGGCGGTGGACGGTCCCGGCCCGCTCGGTCCCACCAGGCTCGGGCTGGCCAAGCCGGTGATCGCCGCCGTCGAGGGCTATGCCGTGGCCGGGGGTCTCGAGCTGGCCCTGTGGTGCGACCTCCGAGTCGCCGCAGAGTCGGCCGTCTTCGGTGTGTTCTGCCGCCGCTTCGGGATCCCGCTCGTCGACGGCGGGACGATCCGCCTCCCGAGGCTCGTCGGCCAGGGACGGGCCCTCGACCTCATCCTGACCGGACGGGAAGTCGGCGCCGACGAAGCGCTCGCCATCGGCCTCGTCAACCGGGTCGTGCCCACCGGCACCTCCCGGGAGCACGCGCTGTCCCTGGCGGCGGAGCTCGCTGCCCTTCCGCAGCGGTGCCTTCGCAACGACCGCCTCTCCGCTCTCTCCCAGTGGGGCCTGCCGATGGCCGACGCCTTGGCCACAGAGACCCGCTTCGGACTCGACAGCCTGGCATCTCCGGACGCCGTCTCCGGACCGCAGCGGTTCGCCACCGGGGCCGGTCGGGGCGGTGCCACCATCGACCACCCGGGCTGACCGGGCCGATGCCCGACATCGCCGCCTTCGATTTCGACGGTACCCTGACCGCCGGGGGCAGCGTCTTCGGGTTCCTCGCCGCCGTCGCCGGCCGGCGAACCGTGCTGTCGGCCGGCGCCGCCCTCTCCCCCTTCATCGCCGGCGCCGCCCTGGCCGGTGGCGCTGTCGCCGACCGGACGAAGGAACGGCTCTTCGTCCGCGTTCTGGCCGGCACGGACGCCGACGAGGCAGCCACTATCGCCGCCCGCTACGGAGAGGACCACCTGAGGAGGAGGACGCGCCGGGAGGTCCGCCGCAGACTCGACTGGCACCGGGGACGGGGGGACAGCATCGTAGTCGTCTCCGCATCGCCCGAGCTCTACGTAGGTCCGGCGGCGGCGGTCCTCGGAGTCGCCGGAGTGGTCGCCACCCGCCTGGAGGTCGACGAGCGCGGGAGGCTCACGGGTCGCTATGACGGGGGCAACTGCCGGGGGGCAGAGAAGCTCCGTCGGTTGCGCCGGTGGAGTGAGGAATCGGACGGTGCTCCGGGTCGCCTGTGGGCCTACGGGAACAGCCGCGGCGATCTCGCCATGCTGCGGGCGGCCGACATCGGCGTCGACGTGGGGCGGCTCGGCCGGATCGGCCGGCTACGGACGTTTGCCGGGCTGGCGGAGACAGGGCCGGCGGTCGGCGGCCACTGAGCCGGCAACCAGGATGGCCCGCAGCACGGGTGAGTCAGAGGTACTCCTTCCTCCTCATCCAGACGAGGACGAACCAGCCCCAGATCGGGGGCAAGTAGGCGGTGAACAGTCGCTGGACGAAGACGGCGGCCACGGCGATCTGTTCGTTGATGCCGGCCGCCGTCAGGACGAGGATCATGCCCGCCTCCACCACCCCCATCCCCCCGGGCACGGGCGACAGGCCGCCCACCATCGAACCGAGGGTGAGCACGACGATGAGCATGCCCAGGTTCAGCCCGTCGCCGAATGCGTGGAGCGATGCGCCGAGGGCCAAGGCGACGAAGATTTGTGCAGCGATGCTCCCTCCGAAGATCTCGATCAGGTTGCGGGGATGTGCGGCCAGCGTCTTCAGATGGGACCACACCTCGGACGCCTTGGGTCGAAGCTTCGCCGCCGCAAGGCGTCGCCATCGCGGCACCATCAGGAGGAGCCCAAGGGCCAAGCCGATCACCACCACGGCGATGACGATGAGCCACACCATGTTGGCGTCGCCCGAACTGGCACTCGACGGTTCGTTGAAATGGAGCTGGCCCAAAGCGAATGGCAAGGCGATCAGGAAGAGTGCACCCTTGACGATCCAGCTGGCCGTGCTGGCCAGGACGCCCGAGCTCACGGCGATGGTCGGCGAGTACCCCTCCTGCTGGAAGAACCGCACGCGGCTGGCGAGCACGGCCATCGATCCCCCAGCCAGCCCGACGAACGTGTCGGCGAACTCGAGCGCGACCGACCGGCCGTAGGGCAACGGGTCGGTCACCGAGCCGACCGTGGTCACGGCGATCGCCGGATAGGCCGCCTGAGCCAGCACGAAGACAATGGCCACCCAGCCCCACCGAGCCCCGGTGATCGTGCTCCACGACTTCGTGACGTTGATGAGCACACCGATGAGTGCCCAGCCGCCGACGATGGTGCCGAGCACGAGAGCCAGGTTGATCCAGCTCAGACGGCGGGGCTCTGCGAGCTTGGGGACCTCCACATCGGCGGCGGCGGCACCTTTCTCCCGGAGGGTACCGAGGACCGCCTTCTGGCCCTTCAGCGTGCGGCCTCCGCCCGGCTCGAGCGCCGCCCGCTGGAGGAAGGGCAGCGCGTCGACGATGCTGGCCGTGGGCATGACCCGAGTGGCGGCAGCGATGGCCCGTTCGGGACCGCCGACGAGGGCCGCTGCGGCTAGAGCCGACGCCACGTCCCGATTCAGCTGCTCCTCCGTGGCCATGGTCGTGGCCATGCGGAAATCGACGATGGCGACTCGATCGTCGTCGTCCACCAGGATCGTCCTCGTGGAGAGCGAGCCGTGGGCGATGTGGGCCGATCGCAGCTCGACCAGCTGGGTAAAGATCCCTTCGAGAGCGCGGGTGGTGATCGCCGGTCCGGATGGCCCTCCACGTTCGCCTGTAAGGGTCGACGCGGCTTTGTCTCTCGTCGCGCCGACCCCGACGCTCTTCTGCTCCTGGCCCGTGGCCCCGTCCTCTCCCGGCTCGGGGTCCGTTTGGAGGTAGGGGGCGAAGCCGGATAGCGCCTTGCCACGGGGGGGACGGGTCACGAGCAGGGCGTCATTGGCCGGGCCGGCCGGTCCGGCGGCCAAGACGTCGGGAACCCGGGCGCCCGCTCTGGCCGCCATCATCGTGAGATAGGCCTCGTGCTCCACCTGCTGCCGGCGGGTGAAGGTCAACGTGGGACCGGAGTCGCGGTAAAAGAGGAAGCGTGCCGTCTTGGCCAGGAGCTGAGCGTCTGACGCGTCTCGTCCGTAGACCGAGACGGCGACCAGGGCGTCGTCCAGCTCGGCATCGAACTTGCCCACCCCCCACTCCTGGTGGGACGCCGGTGCCACCTCGTTCGCCTTCAAACCGAGATCGGCCAGGAGCTCGCTGATCTCGCCGGTGGACGGGAGGCCCAGAGGGGAGCCGAAGATCAGATGGACGAGTGCGGCCACACCCCACCCGAGTGCCAACCCGGCGAGCATGGCCACCGGGAGGCCCGATCCACTGGTGACAGTGGAAAGGGCCAGAAAGACCAGCGCCACCTCGGCCGTCCTCTGCAGCCACCGGCTGAGGTACGGGATGGCCACGGCCACCACGGCGACCGTGACGGCCATCCGGACGGCCGGAAAGGTGAGGTTGAAGTGGCCGAGCGACGGCGAAGGTGACCGACCCCCGGTTGTGCCGAGGACGGCTCCGGCGATGATGCAGAGCACCCATGATCCGATGCCGGCGACCCCGACAGCGCGGATCGCCGTCCAGCGCCGGGACGCCAGGGTGACGGCAGCGATGACCACGACTGTTCCGAGCGACGTCGCCCACCAGGTGCTGTCGATGAGCCATCGAAGTCCGTATGGCGGAGATGCCATGGTGGTGGCGATCGTGTGCTCGGCGTTGGACTGGGCATGAGTGAACAGCCAGCACAGGAAGACGACGAGGGCGGCGAGGGCGACCCGCAACCCGTCGGATCCCCGGCGACGGGTCTGCCCGTCCCCGATCGGTGCCAGGAACACCGCCCGCCACGACCGGCCCCGTCTCGGACCACGTGCTCGAAGGATGCGGTGATGTCGGTGCTCGGCGTCGGGACCCGGTCTTGCCGACGAATCGCCATCCCCCCGGTCGGATCCCCGGAGCCCGGTCTCCTCGGCCGTGGGACTTGGGGATCCGGGTCCAGGTTGGGAGGCCCTCCCCCCGACTTCGTCGGGCGTGATCGTCATTGCGATGCACATTAGGGCTCCCCAACTCGGCGCTCCGCCAGAAGGGAATCGCTCGTTCTAGACAGCTCTCTCGTCAGGCAGCGCAGGCGGCCTCGAGCGCAGAGACGAACCGGTCTCTCACCCGGTGCAGAGCCAGCTCGTCGACCCGCTGGGCGGCAGCGGCGGCCAGTTCGTCCCTGAGCCCGGCGTCCGACACGATGCGGGCGATGGCCGCCGCCACCCGGGCAGGAGCCTTGTCAGGGAGGACGAGACCCGCACCCTCAACCGTCTCGGGCACGGCCGTGTTGTCGTAGCCGACGATCGGGAGGCGGTGGTACATGGCCTCGAGAAGTGGCACGCAAAAGCCCTCGTGGTTCGAGAGACAGACGAAGGCGTCAGCGTTGGCGTAGTAGGCGATGAGCTCCTCGTGGGTCACCGACCCGGCGAGATCGACGGCGTCGGTCAGCCCGAGCTCGTCGGCGAAGCGCTCCACGGCGACGCGGTACTCGTCGCTGATGGCCCCTCCCACCAAGTGCAACCGAGCCCTGCGGTCATAGAGCCGGCGGTACACGCAGAGCGCCTTGATCAGGTCGTGCTGACCCTTGTGGGGCGACACCTTGCCGACGAACAGCAGGTCCGACCCCCCGGCGGCGCGGGCGTCGGCCAGGCGCTTGTCCAATGCCCGATCGGCTGAGCCTCCGAAGCTCGCGAGGTCGACGAGAAGGGGTACTGTCGCCGTCGATCCATAGCCGGCATCGACCAGCTCGCCCTCGTTGAACTTCGAGTCGGCCACGGCGAATTCGGACACGCGGGCGAGGTCGCGCAACTGCGCTCTTCCCCAACGCACCTCCTCACCGACATCGGGCATCCAGTCCTCGATCAGGTCTGCGGGGGTGATGTTGTGATAGTTGACGAACTTGCGGCCGCTCTGATCGCGGAACCGATCGGCGACCCCGCTGCCGATGGAGAGCTGGTAGAGCAGCACTCGACTGGTGGACGAACGATCGGAGATCCTGCTCACCGGAAGGCCGGACTCCACACGATCGGCGGAGGCGTTTCCGTAGTAGATGTCGGAGGCGAAGCCCCGTGAACGAAGGGCGTCCTGCAGCTGCATCACATGTCCGCCGATGGCGTCCCGGCTGGCCAACGTCGGGATCACCTGATCGATTCGTGTGACGTTCACGCCGTGCTTTCTTCCCATCCCGCCAGTGGCGAGTAGGGCAGGCCCACCGCCGGCACTTCGCCCGTGTGGCCGAAGGACGGCTGGCGGAAGCTCACGTCGAGGGGGAGCCGGACCCGGCCGGTCGAACGTCCCGGGTTGGCCACTTCGAACCGGGCGACCTGGTCCTTCCAGTCGTAGATCGCCGTCTTGGTGGCACTTCGGACTCCGACGCTCACCGAGTAGGTGCCGTCCAGGAGCGGGACCTCGGGGAAGTAGAAGCGGATCGATCCCCCGCCATCAGGGATGTCCACGGCGCAGATGGGATCGTCAGGGTCCGAGGAGAAGATGAGCTCGTTCTGGTCGTCGTGGATGGCGATCGTCGCCATGCCGTCGGGTACGGGCGCCAAGCTATCGACGTCCGCTATCACCGTCAGTGACTCACCCGTGTTCAAATGGGTTCGAGCGCCGCTCCCGCCGTGCTCGCACTGGACGGTCCCGATGGCCACGACGTTCCCCTCGATGCCGCCGGACTCCGAGTTGGTCAGCGTTCCCACGCCGAGGAGATCTGCCAGGAAGACCCGGATCGCCTCACCGGGTTCGTCGACGGTGATCACCTGACCGTGGTTCATCACCATCACCCGCTGCGCGTTCTGCCGGATGGACTCGGTGGCGTGGCTCACCACGACGATGGTGCGGCCCTCGCGCTGGAACCGCTTCACGTGATCGAGACACTTGCGCTGGAAGGCGGCGTCCCCGACAGCGAGCACCTCGTCGACCAGCAGCACGTCTGGCTCGACGTTCACAGCCACGGCAAAACCGAGACGGACGTACATGCCCGAGGAATAGAACTTCACCTGGTTGTCGATGAACTCTTCGAGCTCGGCAAAGGCCACGATGTCGTCGAAGCGCTGGTCGATGTCCGAGCGGGACAGACCGAGCAGTGAGCCGTTCAGATAGATGTTGTCCCGACCGGAGAGATCGGGCTGGAAGCCAGCTCCGAGCTCCAGCATGGCGGCAAGGCTGCCTCGCACCTTGATCTCACCGGATGTCGGCTTGAGAATGCCGGCGACGCACTTGAGGAGCGTCGACTTCCCACACCCGTTCCGGCCGAGGATCCCGAAGGTCTCGCCCTGGTTGATGTCGACGGTAACGTCCCGCAACGCCCAGAACGGTGTGAAAGGCATCTTTCCGCCGTGCAGGACCCGCTCCTTCAGGGATGTGTGCTTCTCGCTGTAGAGCCGGAACTGCTTCGAGATGTCCTGGATCTCGATAGCGACGGTCAATGGCTCACAACTCCTCGGCGAAGTTGCCCTCGAGCCGGCCGAAGACGATGAGGGCCAGGAGGAACAGCCCGATGCTGACCACGAACACGATGCCGAGCAGGATTGCGTACTCGTCGAGCCCGACGGTCGGCAACAGAGGCGACACGACGTGGGCTGGGTTGTTCTTGGTGGCGATGTACGACGTCTTCCCGTAGACGGCCCGTTGGAACGCCATGGCGATCGGTGCCATCGGGTTGGCCAGATAGAGCCAGGTCAAGTGGTACTTGGTCAGATGGGACGCCACGTTCCCCCACGGGTACACGATCGGCGTGCCCCAGAACCAGGCCATCAGCAGCACCTCGGTCAGGTGCTGGGTGTCCCGCAGGTAGACGTTCACAGCCGAGAGGAAGATCGACATGGCGCAGGTGAACACGAGGAGCGGAAAGAACGCCACCGGCAGCAGCCACAGCGCTCCCCAGTCCGGTGCCAGGTGAAAGCCGACCAGGAAGAACACCAGCACGACGACCTGGATGGCGAAGAGCACCAGCGCCACGCCGACAGTCGACAGGGCGAGGAGCTCGCGTGGAAATGCCACCTTCTTGATGATCCCGGCCTTGCCGACCACGACCGTGGTGGAGCCCATGGCCGAGTTGTTGAACAGATTCCAGACGAGAAGCCCACAGAACAGCCAGATGGCAAAGTGGGGCTGTTGGGTCCTGGCGATGACCTTGAAGATCACATAGTAAATGGCGAGCACAAGTGCCGGGTTGAGCATCGACCAGAGGTAGCCCAGCACCGAATCCTTGTACTTCACCTTCAGTTCGGTCCGGGTGAGCAGCACCAGCAGATCGCGGTTCCGCCACAGGTCGACCACACGCTTTCCCAGCCGGACCTTCCCATTGACGACCGTGATCTGGTCGTGACTTCGACCGGGGACGAACCGGGTGCTTCCGCCGATGCTCGATGGATGCTTCGGGCCGGGACTGGCCGGAGCCGTGTCCTCGACACTGAGGCTCATCAGGTGGCAGACCCCGTACCGGCGGCTGGGACCTCCATGACGTCCTTTTGGATCACTTCGTCGATGAAACCGTATTCACGTGCCTCTTCGGCGGTGAACCACCGATCACGGTCCGAGTCGGCTTCGATCCGTTCCACCGGTTGACCGGTGTGGAAGGCGATCCTCTCGGCCATCATCCGCTTCAGATAGATGATCTGCTCGGCCTGGATGGCGATGTCCGCCGCCTGACCCTGCATCTGACCAGAGGGCTGGTGCATGAGGATCCTGCTGTGGGGTAGAGCGAACCGCTTGCCTGGCGCGCCGGCGCACAGGAGGAACTGTCCCATGGAGGCCGCCAGCCCCACGCAGATCGTACGGACGTCGCAGCGGACGTACTGCATGGTGTCGTAGATGGCGAGTCCATCGGTGACCGAGCCACCGGGCGAATTGATGTACACGGCGATGTCCTTCTCCGTGTCCTCGGCCTCGAGCAGGATGAGCTGCGAACAGACCAGATTGGCGGTGTTCTGGTCGATGGCGGAACCGATGAAGACGATGCGCTCCTTCAGCAGCCTCTGGAAGATATCCGAGGTCGGACCGACCTCCTGTCCTGTCTTCATCGTCGTGCCTGCAGGGCTCGGATCCACCGAGCCGGAGGCAGCCAGAATGGGCTTGAACTTGGCATCCATGGGCACAAAGCCTAGCGGGTCGGGTGTGGCCCGAAGGGACGGGCGAACCACTCCGACCTCAGATTCACCCACCGGCAGAGAACCGTCGGGCGTGTCCGGGCGTCCTCTCCGCCCCGGCCGCCATGGCGGTGGCACGCCGGGCACGTCCGGCCTCAGGCGCTCCGGACATAGGCCCGTCCCGCGCTCGGTGGTGCGAGGCGGACGGGCTCGGGCGGCCTGGTCCGTCCGCGGGACACCACTCCCTCGAGGAACATGGCGTAGCGGTCGATGATCGACGACCATCGGAAGTTCCGGAGCGTGTACCCCTTTCCTGCGTCGGCCAGACGGCGGCGCAATTCGGCATCGGCGAGCAGGCGATCGACGGTTGCCTCGAACGAGCGGTAGGAGTCGAACCAGAGCCCACCGCCCGACCGGCGACAATGCTCCATGGTGGCGGCGCACCCGGCGTTCACCAGGACGGGCACCCCCACCGTCCAGGCCTCGAGGACGACGAGTGAGAACGATTCGTACGCGGAGGGGGTCACCATCGCCCGGGCGCCGGCCAGGACGTCCCACTTGTCCGGCTCGGAGACGGTCCCGGTCACCACGATGTCGGGATGTGCAGGGTATCTGTCCGAAACCGGGCCGACGAAGGCGAGCGCCAGGTCGCTCGGCCGGCGGGCCTTGTAGCGCACGAAGTACTCCTCGAGCATCCGGCACCCCTTGTGCTCATCCACCCGACCGAGGTAACAGAGGTAGGGACGGTCACCGATACCGAGTACCTGTCCGCCGGGACGCCCCGATCCGGTCGGCTCGTTGACCCCCAGTCCCAGCACGACCTGCGGCGCCGACGCCAGCCGGAACGCGTGCTCGACGAGGGTGCGCTCCGCCTGGGTGTGGTACACGAAGCCGTCCAGGTGACGAAAGCTCTTGCGGAAGGCGGAGAAGTAGAGCGCGGGCTCGTCGTGAGCCGCCGGGTGCAGCACGGTAGGCACAGGCGACATGGCGATGGCGTCGACGGTCGTGGCGAACAGGTACGGGTAGCAGGCCACCACGTCGGCGTCGGTGGATTGGACGGCATCGACCAGTCCCGGGCACATGGGTCCGTTGAGGGCCAGCCATTGACGCGTCTCCCTCACCGTGGCAGTGCGCGGGGAGACTCGGAGTTTCCCGTCGAGGGCGAAGTACTCGAGAACGCGCTGGCTGGAGGTGGCGAACCGACTCACGGTGACCCCGTTGACCATCGCGGTGCCCGCAGGCTCAGTGTTCTCCCAGGTGAGGTGATCGAGGGCACAGCTGGTCAACACCTCGACCTCCCATCCCGGGCGCTGGCACAGTCGTTCGGCCAACATCCGGGCTGCCGTCTCGGCACCACCGATCACTCCCTCCCCGTAGCGCGGGGTGACGAAGACGAGCTTCATCACGCGATGCCTGACGCGTTCGGCGCCGGGACGCCGACCGGAGAGCTCACTTGGCCCGGCGGGCCACGATGAGGTACTCGGCCGGACCGAGCAGCGCATTGTTGACGGCGTCGATGGCGGCATTGATCGTCGCCGCCTCTGGATGTTCGCGCCCCACCGGGGCGAGCCGCCGGTCGGCACCGCCGTCGATCTCCGACGATGCCACGAAGCCGTGCTCGGCGAGGAGGTGGACCCACGTCTCCTTGTGGAGAGGCCGGCCGGGGGCGAGGTCGCTGGTCAACGGCGACACTCGAGACGACCATGCTTCCGGAGCGACGGATTGAAGCGCGACGACCGCGTCATCGGCGGCGCGGGAGGAGACGAGGTCGAGGAGCCTGGCACGGGCATTGGGGTGCATCCATTGCACCGATCCGGTGAGCACGAATCCGGCGACCGTGCCGGGCTCGACAAGTTCGAGGTGGTCGACGAGGGTGGCGGCCCGTACGTCGAAGCCGCGCTCTACGACGTCCTCGATCACCGTCTCGTCCGGGTCGACCCCGTACGCGTCGATCCCCGCTGCCACCAGTGACTCGACGAGGCTCCCATTTCCACATTCCCCGTGGACGACCCTGCCGGCGACGCCGCCCAGAGCGCCGACCACCGGCACGGCCCACCATTGCGAGCCGGGGTCAGACTTGGGGATGGCCCAGCTCGGCATCTCGGGAACCCGGATGTCGGCGATGTCGGCCTCGAGCTCCTCCAGACGGTCGACCAACACGTGCGACATCCGCGAGACGGCCCATGCGAACCGGATGACCTGGTGGACGATGAAGCCCATATACCAGCTGACGGACTTCTTGATGAGCCGCTTGATATAGCTGCCGACTGGTTTGTCGGACGCCACCGGCACGGCCATGTCCACGTACGCAGAGGAGTCGACCAGTGCCAGCGTCTCACGGAGGCGCGAGGAGCCCTGCAGCCCGACCGGTGAGAACTCCAGGAACAGCTCGTCGAGCTCCCGCTCGAGGGCGGCCGGCATGTCACCCGAAGCGCGCCTGCGGCGGACTTCGGCATCGATCTCCCCGACGACCTTCTCCAGGTACTCGGCACGCGAGACGGCGTCCGGCAGAGGCCGCTCGGCTACGGGCTCCGACGCGAAGTGAGCCGCCGACGGCGTTGACGACTGCGCAGGCGGCACGGTGCGACTATAGCGAGCCCCTCGTCACCTCCCGGGTACCTCCGAGCGCCCTTGACCGGATCGTGACGAACCGCCTCTCCCGTGACCCGGCCGTATAGAGTCCGCCGACGATGAAGGAGTCCGCGGCTGCGGCCGCACTCTCGAGCGCCCTCCGTTGACCTCGGTCGCATCCTCGCAGCTGGAGCTCGGCGGTGAAGTCGAGGCCGACCGACCTCGACTCCGGACAAACGGTGACCGACATGCCGGAGGTTTGGTCCCGACTGCCGCGGTAGTCGCCGCCTACGTGGCGGCCGCTGTCGTTTGCTTCTGGCACGTCTGGAGCAACAGCCCGTCTTCGGTCTCGATCCGCGGTGGCGATCAGTTCGACTTCATGTGGTTCCTCCAGTGGGTGCCATTCGCCGTCACCCACGGCCACAATCTCCTCTACTCGAGCTTTGCCAACTGGCCCTATGGCATCAATCTCGTCTCCAACACCTCGATCCTGTTCCTCGGGCTGATCGCCTCGCCGGTGACGCTGGCGTGGGGTCCCGTCGTGGCGTTCAACGTCTTGAACACGGCGGCGTTGGCCGGATCGGCGACGGCAGGCTACTTCTTCATCCGCAGGTGGACGTCGTGGCGCCCGGCCGCATTCGTGGGTGGCCTCGTTTACGGATTCGGTCCGTACCAGATCGGTCAGGGTCCGAACCACCTCAACCTCTCGTTCGTTGTCCTCCCGCCCCTCATCCTCCTCGTCCTCGACGAGATGGCGGTCCGTCAACGAGGAAGCCCGCGGACATGGGGGTTCCTCCTCGGGCTCATGGCCACGGCGCAGTTCTTCGTTTCGACCGAGGTGTTGATCTCGACCGGCATCATGGCCGTGGTCTGCCTCATCGCGGTGGCCGGCTTCGGCCATCAGGGCATCCGCTCACACCTCCCCTTCTTCCTCCGATCGGTCGGATGGACGATCGGGGTGGCAATCGTGTTCCTGACCTATCCCATCTGGTTCGGGCTCCATGGACTCGGCCACATCAACGGACCGATCCAGCTGGTGCCCCAGGGCTACCGCACCGACCTGCTCGGTCCGATCGTGCCGACTCGGAACTTCCAGTTCGCGCCCTCGTCACTCGCCCATATGGCCAACAGCTTCTCTGCCAATCCAGCTGAGAACGGCTCGTATCTCGGCATCACCCTCCTTGTTGTGGTCGTGATCAGCGCAGTGGTGCTGTGGCGCCGGTCGCTCGTCATCCGGGTCTCGGTCATCGCCGCCGCATCGGCCTTCGTGCTTTCACTCGGCGACGGACTGGTGGTCACGTCCGCCCCTCCCGGGAGCGCTTCGGGCTTCCCCCTGCCGGGTCGGCTGCTGGCCGCCATACCCGAGCTGGACAACATGATCCCTGTCCGGTTCTCGCTCTATGTCGACCTCTTCGCCGGGCTCGTGCTCGGAGTGGCCCTTACCCACCTACACGATTCGCTCGCCACTGGACACCTCGTCCCCGGCGGTCTCGAGCGCGCGCATGCGCACCGGGCTCGTAGGCGTCGGATGCACGCAGCGCGGGCCACAGTCGTGCCCGCGGTCGTAGCCGCTGTCGCCTTGCTGCCGCTCGTGCCAGCTGTTCCCTTCACCGGAATCGGTTCGGTCCTCCCACCCGGCTACTTCACGTCGGCGGCGGTTACTCGGATCCCCAGCGGGAGTGTGGCCCTCGTGTACCCGTATCCGTCTCAACTGACTCCCCAGCCACTGCTGTGGCAAGCCGAGGCGAACATGCGGTTCCGGATGCCAGGCGGCTACTTTCTCGTTCCCCAGGGGAGCAGACAGCACATCGCCTTCTCGACCCAGCTCGGCCTGGCCGAGGACACACTGACAGCCCAGGTGTTCTATCGCCTCTTCGAGGGCGTCCCCCCGCCGCTCACCGCTGGGCTCAGGACCGAGTTGGACGATGAGCTGGCCAACTGGGACGTGCATACCGTTGTTGCCTTCCCCAAGCGCACCCCTCATCCGGTTCGTTCCCTCACCTATCTGACATCTCTCCTGCACGCCCGCCCGGTGATCGAGCCGGGGGGCGCCTACGCGTGGTACGACCTGCGCTTCTAGCCCGGATGACCGGCACCTGGCGGTAGTCAGAGCGGGTGCTCGGGCAACCCCGCCCGTTCCTATAGCGTGTCCCGAACGCTTCGGGGGTCGCCTTTCGCCCACGGGCTGCTCTGTGGTCGGCGGACCAAGCCCAGCAGGATCAGCAGACGGCGGCCTTTGACGCCCGAGACCAGCTTCGTACCCACCGACCACATCCGATGACCACGCTCGCGCCCCCGAACCCCAAGATCGACCTCGGCAGCGACATCGACGCTGACGTTGATCCCGGTCTCGACAAGACGCGGCCGACGAGCACCGGACGCCGGCGATACGGTCATCTGACCCCGCCCTTCGTCGTGGTCGCCTCGTATGTCGTCGCTGCAGTCGCGTGCTATTGGCATGTATGGAGCAGCTCACCATCGGCCGTGTCGATGCTCGGCGGCGATCAGTTCGACAGCATGTGGTTCCTCCGGTGGCTGCCCTTCGCCGTGGCCCATGGCCACAATCCCTTCTTCTCGAACTTCGCCAACTATCCGTTCGGCGTCAATCTCCTCACCAACACCAGTTCCCTCTTCCTCGGCTTCGTCGCCTCACCGATCACACTCCTGTGGGGACCGGTGGCGGCGTTCAACCTCATGACCACGGCAGCGCTCGCAGGCTCCGCCACTGCGGGGTACTTCTTCGTACGTCGCTGGACGACCTGGCGCCCGGCCGCCTTCCTCGGAGGACTGCTCTACGGATTCGGCCCCTATCAGATCGGCCAGAGCCCCAGCCACATGAACCTTTCCTTCATCGTGCTCCCTCCCCTCATGCTCCTCGTCCTCGACGAGATAGCAGTGCGCCAGCGGGGAAGGGCGAGGACGTGGGGCGTGCTCCTCGGTCTGTTGGTGACCGCCCAGTTCTTCGTATCGACCGAGGTGCTCGTGTCGACGTTCGTCATGACATCGATCTGTCTGGTGACCGTGGCCGCCTTCGGGCGCCGACAGGTCAGGACGAAGCTCCCCTACTTCCTCAGGTCGGCGGCGTGGACGGTCGGCGTGGCGGTCGTGCTCCTGGCCTACCCCGTCTCATTCGTCTTCGCCGGGTCTGGCCACATCGACGGGCCGATCCAGCTCGTACCCCAGGGCTACCGCGCCGACCTGCTCGGACCGTTCGTGCCCACCTCCAGCTTCCACTTCGCGCCGTCCGCTCTCGCCCACCTCGCCGACAACTTCGCCAACAGCCCGGCCGAGAACGGCTCGTACCTCGGTGTGACCCTCGTAGTGCTCCTCGTCATCGCCGCCATCCTGCTCTGGAGACGATCCGTCGTCGCACGCGTGGCCACCATTGCCGGAGGGGCAGCCGTCGTGCTGTCCCTCGGTGGTGCGCTCGTGGTGTCGTCGAAACCTCCGGGGAAGACAACCGGGTTTCCGCTTCCGGAGCGGCTGCTGGGCTCGATCGGCGTGCTCGCCAACATGATCCCGGCTCGTTACTCCCTCTATGTCGACCTCTTCGCTGCACTCCTCCTCGGCCTCGCCCTCTGCCACCTCCATGACGGGCTCGCTGATCACCGACTGAGAACCGGCGGAGTCGACAGGTTCTTGTTCTCGCGCTCGGACGAACGCCGGAGGAATTGGCTCTGGCCCCGGGTCGTGCCGCTGGCGGTGGGTGTCGTGGCTCTCCTTCCGCTCCTTCCTGCCGTGCCCTTCGCAGGTGTAGCCCCCGTTCGCGTGCCCACGTACTTCACGACCCCGGCTGTCACCCGGATCCCTGCCGGAAGCGTCGCCGTTGTCTTTCCGTACCCGTCGCCCGCCACGCCACAGCCCCAGCTCTGGCAAGCTGAGGCCGGCCTCCGGTTTCGGATGCCGGGGGGCTACTACCTCGTCCCGCAGGGCGACAAGCACCATATCGCCTTCTCCTCCCAGCTCTCCTACGGTGAGAGCACGATCACGGCCCAGGTCTTGTCGGCCCTCTACCAAGGAAGTCCACCGTCCCTCACGACCTCTCTCAGGACGGAGGTGGACGCCGAACTCCGCAACTGGGGCGTCGGAACAGTGTTGGCGTTCCCAGAGCTGTCACCCCGCCCCGTGCGATCCCTCGCCTATCTGACCTCCCTGCTCCGAGCTCCGCCGGTGGTCCAGCCGGGAGGCGCCTACGCCTGGTACAACCTCCGTCTGTGACGCAGGTGGCGATACCGGCGGAGTCGACGCCGTTCCGTGATCGGTCGCCGGCCCACCGGATCGGCGGCCGTCCGGCACCGCTCGCCGTGGATCACGATCGGATTGGTCGCCTTCGCAGCCCAGCTGGCCGGACTGATCGCCGGCTCGGTCTTCTTCTTCCACCGGTTCTCGTTGGGCTTCGACTTCGGTATC
The DNA here is from genome assembly GCA_963828385.1 of uncultured Acidimicrobiaceae bacterium. Taxonomy (GTDB): domain Bacteria; phylum Actinomycetota; class Acidimicrobiia; order Acidimicrobiales; family RAAP-2; genus Bog-756. The sequence goes on from CAWHEF010000002.1 coordinate 1,777,242, forward strand.
TACTACCAGGGTTGGTCACAGATCGGCAGCGGAGACGTCCTGCCGTGGAGCACGCTCCAGCATCTGCCCTTCCTCCGAAGCCACTTCGAGCTGATCCTGTGGCCACTTGCCCTGCTCTATCCGATCTTCCGAAGTGGGTTGGTCCTGCTCGTGGTCCAGGACATCGCCATCGCCGGCACCGGGTTCGTGGCGTTCCTGTGGATCCACCGGTTCGTGGCGGGGCGGGTCACGAGAAGAGGGCTCGCGCCGGCCTTGACGTTGGTCGGCCTGGCCCTGCTCCTGGCCGAACCCGAGGCATATCTGACGTCGGCTCAGGACTTCCACATGGAACCGCTGGTGACGCTTTTCGTGATCAGCGCCGGCTATCTGACGTGGTCTGGTCGCTACCGCCGGGCCGCGTTCTGCATAGGCCTCTGCCTGCTCTGCGGCGACCTGGGCGGCATCTATGTGATCGGCATCGGGATCTCGGGCGTGATCGCTTCGCGACGGACCCGGAGGCTCGGAATCGTGGCCGTCGTCGTCGGCGTCGTCTGGCTCGCCGTGCTCGGGGCGTTCGGTCTGAACCAGGGATCCATCGTCACCACCGGGTACGCCTATCTCGCCGGACGAGCGGCCGTGCCCACCGGAGCGGCGGGGCTCGTGGCCTTGCTGTCGGGCCTGGTGCTCCACCCCGAGCGCCCCTACCACCAGATCGCGGGTCGACTGGGTCTGATCTATCAGTACCTGCGCCCGGCGGGATTGATCGGGATGCTGTCGCCATGGGGGCTCGGGGTGCCGCTCATGATCTTCGCGTCCTCCGGCCTGCAGCAGAACGACATCTTCCTCGGCGAACCGTTCCAGCAGTTCGGGGTCTATCCGTTCGTCATCTTCGGCAGCATCTGGCTGATCGCCATAGTGTTCGGCCGGAGATCGGTGCGCGACTGGCTGATCATCCCCGCTGTGTCGCTCGTGCTCGTCGCCATCCTGGCCAGTGCGGCGGTGTTCGACTGGGGCGCTCTCCCGAGCGTCGGCAAGGACAATTCGGCAGGGGCAGTCATTCCGGCGAGCGAGGCCAGCACGCTTCACGCCGTTCTGCAACGGATACCCCCCGACGCCGAGGTGATCGCGTCGATACCCATCATCGGCCGGTTCGCCGGACGCCGGTACGTCTACCTCTTCGATTCCGTTTCGAAGATGCAGCACGTCCCCATCGTCGCCCATACCGTCGTGCTCGTGATCGACGACATCCATGCACTGCAGGTCGTCTCCCCCGCTCAGTACGATGCCGCCGTGAACCTAGTCGTCGATCATCTGGGTGGCACGGTCTTGGAAAGCGGCTCGAATGTCGTCGCCGTGGCCTGGCATCCCGACACCGTTCCCGGATTCATGCGGATTCCCTGACGACCTCGGTCACGCTGCGCGAAGGACGCTCGTCCTTCGACCTGAGCTTTCGAGGTCAGCGCCCCAAGAGATCACAGGAGTGAGCAGAGAGATGTGCACACGAATCGCCTACCTCGGCGAAGGAGACAGGGTGCTGACCGCCCGTTCGATGGACTGGACGGTCGACATGGGAACGGACCTGTGGATCTTCCCACCAGGTCTAGAGCGCGACGGGTCAGCGGGCGAGGGATCGATCCGTTGGACATCGAAGTTCGGGAGCGTGGTCGCCAGCGGGTACGACGTCGCCACGACCGACGGCATGAACGAAGCGGGCCTCGTGGCCAACGTGCTGTGGCTCGTCGAGTCGGAATATCCCGAGATCGACGGCACACGTCCCGCGCTGTCGATCACTGCATGGGCTCAATACGCCCTCGACAACTTCGCCACGGTGGCCGACGCCGTCGCCGAGCTGGCCAGAGAGGAGTTCGTCATCGTCACCAGTGCCGTTCCCGGCGAGGACAGGCTGGCCACCATGCACCTCTCCATGTCGGACCCCACCGGTGACAGCGCGATCCTCGAGTACATCGGAGGACGGCTCGTCGTCCACCACGGCCGCCAGTACCAGGTCATGACGAACTCCCCGACGTTCGACGAGCAGCTTGCCGTAAGCGGGTACTGGAGGGAGGTCGGCGGAACCGTGATGCTCCCAGGGACCAACCGAGCTGCCGACCGCTTCGTGCGCGCAGAGTTCTACGTGCATGCCGTGCCCCAGGTAGAGGACCGGGTGATGGCAACCGCCAGCGTGTTCAGCGTCATCCGCAACGCGTCAGTGCCGTTCGGGATCTCGACGCCCGACCAGCCCAACATCTCGTCGACGCGTTGGCGGACCGTCGCCGACCACAAGGACCGGATCTACTACTTCGACTCCGTGCTGTCCCCGAGCGTGTTCTGGGTCAACCTCCAGGACGTCGACTTCTCCGACGGTTCGCCGTCGCGTCGCCTGGACGTGTCGGCGGTCCAGGCTCGCGGGCAGTCCGGTGACGTGTCCTCGGCGTTCGTCGAGGCACCGCCTTTCCCGTTTGCAGCGTCCTCAGCCGATTCCTAACCGGCCGCGACAACCGGTGAACGTGATCATCCCGGCCGGGGCCAAACGTGATGAGGCCGTAAGATCGCTTCCACGCGGACGTGGCGGAACTGGCAGACGCGCCGGGTTTAGGTCCCGGTCCCTTCGGGGGTGGAGGTTCGAGTCCTCTCGTCCGCACCCGACCCGAACTCGACTCCGCTCGTTCGGCGGCGCGCCCTTCGACCGATTGCGGGGTTGCCCTCGGCCGTGTTTGCATGGTGGGCATGCCACTCCAGGGTGAATATGAGCCGAGCCCGGCCGGATGGGTACGCGAGCAGGTCGAGCGGATCGAAGGGTCGGGCGGCACCGAGGGAACCACGATGCAGGGCAAGCCCGTGATCCTCATGACGAGCCGGGGGGCGAGCTCGGGCAAGCTCCGCAAGACGCCCCTCATGCGAGTGGAGCACGACGGCGTCTATGCCGTGGTCGCATCGCAGGGTGGGGCTCCGAACAATCCGAAGTGGTACCACAACCTGGTGGTCGACCCCCGTGTCGATCTCCAGGACGGCACGGTGCGATCGGACCGAGTGGCTCGGGAATTGAACGGTGACGAACGGTCCGAGTGGTGGGCGCGAGCGGTCGAGGCGTGGCCCGACTATGGGGAGTACCAGACGAAGACGGACCGCACGATCCCGGTGTTCGTCCTGGAACCGGCGGACGCCTGAGTCCTCGATCCTCCTGCGGCGACCGATAGGCGAACGATCGGACCGGTCCGGAGCCGGGCTCGGATCCCCTCGTCTTGCCGGGAGGGATGCCTTTCGGCCATGCTTCCCCGGTTCCACCCCGCCGAGGCAAGCACCGGCGGTGACGAGCGGGACGAGGACGAGCGGGACGAGGACACGGGGAAAGGGAGAACAGCATGGGAATGCTCGAGGGCAAGGTCGCCATTGTCACCGGAGCCGGACGAGGGATCGGGCGGGAGGAGGCGCTTCTCCTTGCGTCCGAGGGGGCGAAGGTCATTGTCAACGACGTGGGCGCGTCGCTGCACGGTGAGGGCGGCGACAAGCACCCGGCCGAGGAGGTCGTAGAGCAGATCAAGGCAGGAGGAAGCGATGCCGCCGTCAACTCCTCCGACGTGAGCTCCTGGGACGGCGCCAAGGCCCTGGTCGACCAGGCGGTCGACCAGTTCGGGCAGCTCGACATCCTGGTCAACAATGCCGGCATCCTGCGGGACAAGATGAGTTTCAACATGGAGGAGTCGGACTGGGACGACGTCATCCGCGTCCACTTGAAGGGGCATTTCGCCCCGTCCCACCATGCCGCCGTGTACTGGCGGGGTCGGGCCAAGGGCGGTGAGGACGTGAGCGCCAGGATCATCAACACATCGTCCGAGGCCGGGCTGTTCGGCAATGCCGGCCAGGCGAACTACGCCGCCGCCAAAGGAGGGATCGCCACCTTGACCTGGGTGCTCGCCCGTGAGCTCGGACGCTACGGGGTGACCGTCAACTCCATCGCCCCCCGAGCCCGGACCCGGATGACCGAGGAGCTGTTCGGCGACATGGCCAAGGCCACCGACGGCTTCGACCGGTTCGACCCGAAGAACGTGGCCCAGCTGGTCACCTTCCTCGCCACGGACGAGGCGTCCGACATCTCCGGCCAGAACTTCATCGTCTACGGCGGGGACATCTGGGTCACCGGTGGCTTCCACCCGATCGGAGAGCTCCACCGGGACTCCATGTGGTCGCCCGAGGACCTGGCCAAGGCCAAGGGGGAGCTGTTCAAGGGCATCTCCTCGGGCGTGCCGCCCTTCGCCATCTCCTAGGGCGGACGAGCCCGGCTCACCAGCCCTTGAAGACGGGCTCCCGGCGCTGGGCGAAGGCCGCCAGGCCTTCGCCGCAGTCCTCGGTGGTGGTGACGAGCTCCTGGGCGACCGACTCGTCCCAGAGGGCGGAGGCCCGGTCGGACTCGAGGGCGCGGTTGGTGATCGCCTTCGTCAGCCCGATGGCCTTGGTGGGACCAGCGGCCAGCCGCGCCGCCCACCGTCCGGCTTCGGCGAGCAGGTCCGAACGCGGCACCACCCTGTTCACCAGTCCGAGCCGCTCCGCCTCGTCGGCCGTGACATCGTCACCGAAGAAGAACAACTCCTTCGCCTTCTGCGGCCCGACGAGCCGGGAAAGCAGGTAGGCGCCACCGGCGTCGGGGGCGATCCCCCGGCGCACGAACACCTCGACGAACCTCGCCTCCTCGGCCGCCAGGACCAGGTCGCAGGCGAGCGCCAGGTGCATCCCTCCCCCAGCCGCCGTGGCGTTGACGGCGGCGATAACCGGCTTCTCACAGTCGAGCACGGCCACGACCAGGCGCTGCCATCCTTCACGGATCATGCGTGCGTTGTCACCGACGGCCGGAGACGGGGCGCCGGCTGGGCGGTCCGGGCCGGGTCCTTGCGCACGCAGGTCGGCCCCGGTGCAGAAACCCTTCTCCCCTGCCCCCGAGATCACCACGACCCGCGCCGCGAGGTCGGCCGAGGCCTCCTCCAGCCAGGCGATCACCTGTTGGCGCATGGAGGCGGTGATGGCGTTCCCGACCTCCGGTCGGTTGAGGGTGATCCAGACGATGCCGTCCTGCTGACGACGGAGCACGGGGTCCGGGCCCGGCCCCGGTCGCCCGCCTGCCGCCCCGCCGGCTGCGTCGTCGGCTCGGGAACTGCCCGGCAGCTCGGCCGGCCATCAGACCCGATGAATGATGTTCATCCGCGACGTGCAGACCTCTTCACCGCTCTCCTTGTCGGTCCAGACGGTCTCCACCACCACGAACGTCATGGTCTTCCCCTTCGACTCCTTCTGATAGGCGTCGACCACCGTCCCGTTTCCCTCGAGGACGTCCCCGGCGTACACCGGTCGGTGGTAGGTGAACTCCTGCTCGCCGTGGAGGATGATCCCGCCCTTGGACATGAGCGGGCCGAGCAGGGACGCCATCGGGCTGTCCGAGACGCCTTTCGACCCAACCGGTTGGATCTCGGGATAGGCACCGAAGTTCCCCATGGCGATGGGATACGTGGGCGGGGCGGGAATGCCGGCGAAACCGGCCGCCTGCGCCTCCCGCGTGTCCCGGTAGACGGGGCTGCGCTCCTTCACCGCTGCGGCGAATTGCGTCACGTGCCCCCGCTCGACGGCGACCACCGTCGTCCCGGCCGGCTTCCCGATGATCTCCTTCAAGACGTCGTCAGCCACCGTCGCCGGTCCCTCCCCTGTCGTCGTGCATGCCCCTGCGGTCATGCCTGATGCATGTCGGTCATCGCCTGCTCCAAGCGGATGTCGGAGCCGGCAGTCGTCGTGCACCATAACGCGCACGGCCGCTCCGGCGGCTCGGAGGTGCCTCGAGGAGCCGGGTCCAGGCGGGCGGGGGGCCGACTCAGACCATGGCGCTCGGGAGCTCAGGCTCCGGCACCGGGGACCTGGTCGTGACCACCCAGACCGGCGGCCGAGGCGAATTGGCGGCTCCGCGCCCGGTACCCCCCTCGCCGTCCGGGGTAGGAGCGGCGGGCGAGAAGAGCACGACGCCACCCCGGGGCGTCCCCCGGGTGGCTGTGTCCACGGCTGCGTGGAGGTCGGCCGCAACCTCGACACGGGCCTCGGGCTCGAGTTCTCTTGCGGAACGGTGGCGATCATCGGCCGCCTTGAGGGCCCCGACGAGGCGCTCGGGGTGCGGGGGCAGCACGACCACCAGCGGAGCGGGCCGGCGGCGGACGAGGGCGTCGGCCAGCTCGGTCGGGTCCACGCCCCGGTCGTCGCCGCCGAGGATGACGGCCAGCTCCCGGCCCTCGAACACGCCGATCGAGCTGACAGTGGCGAACGGGTTGGATGCCAGGGCGTCGTCCACGAAGGTGAGCCCGTGGCGTACGCCGAGCGTCCTGCACCGCGACGGGAGGCCTTCGAAGGACCCGACAGCGGCGGCGAGGGCGCCTCTCGAAGGCGGCGCGCCGCGGAGCAGGAGCATCCCGGAGATCGCTCCGCACAAGTTCCACAGGTTGTGAGCCCCGGGTGCGGCCAGGTCGCCGGCGTAGACCGCCGGTCGGCCGTCGACGGACACCATGCCATCCGGGCCGGCCACCACCCGACCCTCGGTCCCGAAGAGAATCCGGTGTGCATGGCCGGACGTTCGCCGGACGGCCTCGGCGCTGGCGGCGTTGACGGCAAGGGCACCCGGCGGCCCGGCGTCGACGAGCTTGAGCTTGTCGCCGTAGTAGCGCTCGAGGGTGCCGTGCCACGAAAGATGATCGGGGGCCAGGCTGGTCAGCACGCACACGGTTGGTGTGGTCGTCACCTCCGCCGCCTGATAGGAGGAGACTTCCACGACGTAGGCGTCGACGGGGGCCCGACCGTAGGTGTCGGTGACCGGCACACCGATGTTGCCGATCAGCTCGACGCTCGCCCCGTCGTGGCGGAGGATCGACGCCGCCAGCGCCGCCGTGGTGCTCTTCCCCTTGGTGCCAGTCACGGCGATGACGGGTCTCCCGGCGAAGTCGTCGAGCCACAGGGCCATGGCCGTGGTGACGGCGATGCCGGCGCTGCGGGCCGAGACGAGCTCGGGGCGGTACCGGCTGACGCCGGGCGAGCGCACCACCACGTCGAGCCGGTCCCAAGGCACCGAGCTCGGGTCGAGCACGGTGCCGACGGGGGGCTCCCCGGCGACGTCGGGCCGGTCGTCGATCACGAGCGGCACCGTGCCCCGCTCCGAGAGGAGCTCGACCATGGCCCTTCCCTCGGTGCCGAGCCCCCAGACCGCCACCCGCCGTCCGCGGAGGTCGTCGAGGTTCACGGCCGGCCGGCGAGCAGCCGCTCGACGGCCCGGGCGACCGAGGGGACGGCGAAGGAGAGCTCAGGGTCGGATCTGAGCAGGTCTTCCACCTCCTGGTCCGAGACCAGCTCCCGGGCCCTCTCCGCCAGCTGGTTCACGACGGGCCGGTCACGCCAGTCGGGGAGCTCGGAGAGCATGCGCAAGGCGGCGGCCGACTCGCGCTTCTCCCCCACGCACTCGAAGGGCTTGGCGGCGTCGCTCATGAGGTCTGCAAACCCGGCGATCTCGTCGATGTCAGCGAAGAGGTCCCGACCGATGATGGCGGCCACCTGACCGGGACCGAGGAACGGCGCCAGCATCAGCGCCACGAAACGGCATTTGGGGCAGTGCCCGCACCAACGGTCGGCCGGGGCGGCGGTCTGGCGGAAGGCCCTGTTGCAGCTGCAGAACGTGGAGTGGAAATCGGTCAGTCGGGAGAAGGTGCGGGCGATGGCCAGCTCCGAGTACGGGCGGAGCGCCGAGCCGTAGGTGAGCCCCGGGGCGATCTCCGAGGAGACGTCGCCGAGCATCCGTTCGAGCTCGAGGCTCTTCGAGTACTGGTGATTGACCGGCACCCCGTCCACGAGGACGGTTTCCTCGCTGGCCGACCGCTCGATGGCCATGGCAATGGCGTCGTAGCCGTAGATGAAGCTGCCGGCCACGGCGATCAGGGAGACGATGGCGGTGATGGGGACATGTCCGTTCAGGGCGCCGGCCGCATTGAGGTCGGCCAGGTTGGGCGAGAGGGTGCGCCGCACCACGATGAGCTCGAGTCCGACCCGGTCGGCGAGCTCGGACACGAGCGGGTGCGGATTGACAGCGAACAGACGGGGTCGGAGCTCATCGAGCCCGCGCACGGCCTCGATGAGGACGAGCGAGTCCTTGCCACCGCCGATCGGCACTACGAGCCCCGAGGGCCCGTGGTGGATCCCGTCCACGGTGGCGGAGGGAGGTGAGCGGCCAGGGGCGTCCGGCCCACGAACATCCGATCGGATCCCGACGGGCCGGGGCACGGGCAGCCCGTTGGCCAGCGCGAACTCGCGGAGGCCGTCGTCGTAGAGATGGTGGTGAAACCTACGTTCGGCCGGTGTCAGCTGGCCTGCTTCCACGACGACGAGGGGTGGGGCCGCCGCCTTGTAGTAGCTGACGCCGGCCGCCACGTGGAGGGTGCGCAACGCCCGCTCGAAGCCGGGAGCGCCCACCTGTGTGTCCCCCGCTGGCTCGGTCTCGAAGGTGATGGTCTCCTCGAAGGGTGCTGTCTCCTCGAACGGCACGGTCTCCTCGAAGGGTGCTGTCTCCGAGCGGCCCAGGCCGTAGCGGAGCGAGACCGTCCTCGTGGCCTCGTCGAACGACAGGCCGGTGACGCAAAAGGTGTCGACGGCGGCGGGGTCGAACGGCGCACCTCGGTCAGGTCCTGACCGACCGGCGAGATCGATCATGGGCGCTCGGGGGTGATCATGGCGCCACGAGCGTACCGGTCAGGGGTCGGATGACCGGCGTGCCCCGGCCTCGGTCGACCCTCAGGTGGTCGACGATGGTGAGAGGTGGCATCCAACCTCGACCGCATGCACCGTCGCGCCCACCCGGGTCGGATGTGAAGGCCGAACCTGCGACCGAGGATGAAGGGGCGAGGACCCACACGTCGCCCTTCTGGAGCTTGTTGGCGTTCGTACCCTCGTCGTCGAGGCCTGGCATCAGTGCTTCGAGCAGAGCCAGGGCGACGTCCCCGTGGGTGCAGAGGACGGCGGAGCGGTCGACGAGCCGGCACAGAAGCTCGAGCGCAGGCCCGGCGTTCCCCTCGGCCAGCTCCTCGGTCCGCTCGACCCCCACACCGACGGCCTCGGCCAGCGGCTCGACAGTCTCCGTGCAACGGACATACGGGCTCGACAGGACCTCGTCGGGACGGAGCGGACCGAGGAGGCGAACCAGCTCGTCGGCCCGCCGACGACCACGAGGCGAGAGGGGCCGGACCCTGTCGTCACCCTGGAAGCGGTGGCGTTTCCCGGCATCGGCATGTCGGACGACGACCACCGCCATGACCACGATGCTTGCATGCTCTGAAGCTTCGTGGGCTCATCCCGCCGAGCGACCGATCCGGCCACCGGCCAACCAGCGCACGGCCGGTCGGCAGCGGGTCTCGGGCCCTGGCGTCCGGTCAAGTCCGGCGGAGTACGGAGTAGGGTCCCGATGGACACCGCCAACAGGGGTCGGCAGCCGGAGGAGGGACGCAATGGAGAGCGTAAACCTGGGTCGGACGGGGATGCGGGTGTCCCGCCTGTGCCTCGGGATGATGGGCTTCGGCGACGACAGCGACCGGCAGTGGGTGGTGGGCGAGGAGGCGGCCGAGCCCGTTGTCCGGGCCGCCGTCGAAGGCGGCGTCACCTTCTTCGACACCGCCGACGTCTACTCGGGTGGCGCCAGCGAGATCGCCACCGGGCGGCTCCTTCCCCGGTTCCTCAGCCGGGACGAGATGGTGGTGGCCACCAAGGTGATGATGCCGACGACACCGGGCGAGAACGGCGGCGGCCTCTCTCGCAAGCACGTCCTGTCGGCCATCGACGCCTCGTTGGCCAGATTGGGGATGGACTACGTGGACCTCTACCAGATCCACCGCTACGACCCGAGAACGCCCATCGACGAGACCATGGAAGCCCTCCACGACATCGTCCGGGCGGGCAAGGCCCGGTACATCGGCGCCAGCAGCATGTTCGTCTGGCAGTTCTGCACCGCTCAGCACGTCGCCGAGACCAATGACTGGACCCGTTTTGTGTCGATGCAGCCTCACTACAACCTTCTGTACCGGGAGGAGGAACGGGAGATGATCCCCTACTGCATCGATCAGGGGATCGGCGTCATCCCCTGGAGCCCACTCGCCCGCGGGGTGCTGGCCGGCAACCGCACCAGGGACGGCGGCCGGCTGACCACGAGGTCGGGGTCGGACTCGTTCACCGACTACCTCTACAGCCAGCCCACCGACTTCGACGTGGTCGACCGGGTCACCCAGGTGTCGGCCGAACGGGGCGTGCCTCCCGCCCAGCTGGCCCTGGCCTGGCTGCTCGGTCGCCCTGGGATCACTGCGCCCATCGTGGGAGCGACCACGGTCGCCCACATCGAGGACGCACTGGCCGCAGAGAAGCTCACACTCGATCGGGACGAGGCGAAGCGGTTGGAGGAGCCCTACGTACCTCACCCCGTCCTCGGCCACTTCTGATGGAGCGTTCCCCCACCCGTCGGGTGGACTTCCACTTCGACATCATGTGCCCGTACGCCTATCAGACCTCGCTGTGGATGCGGGAGGTCAGAGAACGCGCCGGCATCGAGATCGGGTGGAGGTTCTTCAGCCTGGAGGAGGTCAACCGGGCCGAGGGGAAGAAGCATCCCTGGGAGCGGGAATGGTCCTACGGATGGTCGATGATGCGGATCGGCGCCCTCCTCCGCAGACAGGGCATGGACCGGCTCGACCAGTGGTACGCCACGGCGGGCAGGGCGCTCCACGTGGAGGGCAGAAAACCACACCGGAAGGAGGTCGCAGCCGAACTCCTCGCCGAGATCGGCTACGACCCGGGCCTCGTCGAGAAGGCCATCGACGATCCGACCACCGGGGACGAGGTCCTGTCCGAGCACCGGAAGGTCGCAGGCAGCGGCGGCTTCGGCGTGCCCACCCTCATCTTCGAAGACGGTCAGGTGCTCTTCGGCCCGGTCCTCATCGACCCGCCGGAGGGCGATCGGGCGGTTCGCCTGTGGGAGCTCGTGACGGCGTGGCTCGAGTTCCCCCGCGTCTACGAGGTCCAGCGGCCGAAAGCGCCCGCCGACATCGACGCCATCGGCCGGGCTTTCACCCCCTATCTCGAGGCCCGGGACTGGGGCACGATCGAGCGGCCCACACCGTAGGCGGCGGTGCGGGCGCCCGCTCAGATCCGTCCGCCCTGTCGGGTTCCGCCGTTCGCACGACCGGTCCGTCACAACGAAAAGGGTTGACAGGTGGCGGGTTTGGTGACTCAATCGAGGTAGTCGTCTATTCATATCGACACAATTTCATATCGACGCGCGGCACGTTGTGCTCTCGAGTGTTGGTTTCCCGAAGCAACTGTGCTCTCGCTCGGGAAGGGAGTAGCGATATGAGCACGACCCCCGGAGTTGAAGCTCCGCCGTCGGTCGAGGGTCCCGGAACCCTTGCCCATCGAGTGGCGGACCCGGCTCCGCTCGGTCTGGCCGCGTTCGCCATGACCACCTTCGCGTTGAGCATCGGCAACACGAACGTGTGGGGGCCGGCGGCGGACGCCGCCTTGGCCTTGGCCCTCGTCTATGGCGGCGGCGTGCAGGTCCTGGCCGGCATGTGGGAGTTCGTCCGCAGGAACACCTTCGGAGCTCTGGCGTTCTCCTCCTACGGCGCCTTCTGGATCTCGTACTACGTGTTCATAAAGGTCATCGGCCCAGGCATCAAGCCGGCCGACGCCCCTATCGCCGTCGGCGTGTTCCTCCTGGGCTGGGCGATCTTCACCTTCTACATGACCATCGCGTCGTTTCGGGTGACCGGGGCGGTGGTTGCCGTGTTCGTGCTGCTGACGGTGACCTACGTCCTATTGACGATCGGTGCCTTCCAGTCCAGCTCGGGGTTGACCAAGGCCGGAGGATGGGTCGGTGTGGCCACTGCCGCGGCGGCGTGGTACGCGTCGTTCGCCGGCGTGGTAAACGAGACCTTCAAGAAGGCGATCATCCCGGTTCTGCCGCTCGCCCCCTAGAGATCGGGTACGCCAGGGTGGCTGTCGGGCCGCCGGTAGGAGGGTGAGCAAGGAGGTCGGAGCATGGCATCGGGACGGAAATCCCAAGAGGGACAGGAGACCCAGGAATCCCAGGTCCCTGAGGCGCAGATCGCCGTCCACTGGCGCGAGGAGGGGTACTACCAGCCGCCGGCCAAGTTCGTCTCCCAGGCCAACGCCGGAGACCCGGACATCTTCGAGCGGTTCTCCGAGGACCACTTCCCCGAGTGCTTCAAGGAGTACGCGGAGCTGCTCACCTGGGACTCCTACTGGCGGACCACACTCGACACGAGCAACCCTCCGTTCTGGAAGTGGTTCGTCGGCGGCCGCCTCAACGCCTCGTACAACTGCGTCGACCGCCACCTCGCCACCAGAGCCGATCAGGCCGCCCTGATCTGGGTTCCCGAGCCGGAAGAGGCGGAGACCCTGGTGATCACCTACCGGGAGCTGTACCGGCGGGTGAACGAATTCGCCGCCCTCCTCCGGGATTTCGCCGGGGTCAAGACCGGGGACCGGGTGACCCTCAACCTCCCCATGGTTCCCGAGCTTCCGGTGGTCATGCTGGCCTGTGCCCGCCTCGGCGCCATCCATTCACAGGTCTTCGCCGGTTTCAGCGGTGCCGCCTGCGGGGACCGTCTGGCCGACGCCGACAGCCACGTCCTCGTCACGATGGACGGCTTCTACCGGAGCGGTGAGCTCCTCGACCACAAGGTCAAGGCGGACGAGGCGGTGGCGCGGGCGGCTGAGCTCGGCTGCGAGGTCGACAAGGTCCTGATCTGGCGCAGGCACCCGGGACAGTACGCGTCAAAGAGCCCGGTGGTCGACGGACGGGACTACTTCGTGGACGAGGTCATGGCCCCCCACCGTGGAAAGATGGTCGAGCCGGTGTCGATGCCGGCCGAGGCGCCGCTCTTCTTGATGTACACCAGCGGCACGACGGGACGGCCGAAGGGCTGCCAGCACTCGACCGGCGGGTACCTGGCTTATGTGACCGGCACCTCCAAGTACTACGAAGACATCCACCCCGAGGACACCTACTGGTGCTTCGCCGACATCGGCTGGATCACAGGGCACTCCTACATCGTCTACGGACCGCTCGCGCTCGGCACCACCAGCGTGATGTACGAGGGCGTCCCGACCTACCCCGACGCCGGGCGCCCCTGGCGGATCGCCGAGCGGCTGGGGGTCAACATCTTCCACACATCCCCCACCACCGTCCGGATGCTGCGCAAGGTCGGTCCCGACGAACCGGCGAAGTACGACTACCACTTCAAGCACATGACGACGGTCGGCGAGCCCATCGAGCCCGACGTCTGGCGCTGGTACTACGACGTGATCGGCAAGGGCGAGGCGGTGATCGTCGACACGTGGTGGCAGACAGAAACCGGCGGCTTCCTCGGGAGCGTCCTTCCCGCCCTGCAGCCCATGAAACCGGGCAGTTGCGGCCCGGGCGCGCTCGGGATCTTCCCGGTCATCTACGACGAGGACGCAAAGGAAGTACCGCAGGGAAGCGGTCGAGCGGGCAACCTCTGCATCCGCAACCCGTGGCCCGGCATCTTCGAAGGCATCTGGGGCCAGCCCGAGCGGTTCGTCGACACCTACTACGCCAAGTACTGCCGCGACCGGGACAGCAAGGACTGGCGGGACTGGCCGTACTTCGCCGGTGACGGCGCCGTTCAGGCCGAAGACGGATACCTCCGGATCCTCGGCCGGGTCGACGACGTGATCAACGTCGCCGGCCACCGCCTCGGCACGAAGGAGCTCGAGTCGGCGAGCCTCATGGTCGACGAGGTCGCGGAAGCAGCCGCCGTGCCGGTCATCGACGACCTGCGGGGCCGGGCCGTGGAGATGTACATCTCGCTGAAACCCGGCGTCGAGGCGAACGAGCAGATGAGCACGAGCGTCACCGACGTGATCGAGAAGGAGATCGGCAAGATCGCCCGCCCGAAGAACGTCTGGATAGTGGCCGACTTGCCCAAGACCCGGTCGGGCAAGATCATGCGGCGGGTCATCGCCGGCATCTCCAACTTCACCGACGTCGGGGATGTCTCCACCCTGGCCAATCCGGAGATCGTGGACGTGATCCGACACCAGGTCCAGAGCACCAAGGCCGAGCGCGACGAGGTGCCCCGCGAGCTGTCCCCCGAGGAGAAAGAGGAGATCCGGTCGTTCGGGAGTGTCGAATGAACGACGTCGAGCGAGTCGTCTGTGCGCCCAGCATGAGCCAGCGCAGCTCGCTTCGAGATCGATGGTCACTCCGATGTGGACTGGTTTCGGAGACGTCCGGAAGACTTGACGAAACCCGGGCGCCCGTAGGCGCCACAGGCCGGTTGCCGGGAACACCATCACCGAGAGCATCCCCGCCGTCACCAGGGCGGCGGCGTTTATGGGTCTGAGCTTGCCTTCGGCCAGGGCGATGCTCGTGATCACCACGATGAGGGGGAGCGCCGTGGCGGAGAACAGTGCTAGCGGCAGCCGTTCACGCCGCCCGATCTCTTTCCGGTAGAGGAGCAGAACCGGCACGCCGCGGGAGACGAGAAGCAGCGCCAAGAAGAACGGCACGCGCCAGAGCTGCAAGGGGTCGTGCACGAACGATCTCAGATCGAAGTGGATGCCGGTCACCACGAAGAACACGGGGATGAGGAAGCCGAACCCGATGGCCTCGAGCTTGCCCTTGATCGCCTCGGTCTCGCTCCGTGCGGCCACGAGCCTGATGACGATACCGGCGGCGAACACGCCGAGGAGCACGTCCAGTCCGAGCTTCTCGGCCAGCAGGACAAGCAGTACGATGAACAGCAATGAGATCCGGACGGGAAGCTGGGCGCTCGACTCCAGATGGCGGTTGAGCAGCTCCACCATCCTCGGCGGCTGCGGGCGGGCGGCGATGAGGACGGTCGCCACGGCCACGGCGACGAACGCCACCAACAGCAGCGAGGTCGTGAGCGGGTCCTTGCGGGTGAGGAACAGGGCGACGAGGACGATCGGACCGAACTCGCCGACCGTCCCGATGGCGAGGACGAGGCCACCGAGCTTCGTGCCCAACACACCGGCGTCCCGGAGGATGGGGATGAGGTTCCCGAGCGCCGTGCTCGAGAGGGCCAGGGCGATCACCACCGTGCTCAGGACGAGGCCGGACGAGACGAGCGTCGCGGCGAGGCCCACGGCGACGAGGAGCGTCACCGCCCATCCCGACAGGGCGAGCGACAACGGCCTGCCCCTGATCCTTTGCAGGTCCAGCTCCAAGCCGGCGAGGAACATGAGGAACGTGAGCCCGAGGTCCGACAGCCCGGTCGCCACCGGACCCAGGTGGGCCAGGTTCAGCACCGAGGGGCCGATGAGAATCCCCAGCAGAATCTGGATGACGACCTCGGGAACGCGGGCCGGACCGGTGAGCTCCGAGAGGATCGGAGCGATGACCGCCGCAACCACGATCAGGACGAGCCCGCTGACGGAGACGGTCACCACGACTCAGACCGGGTGGCGACTCGGCCGGGCGCCGGTTCGACCGGCCCCCCTGCTCGTGGGCGTTGGTCAGGCGGCCATCGGGCAGGTCGCCATCGGGCAGCTCGACATCGGGCAGCTCGGACACGGCTCCTCACACTAGGCACGAAGGACCGGGACACCAGGCACGAAGGACCGGGGCGACGTGGTGGCGCCGTCGGTACCGAAGAGGCACATGCTCCCCCGCTCGTCGCCGGCTATGTTCGGCACATGGTCGTACCCGCCCGCGGACCGTCGGGCTGAGACCCGGGAGTACAGCGCTGTTGGTGGTGGTCGGGCCGGTCGACGCGCCGGATCACTCGCTCCCCGGGCATCCGGAGCGACCGGCGCGAATCGCCGCTGCAACCCGGGGGATCGCCGATGTCCATCTCGGAACCGACCTGGTCCAGGTGGATTCTCGTCCCTGCGACACGGACTCCCTGACCAGGGTCCACACGACTGCCCATCTCGACCGCGTGGAACGCCTCAGCGCCCATGGTGGCGGCCACGTCGACCCTGACACCTACGCAACGTCATCGACGTGGGACGACGCCCGGCTGAGTGCCGGGGCGGGCCTCGTCGCCCTGGATCTGCTGCGGGACGATCGGGCGGTGGCTGCCTTCGTGGCCACCAGACCGCCGGGCCACCATGCTCTGAGCGATCGGGCCATGGGCTTCTGTTACTTCAACAACATCGCCGTGACCGCGGCGGCACTGGTGGCGGAAGGAGAGCGGGTGGCCATCATCGACTGGGACGTCCACCACGGCAACGGCACCCAGGCGATCTTCTGGGACGACCCGGCCGTGCTCTACGTCTCGACCCACCAGTGGCCGTGCTATCCCGGGACCGGTGAGGCGGAGGAAGTCGGGTGGCGCCCGGGCCTCGGGCACGACGGTCAACGTCCCGCTTCCGAGCGGCGCCACCGGCGACGTGCTGCGCAGGGCGTTCGACGAGCTCGTCACGCCGGTGGTCGAGGCGTTCACCCCGACATGGGTGCTCGTCTCCGCCGGGTTCGATGCCCACCGGGATGACCCCCTGGCCGGGCTCCGCCTGACCGAAGGCGACTTCGCAGCACTGTCGACGACGGTCGCCGGGTACCCGCCGGGCCCGGGCCGGCTGGTCCTCTTCCTCGAGGGCGGCTACGACCTGGAGGCCCTCCGTCGATCCGTGGCTGCCACCATCGCCCCGCTGGTCGGAGCCCCACCCGGAGGGGACGGGGCGACATCCGGGGGGCCCGGTGCCGCAGAGGTGCGCCGGGCCGTCGAGGTTCGCCGACGGCGCCTCGAGCAGCCCGGCTGAGGCCGACGGCTGGTTGAACAGCCGCCGCTCACCAGGGGTCGACCGAGCGGCGCTTCTTTCCGGGGCGGGGCTCGGGCGGGGGCGCCGCCCGGAGCGCGCCGACGACCAGCCGTCTCGTGTCGGCCGGATCGATCACGTCGTCGATCTCGAAGGCCGAAGCCACGTTGATCGCCTTGCCGTGCTCGTAGGCCCGCTCCACCATCTCGTTGAAGAGGGCCTCGCGCTCGTCGGGATCGTCGACGGCCTCGAGCTCACGACGGAACCCGAGCCGCACCGCGCCTTCGAGTCCCATACCGCCGAGCTCGCCACTGGGCCACGCCACGGTGAACACCGGCTCTCTGAAGCTGCCGCCGGCCATGGCCTGAGCGCCGAGACCGTAGCCCTTGCGGACCACGACGGTGAAGAAGGGGACGGCGAGGCTGGCGCCGGCCACGAAGAGGCGGTTGCAGTGCCGGACCTGGGCCGTCCGCTCGGCGTCGGGGCCGACCATGAAGCCGGGCGTGTCACAGAGAAACAGGATGGGGAGATCGTGGGCGTCGCACAGCTGGATGAACCGGGCGGCCTTGTCGGCGCCGGCACTGTCGATCGCACCACCCAGGTGTCCCGGGTTGTTGGCCACGATGCCCAACGGCCTGCCCTCGATGCGAGCCAGCGCCGTGATCATCCCTGGGCCGAAACCGGCCCGTAGCTCGAGGACCGACCCGGTGTCGGCCAGGATGGTGACCAGGTTCCGCATGTCGTAGACGCGCACGCGCCGCTCGGGGACGCACCGGCGGAGGAGGCGTTGATCCTCGCAGTCCCAGTGGTCGGTCCTGCCCTGGAAGTAGGAAAGGTACTGCTTGGCCAGTCGGACGGCGTCAGCATCGTCCTGGGCCACAAGATCGACCACACCGTTGGCAACCTGGACCGTCAACGGACCGATCTCATCGGGGTCGAAGGTCCCAAGGCCGCCACCTTCGATCATGGCCGGTCCCCCCATGCCGATCGAGGCTTCGGGAGTGGCGATGATCACATCGCTGCAGCCGAGGAGGGCAGCGTTGCCGGCGAAGCACCGTCCCGAGGCGATGCCGACAAGGGGAACGAGGCCGCTCAAGCCGGCGTAGCGGGCGAACGCCGTGGTGTCGAGCCCGGTGATGACGGCGTAGTCGGTGTCACCGGGCCTTCCTCCACCCCCTTCTGCGAACAGCACGGTAGGAAGGCGCAGCCGCTCCACCAGGTCGAACAGGCGGTCCTTCTTCCGGTGGTTCTGCTGGCCCTGGGTGCCGGCGAGCACCGTGTAGTCGTAGGAGATCACCGCGCACGAGGCCTGGCGGCCGTCGAACCGGTCCCCGTTGATGGTGCCGATGCCTCCGATGAGTCCGTCGGCCGGCGTTCGCTCGATGAGCTCGGCGAGCGGTCGTCGCCCTCGTTGAGCGGCGATGGCCAGCGCGCCGTACTCCACGAAGGTCCCGGGATCGCAGAGATCGTCGATGTTCTCTCGGGCGGTACGGCGTCCCTGTTCATGGCGGCGGGCGACGACGTCGGGCCGGCCCACGTCGAGGTAGGCGGATCTGCGTTCCATGAGCTCGGACAGGTCGCCCCGGAGAGGATCGGAGGGTGCCGCCACCGGGGGTGAGGAGGATGCCGGAACTGATCCCGGTGTCACCGCTGCAGTCGCTGGCTCCTCGGAGTCTGCGGAGTCCTCGGCGCCCTCAGAGTCCTCGGCGGCCTCGGGTGCCGCTGCCACGTCGATGACTGCCAGCGTCTCGCCCGTGCTCACCAGGGCACCTTCCTTCACCGCCACCGACCGGACGACCCCGGGAGCTGGTGCACCGACGACGTGCTCCATCTTCATGGACTCGAGGATGACCACCGGCATGTCGCTTCCGACGCGATCGCCCTCGTCGACCAGCACGCCGACGACCGTCCCCTGGAGGGGGGAGACAACGACGGAGAGATCGTCCGTGTCGGCCGCCGTGCTCACCCTGTCGGCATAGGGAAGATGCACGCCTCCCCGGCGGCCGAGGCCAAGGACTCAGCACGCTCGGCGTCGTCCATCGCCGTGTCGCCGGCCACCACATCGAGCACGAGCCCCAGGACCCCGATGTCGCTCGGGGTGCAAAGGGCGTGGACGCCGGGGACCGAGAGCGTGAACCGGACGCTCCTGTCGACGTCGCCCGGGTCCACGTAGGGCTCGTACCAGGTCGTGGTGGAATGCGGCCGATCTCCCCACGGCCGGGCGGCGACGGCCTTGATGGCCATCACTCCGACGTCGTGTTCGGCGGCGTGCTGGAGCAGGGACTCTGCGTCCCGCCGATAGGCCGGATCCGACCACAACTGGCGATTGACCGCGAACATGACCGTGTCGAGGTCGTAGCGGCGGAGCGCCTCCTGGTGCGCCACCGGGGCCGCCAGCTCGTGGCCGGTGATCCCGACGAATCGGCACAGGCCCTCTTCCTTGGCCTCTTGGAGCGCCTGGATCGCCCCGGCCCGGGCATCGAGCTCCTCCAGCCCGGTCACCGCGTGCAGCTGGTAGAGATCGAACTGTTCGCAGCGGAGCAGGGTGAGGGACTCTTCGAGCTGGGCGCGCACTCCGTCCCTCGAATGGCGAAGGCTCTTGCAGCCGATGAACAGCCGGTCGCGCACTGCGGGGATCAGCGGCCCGAGCAGCTCCTCCGCCTTCCCGTACTGGGGGGCCACGTCGAGATGGTTGACACCAGCGGCCAGCGCGCCGTCGAATGCCGATGCCGTCTCCTCGGGCGTCGATCCCCAGAACGCGGCACCCCCGAGGACCGCCACCGACGACCGGTGGCCCGTCCTGCCCAAGCGTCGGTACTCCATTTCCGTAGGGTACAGCGGGGAGGGCGAGGGACGACGGGGCGAGCGCCGGGACGCTGTCAGGGCTCCCCGCTCCCCCGCCGGGCCTCCTCCCAGCGGGCGACCATCGAACCGAATCGGGCCGGGTTGTAGATGTCCTCCTCGTAGCTCCACCGTCCGTCCCCGGCATAGTGCAGCACCGTCAGGTTGTACTCCTCGTGGATCGACCCGTCTCCGGGATCACCCATCCGGTTCCACACCTGACAGACGATCCAACCCCGCTCCTCGTCGAGCACCGACCACCCGATGGGGAACTCCGTCATGGCGCTCCCCGGGTACTCGGCCATGCACCCCGAGATCCACGACCGGATGGCATCCCGACCTTCGAAGGTCCCGTAGTGGTGCTCGACATAGACGGCGTTGTCGGTGAACAGGTCCGCCCACGGCCCCCAGTCGCCGGTCCGCGCCGCGTCGGCAGCCGCCCTCTGGTAGGCGGCGAACGCCTGCTCGATCTCGGCTCTGCTCCAGCGTCCCATCCGGACTCTCCTCTCACTGGCCGCCCTGCGATCCGCTCGATCCGCTCGATCAGGCGACCAGCACCGGTGGCGGCGGGAATCCTTCCGCCTCGCACAGCGCCAGGTACGCCTCCAAGGTCCCCGGCCCATCGAAGACGCTCTCGACGTTCCCCGCCCCGTCGAGGTTGAGGTTCGACCCGTACATCTGGAACCACACCCGGGTGTCGTCCTCGATGCACTGCAGCGTGTGGACGGAACCGGCCGGCTCGTACAGGAACGAGCCCGAACGATTGACGTAGTCGTACTCCTTGTACCGCCACGCCCCGCTGGTGGTATAGGCGTAGACGGGACCGGTGTGCCTGTGGGTGGGTACCTCGTAGCCGGCTCGGAAGATGTTCTCCACGATCCAGAGGCCTTCTTCGCGCTTGACCTGGATCACTTTGAGCTTGTTGCCATCGCCGATGTCCACGAACGGCAGCTCGGCGGCACCGAGGTGGACGGCTCGGGGAGCTGATTCGGTGGTGGTCATGGCTCTCCTCCCTGCTGCTCCGGAGGTGGCCCTGTAGGCCCTCCGGGTTCGGTCTGGCGGCGGTGATCGGTCCCCTCGCGGGCAGCCCTTGGGAGCGGCGCCTCGCATCCCCAGTGATAGCAGCGAACGGACACGTGGCCGGCGGCAGGGTCCGATCAGGAGACGCGGGCCGGCCACGTGTGCCGGTTCACGGCCGGCGGAGCAGGACCCTCTCCACACGATGACGGCCGTCGACCTCGAGAATGACCCGGGCTCGGGGCCGGGTCGGGGCCACGTGCTCTCTCACGTTGACGGCGTTGATGCCGGCCCAGGCCCCGTCGACCACGGCGGCGAACCCTTCTTCCGAGAGTGACCTGAGCCAGGCCACGAAGGGGGTGCCGTTCCCGGTGCCCCCCTCACCGGTCACGCCGTCCCCGTCACCGGCCACGCCGTCCCGGCGCCCGTCGGCGCCCTGCGCTCGTAAGCCGGCGAGCCGTTCCCGGTACCACCCCCGTGCGTCGGCCTCGGCGGCGTCGATGTAGAGGGACGTGTCGAACAGGTCGACAGCCCCCGAAGCCCCGTCCCCGGTAGCGCCCGGCGGGTCTTGGAGCACGATCAGGCCTTCCACGATCACGATCTCCGGAGCACCGATCACTATCGCCTTCCCGGGGACGATGTCGTACTCCTCGTGTGAGTAGACGGGTATCGACACGTCCCGAGCACCGCTGCTGACGGCCGCTAGGGCTTCGACCATCGACTGGTGGTCGTAGGTCTCGGGGAAGCCCTTCCTGTCCATGAGCCCCCGCGCTTCGAGCTCCCGGTTCGGAAACAGAAACGAGTCGGTGCTGATCACGACCACCTCGGGGGCACCGGGTTCGCTCCCGTAGAGGGTGGCGAGGATGGCGGCGGTTGTGCTCTTGCCCACCGCCACCCCACCTGCAACCCCGATCATCAGCGGCCGATCGCCGTCGGCGGCGGACGCCAGGACTCGGCTCAAGGGGACGTAGATCTCCTCGATCTCCTCCCGGGACACGTCGACGCCCGGCGGCATGGGCGGAACCAGGTCCGGCCCGAGATCGCCCATGGACAGCCGCGCCGGCGAGTGGCCGAACTCCTGCCAGCGCGCCCGGTCCATGACCTCGAACCCGTCCGGCACGCTCGGCTTGTCCGTACCGGTCAGTTCGACACCTCATCGACCGGGGCCGGTATGGCTCGGGAACGAGGCATGGGGACCAACGCTAGTCAATGTGAATCGGCTGGCTCGATTCCGCACATACCGCTGGCGTCCACCGAGCGGTTACACCGTGACGACGCGGGCCCGTGGCTCCTCAGCGAGGAGAGCCCGAAGATCGTCCGGGTCGCTCGTCAGCACAACGCAGTCTGCTGATTCATGCCTCTCCAGCCCGGCAACTGCAGTAGCTGCCACGAGCGCATCGATCGTGGTGTCGGAATCCGCGGTGCCGAGGAGATGACCCGCTCGTCGGGCGAGTGATTCATCCGCCGGCCACACGTCCACGGCTTTCACCACGCGGTTACAACCGGCGTCTCGGGCCACTCCACGTACCACCTCGGCCACAGTCACGGCCGAGACCAGGACGTCGGCGTCCAGCTCCCGTGCTCGCTCCAGCCAAGCCCGGAGCCTGGGATCGTTGGATGCCGCCTTGGACACGCCTTCGGCATCCAAAACGAGCAGGTCGCTCAGGCCGACCGGGACGCGACCTCGTCGACGGGACCGGGCCACAGCCGACGGACCTCCTCCATCGCATCGTCATTCACGGGACCGTTCGCCTCTCGCATCTCCGCCAGAAGCTCGGACAGGGCATCCCGACGAAGCTGTCGGCGAACAGCCTCGTTCACGTAGGCGGACAGACCACGCCCCCCGACACGTTCACGGGTCTGCGCCAGTACCTCCGCATCCAGACTCATGGACACCTTCGCTACGGGCATACCCCTATCCTACTTGAAGTAGGAAGAATGCGTGTCGCTTCGAGGGGACTCCCGGCAGTGAGGCTGTGACGAGAATGGGCGGCGGTCAGTTCGTGCGCCGGCGGCGGAGGAAAGGGTCTCTCAGCGCGTCGGAGACATAGGTGTTGCCGTCGTCGGCGACGGTCCGACCCGGGGCGACGATCTGATCGATCCGGTCCAGCACGTCAGCGCCCAAGTGCACGTCCGTGGCGCCGAGTTGGCTGTCGAGTTGCTCCATGGTCCTGGGGCCGATGATCGGTGCCGTCACCGCCGGGTGCTGCATCACGAACGCGAGCGCGAGGTGCACGAGGGAGAGGCCGGCTTCGTCGGCGAGCACGGCGAGCTCCTCGACCGCGTCGAGCTTGGCCTGGTTCGCCGGCTTGGACAGATCGAAGCGGTCGGGCATGATCTGCGCCCGTCTGGTCTGCGGGGCCTCCTGGCCCTTGCGGAACCGGCCGGTGAGCCAGCCCCCGGCAAGAGGGCTCCAGGCGAGCACTCCGAGGCGGAACTGCTCGGCTACCGGGAGCACATCGCGCTCGATGCCTCGGTCGAGGATGGAGTACGGCGGCTGTTCGGTGACGAACCGGCCGAGTCCCCGCTTCTCGGAGATCCACTGGTCCTCGACGATCCGGTGCGCCGGGAAGGTGGAGGAGCCGAATGCACGGATCTTGCCCTGACGTTGCAAGTCGGTCAGCGCCGCGATCGTCTCGTCGTCGTCGGTGCCGGTATCGGGACGGTGCACCTGATACAGGTCGATCCAGTCGGTCTGCAGGCGGCGGAGGCTGTTCTCGACTTCCTGCAGGATCCACCGCCGGGAGTTGCCGCGCTTGTTCGGGTCGCCGCCGGATGCACCCATCGGCACGTCCATCGGACCGTGGAACTTGGTCGCCAGGATGACGTCGTCGCGCCGTTCCCGCAACGCCCCGCCGACGATGACCTCCGACTCGCCCTGGGAGTAGACGTCAGCCGTGTCGACGAAGTTGACCCCCTCGTCCAGCGCCCGGTGGATGATCTTGATCGACACGTCATGGTCTGGCTCACCCCACGCGCCGAACATCATGGCGCCGAGGCACAGTGGGCTGACGTACATTCCGGTGTGACCGAGGTTGCGATGCTCCATCGGCGCACGCTACCAACGTCTGTCGGTCCTGCCGGGAGGCGCCGGGGCACGTGGTCACCTCCGGCGAGGCGGCCAACAGCGCCGCATGGCCCTTTCCCAGATCGGGTGGCGTGGAAGATGATGGAATGGTGGACGCTGTCGTTCCGAGACCCGGGCCGCGCCCCTCGTGATCGGCCACCGAGGGGGCTTTCGCGATCGGCGCGAGGCAGGGCGCCAACTCGGTGCCTCCCTGGCCGCCTTCTCCGAGCATCGCCCCATCGTCCTCGGCCTGCCCCGGGGCGGCGTGCCCGTCGCCGACGAAGTGGCCCGGGAGCTCGGTGCCCCTCTGGACGTCATCGTGGTACGGAAGCTCGGGCTGCCCCTCCAGCCCGAGCTGGGTTTCGGGGCCATCGGGGAGGGCGGTACCCGCATCCTCGACACCGACCTCATCCGGCGGGTCGGCATGACCGACGCCGAGGTGAGCAGGGTCGAACAGCTGGAGCGGTCGGAGCTCACGCGACGGATCCGGCAGTACCGGGGTGACAACGCCGCACTCGAGATCACCGGACGCACCGTCGTCATCGTCGACGACGGCCTCGCTACGGGGGGAACGGCCCGGGTCGCCGTCGATGTCGCCCGGGCCCGGGGCGCCCGGCGGGTCGTGGTGGCAGTACCGGTCGCTCCGATGGAGACCGTGGTCCGCCTGAGGGAGGTGGCCGACGACGTCATCTGCCTGCTCACGCCACCCGACTTCCTCGCCGTCGGACGGTGGTACGACAACTTCGATCCGACACCCGATGACGAGGTCGCCCGCATCGTGCAGTCCTCGTTGGCCGACCGGTCCCGGACCCCGGTCCGCACCGGCCTCCCCCCCGGGGCCGACGTCGTGATCCCGGTTGCCGGCGCCCGCCTCGACGGCACGCTCACCGTGCCCGCCGATGCCACCGGGATCGTCGTGTTCGCTCACGGGAGCGGCAGCGGGCGCTTGAGCCCGCGCAACTCGACGGTGGCCCGCACCCTTCACGCTGCGGGGCTCGGCACGCTCCTCTTCGACCTGCTCACGCCCGACGAGAGTGACGACCGGGACAACGTGTTCGACGTCCCCCTTCTCGGTTCACGTCTCGTGGCGGCGGCCGACTGGCTCGGTACCCGGGCCGAGTGCAACGGGCTTCCCACCGGCTCGTTGGGGGCGAGCACCGGAGCCGGGGCTGCCATCTGGGCCGCAGGGCATCGGGACGACCTGTTCAGCGCCTTGGTGTCACGCGGGGGCCGTCCCGACCTGGCCTCGGCTTGGCTCCCCGAGGTCCGCTGTCCGACGCTGCTCGTCGTGGGGGGATCGGACCCGACCGTCATCGATCTGAACCGGAACGCAGCGACCGTGCTCACGTGCCCGCATCGGCTGGTGGTCGTTGGCGACGCAGGCCATCTCTTCGCCGAGCCGGGCGCCCTCGAGACGGTGGCACAGCTCGCTGCCGACTGGTTCTCCGGCCACCTGCGCGGTGAGAGCGGACAGGACCCCGAGGCCTCCCCGCGGATAGGCTGACATCGATGTCAGCTTCGATCAGCCGCCCGGGCATCGGCGTCGTCGGGGCCGGCAACATCGCCGACCTCAACGTCAAGGGCTACATAGACGACCCGCGATGCGACATCGTCGCCGTCTGCGATCCGGTGGACGGGCGTGCCGCCGACGCCGCCCGCAGGTGGGGGGCGTCCCGGGCCTATGCCGATCTCGATGACCTGCTCGCCGACGACGCCGTCGATGCCGTGGAGGTGCTGAGCCCGACCCACCTCCACATGGACCACGTCCTGTCTGCCGTGGCCGCCGGAAAGCACGTGTCATGTCAGAAGCCGATCGCCAACTCGGTGGCGGACGCGGTGAAGATGACGGCTTTGGCCGTCGACGCCGGGGTCGTGCTCAGGGTCAGCGAGTGCTACCGGCACTACCCTCCCCTCGTCCGCGCCCGGGAGTTGATCGCGGAGGGCGCCATCGGGTCGCCGACCCATCTGCGGCTGCGGACCGTGGTCGGACAGACGACCTCATCGTTCCAGTCCGGGCTCCAGGCCGACGGCTACACGTGGCGTCTCAACAGTGATAGCCCCGGTGGCCATCTCTTCGACGACATGATCCACAAGTACGCAGTGGCAGAGTGGCTGCTCGGCCAGGACGTTGTCTCCGTACGCGCCGTGGTCCGCCGGCGTGACTTCTTCTTCGAACCGTGTGCCGCCATCTTCGAGTACGAGGACCCCGGCGTGCTCGGCACCATGGAGGTCTCCTACGCCCCCCGCATGTGGCTCCGCAGCTCGTTCTACGGCGCCGACGAGTTCTTCGAGGTGCAGGGGGACGAGGGGTTCCTGTGGGTCACCCGCTGCACCGGCGAGATGCTCGACCTGCCGGCCCTCGTCCTCTACGAGGGCCACGAGCACAGCCAGAGGACGACCACGTTCCCGGACGTTCCGTCGCTCTGGAGCCTCGGCTTCGACCGCTCGGCGTCGCACTTCGTGGACGCCCTCACCCAAGGGACGCCGGCCGAGATGACCGGGGACGAGGCGACCAAGGCCCTGCAGCTCTGCTTCGCCGTCTATCAGTCCGGCAACACCGACGAGTCCGTCGACCCCCGGTCCGTCTCCGATGCCGTCGTCCCCGACGGGTGGCCCCGGTGACCGTTCGATGAGGGTCACCCGCGTCCTCCACTGCAGCGTCAACGTCGAGCATCGTCTCGAGGACAGTTCGGAGTTCTACCGGCACTTCGCGCTGGACGAGATCGACCGTCCCGACATCCCCGGCATCGACGGAGCCTGGTTCGCCGCCGGGGCTACGCAGCTCCACCTGGTCGACGCCCCGGCGGGCACCTCGGGGATCCGTCCCGCCGGCCCTCACATCTGCTTCGGCGTCGACGACCTGGCCGCCGCCGTCGCCGAGCTCGAGGCCGGATCGGTCCCCTACCTGCAGGCCACCCAGGGGGCGACCGAGCAGATCTGGATCACAGACCCCGCAGGCAACACCATCGAGCTCCAGCAAGACCCGGACCTCGCCTGACGGGGCGGTTTCCGGGCGTTGCGGTGCCGTGTCCGGTACTGCCGGGCTCCGTCACCCCGGACGGCGGAGCGGGACGGACTCGTAGCCGGCGACGTTGGCCATCTGCACCCGCCCGCACGCCGCCTCATCGATCTCGTAGTCCGGCCACCGCCGGGCGAGCTCGTCGATGGCGATCCGGCTCTCCATCCGGGCCAGGGCGGCGCCGAGACAGCTGTGGACGCCGTAGCCGAATCCGAGGGACAGGCTGGGCGGACGGCCGATGTCGAACCGATCGGGCTCGTCGAAAAAGCGCTCGTCCCGGGTGGCCGAGCCCGTCACGAGCAGCACCGGGTAACCGGCGGGCACGGTGGTCCCGGCCAGCTCGCACTCGTCGTTGGAGAACCTCCCCTGGTACTGCGAAGGGGGCCAGAACCGGAGCACCTCCTCGACGGCCGCCGGGGTCTTCGACGGATCCTCGACGACCATGCGCCACTCATCCGGGTTCCGGGCGAACAACACCACGGCGTTGCCCACGAGCTTGGTGACGGTCTCGGCCCCGGCCCCTCCGAGAAGGGCCACGAACCCGGCGATCTCGTCATCGTCGAGCCGGGTCATCGTCCCGTCCTCCCGCTCCACCTCGGCCCGGGTCAGCCCGCTGATCATGTCGTCGGCGGGGTGGGCGCGCTTGTCGGCCACGAGGTCGAGGAAGTAGACGACGCTCTCGAGAGCGGCCGCCACCCCTTCGGGCGACGGGTCGATCTGCCCGGGCTCACGGTGCAGGATCTTGTCGATCCAGTGGCGGATCTGCTGCCGATCGGCTTCGGGCACCCCGAGCACCCGCGAGATGACCTCGACGGGGAACGGGCCCGAGAACTCCGCCACGGCGTCGAACCCGTCCGGATCGCAGCGGTCGAGGGTCGTCGTGATGACGTCGTGCACCATCGGCTCCAGGGCCGCTACCGCCCGAGGCGTGAACACCCGGCTCACGAGCGCCCGGAGACGATCGTGCTCGGGGGGGTCGAGCATGATGATGCTGTTGAGGCGCTGGACGACATCCGGTGGCGTGCGCAGGGAGGACAGGTCGACACCTCGCGCCGAAGAGAACACCTTCCAGTTGCGGTGGGCCCAGCACACGTCGTCGTACCGAAAGATGGCCCAGAACCCGTACTGCTCGTTGTAGGAGACGGGGTCCTCGTCCCGCATCCTCTTGTAGAGGTCGTAGGGATCATCGAAGTACACGGCAGAGAAGGGGTCGAACGAGACCGAGCCCGCGCCGCGAGCGGCGCCGGTCACTTCGACCGCACCGGCATGACCGCCACCTCGGTCACGTAGGCGTCGCTCGCCAGCACGTGGACGATCTGGGCGGCGGTTTCCTCAGGTGTGGATGCGACGTCGGCCGGGTACCCCTCGGCCGCCCACCGGGTGAACATCTCGTCGGCCAGCTGCGGATCCCATCCCTCCGCGAAGCCGGTCACCGTCGGCCCGACGACGACCGTGGTCACCCGGAGCCAGGGGTGCTCGTCCCGCAGCCCTCGCCCCAGCTCGTGCACGGCCGCTTTGGTGACCGCATAGGGCACGAGCCCCGGATAGGGCCGACCGACGGCGCTCGAGCCGAGCAGGACCAGCCGGCCGTTCGGTTCGAGGTGACCGAGAGCGGCGCGAGCCACCAGGGCCGCACCCACGACGTTCGTCTCGAGCAGGGTCTGCCAGGCGGTGGCGTCGACGTCTTCGAACCGGCTGAGCAACGACAGACCGGGGGCGTAGACCACGGCGTCGAGACCACCGAGACGGTCGGCGGCGGTGTCGACGACCGACCGGCACTCCACAGGGGAGCGAACGTCGCAGCGGATGGCGACGCACCGGTCTCCGGTCTCCGCCGCCACCTCGTCGAGGAGCTCCTTCCGGCGTGCGCTCACGACGACCGCCGCCCCGAGCCCGGCACAGAGCACGGCCACCGCCCGCCCGATCCCTGACGACGCCCCGATCACCAGGACGCGCCTGCCGGCCAGGCTTTCGCTCATCGGCGACGGGTCTCTGGTGCTTCGGGCGGCCGGCGATCGGGCGGACGCCAGTCGTCGGCGGGTGGGAGCGGGTGGCCGAAGAGGGCTGCGGCGGTGCCGGCGGCCATCGTCCGAACCTCGTGCTCGGGGATGCCGGCCATGGCCTCGGCCACCACCCGCTGGGTGTCGGGCCACGAGGAGTCGGCGTGGGGATAGTCGCACTCCACCATGATGTGGTCAATGCCGATCCGCTCCCGGACCGGCATCACCGACGGGTCGTCGATGGTGCAGAAGTAGAAGGTCCGCCCGAGCACCTCGCTCGGCAGCAGGTCCGAGGGCCACGCCGTCGACTCCGTCCCCGATGCCGAGTGGTGGAACACGTAGTCGACCCGGTCGAGCAGCATCGGCACCCAGCCGATCCCGCCCTCGGACAGTGCGATCCGCAGGCCGGGGAAGCGCAGGGGGACGCCGGACCACAGCCACTCGGCCGCCGCCACGAGGGCGTTGACCGGGAACAGGGTGGGCAGCAGCTCGAAAGGCGGTGCCGGCGAGGGGAGGGGCGCCCACGCCGAGGCACCGGTGTGGAGGCAGACGACGGTCCCCGTCTCCTCGCACGCGGCGAAGAAGGGCTCCCAGTGGTGCGTGAAGATGGAGGCCAGCCCGAGCTGGGCCGGGAACTCGGGGAAGCTCACGGCCTTGAACCCGCGGTCAGCGTTGTGCCGCACCTCGGCGGCGGCGAGCTCGACGTCGGCCAGCCAGGGCAGCTGGAGCGGGATGATCCGCTCGGGGTGGGTACCGGCCCAAACCTCGGCGTGCCAGTCGTTCCAGGCCCGCACGCAGGCCAGGCCGAGCTCGGGATCGGCAGACTGGGAGAACACCGCACCGCAGAACCCGGCGACGAGGGACGGGAAGCAGAGCGACGCCCACACCCCGTTCAGGTCCATGTCACGAACGCGCGCCTCGATGTCGAAGCATCCGGGGCGCATCTCGTCGAACCGGGCCGGATCCATGCTCCAGGTGTCACGGGGTCGGCCGGCCACCGCGTTCAGTCCGACGTTCGGGAAGGTCCGGTCCTCGTAGACCCACATCTGCTCCCCCGACTCGGTCTCCTCCACCCGCGGCGCCCGGTCGGCGAGGGATGCGGGCATCCTCCCCTCGAACAGGCCCGGCGGCTCGATGAGGTGGTCGTCGACCGAGATGATCGGGACGACGACGGCGCGGGGCTCGGGGTCCGGGTCCAGGGTGCGATCAGCGGCGGATCCGGCGCTGGTGGCCATCGAGACGGCAGGTTATCATGCGTCGAAAATGACGTTCTCACTGGCTGTCCCCCGATCATGACCCCGGCCCCCGACCTCGTGATCGACGGCACCGAGCATCCCGGGGAGGCGGGCCGGTACCCGGTCCACAACCCGGCCCGGCCCACCGAGGTCGTCCTCCAGGCCCCGTCGGCGTCGAGCGATCAGCTCGACGCGGCGGTAACAGCCGCCCGCCGGTCCCAGCCGATGTGGGCCAAGCTCTCCGTCGCCGAGCGCGCCGAGCACGTCGTAGCCGCATCGAAGGAAGCGGCCGCCGACCTCGACGGATCGGGCGTGGCCGAGCTGCTCACCCGGGAGCACGGCAAGGTCCTCTGGGAGGCGACGTTCGACGTGGGGACGTTCTCGGGGATGGCCGCAGCGTTCGCCCCCCTGGTCGCCGGGGCACTCGCCACGCGGGTCGACCGCCACGGAGACGGACGCCGTACCTCGGTCGAGCACGTCCCGCTCGGGGTGGTCGGGGTCATCGTGCCCTACAACTGGCCGGTCTCCATTCTCGGCAACAAGGTGGTGCCCGCCCTGCTCGCCGGCAACACGGTGGTCGTGAAGTGTCCGCCGACCTGTCCAGGAGCGGTGCTCGCCGTCGCCTCCGCCCTGGCCGGTCACCTGCCCCCCGGCCTCCTCAACGTGGTCAACGGACCCGACGTCGCCCTCGGACAGGCGCTGGTCGCCCATCCGGGCATCGACATGGTCACCTTCACCGGGGGGGTCACGGCGGGACGGTCGGTCATGGCCGCCGCTGCCGCCGGCCCCAAACCCGTCGTGCTCGAGCTGGGCGGCAACGACCCCGCCATCGTCGCGCCCGACCTCGACGTCGACGCAGGTGTGGCCGATGCGCTGGTGGGAGCTTCCTTCGTCACCAGCGGTCAGGTGTGCATGGCCATCAAACGCCTCTACGTGCCCGCCGCCCGCCACGGCGAGATCGTCGACGCCCTCGTCGAACGGCTTTCGGCCGAGGTGGTGGGCGACGGGCTGGGAGCCGGGGTGACGATGGGACCGGTGCACACCCGAGCCGCTCGGGACCGGGCCGAGTCCCTCGTGACCGGAGCCGAGGCACACGGCGCCACCGTGCACCGGCCGGCGGCGGTCCGTGACGAGGACGTGGCGGCCGGAGGCTTCTTCGTGTCACCCGCCATCGTGGACGACCCTCCCTCCGACTCCGCCGTCGTGGCCGAGGAGCAGTTCGCGCCGGTGCTGCCGGTCATCGCCTACGGCAACATCGACGACGCCGTCCACCAGGCCAACGACACGCCCTTCGGCCTGTGCGCCTCGATCTGGACCGGGGATCCGGACCTGGCATCGTCGGTGTCGGCCCGGCTGGAGGCCGGAACCGTCTTCGTGAACAGCCACGGCATGGGGGCGATGGACCACGTGGCGCCGTTCGGGGGCTGGAAGTCCTCGGGCATCGGCTACGAGCTCGGTGACGAGGGCATGACCGCCTTCAGCCGGGTGCGCGTGGTGCGGGGCCTCGCCGGTCCAGGGGGTGATGGGCCATCCTCGACACCCTGATCCGATCGGGCACGGTGGTGGACGGCACCGGCGCTCCAGCCCGACGGGCCGACGTCGGCATCCGCGACGGAATGGTGGTCGCCGTCGGCGACGTCGACGACGTCGACGACGCCGCCGTCCGCACCATCGACGCCGACGGCCTGGTGGTGGCCCCGGGCTTCGTCGACCTCCACACCCACTACGACGCCCAGCTGGCCTGGGACCCTGCCGCCAGCCCGTCCCCCCTCCACGGGGTGACCACCGTGATCGGCGGCAACTGCGGGTTCTCCCTGGCACCGGCCGGGCCCGACCACGCAGGCTATCTCGCCCGGATGATGGCGAGGGTCGAGGGGATGCCGCTCGCCGCCTTGGAGCGGGGGCTCGACTGGGGGTGGAACGGGTTCGGCTCCTGGATCGACCGGCTGGACGGCGCCGTCGGCGTGAACGCCGGCTTCCTCGTCGGCCACTCCACCCTGCGACGCGCCGCCATGGGCGACCGGTCCGTCGGCGGCCACGCCGAGCCGGCCGACATCGAGGCCATGGTTGCGCTCGCCCATCGCTCGATGGAGGCGGGGGCTCTCGGGGTCTCCACCTCGCAGGCGAACACCCACCACGACGGCGAGGGCCAGCCCGTGCCGTCACGATGGAGCGAGCGCTCCGAGCTCGAGTCGCTCGTTGCCGCCGTCAGTTCGCACCCGGGTACGACGGTGGAGCTCATCGTGGCCGGATGCCTCAACGGCTTCACCGACGAGGAGGTGGAGCTCATGGGCTCGCTCTCCCTCCTCGCCGGCCGTCCCGTGAACTGGAACGTGCTGGGCGTGTCGGCGGCCAACCCCGGGTCGGTCGACGCCCAGCTGGCGGCGTCGACGGCGGCCGCCCGCCGAGGGGCCCGGGTCGTGGCCCTGACCCTGCCCCACAGCATGCACGTCACGCTCTCGTTCCTCACCGGCGCCATCCTCGACGGGTTCCCGGGCTGGCGCGAGGTTCTCGCCCTCCCCGTGCCCGAGCGGATCGCCGCCCTGTCCGATCCGGCCACGAGGAGGCGGCTCGATGCCGGGGCGCACTCGGATGAGGCCGGCATCCTCTCCGCCCTGGCCAACTGGGAGATCCTCCGGTTCGACGAGGTGTTCGACGCGGCCAACGCAGCCTGCGAAGGCCGCAGCGTGCGGCACGTCGCCGCCGAGCGGGGCTGCGACCCCTTCGACGCCCTGCTCGACGTGGTGGTGGCCGACGGGCTGCGCACCAGGCTCTCCCCTCCCATGCCCGAGAGCGACGCCGACTGGGAGCTCCGCGCCCGGACGTGGATGGACGATCGGGTGGTCGTCGGCGGCTCCGACGCCGGTGCCCATCTGGACGTCATGTGCGGGGCCGTGTACACCACGACGCTGCTGGCCGAGGCGGTCCGCGAGCGGGAGCTCCTCTCCTGGGAGGACGCAGTCCGCCTCCTCACCGACGTCCCGGCCCGCCTCTACGGGCTCCGGGGTCGGGGGCGGCTCCGGTCGGGCTGGTTCGCCGACGTGGTGGTCATCGACCCCGTGAAGGTCGGGCCGCGGGCCGAGAGGACGAAGTCCGATCTGCCCGGTAGGGCGTCCCGCCTCTACGCCGAGGCCGACGGGATCGAGCACGTCCTCGTCAACGGGACCGAGACCGTGGTCCACGGGAAGCTCACCGGTACGCTGCCGGGGACGGTGCTGCGGTCGGGACGCGATACCGAGACGGTGCCGATCCCCGGTGCCACTGCACAGAGGGCGGGAGAGCGATGAGGGCCAGGTGGAGGACCAGATGAGCAGGCGCAGCGAGTAGAGCGACGGGGCCCGACACGGAGGGTGTGGCCCTGGTCACCGGGGCCTCGTCGGGGATCGGGGCGGCGACGGCACGTCTGCTGGCGGAGCACGGAACAACGGTGGCGCTCGTCGCCCGCAGGGCCGATCGCCTGAAGGAGGTGCTCGCCGACTGCCGGGGCACGGCGCCCTCGTCTGCCTCCTTTCCAGCCGACCTCTCCGACCCCGATGCCGCCGCCCAGCTCGCCGTGGCCGTCTGGGACGAGATGGGGGGCGTCGACGTCCTGGTCAACAACGCCGGCATCCCCCTGCGCAAGCCGGTGCAGCGGGTGACCCTCGACGAGGTGCGCCGGGCCATGACCGTCAACTACCTGTCGCCGGTGGCCATGACGCTCGCCCTCCTCCCCCGGATGCTCGAGCGCCGGTCGGGGACCATCGTCAATGTCTCGAGCCTCGGCGGGCGGTTGGGCATCGCCACCGAGGCGGCCTACTGCGGGTCCAAGTTCGCCCTGGCCGGCTGGAGCGAGTCCCTGGCCGCCGACCTCGTCGGCACGGGCGTGTCCGTACGGCTCATCCTCCCCGGCGCCATCGATACCGAGATCTGGGACCAGCCCGGAAACGATGCGCCTTTGTATAGCGGGCCGCTGGTGCCGGCGGACGAGGTGGCAGAGGGCATCGTGGCCTCCCTGGACAGCTCGGCCTTCGAGCACTACCTGCCCGATCTGAAGGCGGTCGTGGAGATGAAGACCGCGGACTTCGACGGGTTCGTCGCCGGGATGCTGGCCATGGCCGAAGGCGACGTGGACGAAGCGGCGATGGGGAAGACGATGACCGGCGGCAGTACTGCCGGTGGGAAGGGTACGTGAACGTGGACGCCGACGCAAAGCCCAAGGCCCTGGTCACGGCGGCGGTACGGGGTCCGGGACTCGATCTCCTCTCTGAGCTGGCAGACGTAACGCTCGACTCATGGCTCGACCAGCCCACCCTGCGCATCTACAACGCCGACCAGCTGGCCGGCCGGGTCGCCGACCTCGGAGCGTCGATCGTCGTGGTGGAGAGCGACCAGTGCGCCGGTCCCCTCTTCGACCTGCCGCTCGTGGCCGTGTGCAGCTGCCGGGGCGATCCGACCAACGTCGACGTGGCGGAGGCGACGGCGGCCGGCATACCGGTGCTCCGGGCGCCGGGACGCAACGCCGACGGCGTGGCCGAGCTGGCGGTCGGGCTCCTCTTCGCCGCCACCCGGCGCATCGTGGCCGCCGACGCCGACGTCCGCCAGGGCCAGATCTACCGGGACGGCACCATTCCCTACCAGCGGTTCCGAGCTTGGCAGATGGCGGGGAAGACGGCCGGCCTCGTGGGCCTCGGATCGGTGGGCCGGGCCTTGAGGTGGCGCCTCGCCGGCCTCGGCATGGAGGTCATCGCCTACGATCCCTTCGCAGACGAGGCGACGGTGAGCCTCGACGAGCTACTGCACCGTTCAGACGTCGTCTCGCTCCACGCCCCGGTCACACCGGAGACCAAGGGCATGATCGGCTCCAAGGAGTTCGACGCCATGCGCGACGGAGTCGTCTTTCTGAACACGGCCCGGGCTGCGCTGCACGACACCGACGCCCTCGTGGCCGCCCTGTCGTCGGGAAGGGTGGCGGCTGCGGGACTCGACCACTTCGAAGGCGAGCACCTCGATCGCGATCATCCCCTGACCGGGTTCGGCTCGGTCGTGCTCGCACCCCACATCGGCGGTGCCACGTACGACACCGAAGCCAACCACACGAGGATGATCGCCGAGGACCTGTGCCGGCTCATGGCCGGTGCCCGGCCGCTCCACTGCGTCAATCCCGAGGTGCTCGACCGGCGCTGAGCGGCGCCTCAGTCGGCCAGCGTGAACGCCACGGGCAGGGCTGTCGGCGAACGGAACGCCATCCCTTTGATGTGAAGATCCTGGCCGGGTTCGGGGTCGAGTCGCAGCCCCCCGAGCCGGTCGAGGAGCGCGTTCATCGCTACCCGAGTCTCCATCCTGGCCAGGTGCATGCCGAGGCAGACGTGGATCCCGAACCCGAAGCCCACGTTCTGCTTGGACTCCCGGAAGACGTCGAACCGGTCGGGGTCGACATGCTTGCGCTCGTCACGGTTCGCCGCCCCGAGCAGCAGCCCGACGTCGGCTCCCTTCTCGACCGGCTTCCCGCCGAGCTCGGCGTCGCGGGTGGCCCGCCGCAGGATGACCGTTACCGGCGGTTCCCACCGGATGACCTCCTCGAACGCCGGAGCCAGGAGCGAGCGATCTGCGGTGACGGCGGCGAGCTGGTCAGGGTTCGTCAACAGCCCGTAGAGGAGGCTGCCCGACGCCCGATAGGTGGTCTCCACACCGGCCGGCAGAAGGAGACGGAGGAACGAGTAGATCTCCTCGTCGTCGAGGCGGCGCCCGTCCACCTCGACCTTGGCCAGCTCGCTGATGAGGTCGTCGGCAGGCTGGCGGCGGCGCTCAGCGAGCACGTCGGCGAAGTAGTCCCGCAGCGCCTCGGAGGCGGCTGTGCCCCGATCCCAGTTGGCGGCCACGCTGGTGATGGCGATCGCCCATCGCTGGAAGGTCGGGAAATCCGCTCGGGGCAAGCCGAGGATGTGGGCGATGACCTGCACGGGGAAGTTGAACGTCATCTCTCTCACGAGGTCGGCGTGGCCGTGGTCGGGGAACCCGTCGATGAGCTCGTTCACCACACACCGGACCAGCCCGTCCTCCCATTTCTCGAGGATCTTGGAACGGAAAGTCGGGGAGACGAGCGCCCGGTGCACACGGTGGTCGGGCTCGTCCATCTGGAGGATGGTCCGCCCCATCACCGCTCCCATGATCCCCTCGTAGACCGAGGAGGAGTACGTCTCGTTGTCCCGGAGGACCTGGACGACTTCGTCAAACCCGAGCACGGTCACCGGCGGAGGGGCGTCGGGGTTCGGGATGTCCAAGCCGTCCATGACGTCGCCATGGTCACCGAGGTCGATCGGCCCGATGTGGACGGGGCTCTCCCGCCGGAGCTCGTGGAACCTCGGGTAGGGATCGCGGATGTTTCCCGAGACCGTGTCCTGCAGCTCGAAGGGATCGAACGGCATCGGGCGTGCCGCCGCCTTCTCGGTCTTGCCCGCTGCTCTCGTCGTTGCCATCGTCATCCGGTGCCACCTTCCTCTCGGGCCTCGAGCGGTCGCCTCCACGCTGTCCTGCGGTCGGGGGCGCCGGCCGGAGCCGTGGTCACCTACCTGGCTCAGCATAATCAAACGTTCGTTGGGGTGCACGCACCGGCGGCCACGCTGGGTGGCGGCCCTCCGGCCCGGGGGCGAATCGACGCGAGCGGTGGTCCGCGCGCGTGGGTCCCGACCGGACCGAGAACGTCTCTGAGGTGGAGAGATACGTGACCCTGGGTGGGCGGCGAACCGAGTGGTTCGACGCGGACCGAATTAGGCCCGACAATGGGAGTCGTGCCCCCGAGCTCGACGGCAGATTCTCCGGCGCGGTCGGGAAGGGGCCAGCGCCAGCACATCCTGTCGGTCGCCCTCACGCTCATGGCCCAGCACGGCGTGGCCGGCACCAGCATGCGTGACCTGGCCGCCGCCACCGGGCTCAACGTCGCCACCCTCTACCACTACTTCCCGTCCAAGCGGGAACTCCTCGTCGCCGTGCTCGAGGAGCAGGGGTTCGTCGACAGCCTCGCTGCGACGCCGGCGGTCGCGGCCCCGGCGGTCACGGCTCCGGCGGTCACGGCTGCGGGGTCAGCGGTGACCACGTCCGGCGGCTCGAACACCTCGCTTGTCCGCGACCCTGCCCTGGGGCTCGCCGACCTCCTCGCCGACATGCTCGCCTCGATGCTGCAGGTCGAGGACTTCATCCGCCTCATGCTCGGCGAGGCGCTCCGCGGTGACGAGACCGCTCTCACTGTCGGGGTCGATCTCTTCACCGCCACGCAAGAGTCGATCGAACGGTGGTTGGAGGAGTCACGGCCTGACCTCGGCGATCCGACGGAGCGGGCAGCCATGGCCCGCGCACTCCGGGCCATGGTCGTGGGCTACTTCTTCGAGCACGTGGCTGGCGTGTTGTTCGACAACAGCACCGACCAGGAAGAGGCCCTCCGCTCGCTCGCCGCGGCGTCAGCGGCCTTCTTCGAGCACGCTCCGGGCAAGGACTGACCTCAGGCGGCGCCGGCTCCTTGGCTCCAGGCTCGACCGGGCACCCGGGAACGAGCCTCCCTCACCCCGCCGAGCCCTGGGCCTGTTGAACGGCTTGAGAGGTCATGTCCTCCACCTGGAAGGCAGGTGGGGGTGTGAGCGGCATCTCGGTCCCAAACGCCGGAAGGCGACCGTTGCCGTCCTCTACACGATCCGCTCGATCACGGTGGCGTTGGCCTGGCCGCCTCCCTCGCACATGGTTTGGAAGCCGTAGTGGCCGTCGACCTCCTCCAGCCGATTGAGCAGTGACGCAGTCAAGCGCAGACCCGATGCGCCAAGCGGATGGCCGATGGCGATGGCACCGCCGTGGGCGTTGAACCGCTCCCGCTCGGGGTGGAACACACGGTCCCACATGAGGGCGATGGAGGCGAAGGCCTCGTTGCACTCGATGGCGTCGAAGTCGTCGATCTTCATGCCCGACCGCTCGAGCAGCTTGTGGGTCACCGGGACCGGCGCGGAGAGGACGATGGCAGCGTCCTCCGCCGCCACGGCGAAGTGGACCAGGCGGGCCCGGATGGGCAGTCCGAGTGCCTCGGCCACCGATCGGTCGCAGATGAGCATGGCCGCCGCCCCGTCGTTCATCTGCGACGAGTTGCCGGCGGTGATGTCGGGGGCGGTATCGGGCTCCCAGGACTGGGCCGGGGCCAGCGCGCCCAGGCTGTCCATCGTCCCGCCCCGGCGGATCCCCTCGTCGGTCGCGAGCTCGTCGCCGGTGAGCGATCCGTCCTCGGCTTTGATCGGCACCGGAACCGCTTCGACGGAGAGAAGGTCGGCGTCCCAGGCCGCCGCCGCTCGGCGATGGCTCTCGAGCGAATAGGCGTCCATCTCCTCGCGGGTGATGCCGTAGCGGTCGGCCAGGACCTGGGCCACGCGGAACTGGGCCCACAGCCGCCCGTCGATGTGGTCCAGGAACGACGGCGGGAACGGCCCCGTCCCACCACGGGCGTTCTTGGCCATGGGCACCCTGCTCATGCACTCCACGCCGCAGGCGATGGCCACGTCGTAATGGCCGGCGACCACCCCGGCGGCGGCGAAATGCATGGCCTGCTGCGAGGACCCGCATTGGCGGTCGACGGTGGTGGCTGGCACGTGCTGGGGGAGGCCGGCCGCCACCCAGGCGTTCCTGGTCACGTTGGTGCTCTGCTCCCCCACTTGACCGACGCAGCCGCCGATGACATCGTCGACCTTGCCGGGATCGACGCCGGTGCGGCCGACCAGTGTGGTGAGAGCAAACCCCAAGAGGTCAGCCGGGTGCCAGTGGGCCAGGGCGCCGTTCCGTTTGCCGAACGTGGTCCGGACCACGTCGACGACGACCGCCTCCCGTGTTTGGGTGTTCATCGCGCCTCCCTTTCGTCCTTCAGCTCCACTGTCGCCGCGTTGCGCAGTGCCATGGTGACGTCCCAACCCGCCTCGGCGGCCAGACCCCGCGACATCGATAGGGGGAGCACCCAGCCGGCCCCGAGGGCTGCCGCCCCCGTGAGGAATGCCCCCCGGTCGATGCCGGCGGCTGCTGTCTCCCGCTGTTCTGTCTCCCTCACACGCCCTGGGCCGGTCCTGCTCCAGGCTCACGGCTGATCCACGAGCGGCTCCCATCCCTCCGGTGGTGGGGCCAGGCGGTAGTACTGCTCGCCCGCTCCCGAGTCCAGCGCGTCCGCCATGGCGTACCGCTTCTCGAGGGGCGGGATCTGGCTGGCATAGCACTGGATGGCGGCTCGCTTGCGCTGCATGTCGGGATCGAGCGGAACGAGCGACGGCGTCGGCCAGATGCCGGCCCGCAGCAGTTTGGCGAGGCGCCAGGCGAGGAGGCCGGGAAGCTGGGCATAACCCGCCTCCTGATAGCAGAACCAGCCCAGGTCGGGCAGCTGGTCGCGGACGAGCATCGAGGCGTCGTGGGTCGCCACGTGGTCGGGATGGGCGAGCCCGGTTGGCAAGAGCACGGCCGTCGCCTCCACCCTGCGTACGACCCCGGCCAGGTCGGGGACGATCGCCTCGGGAGCCGGGTTTGCCCTGGCATCGGGGTACTGGTAGTCCACGAAGTCCAAGAAGACCTGCTCCGCACCGAGCACGTCGAGAGCCCGACGATCCTCTTCCCGGCGCGCAACGACGACGTCGTCGCCGTTTTCGAAGCCGCCGTCGGCATCCCACGACGTGGGAGGTTCCGGGTAGTTGTCCGGGCGACCACCGAACACCGTGACCACCGTCGTTGCCGGGTGGCGGGCCATGAAGTAGCTCGCTCCGAGGACAGCATCGTCGAAGTGGGGCGACACCACCACCGGTCGGCGAAAGAGCGCAGGATCGACCTCTCCCCAGGTTGGCCGCTCCATCAGGTCGGCGAGCTCAGATCGGGCGGCTCGGGCGGCCCGGTGCACGGCCCGGGCGTGAAGGGAGCTCCTCCCACCGGCCGACGCGGGTGGGTCCACCGATAGCATCCCAGCCATGCCTGAGCTCCGGACCCTCCTCTACGACGAATCAGACGGCGTGGCATGGATCACTCTCAACCGGCCCGAGGCGCTCAACGCCTTCGACGAGACCATGCAGTTCGAGCTGCGCCAGCTGTGGTCGGCGTTGCGCAGGAACGACGACGTCCGCTGCATCGTGGTCACCGGCAGCGGCGACCGTGCCTTCTGCACGGGATTGGACCGCGGGCAGATCGGCCGGATCGACGACATGCCTCCGGGAAAGCTGCCCGGCTACAACACGCCGTGGGACTTCGACGACCCCGGCAAGAGCGTCTGTCCAAAGTCGAACGACCTGTGGAAGCCGGTCGTGGCCGCCGTCAACGGCATGGCCTGTGGGGGCGCCTTCTACATGCTGGGTGAGGCCGACTTCATCATCGCCGCCGACCACGCCACCTTCTTCGACCCCCACGTCACCTACGGGATGCCCGCCGCCTTCGAGCCGATCTTCCTCCTCCACAAGATGCCGTTCCAGGAGGTGGTACGGCTCTCCCTCCTCGGCGCCAATGAACGCATGTCGGCCTCCAGGGCCCACGAGATCGGGCTCGTCTCCGAGGTGGTCCCGGCTGGCGACCTGCACGACCGGACCGACTGGGCGGCGAGCGCCATCGCATCCCAGCCCGCCCTCGGGGTCCAGGGCACGGTCCGCGCCTTGTGGGCCGGGCTCGAGCTGAGCCGTCGCCAGGCCCTCGACAACGCCTACCTGTTCACCAACATCGGGACCGATCCGGCCAGCCTGGCCGAGGGACAGCAGCGCTTCGCGTCGGGCGACCGGATCGAGTGGCGGCTCCGATGAGCACAGACGGACCCGGAGGTGAGCCCCCACTTCCCACGACTCGTCGGGGTCCGACGCCGCCGTAGTTGCGCGATGCGGGGCGATCAGAGCACCGCTCCCTTGATCTTCAGCTCCAGGATCGAATCCATGTCGAGACCGAGCTCGGACAGGACCTCGTCGGTGTGCTCGCCGTGATCGGGGGCCCGGACGAGGTCGGGTGGTTCCTCGTCGAACTGCAACGGTGACGCGGCCATACGGAACGTGGTCCCGGCCGCAGACTCGACGTCGCGGAGGTAGCCGTTAGCCAGGACCTGCGGGTCGGTGAGGAGCTCGTCGGCCGTCTGGACCGGGGCCCATACCCCTTCGACCTCGAGCAGGATGGGCTTCCACTCCTCCAGCGTCTTCGAGGCGAAGATCTCGTCGAGCAGGGTGGCACATTCCACGCAGTTGGCGGCCCGGGCGGCCGAGTCGACGAACCGCGGATCGTCTGCCAGATCGGGGCGGCCTATCTTCGTCACGAGATCGCCCCAGTAGCGGTCCGATTCGAGCATGATGAGCGAGAGGAACCGGTCGTCCTTGGTCTTGAAGTTGTTGACCAGGGGATTGGGCATCTTCCTGCGGTCGCCCCGCGGCATCCGGCTGAACCCGAACAGGTCGGCGGCGAGCACGGTGGCGCCCACCGACCACACGCCGTTGGCGAGCAGGGAGTTGTCCACAGTCACCGCCTCACCGGTTCGCTCCCGGTGGAAGAGCGCCGCCGACACACCTCCGGCGATGGTCAGCCCGCCGATGACGTCACCGAACCCTGGCCCTGGTTGGCTCGTCGGGTACTCTCCCGGCGCGGTCACGATGTCGGCCGGGCCGCCCCGACCCCAGAACGTGGAGTTGTCGTAGCCGCCGCGTTCGGCCTCCGGCCCTTGTTGCCCGAGCCCGGACCCCCGTACGTAGATGATGCTCGGGTTGACGGCACGGATGTCCTCGACATCGATCTCGAGCTTCGCCCGGGCCTGAGGCCGGAAGTTGGTCAGGAAGACGTCGGCGGTCGAGGCCAGCTTCAAGAGGAGGTCGTGCCCCTCCTCGGTCTTCAGGTTGATGCCCACGCTCCGCTTACCCCGGTTGGGGAGCTCGATCATGTGGTTGACCCCGCCGGGCCCGCTCGGCACCAGCCCCGAGTTGACCAGTCCCCGTTGGGGGTCGCCCACGTCGGGGTGCTCGACCTTCAAAACGTCAGCACCCCACTCGGCCAGGACCGCTCCGGCGATGGGCACATACGTCCAGGCGGCCACCTCGACGACCCGGATGCCATTCATGATGCCCTTCACCGTTCGCTCCTCATCGCCAGCTCCTCATCGCCATGGTCACCCCGGTAGCCGGGCTCCGTCTCTCCGTGCTCGTCCTCTCCAGGCTCGTCACCACATACCCTCCAACGTCGTTCCGGTCCTCGACATCGAGGTGGTCCCCCACGGCACCGCTGTTCCGCTCGGTTCTCACCTCTCGGTCTCATCCGGCCGTGAAGTTGAAGGCCGAGACGTCCAATGTGCCGATGGTCAAGGCCCCCATCGTGCCCCCATCGGTGAGGACGACCTCGCCGGTGATCGCAGAGGCCGCCCGGGAGTTCAGGAAGATGAGCGGATAGGCCTGTTCTTCGGCCGTCTGCCGCCGGCCGAGGGGGATCGGATAATTGGCCATGAACTCTTTGCCCATCTGCTCCTCGAACTCGGGCATCATCGGGGTGTCGGTGGGGCCGGGCCCGGTGCAATTGATCCTGATCCCCTTCGAGGCCAGGTCGAACGAACGCCACGACGTCCACACCATGATCGCCTCCTTGG
The DNA here is from genome assembly GCA_963828385.1 of uncultured Acidimicrobiaceae bacterium. Taxonomy (GTDB): domain Bacteria; phylum Actinomycetota; class Acidimicrobiia; order Acidimicrobiales; family RAAP-2; genus Bog-756. Next base: position 1,819,786 of record CAWHEF010000002.1, read on the forward strand.
AGGGCGCGTAACCGCTGGCGATCTCGTCGGGATGGTCCTCGAGCCACCGGACGGTCGCATTGAAGCCCTCGCAGGTGATGAGCGGCATCCACCGGGCGATGCTCTGCGACCACGACGCCCCGGCGGCCGACGAGATGCTGGCAACCGCCCCTCCAGGTTCCATACGGGCCACGACGACGTCGGTCAGATGCCGGAGCGAGGCGAAGTTCACGATCATCGTGTCGAGGTCCGAGAACCGTCCTCCCGGCAAGCCGGCGCAGTTGAACAGGGCGTCGACCGTTCCCCCGACGGCAGCGACGGCGCCCTCGACGGCATCGGGATCACGGAGATCGATGGCCTGATAGCTCGCCACCTCGACCGGGGGCTCCTTCAGGTCCAGCACGTGGACCTCGGCTCCGAGCCGAGCGAGCTCGCGCACGGCGGCCGCTCCCATGCCCGCGCCGCCGCCTCCGCTCACGATCACCCGTCTGCCTTCGTATCCCCACACGGCGTCCATGCTCATGCCCTCTCCCTTCGGAACGGTGCCCGCTGCCGCGACCATACGGCGAACGACTCGGCGCTCACCGCGGGAGACCGAGACCACGCTCGGCCACGATCGTGCGGTTGACATCGCTCGTGCCCCCGGCGATGGAGTTGGCCTGGGCTCCTTCGAAGTAGCCGGTCCAGGAGCCCTCCGTCTCCCCCTTGCCCCCCCTGCTGATCAGGGACACGCCGAGATCGGCCAGCTCCTGGCTAGCGGAGGCCCACATCAGCTTGGTGAGGCTGCCCATCGTCGGGGAAGGCTGGCCTCCTGCACCCACGACCTCGAGCTCCCGGGAGGTCATCCACCGCATGCAGGCGATGGACGAGAACACCCGGGCGAGCCGGTCCCGCTGCAGTGGCGTGGCAGGGACCCCAGCGTCGGCCGACGCTTCGATGAGCTCGTCGAAGCGGGTGCTGAGGCCGAGATGGAGCCTGGCCACGCCGGCCCGCTCGAAACTGAGGGTGGTCATGGCCACTTGCCAGCCTTCGTTCAGCGGCCCGAGCAGGGCACGGCGCGGCACCCGTACGTCGGTGAAGAAGAGCTCCGAGAACGGCGAGTCACCGGTCATCGTCCGCACGGGCCGGACGCAGACCCCGGGAGACCCCATGTCGATGAGGAGGCAGCTGATCCCTTTGTGCTTGGGGGCTGCCGTATCGGTCCGGACGTAGAGCTGGCACCAATCGGCGTACTGCCCGAGGCTGTTCCACGTCTTCTGTCCATTGACCACGAACTCATCTCCGTCGGCAAGCGCCCGGGTGGCAAGCGAGGCCAGGTCACTTCCGGCATCCGGTTCGGACATTCCCTGGCACCAGATCTCGTCGCCGCGCGAGCATCGGCGAAAGGAATTGCTCCTTCTGCTCCGGTCGGCCGTAGGCCATGATCGCCGGTGCGATGTTGGCCACGCCTATCACGTTCAGCGGTCCCGGGGCCTGTGCGGCGGTCATCACCTCGAGACAGGCGAGCTGTTCGGCCACGCTGGCGTCCCGGCCACCGTGCTCGGTCGGCCAGGCCACGGCGGCCCAGCCGGCGTCGGCCAGACGACGGTTCCAGCTACGCAGGACCTCGAAGGACTCGGCGCTCATCTGAGGGGAGCGACCTGCGGCGACCACATCCTCGGTCAGGTTGGCGTCCAACCACTCCCTCAGCTGTCTCGCCATTGCCATCGACGCCCTGAGCCACGCAGCCCGGTCCCCGCTCGATCTTGTCACCCGATCCGATGCCGGGGGGCGTGACGGCGTCGCCGTCCCTGATCCGTCGGTGTCCATGAGCCCCCTAGTCCCATTAGATCGCTGCCGCAGGCGGACGTCCCTGGTCGAGGTCGTCCACACACCTGACCTCACGGCATCGCCGGGCGACACTATCCCAGCAGCCCGCAAGCGACAATCCCGTTTTCACTGTCCTGACGGGCACTCTTTCGACAAGATCGGAGGCGGCGATCCGCCCGTGGCGCGGTCCCGGTCACGGAGCGGGCCGATCAGCCGGCCCCGTCGGCGCCGATGGCTGGCAGGGTGAAGCGCAGCACGTGGGACCTCGCATCCTCCATGGCCACCGGGCGACGCCCGCGAACGTGCGGACTGGCTACGCTCCACGTGAGATCGAAGATCGAATAGGCGTCGGAGACCGGCTCCGTCCGCGGCAGCGTGCCGTCGACCAGCCCACGGTGGAGGGCGGCGAGCAGCGGCGAGACCAGCCCGTCCTGCAACCACGCCACCTCGTCGTCGTAGCCGACGGTCTGTCGGGCCACAACGTTGAACATCACCAGTCGTTGGATCCGTTTGCGGTCATACGCGATGTTGAGGATCTCGTCCAGCCAGCCATGGACGGACGCCACTGCCGACCCTGCCGCCTCCACTCGCCGGGCCACGAGCTCCACATCGGGCCTAGACGCGGTCCGGAACATGGCCAGTAGGAGGTCGTCCTTGGATTGGAACTGCCGGTAGAACGCCCGAGTCGAGAGGCCGGCGTGGTCGAGGATGTCCTGGACACTTGCTCCGAGGAACCCGTTCCGGCGCATCACCTTCAATGCGGCGTCCATGAGTTGGAGACGCTCGGCCTCGGCGGCAGCCGCCGGCGCGGTGGCGGCATCCACCGGGTCGGCGGTGCTGTCACTCCCCGGAGACATCGGGCCAACTTACCCGGCAGGCCTCTGTCCGACCGGCCGCGCTGTCCCTGGATCAGCCCGACAGCGCCATGTGCAGGGTTTCGCCGCTCGACCTCCGCTCAACCGAACACGTAACCGTCGATGGCCCGGTGATAGTTCCAGATGGTCATCTCCTGGGCGGTGTTCAACCGGTGCCCGTCATAGCCTCGCGAGTGAAGCCCGGCGGTGACCTCGGACATGTTCGAGAAGTCCTGGCTCAGGATCTCCCCCACGTCCCCCTCACGCCAGTCGTCGAACCGCTCGGGCGATGCCGTCGGGATGCCGCCGGTCGGTGGGAGCTCGAGGCCCTGCACGTCGAAGATGCAGCTGTCCGGGTCGAGTCCGTTGGGGCGGGCCCGGTACGAGAGACAGCACCCCATATCTATCAGGAACACCGTGTTCGGGAAGAGGTGCCAGTCGTACATGGCCGCCTTCAGCTGTGCGCCGCTCACCTGCGGGTAGTCGATCCCTGCCGCTTCGGCATGCTGACGCCTGAGCCGCTGGTAGATGGCGTTCCCCTCCGGACCGTCGGCCCCCTCCGTTGTGACCAGCTCCTCGGCGGCATCGAGATCGGTCTTCAGGTACAGCGCCCGCAGCTCGCGCAGCGAGTACTCGACGTTCCGCCTGACAGCCTCGGGGTCCGAGCGGTAGGAGGCCCTGAGCTTCTCCGAGTCCCCTTCGGGTCCGTAACGGAGCAGGTCGGCGTGGCGGGAGTGCAGCCCGAACAGCTCGTTGAACGTGGCGCCGTAGTGCTCACACTCGGCCACCGTGGCCGGCGTCGACCTCTTGTCGGCCCGGAGGAGCTGGGGGTGGGTGCCCGGCACGTGCCAGCTCTCGATGAAGGCGTCGATCGCCACCTTCCAGTTGGCCGGGAGCACGACCGACTTGTACCAGGCGATCCGCATGTCATCGAGCTTGAAGGGCGCAAGCCGTTCCGGGATCGGCACCAGGTACTGCTCGAGGGGTTCGGCGGCGCCGTCGGGATTGACGAACACCCAACCTCCCCACACTCCCACGGGGCACTCGGGCAGGCAGAGGTCCTCTGGCGGTCTGGGTTCGAAGTTGGACGCGTCCGCCTGGAACTTGAGCGTGCCATCGAGGTCCCACCGCCAGGCATGGAACGGGCACCGGAGCTCACCGATCCTCCCCTGACCGCGAACGAGCCGGGTTCCCCGGTGGCGGCACACGTTGAGGAAGGCGTGGAGCCCGTCGTCGGACCGGATCACGACGATCGACTCACCACCGATTTCGAAGTCGACGTAGCTACCGACCGTCTCGACCTCGTCGAAGCGGCAGGCGTTGAGCCATGTCGAAGGAAAGAGACGTTCGAGCTCGAGCTCGAGGAATTCTCGGTCGGTGTAGCGGCCCTTGGGCACGAAAGACGAGCCCAGCCGCCAGCGCTCGGGAATCTCCTTCGACATCCGCTCCGGTGTGGTGGTCACGGTACGCTCGCCTCCCCTACCTGGTGCCGTCCGAGCCAGGCTTCGATCTCCGCCGCTGCCTCCTCGCCAAGGAGCTCGGCTCCGACCGCGTGCTTTCGCACCATTCTCGCTTCGGCGGCCACCGCACCCCGACCGAACCGTTGGTCGAGCGCCGCCGCGACGCAGCTTCGCCCGGTCGCGCCCTCAGACGCCGATTCGACGACCAGCACCGGGGGGCGCCCCCGACGAGTGCACACCCGTCGGGGCAGCAGCGAGACGTGAGCGGGCTTCGGACCGACGCACACCACCGCCCCCACCGACCCGCTACCGAGCAGTCCGGCGCCGAGGGCCACCACCGCTCCCTGGCCCCAGCCGAGGACGACCGGACGGTCGAGGGCGACGTCAGCCAGCAGGTCTGCGACCTGCACCACCGACCTGGTCAGCGTGATCGGGTCGGTGCCGGCCCCGTCGGGCAGTGTCCGGTACCAGCACGGACCGCCGCGCTCCATCCCGCTCGGCGTGGTGGCGTAGTCGGAGAAGGGGACGACCAGTGTGCCGGACAAGCCGGCCGTTCGAGCCAGGGTCACGGTCCGGTCGTCCGGAACTCCTCCTTCGGCATGGAGCAACACGCCGTCCGGGCCCGCCCCGACAGCGGCGACGCACCGGTAGGCGAGCTTCACGTCGGCACCCGGACCCGGGGGGAGCGCCTCGCCGCGTGCTCACCGGCCAGGAAGCCGAACACCATGCCCGGTCCGATCGTCGACCCGCCTCCCGGATAGCCTTCGCCGAAGACGTGGTTCACGCAGTTGCCGGCGCCGTAGAGCCCCTCGATCGGTCCGTCGAGGGCGAGCACACGTCCCAGTGCGTCGACCAGCGGCCCGCTGTTGGTGTCGAACGTGGCGCCGACCAGAGCGACTGCGTACAACGGGCCGGCCTGATCGAGCGGGTGCATGAGCGGGTTGGGAAGGTGATGGTCAGGCGCCGTCGGGCCGTGAAATGCGTACTCAACCGCCTTGCCGCCCCGGCCGAAGTCCTCGTCGATGCCCGACAGCGCCATGGCGTTGAAGCGGTCGAGGGTTGCAGTGAGGGCACTTGCGAAACCTGGCGCCAGGCGAACGGGCGCGATCTCGCTCGGCAGGCGCCCACCGTCCGTTCGCAGCCGCTCGTCGAGGGCCCACGCCAGGCCGGCGACACCCTCCCCGCACACCACGTGGTCGGCGATCGCTCCCGTCGGCGGGATCGGGTACCTGCCACCGAACCGTTCCGCTGTTCGCTGGTCGTAGACCATGAACAGGACACGGTTGACGTACTCATCCCCGTCGAACACATGGTGTGCCCGCCCCCTCGACTCGTACTCACGCTTCTCGTCGACGACCCGCACCCCGAAGCGGTTGACGAGAACCATGCCGTCCCCGGGCACCGACCACACGTCCAGCACCGAGGTGGCGTAGTCGTCGACCGCCTCTGCCACCTGCTGGTTCCACCAGCCGGTGTGCATGCCGCCAAGCGGGGCTCCCGCCCTCGTCGCCATGGCCACGATGTCCCCGGTATTGGTCGGCACCCCCGAGCCGCCGACGATGGGCGGAGCGAGGTATCGGTGACGGAGCTCGGGATTGTGCGCGAACCCCCCCGACCCGAACACGACGCCTCCCCGGGCGCGAATCGGCCGGCACGCCTCGCCGTCGTCGACGACCGCTCCTCGGACCTCGCCCCCGTCCAGCAGCAGATCGACCACTCGGTGGCCGAGCCGCACCTCGCTCCCGTGCCGGGCAGCGAAGGCCGCCAGCTGGGTCACGAGCTCGGCGCCGTTTGCCGCCCCACCGTCGGGAGCCAGGGCCTGCACCCCTCTGCCTCGCGGGGCCACGTTCTCCGGGTACTCGTAATAGTCGGGGAACAGCTGCCCGTCCCAGGCCTTCCACGGGGACTCCATCCGCACCGCCCCCATCGCCGCCAGCCGGGACATCACCGCTGCTCCGCGGTCGTAGTACGTCTCGATGATGCTGAAGTCGCGGGGGTCCACCCCGAAGCAGGGCGCTTCGGGGTCGTACCGGCCAGGAAAGGCGACCCGCGCCATGTAGGCCAGCGCGTCCGGTCGTGGATCGTCGATTCCCTCGGATGCCATGACCGAATTGGCGTAGATGTGGGCCACTCCTCCCGAGCACGCCGTGGTGCCGCCGACAATCGGCCCCTTCTCGCACACGACCACGGAGGCATTGCCGATGGACAGGGCCCCGGCAGCGGCGGAGAGCCCGGCGGCCCCACTTCCGACCACGAGGACGTCGCACTCCTCGGGAAGTCGGACGTCGACCTCCGGCGGTGAGAGTGGTGCACCCGGTCGGTGGGGAAGCCCGGCGAGCTCGGCCACCCGACTGCCCAACCTTGCGGGCTCCGCGGTTGCGGCCATGGCTGGCGCCCTCCCCAAGCTCCGACGACCTGCCCGATCGGTCGACGTTACGATAGCAGCGCCGGACAACATGCCGGCTGGTTGCAACCGGGAGAACAATGGGCCTGACCGCCGACGACCAGCTGGCCATCCAGCAACTGGTGGCCCGCTACAACCACGCCATCGACGGTGGGGACGGTCCGGGTTACGCCGCCATGTTTGTCGAAGACGGTGTTCTCGATGCCGGTGACCTGGTGGTCGAGGGACGGGACGCGCTCACCCGGTTCGGGTCGACGTTCGCGTCCACACAACGAGCTCCCCACCATGTGGCTTCCAGCTTGGTCATAGACGGCCCGGTCGCCAGTGAGCGGGCGAGCGACGGCCAGGACGCAGAGGAGAGCGCCCGCCTCCGGGCTCACGTCCAACTCTACGCGGCGGTAGGCGAGCCACCGCGGCATCAGGTGACCGCCTCAGGGGTCTATGCCGACACCCTGGTGAAGGTGGACGGTCGATGTCCGACACCTGGGTGAGTCAATGTCGTCGACGGACGTCTCAGACAACGATGCGTCGGCTCGCTATCGAGATCCCACGCCACGTCTGGAGCCAAGTCCGATCCGGGCGACGCCAAGATGCTGGCCGACCTGGTGCGGACCGACCGCCACAACCATCGCCCGATCGCCGGTGACTCGGATCTGGCCGAAGGGGTCAAGCTGCTGACCCGGGCTCATCAGAACGCCATCTGGGGCCGTCAGCGCCAGCTCAACGCACTGCGCTCGGCTCTGCGCGAGTACTACCCCGGAGCCCTGGTGGCCTTCGGCACCGATTTGTCCAGCGCAGATGCCCTGGCCATCCTTGCCATCGCCCCCACTCCCGAGCTCGGCCGGGGGCTGTCGAGATCCAAGGTCGCCTCAGCACTGCGAAGAGCAGGCCGCCAGCGCAACGTCGAGCGCCGGGCTGAAGAGATCCAAAGTGCCCTACGGGCCGAGCAGCTCGGGGCGCCGACCTTGATCGCAGGCGCCCACGGGCTCATCACCCGTTCGGCCGTGGGGCTGATCACTTCGTTCAGCGGCCAGATCGCCGAACTCGAGGCGGCACTGTCGGAGCATTTTGAGCAGCACCCGGACGCCAAGGTCATCCTCTCCCTGCCAGGACTCGGGACGGTCCTCGGCGCTCGGGTGCTGGGCGAGTTCGGTGATGACCGGACCCGTTTCTCCACTCTTAAGTCTCGCAAGAACTACGCCGGCACGTCACCTGTAACCAAGGCATCGGGGCACAGCAGAGTCGTCTTGGCTCGCTTCGCCCGCAATAAGCGACTGGGGGATGCCTGCGACCAATGGGCCTTCTGCGCCCTCAACACGTCACCGGGAGCCCGGCACTACTACGACCAACTCCGGGGCAGAGGCAAGACCCATCGCCAAGCCCTCCGTCAGTTGGCCAACCGCCTGGTCGGGATCCTCCATGTCTGCTTGGAACGTGGCGTCCTCTACAACGAAGTGGTCGCCTGGCCGCTCGAGTGCGAACGTGCCGCTTGACTTTTACGGACGTGGGGTGTCTAGCCCGCCTCGTCTGGTGTCTCGTCGGGCGACCCGTCCGCAGCATTCTCGGACGACTCGGACAGCGGACGGGCCGCCACCTGGCGCGGTCGCCGCCCCCCGCGCCGGGCCATGAACTCCTGTACGTCGGAGGCGCCAGAGGCGATCGAGGTGAAATCGGCCGTCCCCTGCAGGTGGACCCGCATACCCATCGTCTCCCATGCCCGCTTGACTCCGGCCTTGACGGTCAGGATGGTGGTGAGCGGCATCCGGGCGATGGTGGCGGCGGCCTCCTCGACGGCGGACTCGAGGTCGGTGTGCGGTACGACCCGGTTGACGAGCCCCTGGACCCGGGCCTCCTCGGCGGTCAGGGTGGGGGCCAGGTAGAGGTACTCGTAGGCGCGCTTCCAGTTCATGAACACCCACGGTTCCACCAACGTCTGGGCGCCGGGCAGGCCGAAGCCCTGAGGCAGGGGCATCTGGAAGTAGGCGTCGTCGGAGGCGAAGGTGAGATCGGTCATGTAGGCGTAGATGGTGCCTCCGCCGAGGCAGTAGCCGTGCACCTGGGAGATGGTCGCTTTCGGGAACTCCCAGAGACGCAGCGGTGGCCACACGAACAGGTCGTAGTTGTGACGCTTCCACGTCCGCTCGGGGGTCGGGCCCTGGGTCGGGTAGACGTCGGCCATCTCCTCATGGCTGACGATGGCGTGTCCGGCACAGAAACCCTTCCCGTTCGCCTTGACCACCACCACCTTCACCTGATCGTCGCGATCGGCCATTGTCAGCGCGTCTTCGAAGTCCCACACCTGCTGGGCCGACTGGATGTTCGCCTTTTCCGGGACGTTGAGGACGATCCGCGCCACCCCGCCGTCCTGCTCGTAGATGATCGTCTCCAGCTCGGTACGTTCCATGCCCTCCCCTGCGTCAGGTGCCTCGCGGCAGGCCATCAGGGTAGTGCTATCGACATGAACGCTCCCGATCTGTGTCTACGAGTCTGATGCGAACTTCTCGCGAATCGCTTCGGCAACGCGTCGACGGAACTCGGAGGTATCGACGATCTGTGTCGATACCACCTTGATCAGGAGTGTACGGACTTCGGGGTCATCGGCATGGTCGACCGTCCATTCAGCTACGGCCTGGCGGTCCGGATCGGTCAGTTCATGCTGACCGGTAAGGGCACCCATCAGCAGTGCCACCATGCCGGTGGTTCGATTCGACTTGTCTTCTCGACTCACCGAGCCTCCCTCGAACGTCCGATGTCGTGGTGCGCCCACAGACACCTTGTCCCCTCAGTCGAAGACCTGTGTCGATCATCCTGGTTCAACCTAACCGGTGTCCTTGGCGATCGTCCGGCACGCGGTTGAGCGGCCGTACACGATGGCCGACCTGGCTCAGGGTCCATGACCAGTCCACGTAGTAGGGTTCGCCATCAGACCATTTCATTCCTGGTGGCTCCATTCTCGGCGGCGGGAACTGGGCGTCCTGAGCTTCTCGGACCATCCTGATGGAGGGGGCGGCTCCGTCCTGCACATGCCGTCGGCGCGCCTCGTCTTGGGACATGCGCTGCCGGTCATCCTCGAGAGTGTCGTGGCCCCTGTCGCCGCCTACTACCTGGTGATGGTGGTCGCCGGATTCCGAGGCGCCCTGATCGGCGCGTTGATGTGGTCCTTTTTGATCATGCTGCGCCGTGTCGTCCGCCACGAGAGGGTGCCGACCCTTCTCCTTGTGGGTACAGCGCTGCTGACGATCCGTACCGCCATCTCGTTCGCGACCGGAAGCGCATTCATCTACTTCATCCAGCCGACGGCCGGCACGTTCTTGGCATCCCTCGTTCTGGTCTCGTCCGCTTTGCTGGGTCGTCCGTTCACGCAGAGGTTCACGCATGACTTCTGCCCACTCGGCCCAGAGTTGCTCGCTCGAACCACGGTGCATCGATTCTTCGTCCGGGTCTCCTTCCTCTGGGCGATCGCTATGTCCCTCAACGGCGCCGTCGTCTTGTGGCTCCTCCTCACCGTGCCAGCGACGGCCTTTCCGATCGAACGCACAGGCATCTCGGTTTCGCTGACGGCGGCGGCGATCGGGCTCTCCATCTGGTGGTTCGTTCGGTCCATGCGCCGCGACGGCGTCACCATCCGATTCGGCGCCGACACGCGGGCAGCGGCAGCGTCGCCTGCCTGACATCGGCCACCACGTTCAAGCCGTCTCGATGTACCCGATCTGCTCTCCCACCGGGTAGGTCTCGCCCGGTCGGCCGATCAGACGCACGACGCCGTCTGCCGGACACTCGACATCGATCTCGACCTTCTCGGTTTCGAGACGGTAGAGGGCCTGGCCGACGTGGACGCGGTCCCCATCAGCGGCCAGCCAATCGACCAGGGTCCCCTCGCTGACAGCCACGCTGGCCTGCGGGATCATGATCGGGGTCCTCATCCGATCACCGCATCCATCTCTGCCTGGGTAACACCGTCAGCACCCGCACTGCCGTCTCAGCCTGCTCCGACCAAGGTCCGAACGGCGGCGGCGATGCGTGACCGATCGGGAAAATGCAGATGCTCGAGGCCGGCGGCAAAGGGAACCGGCCCGTACGCCGAACCGAGCCGACCTACAGGGGCTTCCAGCTCTCCGAACAACTCGCTGGACACTATGGCGGCGATCTCGGCTCCTGGTCCGGCAAACCTCGAGGCGGCGTGGACGACGAGAGCTCGGCGGGTCCTGGCCACACTGGTGAGCACCGCGTCCCGGTCGAGCGGGACCAGGGTTCGCAGGTCGAGTACCTCGACGTCGATGCCCTCGGCATCCAGTGCCTCCGCGGCGGCGAGCGACTCTGCCACCTGCCACCCCCAGGTGACCACGGTCGCATCGGTGCCGGGCCGCTTCACATCAGCCAACCCCAGCGGGATCTCGAACCGTTCGTTCGGTACGGGACCTCGGGTGAACAGGAGCGACATGGTCTCCATGAAGATACAGGGGTCGTCGTCGAAGATGCAGGTGGTGAGCAACCCCTTGGCCTCCCTCGGCGTGCTCGGCACCGCCACTTTGAGCCCGGGCGTCTGCATCAACCACCCTTCGAGTGACTGGGAGTGCTGCGCCCCGAACTGACGGCCGCCACCGACCGAGGTACGGATCGTGATCGGCACGTGGGTCCGGCCGCCCGACATGTAGCGGAGCTTGGCCGCATGGTTTGCCACCTGGTCCATGGCTACGGCGAAGAAGTCCATGAGCATGACTTCCGCGACCGGCCGCATCCCTGCCAACGATGCCCCGATCGCCGCCCCCACGATGGCCTGCTCGGAGATCGGCGTGTTGCGGACGCGCTTACGTCCATAGGTGGTGGAGAGACCCTTGGTCGCCTTCATGACACCGCCGGCCGGATCTTCGATGTCCTCACCAAGGAGAAAGACGGTGGGGTCGTCGGCCAGCGCCCCAGCGAGGGACTCGTTGACCGCTTCGGACATGGTGCGGATCGGCGCGGATTCCGCCGGAGAGGACGCCTGCCGCCCAGTGGATGGCGACGCCGCGCTCATACCGGAATCGCCTCCGGGCCCGAGAACACGTCGAGTTGCAGCTCGTCATCGGGAGGATCCGGCGCAGCCACTGCCGCCGACACGGCAGCTTCGACCCAGGCGGAGATCTCCTCTTCGACATCGACCAGGGCCCCCTCCGACATGCTCCGCTCTTCGATCAGCCACCGCCGGGTGCGCGCCACGGGCTCGGACGCCTCGGCCCGGGAAAGCTCGTCGTCGTCCATGTACTCGGTGCTGGATCCGAACGTGTGACCACCCAGGCGGAAGGTGAGGCACTCGAGGAACGTAGGACCGCCGCCGGAGCGGGCGCGGTGGATCGCTTCCCCGGCTGCCTCGTACATGGCCGGCACGCTGTTCCCATCGATGGTGGCGGCCACCATCCCGTACTCCCGGAACCGGTCGGCCAGACTCGACGTGCGGGTGTAGTCCTCGAACCGGGTGTGCTCGCCATACCGGTTGTGCTGGCAGACGAAGACCACCGGTACCCGCCAGAGGGCGGCCAGATTGCAGGCCTCGTGCGTGGCGCCGATGCTGGTGGCACCGTCGCCGAAGTTGACCACCGCCACTTGATCGGTGCCTTTGAGCTGACTGGCCAGGCCGAGCCCGACGGCGATGGGCAATCCCCCACCCACGACGCCGGTCGTCACCATCAGGCCCGATTCCGGGTCGGAGACGTGCATGGGACCGCCCTTGCCCTTCGACGTGCCGGTGACCTTGCCACACATCTCGGCAATCAGCGCCTCGAGGGGAACGCCCTTGGCGATGCAGTCGTGCATACCCCGGTAGGTGGTGACCATGGAGTCGTCGGGACGGAGATGGGCACAGACAGCAGCGGGGATGACCTCCTGTCCCCGGACCCCGTAGTAGGTCATGCGTAGCTCGCCCGAACCCAGGCCACGGACGATCCGGTCCTCCATGGCCCGGATGGTGGCCATCGTGCGGTAGATGCCGAGCGCCGACTGGTCGTCGAGGCCGCCGCTGGGCGACGGCGACTGGTGGCGAGAAGGCGTCATGGAGAGTCCCCCGGCTCCGACGTTGGGTGGCCGATCAGCGCTGCGTCGCGTCCATCATCGAGCGCAACAGCTTCCGGTCGACCTTACCGAAGTCATTGTACGGCAGCTCATCGGTCGAGAGCAGGTGCTCGGGGAGCTTGAACGGTGCCAGCCGGTCGCGGCAGAACGACCGCAGATCCTCGGTGGTGAGCGAGCGGTCCGCCACCACGGCTACACCGACCCGATGCCCCATCTCCTCGTCGTCAACGCCGAACGCGACGACGTCGCGCACTGCAGGGTGCGCCCGGACTACGTCCTCGATCTCCATGGGCGAGATCTTCTCGCCGCCACGGTTGATCGTGTCGGCCAGACGGCCCGACGGGTAGAGGTAACCCTCCTCGTCCGCCGAGACCAGGTCTCCGGTCCGGAGCCACCCGGCACTGCCGGAGACCTGACGCGCCGCACACCTTCGGGTCCGTCTTCACCCACAGCTCGCCGACACCGCCCATCGGCACCTCGGTTTCCGTCTCCGGATCGACGATGCGGATCTCGACCCCGGGCAGCGGTCGGCCCACCGACTTGAGACGCTCGGGCGAATGGTCGCCGGGCGGAAGCGTGGCGATCGAGCCGGCCGTCTCGGTCTGGCCGAACGTGTTGACGAGAGCCACACCGGGGAAAGCGGCCCGGGCGGTGGCGATGAGCCCGGGCGAGGCCGGCGCCGCACCGTAGGTGAGGGTGGTGAGCGACGAAAGGTCGGTGGAGTCGAAAGCCGGGTGGGCGAGGATCCGGTGCAGCATGGTGGGGACGACGAACGACGAGCTCACCCGGTGCCGTTCCACTGCGGTCAACCACTCTCCTGCGTCGAACGGGGCGAGGACGACGATGGTCGATCCCCGGGCGAGCGCCACCATCGTCCCCAACATGCCTCCCACATGCACGAACGGGACCGAAAGCAAGGAGACGGGGGCGACAGGCTCGACCGCCGGAGCGTAGGCGCCGATCTTCGCCCCGATGAGCTCATTGTCCAACGGCACCGCCTTCGGTGTCCCGGTCGTGCCACTGGTGAACAACACCACGGCGTCGTCGGTCGATCGGGGCTCGGAGCGGGCATCGGGACCGGAGGCGGCCACGTCGATGAGGTCGTCGGCGCCGAGCACGGGGTGGCAACCGGCTCGCTGCAGTGTCCCGGCGAATGCCCGGCCGGCCACACCGGGACCGGTCGTCTGGGCTGCCGCCAGCATGGCGGCGAGCTCACCGGCCGTGAGCCGCGGGTTCATGAGCGCCGCGGCCGCCCCGATGCCGCCGGCGCCGATCACGGCGGCCACGCCGAGTTCGCCGGCGTCGTCCGCCACCGGCACCCGGTGGCCCGGTCTCACCCCGGCGGCATGGAGCACACGTGCACACGATCGGGCGGCCCTCTGCAACTCGGAGTACGTCGTCGGCCGGTCGTCGACCACAAGAGCGACCCGGTGGGGATCGGTGTCGACCACGGCCCCGAGGATGTCGGACAACGACCGCGACATCGGCCGGGGCTCTGGCATCAGGATCGTCTACCGGTCACTGCCACCTGCGTCACTGCCACCTGCGCCATCACCGGCCCATCCCCCTTCAGCCGGTTTTGTCCCGGCGGCGCCGTCAGGCCGACGGTTGGCTCCCGACGATGCCGACGAAGCTCACGCACTCGCCCGGACCACCGCCGAGGTTGTGGGTGAGCCCCAGTGTCCGCCCGCCGTCGACGGTGGCGATCTGACGATCCGCCGGGGCGTCGTGGCGGAGCTGGAGCCAACACTCGAAGAGCATGCGGAGCCCGGAGGCCCCGATGGGATGGCCGAAGCTCTTGAGGCCGCCATCGGGGTTCACCGGGAGCTCGCCGTCGAGATCGAACGTGCCGGCGAGCACCTCCTTCCACGCCGTGCCGCGTTCAGCGAAGCCGAGGTCCTCCATGAGCACGAGCTCGGTCGGGGTGAAGCAGTCGTGCACCTCGGCCATTGCCAGCTGGGTCCGCGGATCGGTGATGCCCGCCTGGCCGTAGGCGTCGGAGGCCGCCCGGACCACCTCCTCGAAGCTCGTGTAGTCGTACTCGGGGTCGATCACGCCCGCAGCCGGTCCGGCGACGAAGCTGAGGCCTTTGACGTAGAGGGGTGCGTCGCAGTAGCGATGCGCGTCCTCGCTGCGACAGACGATGGCGGCGGCGGCGCCGTCGCTGACCCCGCTGCAGTCGAACACGCCCAGCTCCCCTGCGACCCGGGGCGAGGCCAGGATCTTCTCCAGCGGGACCTCCTTTTTGAACTGGGCCCTCGGGTTGAGGGCGCCGTTCCGGTGGTTCTTCCAGGCGATCCGGGCCATCACGTGCTTGAGCTCGTCGGCGTCGACGCCGTATTTGTGGGCGTAGGCGGGGGCAAGGAAGGAGAAGGCGGCCGGTGAGCTGAGACCGGCGTTCGTCCCGTCCCCCACGGCGCGGATCCCGGTGAGCCCCGAGTAGCCCGAGTCCTTGAGCTTCTCGACACCGACGGCCATGGCCACGTCATAGGCGCCCGACGCCACCGCGTAGCAGGCGTTCCTGAACGCTTCGGAACCGGTGGCACAGAAGTTCTCCACCCGGGTGACCGGCCGGTACCCGATCTTGAGCGGTTTCGACAGCGTGATGCCCGACTGGCCCGACCCCATGGTGCCGAGCCAGAACGCATCGATGTCCTCGGTGCTCACCCCGGCCGAAGCAGTGCATTCGACGACGGCGTCGGTGAGGAGATCGTCGACGCTCTTATCCCAGAGCTCGCCGAAGGGTGTGCATCCCATTCCGACGACGGCCACCCGATCACGGATTCCGTTACTGGACATCTCCGACCGTCTCCTTCCCGCGGGCCGAGTCGTGAGCCGACCCGTCGGTTGACTGGCTCGCCGAGCCGTTCCCCCCTGGTGAATCGACAGCACGAGGGAGCGGTCGGGCTTTCCAGAAATAATTATGCACCCCCTGGGCGGTGTAGATGAGCCGGAAGGTCATCTCCACCCGGGTGCCGATGGACAGGGAGGCAGGCTCGACATCGGTCATCTCGCCCCGGTACCGTCCCCCACCGTCGAAATCGATCACCGCTCCTACCAGCGGCGGAGACAGGCTGAAGGCGAGGTGATCGATGGTGTAGGTGGCGACCGTGCCCCGCACGTCGGCCAATCGCTGCGGTTCCATGGCGTCTACCGACCGGCACGACAGGCACACCCGGGTCGGGGGAAGGTGCACGAACCCGCAGGCTGTGCAACGACTGGCCGAGAAGCCGAACTTCCATCCCTCGTTCCTCCGCATGGCCGGCGCGTCCGGCCGCTCCGGGTCCGGCCGGCGGGGGGCTCGCGGGTGAGCTGCCCTCTCCACGACAGGAAGACGGCGTAGGGAACCAGGGCCGACGCTCCCCTCTCAGTCTCCTTGCCCTCGTTGCCGTCGGCCTCGGCGCCGTCCACCATGTCGGCCACGGTGAGGAGACCGGCGTCGCCGCGGGCCCGTTGCACGGCGGTGAGGGCTGCGGTGGTGCGCAGGACGGTGCACTCCGCACCGTCCCCCACCACCACGACGGCCACCACCTGGTCGGGCTGGGCCCGCTCGAGGGCATCGGCCAGGGACAGCCGCGGCCTGGGCGGCACCGAGGTTTCCGATCTTCGTTCCGAAATCGGGTCCCAGCCGATCGGGCGGGGTGCCGAGCGACGTGCGGACGGTCCCGACCGCCCGTGCGTGGAGCCCGGTGACGATCAGATGATCGACCTCCTCGGGCCCGACTCCGGCCCGGAGGAGGGCGCGATCGTAGGCCGCCTTCGCCAGGGGGACGAGGGAGACCTCGCCGAACCGGTCCTCCCATTGGCGCGAGCTCCGCTCCCCGGGGACGCGCCACCGGTCGAGGAACTCATCGGTTGCCGAGCCTCGGCCGATGAGCTCGGTCACGCCTCCGTCGGGTGCGTAGACGAACGCGGCCGCTCCATCCCCCCCCTGGCTCTCCTCGCTCCCACCGGCCAGTCCGGTTCGGAGGTCGGCTACGACCGCCATGGCCGGACCGCTCCGACCGGCGACCGCTGCCGTTTTCAGGGCGCCCCAAGCCGACCGCACCGATCCGCAGGCGTCGTACGCTGCGCATCCCGGATCGAGGCCGAGGGCGGCGTGGATGGTGGTGGCATTCGTCTTGTCCAGATATACAGGATCAGGGGTCGAGAAGACGAGGTCGTCCGGCGACGGCGTCGCCGGATCGGCGAGCGCCCGGCGTGCGGCCTCGACACCGAGCGTCGTCGTGTCCTCGTCGTAGGAGGCGACCGTCCTCGTCCCCCGCCCGGCGGCGGTCCCCAGGGCGGCACCGATGGCGGCCCGCTCGAGCCGCCAGTGCGGGAGGTAGACCCCCCAGCCCACGATGCCCGATGTCATCGGCCCTCCCCCTCCGTCGATCCGACCAGCGACCCGGTCTTCGTTCCCGCCTCCGGTCCCGCCTGCGACAAGGCGGCCGCCTGCGACCGCAGAGAGCCGCGGTCCGGCTTGCCCAGCCCGAGCAAGGGGATGGACTCGAGATGGACCACCAGCTCCGGTGTCTTGAACCTGGCCACCCCCCGGGTGGCGAACCACCGTCGGCACTCGTCGACATCGAGCCCGTTGTCGGCCACGACGAAGGCGGCCACCCGTTCACCGAGCCGCTCGTCGGGGCATCCGACCACGACCGCCTGCCGGACGGAGGGGTGCTGCTCGAGGACGCGTTCGACTTCAGCGGATGCGATGTTCTCGCCCGCCCGGATGATCACGTCCTTCAGCCGGCCGACGATGGTCAACCATCCGTCGTCGTCCAGCACACCGAGATCTCCGGTGGCGAACCAGCCCCGGCGGACGGCCACCCTCGTCTGTTGGGCCTCGCCGTATCCGACGAAGAGCTCAGGCCCGCGCAAGAGCACCTCTCCCTGCAGCCCCGGCATGAGGTTGCGGTCGGTGGCCGGGTCGACGACCCGAACCTCGGCATCCCCTACCGGACGTCCGTCGGTGTCGCGCGCCCGTTCGGTGCTGTCCCCGGACCTGCTCGTCGTGATGGTCGGTGCCTCGGTGGAGCCGTAGGTCCGCTTGACCACCGACCGGAGCCGGCGACGCGCCTCGTCGATGAACTCGGGAGTGACCCCCATCCCACCGCACGAGACGAGCCTCAGGCTGTCGACCTTCTCCTCGACACCGGGGACTTCCATCATGCCGAGAAACTGGGTGGGCGGACCGATCATGAACGACACCGCCTCGTCCGACACCAGCCTCACCCCCTGGTCAGGGCTCCACTTGTCCATGAGCACGACCGGCATCCCCGCCGCCCCGGGTACGAGCACGGCGTTGAGCAGCCCGGACACATGGGCCAGTGGAGCGGGCATCAACGCCGCATCCCTGGCGTCGAGCCCGTGGCTGGCCACCATCGTCCGCGCCTTGTAGGCGAGACCGCGGTCCGAATGGAGGACGGCTTTCGGGCGTC
Organism: uncultured Acidimicrobiaceae bacterium; assembly: GCA_963828385.1. Taxonomy (GTDB): domain Bacteria; phylum Actinomycetota; class Acidimicrobiia; order Acidimicrobiales; family RAAP-2; genus Bog-756. Next base: position 1,837,766 of record CAWHEF010000002.1, read on the forward strand.
CGGTCGACCCGGTCGTGAACAGCACGACGGCCACCGCCGCACCCCGTCCCCCACTCTCGGACATCGGACGGCCGTCCAAGAATTCGGCGAAGCCCCCTCCGTCGCCTCGCACCCCGATGGTGCCGTCCCGCTCGAGCAGAGCCTGCCCGGTGGCGGCGAAGGCCATGGCGGGCTCGAGCGTGGCCACCATGGCCTCGACCTCGGTCCGCCCGACCTGGTGGTGGATGGGAGCGGCGACAGCTCCGATGCGCCAGCAGGCACGGAACAGCACGATCGACTCCCACCAGTTGGGAAGCTGCCAGGCGACCACGTCGCCCGAGCGGATGCCCCGGGCCCGCAGCGAGCCGGCGACTGAGGACACCGCCGACTCGAATGCCGCCCCGTCGAGGCGCGTGGACCCGTCGACCACGGCCGTCGCCCGGGGCGAGTGCCGGCCGGTGAGGAGGTGGTCGAGTGTGGGAACGTCCCATGCACCACCCACCTCTCTGTACCGCGAGGCGCCGGCTTGACGATACGAGGCGCGCAGCTTCACGAGGCGGGTACGGCGCCTTCCACCGCGTCCCGTTCGGCGAGGCGGACCGGTGGAGCGCTCTTCCAGTTGGGGACCCCGTCGTCGGGCTCCGCCACCGGATACTTGCTCTCGTGGATCTCCGCCCAGTGCGCATGGTTGAGCTGGTGGAGCGTGAAGCACGCCTGCAGTGAGTTGTAGAAGCCCATGTTGTCGACGGTCTGGTTGACGGACTCCTTGATCATCAACGCGGTCATGGTCGGGACCCGGGCGATGCGACGCGCGTAGTCGAGCGTGCGGTCGGACAGGTCGGCAGCAGGAAAGATCTTGCTCACCATGCCCAGCTCGTGCGCCTCTTCGACGGTGATGGCATCACCGGTGAGCATCAGCTCCTTCGTCCGTCGCGGCCCGAACTCCCACGGATGGCCGAAGTACTCCATCCCGCACATCCCGAGGCGAGTCCCGACGACATCGGCGAACAGGACGTCGTCCCCACCCACGATGAGGTCGCACGCCCACATCAGCATGAGCCCGGCGGAGTACACCGTTCCCTGCACCTGGGCGACGGTGATCTTGCGGAGGTTGCGCCAGCGCAGCGTGTTCTCGAAGTAGTAGTGCCACTCCTGGAGCATCCGGGCTTCGGCTCCTTTCCGGGTGGCCCCGTTGATGGTCGCCGTGCGGTGCTGGTCGGGCCCGGGCAGACGTTCGGCCATGGCCTGCTTGGAACCCATGTCGTGCCCGGACGAGAAGATCGGCCCGACCCCACCGAGGATGACGACCCGGACCTTGTCGTCCTCCTCGGCGCGGATGAGGGCGTCGTTCAGATCGACCAGCATTCCCCGGTTCTGCGCGTTGCGCGTCTCAGGACGGTTGAGCAGGACGCGGACGATCTCGCCCCCGTCCAGCTCCTCGTAGCTGACGAAGTTGTACTCGGTCATCGGCCCATCTCCTCGTGCGGGTCCTCGTGCTGGCGCCCGAGGGGGCATCGCCGGGATGCCGGCGGTGCAGTCGAGCCCCGTCGGCCACGGTAGTGCGCGCTTCGCTGTCCCGCGCCCGCCGCTCAGGCCGATCCCGGCGCAGCCGTCGGCGCCCGGGGAGGAATCAGTCGACGATGCTCAGCGCGATCTTCGGGCAGGCGTGGACCGCCTGCTCGACTTTCGAACGCAGCTCCTCGGGCGGCGACTCGTCGAGAAGGTAGAGCACGTCGTCGTCCCGAAGCTCGAAGACCTCGGGGGCGATGGCCATGCACAGCGCGTTCGACTCGCACCGTCCCCGATCCACGACCACTCGCACGAAGGTCAGTGTAGCGACAGACCCGGTCAGCCCGCCGTGATCGGACGCCGGTCCACGTCGGTGAACCGCCCGGAAGCGGGGCGAAAACGCCATTTTCCAATGAGGGCGGCGGATGGTAAAATAGCCGAGGATCGAAGGCGTCCCGACCAAGATTCGGATGGGCCTGCCTGTCGAGCCGCCGCGTGCTGCTTGGACGCGAGACGCAGACACGAGACCCAGACACGAGAGAGGCCAGGTCATGTCTCCACGATCACTCGAGTTCCCTGTCTTCGACGCCGACAACCACCTCTACGAGACGACCGACGCGTTCACCAAGTTCCTGCCCCCCGAGTTCGACGGGGTCGTCCGCTATGTAGAGGTCAACGGCCGGACGAAGATCGCCGTCAACAATCTGATCAGCGACTACATCCCCAATCCCACGTTCGAGTACGTCGCCGCCCCCGGAGCCCAGGAGGAGTACTTCAAGCGCGGGAACCCCGAGGGTAAGTCGCGGCGCGAGATCATGGGGAAGCCCATCCGCTCTCTTCCGGCGTTCATGGAACCGGGCCCGAGGCTCGAGCTCATGAACGAGCTGGGGCTCGACCGGGCGATCATGTGGCCGACGCTGGCCAGTCTGCTGGAAGAACGGCTGCGGGGCGATCCGCCGGCGACCCATGCCGTGATCCACGCCCTGAACCAGTGGATGCACGAGCACTGGTCGTTCGACTACGAGTCTAGGATCTTCCCGACGCCGGTGATCCACCTGGGCATCGTGGAGGACGCCATCGACGAGCTCGAATGGGTCCTCGAACGGGGGGCGAAGATCATCCTCGTGCGACCAGCCCCCGTGCCCGGATTCATGGGGCCCCGCTCCATGGCGCTCCCCGAGTTCGACCCGTTCTGGAAAGCGGTGTCAGAAGCCCGCATCCCTGTCGGTATGCACGCATCCGACAGCGGCTACCAGCGGTTCTTCAACGAGTGGGAGGGCAACACGAGAGGCGAGATGCTCCCGTTCAAGGGTGGATCCGGCTTCATGGCCATCGTCAGCCACCAGGGTCGGCCGATCATGGACACCGTGGCCTCCCTCATCGGCCATGGCCTGTGCAGCCGGTTCCCCGACCTCCGTTTCGCCCCCGTGGAGAACGGGAGCAACTGGGTCCGGCCCATCCTCGAGCACATGGGCAGTGCCTATGCCTCGGCCCCCAAGGCGTTCGACGAAGACCCCGTCGAGGTGTTCAAGCGCAACATCTACGTCCACCCGTTCCACGAGGAGGACCCGATCGGGTTGGTCGAGCTGCTCGGGGCCGACCGGGTGCTGTTCGGGTCCGACTATCCCCATCCCGAGGGCATGTCCGACCCGGTCAGCTTCGTAGACGAGCTCACCTCCCTGGACGGCGCCGACGTGGCCAAGATCATGGGGGGCAACCTCAGCGAGCTGTTCGGCTTCCCGGCCGACGAGAAGGCAGCCTGACCCTTCCTGCGCTCGACGCCCCTCGCCGGAGGGACCTCCCACAGAGCGCCTCTTGCAGCAGAGCGCCTCTTGCAGCAGAGCGCCTCTTGCTCCCTCAGGAGCGGTTCTTGCTCAACGAGAAGCTGATGAGCCCACCGGTCGACGTGCCGGGGCCGAACGTGTAGCCGTAGCCCCAGAGCAGCTGTCCGTTGGAGATGGACGGCCCGCAGGCCACCGGGCCGGGCGCTTGGTAGGACCAGTCCGTCGCACCATTGCTCGTGTCGAGAGCGGTCATCAAGCCGCTGCTGGTGCCGACGAAGGCCACGCCGCGCACGGCGCTCACGGGACCGAAGATCGTGCCAGGCAGCGGATGTCGCCACAGCAGCGCTCCCGTCGATGAGTCCAGAGCGATCACCTCCGAGCCGGCACCGGGTGCCTCGGTCCCAGGTGCGAGACCGTTCGCCCCCAAGATCATCTCGCCGTCGACCACTGCCGCCGAGCCGATCTCGCCGCCGAACGGGCCACCGGGCGTGAGCGCAGTTTGCCAGACAACCCGCCCCGTCGTCCGGTCGAGCGCGTAGTAGTAGCCCGCCTTGTCGCCGTCACCGACCAGGGCTCGGCCCTGAGCGGTCCACAGGTTGGGAGAGGCGCCGAAGTCGTAATCGTGACCGCCGGGATACCCGGCGCTGAAGACGTCATCGCTGGTGAACTGTCTCGACCAACGCAACGCTCCCGTGCGGTAGTCGAGCGCGAGAATCGAGTCCTCGAGGGGTCCGGCCGGCGGCGAAAGGTTCTGTCCGGTGCCCACGTAGAGAAGACCGAGCTGCCTGTCGACCGCCGGGGTCGACCAGATGCCGATGCCGGCACCATCGGACGCGTCGTTGGGCGTGGTGGTGAAGCGCCATTCCTGGCGCCCCGTGCTGGCGTCGTATGCACCGATCGTGCCCTGGAAGGTGTAGTGGGACTCCTTGACGAAGACCTCGAACGAAGCCGTGCCCTGCAGCACCAGGCCGTCGACGACGATGGGCGATGCAGAAATCTGCGCGTACGGGTTCGCGTTCGTGACAGCGCTCCAACGGATCGCACCGGTGGTCCGATCGAGCCCGAACAGGGTGTTGCCGGTAGCCGCGTACACGAAGGCTCCGTCGACAGCGGGAGCAGCAACGATCGAGGGACCGAGGTGTTGCTGCCAACGCTGTTGTCCCGTACGCACGTTCACAGCGTGCAAGTTGCCGTTCCAATCACCGAAGAACGCCACTCCGCCAACGACTGCGGGGGTGCCGACGACACCACCGAGGTCGCCGATCGACCAATCCGGCGTCAGTTGGCCGACGGTCCCTCGAGTGATCCTGTGCTCGTTGGCGGCAAAGCGCGTGTTGTGGTGGTTGCGACCGTACATCGGCCAGCTCGTACCTCTCGATCCCCGGAGATGCGCAGCGGAAGCTTTTGGAACAGGCGGCACGATGAACGTGACCACGGCGATGCAAGCGGCGAGGACCGCAACGAGACCGGTCGACTTTCGCATGTCAAACCCCCCATTTGACCTGTGCAGCTCAGGCCTGCCTGACTGGCTTATCACCGTCAGACGGATTGTCAAACGACCGGCGAACGGAATGGAACGAGGGCGCCGGCATTTCGGCCGCCGGCGGCGAGCCGTTCGAGCCTCGGACCTTGTCAGGGGAGGAGCCTCGAAGCCGAGCCTTCGAGCCCGGTACGGCAAGTGGAACTCAGTACGGCAGGTCCTGCGGGCGGCAGTTCCGGTAGTCGGGCTCGAGAGGGCCTTCGAACCTCACGGCCTCGATGGTCGACCTACCCTCGAGCAGGGCCCGGGCGATGCGGTGCATCCCGTCCATGACCCGCCCCTCCGAGCTGAGGATGACGGGATAGCCCATGTCGACCTCGCCGATGAGTCGGACGTGGTCGACCACCGCCCGAACGGTCGGACGTGTGAACTCGTCGAACCAGTAGACGGTGTCGATCTCGCCGATACGTGCCGATGTCGACCTGCTCGACCGGCAGGTGGCGGCTCAAGGCGATGAGCCGATCGACGTCCCAGGCATCGAGCCCTTCCGCCCCTGGCCAGAAGTGGTACTGCTTTCGCACGATCGAAGGTGTCGCCGCGGGCCGAGATCAGTTGTGTCGGACCTGGTCGAAGGGGACGTCCCGATCGGCGGCGTACTCCCTCGGCATGCCGAGGATCCGCTCGCTGATGATGTTACGGGCCATCTCCGTGCTCCCGCCGCCGAGGCTGCCTCCCTGGCGGTTGAGGTACGCCTCGCCCCAGTTGAACGCATCGGGGTCGTCGTCGATCCACACCCCCATCGCCGGGCCGGCGATGTCGAGGGCGATGTCGAGATGGCGTTCGGTCGCCGTGGCGGCGAACAGGCGCGGGATGGCTCCCGCCGCCCCCGGCAGCGCCCCGCTGCGAATTCCGGCGCCCACCCGATGGACGAGCTGGTTCTGCACCCGGCTGTGCACCCGGTCCTCTGCCACCAGTTGGCGGACCCGGGGGTCGCCGTCCTTCCCCGTACCCTTGGCCAGGGCGACCAGGTCCGAACGCTGGGCGCCGTGTCCCGATCCGGCCACGGCCACGCCGCTGATGAAGGGCGACCCGCCCCCCACCGCGTCGCGTTCGTGGAAGAGGAGCCGGGAGGCGACGGTCCAGCCGTCGTCGATCTCACCGACCACGTCGTCTGCGGGCACCAGGACGTCATCGAAGTACTCCTGGCAGAACTCGGCTGTGCCGTTGGACATGGTGATCCGCTGGATCTCCACCCCGGGTTGGTGGATCTTCATGATGAACATGGTCAGGCCCCGGTGCTTGGGGACCTGCCAGTTGGTGCGGGTCAGGCACATGGCGTAGTCCGACCGGAACGCCCCCGAGCTCCAGATCTTCGAGCCGTTGAGCACGAACATGTCCCCGTCCCTCGTTGCCCTGGTGACGAGGCCGGCGAGGTCCGAACCGCCGCTGGGCTCCGACAAGAACTGCACCCACAGCTCGTCCCCGGACAGGATGGCCGGGATGTGGCGGAGCTTCTGCTCCTCGGTCCCGAACTCGAGCAGCGTGGCCGCCAGGATCGACAGCGTCGGGACGTTGAACAGGGTGGGCATCTGGTAGGGCAACGACTCCTGGGTGAACGCCCGCTGGTGCATCCGGCTCAGTCCCTGGCCTCCATAGGCGCGGGGAAGCAGAGACCGGCGAACCCGCCGTCGAACAGCAGGCCTTGGAGGCGGCGGGCCCGCTCCCCCGAGTCGTCCTGGCGCGACAGGAGCTGGTTGTTCATCCCCTCGGGCAGCCTGGGCATGTTCTCCGCCAACCACGACCGGGCCCGGGCCCGGAACGACTCCACCTCCTCCATGTCGGGATCGGGATCGGCCGGCACAGTTCCGTTGGTCGCCGTCGGTTGGTCGCTCATGACGACGTCGCGTCCGTGTCGAGACCCATGATCCGGGCCACCCGCTCGCGGTGGTCGGCCGGCGTGCCGAGCTGGGTGCGGTCGACGACGACCCGGCGAAGGTAGAGGTGGAGGTCGTGGTCCCAGGTGACTCCGATCCCGCCGTGCAACTGGATGCAGTCCTGGACGATGGCGGGCGCCTTCTCGCCGATGTAGGCCTTGGCCACGCTGACCAGCTCGGCCGCGTCCGACGCGTCGGTGGCGACGGCGCGGGCAGCCGCTTCGACGGTCGCAAAGCAGGCCTCGACCCACATCCTCATGTCGGCGAACCGGTGCTTCAACGCCTGATAGGAGGCCAACGGACGCCCGAACGAGTAGCGGTCGAAGCTGTACTCGACGGTCATCTGGAGCACCTGGTCGACGATGCCGGCGAGCTCGGCACACTGGAGCACCACGGCGGTCTCGAGCTGATGCTCGACGGCGTCTCCCGCCGATTTGGCCACGCCGAGCACCTCGTCGGCCCCCACGCGCACCTGGTCGAAGGTGACCTCGGCGAAGCGGCGGACCAGGTCGAGCGATTTCGCCCCACGCACGCCGAGCCCGGCCGCGTCCGAGCGCACCAGGACCTGGACCACGCCGCCGTCGGGCCCGGACGCCGTTATCAGGAAGAGGTCGGCCTGCCCTGCCGATTCGACCGGGTCGGTCACGCCCTGAAGGACCATCCCGCCCCCGTCCTCCCACCGGGCGCGGAGGGTTCCCCCAGGAGCCAACCCGGCAGCTGGGGCGGCGAGCACCCAGGAAGCGATGGTTCCACCGTCGAGCAGACCCGGCAGGTGCGCTTGGCGCTGGTCGGCGGTCCCCGACCGGGCGATCGCCTCGGCGACCACGTTGACCGGCACGAACGGGCCCGGTGACACCAGCCGGCCCCGCTCCTCGGCGATGAGGGACAGGTCGACGAGACCGTGGTCGGACACGCTGCCACCGCCATCCGCCTCGGCGACGAGCATCGACGTCCAGCCGAGCTCGGCCCCCTGCCGCCACCAGTCGGCGTCGAATCCCCGGGGCTCGGTCTCGGCCAGCCGGCGGACCACCGACAGGGAGCACGTCCCCTCCACGAACTTCTGCGTCGTCTCGCGGAGGAGCGACTGGTCGTCGCTGAGCTCGAAGTCCACGGCCCCTACTCTGGCTTGCCGGTCTCTTGGTTGTCGCTCGCCGGCTTGCCTGCTTCGAACACCAGGGGCAGGGAGTCGATCTGGCGGAGGCCGGAGTGGTAGACGAGCTCGGTGCCAGGGGCGATGGCATAGGTCGGGATCCGTCGGTGCCACTCCCGCAGCGTGACCCGGAGCTCCATCCTGGCCAGGTGCGAACCGAGGCAGCGGTGGACCCCGCCCCCGAACGCCAGGTGCCGGTTGGGGTCCCGCCGGAGGTCCACCACGTCGGCCCCCGGGACGGCCACTTCGTCCGTGTTGGCCGCCCCGATGCTGACAGCGACGTTCTCGCCTTTCCGGATCGGGCACCCCTCGAGCTCGATGTCGCCGGTGGCCACACGGGGGACGGTTGTGACCGGCGACTCCCACCGCAGCAGCTCCTCGACGGCCGAGGGGATGAGGGAGGGGTCCTCGACGATCCTCCGACGATCCTCGGGATGGGTGGCCAGGTAGGCCAGCATGCACTCGAGGCTGTCGGTGACCGTGTCCAGCCCGGCCAGGAGGAACAGGAAGCAGATCCCGACGATCTCGTCGACGGTCAGCCGCTTCTCCTCGATCTCGGCCGCCAGGCACAGGCTCAGGATGTCGTCGCCCTTCTCGGGCTTGGAACGTCGTTCGTTCACGGCGTCGGCGAAGTACGACTCGATGCGGCCCGCCGCCGCCTGCATGCTGGCCTTGACCTCGTCGAGGTCGTCACCCGCGGGCCGCAGGATGCCGTCCTTCATCTCGAGGAACTCGGGGAGCTGTGAGAGGGGCAGGCCGATCAGCCGGAGGAAGACGGCGGAGGGCAGCGGTATGGCCAGATCGTCGGTGAATTCGCAGTGTCCGAGCCCGATGAACGAGTCGATCCGCTCGTTGACCATGGCGGCGACCTCGGCCTCCAGGGCGTTCATCCGCTTGGGGGCGAAGATCGGGTCGAGCAGCCTCCGGTAGTTGCGGTGCTCGGGCGGGTCCACCTGGAGGGGGATCAGGGGGACCGACTGTCCCAGGTCGACCGCTTCCATGCCGGAGGAGAACTCGCCAGGGTGTTGGAGGACGTACTCGGCCGCCGAGCGCCGGACGACCTGGGGACCGAACGGACCCGGCACCGCCGGTCCGGCGGATCTGGCCTGCCGGTAGAAGGGCTGGGGGCAGGCGGCCACGCCCGGGTCCATGAATCCTTCCGGTTCGAACCCCCCGGCACCCTCGGCCCCGGTCTGCTCGCTCGGCTCAATCTCTCGGGCCTGCGTCATCGCCTTCCTCCCCGGCGGCGCCCGGTGGCGCCGCGACCGTCTCCCCGACGCTGAGAATCTGGTTCCCCCCGGCGTGTGAGAATCGGCTTTTCACGTACTCTATCCCGCGGCCGGTCGGGCGTCATGGGGCCCTGCCCGGGGGCTGAGGCTGGGACGGGCCCAGGTCGTCGTTGCACCGGGCAGAGTAACGACCTGGACCGGACCACGAACGAGGAACGAGGACGACCGACAATGAACACCCCCCCGGACCCCGGTCCGGTGACCGTCGGAATCGACATCGGGACCACCTCGGTCAAGGCCCTGGCCGTCGACGGGGACGGAACGGTGGTGGCGGGAGCGCGGGTTCCCCATCGGATCCTCCATGAATCGGCCGACCATCTCGAGCACGACGCCAATGCCGCCTGGCGCAGGGGTCCGCGACGGGCACTCGCCATCGTGCGGCGGTCGCTGGCCTCGGCTCCTGGTGCCGGAGCGGGGGTGGGTGGCAATGGGGATGCGAGGACTGGCGGCGCGGCCGGGGGGCCGATCGCCGGGATCTGCGTGGCGGGGATGGTCCCCTCCATCACCGGTGTCGACCGGCGGGGCATCCCCCGGACGCCGGGACTGCTCTACGGAGATGTGCGCGGCCGGAGAGCGTCGCCGTCGGCCCCCGAAGGGCAGCCGGGCCCGATGCCGGACGCCGAGGGGTTCGTCAGGTGGACGGTGGCCGAGATGCCCGGCGCCTTCGGCTACTGGCCGGCCCAGGCTGTCGCCACCCACGGGCTGGGCGGTGGCGCCGTGATCGACACCGCGGTGGGATCGACGCTCGGGAACCTGATGCAACAGGGACGATGGAACGAGTCGCTCCTGGCGGACATCGGGCTCTCCAGCGCGCAGCTCCCCCAGGTCGTCGCGACCGGGCAGGCGGCGGTCACCACCGTGCTGCCGCCGCTCACCGGGCGCGCCGGACCTGGTCGCCGGGGGGCCGGGTCGGGGGGTCGGTCCACCGGCCTGGAGGACGAGGTCGCCGTGGCGGGAGGGACCATCGACGCCTTCTGCGACCAGATCGTCGCCGGTGCCGACGCCGTCGGGGACGTGCTCGTCATCTTCGGTGCCACCCTCATCACCTGGGTGGTGACCGACGAATGGGTCGAGGCCCCGGGCGTCTGGACGGTGCCCCACACGGTCCCGGGCAAGGTGCTCGTCGGCGGCCCGAGCAACGCCGGGGCCCTCTTCGTCGACTGGGCCCGCTCACTGCTCCGTCTGGGACGGGCCAGGCGAGGTCCCGGTCCCGCCGGGGACGACGGAGCGCCTGAAGGTCGGGCCGACGGTCGAGACGCGGGGCGCAGTGGGGACCCGCGGCGGGTGCCGGTGTGGCTCCCCTACCTGCGCGGCGAGCGGGTCCCGTACCACGACACGACCCTGCGGGCCGCGCTCTTCGACCTCGACATCACCGACGGCCCTTCCGGGCTGGGCCGGGCCGTGTACGAGGCGAGCGGGTTCGTGGTGCGGAGCATCCTCGACCGCTCGGGCGTGACCGGTCGGCGCATCGTGGCCAGCGGCGGGGGAACGTGTGACGCGGCGTGGATGGCGAGCGTGGCCGATGCCACCGGGCTCCCGATCGATACGGTGGCCGTTCCCGAGGGGGCGGCTCTGGGCGCCGCCTACCTGGCCCGGATGGCGGCAGGTCTGGAGCCATCACTCGAGGGCTCGAACCGGTGGGCGAGATCGGGCGGTCGGGTGCTTCCCGACCCCGCTTGGCGTGAGGCGGCCGACAGGCGGTACCGCCGGTTCTGCGACCTGGGCTCGGGCCGGTAGGTACCGGAGCCGCTCGTCGTCGGACTACCGCCCGGACTATCCCCGGACCGCTGCCGGGACTACCGCCCGGACTACCGCCCGGCGATCGGCTCGAACGCCACCTTGACGGCGCCGCTCGACTGCTGGTCGGCGAGCGTCCGCAGGGCGTCGTGCCACCGGTCCATCGGGAATCGATGGGTGAGCATGCCATCGAGGTCGACCCGACCCGAGGCGACGAGGTCGAGGTAGTGGCGGATGGCGTGCTGCCGCACCCCGTCGACCTCCTCGACCCCGAACGCATTCGAGCCGATCAGGGTCAGCTCCTTGAAATAGACCGGCGTGTACTCCCAGCGACCGGGCGTGTGCACTCCGGTCTGCACGAGCCTGCCCCGTTCCGCCAGCACCCTCACCCCGACCTCCAGGGTCTCGGGCCGGGCCACGGTGTCGTAGATGACGTCGACCCCTCCCGGCTGGGCCATCGGCAGTCCGGCCAACGGCGTGTGCAGCACGCCGCCCGACCACTCGGCCACCGCTTCGGTGAGCTCGAGCCTCGGCTCGTGGGCGAAGACCGCCGAGGCCCCGAGCTTCGTGGCCAGCCGGGCCTGGGCCGGGAAGCGGGCCACCACGCCGACCTCCGTCTCGGGATAGAGCGAGCGGAGCACGGCGACGCTCGTGACCCCGAGGGCTCCCGCTCCGTAGACGAGCGCTCGGCCGCCTGGGGGCGGAGGGCTCTTCAACACGGCGTGCAGCGACACCGAGAACGGGTCGGCCAGCACCGCCACCTCGTCGCTCACGTCGTCGGGGACGGGGATCAGCATGGAGTCGTGCACGGCCATCAGGTCGGCCCAGCCCCCGGGGGCGTCGGTGGCGACGCCCACGTGGACGCCCGGGCCCAGGGCCCCGCTGGTGAAGCTGTGACAGAGGTTCAGGTCGCCCCGCTCGCAGGCCGGGCAGACGGGCTCGATCCCCCGCGGACCACAGGACAGCCACGGGTTGAGCAACACTCGCTGTCCCACCTCCAGCCCCGATGCCTCGGGACCGAGCGCCACCACTTCGGCCACGACCTCGTGGCCGGGGATGTGCGGAATCGAGGAGAAGGCAGCCATCGGATTGTCGAGATCACCCTCCTCGAACTCGCCGAGCACGAGCTTCGACTCCGAGCCGCACACCCCCGACAGCCGGGGTCGGGTCATCACCCAGTCCGGCCGGACGAGGTGGGCGTCGTCCACGTCGTGGAGCCCGAAGGGCAGCGATGCGAGCCGCTCATCGAGCTCGTCCCCGGGAGCGTCGAAGGTGTCTGCCGGGTCACGGGGAAGGCCGAAGACGAGCGCCCTCACGACGGCGATGCTTCCGTGTTCGAGCTCCGGGCTCGCTCGCTGGCCGGCGTGCTCATCGATCAGCCGCCGGTCGAGGCCTTCTGGTCAGGTCGTGCTCGTTTGGCGGAAGCGTATGTGGGGACGGTTGCATGGTGGCCCCCGAGCGTAGGCGACGGTCGGGTGTTGGCGACCGGGATCATGACGGCCTCACGACGGAGCCTCAGGATGCAGCCTCACGACGGAACCTCACGACAGAAGGGCGGTGGCCGATCGCGCCGCCAGTGCGGCCAGGGTCAGCGTGGGGCCGTAGCCGGCACCGGTGACGAACACCGACGAGTCGGCGACCACCACGTTCTCGAGTTGGTGGAGGCGCCCTTCGCCGTCGACCACCGAAGTCGAAGGATCGTCGCCCATCCGGACCGTCCCCATGACGTGGCGGCTCATGGGGGCGAGCCCCTCGGTCCGCCCGCCCGGTCCTTGCGGGCTGCCCGGCGAGGTCACCGTCGACGTCCAGCTGGCTCCCATGGCGGTGAGGATCCCTGCAAGCCGTGGCCCATGGTGGGCGGACGCGACCAGCTCGTGACGATGCGGCAGGTAGGTGATCCGCGCCACGGGGAAGCCTCGCACGTCGCGGACGGCCGGATCGAGGTCGACCCGGTTGGTGGGAACGGGGAGGTCCTCTCCCTGCATGGTGAATGCCCACAGGTGCCGTCGGAGCGGCGACGTGCGCATGCTCTCCTTGTGGCGTCTTCCCCAGCTGTAGCTCTTCGCCTCCATGACCGGCAGGCCCGGCCCCCCGTGCTCCACCATCCCGCCCCGGATCCAGGGCAGCCCGGCCTCCCTGGCTGCCGCTCGGGACGCGTCGTCCGGGATCAGGGCGTCGTCCTGCAGGTGGGTCACCGCCCTGCCCCGCTCGCCGTGGAACTCGAGCTCGTCGAAGCCGCCGACGACGATGGTCTGGAAGTGCACCATGAGATGGCGCCCGATGAGCGGATGGTCGATCTCCGACAGGAGGAGCAGACGGGGGGTCTCGACCGCGCCGCCGGCCACGATCACGTGCCGGGCATCGATCGAGCGCTCGACTCCGTCGGGGCCGATGTACGCCACCCCGGTGGCCCGCCTCCCGTCGTTGAGGATCCGCGAGACGAAGGTCTCCGGCCGGAGCTCGACGTTGCCGGTCAGCAGCGCCCGCTGCAGCATGGCCACGGGATCGCCCTTGGCGTGGATGGGACACCCGAAGAAGGCGCAATACCCGCAGTTGTTGCAGGCGGCCCGGCCATCGTAGGGACGTGAGTTGGCGGCCGTCGGCGCCTCGTAGGGATGGAAGCCGAGCTCCTGGGCGGCGGCCGCCGACAACGTCGACCCGTACATCGGGGGTCCGGGCGGCATCGGAAACGGGCCCGAACGCCAGGCGGCATAGGGGTTGGCTGCGGCGTCGCCGGCGACGCCGATGCGGCGCTCGACGTCCGCGTAGTACGGCTCGAGGTCTGCGTAGCCGATCGGCCAGTCGTCCACCGCTGCGCCCTCCTGGGGCCCATAGGTAGACCTCATGGCGAAGTCGACCTCGAGGAACCGGGGAACCTTGCCGTCGGCGTGGATGCCCCCTCCCCCTACCGTGGACGGGATCGAGTTGACTGCTCCGGTATAGATCCGCTCCCCGTCGTCCAGCGCGGTGCGGAACGTCCTCGGCTCCAAGAACGGGTCGGGGCCGAGGAAATGGCGGTCGATGAACTTGATCTCGTCGTTCGAATAGTCGCCGAGCAATCGACTGGGATCCTCCGCATCGATGAGATGGTTGCGGCCCTTCTCGAACACGACCACCGACCACCCGGCGCCGGCGAGGATGTCGGCCGCCGTCGAACCTCCCGGGCCCGATCCGACCACGACGGCGTCCACGGTCACGGCCCCGCCACCTCGACGTCGCTCCAGCCCCGCGGCTGGACGTCTCCGGCGAATCCGATGATCGACCAGCCGATCCCGTCCCTGTTGCCGCCGTATTCGGGCGCCCCGTACATGCCTTCGCACACGTGGTCGTACACGAGTGCCGCGAAGTCCGGGTCCCGCCGCAGGCGCCGGGCCTGTTCGTCGCGATCGCTCTCGGCGAAGCGTTCCCCGAGAGCGGCGAGACCCTCGCGGTAGCGCTCCTGCAGCCCGACCACCGGTCCGTTGAACTCGCGCTCGGGAAGCCCGCGAGAGCCCTCGATCCTCGTACGCCATGCCAGCTCGTCCAATGGGGTGAGCCGGTGGAAGTCGACGAAGCCGGCTTCCCCACCGCTCCGGCCCGAGAAGGGACCGCCCGCCCAGATGCGGGGAGGATCGAACGAGAAGGCACCGAGCAGTCCGTCGATGTAGTCGGCTACTCCCGCCTCGACCGCACCCGGTTGGTCGTCGGCCGGGATCATCCGGTCCACCACCGCGGTCAGCTGCCGGTACTCGTCGGGCGTCAACCAGGTGGCCACGGAGTGAGCAACCTAACAGAGCGATCCTTCGCCTTGCTGGCCGCTGACCGTCGGGGACGCGCTGGTTAGGATCCCTCACATGACGGCCAACGGCCCTGCACTGCGTCTCCTTCCGAAGGTGGACGAAACGAACCGGTTCTTCTGGACGAGCGGGCGCGACGGCCGGCTTCGGTTCTTGCGCTGCTCGCGCTGCGACCACCTCGTCCATCCGCCCGCACCCCGGTGCCCAACCTGCCTTTCCGACCAGCTCGAGCCGAGCGCCGTGAGCGGTCGGGCCAGGGTCCATTCGTTCACCGCCAACCATCAACAGTGGATCCCGGGCTCGGACGACTATGTGGTCGGTCTGGTGTCGATCGCCGAGCAACCCGACGTCCGCCTCATGACCAACCTCGTCGACTGCAACCCGGACGAACCGCTCATCGGCCGGGAGGTGGAGGTGGTCTTCGAGGAATGTGACGACGTGTTCCTCCCGCTGTTCCGGCCGGTGGCAGATGCCGGCGGCTCGGGGTCGGCGTCGAGCGGAACAAAGGACGATCGGTGAGACGATCGGTGAATGGCGGGAACCGTCGATGAGGGGCGCCACCCCGGCGGAGCGGAACGCCGCCATCACCGGGATCGGACAGTCTGCGGTCGGGCGTCGGCTGGGCCGATCCGACATCGACCTCACCGTCGAGGCCTGTCTCGAGGCCATCGACGACGCCGGGCTGACCCGTGACGACATCGACGGGCTGTCCACCTATCCGGGTTCGGGCCTCGGAACAGGAGGTTTCGCCGGACCCGGAACGCCAGAGGTGCAGGACGCGTTGAGGCTGCGGCTCAACTGGCACGACGGCGGGTCCGAAGGAGCGGCCCAGATGCGGGCGGTGATCGCCGCCTGCTTCGCAGTCGCCGCCGGTGCTGCTCGTCACGTGCTCGTCTACCGGACGGTGACCGAGTCAACCGCGCAGGGCGAGGGGGGTCGCCAGGGCATCGGTGGCTCCGGCAGCGGTGGGAGCGGCGGTGTGCCGCGCTTCTCGGGCTTCCTGCAGTGGTCCCTCCCGTTCGGTGCCGTGTCCGCCGTCAACTGGATCGCCCTGGTGGCCCAGCGGCGCATGCACGAGTTCGGACTCACGAGGACCCAGCTAGCCGCCATCGCCCTCAACGGCCGACGCAACGCCGGTCTCAATCCCAAGGCCGTCTACCGCGACCCGTTGGATCTCGATGGCTACCTGGCGGCGCGGATGATCTCGACCCCGCTCTGCCTGTTCGACTGTGACGCTCCCTGCGACGGGTCGACCGCCTTCGTCGTCTCCCACGTCGACTACGTCCCGGACGCGCCAAAACCTGCATGTCAGATCAACGCCGTCGGGACGGCGCTGTGGGGCCGTCCGAGCTGGGACCAGTTCGACGACATGACCACGATGGCGGCCCGGGACGCCGGCGCCAGCATGTGGCAACGCACCGACCTTCGGCCAGAGGACGTGGACACGGCCCAGCTCTATGACGGGTTCAGCATCCTCACTCTGGTCTGGCTGGAAGCACTCGGCTTCTGCGGTCGAGGAGAGAGCGGAGCGTTCGTCGAGGGTGGGAAGGCGATCGGGCGGGACGGGCTCCTCCCGCTCAACACAGCCGGAGGCCAGCTTTCGGGAGGGCGTCTTCACGGCTTCGGCCTGCTGCACGAAGCATGCCTCCAGCTGCGCGGGGAGGCGGGCGAGCGACAGATCGGTGGCGACCCGGAGGTGGCGGCGGTGGCCAACGGGGGCGGACCGCTCGCCGGCTCGATGCTGCTCACCCGCGGCCTCAGCTGACCCGCGGCCTCAGCTGACCCGCGGCCTGGGCTGGCCCGCGGCCTGGGCTGACCCGAGGTCGGGGCTGACCCGGTCGTCGGCTGACCCGGGGGACCCGGTCAGAAGAGACCGGGCGCGCCGGCCGGTCGCTCGACGAGGAGCTGCGCGATGCGCTCGCGGTGGTACGGGGCGTCGCCGAAGACGACCGCGTCGAGCTCGGCCCGCTTGGCGTACAGGTGGAGATCGTGCTCCCAGGTGAAGCCGATGCCCCCGTGCACCTGGAGAGCCGACGCCATCACACGGCGCGCCGCGTCGGAGCACCACGCCTTGGCCGACGAGCAGGCGAGGGAGGCATCGGGATCCCGTGTGGCCAGGCTCCAGGCGGCGAAGTACACGCTCGAGCGCATTCCCTCGACATCGACGAACATGTCCGCCAAGCGGTGCTTGACCGCCTGGAAGCTGCCGATCGGCTTCCCGAACTGGACCCGCTCGCCGGCGTAGTCGACGCTCAGCTCGAGTGCCCGGTCGCAAGCGCCGAGGAGCTCGGCCGAGGTGGTGGCGGCGGCACGGTCGAGGATGTGAGTCGCGGTGCCCCTTTCGCCCAGTGGGAGGGCTGGTGTGCGATCCAGGCGGAGCCACGCCACCGACCTCGTCAGGTCCATGGCCGGCTCTGGTTGCGGGCGCCCGACCTCGTCCAGGTCCACCAGCCACACCCCGTCCGGAGCTACCACCACGGCGGCGTCGGCCACGGACGCGAAGATCGTCGGTTCGGGCCGCCCGGTGACCATCGCCGGTCCTCCGACCCGCTCGTCGAGCTCCAGCGGCCGCTCCGACCATGCGACACATCCGAGGGCCGTCCCGTCTGCGAGCCGCTCCGTCCAGCGGAGCGCGCCGTCGCGGGCGGCGGCGGGAAGGCCGTGCCCGACATCGACCTCGGACAGCGCGTCGAGGGCCAGCACGTGACCGGCGAACGGCGTCGGCGCCACGAATCGACCGAGCTGCTCGCACAGCAGGGCAACCTCGACCATGCCGAGCCCGAGTCCTCCCCGGTCTTCGGGAAGTTCGACCACCGGCCATCCCTGATCGACCAGAGCTGACCACAGTTCGGGATCGAAGTCGCCGGCATCCCCGCCCTGCCCGGTTCCGGCCCGTCGGTCGACCAGCTGTCTGACTCGCTCGATGGGGGCGCGACGGGACAGCAGGTCGCGCGCCGCGTCGCGCAGAGCCTCCTGATCTCCCGAGAGCTCGAACTCCACGGCGGCGCAGTCTACGGCCCGGTCTGTTCGGGGCGATGTGCCAAGCTGTCCGGCCATGGACCTGCGGATCACCCCGCAGCAGGAGGAGCTCCGGTCCGAGCTGCGGGCCTGGCTGGCGGAGAACCTTCCCTGGGCGGACGGCACCGGGGGGCCGCCACGATTCTCCGATCTGGACGAAAAGGTGGCCTTCGGGCGGCGATTCCAACGGAGTCTGGCCGAGGGCAGGTGGGTCGGTGTCACCTGGCCAGAAGAGCTCGGCGGCCGGGGTCTCGGCTCGACCGAACACTTCCTCGTCACCGTGGAGCTCGCTCGGGCCAGGGCCCCCGAGCTCGTGGGCCGCATCGCCATCAACCTGGTGGCACCGACGCTCTTCGCCCATGCCACCGACGAGCAACGACGCCGATGGCTCCCGCCCATCCTCCCGGCCGAGGAGTTGTGGTGCCAGCTGTTCTCCGAGCCCGATGCCGGCTCCGACCTCGCATCGCTCACCACGAGGGCGGTGAAGGTCGACGGAGGATGGTCGCTCAACGGTCGCAAGGTGTGGACGTCGTACGCGGAATTCTCCGACTGGGGCCTCTGCCTGGCCCGCAGCCAACCCGACACCCTCAAACGGCAGCAGGGGATCACCTGCTTCGTCGTCGACATGAGGTCCGGCGGGGTCGATGTCCGGCCGCTCACCCAGGTCACCGGCGAGGCCGAATTCAACGAGGTGTTCCTGGACGACGTCTTCGTGCCCGACGACTGTGTGGTGGGACAGCCCGGCGCAGGTTGGACCGTGGCCAACTCCACGCTCAGCCACGAGCGCGGGGTGAACCCCCGCCAGCTCGGGATCCACTGCCAACTCTTGGATTCACTCCTCGATCTGGCCCGCGAGACGAGGCCCGGCTTCGACGACTGGGGCCTCCGTCAGCGCATCGCCCAGGCCTACCTCGAGGTCAAGCTGTTCCAGCTCCACAACTGGCGCACGCTCACCCGGCTCGAGCGTGGTGAGGCTCCCGGGCCGGAGGGGAGCGCACTGAAGCTGTACTGGAGCGAGATGTCCAAGCGGCTGCACGAGACGGCCATGGCCGTCCTCGGGCCGAGCGCGCCGCTGTGGGAAGGTGCCACCGACAACCCGGGGGACGGGGCCTGGCAGCGTTCGTGGCTCTACTACCAGGCCTCGTCGATCTTCGCCGGGACGAACGAGATCCAGCGGACGCTGATCGGTGAGCGGGTGCTCGGTCTGCCACGGGGGTAGTACCGGTGACCTGGAGCTGACGAAGTTGGGCGCCGAGAATTGCCGCTTCACTCCCCCGGCTCTGGGTCGCGCGGCTGTCCGAGGATGCGCTCGGCGATGACGTTGCGCTGCACCTCGCTCGTTCCCCCGGCGATGGTCAGGCACCGGGTGACGAGGAACCCGTGGGCCCATCGTCTGGCGCTGGCCGTCGAGTGCGGTCCCCTCGGGACCGTAGAGGGAGAGACCCTCCTCCTGCACGCGTTGCTCGTGCTCGGCGCCCAGGAGCTTGCGCACGCTCGTGGTGGCGGCCGTCTCTGCGCCGGCCAGGGTCCGGAGCGAGGCCCGGTGGCTGAGCAGGCGGAGGGACTCGGCTTCGGCGAGGAGCGCTCCGAGCCGGCGGTCGGTGTCGACGGTCCGAAGATCGGGGTGACGGTCGACCACCCGCAGCAGCGACTCGACCCCGACTCCGAAGGTGGCGCCGGAGGAGATGGACACACGCTCGCTTGCCAGCGTGGCCCGCGCGATCTTCCATCCTTCACCGGGTGAGCCGATCACGCAGTCGTCAGGCACGAAGACATCGTCGAGGAAGACCTCGTTGAACATGGCGTCGCCGGTGAGCTCCCGCAAGGGCCGGATGTCGAGGCCGGGTGTGGCCATGTCGACGATGAAGTAGGTGATTCCTTCGTGCTTGGCCACCGAGGGATCGGTCCGCGCCAGGCAGATGGCCCACTTCGAGGTCTGGGCCATCGATGTCCACACCTTCTGACCCGTCAGGGACCAGCCGCCGTCGGCCCGTACCGCCCTGGTCGAGAGCGAAGCCAGGTCCGACCCCGCACCGGGCTCGGAGAACAGCTGGCACCAGCTGACCTCGCCCAGCAAGGTGGGGTGCACCCACCGCTCCTTCTGTTCCCCACTTCCGAAGGCGATGATCACCGGCAGAGCCCAGGCACCCACGCCGATGTGGGGCCGGACGACCCCCGCCGCATCGAGCTCCTCGTCGATGACCAGCTGTTCGACACTCGACGCGTCACGCCCATAGGGGCGGGGCCAGTGCGGATTGACCAAGCCGGCATGGACCAGGGCGGCGCGCTGGTCGCCCGGCCCAAGCGCGGCGATGCTCGAGACGAGATCGTGGAGCTCGGACCGCACACGGTCTGCCTCGGCGGGCAGATCGGCGACGAGCGGGCGTCGTATCCCCCGCCTGGCGAGGGCGAACACGGCACGGTCGAAACCGTCTGTTGTCGAGGCGCCGCCAGGGCCGTGGTCGCTGGACCGGTCGGTCTCGTTCTCGCCCAGGTGCTCGTCACTACTGCTCGAACCGACAAGGCCCGCGACACCACTGAGCAGTTGACGGGTGGCCAGCGCCCGCTTGAGGTACAGGTGGGCATCGTGTTCCCAGGTGAACCCGATCCCTCCCAAGATCTGGATGCAGTCCTTGGCCACGTCGACCGCTGCGTCCAGGGCGATGGCGCCGGCAGTGGCGGCGGCGAGTGCGCACTCGTCCCGGGCCGAGGTGCCCGGCCGAGCCGCATCCGGGGTCCCAGGCGGAGCCGGCACCGGCAGAGCCGAGTCCAACGAAAGGGCTGCATCCCACGCCAGAGCGGCCACCTGCTCGCTACAGACCACCATGTCGGCCAAACGGTGTTTCACCGCCTGGAACTGCCCGATGGGACGGCCGAACTGACGACGGACCTTGGCGTACTCGGAGGCCGTCTCGAGACACCACCGGACGACCCCGGCGAGCTCGGCAGCGGACAGCGCCAGGGCCAGCTGCGCCACCTGCCCGGTGTCGATCGCATGAAGCTGGCGATCGATGGCGACGTCGATGGGCGGGTCTGCCTCCAGGACACCGACGCGGCGGGTGGCATCGAGGCTCTCGAGCGGCCGAGCAGTGAGGGACCCGCCCCCGGCCCCTGCTCCCGCCCCCACCCCGTTCACGACGTCGAGCACGCACCAGAGCAGGTGGTCGTCGGGGCGCGCACGGTCACCGACGACGCGAACGGGGACGAGGGCCATCGAGGACACCTGGGCGCCGACCACCGGGCGGAGCCGACCCGATACCTGAAGGGTGCCCTCCTCGTCCGATACGACGCCGTCGAGGTGGCCGGCCCCCAAGGCGACGGCGGCTGCGCCGGCACCGGAAGCGAGCGGGACCAGCATCCGAGCCAGGGCCTCGGTATCGGGGGGCGAGGCTTCGACGCCAGTCGCCGCGGACAGGACCGCAGCGACGAGAGCCGTGGGCAACACTGGACCCGGCACCATGGCCCGGCCACACTGCTCGAGCACGATCGCCAACTCGAACAGCCCGTAGCCCTGACCCCCGAATCGCTCGGGCACATGGATCCCGAGCCAACCCTGGGCGGCGAGCTCCTTCCACACCGGTTGCAGGACTTCGTCCGGGACGTCGAGCAGCGCCCGGGCCGCTGACGGTGGGCAGTGGGCGTCCAGCCACCTGCGGACCGTGCCGGCCAGTGCCTCGTGCTCTTCGGAGATGGCGATCGTCATAGAGGATGATCCAGCGGTCTATTCGGCGGTCTGATCCGGCCGTCTGATCCGGCCGTCTGTCCAGTGGTTCGTCAGCGGTGGGCCTGGCGTAGGAGACGTTTCAACACCTTGCCGTTCAGGTCACGGGGGAGCTCGTCGGTGAGCTCCCACACCCGAGGCACCTTGTAGGAGGCGAGTCTCGACCTGACGAAGGCGGCCAGATCCTCGGTGGTGGTACCGGAGGTCGCCGGGGCGGGAGTGGCCGGGGAGGCAGTCGCCGGGGCGGGAGTGGCTGGTCCCCGGAGCTGGACCACCGCCTTCAGATGCTCGCCGTCCCGTTCGTCGGGGATCCCGAAGACGGCGCAGTCGGCCACGTCCGGGTGCTCGAAGAGAACCTCTTCGATCTCCCGCGGGGCGATGTTGACCCCACCCCACAGGACCATGTCCGACGCCCGGTCGGTGATGGTCAGGTAGCCCTCGTCGTCGAGATGACCGATGTCCCCGACCGTGAAGGCGTCGTCCCGCCACGCCTTGGCCGTCGCCGCCTCGTCGTTGCGGTACGTGAAGCGCCGGCCTCCCGGAGGGCGGATGTAGACGGCACCGTCCTGCCCGGGCGGGAGGGGTGCACCGTCCTCGTCGAGGATGCGGATCTCGACACCGGGCCACGGTCGTCCGACGCTGCCGGGATGGGCCCGCCACTCATCGGGTCCGATCTTCGTCGCGCCTCCTTCGCTCGCACCGTAGAGCTCGTGGAAGGCCGTGCCGGGGAATGCGGCCATGATCTTCTCCTTCACCGCCACCGGGCACGGCGCCGCTCCATGGACGACGAGGGTGAAGTTGCTCAGATCCAGGTCTTCCCGGGCGTCGTCGGGGAGCTCGAGGATCCTGATGAAGTGGGCGGGCACCATGAACGAGCGCGTGCCCCGGTGCCCGGCGATCGCCTCGAGGAAGGAGCGGGCCTCGAACCGCTCGGTCACGACCGTGGTCGCTCCCACGTAGAGGGCGGTCAGCGCCCATCCGGCGTGGGACGCGTGGTAGGCGGGACCGCTCATCACGTATACGTCGTCCGACGTCCAGCTCCACAGAGCCGCCTGGGCGGCCATACCCGCCTGGCGCCCGGCCAGATCTCCCATGGCGCCGTGGACGACCCCTTTCGGACGGGCGGTCGTCCCCGACGTGTAGAACATCAGCTCCGGCCCCGGTCCGCTGTCGGCCCCCTCCAATGGTTCGGCCCGGATCAGCTCCGATTCGTAGTCGGCGGCGTTCTCGGCCCGGACGTCGCCGGCGTCGCCACCTTCGACGATCAGCATTCCGGCGTCGATGCCGGACCGGGACAGTGCCTCACGAGTCGCCGCCTCCATCGTGGCGTGCGTGACCACGGCGGCCACCTCCGCGTCGCTCAGGATGTATGCCAGCTCCGCCGCCTGGAGGTGGTAGTTGAGGGGGAGGTAGGGAGCATCGAGCATCGCCGCCGCCGTCGCAACCTCGAACGGCTCGATGGAGTTGGGTAGGACGGTCGCCACCGGGCGGCCCTTCCCCACTCCGCATCGGGCCAGCACCGCTGCCAGGCGGGCAGCCCGTTCGTCGAGGTCTTCGTACGTCCGGACGCCGTCACCGCAGATGAGCGCCGGATGGCTCGGCTGGAGCCGAGCGTGAGCGGTGACACCCCGGTCGGCTCCGGTGGTCGCCGTGGTCCCCGCGCCCCCCGGCTCACCCGGCTCCCTCGTGGATCCGCGCACTGCTGTCTGTTCCCCCATTTCTCCGTGACGCTATCGTCTCGTCACCGGCGACGCCCGTTACCGTGGCTGGGGCCGATGGCGCCCGATTGAATCGCTGGTGACGTCCACGGCGAGGAGCCCCGACGACGCTCGGTATGGTGCCACAAGAGCATCAGGGCATCCGGTGGAAGGTCGGGGAGGACCACATGCGCGAACGAACTCGGACAGTCGAGCGGGACATCGAGGCTGAGCCATCCGCTGTCTGGGCCTACCGGCTGGACTTCATGAACCTGAGTGCCTACAACCCGAACGTGCACGGGCTCGAGCGGGTGGCGGAAGCCGGGCCCGACGGGACAGGGGCGACCTACTGCTTCGCCCTCGACAGTCCGACCGGTCCTCACCGCGTCGAGCTCGCCGTGACCCGCATCGTCCCCGACCACCTCGTCGCCATCGAGATGGGCGGCGTACTTCCGGCGCGGGAGGAGCTGACCATCACCCGGACGGACGGCGATGGCGCCCCGACGGACGCCGACGGCGGCGCAACCGGGGGCGCTGGCACCCCGACCGGGGGCGCTGGCCGCCCCGACGATGGGCAGCCGCGATCAGGCCCTCCGACATCGAGGGTCGCGATCGAGCTCACGCTCCTCATACCCGACCACTTTCCCGAATCATCGGACGACGCATTGGTCGACTCGGGCACCGAGCAGGTGCGGGCCGAGCTGGATGCAATGGCGGCACGACTGGAGACACACCATGACTGAGACGGCGACCAGAGACCCGGCGGGCACCGGCGGCAGCGGATCGGCCCACCCTCTCGACCCCCTGACCGCCTCCGAGATCCGGTCGGCGGTGGCCATCGTGCGAGCCGACAGCCGTCTCGACGAACGGGCGCGGTTCGCCTCGGTCGCTCTCGAACCCCCGCCCAAGAAGGCCCTCGCGTCATTTCGACCCGGAGATCCCTTCGACCGGAGAGTCCGTCTGGTCATCGTCCCAGGGCCCGGCGCCGGGCTCGTCGAAGCGGTCGTCGAACCCGAAACGGGCCGCATCGCGAGCTGGGACGAACGTCCCGGCATGCGTCCGGTCGTCATGTTCGAAGACTGCATGCGAGCGATGAACGCCCTGCGGGAGGACCCGACCTGGCAGGAGGCGATTCGCCGCAGGGGGATCGAAGACATCGGGCAGGTGCAGATCGACCCCTGGCCGACCGGAAACTTCGGGCGCGAGATCGAGGACGGCCGCCGTGCCGCCCGGTGCCTGTCCTATTACCGCGAAGACCCGAGCGACAACGGGTACGCCCGTCCCATCGAAGGAGTCGTCGCCACGGTGGATACCGGTCGCGGAGAAGTGCTCGAGGTCGTGGACTACGGGATCAAGCCGCTCCCCGCCGAGCGGGGGAACTACGAGGCGGCGGACCACCAGCCTCTCCGGTCCGACCTTCGACCGTTGGAGATCACGCAGCCGGATGGTCCGAGTTTCACCCTCGAGTCCAATCTGGTGACCTGGCAGGGGTGGACGATGAGGATCTCGATGGAACCCGACGAGGGTCTCGTGCTCCACGGCATCGGCATTCGCGACGGCGACCGCACTCGACCGATCCTCGACCGAGCTTCCATCTCGGAGATGGTGGTGCCCTACGGCGACCCGGGGCCTGTCCACGGTTGGAAGAACGCCTTCGACGCCGGAGAGTGGGGGCTCGGCCGGATGACGAACTCCCTGACGTTGGGCTGTGACTGCCTGGGCGTGATCTCCTACCTCGATGCCACGTTCTGCTCCGAATGGGGAGAGCCGTACGTGGTCGAGAACGCGGTCTGCATCCACGAGGAGGACTACGGGATCCTCTGGAAGCACCAGGACATGCACGCGAGCCGGACCGATGTCCGACGATCGCGTCGCCTCGTCGTATCCTCCATCGCAACGGTCGGGAACTACGAGTACGGGTTCTACTGGTACTTCTATCTCGACGGCACCATCCAGCACGAGGTGAAGCTGACCGGGATCTTGCAGACCCAATCCATCACCGAAGGCGAGGAGACGCCCTTCGCCCGGACGATCGCCCCCGGTCTCGTGGCTCCGGTGCACCAGCACCTCTTCTGCGCCCGACTCGATCTCGTCGTCGACGGTCCTGTCAACGAGGTGCACGAGGTCTGGGCGGAGGCGATCACTCTCGGAGAGTCGAACCCTTGGTCGAATGCCTTCGTCCCGCGTTCCGCCCGGCTCGGCACCGAGCATGCCGCGCGAGCGCGACGTCGACGCTGCATCCAGCCGGGCCTGGATGTTCGTCAACCCTTCGGTGCAGAACCGGTTGGGGGAGGCCGTGGCCTACAAGCTCGTCCCCTCGGCAACGCCGACGATGCTCGCCGACCCCGAGTCGAGCGTTGCGAAGCGAGCCGGGTTTGCCCGGCACAACCTGTGGGTGACGCCCTATGCCGCTGACGAGCGTCGTGCCGCCGGCGATTATCCGAACCAGCACGAGGGCGGCGAAGGCCTTCCCCGATGGACGCGAGCCGACCGTTCACTGGTGGGTACCGAGATCGTGGCCTGGCACACGTTCGGCGTGACCCACGTCCCCCGCCCCGAGGACTGGCCGGTCATGCCCGTCGAGTACACGGGTTTCCATCTCGTGCCCGTCGGCTTCTTCGGTGAGAACCCGGCCCTGGACGTCCCGCCGCTCGCTCCGGGTTGCCATTGAGCCGACGGCCGACCCCATAGGCCGAGGCCGAGGGCCGACGGCCTACGCCACGGGCCAAGGCCGAAGCCGGTGGGAGGGCAGCGGTCCCCGGTCAGGCAGCCGTTGCCGGTCAGGCAGCCTTCCGGCCAGCCGTGGCCTTCGAGTGCTCCTCGATGTTTGTCACACCCTGGTGGTTGACTCGGGCGATGGAGGTGGATGCCCTCACCGAGGTGCTCGACCGGCTCACAGAAGAGGGGGCCGAGACGTTCGGCGACGGCGAGTCGCTCGTCGTGCTCCACCGTGAGCTGGCTCGCCTCGAGGCGGTCGTGGCCGAGGCGACGGCGGCCTTCGACGCCTCGGGGGCATGGGAGGCCGACGGTGCCCACACCGCTGCTGCGTGGGTGGCGACCCGGTGCCGGCTGCCCGGGGCAGTAGGTCGTCGCCAGGTTCGGCGGGGACGGGCCCTCCGCCACCTCCCGGCCTGTAGGGAGGCCTGGCTCGAAGGGGCGATCACCTCGGCCCACGTCGACGCCGTGGCGAGGTTGAAGCGCCCGGCCACAACAGAGGCCCTCTGCCGGGACGAGGAGCTGCTCGTCACCCAGGCGAAGACCCTGGGTTTCGAGGCCTTCACCAGGTCCTGTGCCTACTGGGAGCAGCTCGCCGACCCCGACGGGGTCGAGCGCAGCGACGAAGAGCGCAGGTCCCGCCGGGACGTCTCGCTCGAGCAGAGCTTCTGTGGGACGTGGCTCGGCACGATGACCCTCGACCCGATCTCGGGGACGATCGTCTCGAACGAGCTCGTCCGGCTCGAACAGGCCTTGTTCGAGGCGGACTGGAAAAAGGCCCAAGACGAGCTCGGCCGAGAGCCCACCACCACCGAGCTCTCCCGCACCCACCAGCAACGTCGAGCAGACGCCCTCGTCGAGATGGCGACCCGCTCGGGCACCGCCCCCGCCGACGGGCGCCGGCCCGCCCCCCTGTTCAGCGTCTACGTCGGCTACGAGACGCTCTCGGGGCGCATCTTGGAGCTGGCCCAGGGCATGCCGCTTTCCCCCGGCGCCCTCCTCCCGTGGTTGGAGGAGGCCGACATCGAACGGGCCGTGTTCGCACCGGTGGCCCGGGTCGAGATCGGTGCCACGACACGCCTGTTCTCCGGGGCCACCCGGCGGGCGATCGAGCTGCGGGACCGCCGGTGCACCCACCCCTTCTGCGATCGTCCGGCGATCCGCTGCCAGGTCGACCACATCGTCCCCTACGGAGCAGGCGGCCCGACGACCCAGGAGAACGGCCGTCTGCTGTGCGCCTTCCACAATCGGCTGAGGAACCAGCGGCCACCGCCGTGACGCCGAGGGGGCAGATCCCCTCGTCGCCCGTCGGTCCGAACAGGGTCCTCGGATCTGCAGAGAAGCTCGTCCCCAGAGAAGCTGCCTGGTAGCCGATCCTGACAGGCGCCGGAGCTAGGCCGTCGCCTCTGCGGTGTCGACGAGCAGCGACGCGACCCGTTTGCGCTGGCTCGCATTCCCGCCGATCAGGACATCGTTCTGCTTGGCTCGTTTGAACAGGAAGTGGGCGTCGTCCTCCCAGGTGAAACCGACGCCGCCGTGGAGCTGGATGTTGTCGCCCGTGACCTGCACCGCCGCTTCGGCTGCGTAGCCGGCCGCCATCGCCGCTGCCCGCTCGCGCTCGGGGATCCTCGGCGTCCGAAGCCCACGCAGCGAACTGGACGCCGACGCGGGCCATCTCGACCAGGTGAAACATATCCACCATCTTGTGCTTCGCCACTTGAAACGAAGCAACGGGTCGGTCGAAGACGGTTCGTTCCTTGGTGTAGCCGATGGCGAGCTCCAGGGCTCGGTCCGCCACCCCGAGGAGCTCTGACGCGGCGGCGACGGACACGTCGTCCAGGACCCGACGCCACAACCTGCTCTGGTTGCCCGGAGGGCCGACCGGCTCGCACCGCTGCTCGTGCAGCTCGATGCGAGCGAGCTTCCGGGTCGGATCGAGGGCAGGGACCGGGGATGCCTCGGGTTGCTCGACGACGAACGCACGTCGTCCCTCCTCCGTCCCAGCTACGACAATGGCCCACTCGGCGGTGTGACCGTCGAGAACAAGGGGCTTGACCCCGTCGAGAACCCAGGTCCCACCCTTCCGTCGGGCCCTGGTGGCGATGGCGTGCAGTGGATCTCCGTGACCGGGTTCGTGCAGCGCCACCGTTCCCCGGGTCCGGCCGGCAGCCAGGGCGCTCAGCAGGTCCTCGGCTCCAAGGGCCCGGGCGGCGACGGTCGCCAGAACCGCCGACGAGAAGAACGGGCCGGGGAGCGGGACGCGACCCATCTCGGTGAGAACGATGCTCATCTCGGCAAGACCGGCCCCGGCGCCTCCCAATGCCTCGGGCACGAGCAGTCCGGTCCAGCCCAGCTCGACGAGGGCGCGCCAGAGTCGATCGTCGACACCGTCGACGTCATCGGCCAGCCGGCGGACGAGGTCCCCGTCGGCCGCGCGCTCCATCGCCTGGCGCGCCACGTCGCGAAGCGTCTCTTGCTCTGGGCTGAAGGTGAAGTCCATGCTACCGTCCCTTCGGTCGTGACGCTCATGTCACGTCTTGCGACTGTAGACGTCGGCGTCGGACGTCGGCGTCCCGACCAGATCCAGTCCCGATCAACCGGCAAAACGGCCCGCCGCAGGACGCCGCGAACAGCTCAGCAGGTAGCCCACCATGGGCCCAGCGAGCTCCCCCGGAAGTTAAGAGGAATCTAAGAGCAGGCGGTCAGGCGCCGCCGGCCCGACCGACGGAAGGGCACTCTGAGCTGGGAGTCCGGGGTCCGCGTCGACCCGTCACCGGTGCTCGTACACTGGACCCCACTGTCATGGTCTACATCCTTGCGCTCGCCGCGGCGCTGTCGAACGCACTGATCAGCATCCTCCAGCGCATGGGTGTCGAGGATGCGGGTGCGAGCGACACGCTCAAGCTGCTCGCTCATCGCCCACGCCCTTCGGCGCGGCGTGTGGCTGGCCGGCGTTCGCCCTCATGATCGGCTCCTTCGTGCTCCAGGCTCTGGCACTGCATTTCGGGGACCTGACCGAGGTGCAGCCCATCCTCGTCACCGAGCTGCTCTTCTTGGTGCTCATGCTCTCCGTCTGGTTCGGCTATCGGATCGGGCCTCGCGAATGGTTGGGCGTCATCCTGGCTGCCGGTGGACTGGCCGGGTTCCTCGCATTCTCGACGCCGACAGGCGGTGACCGCCTTCCGACCAACCTCGAGTGGGCCTTCGTCGGCGGCATATGCGTCGCCGGCATGGGGGTGGCCGTGTTGCTGGCCCTCCGCGGGCCTCGGTGGTGGCGGGCCGCCATGTTCGGGACCGCGGCGGCCGATCGGCTACGCGTTCACGGCTTCGCTCACCAAGGAGGTGACCCACTACATCGCGGCCGACTGGGTCGCAGATCTTCGCCCACTGGGAGACCTACGCGCTCGCCGTCTTCGGAGTGCTGGCGGTGTTCCTGACCCAGAACGCCTTCCATGCCGGTCCGATCGGAGCATCCCAGGCGGCTCTCGTCCTGGTCGACCCGATAGTCAGCATCTCCATCGGCATCGCCCTCTTCGGCGACAACCTGCAGACGTCGGGCTACCGCGGTCCGCTCGAGGCGGTCTCCCTCCTGTTGCTCATCGTGGGCGGGTTCGTGCTCTCGCATTCCTCAGCCGTGGCCGTGCTGAAAGGAGAGGGCGAGACTGCGGACCTGTTGAAGCCTCGGCTCCGCCGACACATCAGAGCGACGCATTCGCCGTCCACCCATTCGGATGCCACGACCGGCGTCACCTCTTGACTCTGACGGCCACTTGACTCTGACGGCCACGTCATAGAAACACGAGCTTGGCTACAATCCGCCCGTGGACTTCTCCCTGACCGCCGAGGACAAGGCATTCGGCGAAGAACTTCGTACCTGGCTCGACGAGCATCTCGGGCCGTTCCTGGCCGAGACCGAGGACGACGAGCAACGCGGCGCTGCTTCCGGCGACGGGAGCCCGGACACCAGCAGTCGGGACACCAGCAGTCGGGACACCAGCAGTCGGGACACGCGGCACGCCGCGACACCGGCGGCGGCGGAGCTACCGCCTCGCAGGCCCGGCGCAAGGCGTGGCAGCGCCTTCTCAACGAGGGCGGCTGGGCGGCCGTCCACTGGCCGGAAGAATGGGGAGGCCGCGAGACCACCCCCGTCCAGCGTCTCCTCTACTCCGAGATCATGGCCGAGTACCGGACCCCGGGCATCTACAACCCCAACGGCATCTGGCAGATCGGGCCGATGCTCATCCAGTGGGGCACCGACGACCAGAAGAAACGGTGGCTCCCCTCGATCATCAACGCAGAGGACCACTGGTGTCAGGGCTTCTCGGAACCGGATGCCGGCAACGACCTGGCCAACCTACGGACGACGGCCATCCTCGACCATGGCGGTGACCACTACCTGGTCAACGGGCAGAAGATCTGGATCTCGACCGCGCATCTGGCCAGGTGGGGGCTGTTCCTGTTCCGCACCGACCCGACGGCCATCGAGCGCGGCGCCAAACACGAGGGCATCACCGCCTTCATCGTCGACCTCGAGTCGGAGGGGATCGAACGGCGGCCGATCCGGGACATGTCGGGCGAGGAGATGTTCAACGAGATCGTACTTCACCGACGTGCGCGTGCCGGTCGACAACCGGCTCGGCGGCGAGGGCGAGGGCTGGATGGTGGCGATGACCACCCTCGGCCACGAACGGGTCGGCATCGCCGGCCAGATCACCAGCCTGGCCGCCGATCTGCGGGCGGTCATCGAGGCCGACCCGCGCCCTCAACCCCACCGCACTCGACGACCAGGTCATCCGCGATCGTCTGGCCCGGGCGTGGACCGAGATCGAGCTCACCCGGCTGCTCGTCTACCGGGCGTTGAGCAAGGTCATCCGCGGCGAGAAGAACTGGCCCGAGGTGCCCTTCTCCAAGCTCCAGTTCTCGGTCCTGGCCCAGACCCTGGCCGAGCTGGCCGTCGACCTGCTCGGGCCGGCTCGGGCTCCTGGCCCGTGGAGGGCCCGACACCG
The DNA here is from genome assembly GCA_963828385.1 of uncultured Acidimicrobiaceae bacterium. Lineage (GTDB taxonomy): Bacteria > Actinomycetota > Acidimicrobiia > Acidimicrobiales > RAAP-2 > Bog-756. Next base: position 1,868,561 of record CAWHEF010000002.1, read on the forward strand.
TCGATCGGGGCAAGTGGACCCGGCTCTACTCGTTCCAGCGCTACTCGACGATCGGCGGAGGGTCGACCGAGGTCCAGAAGGACATCATCGCCGACCGGGCCATCAAGCTGCCGGGCCGGACCCGACTGTCCTGACAGGACGAGCGATGTCCCGTCGCACCCGGCGCGCTCCCTGCCTCATCGGCGTCGGACGGCGGACGTGGCATCCCGACGAGTGCGGTCCCGACGGTGCTCCCGAGCCGCTCGACATGTGGGAGGAGGTGGCCCTGGCCGCCGCCGCCGACACCGGCATCGTCGGCGGTCCGGGGTTCGCCCAAGGCGGAGCCGGCGCGCTCGAACGGCTCGAGCGCATCGACGTCGTCTACTGCCAGTCGTGGCAGTACGACGATCCCGGCGGCCGGCTGGCCGGTCGGCTGGGGGCCTCCGAAAGCGCGGGCCGCCTACTCCGGCATCGGCGGCACCGTCCCCCAGGTGCTCGTCTCGGACGTCGCCCGGGACATCCTCAGTCGGCGACCTCGACCTCGCCCTGGTCGTCGGGGCCGAGGCCCTGGCCACGACGCGGCGGCTCAAGAAGGAGGGGCGGCGGCCGGAGTGGAGCCACCGGCCAGACGAGAAGCGCCCGTTCCCCTTCGACCTCCCCTTCCATCCCGGCGAGGTCGCCCACGGCATCTTCGAGGCGTGGCTCACCTTCGCCATGTTCGACAACGCCCACCGCGCCCACCTCGGCACCGGTCTCGACGAGCACCGCCGTTCACTCGGCGAGCTGCTCTCCCCCATGACGGCCGTGGCCGCCACCAACCCGGGAGCATGGTTCCCCCTCCGGCGCGGCGTCGACGAGATCATCGGACCGACGGCCGACAACCGGATGGTCGGCTACCCGTACTCGAAGCTGATGACCGCCATCATGGACGTCGACATGGCGGCAGCCGTGCTGGTGGCCAGCGACGAGACCGCCGACGCTCTGGGGGTCCCGGCCGACCGTCGCGTCTACCTGCGGGGCTGGGGCTACGCCCGAGGACCCCGACGCCCTGGCCGAGCGCTCGGACCTCTGGCGGTCCGGCGCCATGGCGGCGGCGTCGGGGGCCGCGCTCGAGGGCGCCGGCGTCGGGATCGACGACATCGCCCATCTCGACCTGTACTCGTGCTTCGCCAGCTCCATCGACTTCGCCCTCGACGCCCTCGGCATCGATCGCCGGCTGGCCCGGAGCGCGGGACCCGACACGTCGCCCGAGCGGCCCGTCACCGTCACCGGGGGGCTCGCCTATCACGGCGGCCCGGGCAGCAATTACCTCACCCACTCGCTCGCCACCATGGTCGACCGACTGCGGGCCGACCCCGGGTCCCTCGGCCTGGTGAGCGGGGTGGGCATGCACATGAACAAGCACGCCTTCGCCGTCTACTCGACCACCCCGGCCGGGCTCGTGCCGCCCGACGACGTGGCCGTGTCCCGGCGCGCCGCCGTCGACCAGGTGCCGGTGGTCACCGAGGCCGGCGGCGAGGGCACCGTCGCCACCTACTCGGTCGTCCACGGTCGTGACGGCTCTCCGGAATGGGCGGCCCTGGTCTGCGACCTGCCGGCTCCGGGCGGCAACTCCTCCCCGCCGGATCGCCCTGCGGCCCGCTGCTATGCCCGTCTCGAGGACGCCGAGGCCCTGGAGGCGGCCGAGCGCGAGGAGCTCATCGGGCAGCGGGTGGAGCTCCGTGCCGACGGGCCGCGCACTGTGGCCCATCGGCCCACCTCTCGCTAACCTGAAGGGCGGAAACGACGTTTTCGACTGGCACCGCCCTCACTGGGTCAGCGCGCCGGTGGGATGACACCGGTGGACTGCGCCGGAGGACTGCACCTGAAGACTCCACCGGAAGGAGGCCAGCAAATGCGCACCGAGGAACTCGATTCTCGTCAGCGTGGACGACCACATCGTCGAGCCGCCCGACCTGTTCGACGGCCGGGTGCCGGCCAAGTACCAGGACCTCGCGCCCAAGCTGGTGCGCAAGGAGGACGGCACCGACGTCTGGGTCTTCGACGGAAACGAGATCCCCAACATCGGGCTGAACGCCGTCGTCGGCCGGCCGCCCGATGAGTACGGCATCGAGCCGACGTCACTCGAGGACATGCGGCCGGGCTGCTTCGACATGCACGAACGGGTTCGGGACATGAACGCCAACGGCGTGCTCGGCTCGATGTGCTTTCCCTCGTTCCCACAGTTCTGCGGACAGCTCTTCGCCCGCAGCGAGGACAAGGACATGGCGCTGGCCATGCTCCGGGCCTACAACGACTGGCACATCGAGGGCTGGTGCGGTGCCGAACCGGGCCGGTTCATCCCCCTGTCGCTGCCCGTGCTGTGGGACCCCGAGCTGGCTGCGGCAGAGGTCCGTCGCGTGGCAGCCAAGGGCTGCCACGCCGTCACCTTCTCCGAGAACCCCGAGAAGCTGGGGTGGCCGAGCCTTCACTCCGACCACTGGGACCCGTTCTGGCAGGCGTGCGACGAGGAGGGGACGATCGTCTGCATGCATCATCGGCTCGTCGTCGCAGCTGGTGGTCACCTCGGTGGAGGCGCCCATCGACGTGATGATCTCCCTGCAGCCGATGAACATGGTCCAGGCTGCGTGCCGACCTCCTCTGGTCGCCGCTCCTACGCAAGTACCCCGACCTTGCGCTTCGCCCTGTCCGAAGGGGGGATCGGGTGGATCCCCTACATGCTCGAGCGGGTCGACTACGTCTACGAGCACCATCACGCCTGGACCGGCCAGGACTTCGGGGACAAGCTGCCGAGCCAGGTGTTCAAGGAGCGGATCATCACCTGCTTCATCGACGATGCATTCGGGGTCGACAACAGGCGGTACCTGAACGTCGACAACATCTGTCTGGGAGTGCGACTACCCCCACTCCGACTCGACGTGGCCCCACTCCCCCGAGGCGGCCATGAAATACCTGGCCGAGCTGGACGACCGGGAGATCGACAAGATCACCCATCTGAACGCCATGCGCCACTTCCAGTACGACCCCTTCAGCGTGCGGCCCCGCCAGCGGTGCACGGTCGGGGCGCTCCGGGCCGAGGCCACCGACGTCGACCTCGCTCTTCTCGTCCGCTCGGAGGAGGCGAAGGCGAGGACGAAGGGGGCGCCACTCGACCTCACCTCCATCGGAACGCGCTCGGAAGAGGACGGCGGCTGACCGTGCCCGTCCATTACGAGGTCGGTGAGGACCATGTCGCCCGGATCACCATCGACCGTCCCGAGGCGAAGAACGCCATGGACATGGAGCACTTCTTCCAGCTGCGGACGGCCTGGGACCGCTTCGGAGACGACGACGAGGCCTGGGTGGCCGTCGTCACCGGGGTCCAGGACGTGTTCTTCGTGGGGGCCGACCTGAAGACCTATATCCCCCAGATCACCGAGCACCAGAAGAGGATCGCCGCCGGGGACGTCGGCGAGCTCGACGGATACCGGCTCGACGACGGGGTCAAGGCCGTCCTCCGGGGCGTGAAGCTCTACAAGCCGATCGTCGCCGCCGTCAACGGCACCTGCGTGGCCGGCGGCATGGAGATGCTCGGGGGCTGCGACATCCGGGTGGCGGCGGACACGGCCACCTTCGGCGTGCTCGAGCCCAAGCGCGGCCTGTTCGCCGGCGGGGGGACGACCGTCCGGCTCCCCCGCCAGATTCCCTACCCGGCGGCCATGGAGCTCCTCTTGTGCGCCGACCGCGTCTCGGCTGCCCGTGCGTTCGAGATGGGCCTGCTCAACGAGGTCACCTCACCCGATCGCCTGATGGAGCGGGTCGTCGGACTACGCCGCCCGGATCACCGCCAACGGGCCCCTGGCCGTCCGCAAGACGAAGGAGTCGGTGCTGAGGGGCCTTGCCACCGACATGCGCGAGGCCTACAAGATCGAATCCGAGCTGGCGGCAGAGGTGTTCGGCAGCGAGGACGCCAAGGAGGGGCCGAAGGCGTTCGCCGAGAAGCGGGAACCGGTCTGGACGGGCCGGTAACGCGGTCGGCGGCCGCGGTCCTTCAGCCCTTGTAGGTGCGCATGAAGCCGGTGTAGACGCCGGCGAACCCGCTGTTGACCTGCTCGGGAAGCGGATGGAGCTCGCCGAGCTGGCTCGCGCCCCACAGGATGTGGGCGCTGCGCTCGACGAGAGCCGTGATGTGCAGCACCTTGTCAGGAGTGGGCCCGACGGCCACCATGCCATGGTTGGCGATGAGTGCCGCACCCCGGTCCTTCAGGGCGGCGACCGCCTGCTCGCCGAGGTCCGTGGTCCCGCTGGCGGCGTACTCGGTGCACCGCACGTCCCCGCCGATGTAGATCGAGAACTCGTCGATGCACGAGGGAACCGAACGGTGGGCCACGGCGAACATGGTGGCGTGCACCGGGTGCGAGTGGATGACCGAACCGATGTCGTCATAGGCGCCGTAGCAAGCCAGATGGAGTGCCATCTCCGACGACGGTGACCGGGTCCCCTCGAGCACCTTCCCCTCGGGGTCGACGAGGACGAGGTCCTCGAACGTCATCGTGGCGTAGCTGACCGACGAGGGGGTGATCCAGAGGTTCCCGTCCTCGTTCCGAGCCGAGATGTTGCCGGCGGTCCCCTCCACCAGCCCGCGGGCCAGCATGTCCTTGGCCGCGGCCAGCACGGCTTCAGCAGCGCTCTCGACGAAAGCTGCCACGTGTCACCTCCTCGATCCCTGCCGGCTCCGCCGGTCGGTCCGGCCGATGGTAACCCGTCAGCTAGAACCGCGTCTGACACCGACGTCAGTGTTCGGCGAGCCTGGCTAGTGTGAGCGCATGGGCCTGCTTGACGATCGCGTCGCCGTCGTGACCGGTGCCGGACTGGGAATCGGTCGCTCCGTGGCTCGATGCCTGGCGGCCGAAGGAGCAAGGGTGGTCGTCAACGACATCGGGGTCGCCCTCGACGGGGCGAGCGAAGGTGGCGGCGACCCGGCCGACACGGTGGTGAGTGAGATCACCGACACCGGCGGCACCGCGGTGGCAAACCATGACTCGGTGAGCGACTTCGACGCCGCCGCCCGGATCGTCTCCACCGCCATCGACGTGTTCGGCCAGATCGACATCGTGGTCAACAACGCCGGCATCGTCCGTGACCGGTCGCTCCTCAAGATGACCGAGGGGGACTACGACGCGGTTGTCGCCGTCCACCAGAAGGGCACGTTCAATGTCACCCGGCACGCCGCGTCCCACATGAAGGAGGCCGGCTACGGACGCATCATCAACATGACGTCCTCGGCCGGCCTCCGGGGCAATTTCGGCCAGTCGAACTACGGGGCGGCCAAGGCCGCCATCATGGGCATGACCTTTGTTTGGGCCGTGGAGCTCGGCAAGTACGGGATCACCGTCAACGCCATGGCCCCCTCGGGAGCGACCCGGATGACCGAAGGCCTGTTCAAGGGCGAGGCCCCGGCGAGCGAGGACCCGGCTCTGAACGCGCCGCTCGTCGCATTCCTGGCCTCGGAGCAGGCCGGCTACGTCAACGGCCAGGTCGTCGGACGCACCGGCTTCGGCTACACCCTGTTCCAGACGCCTCGCCAGGTGGCCACCATGTGGAAGGAGGGCGGCTGGTCCGCCTCGGAGGTCGCCGATCATTTCCACGAGGTGCTGGGCCAGCACCTTCAGCCGATAGGCATGCCCGCTCACCCTCTGTTGGGCAAACACGACCAGCCGGGTGGATAGGGAGCGTCTTCGCGTCGTCTCCCCGAGCGGCTCCCCGGCCGACGCCCCGAACGCCACGATCGAACGTCGCCGAGAAGCGCCTCTTCCGTCCCTTGTCCGGAGGTTGGACCGGCGTTCGCTCATCCTGCCCGGGCTCATCTGCGCCGTTGCTCTGAGCCTGCGGCTCGGCTACCTCGCGGTGACATGGCACCACCCACTCACGAGTGATGCCTCCCAGTACGACCAGATAGCACGGCAACTGATCGGTGGGCATGGCTTTTCCGACCAGTACCCCCAACTCCGTGTCCACGCCACAGCCTTCAGACCGCCGCTCTATCCGCTCATGCTCGCCGCTGCCTACTGGGTGCTCGGAGCTTCACCGGGGGTGGCCCGCGGGCTGAACGTTGCCATCGGAGTGATCGTGGTCGGCATGACATTCCATGTCGTGCAGCGCCACCTGTCTCGTCGCGCAGCCATCGGTGCTGCAATCGCTGTGGCAGTGATGCCCAATCTCATCGCCAACGACACCTTCGCTCTCGACGAACCACTAGCGCTCCTGTTGCTGCTCGTCCTCGTCGACCTGGCGTTGCGTAGGCGGTGGGTCTGGACCGGCGTGATCGCCGGTGCGCTCGTCTTGACTCGTCCAAGCGCTCAGTATCTCGCGCTCGTGATGGCGTGCTGGATCATCTTCAAAGTGGGGTGGAAGCGCGCCGGACAGTTCATCTTGGTGGTCGCGTTGACCGTGAGCCCTTGGATCGCCCGCAATTGGGTCCAGGTCGGGACGCCGACCATCGCCACATCCGACGGCTACAACTGGGCGGCAATCTACTCGCCGCCGGCTCAGCAGCGAGGCGGGTTCATCGACCCGATCTACGATCCGTATTTCACCTCGCACCGTCTCCTGCAGTTCGACGAAGCAAAATGGGACTCGTACCTCGCATCGGTCGGGATTGATGGTCTGGAGAGACACCCCACGTATCTGCTGCATGTGGTGGTCGACAACTTCCAATCGTTCTTCGAGCTCAGACCGTCGATGAATACCGGCGCCGAGGTCGACGATGGTCGCAGTCTGAAACTCGTCACTGCATCACTGTGGATCTTCTATGTCGAACTTGGAGCGGGAATCGTAGGTCTGGTCCTCCGCTGGAGAAACGAAGCGGTCCAGCTGTTCACGATCCAGGCCGTCTACTTCACGCTTGCAAGTTTGCTGTTCATCTCCGCGCCCCGCCTCCGTGCACCGGTCGATCTAGCCCTCGCCATCGGAGTCGGGTGCTTCGTTGACGTTCTGTTGCAGCCACTCAGACCAGGACCTACGACCTCAGTCGTTCCTGCAGATCGCGCTTCAACACCTTGCCCGCCGGATTGCGGGGGAGCTCGTCTGTGACCTCCCATCGGCGGGGAACCTTGTAGGCGGCGAGGGACTCGAGACAGTGCTTGCGCAGGTCCTCGGGGTCGAACCCAGCGCCCGGCCTCATGACGACCACGGCAACCACGTCCTCTCCGAGGACGTCGTGAGGCACCCCGATGATGGCGGCTTCCCGGACGCCGGGATGGGCCAGGATCACGTTCTCCACGTCCACGGCGTAGATATTGGATCCCCCTCGGATGATGACGTCCTTGGCCCGTCCGCCGATGTAGAGGTACCCGTCTTCGTCGATGCGCCCGATGTCCCCCGTGCGGAGCCAGCCGTCCACCCACGTCTCCGCCGTGGCCTGTGGATCGTCGAGGTACTCGCGCTGGCGACCGGGGATGCGCAACTCGATGCGGCCGTAACCACCGTCGGGCACAGGAGCGCCACCGTCATCGACACAACGGACCTCGGCGGGCGGAAGAGGCTTGCCGACCGAACCGGGCCTGCGCACCGCTTCACCCTTCGGCATGAGGCAGTAGACCGATCCTGCCTCGGTCATCCCGTAGTTGTTCGACACGAGAGCGTCCGGCATCACCTGCTGCAGACGGTCCACGGCTGACGGCGCCAGCGGCGCGCTTCCCACCGAGCAGATCTGGATGGACGACAGGTCGGCTTCGCCAAAACCGGGATGGGCGAGCAGCAACTGCACCATGGCCGGCACCAGGAACACGGCGACGGGCCGCAGCGACTCGACCAGCTCCAACCATCCCCCGGCGTCGAATTTCGGCAAGTAGGACGACGTCATGCCCATCTTCATGGGGCTGAAGACGAAGCTGACACCGGCGAACGTCGCCAGAGGGCTGGCGTGCAGCCAGGACCCGCCGGTCCATTGCGGCCTCCCGGTGGGAACCGCCGAGGCGTTGGCGTGGCGGACGGCAACCCCTTTCGGGAGCCCCGTCGTCCCCGACGTGAAGAGGATGTCGGACAGATCGTCGTCGTCGATCTCTACCGGATAGTCGGACGGATCGTCATCGAGCACCTCGTCCCACCGGGATCGGCGAGGGCCCGCGGGTCCTGCCGATCCTCCAGCTCGGGATGGGGACGGCTCGGCGTCGACGACATCGGTCAGCGCGGCCAGAGCATGTCCCGAGAACGAACGTCGGATCCGCTCGCCGTCGGTCACGAGGGCCACGACCCGCGCCTGGGCCAGCATTCGGTCGACTTCGGCATCGGCCAGCCGGGGATCGAGCGGGACCACCGCCGCCCCCGCCTTGTGGATTCCGGCATAGGCGGTCACCCAGCGCAGGCCGTTCGTTCCCTCCAGTTGCAGTGCCACACGATCGCCGCGACCCACCCCGAGGGCGCCGAGCCCACGGGCCAGGCGGTTCGATTCGCGGTCCCACGCTGCGAATGTGAGCTCGCCCACACCGACCACCCGGAACCCGACCTCATCGGGGTAGAGCCCGGCCATGGCGCGGAGCTGGTCGACCTGGACACGGGATCCGCTCACCAGCCCTCCTCTCTGACCGGAACAACACTCACCGGCGCATCCGTCTCACCCGACGGCTCGCCGCAAAAATCCAACCATGCCGACGACGCTCAGTGCCACCAGGGAGAGCACGGCCACGACGAAACAGACCCACACCTGCATGTGGGGCACGCCCGGGGCCATCAACCCCCGCAGCCCTTCGCTCACATAGGTCATCGGGTTGCACGCGCACACGACCTGGAACCATCGGATGTGAGCCAGGGACGGCCAGGGGTACTGGCTGGATCCGGTGAACAAGAGCGGCGTGAGCACGAGTGCGAAGGTCACGTTGATCCGGTTGGGGGCGACGAACGTACCGAGCACGAGACCCATGGCCGCTCCGAGGAGCGCGCCGAGCACGGTCATGACGACCACGCCGACCGCCGCTCCCGCCGACCAGGGGATCGAGCCGAGGAGCCACACGCCGATGGGGAACATCACGGCGGCGGCCACCGTTCCCCGCATGGCCGAGAAGACGACCTTCTCGATCGCCACGGCTCCGGTGGGCAGCGGTGCGAGGAGGCGGTCCTCGATCTCGTTGCTGTACGAGAACTCGATGACCAACGGCAGTGCCGTGCTCTGGAGGCCGGTGAGGACAGCGGCGAGTGCGACCAGACCCGGGAACAGGACGTCGGTGTACCCGTGCTGGGCGTACCCGAGCTGGGTCAAGACCTTCCCGAAGACGAAGAGGAGGAAGAGGGGCTGGAGGATGACCTGGGCCAGGAACAGAGGGAACTCCCGGCCCGTCACGTACAGGTCGCGCCGAAGGATGGCGGCGGCGGTCTGCCACGGGCCCCAGGCCCGCTCCGACACCCCGACGATCCTGTCGACGCCTGCTGTTCCCACGGCTGATGACGCCGTCACCGCAGTGACCGTCCGGTCAGGTGGATGAACAGGTCCTCGAGGGTCGGTTCGCCCAGACGCACATCGGTGAGCTGGCCACCGGCAGTGCCGATCGCCCGGGCCGCCTCGGCGACCAGCGGGGCCGGCTCGCCCTGGATGTAGAGGCGGAATCGCCAGCCGGCGGCGTCAGGGTCGTCGATGAGCTCGACCCGGTCGACCACGGGCAAACCGGCCAGGGATTTCTGAATCCCGCCACTGTCGGCCGATGACACCGGCTCCACCGTGCAGTCGAGGGTGCGCTCGCCGGCCATCCCGCGGACCAATGCCGACGGCGTATCGAGTGCGAGCAGCTTCCCGTGGTCGATGATGGCCACCCGGTCGCTCAGGGTGGCCGCCTCGTCCATGTCGTGGGTGGTGATGACGACCGTCGTACCCTCGTCGCGTAGCCGTCCGACGCACTCCCACATGAACAGACGTGCGGCCGGATCGAGCCCCGTCGAGGGCTCGTCCAAGAAGAGCACCCGCGGCGAGTGCATGAGGGCGCGGGCGATCATCATGCGCTGGATCTGGCCGCCGGAGAAGTCGTCGGGCTTCCCGTCGGGCCGCTCGGACAAGCCGAACTCCTCCAGGAGCTCGTCGGCCCGGGCTTTCCGGGCAGACGCGGGCACACCGTGATAGCTGGCATGGAAGAGCAGGTTCTGCCGCACCGAGAGCGAGCGGTCGAGATTGTTCTGCTGGGGGACGACTCCGAGCACGCGGCGGGCACCCACCGGATCCTCCATCACGTCCACGCCGGCCACCACGGCCCGGCCTCCCGTCGGTCTGACCCGTGTGGTCAGGATGCCGATGGTCGTCGTCTTGCCGGCGCCGTTGGGCCCGAGGAATCCGAACACCTCTCCCCGCGAGACGGAGAAGCTGATCCCGGCGACCGAGTCGACTGGCGATCGTGGATACCGTTTGACCAGGTCGTCGACCTCAACGGCCCACTCGCCCTCGTCGTCGTCGAAGCGCATCTCCCTGCCTGACCGGTGGATGTACACCGCGGCCGCGGTCTCGATCCGTGCGTCAGGCGATGGACAACATCACGAACCTGACACGGGTATCCTACAAATGCCACAGGGGACCGGCGACCGGCCGCCGCTCGGTGCGAAGGCTGCCTTCGAGGCGGGCGAGGCGCATCGTTAGCTCCGGCCGGCGGCTGGGTGATGGTGACATGGGGTGGATGGCGCAAGGGTGAATGGCAGCAAGGGTGGATGGCAGCAAGAGAGACGGCTAGGGATCCAGTCGAATGGGGGACACATGCGTCACTGGAACAGGCGGTATCAGGGCACTGCACATGGCACCGCCGCACCGCACAGATCGTCATCTGACAGGAGCATGGCGAGCGGTGCCACGACTCCCGCAACGGCGCAGGCGGCCCGGAGGGGCAGGCGCCCCGGGGGACGGACCCGCCTCCTGACCGTCGCCGGCACGGCGCTGGTCGCCGCCACCGTGCTCGCCAGCTGCTCGAGCTCGTCGAGCGGGGGCCGGGACCACGACGACGACCACGAAGACCAGCACCACCCCGACCAGCTCGGCGCCGTCGACGGGATCCTCGGCTCCCGGCGTGACGTCCACCCAGGTCAACGTCGGTCTCATCTCGAGCCTGACCGGCGCCATCGCCGCCGACTTCGACGGCTTCGCACCGGGGTTCGAAGCCTACCTCGACAACGCCAACGCCCAAGGAGGCGTCAACGGGCGGAAAGTCGTCGTCTCCAACAACCTCGACGACGGCAGCTCACCGGCCAACTTCACCCAGCTGTCCCATACCCTGATCCAGCAGGACCACGTCTTCGCCGTGGGCGTTGCCAGCTACTGGTTCACGCCGGGCCTGTTCGTGTCCTCGGGCACGCCGACCTACGGCTACAACGTCAGCGGCAACTGGCAGGGGCCGGACAACCTGTTCGCCGCCGGCGGATCGGTGCAGGACTACAACGACCGGGCCCCCCGCCCATCGCCTACGCCATCAAGCAGACCCACTCGTCGTCGGTGGCGGTCATCAGCTACGGCTCGGCCATCAGCTCGTCCTACGACGCCTGCAACGCGACGCCAAGGGTCTGTCCGCCGGTGGCATCAAGGTCGGCTACACCGACCTCGCCGCCCAGCTCGGGGGCACCTACACCTCGGCCGTCCAGCGCATGCAGCAGGCCGGGACCGACTTCATCCTGAGCTGCATGCAGTCCTCCGACAACGTCACCCTGGCCCGCGACCTCAACCAGTACGGGGTCAAGGCCCACCAGCTCTGGCTCGACGGCTACGACTACTCGCTGCTCGGCCAGTACAAGAACCTCATGCAAGGCGTCTACGTGAACTCCAACGGCAACGTTCCCTTCAGCGCCGACACGACCTTCCCGGGGAAGTACCCCGGGATGCAGCAGTACCTGACGACGATGCAGAAGTACGCACCGAACTATCGTGCACTCGCAGACGGCGCTGCAGGGCTACCAGTCCGCGTCGCTTCTCGTGGCCGGCATCAAGGCGGCCGGGTCGAACCTGACCCAGCAGAACGTGATCACCGAGACCAACAAGCTGGCGGGCTTCACCGCCAGCGGTACTTCCACCGCCACCAGCTGGGCGAACGCCCACAACGCGGTCACGTTCCCGACCTGTTCGGCGTACGTGAAGGTCCAGGGCAACACGTTCGTACCGGCCTTCACCAAGGGGTCCCAGGTGTTCGTGTGCTTCCCCCCCCAGAAGCGTCGACTTGAAGAACCCGCAACGGGTCGACACGCCGCCACCGTCGCCCGGCTCGTGAACAGCTCCCGGCGCATGCCCGGCCTTCGGGGTCCGGGATTCCTTGCCGGCGGTAGTCGGTCTGCGACCGGCTGCCGGCCGCGCTGTCGGACGACGGCTCGCCCGAGCCCGCCACCGAGTAAGGAGACCGGTCAAGGATGGAGAACTTCCTCGGCTTCGCCATCCCCGGCATCCCCTACGGCTGCACGTACGCCATCGTGGCCGTGGGTCTCGTCCTCACCTACCAGGCGACCGGCGTGTTCAACTTCGCCTTCGGGGCGCAGGCCTACACGTCGGCCTTCGTGTACACCAAGCTCGTCCAGAACGACGGCTTGCCGGTGTGGCTGGCGTTCCTCATCTCGGTGGTGGTCCTGGCCCCCGCCCTTGGTCTCGCTTTCGACCGTTTCCTGTTCCGCAAGATCCCGAACACGAACAACACGGCCAAGCTCGTCACCGGGATCAGTCTGTTCGTGGGCATCCCCGAGCTGCTGCCCGTCCTGTTCGGGAGCCAGAACCAGTACAACTCGCCGAGCATCCTCTTCGACCCGAACGTCGTCTACTTCCACGTGGTGAACACCCCGATCAACGGGATCTACCTGAGCTCCATCGTCATCACCGCCGTCGTGCTGGTGGCCCTGGTGATCCTCATGCGGTCGACCAATCTCGGTCTGCAGATGCGAGGGGCGGTCGAGAGCCGCCGGCTGGTCCAGCTCGACGGGGTCAACGCCGGCAAGGTCGTCGGCACGGCCTGGGCCGTCTCCAGCTTCCTGGCCGGTCTGGCCGGGGTGCTCCTCGCCCCGATCTACGGCCAGCTCCAGGCGAACGACTACGCCACGCTCCTCGTCGCCGCCTTCGCCGCTGCCGCCTGGGCGACCCTCCGATCACTGCCCATCGCCGCCCTCGTAGGCATCCTCATGGGGGTGGCCGACACCGTGCTCACCGGCTACCTCCCGGCCAGCAGCACCTGGTCGGCAGCCGTGCTGCCATCGCTCCCGTTCATCGTGCTGGTCGCAGCCCTCCTCATCGTCCCGGGCATGCGGACCCTCGACGACACGAAGGACCCCTTGGCCTCGGTCGACCCGCCGCCTCCTCCGACGACCGCCGTGCTGCGGGCCCCCCAGATGAGCAGGATCATCCGCCGCCTCTGGTACCTGCTGCTCGGCGCGTTCATCGTATCCATGCTGACCTGGATGCCGGCGACGTGGGAGAACGTGTTCAACGAGGGACTCGCCCTGGCGACGATCTTCCTTTCGATCACCCTCATCACCGGGATGGGGGGCCAGCTCTCCCTGGCCCAGGCCACCCTGGCCGGTGTCGGGGCGTTCACCGCCGCCCAGCTGGCCAACCACCTCGGGCTGAACCTGCTGGCGGGCGCCGTCGTGGGCGCCGCCGTGGCGGCAGCCGTGGCCGTGGTGCTGGCCGTCGCCTCCTTGCGCCTGAAGGGCCTGGGATTGGCGCTCATGACCATCGCCGCCGCCCTGTTCTTCGACAACTCTGTCTTCACCCAGTCGTCCATCAACAACGGGCAGTCCCTGTCGTTGAAGTCGAAGTGGCTCGGCCTCGGGATCTTCAACCCGAACGGGCACGCCCTGTTCATCCTCGAGATGGTCATCCTCGTCATCTGCGCCATCGGGGTACTTCTCATCCGCAAGGGGACGCTGGGCAGGTTTCTGACGGCGATGCGCGGCTCCGAGATCGCCGCCGCCGGGCTCGGCATCAATCTCACCTGGCAGCGCATCCTCGTCTTCGCCCTCTCCGGCGTGGTCGCCGGTATCGGCGGCACGGCCCTCGTGATCCAGCAACAGTCGGTGAACGCCAACCTGTTCAGCTACGAGTTCTCGCTGGCGTTCGTCGTCATCGTCATCACGACCGGCGTGTCCACCATCGAAGGAGCCATGCAGGCTGGCATCTCGTTCGTCGTGATCCAGCAGCTGCTGACCTATCTCCCGGCCCGGTTCGGCGGAAACTCGCTGGTCATCGTGCTCTTCGCCGCCGGCGCTCTCACGTATGTCAAACACCCCGAAGGCATCCTCGAGTACAACAAGCGCACATGGACGTTGCGCTTCGATCGCCTGTTCTTCTCGAGCTCCGACGAACCACCCCCGGTCACGCCCGGGCGAGTCCCCAGCGCCGGTGGGCCCCCCGGCCCCTCTCCGGCGCGAGGGACGCCCGTGGACGCCCTGGTGCCCGACAATGCGGCCGCTCCCGATCCGGGGATGCGAACATGAACGGCACCAATCCCGTCCGCCGTGCGCGAGGTCGAGCGCGACGTAACGGCGCTGACGGACCGACGTGGACCGGGACAGTCGGTGCAGGGGCGGGAAGGGTCGGTGCCCCGGGACTGAACGGACCGGGCGCTCAGGCCAGGCTGCTCACCGTCGAGAACGTGTCGAAGTCCTTCGGTGGGATCGCCGCCGTGAGCAACATCACGTTCACGGTCGAAGCCGGCGAGAGCGTGGGGCTCGTCGGCCCGAACGGAGCCGGCAAGACGACCCTGTTCAACTGCATCTGCGGGCAGCTCCGGCCCGAGGACGGGACCGTGCACTTCAACGGGGACACCATCAACGGTCTGCCTGTCTACCGCCGCGCCCGTCTCGGCATCGGCCGGACCTACCAGCGGACAGAGGTGTTCCCCGACATGACGGTGGCCGAGCACCTGCTCGTGGCCGAGCGGGCCAGGCGCGCCGACAGCCGGCTGTGGAGGGATCTCTGCAACCGGAGCGCACCACAGCCCGATGAGCTGGAGAAGGTGCACTCGGTCCTCGAGCTGGTGGGGATCGCCGACAGAGCCGACGTTTCGGTCTCGTCCCTCGGGCTTGGATCGTGCCGCCTCGTCGAGCTGGCTCGAGCGCTGGTGGCCGACCCGGTGCTGCTGCTGGCGGACGAGCCCTCGTCGGGGCTCGATGTGCAGGAGACCCGGGAGCTCGGCAGCGTCCTCCGCACGCTGCAGCGTGAGCGGGGAATGGCGGTGCTCCTGGTCGAGCACGACCTCAACATGGTCGGGGCCGTGGTGGACCGGACGCTCGTCATGGACCTCGGCGCTCTGGTGGCCGAGGGTACGTTCGACGAGGTCATGGCCGACCCGGCGGTTCGTCACGCCTACCTCGGGGTCTCGACATGACCACCTCCGAGGCGGGTGCTCCCCCGGCTCTCGAGGTCGACCACGTGAGCGCTGCCTACGGACCGTACCGGGCGCTGTTCGACGTGAGCTTCTCGGTACCCGCCGGCGGTGTCACCGCGCTGCTGGGCTCCAACGGAGCCGGGAAGTCCACCGTGGCCCGGGTGGTGAGCGGGCTCATGGGGACCACGAGTGGCCGCATCCTCATGTCGGGAGAGGACATGACCGGCCGGCCGGCCTTCAGGATCGCCCGGGCCGGGATGGCCCACGTCCCCGAAGGACGCGGCATCTTCGCCAACCTGACGGTCGAGGAGAACCTCGTCCTCGTCTACCGCCAGCGCCTCGGACGGAGCCGAGTGGCCGAAGCGCTCAACCTCACCTATGAGACCTTCCCGATACTCGGGGAACGGCGCAAGCAGCGTGGCGGCACGCTCTCTGGGGGCCAGCAGCGCCTGCTCTCGCTGGCCAAGGTCCTGGAGGCTCCACCCAAGGTGCTCGTAGCCGACGAGCTGTCCCTCGGACTGGCACCGGTCGTCATCGAGGCCGTGTACGACGGGCTCCGCAGCATCAACGCTGCGGGGACCGCGCTCTTGATCGTCGAGCAGCAGATCGACCGGGCCCTCGAGCTGGCGGCGTGGGCCGTCATCCTGGAGCACGGCACCGTCGCCTTCTCGGGACCGTCCACCGACGCGGTTGCGGCCATGGAGGGAATCCTGGCCAGCCGGACCGCCGGCGCCGTCCGCTGAGGTTCGACGGTGGCGGAGCCGGAGATCGTCGCTACGCAGGAAGAGGTCAGCGCGTCCGGAGAAGGGCCCGGACCAGACGTCGTCTCCGAGGCCGGCACGGGCCCCGTAGGAAGCGAAACAGGCCTCGAGCCCGACGAGACGTCGATCATCGGGGCCCCGGCAGCCAGGCGCTCGCTGCGCGCCCAGGGCCGGCGAACCATGCGGCGCCTCCTCGACGCGGCGATGAAGGCGATCGACGAACGCGGGTACCACGGGACCCGCGTCCAGGACGTGGTCGACATCGCCAACACATCGCACGGGACCTTCTACCTCTACTTCTCAAACAAGGAGGACCTGATCCGTGCCCTGACCATCGAGGCGACGTCCGAGGCGGCCAACGTGACGAGCGCCGTGACCGAAGCGGGGAGCGCCCTCGACACCGCGAGCTGGGAGCACCTCAGGCAATGGGTG
Organism: uncultured Acidimicrobiaceae bacterium; assembly: GCA_963828385.1. Lineage (GTDB taxonomy): Bacteria > Actinomycetota > Acidimicrobiia > Acidimicrobiales > RAAP-2 > Bog-756. The sequence continues at coordinate 1,885,035 of CAWHEF010000002.1, forward strand.
GCCGACTACTCGGCGATGTGGCTCCGTTACGCTCCGCTGTTCAGGTCGTGGACCGACCTCGCCGCCATCGACGAGGGAGTCGGCGACCAGATCCGTCGCATGCTGGTGGCCCACACCGATGCTATGGCCTCCAGGATCAGGTCCTCAGAAGCGCCGCAAGGGCTCGATCCGGAAGTGGCGGGGATGGCGGTGGTGGCCATGCTCGACCGGTTCCACTTCATGAGGGAGTTCGTCGGCGAACCGGTCGACGACGACGCACTGGACACGCTGACCACGGTCGTCCACCGCGCTCTCTTCTCTTCGGGCGACGCAGAGCGCCCGGCGAGGGGCTAACCGGGGCTCGGGTCAGCCGGTCTCGTCGACAGACGCCCGGGTCACCACGTCGACCGCCAACCCGGCGCCGGCGAGATCGGCCCGATCGTTGTCCTCGGCGTACCGCCGACCCTGCACGTTGAACAGCCGCACCGCCTCGTGACCGGCCGGATACGGGCCCCAGTGCCAGGTGCCCCGGTGGAGGACGATCGACCCGAGCACGGGCAGCGAGAACGCCCGGACCTCCTCCATTCCGGCCGTCGTCGTCGGATCGACGGCAGCCGGTGCCACCACGACGACGGCAGGGACGTCGAGGACCATCAGCGCCTGGGTGTGGCTCCGGTGCCGGAACAGCTCCTCGCAGCGCAGACCGCCGGCGGCAGCGGAGGGCACCTCGTCGCGCCGGTGACCGATCACGTTCACATGGGGATCGGCCCACTCGAACTCCAGGCGCCCCCGTCCGTCGGAGGGATCGGTGTCCTCCACCGGGAGCCACCCGAAGGGCTCCCACGACTCGGCGGCAAGCGGCTCGGGGACGACGCGGCGCACTGCAGTCTCCATCAGCCCTCCCCTGCCTGATCTAACCTGACACCGGTATCACACCGGACTCTAGCCAACGCATCAGCCACCGGGCGCGCCGCTGCTTCGGTGACTGCACTCGGGAAGGTGAGCGCACCGTGACCATGGATGTACGCACGATCAACGAGGCCGCCCCGGTCGTCGAGCACAATGGGACCGTGCCGGTGTGGTGGCTCGTCCATCCCCGGGAGCTGCTGGAGCAGACCCGGGGCGGCTACCTGGAGCTCGTCAACGAGTTCGAGGTGCCCGGAGGGGGCGCCGTCTACCCGCACTCGCATCCGACCCACGAGTTCTACTACGTGCTGTCGGGACGGGGTGTCATGACCATCGCCGGTGAGGACCGATCCGTCGTCCAAGGCGACCTTGTCCACATCCCACCCGACGAGGTGCACAGCCTGCGCCCCGAGAGCGAGAACGCTCCCATCCGGTGCTTCTGCTTCGCCGTCGGGGTAGGCGGAGCGGAACCGATCGACTACTCGACCCACTGACCGGCCCGGCTCGTTGGGACGCGTCCTTCTGACCCATCCGCTTCCCGAAGGCGGCACGGACCCACTGATCGAGGCCGGACACGAGGTGAGGCTGCTCCCCGAGGGAGCCGTTCCGGAAGCTGCCATCGGCGACGTCGACGGCCTCGTCTGCCTGCTCACCGACATCGTCGATGCCTCCGTCCTGCGGACCGGGGCCGCCGGAGGGCTCAAAGTGGTCAGCGTCGTCGCAGTCGGCTACGACAACGTCGACGTCGCCACGGCATCCTCGCTCGGGATCCCGGTCTGTCACACCCCGGGGATCCTGGACGAGACCACCGTGGACCTGGCGTTCCTCCTCGTGCTGGCGGCCAACCGTCTCACTACGGACGCCGAGCGAGACCTTCGGGCCGGCCGATGGGAAGGGTGGGGCATCTCCGACCACCTGGGGCGCGACGTGCACGGCACGTGCCTCGGGCTCGTCGGCTACGGCCGGATCGCCCGGGCCGTGGCCCGCCGGGCGCGCGGGTTCGACATGGAGGTGATCCACCACGCCCGGGCCGACACCGGTGAACCGGGCTACGTGGCCACCCTCGGCGAGCTCCTGACCAGGGCCGACACCGTGAGCCTGCACGTCCCCCTGACGGCGGCGACCAGAGGGCTCATCGGACGCGCCGAGCTGGCGATGATGAAGCCGACCGCGGTCCTGGTCAACACGGCGCGTGGCCCGGTCATCGACGAGGTGGCGGTGGCCGATGCGCTCTCGTCGGGCCGACTCTTCGCCGCCGGAGTGGACGTCTTCGACGGCGAGCCGAAGATCGATGCTGCGCTCCTCGCCGCGCCCCGCACGGTGTTGCTGCCCCACATCGGCAGCGCCACCACCCAGACCCGCACGGTCATGTCCCAGATGGCTTCCCAGGCGGTGTGCGACGTGCTGGCCGGCAGGGAGCCGGCCCACAGGGTTCCGGCCTGAGCCCTGCAGCCGAGCCCGGACAGGATCAGCTCCGGTCGTCTTCCCTTCGGCTCACGGCGATGGGTGATGTGTCCAGATTGAGCAGCTCGATCGTGGTCGCGCCCGAGCGCAGCGACTCGAAGTACCGCTCCTCGTTCGCCGCCCGCGTGCGTGCCGCCTCCATCACCACCCCCAGGACGTCACCGGGGATGATCACCACACCGTCGGCATCGCCCACCACCCAGTCGCCGTCGGTCACCATCACCCCTGCGACAGCGACCGATCCACCGACCGTTCCTCGTTGCCGCTTGGTCGCGCCCCGCAGCGCAACCGTCGCCGAGAACACGGGAAAGCCCACCGCGCCGATGGAAGCGACGTCCCGTACGCCTCCGTCGATAACCAATCCGGCGAGTCCCCTTGCCCGCGCCCCGGTGGTCAACACCTCGCCCCAGTAGCCCCGTTCGGGCACTTCCCCCACGTCGACCACCAGTGCCGAGCCGGAAGGGGCCTCGGCCACCGCCACATGGATGGCGAGGTTGTCCCCCGGGCTACAACGGACGGGAACCGCCGGCGCCGCCAGGGCGGCTCCCGGCCACACGGCGCGCAGCCTCGGTGGCATCGTTCTCGCCCCCGACTCGCCGAGGGTGGCAGCCCCGAGCGTCGCCAGCTCAGCCGCCGGTTCGCTCGCCGGGTCGTCGATCACGTCCCGTCCACGGCCACGGTCACCTCGATCTCGACCGCTCCACCCCGGGGTAGCGCCGCCACACCAATCGCGGACCGGGTGTGGCGTCCACTCGGGCCGAACACCTCCGCCAGCACCCTGCTGGCGCCGTCCACGACCGCCGGCTGCTCGTGGAAGTCGGGGGCCGACGCTACGTAACCGGTGACGGTGAGCACACGCTCGATCCTGTCCAGCGTTCCGAGGGAACCCTCGAGCACCGACAGCGCGTTCAGCGCGCAGACGGCAGCGGCGTCCGCACCTTCCTCGGTGGTCACATCGATGCCGAGCGCCCCGACGCAGGTGAGCGCACCGTCGACCCGGGGCAGCTGTCCCGAAGTCCTGGCGATGCCGTTGTGGACCACCACGGAGTCGAGTGGTTCGTGGGGGAGGTGCGGGCCGTGGAGGACGAGACCGAGCTCGGCCAGCCGAGCACGGATGCGGCCTTCAGCGACCACGACCCAGCGCCCTCAGCTCCAGATGCTCGGCGTGCCCGACGGACCGGCCGCAGATCATCGGGGCTCGCAGATGACCACAGGGATGGTCCGGTCGGTGCGGCGTTGGTAGTTGGCGTATCCCTTGTACGCGGCCACGATCTCACCCCACATCTCCTGGCGCTCCTCGTCGGTCGCCGTCCGGGCCCGCATCTTCCGCCGCTTGCCGGCCATGGTCACGTCGACGTCGGGGTTGGCCACGAGATTGCGGTACCAGTCCGGATGGCGTTCGTCACCTCCCTTGGATGCCACCAGGACGATGCGGCGATCATCGGCGATCGGAGCCGTGAGCATGGTCGAGCGTGGCTTCCCGGACTTCCGCCCTACCGTCTGGAGCTCGACCGCCGGCATCCCGAACGCTTTGCCGAGCACCCGACCTCCGGTGAGCGTCACGATGGCGTGGTGGGTTCGGTTCATCGCCTTCAACCCGACGTCGGCCATGATGTGCTGCACTCGCATGTCGGCACCTCGCTCTGCCTGTCGGCCCTGCCGTTCTGCCCTGCCGTTCGGCGAGTCCACTGGATCCACCGTCAGGACGCCAAGCGTGCCACAGACCGGTTCACCGCGTTGTCACCATCGGCAGTGCCTACAATCCCAGGATGCCTCCCGAGCGAATCGCCCACGCACCCGGCGCCCGCTGGTCGGGACCAAGCGGCAAGCGCTGAGACCGACCATGGAGCCGAGAGCCTTCGAGGGAGTCATCGGCGACGACTTCGCCACCTCCGTCCCGTGGTGGCCGAAACGTCCGCGGGCTGAGCCGGGCCAGCCGAACGTCGTGCTCGTCGTCCTGGACGACGTCGGGTTCGCCCAGCTCGGTTGTTTCGGCTCGGACATCAGGACCCCCGTCTTCGACACCCTGGCCCGAGGCGGGCTCACCTACACGAACTTCCACACCACTGCCCTTTGCTCCCCGACCCGGGCGTGCCTGCTCACCGGCCGCAACCACCATCGCAACGGCATGGGCAGGATCATCGAGCTGGCCACCGGGTTTCCCGGCTACGACGCCACCATCCCCCGGACCAACGGCTTCCTGTCCGAGATGCTGCTCCCCCATGGGTATGCCACCCTCGCCATCGGGAAGTGGCACCTGACGCCGGAGGACGAGGGCCACCTCGCCGCACCCCGGACCAACTGGCCGCTCGGCCGGGGCTTCGAGCGCTTCTACGGATTCCACCAGGGTGAGACCCATCAGTTCGTCCCCGCCCTCGTCAGCGACAACCACCAGATCGCCCCGCCGCGGTCCTACGGAGAGGGCTACCACCTGACCGAGGACCTGGTCGACCAGGCCATCGGCTGCCTCGCCGACCTCCGGTCGGCGGATCCCGACAAGCCGTTCCTCCTCTACTTCTGTCCCGGTGCGTGCCACTCCCCCCACCAGTCCCCGGCCCGCTGGATGGAGGACTACCGGGGCGCCTTCGACGCCGGCTGGGACACATGGCGTGAGCAGACGCTTTCCAGGCAGCTCGCCTCAGGCGTCGTTCCCGAGGGCACCGAGCTCTCCCCCCGCCCCGAGTGGGTGCCGGCGTGGGACGATCTGTCGGCCGGCGAGCACACCCTCTACGCCCGCTACATGGAGGCGTTCGCCGGCTTCTTGTCCCACACCGACCACCACGTCGGACGCCTGCTCGAGTTCCTGCGCCGGAGCGGGGACTTCGACAACACGATCGTCCTCGTCCTGTCCGACAACGGCGCCAGCTCCGAGGGCGGCCCCACGGGCTCGGTCAACGACCTCCGGGTCTGGAACGTGGCGCCCCGCACCGTGGGAGAGGCCCTCGATCGCATCGATGACATAGGCGGCCCGCTGTGCCACAACAACTATCCCTGGGGATGGACGGTCGCCGGCAACACGCCGTTCCGGCGCTGGAAGCGCGAGGTCCACGAGGGTGGCGTGGCCGACCCGCTCATCGTCCACTGGCCGGCGGGCATCGGCGATCCCGGCACGCTCCGACGCCACTACGTACACGCCATCGACGTGCTTCCCACCCTGCTCGAGGTCCTCCGGATACCGGCTCCTGACGCCATCGGGGGCGTCGACCAGAGCCCGATCGACGGGATCTCGTTCGCACCCACCTTCTCCGACCCGCGTGCCCCGGACCGCCACACCGTCCAGTACTACGAGATGTTCGGCTGCCGCGCCCTCTACCAGGACGGCTGGAAGGCGGTCACCTACCACCCGATCCAGGACACGTCGGTGAGCTTCGTCGACGACGCCTGGGAGCTCTACCACGTGGCGGCAGATGCGTCCGAGTGCCACGACCTCGGCGCCGCCGAGCCCGACCGGCTCCGCCGGATGGTGGACCGCTGGTGGGAGGAGGCCAGGCGCAACGGGGTCCTCCCCCTCGACAACCGGCCGTTCTCCGACTTCGTGCAGGACAGGCCGGTGCTGGTGCCGCCGCGGTCCCGGTACGAGTACCTCCCTGGTGCTGCCTCGGTACCTGAGATCGTCGCCGTCAACGTGCGCAACCGGTCGCATCGGATCAGCACCCGGATCGAGCTGCCGGAACCGGCTCCGGGAGGACCTGGTGGTACCCCGGCCGAAGGCGTCCTCCTCGCCCAGGGGTCCGGACTCGGCGGGTGGTCTCTGTACCTGTCCGAGGGTCGACCGGCGTACGTGCACAACTTCGTCTCCCTCATCGAGCATCACACTGAGGCCGTCGACACCCTGGCTCCCGGGCGTCACGAGGTCGTCTTCTTCTTCGAGCGCACCGGAGAGCACCGGGGTGTCGGCCGGCTGCTCGTCGACGGGGTCGAGGCCGGAACGGTCGATATCCCCCAATTCACGCTGAACCGCTTTTCCTTGACGGGTGCCGGTGTCACCTGCGGGTACGGCAACGGACTTCCGGTCACTCGCCGCTACGAGGGGACGTTTCCGTTCACCGGCCGCATCCTCGAGGCGTCGGTCGAGGTCGACGGGCCACCCTCCGTGGACCCCGAAGCGGAGGTGAGAGATGCCCTCACCTCCCAGTAAGACCTCACCGCCCGATAGAACGGCACGTCCCGGAAGGACGCCACATCCCGGAAGGACACATCGATGAAGGTCGCCATCACGCTCGGTACCGTGCGCCCCGCCCTCTGGGAGACGGTGACGCTCGAAGCCGACCGGCTCGGGTTCGAGTCGGTGTGGATGCCCGAGCACCTCGTCGTGCCGGTCGCCACCTACGGGAGCCCGTTCGCCGGAGTGGACCATCCCCCCGTCCCCCCTGACGTTCCGCTGTTCGATGCCTTCGCCTACCTCGCCTTCCTGGCCGGCCGGACGGAGCGGATCCGCTTCGGCACCCACGTCTACAACATCGGCCTCCGCCACCCCTTCGTCGTGGCCCGGTCCGTGTCCACCTTCGATCAGCTCTCGGGCGGCCGGCTGGAGTTCGGCATCGGCGCCAGCTGGCTGGCGGCCGAGTGGGAGGCCGTCGGCCTCGATTTCGTCCACCGGGGCCGACGGATCGACGAGTCGATCGCCGTGTGCCAGCGTTTGTGGAGCGAGTCGATGGTGGAGCACCACGGGGACCAGTTCGACTTCGGCCCGGTCATGTTCGAGCCCAAGCCCACCCAGCGGCCGTGGCCTCCCCTCCATGTCGGGGGCGACGGTGCCGCCGCCCTGCGCCGGGCGGCCACGGTGGGCGACGGGTGGATCCCCATGAACCACACCGTCGAGGAGATCCCCGCTGCCGCAACCCGGCTCGCCGAGCTCCGTGAGGCGGCGGAGCGCCCCGGCGCAGTCGAGATCACACTCGGCGCGCCAAGCGCGGACCTCCCCTGCATCCGACGCTGCGCCGAGGCCGGGGTGGGACGGGTGCTCGTGCGGCCGTGGGCGCGGAGCCGCGATGCCGTCGAGGGGATGCGACGGTTCGCCGAAGAGGTGCTCGAGCAGGCCAGCGCGCTGCCGGTGGCTTCGACGGGTCCGAGCTGATCCGGTGCCCAGGGAAGAGGGTTGGTGTTGCGGCCAATTACAGTGGTCCCTCTTTTGTCGATCGCGATTGAGAAGCTGACTGCCAATGCCGAACGTCCGAGTCAAGTCGATGATCGCGAATTCCTGCTCCAACGCTGCCCATAGTCAGCTCCGAGGACCGCTCCCAGGTGGATAGCAATGCCCAGAGCCACCAGGGTGGCAAGTATCGTCATGATCGCTCCGATAGGACCGTAGGAAGACTCGTTGGTCACGATCGTCCATGACGCCCAGACCCGGACATAGAGACCCACGAGGCCGTAACAGACAGCGGTCGCCAGGCCTGTAATAAACAGCGGCCGCCAGCGGACATTGCCCGCTAGGAGGGTATGCACACTCCACCACCAAAACACGATCGAGAACAGGAACTGGATGATGCCACCCGGGATTGGGCCGCCAACGGGCTCAACTCTGCGTCCAATGAAAAATTGGATCATGAGGTAGCCGGCAGCTCCGACCAGCCAGTGCGCTCGCCGTGCTGGCTTCTTCCATCCCAGAATCGTCTGGGCAAAGACCTTCCCGTACCAGTTCTGGAGGATCTTGGCCATCGAGTCCGCCCCTATGACGGTCAGGACTGCTCCGACGATCGTGAATGCGGTGATCGAGGACGTGCCATGAGCAAAGAGTGAGGTGACGTCGTGGGCTGCCTCTGGGCTGAATCCACTGCGGGTGACCAGGGCATGAGGAAGGTCACGGCCGATAAGAGCCGAAACGAGGAGAAGGAAGGGAATGAAAGAGAGGATAAATGCAGCGGAGAACTGAATCGAACTGTCGACGAATCCCAGTTCGCTAAGGCGGTTCCATATTTTCCCGATCGCCATCGCTTCAAAACGCTCTCGCACCGCTGAGCCGAGCTGTCTGGAAGCGGATGCGAATCGCGCCATTTGGGTCATGCGTCGGTTCGCAGGTTCCCCTATGTCAGAAGGATGGGCGACAGGTTCGTTGCTGGGAACGAACCTGCGACTCGGATCCTCGGATCGCACTTCACCGCTATCTGTCTCCGACATCGACAGCTCCCTCCACATTGGGCCGAGTCCACGACTAGCAGGACGGCATCAACGATGGGAGTGGTCGTGGGATCACACCATCCATCATTGCAATGCCGATGTCACTTACCGCTCCCCAAATGGCGATTGAGGCCAATACCAAAGCCCTTTGTTGGCCATCACCGGGGGCCATGTCACAACTTGCCCTCCTGCTACCCGCCCAGGTTTCACCGATTTCAGACGAAGGCGGCCTCAAGCACCCGCCCATGATGCCGCGTCCGAGCTACGCAGCCCTGAACAATCTCAGACGGTCGGCGACTGGGAGCGAGCCGAAGTTGCGAACGAGCACGGCAGCGATGAGTTTCGACGCGGCTCCCCGTCTGGAAGGGTGACGATGCTCACCCTAGGAGGAAGGCATGACCACTACCACCGCACGCATCAGCAAACTCGCCAACGTCGTGATCCCGGTTGCGGACGTCGATCGGGCGATCGAGTTCTACACCGGTCCACTCGGGCTGGAGAAGCGCACCGACATTCCGTTCGGCGGCCAATACCGTTGGGTCGAGGTGGCACCGGCCGAGGCGGACACGGTGATCGCGATCGCCCCTCCCGGGCCCGACGGAGAGACCGGCGGCCGGCAGACCGGCATCAGTCTGCAGACCGACGATATCGACGCCTTCCACGATGAACTCAAGGCGGGGGGCGTGGATGTCGACGCCCAGGTCAGCCGTATGGGAGACCCGGTGCCACCGATGTTCTTGTTGCGCGACCCTGAGGGCAACGTGCTGCTGGTTGTGGAGATCGCCTGATCGGCGCACCGGAGCCGGCGCCAGTGTCCACGGGGGCGTCGGCCGGGAGGGTCTCGGAGGGGCCGCCCGGTCACCGCCCCGGGCATGGAGAGCTATCCACGACAGTCCTCCAGCCGGATGGCTCCGCTCGTAGTCGAGCGGAGCTGGGTCTCCCTCGGTTACCGCGGGCCGGTCCCGAACGATCCTTCCGGCGCCAACAACGAAGCCCGTCGGCCAGGGCGACAGGGCCATAGCGACAATTTGGGGCTCGAGGAGTGCACCATCGGTCTCCGAAGGCTGCAACCAACATTTGCCGGTCGCGGCGCTGACTAGGCCTTCTCGGGTACCACCGCCGTCGCCGTCCCGACCACCTTCTCCTCGCCGTCGTCGTTGTGCAGGCGCACATCGAGATCGACAAGATGATCCTCGCCCTCGGTCCGCTTGCCGGCAACCACGATCTTGGTGTGGAGGTTCTCCTTGGGCCAGGTCTGCTTGGCGAAGCGGACCTGAAATCGCCGGATGTTGCCGACGCCGACGAAATCACTGATGGCCGAACCGAGCAGGCCCATGGAGAACATCCCGTGACCGAACACACTCGGCTGGCCGGCTGCGGTGGCCGCCACCTCGTCGTGGTGCATCGGGTTGAAGTCCCCCGAGGCTCCTGCGTACACGACGAGGTCGGTCCGGGTCAGGACGTGGGAGCGGACGGGTGCTTCCTCTCCCTCGGCGTAGTCGTCGAAGCTCCGAACTGCCTCACCCATCCCCCACCCTCCGTCGCTCTCGAAGTACGGTACTGCGCTCGTGCCGTACCGTTGATCTCTCCGGCGCCATCCTGGCACAGGCTGCTTTCGGGCTCCACACCCCGGGGGCCGGTGAGATCAGCCTCGGGAGCCACATCCCCCACGGCCATATACTCGCTCCCCATGGCCAAGGAGGACTCGCTGCGGGTCGCCCGCATCCTCCGGGTCTTCAACGAATTCGTCCGACCCGCCCGGCACGGGGCGAGCGCTCCACTTGACGTGGCCGCCCACCACGTCCACGGTGAGCCGGTTCCCTACGAAGAGGCCGTCCTCGCCGACTACGTGCCCTTCGCCATCGGCGACGCCTGGGGAACGGCCTGGGGCACCACCTGGTTCCGGCTTCAGGGGGAGATCCCGAAGGAATGGTCCGGAAACGAGGTGCGCCTCCGGTTCTCGGTCGGCAACGCCGGCGAGACGGGATTCGGCGCCGAGTCGCTCCTCTATCGGGACGGCACCCCGGTCCAAGGGCTCTCGCCCAACCATCGCGACCACCGGCTCGCCGATGCCGTCGACGGGGGCGAGCTCATCGAGCTCTACGTCGAAGCGGCGGCGAACCCGCGTCCGCCCTGGGGGGCCAACGTCTGGCCCCTCCTCATGCCCGAGCCCGACGGTCCGTCCCTGTTCACCTTGGCCGAAGCCGGCCTCCTCGCCGTGGACGGGGAATTCGAGTCGTTCTTCCAGGACTTCCGGATCGCCGCCGAGCTCCTGATCTCACTGCCGGAGCCCGAACCCCGCCGGGCCCGCCTGCTCGCCGGGCTGGAGCACGCGTCCGACCTCCTCGATCTGCCCGACGTCGTCGCCAGTTGGACGAAGGCCGCGCCGGTCGTCCACGAGCTCCTCGACGAACGGGCCTCCTCCTCGTCCCACCGGGTGAGTGTCGTGGGCCACGCCCACCTCGACACGGCCTGGCTGTGGCCGTTGCGGGAGACGATCCGCAAGTGCGCTCGCACGTTCTCGACCGCCCTCTGCCTCATGGAGCGCTATCCCGAGTACCGCTTCGTGATCTCCCAGGCCCAGCACCTGGCCTGGATGCGCGACCTCTATCCGGCCATCTGGGAACGCCTCAAGGCCAGGATCGCAGAAGGCCGGATCGAGCCCACCGGGAGCATGTGGATCGAGGCCGACTGCAACGTCCCCTCGGGAGAGTCACTGGTCCGCCAGATCGTCTTCGGCAAGCGCTTCTATCTGGACGAGCTGGGGATCGAGACCGAGGACGTCTGGCTTCCCGACGTCTTCGGCTACTCGGCGGCACTGCCGCAGATCATGCGCCTCGGCGGCGCCCACCGGTTCCTGACCCAGAAGCTCTCCTGGAACCAGTACGACGACATGCCCCATCACACGTTCTACTGGGAAGGAATCGACGGCTCGCGCGTCTTCACCCACTTCCCACCGGCCGACACCTACGGCGGGCAGATGACCGCGCAGGAGCTCCGCCACTCGGTGTCGAACTTCCGGGACCACGAACACTCACGACGTTCGCTCTACCTCTACGGCCATAGTGACGGCGGTGGCGGACCGACCGAGATCATGCTCGAATCGGCGAGGCGTCTCGCCGACTCCGAGGGCCTGCCGCTCCTCGTCCACGAGGGGCCAAAGGCCTTCTTCGAGCAGGCGGAAGCCGAGATCGACCGTCCCGCGGTGTGGGTCGGCGAGCTCTACTTCGAGCACCATCGCGGCACCTACACGACCCAGGGTGCGACCAAGCGCGGCAACAGGCTCGGTGAGCTGGCACTGCGCGACGCCGAGCTCTTCTCGACTCTGGTCGGGGATCCGTACCCGCACGAACGCCTCCGGCAGGCGTGGCAGACGCTTCTCGTCAACCAGTTCCACGACATCATCCCCGGTTCGGGCATCCATTGGGTCTACGAGGACGCGCGCGTCGCCTACCAGGAGGTGGAGGACTGCGCCGGCGAGATCGTCGAGGATGCGCTGGGTTCCCTGACGGCGACCATCGACACCGCCGGGCTCGCCCACCCCGTCGTAGTCTGGAACTCGCTCTCCCACGCCCGACAGGGGATCGTGGAGGTCGAAGGGCCGGAAGCTTCAACGACGGCCCGGGCATCCGACGGGTCCTCGGTTCCCCTTCAGCATCTCGACGACGGCAGGGCTGTCTTCGTGGCCGATGTGCCGTCGTGCGGGTACCGGGCCTTCGAACTGGCAACTGGACCTGCGGAGACCGTCGGGGGGACGGCCGGGACGACGGTGGAGGTGGAGGACTCGGCCGACGGGCGGGTCCTCCACGTCCTCGACAACGGCGTCCTACGGGTGGTGGTCGACCATGACGGGCTCGTCTCCTCCATCCTCGACAGGCGCGTCGACCGCCACGTGCTGGCCGAGGGAGCCCGGGGCAACCTCCTCCAGCTCCATCCCGACTATCCCAACTTCTTCGAGGCATGGGACATCGATGCCTGGTATCGCCACCGGAGAGAGGACCTCATCGCAGTCGACGCCATCGACATCATGGAGACCGGGCCGGTTCGGGCGTCCGTGCGAGTCGTGAGGTCCTTTTCCGGCTCGTCCATCACGCAGACGCTCAGCCTCGCGTCCGGCTCGCCTCTCCTGCGGGTCGACAACGAGGTGGAGTGGCACGAGACCAACCGACTGCTCAAAGTGGCGTTTCCGGTGGCCGTCAGGAGCCCGAGGGCGACCTACGAGATCCAGTACGGGCACGTCGAGCGGCCGACGCACGCCAACACGAGTTGGGACGCCGCCCGCTTCGAGGTCTGCGGCCACAAGTGGGCCGACCTCTCCGAGCCCGGGTACGGCGTGGCCCTGCTCAACGACTGCAAGTACGGCCACGACATCACCGACGGCGTCATCCGGCTCTCCCTCCTCCGATCGCCCAACTGGCCCGATCCGAGAGCGGACCGCGGACACCACCGGTTCGCCTACGGGCTGCTCCCCCATCCCGGCGACCTGCGCGACGCCGGCGTCGTCGATGCCGGTTACGACTTCAACGTGCCCCTCCGGGTCGTGCCCACCACGCCACACGATGGGGAACGGCCCCCAACCGGTTCGTTCTTCGACCCGGACGCCGGCAATGTCGTGCTCGAGGTGGTGAAGGGCGCCGATGACGGGTCAGGTGCCACGGTGGTGCGCCTGTACGAGGCATGGGGCGGGCGCGGACCGGTCAGGTTGTCCGTCCCGTTTCGCCCGTCGAGAGCGGTCCGCACCGATCTCCTCGAGCGGGAGCTCGAGCCCGTCGCCGTCGTCGGTCGGGCCATCGAGCTGGACCTCGGTCCCTTCGAGATCGTCACCGTCCGGATCGACCACGATCAGGGAAGCTGATCCGAGCGGGGCCGGGCAGCCCCGGTCGCCGCCGAGTAGGCCGGAGCGGGGGCCGAGTAGGGCCGAGCAGCCCCGGTCGCCCGGGACGGCCTCACCCCAGCTCGGCGAGCGACTGGTCGTCGAGTGAAATCTCCTCCACGGCCAGGTTCACCTCGAGATGCTCCAGCGAGGACGTCCCCGGGATCACGATCACGAGCGGTGCCTGGTGGAGAAGCCACGCCAGCGCGACCTGGGCCGGGGTGATCCCGAGCCGACGGGCGGCGTCGACGACGGGGGTCGAGGTGAGCACCGGGTTGTCGGGCACGAAGGCCGAGCCCAACGGAAAGAACGGCACGTAGGGCACGGCGTCGACCCGGGTGGCGTCGAAGACGTCCTGCCCGGAGCGGTTCGCGAGGTTGTACTCGTTCTGGACGCAGGCGATGTCGATACGGCTTTTCGCCTCGCGGTACTCGTCGAGGGTCACGTTGCTCAAGCCGATGGCACCGATCAACCCTTCGTCACGCAGGGCGATCATGGCATCGAGCTGCTCGGCGATCGGGACATCGGTCTCGGGGTGGCGCCGGAGGTTCACCACCGGCACCTGGTCGAGCTCGAGGGAGCGCAGATTGGCCTCGACACCGGCCCGGAGCTCTTCGGGACGCTGGGCACTCAGCCAGCCTCCCTCGTCATCCCGGACGGCGCCGACCTTCGACACCAGGACCAGGTCGTCCGGGTACGGATAGAGGGCCTCGTGGATGAGCTCGTTCGCCACGTCGGGCCCGTAGAACTGAGCGGTGTCGATGTGGTTGACGCCGGCCTCCCTGGCCCGCCTGAGCACGGCGAGGGCGGCGTCCCGGTCCTTCGGCGGTCCGAGAACCCCCGGTCCGGGGAGCTGCATGGCCCCGAATCCCACACGCCGCACCGGTCGATCGGCCAGGACGACGACGTTCGATGCCATGACGTCATTCTGACCCGCCGAAACCACCCGTGCGAGAGCCTTCCGGGACGGCGTGCCACGATGGAGGAGTGGATGCCGAACGGGTCGTCTTCACCGGGTTCGAGGACGTGCACCTGGTGGCCGACGTACGAGGCAGCCCGACCGACTGGCCCGTCGTCTTCCTCCACGGCGGCGGCCAGACCCGCTTCGCGTGGGGGTCGGCCGCCGAGACCATCGCCGCCCACGGCTGGCGGACGGTGGCCCTGGACCTACGAGGCCACGGTGAGAGCGGCTGGGCCCCGGGCGGCGACTACTCCTTCACTGCGTTCGGAGCCGACTGCCTGGCGGTCATCGATCAGCTCGGCGCACCGGCGGTCCTGGTCGGCGCCTCGCTCGGTGGGCTCTCGGCGCTCCTGGCCGAAGGTACGAGCGATCGGGTCGTCTCGAGCGGTCTCGTCCTGGTTGACATCACGGCCAAGGCCAACCCGGAAGGGATCGCCCGGATCGAGATGTTCATGCGCTCGGGGTCGGAGGGCTTTGCCACCTTGAGGGATGCCGCAGACGCCATCGCCGCCTACACACCGAACCGTCGGCGCCAGTTCAACCCGGAAGGCCTGAAGAAGGTGCTCCGCCAACGCCAGGGGAGGTGGTACTGGCACTGGGACCCCGCCTTCATCAACCGGGAGCAGCCCGAGGTGGTCCCCGACCGCCTCCTCGGCCTCCTCGACGTGGCCATGGACAACATCAGGGTCCCGACCATGCTCGTCAGGGGCATGCTGAGCGACGTGGTCACCCAGGAGGGCGTCGACGACCTCATGGGCCGGATCCCCGACGCGTCGGTGGTGGACGTCGACGGTGCCGCACACATGATCGCCGGTGATCGCAACGACGTCTTCGCCGACGCCGTCGTGTCGTTCCTCGAGCAGCGGGTGCGGCCCACCATCGGTTGACGCTTGCCCACGGGTACCGGGTACCGGGTCGAACCAGTCGATGCGGAGCTCAGGCGTTCGCCCTCGTCCCCCCGGGGGGCCGCTGTCCCTCGGGGAACCCGCGGACCATGTTGTCCTGGACGAACGAGGCCACGAGACGGCCGTCCTCGGTGAAGATGTGGGCCCGTCCGTAGAGTCGGCCTCCGCCCGCATAGGGGCTCTCGTGGGCGAGCAGATGCCACTGCCGAGGCATCGACCGGCTCATGGAAGGTCACGGTATGGGTGAGCACGCTCGTCGAGATCGAGACATGGGCCATCGACTGGCCGACCCCGGCGTGAGGGCGCATGGCCGTCCCGATGAGGAAGCCGTCGGTGGCGTAGGCCAGCAGAGCCTGGCCCACCGTCCCCCGTCGTCTCTCGAGGCCGTGAACCGGGTCCAGACGAGGAGCTCGGCCGGACCGACCGCCTCGGGGTCGCCGACGTCGATCCCGTCGACCACCCGGATCTCCCAGGCCGTCCCGGTGCCGTGGCTGGAGAGGGGCGCATCGGCGGGTGCTCCAACCTCGGGGGGTGACGTCTGCATGCCGGATGAGGTCGGGCTCGGCCGAGCTCAGGAGGGCGATCGACCGGCTGCAGACCCTGTCGCCCTGGGCGACGGTTATGGTCACGCTGCCAGGGCCCGACCCAGGTGGACGGGCTCGACGTCGATCTCCAAGACGGCGTCCGGGGACGCTCCGCGGGCAAAGACGGTGTGGACCGACTTGACCTCCTTGGTGGGGTCGGCGCCGGCCGCCGCCACGATGGTCTGAGCCAGGAGCTGACCTCCGAAGACCACGCCACCGGGGCCGGTGTCGACGTTCCCGGCCCGGAACGTGTGCTCGCCGGCCGGCTCGAGCTCGAGGGCGGATCGGAGGTCGGGCCGGAGCGATCCGGTCTGTGCGTCCGGCGGTTTCCGTCTCCGCTGCTCACGACGCGGTCACCACGTGCTCGAGGTACTCGGCCAGCTTCTTGCGGGCCTCCTCCCGCCGGGCGGGGAGGTGGGCGGTGGGCCAGAGCGCCCGGAGGGCCCGTAGCCCTTCAGCACCTCGCGGGCCACGGTGATCTTGTGCACCTCGGTCGGCCCGTCGACCACGCTCATGATGGGGGCCATCATCCACATGCCGGCGAACGGCATCTCGTTGGACACCCCGAGGGCGCCGTGGGCGTGCATCGACCGCCACACGGCGTCGTGGACCACCTTCGGGGGTCAGCGCCTTGATGGCGGCGATGTTCTTGCGGACCGTGCGCGTAGTCCTTGGTGTTGTCGATCTCCCAGGCCGTGTACAGGACGAGCAGCCGGAACTGCTGGAGCTCGGCGTAGGAGTCGGCGATGTCGCCCTGGATGAACTCCTTGCGGGCCAGCAGGCTGCCCTGGGTCTCGCGGCTGAGCACCCGCTCGCAGAGCAGGTCGAGTGCCTGCTGGCAGATGGCCACCGACCGCATGGCGTGGTGCACCCGACCGCCGCCCAGCCGGGTCTGGGCGATGGCGAAGGCCTGGCCCTCGCCGCCGAGCAGGCTGTCGGCCGGCACCCGGACGTCGTCGTAGTGGATGAGGGCGTGCATCCCCTCGTCCTCCGACTCGCCGGCCAGGCCCGACGTGGCGGACGATGTCGACACCCGGGGTGTCGGTCGGGACGAGGAACATCGACGCGCCCTGGTAGACGCTCACGTCGGGGTCGGTGATGGCCATCACGATGAGGAAGGCGGCGGTGCGGGCGTTGGACGAGAAGTACTTCCACCCGTTGATGACCCACTCGTCGCCGTCGCGCACGGCCCGGCAGGTGAACTGCTTGGGGTCCGAGCCGGCCTGGGGCTCGGTCATCGAGTAGCAGGAGAAGACCTCGCCGTCGAGGAGCGGCTGGAGGTAGGCCTGCCTTCTGCTCCTCGGTGCCGTAGTGGGCGATGATCTCGGCGTTCCCGGTGTCGGGGGCCTGGGTGCCGAACACGATCGGGCGCCCAGCCCGACACGCCGAGGATCTCGTTCAGCAGGGCCAGCTTGAGCTGCCCGTAGCCCTTGCCACCGAGCTCGGGCCCGAGGTGGGCGGCCCACAGGTCGTGGTCGCGCACCTCCTGCTTCATCGGGTCGACGATCGGCCGCAGCTCGTCGTCGAGCGGGTGGAACTGCCGGTGGGGGTACAGCAGGTCGAGCGGCTCGACCCGCTCGGCGACGAACTCGCGGGCCCAGTCCAGCTTCGCTTGGAACTCGGGCTCGGTCGAGAAGTCCCAGGCCATGGCGTCCTTTCCTCTTCGGCTTCGAGACCGGGCACGAGCGAGCCGGGCCGGCGGCGAGCGTTCGACGGTCGTGAGCCGTCCACGTGCACGGCGCTCGAGCATACGTAATGTTGCCGGGACCGCATGTCGTGGGCTCGAGGGCCGGCGGCGGCCGATCGGGCTGGTCGCCGAGCACCAGCGGAAGGGGAACGATGGAGGATCTCGAGGGCAGGGTGGCCCTGGTGACCGGGGCCAGCCGCGGCGTGGGCGCGGCCACCGCGGTGGCGCTGGCCGAGGCGGGATGCGACGTCGCCTGTGCGGCCCGGTCGACCCGGGACGGCCCGCAACGCACGCGCCGGCACCCTCGACGAGACGGTGGCGCCGGATCGAGGAGACCGGGCGCCGGGGCCTGGCCATCCCCACCAATCTGGCCGTCGACGACGAGGTCGACGGCCATGGTGGACCGAACCGTCGACCACTTCGGCCGGCTCGACGTCCTCGTCAACAACGCCGCCATCACCTTCGTCGGCGACCTCGACATTCCCCTCAAGCCGCTTCGACCTGGTCATGCAGGTCAACCTGCGAGCGCCGCTCCTCGCCATCCGAGAGGCCGCTGCCTGCCTTGCGGTCGCGGCGGGGGCACCGTCGTCAACGTCTCGTCGGTGGCCGCCCTCCACCCCTACCCGTCGCTGATGGCCTACGGCATGTCCAAGATCGGCCTCGAACGGCTGACCGTCGACGCCGCCGCCCAGCTGGCCCCGGTCGGCATCGCCGTCAATTGCTTCCGCATCGACATGCCGGTGGCCTCCGAGGGCTTCGTCGCCAACACGCCCGGCGCCGACCACTCCAACTGGGAGCCGTCCGAGGTGGCGGCCGAGGGCATCGTCTGGATGGCCAGGCAACCGCCCTCCTACACGGGGCACCGGGAGAGCATGTTCGCCCTCCGACGACGGGCGGGCATCATGTCGCCGAGGGTGCGAGCACCCCATCTCCATCGCTCCACCCGTCGAGCTCATCGGCGGTGCCGGGCCGGGCGAGGGCGCCTGATCGGTGGCGAGCGACGAGGACGCCCTCCGCTCCGCCGGGCTGGTCGACGTCGAGCGTCTCGGCCGGTGGATGGACGAGCAGGGACTGCCCGGGTCCGGCGAACCCGTCCACGTGCGCTTCATCAGCGGCGGGGCGTCGAACGAGATCTTCGGGATCGTCCGCGGCGGGTTCGACGTCGTCCTGCGTCGGCCACCCATGGGGGTGCCCAAGGGCAGGAACGAGACCATGCTGCGCGAGTACCGGGTGCTCGAGGCTCTGAACGGCACCGACGTGCCCCACCCCGAGGCGTCTGCGCCTGCGACCGATGCCTCGGTGCATCGGCGCGGCCTTCTATCTGATGAGCATGGTGGACGGATGGTCCCCGATGAACACGGACGGCTGGCCGGAGCCCTTCGACACCGACCTCGACGCCCGGTTCGGGCTCGGTCTCGAGCTGGTGGACGGCATCGCCCGGCTGGCCCGGGTGGACTGGAGGGCGCGGGGACTCGAGGGGTTCGGCAAGCCCGACGGGTTCCACGACCGCCAGGTCGACCGCTGGCTCGCCCACCTGGACGGCGGTGCAGTTCCGTGAGCTTCCCGGGCTCGACGTGGCCTCCGAGTGGCTCCGCCGGCACCGGCCCGGACGCTGGGAGCCCGGCATCATCCACGGCGACTACCAGTTCGCCAACGTGATGTTCGCCCATGGAGCGCCGGCCCGGCTGGCTGCCATCGTCGACTGGGAGATGTCGACCGTCGGCGATCCGCTGCTCGACCTCGGTTGGGTGATGAACGGGTGGACCGACCCGGGCGAGGACCGGACCACCGGGTACGTCGACCTGACCGGCATGCCCAGCCGGGCCGCCAGATGCTCGACCACTACGCCGCCGTGAGCGGCCGGGACGTCGAGCGAGATCGACTACTACGTCATCCTGGCCCGGTTCAAGCTGGCCATCGTGCTCGAGGCCGGCTACGCCCGGGTGGTCAGGGGCGAAGCGGACAACCCCAGCATGGCCGCCTTCGGACCGATCGTGCTCGACACCATGCGGAAGGCGGCCGAGTTGGCGTCCACGACCGATCTCTGACGGTCGCCCTGGGCCTCCTGACGGATCTCTCGACGTCCGTCTCTTTCGACGACGTCCGTCTCCATATGGAACCAGACGGGATGGGAGGCTCGCCCGCCGGGCCAAGCGCTAGAGGGAGGGCGACCGTCGTCCGCTCCCTCCGGGCCGCCACTCCGGGAGCCGAGGGTGCCGTTTGGCTCAGAGCGGGAACCAGAAGCGCTCGCCGACCCCCGAGACGGGCCGCACCATCACCAACGATCCGCCGCATCCCTTGCTCGGCGGGTAGTCCTTGATGGGTCCCTGTGGGCTCAGGTCGCCAACGAAACTGTTGGACCAGTTCAGCTGCTTGACCGTCAACCAGCACTCGCCGACGGAATTGTTGGTGATGTTCCAGAAGTGGAACTCCCAGCCGACGTTGTACCGCCGGAGTACCTCGGGGCTCCGGAAGATCCTCGCCCGGGTGATGTCCTGCCATCCGAAGTCGTACGCGTCGGACCAGTAGAATGGCGCCGGCCAGATACACGACTGCGGATCCGACAGGCCCTCACCTCCGGAGCGGACGGCCTTGCAGGTCGCGGGATTTGACCCCGACTGCGACTCCAAGAAGGTCTTCGGTGACCCCGACCCGTCCCAACCGGCCAGGAGGCCCTGCTCTTGCTGGAGGGTGGGCACCGTCCAGGCGGCGGCCGCGCCGGCGCCCGATTTCGCGAGGCGCTCGGCCAGGTCCGCCGCCGGCGAACCGGGGACCCGCGGCGAAAGGCCGACGGTAATGGTCGGCCGGGTGAGGCAGATGATGGGGTCGGGGTCGTGCACGGGAGGGACAGGCTTGCTGCACACGGGGTACCCGGGGCCTGAGGGAGCGAGACCGAGGTCGCGCGCTCCTCCGGGAACGTCAACGCTCCACATCAACCCGGTCTGGACCTGGATGACCGCTCCTTCCGGAACCCGGCGGAGCTCGGCCACGGTCTCGTCGTGCAGTGCGCCCTTGGTCGGCTGGGGCACCTTGTGGTCGAGGAAATTCTGGAAGCTCTGCCTGTCGCCGAGGTACGGCTCGGCGAACCGGCTGTAGATCTGGTCGGTCGAGCTTCCGTCCATCGTCTTGACCTGAGCGATGAGGTTGAACTGCAGGGCCTGGAGATAGAGCAGGTACTGGAACACGTCGTCGAGCCCGGCCGACTGGCGCCACGTGAAGAATTTCGTGGTGTTGGCCTTGGTGACCACGTTGGCAAGCGCCTGGTACATCGGCTTGGGCGTCAGCGGACCGGACAGGATCGCCTCTGGCACAACGCCGACGCGGTCGGCGAGCCCGCCGGGATCGTCTACCTTGCGTCGCACGTTGGCGATGAGTTGGTCGACGGTGGACTTCTTGTCCGGCTTCCCGGCGTAGCTCAGCGCTTCCAAGAAATCTCCCTGTGCGCCGAGGATTCGATCGCGAAGATCTTTGACAGGTCCCACCAAGACGGCGTACTGGGTCTTCTCGATCTCCTGGAGTGCCACGTTCATGGTTTCCTGGAGACGGTCCAGCTGGGCTTGGATCTGCTCGAGCTTCGCCTTGATGGCGTCAAGCGCAGCGCTGGTCTTGTCGGCGCCGAGCTGAGCGAGGATCTCGTTGAAGCCCTTGCCGGCGGCAGCACCGATAATGCCGCCGGCCACCTTCTCGGCGATCCACAACGCGGCATCCGCCCCGGTGATCCCGAGGTTGGTGTCGGCGACCTGTGCCAGCGGGTCGGGAGCCACATCCGTGGCCTCCAAAGTCGTGCTACCTCCGGCAGCGGCCACGCCGACCGCCGCCGGCGTCGGCGGGATGGTCGACGCCGCAGCCACGTTCGGCATCATCGCCAGTACCACGCCGACACAGGAGATCAACGCCGTGGCCGCGAACCAAGGCCGCATGCCGGCCGCTCCGCTGTTCGATCGATCCAAGGCGAGCCTGCCACCTTGCCGCCGTCGAAGGTGCATGGGGGTTTCTCCGTTCGCCGCTGGGCCGTCCCACCGCTCTGGATCGGCAGGCGGCCTGCGCAGCTTGAGGGCATTCGGACCGATCCGACCCTCCGCTGGGCAGTGGCCAGGTCACCCGGCGGCCATACCGCCTGGCGAAGCTCGTGGAACAGGGAACACGCATGCCCCTACCGGCGGGCGGGAATACCGCCCACCCCTCGGCCGTTGCCCGGGACATGGACCTGGCGGCCGCCCTCGACTTCGTCCGGACCAACCGCCGTGCGGTCATGGTCACGATCCGGGCGAGCGGCCGGCCGCAGCTGTCGAACGTCCTCTACGACGTGACCTCCGGCGGCGAGATCCGGGTGTCCATCACCGCCGACCGGGCGAAGTACCACAACCTGACCCGTGAGCCATGGATGGCGATGCACATCACGACCGACGACTTCTACTCCTACGTCGTCCTCGAGGGAACGGCACACCTCGGCAAGATCGCCTCCCGCAACGACGACCCCGTCGTCGACGAGCTCGTGGACTACTACCGGGCACTGTCGGGCGAGCACGAGGACTGGAACGCCTACCGGACCACAATGGTCGACGACCGCCGCACCGTAGTCCGGTTCAAGGCCGAGCGTTCCTACGGGATGATCCCAACCTCCGGCGGATAAGCCGGCGAGGCCGCCTCCGGGGACACCGGTGTCAGCCCATCTGGGTGAGGGCGCCGTCCTCGATCTCGAAGCGACGGTCTGCCTTGCGAGCCACCCGCTCGTCATGGGTCACGACGAGCACCGTGGCCCGCTGCTTCGTCGCCGCCGCCCGCAGAAGCTCGACGATCCTCTGACCGGTGGCCGTATCAAGGCTGCCGGTCGGCTCGTCGGCCAGGATCAGCGGTGGCTGGGCGGCGAATGCCCTGGCTATCGCCACTCGCTGCTGCTCACCGCCGGAAAGTCGGTTGGGCCGGCGTGACGACTTCTGCTCGTCCAAGCCGACCATGGCGAGCATCTCCGCGGCCCGACTGTCCCGGTCGTCTCGAGACCATTTCGAGAACTCCAAGGCCAATTTGACGTTCTCCTTGGCCGAGAGGTTCGGGATGAGGTTGAACTGCTGAAAGATGAACCCGACCTTGCGGGCGCGGAACTCGGTCCGACCTCGTGAGCCCAGGGCAGCCAGCTCGGTCCCGTCGATCTCGATACTGCCTCTGTCGGGAGCATCGAGGAGGCCCAGCAGCGACAACAGCGTCGACTTCCCGCTCCCACTGGGGCCCGCAACCGCCACCATCTCGGCGTTCTTCGCCACGAAGGACACATCCCTCACAGCCTGGACTTCTCCGGCGGGAGTTGCGAAGGACTTCGTGAGGTTCTTGACGGTCAGCATTACTCGCTCCTCAGGACGTCGGCAGGCCGGATACGAACGATGGTGGCGACGGCGACGGTGCTCCCGATGATCGCCACAAGCAGTGCTGCGACGAAGCAAAAGGCCAACGTCGACCAGCTCGCTGCGGCGTGCACCTGGGTTATCGAATTGTGGATGGCGGCACCCGAAAAGCGGAACCCTCCCGGCGAGCCTCCCGCCGCTCCCCCACCACCGAACCCGCCACCGCCCCCTCGGAAGCCCCCTGGTCCTCCGCCCGGGAAGCGGCCGGCAAATGAGCTTGCCGGTGAGCTCGACGATGACGACGACGACGAAACGAGTGCCGAAGTGATCGGACTCCCGAGGAGGATGCCGATGACAAGACCGACGACACTTCCCAGCACGGTGAAGGTGGCCGACTCGGTGATGAACTGGGCGATGACCGACCGGTTGGGTGCACCTATTGCCTTCAAGACGCCGATCTCGCGTCGACGCTCACGAACGATCATCAGCATCGAGAGCAGCAGGATGACGCCGGCCGCCACCACCGCTCCGATGAGCGTGTACGTCGAGATGGTCTGCACCGAATTCAATGGCGAAAGCTCGTTCTCGGTGGTCTGCTGAGTGGATGTGACGTCCGCCGCCGAACCCATCTCGGCCGTGATCGCCTTGGTCACCTTGCCGACGTTGTCGACCGAGTTGACAACCACCGTCGCGCTGGTGACTTCTCCAGGGGCGGCCGCCAGCTGCTGCACCTTGGCGATCGGCATCAACACCCCGGCATTGGCAAACGTGGAACCGGCGTCATAGGTGCCGATCACCTTGATGGAGGTGTTCCACGCCATGAAGGTCGAGCCCACCGAGAGTCTGTTCGCCGAGGCCGACGCGGTACCGACAACGGCGACGTCGTCGGTGGAGCTCGGCGCGAACGATGATCCCGACACCAACTTCTCGGTCCCCCCGCCGCCGGCTCCTCCCGTCAGGGCGTCCCCTGGGCTGTTGGTCCCCGTGAAGCGGATCGGCAACGTGAAGGTCCCTCCTCCCGCACCTCCGGAGAATCCTTCCCCGGCCCCGCCGCCAGCTCCCGCTCCGCCGAACCCCCCGCCGCCGGCTCCGCCGCCGCCGAACTGCTGACCGAGTGACCCCGGCGTGATCGCCGATGTGAGCGACGTCTGACCGGAGTTGAGTCGCTGGGCCAAGGACGTCTTCACGAAGGTGACGTCCGGTATCTTCCCGATCCGTGCCATCTGGGCTTCGGTGAGCGGCGTGCCACCTCCCTCGGTGCCGAAAAAGCCCTTCGGCGACACGCTGACGGTGTTCCCGGTCGAAGCGCGGACGGCATCGATCTTCTTGGTGACGGCATTGCGCGCGATCAGCATCGAGATGGCGAGCGCAATGGCCACGGCCAGAATCACGATCACGCCGACGGAACGGACCGAGTTACGAAAGGTGTTCTTGATGCCTCGACGTACCACGCTCACTGCGGTCGCCTCCCACGGGTCCCTGTACAGGTCGATTGGACTGGCGAAATCTAGTCACGCCACCCGGAGAACCGGCAAAGAATGGGATAAAGAGACCATAAGAATTACCGGGAAATTGGCCGCAGAACCCCGCAGGCTCACCGCCTCCGACGCCCGGCTGCCCGCAGTGCCTCCGACAGCGAAAGATCGTCGAGCGACTCGACGCGGACGTCGGCAAGGGACAGGTCGAGATCGGCGGTGAGACCGTGCGGAGTGGCCACGGTGAAGAGGCCGGCAGACACGGCGGCGGCGACGCCTCTCGGTGAATCCTCGACGGCGACGGACCGCGCCGGATTGCCCCCGAGCCGGTTGCAGGCCGTGAGGTAGCAGGCAGGGTCGGGCTTGGCCGCCACGCCGTCATCGGGGCACACCAGACATGAGAAATAGTGCCGCAGACCGAGCTCGTCCAGGTTGTGCTCGACCCACGAAGCCGGCGACGACGTGGCGATCCCCACCGGAACGTCCGTCGACCTCGCCTCCTCCAGCCAGGACACGATCCCGGCGCGTGGGCCGTGGTCCCGCTGGAGCTCGTCCCGCCGAGCCAACCGGCGCCCGTGCAGAGCGGGGTCCAGCGGTCCCCCCACCAGCCGTTCAAGCGCCGCCCACGGGTCGAACGTGTCGTCGGCATGAAGGGCGCGCTTCCACTCGGCCATCTCGAGGGTGTGACCGTGCTCCTCCCACTGTTCGGCCCATACCCGGTAGCGGGTGGACTCCGTGTCCCGGACGGTGCCGTCGAAGTCGAGGACGAGGCAGCCGCTGCCCATCGCCCAAGACTGGCACTCATCCCGAGGACCTGCCCGGGGGACCGAGCGGGACGGTGTCACAGGCCCGAAGAACAGAACCGCCCGGTCGTGTCAGTCCGTGTAGTCCACCGGACCCGAGTCCTTCACCCCGATGGCGAAAGCGAGCCCGCGGAGCGGAGCATGAGGCGTGGCCGTCCAGATGCTGTGGGTGGTGTCCGGTGGCGTGTACACCAGGTCGCCCTGACCGACCGGGCGCTCCTCGTCTCCGATCTTCATGGTCCCCCTGCCCGAGAGGATGTAATAGAACTCGTGGGTCGGATGGGAGTGGGGATCGACCATGCCACCGCCGTCCAC
This sequence comes from uncultured Acidimicrobiaceae bacterium, assembly GCA_963828385.1. GTDB lineage: Bacteria > Actinomycetota > Acidimicrobiia > Acidimicrobiales > RAAP-2 > Bog-756. The sequence goes on from CAWHEF010000002.1 coordinate 1,910,446, forward strand.
GGTGAATTCGCTCACCAGCTCCAGAAACCCGCCGTCAGTGGCTTCTTTCATCTCACGGGGCTCCACCAGCCACCACACCGGCACCGTCCCGTTGTGCTCGATGACCGGCTTCACGTCCTCGATCGATCGCACGTCCATCTTGCACCCTCCCTCGGGTTTCGGAATTCTCTGCTTGACCTACGTCTGCTTGACCTACGTCGCTTACCTACGTCTGCCCGACCTACGTCTGTCCGACTTCTGTCTGCTCGGCTTCTTGTCCGCGCTCGATCCCTACCGGCCCCGACCGAACCCGTCGGGGTCAACCCTCCTCCGACGGCAGGGGCCCGGCGTAGGTCTTCGTCTCCAGGTACTGCTCGAACCCTTCGCGGCCGTTCTGCCGGCCCACCCCGCTTGCCTTGTACCCGCCGAAGGGCGCGTCGGATCCGTACCAGATACCCCCGTTGATCGAGACCGTCCCGGCTCGGATCCGGCGGCCTACGGCCATGGCCCTGTCCTCGGATGCCGAAGTGACGCCGACCCCGAGCCCGTAGGGGCTGTCGTTGGCGATGCGGACAGCATCGTCGTCGTCCTCGAAGGGCACCACGACGAGCACCGGGCCGAAGATCTCGTCGCGGGCGATCGACATCGAGTTGTCCACGTCGGCGAACAGGGTGGGCTCGACGTAGTACCCCTTCTCGAATTGGGGCGGCCGCTTCCCACCCGTCACCAGGCGGGCACCCTGCTGGACGCCCTGGTCGACGTAGCCGAGCACCCTGTCGCGTTGGGCAGCGCTGATCTGCGGCCCCTGGAGGTTGCCCGGCTCGGTCGGGTCGCCGTAGGGAACGGTTGCGAACGACGATTCGATCAGGGCCATGCCCTCGTCGTAGCGCGAAGCGGGAAGAAGCATCCGGGTGAGCATCACGCACCCCTGGCCCCCGTGGACGCACACCGTCCATGCCATCGCCAGCCGTTCCTCGAAGTCGGTGTCGTCGAGGATGATGTCCGCCGACTTGCCCCCGAGCTCGAGGAAGAGGCGCTTCAAGGTCGGCGCCCCCTGGGCCATGATGCGCCGCCCGACCGCTGTCGATCCGGTGAACGAGACGAGGTCGACCCGGGGATCGGTAACCAGGTCCTCGGCCACCGCGTTGTCCGACGTGGGCACGACCTGGAGCACGCCCGGCGGGACGTCGGTGCGCTCCGCCACCAGGCGGCCGATATGGGTGGCGTTCCACGGGGTGTCGGGTGCCGCCTTCAGGATCACCGTGTTCCCGGTGGCGAGCGCCGGGCCGAGCTTGTTCATCGTCACCTCGAACGGGTAATTCCAGGGCACGATGGCGGCCACCACCCCCACCGCCTCCTTGGTGACCCGGCGCCAGTTGCGGCTGCCGAAGGCGGTGCCCACCGGGATGTCCCGCTCCCACTCGAACTCGTCGATGTACGCGGTGGGCCAGCGGAGGGCGTCGGCCAGCGGGGCATCCAGCTGGGGTCCGTAGGTGAGCAGCACCGGCGTGCCCACCTCGGCCACCAGCTCGGCCCGGAGCAGCTCCTGGTCCTCCTCGAGCGCCGCCTGGAGCTGGGAGAGGCACCGCTTGCGGAGCTCCCTGTCCGTCGCCCATCCCGACTCGTCGAAGGCCCGGCGGGCGGAAGCGATCGCCGCGCTCATGTCCTCGTGGTCGGCGTCGGCCACCTGACCGAGCACCTCCTCGGTCGCCGGATTGACGTTGTCGAAGACCCGGTCCGACCGGCCCTCGGTCAGCTCGCCGCCGATGAGCATGCGCCGTTCGCCTTGGAGCACGTCGCTCCCTCCACTGGTGGTCGACATGGGCTCCACTCCTCCTGGTTACGCACGGCGGCCGGTGCCCCCGACCAGAACGTCCCGACGCCGACAACGTAGCGGAACGACCGACGAGGCCACAGTCCGTCCCGCCCTGACCCGGGTCCGGCAGCTCAACGCGGCGTCCGCTCTCCCGCCGGCACCACCGGCTCGGCCCTGACGAACGCCACGGCGTCGCCAGGAGGATGGACCGGGCCGAGCGTGCCGTCATGGGACACCTCCCATCCCGTCTCGCCACGGCGTCGATCGTCGTCGACCTCGACGAGGTGGTGGGTGCCGGCGCACCCGGCATCCGTAGCCACGAACGCAGCGGAAGCCGCCATCGAGCAGTCGATCAGATGGCCGCCACCCCGTAGTAGTGATGCCAGCGCGGCCGTCGCCGCACACAGTCCCGTCACCGGATCAGCCACGGCATCCGCACAGAACACCGGGTCGCCGTCGGCGTCCCACGCCACGAGCCCTCCGGAGACGGCGGCGTCGTCACCGAAGGCGACGCGGTTCGAACCCGGCTCTCGCCGACCATAGCCGGTCACGGTCACCCAGCTACGGCCCGGACGTCCCCGAAGGAATCGTTCCGGCTCGAGACCGAGACCGGCGAAGGCTCGGGGTCTCGACGCTTCGATGATGACATCGGCTCCGTCGACGAGACCGGCGAGCTCCCGCCTTCCGGCATCCGTGGAGAAGTCGACCGTCATACGCCGGTGATGGCGGTGGAGCTCTTCGAAATGCTCCGGGTGCACGGCGTCGGCGGTGTCCGGTCGACGCCGATCCGCCACCTTGATGACGTCGGCGCCGGCTCGACCGAGGACGTGGGCGCAGACGGGCCCGGCCCACAGCGCCGAGAGATCGACCACCACCGGACGGCGCACCGGACCCACCGACGGATCGCCAACCCGATCTACCCTCCACGGAACCTGGTCTGGGCGCGCCTCCAGCCCGAGCCCCCCTACGGGGAGCCCGAGCTCGGACGCGGTCGCCACCACGTCGGCGGTGGCGCGATCTCGGCACTCGGCCTCGAGCAGGCCCCACACCTCGGGCGGCACGTCCGCCGTACCGGGGTCGGGAGCGGTACGCCTTTCGGGCCCGGACGGGCGCCCGTCGCCAGGTGGCCATTCGATCGTCCCGTTGGAGAAGGCGGGGAGCAGGCCGAGATCGTCCGGCCTGGCAAGACTGACGGCCACCCACGAGTCGGCGGTCGGGATCAGCCGGCAGTGGCGTCCGACGGATGTCCTTCCGAGGCGTCGCCAGCCCCGGCCCGCTGCTCGTCCGACGAGCAGGGCGGCCACGTCCACCGAGAGCCCTGTGCCCATCGCCCCGGCGAGTGCACCGACCACGCGACCCAGTTCTTCCAAGCGCCCGATCACGTCGCCGGCGGGCCACGTCGGAGCATCGGGGCGGCCGGTGAGCATCATGGCCCCCGATGCCCCCCAGGTGAGAACGGGGCAGGTCGGGATGGCCGCGTCCACGCCCGGCGCCCTCGAGCCTCGGTGGGGACGCGACGCACCGGCCCCCGGCGCGGTTTTGCCCATCAGGACGACCGCCTCGCCCGGGTCGAGGCCGACCCGGGCCAGAGCGCCGGCGACCGTCGGACCTGATGGCCTTTGCTCCCCAGGGGAGATCGACACGTTGTGAGGTTACCGACTCGCTCCCGATAGCTGACGTGCATGTCACCCAATCGCCGAGGGGGCGGTACCATGTCGCGGCATTCGCCTCCGGGATGGAATCCCCCGGGGCCTGTGACGGCTGCCGACAAGCGAGTGCCCTGGCGCGAGTTTCACGATGACCGAGCGGACAGCAGCCGGGATGTCATCGGACAGGAGGATGGGGGGTCATGGAGCTGAAGCCCGGACAGCGACTGCGGAGCACGGCCGGCACCGCCGAGGTGGTCGTCATCCGGGCGGCCTCCGGTGATGTGGACCTGACCTGTGGCGGCGCCTCCATGGTCGATCAGAGCAGCGCTGCACCGGCATCGGTCGACTTCCAGGAACCAGGGTCGGCCGGGGGCGGCGCCGGAGACAATGTCGTCCTGGGCAAGCGCTACGTCGATGCCGACGACACCGTCGAGGTCCTCTGCACCAAGCCGGGACCCGGAGCGCTGGTCATGGACGGAGCACCGCTCGAGCTCAAGACGGCCAAGCCGCTGCCCTCGTCGGACTGACAGCCGACTCATGCATCTCGGTCTCGTCCTCGAGATGACGCACGCAGGATTGGGGGAACGGACCGCCATCACCTGCGGTGGCACCTCGGTCACCCACGCCGGCCTGGCCGAGCGATCGTGGGCGGCTTCTGCGCGGATCGCCGATCTCGGCGCGCCGGGCGTCGTCTACGTAGGCGGAAACCATCTGGCGTACCCGATCGCTCTCTTCGGCGCAGCCGGGGCCGGCGTTCCCTTCGTCCCGCTCAATTTCCGCCTCTCCGGCGACCAGTTGGCCGAGCGCCTGGCCCGTCATCCGGGGGCGCTGGTCATCCACGACGGCAGCGCACCGGTCCACTCTGGCCCCTACGGGCTCCCGGGAAGGCGCGTCCACACCCGTGCCGTCAAAAGACAGGAGTTCCTCGACTCACTCGACACGTCCGCAGTCGAGCCGCCGCTCCCCCAGGATCCCGAGCTCCCGGGTGTGCTGCTCTACACGAGCGGTACGACGGCGGCGCCGAAAGCCGCCATCCTCCGCCACCGGCACCTCATGGCCTACCTGCTCGGAACCGTCGAGTTCGGTGGCTCCGACGCCGCAGAGGCGTCTCTCGTCTCCGTGCCCCCGTACCACATCGCCGGCGTCGCCAATCTGGTGTCGAACCTCTACGCCGGTCGGCGCATCGTCTACCTCGACCAGTTCGACGCCGACACCTGGCTCTGCACGGTGCGCGCCGAAGGTGTCACCCAGTCCATGGTGGTGCCGACCATGCTGGCCCGGGTGGTCGCCGCTCTGGAGGCCGACGACCAGTCCGATGCCGGGACGCCGACCTTGCGCTCCCTCTCCTACGGTGGCGCTCCCATGCCTGCGCCTGTGCTGCGACGGGCCATGGAGCTCTTCCCCACCACCGACTTCGTCAACGCCTACGGGCTCACCGAGACGAGCTCGACCATCGCCCTGCTCGGACCCGACGACCACCGGAGCGCCTACGAAGCGGCGGACCCGGCCCAAAGGGCCCGCCTCGGTTCTGTGGGACGGGTGCTACCGGGGATCGACCTCGAGATCAGGGACGATGACGGTGAGCCACTGCCCGCCGACCGGACCGGCTTGATCTTCGTCCGGGGCGAGCAGATCTCCGGCGAGTACGAGAGTGAGCGCCTCCTCGACGAGAAGGGTTGGTTTGCCACCCGTGACCAAGGCCATGTCGACGGCGAGGGGTACCTCTTCATCGAGGGCAGGACCGACGACACCATCATCCGGGGAGGGGAGAACATCGCCCCGGCCGAGATCGAGGAAGTCCTCCTCGAGGTGGACGGCATCGCTGACGCCGTCGTGATCGGCGTCCCCGACGACGAATGGGGACAGCGCCTGGTTGCCGTGGTCGTCCCGGAGACGGCACGGCGCCCCGGTGGGGATGAACCCCTCATTGGCGATCCCCCCACCGAGGAGTCGCTGCGCGCCACGGTCCGCCGCCGTCTTCGTTCCTCCAAGACCCCAGATGTCGTCTTGTTCTGGCCCGAGCTTCCCCGGACCGAGACCGGTAAGCTCCTGCGGCGCGTGGTGGTTGACCGCCTGACCTCCGGCCCGGGCCGCCCGTGACGCGGGCCCCGTGGCCGATCGAAGTCGGGTTGTTCCTCCCCCAGGTGGCCCTCGACCGGCAAGGACTGCTCGACCGGGCGCTGCTGGCGGAATCGGCAGGGCTGCACTCGCTCTGGCTCTACGACCATCTCTACAGCCCCGGTCAACCCACCCGACCGTCGTTCGAGGCGTGGACGGCGGCCACCTACCTGCTGGCCCGAACGGAGCGACTGCGCATCGGTCATCTGGTGCTCGACAACAACTTCAGGCATCCGGCCCTGGTAGCCAAGATGATCGCCACTTTGGATGTCTTGTCCGGGGGTCGCGTGGAGGTGGGCCTCGGGAGCGGCTCGGTCCGCCAGGAGCACGAGCAGCTCGGCCTTCCCTGGTCCACGGCCTCGGAGCGGGCGGCCCGTCTCGGTGAGGCCCTCGAGATCATCACCCGGATGCTGGCCGAGCCGATCACCACCTACGACGGCACCCACTACCAGGTGACCGAGGTGCCCAACGTGCCAGCGCCGATCCAGCGTCCCCGGCCCCCCATTCACGTCGGCGGCGTCGGTCCCAAGTTCACGATCCCTCTGGTCGCCAGGTTCGCCGACGTCTGGAACATCCCCACCTACGGCATCGCCGGTTGGGAGGAGAGCCGTCGCCGGCTGGAGGATGCGTGCTCGGCCCTGGGCCGAGATCCGTCGGCCATCCGCGTCTCGCTCCAGGGCGTGCTCGCCCTTGCCCCCGACGACGCTTCGTTGTCTCGAGCCAGAGCAGAGGCCGAACGCCGCTACGGGTCCGAGGGTTGGGGACTGGAAGCCGGGGGCTTCGTCGGAACCCCGCCTATGGTGCTGGATCGGATCCGCGAGCTCGCGGACATGGGCGTTTCGCTCTTCGTCTTCGTTCCCCACGACCGGGCCGACCCACGGACCATGGGACTCCTGGCCGACCAGGTCCTGCCCGAGCTCACATGAACGCGGGAGAGTTGACCGGCTTGGGTACGCTCGTCCAATGCCGTTCGTGAACATCGACGTGGTCGACCACGTCGCCACCGTCACCCTCGACCGGCCACCCGTCAACGCCGTCGACCGATCGACCATGGCCGAGATCCGCGATGCGTTCGTCAGCCTCAACGACGATCGCGACGTCCGGGTCACCGTCTTCACCGCCGTCGGCGAGCGCGCCTTCATGGCCGGCGCCGACCTGCGGCGGACCGGACAGCCGGCCACCGGGAGCGGCAAGGGCGACGGTCGCGCCCCCGCCAGAGAAGTGACCGACCCGGCGCGGATCACGAGAGATGCCATGTGGGCCGTCCTCGATTGCGCCGTGCCGGTGATCGGCGCCATCAACGGACCCGCCCTCGGTGCCGGGCTGGCCTTCGCCGCCTGTTGTGACATCCTCGTCGCCGCCGAGGGGGCGACCTTCGGTGCGCCGGAGATCAACGTCGGACTGCTCGGCGCCAGCTCCCATCTCGTGAAGCTGGTCGGGCGCTACAAGGCGCGTGAGCTCTACTTCACCGGTGAGCGGGTGCGAGCCGACGAGCTCTACCGGTTGGGAGCGGTCCGGACCGTGGTGCCCTCGGACCATCTCATGGAAACCGCTTACGGGCTCGCCACCGAGCTGGCCGCGAAGAGCCCCATCGCCCTCCGGCTGGCCAAGGAGGCCATGAACCGAACGGAGGACCTGCCGCTCAAAGAGGCGTACCGGACCGAGCAGGACTACACGGCCAGGCTCAACACGTTCGAGGACGCCGCCGAAGCGAGAGAGGCCTACCTCGCCAAACGGGAGCCGGACTGGAAGTGGCGCTAGCGGCGCTGACGAGCAGACGGTCCGACTTGGACTCGGCATGGCGTGATCGGAACCGATTGGCGCGAGTCACCGATCGCCGTGCTCACGTCCTGGGCTGCCGGTCGTGGCGCTAGCCGAGCCCGGACGACCGCCATCCGGGGGACACGGTCGTCTTGCCGCGGGAGACGCTCTGCCCGATGAAATTCCTCTGAGCCTCGACCGTCCCGGCGCCGAAGCACAGCCCCCTGATGTCCCGATACGCCCGCTCCAGCGGATACTCGCGGCTGTACCCGTAGCCGCCATGGATCTGCATCGACTCGTCGCACACCAGCTTGGCCGCCAGGTTGGCGGCGGTCTTGGCCAGCGCCGTCTCGAGCGGAGGGGGCGTGCCCCCCAATCCGGCGAGCCGGACTGCCCTCCCGAGCAGCAGCCGGGCACTCTCGAGGGCCACCGCCATGTCGGCGAACTTCCACTGGAGTCCTTGGAGCTCGCCGATCGGGCGGCCGCCCACGGTCCGCTCGGCGGCATACTCGACGGCCCGCTCGAGCGCCCCCTGGGCAGCGCCGATGCACATGGCAGCGTTACCGCACCGCTCGTGGTTGAGGTGTGCGAGCAGGGTCTTGAACGGCTCGGTCGAATCGGCGTCCCCGGGGAGCAGGACGTCGTCCTGGCCGATGGCGACGTCGTCGAAGGCGACTTCGGCCTCGGTGGCGGCGTGGATGCCCATGCTCCGGTGACGTCCGGTGACGCTGACCCCGTCCCGGTCGGTGGGAACGACGACGGCTCCGATGCCCCGGGACCCCTCCCCGCCGGGCCACCGGCACCACACGAGGACGGCGTGGGCGACATGACCGAGCGTCGAGTAGTTCTTGTAGGCGTTGAGGCGCCATCGGCCGGTCCCGTCCTCGGCGAGCGACGCCCGCATGTTCTGGACCGCCGACCCGGCATCGGGTTCCGTGATGCCGATGCTGATGATCTGCTCGCCGGCGGCGACGCCGGGTAAGTACCGCTCCTTCAGCGCCGGGCTGCCGAGGTGCTCGATGCCACGACTCGGGCCGTTGAAGGCCAGCTGGCAACCGATCGCCGTCGACACGTCGAACCTGGCGATCTCCTCGAGCACGAGGGCGGCCTCGACGTCCCCCATGCCCAGGCCCCCCCATTCGGTGCCGATGGTCACCCGGAACAGGTCGGCGTCGGCCAGGGCCTTGACCGCCTCCCAGGGCATCTCACCCGACTCGTCGCCGCTCGCCGCCCTCGGCCCCACCTCACGGGCGGCGGTGCTTCGGGCGAGCTCCCGTAGGGCCGACTGGTCGGCCGTGTCGGCCATGGGATCACTCCCTGACGCGCCTGTCACACCGGGCATCGTAGGACCTCTTTCCCTTTGACGCGCCGGAACCTCCTCGTTTGTCGGGGTCACGGATTCGACAAGGTTCTTGTGCCGTTCGTGGTCCGGCAGGGCGCGCAACGAGACGCACTGGAGTTGTCCAAATCTCGAGGAGCTACTCGATACCCGCCGGTAGGGCATGGGGTGACCACAGGACGCCTCGGCTCTCGGGCACGGCGTTGATGACGGCGTCTTGGACACGCCGGCCGAGCTCCTCAGCCGCCTCCACCGTGGTGGCGGGTCCGACGAAGCCTTCGATTTCCACCACGAGTGACCGCCCCATCCAGCGGGCGCGCACATGAACATGGGCCACTCCCTCGATGGTGAGAGCAGCATGCTCCACCCGGGCGACGAGACCGGCGTCCACGCTGTCCATGAGGTGTGCGACGAGGTCCGAGGTGACTTGCCAGCCGACGTGGACGATGAAAGCGGTAACGATGAGCCCGGCAACGCCGTCGGCCCAGTGCCACCCGGCGGCGACGCCCACGAGCCCCAGTAGTGCACCGAACGATGCCAGGGCATCGAGCCACGAGTGCTTGGCATCTGCGAGCAAGGTCAACGATTGGATCCGATGGCCCACACTCCGCTTGTAGCGGGAGACGAGCTGGTTTCCCAGGATGCCGACCGCCGCCGCGGCCATACCCAGGCCGAGGTGCGAGGTATGGCCATGTTCGACCAGCTTGTTCACGCTCACGAATCCAGCGAACAGAGCGCTGGCCCAAACAACAAGGGCCACCCCGAGGCCAGCGATATCTTCCGCGCGCTCGTACCCGTAGGGGTGAGTCGGCGTAGCGCTCCGCTTCGACAGTCGGAAGCCCACGAAGACGACAAGCGAGGTGGATACGTCCGAGAGGTTGTGGAGGGCATCGCCGAGCAGGCCGACTGATCCGCTCAACCACGCTATGCCGAGTTCGACCAACCCCGTGAGAGCGAGTCCGAGGGCCGACACGCCCACTGCTCGGTAGGCAGCGTGGCGGTGGGCGTCGTCGTCAACGTGACGGGTCGGCGGGAACGGATCCCAGCGTTCTGATGTTGCCAGCAGGTGCACGACCCGAGACTCCTTGGTTGTGAACACGTTAGGCCGGGGCGGGCGATGTCTGAAACCTCTTGAACGACGGTCAGGGATCGTCGGGACGCAGAAACCTCTGCTCCGGGTCCCAGCGGCGCAGTGCCTCGATTTCGTCCCGCCGGGGAGGGTCGAGCTCGGCGACGGAGTGGGCCACGATCAGGTCCCACCCGCACACGTCGCGGACGCGCTCGATGCGGGCGCCGAGCGGATCCGGACCGGCGCCCACGGCGGTGAGCACGAGCTCGTCACCGACCCGCTCGAACGTGCCCAGGTCGGTGACGAGCGCGCTGACCCGTTCCCCCGGCGAGGTCACGTAGGGCACGGCGTCCACGGTACGGCGGGGGGCGAGCGTGGCCACGACCACGACGTCGTCGGCGGCCGAGGCCACATCGTTGCCACCGCCCGAACCGACCAGAAACGCCCGATCGGGTATCACGGTGGAGTTGATGTTCCCGTGCTTGTCGATCTGCGCAGCGCCGAGGCAGCCGAGCAGGCGGGTCCCGGGTCCGGCCACGAGCGTCGAGAGCACCGCCTCGGAGTCGGCGACCATGGTGGCGGTCGGGAAGCTCCGGTGGTTGAAGACGAAGGGATCTGCCGGCGTCGGCTCGTATCCCAACAACCCGAGCTCGGCGGTGAGCACGACGGGTGAGCCCGCGTCGCGAGCCGTCCGAACTGCGAGCCAGGCGCACAGGTTGGCCACTCCCGCCCCGGCCAGCACGGCGTCGAAACTGCCGTCGACCACCCGTCTGGCGACGTGTCGGGCTCCGTGAACGGCGGCCTTCTCCCAAGCCCCGACCGGGGCGCCGAGGTCCGGACGATGGGCGGTCTCGTCGTCCTTCCAGGAGTCCGCCACAGCCCGCCGTCGCAAGCGCTTGATGCGCTCCTCGCCGAGCTCGTCCAGGTACGCCCGCTGATCGGCAGGAGCAAGGACCCAGCGCTCGATGAAGGCGTCGAAGTCCTCGCTGCGGCTGGCGGCCCGGACCTCTGCCCAGAACTCCAGGTCCTCGCCGTAGGGCTCGACCGGCAGGTGGGGCGCGTAGAGGCCCCCCGGGTGGGCTCCCATCGGCGTCTCGGTGACCGAGAGCACCCGATGGGCGGGGACTTTGACGAGATGGGACCAGGGACGGATGTCGTCGACGATCCGCTCCACGGTCACGATGACACCGCGACGGGCGGCCATCGCGCCCCACACGCCTTCGAGGAGCGGCGGGGACAGCGCCACGTTCCCGGTCGTGTCGGCTACGGGGGCGTGGAGGATGGTGACGTCCGGCCGGTAGGCCTCGAGAAGCCCGACCTCTCCACCGAACGGCGAATCGACGACGGCAAACCCCGGGTTCTGCTCCATCGACGAGTTCCGGAGCGACGTCGTCGTCACCGCCGGCAGGCCTTTGGCTGCGGCTTCGAGCCTCTGCAAAAACGTGAGGAACGACCAGTGCTCGACCTCGACGGACCCGTCGAGATAGGCGTCGCCGAAGATCCGGTTGGGCGTGAAGTTGGGGAACACGTCGCCGGAGTAGCCGGTCACCACCTTTCGCACCAGCCGACCGCGGAAGAAGACTGTCCCGAGGCTCGAGAGGCTGAGCATGACGAGCGTGAAGCCGGGATCGCGATCCCACCATTGGCGCAGCACCTCACGGACGCCCGCCGCCCACCGTGTATGCCCGGTGACCACGTGCAGCTCGTCCCCGGGACCCACGTGGCGACGAACCGCCTCGTCGAGTGGCAGGAGCACCTCGCGTCCTGCCGATCCCGCTCCTTCACGGGATCCGGCACCTTCGTGGGATGATTCCGGCTGGCTCACTGGCGCAGACCGTAGCGGAGGAGCCCTCGGAGCGGTCCGGTACCCCGGTCGGTCCGGGCGTCTCGACATCAGCCCCGTGCCCTGCCAGAGTGCGCCGGTGGTCTACGAGGTCTACGAGTGGCCGGAGGGCTTCCTCTGGGGAACGGCGGCATCGTCGACCCAGTGCGAAGGGGCCGCACCCGCTTCTGACTGGCGGGCGTGGGAAGAGCTGGGCCGGGCGCCCCACTCGGGCGACGGGAACGGTTTCACCCGCCGCTACGGCGACGACTTTCGCATCCTCGCCGGGCTCGGTCTCACCCACCACCGCCTCTCGCTCGAGTGGGCGCGGCTCGAACCGGAGGAGCACGTTCACGACAGCGCCGCGATTGCCCACTATCGCGCCGTGTTGGAGGCGGCCAGGGACGTCGGCATCGCTCCCTGGGTGTGCCTGCACCACTTCACCCTGCCCAGGTGGTTTGCCGATGCTGGGGGCTACCTCGTCGACGCCAACCGCACCGGGCCGTGGAGTCGCCATGTCGAGTTCGTGGCCGAGACGTTCGGTGATCTGGTCGGAGGATGGCAGCCCGTCAACGAGACCAACTACTACGCCCGGGCCGCCTACGGCGGCGGCGGATGGCCGCCCGGACACGACGACCGCGGCGAGCGCGCTCTGGCCGAGGAGGGCATCCAGCTGGCCACGGCCGAGGCCGCACGTCGCTTGAGGCAGACCGGTGCCCCCGTCGTCTCCATCTTCGGCCTTTCACCGATCGTGGTCCAGGACGACGGGGGCTCCAGCTCCGAGACCGCCCAGAAGATCCTCGATGCGTTGTGGTCCCCCGGGCTGGGTCTGTTCAAAGACGGCGTGCTGCGGGTGCGGGGCCGCGAGCCGATCGATCGACCCGACCTCGCCGAGGCGTTCGATCTGATCGGGTTCTCCTACTACGCGGCCATGGGCGTTCGTGACGGGAGGGTCATGACCCATCCGCCGGACGCACCCACCTCTCCGCTCGGGTACGCGATCTGGCCCGAGGGCGTAGGCCTCGTCCTCGAGGAGTTGCACCGTCACGTGCCCGGAACCGGCCTGGTCGTAGCCGAGCTGGGCGTCGGCACCGACGACGACCGGGTACGCGTCGACTATCTCGAGCGCGCTCTGGCGAGCATCCATCAGGCGACCGAGCGGGGCGTCGACGTGCGAGGCGTATTCCACTGGACGGCCGTCGACAACTACGAGTGGCTGCACGGCTACGACGTCGCCTTCGGGATCATCGACAGGGAGCGGAGAGTCCGGGAAAGCGCCCACGTGCTCGCCCGGCAGGCAGCGTCCTCCCCTCTACCCCCGTCACTACACTGAGCCGATGATCCGCTACGAGGTCGGCGACGACCATGTGGCCCGGCTGACGCTCGACCGTCCCGAAGCCAAGAACGCGTTGAGCATCGACATGCGGGACAGCATCGTGGCCCGTGTCCGTGAAGCACGGGCCGACCCCGCTGTGCGGGCTCTTCTCGTCTCCGGTGTGGGCGATGTCTTCTGCGCCGGCATGGATCTGCGCCAGTCGACGGTCCAGGACGCAGGAGGTGAACGCTTCGATCCCCGCTCCACGAGTGAGGCACTCCGGGTCGGCGTCCAGGCGTTCATCCGCGAGCTCTGGGAGCTCGACAAGCCGACGGTGGCGGCCGTGAACGGGACGGCGGTCGGTCCGGGAGCCCACCTGGCGCTGTCGTGCGACTTCGTCCTGACCTGCGAAGAGACCCGGTTCGTCTGGTCGTTCGCACGCATCGGACTCGTGGTCGACGCCGGTGGCGCCTACCTCCTCCCCCGGCTGGTCGGCCTCCCCCGGGCGAAGGCGATGGTCATGCTGGGCGACGGGGCCGACGGTGACGAGGCCGTGGCCTGGGGCCTCGCTTACAGGAACTGCGGCAGCCGCGAGGAGCTGGTCACGGCGGCCGCCGAGCTGGCCGCCCGGCTCGCCGCCGGTCCGACCCGCTCGCTCGGACTGTCGAAGATGCTGCTCAACTCGACATTCGAGACCCCGCTGGCGCCGTCCCTCGAGCGCGAAGCTCAGGCCCAAGCTATGGCGGCCACCTCGTCCGAGCTGGCCGAGGGAATGGCCGCCTTCAAGGAGCGCCGGGCTCCCGACTTCCCCGGTGTCCGTTGACCCCTGCCACCGCGGATGAGCCGGTCCGTCCCCTCGCCGGGCTCCGGGTCGTCGACGTAGGCACCCGGATCAGCGCCCCGTTCTGTGCCGGGCTTCTCGGCGAGCAGGGCGCCGAGGTCATCAAGGTCGAGGACCCCCGCGGCGGTGACTTCATGCGGACCATCGGGCCCTTCGCCACGGGCACCGATGGCCGTGACTACTCGATGTGGTGGGCGGTCGAGGGCCGGGGCCGCAAGGGGGTGACGCTCGATCTCCGGCGAGCCGAGGGGCAGGATCTGTTCCGGAAGCTGGCCTCGACCGCCGATGTGATCTGTGAGAACTTCCGGCCCGGGACGATGGAGGGCTGGCACATCGGACCCGACGAGTGCGACCCGAGCATCGTCTGGGCCCGGATCAGCGTCTTCGGCCAGGACGGCCCCTACGCCGGGCGACCGGGCCTCGATCGCATGGGTATCGCCTACGGCGGGCTGCTCGGCATCACCGGTTACCCCGACCGGCCGCCGGTCAGGCCCGGGGTCACCATCTCCGACTACCTCACCGGTGCCCTCGCCGCCCAGTCCGTCCTCGGCGCCCTCTACCGACGCGACCGACCCGGCGTCGGCACCAGAAGAGGCGGCGTGATCGACGCTCCCCTCTACGGCGCGATCCTCCGGACGCTCGAGTGGACCATCGCCGCAAAGGACCGGCTTGGAATCGACCGGAGGCGACAGGGCAACCGCCTGGAGAACTCGGCGCCTCTCGACAACTACGAGACCTCGGACGGCCAGTTCGTCTGCATCGTGGCCGGCTCGGACGCCAACTTCAGCCGGCTGTGCCGGGCCATGGACCGCCCAGAGCTGGCTGGCGATCCCCGCTTCGCCACCCTGAAGGACCGGGCGCAGAACGGCGACTCCATCAACGGATTGGTGGCGGAGTGGGCGTCGACCCGGACGGCACGACAGGTCGAGAAGGACTGTGTGGAGCACGGCGTGCCGGTGGGCATCAGCTACGACGCCGGCGACATCCTCTCCGACCCCCACATGGTGGCTCGCGGCGACCTTGTCGAGATCGACGACCCGATTGCCGGCCGTCATCGACAGCAGGCCCCGTTCCCGAGGCTCGACGGTGGCCTTCCCGAGGCTCCGGACCCAGCGCCTGCACTCGGCCAGCACAACCGGGAGGTCTTCTGCGGCATGCTCGGGCTGGACGATGACGAGTTCGCCCGCTTGGCCGAGGCAGGGGTCATTTGATGGAGGAGGTCAACCGATGAAGGAGAGGGACAAAACGGCCTCCCCGGTCGCCGACGGATTGTTCACGCTCGACGGAGAGCCGAGCCTGCTCGGGTCGGAGTGCGGCGCTTGTCATACGCTCCACTTTCCGAGGACCGACACCTGCCCGTACTGCGGTGTCGACGGACCGGAGCCCTGCAGCCTGCCGAGGACCGGGACGCTGTGGGCGTGGACGGCGGTCACCGCGCCGCCCCCCGGCTACCTCGGCCCGGTTCCCTACGGCTTCGGCATCGTGGAGCTGGCCGGGCGCATCCGAATCGTGACCCGGCTGACCGAGACCGATCCCGGCTCGCTGCAGCTCGGGCAGCCGATGCAGCTCGTGCTCACCCCCGTCAGCGACCCCGGTGATGCGACGACCGTCTCGTGGGCGTTCGCCCCCGGTGAAGGCGATCGATCGTGAGCCCACCGAGCGCCGGAGCGCCCGGTGGCCGTGGCCGGAGTGGGCATCCATCCCTTCGGGAGGTTCGAGGACCGCACCATCACCGACCTCGGCGTCCGCGCCGTCCGCCTGGCCCTCGACGATGCCGGAGTCGGCCGGGGCGCAGTCGAGGCCACGTTCTGCGGCACCGCGTACGGTGGGGTGGCCACCGGCCACAAGATCCTCGGGCACCTGGCGATGACCGGTATGCCCATCGTCGATGTCGAGGCGGGTTGCGCCAGTGGGGCCGCCGCCCTCATGCTGGCAGCATCCTCCGTGCGGAGCGGGCAGTACGACACCGTGCTCGTCGTCGGCGTCGAGAAGATGCCCAAGGGCATCATCCGGTCCTCGTTCTTCCAACCCTGGCAGGAGAAGGCCGGACTGGCGGCCACGCCCGCCTACTTCGCCCTCCGGGCACAGCGGCTCATGCTCACATCGGGGGTCACCGACGACGACCTCGCCGCCGTGGTCGTGAAGAACCGGCGCAACGGGACGGCCAACGAGAACGCCATGTTCCGCACCGAGGTGTCACCGTCCCAGGTGCTCGCCTCCCGCATGGTCTGCCCTCCCCTCCGGCTGTGGATGCTCTGTTCCCCGAACGAGGGTGCCGCCGTCGTCGTCCTCCGGCGGGCCGGCAGTACCGCCGGCGAGATCCGGCTCCGGGGAGCCACGCTCGTCTCCCACCTGCCCGGGCCGGTACTGAGCGAATCGACGCCGATGTCGGGGCTCGCCGACGACTCGATCCCGTCCCCGACGCGGCGGGCGGCTGCTGCCACCTACGAGGAGGCCGGCTTGGGAGCGGACGATCTCGACGTCGTCGAGTGCCAGGACACCGACGCCGCCAGGGAGCTCATCTCGTGCGAAGAGCTCGGCCTGTGCAAGCCCGGCGAGGCTGCGAGCCTCATCCGAGACGGTGCCACCGAGATCGGTGGCCGGATCCCGGTCAACCCGAGTGGAGGTCTCCTGTCCAAGGGGGAGCCCCTCGGCGCGTCGGCGCTCGGACAGGTCGTCGAGCTGGTGACCCAGTTGCGCGGAGGGGCGGGAAGTCGTCAGGTAGCAGGCGCTCGGGTAGGGCTGGCCCACACCATCGGCCGCGGGGCGAACGCCAGCGTGATCATCCTCGGGCGTTGAGCCTTGATTGGGGAACGGCGTCGCTGCGCCCGCCGGACCGAGGCTCGTCGACGGGCGGCGCCGTGGTCGAGTCGGTCCGCTCGGCGACGAGCTGCGCCCGGTTGACCTTGGTGGCGGCACTGCGCGGGATGGCGTCGACGATCTCCACCGTCTTCGGCACCTTGTAGGCGGCGAGCCGCTCCTTGGCGAAGGAACGGACCTCCTCGGGGGCCGGGGGTTCCGACGGATCCTCCGGCTCGACCAGAGCGTGGACCCGGCGACCCCACTCGTCGTCGAACAGCCCGATCACCACGACGTCGGCCACGCCCGGGTGTTCCGACAGAGCCGCTTCCACCTCGGCCGGGAACACGTTGGCACCGCCGGTGACGATCATGTCGACCCGGCGGTCGGCGATGTAGAGGTAGCCGCCTTCGTCGAGCCGGCCGAGGTCGCCGGCAGTGGCGAATCCGTCGTCGGTCACGGGCAGCGGCGCCGACGCGCCCATGTACCCGTAGAGGCCGGTGGTCGGAGACCGGAGATAGATCTCTCCCACCTCTTCGGTCGGGACGTCCGTCCCGTGCTCGTCGAGGATCCTCAGCTCCGTGTCACGGAAGCCGCGACCGATGCTTCCGGGATGCTCCAGCCACTCGTCACCCCGGATGGCGGTGAGCCCGAGACGCTCGGTCATCCCGTAGCACATGTAGAGCCGCTCGGGACCGAGGAGGTCGATCCAGAACCTCGTCAGTGCAGGAGGGAACACCGCTGCCCCCTGCTGGACCCAGACCACGCTCGAGAAATCGCGCCGCTCGATGCCGGGAAGGCGCGACATCCGGGCCAGCATCGTCGGCGTGGCGGTGAAGGCGGTGATCCGTTCCTCTTCGATCAGGTCGACGGCGAGCGCGGCATCGAACTTGGCCATGATGACCAGGCTGTCGCCGGCAAGGAGGTAGGTGAACTGGGCGAAGCCGTTGGTGTGATAGAGGGCGGTGGGGACGAGGATCCGCTGCACGCCGACGTCGACACCCCAGTTGGCCGGGAACGGGGTCGTGGTCGACGGGCTCATCACCGCCGGCCGGTGGTCGAGGATGATCTTCGGAGTTCCGGTCGACCCGCTGGAGCAGATGCCGCTGACCGCCGGGGCCACCACCTCCGGCAACGGTTCGGACGACAGCGACTCCGCGTCGGCGAACAGGTCCTGGTCACCGACGCTCAGGAGCAGGGCGGCATCCAACACCTCGGCCACGCGGCGGCGTTCCCAATCGGGCAGGTCCCAGCGCACGGGCACCGGGGTCGCACCCAGCTTCCAGGCGCCGAGGACCGCCTCCACCATGCCGACCGAGTTGGGCAGTTCGAGACCGATGCGGTCGCCGACAGTGACGCCCCGGGCCTCCATGGCCCGGGCCACCTGGTTGGATCGGCGGTCCAGATCGGCCCAGGTGAGTCGTGTCTTCGTCCCCTGTCCGTCGACCATGACCACCGCCACCCGGTCCGGATGATCCCGAGCGAGGAGGCGCACCTGGGTCCCGTACGGGCGGCCGTCGGCTCCTTCGTCCGTGGTTTCAGGCATGGGGCTCACGGCGTGCTCCCGGTGGAGTCCCGCCTGTCGTTCCCATCCTCTTCGCGTCGACCGAGCACAACCGGGGACGGTACCCGGGGACGAGTGGCTCCGCCAGTGGTGGTCGAAGCTGGCCTCGGGCGGCGTCCGCGCCACCGAGCCTGATCAGGCGCGGCTCATGACCACCTGTCCATCGGCTCTGAGCACGTACCAGAGACCCCCGAGGTTGTTGATCCCCTGACCTGTGGCCTGTCCGGGCCGGAGGTCGTCCACCCAGAGATAGAGCGGCCAACGGTCGTAGGTCACCTGCACGGTCCCGTCCTCCCGTTGGGTCGTACCGAGCAGCGAGGAGCGCACTCCGGGCCCGATCGCCGGCTGGGTGACTCCGAGGGGGAGGACGAGCGGCGGCCAGGCATCGGCACACTCGCCCTCACACGTCGACTCCCCTGAACGGGCGTCGGGCTCGAAGACGTACAGCGTCAGCCCCTGCCCGTCGACGAGGACGGCGCCGAGCCCGTTCACCTCGCCGGTTCTGACCTCGTAGGCGGGAGGGGACTTGGGCGCCGGGCCGGCACTCGATCCTGTAGGCACGCTCGACGTCGGCGCCGCCGTGGAACGGGACTCTCCGTGGGTGGCACTCGTCGATCCCGGTGACGGTCCTGCCGCCAGCGGCGATCCGCACCCGGCGGCCGACAGGACCATGGCAGACGAGGCCACGACGAGCCCTGCTCGCTGCCATCGGCGGAATCGAGGTCGAAACGAGCGAAAAGAGGAGGTGCGCAGTGTCCGGACGCCACCGGGCCGACCACGCCCGGTCCCATCGCTCACCAGCTCCTCCATCGTCTTCAAGCCTAGGGCCGGGCCCGGGATCGGCGTGGTCGACGGGTCGTGGGGACATCCGAAGAATTCGAATACCCGCCCCTACCGCCGGTTCGCCCGTTCAGCTCCGGCAGCGCCCATAATCGGGCCATGGACCCGGTCCCTCCGGACGACGATCTTGATCTTCCAGCGGACGACCGGGCCCGCACATCGAGCAACTGGCGTCGACTGCTCGTCGAACCTCGCCGACCCCATCGGATCCGCTCCTCGCCGCATGCCGCTTCGCTCATCGTGGCCGCCGTCTGTATCGGGGCGTTCATGGGACAGCTCGATTCGAGCATCGTGACCCAAGCGTTCCCGACCCTCCAACACGACCTGCACGCCTCGCTCGCAGGGGTGCAATGGGTCGGGCTCTCCTATCTCCTCGTTCTCGTGTCGTTCCTCACCCCGATCGGACGGGCGGCAGACATGATCGGGCGAAAGCTCCTCTACATCTACGGGTTCGTCGTGTTCATCGTCGGATCGGGGCTCTGCGGATTGGCGCCCTCGCTCGGTGCACTCATCGCGTTCAGGATCCTCCAGGGATTCGGGGCGGCCATGCTCCAGGCGAACAGTGTGGCCATCATCACCGAGGCCATGCCGCGGGGACGCCTGGCGAGGGCGATCGGTCTGCAGGGTGCGGCCCAGGCCATCGGTCTGGCCCTCGGCCCGGCGGTCGGCGGACTGCTCATCGCCCTCGGATCGTGGCGGCTCATCTTCATCGTCAACATTCCGGCAGGTCTGGTCGGGGCGGTGCTCGGGTGGTTCCTGTTGCCGCGCAGTCGCCACCTGGCGACGCGGACTGCGTTCGACTGGACGGGGCTGGCCACCTTGATTCCTGGAGTATCCACGCTGCTGCTCGCCGTGTCTTTCGGCAATGACTGGGGTTGGAGCTCGTGGAGCATTCTCCTGCTCTTCGTCCTGGCCATCGCGTTCATCACGACGTTCCTCTGGTGGGAGCATCGCTGCCCTGCACCGCTGCTCGACCTCACCCTGTTCTCCCGACCGGTGTTCAGCGCCGGCATGGTCAGCGGGTTGCTGTCCTATCTCGTGCTGTTCGGCGTGCTGCTGGTGGTCCCCTTCCTCCTCGAGGAGGCACAGCACCTGGGGACCGGTTTCGCCGGGCTCGAGCTCATGGTGACCCCGGTGGGGCTTGGCCTCGTCGCGCCGCTCGCAGGCCGGCTCGCGGGACGAACCGGGCCCCGGGCGCTGACCGTGGGGGGGACGGCGCTCGCCGCTCTGGCGTTGGCGGTGCTCGCCGTCACCTATCGGGACCGTTCCGCTCTCCTCGTGCTCCTGTTCGTGGTGGGGGTGGGCCTCGGGACGTTCACCCCGCCCAACAACGCCACCATCATGGGCTCGGTCCCTCGCGGCCAGACCGGCATGGCTGGGGGGGTGCTCAACATGACGAGGGGGCTCGGCACCTCGTTCGGACTGGCGCTGACCAGCCTGGTGTTCATCATCGTGGCCGGGTCGCAGGAGGCCACGATCCCCCACCAGGTCGAACAAGGTTTCGTCGCCTGCTGCGCGTTTCTCGCCGCCGTGGCCACCCTCGCCGCCGTGGTATCGGCCATCCCCGGGATCGCGCCCGTGGCTTCGCCCGAACCGAGGCCTGTGACCGCGCCCCCTACGGCCACGCCGGTTGCGATCGACGAGACGTCGACGCGCAGCGGAACACCCTCCGTCGAGTAGTCCCCATCGGAGCGGAACGAGGACGATCTGTGCCAGAGTCGAAGCGTGTCCCCCACCCGACGACTCCCATCCGTGTCCACTCGCCGTCGGCTGCCGGCGAGGATCCTCGCACTTGCCTGCATCGTGGCCCTGGTCCTCGGCGCGACGAGCTGCTCGTCGTCGGGTACGTCCACGGGCACATCCACGACCGGCGGTGCCGTTGCCACCGGCGCCCCGCACCCGTCATCCGGCTGTACCAAGCCCCAGACGGGACCGACCAGCGACGAACGCCAGGACCTGGTGGTCGACGGCACTTCCCGGTGGTATCTCATCACCACCCCGGCCCCGACGATCCCGGCACCCACCGCTCTCGGCTCGTCCCCGCGAGCCGGGGGCGCTCGGTCGATCCCCCGGCCTCTGGTGCTCGACTTCCACGGCCTCGATGAAGGCGCGAGCCTGCACTCGATGACGAGCCGGTTCGGAGACCTCGGGCAGAAGGACGGCTTCGTCGCCGTGTTTCCCGAGGGGACGGGCAACCCGATCCAATGGGACACGGGGGGACCCCGTGGGGACAACCCCGATCTCGCCTATGTCACCGCCCTTCTGAACCAGGTGGAGTCCACGGCCTGTATCGACACCTCTCGCGTCTACGCCAGCGGATTCTCAGACGGATCCTTCATGGTCTCCCTCCTTGCCTGCACGATGGCTCAACGATTCGCTGCCGTCGCCACCGTGTCGGGGCTCCAGCTGCCGCGTCCGTGCCGCCCCGGTCGTCGGGTTCCGATCATCGCCTTCCACGGCACCGCCGACCCGATCCTCTACTTCAACGGAGGGATCGGCACCGGCACCCTCAACCGGGCTCTGGGGCAGGGTGGAGCGGCGGCGTCGAGCCCGACGACGATCCCCAAGGCCAACCTCCACGGATCGGGCTATCCGGCCACCGTGCGGGCATGGGCGGTCAAGGACGGCTGCGACCCGAACGCCACCGACACAAGGATCTCGAGCCAGGTCATCCGGAGGACCTACCGGTGCCCGCCCGGCGCCGGTGTGGAGTTCTACATCGTCCTCGGGGGCGGCCATGCCTGGCCCGGCAGCGCCTTCAGCCGATCGATCAGCTCGCTCACCGGGTTCACCACGTTCCAGATCAACGCCACCGATGAGATCTGGGCGTTCTTCGAACGGTTCCGTCTCTAGACGTCTCAGTCGTCCTCTAGATGTCTCAGTCGTCGGAGCCGCCCGGACCACACGGGACGGAAGCTGCAGCTGCCGGGACGCCGTGCCCCATGACTCGATCAGGGAATTCCTCCCGGATAGCGTGAAGTGATGGCGCGTCGGGCCCGGGGACGGCGTTTCCACGTCTGGCTCGTCGTCATGCTGCTGGTGGTGGTCGTCGTGGCCGGCGGAGTGGCAGCCCAGCTCGTCCGACCGGTCCCGAGACCCGCACCGGAGGTGGCGATCCCGGCGTCTCTCGAGCGGGTGCCCGACCCGCCCGGTGGCCCGCTGCCTTGGCCTTCGGTAGGGGCGGCGGCCATCACGGTACCGGGCGTCGTCACGTTCCCGCCGGTCGGGACGACGGCCGCTGTGCCCATAGCCAGCATCACCAAGGTGATGACCACCCTCGTTCTGCTGCACGATCACCCGCTGGCGCCGGGTGGTCCGGGGCCGGCCATTCCGTGACCGATGCCGATGTCAGCCAGTACCAGGCCGATCAAGCGGTGCGGGACTCGGTCGTCGCCGTCAGCGCCGGGGAGCAGCTCTCCGAATACCAGGCGATCGAGGCGATGCTCGTCCCTTCTGCCGACAATGTCGCCCAGATGGTGGCGGAGTGGGACGCAGGAACAGAGGCTGCGTTCGTAGCCGAGATGAACGGGATCGCAGGCCAGTGGGGCTTGACCTCGACCCACTTCGCCGATGCCAGCGGGCTCGACCCGGGCTCGGTGAGCACCGCCTCGGACCTGTTGGTGCTGGGCGAGCGGGCCATGGCCGATCCGGTCATCAAGAGAGTCGTCGCCCTCTCGTCGGTGACCCTCCCGAACGTGTCCCAGCCCATCCCCACCTACGACTTCGTGCTCGGTGAGGACGGAATCGAGGGGATCAAGACGGGGTCGGACACGGCGGCCGGGGGATGCTTCCTGTTCGCCGACCAGGTCGAGGTCCTCGGCCACCCCGAGGTCGCCTACGGTGCCGTCCTCGGCCAGCAGAGCCCCACCAGCACGCTGGACGCCGTCTTCGGGGTCACCCTCGGCCTGGTCAAGGGGCTCGACCGGGTACTGGGCGGCACCACCCTCGTGACGAGGGGGCAGCAGGTGGGCACGGTGAAGGCGGCATGGGGCGAGAGCGTCCCTGTGTTGGCCGGTCGGACGGTCACCGTCATCGCCGCACCGGGTGCGACGGTCGACACGAGCGCGCACCTCCTCCGGATGACCGGGGAGGTCGTCCCGGCCGGCACGCCGGTGGGAACGCTCACGGTCCACGAGGGAGGCCTCGACGCCATGGTGCCGCTCACCACGGCCACGGCCATGGCCGGTCCTCCGACCAGCTGGCGCCTCATGCACTTCTGATCGTGGCCGCTGGTCCAGTCACGTGGACGACGCCCGCCCGCTCCGCGCCCGCCTGTCCGACAGCCCTAGCCGCCCGCCGCCGGCGGGGCAGCAGCATTGATACCGATGTGGGTGAGCACGACCAGCCGCCGTGAGGTCTGGGGTGAGGGAGAGGTCGTCAACGTGAGGAGGTTGGTCCCCTCGTCGACATGGATGGTCGCCACGTCGACGTCCCCCGTGCGGATGGCGGCCGAGGTCCCCCCGGGCCCGGCGACGGAGAGGAGAGCTTGGGGCACGGTCTGCGCCAGGTCGAAGCGGAGCTGGACAGTACGGGGGCCGTCACTGAACAGGTACAGGGTGCCCCGGGGGCCGAGGAGCGCGTAGTCGCCCAGGCCGGCGAGGTTCCAGCCGCCGCCTGGGAGCACCGTGGCTCCGGGCACCGACGAGCCGAATGCGACGACCGGCCCATGAACGCTGCGGGCATGGTCGGCGACCAGCGAGACGGCGAGGTCCTCCTGTTGGACGTTGACCGTTCCGTTCATGGGTGTGACGTAGTGGGGGCCCTGCTGTGTGATGGAGGCGCAGGGACGGCTGTGAGCCTCGAGCGAACGGGTGGGATTGTGTACGTCCACTTCGGTGAGCTGACCCTTCCACCCGTCCTGGTCGAGGGCCGCCCACAGCGGGTACTCGAGCAGGACCCAGTTCCCGAGCGCCGCCCGGGTGCACGACGACTGGGCGACCACGTTCGTGATGGTCCGGTAGGCGGCCGCCTCCTGGGGTCCGGTGTCGGCCTTGAGATAGGTCGGGAAATAGGCCACGAGCGAGGAGGAGGGAGGAACGGCTGGCGGGACCAGGGGCCTCGTCGCGCTGTCGAGAAGCTGGGGGAGGCAGGCGATGAGAAGCGCCGCCATCACGAGGCGCCCGACCCACCGCCGGAACCGCGCCAGCGCGATGGCGATCACCGCCGACCACGCCACCAGCAGGGGCAACGAGTAGCGGACCACGTACGGGCTCCAACGTGCGAAGCCGTTGAAGACCAGGTAACCCACGACGAGGCCGGCCGCCAGAGCCAGGACCGGGATGAGTGCCCTCCTCCCTTTCCATACGCCGACGACGAGGACGACGACGGCCGCCACCATCAACAGGACGAGCCACGGATTCGCTCCGTAGTCCTCCAGGCGGTTGAACCCCGAATAGTCGGTGACGACGAACGGGTCGAAGTTGCGGACCAGCGTGTAGCGACCGTCGTTCTGGGCGATCCCGAACACGTTGTAGATCGGGTGGAGCACCCCGAGCGCGATGCGGCTGACGTAGGTACTGATGCCGGCGGCGCCGTCCCCGATGTCGAAGTTGAGCGCGGTGGTGCGGACTATGTTCGCCGCCATCGCCGCCGGGTTGTAGCCGGCGATGATGGTGGCTTTCGTGGTGGGACCGGACACCGAGCCGAACACCGAGCCGAACAGGTTCTCGTTCTGGACCAGGAACGGGACACAGACAACGGCCACCCCGCCGATGAGCAGCGCGAGCCGGGCGGTCGTGTCCCCTATGAAGTCTCCCCACCCTCGCGCCCTCCACCTCCTGAACCCGGCCACGGCGAGCAGGGCCAACACCGGGGGTCCGATCAGCGCCGGGGTGGTTCCCTTGGTCATGTAGGTGAGCCCTGCAGCGACGCCTACCACCACCGACCGCTGGATCCACCCCTGACCCCCGGTGAAGCCGGCCACGACCACGAGCAGGCAGAGGCTGGTGGCGGCGGCCACATAGTCGTTCTCGGTGCTGGTGGCGACCAGGATGCCTGTCGGAATGGTGGCACACACGACGGCGGCGGTGATCTGGACACGCCGCCGTGCGCCGAGGAGCCGGGCGAGCTCGGTGACCCCGATGATGCAGACCGCCGACGCCAGGAGCTGGGCGGCGGCGTCGTAGCGGTCGGTACCAGCCAGGAGGTGGAGCTGGGCCAGGTTGTACTCGGCCAGCGGAGAGAGCTCGACCTGGGCCAGGTAGTGGGTGGCGAAGGGGGCGATGGTCCTGTCCTGGATCCAGTGCTCCACGCGCGCCAGGTGGTAGACCATCGAGTCGGTGTTGTTGGGCCGATAGAGAGCGCCCACAGCCACGAGCACGGCGGTGATCGCTACGGGGACGGCGGCCCAGATCCGGTCCTCCGTGTCGAGCTTGCCCAGGTGGGCGCGAATGCTTCCCCAACGGGCACCGGGTGTCGCCAGGCGACGAGCGAAGGCGACGAGGGGTCGTCGGGCAACGACGGTGAGGACGACGACGACGGACGCCCAGATGGCTTCGTCGACTCCGGCGGTGAAGTGATGACCCACACTGCTCAGCTCGGCGAGCAGCAAGAGGATCAGCTGGAAGGCCACGTAGGCGATCACGAGGCAACCCCGCAGCGAGAGCCTGGCAAAGCCGAGCCATCGCCGGTAATGGGCGGCGAGCACCCAGCACAGGCCGAAGGCGGCGAGCGGCAAGACCAACATCAGCCGAATCCGCCCCCCGGTCCGTTCACTGGACGGCGTCCTCCCAGGTCGTCTGACCCAAGTGATCTGCTATGCCCGTCAAGGGGGCTCCTCGCTCAGGCCGTCATACGCGGCCGCTCCAAGCGTCGCCACCGTACCCGAACGGTCTGCTCGGTGTCTGATGTCGCCTCCGGACTTCGGGCTCAGTTGCGGACCCCCCGGCCGCCCGTAGACTCGGCATCCGTCAGCGGTGTCCGGTCGTAATCCCGCTCAGTACAGTCTTCACGGCGGGGATGACCCCCCATTCATCAAAGCATCGGGAGCAAGGAAGACAAACGGGTATGAAGAGCGGGTCGCAAAAGAGCGAGTCTCCTTCTCAGCTGATCGACGCGAGGATCGAGGAGCTAGGTGACTGGCGGGGCCAGACGCTCAGCCGGCTCCGCACCTTGGTCAAGGAAGCCGACCCCGACGTGGTCGAGGAGTGGAAGTGGAGAGGGGTTCCGGTGTGGTCGCACGACGGAATCATCTGCACCGGCGAGACTTATAAGAACATCGTGAAGATGACCTTTGCCAAAGGGGCGGCTCTCAAGGATCCTTCGGGCCTCTTCAACTCCAGTCTGGACGGGAACACAAGGCGTGCCATCGACTTCCATGAGGGCGAGAAGATAGACGAGAAGGCGTTGAAGACTCTCGTACGCGCCGCCGTGACCCTGAACAGGTCCAAGGCCTAGCGCTAATCCACCGCTCGGCCCACTCCCGAAGCAGGGGCCGTCACCAGCGGCTGCGCAGGTGAGCCGCTGATCGAGCCGGCTAGATGAACCTCGACGTCGTGCTGATCGGGCTCACCATCGCCCTGCAGCCCGTGCCCTCACCACCTTCATCACCGTTCTCGGCGCCGTGCGAGGAGTGATGGAAGGCGCAGCCCTCGCGTGCACGATCGCTGTTGGCATGGCGCTCCTTGGCGCCGCCGAACGGCAGCGGCGGCGTATGGAGCGACCGAAGAAGCCAGCGTGCAGGCGATGGTGCTTCCGGATGGGAGGCGTCGGAGGTCAGATGAGCGGGAGCATCGGGTACGAGCCGTCGAGGATGCGACGGGAACCGAACCCGAGGACCGCCTCCAGCGCAGTCGCATACAGCGACCGGAAATCCGTGGTGAACACGACGTTGCCGTCGGAGAGCTTGGTCAAACTGGGCGGTCGCCCGTAGAAGCCTCCCTTTATGCCGGGGCCGGTCACGAGAGCCACGTTCGCCCATCCATGGTCGGTGCCGGCACTGGCATTTGCCTCCATTCGCCGCCCGAACTCGGTATAGATGAGGACGACCGTGCCTCGGCCTCGCGGCGAGGAGCCGACCGTGTCCACGAAGGACGAGACTGCCGTATCGACCTCGCCGAGCAGGGTCTTCTGGGTCGCTGCTTGGTCGCTGTGGGTGTCGAACCCACCGAGCTCGACGCTATAGACGTCCGTCGTCGCTCCTCCCAGGATCAGGTTGGCGACCGTACTGAGCTGGACAGCGAGGACGCCGCCTCCGGTCTGCCCCCCGCCGCCGTCGGCGGCAGCGAGTGATCCCTCCGAAGCTCCGGCGCCCTTGGCCGACTTCGTCATGGGAGACGTCGAAGCACGATCGAGGATCGGGCCCAGCTCTCGATCGGCGGCGAGCAGGGACGCGTTCGACTGCGCCACCTTGCCGAGCAGCTCGGCCTCCCCGGGGGAAATGCCGGTCAGGGCGCGATACAGAGGAGTGCTGTCATCCCCTCCCGGTAGCCGGATCGGGCCGGTAGGCACGGTCGCTCCCTGAACGGACTCTCCGCTCAGCACGATCGGCATGGTCGGCCCGATGCCGAGAGCCCGCAGGGGGTTCGACGACGAGGCATCGAGCCACCTCCCAATCCATCCAGTGCTCCCCACCGACGAGGTGGAACCGCTCTGCCAGATGTCCATCGACTCGAAGTGGCTGTAGTTCGGGTCGGGGAAGCCGACTCCATGGACGATGGCGAGACGGTTGGCATCCCACTGCTTTTTCATCCCCGGCAATGACGGGTGGAGGCCGAACCCGTCGGCCAGCGGGAGGACCGACGAACGATCGAGGGCGAGCGGCCCGCGGGCGGAGGCGTAGGCCGGGTCCCCCACCGGCACGACCGTGTTCAGACCGTCGTTCCCCCCATAGAGCGTGACGAGCACGAGCTTGCTGCCGGCAGTCGACTCGGTGCCGCCGCCGCCGAACAGCGCGTCCCATGCCCGAGGTCCGAACACGGCGGCCAACGCTGCTGCGGTGCCTGCGCCACCGGCCAAGGCGAGGAACCGACGCCGGTCGATGCTCGAGCCCTTCCGGATATCGGCCTGGTGATGCTCCCCCGGCGATGGATCCGCTTCGGCTCCCTCGGTCGGCCACGGCTCAGTCACAGGGTCGGTCCGGTGCGGGAAGGGTTCGGATGGTGCGTCCATGGTTGCCTCAGTTGCTCACGTACTCGGGGGACACAAGGGCCAGCGTCACCAGTTCTGTCGGATCGCCTCCGGCTTTCGAGAGGGCGGCCGCCGTGGTCGTCGACCATCCGGAGACGGAGAGGAGCTGCGCCACGGCGTCGGATCTGGCCGACGGGGCCTCGTCGGCGACCGTGGAGAGGTCTGCGCTCGCCGCGAGGCGGGCGGCGAAGTCCCATCGGGCGAGCGCCGCCGCGGTCGAGAGCCAGTACTCGTTCTGGGGCCAGCCACCGACACTCGGCGGATCGAAGAGCTCCTGACCAAGATCGGCCAGCGAGACCTGGGTCGCGGTCGACCGCCGCAGGTGCGGTCCGGACGACGACGGAGGAGCGCCGGACGGAGCCGGAGACACGGCCGGCGTCAGCGGAACGCCGAGGGCGCGATGGGCGCCGATCACGTACTCGGTGGGCTGTTTGATCAGTCCGGTCGCGGCTTGGGGAGTCAGGAAATTCGGATGGTTGAAGATGGCGGCGAGCAGGTTGGTGATGTTGCGGTCGGCTGCATAGGCGGGCTGAAGGTCCTTCACCACCGGGTCGTCGACGGCCACCGGGTAGGCGAGGTGACTCCAGAATTGGGCGGGAATGAACCGGCTCGAAGCGTCGCTGTGTGTGACCAGGTCGATGACCTGGCTGCCGGAGTTAAGGCCGGGCGTACCGAGCACGGTCTGCGGGTTCGAGAGATGCTGGCGCTCGTTGATGACGAGCGAGCCTGTGGACCGGTCGAGGCGCCAGCCGGTGAAGCACGACGCCGACGCCCGGACGTCGTTCTCAGTGTAGGTGCCGATCCCCATGGTGAACCGCTCCATGAGCTCACGGGAGAAGTTCTCGTTGGGATTGCTCGCTCGGTCCGTGCCGGCGTCCAGCCAGATGAGCATGGCCGGGCTGGCCGCCACCGTCTGGGTCAGCGTGGTGAAGTCGCCGTTCCCGTAGGTGCGGAAGAGCTGGTTCTGGGCGTACATGTAGAGGGCGTACCGGACCTTCGAGATCGCAGTCGGGAACTGTCCGTGGAGGAGGAAGGTGAGCTTCTCGTGCAGCGGATTGGAGGTGGCGGTCATCCGGCCGAGCCACCAGTCGACGAGCTGGGCCCGTTCGTAGGCGAGCTGGCGAGAGAGCGCCTTGCGGGCCGTGGGATCCTTCTTCAGGGAACCGAGGTCGGCCGGAGGCGCAGTGAGCGTCGGGACCGGGACGGCATCACCTCCGGGATCGGGCGCCGAGAGCCCTGCGATCAACCGGGCGACCGTGGGACCGTAACCGGCCGCGGTAGCGGCAGCCACCTCACCGGCGGTCCCCCCGAAGCCGGCTCGACGCAGCAGGTGAGCAGCGCTCTGGGTGTCGTCCATGTCGTCTCGTTCTGTCCCGGCTTGCCAGTCTGTCTTTTCGAATCGAGTAGGGGCGGCCCCCTCGTTCTGGCGGGCCGTCCCTACTTCCGAACGGTAGGAAAGCCGGATGACCTGGCGATCATCGAACTGTGAAGAGAATGTGATGGCGGTCGCCCTTCAGTTGAGTCCGGACCCACCTGCTCTCGCCAAACGACCAGGTGTCGGCAGACGGAGATCTCCTCCCTCAGCCTCGAATCCCGAGGTCCGGTCAACCTCCCCCAGATTCCGTCATTGCGAGGCGGGCGTTTGCCTTCGATTGGCGAAGACCGCCCCATTCGATCGTGCGCATCTGTCCGGGTCGACGAGGGCCGCAGTGGATGATCGCCGCGCAGTGGAGTTGTCTCGATCGCCACCGCCAGTCCGATCAACCGGGCGGGGTGGTCCACCTGCCGGACCGACCGAAGACGGAATTTGAAGATGAAGGATGCGACGAGATTGCTATGAGAACGTGGCGGTTGACTTCCAGGCTGGCGATGGTACCGTGAAAATCACCTTCGACAGTGAGGGCTGAGTGGGCGCCGAGCGCTTCAGACCGTCCAGGTGGGCGAAACCAATGCCTGTACCGCCACCGTTCGATTGCCCGGGCCAAAACTTTCCGATTCGGGCTGCACCGCACCTGGGCGTCGACGAACTCGATCACCCCGACACCGACTGGACGCGACGGTGAACGAACGGGGCCCGGCGGGCCCCAGCCGGTCCTGCGATGCCACGGACCAACGTCGACCATCCCCCGCAGACCTACCTCCTCCTGCTCCCTCACCTGTCTCCCCTGACACGCTTCAGAGCTTCAGGTCGCAGCTGACCGCTGGTGAGGATGTCGTTGATCCGAGCACCTGGGCTGGAGGGGTTCCGGCAGTCACCGGCATCGCTCCACGCCTTCGTATCGGACGAACCAGATGGTTCAACGTGTTGTGGCTGTTGCCGATCGGCCTCCTGCTCCTCATTGTGGCAGTGGCCATATGCAAGGGTCTGAGGAACATCCCGTCCGTACAGAGCTTCATCGCCCGCTATCCCGGCACCGTTCTGTCGGCCAGTGCCGTGAGGAACTCTGGGTTCCCTTGGTGGGTGGGGGTGCAGCACTTCCTCAACGCGTTCTTTCTCATCTTCATTATCAGGTCAGGAATTCAGATCCTCAGTGATCATCCCAGGCTGTACTGGACACGGCACAGCACCCCGGGCAGGGATTGGTTGAGGATCCAGAAACCTGTTCCTTCCGACCTGCTGTGGACAGCCAAGAAGGACTCCATCAGCTTGCCCGGCCAAGTCGGATTGCCCGGCATTCGCCACTCCATCGGACTTGCCCGCTGGTGGCATCTGGGCGCTGACACACTCTTCTTACTGAACGGCCTGATCTTCTACATCTTGCTGTTCGCGACTTCCCAGTGGCGCCACTTGATCCCGACCACTTGGGCGGTGTTCCCCAATGCCCTATCGGTGATGATCCAGTACCTGTCATTGAACTGGCCCACCGAGCACGGTTGGGTGGCCTACAACGGCCTCCAGCTGATCGCCTACTTCGTGACGGTCTTCGTCGCCGCCCCGCTGGCGCTTGTTACCGGCCTCGGGATGTCACCTGCGCTCTCGACTCGCTTCAAACGGATCAGCAAACCCCTCAGCATCCAGGTAGCGCGCTCGGTTCACTTCCTCGTTCTTGTCTGGTTCGTGTTCTTCATCGTCGTCCACGTATCACTGGTGTTCACGACCGGCCTCTTGCGGAATCTCAACCACATCTACGCTGCAAATGACTCAGGAGGGTGGGTCGGCTTCTGGATCTTTGCCGCGTCCATGGTCGTGATGATCGTGGCATGGGTGGCTGCCACCCCGTTCACCTTGCGTCACCCTCGAGTGGTGCAGCAGGTCGGCTTTGCCTTGATTGCGCCGGCCCAGCGACTGTTCGAACACGTGGACTCCACACCAGGTGAGTACTCCGAGCGGGACATCTCGCCATATTTCTGGCACAACGGTCAGTACCCCGAGTCCGAGGAATACAAAGCGCTGTTCGAAGGCAACTTTGCCGACTACAGGTTGAGGATCAACGGTCTGGTCGACAATCCGGTCGAACTGGACCTGACCCAACTGCGGGCGCTGCCGTACCACGAACAGATCACCCAGCACTTCTGCATCCAGGGGTGGTCGGGCGTCGCCAAGTGGGGCGGCGTGTCCATGCAGACGGTCCTGGACCTGGTCAGGCCCCAACCTGCGGCGAAATGGGTCGTCTTCTACTCTCTGGGTGACGGGCCGGACAAGGGCATCTACTACGACGCACACCCGATCGAGCAGATGAGCTACCGCCTCACCATGCTGGCCTACGACATGAACGGGGAGCCCCTGTCCTTCGGCCACGGCGCGCCGTTGCGGCTCCGGAATGAGACCCAGCTTGGTTTCAAGCAGGTCAAATGGATAAAAGGCCTCGAGTTCGTGAGGGATTTCTCGGAGGTTGGCGGTGGTTACGGTGGATACAACGAGGACCATGAGTTCTTTGGATACAGGCAGTCGATCTAAGGGCTGACATGCCTTTAGAGGAATCCTGATGAGGCACACTTGCAGCCAGTCCCGATGAGAACGGGGGGGATCGTGGCAAGACGGGAGGCTTCAGTGACGGCGATTGACTTCGATGCCGAGGATTGGCGTCCGTTCGAGTTCGACGATGCCACGGCCAAGGCGTGGTGCGAGCGGGGCTACGAGCCGTTCGAGGCGGCGCTTTCACGCGACGACGGCTGTACCCTTTCCAACTACAACGTGCATCATGATCAGCGCACCGCTGCCCGAGTTCGGCGACAATGGACCATGGCGGGCTTCGAACTGGTCGAGGCTCGCCGCTGGCGGCAGTGGATGTTCACAGCCGACGAGGCGGGCAAATGGCGCCGTGCCGGCTTCGACTTGGAAGGAGCATCCGCATTGCGCGCCGGCCGGCCCGATGGGGACATCCGGGCGCCGGGGCCGCTTGGAAGGGACGACGACAAAAAGAGATGAGCTCCGCCTTGGCGCAGGAGCTGTGCACCCTGAGCGTCCGGAGGGGAGACTCCTCGGAGGGTTCGTTTCAGGAGTTCACCGTCGAGCCGCTCGCCGGTGAGCTTGTCTTCGACGCGGTCCTCCGCATCCAGGCCACAGTAGTCAGCGACCTGGCCGTGAAGGTGGGAACCCATGTCCGGTGATGCCGTCGTCGTGGCCATTGCCACCCCGCTGGAGGCCGAGTTGGTGCCGCTCATCAGAGCGGTCGACAAGCGGCTCGACGTCCGCTACCAACCCGACTTGCTGCCCCCGCTGCGCTTCTCTTGTGACCATCGTGGTGCGGAGACCTTCCAACGGACCCCGGAGCAGGAGGACCGCTGGTACACCATGTTGGCCGAGGCGGAGATCCTGTTCGGGCTACCCGGGGATGCCCCCCAAGGGCTGGCCGAGGTGGTCCGAACCAACCCGAGCCTGCGCTGGGTGCAGGCAACTGCAGACGGCGCGGGCGAACAGGTCCAAGCAGCCGACCTCACCGGGGCGGAACTCGATCGGGTGCTGATCACCCGAGCAGCCGGGGTCCATGCCGGCCCTCTCGCCGAATTCGCGATGTTCGGTGTCCTTTCCTTCACCAAGGGCCTTCCCCGCCTGCTGGCCGAGAAGGAGAGGCGGCGTTGGGATCACTACCCGATGTCGGAGCTGGCCGGCGCCACCCTGCTCATGGTCGGCCTCGGTGCCGTGGGCACCGAGGTGGCACGACTGGCAAAGGCCTTCGGCATGCGAGTGATCGCCGTCACTCGCTCAGGTCGCGCCGAGTCACCCTACGCGGACGAGACCCGTCCGTCGCGGTTCCTGGGCGATCTCCTGCCGGTGGCCCACGCCGTCGTGTTGGCGCTGCCCTTGACCGGGGAGACGGCAGGGATGATCGACGCCAACGCCATCTCCCGAATGCGTACCGGAGCTGTAGTGGTCGATGTGGGTCGAGGAGGTGTCGTCGTCGAGTCGGCGCTCGTCGACGCACTCAGCACCGACCGACTCGCAGGAGCAGCTCTCGATGTCTTCGCCGTGGAGCCTTTGCCTCCCGACAGTCCGCTTTGGCACCTCCCCAATGTCCTGATCAGCCCGCACACGGCGGGCCTCTCGGAGCACGAGAACGGACGGATCGTGGACCTCTTCAAGGCCAACCTGCGTCGGTACCTGTCCGGGGAGAAACTCATCAACCTCGTTCGCCCGGCATTGACCTTCTGACCTGAACCGACGCAGGGACACTCCCGCTCGACATGGTGCTCGGGTCAGAACCCGACCAATCGACGGGCGGCATCGACGATGTGGCTCGATGAGATACCGGCCGCGTCGAGGAGCTCGGCCGGGGTGCCCGAGGTGGGCAGGCCGGACACGGCCAGGTGGGCGACCTTGAGCGGGGGCACCGGGGCGTCGGCCAAAGCTTCGAGGACCGCGCTGCCGATGCCACCTTGGGGGTAGTGGTCCTCCACGACCACGAGGTGGCTCTCGGTCACCTGGCAAGCCTCCATCAGGGCTGTGCGATCGATGGGCTTGACCGAATAGACGTCGATCACCCGAACCGAAATGTCCGAGTCCTTTAGGACCTCGGCGGCAGCGAGACACTCGTGGAGCGTCACACCGGCTCCGATGAGGGCCACCTGTTCGTGCTCCCCGAAGTGATGGACCTTGGATCCGCCAACCTCGAAGGTATCGTCGGCCGCATAGATCACGGGGTAGGCGCCCCTGGTGGCCCGCAGGTAAACGATGCCAGGGGTGTCAGCCATCCGGGCGACGAGCCGGACGGTGGAAGGAGCGTCGGCCGGGTACAAGATGACCGAGCCGTACACTGCTCGCAACGAGGCCAGGTCCTCCAACGCCATCTGGGAGGGACCGTCCTCGCCGATTTCGACCCCGGCGTGTGTGCCGACGAGACGGATGTTCACCTCGGAGATCCCGGCCATGCGGATGAAGTCGAATGCACGCGAGAAGAACACAGCGAATGTGGAGGCGAAGGCCACGTATCCCCGAACGGCCAGTCCGACGGCTGTGGCGACCAGCTGCTGCTCGGCGATGAAGATCTCGAAATAGCGCTCGGGGCAGACCTTCTGGAATTCGTCGGCGTGGGTCGAGTTCCCGACCTCCCCGTCCACCACGATCAATTCAGGACGAGCAGCAAGGGCGACAAGTGCAGCGCCGAACGCGGCACGGGTCGCCACCTTGTCACCCACCGCATAGGTGGGAAGGACGACGGAGGCGGTGGGATCAGGGGTGATAGCGGGAGTGCCGGATGCCGGACGGTGCGTCGTGATCCGCAAATCACCCGGGCCGCCCAGGGCGGCGACGGCTCGTTCGGCCATGTCGGCAGGGAGAGCCTTCCCGTGCCAGCCATTCCGGTCCTCGAGTTCGGGCACCCCCTTGGCCTTGATGGTCCGGGCCAGCACCACGGTGGGCTGGCCCGGGTCCGAGCAGGCGTCGGCCAACGCCTCATCGATGGCCTCGAGGTCGTGGCCATCGATGACGATCGACCGACATCCGAATGCGTCCACCCGGGCGGCGTAATGGTCCAGCTCCCACTCGAGCTCGGTCGGCCCACGCTGGCCCAGGCGGTTGACATCGACGATGGCGGTCAGATTGCCGAGCTTGTAGTAACTGGCCTTGTCCAGGGCTTCCCAGACCGATCCCTCCGCCGTCTCGCTGTCCCCGCATAGGACCCAGACGTGATAGTCCAGCTCGTCCAGGTACCTTCCGGCCAGACAGACGCCTACCGCGTCGGGAAGGCCCTGGCCGAGCGAGCCAGTGGCCACATCCACCCAGGGAAGGGCAGGAGTGGGGTGGCCTCCAAGGCGGCTGCCCAATTGCCGGTAGGTCTTGATGAGCTCCTCGTCATCCACGACCCCCACCGCCCGGAACATCGAGTACAGCAGCGGAGAAGCATGGCCCTTCGAGAAGATCAGGTGATCGTTGGAGGGAAGATCCGGACGGTCCCAGTCGTAACGCAGATGGTTCACCAGCAATACGGCCATCAGGTCGGCGGCCGACAGCGACGACGTCGGGTGGCCCGAACCCGCCTCGGTACTGCAGCGGATGGAGTCCACCCTGAGCTGAGCCGCCAGCCGACGCACCTCACCGAACGGCTCTGTGGTCATCAGCCAACCCCTGCCCAACGTGCTGCCCACGGCATCCTCCAGCGGCACTTCCGGGTCGGCAAGTTTTGCCCTGTCGACCGGTTCGTCCGACCGCACCAGACCTTGGATGGCGTCGGTGACGTCCCAGACGTTGACGTTCATTCCGGCTCGCACCTGTCCACCCTCGATCCAGAACGCGACGAACTCACCCTTGTCCATGTCACCACGGAAGATGACCTCGTCGTAGTGGCCACCAGCCACAAAACCGGAATACTCCATCCCCACGTCATACTGGTCGGAGAAGAAATAGGGCACATGGTCATAGGGATCGACGCGGCCCACCATGTTGGCCGCCGCCACCGGCCCCTGGTTGAGTGCGGCTGACCAGTGTTCGAGGCGCAGATGGGTGTCGAACAGCGGGTAGTAGGTGTTGGCCGCGTCCCCGGCGGCGGAGATGTCAGGGTCGCTGGTGGCCAGAAACTGGTCGACGACGATCCCGTTGTCGACGGTGAGGCCGGCAGATTCTCCCAGCTCGGTGTTGGGGGTGATGCCCACACCGACCACGATGGTGTCGGAGTCGATCACGCCGCCATCCTCCAACCGGACACCGGTGGATCGGTGGTCCTTTCCCGTGATCTCGGCTACTTCGACCCCCATTCGTAGCTCGACCCCGTGGTCGCGATGCACACCGGCATAGAACTCGGCCATCTCTCTGCCGAGCACGGCCAGCAGCGGCAGGCTCTCCCTGCTCGAGCACCGTCACCTCGCACCCGGCGGCTCGGGCTGCCGCAGCGGTCTCCAGCCCGATCCATCCCGCTCCGATGATCGCCACCCGATCGGCGGCGCTGAATGCGGCCTTCATCACCTCACAGTCCTCCAGGCGGCGCAGATAGAGGACACCGTCGAGGTCGATTCCCAGGCACAGGCAGACGCCGGGGAGACGAACCGGTGACGAGCAGCAACTTGTCGTACCCGATCCGCTCGCCACCTTCGAGGGCCACCTCATGGGAGGAGGGGTCGAGGGAGTCGACCCGCGTGTCGAGCCGCAACTCGATGTCGTGCTCGGGGTACCACTCCTCGGGAAAGACATAGACCTTCTCCTTCTCCGACTTACCCTGCAGATAGTCCTTCGAGAGGGGCGGCCGATCGTAGGGTCGCTCCGCCTCTTCCCCGATCAGGATCACGCGGCCATCGAATCCCTCGGTGCGCAGCGCTTCGGCTGCCTTGGCGCCGGCGAGACCGGCTCCCACGATCACGAAAGTCTGCTCTCTTGTCACTGCGCGGCCTCCTTTGTACTTGGGACGGGTTGGTCATCGTTCGGCTCGGTTCGGTCGGCCGGTCGCAAGGACCGGTCGACGAACGCCGCGCTCAACGGGAAGGGATCGGTGTAGGGCTGCTCAGTCGCCACGATTGTGGGTTACCTCCAGACACACTCGAGCAGACCAGAGTTAGCCTGGTGCCGGACGCAGTCCGGCCGCGGTGCACGTCAGCAGGGATAGCTGCACGATCGCGCCTCCGAGATGTCCGAGCGAGACGGCCTCCTGCCAACCCTCACTCCCTGCCGACCCTCACTGTCGAAGGCACGACCGACGATAGTTCGGCGAGCAGCAATGATCAATCGTCGATCCGGCGGCATGGTCGGTGCCCGTGGCCAGCGAGACAGTGCCCGTGGCCAGCGAGACAGTGCCCGTGGCCAGCGAGGCAAGACGAGCGTTCGCTGAACTCCCCGCGGGACGCGAACTCCGTTCGTAGTGGGTCACAGCCTTCGTGGACGTGCAAAAGCTATGAATGGTCTAGTTCGATTCGCGTCACCCGGGCGACGCGTTCAAGGTCCGCGTCGCAAGCAAGGAGTGTCGCTCGCTACCTGCAGGTGGAATCTCAGCAGTAGCCGAGGTAAATCGGACTACCGGGCGTCAGACCGCGCCTCGGCCAACACCTCCATCACAACGGTCTAGCACCGGTAGACATCCTCTGCGTTCTTTGCAAAGAGCCTTTCGCGGGCTTCGCTGTCGAGGCCCTCTGTGATGGCGCTGAACAGCTCGTAGAGCTCGTCGAAGGTGCCGTACATGGCGTCAACGGGAAAGTTGCTCGCAAACATACAGCGGTCGACGCCGAATGCCTCGATGGCGTACTCGAGCCATGGGGCAA
Organism: uncultured Acidimicrobiaceae bacterium; assembly: GCA_963828385.1. Lineage (GTDB taxonomy): Bacteria > Actinomycetota > Acidimicrobiia > Acidimicrobiales > RAAP-2 > Bog-756. Next base: position 1,948,105 of record CAWHEF010000002.1, read on the forward strand.
AGGCATCGACGCTCATCGACCCTAACGGCATCGCCAGGCCCGAGAGCTTGCACAGGACGTTATTGCCGAGGCCGGCCAGAGCGTCTATGCCGGCCTGCCAGAGTGCGCGCTCCTCATCGGCACCCGAGCGGGGCCATCCGGTGTGCTCGACCACAACCACTAGATCATCGAAGCCACCGAGCTGCGCGGCTGCCGGCCGGAGCTGATCGGAATGGGTCATCAGCTCGAACAGCAGGTTGCGCTCCTGTAGGGCGTAGAGAACTCCGATGTCGGGGAGCGGCCCCTCGAAGGCACCCATCAACCGAACCCCGCGGAAGCGTGAGGCCGTCATCTGCCGGTCGATGAGTTCGATCGCCTCAACCGTCGTGTCGGTCGGTGGGAGGCCGCCGATGATGGCGTCAGGACCGCCACCGGCGTGAGCGTTACCATCGAGCTCGACGGTTTCCTCGATCGAGTGACGACCGGTGGCGGCGGCGACGTTGACGAACTTCTCGACGTGCCACTGGGCCGACTCGGCCTGATAGGTGTTGATATCGAAGCGACGGTACATCCTCGATGGATCACCAGCACCGCCTTGTTGAGGACGCGAGAGGTATGGATACCAGTCGGTCCGGGCCGGGTCCCAGAGGTGCACGTGAGCATCGACGACGCGGGTGGGCCAAGTGGCGGTCACCTGGCCTCCGTGTACGGCGGGGGGCCCGTGGCACCGACGATCTCCCGGAGCGTGGCGTCGAGCCAGTTGGGGAGGCCGGGACCACCGTAGATGATGCTCCCGATCGGCCGGGGGTGACTACGGAGGCCTAGCCAGCCAGCGCCTATCACCAACTCCGCGCCAGCGAGAGCCGAGGCCTCAGGGTGACCGAGCAGGTGGGCGACGAGTTCGCCGGCCGGTTGGTATGCAACTCCCTCCGAGGTCTCGATGCTGGCGGCGAAGGCCGTGATGCGCCCCTCTGTCCCACCCGCCGCAGCCCGCGCCGCCTGCGCCGCGGCCTGGGCTCGACTGCGACCCTCCGTGTTGGCAGCGTCGGTGAGGGTCACCAGCCGTACCGGGAGCCCGGCGCTGGCGGCGTACTCGGCGGCCGCCCGCGCCCATCCGCCGTCGGTGTGGATGTGCTCGACGATCCCGCGGTGCTCAGCGAGCACCCGTTCCCAACCATCCACCGAGGTGGCCGTGGGATGACCACCGTCGGGAGCGACGACAACGGCGTCGATCGGACCAGCCCCTTCGACGACCGAGCACAGAGCGCTGGAGGCTTCGCTAAATCCGTGAGTGAGCTTGACCTGATGGCAGTGGACGGATCGGGCCTCCAGAGCGGCGGTGATCGACCGTGCCAGTCGTGGGCGGTCGCTGACGACGGCACAAGATCGCACTTGCGCCGGTGCAGCCTCGACCGGGGCGGGCTCGTCGAAGATCGGTCCGAACCTTGGGTTGCCGCCGCCAGCGCTCGCCTGCGTGGTCTCCGCCTTGGCAAACGCGCCAGGGATGACGGCATCGAGCACCCGGGCGAGTGAGACCACCCCGTCGCTTCGAACCACCTCGAGGAGGCGGGGCTCGTCCACCACTGCCACCTCCGGGCCGCCGGCGAAGAGCACCCGGCCGGTGCACCACCCGAAGTCGTCGCCGACGAGGTATGCGCCGAGAGGACCGAGGTCCTCGGGGCCCGGCATCGAGGTGAATGAGACTCCCCCACCGCCTGACCTGCCCGCCTGACGAGCTCGCTCCAGGGCAGCGGTGACCATTCGGGTGGCCGCGATGGGCGACATCGCGTTGACGGTCACACCCGGCGGCGCCAGCCGGCCCAGTTGCCAGGTGAGGGCGGCGACCGCCCGCTTGGCGCAGCTGTACGCGCCGGCATCGGCAGCTCGCCAGCCCGAGCCGGAGGTGACCCCGAGGACACGACCACGACCGGCAGCGGCCATGAGCGGCAGCGCGGCGTCGAGCACGTTGAGGTAGCCCTCGAGGTGCACGGAGAGCACGGCGAGCCAGTCCTCCTCGGTGCCCTTTGCGAAGTAGGTCTGCCGGGTGATGCCGGCGACGTTGACGACGGCGTCGAGTCCGCCGTGTTCGTCGACCAGCTCCCGGAATAGGCCGCGGACCGCCTCGGCGTCTGTCACCGATACCGACGAGGCCTTGGCTGAACCACCCGCCGCCACGATGCGACCGGCCGTGGTCTCCTCGGGCTCCGGGAGCCGCTCGGAACCATCGAGAGTAACAAGGGGGTCGACGGTGACAACGAACCAGCCGCCACGGCCGAGCTCCTCGGCGATCGCTGCTCCGATCCCGCCACCGCCGCCGGTCACGACAGCGACCCGCTGACGATCGCTCATGATGCCGTCGACCGGACCTTGAGTTCCAGACCCTCGAGGCTGCCGGCCCTGAGCCACTGCTCGAGCCGCTCACGGTAGCTGAACCAGTCGCCCATCCCGCGGCCGTAGTTGCCGTTGCGGGGGTTCAACGCTTCGGGGTGGCCCTCGTTGTTGATGCGCGACGGCGTGCAGGCGGACAGGACAGCGCTCCCGTCGACGTAGGAATCGACGATCTTCTGCGTCCACGCTTCCTCCGCCTCGGCGCTCACGTCGAACACCTCCACACCCTGCTGCTCGAGAAGCCGGACGGCGCCGCCGATGAACTCGGCACCGAGCACGGCCAGCTGCGTGTAATTGACGGTCACCACCGCTTGCTGCCCCGGTGCCGGCATGACGAACATGTTCGGGAAGCCACGGCTCATCATCCCGAACAGGCTGGCAGCACCGTTGGCCCACTTCTCTGCCAGGGTAAGGCCACCCCGGCCGACGATCTCGTGGCCGGCCCGTCGGAAGAGCGGGGTGAGCTCAGCCTCGAAGCCGGTGCCGTAGATGATGCAGTCGACTTCGTACTGCTGACCGTCGACGACCGGCCCCCGCTCGGTGATCCGCTCGATCCCGGCGGGGCAGTCGATAAGCGTGACCTTGGGATTGTTGAAGGCCAGAAGGTACTCGTCGTGGAAGCACGGCCGCTTGCACAGGTAGCGGTAGTACGGCTTGAGGATCTCGGCCGTGGCCTGATCGGCCACCAGCTCCTCTACCCGACGCCGGTGCGTTTCCATGATCCCGTAGTCGACTTCTTCGGCGGTCCGCAGATATTCTGCAAGCGTCATGCCCTTCTCTCGCGGGGGGTGCTGAACGGCGGCGTAGTGGTGCGTCCACCCGTCGTCCACCAGGTCGCGTTCGACAGGCCGCCCCAGCATGATCGCCTGGAAGTTGTCCATTCGGGTCCGCTGCCAGCTCGGGTCGAGCCCATGGGCAAAGTCGGGATCGGTCGGCCGGTTGCCCCGCTCGCCGATGGCCGACGGCGTGCGCTGGAAGACGTAGAGGTGCTTCGCCGACTCGGCCAGCGGCGGCACACACTGGATGCCGCTCGCCCCGGTGCCGATGAGGCCGACGACCTTGTCCGCCAATCTGGTGGGGGGCTCTCCGGGGCGCCGCCGGTGTACCCGTAGTCCCACCGCGCCGTGTGGAACGATCGCCCGGTGAAGTCCTCCATGCCAGGGGTGGTGGGCAGCTTCATGAGGTTGAGAATCCCGACGGCCAGCACGTACCAGCGGCAGCTGACCACGTCGCCGCGGTCGGTGCGGATCTGCCACCGGGCCGCGTCCTCGTGCCACTCGGCGCCCGTCACACCGGTGTGGAAAAGGGCTTCGGGCACAAGGTCGAAGCGTCCGGCGATCGCCTCGAGGTGGTGTCGGATCTCCTCGCCGAACGCGTAGCGGCGGGTGGGGATGTAATCGAGCTCCTCGAGCATCGGGAGGTAGATGTACGACTCGACGTCGCACATGACGCCCGGGTAACGGTTCCAGTACCAGGTGCCCCCGATGCCTCCCGCCTGGTCGATGATGCGGATCCGCTCGAGGCCGGCCTTGCGGAGCTGGACGCCGGCGAGGATCCCGGCAATCCCCCCGCCCACGATCACGACATCGACGTCGTCGGCGACCGGGTCGCGCTCGATGAACGATGTGAATGGGTCGTCACGGTAGCGGGCGAAATGATCGTCGGTCTGCAGGTCGCGGATGCTGGCGCGGCCGGGGACCAGCCGTTTGTCGCGCTCGGCGAGGTACTTGGCTCGGACGGCCTCGGAGTCGTAGTTCGCGGCCGCACGATGGGATCCAGGCATGCGAGCAATACTAGGGCAGCTCTCGTTCTCATCAGTTGGTGTTCTCGTTGCTGTCCCACTGCCATGGCTGTGCGGATCTCAGAAATAGATGTCCCCGCCGGTGTTGATCCGCAGCTGAGCATGTTTGGCTGTCTCCGCTTCCTGGTCCCAGGTCAAGGATCGGCGTAGCTGTTCGAGAAGGTGCTGACCGCACTGGGAATGGCGTCCCGGACAGCCTCCGCGCGTGCACTGGTCATCACCTGAACATCCGCTCCGAAGGGCGGACTTTTCGTGGCCAACTGACCGGCGCGGTGGGTCCTTCTTCAGGTCGTCGAGGTCGGTCGGAGGCGCAGTGAACGTCGGGACCGGGACGGCGTCACCTCCGGGCTCGGACTCGGACAGCCCGGCGGTCGATGGGCGACCGTGGCGCCGTGACCGGCCGAGGCGGTTGCGGACACCTCATGGAGGGTCCCCCGAAGGCTGCCCGACGCAACAGGTGCGCAGCAGCATTCAGTCGAGCGCGATCAGCAGGTCGGACCGAATCTGGTGACTGGTCGGATCGACTCTGGCAGCGGCCTAGTCCCTGATCGCGGATTAGCGGATTAGCTGCCCTCTTCGAGTCCTTCTCCGAGTTCTTCGATAGCTCGGCTGTGTTGTTGTTGGGAAAGGGCGTGTCCCGCCGCGACCAGCAAGGCGATGGGCCATTCGATTATTTCGAGCCCGGCCAACAGTCCAATTCCGCCGTAGTACATCAAATGCTCCGGTGGCGGCAGGTCGACCGGTCCGATGATCGGAAGGTTCAATGACATGTGTTCAGCCTGGTGAACCTTTTGGGCAGCTGCCTTTCCGGCGACATGTCGGGTGCTCGTTTGCCTCGTGGACCCCCTTCGGGGCGCTGCAGTCTGCTTCTGGACCATTAGGTGCCTCCATTGTTCGATGAGTTCAGTTTCATTCGTTTCGCTGGGTCACGCTACGGCTCGGGTAGGGAAACCGGAGATGGGCGGCTGGAGACGAGGTGATTGTCACGGTTCCAACTCTGTGCACTCTGCTGGTGACGCCGCCGATCTTCTGTTCGAGCATCGGACGACTGTTCAACATGATCATGGATAGCCGTATCGTCGGTGCGGGCCCCAGGAGGAATCAGGCGCTCTGCAACTCCTGCGAAAACAGTAGCTCCGGTGGCACAGCCCAGTGCCTGAGACCACCCGATCGGTCCCAGGGGTGTGCAGCCCAACACCTGGCTGACTCCCGGCGTGCTGATCAGAGCAGCAAGCGCCGTCAGCGAACCACCTGCTGTCACGACGACGAGGGGGCTGCGCGAGTCCAAGAGAGTCTGTCCGAGCTGGGAGGCTACGAGTGCGACCAAGCCGACCGTCGACGCCCGTCGGTTACGGCCCGTGAGTTTCGCAAGCGTCCAAGCCGACGTGGCGCCGATCGTGGTGGCCGATCCGCGAATAGCGATGGTTCGCCACAGTCGGGTCTCATCGAGACCGCCTTGGGCCTTAACTGCGGTCCGAGAGGGGCTCACCGCTACTGCAGCTGCAGGTAGGGCATCGGTAAACAAATTGACCAACAGCAATTGTCGAGCGCTCAATGGCGCCCGTCCCGAAATGGCGGTTCCGATCACGGTGAATGCCACCTCTCCTGCATTGCCTCCGAGCAGAACCGAGAGGGCTGCTTGCACCCGTTGCCACAGTTGGTCCCCTTCATCCAATGCCGCACTCAAAGAGCCGATGTTGCCGTCCGTCAGGACCACCTCTGCTGCACCGCGTGCCGGATCACTGCCATGGGCGGTAACGCCAATGCCAACGCTGGCGGCGCGAATAGCCGCAGCATCGTTCGCTCCGTCCCCCACCATTGCGCAGATGTGACCATTGGCTTCCAAAGCCTGCACGATCTGAACCTTCTGCTCGGGTGACATGCGGGCGAAGATCGTCACCCGCTCGACCGCACGACACTTCTCGTGCCGGGACATGTGGTCCCATTCGGATCCGATCAAGATCCCGTCCGGCTCGGTTTTCAGTCCCAACTCGCTGATGATCGTTCTTGCCGTGAGTGGGTGGTCGCCGGTTATCACCCGAACGCTATGGCCTTCTCCGATCAACGCGGGAAGCAGGTCCTTCGCACCCGAACGAGGAGTGTCTGTCAGTCCAAGAAGTCCGACGATGTCGAGCTCATCGCGGCACATCTGTTCGAAAGCATCGTCACTCGCGATAGCCGCAGCCACTTGTTGTTCAGTGAGGCGCCGCTCGCCAACTGCGATGATCCGCAGTCCCCGGGCCGCCATCTCATGCACCCGATCAGTGAGCGCGGTGTCCGGCTCTGCAGCAGCGATCAGAACTTCCGGCGCCCCCTTCACCCTCAGCAACCCATCGGAAACTGCCGCCGAGAAGGACCGCCCGGCCCTAAAAGGAAGTTCCGCTTGCCGCTCCGGGACGGAACCGTCGAATGCCTCGAGGATCGCGATGTCGGTGGCATGCTGCTGAGACTGGCCGTTCACCATAACTGGACAGGTCTGAGCGGCGCAGTCCAGCACCACTGATGATTCCCAGCCGGGTTGCGGCTGGACGGTCGTGACCCGGAGCCGATTCTCACTGAGAGTGCCGGTCTTGTCGAAACAGATCACGTCCACCCGACCAAGGGCTTCAATGGAGCGCGGAGAGCGAACCAATACGCCGCGTCGTGTCAGCCGACGGGCAGCCGCCTGTTGGGCCAGAGTGGCTACCAGAGGTAGACCTTCGGGGACGGCGGCCACCGAGATCGACACGCCACTGGTGACGGCCTGGCGGATTCCGGTTCCACGCAGAAGGCCGATCAGGGTGACGGTGAGCCCACCGCCGATCGTGATCGGTAACACCCGAGCGGTGAGACGACCCAATTGTGCCTGGATTCCAACGTCGCGGGCCCTTTGAGGGAGCAATGCGGCGACCCGTCCCGCCTCGGTAGCATCCCCGACTGCGGCGACTAGTGCGGTTGCCGATCCGGCGACGAGCACGGTCCCCTCAAACAACATGCAACTCCGTTCAGCAAGTGGAGCGCCGGGCGTCGACGAGGGATCCTTCCGTACAGGTAGGGATTCCCCGGTCAGAGACGATTCGTCCACCTCCACCGTCTCAGCCGCGAGCAGCCGGGCGTCGGCAGGCACCACCTCGCCGGCTCGTACTTCAATAATGTCACCGGGAGCAAGGTCGGCCTGAGCAACGTCGCGGTACGCGAGATCGTCATGACCGATGCTCACGAGCACCCGTGCGGGGACACTTTGTCCCGCTAGAAGCCGGTTCAGGAGCCGTTCGGCCCGCAGACGTTGGGCAGCCGAGAGAATGGCATTACCCGTCACAACCGATCCGACCAACAGAGCGTCTACCGGTGAACCCAGTAGGGCACTGGCAGCCGCTCCCGTAGCCAAGATCGGCGTCAATGGGTCGGCCAGTTCCGAGCGCGCCGCCCTGGCTAGTCGCCAAGCCCACACCCCTGGGGTGCTGGTTACTCGCCATGCTGCGGCGACACCCGGTGGGACGAACCTCCATTGGCTATCGGTCCTAGGAAGGGGCGCCGTCCGCTCTCTCGGGTCAGAGAAAAAGGCGAGCGCTTGACTCGCCGTCAAGGAATGAAAGTCGACGACAGGAGGGGGGTTTGGGATGGGAAGCCGGGCGACGTTCCGTGCCGCCAAACGGCCATTAACGAGACCGAGGGCTGCTCCGACTACCACAGGGCCCGGGCCGCGTCCGCGCACGCCAGGAAGCATGAGGAGACCGCCGAGGATCGTCGAGCCGGCTGACAGCTCCACACCTCGGCGGCTCGTGGCCCGGGCAGCCGGCAAGGCGCTGAGGATCCTCCAAGCTGCCTCAAGGTCAGGCAGAAGCAGATCAGCAGTCCAGCCCGGCGGCACATCCGGCTTCGTGAGGGCCAGGGCGACGTCAGCCGCGGCCAAGGCTGTCGGCGCCTGTGCCCCCAACAGTGCGACCGTGTGGCCGGCAGCCTGGAGCCCGACGACAGCGTCACACAAACCGACATCGACCACGTCATTTTGCTGGTAGAGGTCGTCAAAGCCAGCCCGCAAGCTACCCAGCTCTTCTAGATCGAGCGACACCAACTCGACCCCGGCTTGCCGAGCCGCCGACAGGAGGGTGCCGGCCAAAGGATCCGGAACCGATGTAATCAACACGCGTGCCGATTCCGGTACATCGAGCCTGTCCTGAGCGCAGGAAAGGCTCCGCGCCGGGTGCCAACCGGGTTGGAGATAGCCGCGGGCGACGTCGGCGCACGCCTCAGTCCAAAGGGCACCGCGCGTCGTTCTATCTGTGCCAACGATCTGGGTCACGGCAAGGCTATTGCTCAACACGGCCCGAGGATCGACCACGAGAGTGTCGACCCGGTCAAGCCGGCGCAGAGCGTCACTCCGTAAAGCGAGCACATCATGATCGTCGGAAAGGTGACGGCTCAGCGTGGCCGCAAATGATTCTCTGGCCGTACGGGTGGCGCGTGGAGCGGCCACCAAGACGGCGTCAGATGCCCGATTTAGGTTACCGGTCGCGAGACCGACCCCGGCTGTTCCCAGCAAACCCACGATGGCAGAGGCATCGGTGTATCGCTCGATGGGCCCCGGTGGACGCGGTACAGGGCGATCGATGGCCGGAAACGGTGCGTCGGAGGCTGCCTGTGCCGCCAGCTCTGGTTCGAGGCGCTCCCAGGCCCTCATGCCAGCGAAGGCCTCGGCAGCCATTACGGCACGTAGTGTCAGGTCGACTGCGAGCGTGCCCGGTCCCTGAGCCAGGCTCTGAGCAGCGGCAGTCGAAACAGCGAGAGCAACGTCGGCCGCTTCGGCACCGATCCGTTTTTCCACGGCGCGCCGAAGACGAGGTTGAACATCGACCAAGACGACTGCCGCTGCCGCGGCGCCGGGCAGGCGCGGAAGGCCCAACACCCGACCAGTCACGGCACCCACCAAACCCACGGCGTCCGCGCTAACCGCTGCCACCCGTCCGGCCAGCACGGCGGTATCGCCGGGTAAGGTTGTTACCCCCTCGGGACGACCTCCCTTGCCACCCTGGGCGGTCTCATCAGTTGTGCTCGCCGCTTCGGCTTCACAGCGGCTGATGACCTCGAAGAGTTGCGCCAAGGTCGGCCCATCTGGCTCAAGTGACACCACAACTCGTGAAAGGGTCCGGTTCAGCTCGACCCACTCCACGCCTGGGAGCGCGCGCAGGGCTGCAACGACCCGGTCGCCCATGACCCCTCCGGTAGGGCCATCCAAGCCTCGGACCTCAATCCATGCGCGCCCCGAACCCAGCCAGGACCGCCTCGTCAAGGAAGCACCCACTCCGCTTGCAACCGCCGCGATCCCCGAGGCGGCCAGCGCCACCGTTGAGGTGATGAAACGGGAAACCAGCATTCGGTTACTCTGTCCCAAAGGTGGCTGTGCTACACAGAAAGTGACTGGGTACCATGTTGAAAAGGTTATTTCTCCGACCTGCGATTCCGGTCTTGAGTCTCAATTGCGACTAATCACTTTCACCTTTAGAGCCGCCGAAGATGCCGCGGCAATTGGTACTGGTACCGCTGGAGCCGTAACAGGAGCTGCCCTCGGTGCCGTCTTCGGTGGTATGAGCGGTGTCATCCGCGGAGCTGGCCGGGGGGCGCGGACGGGAGCAGGTTCTTCTGCCGCCGCTGCTCTTGGCCTTGCCACTCTAGGAGCTGCAGGAATCGTGGATTGGCCGATCGTGCTCTTGGCCGGCGGGACAACGCTCGCACTGCGTCGCATACGCGATACGGCCGCCACAGCTGATTCCGACGCAGCTGCCACCCGGCAAGTCAGTCCGTCGAGAGGACTGGACAGTCTTCAAGCTGCCTCTGATTCGTCTCTCTCAAGCTCGCAGTTGAGCTCGGCTCCGAGCAAGACCGCGAGACCGGTGAGGAAGAGCCAGAGAAGCAACACTGCGACTCCCGCAAACGCCCCGTAGCTTCTCGACTCATGGCCGAAATGGTCCAAATAGTACGAGAACGCCGCTGATGAGAGAAGCCAGCAGATTGTCGCGACGACAGTACCTGGGGTGATCCACGACCACGTAAGGTTCTCTCTCTTGGGCCCGATCGCATAGTAGGTTGACAGTAGGAGTGCAGCTAGGACAATCGCGGCGGCCCACCGGAAGACGAGCCAGAGCACATCGGCCACCGGAAACAACCGATGAAGGGGATCGCCGAGCACCAGCAGCACCGAAGCTGCACCCCCCAGAAGAGCCGTGATTATCAACAATGGGAGCGCCATCAGCCTCCGGCCGACAAATCCCCGGTCACCATCCACCTCGTACGCGACATCCAACGCGACCTGTAGCGCGGCCATGGCCTCCACTGCCGCCCAGAATGCGACGATGACGCCGAATAGCAATTCGACGGTGCTTCCTCGATGGCCGAGCGGGTTCGTCAGAGCCTGGTCGAGCACCTGTGACATCTGCGCCGGCAGTAGCACGCCAGCGTCATGCACCGCTGTGCTCAGTTGCGAGCCGGACAATCCGACCAGTCCAGCCAGGCCCAGCACGCCGATGACGGCTGGGAAAAGGGCAAGGAACCAGTGGAACGCCAAGCTCGCGGCACTGGTGGTGATCCGATCTTGCACCGCCTCGTGCAGGCTTCTGCGACCGAACGTTGCCCACCTCGCGAGCACGAGCCGAGTCCTCACGCCTGGGGCGCGGGTCGGTAGGCCTCAAGCATCCCTCAAGTCTGACCGCATCTCTCCGGAGTGTCATCACGATCACAGCAACGCACAGCGTGTGAACCTGGATGCTTCAAAGTGAAGATGGCTGTGGAGTCCACAGGGTCGGATGCAGTGTCGCTTTGTTCGGATCGGGGTCCACGTATTTGCCGATCACACGCTTCAGCCTGTCGTAGAGCCGATCTCAGCCGGCCAGGACGTCGTGCACCGCCTCGCGGAGCAGATCACCCAATTGCTCGTTGGACGTCTTCTCGAATGCGTCACCGGCCATGAACAGCCCGGCGAAAACGGCACCAAATGAACAGGCCATCCGCACCCGGTCACGGAGCGGGACACGAGGGTCCGAGAGCACGCGACGAAGCTGATCCTGGATGTCGTCATGTTCGGCGTCGTGCTCCTCCCGGTGCATCTTCTCGAGAGCCGCCTGGTTCCGCTCGTGCATGAGAAAGATCTTGCGCTGAGCCAGCATCTGACCGACGATCTCGTCGAGCAGTTCCCCCCACAACTCGAGAGTGACCGGATCTTCCGACAACCGACTGAGCGCTCCTTTGCCCAACTCGTGGAGACGCATGTGGAGAGCCATCAGGATGTCGTCCTTCGAGGCGAAGTGGTAGTAGAGCGCTGCCTTCGTCACACCCAAGCGTTCGGCGATCTCACGCAGCGAAGTTCCGTCGAACCCCTGCTCCGTGAAGAGGTCGAGAGCCACGTCGAGGATGCGCTGCCTGGTGGAGACGGCCTCGGACGGCGCCGTCCCTCCTTCACCGGTCTCGTCCGCCTGCGGGCGGGATCCCTCTGTCTTGGCTTGGGCTGGGGCTTGCGTCACGGTCCTCATTCTACGGGTCGGACGACGGTTCTACTTGACGACAGGTAAGGCACGGACTTACCATACGGCTGGTAGGCCCATACTAGTCGACAGGTAAGGACGCGAAGGATGGCGAATGCCGAATTGATGATCGAGGCCGAGGGCCTGACCAAACGGTACGGCGAGACTCAGGCCCTGGACGGGGTGGGCTTCTCCGTCCCGGAGGGCTCCATCCTGGGGCTGCTCGGACCGAACGGCGCCGGCAAGACAACTGCCGTGCGCATCGTGACCACCCTGGCGCTGCCCGATGCAGGCCATGCGACGGTGGCCGGGATCGACGTCGTGGCCCACCCCGGCGAAGTCCGGCGCCACATCGGCGTCGCGGCCCAAGATGCCACGTTGGACGGGCTCCTGACGGGCCGCCAGAACCTGATCCTCGTCGGGGAGCTCAGCGACATGGGACGCGCCTCATCACGAGCTCGGTCCGCCGAGCTCCTGGCCCGATTCGAGCTCACCGAGGCCGCCGATCGAGTCCTGAAGGGGTACTCGGGCGGCATGCGCCGTCGCCTGGACCTTGCAGCCAGCATGATGACGCGACCTCCGGTCCTGTTCCTGGACGAGCCCACGACCGGACTGGACCCGACCAGTCGCCAGCGCGTGTGGGAGGCCATCCGAGAGCTGACCGGTGCGGGCGTCACGGTGCTCTTGACCACCCAGTATCTCGACGAGGCCGACGCCCTGGCCGATCGCATCGTGGTCGTTGACCACGGGCGCGTCATCGCGGAGGGCACCCCGCTGGAATTGAAGAAGGCGAGTCGGAGCGCGCATGTCGAGGTGACACTCACCGAAGCTCATGCCGAAGCCGTCCCGGCCCTCGCTCCTCTCGTCGCCGGTCGGGTTCATGTCAGCGACGGTGGAAAGCGGCTCAGTGCTGCGGTCGACAGTTCGCCCGGATTGACGACTCTGCTCGTGCGAGCCCTCGACGGTGCGGGAGTGATGGTCGACAACATCGAGGTACGACAACCGTCGCTCGACGACGTCTTCTTCACCCTCACCGGAGGCCACATCGAAGAAGAGGACGCCGACAAAGTAGTTGGCACCAGTGCAGGCGAGGAGCGGTCCGAACTCGAAGGAGTCAACGCATGACCACGACCACGCTCACCCAAAGGCGGATTGGAGCCACCGACCTCGGCAAGCCCTCAGGGCCGTTGGGCCGCGTCCAGGACGTGTGGGCGATGACCCGCCGCAACCTGGTGCACATCTCGCGGGAGCCGATGCAGCTCTCGGACGTGACGATCCAACCCGTCCTCTTCACGGTGCTCTTTATCTTCATCTTCGGCGGGGGCATCCCGATTCCGGGTGGCGGGAGCTACAAGGACTTCGTCCTCGCCGGTCTGCTGGCCCTCAACCTGGTCACCTCCACCATGGGCACCGCAATCGGACTGAGCACGGATCTGCACGAAGGGATGATCGACAGGTTCCGGACCCTACCGATGTGGCGCGCAGCTGTGCTGGTGGGGCGCTCGATTGCCGACCTCATGACGTCGGTTCTCTGCGCCGTCATCGTCGCGCTGACTGGGCTAGCTGTCGGGTGGAGGTCTGGTGCCAACATCGGCTCGGTGATCGCTGGCTTCGCGTTGGTGTTGTTCTTCGCCTACTCATTGTCGTGGGTTGCAGCCTGCGTAGGGCTCAACAGCAAGAGCCCCGAGTCGGCTGGTTCGTTCGGTTTCATCGTGCTGTTCCCCCTCGCCTTCGTGTCCAATGCCATGGTCCCCACCCAGCACATGCCGGGTTGGCTGCAGGCGGTAGCGGATTGGAACCCGGTCAGTGCAGTGACGGCTGGTGCTCGTCATCTGTGGGGCAATCCGAATCCATCCGCCACGATTCAAGCGTGGCCCATGCAGCACCCGGTAGAGGCAGCCCTGATCTGGTCGGTACTCATCTTGGCGGTGGCTGCACCTTTGGCATCGCACTTCTTCAGACGGCAGACGACCGAGTAGGGCTCCCATGAACGGCGTCCCCACCTTGTGGGTGCCGAAACGTGAAGGTCCAATTGTTCGGTGGATTGACCAGGAACTACGTACCGAACGGAGCCGCGGTCTCCACCAGGAACCGGGACTGCACATCGAACTCTGCCGGCTCGATGGCGCCTACCCACTTCCTCCAGCCCGCCGAGCAGTCACTGATCGTCTAAGAGGGCATCCAACGTGGGCGATGAGCTCGCCCAGCCGGTCATTAGTGAAGTTCCAGACGAGATCGTCATAGGCGTGAGCGAGGACGTTGCGGAACGCTCCTTGTGAAGGCCACCGAGCCGGACATCGGCGAACGATGACTAACCATCATGGCTGGTCACACTCGCTTCCAAGTGTTCGGTGCGTCGTGAGATCTTTGCCCCGACGCTCCACCCAAGCCGATGGTGGTTCGTTGCAGCTCGGTCCGTGATTAGGCCAGGATGGGCGGGGAGGGCGGCCTCGTGGGTGTGCGTAAGGGCCCATCAGCGGGCGCTCAACCGGGCGGCTCATACGGGACGCTCCGCCCAACGACCCTGCCTGACGTGGACCATCACCGCAGGGCGTTCCGCTTTCGGGATGACGGGCTGCCGACGGGGAACGAGCACAGATATCGCGGTCTAGAAGCAAGAGTGAGAGCGCCGTAGTCTGTTTCCACGATGGACGAGCTCGAATCGCGGCCGGAACGCCAGCTGTCGGTCCGTGGGCGATTGCGACTGGGAGACGCCGGCAGGGAGAGGGCCGTCGGTGTCTTAAAACGAGCCTTGGCAAAAGGGCAGCTCTCGTCGAATGAATTCGAGGACCGGCTTGGCATTGTCTACGCCGCGACCGTACGGGACGACTTGAAGCCGGCGCTCGATGACCTCGAGGAATATCAAGCGGTTCGAGCCAATCCCCGGATGTGGCGCTATTGGCTCGATTGACGTCGCCGGCTTCCTAACTCTGGCTGGATCCGTTCGTACTCCTCGCCGGCGATCAGGAAGTAGCAGCGGCCGGCAAAGCGGTGCCCCTTGCGGCGGATGGGATCGACGACATTGACCTCGACGTTGGGGTTGTGTGCCAGGTTGGCGACGGTGCCCGGCGAAGGCAGATGCAGGAACACGAGCTGTTCCTCGCCCTAGACGCGGCCCTCCGGTACCAGCACGCCACCGTCGACCGTGACCATGCGCTGGCCGCTGCCCTGGCCGAGCTCAGCCGCAAGGCCGACATCGTCCCGCTGCGTCCGCACGATGTCGCGCGCCAACCCCAGAAGATCGGCATCGAGATCTCGACGACTTTCATGCACTCAGGCCTCCTCTATCATCGCCGGTGACCTGTTCACCGTCGAGTCGATCCGGCTGAAACCCTGCACGTACTTTTCTCCATCGACCTGCATACCCGGCGTGAACCGCTCGGCGGGGCGACCGAAGGTCCGGCCAACCTTGCCTGGCGCAACCAGATCGCTCGCAACCTCTCCGAGGTTCGGGAGGACCGATCGGAACGGATCCCCTTCCTCGTCCACGACCGTGACAAGCGTTTCGGAGCGGCGTTCGACGAGGTCTTCAAGGCTGACGGCGTCGAGATCATCCGAACGCCCTGGCGAGCCCCCAAGGCGAACGCCTATGCCGAACGATGGATCCGCACTGTACGGCAGAGTACCTTGATCGCGTCATGGTGCTGGGCGCTCGTCACCTCGAGCAGGTGCTTTCGACCTGTGTGAAGCACTACAACGAAGAGCGGCCGCACCGGGGCCTCGAACTGAATCCGCCGGGTGTTCACCACCCTTTAGGGTTATCAGCTCCGAGCCGAGCGAGATCAAGCGCCGCGATCTCCTCGGCAGACTCATCCACGAGTACTACCGGAAGGCTGCCCGAGCGCGACGGTGGCGGTTCCGCCGGCCCGCGGGCCAGCGACATCGGCGCTTCTCCCGCAGAACAGAGGATCGAAGCACGTCTGCGCGCCGATCTGCCTCTGCAAGCATTCACCGACCGTCTGACGATTGCCCCATAGATAACAATCACATCCACTCGGTCGTCACCGATTTACGAGTGGCACCCTTCACGAACCGCCGGAAACCGCCATCAAATCGCCGGATTGCGGTCCTCAGTCACCCGCCGCCGGCAGTCGACCATGAAGCCCGCCTCACAGATCCTTCACATCTAAGTGATAATCAGTGCCGGTAGGGCGTCCGCCGCTGCCACCCTCGATGGTCGAGTGGACACAGCAGTTTCCAGCAAGGACCAGCCAACGAGATTCTGCGAGAACGACAACAGGCGCTCCGTCCCTCCCTACCGGCACCGGACTGGCGCCGAGGTCGAGTGATTGGAATCACAAAGCCACAAGAGCTCATCGAAAGGGTCATGATGGGAAAGGTACGTGCAACCGTCGTCGCTGCAGCGATAGTGGTGATTGCCGGCATCTCCGTACTGGCCACGCCAAGCCGTGCCGTGGGCGCCAGTGAACCGGCACCGGAGTACTACATCGCGCTGGGTGCCTCCCTCGTGACCGGCACCGGGTCAACAGGGGGAGCCGACTACGTCAACGATCTGCTCGCCTACGCCCAGCCCCTCGTCCCGGGACTCCAGGTCGAAAACCTCGGGTGCGGCGGGGAGACGACGACGACCATGCTGCACGGTGGTCATTGCACCAAGTACACGACCGGCAGCCAGCTGGGTGACGCCGAGGCCTTCCTGAAGGACCATCCCGGGCAGGTGGCCTTTGTCACTATCGACATCGGCGCCGACGACGTCTTGGGGTGCGCGCCGGGCGGAGTCATCGACGTGGCGTGTTTCGAGAATGGCCTGTCCCAAGTTGAGGCGAATCTGCCCCAGATCGTCACCGGGCTGCGATCGGCCGGCGGCACCGTTCCCATCGTGGGCATGACTTACTACGACCCGTACCTGGCGTTCTGGCTCAACGGCACCACTGGGCAGCAGCAGGCCCATGAGAGCGTGAAGCTGGTCAAGCAACTGAACGGCGTCCTCCAGTCGGACTACGCCGAGGACGGTGTGAGCGTGGCCTCGGCCTTCAAGCAATTCGACACGTCCGACTTCAAGAACTCTTCTACCTGGGAAGGCCAGCAAGTGCCCGCCAATGTCGCCACCATTTGCAACTGGACGTGGATGTGCACGCCGGGCGGGCCGACGATCCACGCGAACAATACCGGCTATGCCCAGCTTGCTGATGCGTTCGAGAAGGCTCTTGTCGTTCCGCCGACCGTCTCGGGCTCGCCTCCGGAGGGCACGGTTGGCCAGCCCTATTCCTTCGCCTTCTCGGTGAGCGGCATCCCGGCGGCTAATGTGCGCCACGAAGGCCCGCTCCCCAAGGGGCTGCGGCTCTCCAAGCAAGGCGTCCTCACCGGAGTGCCATCCCGCCCGGGGACCTATCCATTCACGGTGAAGGTCTCGAACAAGGGTGGGGCCGTCTCCGCCACAGAATCCATCGCTGTCGCGCCCGCCTGATAGGCAACATGATCCTTCGAGAAGGGCGCGTCAGGCCGGGGCCTCGTCCGCCAGGTACTCCGTGCCGTGCCCCAGTCGCAGCCAGCCTCCCGGGCGATGTCCGCCCAGGTGGCTCCGGCCGCTCTGAGCGACCGATAGGCGCGCAAATCCATCCATTCCTCCTCGGAGAGCAACATGGTGTCGGTCATCCTCCTGGGCTGCTCGGTTCGCTTCCTTGCAGTCCGGAGGATGGCCAGCACTGACGATCAACTGGTGGACCGTCGGCTCGCCGACCGACACACAGGTCGTACGGGGCTCCGACATATCAGCCCGTACGTACTCCGACATCTGAGGTTGTACACCCACGGCGCCGTCCAAGTTCGCCGAGCAAGGCTCTTCAACGAAGCTGGACCCTCAAAGATAGTGGCCTCGAAGTTCGGGGTAGGTCACATCAGCTACGTCTCACGCTGTCTCGGCCGATGTTCTTGGAACGTGAAGGGTGGATCGGGATCGCGCCGTTCAGACGTCACCCCCACGATGAGGAGGTTCCGGGTCCTCGGCTGGCGGCGACTTGGCCAGGAACCCGATCTGTATCGTCTGCCATCCCTTCGGAGTACTGCCTGATGTTGAGTACGCTCGGCGCGTCCAACCAGGCAGCGGCACCTCGCGTAGACGGCCCTCCTTGAACATCCACAGGCCGAAGGTCTCCTCATCGTTCCAGTTGATCAGGACCTGCAAGCCGGCCGGGTCCTCCCACGGGAGTGATTCCAAGTCGGCAAGCAGAGCTGGTCGGTTGAGGTGGTTGAAGGCACCGACCCATACCTGGCACTCGGGCCCCTTGCCGTTACCGACCCAGAGATCGGACGGGTCCCCGTCGGTGATGCAGGTGAAAGCGCCCCGCCACTGCCGAGAGTCATCCCGCCGGGTGAGCGGCTCCATGACCTCCAGGTCGGACATCCACGCCGAGAGGACGATCACGCTCGAGATCGAGCTCACACGGCGATATCCAGAATCTTGAGTCCCCGTTCGGCGACCAGGCGGATGTGATCCAAGCGATGGCAGCTCTCGAGTTTCTGCGGCATGCGGTTCAGGGGCAAATTGTGAGGCGCCGCTAATCGCGTCTCGAGGTGCCAGGCGATCTCGTACATGGCCGTCAAAGCCACCGTGCCCAACACCGTGTCGTTGTCCTCGGCCCGTTCGAAACGCACGGATTTGGCCAGCACTAGCTGCATGACCCTCTCCTTCTCGGACGTCCGTCAGCCTGCCATGGCCGGGCCCCTTTCCCTGCATTCAAGTGCAATGGGCGGGATACCAGTCTTACTTCTCACCAAGCTCGTAGCCCGAGTCCACCACTGCCGCCAGGAAAGCGTTGAATGGTGGCGAAGAGCGGAACCCGGGGCGAACCCCGCGTCGAAGAACGGCGACTAGCAGATGATGGCGAAGGGACGGGCGGGCGTGGGTTCGGCGTCCTGTGCGGACATGGCGGGTCCTCACCATGTGGGCCCTGGCGATCGATCATGTCGGCGACGTTGACGCCGTCGCTGCAGACGAGCCAACGGTGTCCCGGTCAACCTGGAGCATTTCGACTTCGCCGGCGAAATCGGGATGAGTCGACTCGGGTTCGCCGGTCAGCTCGTGCACAGCGCCCGCGAAAAGGACCAGGCCGGTCGGGCGGTGCACGGCGACGAACCCGAAGGGCCGGTCGAAGCGGACCTGAATCAGGCGTGCCTTGCTCGGCTGTTCGCGTGGCATAGCGCTACCCACCACCATGGCTACCGCGGTCACCGCGGCGGCGCGGAACCCGTCCGGTCCGAACTCAGCGAGGGCCTCCTGACGGGCCTGACCGACGGCAATCGGGGGCTCAGTCGCCATGCCGGGGAAATGCCCGTCGCTGCTGTCGCTGGCTGTGGCGAGCCCAAAGAGCGGCGCTTGAACGAGGAGGTCGTGCGAGTCCCGGATGGCGAACTGTGGCAGGGCGATCTCCCAAGCGTCGGAAGAGCCATCGTGGGACTGCACGGCCAACCCCGGTGCCGACCGGCCGATTTTCAGCCGAGAACCCGGGGTACCCCGAGGGTGGTGGAGCTCGGGGATCGAGTCCGCTAAAACAGCGGATACGGTTGTGCATTCCTCCCCGAGGACCAGTACCACGTCCACATCGCCGGTGCCATCCACGTGGACGGTGGTGACGGTCCCGGCCCGCCCGCCTCTCACCCGCACCGCGTCGAGGTCGGTGGACCGCCGGCTGAGCACCGCCGGGCTCTTCACGGATCGCCAAGCGTCGGTGGCGCCGAAGAAGAATGGCCGGTCGCCTCGGAAGGGCTTCTGCCAGCGCACGTCGAGGGCCAACGCGGTGACGAGCACGAGCAGCAAATCGGGATTCAACTCCAAGGGGACAGACTGGATCATCCCCTTCGTGCGCTCCGACGCCCACCGATCCAATCGCTCCTGGTCGCGGTCATCGCCCCCCAGCCGTTCAAGGGCGCCGAGACCATTGATCCGTTCGGCCCAGGTCTGATTGAGATGGACCGCGGCGGCCACCCACACGGCCAGGGCGGCGCTGATGTCGGGCGACTCGGCAAGACAGCGGGACAGCTGGAGCCATCCCCCCCACGCCTCCTCAGCAGGCAGACCGAGGGCCACCTCCAACTCCCGGCAGACGACCTCGTCAGCCCCGATGGCCAATTCGGCGAGGAGCGCCCACACCCCAACCCCGGAGACGACCGCGTCCTCCTCGTCCAACTCGTCGACCCACCGGCTGGTCAGTTGGTTGCACGCGGCCACAACTTCCGGTGGGACAGCGCTGGTCGTCACCGATTGCCCCGACGGCTCCTGCTGCTCTTTTCGGAACAGACCCACCTCGATAACCATATGCTCCCTGGGCAGGTCGGTCCATAGGCGGTCGCCCCTTGAGCAGGCAAGACCCCCAACCTCGGAGAACTCCCCGATGGCCATCACCCCCGGGTCCCAGGTAGGCGGATCGCTGGACACTCATGCGATCATGGATGGCAGTCGCCGCCTGGCGCGCGTCCGACGAGCACGCGGGATCACGCGGCATAGAGCTCTGTCTTCGTCTGTTCGACCGATCGCGCAAAATACGGATTGGCTAGCGAGCCGGATGTCACGAGGTCCACCTGCACACCGAGGAGTGCCTCGAGGTCCTCCTTCAGGCCGAAGTAATCATCGAAACGCTGGTCTCGCCTACCTGGGTCGAACTCCACGAAGAAATCGACGTCACTCCGACCCGATTCGAATTCACCCGTTGCGGCAGACCCGAAGACCTCGAGCCTCAGGACCCCGTTACGTCGACAGAGCATCCCGATGGTGTTTCGATTGTTTCGTAACTCGTCGAGCATGGCGCCGCTCCGTCCATCCACTGTGGGTCTCCACCATTGTTGCAGTTCGGGCGGCACACACCCGAGAGGCCCGGCGTACCGCCCTTCTCCTTGCAAAGCCCACCGAGCCGGACGACGGCGAACGATGACGAACCATCATCGCTGGTCAAAGGCAATATGGGATCGTCACGAATGGGCACGAATGTCGGTGGACGCGCAATGGCCACGCGATGGACCTGCTCGCCTCCAAGTGTCCGGTGCGCCGTGAGACGTTCGCGCCGACGCTCCGCCCGAAGCCAGTGGTGGTTCCTTCCAGCTCGGTCCGTCGTTAGGGCGGGGAGGGCGGTCTCATGGTGTGCGTAAAGGGCCTCATCAGCGGGCGCTCAATCGGACGGCTCATGCGGGACGCTCTGCCCAGCGACCCTGCCTGATGTGGTCCATCCCCGCAGAGCGTTCCTCAATTGACACAGAGGCCGAACCGGCGAAGAGAGAGAGGCTTCGCTGTGGGTCCGGGAGGGCTTCGGCGGGAGCCCTTGACAAGGGGTCGGGTGTCGGCGTCCGGCGCGAGAATCAGCGTGTGGCCAACGACGAGTGCCCGCCTCGGAGCATCACCGCCGTCCTCTTCGAGGGGTTCGAGCTTCTTGACATCTTCGGGCCGCTGGAGATCTTCGGGGTCCTCGCGGATCACTTCCAACTCACGCTCGTCGGCCCTACCGTCGGAGCAGTACGAAGTGCTCACGGCCCCGAGGTACCTTCGAGTCGGTGATACACCCTCCAATCACGCTCCAGAGAAGGAGGTGGCCGCATAGCTCAGCTGCTCGGGCCCGTCACCGAAAATCCACGCCAGTCGGGACATCCTCACCAAGGCGGACGGGCACCTTACTCTCGATCGGTGTCGTAGACCTGCTCGACGCCCAGCTGGGGCAATCTTCGCGGGAATGGCCGGTCGCAATGCCGGAAAAGCGAGCATTTGGCCTGTAGCCCGGCCCGTCCTGAGCGCCACAGACTACAATGTCGTTCGGCGGTCCTTCGCACAGGAGCGTCCACTGCCGCCGAAACGGGATCAGTGAAGAAACCTTTCTCCAGGACCCGGTCGTCGAGCACCGGCAAGGCACCGACCGAATCTCTGCTCTCGGTTGTGCGAACGCTCGGCCTGGGCTCTCTGCGTCTGAAGGTCGCCGTCTTCAGCCTCTGCTCCCTCATCGGCGGCTTGAGCCAGGCAGTCCTCCTGGTCCTCATCTCTGAGGTTGCGGTGGCCGAGGTCGAGGGGAAGCACTCGGTTCATGCTCTCGGTCAATCCCTCTCACCGACGGACGCGATCATCGCCTCGTTTCTGGCATTGGCGCT
Source organism: uncultured Acidimicrobiaceae bacterium (assembly GCA_963828385.1). Classification (GTDB taxonomy): domain Bacteria; phylum Actinomycetota; class Acidimicrobiia; order Acidimicrobiales; family RAAP-2; genus Bog-756. Next base: position 1,969,852 of record CAWHEF010000002.1, read on the forward strand.
CTTCCTCTCCACCAGTATCGCGGGCACCCTGGTCAGCACGTCTGTCTCAGAACGGGCGCTGACAATGACCCGTACACGCGTCGTCACCGGGTTCTTTCATTCCAACTGGTCCCTCCAATCCACCGAGCGGCTCGGGCATATCCAACAGCTCCTCACGATGAACAGCACGGCCACCGGCACTGCCGTCGCGAGCCTGTCGGCGGGGCTCCAATCGCTTCTGATGGTCTGCGGGCTCTTGGGTGTGGCCCTGACGGTCGATCCCGCTGCGGCGATCGGGGTCATCGCAGTCGGCATAGTTCTGTCGCTGATGCTCAGGCCGTTCAACATGCGCACCAGGCGTGCAAACCGCGAACTCTCCAGGGTCACGCGGGCCATGGCCACACAGGTGACCGAGTACACCCGCCTGAGCCGGGACTTCCGATTGTTCGGAGTGGAGGCACGGGTCATGGATCGGCTCCGCATGTTGATCCAGGACACCGGTAACGTGTACCGCAGGGCCCAGCTTCTCGTGAACATCACGCCCACCCTGTACCAGGGCTTCGCACTCGGATTCGTCATCGTCGCCGTCGCCGTCCTGGCCGGTGCCGGACACGCGAGGATTGCCGAGCTTGGAGCCATCCTCCTCCTCGTGCTGCGATCCGTCAGCTACGGCTCGACCGTCCAAACCTCAATCCAGGGCATCCGCGCCTCTCAGGGCCTGCTGGAGGACGTCCTGAGCGACCTTCGTCGCTTCGAAGACGCTCGAAGCAGTCCCGGAGAGCGGGTCCCCGAGTCCTTCTGGGTGGACCTCGATTCCGTGGAGTACTCCTACGACGGAGTGAGCTTGGCCCTCTCCGGAATCACCATGCACATCCCAGAGGGGAAGATCATCGGTGTGCTCGGACCCTCTGGCAGTGGCAAGACGACCATCAGCCAGCTCCTGCTGGGCCTACGCGAGCCCTCGAGCGGTCGGACCATGATTGGCGGTGAGGATGCTGCGGCGATCTCCAAAAGCGATGCGACCAGTACGGTGGCGCTCGTGCCCCAGGAACCGGTGCTCCTGCAGGGCTCGATCATGGACAACATCAGGTTTTTCCGAGACTTCGAGGAGCGGGAGATCATCGACGCCTCGATGTCGGCCCACCTGCACGAGGACGTCGTCCAGATGCCGGCCGGTTATGAAACTCTCGTGGGTGAGGGTGGCGGCGCCCTATCGGGAGGGCAGAAGCAGCGTCTCGCCATCGCACGTGCGCTGATCGGCGCGCCGAAGCTCATCGTCCTCGACGAGCCGACCAGTGCAGTGGACGGACGCACGGAGAGGCTCATTCGCCAGACCCTCTCCGAGCTCAGAGGGCTCGTCACGGTGGTGATTATTTCGCATCGAACCGAGACGACCGCCCAGTGCGACCTGCTCCTCATCCTGGAGAACGGAAAGATCGCGGATTACGGCGAGCGGGACGCGGTCCTGGCCGGATCGGCCTACCGGAACATCGTGTTGAGCCGGAACGAGCTCGGCGGGGCCCACACGTCGGGGGCCTAGGACTCTTCCGCAGTTCAGAGTGCCGCGCTCGCCTCGGGACCCGAGCCGCCTTCCTACTTGCCAGGGAGACTGAGTTGAACGGGCATCTCGCCCGTCGTGAGGGGCGGAGTGCTCCGTCGCTGTGCACCGAAGTCTGCATCCGGTGTCTTACGCGAACACCTGCAAGGGGCAGGGGTATCGGTTGAGGAGGTCGATCTCGCATACATCGTCGGGTTGGCTCCGGTCAAGTCCTGAGCGTCCTGTAATCGTTGGCTGGAACTTCCTGCTGTAGCGCTTGAGAATGTCAACTCGAATTGGCCCCACCGTGGCAATCAGATTTGGCCCCACTAGAAATCCTAGGTCGGACCCGCGTGCGAGGGTCCGTCGGTGATCTTCCAGGGGCTCTGAGGGCATCTGAGCGCCCGCGTAATGTTCGGGCGTTTTCCAACTCCGCATCCGTCTCGAGGACATCGACCCGCCGGTGTGGCGACGGGTGTTGGTTCCCGGAGGGGCGAAACTCTCCAGACTCCACGAGATCTTCCAGGCCACCATGGGGTGGACGAACTCACACCTGCACAGCTGACCACGCTCACTGATCTCTCCCGCTTGGGGGCTATTCGCCCTGCCGGCCCGCCTGGCCCGTCGCTGGCCTGCCCGTCTGCAACAGACATGCCGCCCCTTGACAGGTGGAGCTGGACGATTCAACGTGGGATTGGTCACTGAGAAGCCAAAGATGGAGGTCGAGACGTGGCATCGGATGGCGCTGCGCAGCAACGAGTTCAGCTCAACACAGGTCTGCTTACGGGAGCGGCGATCTTGGCTCTCTTTGGCTCGTTTGTTATAGGCATCGCGATGGTGCTCGGGTGGCATGCACTCGTCTCGGCTGCTCGGCAGTGGGCCGAGCAACAAGAGACGCCACCAAGTGAAACGGCCAAGGCGGTCTTGAAGCAGCTTCGCCATGCAGCCTCAACTGGAACGACAGCAGGCGCAGAGGCTTGGCGGAGTGGCGTTCCTGACTCCTGACCACAACGTCGATCAGTCGTCCTGGCGACGACTCGAGGACATGGGACGCATCGTGCGCGTGTAGCTGTCATCCGCCGCTCGTTCGATCCGCTAGAGGTAGGGGATCGCCGCTCCGGATGACGTTCTCGACACCGAGAGGATGCCGAGGATGATCGCAAGGCACTCGAAGCCGTCGAGCGGCCCCACGGCACACCCTTCTCGTACTATTAAACGATGACCGGCGCATACTTCCTCACGCCCCCTGAGAAGCGGCCACCGCTGACGTTCAGTCAGCTTCCGGGCCAGGCCCCGATCGTGCCGAATCTCGAGGTATTTTTCAGCCATTCGAGTACCGACAAGCCTCACGTCGAGCTGGTAGCCCGTCAGATTGAGGCGCTTGGCATCACTGTCTACCTCGCCGAGGACAACCCCCAGCCTGGAACGGTCCTCGCCGACAGGGTCCAAGCGGCGATTCACCGGAGTAAGGCGTTCGTCGTGCTCATCACGACGACGAGCATCAACTCGGCGTACGTGATGCAAGAGATCGGCATAGCGAAGGAGCACGGCGTCCCGATCATTCCTATCATCGAAAAGCGGATCGACATCCGGGCACCGGCGTGCTCCAAGGTCTGGAATACCTCGAGTACGACCCAGAGGCCATGGCGAAGATCGTCCAGAGCTTGCCGCCATTCGTCTTGCGGCAGATGCCAACGGGGCCGGACGCCGGGACGACGATCATGCTCGTCGGTGTCGGACTCCTCCTTGCCCTCCTCCTCTTTGCAGCGCTTTCCGAGTGTGGATCGGCTCCGGGTTAGGGACACAGTCGCCCGTGCTGGTTCATAGGCGCCAAAAACTACGGAGCGAGCGACGGTCAAGGGGCAGGACATAGTCCTCCGGGAGTACCGGAATGGAGTGGCAGCTCGGACCGCCTTGACGCTATGCGGCTCCGGACCATCACCGGCGGATGACCCCTAAGCGCTACGGCGTCGTCAGGAACTCAAGCCACTGTGCATGTCCACGTGCGGCGGCTCGGCTTGCTGCCTCGCCGGCAAGTCGTGCGGCTTCAGGATCACCGCCGGGGATCCCCGTTTTGATGATCTGCGCAGCGCTCTCGTCCCAGAGCGTGAAGTGCCAACCTCCGCCTTCGCTCTCTGCCACGGCGCCGAGGAGTTCAGCTGCCTCTCGGGGATGCTCGGAACTCAGGGTTGCAAGGCGTTCGACGAGTTGATGCGCAGGCTCGGCGTGACCCGACAAAGTCAGCGCATCGCGCAACAGCTCCGGGACCCTCTCTATCGGAAGAGCCCTCGCCACATCGACGATCGCTGCAGTGACGTAGAGGTTGTCCGTGGCCGGAATGCCCGTCACCGTGTCGGCAAGGTCGTCGGGACACACACCGGCAAGTCGGACGAGAAGCTGCGTTTGCGGCCACGGTGCGAAATACACGGTGCCCTCGTCGGGCTGAGGCTCTGGCTCAGGTGGAGTGTCCTACATCCCCCGCTGGCGGATAAGGGACAACCAGGATGGATCAGTGGCTTGCTCGAAGAACCGGCCAAGAACGACGACGTCTTGGGGAAACGACCCAAGGAGAGTTGCGACGTCGGCGTCTGTTGCCGAGGACTTTGTTGCCAACGCATCAATCCTGACAAAGACCCAGGAGTAGTTGGCTTCCATTCGGTTCAGGACATAGTCGAGGATGCCTTCGAACTCGTCGAAGAAGGCCATCAACGTAGCTTCCAGCGGCCTCGGAACACCGAGGGACTCTCGGTGTGCCTTTGAGTGGTACGTCCCCGCTTGCGATTGCCACTTCTGAGCAACCTCGTCCTCAAGGGGAATGCTCAGGAGCGTGAGGATGGACCTGATCTGGAACTTGTGCTTTTCTTCCTTGTCCTTCTTGGACATCTGCGCAACCGCCCCAGCCTCTTGGGCTAGCGGTTGGAGGACGTCCCGCAGAGAGGGTTCGATCTCTCGGATGAGGTGCCCAACAAGATGACTGGTAGACGAGAACCGAAGGGGATCGTCCATGAGGGCGCAGGCATCTCGGTAGAAGTCCAATGCGCCCGGACCGACGAGCTTGCGGAGTCGCAGAGTGAGTCTCATCCGACGACCGTCAGCACCGAATTTCCCGGGAGGCGGGATCGGAGAGATCGAGTCGGTCATGAGATGGTCTGACGCGGGTCTGGTTGATACCAGTATTAGCTCATCAGCCTCGCTCACAGGACAGGACTTGCTGGTTGAGCATCACGTGCAAAATGTGAGGGTCAACGGCTGCTCATCTAAAACCGCACAAAAATGTGGTACGGATGTGGTACATCCGGGATCAGCGGCCTCCAGCACAACCTGATTTCGACCGCTTCAACCGCCGGTGACCTGCTACTTCGCTGGAGCGGACGACGGGACTCGAACCCGCGACCCTCACCTTGGCAAGGTGATGCTCTACCAACTGAGCCACGTCCGCGTGCGGCCCATACCCTACCAGTTGGGTCTTCGGGTCCCCGGCGTCAACAGTGGCTGCGACGCCCTGGCGCTACCCGTCCCCCGTGGATCGGACCTGGTTCCCCGTCGTCGACCGCAGCCGCTCTTCGGCCTCCACCGTCGCCCCGGCAGCGTCCAGCGCGAGGAGCGCCGCACCTAGGACCGGAGGCGACGTCAACCGCACGAAGGTCGCCCCCGGCGCCACGGCCGCCACCCTGCCGGCGATCCTGTCGACGAACCCGGTGAACGCACAGTCGAAAACGCCCCCGCCCAGGACGACCTCGACGGGCTCCCTGGGCATGTCGAGGCGTCGCAGGATGGCAACGATCATGGTGGCCACCTCGTCGGCCAAGAGCCAGACTGCGTTCACCGCCGCTTCGTCACCGTCGGCGGCGGCGCCCAGACACACCCGGGCCAACTCGAAGAGTCGACCGTACTCGAGCTCACCGAGGTAGACGGCCGCGAGCACCGCTTCGGGATCCTCCATACCGAAGTGGGCTGGTACCCGCTCGACCAGAACCGTCGGTCCGCCTCTGCCATCCCGTGCGCGCAGTGCCAGCCCGAGCGCCCTCACCCCGAGCCATGATCCACCCGGCGTGAAGTCGCCCGACAGTTCGGCCAGGGAGGGAAAGCGCTCGACCCTCCCGTCGGGCCCTAGCCCGACGCAGTTGAGTCCCGAGCCGCACACCACACCGACCCCCCAGCCCGACCGGGCCCCGGCCCGTAGCACGGCCATCGTGTCGTTGTGGATGACAGAGGAAGGCGTCCACCCCCGGGAGGCGATGGCCGATCCAAGCCGGGCCTCGTCGACAGGCAGGTCGACACCGGCAAGGCAGTAGACAGCGGACTCGGCCACCGGGACGGTCCCCGTGCCGGAGCGGGCATCGCCGATGGCCGCGCAAATGGCGGAGTCCAGGGCGTCCATGGCACCCTCCAGACCGGAGAGCTGGTGGTTGCTCCCCCTGCCGCGGGCCGTGCCGAGGAGCGTGCCCTCGGTCCCCACCACCCACACGTCGGTCTTGGACGCCCCGCCGTCGACGCCGAGCACCGACGGGAGGTGCGACGCCGCAACGGTCACGCTACGGCAACGGTCGTGATCATGGGCAGTGATGTTACGGTCAAACCGTGGGCGTCAAGGTGGCCGTGGTGGGAGGCGGGAGCACCTACACCCCCGAGCTCGTCGACAGCCTGTGCGATCACGAGGACCGGATCACCGTCGACGAGCTGGTTCTCCTCGACCCGGACGCTGAACGGCTCGATGCGGTCGGCGGTCTGGCAAGCCGCATCCTCCGGCGCAAGGGCTGGGGCGGCCACCTGTCCACCACCGATGATCGACGACGGGCCATCGACGGCGCCGACTTCGTCGTCGTCCAGCTCCGGGTAGGGGGCCAGGCGGCCCGCCACGTCGACGAGACCCTGCCGGCGGGGTACGGATGCCTCGGCCAGGAGACGACCGGGCCGGGGGGTCTGGCCAAGGCGCTCCGCACCGTCCCTGTGGTGCTCGAGATCGCTGAGGAGACGGCCGCCCGCGGGGCGCCGGGCGCCTGGGTGGTCGACTTCACGAACCCCGTCGGCATCGTCACCCAGGCGCTCCTAGACCAGGGGCATCGGGCCGCGGGGCTCTGCAACGTGGCCATCTTCGTCCAGCGGAGGATCGGGCACTACCTCGGGGTCGACCCCGACCTGATCGAGCTCGAGCACGTGGGGCTCAACCACCTGACCTGGGCCCGCTCGGCGACGTTCGACGGCGTCGACCGGCTGCCGGAGCTGCTCGGGCGGTTCGGGCCCGAGCTCGAGCTGGAGAGCGGGGTGCCCGCCGGGCTCCTGCACCTCCTCGGGGCCCTCCCCTCTTATTACCTGCACTACTACTACTGCCTCGACGAGAACCTGGCCGAGCAGGCGTCTTCCGGCTGGCGGTCGCGGGCCGAGGTCGTCGCCGAGCTCGAGGCCGAGCTGCTCGCCGAGTACCGCGACCCCGCACTTTCGGAGAAGCCGGAGAAGCTCTCCTTCCGGGGCGGCGCCTTCTACTCCGAGGCCGCCGTCCGCCTGATCGCCTCCCTCCACGCCGGCACCGGCGACGTCCAGGTGGTCGACGTACGCAACGACGGTGCTCTGTCCGGGCTGCCCGATGATGCCGTCGTCGAGGTGCCGTGCACCGTGGATCAGAAGGGGGCCCATCCCCTTCCCCAGCGGCCTCTGCCCCCCGACATGGCGGGGCTCGTGGCCCACTGCAAGGCGTACGAGCGCCTGGCGGTCGAAGCGGCCCTGACAGGCAGCCGCGACACGATGATCAGGGCGCTCGTGGCCAATCCCCTGGTCGGGCAGTACCCGAAGGCCGAGCACCTGGCCGATGCACTGCTCGCCGCGAACCGGCACCACCTGCCCAGGTTCTTCTCCGACGACCCCTGAGCCGACGACCAGGACCGGTGGCAACCAGGACCGATGGGACCCGGCACCATACGACGTCAGGCCGGCGCCTCGGTCAGGCCGGCACCCCGGCGTGCCACCACGGAACCGGTCGTCCTCTCCGCTCGGCCGCCTCCACCAGGACACCGAGCGCGTGGGCCATCCCATCGGCGATGGTCGCCACGTCGGGCACGAGGTCCCAGCAGCCGATCACCCCCACATAGACGGTCTCTTCGTAGGAGAACACGGTCACGTTGACTCCGACCCCCTCCACGATCGGACCGAACGGGAAGAGGGCGACGAGGCGGGACCCGGCCAGGTAGAGCGGGGTGTCCGGGCCGGGCACGTTGGAGACGATCAGGTTGAACGGAGGTCCCAGGCGATCGAAGAGTCGGACCCCAGTCGCCAGACGGCTGAGGCGCGACGACACGGCGGGCACGACGGCGTCCGCCCAGTCGGCCCACAGGTCGGAGACGATCGTCGCGTCCCGTTCTTTCACCGCCTTCGTCCCGTCCCGGATCCGGCGGTATCTGAACACCGGGTCTTCGACACCGGTGGCCAGCGACGCCAGCATCGCCGAGACGCGGTTGCCGAACGTGCCCCGCTCGTCCTCCTCCCGCACCGAGACGGGCACCATGGCCACGAGGGACGAGTCGGGTCGCTCGCCCCGATCGGCGAAGAGGGCCCGCATGCCCCCGGCCACCGTGGCCAGGACCACATCGTTGACCGTCCCGCCCAGCACGGATCGGACCCGGTCGATCCCGTCCATCGGCAGCTCGGCGACGGCCGCCCGGCGGTAGGCGGAGATCGCCCCGTTGATCGAGGTGCGTGGCGCCTCGAAGGCCGACGGATACGCCGGATCCGTCGCCTGACCGCGGGCCCCGCGATCGTCGGCCCCGGCTTGTGGCCGGGCCCGCTGCACTGTGCGCGCTGCCGTTCGCACCAGGTCCTGCGCGCTCCCCGGAAGGGAGGCGAGCAGCGAGGCCCACGGGGCGAGAGCACAGCGGATGGCGTCACCCACCCCGTTCGGGTGGTCCGAGTCGGTCGCGGCTTCACGCCGAGCCGGGTGACCAGCATCGAGCCCGGAACCGGTGCCCTCCTGCACACCGAACAACGGACGGGGCCCGCCGCCCGGCGACAAGTCGAGCAGTTCGGCCAGCACGTCGACACCGGAGATGCCGTCGAGGATGGCGTGATGCACCTTCGCCACCACGGCGACCCGGTCCCCCTCGAGCCCTTCGGCCAGATGGAGCTCCCACAACGGGCGGTCGCTGTGCGAGCGGTCGGGAGGCCAGCTCGGCCACGAACGTCGCCAGCTCGCCCCGACCGCCGGGCGTCGGCACGCTCGCCCGTCTCACGTGGAAACAGAGGTCGACACGCGGATCGTCGACGAGATACGGATGGCCCAGCTCGAAGGGGACGGTCACGAGACGCTTCGTGAACGGTGGGATGCGGTCCAGCCGCTCGGCTACGGTCCGGCGCAGCCGGTCCACGTCGAACCCGCCCCGGACGCCGGTGGGATCGACGACCATCGCCCCCACGATGTGCAGGTGGGTCGTGGCCGACTCGAGGGCCAGGAAGGCACTGTCGAGGCCCGAGAGCTGCTCCATGGGGTTCTACCTTCCCGTCGAGCCGAAGCCGCCGGCGCCTCGAGGGCTCTCAGGGAGGGTGTCCACCTCGGTGAACGTGGCGGCCTCGACCCGTTGGACGACGAGCTGGGCGATGCGGTCGCCCCGCCGCACCATGTAGGAGGCGACCGAGTCGGTGTTGACGAGGAGCACGGCCAGCTCGTCCCGGTAGCCCGAGTCGACGAGGCCGGGGGTGTTGAGGCACGTCACCCCGTGGCGGAGGGCGAGGCCGCTCCGGGGCTGGACGAAGCCGGCCCACCCGGCCGGGATGGCGAGAGCGATCCCGGTGGGCACGAGGGCGCGCCCGCCCGCTGCAGCCAGGGTGGCGTCGATCCGGGCCACCAGGTCGGCGCCGGCGTCGCCCAGATGGGCGTAGCTCGGAAGGGCCAGATCGGCGTCGATCCTCGTCACCGGGACCACCAGCGGGCGCCCGACGCGACCGTCCACTTCGACCTCCATCGAACCCTCCGGACCGCCCGATCGTCATCCACGCCCCGCCGCCGAACGCTAATGGGGATCGAACACCTCATGCGTCGGACGGGTGGGGTTGGCCCCGGATGGTCGGGCAACCCGCCGTCGGCTCCACCTCTGACAGCCGCTAGCGTCCCTTCGCGTGCTGGTCTGGATGGATCTGGAGATGACCGGGCTCGATCCCGCTCGTGACATCATCGTCGAGATCGCGACCCTGGTGACCGACGACGACCTCGTCACCGTGGCCGAAGGACCCGATCTCGTGGTGACGGCGACGCCCGAGCAGCTGGGAGCGATGAGCGAGTACGTCCGCACCATGCACCAAAAGAGCGGGCTGCTCGAAGCCATCGCCTCTTCCACGACCTCACTCGAGGAGGCGGGTCGGGCCACCCTGGAGTTCATCAAGACCCACGTCCCGAAACCGAGGAGCGTGCCACTGGCCGGGAACTCGATCGGGACCGATCGTCGCTTCCTCGCCGCCCATCTGCCAGGGGTGGAGGAGTACCTCCACTACCGGTCGGTAGACGTCTCGACGCTGAAGGAGCTCGTGCGCCGCTGGTATCCCGGCGTCGTCGAGAAGGCACCGGCCAAGGCGGGCGGCCATCGGGCCATGGACGACATCAGGGAGAGCGTCGCCGAGCTCGCCTACTACCGTAGGGCGGTCTTCAAGGAGGCTGGCGGCTGAACAAGCCCCCGCCTTACCCAATCGCGACGCCCGATGGCGACCCCCATCGAAGCCGTACCACCCTCGAGAGGAGCACCGATGGCCGAGACGGCCGAACCCGCCGAAGGCGCCACCACCGCAGATGACGAACCGGTGCCGACGCTGGCCGAGGCGACCGCCCGGATCACCGGCCCCGGCCAGCTCTTCGAGATCGAGGAGCGGGCCATCCGAGGCGTGGTCACCCGCACATGGAAGTCGGCCCCTCCGACACTCCGCACGGTGCTCGAGCTCTCTGCCGGACACGCAGACAACGTCTTCCTCGTCTACGAGGACGAGCGGATCACCTTCTCCGAGCACTTCCGGATCGTCACCGCGCTTGCCCGATCACTCGTCGAACGGTTCGGCATCGAGAAGGGCGACAGGGTGGCGATCGCCATGCGGAACCTCCCCGAATGGGTGATGGCCTTCTGGGCCGGCATCGCCGTCGGTGCGGTGGTCGTTCCCCTGAACGCCTGGTGGACGGGCCCAGAGCTGGCCTACGGGCTGGCGGACTCGGGGACGAGAGTTGTCTTCGCAGACGAGGAGCGGCGGGGAAGGATCGTCCCTCACCTCGGTGACATCCCTGACCTGGCTGCCATGGTCGTCTGCTCGGAGGATGCCGATCCCGCGGGAGGACGGCGGTCGCCGGCAGGCGGAGAGCCACCCCGGCCCGACGGCGGGCCGCTGCCGGTGATGCCCTTCCACGACCTTGGCTCGGCGTCGTCGACCGAGGGCGGGTTGCCCGAGGCATCAATCGACCCGGACGACGACGCCACCATCTTCTACACGTCGGGGACGACGGGGAGGCCCAAGGGCGCCGTCGGCACCCACCGCAACAGCACCTCCAACCTCATGAACCTGTTCTTCGTCTCGACGGTGGGCTCGATGCGGCGGACCGGCCAACTGGCCGACGTCGGTGAATCACCCCAGAACTCCAACCTCCTGTCGGTGCCGCTCTTCCACGCCACCGGGTGCCACGCCGTGATGGTGAGCAACACCTTGGCCGGCGGCAAGCTGGTGATGATGCACCACTTCGATCCCGAGCGCGCCCTCGAGCTCATCGAACGGGAGCGCATCACGATCTTCGGTGGCGTTCCGGCCATGGTCATGCAGGTCATCGACTCACCGAGCTTCGCCAAGCGGGACACCTCCTCGGTCAAGTCCATCTCCTACGGTGGCGCACCGTGTCCTCCCGACCTCGTCCGGCGGATCAAGGAGCACTTCCCGGGCGGAGCCCCCGGCAACGGCTACGGGCTCACCGAGACCTCCGCCATGACCACCATGAACACCGGCGACGACTACGTGCGCAAGCCGGACAGCGTGGGACCGCCCGCCCCCGTCTGCCAGGTCGCCGTTGTCGACGAGAGCTACGACGCCGACGAGCCGCCCGAAGCCGACCCGGACCCCGAACGGGTAGGCGAGCTGTGGATCAAGGGCCCGAACGTGGTGCGCGGCTACTGGAACCGGTCTGACGACACGGCGGCCACCTTCACCCGGGGCTGGCTCCACACCGGTGATGTCGCTCGGATCGACGAGGAGGGCTTCGTCTTCATCGTCGACCGGGCGAAGGACATGATCATCCGGGGTGGCGAGAACGTCTACTGTGCCGAGGTCGAGGGCGCCCTCTACGAGCACCCGGCCGTAGCCGACTGCGCCGTCATCGGCGTTCCCCATGCCGTCATGGGCGAGGAAGTCGGCGCCGTCGTCGTGCTGCGGCCTGGCACCGAGGTGACCGCCGAGGAGCTCGCCCGCTTCGTCGGTGAGCGTCTGGCCGCCTTCAGCGTGCCCAGCCGGTTGTGGTTCCGGTCGGACCCACTCCCCCGCAACCCCGCCGGCAAGGTCCTGAAGCGCCAGCTGCGGACGGAGCTTCTCGGTGAGGAGCCCCTCTCCCGCTAGACCCGTAGAACCCGGTGGGACGCGGGAGAATCCGGTTGGACAGCCGCCCGGTGGACTGGTCAGTCGGAGCCGGCGGCTTCGAGCGGGAGGATCGACCTCGCGCCGTCCACGTCCCTCTCCATCTGCGCGATCAACGCCTCGGCCGAGTCGAAGGCCTGCTCATCGCGCAGCCGAGCCACGAAGGAGACCTGGGCCCTCTCGCCGTAGAGGTCCCCGGCGAAGTCGAGCAGGAACGCTTCGACCGTGATCTCGCCGTCGTCGCCGTAGAACGTCGGCCTTCGCCCGACGGAGACGGCGGTCCGGTAGCGGGAGCCGTCCGGACGCTCGTACCATCCGGCATAGATGCCCGTCGCCGGCAGGCAGATCGACTGAGGGATGTCCACGTTCGCCGTAGGGAACCCGAGCTCCGCCCCGCCCCGACGATCGCCGCGCACGACCAGTCCCCGAACCTGATGGGGGCGCCCGAGGAGCTCGGCGGCGGCCTCCACCCTGCCCTCTTGCACCAGGTTGCGGATCCTGGTCGACGAGATGGCCAGGTCTGCCCGGCCCCCGTCGCCGCGGAGCGAGACACCGTCGACCTCGAACCCGGACGTCGCCCCCATATCGGTGAGGAGTGCGACGTTGCCCTTGCGACCGTGCCCGAAGTGGAAGTCCTCCCCCACGACCACGAGGCGGGCGTCGAGTCCCCGCACGATGACGGCGTCGACGAAGTCCTCTGCCGTCTCGTTCGCCCGCTCCTCGTCGAACGGGATGACGACGGTCCGATCGACGCCGGCGGCGGCGAGCAGCTCGAGCTTCTGGTCAAGGTCGCACAGGAGCTTCGGGGCCGACACGGGGCGGACCACGGTGGCCGGATGCCGATCGAACGTCACCACGGCCGTGGTCAGGCCGCGGGCGGCCGCCCGTTCGGCCAGCTCGGCGAGCAGGGACCGGTGGCCGAGGTGAACCCCGTCGTAGGCACCGATGGTCACGGCGCTGCCGCTCGGTGGGGCATCGGCGGTCGCCGGGTCGGTCACGATCTCCATCATCGAGAGGTTACCGCCGGGTAGTCGGCCACAGTGGACTGGCGCTGGTGCATCGCCGCCGGGCTGCGGACCGACATTCGTCTGCGGGAGGTCGTCCGCCCGTCCGGTCCGCTCACCCGGCAGCGCGCAGGACGACAGCCGGTCGGATCCTGTCGGTGTCGGTGGCCTCGTACACGGCCAGCAGGTTGTGTCCCTCGTCGACAAGACACCACGGCCCGTCCCCGGCGATCCCGAGCGGCACCCGGTCGAGCGCCAGGCCCCGGGCCACGTGGTGCTGCACGTCGGATGAGACCACCACCTGGTCGAGGTCGCGGAGCGCCCCCGCCGGGGTCAGCACCGCCGCCGGCGTGAGGTCGTCGACCAGACGGGCCTCCTCGAGGGTGAACGAGCCGACGCTCGTCCGGCGAAGGTTGCGGAGATGGGCGCCGCCCCCGAGAGACGACCCGAGGTCGGCAGCCAGTACCCGGATGTAGGTGCCCGAGGAGCATTCGACCTCGATGCGGAAGACACCCGGGGTCAGACCGGGATCGACGTCGAACCGGTAGACGGCCACAGGTCGAGGCTCCCTCTCTACCTCGATGCCGTCGCGGGCCATGGCGTGCAGCCTCCGACCTCCGACCTTGACCGCCGATACCATCGGCGGGACCTGTTCGATGGCACCGGTCAGGAAACGGGCATGTGCGCGCACGTCGGCCAGGCTCACCTCGCTCATGTCAAACGTGGCTGTCACCTCACCGGAGGCGTCGAGTGTGGTCGTGGTGGTCCCGAGAACCACCTCGCCCTCGTACGTCTTGCCCTGGGCTGAGAGGAAACGCAGGAGCCGTGTGGCCCGGCCCAACCCGACAAGGAGCACCCCGGTGGCGTCGGGGTCCAGTGTGCCGGCATGACCGACGCGGCGCTGTCCGAAGATGCGTCGGCATCGGGCGACCACGTCGTGGGACGTCCAGCCTTCCTCCTTGTCGACGACGACGACGCCGGTGACCTGGTCAGAAACCGCAGCCACGCCGCCGGTGCCATCCCGCTCCGTCACGTCGCGACCGTCACATCGGGGCCGTCAGGTCGACGATCACGGCGGCGGGAGGCCGACATCCGACCCGATCTCGGGGCCGGAGTCGGGATCCGAGTCGGAATCGGTACCGGAGTCGGGGTCCCCGTCGGTGCCAGGTCGCTCGTCGGGCTGGTTCCCCGAATGGCCGGCGGCTGCCGCATTTCCGGTGCGGAGCCGGTGCAGACGGGAGTCCACGGCTAGGCCGGCCACCACGCCCGGATCGATATCGAAGGAGAGCAGAGGCGTCCGCTTCATGCGGACCTGGCGACCGACGGTTCGCTGGAGCTGCGGTCGCCGCTCGGCCAGGGCGACGGCGGCTTCGTCGCTGAGCGAGCTCAGGTAGACGACGGCGTGGCGGAGGTCGGGTGCCGTGTCGACCGCCGTCACCGTCACCAGCCGGAGACGTTCGTCGGCGTCGGCAAGCCGTTCGAGCTCCTCGGCCAGGACCTGACGCAGGACCTGGTTGACCCGTAGCGACCTCGGGAATGGGGCCGTGCCGCGGTTGTCGTAGCGGCGAGCTGCCACTGAACCTCCGTTCCCCTCGACGTCCCCGGGCCCGCCGGGCCCGGCGACTATGTCCGGGGGATCTCCCGCTCTTCGAACGTCTCGATGACGTCGCCCTCCTTCAGGTCCTGGTAGTCGGAGAGCCCGATGCCGCATTCGAATCCGGCGGACACTTCGCGGGCGTCGTCCTTGAAGCGCCGGAGGGAGGTGATGGTGCCCTTCCAGATGACCACGCCCTCGCGCAGGAAGCGGACCTTCGAGCCCCGGGTGATGACGCCCTCCCTGACGTAGCAGCCGGCGACGGCTCCCACCCGGGGCACCCGGAACACCTGACGGACCTCGGCCTCGCCCGTGACCACCTCCTCGAACACCGGCGACAGCAGACCGAGCATGGCCGCCTGCAGGTCCTCGAGGAGTTTGTAGATGATCTCGTAGGTGCGGATCTCGACCCCGGCCTTGCCCGCCATCTCCCGTGACCGGCGATCGGGCCGCACGTTGAACCCGATGATGGTGGCTGTCGAGGCCTTCGCCAGCTCGACATCGGATTCGGTGATCCCTCCCACGCCCCTGTGGACGAAGCTGAGCTTCACGTCGTCTCGCTCGAGCTTGCGCAGGCTCTCGGTGACCGCTTCGAGTGATCCCCTCACGTCGGCCTTCAGGATGAGGTTGAGCGTGGCGGTCTCGCCCCGCTGGATCTGCTCGAACAGGTCCTCCAGCTTGGCGCCCCCGAGGGCCGTCGTGGCCGCCGGCACGTGCCCGGCCACCCGGTAACGGTGGGCCCGTGCTTCGCCGATGGTGCGAGCCTGGGCCAGCTCGGGCGTGACCCGCAGCTCGTCCCCGGCTTCGGGGGGCTCGGAGAAGCCCAAGACCTGCACGGGCGTGGACGGGGGCGCTTCTTTGATCTGCTCGCCCCGGTCGTCGACGAGGGCCTTGACCTTCCCCCAGGCGGCGCCGGCGACGATGGGATCGCCCACCCGGAGGGTGCCCCGCTCGACGATGATGGAAGCGACCGGACCGCGCCCGATCTCGAGCTCGGCTTCGATGACGAGGCCCCGGGCCCGGCCCTCGGGCGTCGACACGAGCTCCTCCACGTCGGCGACGAGGACGATCTGCTCGAGCAGGTCGTCGATTCCGAGGTTCTGGAGGGCCGACACCTCGACGGTGATGGTGTCGCCGCCCCAGGCCTCGGGCACCAACCCGTGCTCGGAGAGCTGCTGGAGGACGCGGTTGGGATCGGCCTCTTCGCGGTCGACCTTGTTCACGGCCACGATGATGGGCACCTCGGCAGCGTTGGCATGGGCGATGGCTTCGACGGTCTGGGGCATCACACCGTCGTCTGCCGCCACCACCAGCACCACGACATCGGTGACCTCGGCACCCCTCGCCCGCATGGCGGTGAACGCTTCGTGGCCCGGTGTGTCGATGAACGTGATCGGACGCCCATGCCACTCGACCTGGTAGGCACCGATGTGCTGGGTGATGCCGCCGGCCTCGCCGGCCACCATGTTCGATGACCGGATCCGGTCCAGCAGCAGGGTCTTGCCATGATCGACGTGGCCCATCACCGTGACGACCGGCGGTCGCGGTCGCAGCTCGGACTCGTCGACCTCCTCGTCGTCCTCGTCGAAGTACTTGGCCATGAGCTCGGCTTCGCGCTCCTCGCCGGGATCGACGAGGCGGACATCCGCCCCCAGCTCAGCGGCGAACAGCTCGATCATGTCGTCGGACAACGACTGGGTGGCCGTCACCATCTCACCCTGGAGAAGGAGGAAACGGATCACGTCCCCGGCCGATCGGTTGAGCTTGGAGCCGAGGTCGCGGGCCGTCGAGCCTCGCTCGACGATGACTTCGCTGTCCGGTACCGGCGCAGTCGACGGGGTGTACGCCGTGAGCTGGGTGGGCTCGAGCTCTTCAAGATTGCGGCGGCGGCGCCGTGGCCTTCGCTGGTTGGGGCGACCGCGCCCTACCCCTGGGCCGCCGCGCCCACCCGGTCCGCCTCCGGGACCACCGGGGCGTCCACCGAAGCCGCCCCCTCCACCGGGACGTCCTCCATATCCTCCCCCGCCCCCACGCGGTCCCCCACGGGTGCCGCCCGGCGCCGACCCTCCGGGCCGGCCGCTGTATCCACCAGCTCCGGTCGTCGACCGCGATCCGGTCGGCGGCGGCCTTCGACCTCCGGTTCCGGGAGGAGGGGGGATGGGCTTGCCGCTCATCGAGCGGGGCGGACCGCCGGGAGGCGGGGGGATGGGCTTTCCCGAGTCGCTGACCGGCGGCCTCGGCGACTCAGCCGAACCGTCGGGGGCCTCAGGGGTCGCTGGTGCCGGTCGGCCGCCAGCGGGCGGAGCCTCGAGGGATGGGTCGATCTTGGCTGCCGGTGCGCTGGTGGCCGGTGCGCTCGTGGCCGGTGCGCTTCCTGCCGACGGGGCCGAGGTGGTCGGAGCTGGCGGGGTCTGACGAGCTGGGGACGGTCGAGCAGGAGGTGCAGGTGCAGGTGCGGCAGCCGGAGCCGATGGTGCACGCGGCGCCGGAGCCGTCGGGGGGATCGCTCGGCCTGCCGGGGGGGCAGCGTGGGCTGCCGGCTGGCTCGGCCGACTCCCGCCACCTGCCGCCGGTGAGGGTGACCTCGGTGGGGCGGTGGGCGGGGCCGCACCGGAGGCGGCGGGCTGCTCCGATGAGGGTCGGCTGGTGATCAGGCGGGTCCCGGTGCCCGGAGCGGCGGCGGGCGCCGTCTCTCCGGTCGGCTCCGACGACGGGGCCTTGCTGGCTGCTGCTCTCGCGGCCGGGGCCTTCCTGACCCCTCCCTCGCAGTTGCGACAGCCCCTTCCCTCGCAGTTGCGACAGCCCCTTCCCTCGGGGCCGCCGCCTTCTTGGTCGGAGCCTTCTTGGCCGGTGCCTGCTCTTCGGGCTGCACCGCCCGGCGCAGCCCCTCCCGATCGGCCTTCCGTCGGGCGCGATCAGCCTGGGCGTCCTCGATGGACGACGAGTGGCTCTTCACCCCCATCCCGAGCGACAGGCACAGATCGAGGGCTTCCTTGTTGGTCAGTCCGAGCTCGTGAGCGAGCTCGTAGACACGAATCTTCTTCGGCAACGGCTGTTACTGCCCTTCCTCCAGGTCGCGGGTGCTGGTACGCACGCACGCCGCCCTATCCTCGCACATCACGGGACCGATGCCGCCGAGCCCGGCCCTTCGTCCCGTACCTCTGTCCCCTCCCGGGCCCTGGTCGCGGCCCTAAGCAGGACGAGGTCGTCGTCACTGGGGGGCGTGCGCAGGGCCCGGTCGAACGCCCGGCGTTTGACCGCACGTTCGAGACAGGTCGCCGATCCCCGACAGAGCCAGGCCCCCCGTCCCGACCCGTTCCTGCCTACCACCAACAAGCCCTCCGGACCCCGGGCCACACGGACGAGCTCGTCGCAGGGCCGGGTACGCCGACACCCGACACACGTTCGCAGAGGGGCTATGCCGTGCCCCCTCTGGATGGCTCCTCGTCCGCCGCGCCCTCGGTGACACCGGCGGGGACCGCCGCCGCCTTCCCTTCGGACCCGGCCGCCTCCTCGGACCCGGTGGTCTCGGCCACGCCCCGCTCGGCATCCCCGGTCACCGACGGCTCTGCGGTCACCGACGGCTCTGCGGTCACCGACGGCTCTGCGGTCACCGACGGCTCTGCGGTCACCGACGGCTCTGCGGTCACCGACGGCTCGGCCGCCGGCCGGCCGTCACCGGCGTCGGCCGTTCCGTCGGCGCCCTGCGACCACTCCGCCGCCGACACGGCGGTACCGCCCTCGGCCGGCTGCCACACCATCTCGCCTGCTTCGTTCTGGACCCACTCGCCTTCGGCCCACTCCTCGCCGGCATAGCCCGACTCCTCTTCGGCGAGTTGTGACTCACTCTTGATGTCGATGCGCCAACCGGTCAGTCGGGCCGCCAACCGGGCGTTCTGACCCTCCTTGCCGATGGCGAGGGAGAGCTGATAATCGCTCACGATGACCGTGGCCGTGCCTGTCTCGTCATCGAGACGGACCTCGCGGACCCGTGCCGGGGCGAGGGCGGCCTGGATGAGCTCGATCGGATCGTCGGAGAACGGCACCACGTCGACCCGCTCGCCTCGAAGCTCGTTGGTCACCATGCGCACCCGCGATCCCCGTGCTCCCACACAGGCGCCGACCGGATCCACGTTGGGGTCGTTCGACCACACGGCGATCTTGGTGCGGTGCCCCGGCTCACGGGCGGCGGCCTTGATCTCGACCGCCCCCGACGAGATCTCGGGGACCTCGAGCTCGAACAACCTCTTGATGAGCCCCGGATGGCTTCGACTGACCACGATCTGAGGCCCCTTGGTGGTCTTGCGGACCTCGACGATGTACGCCTTGAGGCGGCCACCATGCTCGTAGTGCTCGTAGGAGACCTGCTCGGCCTGGGGAAGGAGCGCCTCGACCTTGCCTAGGTCGAGCAGCGTGTAGCGGTTGTCGGTCTGCTGGACGATGCCGGTCACGATGTCGCCCTCACGCCCCGCGTACTCCTCGTACTTGAGATCGCGTTCGACTTCACGGATGCGCTGGAGGATCACTTGTTTCGCCGTCTGGGCGGCGATCCGACCGAAGTCGTCCGGGGTGTCGTCCCACTCCCGCACCACGTTGCCGTCGTCGTCGAGCTCCTGGCCGTAGACACGGATCTCGCCCGAGTCCGGATCGATGGTCACCACCGCTTCCTCGGCGGCGTCGGGGCGGCGCTTGTACGCCGCCACCAGCGCATTGGCCAGGGCATCGAGCAGTGTGTCGACCGAGATCCCCTTGTCGCGGGCGATCTGACCCAGCGCGTCGAGAAACTCGAAGTTGGGTTTGCTCATGACGTAGCGACCTGCTTCCTCTCCGTCCGTCGCGAGTTCTCGTCTTTGGTCCGCCCTCTCCCGCCCGCAGCACGACTGGTCGGGCCCTTGGCGCCCGAGCTCTTGTGCCCGGCGCTGCCCGGGCGCGGGGCGGGCCCCCACTCGAAGACGGTGCGGGCACGGTCGATGTCGCTGTAGCTCATTCGAAGCGTCCGGCCGTCTTCTCCATGAGGTTCGAGGGAAGTCTTTGCACCCGGTGCTCCGCCGGTACCTCCCGATGCCGGCCGCGACTCGTCGCTCAGGTGCAGCACGAACCCGTCGGCGTCGGCCTCCACCAGCCGACCCCGGAGGCGGCGCTCACCGGGAACCTGTGGCCGGGTCTTGATCGAGACGATCTCGCCCACCGCTCGGACGAAGTGGTCAGGGCGGCGCAGGCTCCGTTCGACTCCCGGGCTCGACACCTCGAGCGTGTAGCGGCCGGGAAGGGCCGGGTGGCCGTCGAGCGCGGCCGACACCGCCCGGTCGGCTCGGACGAGGGAGTCGAAGTCGACACCGCCGGGACGGTCGACGGTCACTACCAGCGCCCCGGAGCGGTGCTCGACATCCACCAGCTCCAACTGGAGGGAGGCAGCCACGGGTTCGAGTGTGCCGAAGAGCTCATCGATCATTCCCGCTGCCTCCTTCCCGCTGCCGGTAACCAGGTGCCGTCTGTGTTGTACTTCCTCACTCTCGCTGCCGTGCGAAGGGCGTCTTGGCCAAAACAAAAGCGTGGGCTGTCCGCCCACGCTCCATCAGCGCCACTTGACTCCAACCGAACGGCAGGAATGAAAGTATACCAGCGATGCTTTTCGCTGTAAACGGCCTGACATGCCGTTTTGCCCACCTTCGACCGGTCCGATCAGCGACCGCCGGTCGGCCCGTCCCTTCGAGCGCGTGCGCTTCGGCAGGTGTCAGTAGGCCCGGGCGACCACGGCCACAAATGACGAAAGATCGTCTGGTCCCCTGTCGGGCTCGGGGCCGGGATCCGGCTCCCAAGGCGGCTCGAGGCACCGCACGCTGAGCCCGTCGGCCGACAGCACGTCCTCACCCCCGTCGCCCACGGAGGACCACGGAATCCGGGCGAACCCGACCCGCGCCGCCTCGACGGCCTCGTCCAGCGTCGACACGTCGGCTGTGTGGGACCGCCGGAAGACATCTGCCTCCTGGCGAAGCTCGTCACCGGCGCTCGACAGCACGGCGTCGACGGCGGCAGCGGCCGCCTGCACCGACACCTGTGCCTTGGTCCGGGTGTGCCGGGTCACGATGGTCACCGTCCCTCCGGCCAGATCGCGTGGACCGATCTCCACTCGCACGGGGACGCCCTTCAGCTCCCAGTCGATCGACCTTCGTCCGAACGAGGTGTCCACCCGATCGTCGATGCGCACACGACGGCCCTCGGCCTGCAGGGTCGCCGTCATGCTCTCGGCCGTCGCTCGAACGCCGGGCTCGTCCCGGACAAGGAGCACCACCACCTCGAGCGGGGCGAGCTCGGGGGGCAGCCGCAGTCCGGCATCGTCGCCATGGGCCATGATCACCGCCCCGATGAGCCGGGTCGAGACCCCCCACGAGGTCTGCCAGACGTACTCCTGGCTGCCCTGCTCGCTCGTGAACTGGATGCCGAACGGACGAGCGAAGTTCTGGCCCAGCTCGTGGCTGGTGCCCATCTGTAGCGCCTTGCCGTCGCCCATCATCCCTTCGCACGACCACGAACGGAGGGCACCGGCGAACCGTTCACGTGCGGTCTTTAGACCGGTCAGCACGGGAATGCAGGCCAGCGCACTCATGGTTTCGACGTACACGTCCCGGATGATCTCGAGGGCATAGGCACGGGCCTCGGCCTCGGTGGCATGGGCAGTGTGGCCCTCCTGCCACAGGAACTCGCTGGTGCGAAGAAAGAGGCGCGGGCGAAGCTCCCAGCGAACGACGTTGGCCCACTGGTTCACGAGCAGCGGAAGGTCGCGGTAGCTCTGGATCCAGTTGGCGAAGTAACTGTTGATGACGGTTTCACTCGTCGGTCGCACGACGACCGGCTCCTCCAGCTCGCGTCCGCCGCCGTGGGTGACCACGGCCAGCTCGGGGCTGAACCCTTCCACATGCTCCGCTTCGAGGTGGAGAAACGACTCGGGGATGAACAGCGGGAAGTACGCGTTCTCCGCCCCCGCCGCCTTGATGCGTTGATCCAGCGCCGCCTGCAGCCGCTCCCAGATGGCGTAGCCCCACGGACGGATGACCATGGTGCCCCGCACCGGACCGTTGTCAGCCAGCTCGGCCCGAGCGATGACCTCCTGGTACCACCGGGGAAAGTCCACGCTGCGCGGGGTCAGCGCTCCCTTGGGCGGCTTGGTGGAGGGCCCGCCTCGAGAGCCGTCGGCCGGGGTCATGGGTCCGTAAGCTACCGGTGTTGGGCGGGCGGGCAGCACTCGAGTGGGCGACCCGTACTGGACGGGCCGGCGAACCGGTCCCCAACAGCCGGCGAACCGGCTCCCGACGGGCTCAGCCCTCGCCGTACTTCTTGCGGATGAGCTCGACCCGGGCCTCGGACGCGTTGGCGTCGGCCCCCTTGTCGTCGAGCAGCGCCCGCCGGTCGGCCTCGGCGGCGGCTTCGGCGCCGGATTCGGCCGCGGCCAGTCGGGCCTCCACCCCTTCGGCCACCAGCCTCTCGGCCTCGGTCACCAGGGCATCGACCATCTCGTCCTCGGGCACGACCCGGACGATCTTCCCTTTGATGAAGAGATGGCCGCGGCGCTTTCCTGCGGCGATGCCCAGGTCGGCACCTCGGGCCTCCCCCGGTCCATTGACCACGCACCCCATCACCGCCACCTGGATCGGCAGGTTGCGGCCCTCGAGGGCGCGTTGGGCGGATTCGGCCACGGCGATCACGTCGATCTCGGCCCGGCCACAGCTCGGGCAGGCGATGAGGTCGAGGCCGCGACGTTCTCGCAGGCCAAGGGTCTCGAGGAGCTGCCGCCCGGCACGGGCCTCCTCGACGGGATCGGCGGTCAGCGAGTACCGGATCGTGTCACCGATGCCTTCGGCGAGGAGGGTGGCGATTCCGGCCGTGCCCTTGAGGAGCCCGGCAGGGGGCGGTCCGGCCTCGGTCACACCCAGGTGGAGGGGATGGTCGAAGGTCTCCGATGCCAGCCGGTAGGAGTCGACCATGAGCGGGACCGAAGAGGCCTTCACCGAGATCTTCACGTCCTCGAACCCGACTTCGGCGAAGTAGGCGAGCTCGATGCGGGCCGACTCCACGAGCGCCTCGGGTGTGGCTCCGCCGTACTTCTCGAAGAGGGCCGGATGGAGCGAGCCTGCATTGACTCCGATGCGGATGGGCACGTGGCGGTCCCTCGCCTCGGCGGCGACCTGCTTGATCTCCGCCTCCTTTTTCAGATTGCCAGGGTTCAGACGTAGTCCCTGGACGCCGGCCTCCAAGGCGGCGAGGGCCATCTCGTGGTGGAAGTGGATGTCGGCGATGATCGGCACCGGTGCGCGGGGGACGATGCGGGCGAGCCCCTCGGCGGCCGCTTCCTCGTTGCACGTGCACCGGACGAGATCGGCCCCTGCGGCAGCCAGGGCGTAGACCTGCGCCAGGGTGCCCTCGGCGTCGGCTGTCTTGGTCGTGGTCATCGATTGGACGGTCACCGGCGCACCACCGCCCACGGCCACGTCGCCCACGTGGATCTGGCGGGTCGGGCGCCGATCGTTCAGGGTCCAGCCCGTTCTTCCCATGCCGACCATGGTAGATCGGCCCGGGAACCAGGCTTCCGCGGAGGATGAGGGGCGAGCGTTGCCGGAGCCCTGGTGGGGCCGATGGGACCAGTGCGACCTACCGGAACGGGTTGGCCATGGGATGGAGCACGTCGGTGACGAGCGCGGTGGCGAACAGCACCCCGATGAACAGGAGCATCAACCAGGTGAACGGCATCATCTTGGCCACGTCGGCGTGGTAGGCCAGCCGCCGCCGACCGGTGCGGATCTTCTCGTAGACGGCGATCGCCACGTGTCCGCCGTCGAGCGGCAGCATCGGGAAGAGGTTGAACACGCCGAGGAACAGGTTGAGCGAGACCAGGATGGCCAGGAGGTCGCCCACTCCGGCCTGGGCGGCCTGGGTGGCGGTCCGGACCGCTCCGACCACCGACTCGACCCTCGTCCCGTTGGCCGCCGCCTGGTTCGCCGCCTTGGCACTGCTGGCCTGGTGGAACCGGGCAGCGATGCTGCCCGGTGTGAACAGGTGGGCCACGCCGACCACCGAGGCCCAGCTGTAATGGACGAGCCCCGTGACGGCCGATCCCAGCGCCGGGAAGGCCGCCATCGTCTCGGTGGGCTCGCCGAGGCTCACCCCGATGATCCCGAAGGGGGAAGTTCCCGACGGGGCGACGATCCCACGTTCGGTGGCGCGCCGCCCGTCGGCCGGGATCACGGTGAGGGTCACCGGGCGGCCGTCGCGCTCGACGACGACGGTCACGGGTTGGTTGGGGTGGGCGCTCACGGTGTCGGTCAGCGTGTTGACGTCGCCGCCCACCCGCTTCCCGTCGACCGACACGACGATGTCGCCGGGCCGCACCCCGCCGACCTGGGCCGGCCCCGGAGCGCCAGACACGGCCTCGAGCCCCTGTATCTGCACCTCGTTGGGATTGCCCGTGCCGACGAAGGCGAGCAGCACCCAGAGCAGGACGAACGCCATGAGGAAGTGCATGGCCGATCCGGCGACCGCTACGAGCAGCCGGTACCGGAAGGGCTGCTGGCGGTAAGAGCGCGCCTCGTCCTCGGGGTCGACCTCTTCGAGGTTGGTCATGCCCGGGATCCGGACGTAGCCGCCGAGCGGCAGGGCCTTGACCCCGTACTCGGTCTCGCCCCGGCGCATCGACCACAGGCGCGGACCGAAGCCCAGGAAGTACTCGGTGACCTTCATCCCCCCGGCCTTCGCCGCCAGCAGGTGCCCGAGCTCGTGCACCATGATGATCACCACGAGGGCCGCGATCACGACGAGAAGATCGGTCGCCCCTGTGGCAACGCCCAGCGCGATGACGGCGGCGATCACGACAAGGAGCTCGATGGCCGAGCGGCGAGGGGACTCGACGCGGTCCGGCTCGGACGGTCCCCCGGCGTCGCCCCCGTGCCCGGGGAGGCCGGACGGCCCCCGCCCACCGGCGTCGCCGGACGCGGACGGTCGGTCGACCACCGTCATGTGCCCACCAGCGCCGACACCGCCTGAGAGGCGACCCGGCGGGCCCGAGCGTCGGCGTCTAGCACGTCGGCGATGGTGCGACCCGATGCCGGAACGGGCCCGGGCTCGTAGCGCTCGAGCGTGGACGCCACCACTCCGGCGATCGCCGTCCAGGCCACGCCCCCGCCCAAGAAGGCGGCGACGGCGACCTCGTTGGCGGCGCTCAGCCATGCAGGTGCCAGGTCGCCCAGCCGCCCGGCGTCATAGGCGAGCCCGAGACAGGGGAAAAGCGCCCGATCGGGCTCCTCGAAGTCGAGATTGGCGAGCGAGGTCCAGTCGAGGGCTCCGAAGGGGACCGGGGACCGCTCGGGATATCCCAGGGCGTACCCGATGGGCAGGCGCATGTCGGGCCGTGAGAGCTGGGCGATCGTCGCTCCGTCGACGAACTCGACCATCGAGTGGACGATGGACTGCGGGTGGACGACGACGTCGATGTCATCGAAGTCGACACCGAACAGCTCGTGCGCTTCGATGACCTCCAGCCCCTTGTTCATCAGCGTCGACGAGTCGACGGTGATCTTCGGCCCCATCGACCACGTGGGGTGGGCGAGCGCCCGTGCGACATCGACCTCGGCGAGCTCCTCCTTGGTCGATCCCCGGAACGGACCTCCCGAGGCGGTGAGCACGAGCCGGGCCACTTCGGCACCTGTCCCCGACCGCAGGCACTGGTGGATGGCACAGTGCTCCGAGTCGACGGGAAGGATCTCGGCTCCCGGGGTCGAGAGCGCCCGGCTGACCACGGGAGCACCGGCGATGAGTGACTCCTTGTTGGCGAGCGCCAACCGGCGGCCGGCTTCGAGGGCGGCCAGGGTGACGGGCAGCCCGGCGAACCCGACCACGCCGTTCACCACGACGTCTCCCATGGCGGCGATGGCGGCCAACCCCTCCCTACCCGTCACGAGGTCGATGCCCGGAGGCAATGAAGAAGAGAGTCTTCCAGCCGCCACCGGGTCGCCGACGACGACCACCTTCGGTCCGAGCCGCCTGGCCTGGTCGAGGAGAACGTCGACCGATCGTTGGGCGCCGATGGCCACCACGTCGAACCGGCCCGGACAGGCCTCGATGACCTCGACGGCCTGGGTGCCGATGGAGCCGGTCGAGCCGACGAGAGTCACCTCGACCGGGCGATCTGGCAGCGGCGGCGTGCGGTCCGCGTGCCCTGCCCCCGCCCCTGGACGGGAGTCGACGCTCGAGGTGGCCATGGCTCTAGCCTGCCCGAACCTCAGGAGATGTTGAGCGCGCGCACCAGATAGTAGGTGGCAGGAAGCACGAAGAGCAGCGCATCGACCCGGTCGAGCACGCCGCCATGGCCGGGCAGGAGGCTGCCCATGTCCTTCAGCCGCAGGTCTCGCTTGAGCAATGACTCACACAGGTCACCGAGGGGTGCGACGACGGCGACCACCAGACCCAGGAGGGCGGCGTTGGAGGCGCTCCACGGGTGGATGGACCCGACAACGATCGCCGAGACGACGATCGAGACCACCGCTCCACCGAGCAGACCCTCCCACGTCTTGCCGGGGCTGATCGACGGAGCGAGGGGATGGTTGCCAAGCCACCTGCCGATGAGGAAGGCACCGACGTCATTGGCCACCGTGGCGATGACCGCCCCGAGGAGGAGCGCGATGCCGTTCCGGTTCGGGAAGGCGGACGGGGCCAGCAGCAACCCGGCGTAGGAGCCGAGCACCGACACCCAGCCGAACGTCAGGAAGGTGGCGGCCGCTCCTGCCACCGGCGACCCACGTTCGGCTCCGACCAGGTACCAGATGAAGGTGAACACGACGACGAGGGCGATGAGAAGCGGGAGGGCGCTCACACCCTTCGTGTAGGCACCCACGATCAGGACCACCGTGCCGACCAGACCGAGCAGGGTGGCCGGGTAGTACCCGGCCCGTCGGAGCACGCCGAAGCACTCACCGGCGGCAACGGTCACCACCACGGCACTGAGGATCAGCGAGGGGACGGTGCCGAGCTTGAACGCCACCAGGGCGATGACCGCCACCGCAAGTCCCGTTCCCACCCGCACACCGGTCGAGCTAGGTGGTTTGCGAGCAGCTCGGGCCGAGGCCAGCACCGCACCGACTTCGGCCCTCCGGGCGTCAGGTGGACCGCCGCCCGCCTGGTCGGCGTCGCCCTCGTCGATGGCGGGCACGGATGACTCGGCGCTGCTCGCAGACGGTGCTCCGCTCCCTGCCGCCGTCGCGCCACCCACCGCCGGCTCGGCGACCGCGGCAGTCGGTCCGGCACCCGCCACGACCTGATCGGCGACCGCTGGACCCGGTGCGGTCGCTCCCACCGGGTCCTCGTCCTCGGCAGGAGGGCGCAGACCCAGCCACTGGATGAGGGAGAAGCGTCGTCCGGCGTGCTCGACCCCGGCGTCGCCGGCACCTGCACGATGGTGTCGGTGGCCGCCCTCCCGGTGGCCCCGACGGCCCCTCCGGTCCCTACGGTCACGCCGAGAGAGTCCCGCCTCGTCCGAGTCCTCGTCCGGCCTCGGAGGTGCGATCGAGTCGGCAGCCGGGCTGACAAGCGACTCGACAGCGTCGCCAGGGACCCCTTCTGGTGCCTCCCCGCTCAGCCCCTCGGGCCTGCTCGAACGCCCCGCCGTGCGGTCAGCGGCCGCCAGCCCTGCCAGTCCACCACGACGCCGGCCGGCACCCGGAACATCAGTGACCGACGCTCCAGGTGGCTCCGCCGCCAGCGGAGTGTCGACGCCGGTATCGACGTCGTCCGGACGCTTGGCCCGCAGGCGCTGAGGTCGTAACCCGTTTCGCCGCGTCCGACCGACCCGGGGGATCCCCGACGGGCGTGGGCGCTCGGTGAACAGCGCCTCGTCGCTCGACGACTCGCCCGCGTCCGGGCCGGCGTCATCGGCCAGCAGGCCGCCTGACGGAACCGACTGACCGCCGGTCGACCTCGGATCATGTGGAGCCGTCTCCGGATCGGTCGGGGACATCGGCCGAGCGCCCCTGTCCCCCTCGACGCCGCGCTCGACCTCGGGTCCCCCGGGCCGCCCCACGGCCTCGCCTCCGGTTCCGGCCTCCCGGGTTGAGGTCGACTCGACCGGTTCGGTCATCGGCCCTTCGGGAGCGACGTGATGCCGGGTGGGCTCCAGGTCGAACTCCCAGGGACGCCGGTCGGCATCCGTCCTGTCCGTTTCGTCGAGGGATCCGACCGCGACCTCCTCGCCGGCGAGCATCGCCGGTTCGAACTCCTCCTCGTGAGCCTCCCAGTCGGCATCTCCTTCTCGCCACATCGGCCCGGTGATGGTCGGGCTGGCGTTCTCCCCCCCGTCGTCCCGTGAAAGCACGGCAGGGACCTGTCCGGTCGGGGGCTCGGTCCAATGGGGAAGCTCCGTCGGTGTCGGGATGGCGGCCGGAACCGCCGTCTGGCCGGGAGCGACAGGATCGACGGTGTGGGTCGCGTCGGAGTTGCCGGGTTCACCTGTGAGCCGCACCGACGGAGCCCCGGCGTCAGTGTCGTCCTGCTCCTCGAGGAAGGCGTGACCGGTCGGGTCCGCAGCGGGGGACGACGGGGCCGCCGACTCCGCTTTTGCGACCCGGTCCTGCTCGCCCCGGACCGCACCAGTCGGCACCCGACGAGTCTCCTCGCCGACGTCGAACCAGGGAACGTCCACGCTCCGTGTGGGCTCCTCGGAGGGTCGAGCCTCCTCGCTCGGCCCTACGTCCCTGCGGCCGGCGAACTCGTCCCAGAGGGACTGCTCGGGGACCGGCTCGTGCGTCGCCGATCGGCTGCCCCCATGTCCGAGCGGCGCGCGCCGCTCGCCGGCCCACTCGTCTT
This sequence comes from uncultured Acidimicrobiaceae bacterium, assembly GCA_963828385.1. Taxonomy (GTDB): domain Bacteria; phylum Actinomycetota; class Acidimicrobiia; order Acidimicrobiales; family RAAP-2; genus Bog-756. Next base: position 1,998,389 of record CAWHEF010000002.1, read on the forward strand.
CTCGTTCCTCGGCGGAGACAGCCGGGATCTCGACCGTGCTCTCCCCGGCCGGTTCGGCACCCACGATGCGCACACGATCACTGATCGGCCCGACCGGCTCGGGTCGCGACACGTGGAATTCACTCCGGTTCGCGCCCTCCTCCGGCCAGTCGTCATCACGATCCTCAGGCCCGTGCTCGGGCCGATCTGGGACTTCGTCCACGTCTGTCGTTTCCTCTCATCGCCCGGGAGTGCTGAGGCCCGTTGCGGATCAGAGCTCGAGGAGCTCCTGCTCCTTGCGGGCAAGCAGCTTGTCGATGGCGGCCACATGATCCTGCGTGACGTGCTCGAGCTCCTTTTCGACGCCCTTCAGCTCGTCGGTGGAGATGTCGCCATCCTTTTGCATGGTCTCGAGATCCTGCCGGGCCGAACGACGCAAATTCGCGCACGCTGACCCGCCCTTCTTCGGCCTTGTGCCGAACGACCTTCACGAGCTCTTTGCGACGTTGCTCGGTGGGCACGGGGAAGGCGAGCCGGATGACCGAGCCGTCGTTCGACGGGGTGATGCCGAGCTCCGAGCTCTGGAGCGCCTTTTCAATCGCTGCCAGCGACCCCTTGTCGTACGGGGAGACGACGAGCAGACGGGCCTCGGGCACGCTGAACCCGGCGATCTGACGGAGCTCCGTCTCCGCGCCGTAGTAGTCGACTTTCAAGTGCTCGACCAGGGACGGCGACGCCCTGCCGGTTCGGATCGTCCCGAACTCGGCCTGCGTGTGGTCCACCGCCTTGGCCATATGGTCGCGTGCTTCAGCGACCACGAGCTCCGTCAGGTCGTCATCCATCGGCAACCCAGCGTAGTCACGGGGGTCTGGCGCCATCGGGACGTGCACACGACCTGGACGTTCATCGAACGAGGGTTCCGATGGCGTCTCCGGCCAGCGCCTTGGAGAGATTTCCCGGCTCCATGAGGTCGAAGACCCGGATCGGCAGCCCGTTGTCCATGCAGAACGTGATGGCGGTCAGGTCCATCACCCGGAGGTCCCTCGCCAGCACCTCCTTGAAGGAGATCTCGTCGTAACGGGTGGCACCGGGATCGAGCCTGGGGTCGGCGGAGTACACGCCGTCGACTCCCCCATGCGTGCCCTTGCAGAGGAGCCCGGCCTCGATCTCCGCTGCTCTGAGGGCGGAGGAGGTATCCGTGGTGAAGTACGGATTTCCCATTCCAGCGGCGAAGATGACGACCCGGCCCTTCTCCAGGTGGCGGATGGCCCGGCGACGGATGTAGGGCTCGGCGACCTCTGCCATGTGGACGGCCGAGAGCACGCGGGTCGGCTGGCCGTGATGCTCCAAGGCGTCCTGGAGCGCCAGAGCGTTGATCACAGTGGCCAGCATCCCCATGGCGTCGGACGTGGCGCGGTCCATGCCCGCTCCTGCGCCCGTCGTGCCCCTCCAGATGTTCCCGCCGCCGATCATGACGGCCAGCTCCAGATCGAGGCCGGCGCGGCTGACCGCGATCTCTTCCGCCAGGCGCTCGACTACCCCGGCGTCGATGGTTTCGTCCGAAGCAGACGAGGCAAGCGCTTCGCCGGACAGCTTCAGGACGATGCGCCTTCGGATATCCATGATCGCCTCAGTCGCCGACGACGACCTGTTCGAACCTGACCACCCGGGCCGGCCCGAGCAGCTTGGCGATGGTCTGCTTCTCGTCTCGCACGTACGCCTGGTCGAGGAGAACCCGCTCCTTGAACCAACCGTTCAGGCGCCCATCGACGATCTTCCCCAAGGCGGCGTCAGGCTTGCCCTCGTTTCTGGCGATCCCCTCGACCGTCTCCCGTTCGGCGGCGACCTCGGCCTCGGGCACCTCCTCCCGGGTGATGTACTCAGGTCGTGCGAACGCAACGTGAGCGGCGATGTCGTGGGCAAGTTGGGCGGAGCCACCGTCGAGCGCGACCACCACGGCGTTCACTCCTCGACCGGCCTGGACGTGGAGATACGAGTCGACGACGCCGTCCTCAGGCGCCTCGACACGGACGACCCGGCCCACCGAGATGTTCTCCTTGAGGGAGATCTTGAGATTGTCGATATCAGAGGTGCGCCCTTCGACTGCTTCAACACCCTCCTGGGCGACGATGTCGGCGAGTGACGTCACGAGGTCCACGAACTCCTCGGACTTGGCCACGAAGTCCGTCTCGGAACGGAGCTGCACGATCGAGGCGGCCTGGCCTGCGGTACCGACGGCCACGGCGCCCTCGGATGCGGCGCGACCTGCTCGCTTGGCGGAACTGGCCAGTCCCTGTTGGCGGAGCCATGTGACCGATCTGTCCATGTCGCCGTCGTTGGCCTCGAGGGCGCGCTTGGCGTCGAGCATGCCGACACCCGTGAGCTGCCGCAGCCTCTGCACGTCTTTGGCGGAGAAGTCCGGCACTACGAAGCCTCCTCGGTCCGGGACCTGCCGGGTCGGTCCCGACCTTCCGCTGGTTCTGACGCCCCGGTCGTCGGGACGGGAGCGGGCTCTGCCGGCGCAGGCGATGGAGATCCGGAGCCGGCGGTGGGAGCCGGGGCGGTGGTAGGTGCCGTGGCGGCGCTCGGAGCCGGGGCGGCGGCTGGGGAACTGGCCGGGGCGGCGCTCGGAGCCGGGGCGGCGGTGGCTGGGGGACTTGCCGTCGCCGCCGCTGCGGTGGCGGCGGCCGCAGTCGCCGCTTCCACGGCAGGCCTTTGCTCCGCGATGAAGCGGCCCTCCATCACCGCGTCGGCGACCACACGGCACAGAAGGGCACCGGAGCGGATGGCATCGTCGTTCCCCGGGATCACATAGTCGATGACATCGGGATCGCAGTTCGTGTCGACCACGGCTACGACCGGAAGCCCGAGCTTGTTCGCCTCGGTAACGGCGATCTGCTCCTTCTTCGTGTCGATGACGAAGATGGCGTCTGGAAGCTTGTCGAGTCCTCTGATGCCTCCCAGGTTGCGCTCCAGCTTCTCGAGCTCGCGGGTGTGCCGGAGGGCTTCTTTCTTGGGCATGGCGTCGAAGTCGCCGGCCCGCTGCATGGCCTCGAACTCCTTCATCCGCTTCACACGGGCCGAGACCGTTTGGAAGTTGGTCAGCATCCCACCGAGCCAGCGCTCGTTCACATAGGGCATCCCACACGCCTTGGCATAATCGGCGACGGGGTCCTGGGTCTGCTTCTTCGTGCCTACGAAGAGCATCGTCCCGCCACCCGCCACCAGGTCACGGACATATCCGTAGGCCTCTTCGATTCCCGTCATCGTCTGACGGAGATCGATGAGGTAGATCCCGTTCCGCTCACCGAGGATGAACCTGCGCATCTTCGGATTCCACCGCCGGGTCTGGTGTCCGAAGTGGACGCCCGCGCCCAACAGTTGCTTCATGGTGACGACGGCCATCGGCATGTCCTCCAAACGGTTGTCCATCCCGACCACCGCACCCTCGTAGAGGAGGGCGACCGTGGACGCGGCCGGGCGTTCGATCGATCCTGCAGCGACACCGTGCCGGGCGGCACGGCCGTTCCATGCTACCGGTTGGGCTCTCCTCGCTCCACCAGGAGAGGCCCGGCGGCGCCGCCCATCGCCCGACCTAGCCCACCGGGGATCGCTCCGCCCCTTCCTCCGGACGTGCGGCATCTGCTCGACGGGGGCGGCCGTCGGACCTGTCTGCCAACTTGGCACGGAGCTGGAGGACGGCCTTGGTGTGGATCTGACACACCCTGCTCTCGGTGACCCCGAGAATCTCCCCGATGGCGGCCAGGGTGAGGCCCTCGTAGTAGTAGAGGGTGAGGACCGTCTTCTCGCGCTCGGCCATCTGGCTCACCGCTCGGATCAGGGCCTGCTTCGTGTCCTTGGCCTCCAGTGTGTCCATGGGCCCGGCCGTGGTGTCGGGAAGGGACTCCCCAAGCGTCGAACGGTCGGATCGGTCCGTTCCCCGGAAGACCTCGTCGAGCGCCACGACGCCGACGAACGAGATCTTCCGTAGCGTGTTCTGGAACTCGGCGTCGGTCATCTCCAGCTCGGAGGCGATCTCGGTGTCGGTGGGAGTTCGGTGGAGCGTGCCTTCCAGATGGGCGTAGGCCTGCTCCACGGCACGTGCCTTCGCCCGAACCGAACGCGGGACCCAGTCGATGGCGCGCAGCTCGTCGATGATGGTGCCCTTGATCCGCGGGATGGCGTAGGTCTCGAACTTGACGTCCCGACCGAGGTCGAACCGCTCGATGGCGTCGATGAGCCCGATCATGCCGTAGCTGACCAGGTCCGCCTCGTCCACATGGCGTGGCAGCCCCACGGAGACCCGGCCGGCGACGTACTTGACGACCGGTGCGTAGTGGACGATCAGCCTGTCGCGCAGGGCGCGGCTCGCCGGTGCGTTTGTATTCGGTCCAGAGACCATCCATCCCGAGTCCCGCCGTCTGGCCCTTGGCTGCCATGGTCTCCTTCAGGCTCGTGGGTGCGTCCCTGCGTACACGCTGATCAGGCGCTCCTTGCTCACATGAGTGTAGACCTGGGTCGTCTGGAGGCTGGAGTGTCCGAGCAATTCCTGGACCACCCGGAGGTCGGCACCGCCGTCGAGCAGGTGGGTGGCGAAGGTGTGGCGCAGGGCGTGGGGATGGGTCGGGACGGGTGACCGGCGATCGAGGACGCGGCGCACGTCTCGAGGGCCGAGGCGATTTCCGCGCTGATTGAAGAAGAGCGCCTCGGCCGGACTCGACGGGGTGGCCATCGCCGCTCGGCGCCGGTCCAGCCAGCATCGGATGGCAGCGGCGCACCGGTCGTGCATGACGACCTGTCGCTGCTTCGATCCCTTTCCGGTCACGGTGACGACAAGAAGGTCACAGTCGACATCGGTCACGTCCAGGCCGCACAGCTCGGCGACCCGGAGGCCACTCCCGTAGAGCAACTCCAAGACTGCGTCGTCGCGCGCGGCACGCGGATCCAGGTCCGAAGCGCTCCCGCCGCCCACTTCGGCGGGGCCCCGCCCGAAGAGGGCCTCGAGCTCGGCCCGGCCGAGCACGGTCGGGAGCCGGGAGCGCGCTTGGGGGGCGGACAGCTGCGCAGATGGATCGCTCGGGATCAACCGGCGCCTCACACACCACTGGAAGTACGAGCGCATCGACGCTGCCGCCCTGGAGATGCTGGCCCGGGCATAACCCCGGGTCGCGAGATAGGCGAGGTATCGGCGGAGCAGAATCCGGTCGACCTCCCGGGGCCCGGTTACCTGGGCGCGGCCGGCCCATTCGGCCAACCGGCGGACGTCGGACCCATAGGCACGCACCGTCTCGGGCGACAACCCGCCTATCGACCGCTCGAACGCATCGATCTCCCAGGTCACGTGTGCACAGTACCGGGAGGCCGCGTCCTAGAGGGACACCCGGCCCCGGCCCGAACGCCGCCGTCGGTGACAGCGCCGTTCCACTGGCGGGAGTACCCACCCCCTGGCAGCCGACGGGACTATGGCCATCCCCGCAGATACCGCATGAGGTGGTGTTCCCTCGGATCTCGAGGAGTCGTCTCATCGGACCGGCGGCAAGGTGCCGCACGTGAAAGAGCGTGGGAGGGACCATGGCAGATCCGATCGACCGGCGTTCGTTCTTGGCCCGAGGTGCAGTTGCCGGTGCCGGTGTCGCCCTGGCCGGGGCGGCGGGCGGAATGCTGGCCGGATGTGGATCCAGCTCTTCCTCCTCGGGATCGGGAGCATCGGGGACCGGGTCCCATCCGAACGGCATCTCCTCCGCCAAGCCCAAGACGGGTGGCTCTCTGATCGTCGGCACCGAGGCCGAGGAGAAGGGGTTCAGCACCACGCTCGGAACCTTCGACGAAACCGGGGTCCTTTATGCGCGGACCGTGTTCGACCCGCTCATGATCCTCGACGCCAACGGCACGCCCCAGCCGTACCTGGCCCAGTCGGTCACGGCCAACGCTGACTACACCCAATGGACGATCACCCTGCGCCCGAATGTGCTCTTCCACAACGGAACACCCTGCGACGCCAATGCGCTGCGCACCAATTTCCAGCTGTTCAAGCAGTCGGCGCTGACCGGGCCGGCCATCACCACCATCCAGGGCGTCAACGTCACCGGCCCGCTCACCGTCACGATCGACATGAGCTCGCCGTGGGTGCCGTTCGACTACTACCTGACCGGCGGCATCGGTGGGCAGATCGCCTATGTCTCGGAGCCCAACTGGCTCGCCACCCAGAGCCAGACCAACCCGATCGGCACCGGACCGTTCGTCTTCCAGTCGTGGACGCCGAACGACCACTTCACAGCGACCAAGAACCCCCACTATTGGCGCCCCGGTCTCCCCTACCTCGACTCCATCACCTACAAGCCCATTCCGGACTCGACCCAGCTCTACCAGAGTCTCGCCTCGGGGGCGGTGGACATCATCAACTCGTCCTCGTCCGAGGTGCACGGTCCGCTGCTCTCCAACACGTCCTATGGGCTCGTCACCGATGCCACCCACATCGCCGGTGAGCCGGACATGGACTGCATGCTGCTCAACTTGTCCACGCCGCCGTTCAACAACCTGAAGGCCCGCCAGGCGGCAGCCATGGCGCTGAGCTCGGCCGAGTACGTGAAGGTCATCAATCAGAATCTGAACCCGACCTCGAACGGACCGTTCGCCAAGGGTTCACCGTACTGGTTGGCCGACAACAGCTACCCGACCCCCGATCCGACCAAGGCCACCCAGCTGGTGAAGGAGCTCCAGCAGTCGGGTCAATCGGTGACGTTGACGCTCGGGCAGACGCCCGACCCGTCGACGACGAAGATCGCCGAGTTCGTCCAGTCGCAGTGGAACAACGTCGGGTTCAAGGTTTCGCTCCAGCCCGTCCAGCAAGCCGACATCATCAACGACGCCCTGCTCGGCAAGTTCCAAGCCTTGACCTGGCGGCAGTTCGGGGCGGTCAACCCGGACATGAACTACATCTTCTGGAGCCCGACCCAGATCACCCCTTCGTTCTCCATCGACATGTCCCGGAACACGGACCCCGCGATGCAGGCGGCGCTCCTCAAGGGTCGGCAGTCGACGTCGAAGGCCGACCAGATCGCCGCCTACCAGCAGGTCAACCGACTGATGGGCAAGGACATCCCCTACGTATGGGCGGGGCAGACCGTCTGGTGCTGCGGAGCGAGTCCCAAGGTCCAGAACTTCAACAACCCGACGACCCCCGGTGGCAAGCCGGCGTTCGGCTTCATCACCGGGGCCATCTGGCCGACCCAGATCTGGCTCGACTAGTCCGCTGCCTGGTCGGCCATCGCCTGGTCGGCCATCGCCTGGTCGGCCATCGCCTGGGCGGTCATCGCCTGGTCGGCCATCGCCTGGGTGTGCCCGCCGGGCGCGATTGCCGTGGGATGATCGGACCGTGAGCCGCATCCTGGTGGTGGAGGACGACGAACGAATCCGCTCGTCGATGCGGTTGGCCCTCGAGGAAGAGGGCTATGACGTCGTGGAAGCGGAGAACGGCGAACGGGCGGTGGAGCTCTTCACCCACGAGCCCGCAGACGTCGTCCTGATCGATCTGATGCTCCCGGGGATCGACGGGTTCGAGACGTGCCGGTCCCTGCGCCGTCAGAGCACCGTTCCGATCATCATGGTCACTGCCCGCTCCGACACCCACGATGTCGTGGCCGGGCTCGAGGCCGGCTCTGACGACTACGTGACGAAGCCCTTCGTGGCCAAGGAACTGGCAGCGCGAATCCGGGCCCTCCTCAGACGGTCGCGCACCGACGACGCCATCGAATCTGTGCTCAGCTTCGGTGACGTCGAGATCGAGCCCGACGCTGGTGCCGTCCGCCGGGGCGGCGAGGAGGTCCACTGCACGCGGACCGAGTTCCGGCTGCTCTGCGAGTTGGCCAACCATCCCGGAAAGGTGCTGAGCCGCGAACGCCTGCTCGAGAAGGTCTGGGGCTACGACTACTTCGGCGACGGTCGCCTGGTCGACGTGCATGTCCGTCGACTGCGGACCAAGGTCGAACCCGATCCGGCGAACCCTCGGTTCATCCTCACCGTTCGAGGAATGGGCTACAAGCTGGCGGTGTGACGATGGAGAGATCCGGGCGAGCTGCCTCTTCCCCGGATTCCGCTCCTGGCGTCCACGACCCGGTCGCCGAGGCGGCCGTCCGCGACCGGTCCGAGCATGATGCCCCGCCCGCCAGGTCCTTCTCGACCTCCGCCGGCGAGGAGGCGGAGCCACCGGCATCACCGCCACCCGAGACGGAGGAGCTGAGGACACAGCCGTCCAAGAGACGCGCCCGCCTGTCCGACGGAATGGGGCTTCGAGCCCGGGTGACGGCGACGTTCGCCATAGGGGCGTTGGCCCTTTCGACGTTGATGGCGGGAATCACCTACTTCGCGGCACGACAGGCATTCCTCAACGAGCACCAGTCGGCCAATCAACATCAGGCATTCGTCAACACGTCGCTGATCAAGAACTCTCTCCGTTCCCCTGGCGTCAACATCGAGCAGCTCATCGGCTCCGTCGACACGCTGCCCGGCTCGCTGTCGGTGCTCCACGCCGGGGGCCAGTGGTATGCCACATCGATCTCCGTCAGTCAGAGCGCCCTTCCCGCCGAGCTCCGGACGCTCGTGCTCGGTGGTCAGGCGGCGTCCCAGATCGTCTCGATCGACGGGACTCCCGAACAGGTGATCGGGGTTCCGCTGCCGTCCGTCCATGCCACCTACTTCGAGGTGTTCTCACTCAATGAGCTCGATAACACGCTCGGGACCCTGGCCATTGCACTGGCGGCCGCCGCCCTGGTGACCACCATCGCCGGGGCAGCGCTCGGACGGTGGGCAAGCGGCCGGGCCGTGCGACCGCTCTCTCGGGTGACCGATGCGGCAGTGGCGATCGCCAGCGGCCGTCTGGACACCCGCGTCGATGCGGGGGAGGACGTCGACCTCCAGGAGCTGGCGTCGGCGTTCAACCGCATGACCGGGAACCTCGTCGAACGAATCGGCGCGAAGCGCGCTTCACCTCAGACGTGAGTCATGAGCTCCGGTCACCTCTTACCACGCTGTCGGCCACGGTCGCCGTGCTCGAGAGCCACCGCTCCGAGTTGAGCCCCCGGGCGAGGAGCGCCCTCGATCTCCTCGACGCCGACCTGCGGCGATTCACGCGGATGGTCGACGACCTCTTGGAGATCTCACGGGTGGACGCCGGCTCGGCCGAGCTCGCCTTGGACGAGGTCGATCCAGGGGAGCTGGTCCGCCGTGCCGTTCAGGCGTCGGCCCCGGCCACAGCCGACGGTCGGCGCGCGCCAGTCACGTTTCCGGTGGAGGTCCAACCGGGCATGGACGCCGTGCGTCTGCGGGTGGACAAGCGCCGGCTGGAACGGGTCCTGGCCAACCTCATCGAGAACGCCGACCAGTACGCCGGAGGTGTCACCCGGGTCGCCGTCACCTGCGACCCGTCGGACGAACACCCGGCCCGTGCCTGCCGGAACGTCCGCCTGGTGGTGGAGGACAACGGGCCGGGCATTCCCCAGCACGAGCGTTCCCATCTCTTCGAGCGGTTCTATCGGGGCACCCGGTCCGGCCAGCGTGCTTCCGGCGAGGGCAGCGGGCTCGGGCTCTCGCTCGTCGCCGAACACGTCCGGCTCCACGGAGGCTCCGTCTGGGTTGAGGACGCACGCCTGGCCGCGGCTCCCGGTTCGTCGTGGAGCTACCGGTGGCCGGATACGAGGAACCCCAGGTGAGCCCGGTATGAGACGCCTGGCTGCCCTCCTCGTGGTCCTCATGTGCTGCGCGGCCTGCGGGATCCCCACCGGAGGCTCGCCGACGGTCATCGCCAAGGACCGCGTCCCCTTCAACCTCCTCGATCCGGCCCCTCCGACGTCGACGAGCTCGACCGTCCCGCACACCGTCACCGTTCCAGAATCGATCTATCTCGTGTCGCCGAACCAACACCTCATCGCCGTGACCCGGGACATCGCAGTCCCTGCTTCGCTGAACCAGGTCCTCGGCGCACTGCTCGAAGGCCCCACCGACGCCGAGTCGGCAGTCGGCCTCCAGAGCTTCCTCACCGGTTCGAAGACCCAGGTGTCGGCCTCGGTGTCGAACGGGGTGGCCACCGTCGACTTCACGCTCAACCCGGTCCAGGTCGTCGGACCGAATCAGACCCTGGCCATCGCCCAGGTGGTGTTCACGGCCACGGAGCAATCCGGCGTGACGGGCGTGGTGTTCGAGATCGACGGCCAGCCCATCGCCGTGCCCACGGCCAGCGGGACCCAGGTCGAAGGCCCGGTCGACCGCACCTCGTACGCGCCCCAGGCTCCTCTTCCCTAGCCCTCACGTTTCCCTGGCAGCCCTCACGCTTCCCTGGCAGCCCGCACGCTCGCTGGCGACAGCCCTGCCGTCACGGCGTGAGAGCCTCGGCCCACTCGATCCGGGGTGCGTCGGCCCACAAGTGCTCGAGATCGTAGAACTCCCGGGCCTCGTCCAAGAAGACATGGACGAGGAAGTCCCCGTAGTCCATGAGCACCCAACGGGCGTCGCCCGTCCCCTCGACCCGTTCCGGGCTCCGCCTGCTCGACACCTTGACCACTCGCTCGACCTCGTCGACGATCGTCTTGACCTGGCGGGTGTTGCGACCACTGGCGATCACGAATGCATCGGTCAGCCCGAGCAGGTCCCCCATGGCCAGCACGGTCGTGGACTCCCCCGACTTGGCATCGGCAGCCCGGGCGGCGACCAAGCACTCGGTGGGCACCTCGTAGGAGCCCGGTTCGACAACGGGTGCCGTGCTCGGCACCATGGCCGGTTCGGCCGTCGGCTCGCTGTCCGACGCGCTGTCCGGTGCTGTGATCGACGAGGGTGTCAATGATGGCCTCCTTGCGGCGCTCATGCGCCGCTGTCGCTCGGCGGATGGATGGAGAGTGGGCCTTCCGTGACCGGATGGACGGCGGGCTCACGGCCTGCGACCACAGCGGCGCCGGCCCCGACTGTCGGGGCGCTGGTGCCCGGCGCTCCGGGCCGGCTGCGAGCCAGTTCGACGATGAGCAGCGTCAATACCAGACAGACGGTGACGAACAACGCGCACACCACGGCGAGCTGGCGGCGCCGGCGGCGGGCGAGCCGTGCCTCTCGACGGCTCTCGGAGCCTCCCGTCGAAACCGGCGGCGCCCCGACGTCTGAGGGCTCGCCCGCTGCGTCGTGCAGCCCCGATCCGGCCGCAACCGACGTGACGTTCGGTTCGACGGTCATCTCCTCGTAGCGTACAGACCCCGCCGGTGGATGCAACGGACCACCGTGTCGGGCACAAGATGGCCGACGGGGAGCCCCTTTCCGATGCACTGGCGGAGCTCGGTGCTCGAAACGTCGAAGGGCGGTACCGGCACCGTGACGGCCCTCCACCCCGGCGGCACGTGACCCGCCGGCGCCCCCGGCCGGAGGACCACGGCCACGGTGACCTCGCCTCGAAGGGCCTCTGCATCGTGCCAGGTGTCGAGATCGGAGGCGATGTCGGATCCCACGACCAGCGTGAGCCTGGCATCGGGGTATCGACCGCGCAAAGCCTCGACCGTGTCGATCGTGTACGAGGGACCGCCGCGGTCGATCTCGATCCGGCTCGCTTCGAGACCGGGCCGGTCGGCGACAGCGGCCTCCACCATGGCGAACCGGTCCTCCGCCGGCGTGACGGCGCGCTCTCCGGCCTTCTGCCACGGCTCGTTGGCCACCACGAGGAGCATGCGGTCGAGATCGAGATCCCCGCGTACGGCGGAGGCCGCTTCGAGGTGCCCCAGGTGTATCGGGTCGAAGGTGCCTCCGAAGACGCCGATCTGCTCGCCGGCAGCCCCCCTGTGGGGGTCGCTCATGTGCCGGTAAGCGTGGCGACCACCGGCGCGAACGCCTCCATCTCCTCCTCGTGCACGACGATGTAGGAGAGACCGAAGCGCTCGCGCCGCTCGATCAGACGCTCGATGATCTCGTCCGTCGTCCCGATGAGGGCCACCGGCGCTCCGTCGAGGTGCTCGGGGCTGACCGACAGGAAGGAGGCCAGTCGGTCCGTCGCCGCCACCCTGTCCGGAACGATCTGGACCAGGAAGGTGAGACACTGCAGCTCCAACCGGTCCAGCCGGTCACCCGCAGCCTCCTTGATCCAGGCGAACCGCCGATCGTAGTAGGAGGCGGTAGTCGTCTCGATGACCTCTTTGCCGATGACGCCGGCCACGAGACTCGGATTGACACCGACGATGTCGGCCTCGCGGGCGGCGAGCGACAGCACCCGTTTGCCGCCGCCGCCGATGATGATCGGAGGGTGGGGACGCTGAGCCGGTGTGGGGGCACCGTGAGCACCGGTTACCTCGTAGTGCTTGCCCCTGAAGGTCGCTTCTCCCTCCGACCACAGGGCCTTCATCACCGCCAAGCTCTCCTCCATCCGTGAGATCCGGACGGCCGGATCATCCTCGGTCATCCCGGACTGCTCGTAGTCGGAGGTCATCCACCCGGCGCCGAGGCCGAACTCGACCCTGCCCTCCGAGAACAGGTCGAGGGTGGCGATCTCCTTCGCCAGGACGACCGGATGCCGGTAGTCGTTGCCGAACACCAGCGACCCCACCCTGAGGGTGGTCGTGGCCTCGGCGGCCACGGTGAGGGCCACGAGCGGGCCGAACTGGTCCTCGAAGTGATCGGGGATGAACAGGGTCGAGTACCCGAGGTCCTCGATGGCCCTGGCTGTCTGGCGCCAGGCGGCACCGGACGCCGCCCTCGAGAGCTGAACGCCGAATCGGAAGGCACGCATGTCCGAACCTTAGGGCGGAACCCTTTACGCTGGGGAGGGTGACCCCCGAATCGGACACCCGCTGGACTCCCGGCTCGTGGAGATCGAAGGCGGCAGCCCAGCAGCCGGCCTGGCCGGACGAGGCCGAGCTCAAGGCGGCGTTCGCCCGGCTCTCCAGCCTCCCGCCCCTCGTCTTCGCGGGCGAGGCGCGCCAGTTGACGAACGCGCTGGGCATGGCCGCCGGGGGCCGGGCGTTCGTGCTCCAAGCCGGCGACTGTGCCGAGTCCTTCGGCGACTTCAGCGCCGATGCCATCCGTGACAAGCTCAAGGTCATCCTGCAGATGGCCGTGGTCCTCACCTACGGCGCCGGAGTCCCCGTGGTCAAGGTGGGACGCATCGCCGGCCAGTTCGCCAAGCCTCGCACCTCACCGACCGAGCAGATCGGCGACCAGGTCCTCGACTCGTTCCGGGGCCACATGGTGAACGACGACCTCCCCGAGGCGCGCTCCCGGGTCCCCCAGCCGTTGCGTCTGGTGTCCGCCTATCAGCAGTCGGCGGCCACGCTCAACCTGCTGCGCGCCTTCACCAAGGGCGGCTTCGCCGACCTCAACCAGATCCACGGTTGGAACCAGGAGTTCGTCGCCACCTCCCGTGAGGGCCAGCAGTTCGAGGGCATCGCCCAGGGCATCGAGCGGGCCCTCCGGTTCATGGCTGCCTGCGGCATCGACCTGAACGCCGAGGCCACCCTCCACCAGGTGGACTTCTGGACCATCCACGAGGCGTTGATCCTCGACTACGAGGAGGCCCTGACACGGCGAGACTCTCTGACCGACGAGTGGTACGACTGCTCGGCACACATGCTGTGGGTCGGCGAGCGGACCCGGCAGCTGGACGGGGCCCATTGCGAATTCCTGTCGGGGATCCGCAACCCTGTCGGCTCCAAGGTCGGCCCCGACGCCACCGTCGCCGACGTCCTCGGGCTCTGCGAGCGGCTCAATCCCGATCGGATACCGGGAAGGCTCACCCTCATCACCAGACTGGGCGCGGACGCCGTCGGAAGCCTGCTGCCCCCCCTGCTCCAGGCGGTCCACGACGGGGGGCATCCCGTGGTCTGGGTTTGCGACCCGATGCACGGCAACACCTTCACCGCCGAAGGTGGGAGGAAGACACGCCGGTTCGAGGACATCATCGGCGAGCTCCGCGGGTTCTTCAAGGCCCACCGGGACGTCGGCACCTGGCCGGGAGGCGTCCATGTGGAGCTCACCGGTGAGGACGTCACCGAGTGCCTGGGCGGGGTCGAGGAGATCGCCGAAGACCAGCTCCACCAGCGCTACACCACCGCCTGTGACCCCCGGCTCAACGGTCGGCAATCACTCGACCTGGCGTTCGGAATCGCCGAGCTCCTTCGACGCTGACGGCTGCACCCGTCCCGCGGAGGCCCATGCGGACCTGTCGGCGGAATGATCACGCTCTCTCGTTGTACCCGAGCAGCCGCCATCTGCGACGGTCGATCTCCCACGTGGTCATGGATGCATGAGCTGTCCGGAGTTGTAGACGGGCGCCGTCGAGGCCACCGAATACCGGCAGCTTGGCCAGCAGCGATGCCTCGATCACGCCTGCGTGGCAGGCCAGGACGACGAGTTGGCTCTCGTGACGATGGGCGATGTCGTCGAGCGCCACCGCAACCCGTTTGACGAACCCGGCCCAGCTCTCGCCGCCCGGCGCGATGACCTGGCCCGGGTCCGTGTCCCAGTCCGGGGTGGGGAACCGATCGGAGTACTCCTCCCACGTCAGGCCGTCGGCCTCACCGGGATGAAGCTCGCAGAGCCCACAGTCGGTCGAGATGGTGAGCGGTGCGCCGTTCTCAGAGCCCAGGGCCGGGACGAGCAGTTCAGCCGTCTCGATCGCCCGGGGGAGGACACTGGCGTACAACGCCTGCGATTTGGCCAGCTCCGCACTGACCATCAGGCGATCGCGCAGCTGCTCGACCTGCTTCCGACCGAGCTCGGTCAGGCCGGTACAGCCGATGCGGCCACCGCAGACGCCTGAGACATTGCACTCCGCCTCGCCATGCCGCACGAGGACCATGGTGGTGACGACCGGCGAGGAAGCGGACAGGGTGCGGATGCCGTCGGGCACGGCTGTGGTCTCCCCTGTTCCCCCCGCCCGTCCCGACCGACCCGCTCTGGCCCACCCCGATCCGGAGCTCACGCCAGGTCGCCGACGAAGCGTTCGAGCTGGCGCAGGGTCCGGCATTCGACGACCTTGTCGCAGTGGTTGGCGTACTCGCCGACGATGGAGTCCCCCGAGTTCCAGTACGACTGCGGCTCCGGATTGAGCCAGTAGACGTGGCGGACCCTCGACTTCAGCTCCTTCACCACCCATGACTGGGAGGCGTGGTAATTGTTCCGGGCGTCCCCGAGGAGGAGCACGCTCGTCCGCGGGGTGATCTCCTCCCCCCACCGTTCCCAGAACACGGTGAGGGCGTGTCCGTAGTCGGAGTGCCCGTCGACCCAGATCACATCGGCCTCGGTGTTGATGCGCTGCACCGCATCGGCAGGGTCCTCCACCCCCTCGAAGAAGCTGGTCACCTCGTCGATCCCGTCGACGAAGACGAAGCTGCGCACCTTCGAGAACTGAGTGCTGATGGCGTGGACGAGATGGAGCGTGAATCGGGCGAAGGAGGCGACCGACCCCGAGACATCGGCGATGACCACGATCTCGGGCTTGGACGGCCTCGGATATTTGAACTTCGGCTCGAGCGGAACTCCGCCGGTGGCGAGCGAATGGCGCATCGTCGAACGAAAGTCCAAGGGCCCCTTTCGGCCATGGCGACGCTTCCGGGCCAGCCGAACAGCCAGCTTGCGGGAGAGCGGGCGGAGTGACTTGCGCAGCGCCACCAGCTCGTCACGGGTGGCGTGCATGACGTCGATGTCCTCGGGTAGCGGCTTGCGCACCGACTTGGCCAACGCCTCATGTCCGCGGTCGGCGACCAGCCTGCGTCTGATCTCGTCTTCGATCTCCTTACGCAGCTGATCGATCCGAGCTTGGTACTCGTCGCGAACCAGGCGCTCCTCCAGGACGGTGAGCGGGGGCGGCAGTTCGTCCGTTTCGCCGTCCACCGGTCCCTGTTCGTGCTCCGACGCGTTGTTGCGAGCCTCTTCGACCAGGCGCCCGAGGACCCCGTCGAGGTCGAGGTTCCGGAGCGTCCTGTAGAGGTAGTAGGTGCCACCGACGGGCCGCCCGGCCTCCATGCCGGCGTAACGGGACACGGCCTGGCGGGCTACGGCGGCGAGCATGGCGTCGTTGGAGCTGAGAAGCGCCTTGTAGAGAAGGTCGGCCAGCTCGGCCGGTGTCATGCCTTCGCCCTGGCCGCTGCCAGCCCCCGGTCCCTGGCCTTCGCCCCTGCCGCGCTTACCCGTCGGGTCGCCGGGCACCTCGCCGTCCTGGTGGCTCCCCTGCCCGTCGATGCCGTCGTCGGGGCCTCTCCTGGAGAAGTAGATCTCGAACGTCGTCTCGTAGGCCCGCCAGTGCGCAGACGACTTCACCAGCGACGCCCCGAGCGTGTACTTGAGCGCTTCCCGGTCCTCCATGGGGACGTGCCGAAGGGCCTCGGCGGCGTCCAGGTGCTCGGTCAGGGAGACGGGGATTCCGGCGGCCCGCAGTTCGGCGACGAATCCGGCGAGGAGGTCGAGCACTTCCCGCCCCTCTCAGCGGGTCTCGTCGACTCCGGCGAGCTCCTTCGCCGCCCGGTCGATGTCGGACTGGTACTTGAGGAGGATGTGGAGCGTGTCCCGGGCCTCTTCGACGTCGATGGACTCGACGCCGAGGAGCACGAGTGTGCGAGCCCAGTCGATGGTCTCGGACACCGAGGGGTCCTTCTTCAGGTCGAGGGTGCGGATGGACCGGACGATCCGCGCCACCTGGTCGGCCAGGGCCTGGCTGATGCCAGGGACCCGGGTCTCGATGATGGCCCGTTCACGTTCGAGGTCGGGATAGCTGATGTGCAGGTAGAGACACCGCCGCTTGAGCGCTTCGGACAGCTCGCGGGTGTTGTTGGAGGTCAGGAAGACGAGAGGGATCCTCGTGGCCCGTACCGTCCCGAGCTCGGGGATCGACACCTGGTACTCGGAGAGGATCTCGAGGAGGAGTGCCTCGGTCTCGAGCTCGACCCGGTCGACCTCGTCGACCAGCAGCACGACCGGCTCGGGCGAGCGGATGGCTTCGAGAAGCGGCCGGGCCAGCAGGAAGTCCTCGGAGAAGATGTCACCCTCGAGCTGCTGCCACTCCTGGCCCTGCTCCGCCTGGATGCGCAGGAGCTGCTTCTTGTAGTTCCACTCGTAGAGCGCCTTCGACTCGTCCAACCCTTCGTAGCACTGCAGCCGGATCAGCCGGCTGCCGGTCAGGCGGGCCACCGACTTGGCCAACTCGGTCTTGCCCGTGCCGGCCGGCCCTTCGACGAGAATCGGTTTGGCCAGCCGGTCGGCGAGGTAGACCACACCGGCGATGCCGTCGTCTGCCAGGTAGTCCACCCCGGCCAGCCCCGTCCGCACCTTGTCGATCGATGTGAAGCGCGCCTCGTCCGGAAGGGGGAAGCCGGTCGTGACCGGTGCGAGCTCGGCAGCCGTCCCCGAAGCCGCACCGTCGTCTCTTCCGGTGGCCGGTGGCGGGCTCACTGCCGCACCTGGCCGTTGCCGCTCACCACGTACTTGACCGACGTGAGGGCGTGGAGCCCCATGGGACCGCGGGCGTGCAGCTTCTGGGTCGAGATGCCGATCTCGGCGCCGAGACCGAGCTCCTCGCCGTCGACGAACCGGGTCGAGGCATTGACCAGCACGGCGGCGGCGTCGACCTCCTCCGTGAACCGGTTGGCCGCTACCAGGTCCGCCGTCACGATGGCCTCCGAGTGTCCCGAGCTGAACCGGGCGATGTGGTCCATGGCCCCGTCGATGTCGTCGACGACGGCGACGGCCATGACGGGGCCGAGGAACTCGGTGGCGAAGTCGTCGTCGGAGGCTCGGTCCATGGCCGGGACGATAGCCCTGGCAGCCTCGTCACCCAGAAGGCGCACGGACGCCAGCACCTCAGCTACGCGCGGCAGGAAGGCCTCTGCGACGTCCCGGTGGACGAGCAGCGTTTCGGCTGCGTTGCACACGCCGGGGCGTTGCATTTTTGCGTTGACGACAATGGCCTCGGCCATGGACATCTCGGCGGCCCGGTCGACATAGACGTGGCAGTTCCCTTCCCCGTCGATGACGCACGGAACGGTCGCATGTTCGGAGACCGACGCCAGGAGGGAGGGTCCCCCCCGGGGGACGAGGCAGTCGATGAACCCCTCGAGCTGCATGAATTCGACCGCTGCGGCGTGGCTCCCGTCTTCGACCAGGGCCACGCCGTCGACCGGCAGCCCGGCCTTGTCCAGTGCGTCACGCAATGCGGTGACGATGACCTGGTTGGACTCGAATGCGGTCGATGAGCCGCGAAGCAGGACGGCGTTGCCAGACTTGATGCACAGCCCCGCTGCGTCGCTCGTCACGTTGGGTCGGTTCTCGTAGATGATCCCGACCACGCCGAGCGGCACCCGGACCCGCCGCACCCTAAGGCCATTCGGCCTCACCCATCCCTCGACCACCTCGCCCACCGGGTCGGGCAGCGAGGCGACCCGTCGAAGGCCGTTCGCCATGGCGCCGAGACGGCGCTCGTCGAGGCGGAGCCGGTCGACGGCGGGGTTCCCGGCACCGCCGGAGGCGGCCCGGTCGAGATCGCGGGCATTGGCCTCGAGGATGGCGCCACCGCGGTCGACGAGGAGCTCCGCGGCACGGACGAGCGCCTCGTCCCGAGCCGCCGAAGACGACCTGGCGAGGAGCCGGCCGGCAGCCTTGGCGCGACGGGCCAATCCGAGCAGAGGGGAGGGCCGGGGCACGATTTCAAGCCTACCGTCAGGAACTTCCGGGCCCGGCTGCGGCGCCGTCCGGTCAGGCCGGCCGAGGCGTCTCCACGGCGACGGGCTTTCTCACACCAGCACCACCAGGTCGTCGCGGTGGACGATCTCGGGCGCGACGTCGTCGGGTAGTTCGTGCGAGTGCCGGCCCGACCAGCTCGCCACCACGGCGGCGGGGTGGCGCACGAGCCCCTTGGCGAACACGGCCCCGTCGGGTCCGGCGATCTCCACGGCGTCCTCGACGTCGTAGACGCCCGATGTGGACAGTACGCCCGCGGGGAGGAGGGACCGACCACGGCCGACGAGCGCCCGGCGTGCCCCCTCGTCGACGACGATGGTGCCGGAAGACCCGATGGCGAAGGCGATCCAGAGCTTCCGGGCAGGCAGCCTGCGCTCCTGGGCCACGAAGCGGGTCCCGACCCCGGGGACGAGGGCGGTGACCTGGGCGAGCACATCGGGTCGGAAGGCGTCGGCGATGACCGCCTCGACTCCCGACCAGGTGGCGATCTTCGCTGCCGCCAGCTTCGAGGCCATCCCTCCGCTCCCGGAATCCGATCCGGGTCCGCCGGCCAGATGCTCGAGCTCGTGGTCGATCTCGACCACCTCCTCGATCAGAGAGCCCGACCCGTCCAGACGGGGGTCCTCGGTCAGCAGACCGGGAGCGTCGGTCAACAGGACGAGGAGGTCGGCCCTGACCAGGTGGGCGCAGAGGGCGGCGAGGCGGTCGTTGTCGCCGAAGCGGATCTCCTCGTCGGCTACGGCGTCGTTCTCGTTGACCACCGGGACCACACCCAGCTCGAGCAGACGTCCGAGGGTCTGACGGGCATGGAGGTACTGGCTGCGATGCACGAAATCAAGCGGTGCGAGGAGCACCTGGCCGGCGACGAGCCCGTGGCGTACCAGCGCATCGCTCCACTCGGCCATGACCCGGTGCTGGCCGACGGCGGACAAGGCCTGGAGCGTGGCGAGATCGGTGGGGCGTACGCCGCCGGCGCCGAGGTCGCTCCACCCGGCGGCGATCGCACCGGAGGTCACGACGACGATCTGCATTCCCTTCGCGCAACAACGGGCAACCTCGACCGCCAGCTTGTCCACGGCCTCGGTGTCCACCCTGCCCCCCGGCGTGGTCACCGAAGAGGACCCGATCTTGACCACGACCGTCCGGGGGCGGCGGGTCGGGGACTCCGTCACGATCGGCGCTTCTGACCGCTTGCCGCCGGCCGGTCGCCGAACCACTCGAACTCGAGCTCGCCGATGGTCACGATGTCTCCGTCACGTGCCCCGGCCCGGACGAGCGCCCGGTCGACCCCGAGGCGCGACAGCCGCTCTCGGACGTACTCGGCGGCTTCGTCGGTTGTCACATCGTTCAACGCCACGGCCCTTTCCGCGACGCGTCCCTCGACCCGGAAGGACCCGTCCCCCGTCGCCACGACGGCGAACCCTTGGGGAGTCGGCCGGTGGACCACGACCGAGCTGTCCGGTCGGGACTGCACGGCCCGGGCGGACTGCACGAGCTCCGCCAGCGCGCCGACCAGCGGGCCGATGCCGGCTCCGGTGATCGCCGACACCACGAACTGGGGCACGTAGCCGCCCCCGCCGGCCCCCCGCCCGTCATCGCCCACGCTCGTTCCGCGATCGCGATCGCCATCGCCCGAAGCCGACCAGCCGGCAACGTCGGCCTTCGACCCGACGACGAGCCGTGGACGCTCGAGGAGGGACGGCTGGTACCGGTCGAGCTCGTCCAAGAGGATCCGGACCTGCTCGTCGGGGGGCGGGTCGAGCACGGCATCGAGCCCCACCAGGACGACGAGCACCCGGGCCCGGCTCACATGACGGAGGAAGCGGTGCCCGAGCCCCCGACCTTCGGCGGCACCCTCCACGAGTCCGGGCACGTCGGCGACGGTGAAGTCCGAGCCGCCGCCGGTCCTCACCACGCCGAGGTGGGGCTCCAGGGTGGTGAAGGGGTAGTCGGCGATCTTGGGCTTGGCCGCCGAGATCCGGGAGATGAGCGTGCTCTTGCCGGCGTTGGGCAGTCCCACCAGGGCGACGTCGGCCACCAGAGCCAGCTCCATGTCGTACCACTGCTCGTGGCCCCGTTCGCCCTGCTCGGCGAAGGAGGGGGCCCGACGCCGGTTGCTCAGGAAGCTGGCGTTCCCCCTCCCCCCTCGACCGCCCCCGCCAGCCAGCCATCGGCCGCCGGCAGCAGCCAGGTCAACGAGGACCGAGCGCCGTTCGTCGAGCACCCGGGTGCCGACGGGGACAGGCACCTCCAGGTCGGCACCCCTCGCCCCGTGCCTCTTCTTGCCACCGCCGTGGCCCCCGTCGCCCGCCCGGCGGTGGGGATGGTCGCGGAAGCCCAGCAACGAGGACTGGTTCGTCGACGCCACCAGCCAGACGTCACCTCCTCGGCCCCCGTCGCCGCCGTCGGGCCCGCCCCGGTCGACATGGGCCTCCCGCCGGAAGGAGACGGCCCCGGCCCCGCCGTCGCCGGCCTTCACATGGAGCTGTGCCTCGTCGACGAAGCCGGACATCCGACCGATCCTACTGATCCCCCTGCGCTGGCCAGGGAGGATCTGCTCCCCGACTTCGCTCTGGAGCGCTGTGGACGCCCGGGTCACGCTTCGACGAGCAGGGTCCCCCGCAACCGCCCGACGGCGTCGGTCACACCGAGGCGGTCGGCCAGCCCGTCGTACCCCCCGTAGTGGGAGCGAACCAGGTCGAGGAATTCGTCCATGGCCTCGGCCTTGACCTCGAGCATGGCGGGTGCGTACCGTTCCACCTCCTCGACGTTGTCGGGGTACTCCGCCTTCAGCCGCTCGAGCAGGTGGCCCATTGCCTCGCCACTCAGCGCATAGTCGGCCACGATCGTCTCGTCCGGCACACCGAGGAACGCCAGGACGAGCGCCGAGAGCACCCCGGTCCGATCCTTCCCGGCGCTGCAATGGAACACGGCCGGGAGCGCCCCAGGCGCCGCCAGCACGTCGAGCGCGCCCGTCAGCGAGCCGGCGCCGTTCGACACCATCTCCATGTAGCGCGCCGCCACATAGGAGGACTCGCGCCACGACGGCATCTCGTTCGGCGCCGGAAGGACATCGAGGACGGGCAGCGCCGTGTAGCGAACGGGCACGTCTTCGACCGGGAAGCGGCCGCGCTCCGACGATTCGTCGACGGTCCGTAGGTCGATGACGGTGGCCAGGCCCAGATCGATGAGCTGGGCCCGGTCAACAGTGGTGAGCCGATGAAGCCCGTCGGCCCGGAACAGGCGGCGCCAGGCGGTGGTGTGCCCGTCGGTCGTCGCATAGCCGCCCAGGTCGCGGAAGTTGACACAACCCTCGAATTCGAGCGTCCGCCGTGGTCCGCCGCCGTCTCGAAGAGGCCCGTCGGTTCGCACCCGCCGTTCAGAGCCGGTGCCGGTCTAGGCGCCGGCGACGACGTCGACCAGCTTGCGTCCCTTGCGGTTGGTGAACTTCACCGTGCCGTCGGTCAGGGCGAACAGGGTGTCGTCGCCGCCGAGGCCGACATTGGCGCCGGGGTGGAACTTCGTCCCGCGCTGGCGCACGAGGATGGCGCCGGCCTGGACGCTGGTGCCGCCGAACGCCTTGACACCGAGACGCTGAGCGTTCGAGTCGCGCCCGTTGCGGGTGGACCCGCCTCCTTTGGTCTTTGACATCGAGGCTCCTTGCTCGCTGGTTGTCGCGTGTAGCCGGCGGTGGTGATGGCCGTGATGGCGATCGTCGAGTAGCGCTGCCGGTGACCCCAGCGGGTGCTTTGGTTGGACTTGGACTTGTAGGTGTAGCCCCGGATCTTCTTCCCGAGCTCCTCGCCCACCACGGTGGCGGTGACGGAGGACCCGGCGAGCTGGCCCGGTGTGGCCAGGACCGTCTCGCCGTCGACCACGAGGACCGGGGAGAAGGTCACATCCGAACCGGGGGCCTCGCCGAGCAGCTCCACCTGGAGGGTCTGGCCCTCCTCGACGCGCTCTTGCTTGCCTCCCGTTCTGATCACGGCATACATAGGCTGCAGACTCTACACGACGGTCGCTAGAGCTCCGGGTCGTCGAGGACGATGCCGCGACCTCCGCACATGGTGCAGGTGGTGGACAGCGACTCGATGAGGCCCTCTGACACCCGCTTTCGGGTCATCTCGACCAGACCGAGCTCGGAGATGTCGAACACCTGGGTCCGCGTCTTGTCCCGGGCGAGCGCCGAGCGGAGTGCGCCGCCCACCTTCTCCCGGTTCACCCGGATCTCCATGTCGATGAAGTCGATCACGATGATGCCTCCGATGTCCCGTAGCCGTAGCTGTCTCGCCACCTCCTCGGCAGCCTCGAGGTTGTTGCGGAAGACGGTCTCCTCGAGGTTGGTCTTCCCGACGTTCTTCCCGGTGTTGACGTCGATGACCGTGAGCGCTTCGGTGTGATCGATCACGAGCGATCCGCCTGAGGGAAGGTAGACCTTGCGGTCGAGCGCCTTGTGAAGCTGCTCGTGGACGTGGTAGCGCTCGAACAGCGGGAGCGGTTCCGCCTCGAGGTCGAAGTACTCGATCCTGTCGGCCAGCTCGGGATTGACCGCCGAGACGTATTCGTTGACCTGGTCGTAGAGGCCGAGGTCGTCGATGACGACGCTGCGGTACTCACGGTTGAGCTCCTCGCGGATGACCCGGAGGGCGATGGCCGGCTCCCGGTAGAGGAGAGCGGGCCCCTGCCCCGTCCTGGAGGCGTCGACGATCGTCTCCCACTGGCCCACCAGACGCTCCACATCGGCGGCCAGCTCATCGGCTGACGCTCCCGAGGCAGCTGTGCGGACGATGAGCCCGTGGCCCTTGGGCCGCACCGCATCCACGATCCGTCGTAGTCGTTTGCGCTCGGCGTCATCCAAGCGCTTGGAGATCCCGTAGGCCGTGCTGTTGGGCACGAGCACCACGAACCGTCCCGGCAGCGACACCTCCTGGGTCAGGCGCGCCCCTTTCGCTCCGATCGGGTTCTTCGTGACCTGGCACAGGATGTACTGACCCGGTCGGAGGAGATGCTCGATGCGGGGCTGGCCGGCGACGCTCGGCGCGTCGACGTCGTCGACGTCGTAGCGGACGTCCCCGTGGTAGAGCACGGCGTTCTTGGGGGTGGCGATGTCGACGAACGCCGCCTCCATGCCCGGGAGCACGTTCTGGACCCGGCCGCGGTAGATGTTGCCGTCGATCTGGGTGGCGTCGTCCTCCGCCCGCGAGATGTAGTGCTCGACGAGGGTGCGGCCTTCGAGGAGGGCGATCTGGGTCATCTCCGGTCGGACGTGGACGCAGATGGAGTAGCGGCCGACCGCCTTGCCCCGGCGGGCACGGCCTCCTCGCCGGCCCTCGGTGCGGCCGTCGTCCCCGGCGCCGTTCGGGACCTCCGATTCCTTCGACCGTGCACTTCCACTGCCCGACCGCCCGCTGCCCGAGCGTCCACTGCCCGACCGTCCGCTGCCCGGAGGCGCGCCGGCGGAGCCGGGCTCTTCGGGAGCCGTGGTCCGGGCCACCAACGGCGCGCCTTGGGTGGCGGCACCTGAGGGCCGCCCGCCGAGCGGGGCAACGACCGGCGTGGCGGGCGGGGGTGCAGGCGCCCGGGCCGGACGGGTGTCGCCGATCTTGGGCCGGTGCCCCGCTCGGGGCGCTTCGGCGTGAGCCCCGGCGGACGGGTCGAGAGCCGGGCCGGCGAGCGATTCCGACAGGGTGGGCCCGACCGGCTCCGGACCGGTCGACTCGTCCGCCATGGCCCCTCCGGTGCCACCGGCTCCCCCGGTGCCCGACGTGGTCCCCGCCTCGGCGGCCGATCCGGCAGCCTGGCCCGACCGGGACCGTCCCCGACCGCCCCTCGAGCCACGACGCCGCCGGTTGGAGCTCCGTTCTCCGGACCCGCCGGAGCGGGCGCCGGGATCGTCAGAACCCTGTTCGCGCTCGGATGCTCTCGGTTGCGACGGTGTCCTCTCGGATGGCCCCGGCTCGGACGGTCTGCGCTCGGACGGTGCAGCCGGCACCGGCTGCACCGAATCGGGGGCGGCGCCGTTCTGAGACCCGACATTTCTCGATGGGGACGGCGTCGACGGCGCATCCGCCGTCGCGTCCGCCGGGCCCCCGGCTGTCTCCTCTGACATCGAATTCCCTTCTGAAACTGCTCATGAGGCACGCTCCAGGGCGTGCGGGGCGCGATCGGCCGTCACCGGGGGTTGTCCCCGGATTCCGCGGGCATCCCGAAGCTCGAGAGGCTCTCGACGTATGCCGTCGCGCTCGATCCACTGTTGTGTCCTGCAGGCCCGGTCGAGGACCGGGAGTGCGGCACCGTCGTCTGGTGAGACGGCGACAAAGCCGCGTACCAGCTCGGAGGGACGGACGCCGCGGGGTCGGGTGGCGAGCTCTGCCTGCACGCCGACCCTCGACTGTTCTTCATCTTCCATACCGAATCCACCATGCAGAGGGCCACCGTGCAGAGGGCCAGCATCCAGAGGGCCAGCATGCCCACCGAGGTCATCGACACGGAGGGCGAGGACCGAGGATCGCAGGTCGTCGAGCACCTCGACCCCTTTGCGCTCGCGCATGATGGGCACACTCTCCGATGCCAGCAGGGCGTCCACCAACTCCGCCACCCGACTCCGGCTCGCGCCGCCGACCAGGAGGTGCCAGGTGCAGGAGGTCACGTCCTGCTGGAGGGAGCCGGACCGTCGCTCGATCACCGCCGCCTCCTCGACGGTGACGCCCGCGGGCAGCAACCCCGTCAGCTCGCCGGGAAGATGGTCCACGGCGAGGCCCGCCCCCCCGACCCGGTCGTCGTCGAACACGACGTCCAGGAACTCGGCCAACGACTCGCATCCGGTCGGCAGGGCGAGCCCGAAGCTGAGCTGGGGCCGAGGGGAGAATCCCTGGGTGTAGGCCACAGGGAGCGATGCCCGTCGCAGGGCGCGCTCCCACATCCGGGCCACATCACGCTGGCTGGTGAACCGGACCCGGCCCAGCTTCGAGAAGCGGAATCTGATGCGCACGTCAGCCTGTCCCTTCCCCGGCCCGGGCCACCAGACGCTCCTCGGATCGATCCACCGGCTCCCCGGCCGGCCCGACACCGGTCGGCGCCGTGGCCAAGAATCGTACCGGCACCCGACCGGCGGACGAGAGATCCTGCCCGGTGCCCTGACTCCCCCCCGCCGGCGGGACAGCCGAGGCCACCACGTGCTCGAGGCCGAACCCGGTACAGGCGCCGCAGTCGTAGCACGGCGTCCACCGGCAGTCGGGCAGTCCGTGGGCATCGAGGGCGTCCAGCCACTCCCCCCAGAGGAAGTCCCGGTGGAGGCCTGCGGAGAGGTGGTCCCAGGGAAGCACTTCGCGCTCTGCCCGATGGCGGTAGACGGTGCTCTCGAGGGACATCCCGTGCTCGGCGAGGGCCTCGGTCCACAGGTTCAGGTCGAAGTGCTCCGACCATTCCTGGAACGTGCCACCCTTCTGCCAGACGGTTTCGACGACCGCCCCGAGACGCCGGTCGCCCCGGCTGACGACTCCCTCGGCCGCCGTGGCCTTCGGGTCGTGCCAGCGGATCGTCAGCCCCCGGACCCCCCGGGCGGCATCCCGCAGCAGACGGATCTTGCGCTCGAGCTCCTCGACCGTGTTCTGGCCGAACCATTGGAACGGGGTCTGGACCTTCGGGACGAACCCGCCGACCGAGGCGGTCACGCTCACCCCCTTGTGGTAGCGGCGGCCGATGGCGACGCATTCCCTGGCCAAGGCGACGATGCCCAGGGTGTCCTCATCGGTCTCGGAGGGAAGCCCGATGAGGAAGTAGAGCTTCACCCGCTTCCACCCCTGGCTGAATGCGGCGTCCACCGCCGCGTAGAGATCCTCCTCGCGGATGAGCTTGTTGATGACCTGCCGCATGCGCCAGGTGCCGGCTTCGGGGGCGAACGTGAGTCCGGTGCGACGGACCCGCTGGATCTGGGCTGCGGTTCCGACGGTGAAGGCGTCGACCCTGAGACTCGGAAGGGAGACCGACACCTGGCCGCAGGAGGCCGGGCTCTCGATGATCGAGGTCACCGTGTCCTCGATTCCCGAGTAGTCGGCACTGGACAGGGATGTGAGCGCCACTTCGTCGTAACCGGTCCGTCGCAGGCCGCCCTCCACCATGGTGCGGACCTGGTCTGCGGGCCGCTCGCGCACCGGGCGGGTGATCATGCCCGCCTGACAGAACCGGCAGCCCCTCGTGCATCCCCGGAAGATCTCGACGTTGAGCCGGTCGTGGACGACCTCGATGAGCGGGACCAGCTGCTCCTTCGGATAGGGCCACTCGGCCAGATCGGCGATGGTCCGTTTCTCCACCCGCTCGGGGGTGTCCGGATACCTGGGTTCGGTTCC
Organism: uncultured Acidimicrobiaceae bacterium; assembly: GCA_963828385.1. GTDB lineage: Bacteria > Actinomycetota > Acidimicrobiia > Acidimicrobiales > RAAP-2 > Bog-756. Next base: position 2,025,406 of record CAWHEF010000002.1, read on the forward strand.
GACCAGGACCGGTGGGTCCTCGGCGCGGTCGAGGACAGCGGGGCGCCCCGGCCGATCGGGCTCGTACCGGGCTTCGTAGCAGGCGGGCACGTAGACACCGGAGATCCTGGACAGGTGGCGCAGGAGTCGCTCCCGGGCGGTTTCCTCCGGCTCGGGGGGCGCCGCGCCCGGTGCGACCCTGTGCGCCGCAACCACCTCGTTGATCTCCCCTACCGCCTCTTCGCCGTCGCCCAGCACGAAGCAGTCGACGAAGTCGGCCAACGGTTCGGGATTGAACGCGGCAGTGCCCGCCGGCGATCACGAGCGGGTCACGAGGAGCCCGCTCCGCGGCACGGACAGCCACGCCGGCCAGATCGATGAGGTTGAGCACGTTGGTGTACACGAGCTCGGCCGAGAGGTTGAATGCGAGGATGTCGAAGGCCCCGGCCGGGTACGTGTTCTCCAACGAGAACAGTGGCACCTCGGCCCGACGCATCGCCGCCTCCATGTCCACCCACGGGGCGTACGCCCGCTCGGCGACGGCATCGGTCCGCTCGTTCAGGATCTCGTAGAGGATCTGGAGCCCTTGGTTGGGCAGTCCGATCTCGTAGGTGTCCGGGTAGACGAGCAGCCACGCCACTGTCCCGGGACGGTGCTCGGGAGCCCGGGCGCCGAGCTCGCCACCGATGTAGCGGGCCGGCTTCGTCACCTGGGACAACAGCGGTTCGACCCGGGGCCAGAGGGACTGCATCTTCTGCCCCATGCTAGTGGTGACGCCGGCACCTCCCGGGCGGGCACATACCCCGGCCCGATCGGAGCGCACCGGCCCTACGGCCCTGACGTCGAAGTGGTCGCCGCCCCCTGGGAGATGGTGGTCGTGGGAGACCCGGTGTCCGTCGTCGTCGGGGACGACGGGTACGTGGAGGTGGAGGGCCCCGGAGAGGTGGTCGTCGTGGTCGACGCAGTCGGGTTCGTCGGGAGCGGGGCCGGTCCGCTCTGCTGGGTCGACGAGGTGGGCGGAGGGATGACCGGGGCCGTGACGGGATGGGCGGCCAGATAGCTGAAGATGTCCCCGACGACAGGGGCGGCCGCCGTGGCGCCATATCCGGCCTGGTCGATCACGCACACCACCACGTACTGCGGGTTCGCCGTCGGACCGAACCCGACGAACCATGCCGTGGGCTCTTTGCCCGCCTCCGAGTCGGCGGTGCCGGTCTTTCCGGCCACGCCTCCGGGGAAGTCCGACAGCCCCGGCGTTCCGTAGGCCGTGCCCTTCGGGTCCTGGACCACACCGGTGAACCCGGTGAGCAGGCTCTGGTAGGTCGAGGGCGAGATGGCGACGTGACCGGTCGCCCTGGGGGCGAACCGGTCGATCACCTTGCCGTCGGGCGTGACGATCCCGGCCGCCACCTGAGGCGAGTACCGGGTGCCGCCGTTGGCGAAGGTCGAGTAGGCCACGGCCTGCTCGATCGGGGTGATGACCGTGGCCCCCTGCCCGAAGGCCATCTCCATGTTGTCCCCCACGTACCAGGATGTGTTCGGGAACCCCGTCGGGCTCATGGCGTGGAGCTTCTGCCGCTCGGTGGGGCTGTCCACCCTGCCCTGCACCTCGCCGGGGAGGTCGATGCCGGTGAGCTGGCCCAGGCTGTACTGGTTGGCCTGGTCCTGGATGGGGGTCTGGCCGAACCTGGCGCTCTGTAGATAGAACTGGGCTCCCAGGTTGTAGAAGAAGTCGTCGTCGGACACGGTGAGCGCTTTGGACATGTCGAGCTCACCGAGGGCGCCGTCACCGGGGGCGTTCTGAAGCGTGCAGCTCGAGCTGTTGTTCTGGCAGCCCGGTGCGGTGTACGAGCCGGTGTCGTCGAAGTACTCGTCCGGTGTCCAGAGCCCGGTCTGGAGGGCGGCGGTCGCCGTGTTCAACTTGAACGTCGAACCGGGCGTGTACTGGCCCTGGATGGCGTAATTGTTCTGGGCGCCGCTCGCCTGCAGAGCGGTGTAGTCGGCCTGCGAGATGCCACCCACCCACACGTTCGGGTCGTATCCGGGATAGGAGGACATGGCGTAGACGGCCCCGGTCTGCGGGCTCATCACGACGACGGCGCCGTTGACGGCGGCCGGGTGGCAGCCGGTGTTGTTGTTGCAGGTCGGGTCGATCGTGCTCCGCAGGTTCATGATCTGCGTCGCCAGGGCGTTGTCCGCCACCTGCTGGAGGCCGAGATCGATGTTGGTGACCAGGGTGTCTCCGGTCTCCGCCGCCGTCGTCTTGAGCGTCCCGACCACCTGGCCCTTCGGGTTGACCTCGAGCTGCTGGGTGCCGGGCGTGCCTCGCAGGGCCGACTCGTACTGGTACTCGAGGCCGGACTGCCCGAAGGGATCGCCAGCCTGGTAGCCCTTGGACTTGTTCGCCTGGAGCTCGGCGCCATTGATGCTGCCCACGTAGCCGAGCGCCTGGGCCGCCGGGTAGGCGGACTGGGCCGGGCCGGGCAGCTCCTGTTGGGGGTAGGCGCGCTGGGTGGTCTGGACCGAGGACACACCCGGGAACTCGCTCTGGTGCTCCTTGATGTAGAGGATGTCCGGGAGCGGGGCGTTCGTCATCACCGGGACCGGCTTGTACAGGCTGTACTGGGGATCGGCGATGATGGCGTCGATCTGCTTGATCGTCATCCCGAGCAGCGCGGCAAGCCTGCCGATGACCACCGGGGTCTGCTGGGCGGTCACCCGGGACAGGGTGATCTGTTCGACGAGCTGGTTGCTCACGAGCGGTATGCCGGAGCGATCGACGATCAGGCCCCTGGCCGGCTGCACCTGGATGGCACGAATCTGGTCGACGGCGACGGCCCGCGCCGCCGCCGGCGCCTGGAGGACCTGAAGCGTCCACAGCCGGAGGCCGAGCAGAGCGAAGAGCACGGCAACGACGAGCCCCGTGATGCGCAGCCGGAGCCACGGCCGCGACGCCGACGTGTCCGGTGCGTCGAGCACCGTGCCCACCGAGAGCTTGCTCTGGTGGAGCTTCGGCTGTTTGGTCTTCTTGCGCTTGGGCCCTCGTTCTCGCTCGGGCCGCACGTAGTAACCCGATCCCTTGATCGGATGGCGAAGGGACCGGCTCACGGGACTCCAGTATTCCAAGTGCACCGGGCCGAATCCACGCGCTGCCCGTGGTCCGGGTCCGTTGGCGACCTCGTCACTTCGGCCCATCCTCCGGTGGTGGCCGTCATCGGAGCGTGGAGAGCGGCGATGGCGACCGAGGCATCCGCTCCGTCGAGACGGCGGGCAGGGCCCAGACGACCATGCGCAGGGCGGGGAGGGCGAGAACGGCGTTGACCACGGCGACGATGATGATGATGCGGACCAGTTCGACATGGAGCATCTGGGGTTGGCCGAGCACGGAGCCGAGAACTCCGTAGAGCGCTTCGTAGCACGCGCTCCCGATCAGGGCGGCCACGACCGGCAGCCATCTGGTCGTCCGGTCGAGCGCCAGGGTGGCTAGTCCGGCGGCGAAGCCGATGATGGTCCCGACCAGTGCCGAGAGGGCGAAGGGGGTGGGGAGGAAGAGATCGGCGAGCAGCCCGACCGAAAAGCCCATCGTGGCGCCCCGGTTCGGGCCGCCTGCCACCCCGGCCACGATGGGCAGCAACACGAGGATGTCGGGGTGGATCCCGTCGATGCGCAACTCGAGCAGGATCGTCTCCTGGACGATCAGGAAGACCAGGACCACGAGTCCCACCCGGAGAGCAGCGCCCAGATTTGCCGACCTCACGCGTCCGGCCCCCACAGGATGACCGACACGTACCGCAGGTTTGTCAGGTCGGAGAGCGCTTCGATACGGACCGACTTCTCGGTGACGGTTCCTCCCGACTTCGGGGCCACCGCTCTCGCCACGGGTATGCCGCCGGGGAAGACTGCTCCTTGGAGGCCGCTGGTGGTGAAGACCTCCCCGCTGGTCAACGGCGTGTTGGCCGGGATCAGGCTGGCTGCGAGCGGCTTGTTCGCACCCTGACCGGCGAGAAGGGCCAGGGCGCCGGTGGGGCCATACCGCACGCCGACTGCGGACTGCCCGTCGGTGATCAGCCGCACCGTCGACGTCGAGTGGTTGGCCTGCACGATCTGTCCGACGAGGCCCCCGGAGCCGACGACGGGCATGCCGAGACGGGCTCCCTGGCTCCGGCCCACACTGATGTCGATGGTGGCCGCGAAGTCACTCGTCCCGTAGTCGGTGACCTCCGCCGGCACGGTTTGGAGGTTGCCCACGAAGGGCAGGTGCAACAGATCGGTCAGCTGCCTCAGGGACTGCTCGTTGTCGGAGCTGACCGACCGCTGCTGGCGGAGCTGGCCGATCTCCGCCTGCAGCTTCTCGTTCTGCTGTCGGACCGCCCCGTAGTGGACCGCACCGGCCAGGAAGCTGCCGACGGGCTCGACGATCCCGTCGACACCGGAGCGGATGGGCGTGAAGACGTCGGAGGCCACCGACCGCGCTCCCGACGTAACCCGGCTCAGACCACCTCGAGCGTCGAGGGTGATGATGACGAGTGAGACGAGGACCAGGAGAACCAGGGTGGTGCGAGGGCGGCGGGACCGCCGCGCCGGCGCCACGGGAGACGAGCCCTCGCGTCGGTCAGCGCGCCGAAGAGGTGATGAGGACCTGCTTCAGAGCCTCGAACTCCTCCAGGCACTGCCCGCTTCCCACAGCGACGCAGTTGAGGGGGTCGCGGGCGACGACGATGGGCATGCCGGTCTCACCGGTCAGGCGACTGTCGAGCCCGTGAAGGAGGGCCCCTCCGCCGGTCAGGACGATCCCCTGCTCCATGATGTCCGCCGCCAGCTCCGGCGGCGTCCGGTCGAGGGTCACCTTCACGGCGTCGACGATGGCCGACACGGGCTCGTCGATGGCCTTGCGGATCTCCTGAGTGGAGATGACCACGGTCTTGGGAAGCCCGGTCACCAGGTCTCGGCCCCGGATCTCGGCGTGGAGCTCCTCCTCGAGCTCGTAGGCCGATCCGAGGGCGATCTTGATCTCTTCGGCGGTGCGCTCGCCGAGAGCCAGGCTGTACTCCTTCTTGACGAAGCTCACGATGGCCTCGTCCAGCTCGTCCCCCCCGATCCGGATGGACTGGCTCGTGACGATGCCACCGAGTGAGATGACCGCCACCTCGGTGGTCCCGCCGCCGATGTCGACCACCATGTTCCCCGTCGGCTCGTGGACGGGCAGGCCGGCACCGATGGCAGCGGCCATCGGCTCCTCGATGATGTAGGCCCGACGGGCACCGGCGTACTCCGCCGCTTCCATGACCGCACGCTGCTCCACCCCGGTGATCCCCGACGGGACGCAGATGACCATCCGCGGCTTGGCGAACCTCCGCTGGTGCACGCGGTGGATGAAGTAACGAAGCATCTTCTCGCAGATCTCGAAGTCGGCGATGACGCCGTCCTTCAGAGGTCGGATGGCCTGGATGTGGCTCGGGGTGCGGCCGATCATCCGTTTGGCCTCGGCTCCGACGGCGAGGGGGCGCCCGTCCTTCACGTTGACGGCCACCACCGAGGGCTCGTTGAGCACGATCCCCCGGCCGCGCACGTACACGAGGGTGTTGGCGGTCCCGAGGTCCACGGCCATGTCCCGGCCGAGAATCGAGAGGCTACTGTCGGGCATCGGAGATGCACTCCTCCGTCAGTTTCCGGCCGGGGGCGCCGGTGGGCGTCCGACCACAGATGGGCTGTGCTGCCTCTGCTGCGTCCTGGTCCTCCGCAGCCGGCTGGCCCCATTCAGGGTACGGGAATCGGAGGTCGGGCACAAGGTAGTCCCGACTCGGGACGGGGACGACCCGACCGGGTCGTGGCCCGGTTCCGGGGGCGTGGTTCCGGGGGTGTGCCCGAGCAGTCCCGGGGCGTTGTGCCCGAGCAGCGGTCCAGCCGGGCCCGAAGAGGGGACTCAGCCCAGCCGGGGGAAGAAGAGCTCGATCTCTCTGGCGGCGGATTCGGGCGAGTCCGACCCGTGGATCAGGTTCTCCCCCATCTCGGTGGCGAGATCACCCCGGATGGTGCCGGGTGATGCGTCGAGTGGGTCGGTGGCTCCCATCATCGTCCGCACGATCTTGAAGGTGTCCTCGGGACCTTCGACCACCATCACGACGACCGGCGATCGGGTGATGAAGGTCACCAGCTCGGCGAAGAAGGGCTTCCCCTCGTGCTCGGCGTAGTGGCGACGGGCTACGTCCTCGGTGATCGAACGGAGGTCGCAGACGACCAGCCGAAGACCTCGCCGTTCGATCCGGCCGATGATCTCGCCGATGAGGCCTCGCTCGACAGCGTCGGGCTTGCAGATGACCAGGGTTCGTCCCACGAGCCGGGCAGGCTAGTCGAGGTCGGCGAGGGAGCCAGAATCCATCGCGGGTCAGCGTGCCCCGCTCGGCTCAGGCAGCTCCGTGCACCAGGGCCTGTCGCGCGTCGGCGACGACGTAGAGAGATCCGCAGACCACGACGCGATCGTCGGGTCCGGCCTCGCTCAACGTCCGGGCGACCGCATCGGCGGGGCTGGGCTCCACCGTCGCGGCCATTCCGAGGACCGCTCCCGCTCCAGCCACTCGTTCGGCCGGCATGGCCCTGGGTGAGTCCGGTGAGCACGCTGTCAGGTGTCCGATCCCGGCTGATCGCAGCGGCTCGAGCATGGCCGTCGGGTCGCGACCCGTGAGCATCCCGACCACGGCCCGGGCGGCACCGTCGACGGCGAACTCCTCCACGAGCGCCTCGGCCAGGGCATGCATGCCGGCCACGTTGTGGGCGCCGTCCACGACGACGAGGGGACGCCGTCCGACGACCTCGAGACGGCCGGGGACGGTGAGGGCGGCGAACGCCGATTCGACGACGTCCTTGCCCGGCGGCGAGCCGAAGAACGCCTCGACGGCGGCGAGGGCGCACGAGGCGTTGTCGCCCTGGTGGACGCCGTGGAGGGGGACCAGCAGCTCTCCGAAGGTCGCCCCCGGGGTCCGCACGTCGATCAGCCGGCCGCCAACGGCCAGTCGATTGGCCGTGCACGCGAACTGCCGATCGCGCCACCACACCTCGACGGCTCCGGAGGCCTCTGCCGACTGCCTCAGCTGCGACACGAGGGATGGGTCGCGTTCGCCGATCACGACCCGGCTCCCCTCCTTGAAGATGCCCGACTTGTCGCGGGCGATGTCCTCCAACGTGGGACCGAGCACCTCGGTGTGGTCGAAGCTGATATTGGTGAGGGCGCACACGTCGCCGTCGACCACATTGGTCGAGTCCCACCGGCCCCCGAGCCCGACTTCGACCACGGCGACGTCCACGGCTTCGTCGGCGAACCACATGAGAGCCGCTGCCGTGAGCAGCTCGAACCGGGTCGGCCTGGTGTCCATCATCTCCTCGAGCCGCGATAGGGATTCGAGGACCTCGCAGAACGCGTCGTCGTCGATGGGCTCGCCGTTCAACGAGATGCGCTCGTTGACCTTGGTCAGGTTGGGGCTCGTATACGTGCCGACGCGGAGGCCCTGGGCTTCGAGGAGGGCGGTCACCATGGCCGCCGTCGAACCTTTGCCGTTGGTCCCGGTGATGTGGATCGAGGGATAGGCCTCCTGCGGCGAACCGGTGAGATCCATCAGGGCCCGGATCGGCTCGAGCGTGGGAAGCGCTCTTCGGCGCGGCGTCTTCGCCTCGAAGTCGATGTGGTCGTCCAGCCATGCGAGCCCGTCGGGCAGATCGTCGAAGATCATGAGATCGGGGCGAGGCTGGCGATCATGTGACGGGACGCGGCGTCATTGCGACGTCGGGAGCTGGTGTACCCGGCGGGCGCCCGGTCGGGGCAGCGGACGGGCCGGTCCACCGACGAGATCAGGAGGCCGCCCTGCGGCTACGCGTCGACTTGGCCGGCGGTCGGTTGAGCGGTACGAGGGTGGGATGGACCTTGTCGAGCACGACGGCCCTGTCGATCACGCACTTGGAGATGTCGGTGCGACTGGGCAGGTCGTACATGACCTCGAGGAGGACCTCCTCGAGGATGGCACGGAGGCCACGCGCTCCGGTCCCGCGCAGAAGGGCCTGTTCGGCCACGGCTTCGAGTGCGTCGTCGGTGAACTCGAGCTCGACGTGGTCGAGCTCGAACGTCCTCTTGTACTGGCGGGTCAGGGCGTTCTTCGGCTCCACAAGGATCCGGATCAGCGCGTCCTTGTAGAGGTGGGACACGGCGCTCACCACCGGCAGGCGGCCGATGAACTCGGGGATGAGACCGAACTTCATCAGATCCTCGGGAAGCACCAGACGGAGCAGTTCGGAATCGTCCCGTTCGGATGCCTTGCGCACCTCGGCCCGGAACCCCATCCCCTTGCGGCCGATCCGGTTCTCGATGATGGTGTCGATGCCCGCGAACGCGCCGCCGCAGATGAAGAGGATGTTGGTGGTGTCGATCTGGATGAACTCCTGGTGGGGGTGCTTGCGCCCGCCCTGGGGCGGAACCGATGCGGTCGTCCCCTCGAGGATCTTGAGCAGCGCCTGCTGGACACCCTCCCCGGACACGTCCCTCGTGATCGATGGGTTCTCCGACTTGCGGGCGATCTTGTCGATCTCATCGATGTAGATGATTCCCGTCTCGGCCCGTTTCACGTCGTAGTCGGCAGCCTGGATCAGTTTCAGCAGGATGTTCTCGACGTCCTCGCCGACGTAACCGGCCTCGGTCAGCGCCGTAGCATCGGCGATGGCGAACGGCACGTTCAACATCCGAGCGAGGGTCTGGGCGAGGAGGGTCTTCCCACAACCGGTCGGTCCGAGCAGGAGGATGTTGGACTTCGACAGCTCGACGTCGCCGTCGTGTCCTGCCGCCGTGCCCGCCTGGACCCGCTTGTAGTGGTTGTAGACGGCGACCGACAAGATCTTCTTCGCGTACTCCTGCCCGATGACATAGTCGTTCAGGAACTCGTAGATCTCCTTTGGCTTGGGGAGGTCCTCGAAGGAGAGCTCCGTGGTGTCAGCCAGCTCCTCGGCGATGATGTCGTTGCAGAGCTCGATGCACTCGTCGCAGATGTAGACGCCTGGCCCGGCGATGAGCTTCTTGACCTGCTTCTGGGACTTGCCGCAGAAGCTGCACTTCACCAGATCGCCACCGTCTCCGAACTTTGCCACGTCGGTTCCTCGCGTCCTTGTGTCAGCGTTGTGTCAGCGTTGTGTCAGCGGATGTACCGGCGTGGCCTGCGAACGATCCGCGCCACGGCGCATCGTCAGATGGAACGAAGCTCTTCGGGGTCGACACTGTCGTCATGGTCATCGCAGCCCGGTCCCCCAGTCCTTTCCTTCTGTCCCGTCGTCGTTCCGTTGCCGGCCGTCGCCGAGCGTCCCAACCCTAGCTCCTGGTCATCGCCTGACGGGTCTCTTCCCGGCGCTCAGGCCGCGCCCACAGCCTCCATGGCCGGGGCGTCGCGAGCCGTGATCACCTCGTCGATCAGGCCATATCCCACCGCCTCCTCCGCCGTCATGACGAAGTCCCGGTCCGTGTCCTTCGACACACGTTCCACCGTCTGACCGGTGTCGTTCGCGAGCATCCCGTTCAGCAGGTCCCGCATGCGCAGGATCTCCTTGGCTTGGAGCTCGATGTCGCTCGCCTGGCCCTCGACGCCGCCGAAGGGCTGATGCAGCAGGATCCGGGCATGCGGGAGCGCGAAGCGCTTCTCCTTGGCGCCCGCTCCGAGCAGCACGGCCGCCGCTGAGGCCGCCTGACCGAAGCAGAACGTCGACATATCGGGCTTGATGTACTTCATGGTGTCGTAGATGGCGAACAGAGCAGTGATGTCCCCGCCCGGTGAGTTGATGTAGAGGTGGATGTCCTTGTCCGCCTCTTCGGACTCGAGGAAGAGGAGCTGGGCACAGACGAGGTTGGCCACGGTGTCGTTGATCGGTGTGCCGAGGAAGATGATCCGCTCGCGCAACAGACGCGAGTAGAGGTCGTAGTTCCGCTCTCCTCGACTGGTCGACTCCACGACCCAGGGAACGCTGTAGGCCTTGGCATCCATCCGGCTCGTCGCTTCCGTGGTGCTCACTCCGAACCCTCCTCGTCCTGGTTCATCTCGAGGGCATCCCGGGGCACGGGCGTTCCCTCCTCGTCGACCAAGTCGATCGAATCGACCAGCCAGCGCATGGCCTTGGCCTTGCGTTGATCCGAGCGTACCGCTGCCAGCCGCCCGCTCTGTTCCAGACGCTCGCGCACCTGCTCGCCGTTCAGCTCCAGGCGCTCGCCCATCGAGGCCAGCTCCTCGTCGAGCTCCTCGTCACCGACCTCGATCGATTCCGCCTCGGCCAGGGCCCGGAGGGCCAGGTCGAGCTTGACGCTCTCGGCCGCTCCGACTTCCAGCTCCTCGAGGAACTCCTGCTCGCTTCGGCCGGTGGCGGCGAGGAACTGGCTCACCTCTATTCCCTGGGCATCAAGTCGGTGCCCAAGATCGTGAAGGCGTTCGCGAACTTCTTCACGCACCAGTTGCTCGGGGATCTCCTCGGTCACCAGCTCGACGAGCGCTCGGGCCGCCCCTTGCTGGAGTGCCATCTGAGCCGCCATCACGTGGCGACGCCGGAGCTGGGTCCGGAGATCATCGGTCAGCTCTGCGACCGTCTGGAACTCGGACTCCTCCTTGGCCCACTCGTCGGTGACGTCGGGCAGGACCAGTTCCTTCACGTCCTTCACGAGGACGCGGAACACGATGGTGAGCCCCGAGGACTCGGAGGCCGACTCGAAGGAGAGGATGTCCCCGGGCTTCGCTCCGCGGAGGTTCTCGTCGAGCTCGGGGACGACGGTCGCGCTCCCCACTTCGTAGAGGAAGTCCTCTGCGTCGAGGTCGCCGTCGTCGCCGCCGCCAGGACGGGCGCCGTGGATGTCGATGGTCACCTGGTCGCCGTCCCGCGCCGGCCGGGAGACCGCTACCAGCTCGCCGGAGGTCTTGCGCATCCGCTCGAGCTGCTCGTCTACCGCTTCGTCGGTGGCGTCCAGGCTCGGAACGGTCACGACCAGGCCGGGATATCCGGCGATCGAGACGCTCGGACGGACGAGCACCACGGCGTCGAAGGACACGGGACCCGACTCGTCACCGGAGGTGATGTCGATATCGGGCTGATCGATGGGGTCGACCTCGGTGTCGGTGACCGCCTGGGCGTAGAAGCCGGGCACCACCTCTCTCAAGGCCTCGCCGCGGAGGGCCTCTTTGCCCCCCATCCTGGCCTCCATGACCCGGCGGGGCACCTTCCCGGGCCGGAACCCCGGCACCCGCACCTCCCGGGAGAGACGACGCAGCACGTCGTCGAGGGCCCGGTCGGTCTCTTCCTCGGAGAGCTCGACGGTCAGCCGGACTCTGTTGCCCTCCTCGGGCGCGGCGGTTGCTCGCATACGAATTGGCGAGTGTACCGGCACAGGAGACGCGCTCCCGCCGCGCGACGCTGTGGAGCCACCCTTCCCTGAGTGCGGTTCGATGTGCTCACGAGCACTCAGATCATGAATGCCATGGCCCCGAGCACCGCCTCACCGAGCGCGGTGTCACCGGACAGGCGGGCCTGGCCATCTGCCTCCATCGTGACCCCGGTCGTCCTGCCGAAGCACAGTCGCCAGAACGCGTCATCGTCCAGCTCGACGACCACCGAGGGGTCCGCCTCCACCGGTGCCGGGGACAATCGGGCTCGGTCCCCCTCCACCACGACGGTGATGTCTCGCCCGAGCGGCCCACGCACGGCGAAGAGCACCACGGTGCCGTCCGGGGGGGCGACCCTCTTCCCGACGACATAGGGCATCGTCTGCTCGCACCGTTGAAGGGTGACCGTCTCGCCGGCACCGCCCCGGCCGCCGGGCCGGCCGAGTGCCTGCCGGATGTCCTGCTCGTGGGCCCAGGAGTCGAGGACCCGGGTCTCCATGAACCTGCGATAGGGAGCCTCGCCCTCAGGGCTCCATCCCAGCGTGTCGAACGCGTCGGGCGCCATGGACCGGAGCGCCTCGAGGCGCCGGCGGGTGGTCTCGACGAATTCGACGAGCACGTCATCACCGGGGAGGTCCCGCCGGCGCTCGATCCATGCCTCGTTGGCCGCCCCGAGCGGGTTCTTGACATGAGGCGGCACCTCGGCGAGCTGCGGCGGAGGAGGGTCGTCGAGCAGCATCCTCTCGGTCCCGATGAGATGGGACAGCTGATCCTTGACCGTCCAGCCCGGGCACGCCGTGAGCCGGACCCACTCCTCCTCCGAGACGTCCCGGCACGCCGCAGTCACCGAGGCCCACACCTCGGCCAGCTGGTCCACGACCGGTTCGTGGTTACTCCGCTCGGAAGTGGCGCGGCTCATGCAGGCAGCGTCGCCTCGATGGCGTCGATCACCTCGGGGGCCTCGGGGTCGACGGTTGGCCGGAACCGTCGGATCACCTCGCCCGTGGGCGTGGCCAGGAACTTCTCGAAGTTCCAGGTGATGTCGCCGACCTCGCCGTCGTCGTCGGGAACCGAGACCAGCTGGTCGTAGAGCGGGTGACGCCCTTCGCCGTTCACGTCGATCTTCTCGAACATGGGAAACGTGACCCCGAAGGTAGTCGAGCAGAACTCGGCGATCTCCTCGGACGTGCCCGGTTCCTGGGACCCGAACTGGTTGCAGGGGAAGCCGAGCACGGTGAACCCGCGCTCGGCATAGTTCTGCTGGAGGTGCTCGAGCCCCTCGTACTGGGGGGTCAGGCCGCATTGCGAAGCGACGTTGACGAGGAGTAGGGCCCTGCCGCGGAAGTCGCCGACCGAGGCGGGCTCTCCCCCGAGCGTTCGTAGTGGCGGATCGTAGATGCTCATGCTCGAACAGTAGCGGCCACGGCCCGCCCCGGTCCCGGGCCGCTCGGGCCACCTTCCTCGGATTGCAGAGGCCCTCGCATCGGGGGTCGAGGGGTCGAGGATTCGGGCGTCATGGGCAGTCAGGGGTAAAGGTCTTGCGGCAGCATGTCGAAAGTCCTAGAGAAGGAGCACGAAGAGGTGCAGAGTTTCGACACAGGGGGACGTACCTGGACGAGGTGCGCGACACCCGAGGGGTTGGAAGACGAGCGATGGCCGTCGAGGCTGACACCATCGGGCATGAGGCCCGGGCCCACCACGACGTTTCCGGTGTCGTCACGGGCGCGCTCCTCGCGCTGGTCCATTCGGTTAGCGGTGACAGGGGCGTAGCCCAGGTCCTGGCGCTTGCCGACGACCATCGGACCTTCGCCGAGCTGGTCGACCGGAGGGCGCGGGGCTCCGTTGCCGAGCTGAGTGCCCTCTTCGACGCCTCGGCCCTCGTGACCGGTGAAAGCGCCATGGGACTCCGTGTCGGCGAGGCGATCCTTGACGGCCCGGACCGGGACGAGTGGGCGGACAGGCTGGCCATGCTCGACGGGCCAGCCGCTGTGCTCAAGCACGTAGGTCCGCTCATCGAGCGTATCGAGGAGACCTCGGAGGCGAGTGCCCTCGCTGTCGCTGACGACCACGCTCTCGTCGAAGTGGCACCGCTCACCGAGCCATGGCGGAATGCCCATCTCTGCGAGATGACGAGGGGTCTGCTGTCACGGGTGCCCGTGCTCTTCGGGCTGGAACCAGCTCGGGTCGCAGAGCCCGAATGCAGCGCCCGTGGTGGCCGGCGGTGCCTCTACGCACTGCGGTGGGCCCTTCTCGATGGACGACCCCGTCCCGTTGACCGGACGGGCATCGTTGACCGGACCGCCACCGTTGACCGGACCGCCACCGATGACCGGACGGGCGCCGATGACCGGACGGGCGCCGAGCCGGGTCCCGCACTCCGGAGGCTCGACCCGCTCGGTCAGGCCTCGTCGCACGACTCGCCCACCGGCCCGGTCGGTCAGGCCTCGTCGCACGACTCGGCCACCGGACTGCCCAACCGGCGGCTCTTCGAGGACCGTGCCGAACACGAGCTGGCCCGCTCACATCGAACCGGACAACCCCTGTGCATGTTCCTCGTCGACCTCGACCGCTTCGACGTGGTCAACGAGACCATGGGACACCCTTGCGGGGACGAGCTGCTCCGACAGGTCGGATCGCGCTTGACCGAGACGGTCCGGAGGGGCGACACGGTCGCACGGGTCGGAGGCGGTCAGTTCGCAGTCCTTCTCCCGGGGATGGGGGACCAGACCACCGTCGACCAGCTCGCCGAACGGACGCGGGAGGTCCTGGCCCAGCCCTACCACGTCTTCGGGGAGCGGGTGAACGCTTCCGCATCCATCGGTACCGCCATTGCCCCTTTCGACGGACACAGCTACGGCACGTTGGTGAGCAGGGCGGTCGAGGCCATGTGCGCGCCAGACGACGCCATGCCCGGGCCGGGCCCTACGTCCAGGGCCGAAGCCGCATCCCCCGATGAGTGGGTCGGGGAAGGGGGACCGGGCGCCTCGGAGGACTTCGAGGGACCCTCGGCGGCGGCCCACTCACCCGAGGACGAACCGGACGAAGGCTCCCTCGCCGCCGATCTCGTCGCCGCACTCGACCGCGGTGAGCTCTTTGTCCTCTACCAGCCCTACGTGGACCTCCGCACGGCTCAGATGTACGGGGTCGAAGCCCTGATCCGTTGGCGGCATCCGGTGTACGGCATCCTCGAGCCCGAGGCGTTCGTTCCTCTCGCCGAGCGCAGCGACATCATCGTGACCATCGACACCTGGGTCCTCGAAGAAGGGTGCCGTCAGCTCAAGGTGTGGCTCGACCAAGGGTTCCCTCCGCTCCGGCTCTCGGTGAACCTCGCTTCTCGCGATCTCGCTCATCCCCATCTGTTCCAGACGGTGGAGCGTTGCCTCGTCGAGCATGACCTCGTTCCTTCCCTTCTCGAGCTCGAGATCACAGAACGTGTGGCCGTCGACCAGAGCGTGGCCGCACGCCGTGCCATCGACCAGCTCCGTCGCCTCGGTGTCAGGTTCACGATCGACGACTTCGGCAAGGGCAACTCCTCGCTCGATCGGATCGGCTCGTTCCCGATCAACACGCTCAAGATCGACCGCTCCTTCGTCCAGGTCCTGGGCCCGGACAGGGAGTCGGACGCCCTGGTCTCGGCGATCATCTCGATGGCGAACCGGCTCGGGCTCGACTGCGTGGCCGAAGGAGTCGAGACGCCTCAGCAGAACAGGATCCTGCTCCAGCGAGGTTGCACCCTGGCCCAGGGCTACTACTTCAGTCCGCCGCTCGACGCCGAGAGCATCAGCGGCTTGCTGACGGCCGTGAGCGAGGCCGAGGGCACCGGCCAGTCGTTCCGCTAACTCTTGCAAGCAGCAAGGGCGTCCATCCCCCGCTCGGCCGGCCGGGGCCAGTACCTTCGGGCCATCCGATCATCGGATGTCCATTCGCGAGACGACGAGGAGGAGCGATGGCGTCGTATGAGGGCTACTGCGTGAAGTGCCGCGAGAAACGTCAGTTCGACGGTGAGGTGGTGGAGATGGCCAATGGCCGGCGCTCGGCCAAGGGCAAGTGCCCGGTGTGCGGCACGGGAATGAACCGAATCCTCGGAAAGAACGCCTGACGCGCCTCCGGGCGCCCGGGAGGCTCGGCGAACGGGGCCGGTGGTCAAGGGGTGAGGGCGTCGATGACCGCACCCTCCCGGAGCCCCCACTCGCTGACCACGAGACGCTCGATCCCGAGCTGCTCGACGAGGGCCGAGATGACGGTGGCACCAACGGGGAGGAGCGGCGCTCGCCGGCTCTGGATGCCGGGGAGAGCCAGCCTCTCTTCGAGGTCCAGGGAGGCCAGCTGATCGGCGAGGTCGTGGAGCTGGCCGGCCGGCAGTTCCACCTGGTTGACCGGTAGCGAAGTCGCTTTCAGCGTGCGGTAGTGACCAAGGGCCAGGCGGGCCAGGGCTCGCACGGACCCACCGCTGGCGATCACCCTTCGACGGGCTGAGGCATCGCGGTCGAGCAAGGCCGATATGGGTTGCGCCCGGGCCAATGTCACCTCGGAGATGGCGACCCGATCCGATGCGGTCAGGACGTCTCCGGTCCCGAGCTCCCCGCGCAGTCGTGCGGTGCCGAGTGGCGCGCTGGTGACAGCCGTGATCTCGTCGATGGTGCCGATGCCGGCCTCCAGGCTCCCGCCACCGAGATCCAGTCCCAGAACCGGGTCCTTCCCCACCCAGACTCCCGCCCGCTGGCCCATGAAGCAGAGCCTCGCCTCCTCGTCCCCGGACAGGAGGAGAATTTCGCACCCGAGGATTCGCTCGAATCGCTCGATCAACTGTGTGCCGTTGGCCGCGTCCCGAAGAGCGGCGGTGGCCACGGCGACGACGAGATCGGGCGCAGCCGCCTCTGCCGACTCTCGTAGCCGCCGTACGGTCCGGACGGCGGACGCCTGCCGGTCCGGCGGCACCGAGCCCCACTTCGCCACGTCGGCGCCAAGGTGGAGGAACGACCGTCGACGCAGCACAGGGGTCAGGGTCCCGCCCCGGTCAGCGTCGACGACCAGGAGGTGGAACGAACTGCTGCCGAGGTCGTAGACGGCTACCCGGACGGAGAGCATGGCAGCGAGACGCTACCGTGACCTCTCGGTTCCTGGCGGCGGAAGAACCGTCCAATCGGACGAGGTCGGCGGCACCGCCTGGGGTAACCTCGTCTGACCGGACCGTCCACACCGAGGCCCGGGGAGTCGCCCGGGAAGTAGCGCAGCTTGGTTAGCGCGCCTGCTTTGGGAGCAGGAGGTCGCGGGTTCAAATCCCGCCTTCCCGACCATCACTCCTCCCGCTGTCGAGCGTGGCCAGGAAGCGCGATCCTTCGCAACGAGGAAGGGCGCCGCCAGCCGAGCACCTAAGAGCGTCAAGCCGGGGCGATGGATCGGAGCTCGTCGAGGTCTTCGGCAGGACGGGGTCTCGAGAACAGGAAACCCTGGGCCAGCTCGCAGCCGAAGAACCGCAGCGCTTCGACCTGGCTGTGCGTCTCGACCCCCTCGGCAACCACCCGCAGTCCGAGCGAATGGGCGAGTTCGATGGTTGCACCTACGATCACCTCTCCTTTCACGTCGACCCCCAGGGACCCGACGAAGGAGCGATCGATCTTCAGGATGTCAACCGGGCATTGCTGCAGACACGTCATCGAGGCATAGCCCGTGCCGAAGTCGTCGATGGCCAGAACGATACCGATCTTCTTCAGGGCGCGGAGTATCTCCACGGTGGCCGCCTGGTCCCGGATCAGTGCGCTCTCGGTTATCTCGAGGATCAGGGCTTCGGGGGTCAATCCGCTGGAGTCCAAAGCAGTCTCCACCGTTTCGATGATCGTCCGCTCGTCGAGTTGGCGCGTCGACACGTTGACGTGTACAGCGCTGCTCGACACAGGTTCTCTCCGATCGCGCCACCAGCTCATCTGCGTGCATGCCTTCTCCAGGACCCACGCCCCGATCGGGACGATTGCGCCCGTGTCCTCGGCGTCGGTGATGAACCGCTGGGGCGGAACCAGGCCCTGATCAGGGTGGTGCCAACGAAGCAAAGCCTCCAGTCCCGCCAACTCGGCGGTCTCCGGATCCACAGACCCGTCGCACACCAGTTCCACGATGGGCTGGTAGTGGAGCTCGAGCTCACCTCGATCGAGTGCTCGACCAAGCCGACGTGCCGATACCGGCTTGTGTCGAGCATTCAACTCCAGAGCTCCGGTGGCCGTCACCATGGCTCGGTCGACGTGCCCATTACCGTGCTCGCTGTCCGCAGCTGGTGCGACAACGGACCGCCGCGGCGGCGTCGCTGCGCTCGGTCGAGCATGGCATCCCGTCCCATCCGGCACCCCCGAGATCGGGTCGAGCCCCGACGTCGTCGAAGCAGAGGGTAGGGCCGACTTGTCACCGGATCAAGGACCGTTCGCGGCGGTGTGGTGATGAAGACCGAATGCGACGAGACGAGAATGCAGTCGGCGGAGGCGAAGGGGCGCTCCTCCGGTTCGTCCGTGTACCGTGCTCACCGTGGTTGTCGTCACCGGGGTACTTCAAAAAGAGGCATGGGCTCAGAAGGTCCTGCCGCCGGTTGAACAGGTGGGGGCCGGGCTGTGGTCGATTCCGGTTCCAATCCCGAACAACCCGCTCCGTTATGTGCTCGTCTACGCGCTCGAGCTCGACAATGGAGGCGTCGCTTTGATCGATGCCGGATGGAACACCGATGAGGCATGGGCGGCGCTCAACGACGGCCTGGCCGCAGCAAAGGGTTCGATCTCCGACGTTCGAGCTGTGCTCGTTACCCATATCCATCCCGACCACTACGGCCTGGCCGCCCGTGTACGCGACGCCTCCGGTGCGTGGATCGGGCTGCACCCGGCCGACGCCGTCATGGTGGAGCCCCGATATGGCAATACCGACGAGCTCCTGGCCGACATGTCGCATCTTCTGGCTGACTCAGGCGTGCCTGATGACAAGCTTCCCGACCTGGCCATGGCTTCGATGGTCGTCAAATCGCTGGTCACCATGGCTGCTCCGGATGTGTTCTTCGAAGATGGAGGCGTCCTCGACCTTCCGGGCTGGCCCCTGCGCACGATCTGGACTCCGGGTCACTCTCCCGGTCATGTCTGCTTCTTCAGCGAGGAACGCCGACTCCTCCTGTCGGGTGACCATGTCCTGCCGAGGATCACTCCCAACATCTCGGTCCACAGCCAGCAAGTGCCCAACCCTCTCGGTGACTATCTCGGCTCGTTGATCAAGATCCGCCACCTGGACACCGACGAGGTCCTTCCGGGCCACGAGTTTCGGTTCTCCGATCTCGAATCCCGGCTCGACGAGATCGTTGAGCACCACAGCCGCCGGCTCGACGAGATCGTGGGCGTCATCGCCGACCATCCGGGTTCCACCGCCTGGGACATCACCCTGCGGGTCCACTGGTCCCGACCATTCGACGAGTTGGCGGGCTTCATGCAACGCCAGGCGAACGGCGAGACTCTGGCTCACTGTGTCCTGCTCGAGATCCAGGGGAGGATCCATCGCCAAGGTCGTGAGCCGGCGCGGTTCTCCCTGAGCGAGCCGAACGGCGTGGTCTGAGCCGGCACAGCGAGGTGCGGCCCGTATGGGAGGGGCCGGCCCTCGGGTCAGAAGGCGCTGTCAGCTGCCGGTCATGTCATCCGAGTGCTCGAGCGCCGTCTCTGCCCTGTCGCGTTCTCGCCGCCTGATGAGGAAGGTCACAGCCACGGCGATGACGATCACGCCGGCGACCACGGCGAACGACCACACCCCAACCTCTCGAAGGACCCTCTGGAAAGAGAGCCCGACCACGTAGCCGAGCAGCGTGTAGCCGACTCCCCAGACGATGCCGCCCAGCGCGTTGAAGAAGAGAAACACCCGGTAGCGAAGACCGCTCATTCCGGCAAGCCCGGGAATCAACGCCCGGGCGAACGCCACGAAGCGACCAAGGAATACGGCCGGCCCTCCGTACCGCTCGAGCAGACCCAGGGTTCGGCCCACTGCGGTATTTCCCTTGAGGGGTCGGTGATTGAGAATCCAGGGTCCGGCACGCTTTCCCAACTCGAACCCGAGCGAGTCACCGACGATGGCGCTGACGACGACGACGGCCATCATCACCTCCAGGTTGACCGTGCCCAGGCCGGCGAGCACTCCCCCGATCACCACGGCCGTCTCGCCCGGGATGAAGAAGCCGACCAGAAGACCCGCTTCGGCGAACGCCAGGAAGCCGACGACCGCGTAGGCGGTCGGGCCGTGGACGTGAAGGAGCCAGCCGGTCACACCACCCGGGCCTCCGGAGCTTCCCTGCGCTGCGACCAGTCCCCACGCCGTCAACAGCCGGCCGGCGACCGTCACCATCGCCGTCACCGGGACAGTGACACGCTCAACCACGTGCGTCGACGGCACGATGGACAGGTCATCCATCGGTCGAAGACCGGTCTGGGCAACCAGATTCCCATCGGCCACTGCAGCAGCACCAGTTCGAGGAGGCCCACTTGGGTCACCGCAGCGCAGGTTGAACAGGCCAAAGAGAACCGTCCCTGAGCGAGGAGAGACCGAGAGCCTCCGCCAGCTTCCGAGCCCCCGTCACCATCGGAGAAGAGCGCCCTCTTGCCTGAGTCGGACGCGGATCCCATCTCGGGGCAATCGTCGAAGTGGGAGGTGATCGACGTCCAGAGCAGGGCGCGCCTCCCGAGGGGGTCCGCTCCCCGATCCACTAGGCGACACTGCCGGTGATGCCACCAGCCACCGTGCCCATCTCGAGCACTGCGGCGGCCAGCGTCCGATACGCCATCGCCCCCGGCGAGCTCGGGGCATGCTGCAGGATCGACTTCCCCCGGGCGGGGGCCTCGGCGAAGCGGATCGACTTTCGGACGGGCGGTTGGAGCACCGGGATCCCGTACCGGCTCTCCACCTCTCCGATGATCCGGCGGGCGTGCTTGGTCCGGTCGTCATACATGGTGGCGACGATGCCCCGAACCGCGAGGTCGCTGTTGGCAAACGCTCGGACGTCCTCGATGGTCTCGAGCAGCTGGCCGACACCGCGATGGGAGAGGGCTTCGCACTGGAGAGGGATGAGCACACCGTCGGCTGCGGTGAGACCGTTGATGGTCAGTACACCGAGCGACGGTGGACAGTCGATGAGCACCAGGTCGTAGCGGTCGGCAACGGGCACGAGCGCCTGCGCCAGCACATGCTCACGACCGGTCCGGGTAAGGAGGTGGACCTCCGATCCCGCCAGGTCGATGGTCGCCGGTAGCAAGTCGAGGTGCTCGACACCGGCCACCGGTTTGATTGCATCAGTAGCCCCGGTTTTGCGCACGAACACGTCGTGCAGCGAGAGGTCGAGCGCGTCGGGGTCGAACCCCAACGAGTAGGTGAGGCAGGCCTGCGGATCGAGATCGACCACCAGAGTGCGTCGGCCCAGCTCGGCGACGGCCACACCCAGCGAGTGCACGGTCGTCGTCTTGGCGACACCGCCCTTCTGATTCGCCACCGCAACCACGTCGGACACAGGCGGAGTCTATTCCTCGGTAAGGATGGCCACCGAGGTGCGTCGCGTGTCGTCGAGGCTCAGGGGACGAGCCCGGAGCGCTCGAGCGTCTTCGCGAGCTCGGTGCTCCCCCGCCCGGGGAGCGGCCGGAAGGCGTCGAAGGTGTCCGTGACCACCTCTCCCGATTTCGGTGCCGACCACGTGCCGACCACGCTTCCATCGTTGACGACGGTCGGACGGCCGACCCGTTGCGGCTGAGCACCCGGCGGCCGAGGTCGTCGGGAAGCGTCGGACTCCGATCCCGATACCCGAACAGCAGCTCGTCGAAGGCGGGGAGGAGGACCGTCCCTCGTGCGTGGCCATCGATCAGGGCTGTCGCTCTCCTCGGGCAGGCTCGGCCCGCTCTCGAACCACGACGCGCCCCGGCAGGAGTCGAACCCGCAACCTGATGGGTAGAAACCACCTGCTCTATCCAATTGAGCTACAGGGGCCGGCCCACCAGCGTACGGCACCGTCAGGTGTCCGGGTCCACGGAGGTCTGTGCCAGACTGGTGCCTCCTTGGTGACCGTAGCTCAGCTGGCAGAGCGCCGGGATGTGGCCCCGGAGGTCGCGGGTTCGAGCCCCGTCGGTCACCCTCGAGTCCCCGACGGACGGCCCCGACATCGTGCTCGGGTACCGGGGAGTACCTTTGCAGGACACGCGCCTCTAGCTCAACGGCAGAGCAACGGACTCTTAATCCGCAGGTTCTGGGTTCAAATCCCAGGGGGCGCACCAATTTTCCTAGTCAGTGCAGTTTTCTTTCTCAAGGTTGCGTCCAAAAACTGCGCGTAGGAAGACTGGAGAGCCGCTGCACGCATGGCGATCATTCGGTGATCTCCCATCGAAGCGCCTCACGATCATCCGAATTTCGATCGGTACTCTTGCGAAATGCGACCCCTTCGGTACTCCATCAACGTCACATTGGACGGGTGCTGCGATCATCGTGCAATCCCCGCGGACGAAGACTTACATCGTCACACGATCGAGAGCCTCAACCAGGCCGATGTCCTTCTCTTTGGCCGGGTGACTTACGAAATGATGGAATCAGCGTGGCGGCCGTCGGCGCCGACGGGAGGGAGACCTGATTGGATGGAACCGTTTGCCGACACGATCAACGCGTCAAGGAAGTACGTCGTGTCGAGCACCCTGGAGCAGGTCGATTGGAACGCGGAGCTCGTGCGCGGGGACCCGGGCAAGGCCGTTGAGCAACTCAAGCGGGAGTCGGGCAACGGACTGCTCGTGGGAGGTGTGAAGCTCCCATTGGCGTTGACGGAGCTGGGATTGATCGATGAGTACGAGTTCGTGGTGCATCCCAGGCTGGCGGGCCACGGGCCCACGTTGTTCGCGGGGCTATCGAAGCATGTCGACTTGAAACTCGTGAGCCGGCTGGAGTTCGGCTCGGGGGCAGTGGCGATGCGGTACGAGCCGAGAAGGTAGCCGTCGGGCTTGCTCGCCCGACCCGGCCGCATCATGAAGCCCTGGTTCGCGGCTCTTGCGCGCCCCACCGCAGCGGTTCCCTCCGGCGGCGGCACGTAACAACGCCCTGGCCTGGCACACCTCCCGAGCCGGCGCCGTATGCGAACGAGCAAGCCCCTCCCGCCCAACCCACTGCCCACCCGTCACCTCCAAAGCCGCAGGGGCAGCCACCGTCCCACCGGAGGCGACGCGCCGTACCAAGGGCAGCGCCAGAACTGCACCACCACGGCACCATCGCCCAATTTTCAGCAGCCTGCTAAGTGAGGGCGTTCACCACAGGAGTGACCTCTCGACCGGGAACCCGCCCTCAGTTGCTCGGGCCGAGGCTGTCGGTGATCAGCTTGCCGATGAATGTGTAGCCGCGATTGTTGGCGTGGATGTTGCCCTGTGAGCAGTAGTAGGTGAGCTCGCAGATCTCAGCCACCGCGGCCGGTATCTTGCCATACGGCTTCTTGTCCTGGATCGTGGTGAGAGGGGTGTCGTCGCCGGCCGTGGCCTTCTTGTACGGTGCCTGAGTGACGTTGACGAAGCTGCCGTCAGGCACCGACGTGTACGCCTTTTGGAGGGTCGGGTTCAACAGGTCGTCGAACCCGGCCACCGAGAACGTCGCCAACGCCTGGTTGGGCGAGCTCGGCGGCCACACCCAGTCGCCGAGGTCGACGTCGGGATAGGTCAGACCCACGATGTGGGCTCCGCTGTCGCCATTTGCGTTGAGAGCTTGGGTCAACGCCGAAACCAGGCTGCTCACATTGGAACCGATCGTCGTCATGTCGGCCTCCAGGCAGGCTATGAGTTGGTTGGTGGGCAAGCTCCCAGAGCAGTTGTCGATGTCGTTGCCGCCAATCGACACGGTGATCAGACTCACCTTCGCCGGGTGAGCAGAGATGAAATCGAGGACCGCTTGCTCCTGGGTCTCAGTGGGATATGCCACAGGATCGTACGCCGCGCCTTGTCCACATCCGATGGAGTTCAACAACGACGTCGTGGTCGCCCCACTGCACCCAAAGTTCTCCAGCTGGAGCTTGTCCTTCCAGCTCACGAAGCCGGTGTATCCGACGGTAGGACCGATACCGGGCTGCAGCCCGACCGAGTATGAATCACCGAGCGAAAGATAGTAAGGCTGATGGCGATGGTCTCCTCCACCGGCAGCGCTGGTGTCGGCACTTGTACCGACAGCGGGGGCACCCGTCTTGGGCAGCGGATCGCTCCCAGCCTTTGCGCGAACTGAGGATGCACCGCTGATCGTGGGTGTGATGGCGATGCAAAGAACCGTCAGGCAGACGGCAGCCGCCATTGCTCGGATCGACCGTCGTCCAGGTCCAGGTTGACCATGCACAGTTTTCACCCCTGTTCCGGCTGCCGCCCCCATCGTGGTCCGCCACATGATCCCTTTGCTCTAGCACGGCTGTTTGGAAGCTGGCAACCGGCAAGAACAGGTGGGGCCTGTTGCCTCACGTAGCATCCTCCTCTGTCCGTCGGGGAGGCACTAGGGACTCTCGAGCGGCATCGTCAGACTACGGCTTCGAGAGTCTCCTGGGACACGGCGCCCAACGCGTCGGCGAAGCCATTGGGCGCACGGCCGACGCGGCGAGCGCTGGTCGTCACCACCGACGTGGCGTCGTAGCGAATCCGGTAACCGGCAGCCACTGCCCGGTTGTGCAGGTCACGATCCTCACCGCTGGAGAGTTCGGCGAACCCTCCGAGATCGGTGTAGAGGGCCGCGCCGAAACCGAGACTGGCACCGTGGATCGGTCCCGGCTCGTCGCGGTATTGCGCCGTCCAGCGATCCCTGGTCGTGGTGACATGGCCCGACCAGTCCGTCACCGCGACGCGTCCCGCCCACATCTCGACGCCCGAGTGAGCTGCTTCCACCTGGGTGGTGAGCCAATCCACGGGGACGGTCGAGTCGGCATCTGTGGTCGCTAGCCAGATCTCGGAGGCGTCGATGTCTGGCCAACCACCCACGAGGGTGGCACACCCGGACTGACGGGCCATACCCACTTTGGCGCATTGGCGCCTCAGCACGAATGCCTCGTGTTGGGCAGCCCACCTGTGGGCGATGTCCGAGCTTGCATCACCGCAGTTGTCGAGGACGATGGCCACCCGACGCCGCAGTACAGATGGCAGGGCCTCGACTGCCGCCTCGATCGATCGCAGACAAAACGGGAGGGACTCCTCTTCGTCGTGCACAGGCAGGACGACCCCGACAGTGCTGACAGGGCCGGACAGAGCACCGTTCACGACTGGCGCTCCCAGATGTCGAGAAGAAATTCGATTTCGCTGTGGTGGACAACCTGGCTGAGCCCTGAGGTGCTCCCGATCAACGCGTGGGCGCAATCGCCGGTCAGCGGGTAGTCCGTCTTTCCCCGCCAGTGGACAGCAACGACGTTCGCCCCAGGGCGAGTGGAACCGATCACCCGCTCCATCAGTATCGCCAGATCGGATCGGGCGAAGTAGTAGGCCACCTCACTCAGCACGATGAGATCGAATGTCTCGGTTGGCCACTGTTCTGGAGTCGTTCGAACCTCCACCGACACGTGCGGCGCCGTAGCGAGCCGCTCAGACGCCCGCTGCACCGCCGCCGGGATGATGTCTGTCGAGAGCAGTCGATCGCACCGCTGGGCAAGCATCTCGGTGAGTACCCCGATGGAACATCCCGGCTCGTAAGCGGAGGCATAACGCTCCCGGGGCAGACTGGCGATGGTCAGGGCGTATTTGCGGCGCTCGTACGGGCTGGTCTCGAAACCCCAGGGATCGGACTCTTCGCGGTACATCTCCTCGAAGTAGGAGCGATCGGTCGACGTCATCGCTCCGCCTCCATGAACACCTCGAAGGTGCGCCAGAATCGACGCAACACCACCCCGTGCTGAGCCCATCCCAGGTGTTCGGACATCGGGATGGCGAAGCCAGCCGTCACTGTGAGCGACGACCGAACTGTCGCGTCATCATCCGGGTGCCCGTCGGCATGCCAGGAGAGCGAAATGAGAGAAGAGAGACGCCTCGAGCTCGACCGCTCGTGCTCGTGCTCGTGCTCGTGCTCCTGGCTCCCCGCGTGGAGCTCGGCCACGACTATCGACACTTCTCGTCGCATTCGGTAAGACCCAGAGCCCGAGCGTCCTGTGGACCGTGATATTGGGCGAGGTAGACGTAGAGGTCGGCAGCACGGCGTCCCTGCTCAGCGTCGTGGCAGAGCGGCCGCGCCCCTGTCGCTGCCGCCACATGGCCCAGCACCTGCAAGGCGGCATGGTGGACGGCGTGGCGGACCACCAACGCCCGTCGCCGAGCTTCGCCCTTTGCATCCCTAGGATCGGCATCGATCTCGTCCGCCGCGTGCTCGAGTACGCGTCGCATCAGGTCCACATGGGCCACGGCATACCCGAGCTCCGCCGCCACGAGGTCGGACGGGTGCGTCGAGACCGACGTCACCCGGTCCAGCAACGCCCTTGCCCCTCCGAACCAGCACGCCGCCACCCCGACAGCCCCGGCCCAAAAGCCCGGCCGCTCGAGGTAGAAGCCTGGTCCACTGATGGCGCCGGTTCCCGGGACCGGCGGCCCGCCGAACCGCAGGGTCTCGCTCAGCGAGTCGGCCATACCCACCGACGGCCACGATTGCGGGTGCACATGCACCACGTGGTCGGTTACAGAGACGTCGAAGAGTCGGTAGCCGTCGTCGGCCTCGGCTGTCACCAGCGCCCGGTCGAGGTAGGTGCTCCCGGAGCAGAACGGCTTGTCTCCTTCGAGCTGCCAACCTTCAGGACCGAGGAAGGCACGGGTCCCACCCATCGATGGGCGCGCCGTCCATACGCCGTAGACCGCCCCCGCTACCGGTTCCATCGCTGCCTCGTCCAGAATGGCGAGGGCGTCCATGTGGCCCTCGGCGAGACGGCCGAGGGACAGGTCCTGTCCAGACCAGTCAGCCAGCGCGCCGAAGCGAACCCGGGTCGCCCCGGAGCCCGGCTTCGGCGCACCGTCCGGACAGAGGGCCACGATCTGACGCAGGTGTTGCCACGGAGCCGCCGCTGGGGCGGCATCCACCGCGGCAGCGAGAGGCATACAGAACGAACTACCCCGGGTGCTCGGTCTTCAAACGTCGTATTGCCACGGCATCACAGCTCGGTCCCGACCGGCGAGCAATGCGCAATCTGACGGGCCCGTGCACGCCCGCTTCGCCGCCGGTCATTCCTGTTCTGGCAGATCACAGACCGTCCGCCTACCGTTTGTCCGATGACCAAGGGCCGATTGGAGCCAGATCAAGGAGCGAGCCCGGTGCCGTTCGAGATCGGACTGTTCGAACACGAAGGCGTTGACCTCTACTACGAAGTCCACGGGCAGGGGCCGCGGGTGCTCGTGTTCACCCACGGAATTCTGATGGACTCCTCCATGAACCGAAGGCTTGCCACCGATCTCGCCCTCGCTGGAAACCGGGTGGTCCTCCTCGACCTCCCCGGACACGGCCAGTCCGCCAAACCCCAGCGGGCCTCCTACCACCGGATGGACACGTACTCCGAGCACGTCGTCGCCCTGATGGACCATCTCGGGGTGGACGAAGCGGCCATCGGCGGGGTGTCGCTCGGCGGCAACGTGAGCTTGCTCGTGGCGGCACTCGCTCCCGGCCGCGTCCGGGCCCTCATCATCGAGATGCCGGTGCTCGAGTGGGCCCTCCCGGCGGCAGCCATCACCTTCGTCCCCATGCTCCTCGCCGTTCACTTCGCCCGACCCTTGGTCCACCGGGCCGCGTCCTTCTTCCGTCGCCTTCCCCGCACCGGCAACGGACCGGTGGACAGCATGATGAACTCCTTGTCCAACGAACCGGCGGAGACCGCGGCAGTGCTGCATGGTGTCTTGGCCGGCCCCATCGCCCCGACAGTCGACCAGCGTGCCGCCATGGATGTTCCCGCCCTGGTCATCGGTCACCGGGCCGACCGGATCCACCCGTTCCACGACGCCGAGCAGCTCGCCCGTCGTCTTCCCCGGGGCCGGCTGGTACAGGCCGACTCCCTCCTCGAGCTGCGTGTCCACCCCGAACGGCTGACCGTCGAGATCGCCGGGTTCCTCGACGCGGCCTGGTCCGAACCGGCGGGATCGGACCTCCCGACCCAGCGCGAGCGCCGGCTCGGCTGAGATGACGACCGGTCCGGTGGTTCAGCCGGTCGACCGACCGAAGAACGAGCTCTCGATCACGTAGAAGACGGTGATCGCCGCGAACAGCACAACACTCGCCACAGCACTGCCGAAGGCGACGAGGGTGGCGATCAGATAGATGAAGGGGCCGGGTAGGTAGCTTCGTGAGATACCGCTCACCACCCGAGGATCGGCGTCGCCGCGCAACAGCCTCCCGCCCACCGATGCGTGAAACCACAGGGCGTTGAACAAGATCGCCGTGATGGTGAGATTCGCACCGTAGACGAGAGCCGCCGACTCCAGGCCGGGACCTCGGAAGTGCTCGGCGATCAGGGCCGTCGGAAATGGGATGAACGCCACCAGCATGAGAAACAGGACATTGAGCACGAGGAAGGATCGATTGACCCGCTGGATCTGCTCGAACACGGTGTGATGGTTGATCCAGATGATGCCGATGGTGACGAAGCTGACCGCATAGGCGACATAGCTCGGCCATGCTCGGAGGAGCGAGGCCGACAGGTCATGGCCGGTTGCCCTCACGTCGAGGATCAGCAGGGTCGCCGCGATGGCGAAGACTCCGTCGCTGAAAGTCTCGAGCCTCGACGTGGGCATCGGGAAGCCGAGCTCAGTCCGGGAAGCTCGGGACGATCCCCCACGACCCCTGCCATCGGGAACCGGTACCGAGGACGACGAGGTCGGTCCCGGAACGGAACGCATCCGGTGGACAGCTCATTGGTTCCACGGCGACGCCGGTCCGGCGGACGTCCGGTTCCAGGGAGTCTCCTGTGAACACCATGAAGTACCTGAACTGCTCGTCGGCCCACAGCCTCGTACTGGTGTGACCGTCGGGGTGCGACAGGGTTATGTGTGCCCGTCCGTCGTCATCGCGGTCGAAGGCCGTATACGCCGTGTCGAGCTTCGTCACGTCGATCAGGCGTCCTTTGTTGAAGTCGAACTCGCTGCCGGAGACAGGGGCCATACCGGTCGGTAGGCCACGGTCGTCGGTCACCAGTCGTTGAGAAGCCGGAACGGTGAGCACCACCTGGTCGACCTTGGGTGTTCCGAGCGTCAGGTAGGGATG
This sequence comes from uncultured Acidimicrobiaceae bacterium, assembly GCA_963828385.1. GTDB lineage: Bacteria > Actinomycetota > Acidimicrobiia > Acidimicrobiales > RAAP-2 > Bog-756. The sequence continues at coordinate 2,053,980 of CAWHEF010000002.1, forward strand.
AAAGCCGATCCCGAACGGAAGGTCGTCCCTCCCGAGGTTCTCGGCGTTCGCCACGACCGTCAGACCGTCACGGCCCAGTCGGTACTCGAGTGAGAGACCGAGACAGAACGGATAGGCCGGTGAGGCATGGATTTCGCAGGCCAGCGTGACCCGGTTCTGGGCACGCCCCACCATCCGCCAGGGCACCCACCGGACAAGGCCGTGGATGGCGTTGTGACGCTGTGGCTCGTCCAGAGGCGCCTGGGCCTCGGCATCGCCAAACCGGTACTTGCCGTCGCCGAGTCGATTCGGCCACGGTGCCAGCACCTGTCCCCGGCCTCCATGACTCCACTCGGACGGGCTGAATCCCTCTATGACCGGCCGGTCATCAATGGTGAAGGAGCGCAACGTCGCCCCCACTTCGGTCACCACCGCTCGCTGATAGCCGTGGCCGATGACCCACTGGGCACCCGTGGTGGCCGCCCAATCGGCAGGTCGCTGGTCTTCCGCTGCTGGCAGGGGGCTCATGACGTTCGATCTCTCCTCCGACCACGATCCTCGTCGGGGTGGAGGAGGCGACCGGTATGGTAGGCGATGTAGCCTGCCCGGCCCACTTGACGGACCGAGGAACGGTCACCCGACGGACCGAGCGACGGACCGGTGTGCGACCCGTGCGGCGGTGGTGCCGATGGAGACACGGCCTCGCAGGACTTCTGTTTTCACGGACGAGGAGCCGGTGCCATGCGCATTTTGATCTGCAACGACGACGGCGTGTTCGCGCCGGGGATCGCGGCGCTGGCTCGTGGCCTCGAAAGCTCCTTGGGCGACGGGCACGAGCTGACCGTGGTCGCCCCCTTGACCGACCACAGTGGGGCGAGCGCAGCGGTCGGTGCGGTCTACGGCCGGGAGTCGATCCCCTTCGAACAGGTGGAACTGGCCGGATTGCCAGATGTGCCGGTCTTCGGGATCGACGGACCTCCGGCGATGGCGGCCATTCTCGCCTGCATCGAGGCATTCGGACCGAGGCCCGATCTCGTCGTCTCGGGTGTCAACCACGGGATCAACGCTGGTCGTTCGGTGATGCACTCCGGTACCGTGGGGGCGGCCTTGACCGCTGCACAATTCGGGGTCCCGGGGTTGGCAGTGAGCATCGCTTGGAGCGACGGCCCCGTACCGTGGGAGACCCCGGTCAGCCTGGCCTGCCGGATCGTTCCCACGGTGATGTCCCTGCCCCCGGCGACGGTGCTGAACCTGAACACGCCGGCGGTCCCGATCGAGGAGCTGCGCGGGCTGCGCCAGGCCGGGATCGGCACATCCGGACTGATCCGGTCCGTCCGAACCGACGGGGTCGCTCCACCGTCTCGAGCCAACGATGGCGCAGCCTCCGGCGTCGTGACCCTCGCGCTCCGCGGGGGAGGCACTGCCGAGGACCGCAAGGCTGAGCGATCGGAGCTCGACGAGGACTCGGACGCAGCGTTGCTCGCCGACGGATGGGCCACGCTGACGGCGGTGGCCGGAGTCCGGGAGGACGTCTCAGAGCGCGGCCGGTCGGCGCTCCAAGCTGCCCTCGCCACCTTCTCCCCGTCCCCCGTCCCCGTCCGCCATCCCCGAACCCTGACCGGACGAAGCCGAAGCGACGTGTAACCGGCCTACGCTGTGCCATGCGCGTGGCGGCCGTCCAGACCACCGCCGGTCCGGACCGGACGGACAACCTCGAGATGGCGGCGACATTGGTCCACGATGCGGTGGCAGACGGTGCCCGTCTCGTCGTGCTCCCCGAGTACTTCTCGGTAGCCGGAAGCCCCTCGGTCATGCGCGAACGAGCCGAGTCTCTGATCGGCCCCACGGTGACCTGGGCATCTGATCTGGCCCGCACGCTCGGCGTTCACCTAGTGGCCGGGACGTTCCCAGAACGGCCCGACCCATCGCTTGGATTCGGAGAGCGGCTGTGCAACACGAGCTGTCTCCTCGGACCGAGCGGGAATGCCCAAGCCGTGTACCGGAAGGTCCACCTGTTCGATTCCGATCTCGGCGGCTCCCGGTTCCGGGAATCAGCGACGTTCGCTCCGGGCCGCACGCTCAGTGTCTCCACTCTCGGGGTGAGCGATGGTCGAGGCAGCTCGGACACCGAGCTCGGCATGTCCATCTGTTACGACTTGAGGTTCCCCGAGCTGTACCGGATCCTCACCCTCCGCGGTGCCACCGTGATCTCCGTGCCTTCCGCCTTCACCGCTGCCACCGGAGCAGACCACTGGGAGCTGCTGGTCAGGGCCCGGGCCGTCGAGAACCAGGTCTTCATGATCGCCGCAGCACAGGTCGGAACCCCTCCATCCGGCATGCCGGACTGCTTCGGCCACTCGATGATCGTCGATCCCTGGGGGAAGGTGCTGGCCTGCAGGACGGACCAGAGCCCGGGCGTGGTGACAGCCGATCTCGACTTCGCCCGGCTGCGAGAGGTACGTGCACAACTGCCGGTGCTGGTGCATCGCCGGCCGGACGCCTACGGTTGGCCGCATGAGCACGGACAGCGGGAGATCCCGACCGGCCGGTAGGAGCGCCGTCGACTTGGGGGGCCTCGAATCACGCACCGATGATCTGCCGAAGGCTCCCTTCCAGGTAGGCACCGTCGCCCACGACGACGTCGAGCTCTACTACGAGGTCCACGGCTCCGGTCCGCGGGTGGTCGTCTTCATGCACGGCATCCTCATGGACTCGACCATGAACCGGCGGCTCGCCTCGGACCTCGCCGCTTCGGGTTACCGGGTCGTCCTCCTCGATCTGCCCGGTCACGGTCACTCGTCACGACCGAGGCGAGCGTCCTATCACCGGGTGGACGTCTATGCCGATCACGTGATCGCCGTCTTGGACCATCTCGACATCGACCGGGCCGTGCTCGGGGGCGTCTCCCTCGGCGGCAACGTGAGCCTGCTGGCGGCGGCTCAGTATCCCGAGCGGGTCGAGGGACTGGTCATCGAGATGCCGGTGCTGGAGTCGGCCGTACCGGCGGCGGCCATCACGTTCGTCCCCATGCTGCTGGCCGTTCATTTCGCAACACCGGTCGTCCGTCGCACAGCGTCGTTCATCCGGCGCCTTCCGCGCACGGGCAACGACTCGGTGGACGTCGTCCTCAACTCCTTCTCCAGCGACCCCGACGAGGTTGCCGCCGTGCTCCACGGCGTCCTGGCCGGACCCATCGCCCCCACGGTGGACCAACGAGCGAGAATGGACGTCCCGGCACTGGTCATCGGCCACCCTGTCGACCGTCTCCATCCGTTCCACGACGCTGAGCAGCTGGCCCGCCGCCTTCCTCAAGGTCGCCTGGTGGAAGCGGGTTCGTTCCTCGAGCTCCGCCTGCACCCGGACCGCCTCACCTCCGAGATCGCCGGCTTCCTGACCACGGTGTGGCAGCGGCCCCCGGTTACCAGGCGCCGGGTGGGCTGAGGCGGGGCGTCCTCTCACTCCTCGGGGCTGTATCGGCGGTTCCGGTTCCGCTTCTGCTCGGACTGCTGGCGCTTGGAGGCCAGGCGACGTTCTACAGCGCGGCGCGACGGCCTCGTCCGGTGTCGCACCCGCTCGGCCCGGAGGGCGTCGGCCAGCCGCTCCTGCAACCGATCGAGGGCGACCTGTCGGTTCCTCCACTGGGATCGCTCTCCGTCGGACACGACCTTGACAAGGGGACCCAGCCGATGGAGGAGTCGCGCCCGCTGAACGGGCCCTAGCGAAGGTGAATGCTCGATGTCGAACCGGACCTCGACCCTCGTGCTCACCTTGTTGGCGTGCTGACCTCCCGGCCTACCGCTGGGGCTGAACCTGAATTGCAGCTCGCCGACGGGAACGGTGAGCGAACCGGTGACCCGTATCCCGTCCCTTGCGCCTTCCGATCCCGCCATCATGCCGAGCGGAGGTCTCGAGGCGGAAGCTCCCCCGTCCTGCGACGGACGCACGCTTCCTCTGACCGGCTCACGACCAAACGCTACGCCAAGGCGCCCTACACTCATCGGATGGCCGGACCGCCGCCGGGCTCCGAGGGGTCGGACCTTGCCTTCCACGGCCAGGTCGTGCTCGTCACCGGATCGTCCTCGGGCATTGGGGCCGCCACGGCGACCCGGTTCGCCTCCGTCGGGGCGACGGTCGTCGTGAACTCGTCGTCATCGGTGGAATCCGGCATCGCCGTTGCCGCCGAGCTCCCGGGTGCGTCCTACGTCCAAGGCGATATCAGCGACCCGACGCAGGCCCATGCCATCGTGGACGAGGTCATTGCTCGTCACGGCGGGCTCGACGTCCTCGTCAACAACGCCGGGACCACCGCAGTGATCCCCCACGGCGACCTGGAAGCGGCATCAGCCGAGATCTGGCGTCGGATCTTCGACGTCAACGTGATCGGAACCTGGCAGGTGACGGTGGCGGCCGTCCCTCACCTGCGCCAATCCGACCGCGGCCAGGTCGTCAACGTGTCGTCGATCGCCGGTGAGCGTCCGACCGGGAGCTCGATCCCCTATGCCTGCTCGAAGGCGGCGGTCAGCCACATGACGAGGCTGCTCGCCAACGTCCTCGGACCGTCGGTGCGGGTCAACGCGGTTGCGCCCGGGCTGGTCGACACACCATGGACAGCCGACTGGGACGTCGTCCGCGCCTACGTGAACACCCAGTCGCCTCTCCAGCGGTCCGCATCTCCTGACGACGTGGCCGAGGTCATCTTGAGCCTTGCCCGGTCCGCCTACGTGACAGGCGAGGTGGTGCTGGTCGACGGCGGCCTCCACCTCCGGTGACCTGGCCGTCTCCGGGTCTTCTCCCACGCCGCGCCCGTCGTCGGCCGGCCGCCGCCGTCAGGCCGGATTTCGTTCCCAGTCGGCGCGGGTCAGCCTCCACACCCCGTGGGGTTCGGCGGGAAAGAACGAGAGCACCCGCTCTTCGACGAGTTCGAGACCCAGACGTCGTGCCACCGCCTGCGAGGGCAGGTTGTCCGGGAGGATGACGCTGAAGATCTCGGACACGCCGATGGTCTCGAACGCATAGGCGATGGAGCGGGTCCCAGCCTCGGTGGCGAGTCCCTGACCCCGGTGGTCGGGGTGGAGCACCCAACCCACCTCGAGCCCGGGCCAGTCGGGGTATTCGGGACGGTGGAGCCCGGCACGGCCCGCCAGCTGGCCGCCCGACCGCAGGGTGACCGCCCAATGACCCGATCCGCGGAGCTCCCATTGACCCTGCCAGAAGGCCATGCTGCTCCAAGCGTTCGAGCGCGAATAGCGCTCCGGGAGGCGGAGCGACCGTCTCACGTCGGGAGTGGCCATGAGCGCCGAATAGGCGTCGAGGTCGGAATCGACGAAGGGACGCAGTACCAACCGCTCGGTCGAGAGCGTCGGGCACGCCGTCATCGACGATGCCGGTCCGCCCGTTCGCAGGCGGATCCCGGCAGGGTCGGCTGTGTTCCGATTCCGAAACGAGTCACTGGAACGTGGTTTCGATGGAGACAGCCTTGCGCAGGGTCCTCGTCACGGGAGTTCGCTCAGCGATCTCGCTGATCCGGGCCCGCTGCTCGTCGGTGAGATCACCGTTGACCTTGACGGTGCGCTCGATCCGTTCGACCTTGTCGGCTCCGTCCCCCACGCGGAGCAGCTGAGCCCGAACGGTCACCTCGCCGATGTCCCAGCCCTTCCGATTCGTGTACATGCGGAGCGTGGCCGACGTGCACTGGGCCAGTGCCGCCAGCAGGAGCTGGTAGGGCCCGGGACCCTCGTCGTCGCCTCCTATCTCGGGTCCCTCGTCGACGATGAAGCGATGACGACCGGCGCGGACCTCGCCGCGGTACCCGGCGGTGCTCGTGATCGACACCAGTGCTATCGCCTGTTCGCCTTCTACCGGCTCGGCCTTGGTGGTGCGTCTCATCCTGCCTTCGTATCACCGAATCGGCGCGAAACGCACCGTCGACTTCCGACCGGGGAAGGATCGCCGAGAATAGGATCGACCCGTGGAGAGGCCGGTTACCGTCAACGACGTCGGAGGACCCGAACAGATGAACGTCCAGACGGCACCGGACCCTCGAGACGTCAGGGAGCAGTCGGAACACGACGCCGTCCACAGGCCGGTGCGACTCGACCTCGGAGGCGAGACACGACGGCGCCCTTCCACTGGCGGCAGCTCGACCATCGCGTTCGATGCCTCTTGGGGAACGCGTCGGGCACGACGGGGATCGGTTTCCCATGGGCCCTGCGTTCGGGGCGATGTCGAGCACCTGCCGTTCGCCCGCTGCTCGATCGGTGAGTCACGGTCGGGGACGGCGTACTCGCGAGTGCGCCGGGAACGGCTGCCACTCGCCCTCTGGGACCTGCACCGCGTGCTCGCGGTGGACGCGCCGCTCGCCGTCCAAGTCCCCGGGTGGGCGGAGCAAGATGACGCCCCGAACGGGGAAGGGGCCGCCGGGAACGACTTCCCGACGTGGACGGCTGATCGTCTGATCGACATCGTGGTCGGCGCCGGGTTCGACGTTGAGGCCGGGAAGGTGCACGCCTCCGGCGGGGGGGAGCTCCACCTGCGAGCCAGGCGCGCTCGGACGCTCGCCGACACCGTCGGCCCGGACATGCGCCTCCTCATCTGCGGGGTGAACCCGTCTTTCTACTCGGCAGACGCCGGTGTCGGCTATCGCGCGCCCGGGCAACCGTTTCTGGCCCGCCATGATGGCGGCACAGGTCGTGAGCAGAGATCGGGACGCCCTCGACGCGCTGGTTCGTCACCGGGTCGGGATGACCGACTTCGCCAAGCGACCGACCCGCACGGCTGCTGAGATCTCGCCATCCGAGTATCGGCACGGCATCGATCGCATCGAGCGTCTGGCGGATTGGCTCCGACCCCGGGCGATCTGCTTCACCGGCCTCTCCGGCTGGCGGTCCGCCGTCAACCCGAAGGCCTCGGCCGGAGTGCAGCCGGAGACGATCGGCGGGAGCCCGGTCTACGTGGTGCCGTCGACGAGCGGCCTGAACGCCCGGACATCGCTGGATCAGCTGGCCGAGCACTTCCGGCTGGCTGGGGAGCTGGCCGACGGTCGGTGACCGGCTTGGGCGCCCGCCGTTCGGCTCACGTGGCCACGAGGACGACGACGAAGGCCACGTACCCGACGATGGTGGCAACCCCCAATCGACGGGTGACCGCCCGCTGAGCGCACGCCACGACCAGCAAGAGCAACGTCGACGCCGCGAACCACACCGCCACCAACGTCTCCTGAGCGGAAGGGGCGGCTAGACCGACGATCGTCGCCGGCAGCAGCAGCCCGATGACAACGTTGAGGGTGTTGCTGTGCAGCGCTTCGCTCAACACGGCCGCTCCTCGTCCCCGATGGGCGAGGTGGACGGCGGCGACCACATTGGGAAGGCTCGTGACGGCAGCGAGCACGACGGCGCCGAGGACCAGCTCAGGGACGCCGAAGTGGCGACCCACTGAGGACGCCGACCGTTCCATCACCACGCTTGCCACGATGACGACCACCACCGCCATGGCGGCCCCGGCTGCGTCCTTCGCATCCCCGGCCGGCGGATGCTGCCCGATGGCCAGCTCCAGCTCTTCTTCGCTCACCGCCGCCTTGACCCAAGCCAGGAGCCGACGGAAGACAGGCGGGTCTCCGAGCCACGGTGGGCTCGCCAACAGATAGACCAGGAGAGCCAGCGCCCCGAGGGAGATTCCGAAACCCGGACCGGGAGCCAACGCGTCCTCGACGACGAGGACGCTGATCGCGGCGCTGATCATGGCCACGATCCCGTTGAGCAGGACGACACGGCGATGGACACCGATTCCTCCGGCCACCAGGGTCCCGACCCCGAGCAGAGCAGCGAGGTTGAAGACGTTCGAGCCGAGGATCACCCCGATACCCAGGTTGCGCTGGTGCGCGACCACGGCGCTGATGGCTGAGGTGATCTCGGGAGCGTTGGCGGCGAGGGCCGTGACGAGACCGAGGAGTGCCTCGGACAGCCCGAACCGTTCACCCAAGCGCTCGAGCCGTGCGACCAGCATCCAGCTCGCCGCCAGGCTGAATGCAGCACCCAACACCGCCGTCCCGATGTCCAAGGAGATGGGCATCGATCAGTCGAGTCCGCGCCCGTCGACCATCGACGGACACGACGGTGGGCCCGACCCGGCGCCCTCGACGATCCGTTGGCGGCGGCCGTTCAAGCGGCCCAGGGACCCACGCCGGCGACTCGCTCGGGGGTAACCCGCACGACGTAGCCCAGCGTCGGGTCGTCGGTACCCGGGAAGACGACCTCGGGGCCGAGATAGACCCGGGCCAGGGACTGGAGCAGCGGGGCGGCTCCGCCTTCCACCACCCGGGCGCGGCCGTTCACGACGAGATAGTTGTCGAGGCCCCTGTCGTCCCGTCCCTCGGCTTCGATCGAGATCGCCACCCGCGGGTCCCGCTGCAGGTTCACGACCTTGCGCCATGCCCCCATGTGCCCGGACACGATGTCGTCCCCGTCGACACCCACCCACACGAGCGAGACCTGTGGCCTTCCGTCTGGCTCGAGCGTCACCATGTGACCAGGTCGGCCGGCCGTGACCACCTCTCTCACCGCCGCCGTCAGCAGGGCGCTCACCCTGTAAACCCCGTCCTGGTCACGAGCACGAACGCTAGCGGTCAGGCCCGGAGGGATACGAGCACCGGCTGGTAGAGGTCAGCCCGCCTTCTCCTCATCGGGAATGGCGTCGTACCACTGGCACCACCAGTCGGCACCGACCAGGATCCGGAGCTTTTGGTGCCAGCAGTAGGAGATGTCCTTGTATGGTTCGAGGTAGTAGCGGCAGTTCTCGCACTGCTCGTTGTTGTAGGGCTTCCCCTTCAAGACGGCGTTGTCGGCGAGATGCCGGAGCTCGATCGACAGCTTCTCGTCGATCTCCTTCGGTTCGGGTTCTGGGATCTCGTAGTCGGCCATGGCTAGAAGATACCCCGCAGCGGATCGAGTCGGATCGGCTCAGCTCGGCTCGAACCCCCCTTGTCCTATGCGCACTCGCTCCCCGCACAACTCGGATCGGGTCGCGTGCCGGGCCAGCTCGGCATCGTCGCTCACCGCCACGCAACGACGCCCGTCGGGCAGAGCGCACAGCGTGATCGTCCGGCTCGGGTCCCATCCGTCATAGGTGACGGTATACGTGGCGACGCTCCCGTCCCCGCTGTACCCGTCGAGAGTCGGAACCACCTGGACGGTCTCCGTCGAGGTTCTGCTTAGGGCGGCGAGGTCTGCGATCAACGGGGGCTCGCCGTCGGGTTCGCTCGCCCACACCCCGATGGCCGGCTTCGTCAACAGCCCGCTGACCGTGGTGACCCCTCCCATCACCTGGGTCCGCCCACGAACCGCTTCGGCGACGTCGACCATCGCCTGAAGGACGAAGTTGTTGAACGGGCCGCCGGCGAACGTCATGCCGCCGGTGATCGTGGGTGTGCTGCCGCCACCGAGGCCGAGCTCTCGCTGCTGGACCCGGACGGCGGAGGGGAAACAGCTGTAGAGCTCGAGTACGTCGAGCTCGGCGATGTTCCGCCCGATCCGGCGGGAGGCGGCGGCACCGAGGGCGGCCATGGCCGGCCACCGGTGCGGCTCCTTCCTCCGCAGCAGGGACACGGCGTGGCTCGACTCCAGCCCCACCAGCGGGAAGATCCAACGGTCGGTGGAAACCCGGTGGTGGTGGGCGGCCTCGACGGAGCAGACCACCAGGGCGGCGGCCTGGTTCACCGTCCATTGGGTCGCGTGCCACTTGTTGTAGGGAAAGGCGAGGGGCCGGTTGGACGGAGACGCAGCCGCGATGGCGTCGGCATCCATTCGTTCGGGGAAGGCCGCTCGATCGTTCGCCCCCGCCACCTCGTTGAAGCGGCTCCAGAGGGCGGCGATCGCTTGCCGGTGATCCTCGAGCGTGCTGGCGTCGTCCGTTCGGGTGGCGTTCTCGATCAGTGCGTATTGGAGGACCGGCTCCCAGAGCCGATGGACGACTTCGATGTCTTCAACCAGAGGACCCGGGCGACGGTGGGTGACATCCGGCACTCCGCCGGCCTGCTCCGATGGGTTCGAACCAGCCGGATGATCCCGTTCCCATCGCTTCGCCTCGCCACCGACCACCACGGCCACCTCGGACTCCCCGATCTGGATGGCACGGAGCGCATCGCTGATCAGCGCCTGCTGAGGAATGCCCAGCTCTGCCAGATGTGTCGTGGCGTCGGGCGACCCCACCACCGAGGCCACCGTTCGGCCTGGGTCGGGATCCGTCCACGTTCCCTGGGGCACGGCGATCCGATCGATGGCACGGCGGAGGGACCGTGAGCCTGCGTCACCGATCGCCGCCTCGACGGCGTGCACCATGAGCTCGTTGGCCGGGGCATCGCTCGAGGCGGCGCCGACGCCGACCAGCACCGGGCTCTTCGGACCGAGGACGCGCCGAGTTGTGGCGCCCGACACCGCTACGTCACGACGGCGCCGCCGAAGATCGGCGTGCACGCAGGATCTTGCCGAGCTGACGCCAGCTCACCGGCACGGCACCGAGCTCGATCGCCTGGGCGCGGGCCCGCTCCGGCAGGTCGTAGTGGGCCTGGTGCGGCCGTTGCGGCTTGTGTTGGAACCATTGACGCTTCATACCCATGTGGAGGGCGAAGGCGTGGAGCTCGTCGTCGTCGTCGGCCACCAGGTGCGACCACTGATCGGTCACCGGGCCGAGAGTGGCGGGCTGACGCCAGTCGTCGAGATAGACGGTCACCGTCCGTCCGGCCCGGTCCCTCAGATGATGCGGCCGGGCTCGCCGCTGTCGGTCACCACGGACAGACCTGCCTGCTCCCAGGCCACCATGCCGCCGTCCAGGTTGCGAACGTCGTGCCCCTCGGCGGACAACGCTTGGGCGACTGCCAGTGAGCGCCCGCCGAGCCTGCACACGCAGACCACCGTGCCACTGTCCGGGATGTCCCCCAGGCTCTCACCCACCGAGCCCATCGGCACGTGGACGGCATCGGGGGCTCTCCCTGCCATCCACTCCTCGTCCTCTCGAACGTCGAGCAGCAATCCGCCGGTCGCTACCAACCGGCGCGCCTCGACGGGATCGACGTCCGCGACGGGCGTGAGGTCAGCGGTCACGACCTCACGGTACCTGACGCAGTGGTCGCCCTGTGATCGACCACGACGAGCCGGCAAAACGAACGTTGGTTGACGACTCTCATTCGACGGACCGGAGGTTCGGCCGCCCGGCCAACGGTCGGTGGACGGCGATGGCGACTACGCTCCACGCCTTGGTGAGCGAGACAGGGACGACGACCACCATCGACGAAACAGTCATGCCGTTGAGGAACCGACACGCGGGCCTGGCGGTCATCTGCTTCGTCCTCTTCCTCACATTTCTCGACAACACGATCATCAGCGCCACCCTGGCCGACGTGCAGTCCGGCCTCCATGCCGGGGTCAGCCAGCTCCAGTGGGTGGTGAGTGGATACGCGCTGACGTTCGCCAGCCTGATGCTGATGGCCGGAACGCTCGGTGACCTCTACGGCCGCAAGAAGATGATGCTGGCCGGGGTGGCGGTCTTCTGTGCCGGCTCGGTGCTCGCCGCCCTCGCCCCATCGACCGGGGTGCTGATTGCCGGCCGGGTGATCATGGGAGTCGGAGCTGCGTTCTCGGAGCCGGGCACGCTCTCCATGATCCGCCACCTCTATCCCGATCGCCACGATCGAGCGCGGGCCCTCGGGACCTGGGCGGCGGTGTCCGGTCTCGCGCTGGCGCTCGGCCCGGTGATCGGAGGCATCCTCGTCGGAATCTGGTCGTGGCGGGCGGTGTTCTGGTTCAACCTCCTCTTCGGCCTCGTGGCCCTGGCTGCCGCCGTCATCGTCATTCCCGAGACAGCCGATCCCATGCGCGGCCGCCTCGACATTCCCGGATTCGTGCTCGGGGCCGTCGCCCTGGCGGCGGGCACCTTCGCCACCATCGCCGGCGAGACCTCGGGCTACATCACCTGGTGGGTCCTCCTGCTCTACGGGCTGTCGGTGCTGGCCTTGACCGTCTTCGTCCTGGTCGAGCTGCGGGCCGACAACCCGGTCCTCGACATGAGGTTCTTCCGCCGCCTGCCGTTCACCGGTGCGACGACCATCGCCTTCACCACCTACTTCGGCATCTTCTCGATCTTCTTCTTCACCGCCCTGTACCTCGAGGTCGTGGGCTCGATCTCTCCGTTCTCCCTGGCCCTCGATTTCGTTCCCCTGACGGTGGGGATGGTGCTCGCCAGCCTGTTCACCGGTCGATGGGTGTCGGTCATGGGACCGAGGTTCCCCATGGTCACCGGGTGCGCCCTGGCCGCTGCCGGGCTGGTCATGACCGACGTCGTCATCACCCCTCATTCCGGCCTGGACACGGTGGGCTGGACGCTCGCCATTGCCGGGATCGGCTTCGGGATCGCCATCGTGCCGGTCACGTCTTCCGCGCTGACCACCGTGCCGGCCGAGCACTCGGGGATGGCGGCGTCCGCCACCAACACCAGCCGCGAGCTCGGCGCCGTGGCCGCCGTCGCCATCCTCGGATCGATCGTCAACGGACAGCTGACCGTCAACCTCGTCCAGAAGCTGGCGGCCATCGGGATCCCCCCGTCCTACCGATCCGAGGTCATCGCCGCCGTGACCACCGGGTCGATCGGTGCCCAGGGCAAGGCAGCGGCCAAGGGACACCCGGGCATCCAGCACATCGTCAACGAGGTCGAGACGGCCGCCTACGGCGCCTTCGGGCACGGCCTCGAACTGGCCCTGCTCGCCTCGGGAGCACTGCTCGGCGCATCGGCCGTGCTGGCACTGGTGACGATGCGCAGATCGAGGGCCGAACCGGAAGACACATGACCGCCCAGCGCCGACCGCCCAGGGCCGACCGCCCATCGCCGACCGCCCAGGCAGAAAGCGAGGGCTGAGCGCCGGTCATGTCGTCAGAGCTCACACGGGTTGGGCGGCGAGCCGCCTCCCCAGCTCGACCAGCTGCTCGGTCGCTCCCCCGAGCGTCAATTCGTAGTGTTTCGTGGCGACGAAGTACCGGTGCAGCGGGTAGTCGCGATCGACCCCCACACCGCCATGCAGATGGACGGCGGCATGGACGAGACGCTGGCCGCCGTCGGCCGCCCAGAACTTCGCCACCGCCAGCTCGGCGTCGGCGGGCAGGTCCTCGGCGATGCGCCAGGCGGCCTGCCACGCCGTGAGCCCGATGGCCTGGCTGTCGACATATGCGTCGGCGGCCCGTTGCCCCACGGCCTGGAACGTGGCGATGGGCTTACCGAACTGCTCGCGGGTCTTCGTGTACTCGGCCACGAGGTCCAACGCCGCGGCCGCCGCTCCCGCCTGGGCCAGGGCGACGCCCGCTTCGCTCCGCTCGACGAGAAAGTGGACGATCCTCTCCCCGTCCTCCGGGGACCCCAACATGTCGGGAGCCCCGACAGCGACCCGCTCGAAGTGCACGACCGCCTCGACCTGCCCGGTGTTGACCGGCTGGTCCTCCCGGGACAGGCCCGCAGCCGCCGCGTCCACCACGAACACGGCGACCTGCCCCGTCGACAGCCGCACAGGGACGACGATGGCGTCCGCCACCGCCCCCGAAGGGACACACGACTTCGAACCCGTGAGCCTCCAGCCGTTGCCGTCGGGCTCGGCGACAACGGTGGGCTCTCCAGGCCGACCCCCGAGCTCGACGAGCGCCGTCGTCACCACGGTCTCGCCCGAGGCCACGCCGGGCAGCCACCGCTGCTGCTGGTCGCCGGTGCCGAAACGCGCGACGGCAGGCGCCGCCGCGGCGAGGGTCTCGATGACCGGCACATAGGCCGAGCTGCGGCCGGTCGCCTCGATTACCAGTGCCGTCTCCAGAAAGCCGAGCCCTGCGCCCCCCACCCCCTCGGGGAGGGACAGGCCGAGTAGCCCCGCCCTTCCCAACTCTGCCCACAGCACCCGGTCGAAACGATCCCAGCCCGGCTGACGCTCGAGGTCCCGAAGGCGGTCGTGGTCGGCGAGGTCGCCGAAGATCCGGCCGGCGAGCTCGCGCACCGCCTCCTGCTCTTCATTGAAGGAGAAGTCCACTCTCTGTCCCCACTCTCTCGATGTTCTGCCTCGGCGTTTTGTCGGCGATCGGCCCCGCACCGCGTTCGCAGTGCCGTCTCCGGCGGCGATGTCGCCCTGTCAACGAAGGGACCGCGGGAGGCCCAGTCCGAAGATGGCGATCAGGTCACGCTGGATCTCGTTGGTCCCGCCGCCGAAGGTCAGGATCACCAGGCTCCGGGCGTGCATCTCGAGGCGACCGGCGAGCACCGCCCCCGGGCTGTCCCGGACCAGGTAGCCGGCCTGCCCGACGACCTCCAGGAGCAGGCGGAAGGCCTCCATGTAGAACTCGGTCCCGAAGACCTTGATCGTCGAGGCGTCGGCGACGTCCAGATGGCCGCGGGCGGCGTCCCACGCCACTTTCCAGTTCATGAGCTTGAGGAACTCGAGCTTGGCGTGGACTCTGGCCAGGTGTATCTGGGCCCACTCCTGGTCGACGACCCGACGACCGTCGGCCAGCTTGGTTTCCTGCGCCCAACCCCGCACGTCGTCGAGGGCGCGCTCGACGATGCCGGGCGAGCACAGGGTGACCCGCTCGTGGTTGAGCTGGTTGGTGATGAGTGTCCATCCGTCGTTCTCCCCCCCAACCAAGCTCGAGGCGGGCACCCGGACGTCCTCGTAGAACGTGTAGTTGATGTCGTGCTCCCCGAGTAGCCGCATGGGGACGACGCTCACCCCGGGGGTGTCCATGGGCACGATGAAGATCGAGATTCCCTTGTGCTTGGGCGCTCCAGGGTCGGTGCGGGTGGCGAGCCATACGTAGTCCGCCCCGCCGGCCAGTGACGTGAAGATCTTCTGTCCGTTGATCACGTACTCGTCGCCGTCGCGCACGGCGCGGGTCTGAAGGGAGGCCAGATCGGTGCCCGATTGGGGCTCGGTGTACCCGATGCAGAAGTGGACGTCGCCGGCCAGGATCTTCGGGAGGAAGAACGTCTTCTGCTCGGGTGTGCCGAAGTCCATGATCGTCGGTCCGACGGTGTTGATGGTGAGCATCGGGACCGGCGCGCCGGCCCGCATCGACTCGTCGAAGAAGATGAACTGCTCGATGGCGGAACGTCCCTGGCCTCCGTACTCCACCGGCCATCCGATGCCGAGCCAGCCGTCGGCTGCCATCTGCTTCACCACCTGGCGCATGTGGGGACCGATCCCGTGGCTCTCCGCCAGCCGGGCCTCGACCGCCGGGGACAGGAGGTCGGCGTAGTACTGGCGAAGCTGCGTACGAAGCGCCTGCTGCTCGTCCGTGTAGCCGATCTCCACCTGGACCCTCCCGATCGTCGTGTCCGGCGCCATCGGCACCGGCCCCCGGACCTCCGACCGGCGGGGCCGGTGGCGACCGGAGCCGTGTCCTTCGCGGCTGGACCTCGTGGCGCTCCCGACTTCTAGAACACGTTACATTCAGCCTCCTCTCCCGTGCCATCGCGCCCGCATGGCCGTCAGGGCGGCAGACCGGCGCGGGGCGGATAGCCTGCACGTCGAGTCACAACGTCGCCTACACGCGGTCACGCCGCCCGGTCCCGAGGAGCACCAATGCCCGAAGCTGTCATCGTCGCCACAGGACGCACCCCCATCGGACGGGCCAACAAGGGCTCACTCGTCGACTGCCGTCCCGACGACCTGGGCGCCCTGGTCGTGAAGGAGGTCCTGGCCAAGGTCCCCGAGCTCGACCCCCAGTCCGTCGAAGACGTCATCATGGGGAGCGGGCAGCCGGGAGGGGAGGCGGGCTACAACGTCGGCCGAGTGGTGGCGTTGCTGGCGGGCATGCCGGACGTCCCCGGCGTGACGGTGAACCGGTACTGTTCGTCGTCGCTCCAGACGATCCGGATGGCCGCCCACGCCATCAAGGCGGGGGAAGGTGACGTGTTCGTCGCCGCCGGTGTCGAGACCGTCAGCCGGTACAGGAACGGCGCCGCCGACACCGGACCCCACAACACCTCCTTCGCCGACGCCGAGGCGCGCACGGTGGCCCGGACGCCGAAGGCGGGTGAGGCGTGGACACCCCAAGCCGGCCTTCCCGACGTCTACATCGCCATGGGTCAGACCGCCGAGAACGTTGCCGAGCTGAAGAAGGTGAGCCGTGAGGAGCAGGACGAGTTCGCCCTCCAGTCCCAGACCCGGGCCGTGGCCTCCCAGGAGTCGGGCTTCTTCGACCGGGAGATCATTCCCGTCACCACCCCGAGCGGCCAGGTGGTGACCAAGGACGACGGTCCCCGTCCCGGCACGACCCTGGAGAAGCTGTCCGAGTTGAAGCCGGCGTTCCGGGAGGGGGGAACGGTGACGGCCGGCAACGCCTGCCCGCTGAACGACGGCGCGGCGGCCGTCGTCGTGATGAGCGACACCAGGGCTCGTGAGCTCGGGATCACACCTCTGGCCCGCATCGTGGCCAGCGGGGTGTCCGGCCTGAACCCCGAGATCATGGGACTCGGGCCGGTCGACGCCATCCGCCAGACGCTGGTCCGAGCGGACATGAGCATCGACGATATCGACCTGGTCGAGATCAACGAGGCCTTCGCCGCCCAGGTCGTGCCCTCGGCACGGGAGCTCGGCATCAGTCACGAGAAGTTGAACGTCCGAGGCGGCGCCATCGCCCTCGGCCATCCCTTCGGCCAGACCGGCGCCCGCATCATGACCACGCTCTTGAACGCCCTGGAGGACACCGGAAAGACCATCGGCCTCGAGTCCATGTGCGTGGGCGGGGGCCAGGGTATGGCCATGATCGTGGAGCGTCTGTCCTGACCCGGTGGACGTCTCCCCTGGCTGAGGGCGCCCACTGACCGAGGACACCCACCCCGTCCAGCACGGGTGACCCGCAGGGGTCAGGCGACCCCGCAGGCTCGACGCCAGGACCGGGTCGGGCTGTGCCGGCCACCGCTCCGTTCGAACACGCCGGCGGCGCACGCCGCGTCGAGCACCGGCCTGAAGGCCTCGGCCCGCAAGCGTCGCCGGGTGGGGGACGTCCGGACCCGGTTCCAGGTCCGCCACCCCGGAAGCCCCACCGTCCTGTACACGCCGGGGTGGACCAGGCTGTCGAAGATCCCGTTCATCACCAACGGCGCCCCATGGCGGACGAAGAGGCGCTCGGTCGGCGATGCATCGGCCCACACCTCGGGAAGGAGCGCCCGGGCGAAGGCGAGATGGCGGGCCTCCTCGGCCCGGTGGTACCGGTTGACGTCGCGCACGTAGGGGTCGGTGTCGGCGTGCTCACCCGATCGACGCTGGAGCAGGTCGGGGGCTTCCTCGCCGGTGAGCACCATCACGCAGAAGAGGGCGGACCACGACAGCGACCGGGTGGTGACGAAACGGTCGAGACGGGCGGCGATCCCGCGAGTGAACGGGTTGACCGCTCTCGGAGCGAGCTGCTCGATCACCCGCACGAAGACCCGGGAGTGCCGGGTCTCCTCGCCCAGCTCGTGCAAGAGGTAGACGACCCGAGGATCGACGAGATCGGGCCGGTAGGCGAGCATGAGGCCGAATCCGGCCATGAGCACGGACTCGAACCTGACGCCGGCGTCGAGGATGGATGCCAGCTCCTCGCGCGACAGGTTCGCCCACTCCTCGTCGGTCAGGTCGAGATCGAGATCCCAGACGCTCAGGAGCTCGCGAGGGAGGACCATGCCGGGACGGACCGATCCCTTCACGTCGAACTCCGGCTCGATGATCCGCCGGAGCGACGCTGCCGTCAGGCGCTCGAAGCGCTCGCCTGCTCCGTCCCTGACCGTCAGCTGATCACCCACAGGCTCATCGTCGGTCAGCCCGTACACGGTGTCAAGGAGGGTCGTCGGGAAGGATCTCGATGGCGTACTCGGGACAGTTGGCCTCCGCCAGCCTGGCGCGCTCCTCGAGATCAGCAGGGATGGTGCCGTCCACGATGACCGACGATTTGCCGTAGTCGTCCACGTCGAACAGCTCAGGAGCCAACGCGTAGCACCGGGCGTGTCCCTGACATCGCTCGGTGTCGACCCGGACCCTCATCCGATCACGACCGGGAGCCGTCTCGGGCCCCGCACCTGGCCGCCCGCCCAGGTGACCTTCTCGTCGGTGCACAGCGAGAACGCCGGGATGCGGTCCAACCACTCCTCGATCGCCACCCGCAGCTCCATGCGGGCCAGGTTCGAGCCGGCGCACCTGTGGATTCCCGATCCGAAGGCGACATGCCGGTTGAGGGCGCGGTCGAGGACGACGGTGTCGGCGTTCTCGAACACGTCGGGGTCGCGGTTCGCCGCCGGGAAGCTCATCAGCACCTTGTCGCCCGCCCGCATCGGACAGCCTTCGAACTCGGTGTCCTCGGTCACCACCCGCGCCATCGTGACCGGGGAGTACGCCCGGAGCAGCTCCTCGACCGCCATCGGCATCAGGTCCCGGTCGGCAACCAGCCGCTCCCGGTCATCGGGGTGGGTGGCCAGGTGCCAGAGGGACGAGCCGATGGCGCTCCAGGTGGTGTCCACCCCGGCAATGAGCACGAGGGCGGCGACACCCAGGACCACGCTCTCTTCGACCGGGCCGCCGTCGGCGTCGGCACGGAGGAGATCGCTCAACAGGTCGTCACCGGGGGCCGCCTTGCGCCGCTCCACCTCCTCGACGAAGTACCGCACGAGCTCCGCTCCCCCTCGCCGCCGGCGCTCGGGGTCGTCGGCGAACTCGAGCACGTCGCGGACCCAGCCGGTGAAGGTCTCCGACATCGCAGCAGGGACGCCGAGAATGGCGGCGATGATCCGGACCGGGATCTGCTGGGCGTACTGACCGGCGGCATCGACCCGGTCCCAATCGGCGAGGCCGTCCACGAGGCCACGGCAGAGGCTCCGGGTCATCGGTTCGTAGCCCGTCACCCGGCGGTGCGAGAACCATGGAAGCAGCAGGCGGCGGGTCCAGGTGTGGAGGGGCGGATCTGCCGAGATCGGAGGAACGCCGTAGGCGAGGAGGGGATCGCCCGGCGGCGGGTCCTCGCGCCGGAGCGGGATCACGGAGATCTGGGTCGAGCTGAACCGCTCGACGTCGTGGGCCAGGGCCACGACGTCCTCGTACCGGGTGGGCAACCAGGTGCTGCCCCGTCGGTCCGAGTGGGCCACCGGACAGGTCGAGCGCAGCTCGTCCCAGACCGGGAACGGGTCGGCCACATACGCCGGGTCGAGCACGTCGAAATCTGTCGACCAGTCATCGACCGGTCGGTCGTCGGTCATCAGATGGTCAATCCTCCGTCCACAGAGAGTACCGAACCCGTCGTGTAGGACGACTCGTCGGAGGCGAGGAAGGCCACCGAGGCGGCGATCTCCGCCGGGGTCGAGAACCCCATCGGGGTCATCATCTTCTCGAGGATCTTCGGGTCGATGCCCTCGGGAAGCGAGAAGGCTCCGATCAGGGGGGTGTCCACGCCCCCGGGAGCGACCACGTTCACCCGCACCCCTGTCGGCAGGAGCTCGGCGGCCAGAGCCTTCGAGAACATCAGCAGCCCCGCCTTTGAGGCACAGTAGGCCGCCGAGTAGGCCTGGCCCATGAGGGCGGTGTTGGAGGCGACGTTCACGATCGACCCGCGACTGTCGATGACCGACGGGAGGGCCGCCCGGCACACGAGGAACGGCCCGGTCAGGTTGACGTCGAGGATCTGCTGCCACTTCTCGAGGGGCATCTCGTCGGTGCGGTAGAAGCCGCCGATCCCGGCGACATTGCACACGACAGAGGGCGCTCCGAGCTCCTGGCCGAGGGCGGCCATCGTCTCGCCCACCGAGGTCTCGTCGGTGACATCACAGCGGTAGGCCGCAGCCCTGCCCCCGGCATCGGCGATCGTGTCGGCCGTCCGGGTGGCGCTCGCCCCCACCACGTCGAGCACAGCGACCGCTGCCCCCTCCGAGGCGAGCCGCTCGGCCACCGCCCGCCCGATCCCCGAACCGGCCCCGGTCACGACGGCTGTCCTGTCGGAGAACCGGTCGGGCACGTGCTTCCCCAGGGCGGCGTTCGCCGCATCGTGCTCCTCGCCGCCCCGGCCGAGGGTCACCCGGCGGACGGGGCTCACGACCTCCCTGCCTTCCTCGAGCCTGGCTTGCTCGAGCCCGTCTCCGTCGAGCCGCGCCCGGCCGGGCGGGGGCCGAACCGCTGGCGCAGCTCGTGCTTCAAGATCTTGCCGGCCGGATTACGGGGCACGGCGTCGACCAGCTCGAGCTGCTCGGGGACGGACTGGACCCGGAGCCCGGCGTCACGGAGGAAGCGGGCCATCTCGGGCACGGTGAGCGAGCCTCCGTCGGCCAGCGCCACCACCGCGCACGCCCGCTCACCGGTGCGCTCGTCGGGCAGGCCGATAACGGCGACGTCGGCGACGGCCGGGTGGGTGTAGAGCACGTCCTCCACCTCCTTGGCCGAGATGTTCTCGCCGTGCCGGATGATGATGTCCTTCAGCCTGCCCGTGATCGTGACGTACCCGTCCTCGTCGACGGTACCGAGATCGCCGGTGCGGAAGTACCCCTTCTCGTCGAACGCGTCCCCATCGAGAGACCCGTCGAGGTAGCCACCGATCACCTGGGGCCCCGTGACCCTGATCTCGCCCTCTGCGCCGGCCGGCGCCCTCTCTCCGTCCGGTCCGACCACGACGAGGTCCACCCCGGGGGTGGGTCGGCCCTCGGTGGTGGCCAACTTGTCGTCCGGGTCGGACGCAGAAGCCATGACCACGATGGGCGCCTCGGTCAACCCGTAGCCGGACACGATGCCGACGCCACCGATCTCTTGTTTCAGGTCGAAGTGGAGCTGGGGTGGCTTGGGCGCCCCGCCACCGGGGTAGGAGCGGACTCTCGGGAACAGCGAACCCCCGGGCCGCGAGCGCTGGGCGGCCAGGTAGGCCAGATGGAACGGCGTGCCCGACCCGGCCAGGGTCACCCCGTTCCGAGCCAGGAACTCGGGGGTGCGGGCAGGGTCGAACGCCTCGGTGGTGAGCAGCGTGCACCCGGTGATGAGGGAGGCCATGAGCCAGCCGATCCCGCCGATGTGGGTGAAGGGGAAGACGAGCGCCGACACATCGTCGGGCCGTATGTCGAGGCACTCGGCCATGGCCAGCGCCGAGGCCAGCACAGAGAGATCGCTGTGGGGGGCGCCCTTCGGGTCCGCCGTGGTGCCCGACGTGTAGAACAGCCATCGAATCGGTGCGTCGGCGGCCTGGACCGGGGCCGGATCGGGGTCGGGCAGGGTGGAAGGGTCGCCCCGGGGCAGGGTGCGATCGACGACGAGCACCGAGAGGGCGGGGGCGCACTCGGCGATGCCCCGGGCCATGGACCCGAAGTCGAACTCCCGGTAGACGCTCGGGACGACCAGCAGCCCCGCCCCGCTCTGCTCGGTGATGAACCTCACCTCGCGTTCCCGGTAGATGGGGATGATGGGGTTCTGCCGGGCCCCCAACCGGGCGAGCGAGCCCACCAGCACGAGGGACTCGTTCCAGGTGGGCAGCTCCCAGCTCACGGCGGTGCCACGATCGACGCCGTGTCGGGAGGCCAGGCCGGCGGCCGTCTCCAGGCAGGCCTCGCGGTAGCCGCCGAAGGTGAGCTCGTCCCCGGTGTCGTCGCGGGCCAGGACCGCTTGGGGGCTCTTTTCGGCCCGGCGTTCGATGAGCGTCCACAACGTGGGCGCTCCGATCCACCCGCGGGCCTGCGTGCGCGCCGTCACGTCTTCGACGAAGTCGGTCGTCATCGGTCGCTCCTCCACAGCTGATCCGTGTAACGATCCGTGCCGGGCACGGTGGCGACGAACGGCGAGGCCCACACGACCTCCCCCACCCCGGCACCGGATAGCGCCGCCGGCAGCGGCGTGAACACGGCGTCCCACGATGCGGCCGGCTCCTCGTCGAGGAAGCAGAGCAAGAGGAGCCGCTGGCCGCCGGCGGGTTCGCGGGGCACGTCACCGGGAGCGTCGGACAGGAGGGGCAGAGGCGTGAACCCGAGCACGGTGGCCACCGGGGTACCGACGATGGTTTCGGCGAGGACCGATCGACAGGCGGAGGCCGCGTCGTCGGGTCCCGTCGTCTCTGCCGCCTCGACGAAGACCGAGACGAGCCCGGGGAACCGGTGGTCGAGGGTGAGCTCCGCCGGCACGCCGTCGGCGTCGCGCCGGCACTCCCATCGGTAGGCGTAGAGCCCGGTGTGGACATGGTCCCGTTCCTCGAACATCCGGCCGGCGGCGTGCAGGGCGTTGACCTGGTCGACCGCCCAACGGTTCCACTCGTCGTGGTGCCCGGCGAGCACGTAGTAGAGGGCGAGATAGCTCCCGACCTCGGGGTCGACGACGAGCGGGGCCGGCGCATGGCGACCGCCTCGGGAGAGCCGGAGGGCCTTCAGGTCGGCGGTCGCCACGAACCGGGCGCCGGCGAAGTCGAAGGCCCCGATCTGGCAGCCGGCATAGAAGTGATCGCGCTCGTACCACCGGTTGTAGGCCACCTCGTGGCCCCGGTGGGGCTCGACCAGGGTGAACAGGAGGGTCCCGAGCTCGATCGGATCGTCGGTGACGCCGCCGCTCGCAGGGGTCGATCGCCCGGTCGTGCCGGTCATGACGCTCTCGTCGCCGTCGTCGTCCCAGGGCGGGAAGCCGCCGACTCCTCCCGGGCGCCCGTCCGACCCGTTTTTCGTGCCGCGGCACGGGCGGCCTCGTCGGCGAGGGCGCGCTTGTCCACCTTCAGCATCGAGGTGAGCGGCAGCTCGTCCAGGATCACAAGGGCATCCGGGGCCTTGTAGTCGGCCAGCACGTCGCAGACCAGGGCTCTCAGCTCGACGAGGCGGTCTCCCTCGTCGCCGGCGGGGCCGCTGTCGGCTGCCGGCACCACGAACGCCACGCCGATCTCACCGAGGACCGGGTCCGGCGTTCCCACCACCGCCGCCCTCGACACGCGGTGGTGGCGTTCGAGCACCCGCTCGACCTCGACTGGGTAGACGTTGTAGCCGCCCCGTTGGTACTGCTCATTTGTCCGACCCACCAGACGGAGGCACCCGTCCTCGCCGATGCGGCCGAAGTCACCGGTCGTGAGCCAGCCGTCGTCGCCGAGCACCTCCTCTGTCGCCTCCGAGTCGTAGTCGACGCCTCTGCCACTCCGCGGTAACCCGCCCCAGTACCCCCGCATCACCGCTGCCGAGCGGAGCCGGACCCGGCCGATCGAACCAGCGGCAGCCTCTCTGCCGTCGTCGTCCAGGATGGACAGGGAGACACCGGGCACGGGCCGGCCCACGGTAGAGGCCACGACGTGGTCGGGATCACCGGGATCGGTGCCGGTGCCCAAGGAGGCCTCGGTCGAGGTGTAGCGGACCACCACCGGTACACCGAAGGCGGAACGAACCGCCGCCACCAGCTCGGACGGCACCGTCGCCCCCCCGGTGCCGACGATGCGCAACGTAGAGCAGTCGGTCTCGGCCAATGACGGCTCGGCCAGGACGAGGGCCCACTGCGTGGGAACCCCCTGACCCACCGTGATGCGCTCGGACTCGATGACCGAGAGCGCGTCCGACGCCCGCCACGGCGACGGCGTGATCACCGTGGTCACCCCGTGGGCGATCTCGTCCCAGATCCGGGTCATCGATCCGACGTGGGCGAAGGGCAGCGGCGACAGGCGACGGTCCCCGGGTCTCGACAGCGCGTCGGTGCCTCGAGCCACCGCCGCCAGGTTGCCGTGGTCGAACACCGCCCCCTTGGGCACACCGGTGGTCCCGCTCGTCCACACCACGGCGACGGGCTCAGAAGCGTCGAGGGCCGAGAAGTTCGGAGGGGGCGGGTCGTCGGCCGCCTGCTCGATCTCGGAGCGCCACACCACCGAACCGGCCCGAGCGGCGGCGGTCGGCTCGTGCCCACTCCCGTCCTCTGTGACGGTGACCGTCGGTCGGATCCGGCCGAGGATGGAGGCGATCTCGCTCGTCCCGAGCCGCAGGTTGACGCCCGATGTGACCGCCCCGAGACGGATGGCGGCGGCGTAGACGATCATGTAGGTGATCGAGCTCGGGAGCATCAGGCAGACCACCGAACCCCGCCCGACGCCCCGCCGGGCCAGGAAGCCGGCGACGCCGTCCGCCGCCCGGTCCCACTGGCCGAAGGTCACAGCCCGTCTGGGCGAAGGCCCGCAGGCGGGCTCGACGTACGCCTCCACATCGGCATTGACCGATGCGCCGGCCCGCAGGACGTCGTCGACCGTCTCGTGGTCCCCGGCGATCTGACGCACCGTCATATCGTGGCGACTGTAACAGGGTCGCCGGACGCCGCCCCTGGTCGTGCGCTCCGTCCGCGTGGCGGGGCCCCTCCTTGCTGGCTCAGAACGTCAGGACACCCCGGGCCAGGTTGCCCGCCTCCATGTCCTCGACGATGCGACGGAATCCTTCGAGGGGTTGCTGCTCGGTGACGAGCTCGTCGAGCATCAGCTTGCCCGACAGGTACAGCTCGACCATGAGCGGGATGTCATGGTGGGGTCGAGCCGATCCGTAGCGGCAGCCGAGGAGCCCGCGGTCCACATAGGCGAGGGCGTTGACGTCGACCGCGACCTCGCTGCCCTGGGGCGGGATGCCGATGGCCACCGCCGTGCCTCCCCAGTCGAGCGCATCGAGCGCGCCGCGGAGGACCGACGGGTGGCCGACGCAGTCGAACGCCCAGGTGACTCCGCCGGTCCAGCCGAGGGCGCCTGTGACCCGGGACGGCCCCGGGGGCACGAGCTCGCGGATCGCTGCCACGGCGTCGACGACCGAGGCGTCCACAAAGTGGGTGGCCCCGAACTGTCGCGCCAGGGCCTCCTTGGTCGCCAGGGTGTCGACGGCGATGATCCTGCTGGCACCGGCGAGCCGCAGCCCCTGGATCACGTTGAGGCCGACGCCGCCGACGCCGAACACGGCCGCTGTCTCCCCGGGCTCGACACGGGCTCGGTTGAGCACGGCGCCCACCCCGGTCAGGACCCCGCAGCCGATCAAACAAGCCGACGTCATGGGAACGTCCTTCGAGATCTTGACCGCCTGGACCTCCTCCACGATCGTCGATTCGGCGAACACCGACGTACCGGCGAAGTTGGAGGCCGGCTCGCCACGGAAGGTGAACGGCTGCGACACGTTGCCGAGGGTCTTCACGCACCACGTCGGATGACCGGTGCTGCACGCCCGGCACGTCCCACAGCTCCTGAGCGTGGCCAGGACCACGTGGTCGCCGCGCTTCACCGAGGTGACAGCAGACCCCACCGCCTCGACCACCCCCGCCCCCTCATGGCCGAGCACCGACGGCGCCTTCCAGGGAATGGTGCCGTTGATCACCGACAGATCGCTGTGGCACACTCCGGCGGCACCGATCGACACCCGCACCTCAGTGGGACCGGGATCGCCGACGGTGAGCTCGTCGGTCACCTCGACGTCGCCGCCGGTATAGACGATGCCTCGCATGAGTTGTCTCCCTCTCTGTGCCGAGCCTCTGTGTGTGCCGAGCCTCGCTGTGCGCTGAGCTGTCGCTGCCGAGGTCGCGGTGGCCGGCCGGCGGTCAGTGTCCCCCGGCTTCGAGCAGGTCCCGCAGCTCCCGCTTCAGCACCTTGCCGCCGGCGTTGAACGGCAGCGACTCCACCAGCTCGACCCGGCGCGGAACCTTGTAGTTGGCCAGGCGCTCGCCCGTCCATCCGATCAGCTCGGTCCCGAGGTCGCCGGGAGAAGCACCGGCTGCCGGGACCACGACGGCCACGCCCACCTCCCCCATCCTCGGATCACTCACTCCGACCACCGCCACCTGGCCCACCCCCGGGTGGCGCCGCAACACCGCCTCGACCTCGGCCGGGTACACGTTGAACCCGCCGGACACGTACATGTCCTTCAACCGGTCGGTGATGGTGACGTTCCCGGCTTCGTCCATGACCCCGATGTCACCAGTATGGAGCCAGCCCTGATCGTCCACCGCCTCTTCGGTGGCATCGGGCTCGTTGAAGTATCCCTGCATGACGTTGTATCCCCGGACCAGCACTTCCCCCGGCTCACCCCGGGTGACCTCGGCCCCGCGCCCGTCGACCACCTGGACGTCGACCTCGGGGATGGCCCGGCCCGACGTGGCGGCGATCACGTCTGCGGGGTCTCCGCGACGGCACATCGTGACCGTCCCGGTGGCCTCGGTGAGGCCGTAGGCGGTGAGGACGGTCTCCACGCCGAGCTCGGTCTGCAGCCGTTCGACGAGCTCGAGGGGGACGGTGGCGGCCCCTGTCACCACCAGTCGGAGCGAGGACACGTCGAACTCGGCCCGCTTCGGGTGGTCGAGCAGGGACTGGAAGATCGTCGGCGCCCCCGGCAGCACGGTGATCCGCTCCTCCTCGATCCGGTGCAGAACGGCTTCGGTGTCGAAAACCGGCTCCGGCACCATGGTGGCCCCGGACATGAGGCAGGCCAGGACACCCGCCTTGTACCCGAACGTGTGGAACATCGGGTTCACGATCAGGTACCGGTCGCCGGAGGTCAGGCCCACCACCTCAGACCAGGTGGCGAACGTCCGGAGGCTCTGCCCGTGGGTCGTCATGGCGCCCTTGGGATCGCCTGTCGTCCCCGAGGTGAACACCAGGTCCGAGAGGTCGCCGGACGTGAGCGACGCCGTCCGGCCGGCGGCGATGTCAGCCGAGCACAAGCCGCCCTCCCGGTAGAACTCGTCGGCCGCTACGACGGGATCGCCCCTCACCGTCCCGGCCGGGGGATCGTCGTCCCCGTTTCGGAGGACGACGATCCGCTCGAGGTCCGGAAGCCGGCCTCCCGGCGAGAGGGCCTGTTCCAGCATGGCCGGATAGTCGGTGCCGAGGAAGCCCTTCACCGTGAAGAGGATCCTGACGCCCGACTCACGGAGGATGTAGGCGCACTCGGCTCCCTTGTACCGGGTGTTGAGCGGCACGAGCACGGCGCCGGCGGCCACCGCCCCGAGAGCGGCCACCACCCACTCGGCGCAGTTCGGTGCCCAGATGGCCACCCGGTCGCCCCGATCGATGCCGTTGGCCACGACGGCACGGGTGGCGCCGTCCACCTTCTCGGCCAGCTCGTCGAAGGTCAGACGGGTCGTCGTGGCACCCGGTCCGTGCACGTCGACGACAGCCTCAGCCTCCGAGAAGCGGGCGGCGGCGTCCGCCACCAGGCCGGGGATCGTGCCCCATCGCAGGTCCCCGCGGGGGTCGCCGATGTCCGGTGCCGGAGCTGACACGTCGTCAGGGTAGTGCAACCGCCGGTGGGGCCATCCGTTGCCGTCACCCGGACGGGCTCGGCCGTGGTGACATTTGCGGGCGGCCCAGGAGGTGGGAACCGTTCGTCACTCGGTGGCGCTCAGGGGTGCTGGCTGGACACCGAGACGACCTCTCCGGTCATGAACGTGGCGTACTCGCTCGCCAGGAACACGATGACGTTGGCGACCTCCCACACCTCGGCGCCCCGCCCCAGCACCTCGCGGGCGGCGAGCTCGGCGAGGTCGTCGTCGGACATGACCCGGTTGAGGAACGGATGGACGGCGAGACTGGGGGACACGGCGTTGACTCGGACCCCGTGTGCCGCCGCCTCGACCGCCGCGCATCGGGTCAGAGCCATGACGCCCGCTTTCGCCGCCGCGTAGTGGGCCTGCCCGGCCTGGGCCCGCCAGCCGAGCACCGAGGCGTTGTTGACGATCACCCCCCCGTCCCCCCTGGCGTAGAGATGACCGAGGGCGGCCCGGGTGCACCGGAACGTCCCGGTCAAGGTCACGTCCAGCACGAGCGACCACTGCTCGTCGGTCATCTCCACCACGTCGACCTGGCCACCCAGCCCGGCGTTGTTGACGGCGACGTCGAAGCGCCCGTGGTGCTCGGCGGCGGTGTCGTAGAGGTTCCGGACCTGTTCCTCGACGGTCACGTCGCAGGGGACCGCCAGCGGCAGGCCGGCCGCCGGCCCGGCCATGTCGGCGAGGGCTTCCGCCGCCTCCTCCAACCGGCGCTCGTGGCTGTCGGAGATGACGACCGACGCCCCTTCCTCGAGGCACCGCCGGGCGGTGGCGAACCCGATGCCGGTGCCGGCCGCCGCCGTCACGACGACCACCTTTCCCTCGAGCAGCCCGTGTCCTCTGGTCGGTCGGCGCGGCGTCGAGCCTGCGGCCCGGTCCGCACCCACACGGTCGGTCTGACCACTGGTCACCGAGATACTCCTTCCGGCTTGGGCTCGGACGGAAGCCCGAGCACCCGCTCGCCGATGATGGTCCTCTGGATCTGGTTCGACCCGCCATAGATGGTCTCCGACCGGCTGAAGAGGAACGAGCGCTGGACGTCGTCGAGCTCGTAGGGGGGACCCTCGACGACAAACGACGAGGCGCCTCGCACGTCGAGCGCCAGCTCGCCGAGCCGTCGGTGCCAGCTCGCCCAGTAGAGCTTGGAGACGGAGGCCTCAGGGGACGCAGAAGGTCCGTCCACGCCGGAGAGGCTGCGCAGGGTGTTGAACCGCAGGATCTGGAGCTCGGAGTAGGCCGAGGCCAGCCGTTGGCGGACAGACGGGTCGCCGGCCCTGCCGTTCGCCCGGGCTTCGGCCAGCACACGGTCCAGCTCGCGCTGGAAACCGAGCTGATGTCCGAGGAGGGCGACACCGCGCTCGAAGGCCAGCGTGGCCAGGGCGACGCGCCAGCCGTCCCCCACCCCTCCCACCACGTTGTCGGCAGCGGTCCGGGCGCCATCGAAGAAGACCTCGTTGAATTCGGAGGTCCGGGTCAGCTGGGTGATCGGTCGAACGTCGATGCCGGGTTGGTCCATCGGCACCAGCAGATAGGACAGCCCGCGGTGACGAGCGGACCCCGGTTCGGTCCGGCAGAGCACGAAGCACCAGTCGGCCTGATGGGCGAGCGAAGTCCAGACCTTCTGGCCCGTCACCACCCACTCGTGCCCGTGCAGCTCCGCCCGGGTCTTCACGTTGGCGAGGTCACTGCCGGCATCGGGCTCGGAGTAGCCCTGGCACCACAGCTCCGTGCCGGCCAGGATGGGCGGGAGGAAACGGGCCTGCTGGCGAGGGGTCCCGTGATGGATCAGGGTGGGACCGAGCAGCCCTTCCCCGAGCACGCTCACCCGGCCCGGCGCACGGGCCCGCACGTACTCCTCGTTGAAGATCACCTGGTGGGGAATGGACGCTCCCCTGCCGCCGTGCTCGACGGGCCAGCCGAGACCGGTCCAGTGGCCCGCCGCCAGCTCCCGTTCCCACTTGAGCCTGGTGGCGAACCCGTAGGTCTCGTCACCCGATCCTCCCCGGCCGCCGAGAGCGGCGAACTCGCCGGTCACATGCTCGGCCAGCCACGAGCGGACTCCGTCGCGGAAGGCCTCGTCCTCTGGTCCGTCTCGGAGGTCCATGTGACTCGGAGGTCCATGTGAAAGGTGGGGTCCGGCCACCCACACCGGGCTCGGAAGGATCCCGGAGTGGCCGAGTGCCTCCGTCGGACCTGGTGCGACACTAGCAAACCACTCAGGAGGCCCGGAGCCCGTGGCTGGACGGTCGGAAGCATGTGATGTCACGATTGCGGACGACGTGGCCGCGACCCAACATCTTCCCTTTGGGACCGACAGCCTGCCCTCCGGGCCCCGTCATCAATCGGACGGGACGGAGGGAGGGGGTCAGACCCTCGGCCCCGCTCCTTCGTGGGCGGCGTGGATCTGCGTGCTGCTCGGCGTGTTCGGGGCAACCGTCGCCCTATCCGGTCTGTTCGCCGCTCTTCCAGCTCCTGGTGCCGGAGGGACCTGCGGCCCCGGACAGAGCTCCGAGGCGGCGATCGTCGCCCTGCTCGACCCGGTCACCATCGGAGCAGGGGCCGAGCCACCGGCGTCGCAGGCCGCCCCCAGGAAGCAGTGGCGGGCGTTCGTCGACGAGTGCCAGACGGCAGCCGACAACCGGGCCCTGGTCGCGTTTCCCATCCTCGTCGTGTCCATCGGGGTGGCTGTGGTCGGGATCCTGCTCCAACTGAGACGATCCCGCCGTGGAAGACGGCCTGGACCCGGGGAGCGCATCGGCGTTGACCCCGCCCAGAGCTGGCCGGCACCGTTCAGCGGCCCCCCGCCTCCCCCACCGAGCCCCTTCCCGACCGACGCACCGCCGGGGCCGAATCAGCCGGGCCCTTACCCGCCGGGTCCTGGCAGCGCTGGATCTCCTGGGTCGTGGGGAGCCTGAGGTCGAGAGTCCACATGTTCGTCGGGAACATGCCGGACCGTGGCGCTGTTCAGATGGGATGATTGCCGAGTCAGTGGCCGCGGCCAGATACGCCTGAGGTCGGCCGGAAGAAGCCGGAAGAAGGAGGTCCCCCGAGTGCCTGATGAGATCCGCACCGGCGAGGCGACGAAGGTGACGCTTTCCGACGACGAGTGGCGGGAGCGCCTCACCCCCGAGCGCTACGCCGTGCTGCGCCAGAAGGGCACCGAGCCGGCCTTCTCCGGGGAGTTGCTCCACGTCGACGGGACCGGCATGTTCACGTGTGGCGGGTGCGGTGCCCCGCTGTTCCCGAGTGACACGAAGTTCGAATCGGGCTCTGGATGGCCGAGCTTCTACCGGGCCCTCGAAGACGGGGTCGTCAACGAGCACGAGGACCGGGCCCACGGCATGGTCAGGACGGAGATCACCTGTGCCCGCTGCGGCGGACACCTCGGTCACGTCTTTCCGGACGGCCCAGCCCCCACCGGGCAGCGCTACTGCGTCAACTCGCTCTCGATCGACTTCGAGCCCGAAGGGACCTGAGCAGGCCGTCCGACGTCGCTCAGCCGGCCGCCAGACGTTCCTCGAAAAGGTCGAAGAGATCGGCCAGGGCATTCGACTCGGCCACACACCCGGCTCGCACGAGCACCCGATCGGCGTCGGCCAGCGCCTGACAGGCGGCGAACGTCTCCCTCTTGGTCAGCTGGATGACCGGGCCGAACCGGACGGCCTCGGTGCGATCGGCACCGGGTGCCGGTCCGGGGCTCACCGCGAGCCCTTCGTGACTCTGCGGACGACGACGGTGGCGAGACCGATCACGGCACCCACGGCGGCCAGCACCGCCACGTCCTCGGGGCTGGCGGCCGGTCCGACCAGCCACACGACAGGCTGCATCATGGTTCGACCTCCCCTCAGGAGCTGACCGGGAGCGAGTCCTCGGAACCCTCGGGTTCGGCTTCCGGTCCCGACGGGGAGGCATCCTCGTCGTGTTGACGACGCTCGATCCGGTGCACGTCGACGGTGGCGAACCTGAGGCTGGCCCCGATCTCGTCAGCCACGATCTCGACCTTGAAGCGGCGGTCTCCGTCCTCGGTCTCCCAGCTCCGCTGCTCGAGCCGGCCCGTCACCACCACCCGCATACCCTTGGTCAGGCTGAGGGCCACGTTCTCGGCCAGATCCCGCCAGGCGACGACATCGAAGAAGGAGGTCGACTCCTCCCATTCTCCGCTGTCCCGATTGGGCCAACGCCGGTTGACGGCGACACCGAGGTTGGCCGACGCCTGTCCCTCCCTCGTGTAGCGGATCTCGGGGTCCCGGGTCAGGTTGCCGATGATGGTGGTGGTCGATGCGGTGGTCATGGTTGCTTCCTCTCCTCGGTGCCGTGGCGGCGTAGACGAACCGGGCCGTCCGCCCCGGGCGCATGGCCGTCGAGCGGGCTCACCGGTGTTGGTGACGTCGACATGGTCATCTCCTCACCTTGCTCCACGCTGTGCTCGCCACTTCGCCCGCGACCTTGCCGGCGAGTCGGGCACGACCCTCGACCCTCGACCCTCGACCCTCGACCCAGGACCCTCGACCCTCGACCCAGGATGACGGCGTCGATCTACACTGGGTGAAGGCGGCCCTGGAATCGGCAACCTCCGAACCGAAAGCAGGTCACTGTGACCAACCACCTGATGCGCGAGCGCGCTCCGATCACCGACGCTGCGTGGGAGCAGATCGACGACGAGGCGACCCGGTCCATCAAGCACTTCCTCGCTGCACGCCGCCTGGTCGACTTCACCGGGCCTCACGGCTGGACCTATTCGGCCGTGAGCACCGGGCGCACCCAAGGCCTCGACACAGGACCCAACGGGGACGTCGAGGCCGCCGTGCGCAAGGCCCTTCCCCTGGTCGAGCTGTCCTCGTCGTTCTCGCTGCCTCGCGCCGAGCTCGACATGGCGGCGCGGGGCGCCGACGACCTCGACCTCGACGCCGTCACAGCAGCAGCGCGAGCCTCGGCCCTGGCCGAGGACCACCTCGTCTTCCACGGCTTCGAAGCCGGCGGCATCGCCGGTGTGGTCCCGTCATCCCCCAATGCGCCGGTGGAGATCAGTGACGACTACGGCCATTACCCGAGGCATGTGGCCAAGGCGGTGGCCGAGCTGCGGGCGGCCGGCGTGGCCGGCCCCTATGCCATCGCCCTCGGCGCCCGTTGCTTCACCGGCGTCACCGAGACGACGGAGCACGGCGGCTACCCGGTGTTCGAGCACATCCGCCATATCGTGGGTGGCCCTATCGTCTGGGCACCGGCCGTCGACGGGGCCGTGGTGCTCAGCCAGAGAGGTGACGACTTCGAGCTCGCGGTGGGCCAGGACTTCTCGATCGGCTATCGCTCGAGCGATGCCGATGTGGTCCACCTCTATCTCCAAGAGAGCGTCGCCTTCCGTGTCAAGACCCCGGAAGCGGCAGTGCACCTGGCGTATCCCTGAGCGCCATCGGGCTGTCGTTCACCCTGCCACGCGTGGTCCGCCAGCTCCCCCGACCGTCCGATCTTCACCTCCAGGCGCAGAAGGCTGCTGGTGAACGGCAGCGCGATGACGGGTCCGTGCCGTCAGGATCCCCCCAGTACGCCACCGAGGACAACCTGGCCGCACGCCAACGCCTTTGGAAGATCAGCCCACGCCGCCCGGCTTTCTCCCTTTTTTCCTGGGTGCCGGAGCTCGTCCGATTGCGTGGAGGAGAACGCATCCTCGAGGTTGGCTGCGGAAATGGGGCCTACCTGGAGCGTATGGACGCCGTCGGGCTCGACTCGTCGTTGGGCATGCTCGATGCCGCCCGGGTGCGAGCGCGAGGTCCTTTGGTCGCCGGGGATGCCATCACACTTCCCTTCTTGGACAACTCGTTCGACTTTGTGCTGGCCGCGCACATGCTCTACCACGTAGCCGATCGTCGCAGGGCGGCCTTCGAGCTGCGTAGGGTTCTCGCTGCATCCGGGTGTTGTGTGGCGGTGACCAACGGAGAGCGAAACATGGGCGAACTGGTTCGGTTGGTGGAGGAGGTCGTCGGGCACGGTTGGAGGTGGCACCGACCCTCCGACGTGGCTTTCAGCCTGGAGAACGGTGCCGATCAACTCGGAGCGGCGTTTGACGTGGTCGACAGGGTTGACTGCCCGAGCAGCGTGATCGAGGTCACAGATGCCGAGGCACTGGCCGACTATCTCAGGAGTGTCGGTGACCACTACGAGGACCAGGTCGCCTCGTGGACCACGTGGGATCAGGTGGTCGGAGAATGCCAGTGTCATGTGGCCGCCGCCGTTGCTTCTGAAGGGTCCTTTCCGATATCGAGTTCGATGGGGGCGTTCGTCTGTCGGTGATCTGCAGCACGCCCGGCGAACGCCATGGGAAGTGCGGGCTCTGTCGGACAGGTCGAGGAAACGAAGGCGTGACTTCGAACTGGCCCACATGTCTTTCCGACCTGGGTGCCGGTTCCCCACATCCCTTCCCGCGGAACGGAGTCAGGCCGGGCGCAAGTCGCCGAGGAGCTCGAACCGGCTGGCATCGCTCAACTCGGCGCCCGGCATCCCGTCGGGGTAACCGGGATGGTTGACGGCCACGCGCACAGGTCCGGCGGCGAACGCGTCCACCTGGGATTCGGTCAGCGCGAACCGCACATAGTGCACGGCGGATGTCACGTCGTCCCTCGTCAGGTTGGACTCGTGCCCGCCTTCGGGAATCGACGTCACAACGTCGGACCCGGACGGGCCGAGGCGGAGCTCGAGGGATCGTTCGATCCGAACGAGACGCGGCAACCAGGTCCGCAGCTGGTCTTCGCTGGTGAGCTCCAAGAACAGGGTGGCGGACAGCTCGCCTGGGCCG
Source organism: uncultured Acidimicrobiaceae bacterium (assembly GCA_963828385.1). Classification (GTDB taxonomy): domain Bacteria; phylum Actinomycetota; class Acidimicrobiia; order Acidimicrobiales; family RAAP-2; genus Bog-756. The sequence continues at coordinate 2,087,999 of CAWHEF010000002.1, forward strand.
GGAAGCAGCTGGTTGTAGACGTCGAGCTCATGTTGGATCTGATCGTCGGAGAGCATCTTCTCGGCGCGGGCCATCTCCTGGACCTGGAACCGCATGGTCACTCGGTTCTCGAAGGTGACGGTGACCACAGGGCCGATCGACACCCTCCGTAGCCGCTTGATGGCGATCACCTGCCTGCGGAACTCGTCCCGCTCCCGCTCGTAGGCGCGCTGATCGGCGATGTCGTCGAGCGTCAGCGGTGAAGGTGCGCCCACGGTGCTCCTCGCGCGATCCTGGTTCTCGGCAGCCTGGTCTCCGTGGTCAAGTGGCGCCGCGCCGTCCCACCCCCGAGGTCAGGAGACCGACGCCAGGCCCTCCGAGAACCGGCCGGCGTGGCTCTTCTCGGCCCGAGCCAGGGTCTCGAACCACTCGGCGACCTCCTCGAACCCCTCATCGCGGGCCGTACGGGCAAACCCGGGGTACATCTCCGTGTACTCATAGGTCTCCCCTTCGATCGCCGACTTCAGGTTGTCCTCGGTCGGACCGACGGCGTGGTCCGTGACCGGGTCGCCGACCTCCCGGAGGAAGTCGAAGTGACCGAAGGCGTGACCCGTCTCGCCTTCGGCAACCGAGCGGAAGAGGGCGGAGACGTCGGGGTAACCCTCGACGTCCGCCTTCTGGGCGAAATAGAGGTAACGACGATTGGCCTGGCTCTCGCCGGCGAACGCCGTCTTCAAGTTGTCCTGGGTCTGCGAGCCTTTCAGTGTTGCCACGGTGATTCGTTTCCTTTCATCGGTGGGACGTCATCGGTGGGATGTCATCGGTGTCTCGTCACGGCTGTCTTCTCGACGGAGCGTTGTCACGGGGTGGGTCATCGGGTGGGCAGGATCTCCGTCTGCCGGTCGGCAGTCCGGGCAGAGACCGCGGAAGACGATCTCCGCCGAGCCGACGTCGAAACCGAGGTCCGCCCCCTCGGGTATCTCCAGATCGGGGAAGCTCGCCTCGAGGTCGCGGACGCTGCCACAGCTCCGGCACACCAGATGGTGATGGGGGCGGTCGACGTTGGGGTCGAACCGGGTGGTCCCCGTCCCGAGGTCGAGCGACGCGATCTCGCCCAGATCAGCGAGGTCGTTGAGCGTCTGGTACACGGTCTTGAGCGAGATCGTCCCGATCTCGTCGGTGACGCGGCCATGGACGGTCTCCGCCGCCGGGTGGGTGACGTCCCCCTGGAGCACCCGGAAGATGCACTGCCGTTGCGCGGTCACCTTGCGTCCGTTCGACCGGAACAGCTCGGTCAGTGCTTCGGGTGACCTCATCGACGCCATGATATCACCAACAGTTGTAGATCGACACCGATTGTTGAAATCCCGCCGCCGTCGATCGTGCCGGCGGCTCGGTTGACCCGCTGCCTGCCGGATCAGCACAGGTGCTGTGGCAGGCTTTGGCCCATGCCCGAAAACGCGGCCACGGCCGGACACGCGGCCGCGTCCTTCGACCGCGAGCTCGCTCTCCACCATCTGGCCAGCCGGCGGTTCGACGTGCTCGTCATCGGGGGAGGGATCACCGGCGCAGGGGTGGCCCTCGACGCCGCCAGCCGCGGCCTGAAGACGGCCCTCGTCGAGGGGGACGACTTCGCTTCGGGGACGTCGTCCAAGTCGTCGAAGCTCGTCCACGGCGGGCTCCGGTACCTCCAGCAGCACGAGTTCCGTCTGGTCTACGAGAACCTGGCCGAGCGTCAACGGCTGCTGGAGAACGCACCCCACCTCGTCTCGCCTCTGCCGTTCCTCATCCCCCTCTTCGGACGCGACGGGGTCGTGAGCGCCAGCGTGGCCAAGGTGTACCGCTCCGCCCTCTGGCTCTACGACCTCACCGGCGGGGTGCGCATCGGCAAACGGCACCAGAACATGACGAGGGACCAGGTGCTGGCCCATATGCCCACGCTGCAGGCCGACCGACTGGCCGCCGGCTTCCTCTACTGGGACGCCCGCACCGACGATGCCCGGCTCACCCTCACCGTGCTGCGGACGGCCGTTCTCCGCTACGGGGCGGTCGCCGCCAACCACACGACGGTCACCTCGTTGCGGAAGGGTCCCGACGGCACCGTCGACGGGGTGCGGGTCCTTCCCGAGGGAGGTGAGCCTTTCGACGTCGAGGCAACGGTGGTGGTCAACGCGGCCGGGGTGTGGGCGGACGAGGTCCGCACCCTCGACGAAGGCCACGACCCCCACTCGATCCGTCCGGCCAAAGGCATCCACGTGACCGTGCCCAACGCCGTGTTCCCCTGCGACATCGCCGCCGTCATCCCCGTGCGGCAGGACCACCGGTCCATCTTCGTCGTGTCCTGGGGGGACCAGGTCTACCTGGGCACCACGGACACCGATTGGGACGGGCCGCTCGATGATCCGAGCGCCTGCCCCGAGGACGTCGACTACATCCTGGAGGCGGCCAACGCGGTGATCAGCCGCCCCATCACCAGGGACGACATCTCCGCCATCTGGACCGGGCTGCGCCCTCTCCTCGCGCCTCCCGCAGGCAGGCGGGCATTGAGCGAGCGGACGGCCGACCTCTCGCGCCGCCACACGGTCCGGCGCTCGGAGAGCGGCCTCATCACGGTGACCGGCGGCAAGCTGACCACCTACCGGAAGATGGCCCAGGACACGGTCGACCTCGTCGAGCGGGCGCTCGGGCATCGCCGGGAACCGTGCCTGACGAAGGACCTCCGCCTGGTTGGTGCCGGGCCGCTCCCGTCGGGCCGGCACCGGCGGGTTCTCCGGCTCCGTCGGTCAGGACCCGACGCCGGCGCGGGCGCCCACCCACCGAACAGCCCGGGGGGCGACGCCGCCGACGCCCGGGCATCCGGCGCAGCCGCTCACCTGGCCGGCCGCTACGGGACCGAGACGCCTGCGGTGCTGGCCATGGCCGATGGCGCCGACAGCCTCCTCCAACCCTTGGTGCCGGGCCTCCGCTACCTGGCAGTCGAGGCGGTCTACGCCGTCCGGGCCGAGATGGCCCGCTCCCTGTCCGACGTGCTCGATCGCCGGACCCGGGCCTCGCTCCGAGACGCCAGGGCCACGGCACGGGCCGCCCCGTCGGTGGCCGCCCTCATCGGGCCCGAGCTCGGCTGGGACGAGGCCCGCATCAGGGCGGAGGCGGACGCCTACGCCGCCACCGTGACCGGCCGGCTGGTCGCCGCCGGCCTCGCCCCGACCGGAGCGGTCGGGTCGGGAGAGCCGTTCGAAACCGGCTCGACCCTCCGTCCGGGCCCATCGGCGGACACTGCGTCGACGGACACTGCTTGGACGGACACTGCGTCGACGGACGCGACATCGCTCACGGGGACCGGACGGGTGGGACCGACGGCGTGACCCGGCCGATTCCGGTGACCCCCATCGATTCCGCGCCTGACCAGGTCACCGACCGACTGGGAGGCACCCGGATCGCCGTCGACGACCAGCTGGCCAAGCGCCTGGCCGAGGTGTGCGACGAGGTCACCGATGCCGACGAGGACCGGGCCGAGGCGGCGAGGGACTGGTGGCCCCTCGCCATCGGATGGGCGGTCGACGGCCAAGTCCCCGCCCGTCCCGCTCTCGTCGCCCGGCCGACCGGCACCGCCCAGGTGTCGGACGTCCTCGCCCTGTGCAACGAGGCCCGGGTACCGGTGACCGCGGCAGGGGGGCGAAGCGGCGTGTGCGGGGCCTCGATCCCCGTGTTCGGAGGGGTCGCCCTCGATTTGTGCGGGATCTCGGGAGTGGGCGACGTGGACGCCACCTCGCTCGTCGTCGACATCGCAGCGGGCACCTTCGGGCCCGACGTCGAGGCGAACCTGCGCCAGCGCCACGGGCTGACCCTCGGCCACTGGCCCCAGTCGATGGACCTCTCGACCGTCGGCGGCTGGCTGGCTTGCCGGGGGGCCGGCCAGTACTCGACGCGCTACGGCAAGATCGAGGACATGGTCACCGGCCTCGAGGTGGTCCTGGCCGACGGTCGGGTCCTGCGCACCGGAGGCAAGGGCCCGCGGTCGGCGACCGGTCCCGATCTCACCCAGCTGTTCGTGGGCAGCGAGGGGACACTCGGCGTCATCACCGCCGGTAGGTTCCGCGTGCACCCCGTCCCCGAGGCCGAAGGGCGTCGGGCGTTCGGCTTCTCCTCGTTCGCAGACGGGCTCGACGCCTGCCGGAGGATCCTCCGTCGAGGAGCCACCCCCGCCGTGCTCCGCCTCTACGACTCGGTCGAGTCGGCCCGTTCCTTCGACGCTCCCGAGACCAACGTGCTCGTGGTGCTGGACGAGGCGGATCCCGGGCTCTTGGGTGCCACCCTCTCGGTGGTCGACGAGGTGTGCGCCCCCTCGGTCCGCCTGGACGATGCGCTGGTCGGGCGTTGGCTGGCCAACCGCAACGACGTAGCCGCGCTGGCCCCCCTGTGGCGGGGAGGACTGGTGGTCGACACGGTCGAGATCTCGGCGCGATGGGGCGCCCTCCCCCATCTGTATGGCGCTGTGGTCGGGGCGCTCACCGACATCGACGGGACCCTCGTGGCGTCGTCCCACCAATCGCACGCCTACACCGACGGCGCCTGCCTCTACTTCACGTTCGCCGGACGTCCTCCCGAGCATTTGCGCGAGCGGGACGGCGGCGGGTCAGAGGACCTGCGGGCCTGGACGTCGGCCTACTACGAGCGGGCGTGGGACGTGGTGACTGCGGCCACCGAGGAGGCGGGCGGTGCCATCAGCCACCACCACGGCATCGGGCTCAACCGCTCCCGGTTCCTCGCCGACGCTCTCGGCGGCGGGTTCGGCGTGTTCGCCTCGGTCAAGCAGGCGCTCGACCCGAACGGCATCCTCAATCCGGGGAAGCTGGGATTGGACGGCCCGTTCGGTCCGCCACCCTGGCCCGGGTCCCGGGACATCCGGTGACACCGAATCCCTCCGGCATCCTCGTGATCGATGTCGGCACCTCGGGGGTGCGGTGCGCGCTCGTCCGGCCCGACAGCACGGTCGAGCACATCCACTACCGGGCAGCCCTGCCCGAGACACCGTTCCCCGGGCTGGTCGAGTTCGACGCCTCGACCGTCGCCAGCGCCGTGCTCGATCTCTCGGGTCGGGTCCTCGCCGAGGCGGGTCCCGCGGGGGCGGTGGGCATCGCCAACCAGCGGGCCTCGACCGTCGTCTGGGACCGGGCCACCGGAGTCCCCGTCGGTCCCGGGCTCGGATGGCAGGACCTGCGCACCGTCGGGACCTGCCTCGAGCTCCAGGCCCAGGGGATCCGGGTGGCCCCGAACGCCTCGGCCACGAAGGTGGCCGCCCTCTTGGACCAGGCCGACCCGGACCGGGCCCGCGCCGAGCGCGGCGAGCTGGCGTTCGGCACCATCGACAGCTGGGTGACCTGGGTGCTGAGCGACGGAGCCCTCCACGTCACCGACGCCACGAACGCCGGCGTCACCGGGCTTACGTCCGACGGCATGTCATGGAACAAGGAGACCCTGGAAGCCCTGCGCATCCCCGAGGCCGTCCTGCCCGTCATCGTCGACTCCTCCGGTGAGGCAGGGGAGGCCACGGCCCTCGCCGGCTCTCCCGTCATCACCGGGATCGCCGGTGACCAGCAGGCCTCGCTCATCGGCCAGGGTTGCGTCCGGCCCGGTCAGGCGAAGGCCACCTTCGGCACCGGCGGGATGCTCGACCAGTGCGTGGGGCCGACGATGCCGACCGGCGGGAACCGGGGTCGGCAGGGGACCATCCCCATCGTCACCCGTCGCCGCCGGTCCACGATCGCCTGGGGCGTAGAGGCCGTCATGCTGTCCGCCGGGACGTGCGTGGAGTGGCTGCGGGACGATCTCGGCGTGCTCGAGACGACGGCCCAGTCTGCCGAGGTGGCGGCGCGTTGTTCGGACACCGGTGACGTGTGGTTCGTCCCCGCCCTCCTCGGGTTGGGCACGCCGGTGTGGGATTTCGGGGCGAGGGGGACGGTCCTCGGGCTCACCCGGGGCAGCGGCCGTCCCGAGCTCGTCCGGGCCGTGCTGGAGGGCGTGGCCCACCGCGGAGCCGACCTCTTGGAAGCGGCGCAGTCGGACTCGGGCCACCCCGTCGAGGCGCTTCGGGTCGACGGAGGCATGTCGGAGAACCCCGTGTTCGTCGCCGCCCTCGCCGACGCCTGTGGTCGACCGATCGAGATCGCGCCGGTGGTCGAGGCCACCACGCTCGGCGCCGCCTATCTGGCCGGCATGGCCATCGGCACATGGGCCGACGAGGACGACGTGGCTGCCGCCTGGTCACCCCGGGACGTGGTCGAACCGACCAGCTCGGGCGCCGATCGCGGCGTCGCCCGAGCCCGCTGGCTGGAGGCCCGGTCTCGAGCCGAGCGCACGATTCCCGAGCTCTCCTCCCTCGACTTCTGAGTCCTTCCTCGACTTCCCGCCGACGGGCCTCCTTCATCGGGCGGGTGGCCCGGGGGCGCGCTCACACGAGGAGGTTTCGCTCAGGATCGGGCCAGCGCCAGGGCGTCGTCGAACGAGGCGCCGTGCGCCAGGAGCGGCCGGTAGGCCATGAGCTGGCGGGCCTGGCTGAAGGCCAGCGCCGCCCGGAGCTTCGTTCCCCGCCGGTAGAGAGCCACCAACCGGCCCTCGGTCACCGACCCGCTCACCACGACGACCTCGTCGTCGGGACCGGGGAGGCCGAGCATCTGGATCTTCGTCTTGTACTGGTCCGACCAGAAGAACGGGACCGGCTCGTAGGGCTCCGCCCGCTCCGGGCCGGCAAGCAGGCTCCGGGCCGCCGCCGGACCGCCCTCGGCGGCGTTCGTCCAGTGCTCGAGACGGAGCAGCTCGCCGAGACCGGGATGGGTCCACCGGGCGACATCGCCCGCTGCCACCACCCCTTCGGCGGCGAAGAGCCACTCGTCGCACACCAGACCGTCGTCGAGGGTCAGCCCGGACCCCACCAGCCATCCGGTGGATGGCGTCACCCCGATGCCGACCACACAGAGGTCGGCGGCGATCCTCGAGCCGTCGGCGAGGTGGACGGCGACGGGGTCGGGGCCGCCGGGATCCGATTCGACACGGTCGACACCCACTCCGGTCCTCACGGTCACCCCGTTCTCACGGTGGAGGCGGACGAGGGCTTCGCCCATCTCCGCCCCGAGCACCCGGGCGAGCGGCGTGGGAAGGAGCTCGGTCATGGTCACATCGGCGCCCAGACCGTGACAGGTGGCGGCGGCCTCGGCACCGATGAACCCGGCTCCGACCACGACCAGCCGGACCTGGTCCCCCGCCTCCTCGAGCGCCGCCCGGATGGCCAGGCTGTCATCGAGCGTGCGCAGCGTGTGCACCCCCGCCGTGCCGTCGGTCCCCGGAAGGCGGCGCGGCGCCGCCCCCGTGGCCACGACCAGCCCGTCGTAGACGACGTTCGACCCGTCGTCGCAGCAGAGTGACCGGGCCGCCGGGTCGAGCGACTCGACCCTGCGCCCGAGCCGCAGGTCGAGACCCAACGTGTCGAGCCTGTCGGGCGCGTGGTGCTGGATCCGGAGCTCGTCCCACGCGCCGGCCAGGAACTGCTTGGACAGGGGCGGCCGGTCATAGGGGAGGTGCACCTCCTCGCCGATGATGATCACCGGTCCCCTGTGACCCTCGTGTCGGAGCTCCTCGGCGGCCCGGAGGCCCGCCAGGGAGGCGCCGACCACGACGATCGTCCCGTCAGGGGATGGGGGCTCACCCATGACGCGTCATCGTAAGGGGCGCCATGGGTGCGCTCCGCGAACGAATGGCGTCGCCAGTGCCACGCTTCACTGTCACTGGCCGAACATCGTCATCCACTGCTCGAGCGTGCGTGGCCGGAACACGTAGTTGCCCGAACGGGTCTCCCCGAGCGTCGCCGACGGCTCGGGCGAGTAGCGATGACCCGGGTAGAGGACGGTGTCATCGGGGATCCGGGCGAGACGGGTGGTGAGCGACTCGTACATGGCGACCGGATCTCCGCCGGGCAGGTCCGTGCGGCCGCAGCCGTCGAGGAAGAGTGTGTCGCCCGCCACCAGACGTCCCTCCACGAGGAAGCACTGGCTGCCCGGTGTGTGGCCCGGTGTGTGCACGAGGGTGATCGGGACCTCACCGACCCCGAGGACATCCCCCCCGTCGTGGACGACGAGGTCGGACTGGCCGACCCCTGTCGAGCGGGTGATCCACGGCGCCTCGTCTGCCTGCACGTGGACCGGCACCGGACCCGGTGCGAGCTCGAGCAGTCGGGTGATGCCTTCGATCCGAAGCCCCATCATCTCGCCCCCGACATGGTCGGGGTGGTAGTGCGTCGCCAACGCGCCGGCCAGCCGCATGCCGTCCGCCTCGACGATGCCGAAGAGCTCGTCCACGCCGTAGGCGGGGTCGACGACCACGGCGTCCCCGGTCTCTTTGTCCCCCACGAGGTAGACGAAGTTGACCATCTGGCGGGCGACGGGATCGTCGGTGGCGAAGTCGGCTCCGGCAAGGAGCTGGCGGAAGTAGAGACGATCTTCTGAAGCGCTGTCCATGGGTGACACACCCTACCGGGAGCCCACCGCGCCCCCTCTTGAACGATCGGCGTCACGCCTCATGGTAAGGGGCGCCCGGGTCCGACGACCGATACAGTGCGGCACACGAACCGGTCCGGGGCTCTGGCATCCAGGGAGCGTCCCGCCGTCTCGAACGCGTGGGGGAGCGATGGCTACGGGCAGAGTCGCAATGGAGGCCGGGCTCGGGGAGACAGACCTCCGGACGGTGACGGGCATGCTGCGTGCGTGGGCCACGGATACTCCCGACGCTCCCATGCTCACCCACGGCGACACCACCCTCACCTGGTCCGAGGTCTACCAACGGGCCAAGGAGACGGCGGCATCGCTGGAGCGGAACGGTGTCCGTCCCGGCGACCGGGTCGCCTTCCTCGATCGCAACGGCATCGAGTACTTCGAGGTGCTGTTCGGGACCGCCCTGGTCGGTGCCGTCTGCGTCGCCGTCAACTGGCGCCTGTCCGCCGTCGAGATGGGGGCCGTCATCGAGGACTCCGGCTCCAGGATTCTCTTCGCCGGGGCCGACTACCTGGATGCCGTGGACAAGCTGCTGCCCGCCCTCACCGGCGACGTGACGGTGGTCCCCTTGGAGCACCTGGGGGTATGGCGCAGCGGGACCGGCGACGAGCACGGTGACAGTGACGGTGACGGTGACGGTGACGGTGACGGTGACGGCGCTGGCACACGGGATCCCGGGTTCGAACCGGGTCCCGATGACGTGGTCCTCCAGCTCTACACGTCGGGCACGACGGGACAGCCAAAGGGGGTCATGTGCACGGCGGCCAACCTGTCGTGCATCCTGACCGAGGCCGATCGCGTGTTCCACATCCGCTCGGACACGGTGTCCCTCGTGGCCATGCCTCTCTTCCACATCGGCGGGTCGGGTTGGGCGCTGTGCGGCATGTCACGCGGCGGTCACTCGGTGATCCTCCGAGACGTCGACCCCTCGGGGGTCCTCCGGCTCATCGAGAGGCACCGGATCACCGAGACGTTCGTCGTCCCCGCCGTCCTGCTCTTCCTGTTGGGCGCCCCGGAGCTGTACAGCACCGACGTGAGCTCGATCCGCGTGATCTTCTATGGGGCGTCGCCCATCTCCGACAACGTCCTCGTCCGGTCGATGGCCGCGTTCGGCTGCGACTTCGCCCAGGTGTACGGCCTGACCGAGACGACCGGGGCCATCACCTCGCTCATGCCCGAGGACCACGATCCCGTAGGCCCCCGGGCCCACTTGATCCGATCGGCCGGCCGGCCCTTCGACCATGTCGAGCTGGCCATCATCGACCCCGACACCGGTGAACCGGTACCCCCCGGGTCGGTTGGCGAGGTGTGGACACGGTCGGGCCAGAACATGCTCGGCTACTGGAACAAGCCCCGGGAGACTGAAGCGGTGCTGGCCGCCGGCGGTTGGCTGCGAACCGGTGACGCCGGCTGGCTCGACGAAGAGGGCTATCTGTTCCTGCACGATCGGATCAAGGACATGGTCGTGACCGGCGGCGAGAACGTCTATCCCGCCGAAGTGGAGAACGCCCTCGCCTCCCATCCGTGGGTGGCCGACGTCGCCGTCATCGGGATACCCGACGACCGGTGGGGGGAGGCGGTCAAGGCTGTCGTCGTCCGGGCCGATGGTGCACCCGACGACGATGACGCCGTGTCCGCCGACATCATCAGGGCTACCCGGGAGAAGCTCGCCCACTACAAGTGTCCGACGTCGGTCGACTTCGTCGCCGCACTCCCGCGGAACCCGTCAGGCAAGGTGTTGAAACGCGACCTCCGCGCTCCCTACTGGCAGAGTGCCGATCGCCGCATCCACTGAGGACACCGCTCAGAACAGCCCCGGCGCGCCCTCCTCGGAAGCAGACCTCGACTCTCCGGCCTCCTCGATCGGGCCCTCCCAGGTGGGCTCGGTCCCATCGCCGGGGTCGTCCACGTCGACCTGTTCGAACTGGCCGACGGCCTCGAGCCGGGGAACCAGCTCCTCCACCCTCATCCTCGTGCGACGGAGCCGCCGGTCGAGCTCGTCGACGATCGCCGTGGCCCGTTCCAGCTGGTCCACCAGGCGGTCGACGTCGACGACACCGGTCTCGAACTCCTCGATGATCTCGTCGAGCGCCGCCGCTGCGGTGGCGTAGCTCAACCCGGCGACCGTCGGGTCCTCCGCACGCGACGGCCCGTCTTCGGTCGTCTGGGCCCTCGGGTTGTCGGCTCCGTTGCCGTTCCCGCGTCCTGTGGCCATTCCTACATCCCTTCGTCGTGTCGTCGAGCCGAGCCGTGCACGGCCCGGCGAGCTTCGATCACCTCGGAGGCGACCTCTCCGTCAACGAACAGGGTCGAGACGGCCTCTCCCACATCGAGCTCCGCCGCCGATCGGACCACCTGACCGGTGAGGCTCCGGGTCACGGTGTAGCCGCGCTCGAGCTGTCGCTGGTAGTCGTAGGCACCGAGCAGGCGCCGCCAGTGGGCGAGCCGCCGCGACTCGGACTCGAGCTGCCGATCCGGCAGAGCCGCCGCCCGCTCGGCCTGCCAGGACAGAGACCGGCCGGCCACCTCCGCCGAGCGGACCGCTGCTCGAGCCAGTGCCGCCCCCGACGAGGCCAGCGCGTGCCGGCTGCGGTCAACCTGGGTCCGCCCCATTCCCCTGAGGACGCTCGTCCGGTGGCCGAGGCCCTCCCGGTGCCTCCCGAGGTGCGCCCGCGTCGAAGTCACGAGGCCGTGACGGTGGCGTTCCAGCTTCCGATCGGCCCGTTCGACACTTTCGCGGGCCAAGCGGCTGATGGTCGTCGCCGAGGCGATGCTGGAGTTCCAGAACTCCACGGCGATTCGGGCGAGCTCGTGCCCGCAGTCGGTGGGGGTGACGAACGATCGATTGGCAACCTCGTCGACGACCGACTGGTCGCCGGTATGACCGATCCCCGTCCACACGGGTAGGGCGGAGGAGGCAACGGCCCAGGCGACGGGCTCGGCGTCGAAGATAGCGAGGTCCGCCTTCGACCCGCCGCCCCGGACGATGACGAGCAGGTCGCACGAACGGCCCTGGAGAAGGCGAAGTGCCGCCGCCACCGAGGCGGCAGCCTTCCTGCCCTGGACCTGGGTCGTGGCGACCTGGACGTCGAAGGCCAGACGCGATGCAGCCAGCTGGCCGAGAAAGTCCCGGTACCCCTCGGTCCCGGGGCTGGCCACCAGGCCGATGCGCAACGGCAGTGGGGGCACGGGAAGGGAGCGATTGCGGTCGAAGAGACCTGCGGCCACCAGTTCCCTGACCAGTCGGGCGCGCTCGGCCGCAACCTTTCCCAACAGGGCATCGGTATCCAGCTCGGTGACGATGAAGCTGATGTCGCCGCGCTGCTTGTAGAGCCGCACCTCGCCCCTCACCCGTACGACGAGCCCGGCATCGAACGCCATGCCGAGCTGGTCGAGTGTGGACCGGACCCGACCCCACCGGCTCGACCAGCACACCACTCGCAGCACCGGCGAGCCGGCATCGTGGGCGCTGGCGGGGTCCACGAGCTCGATGTAGCAGTGCCCCCGTGAGCTGACGTTGAACGAGCGGACCTCGCCCTGCACCCACACCTCCCCGGGCAGCTCGCCCTTCAGGGCACGGTCGATCCTCCGGTAGAGGCCGCCGATCGTCGAGCGCGTCGCCACCCGACGTCGGGCCCCTCGGGTGCGGATGGGTGAGAGCCGTGTCCATTCCCAGCCAGACTACGGCGACCCTGGTACATGCGGGGTGCCCGGTGAGGCGAGACCGAGAGCGGAGATCGACGGAGGCCGCTTCTATGGCACGATGGCAGTGACGGTGAGCCGGCCGGGTGGCCGCGGCCGCTCCGTCCCGGCAACCGCCGGTCGGAGCCGGTCGAGGAAGGTCGGGACTCCACAGGGCAGGGTGCTGGTTAGCGGCCAGTCAGGGTGACCTGCAGGAAAGTGCCACAGAGAACAGACCGCCGATGGCGCCCGTAGCGGGTGCACAGGCAAGGGTGAAACGGTGCGGTAAGAGCGCACCAGCGACCGGGGCGACCCGGCCGGCTCGGTAAACCCCACCCGGAGCAAGGTCAAACAGGGGGTTGGGTGGCCCGCCTGGTGTTCGTCCCGGACACCGCCCCCAGGTAGACCGCGCAGATGGATGGCCACCCGGTCTTCGCGAGGAGGCCGACAGAATCCCGCCTACAGGCCGGCTCACCGTCACCACACCCTGTGAACTGCATGTTCAGCTCGTGTGCGACCCCGAAATGCCCCACGGGGCACAAAAAGGACACAACGCAAACCAAAGTGACCCCGCCGCCTGGCGCTCGGAGGTGGCGGCGAGGGTGCGATCGAGCACGAGGGCCTGAGAATGGCGAACCGGCAGGTCATATCGCCGTTCTGCGGAGGGGCGGGGCGTGCGTCCTTGGGTGTATCACGCGTGATACACTGTCCAAGTGCGTGAAATATCGATCCGCGAGCTGCGCAACCACGGGGGGGACATGGTCGACCGTGTCGCTCACGGTGAACGAATGACCGTGACTCGAGACGGTAGGCCGGTCGCTCTCCTTGTGCCCCTTGGGCGTGAGCCCCACTCGGTCGACGTGCTCATCGAACGGTGGTCGCGGCTGCCGGCGATGGACCCGGAATCCCTCCGCCGAGACATTGACTCTGTGATCGACCCCTCGCTGTGAGCACCTCAGATCGTGGCATCCTCGACACCAGCACGGTGGTTCTGCTCGAGCGGATCGATGATCTCCAGTCCCTCCCATCTGCATCACTCATCACAGCCGTCACTCTCGCAGAGCTCTCCGTCGGTCCCCTCGTGGCGTCTGATCCTGGCGAGCGAGCGACGCGCCAGCTTCGTTTGCAGCAGGCCGAGGCCGACTTTGACCCCCTTCCCTTTGATGCAGCCGCGGCTCGAGCGTTCGGGCGGGTCGCCGCGTCTCTTCACCGTGCCGGGCACAAGACCGGAGCACGGTCTTACGACGCAATGATCGCTGCCGTGGCGCTCGCCAACGACCTTCCGCTGTTCACGTGCAACCCAGCCGATTTCGAATACGTCGACGGCTTGGATCTGAGATCAGTTCCGCATCCCGATCAGACCCCCGGCACGTAGGGCACGCGCCGGCTTGCCGGGAACCGCTGGGTAGCCACCGAGCCAGCGTTTCGGGGGCAGGTCGTCAGCTCGTTCGCAGGATCATCGGCGGGTGAAGGTCAGGTGGGTGACGCCGCTCGGTGACGAGACTGTCTCGAGGTTGTAGCGCTCCTCGATGCCTTCGAGTCCGTCCCACAGTCGAACACCGCGGCCGAGCAGGATCGGCACCAGCACGACATGGAGGGTGTCGATGAGGTCGGCGGCGAGGAAGTCGCGGACGACCGTGGGGCCACCGCCGATGCGCACGTCGAGGTCACCGGCAGCCTCCCGGGCGAGGTCGAGTGCCTCCTGCGGAGAGGCGTCGACGAAGTGGAACACGGTGCCGCCCTCCATCTCGATCGGCGGGCGCGCGTGGTGAGTCAGCACGAACACCGGCGTGTGGAACGGCGGGTTCGGACCCCACCAGCCCCGCCACTCCTCGTCGGTGCCGACATCGGTCCACGGACCGGTCTGCGGGCCGAACTTGGCCCGGCCCATGATCTCGGCGCCAAACCCGACATTCAGGCGTTCCGCGAACGCGTTGTCGACACCAGTCGAGCCACCTGTCTGACCCATGATGATCGAGCGCCCGAACCGGGTGGCGATCACCCACTCGACCAGACGATGGCCGGCGTGCCCGAACGGGGCGTCGAACGTGAGGCCTTCGCCGGTCCCGAACCCGTCCAGGGAGATCGAGAAGTTGTGGACACGGACCTGGGACATGGCTCCCTCCGAAGCGTTGGCTGATTGCGATATGCAACTGGTTGACGCTAACCTACTTGAAGCACTTGCAGAGCGCAAGCACACTGGAGGAGCGTTCATGGACACCGCGCCACGGTCGGGATGTGCGATCAACGCCGCCGTAGAGGTGCTCGGCGACCCGTGGGCGATGCTCGTGCTGCGCGACATCATGTTCGGCAACCGCCGCTACTTCCGCGAGCTGGTCGCCGCCTCCGAGGAGGGCATCGCCACCAACATCCTCGCCAGCCGCCTCAAGCAGCTCGTGGCCGCCGGGCTGCTCACCCGCGACGTCGCCCGCCGCGGGCAGCGGGCGGCGTACTCGCTCACGGAGGCGGGCATCCAGGTGCTTCCGGTCATGGTCGCGCTCGGCAACTGGGGCCTGGCGCATCGCACCGGCGAGCGCCGCCTACGTGTCCGCGCCGAACTGCTTCGCGACGGGGGCCCCGAGCTCGTCGAGGCGATGATCGACGAACTACGCGAGCTCCATCTCGGCGTCCCGCGCCCCAACCCGGACGCGCCGCGTGCCAGCGATCAGCTGCGCGCCGCCTACGAAGGCCGCGGTACCCGTGTGTCCCGATGAGTAGACCGGTATCCAAGCCGCGCTGCCGGCCCTTCTGCGGTGGATGGGACGAAGACTCGCCAAGATCCCGCCACGAGGAGGGTGGAGACGATCACCCTCCGCGCTGGCCCGAGCACGCGCCGGGACTACCGGAGACCTCGCGTTAGAAATCCCTAGACAACGTGGCTGCCCGTCAACCCGACCCACAGGTTTGCCGGGTGGAGAGGCACCCCGAGTCGTGCAAGGCTGCCCCGATGGATCCCCGCGAACACGCCGATGTTTGGTTGGCGGCCTGGAACGCGCACGACCTGGACGCCATCATGGCCTGCTACTCCGACGACGTGGACTTCAGAGCGCCTACGGGCCCCAGTGAATGGAAACAGTCCGACAACCAGCTCCGGGGCAAGTCCGAGCTTCGCAGGCACTTCCGGCTAGGGCTCGGGGTTTCTCCCGATTTGGCCTTCACCGAGGAGTCACTTCTGACTGGACCGGGAGGATACGCGCTCATCTACCGTCGCGAGAACGGAAGCCGGGCGATCGACGTCGTCGAACTGGACGAACAGGGCAGGGCGGCGCGCGTCCGCGCCTTCTATGAAGAGGCACGACGACCCGTCAACAGCTCCCGGTGAACCGACACATCACGCTGCCCATCCCTTTCTCGACATGCGTGGCGATCGCCGGGCTCTACCTGGCAACCTTCGCCGCGAACAGGCGGCGAACCGGAGAGCGTCAGGTCACGCAGCCTGCGTCGCGAACGCCCCGGTAGGGTTGTCCCGGTGCGGGTGAGCGAGCGTCCCGACTTCTCCGAGGCCGACTTCGATCAGATCGTCGACGGCGAGGCAGACCCCTTCGAGACGGAGGGGGACGAGATGGTCTGGGCCACGAAGACGGGTCACGTCGCTCTGGAGGAAGACGGTCGCCTCATCGCCCACGCCGGATGGGTCCTTGCTGACGTCCTGCCAGAGAGCGGACCTCCGGTTCCGGCCGTCGGCTTGGGCGGCGTGCTCGTGCACCGCGCCTACCGGCGACAGGGCGTCGGCACGCGGGTGGTGGATGAGGCCGTCGGGCGCATGAGCGAGCTCGGAAGGCCGGTCGCGCTGCTGTTCTGCCGCACCGACCGCCGGCCCTTCTACGAACGTCTCGGATGGCGCCCCGTGAGCTCCGAGGTCGTGGTCTTCCAACCCAAGGGACCGGAAATCATGCCGCTCGAGACCTGCTGGCTTCCGCTGTCCGCTGACGCCGCCCTGCCCGACACCCGCCTCGAGCTGCCCTCCCTGCCGTTCTGAGCGGTCCTCTCGCCTACCCGGGATCGGGATGGGGGGCATAGTGCCCGAGGGGAGAGAGCACGGCGAACCCGGCGACGAACGCCTCGGCATCGTTCGGGGGATGTTTGACATGGCTCGAGCAGTCGACCTGGAGCGGGTTGATGCCGTCCAGCGTGGCGGCGGCGGGCACGGTGACCGGGCCCCGGACCCGACCGTTCGCGCACGTCGGCACGTTGAGGCTTCCCTCCGGCAGCGACGAGCGAGACGGGCGATCGAGCAGGGCCGCCCGGTGCGAGCTGACCCACGCCGTGAGCTGGTGAGCACCTTCGGCGAAGTCGGGGGGCCGGCCGTCATCGATCCCCTGGCTGACCGCCAGTGCCGGTATGCCTCTGGCAACGGCGGCCCGGGCCGCGCCCACCGTGCCGGACAGCGCCGCCAGCGGCCCGATGTTCTGGCCATCATTGATGCCCGACACCACGAGCTCGGGCCGTGGGTAGACCCCTTTCTCGTCGATGGCCCAGACCACCGTGTCGGCCGGATACCCGTGCACGGCCTTTGCCGGATAGCCGCTGGCCGTCGACGCCGCCGACACCGACAGCGTTCCTTTGGTGGTCGATCCTCCGGTCCCGCTCTGATCGGAAGCCGGGGCCACCACCGTGACGTCGGTGTGGGGCAGGGTGCGAAGGGCCTTCACGGCGGCATCGATGCCGGGCGCAGAGACGCCGTCGTCGTTGGTGACCATGACGTGCAGGATCGCAGACGAGGAGCCCGACGCGGACGGGGACGGGGACGCTGCACACGCACCCAGCAGGACGGCTGAAGTCAGCGCGATCACTCCGAGCCCGAGGGACCGGGGCGACGAGGTGTGGGAGGAGCCGCTCATGACCGTCGGGCCCAGGTCAGCGACGACGTCGGCACGGAGGGCATGATGACATGGCTTGGTGCCAGGGCAATGCACCGGATCGGACGTGTGTGCGCTTCGCCTCCTCGTAGCTCGCTCGACGTGACCGCCAATTCAATGTCGGGTCGGACGTCGTCGCACCGAGGCGATAGCCTCGTGCGTCGGACCGGCGCCTCCAGACGGGCGCTCGCAGAAGGGACCAACCGATGGCCAGGCGCAGCTCACTCCGCTCGGAGCTCTACCGGGCAGCACGCGATCTGGGGAACGTCCAGGCGGCCACCCAGGGACCGAGCGCGTACGCCAAGCGGGTGGCCCGGAGGAAGGTCTACTCCAGCACCAACCGGCTGACCCACCAGCTGACCCGATCCTTCGGCCTCGGCTGACCGGATCCCGATCCTGCGTCGATCGGTACCGTCAGGCATGGAGGCCGCCGCCATCTCGAGCGTTCGCTCGGTCAAGATCACCGCCGACGGAGTGCGGATCGTCGACGCTTTCCCTGAGGAGGGAGCAGGCACCCGGGTCTCGGTGGCCACGTCGGGGATCTGCGGATCCGATCTCCATCTGGTGGCATCCGGGCCGTCGCCGATCACCCTGGGGCACGAGTTCTGCGGTCGTCTCGACGACGGCACTCCCGTGGCCGTGCTCCCCAACCGGTCGTGTGGCCGGTGCGAGCGGTGCCGGGCCGGAAACGAGCAGCAGTGCGCCGAGCTCTTCAGCTCCATGTACGGGATCACGCTCGACGGGGGGATGGCCGACGAGTCGTGGGTCCAACCCGACTGCGCCAAGGTCCTTCCCGACCGGGTCCGGCTGGAGGACGCCTGCCTGGTCGAACCCCTGGCTGTCGCCGTGCACGGGCTGCACCGCAGCGGAGCTGTCGCCGGGGTCGACGTGGTCGTGATCGGGGATGGCCCCATCGGGCTCTGCGCCGTCACCGCCGCCGGCCACTCGGGCATCTCGGTGGACCTCGCCGGGCACCGCGCCCATCGCAGTGACGCCGGGTACCGCCTCGGCGCCGGGCGCGAGATCGGGCGGGACTACGACATCGTGCTGGACGCGGCGGGGACGCAGAGCTCGATGGACCAGGCGGTCGAGCTCGCCAGGCCCGGTGGGACGATCGGCTTGCTCGGGACGTTCTGGGATCCGGTGTCGGTCACCCTGGCCATGCAGATGAAGGAGCTCACGCTGATCCCGGCATTCACCTACGGGCACCATCATGATGCCTCCGAATTCGAGGACGCCATTGCTCTGCTCGACACCGCGCCCGAGCTTCCTGAGGCGGTCATCACCCATCGATTCCCCCTCTCCGACGCGCCCGAGGCGTTCCGGGTCGCCGGCGACCGGACGAGCGGAGCCATCAAAGTCGTGCTGCACACCGACGCCTGAGGGCAGGCGGGTCCCGTCGGACAAGGTGTGGACGGGCCGCGACAGGCCGCGACGATAAATTCGCCACCCCACGAAATAGGCTTCCTCGCTGGCAAACGCGTTCGTCGCCGGAATGTCGCGGCCGGACAGCCTTGCGCCGACCTGCAGACACCCGGGCTGCGCTGCAGCGCGCATCCGCTCAGCCATGTGCACGGCCACCGGAAGTGCTGGATGTCCGGCCGCAAGGAGTACGAGGGGCAATGACACGACAACGGGCCAAGGGCGGCGCGCGCCATGACGGCGTGACCGCTCACGGTGAGATGGTCAACACGGATCGCAACGATGACCCTGCTGGTAGCGGGTCGGACGGTGCTGGGCCGGACGACGACGCCGACTTCTTCGACCGGCGCCGGGCCCGGGGAACCCGGACTCGGCTGGCCATCGTCGAGTCCCTGATCGCGCTCATCGAGGACGGGCGCGACCCTGTCGATGCCCAGCGCCTAGCTCAGCGAGCTCGGGTGGCCGAGCGCACGGTCCACAATCACTTCGAACGCGTCGGCGACATCTACCTCGAAGCGGCGATGCTCCAGATCTCGCGCTACAGGGACCTGGTCGCCATCATCCCTTCTCGGGGTCCGCTCCACGTCCGCATCGACACGACCTGCCGCCACCGGAAGCACTACTTCGAAGCCATCAGCCCGGTCCTCAATGTGGCGTGGCGCCGCATCCCCGAGGTCAGGGACTGGAAGATCGCCTTGGCGGACCACCACGGCCTGCTCCGTCGACAGCTTTCGACGGCGTTCGCGCCCGAGATCGAGGACCGGGGAACAGGTGCCCAGCTCCTCCTCGACACGCTGGACACCGCCACCGGCTGGCACAACTGGTTCATCCTGCGGGTCGAGCAGGGCATCTCCCCGAAAAAGGCAGAGGAGATGATGGGGCTCACCCTCGGATCGCTCCTGGGGATGTCCTCCACGGGATTGCCGCCTCCGACGATGGCATAGGACCCTGATGACCCGGCTCCGAGGGCCGCCAGATCACAGGCGACCGTCCCAGGGCGTCTCGTTGAAGCAGTCGAGGACCGGCCCACCCCGGCCCCAGCTGATCCGGGTCACCGAGGCAGTGGCCAGATAGAGACGCCAAGTGGCTTGAACTCCGATCCCGAGGGCCCAGCACGTGGCCACCTTGATCGGAGTCACGTGGCTGACGACCACGACCGGCGCCTCTCCTCGCGCCCCATCGCCGTCCCGGGCGAACAGGTCCCTGCACGCCGAGCGGACACGTTCCTCCACCTGGACGAGCGATTCGCCGCCGGGAGGGCGGAACTCAGGGTCGGACCGCCAGGTCGCCCAGACCCGGAGGGAACCTCGGTCAGCCGCTCCCCGTCGAACATGCCGTAGTCGACCTCGATCCAGCGCTCGTCTGTCTCGACAGCGAGATCGGTGCCGAGGGCCAGTGCTGTCTCCCGAGCTCGGCCGAGCGGGCTCGAGATGAGCGTTCCCGCTCCTGCGGCAGACGGGCGTAACGCCTCCGCTTGGGCCTTGCCCCACTCGGTGAGCGGCGCCTCCATCCGCCCAAGGAGCCGCCCTTCGGCGTTGGCCGTGGACTCGCCGTGTCGGAGCAGGATCAACACCGGACTGATCGTTCCAGACGGCGGCTCTCAGCGCACGAGGATGCGGTCGCACTGGGTGCAGGTCACGAGCTCGTCAGGGGGGAGGTGCCGGATCCGATCGAGATCGACGGACGACAACGTGAGGTGGCATCCGCCACACCGGTCTCCCACGAGTCGAGCCGCACCAACCCCCCCGAGCCGCGAGCGGAGCTTCTCGTACCGCTCGGCCAAGGGCTCGGGGAGCCCTGCCGCCTCGAGGCGGCGGCCGGCTTCTTCCTCCTCGATCGACCGGCGGGTTGACCGCTCCGCCTCGGCGATGGCAGAGGTGAGGCGCTCGATGTCCGCATCGAGCGCCTCGGAGGCCGAGACGTGCTGCGACAGGGCCGCATCGAGCGGCTCCTCCTCCTCGAGTAGGTCGATCTCCTGCTCCTCGAACCTGCTCTGACGCTCCGCCAGCTGATGCACCTCATGGTCCATGGCCTGGAGGTCCCGGGATGCGGTCACCGTCCCCGACTCCATACGCTGCTCGATGGCGTGACGACGGTGGGCGGCCTCTTCGATCTGCCCTTCCAGGTGGCGCTGCCGGGTGGCGAGATCCTCCACCTGGGACCGGACCTCCTCCATGGCCTCACCAAGTCGCGCCTTGCGCCGCAGGGCGGCATCCAGCTCGACACGTTCCGGCAGCACGTCCAAGCCGTGGCGCAACTGGTCCAGGGCGGTGTCGTGCTCCTGGACCCGGAGCAAGGTGTCGAACGGCTCGGTCATCGTCTCCCGGTCAGCCTACGGGCTGTGGCCAGGCCGCCGACAAGGGCCTCGTCGGCTGCAGCCATCGCCTCGTCCCAATCGAACCAGGCGACGTCCTGGCTCTCCCCGGGCCCGGGAGCCGGATCGGCGTCGGGCGCTTCGAGCAGGTACCGGAGATCGAGGTGCACATGGCCGGTCGGCACCAGGTGGACGTCCACGTGGACGAGTAGAGGACGGCCAGAAGGATGGCCCACCGGCAGGCCGGTCTCTTCGCCGCACTCGCGCAGTGCCGCGTCGTCGGGCGTCTCGTCAGGCTCCAGGTGGCCGCCCGGTTGGATCCAACGGCCGAGCCGACGATGGCGGTGGAGCACGACACCCCGGTCGCCGACGACGATCCCGGACGCCGTGACGTGGGTCGGATCGGCCGACCGGTCGAACGGTCGGGCCAACCGACCGAGCGCTGCCACCATCTCCGACAGGGACGATTCCTCCCGCCGGTCCCCCGCACGGTGGGCCAGGAGCGCGGCGAGCAGGCGGGCGACCGGTGCCGCCGGCTCAGGCAGACTTCCGACGCTGCCGGTGGATCCGACGGCGCTCGCGTTCGGTGGTGCCGCCCCAGATCCCCTCGCGCTCACGGTTGGCGAGAGCGTGCTCCAGGCAGGCCTCACGCACTACGCACTGGTCACAGATGGACTTTGCCTCATCGGCCTCCTCGTCGGAGACCGGGTAGAACACGTCTGGATCGATGCCCCGGCAGGCTGCGTGCTTGCGCCAGGTGGCCTTCATGGGGAAGTCACTTCCTCGTTACTCGATGGATCACTGAGTTCCGTCCCACTGACCTCTGTGACCTGGTAAAACACGATCTACAGGCAAAAAGGGCGGAACTGACAGTATGACCCAGCCAACCCCGCGATGTCCACAAATCCGCTTGACGATCCCGCCGGGCCCGCCCTGGGGTGGCACCGGCCGGTGCTTGGAGCACGCTGTCTAGGATCCCAGAGCATGTCCACCGAGGCCCTCCGGGGCGAGTCCATCGTCGTCACCGGGGTCACCGGTCAGGTTGCCGGCCCGATGGCCGTCGCACTGGCCAAGGACAACCACGTGGTGGGGGCGGCCCGGTTCAGGGACCCCGCATCCCGCGTCCGCCTCGAGGAGAGCGGGATCACCTGTGTCCCCGTCGACCTCCTCACTGGGGACGTCGCGGGCCTTCCCGCCGACGCCGCCATCGTCCTGCACTTCGCCGTGTCCAAGACCAACGACTGGGAGTCGGACCTCCAGGCGAACTGCGGTGGGCTCGCCTCGCTGATGGAGCACCACAAGAGGGCGAGAGCGTTCCTCCACTGCTCGACGACCGGGGTCTACAAGCCTCTGGGCCACCACGTCTTCGCCGAAGGCGACGAGCTTGGCGACAACCACGGCGTGTGGCCCTTCCTGCGCACCTACAGCATCTGCAAGATCGCCGCCGAGGCTACGGCGCGCTGGTCGGCTCAGCGCTACTCGCTGCCCACCACGATCGCCCGGCTCTCGGTCCCCTACGGTGACGCCGGGGGGTGGCCGGCAATCCACCTCGAGATGATGCTCAACGGGTCGCCCATCCCGGTCCACGACGACGCGCCCTCCGTCTACCATCCCATCCACGAGGACGACATCATCGGCATGGTCCCCGGGCTCGTGGCTGCGGCGTCGGTTCCGGCGCTCACCGTCAACTGGGGTGGCGACGAGACGGTGAGCATCGAGGAATGGTGCGGGTACCTCGCTGAGCTCACGGGGGCTCCGGCGAACTTGGCGTCGACCAAGGACACCATCGACAGCGTGGACATCGACCTCTCCCTGATGCACGAGCGGGTCGGCACGACCACTGTCGGATGGAAGGAGGGGATGCGCAGGATGGTGGCGGCACGGCACCCGGAGCTTCTCGGCCGGTCGGACCCAGTCCCCGACTGAGTCGCCCACGAGAGTGGCAGTTGTCCGGTGCGCATTCCCCCCGTCATGTCGGCACCTTCGTCGAACTGATACCTGAAAGTCAGTCGCGTCGCATCAGCGGAGCGGCGTCACCGGGGCGGATAGCCCTGGGACGTGTGCGGGCTCCCCACCGACCAGGCATCGATCACGGGGTCGGGCGCCACGACGATCTTCGTTCCCGACTCGAACGCCACCGTCAGCTCTCCCCTGGCTGTCGTCCATAGCCACCGCGCCGCCCCCGGAAAGACTGCGAGCAGAGGGCCGAGACCGGCTCGTAGGTTGGGGTCGAGGCGATGGACGACCCCTTGGGATTCGACCGTGAACGGAGTGGTGACGGCCACCTCTGTCGGACCGAACTGCAGGCGGGTCCGGTGGTCGATCCTGATGAACGACAGCGACCGCTCTTCCAGGACGAACTCCATTCCGCCGCCGGGGAGCTCTCTCACCAAAGCGCCCGCCACCATCGAGTCATGTTGGCACGCCACCCCCTGCACCGCACATCTTTTGGTCGATCCCCCGTGCATGACCGACCGTCACGGTTCTTCAGGCACGGCCTGCAGAAGCGCCCCCTAGAGAAACGTGGGCTCATCGGGCCACAGCAGTTTGGCGAGCCGACGGGTCAGGCCGGCCAGCTCCATGGCCGTGGCCCGGTAGTCGTCGAGCGACCCTCCGTAAGGATCGGCGAGATCGTCGGATCCCGACCGATCGAAGAGCGACGCCCGCTGCCGGTCTCCGTGCACGGCGTCGATCCACGAGCGGAACCCCTGATCGGGTCGCCTGGGACCGACCTCTCCCCCACGTCGCACCAGCTCCTTGTAGGTGAAGGCGCGCGACCAGCTGGGCGGGTCGAGGGCCACGATCTCCTTTATGTGGAGGCGGGTCATGCCGATAACGAGGTCGGCGGTCACGATCAGCGGCTCTGTGAGGGCCCGGCATTCCTGCGGCTGGAACTCGATGCCGTAGGGCGCCAACGCCGCGCCCACCTGGTCGGGCGCCGGGGCTGCCGTGGCCCGGATGCCCGCCGAGGAGACGTCAATTTGATCAGAATGGTGCTCGACCTCGGCGGCGAACAGCGCCGCGGCCATGGGAGATCGACAGAGATTGGCAGTGCAGACGAAAAGGAAGTGAACTTGAGGATTGTAACGGTAAGCGTTGCCGGTCCCGACGAGCCCGAGGCGGGCCCCGGACGGGCTGCACGGCTGCGACCGGGACGGCGTCACGCGTCCGTTGCCCCGTGATCCGTGTGTCACGTGGGGCGGAAAGGAGGACAACGGTGCGCACCAATGCGGAAATCGTGCGGACCATCACGGACGCCCTGAGCGAGGGTGATCCCCTTCGCGTCATGGCGTTCATGTCCAATGACGTCCGGTGGGCGGTGAGTGCGGCGGACCGCGAGGCGGCTCCTTGGTTCAAGGAGTACCGGGGCAAGGCGGGCGTCAGCGCCTTCTTCGAGGAGCTCTCGAAGGCCACGTTCACCGACTTCACGGTCAAGGCCATCCTGGCCGACGGCGACCTCGTCATGTGCTGGCTCCACGTGGCGTTCACGAGCCCGAGCCACCGCGTCGTCGACATGGACGAGGTTCAGATCTGGACGCTGGCGGACGGCAAGGTGGTCTCGCTCGAAACTGTGTTGGACACCGCCCTCGTGGGCGCGGCATTCGGGTGAGCGGGTCGCATGATGTCGTCCTGGTCCACGACTACCTCACCCAGAGGGGCGGCGCCGAGCGGGTCGCCCTCACCCTGACCGACGCGTTTCCCGGCGCAGCCCTCCACACCTCGTTCTACCTGCCGAAGGACACCCTGCCCGGGTTCGGGTCGGTGGACGTCCGGACGCTCGCCCTGGATCGGATCGGGCTGCTCCGCTCCCACCATCGGATGGCCCTGCCCGTGCTCGCCCCCGCGTTCAGCCGCCTCCGACTGGACGCCGAGGTGGCGGTGTGCTCGTCGAGCGGCTGGGCTCACGGCGCCACCGCGCTCGGCAGAAAGGTCGTCTACTGCCACACTCCTGCCCGCTGGCTCTATCAATCCGTCCGCTACCTGGACGGCATGCCACGGTGGACGGCGCCGGTGCTCGGCGCCCTGAGGCCGGCCCTCATCAACTGGGACATGAAGGCGGCGACATCGGCCGACCGGTACCTGGCGAACTCGAGCGCCGTGAAGCGGCGGATCGCCGACCTCTATGGCATCGACGCCGAGGTGGTGCCTCCCGCCGTCGACCTCGACGCCGGCGGTCCGATCCAGCCGTTGGAGGCAGTTGATCCCGGCTTCTACCTCTGTGTCTCCCGCCTGCTCGCCTACAAGAACGTCGATGCGGTGGTAGCGGCGTTCTCCTCGCTGCCCGCCGAGCGCCTCGTCGTCGTCGGGAGCGGCCCGCTGCACGACCGGATCGTGGCGAGCGCTCCTTCCAACGTGCGTGTCCTGGGCTCGGTGAGCGACGCCGGCCTGCGCTGGCTGTACGCCTCGTCGGCGGGGCTGATCGCAGCCTCCTACGAGGACTTCGGGCTCACCCCCGTCGAGGCCGCCGGCTTCGGCAAGCCCACGGCCGCCCTCCGGTGGGGCGGGTTCCTCGACACCATCCTCGAGGACGCAACCGGGGTCTTCTTCGACCAGCCGATTCCGTCATCGATCGCCCAGGCCGTCGGACATCTGGCCCGCACCCACTGGGATGAGTCGGTCCTCGTCGAGCACGCCGGCCGGTACACGAGGGACCGGTTCGTGGCACGCGTGCGACAAGTGGTGGACGAAGTGCGCCGAACGGGCTGATCCGGGACGGGCCGTGGGTGGGGGGTGTTCCCATGTCGGTGTCAGGGAGGCCCGATGGGATCCTGCTCGCTTTTGGTCCCGGGGACGAGGGCGGCGAATGCCATCCCTCGTGGCCCATCTGCCAGGCGGTCGACGATGATCGCGCCACACTGCTCGGGGGTGAGCGTGGAGGTGTCGACTTCCAGGTCGTAGTAGTGGTGGGCGTGCACCTCTTGCTGCCAACGTTCGACGGCGGCGAGCAGGGATGGGTCGGCTCCGTCCCGGTGTTGGTTCCAGGTCGCGGAGCGGCGCTGCCAGATCACGTCGATCGGGCAGCGGACGCCGATCCACAGCACTGCGAGGCCCGTGAGGCGGGCGGCGCACCTGCGCAGCACCTGGTGCTGCTGGCTGTAGGCCTCGTGGTGGTCCACATCGAGGACGACATCGAACCCGGCACGGGCGTGGGCTGCGACCGAGTCGTAGAGCGCCACATATAACCGGACGACGGCGTCTTCCAGTTCTGGGCGTTCGCCGCCCGGTCGCAGCCCGATCCCCGGTCGGAGCTGTGGTGGGAGAGTCTCGACTGAACGGTCGACGCCAAGGTTGATCCAGGATCCGGGTCCCTGCTCTTGGAGCGCCTCCACGATGGACGACTTGCCGGAGCGGGGTGCTCCGTTGAGGATGACGACCCTCCCTGGTGGAGTCGTCGACCTGGACACGCCCCCGGATGTTACGCAGCTTCGATCGTTGAAGCCGCTCTCGTTCAGCTCGTTCGAGGGTCAGCGCCGGGTCAAGAGGCGCCGCGGCCGCCGAAGACGGTGGCCGGGGTCCGCCACATGATCTGCACGTCCCACCAGAACGACCAGGAGGCGACGTAGAGGTAGTCGAGCCGGCACAGCTCCAGATGAGAGAGCTCGTTGCGGCCCGAAACCTGCCACAGGCCGGTCATTCCCGGTCGGGCCTCGAACCGCTTTCTCGCCCAGCCCTCGATCTGCATGGCCTCCGACACAACGAAGGGGCGCGGCCCGACAAGGGACATGTCTCCCTTCCACACGTTGATGAGCTGGGGGAACTCGTCGAGGCTGGTCCGGCGCAAGAACCGGCCGACCCGGGTGACCCTCGGGTCGTTCTGAACCTTGAACAGGGGGCCGTCCACCTCGTTCAGATGCGCGATCTCCTGGCGCCTTTCCTCGGCGTCGCGGTACATCGTACGGAACTTCATCATGGGGAAGGGCCGCTCGTTCTTGCCGGTGCGAACCTGTTTGAAGAAGACGGTGCCTGGGCTCGTGACCTTGACGAGGGCTGCGACCACGATCCACAGGGGCGCCGTCACGAGCAGCACCGCCGAGGAGACGATCAGATCGAACGAGCGCTTCAAAAAGCGGGACCCGGCGCTGAGCGAAGGTGGCGCGATGTCGAGCATGGGCAGGCCCGAGAGGTCCTCGACATGGGATCGGGCGGTGATCAGCTCGTAGTACCGGGGGACGATCGACACGCCGACCTCACCGGCCAGGCCCTTCAGCATCTCGGTCGTACGTTCGGGGTGCGTCCGCGAGAAGCAAACCACCACCCGGGCCACGTCGAGCCTGCGGACCAGTTCGGGGAGGTCCTCGAGCTCACCGAGCATGTCACGATGGTCGACAGGGCTGTCGTCGACGAATCCCATGAAGTTCACGCTGGAGTGAGCTCTCAAGTGGCTGGCGACGGTATCAGCGAGCTTGCCGGTGCCGACGACGATGACCGGCACCGCGCCGTTCACCTCCCCGGCGAGTAGGCCGAAGGCGAGTCCACGGGCGATGGGAACGGCCACCACCGCCACCAGGCACATGGCGGCGGTCTTCGCCACCGAGAGGGTCACCAGATCGAACTGCTTGCTCAGGACGTAGGCGATCACGGCCACCAGGAACCCGCTGATCATGATGGCGTGCACGAGATTGCGCAGGTCCGAGAAGACGCTCTTCGAGATCCTCCGGGTGACTCCCCGGTAGAGGCCGTAGAGCACGAAGACGGCGATGAACACGGGGATCATCGAGAGGTCGAACAGGTAGACCGGCTCGCCGCGGCCGGCGGACGACTGCGGGTTCGACGAGACCATCGCCACGATCAGAGGGCCGAGGAACGAGGCGAGGGCGAGACCGGCCACGTCGGCCACGAGGAGCCGCCGGAGGGCGTGCCGGCGGATCCGGGCGATCGCACCCGTGCGCCTGCCCGGCTCGATTAGCCGGTCGAGATCGATCTCCGCCGGTAAGGTCGCTCCGCGCAGCTGACGCTGTGCGTCCGATTCGAGTACTGCCATCCCTGCCGCCCTGCCCTTCCCCACAGTGATCTCCGCCGCGGGGACCTTTCGCGCCTCTCCTTGACGTGCGAGGAACTGCGTCACCTCGGCAATCCTCCGCCTCGGGCGGTAATGCTAGGCGCGCATCCACCGACCGGACAACCGCGCCGGGGGCGGTGGTGGACCTGCCCCGGCGGGACTAGGGCGCGATCCTCGCCGCCACGACCGAGTTGAGGGCGCAGACCTGGCCCCGCGGGATGGGACCCGGAGAGGGCACCGGGTCCTCCTTCCGCCGGCGCCCCTCGGGCACGAGGGTGGCGGCCACCGACGCTCCCGGCGCCAGGTGGAACCACGAGCGGGAGGGCCGGAAGCCCGGCACCTCGACGTGCACGAACTGGGCGAAGGCGCGGCTCGAGACGGTGAGGGACCATTCCTCTCCATCGGCTTGGCGGACGTCCGCCTGAAGCCCGACCTCCCGGTGGACCGGGCGATCGAGCCCGCCGGGCAGGTAGTGGGTCTCGGCCAGCGCAGTCCCCTCGTCGTCGACGAGCCCGATCCTCACCACCTCGTAGGGACGGGGGCCGAATTGATAGGCATAGGTGAGGTCGCGGAATCCATCGAAGAGCGCATCGGCCCGGACCTCCAGGGCCCCGCGGGCCGGGACCTCCACCTGCCTGCCGGCCTCCTCGAGCCGGTGCTCGGTCCCGAACAGCTCCACCGTGAGGCGGCCCGCACGCGGGACCGGGCCGTCGTTGACCAGGTGGACGGCGAGCCCGTTCAGGCCCTCGTCGGTGACGAGCACGCCGACGGGCTGCAACAGCCGGGACAGGGAGTACCAGGCCGACTTGGGCCTGCCGTACCCGTCGACGATCCCCCAACCGGCTCCGACCCTGAGGTCGCGGAGCCCGACGAGCAGGAGGCCGTCGCACGGCGACCCGCGCCGGCGCCACTCGCAGGCGGCCGCCTCCATGACATGGGCGACGGTCGCCCGGCCGAGGTCGAGCGCCCGCTCCGGATCGCGGCGCCGGAGGACCCGCACGTCCTCGCCGAAGAGCATCTGGGTGTAGAAGTCCCGGACGTCCTCCAGGTCCCAGGAGCCGCCGGTGTCGTGGTGCACGGCCCGCTTCCAGCCCGGATCGTGTCCGGCAGCTCGGGCGCCCCCGAAGGCCTCGTCGACGGTCGCCTGCTCGGGCGGTTGGGCAAAGGCGAGGCCCTCGCTCACGAACCGGGGCGCAGAGCGCCGCAGATCGTCGAGGGGTCGCATGAACACACCGACCCCGGTGTAGTGGCTCACCCCCTCGTCGACCTGGAACGGCAGCGTGCCTCCGGTCGGCGACGACGTGAGGTACGGGATCCCGGGGGCAAGGGCAGCCGACCGCTCGGCGATCACCTTCCCGGTCACCGGTGACCCCCAGCGCTCACGGGGCAGCCCGAACATGGCCGGCTGTTCCTCGAGCTCCTGGCCTCCGCACACGACCGAGAGGCTCGGATGGGCGGCAGCTTCCCGGAGCAGGACGGTCACCTCGTCGGCGACCGACCGCTCGAAGTCGGGATCGTCCGGAGGGTCCACCATGCCGAGCATCGTGTCCTGCCACACCATGATGCCGAGGCGGTCGCAGCGGGCGTAGAAGGACGGCGGCGGGTACACCGTCCCGCCGGGGATGCGGACCATGTTCATGCCCGCCCGGCGCAGCAGGGCGAGGGTCTCCTCGGTCTCCCCCCCTCCCCGGCGAGCGTGACCGGGTCGACCGGATACCAGCACCCTCCCCGGCAGAACACGTTCACGCCGTTCACCGCCAGGGAGAACGCGCCATCCCTCCGGTCCACCTCGACGGTCCTGAACCCGACGCTGCCGACCGGCCACCTGGCGTCCCCGCACCGCGCCGTCACCGGATAGAGCGGTGCCGGCCCGTGCGTGTGCGGCCACCACCGCTCGATCCCGGGCACGTCGAGAGAGCCGGTCGCGCGCAGCCGCTCGCCCGTCGTCCGTGCGTCCAGCGGGGCCTCCGACCCCCCACCTCGACGGTGAACCCGGCAGGTGGCTCCGGCCCTCCGTCGGGGAGGGCCCAGTCGAGCTCGACGGCGACCGACCCGGCGCCCTCCGGCCCGCAGGCGGCGAGGAGCCGTCGATCGACCAGGTGAGGGCCGGTGAGGGGAACGAGGCGCACCGGCCGCCACGGCCCCACCGGGGCCGGGGTCACCACCCAGCCGGGCTGGCGGCCGAGCAGGGTGGTTCGGAACCAGCGCAAGCTCTGGTTCGAGGCTCCTGCCGTCTTCCAACGGGGCCGGGGCCGGCGGGGCACGAGCAGGGGGCCGAGGGCGGCGCAGCGGATGACCAACTCGTTCTGGTCCGAGAGGGCGCCGACCCGGAGGCGCCGGGGTGTGAACATCGACGTGGAGGACGAGAGGTGCACACCGTTGAGCCATACGTCGGACACCGTGGCCACCCCTTCGACCTCCAGCAGGTGGGAGCCGGGTCCGCCACGGCCCGGCCCGGCGAACCGGCAGCGGTACCACCAGTCCTGGCCGTCGAGCTCGACCGAGGACCGTTCCTCGACCCCGGCGGTGCGCTGGGCGCCGGCCACCGTGCCGGGCACCGATGCCGGCATCCAACCGAGGGCGGTGTCGAGGGCGTCGGGCCCTGCGATCTCGCCTGCCGGCGCCGGCGTGCACTCCCAGACAGCGGAGGCGAGCACGTCGGTGCCGGGCTCAGCCTCCATACCGGCTCACCATGATGTCGATGGCCCGGGCCCAGTTGGCCGCCATCGGCTCGATGACGGCACCGAGGTCGATCCCGCGCCCCCGCACCACCCGGGCCAGGGAGAACTGGAGCGCCTTGGCCGCCGAAGACACGGCCCGGAACGCTTCGGCCGCCTCCTTCGAACCCGACCGACCGTGCTCGTCGAGCCAGTCGACGAACGATGCCGCCATCTCGGCCGTGGCCCCGCACTGGCGGCAGGTGCCGAAGGAGTAGCGGTGGAACGTCTCGAGGTCCCGGCCGGCCAGCCACTCGAGGTCCCGGCCGAGACGCTCGCCCAGGCGGAGCACGGGATTGTCCCTCGGGCGGCGGGCAAGGTGATCGGCGGTCACGCCGAGCGCCCGGTCGACGAGGTCGGGATCGTGGCTGCGGATGCCGTCGAGGCGGATCGACTCGACGTAGGGAGGCAGGACCAGCTCGCCGGCGTGGCTTCCCAGGGTGAAGACGCCGTCGAAGTCGTCGCCCTCGAGCTCGAAGTAGCCGGCGTTGTGGAAGTAGCCGAGCCGGCCGCCATCGACGTCGAGGAACTGGGGGACGATCGTGGTCTTCACGTGGGCCGACCGGTAGGCCACCTCGCGGGTGTCGGGCAGGTAGTAGGAGTCGGCCTCGACCGTGCAGAGCCGGCCCAGGCCGAGCTGCTCGTCGACGTGGTCCACGACCGCCTTCCACACGTTGAGCTCGTTGACCTCGATGCCGTAGACGGCCCGGAGGTCCTCGGGCGGGTACTTGAAGAACCGCCACTGGTCACCTTCGAAGTCGGCGCTGAGGGTGAAGGCGCCGGCCGCCAGCGGATCGAGGCCCAGGGCGTGGAGGACCTCGATCCAGACGTCCACGTAGCAGTTGGTCTCGGTCCAGTCCCGCTCCACAGCGTGGAGAGGATGGGCATCGAAGGTCTCGACCGCCAGCGACTCGAGAAGCCGGGTCACGACAACGGCCGGCCGGGGGGCCTCAGGGCCACAGGGCGGCGCGGGCCCCCGCCGGCCAGCGCCCGGGGTCGGGTCCGTGATGGTGGAAGAGGGCGAGTGCGATCCGGTCGAGGCCGAAGCCGAAGCACGCCGAGTGGGCCACGTCGCCATCGGCGGTGCGGATGTCGAACGGGCGACCGAAGTGGTCGAGATGACAGTTGGCCGAGGAGATGGCCGTCGGGCGCTCGGTGGCGTAGACGGGCGTCACGATCTCGAACTTGAGCTCTTCGTCACGCTGGTTGGCGGCGAGCATCCGGCCCGGTCGGCCGAAGAAGGGGTCGTTGGCCACGACCTGCTCCACCGGGATGCCGAGGCGCCCGAGGATGTCGCACCCGCGCTCCAGCCACAGGTCCCGATGGAGACGGGCCCCTTCCGGGGTGCCGAGATAGACGTACTCGTGCATCCGGAACGACTGCATGCGGAAGGGATCGGTGCTCGGCTCGTGGCGGAAGCAGTAGCCCGAGATGTCGACCCGGCAACCGCCCTCTTCCAGCACGCCGGTCATCGTCGGATAGAGCGGATGGCACGCGGCCGGGCAGAGGACGATGTCGGTCGTCTCGAGGAGCGGTCCCCGGTCCTCACCGGCCTCGACGCTGCGGACGAGCTCGGCGTGCTGTCGCTCGTCGCCCCTGAAGGTGTGCACCGAGCCCATCTGGTCGGGGAACGACTCGAGGTACCCGTTCTTCTCGAAGTTGTCCCACGGCATGACGGGCGGGAAACGCACCGGCCGGGCGTCCTGGTCGGACCCTGCCTCGATCACGACCCGGTCGAGGGCGTCGATGACCGCCTCATAGGGCGCCGAGCGCCCGTAGAGGCCGACCACCGACGTGGTGATCAGGATGCCGGCATCGAGGAGGTCGGTCCGGAACCGTTCCCAGGGATCGGCCCGGTGCACGGTCTCGGAGGACACCCGCGCCTCACTCGCCCCGTTGGATGAGGAGCATCTGGGCCGTGCCGCCCATGATGCGATCGTTGTTGACCATGAGCGAAGCGCCCATTGCATCCCTCAGGTGCCGCCCCAGGCTGTAGGGGGTGCCGACGAGGTAGGACGCGAGCCCGCAGATCAGCATGCACTGGCGGATAACGTCCACCACGAGGGTGGACGCCGACACCTTGAGCGAGTTCATGGCGATGGCGAAGGTGACCGAGTCCAGGCGGTCGGGGTCGTCTTTGATCTCGTCGTAGCGTCGTACCGAGCCCCGCACGAGCTCGGCGAACTGAATCTGGGCGGCGTTGGTCTCGGCCAGGCGCATGGCACCGGTCGGCGTGGTGCCCGGATGCTTGCGGGCGTCGGACTGCACGAACCGGCGGGCCCGGTCCACGGCGGAGGTGGCGATGCCCAACCACAGCGAGCTCCACAACAGATGGGCGACAGGGAGCATTGTCCTCGTCGAGATTTCCGCGTAGGGATCGTCGAGGATGGCCGTGCGCTCGCCCGTCGCCCGGAGGACGAAGCCCGGACTGCAGGTGCCCCGGAACCCCAGGGCGTTCCACTCCCCGACCTGGTCGAGCTCCAGGCCCGGCGGCCGGCACAGGACCAGGACCTGGTCGTTGGGCGGGCTGTCGGGCGTGCGCCGGGCGGTGGTGAGGATGGCGTCGGCGAACCTCCCGTAGGAGATGACCGGTGCCTGCTTGTCGAGCGTGAACCCGTCACCGACCGTCTCCACCGCGCACACGCTGCTCCCGACGTCGCCGCCGGTGCCCACCTCGGTCGTGGCCGACGCCAGCAGGTACTGGCCGTCGGTCAGCTCGGCCAGGTAGTCCCGCAGGGCCTGGTTGCGACCGTGGCGGACCAGGCACGCCACCTGGATATGGTGCATGGCCGTGACCATGGCGCTCGACGCGCAGTGCTGCCCGAGGCCCACGAGTCCTTCGGACACCTCGGAAAAGGACGCGCCGAGGCCTCCGAGGGAGGGGGGCACCAGCGCGCCGAGCAGGCCTTCTGTCCGCAGCGCGGCGATCGTCTCGGCCGGGAACCGCGCCTCTGCGTCCACGTCGTCGGCGGCCGGTGCCGAGACCTCCTCACCGATCCGGGCCATCGCCGCAGCGACATTTCCACCTTCGGCGATGCGCGGCCGTTCACCTGTCATGCTCGCCATGCCGTCACCCCTTGGCCTGCATCTGCTCGACCCCCGACCGGATGGCGCCGATCGACTCGAACGTGGACTTCTTCAACATGTCCTCGGAGAACTCGACGTCGAAGGCGTCCTCGATGGCCAGCATGACGTTTACGCTGGCGTGGGAGGTCATGCCTGCGGCGAACAGGTCGGCGTCGTCATCCAGTGTCGCCACGTCGACGGCGAGCCGGGCGTGCTCCCCCAGTACCTGGCGGATCGTCTCGTCCACGATCAGTCCATCCCTTTCTCACCGGTCGGCGGCGGCGGATCGTCTTGTCGGTCGAGCCGAGGAATTCCGCACAGGCCCACCACCACCGCGCCCGCCAGGGCGTCCTCGTGGGTCAGGCTCACCGCCAGCTCATCGATCCCCGCCTGCTCGGCCAGCAACCGGGCACGGCCCCCCAGTCGTATCGTGCACCAGCCGTCCGCGGCGCTGTGCACCTCGATACTAGGCCACTGCGGACGCCATCCGGAAGGACGCAGGACCTTGAGGGCGGCTTCCTTCGCCGCGAACCGGGCCGCCAGCCCTTGGCACGAGTATCCGTCGACAGCAGCCGTCCTGCACGAGGACAGCTCGTGTTGCGTGAACACGCGTCGGAGGTACCGGTCACCGAAGCGCCCGAGCGACCCGGCGACGTCGGCCACGGCGACGAGGTCGACACCCACTCGGACCTCGGGCCGGGACAACAGACCGTCGACGGCTCGGCCACCGCCGGCGCCCCACGCCACGAGCAGCCGGGCGGCGTCCGACCCCACCGCCGCTTCGAGGCTCGCCGAACTCGGCCCGGCCGGCGTCATATCGGGGCCGTCTCCGACGCGTCCGACAGCGGGTCCGGGAGGGGGTATCCCCCGGATGTGCCCTGATCCGGCGCCGCTTCCGGCGTCCCGCCTACTTGCGACGCGTGGCCGGCGCCGTCCATCACCCGGTCGTAGACGGCGCAGTACTGCTCGGCGATCCGCTGCCAACCGAAGTCGACCATCCGCCGGCGTCCGGCCCGGCCGAGCATCCCTCGACGGCCGGGGTCGGCGAGCAGCTTCGAGAGGACGGCGGCGAACCTGGGCGTGTCGAAGGGATCGACGAGCACGCCGTCCTCCCCGTCCCGGACGAACTCGGGCGGTCCGCCCCGGCTGGTCGCCACCACCGCCGTGCCCGCCCGCCACGCCTCCAGCACGACGATCCCGAACGGCTCGAACCGGCTGGGCATGACGAAGAGCTCGGACCCAGCCATGGCGGCGGCCACGTCGTCGCGGTCCAGCCGGCCGACGAAGTGGACCCGATCGGCGATCCCGAGCGAGCCGGCCTGGGCGTGCAGCGACTCGAGCGACGCCCCCGCCCCGGCGATCACCAGATCCGCGGTCCGCTGGTCGGTGCCCATCGACGCGTAGGCCGACAGCAACAGATCGAAGCCCTTCTTCTCGACGACCCTGCCGAGTGCGAACAGATAGGGCCGGCCGCCGGCGATGCTCTGGCTCCGGCGACCACCGGGCGCACCGGCCCGGTCTCCGACCTCGGCCCCGGCGCCGGCGCCGGCGTCGTCGCCGAGGTCGACGCCGTTGAAGATCACCTCTCCCCTGCCGGGAGCGAGGCCGAACCGGTCCTCTGCGTCGGCGAGCGTCCAGGCCGAGCACCCGGTGACGGCGGCGGCGTGGGCCAGGGCCGAGCGCAGCGACCACCGGAGCGATGCCGAGATGTCGAAGATGTCGCCGTCGTCCATGACCGTCTCTCCCTGGAGCGTGACGACGAGAGGGACGCCGGTCATCCTCGATACCGCGGCGGCGTACGCCCCGTTGGGCCCGAAGCACTGGACGTGGAGGACGTCGGGCCGGAAGGCGGCCACGGCCCGGCGCAGGGCCAGCAGGGTCCTCGTCCCGGTGGTGGCCGTCCGGTAGAGGGCCGACCAGCTGGTGGCGGGCAGGGGCATGGGCAACCGGCGGACGAGCAGCCCGTCGCGGACCTCGACCGTCTCGGGCTCGGAGAGGCTCTGCAGCGTCCAGACCTGGACCTCGTCACCGGAGCGGTCGAGGGCCAGGCCGAGGTGGCGGGTCAGCTCCTCGACCCCGCCGAGGGATGGCACGTAGGAGCTCGGGAGCAGGGCGATTCGGACCATGACAGTTGATTGGGCGTCGGACCCGCCCGCCGGCGAGGGACCTGAACCCGGGCTCGACGGTAACAGGGGGACGGGAACCGGGCACACCCGTGCCCGCCGATCCCTCGAACATCGAGGACGGCCCCGTTGCGGGTGCGGGTGCTCCAGCTTCAGCTCCTCACGGGATGCTCGGGTTCAGCCACGGCTCGACGGCGGCGAGGACGGCCCCGGAGGGTTCGGGGGCGATCTGGCTCCAGTCCCCGACCCCCGGCGACCAGTAGTTGGAGAAGGCAGAGGCGTACCAGCCAGAGAGGAACCCCTGCTCGGCGCAGTCGCAGTCGGGCGCCCAGCTGGCGGGGTGGATGCCGAGGATGTTCTCGATGGCCGTCTCGCCCCCTTGGGGATAGACGGCGGCGGCGTCCACCTCGTGGCCGATCTCGAATGCGGTGATGCCGGCCAGCTCGTCGACGGTCTCACCCGGATAGACGTAGAGGACCGACGTGCCCCCGGCACTCCCCCAGGTGAAGGTGGTGTTGCCGTAGAAGCCGGCGGAGGGGGCGTCGGAGATGGGGAGGAACTGGATGCTGTACCCGGGGATGTTCTGCCACGGGTACCGCACGAGGGCGAGCGCCGCCGCTCCCATCTGGTCGGGGGTGAGGTCCGCGGTGCTCGGAGGGGCGGGCGCCGGAGCCGGTGCGGAAGCCACCGCGGCCGGGGCCACCGCGGCCGGGGCCGCCGGTGCCGGCGGGGCGACGGTGGTCGGAGTCGTCGTCGTCGGGGCGGGAACGGCGGCAGCGTGGGCCGGGGCCGGCCTGGATTTGTGCGGATCGATCGCCGTCGGCGACAGCACGGGACGGAGGAAGGGGTTGGCGTCGGCGTTCGACGCCGCCGAAGGGACCGTGAGCGTCGAAGAGGCCGCCGGCTCGGTCGATCCGGCATTGACGGCGACGAGGGCGGCGGTCACCGCCAGCACCAAGAGGAGCACCACCAAGGCCGCCAGGCGGTGGAGCCGGCGGCGGTGGTCGAACGTGGCCCGGCGCAGTCGGGCACGGGCACCGGCGGCCCGGCGCTCGGCGCCGATGTAGCCGGGGGTGAGGACGAGGTTGGGCTCGTCGAGATCGGCCAACAGGTCGGCCGGCGCCTCGGGGACATCGGGAAGGGTCGGTGCCTCGGTGATCACCTCGGCGTCGATCACCTGTCCTTCACCGTCGTCACCGGCCGGGCCGAACAGCGACTCCCAGGGCGAGGCCGACGGAGATCCGGAGCCAGTAGGTGCAGGCGGCGCCGTGGGTTCGAAGGTCGTCCGAGCCATATCCCTTGATCGGCACGAGCGGAGCCGAGCTGAAGGGTGCGGATTGCCGGAGGGGTTCTGATCCTCAGACGGCGACGCCCAGGGATCGGTAGACGTCGGCGGTGCGCCGGGCCGTCTCGGCCCAGCTGAGCCGCCCGACGAGCTCCCGGCCCCGACAGGCGAGCTCCCTCCGCCTGGCGGCGTCGTTCACGAGCTCCGACAGCACGGCGGCGAGCCCGACTTCGTCGCCGGGCCGGAACTGCTCAGCCCCGTCGGCCACGAGCTCGGTCACGGCCGGCACCGGCGTCGTGACCACCGGGGCACCGCACGCCATGGCTTCGAGCGGCGGGAGGCCGAATCCCTCGTACCGCGACGCGTACCCGACGACGGTGGCCGCACCGTAGAGGGCGGGCAGATCGCCCTCGGGGACCTTCCCTATCTCGACGGCGCCGGCCGGGGCATCGTGCCCCCACAGTCTGCGGCCGGTCAGGACCAGTGGAAGCCCGGCGGTCCGGCAGGCGGCGGACAGTGTGGCGATGTCCTTGCGGGGCTCGATGTTGCCCACATGCAGCACGAACCGGCCGGGGAGCCGGTACCGGTCGCGCACGGCGATCACGTCGTCGTCGGCCGGCGGCGCCATGGAAGGGCTGGGCGCCGAGTGGACCACGACGGCGTCGCCGCCGATGAGGTGCCGCATGCGCTCGGCGGTGAACGCCGACACGGCCACCACGGCGTCCGCCCGACGCAGCGAGTGCCGGAGGAGCCAACGCTCTCCCATTGCCCGATGCCGGGGAAAGGCCCACGGCGTGTCGAACACGGCGAGATCGTGCACGGTCGAGACGGTCGGCGCCGAACGTCGAAACGGGAGGTCCACGTCGAGCCCGTGGACGAGGTCGGCGGGCCCGAGCCCGGCGGCCCCGGCGATCGCCCGGCGCACGCCCGTCGCCGGTCGTTTCACCTTCGGGGTGACCCCCCTCGGCAGCCGAGCCGTCCCCTCCGGGCGAACGGCCGCCACCAGCTCGGCGTCG
Source organism: uncultured Acidimicrobiaceae bacterium (assembly GCA_963828385.1). Lineage (GTDB taxonomy): Bacteria > Actinomycetota > Acidimicrobiia > Acidimicrobiales > RAAP-2 > Bog-756. The sequence continues at coordinate 2,126,004 of CAWHEF010000002.1, forward strand.
GCTTCGTCCACCATGTGGGCCAGCAGCTCGCCGATGTAGGTGCTGACCCCTCCACTCCCGGGATCGAGGGGAAGTGCGTTGTAGACGATGCGGGTCCGAGCCGTGCTCACCGCCCGATCGAGACCGGGGCGCGATCTCGTGGGCGCTGCCCCCGCTCGACGGCGGTCCGAATCCCCGTTCCGGGGTCGGCTCCGTGACGGTTGAGGTCGGCCATCCCGAGCGACATGCCGGCAACGACGAAGGGGACGACCGAGGAGGCGCCGATCCAGAAGATGTCGAACAGCCCGTCCAGGTAGTGAGCCGAGAGGACGACGAGACCTAGGGTCCCGAAGCGGTAGGGCAGCCTGGCCAGAGTGCGAAGGGTGGCGAAGACGAAGTAGAAGAAGGCCGCCGATCCGACGATTCCGGTGGACGAGAGGTTGTCGACCAGCACGTTGGGAGGCGCTGTCACCGTGATGTACTGAGGAAGGTTGTAGAACCTCATCCCCTCGCCGAGGATCGGGCTGAGATGGTAGACGTGGAGCGCCGCGCTCGATCTGGCTCACCCGCGCCGCCACCGAGTTGAACTTCGGATTGTTCCGCGCGTTATAGATGAAGCTCTCGTAGAGGGCCGCTGCCACCGGTATCGCCGCCAACACCAAGATCTTCGAGCGGCCGCGTAGGTCCGGGTTGAGGACGAGAAGAAGTGCCAGTCCGAGGATCAGCACGATGATGGCCTGGCGCGACTGGGATGCCAGCAGCCCGAGGATGCAGATCACGCTGTAGACACGGACCTCCCTACGCCCGAGTCCCATCCACGACGGGCTGATCACGGCCACCAGGATGGCGATGAGCATGATGGTTCCGATGGCGTTCTTCTGGTAGGCGCCCCACTGGGCGGGGGCGAAGCCCCCCTTGGCCGAGTTACCGATGGCGATCAAGGCGATGAGGGATGCACCCCACAGGTACAGGCGCACCGCTTGGCGGGTACGGCCGTAGGTGGCGATGACCCAGCCGACGAGGACGCTGCCGCCGAGGTAGGACCAGCGGTGGAACCACTCGACGATGTCGTAGCGGAAGGGGTGGGCCAGGACCACCAGGATCAATACGGCCTGGAACCAGACGATCCCGGACAGGAATTGCTTGAGTGACGGCGCCTGACTCCAGCGCACGAAGAAGAGGGCGACGATGGCGCCGATGAGGACGAACCCGTCGGCCCCGCTCAAGTTGGTGCCGGAGCCCCCCACACGTTCGATGAGCAGGGCTCCCGGAAGGGCGATGACGACGACCAGAAGGGGATCGACGACCAGCACACCGGCGGCGAAGATGACGCCGGCGAGGGCCAGTCCGAGTGTCTTGCCGTGGGCGACGCCGGCACCCACCCCGGCGGCGATGACGATCGCCAGCAGCCACGCCACCACCACCCCGGCCGGTAGCCGGCGGGCTCGTCGTTCCAGGCGCGATCCGAATCGGGTCGACCACGTCCCCGGGCTCCCCCAGGACTCCGGTTCGTCGAGGGCCGGGGTGGCGGCCACCGCCGTCCGCCCGGGGCCCGGGGTTCCGGTGGGATCGGCTCCGCCGTCGGGATCGGTCACGTGGTCTGTCATGGTCCTCGTCGGCTCACCGAGGGAGCCGGTCTGGGCTCCCGGACGCGGGCGGACATGAGTCCGTATCGGCTGACGCGGGCGCGACCTGTTGGGCCGGCCCCAGTCCCGCCTTCTCCGGGCAGCGCTTGCCGGGTACCGTCGTCCCTGGTCCAGGTCGTCCTGACCAGGGCATCCGGGCCGTCGCCCCTGCCTCCTCGGTGCCCCCTGGGCGGCCCGTCCGGGCACCTCCCGTCCTGTCGCCCTCGGCCCGGGGCCCGACCTCAAGATCTGCTGCCATCGTGACGACGCAATTGGTGCGACCGCGCACCGGCGCCGGCAGGTTGATGAGGGAGGAGCAAGGAAAAGCCGGTGGCACGCACCACTACGATTGCACAATGATCGTCGGCGCATGAAGGTCGGCGAATGACGAGGGTCCATACGAAGATGGGGACCAGGACACCGACCCATGATCTGCAGGGAGTCGGCCGGGGTCCGGTGAGGTTCCAGAATGCGTCGGGGCCAACGGGACTGCATGCAGACCGGAGGGGCCGGTTGGGGCCTATCCTCGTGCTCCCGGGGAGCACTTCGGCCGCAGACGAATCGAGCATCCATTGACGTTCAACGAGTTCCTCTCCATCCTGTGGCGGCGCAAACTGACCATCGCCATCTGCGTCGTGGTCGCACTGGTGGGGGCCCTCGCATACTCGAAGCTGCAGTCGAAGAGCTACCAGTCGACGACGCTCGTCCAAGTGTCGAACACCCCGAGCGCGAGCAGCGCGGTCGGGGCAGGCTTCCGGTACCCAGCTCGTCACCCTTCCCGACCCGGTCCAGGTCCTCAACAGCACGGCAGTCCAGAACGCTGCGGCGAGGATCCTGAAAGATCCGGACGTGTCGGCGGTCGCATCCGAGGTCACCGGCACCGTCAACACCACCCCGGGGGCGACGAGCACGACCACTGGTGCTATCACCATCACCTCGACAGCCAGCGATCCGGCCCAGGCTCAGGCTGTCGCCGCGGCCTACGCGCAGGCGTTCATCAACCAGACCGAGGCCACGGTGCAGTCCCAGGTCAACAAGATCGCCGACTCCATGGCGTCGATCAGCCAGCAGATCAGCACGCTGCAGTCACAACCCTCCTCGACGGTGACGACGGCGAAGATCCAGGGTCTGACCACGACGCTCGGTACGCTCCAGACCGAGCAGACCACGATCTTGACCGGTGAGCCCTATGCCACGGTCGAGGTCGCCGCCAACTTCCCGACGGCCCCGACCGGATTGAGCGGGTCGAAGCTGGCGGCAATCGGGATCGTCGCCGGGCTGATCGTCGGGTGCGGTGTCGCCCTCGGCCGTGAGCGCTTCGATACCCGGCTCAGGACGACCTGGGGCGTGGAGGAGATCACCGAGTCCCCTGTCCTGGCCGAGCTTCCCCTGGACGATGACGTCCGTTCCGGCAAGGTCTCGATCGCCCTCGTGCAGGCACCCCACTCGCCCATGTCCGAGGCGCTCCGGGAGCTTCGCACCAGCTTGCGGGTTCTCCTCGACGATGTCCCCTGCCCGTTGATCGTGGTGACCAGTCCTGAAGCAGGAGACGGCAAGACGTTCATCACCGCCAACCTCGCAGCGTCGTGGGCGCTGAGCGGCAACAAGGTCATCGTCGTCTCAGCCGACTTCCGTCGCCCCCGCTTGGAGGAGCTGCTCGGCGTCGAGGCTTCAGGTCTGCCCGGCCTCTCCGACCTCATCGTGTCGAACTGGAAGCAACCCGAACACGGCACCGTGACCCCCGACGGGGTCGAGCGCACGACCAGGGACCGCGACCGGACCGGCGGGCGGGTGCCACAACGCCATCCCGAGGAAAGCAGTTCTCGCCGCTCATCGTCCCGGCCGGCCGGGAGCGTCGAAGGTCGACCGGACAGCTCGTCGGTGAGCTCGGTGCTCCTCGACGGTGGCACGTACGGGCTCCAGGTGCTCCCAGCGGGCACCCGGCTCGAGGATCCGGCCGAGCTGTTCGGGAGCCCCGGGATACGGCCCGTCCTCGACCAGCTTCCGCTCCTGGCAGATGTGGTGCTGTTCGACTCGCCGCCGGTCCTGGCCGTGCCGGACACGGCGATCCTCGGCGGTTTGGCCACCGGCTCTGTCGTCGTCGCCTCCCAGGGCAGGACGGAGCGGACCGGCCTCGAACGGACCATCCACCGACTGGAGGCCACCCACTGCAGCGTGCTCGGCGTGGCCGTCAACCGAACCCGCCGTTCGACGCCTGACAGGTACCAGGCCTACGCCTATCAGGAATGACAGCGGCAGTGCCCCGGCCTCACCCGGTCAACGGCACTCCACCCGGCTCTACCCCGCTACACCCGCCTCGTCGTCGGTGGCCGCCCGGTAGAGGGCGAGCTGCTCGTCGGCTACCGCCTCCCACGAGTACCGGGCCGCCTCGGCGATGCCCGACGCACGGGCCTTCTCCCACACGCCTGGCTCGTCGACGAGACGCCCGAGCGCGGCGGCCAGCGCGCCGGCGTCACCGGGCGGCACGAGGAGGGCGTGCTCGGCCACGACGTCGGGCAGGGAGCCACTGGCCGAGGCGACCACAGGGACCCCCGACGCCCCAGCCTCCACCACAACCCGTCCGAACTGCTCGATCCAGCCCGGCATGGTGAGCGATGGGACCGCCAGCACGTCGAACGTGCGGTAGACCTCGGGCATGGTGTCCTCGGCGACGAACCCGTGGAACGTGACCCGGTCTTCGATCCCGAGCACCACGGCCTCGTTCCGGAGTTCCTCGGCCTCTGGTCCGTCTCCATAGATCTCGAGGACGAACCGCCGGTCCGATACCGCCGCCTGGAGCAGGACACCGACACCCTTGTGTGGGATGAGGCGGCCCACGAACCCGATCCGCAGGACTTCTGTGGGGACCGACCGCTCCTCGACCGTGTAGCGGCTGGTGTCGAGACCCAACGGCAACAGGGTCCAGGCTCCGACCAGACCCTTGTCCCGAAGGATCCGACCCGCCTCCGTGTTGCAGGTATAGGCACCTGCCGCCTGGGCGAGGGCGGCGCGTTCGATCAAGCGGAAGGGCAGCGGATACCGCTTGGGCAGGTTCTGGGCCGAGGCCACCACGAACGGCACACGGGACCGACGGAGCCGGCGCAGCACCAGCACCTCTCCCATTGCCAAACCGAAGGGTTCTTCGTGGAGGTCGATCAGATCCCACTGGCGAGCACCGAGCAGCCGCCACAGGGGTCGGGGATCGTAGAGGAAGAGGTTCGGATGGCGGCCGATCGTCTTGACCGGTACCACGAAGTCGTCCTGTCCCGGTTCGCAGGCGACCATCGAACCGCCCTCCTCCCATCGCTGGGCCGTGATCAAGGTGAGATCACAGCCCCGCTTCCGGAGCTCGCGCTCGCGCTGACGCCAGCCGGTGACCACCCCGCTGTGGGAGATTCGGAGCACCCGCAGGGGCCCCCGTGCCCGTGGGCCATCGGCACCGGGGGACGGTGCCCGCTGTCGGAGCCGGGGGGTCATCTCACCACCGGATGGTCCGGGAGGTGTCGTCGGTGAACGATTGGCCGTTGGCCGTCCAGGACTCCGGCGGGATCCTGGCCGACGGGAAGACGGTCATCTCGCCGTGGGTTCCCGGCAGTCGGTAGCGGACGACCACGGTGGATCGGGCTCCTTCGGCGACGGTGAGGGGCGCGGCCACCACGCCCGTCGGGCCGTCCGGCCCCAGAACGGCCAGCGGGCCCGCCCCGGTCATCGAGACCCTCATCGCAGCACCCGGAACGTTGGCCGTCACCATGCCCGTGTAGCCGCCGTAGCTCACGTCTACCCCGGGGAAGGGCCCGGCGATGAACTGCGACTGACCGGGCGGCGTGTTGTTGACCACGTCGATGCGCATGGTCACCTGGGTGGTCGAGCCCGAAGGCGTCGTCGTGACCCCGACGTGCACCGGCACGTACTGATCGAGCTTGTTCCCTCCCAAATTGACGAGCGATACCCCGACGGAGCGGTACGTGAGGCTTCCGCTCACCCCACTCCTCGTCCAAACCGCCTGGTTCTCCGGACTCTTCGACCAAAGCATCAGGTGGCGGCCCGAGACGGCGCTCGAGAGTGCCGTCGCCAGAGTACGCAGGTTGGCGTTCTCGCTCTGGAGCTGGTCGAGCACGACATGGGTCAGCGTTCCGAGCGCGTCCTGACGCTGGGCGGAATCGGCCGTGTCGCTCAAGCCCGAATACTGGTCGTGCAGCAGGTAGGAGATGACGTTGCCCGAGTCGATCGTCTGCCCGTTCACGACGACCGGCCCGGTGGCCACCAGCATCTGCTGGACGGCTACGGCGTCGAGTGCGATCACGCCGTCGACGGGCTGGCCGGTCAGCGATTCCCACATCTGCGCAGCCAGCGGGGCCGTCACGTTGAACTGGGGAGTGAGACCCAGGTTTCGCATGTCGAGGCTCGGGTTCAGCCACCCCCAGTTCCGCTCGAGATCGCCGGTCACCGGCACCGCTCCGATCGGCAGGGTGTGCGCACCCGAGGGCACCAGATCTCCCACCTGCACCGAACCTCCGGACGTGGTGGCCACCCCCACATCGAGATAGGTCCCTCCGCCGTTACGCATCTCGGCATTGTTGGAAGCCAGCACGAGGTACGTCTGTGGTCCGGTGAGGATCTGGGCGGCAGCCGACGAAGCGGAGGCGGCGTTGGCCAACCTCGACCTTGCCTCGTCCAGCTGGTCCACGAACTGGTCGTGCTTGCGGGCCAGCGGGGCGACGAGGGCGGCCGACGGTCCTGTGTCGATGGCGTCCAGCTGGGCACGGGACGTGGCGGAGATGACGGCGAGCTGGGAGAGGGAGGCCACCCGTTCGGGACCGGCACCGTGGGGTTCGTTCAGGACATCGTGCACCCTCGTGAGGAACGTGGACCCGACGGCAGAGACGGTCTCGGCGGCACTGCTGAGCGCCCGGACGGACCGGAGCTGCCGGCCGACCACCGGGACGACGGTGATCGGCGAGAAGATGGGCGACGACAATGCTGATCGCGCACTGGCGAACTCCGACTGGGCGTGGTCGAGGGTCCGGACCGTTCCTTCCTCTGTGATGGCGCCCGGCGAGAGGTTCGACTTCACCTGCTGGAGGGCATCGAGACCGTCCTGGTCATGGTGATAGGCGGACACCATGCCTGCTGCCAGCAGTCCGGCCCATGCCAGAACGACCACGATCAATCCGGCGAGGATCCACCGCCATCGGTGGCGGTGGCGCCGGCGAGGTGGGAGCGACGCGGTCACCTGGCCTCGACGGGATGCCTCGCCTGCGTGGGGGCCCGAACCGCACGTGCCGACGGCACCTGTCCGGACCGAGCGGGTGGCACGCCGCGATGGTAACGGACGGATCGAAGAGGAGCCCGGCACTGCCGGAGGCGTCGGGGGGCGTCCACCGGCACGTGCGTGAACGCTGGCGTCGGGACTGTGCCACTACCATCGCACCGTGTCGTTGACCGTGATCCGGATGACGGTCGGCCGCGTGGTGCTTGTCGCTGGCATCCTGGTCCTCCTGTTCATCCCCTACCTGTTGTGGGGGACCGGACTGATGACCGCCCGGAGCCAGGATGCGCTCCGTACCGAGCTCCATTCGGCGCTGCGGCGATCGGGCGTGTCACCGTCCACGTCGGACCCGCTCCCCGGTGCGCTGAGTACGACGCCACCGAAGGTCGCCCCCCACGAAGCCCCTCCCCCGCTCGGCAGCCCCGTCGGGTCGATCAACATCCCGAAGATCGGGCTCTCTATGGTCGTGGTCGAGGGGACCGGCACCGCCCAGCTCGAGCTCGGGCCCGGTCACTACCAGGGAACGCCCTTGCCCGGTGAGGCGGGGAACTCGGCCATTGCCGGCCACCGCACCACCTACCAGCACCCCTTCTACAATCTGAACGACCTCGTGCCGGGAGACACGATCGAGATCACTACGCTCCAGGGCTACTTCGGCTACCGGGTCACGAGGAGCGAGTCGGTCAGCCCGAGCGACGTATCGGCCGTCGCCCCCACCGCTGATCCAGAGCTCACGCTCACCACCTGCACGCCTCTCTACACCGCGTCCCAGCGACTGGTGGTCCATGCCGTGCTCGTGTCCAGCTATCTGGCCCGGCCCGGCGTCCACACCGAGGCCTCCACCTCGTCGCTGCGGCCGGTGGCGGGGTCGTCCCAGAGAAGCTGGCCCGTCGCCATCGCCTGGGGAATCGGCGTCGCCGCGCTCACCACGTTGGTCTGGCTGGCTGTCAGGAGAACCCGGAGGTTCGCCCGGTTGGCCACGGCCCTGGCGGGCACGCTGGCCTGGGTGGTGGTGGTGTTCTTCTTCTTCCAGTCGGTGGCGCCGCTCGTGCCGGCGAGCTACTGAGCTCCGGCTGCTGGCGAGCCTCTACCGAGCCGACCTGGCAGACGGCGCTACAGCACCACTCGGTGGAGGAGGCAGTGCCCTGGGGGTGAGTCCCTGGGCGTGAACAGCTCCGGCGGAGGTCGGCCCCCGCCGGTTGTGAGCGTGCTCAGGCAGCGTGACGGCGGCGGCGGGTCAGGACCACGCCGGCAAGCACCGCACCGGTCCCGATGGCAGCCAGCTCACCGACATCGGCACCCGTGAACGGAAGGCTCGAGCTCGAGCTGGTGAGATGGACGGCGGAGGACCCATCAGCAGGCGTTGATGGCCCGTCGGGTGCCGTCTGGGTGGAGATGGCTCCCGCTCCTGTACCGGTACCGGTGGGCGGGACCGTCGGCGGCTGGACACAGCCGGGCTCGGTCACCGAACCGGAGACACACGTCGTTGCTGCTCCGGCGGCATGCGGAAGCACCACCAGCGATGCCAGTGCCAGCCCTGAACCTGCGATCAGTCGTCGTGCCCACATGATGAAAATGCCCTTCGCTTCATGGAGGCACCGCCCCCATGTCCCTGTACGCCGTCAGAGCGCCGACATCTACACAACGAGTCCGCCGCCAGCTCAGACGTTTGAAGCATCTTCGCGAGTTGTCGGCACAAAGGCAAGTATCCCCTGGTCAGAAGGGACGTCCTGCCACAGCTGGTGGTCAGAATCCCTCCCACAGTGAGAATCGGTCGGCCTTCAGCGCCCGGTGGGGCCCCGTCACCGATAGGTCAGTCCGGCGGGCGGTCTTCGCCCACCGTCACATCGGCGGGCGGTCTTCGCCCACCGTCACGTTGGCGGGCGGTCTTCGCCCACCGTCACATTGACACGCAAGAAGCCATCATTGCCCGATGGGCGACAGCTCCAACGGCGCGGGAGCGGGCGTTGGAGGTTGCTCGCCGACCGACAACCACGAACCGGTCCACACACTTGTCGTTGCACCCGGCGCGGCGGTAACAGCAATGTTGATCGCATTCGCATGGGGCTACGGCTATCACCGAGATGAGCTGTACTTCTTGGTCGCTGGTCGTCACTTGGCTTGGGCATATCCTGACCAGGGCCCACTTGTCCCGTTGTTGGCTCGGGCCATGAGCGAGATCGCTCCGCAGTCGCTCACATTGCTGCGCCTTCCGTCAGCCGTGGCGGCTGGAGCGACCGTGACCATCACCGGACTGCCCCCCGACACCGTGGCCCCGGTGATCGTCGTGGGCCTCGCCCGAGACGAGGCAGGTCGATACTTCAAGGGCTGCACCGTCGCCGCCCGGATCACCAACCGCGCGAACGTGCGAAACGAAGAGCGAGGCAAAGCGGTCATGGTCTGCGCAGGACCCGTTCGTCCTTGGTCTGTCGAATGGCCCTCTCTCCGCCACTTCGGTTGATCCCCCGGTGCCGATGGCTTTCGTCCCGCTTCGCGAGGCTGGAAACGAATCTGGATCTAGAGCAGATGAACCGCCGACTCGAGTAGCACGATCAACACCCCGACGGATACGAACCCGGTGATGTAGAGGACACGGCGGACGAGCGACTCTCTCGCCCCTCCCACGGTTCCGATCCCCACCACGGCCAGGGCCAGGGCCCCGATGACCTCGGCGATGACGAACGACGTCCGTACTTCCCACACATGGGCACCGGCGAGCACGAACACGATCGTGGCCGGGATGGCCGCCGCCACGATGGACCACGAGCCGCGCAAGGCGCCCCACACGTCGGCCGGGCGGACCCGCAGATGTCTCCACGAGTGATGGACGACGAGGTCGGACAAGGCATGGGCGAGCCAGATGGCGACGGCGCCCACCACCACCACGCCCGCCGTCGTCAGGGCCCCCGGGTTGGTCTCGAAGGTGAGCCCGGCGATGGCGACCAGCGTGGCGATGGTGCCGTAGACGTAATCGCCCAGCCATTGGGCGTGACCGGTGCGATGATCAGACGCGGTCTGCTCGGCCGCTCCGCTCGGAGCGGGCTTGTCGGCCCACGTATGGCCGGGGTCTCCCGTTTCGTGGACGATCGGGTGCTCGCCGTGCGAATCAGTCGTCACGGCAGCCTGCTGTGTTGAACGGCACCGCGTCGGCTACGCGCCAGGCAGGCTTCACCCGGATGGCGCGGCGCCGGGTCAGCAGGGCCGTCGCGGGCCCGACGTCGACGTCACCCTACGAGCACCCGCTTGTCGTCCCGCAGCTGGCACAGACGTAGCACGAGCCTGCCCGCTGCATGACGTTTCCGCACTGGTAGCAGTAGGGCGCGTCCCGGGGCTCGGCTCTGGACAACAGCCCGTCGGACGGCCGGCCTCCGGCCCGAGCGCCACCTCCGGGTCGGTCCCCGGCACCGGTACCTGCACCGGCGCCACCGGCGCCACCGGCTCCACCGGCACCTTCCCCGGGGGCGTCGAACAGCGTCCCGGACGTCTCGGTCGCCGCTCCCCCCGAACCGGGGACCTCCGGCTCGACGAGGCCGGCGGACGTGGTCGCCGTCTCCTCGACCCCGGGCAGGGTCGGCTGCATCCGCTCTGCCGTCGACAGCACGCCGAGCTCCGCCCGTTCCTCGAAGGGCAGGTAGTCGACGGCGAGCCGACGGAAGATGTAGTCGATGAGGCTGGTGGCGATGCGGAGATCGGGATCGTCGGTGATCCCGGCCGGCTCGAACCGCATGCTCGAGTACTTGCGGACGTAGGTGGCAAGCGGCACGCCGTGCTGGAGCCCGAGGCTCACCGAGATGGAGAAGGCGTCCATGATGCCGGCCAGCGTCGAACCTTGCTTCGACACCTTCATGAACACCTCGCCGGGTCGGCCGTCCTCGTACTGGCCGACGGTCACGTACCCCTCGCAGTCCGCTACCCGGAACGCGAAGGTCGATGAGGTGCGACGGCGGGGCAGCCGCTCGCGGACCGCTCCGACCACGAGCGGCTCGGTCGCCCGCGACCGCTCGTGCACGAGCGCAGACTCGAGCTCTGCGATCTTGGCCGAGAGCTCGAGCGCGTGGGCTTCCGCCTCCGACGCGGCTCCAGAGACCATGGAGCCGGCCTCATCGCCCAGACCATCGGCGCCCGCGCCATTGCCGGCCGCCACCGACCGGTCCTTCTTCGTGGTGGAGAGCGGCTGGGCCACCTTGCAGTTGTCCCGATAGACGGCCACCGCCTTGATCCCCATGCGCCAGGCGTCGATGTGGAGCTGCTCCACCTCCTCCACGCTCACCTGCTCGGGAAGGTTGACCGTCTTCGAGATGGCTCCGGAGATGAACGGCTGCACCGCGGCCATCATCCGCACATGGCCGAGGTAGTGGATGGTGTTGTCGCCCATGGAGCAGGCGAACACGGCGAGGTGCTCCGGGGTCAGGTTCGGAGCCCCGACAATCGTCTTGTGGACATCGATGTAGGCGACGATGTCGTCGATCTGCTCCGGCGAGTAGCCGAGCCGTCGAAGTGCGCGGGGGACGGTCTGGTTGACGATCGACATCGTCCCTCCACCGACGAGTTTCTTGGTCTTGACCAGACCGAGGTCCGGCTCGACACCGGTGGTGTCGCAGTCCATGAGCAGGCCGATCGTCCCGGTCGGCGCCAGCACGCTCGCCTGGGAGTTGCGCACGCCGAACTGCTCTCCTAGCTCCACGGCCAGGTCCCACGCCTCCTGGGCGGCGGACAGGACCTCGGTCGGGACCGCCTCCTCGTCGATGCCGGCCACGGCGTCCCGGTGCATCCGAAGCACGCCGAGCATCGGCTCGACGTTCTCGTGGTAGCCGGCGAACGGCCCCATCCGGGCGGCGGTCCGGGCCGAGGTGGCATAGGCATGGCCCGTCATCAACGCCGTGATGGCCGCCGCCCACGCCCGGCCCTGGTCCGAGTCGTAGGGAAGGCCCTGTGCCATGAGCAGGGCGCCCAGGTTGGCGTACCCGATGCCCAGCTCTCGGAACCGCCGCGAGTTCTCGGTGATCTTCTCGGTCGGATAGTCGGCGTTGCCGACGATGATCTCCTGGGCGGTGAAGATCACCTCGACCGCGGCCCGGAACCCGTCCGTGTCGAACGTGCCGTCGTCCTGGAGATAGGTGAGGAGGTTGAGGCTGGCCAGGTTGCACGCCGAGTTGTCGAGGTGCATGTACTCCGAGCACGGGTTGGAGCCGTTGATCCGGCCGGTGTTGGCCGCGGTGTTCCACCGGTTGATGGTGGTGTCGAACTGCATGCCCGGGTCGGCGCACTCCCACGCCGCACGGGCGATCTGGCGGAACAGGTCCCGGGCGGGCACGGTCCGGACCGGGCCGCCGTCCAGACGGCTGGTGAGCGGCCACTGGCGACCCTCCTCCACCGCCTCCATGAACTCGTCGGTGACCCGGACCGAATTGTTGGCGTTCTGGTACTGGAGGCTGATCGCGTCCTTGCCGTCCAGATCCATGTCGAACCCGGCATCGCGGAGCACCCGTGCCTTGCGCTCCTCGATGGCCTTGCACCAGATGAAATCCTCGATGTCGGGATGGTCGGCGTCGAGGATGGCCATCTTCGCCGCCCGCCGTGTCTTGCCGCCCGACTTGATCGTCCCTGCCGACGAGTCGGCGCCGCGCATGAAGCTGACCGGGCCCGAGGCGGTGCCTCCGCCTTTCAGGAGCTCGAACGAGGACCGGATCCGGGAGAGGTTGACTCCGGCCCCCGAGCCCCCCTTGAAGATCACCCCTTCCTCGGTGTACCAGTTGAGGATGGAGTCCATGGTGTCGTCGACCGACAGGATGAAGCAGGCCGACCCCTGTTGGGGCACCCCGGAGACCCCGATGTTGAACCACACCGGCGAGTTGAACGCGGCCATCTGGCGGATGACGAGGTACTTGAGCTCCTCCCGGAACGTCTCCGCCTCGTCGTCGTCGACGAAGTAGCCGTCCTTCGTCCCCCACTCGGTGATGGTGTCGACCACTCGGTCGGCCACCTGACGCAGCGACCACTCGCGCTCGGGCGTCCCGGCGTTCCCCCGGAAGTACTTCTGGGCCAGGATGTTGGTGGCGTTCACGCTCCAGGACGCCGGGACCTCGACGTCGCACTGCTCGAAAGCCACCGTCCCGTCCCGGTAGTTGGTGATCCTGGCGTCCCGGCGCTCCCAATCGACCTCGTCGTAGGGGTGGACGCCGGGCGTCGTGAAGTACCGGTGGAGGCCGATGCCGGTGCGGTGTGGAGCGATGGCCATGGGGATGGTTCTCCTTGTGATGAGTCGTGGTCGGCGGTGGTGTTGGTTCGTTCAGTGCTCGACCGGCCGGGGCCGAGCCGGAGCCCCGGCATTGTGTGGTCCACCGCTCCGACGCGCCCGACGGTGCGTCCGCTGCATCGGAGGCTATCCGGATTGCTGCCTCACAATGAGCGGAGAACCCGACCAGAACACAACATGTTGTGGTGCACCACTACTGCTGCTACGAGATAGTGGGTCTATTACAGCAGCGTAGTTACACGGCTGTCAATGAACTCCGGCGCTCCGCATCGAGCCGCGTCGCAAGTCGTCCCTGGTCGGAAGCTGCTCGCGAAGAAATGCAAAGTCTTGCGCGGAGAAAGCATGCCCGTGGCGGGGTCGGCGCCGCCCGGATCAGATCTTCGAGCCGCCCGCTCACGAAAAGCAATGGTCACCGGGCATATGGAGAGGCGTGCCTCGGCGGCGACTTCAACCGGAAGCGGGCAGGCGGAAGCGTCGACGCCTGGACGCCGCATGGCGATCGGGTGGAACCCGGGAGATCCGGACGTCGCCGGCAGAGGTCCAATGAACGGGTTGAGCGGAGCTCTGACCTTGGGTGGCTCGGCGAACGGAGGCACGGTGGCATGCACGTCGAGGAAATCCAGCATGTTGTGCGCATTGGCGTCGCGATAGGTCATGGCAGGCAGGTTCCACTTCGTCTCGACGAATTTCAAGATACTCGTGTGGTCGAACACGGTGTGTGAGACGAAGTTCTGCTTGGCGTAGGGGGAGATCACCACGCACGGGACGCGAAAACCGGTGTAGTCGTAGGCACCCGGCTGATCGGGGGGAACGGTGATCTCCGGTGGGACGTCGTCCGGCCGCACTGCCGGCCTCGGGGGTACGTGGTCGTACCATCCTCCGTGCTCGTCGTAGACGAGGATCATGGCCGTGCTCGACCAGTTGGGAGAGCCGAGCACGGCTCCGATGATTCGTGCCACGAAGGCTTCGCCAATGGAGACGTCGCCGGACTCCTCCGAGTAATCGATGTAAGGGTCTACCAATGAGAACTGCGGGAGCTGCCCGAGGCGGCGTCGGCGAGGAACTGGTTTATCGGCGCCATCTTGCCGTCAGTGCGATGGTCGGTGAAGTTCGGGAGGAACAGGGCGGCCGTCGGAACATCCGGGTAGTAGTCCTTCCACGTGATGCCGTACGCATCGAGCCGATCGAAGATCGTTCCGTTCGGCGCGTCCATCGGGGAGATCCCAGATCCGTTGGTGGAGACGTCGCCCAGTGCCGTACCGGCGATGAGAAACCTTCGGTTGGGGTAGGTCTGGGCCATGACCGAACAGAAGTAGCGGTCCCCGATCGGAAACTGGCTGGCCAGCGAGTGATAGAAGGGCAGCAACTCACGGGTGAAGTGCCCCATGGAGGCCGGCCCGCAGGTGAGGGCGAATCCCTGGTTTGTGCCGTTCGCCCAACAGAGATGGGACGCATCCCAGCTCTGGGAGATGTCAGAGTTGAGCGGGAGGAACGTGCTGGGGAGGGGATAGGACTCGATGAACTCGTTGTCGGGGCCCGGGTTGTAGTTGATGGCTCTGCCGTTGGGCGCCAGCGTCAGCCCGTCGCCTCGACCCAACGTGCCAAAATGGTCGTCGAACGAGTGGTTCTCCATCATCAGCACCACTACGTGATCGATCTCCGGGATGGTTTCTGTACCGGCAGGCAGCTCGGGGCGGGGCAGAGTGCCCGGGGGCAGAAGTGCTCCGCCCGGACCGAGTCCGACAGCACCCGCTGGTGACCCGCCCGAAATTGGTGACGGCGGCTGAAACCGATCGGCTCCGCGTGACGCCTTCCGCCCCGGCGATCGCCGTGCCGGCGACGAGGACACCTCCCAGGAGGGATCTCCGTCCGAACCTCGGCTCGTCGCCTGCCACGACTGGGTACGGTACACGAGCGTGACATCGAAGGCTCCCGTGGTCGTCGCCGTCGACGCCGGCACGACCGGGATCCGGGCCCTCGTGGTCGACGAACGCTGCCGCGTCAGCGCCGTGGCCTATCGAGAGCTGACCCAGCACTTCCCCAGGCCAGGATGGGTCGAGCACGACCCGGTCGAGATCATCGACGCGGTGATGGCGACCCTCGCCACCGTGAGCACCGAGATCGCAGACCACGGGCAGTCGGTCCAGGCGGTCGGGATCACCAACCAGCGCGAGACGGTGGTCGCCTGGGACCGGCGCACGGGGGACCCGCTGGCTCCCGCCATCGTGTGGCAGGACCGTCGCACCGCCGCCGATTGCGCCCGGCTCGAGCAAGAGGGCCACCTTCCCCTCGTGCGCCGCTCGACAGGACTCGTCCTCGACCCGTACTTCTCCGCCACCAAGATGCGGTGGCTCCTCGAAACAGGGGGGCTGGGCGGGCACGCCGGCTCGTCGGGCACCGACCTCGTGCTCGGAACCGTGGACTCCTGGGTCCTCTGGAACCTGTCGGGCGGCACGGAGGGCGGCGTGCTCGCCACCGACACGACCAACGCTTCGAGGACGCTCCTCTACGACATCGGCGCCCGTCGGTGGTCCGACGACCTGTGCACGCTCTTCGAGGTACCCGTCCGGCTGCTGCCCGAGGTGCTCCCCTCGAGCGGCCGGTTCGGGGTGATCCGCGGCGCCGGGCCCGGTGGCCGCTCCCCGCTCGGGGGCGTCCCCATCAGCGGCATCGCCGGAGACCAGCATGCCGCCCTCTTCGGCCAGTGCTGCTTCGAGCCGGGAGCCACCAAGGTCACGTTCGGAACCGGCACGTTCGTCCTCACGAACGCCGGAGCGGTGTGCCCCGATCCGCTGGAGGGCCTGCTCACCACCATCGCCTGGGACCTGGGCGATGCCGCCAACATGGATGCCGGCAACGTGGGTGCCGCCAACGTGGATGCCGACGGGGCCGGGGTCACCTACGCACTGGAGGGATCGGTCTTCGTCTCCGGAGCCGGCGTCCAGTGGCTGCGGGACGGGCTCGGCGTCATCGAACGGGCAGACGAAACCGAAACGTTGGCGAGGTCGGTCCCGAGCAGTGACGGGCTCGTCATCGTTCCCGCCTTTACCGGCCTCGGGAGCCCGCACTGGGACCCCGAGGCCCGCGGCACCATCGTGGGCCTGAGCAGGGGGACCGGGCGGCCGCACGTGGCCCGGGCCCTGGTCGAGTCCATGGGCTTCCAGGTGAGGGACGTGACCGGGGCCATGGCCGCCGGAGGGAGGGCGCCCACCCATCTGCGGGTCGACGGCGGAGCCGGCGCCATGGACCTCCTCTTGGAGGTCACCGCCGACCAGACGAGGTTGCCCGTCACCCGGCCGGTCTCGGTCGAAACCACGGCCCTCGGGGCCGCTACCCTCGCCGGCTTGGGCGAAGGCCTCTGGGGCTCGCTCGACGAGCTGGCCGGGCTGTGGGAGGCGGACGCCGCGTTCCACCCGGTGGTGGCCGAGGCGGAAGCGGACGGGCTCTACGAAGGCTGGCTCCGTGCCGTCGACAGGTCGCGCCACTGGGCGCGCACCGACGCCGGCCGGGACCCGGGATCACCGTAGGTCGCCGTCGTCCATCTCCCTCAGCAGGTGGTCGAATCGGCCGAGGAGCCCGGCCCGACCTCGGGGTCGTCGACCTCTCCCCCGTTCGAGGAGCGCAGGATGGCCCCGAGGTGGACGACGTACCACTGCCCCCGCCACGAGATCATGGAGGCGATCCCGAACGAGCGCGTCTGGCCGTCCAGCTGGTAGACGACGCGCGAGTCGGCCACCTCGAAGTAGCCGACGGCGTTGTCACACACGCCAGGTGGGATCCAGTGGCCGTACTGGGCGGGGACGGACACCCCGGTCAGGGTGGCGGCGTCGGCGTCGGGACCGAGGAGGGCGTGTGCGGCAGCCACGTCGGCCCCGTAGTCCGACACGAGCCGCTCGTCGTAGTCCGAGCCCGGATCGGCGACCGTCTTGACCTGCAGGTAGGCCGATCTCGGGAAGAACGCGCCGAGGGCGGCCTGCTCGGACCCGGAGACCACTCCCTGCCAAAGGGCGGACATCTCTGCCTCGAACTGGGGCGTGTCCGTGGAGGGGAACTCGTCGGTCTGGGGCAGCGCCCCCGGATCGGTGGTGGGCGGCGGGGCCAGGGTCGTCGTGGTCGGCGGGGCGGTGGTGGTCGGGGGAAGGGTTGTCGTCGGCGGGCGGGTCGTGGACCTCCTGCTCGCATCGGCGACGCGTGACCCGGCGGGCCGGGAGCCCGGTCCACCGCCACCGGCATCGACGGCGAGGACGACGCCGACGACGACGACACCCATCACCAGTCCCATGCGCACCAGCGATGCTGCGGTACGGCGACGGGCTCGTCGATGCCGGACGTGGCCACCACGGGCCGAGCGGGAGGCACCGGTCGCTCGTCCCCGGCCGTGGGCGGAGGAATTCATGGGGTGGCGAGATGGTAGGCCGGTCGTGACACCCCCGCCCGCCCGATCGGAGGTGGCGCTGCCGCCCTCATGGGAGACGTTCCAATCCGCTCAGGGGCGGCCTCCACCCTGGTCGGCGATCTCGGCCATGATCGTGAGCCGTTGGCGCTCGCGCTCTCGGAGGATCGGTTCGTCCCGGCCGACGACCAGGATCAGGCCGCGCTGGACCATGACCGCGGTGCCGACGTGATCGTGCCCGTCGTCGACGACCCGGTCGGGCGGGGGAACGGTGGCCCGTCGGGCCAGGGTCTCGAGCGTGTCCTGCTCCGGACGGGAGCCCGCGGCGGCGGCGGGCTGGAGCGTGTCGGCGTCGACGACCACGGCGAAGGTCGCCGACAGGCTCGCCGTCACCGCATGGACCAGCTGGTCGAGCAGATCCGATGACGACGACTGGGTGAAGAGGGCCCGAGTGAGGGACAGCAGCTCGCCGTAGCGGTCGGGCAGGTCGGCCCAGTAGGGCAGTATCGCCTCGACGACCACTCCGTCCACTTCGAGGATCTCACCCCGGACGAGGTCGATCGCCTCGTCCCCCAGTCCGACGCCCAGCTCGTCCACGACCACGCCGTTCGTGCGCTCGAGGATGTCGATCGAGACGACGTCTCCGCCAACCGAGCCGATCCGGCTGGCCACGGCCCCGAGCGCCCCCGGTCGGTCGGGGAGCTGCAACCTGATCAGGTAGTTGCCCATTGCCGTCACGGTAGGCCTGCTCTGTGTCGGGAGCGTTTCCTGCGCGTGACGGCACGGCGACGGGCCGGCCCGTCACGCCCGCCGCAAGCCGCGCCGACCCTCAGGCGGGGTGGGGACGGGCGCGGTTTGCGTACTCGTCCACGTACTCCTGTCCGGACAGCTTGGCGATCTCCGTCATGAGGGCGTCGGTCATGGCGCGGAGCTGGTCCTCACCCCCGACCCGGTCGGACCCGCAGGACCCGGTGTTGCCGGATTCCGAGATCGCCCCACGGGCAGCCACGGCGGCGCCCGGGACGAGCTCCGGGCTGTTCGCTCTGTCATGCCTGCCGGTGATCAGCCTCTCTCCGCTGTGGAGGTAGGCGACGGGTGGCCCGAACCGCACGGTGACGGGGAGGAACGGTCGCATCACGTTGCTGCCCGGAGGCTGGATGGACCTGGTGCCGATGATGCCCACAGGGATGACCGGCACGTCGCAGCAGAGCGCGAGCCTCGCCGCCCCGGTGTGGCCCTTGTGGAGGCGGAGGTCGGGGGCCCGTGTCCCCTCGGGGTAGATGGCGAGCAGGCGCCCGGCGTTGAGGATGTCGGTGGCGGTGTCGAGCGCCCGCTGGGACGCGCTCCCCCCTTCCCTTCGCATGGGGATCTGACCGGCGGCCCGGAAGAACCACGCAGTCTTCCAGCTGTCGAAGTACTCGGCCTTGGCCACGTAGGTGACCCGCCGCTTCAGGACGAGCGGCAGGAAGAAGGAGTCGCAGAACGACTGGTGGTTGGCGGCGAGCACCGCCGGACCGTGAGCCGGCACGTGCTCCCGGCCTTCGACCCGGACCCGCCACAGCAGGAAGAGGAACGGGCTCAACACCGCCTTCAGGAGCCAGTAGGCCACGATCCACGGTACCGCCGCCCCGGACGCAGCGCATCGGCGTTCACCCCGTCATGGCGACCACGTCCACTCCCGGCGGCGTGCCGAGCGACGTTGACCACCCCCCGAGCGACTCGTAGCGTCGGGGCGCCATGGTGCATCGCCTCACCCCGAGAGGAGCCCGGCGTCGCCGGCAGCTCATGGACGTGGCCGCCCACACGTTCGCCGCCGAGGGCTACCACCCGACATCGGTGGCCTCCGTCGTGGACCGGCTGGGAGTGGGCAAGGGCGTCTTCTACTGGTACTTCGCTTCCAAGGACGAGCTCATGGTCACCATCTTGGAGGAGGCGATCCGGGATCTTCGCCTGGCCCAACGCGATGCCATCGCCGGCGAGCACGACCCGGCCCGACGGATCGAACAGGGGATCCGTGCCACCCTGACCTGGCTCTCCGGCCACCGGCACCTGTTCGTGCTGATGGAGGCGGCCCGGACCGAGGAGCGCTTCTCGGCCATCCTCCGCCACGCCGACCAGCAGGCGGTGGCGGACGCCCTCCCCCATGTCAGCGCCGGCGTCACGGCCGGACTGCTACGTCACGAGGACCCCGAGGTCCTCACGACCGCCATCTTCGGAGTGACCCTCCATCTGGCCCGGGTGCTGGTGCTCGAGCGGGGCGAGGAGGCGGACCGCGTCGCCGAGGTGGCCATCGCCTTCTGCCGCGACGGCTATCGGGCGGCCCCGGCGGCAGTCCCCCGTCGGATCGCTGAACTCGGAACTCCGGAACTCCGGAACTCCGGGAGGCCGGCCGTCCGCCGAGGCGCCGACACGCCGTCAGGAGAGCCGGACGAGGGCCTTTCGAAGGCTGCGGATGGCCTGGCCGATGCGCTGCTCGTTCTCGATGAGGGCGAACCGGACATGGCCGTCACCGCCCGGTCCGAAGCCGACCCCGGGCGAGGTGGCGACGTCTGCTTCCTGCACCAGGAACTTCGAGAACTCGAGCGAGCCCATCTCGCGGTACGGCTCGGGGATGGGCGCCCACACGAACATGGTGCCCCGGGGCGGGACGACCTCCCAGCCGATCCGGTTCAAACCGCCGACCAGGGCGTCGCGACGAGCCTGGTAGGTGTCGTTGATCGTCTTGGGGAAGTCGGGCGCCTCGTTCATGGCCACGATGGCGGCGATCTGGATGGGCTGGAACGTCCCGTAGTCGAGGTAGCTCTTGAGCTTGGTGAGCGCCTGGACGATCTCGGCATTGCCCACGAGGAACCCGACCCGCCACCCGGCCATCGAGAACGACTTGGTCATGGTGTACAGCTCGACGGCCACCTCCTTCGCCCCGGGCACCTGGAGGATCGACGGCGGCTGGTAGCCGTCGAAGGAGATGTCGGCATAGGCGAAGTCGTGGACCAGCACGATGCCGTGCTCGCGGGCGAACGCCACCAGCCTGGCCATCCAGTCGAGGTCCACGCACTCCGTCGTCGGGTTGTGGGGGAAGGAGAGCACGACCACCCGGGGCTTGGGCCAGGCCGACTCCCAAGCGTCCATGAGGTTGTCGAAGAACACCTCGCCGGGGCTGGCGCCGTTCTCGGCCCCGGGCGCATCGAGCCGTACGTGGCGGATGTCCGCCCCGGCGAAGAGCGGCGCATAGATGTGGATCGGGTAGGACGGCGAGGGGACGAGCGCCGTGTCACCGGGACCGACGAGCACCCACATCACGTGGGACAGGCCCTCCTTGGCCCCGATGGTGGTGACCACCTCGCTGTCTGGATCGAGCGCCACCTCGAACTTGCGCAGGTAGCGGTCGGCGATGGCCCGGCGGATCTTCGGGATGCCGCGGCTGGCCGAGTACCGATGGTTCTTCGGGTTGCGGGCCGCCTCGGCGAGCTTGTCCACGGCGACGTCGGGAGAGGGGAGGTCCGGGTTGCCGAAGCCCAGGTCGATCACGTCCCGTCCGGCCCGCCGGGCGTCGGCCTTCAGGTCGTCGATGGTGGCGAAGACGTACGGGGGCAGCCCGTTGATCCGGCGGAACTCCATCGGACAAGCGTAGTGCTGCCCGTCAACGGTCCCCGACATCGTCGGGCCGCCCGTCGCCGACCCGACCGGCGCCCGACCAGCGTCTGTTCCGCCGGCGTCGGCGCTCTCACCGGTTTCGTTCGCTCGTCCATGACGCCGCCTCTGCGAGGGCGGCGAGGGAGCCGGGCCAACCGCACACGGCCCATGCCGCACCCGCCTCTTCCAGCCGGCCCAAGCGGTCCGCCATCTCGCCGACCGATCCCGCCACCGGCCCGGCCCATGTGACCTCGACGCCGCCCGACGCCACCTCCCGTACCTGTTCGTCGGTGGCGTCCCACAGGTTGATCGTCGCACCGATGGACCGGGCGGGTTCGACGTAGGGGTGGGGTCCCCCTCCCAGCCATACCGGGACGCCGTGCCGGACCAGCCGGAGCGCCACCGCGACCAACCGCGCCCGGCGCTCCCCGGCCGGTTCGAACGGGAGGCCGAACGCCTCGTTCTCGTCCCTCGTCTTCCCGTCCCCGGTGCCGATGCCGGCGATGAAACGACCGTCGCTCAGGTTGTGGAGGCTCCTCAACACGGCGACGAGGACGTCGTCTGGCACCAGCCCGATGCGCGCCACCAGCGATCCGACCTCGATGGTCGACGTCGAGGCCACGACGGCGCCGAGCAACGGGCCAGAGGAGATCGCCGGCCGCCCCGGCTGGCCCATGGGCCAGAGATGGTCGAAGCAGAAGACGCCGTCGAACCCCATCGTCTCGGCCTTCTCGGCCGTCTCCAAGACGGCTCGGGCGTCGTCGGAGAACTGCGGGAGCGTGATACCGACCTTCACCGGCCTCGCCGCCCCTCACCGGTCCGGAGCCGGTCAGGCCGCCTCTCACCGGCCCGGAGCCGGTCAGGCGTCGGACTCGGCCCGGGCCTTGAGCTCACGGAGGGCGGTGGCCATGATGCGGCTCTGGGCCCGCATCTTGATGAACCCGGGCAGCGGGACCTTCATCTCGACCTCCAGGTGGTAGGTCACCTCCGTGCCCCCGGCCCCGTCGGGGCCGAACACGTAGCTACCGTCCAGCTTGGACGTGATGTCCCCTGCCGTCTGCACCCAGGAGAGTGCCCCGGGAGCCCGGCTGTAGTCGTAGGCCAGGGTGTAGTTCGTGCTGCGCCCGAATGCCGCCGCTCGGAACGTGACCGACGTCGGACGACCCTCGGCGTCACGCTCTTCGACGGTGACGTCCTTGATGTCCGCCGCCCACTGCGGATAGGCGGCGATGTCGGAGCTGACTTCGAAACAGCGCGCCGGCGTGGCCTTGACCACCGTTCGCTCCGTCGCTTGTTCCGCCACGATCATCCCTCCTCCTCGGTTCGGTTGACCTGACCTGGCAGCAGCTCCCCTGGAACGTGGCTCCTGCCTGCATTCATCATCGGTCACGGGTGTCCGGGTCCGTGGTCGTGGTTAGCTTGGCACGCCGGCGGGAGGCGAAGTACGACCGGCTCGCCGTGGGGTGTCACACCCCGTCGGTCTCGGTCTCGGGCTCGGTCTCGGGCTCACCCTCGCACGTCCCCCCGTAGATCGGCCAGGGCAGCGGCCAGCTTAGGGGCGAGCCTGTCGTAGTCGAAGGACTCCTCGACCCGCCGCCTCGACACCGCCCCCATCCTCGCCCGTCGACCTCCGTCGGCCAGCAGGGCTCCGATCGCAGTTGTCACCGCGCCCACGTCGGTGGGCCGGTGGACCAGGTACCCGGTCTCCCCGTCGACGACCGCCTCGGCCGCGCCACCCGAGTCACCGGCCACCTGGGGCACGCCGGCCGCCGCCGCCTCGAGGAACACGATGCCGAACCCCTCCTGCTCGAGCCCGAGCCACCGGTCGCGGCACAGCATGGCGAACACGTCGGCTGCGCCCACGAGCCGGGGCACGTCGGCGTCGGGCACCCCCCCGAGCAACCGAACAGGGGCGGAGTACTCGGCGATCCGTGCGGCCAGACGGTCCCGGTCCCTACCGGTGCCGGCGATGACCACGGTGAGCTCGGGGAACCGGGGTCGGAGGCGCACCGCCGCGTCGATCAGGACGTCCATTCCCTTGCGGGGAACCAGTCGGCTGACGCAGACGACGAGCGGTGCCCCGGTCGGGAGGCCGAGCCCGGCCCGTGCCTCGTCCCGTTCGTTCGGGGACAGGGGCCGGAACCGGGCCAGATCGACTCCGGGAGGCACCTCGAGCACCGGCGGCATCCCTCCCCGGCGGAGGGTACGCGCCGTCTGGGCCGCCGGGTAGCCGCCTGCAGAGATGGCCAGTGCGCTGTTGCGCAGGGTGCGGGCGACGATCCGGCGGGTGATGGGGAGCCGCCCGGGTACGGCGACCTCGGCGCCGTGCACGACGACCGCGTAGGGCAGCCCCACCCTGGTCCCGACGGCGGCCAGCGGGAACGCCGGATCGATCACCACCAGCTCGGCACCTGTCCTCTGGGCCGTGTCCCTGATGAGGCGGCTCAGGCTCGGGGTCGGGAGCAGCACCCGGTTCTCCACCCGCTCGATGCGGATGCCGTTCTTCGCCTGCTCCCTGTCGAAGGCGGCGGCGTCGGCATGCGAGCTGGCGGTGAGCACGGTGAACGTGTCGGGGTCGAGACGACGCCACAGCTCCCAGAGGTACGCCTGGATGCCGCCGAACTTCGGCGGGAAGTCGTTCGTGACGAGCAGGTGCCTCACCGGTGTCGTACCGGTGCCGCTCCCGGGGCCGGTGCAGGCCCGTCTACATCGATTCCCAACCGGGCAGCGGCCCAACGCCCGTGCTCGGCGAGCAGTTCGTCATCAGATCCCGACCACGACCGGAGGGCCTCGACCGTGCCGGGGTGGGCGGGGTCGCCGACGTTGCCGAGGGCCACCAGCGCGTTCCTCCGGAGGTAGCGGGGGTTCCGCTCGGGAACGTACCAACGGCCGAACCGGGTGAGGAGGGTCTCGTCGCTGGCGGTGAGGATGGCGAGCAGCTCGACCGAGCCCGACTGGGCGGACGCCGCCGGTGGGGACCGTCGATCGGCAACCTTGTTCAGTGGACACGCAACCTGGCATTCGTCGCAGCCGTAGATGCGGCCGCCCATCGCCTCGCGGTGCTCGGGCGGGATGGGGCCCGGGGCCTGCACCAACCACGCCAGGCACCTACGGGCGTCGAGGACCCCCGGTTCGACCAGCGCCCCGGTCGGGCAGGCGGTCATGCACTTGGAGCAGGTGTGACAGCCCGACCCGTGGGGCAGCACCGATGGGGTCGACGCAGGCCGGGTCGAGGCATCGTCGTCGCCGGGGCGGGGCCTGAAGGCGGCCATCGGTGACAGGGGCGCGTCGGTGACCACCGTGCCGAGTACGAACCACGATCCGAGCCCGGGGAGGAGTAACAGCGTGTTCTTGCCGAAGAAGCCGAGGCCGGCCCGATGGGCGGCCGCCCGGTCGACGAGGGCGTTGTCGTCGCAGACGACGGTGGCTCGCCAACCTTCCGACTCGAGCTCGGCCGCCAGCCGGGAGAGCGCGGTGCGCAGGGCTGCGTAGTAGTCGCTCCGGACATACCGGGCCACTTCGCCCCGCGGTCCCCCCGCAGTCGACGCTCCCCCACCGTCCGGGCCTCCTGACTCAGGCGTCGGGTCGGCCACCCGGTAGCTCAGCGCTCCGACGACGAGCGATCGGGCCGAGGGCAACGTCCGGGCCGGATCCGTCGATCGCCCAGGGTTCCGGTACGTGAACTGCATCCCCGCTGCGAGCGACCGCTCCTTGCGGTCGACGAGCACCTTCCTGGTGTCGGCGAAGACCTCGGCCGAGGTCACGCCGACGGCGGCGAGGCCGCCGTCAAATCCGAGATCGATCAGCTTGCGCGCATCGACCCGTCGCATTGCGTTCGTAAGCCGCCGGGCGTGGCGCGGCCGGCGGGCCATCTCGGGTCGGCAGGTTCCCTCGAGGTCGGTGGCCACGGGTTCCGCGCATCGCTGCTCGGTGGTGCGCGCCATGCCCCATGGTGGCACGTCCCCCGGGGAACCGGCGCCCACGCCGCCCCGTATGGAGGCGTCCCGCTGCGATGTCGCACCCACTCTCCATGATGGAGGCGTCGTGGACACCGAGTCCGCCCGACCAACCCGAGGAGGTCCCGCCATGGACATCGACCGCACCGACACCGATCACACACACCCCGATCGCAGCGGCGCCGGCGGGAGGCTGACTGCCCAGAAGCCCCGTCGGGTCGCCCTGTCGCCGGTGCCCGCCGAGCATGCCCAACCGCCCGGTCCGTTCGTCATCGACTGTGCCGACTGCGTCCACCGGTCCACCCCGGTCTGCGACGACTGCGTGGTCTCGTTCATCGTGAGGCGGGAAGCCGACGACGCGGTGGTGGTCGACGCCGACGAAGCTCGGGCCGTGCGGATGCTCGAGCACGCCGGCCTGCTTCCCGGCGTTCGCCACGCACGCCACGCGGTGTGACCGGCGTCCTGACGCGCTCAGGCACCCGAGGTGCGCGCCCTCGACGCCGTCAGTAGCCGGCTCGCGGATCCACCTGGCCCACGAGCGGCTCCCCCGACTTCAGCCGTTCGACGTTGGTTCGCACCCGTTCGGCCAGCAGGGGCAGCGCCATCTCGAAGGTGTTCGCGGTATGGGGCGTGACGATGCAGTTCGGGAGACCCCACAGCGGATGGCCGTCGGGGAGGGGCTCGGGGTCGGTCACGTCCAGGGCGGCGCCGGCGATGCGTCGGGACGCAAGCGCGTCGACCAGGGCATCGGTGTCCACGTGCTGGCCCCGCCCGACGTTGACCAACCAGGCTCGTTCGTCCATCCGCTCCAGTGCTGACCGGTCGATGATGCGGCGCGTCTCGGGGGTCAGTGCCAATGCCACGACCACGGCCAGCGATCCCGGCAGCACGTCGGGCAGCTCGGAGGTGGTCACGGTCCGGTGCGCCCCGGCTAGGGGCGAGCCCGACCGGCGCACGACGGTCGTCCGTACGTCGAAGGGAGCGAGCAGGTCCAACAAGGAGCGGGCGATCCCCCCTCCCCCGAGGACGGTCACCTGCTGGCCGAAGAGACTGGTGCCGCTCGGTCGGCCCCACGAACGGGCCTCGATCCTGGCGGGGAGGTCCCGAAGCCCGGCCAGGAGGAGGGCCAGGGCATGCTCGGCCACCGGCGGTCCGTACGACCCCTTGGTGCACGTCCAGACTCGTTCGGCATCGAACATCCCGGCCTGCGCTATCCGTTCCACGCCGGCCGAAGGAAGCTGCACCCAGCGGACCGTCGGCGCGCCGGCGAGCCATTTCCTCAGACCGTCCACGTCGTGGGAGTCGATCCAGACCAGACCTACGGGGTCGGCGTCGATGCCCACGACCTCGCCCCCGCCCTCGGCGACGGCGGCATCGACGAACCGGGCAGGGTGAGGTCCGACGGCGATCGGGAGAGCGCACACGAGGCCCGACACTACCGATCGTCGTCACACGAGACCCCACCGTCTCGTGGGCCGTGCCCGCCGTCGGCCGCGCCCACTGGGTGGCGGTGCCGCCCGTTCCGCCGCCGCCGGCGGTCGGCACCGGCTCGATTTGCTTCAATGGTGCCAGGTGCGCCGTCCGACACCACCGAGGAGGGGGACCGATGATCGTTCCGTTCAATGTCCGTGACTTCCTGGACCGGGCGGCGGTGTCGTTCCCCGACCGCGTCGGGGTCGTCGACGAACCGCTGCAGCCGGCCGATCCCTGGAAGCCGCTCACCTTCTCCGAGCTGGCGATCCGGGCCAGGGCGCAGGCGGCCGGTCTCGATCGCCTCGGAGTCGGCCCGGGCCAGCGGGTGGCGATCGTGTCCCACAACGCCGCCAGGCTCCTCACGTCGTACTTCGGGGTCTGCGGGTGGGGACGGATCCTGGTCCCGATCAACTTCCGGCTGACGCCGGCCGAGGTCGACTACATCGTGGGCCATGCCGGCGCCGACGTACTCCTTGTCGATCCCGAGCTCGAGGAGAGCCTGTCCGGAATCGAGGTGGCCCATCGCTTCGTCCTCGGAGCCGACACCGACGACATCCTCTTCCCCATGGAAGGCGAACCCCGCCGGTGGGAGGCTGACGAGCAGGCCACGGCGACGATCAACTACACCTCGGGCACGACCGCCCGACCGAAGGGCGTCCAGCTGTCCCATCGGAACTGCTGGGTCAACGCCGCAGTCTTCGGTTGGCACGTGCAGGTCTCCGACCGGGATGTGTACCTGCACACCCTTCCCATGTTCCACGCCAACGGCTGGGGGATGCCGTGGGCGACCATGGGCGTGGGATGCCCGCAGATCGTGCTGCGGAAGGTCGACGGGGCCGAGATCCTCCACCGGATGGCGAGGCACGACGTGACCCTCCTGTGCGCGGCACCCGCGGTGATCAACGCCGTGCTCGACGCCCTGCCCGACTGGGAGGGGCCCGTACCGGGACGTGATCGCGCCCGGGTGGTCGTGGCGGGCGCTCCCCCGCCGTCTCGGACCATCGAACGGGTGGAGACCGAGCTCGGCTGGGAGTTCATCCAGATCTACGGCCTCACCGAGACAGCGCCGCTGCTCACCGTCAACCGTCGTCGGTCCGAATGGGACGATCTTTCCCCGGCGGACCGGGCCCGGAAGCTCATGCGGGCAGGCCTTCCCGCCATCGGAACCGAGATCAGGGTCGACGGGGAGGGCGAGGTGCTGGCCCGGAGCAACACGGTGATGGAGGGCTACTGGGACCAGCCCGAGGAGACCGATCGGGCCCTCGAGGGCGACTGGTTCCACACCGGCGACGGTGGCGCCATCGACGCAGACGGCCACCTCGAGATCCTCGACCGGAAGAAGGACCTGATCATCACCGGTGGCGAGAACGTCTCCTCCATCGAGGTCGAGGACGCCATCTTCTCGCTGCCCGGCGTTGCCGAGGTGGCGGTCATCGGGATCCCGCACGATCGTTGGGGCGAGATGGTCACAGCCCTCGTCGTGCCGACCGAGGGAAGTGTGCTCTCCGAGCAACAGGTCCTCGACCACTGTCGGAGCGTGCTCGCCGGCTTCAAGTGCCCCAAGCAGATCGAGTTCAGGGAGGAGCTGCCCCGGACTGCGACCGGCAAGCTGCAGAAGTTCCGTCTCCGGGCCCCGTACTGGGAAGGACTCGAGCGGCAGGTCAACTGACGGCGAGCTCGACGATCTCAGTCGACGCTCTCAGTCGAGGTATCGGGACAGGGCGACAGCGGGGAGCCCGTGGGCGGCGGCGACCGGCGGGTACACAACCGATCCGTTGACGATGTTGATCCCTTCGGCGAGAGCGGGATCTCGCCGGGCGGCCTCGACCCAGCCGTGATTGGCGATGGCGAGGACGTAGGGCAGCGTGGCATTGACCAGTGCGTGGGTGGACGTATGGGGCACCGCCCCGGGCATGTTCGAGACGCAGTAGAAGAGCGAGGAACCGACCTCGAAGGTGGGATGCGAGTGGGTAGTCGGCCGCGACGACGCGAAGCAGCCGCCCTGGTCCACCGAGAGGTCGACCAGCACCGAACCCGGGCGCATGCGAGCCACCAGATCGTCGCTGACCAGAGTCGGTGCCCTCGCCCCCACGACCAGCACGGCACCGATCACGATGTCGGCGTCCACGCACAGCTCCTCGGTAGCGTGGCTGCTCGAGGCCACCGTCTCGAGGGCGCCCCGGAAGTGATGGTCGAAGTGGCGGAGTCGGTCGAGGTCCCGGTCGAGCACGTACACGTCGGAGTGCATACCGACGGCCATGGTCGCCGCCGCCATGCCCGCAACACCGGCTCCGAGGATCACTACCCGCGAGCACCGGACGCCGGGCACCCCGCAGATCAGCGCACCTCGTCCGCCGCCGGGTCGCATGAGGTGCTGGGCTCCGACGAGGGGGGCCATGCGTCCCGCCACCTCGCTCATGGGGACGAGCAATGGCAGGACGCCATCGGCCAGGCGCACGGTCTCGTACGCGATGGCGACGTTGCCCCCTGCCAGTAGCGCCTCGGTACAGTCCGGGGACGCAGCCAGGTGCAGGTACGTGAAGAGCACCTGACCGCTCCGCAGGTCGAGGCGGTGGTACTCGTCTCCGACAGGCGCCTTCACCCCGAGCACCAGCTCCGACCGGGCCCAGAGGTCGTCCGGATCGTCCACGATCACCGCCCCGGTCACCTGGAAGTCCTCGTCCCGAATCGAGGAGCCGGCGCCGGCATCCCGCTCCACCAGGACCTGGTGGCCCGCCGAGGCCAGCTCGCGAACACCTGCCGGGGTGATCGCCACCCGGTACTCGTCCTCCATCACCTCTTTCGGCACTCCGACGATCACCGCTCCACCTCCTCGCTACTTGCCGGGCCGGCGGGACAGAGAGCCGGGGGTCAGTCCTTCGCGGGACGGGTGAAATCGGGGTCGAGCACACCCTGGGCGGCCAGGGAGCCGCTCCGACCACCGCCGGCTCCACGCAGGAGGTAGGCGATGCCGACGGCAAGCGCCGCCCCGGCCAGTGGTCCGGCCACGTAGACCCAGTAGCCGGTGAAGTGTGACGCCACCAGATCGGGGCCGAACGACCGGGCCGGGTTCATCGATGCGCCCGACAGCGGGCTCGCCCACAAGCCGGCCAGCGCGATGTAGCCACCGACGCCGAGCGCACCGAACAGCCCGACCTGCTGCGCACCGGACGCCGTCCCGAGGATGACGCTGATCAGACCGGCGGTCAGGACCACTTCGAGGATGAAGGCATCGACGGACGTGTGGGCCGCCGCCGGATAGTTCGCCCCGTAGGAGGCAGAGACGTGGAGTACCGCCTGGAGGAACCAGGCGGCGAGGGACGCTCCCGCCAGCTGGACGGTGATATACCCGGGCACGCGCCGCCATGGAAAGTCCCGCCGCAACGAGAAGGCGATGCTGACGGCAGGGTTCAGGTGGGCGCCCGACACCTTCCCCATGAAGAGGATGATCGCCATGACCATGAGCCCGGGGGCCACCACGGCCGCATTGCGACCGATGGTTCCAGGAAACGCCTTGTCCATCATCCCTGCGCCGCCGGCCACCAACACGAGCAGGAACGTCCCGAACAGTTCGGACACGAGCCGCCGCCACTCTCGGCGGGGGTCGTAGAACTCGGCCACCATCCGCCGCAGGAGCTGCTCCGGCGTCTCGACCGGGTACCGGCCGTCCCCCGGAGGCTGGAGAACCGGCCTCGCTGCCGGGACGTCGCCAGGCGTGCTCATCGCCGATCCACTCTTCCAGACTCCGCCGGCGCGGCGAGGGACCGTTCGCCGTCAGTCGGGTACGGGACTCAGATGTTCCCGTACCACTGGGCGCCGCCGTAGGCCACGATCCCGCCGTCCCACTGCAGGAACCAGTACCCTCCCGAGCCGTTGCCCGCCGCCGAGACGAACGGGGAGCTGAGAGGGCCCGGGACCTTGCCCGTCGTTCGGCACGCCGAGCTCGGCGAGTTGCACGTGTAGACGGTGCCGTCCGCCGTCACGAGCTGATACCCGGCACCGCCGGTGAGGACGGCCGCTCCGACCACCGGGCTGGTCGCTCCCACCGCCGAGCCTTCATGAGCGGCTCCTCCCGAGGCGACGACCTCGCCGTCGGCGGCCATCTCCCAATAGCCCCCGCTGGAGCTGTCGGCGACGAGGGCGACGACCGGAGACTTCAGTCCCGGGTCGGGCAGCCAGCTGGCGTGCTGGGCGTCGCCGGAGGCGAACACCTGTCCGTCCGAGGTGACCTCCCAGAAGCCTTGGCGGTCCGGGGTCGGGGTGAGGCCCACGACGGGCGCACCTTGCTGCGTCGATGGAAGCGGCGCAGGTTGCCCGATGGACGCGTCGCCGAACGTGATCACCTGGCCGTTGGCCGCCACCACCCAGAGTCCGTTGCCGTCCGCCGTCGAGGCGATGCCGACGATCGGGACGCCCGTCGGGGGTGGCAGCTGTCCCGGTGTGGGGTAGAGCTGCGGGGCGTCGCCGAAGTTGTCGACATTGCCCAGCGAGTCGACCTCCCAGTAGCCCTTGCCGTCTGGCGTCGGCGCCACGCCCACGAACGTGCCGGAGTCGGGCGTGGGGCCACCGCTCGGAGGAAGGGGGGTAGCGCTGACCGAGGAGAGCGTCGACTGGTCGGTCAGATTGACCGCCGCCACGAAGAAGCCGTATGCCTGGCCTGATGTGAGGCCCGAGACGACGTAGCTCGATCCGGGCACGAGCGTCTGCGTGTTGACGAGCGTCGGGATGACGGCGCCAGAGGGAGCATCGTAGATCCGGTACCCGATGACCTCCGAGGAGCCGCTCGATTGCGGCGGGGACCAGTGGAGGGTCACCGAGCCGGGCCCGGGTGCCGCCGTCAGGTTGGTGGGTGCACCCGGTGGCGTGGTGGGCGGTGGGTTGGTCGGCGGCGGGTCGCTCGGAGGCGGGTCGCTCGGGGGCGGCCCACCGCTGCCCGACGGGGGCGGGGCCTGCTTGGCGGGCGGATCGGCGATCTGGTCGGAGGGTCCGACTGCCTTCGGAGGATCACTGACCGAACCGCGGTTGGACGGTTGACGAACCGGTACCGGCTTGGGCTGCTTGCTCCCCGACGTCGACACCGCAGGCGGACACGTACCTTGGATGGCGCCGTTCGCGCTCTTGTTCTTGCTTGCCGCTCTTCCGGACTTGGTCGTGCCTGCGGTGACAGTGGTCGCGCCCTGGCAGCCGGTGGTGGCTCCCGAGCTCGAGGACGACGAGGAGCCGTTGGCCGCCTCGGCGGCGAGAATGGCACCGTAGAGGTTCTTCATCGACTGGGACGACGAACCCTGACTCGGGGGCGTCGGCGGAGACGTGTCAGAGGTCGAGGAGCTCGACACGCCCGAAGGCTGGCGCACGGTGAAGAGCAGACCGGCCGCCAGCACGACGAGGACGGCGACCGTGGCCGCAGGCCTCAGCCACTCCCCCTTGTCAGGAAGTGGGGCGTCACCGACGAGCCACTTCAGCCACTGCTTCACGTCCTGAGCCCAGCTCTTCACCAATCAGTCCTTTGTGGAAGGTGCCGAATTCAGTGGAAGGCGTCGAAATCCCACTCTGTGCTGCCCGTTGGTTGCCGCTCGCTGCGTACACACGCCGGCAACGCCCCCGGTCCGGCGACCTCGACCTGCGAACCGCTGCGTCTTCACCGACCCGAAGATCGCCGCCCTGAGGGCGCTCCTCTCAGTATACAAGGAGCGTTTCTTCCGATTGCGGTCGGCTCGGGTAGTCCTCGATGCCCGTTGCCGCCCACTGGTCTCGGTGGAGTTGCCACCCAGGGTGGCAAATGGTGGTGACAGCGCTGCGGCACGCTTGAGTCGCGACCTCCGGGGTCCAACGCTTTTCCGGTGTCAGGGGCTCAGCTGATTTCAGGGCTCAGCCTTCCTCCACGGGACGGTTCTGGTCGTCGACGAGCACCACCTGAGGCTCGTGGCCTGCCCGCTCGCGGTCGTCGAGGTCCACGTAGCTGACGACGATGACGAGGTCGTCCACCTGGGCCAGGCGGGCCGCCGCACCGTTGAGGCAGATCTGACCCTCGCTGCCCTCGATGGCGTAGGTCTCGAATCGGGCCCCGTTCATGATGTTGTACACGGCGACCTGCTCGTTGGGCACGATGTCCGCCAGCTTCATCAGAACGGGATCGATCGAGATCGATCCGACATAGTTGAGGTCGGCCTCGGTGACCCGGGCGCGATGGATCTTCCCGTTCATCATCCGTCGACGCATCGTCGCTCCCTCCCGGTGGGGGTACCCGGTCCTGGCCGTGTCGTCCGGTCCAGGCCTGGTGCCGCTCGTGCGAGCCGGCGCTCCTCTGAAGCGTAGCGGTCCGGTGGGCGTGGGGCGATCGAAGGGAGCCGGGGACGGTCACCCACCCGCCCATGCCGGGTGTCCTCTGCGACCATCGGGTCAGGAGGTGGCCCAGACCGGAGGCGCATTCGGCCGTCGCTCCTGTCAGCCTCCGGTCTCGTAGCCGATGAACGTGCACAGGGGCCCCCGCGCCGTCGAGGGATCGAGGGCGTTGAGGACGTCCCGAAGGGCGATGTGGTCGTAGACGATGCCCAGGTGACCCGAGAAATCGAGGAGGCATTGGTTCTGGAGCACGATGTTGGTCACGTTCGGACCAGGGCAATTGCTGGGACGTGTAGGGCGTGACCACCTCGTCGTACTCCGTGCTGATCACCGTGTAATTGACCCCGGGCACCGTGATGCCGCTGTCGTCGAGGGTGGTGATGAACGCCGATCCGACCTCCTGTTCGACACAGGACTCACAGACGCTGGACAGCCCCTCTGACACGACCGTCGATACGCCGGGGATGACGTTCTCGAAATTCACGAGCCCGTCGAGGGTGGTTCCGTGGTTGTCGGGCGCGAGTGCGACGAAGTCGTTCACGACCGAAGAACCGCCCAGGAACTTGATGTAGTAGTTGGGCATCATGCCGCCCTGCGAATGGCCGACAAGGTCCACCTTGGGCGCTCCCGTCGCCGCCCGGACCTGGTTCACGAAGGAGGCGAGCTCGCCGGCCGACGTGGCGATGTCGCCGACCCCGTAGATCGTGCCGAGAAGGGGCGGACCTCCGTAGTTGAACGTGTACACGCAGTAGCCGTTGTCATAGAGCAGCGGCGAGAGCGCCTGCCAGTTGTCGTCCTCGTTGGCGAACGTCCCGTTCACCAGGACGACCGGGACCGGATGGGCCGACGATGGGACGCACGACCAGTTGTTCGCGCCCGGAGGCGGCGAGTCGGGGGCGAGCGCCCCGGCGGAGTAGTCGAGGGTCGAGTAGACAACCGGCAGCCGGGTGGCAGCACCGGCCGGCACGGCGGCGAGTCCGGCGGCAAGGCCCGAGGCGAGGAACAGCGAGGCGGCGGCGACGACCAGTGCCGCCACGACACCGTGGCGACGAACCTTCTTTGCGCCCAACAAGACGAACCCCCTGACCGGTGTCAGGCCTCTGCCCGTGTCAGCGTCTGCCCGTGTCAGCGTCTGCCTGTGCGGACGGTGCCCGCTCTCTCTTGTACGTTTGCGTACATTAAAGAGTCGAAGACCACCGGTCAAGGACGATCGTTGTCGCGGTCCCACGCCGGGGCCGGGCTGCCCAGGGGTCGGCACCGGATCCCCCCGGCTGAGGCCCGAGCTACCCAGCTCGACCGCATCCTGCGCGCCGTCGTCGCCTCGGTGGCCGAGCTCGGTCCCGGCGGGTTCACCGTCTCTGACATCGTCCGCCGGGCCCGCGTATCGCGTGCCACCTTCTACGACCACTTTCCCACCAAAGAGTCGTGTCTCCTCACCGCCACCCGTCGAGGCGGCGAGATCATGTTCAGGCGGGTGATGGCGGCCAGCTCGGTGTCGACCGAGGACGACTCCTTCGAGGCTCCGTTGGCACCCGCCCTCGCCGCATTCTTCAGGTTCCTGACCGAAGAGCCGGATTTCGCCGCCGCATTCTTCACCGGGCTGCCGGCGATGGGATCCGATGGCCTCTTCCAGCTCGACGAGGCGGTCGGGGACTTCGCCACCGCCCTTCGCGTGCGTCGGGAGGAGCTGCGACTCGCAGGTGCACCTTGGCCCGACATTCCCGACGCCGTGTATTCGACGCTCATCATGGGCGTCCACGGCATGGTCAGCTCGTACGTCCGGTCGGGACGGCTCGATGACGTCGTGTCCCTGGAGAGGCCTCTGCGCGACCTGTTCCGGGTGGTGCTCACGGACACCTCGTGGTCGGGCTGACGGAGTCGCGATCAGTCTGACCGCTTCGGTGCCTCGGCCCTGTTGGCAGTCGGGGCGCACGGTGGGGCATGGTGGTCACCGTGGACACCGAGATCGTGATCTATGACGGCTTCGAGGAGCTGGACGTGTTCGGGCCGCTCTCTGTCCTCGCCAACGCCGGGTACGAGATCGCGTTGGTGACGGTGGGAGACCCCCACACCGTCCGGGCGGCCAACGGCACCGAGGTCGTCCCGGCCCGGGCCCTCGGCACAGCACCCGAGCTCATCGTCGTGCCCGGTGGGGGATGGAACGTACGGGCCGATCGCGGGGCGTGGGGGGAGACCCGTCGAGGTGACCTGCCGCGAGCTGTCGCCGAGCGCTACGCGTCGGGCAGCACGCTCGCCGCGGTGTGCACGGGGACGATGCTCGTGGCCGGCGCCGGACTGCTCGAGGGCCGTCCGGCCGTCACCCATCGGGCGGCCTTCGATGACCTGGCCGCGGCCGGAGCGCGGGTGATCCGCGATGCCCGGGTGGTCGACGACGGCCGGATCGTCACCGCCGGTGGCGTCACGTCGGGCATCGACCTGGCCCTGTGGTTGGTCGAGCGGGACCTCGGCCCGGCCAAGGCGGCGGCGGTCGCCCACGGGCTCGAGCACCCCCGGCTCGGCACCGTATGGCTGCATGAGGGCCACATTGCCTACGACTCCTCGGGCTCGGGGACCGCCGCCCGGCTCTCCGACGGCTGAAGACGCCCGGTCCCCGCCGTCAGCCCGAGCGGGGCGCCCGACCCACGGAGGTTTCACGCCACCGGGGCTTGTCAGAGATATCGTATCGCGATACAATCTCTATACGAGGTGAAGGAAAGAGGTGATCCATATGGTGGTGGGTGAAGTTGTGGCTGGGGTGTTGCTCTTCGCGCTCGCCGTCGCCACCACGGTCGGGCTGTATATCGGTCTCCTCGGGGTGTTGGGGGCGATCCGACTGGACCGCTGCGATCGTTGCGGACACCTCGGGGTGGTCTCCCGGGCCGAGCACGCCACGACCTGCCCCTACTGCAGGCACGAGCGACTGCTCCATCCGATCTACACCCTGCACCACGCTCATGAGGAGGGGCAGCTCGAGCACCTCTGATCCCGTCGGCGAGCCCGAACGCTCACTCCTCGGCAAGCACGTCCTTCAGCACTCGAGCACCCGAGTGCTCGAGATCCCCGGCCGCCGTGAGCAAGACGGTGTCTTCGAGGGCAGCCCGTCGGCGCAGCTCGTCGAGCGCGTCCCGTGCGGGGAGGGCCGAGAGCTCGGTCCGGTACCGGCGCTCGAACTCGGCGAAGCGCTCAGGAGCCTGTCCATACCATCTCCGCAGACCAGCACTGGGGGCAACCTCTTTCGACCAAGAATCGAACGGCGCATCGGACCTGGAGAGCTCGCGGGGCCACTTGCGATCGACGAGCACCCTGTGGTTCGTGCCCTGATGGACATCGTCGTCGACGTGGGCGATGTCGACCTTCGTCGGGCCCGGCGATCCGGCGTCTTCGGCGGTGGGCGGCGGGCCCGGGAACCCGTGCGTCCGCTGGACCGGGCCGAGGCCTTCCCACGCACCGGGTAGCTGGGGGGCGAGGCGTTCGAGCTCTTCCAGGTGGAGGGCGGACAACGCCTCCAACCGGCGGGCACCGTCCTCGGTCAGCTGCAGGCGCACGACACGGTGGTCCTCCTCGGAGCGGGCGCGGGTCACGAGTCCGGCGCTATCGGCGCGATCGACCAGCCCGACGGCGCTGTGGTGGCGCAGAAGAAGGTAGTCGGCGACCTCGCCGATGGTCGGTCCCCGGGGATCCTCATGACCGCGGATCGCCAGGAGGAGCTGGTGATGGGCGGGCGTGAGGCCGGCCGCCCTGGCCTGCTGCTCGCTCCACCGCTCGAAATGCCGGAGGCCGGTCCGAAGGGCGAGAAGCCGGGCGTAGACCTCGGTCGGTAGGGTCACTCCGTTCACGATATCATCCTAATACGATGCAAAATCTTCCCTCTGTTCCCGCACGCCCGCTCCCAGCCTTGCGCCCGGCGACCCCGTGCCCGTCCTGGGTCAGAGAGCACCTCGAGCCAGCCACGGAACAGGCGTGAGCGAGCGCCTACCCGGCCTCGGGGCGATGCCGACCGGGCAAACGGCGGATGACCCCGAGGCCGACGAGCTCGATGTCCAACAGGTCCCCGTCGGCGACCCGTCGGTGGACGTGGGCGACCCGGATGCCGCCGATGTCTCCTTCGTAGGACCTGACCGCAGGCCGCTGCACACCTCCGAACGTGCGCTCGGGGACTTCACGGCCACCGCCGCCATCCTGAGGCTGGTCCCCCTGGCCATCGCCATCGGTGTCCTCGGTGCAGGCATCTCGCTGGCCCTGCTCGACATGATCGGGTTCTTCACCAACCTGTTCTACTACCAGCGTCTCAGCGTCACGCTGGTGTCCCCCAACGCCAACACGCTCGGTGCCGTCGCCATCGCCATACCCGTCTTCGGCGGCCTCATCGTCGGGCTGATGGCCCGTTTCGGATCGGAGCAGATCCGCGGCCACGGAATTCCCGAGGCGATGGAGCGCATCCTGATCAACGGGAGCAGGGTTGCGCCACGGTTGGCGATCTTGAAACCCATCTCGAGCGCGATCAGCATCGGAACCGGCGGCCCGTTCGGCGCCGAAGGACCGATCATCCTCACCGGTGGTGCGGTCGGCTCGATCGTCGGCCAGCTCTTCCACCTCACCGCCGCCCAACGCCGCAGCCTGCTGGTGGCCGGCGCCGCAGCCGGCATGAGCGCCGTGTTCGGAACTCCGGTCGCCGCCACGCTGTTCGGCGTCGAGCTGCTCGCCTTCGAGTTCAAGCCGCGCTCGATGGTGCTGATAGGGCTGGCGGCGGCGACGGCGGATGGGCTCCGCATCGTCATGGCATCGGCCGGGCTGGTCTCACCCCAGCCGCTCTTCCCCGTCCCTGCCCACGCTGCCCTGGGTGGGATCGTCCTGCTTGGTGCGGTCGTGGTCGGCATCGCCGGCGGCCTCGCCGCCTGGCTCCTGACCCAGGCCGTCTACCGCTCCGAGGACCTGTTCAAGAAGCTCAGCGGCCATCTTCACTGGATGTGGTGGCCGATGATCGGCGGCCTCGTCATCGGCGTCGGAGGACTGATCGACCCCCGGGCCCTCGGCGTCGGCTACAACACGATCCACGCCGAGCTGCTCGGTCAGATCGCGGCGTCCTCGCTCATGGTCCTGTTCGTGGTCAAGCTCGTGATCTGGGCCGGTGGGCTCGGAGGTGGCACGAGCGGGGGCATCCTCGCTCCCATCATGATGATGGGAGCCGCTGTCGGCGGCATCCTCGGCCACGTCCTCCCTGGAACGACGCCGGCCGTCTGGGCGCTTCTCGGCATGGCCGGAGCACTCGGCGGAGTCACCCGTTCGCCGTTCACCGCCATCGTCTTCTCGTTCGAGCTGACTCACGACCAGAACAGCCTGCTCGCCCTCCTCGTCGTGGCCACTGTCTCCCACCTGGTCAGCGTGCTCGTCCTGAAACGCTCGATCCTCACCGAGAAGGTGGCGAGACGAGGGTTCCATGTCATGCGCGAGTACGCCGTCGATCCACTGGAGGCGACCTTCGTCCGTGAGGTTATGGACACCGACGTCTACACCGTCGAACCGCCCCGTCTCATCGCAGACCTCTACGACGCTCTCGACGAGGGCTCCGCCGAGCGGCGCCAACGCCTGTTCCCCGTCCTCGGTTCCGAGGGCCAGCTCGTCGGGATCGTGCCCTGGTCCGCCGTGCTGGCCACCAAGGACGATCCGAGCCGGCGGGTCGCGGACGTCATGATCTCCCCCATGACCGTCGCCTATCCCGACGAGATCCTGCGCTCGGTGGCCGACCGCATGGCAGCGCTCGGAGTGGGGGTCCTCCCCGTCGTGGAGCGATCCGATCCGAGCCAGCTAGACGGGCTGATCACGCAGATCGACCTCCTTCAGGCCCGTCAGAAGCTCCTCGAGGAGGAGCGTCACGCCGAACGTGTGCTGACCCTGCGCCGGGTGAAGGAGCGGGGAGAGACGGAGAAGGGGCCGCGCCCCGACAGCCGAGGTGGCCCCGACGCCCGACCGGATCATCTGGAGACCGAGCGCACCCCATGACACGCCTCGTGCCGGACCAGCCCAACACGGGCTGAGGCCGGCCCGCAGGAAGTCGGAACGGAGTAGCGTGCCGAATTGCCCTCGTTCTCACCACCATGGAGGTCTCATGACGCTGGTCGATCGCGAACAGGAGCTTGCAGCAG
This sequence comes from uncultured Acidimicrobiaceae bacterium, assembly GCA_963828385.1. Classification (GTDB taxonomy): domain Bacteria; phylum Actinomycetota; class Acidimicrobiia; order Acidimicrobiales; family RAAP-2; genus Bog-756. Next base: position 2,165,073 of record CAWHEF010000002.1, read on the forward strand.
GCGACGAAGCTGCCGTCGCTGACCTGCGCCGCTCGTTCGAGGCTCAGAAGGCTGCGTTCAAGGCGCACCCCCTCCCGACCCCGGACGAGCGCCGCTCCCATCTCGAGGCGCTGGCCGGGATGATGATGGCGAACCGGCAGCGGATCAGAGAGGCGCTTGCCGCCGATTTCGCCGTGCATCCAGACCTGTTCAGCGATCTCATCGAGTGCGCCGGCATACCGGCCCGCGCCCTCTTCGCCATCAGCCAGCTCGATGCGTGGATGGCGGACGACGAGCGCCAGGTGGACCCGTCCTTCTTCGGGACGGCCAGGGCGTTCGTCCGGTACCAGCCGAAGGGTGTGGTCGGGAACATCGTCCCGTGGAACTTCCCCTTCGACATCGGGATCGGGCCCCTCGTCGAGATGCTCGCCGCCGGTAACCGGGCGATCGTGAAACCTTCGGACTTCACGCCCGCTTGCGGGGAGCTGATGGCCGACATGATCGGCTCGACCTTCGATGCCGATCACGTCACGGTAGCGGTGGGAGGTCTGGAGCTGGCCCGCACCTTTCCGACGCTCGCCTGGGATCACCTGCTTTACACGGGGAGCCCGGCCATCGGCAGAGTCATCGCCAGGGCGGCGGCGGACAACCTCGTCCCCACCACGCTCGAGCTCGGCGGGAAGTGCCCGACGGTGGTGCTCGATGATGCCGTCGATGAAGAGACGGTCTCGAACATTCTCGGGACGAAGATGATCAAGAACGGGCAGATGTGCATCTCGGTGGACTACGTCCTCGTGCCCCGGAGGCAGATGGCCGAGTTCACGAGCCTCGCCCGTCGCCACATAAGCGCGCGGACTCCCGCGTACTCGCGCAGCGGCGACTGCACCGGGATCATCACGAACCGGCACCTCGACCGTCTGGTCGAGCTGTCGGACGAGGCCCGCGACGCCGGCTATGAGGTCGTGGAGATCGAGGAGGGTGGCCGCCTCAATCGGGACACCCGCCAAATGCCTCTCGTCTTGGTACTCGACCCCGGTGACGAGCTCAAGATCATGCAGGAGGAGATCTTCGGTCCCATCCTCCCGATCAAACCCTACGACGACGTCGACGAGGCGGTTGCGTACATCAACGACAACGAGCGTCCGCTCGGGCTCTACGTCTTCGGTCACGACGAGGCCCGGACCGGGGATGTGCTCCGACGAACGACCAGCGGAGGCGCGTGCGTCAACGCGTCGCGCGGCCCAAGGGGCCCTCCCCTCCCTCGGGTTCGGAGGCGTCGGGAACAGTGGGATGGGTCGCCATCACGGCATCGACGGCTTCCGTGAGTTCTCCAATCCGCGAGGAGTGGTCGTCCGGGGCGAGGGCGACCTTGTCGATGCCTTTTACCCTCCCTACGGTGACCAACTCGGCGCCGTCATGGAGGCCGTGTTCGGCCAGGCGACAGTCGAATCGTGACCCTCCGGGGCGGGTCGCGGCTCATCCCGGCGACTCGGTAGCGCCCGGGCGTCGGACGAGCCACACGCCGGCGACGAGAACGACAATCCCGACTGCCTCGACGACAAGGGCCGGCCCGGCCCACGGTGCGGCGAGCCCGTCGTGGAAGCCGAACAACCCGGCGGTGGCGCTCAGGGCGAAGCCGCCGATGGTCGCAGCCAAGAAGGCTGCTCCTGCGCCGAGCACGACCGCCCGGCGCCAGGATGCGGTCACGACACCGAGCGCCAGTCCGGCACCTCCCTGAAGGAGGAACAGGGGACCGATCGTCGGCACCTGCCGATAGCCCATCGCCCAGAGACGGAGGTGGATGAGCCCGGAGGCGACGACAAGCCCACCTCCGGCCACAGCGGCCACGATCGCGGCGGTGCGGCGAACATGGACGCGGCGTGTACGGTGCCGCAGGGCGCGGATCCGGACATGGGGCGGCGCGAAACTCATGACGGCAGGTCCTTGTCTCTCGATTGGGCGGCGAGGTCTCGTGACGACGCGGCTTCTCGGATCGGGCCGCGGATACAAGGGGAATACGCACCGAGCACCCCTCGGGATTGCCGAAGCGGAGCAATCCCCGGTCAAAGTCCACACGTAGTACCGGGAAACCCCGAGGAGGAACCGTGACCGACCGAGACGCTGCGCCCGACCGCCGGCATCCGACCACATCCGGTGTCTGAGGACACCGCAATCTCTGCCGGGTCGAAGCACGTATCCTCAGACATGGTCCGGCGGACACCGCCCACCGACGACCTTTCCGACGAGGCCCTCTTGAGCGGCCTCGGGGTGGGCGACGCCGGGATGGACGTCGCCTTCGTTCGGCGCTTTCAGCGCCGGGTCTACGGTCTCGCGTTCTCACTCGTGGGTGATGCGGGAGTGGCCGAGGACATCGCCCAGGACGCTCTGCTGCGGGCCTGGCGCCACTCCTCGGTGTTCGATCCCCGTCGAGGTTCGGCGGCCAACTGGGTACTCACCATCACCCGGAACCTGGCCATCGACGCCTTGCGCCTCCGGCGTGCCGATCCCACCGACCCGGCCGACCTGCTCGTCCTGTCCGATCCGGGGAAGAACCCCGAGGACGCAGCGGCCGACGGAGACGCCGCCGACCGGCTCCGCTCGGTCATCGCCACGCTCCCCGAGGACCAGCGCCGCGCCCTCGTGCTCGCCCGGTTCTACGGCCAGACCGCTCAGGAGATCAGCGTGTCCGAGCAGATCCCGCTCGGTACGGCCAAGACCCGGATCCGCGCCGGCATGGCAAGGCTGCGGACGGCGATGACCGAACAAGGATCGGCCCCGTGAGCGACAACGACCGGGGTCGGACGTTGGGATGTGCTGAGGTGGTCGACCTTGCCCCCGAGCTCGGTCTCGGCGTGCTCACCGGTGTCGAGCGGGCCGACGCCCTCCGACACATCGAACGTTGCCCGTCGTGTCGGCCAGTGGTCGAATCGATGGCCGAAGCCGCTGACTCGCTCCTGGCCCTCGCTCCCGAGATCGAGCCGCCGTCGGGCTTCGAGAGTCGCGTGCTGGCGCGCCTTCGACCACTGCCACTAAAACGAGCACGACGTCGTCGCTGGGTGGCCCCGGTGCTCGCCGCCGCCGCCGTTGCCGCCGCACTAATCGCTGCCGTCGCCCTGGGTGGTGGGCATCCGGGCTTCGTCGTGCGCCACCCTGCAGCGATCCCGGCCCTCGGTGGCCGGGATCTGACCGCCACCGGGCTCCGGCACAACGGCCGGCAGGTCGGCCAGGCCTTTGTCTACGCAGGGCACCCGTCGTGGGTGTTCATGACGGTGGAAGGTGACGGGCCTCCCCACCAGGTGACCTGCCAGGTGGAAACGGCCAACGGTCGGACGCACGTGCTCGGAAGCTTCACCGTGGCCGATGGGTACCGGTCGTGGGGAGCGACCATCGATCTCAATCCCGACAAGTTCCGCGAGATCCAGCTCGTCGACAAAGACGCACACGTTGTCGCTTCGGCCGCCCTCTAGGACCGAGGGCTCCGCTACGCCACGGGGCCGCCGCGAACCGCTTCTCCCCCGGGTCCTCCCGTGCAGCTCGGCAATCCCCCAACGGGTCTGGTGCGTATGACCTACGGAGAAGCCCCATCCAAGGTCTCAAGAAAGGGAACGCATCACGATGAACTCTGCCGTCAAACAACGCGAACAACCAAACCGAGGTCTGCGCCGCTCCCTCGTCGGCGCGGGAGTGCTCACTGCCGGGGCGCTGACGCTGGCCGCGTGTGGAGCGACGTCCACTTCGCCGAAGAAGACGTCAGCGGAGCGCAGCTCGACAAGCGTCCCGACTAGGACTCAGCCCACCGTGAACACGGCCAACGTGGCCGGTCTCGGCAGCGTGCTTGTCGACGGGTCGGGGCGCACGCTTTACCTCCTGGACTCCGAGGCTGGCGCCAAGGTCACGTGCATGGCCGCGAACGGCTGCACCGGCATCTGGCCTCCGGCCAAGCTGCCCGCCGGCGTCGCTCATGCCACAGCCGGCGGCAGCGCTCGCCAATCAATGCTCGGGACGGTAACCGCACCGGACGGAAGCCTCTACCTCACCTACGGAACGCAGCGGTGGCCCCTCTACACCTTCTCGGGCGACTCTTCGGCCGGCCAGGCACACGGTCAAGGCATCCACAGCTTCGGGGGCACGTGGTGGGCGATCAGCCCGTCCGGCACAGCCGTCAAGTTGGCGGTTCACTCGTCGTCGACCTCGTCGTCAACTTCGACAGGCGGCGGATCGTATGGAGGCGGGGGCTACTGATGGAGGGCGTCGACGGATACGTCCTCATCCATGGCGCCCACCATGGATCGTGGGCGTTCGAGAGGCTCCTGCCGCACCTGGCTTGGCCGGCATTGGCCGTCGACCTTCCGGGTCGGCACAACCCGGCCGAGCTGCGAGCGGCGACGGTGGCGAGCAGCGCTCCGAGACGGTGTATCTACCCACGGCTACGGGTGCCGAGAATCGACCGTTCGCACCGACAGTAATGGTGGCAATGGCTCCACTCGACCCATGGAGGGAGATCTGTCCGCTGAGGGCTCACGGGCCCCGCAGGGCCATCTACAGCCTGGAGCGTACCGGTCAGAGCCCCCGTCGGACCTGGGGGCCTGTGGGCGATGTACAGCTGGTTAACGACACCGAAGCAGCAATGACACGGAGTAGAGAGAGCAAGGTCAGGGACCGCGCTGTCCTTCAGGCCACGCGGCGACGAACCAGCCAAACGGACGCTGCGATGAGTAGGAGCGACAACGCGAGCAGCCCGCCGCCCTCAATCCACTGGATTCGCCAGAATTCGCTGGCCGGCTGATAGTCGACGCGCAGGACGTCCCCGACAACGACGGCGAGAACTGTATAGCCGGCGAGGGTGGCCACGATCGCAGGGACGACCCGGCGGATGAGCATGCCGGCGAAGGCGCCTATCGCGAAAGCGGCCAACGTCCAAGCGGCGAACACGACCCCGCGCAGGTCGAACAGCCAGTGATGGAGCGGGGACGCCGGGTCATAGAGTCTGCCAGTGGCGAGGTACGGCTGGTAGTACCAGGAGACCAGCACACTGAAGGCGCCGGCGATGACGGCCACGGCGACCGCGAGCATCACCAGCTTGGCGAGCGTCCAGCGCCATCGCCCGAAGCCCTGGGTCCAGGCGTAGCGGAAGGTGCCGGTCTCAAGCTCACGGGCCAGCACCAGTGGCCCGACGAACGCCCCGATGAGCGCGGGAACAGGCTGCAGGACGAAGCCACCTTTCAGCATGCCGCCGGTGGCGTCGAAGTTGAAGATCAGCTCACTGCAGGCAGTCGAGCTCGCCGGGTGGCAGGCGATGGCGGCGGCGTAGGCGTGGTGCAGCTGAAGGCCAACGAGCCACAGCCACATCGCCAGCGCGCCCAGGAAGACAGCCACGCCCCCCAGCGCAATTCGGTGCTGCCGCCAGGTGACCCAGGCCATGCGCCGCCACGGCAGCGGCCGAGGGTTCTCGTCGTTATTCAGCAGAGTGGGAACGGTGAGCGTTGTCACCTCGTCACCTTCAACGGCTCTGCATCCCGGCCGAGGGTGGGCCCGCCAACGCTGGGACCGTCACGGCGGCCTTGAGCGCCTGGCCGGCATCGCGTCGAGTGAGGAGTAGCAACCTCGTCGTCTCGGTCCGTCGGGGCGGTGTCATCAGGTGCTGGATCCTAAAAGTTGTGAGTGCGCACATCGGATTCTCCGTTTCGTATTCGGTCCGCCGCTGCTCGGGGCGTTCGGCCTCATGACACTTCTTTGACGTCCCCGTGGTAAGACGGTGATGCCCTTCGCATCACGCCGCTCGACAGCGGACCAGCCAGACGGTCACGGCCATGAGCAGCACCGACAGCGCGAGCAGCCAGCCACCCTCGATCCACTGGAACGGCCAGAAGTGGCTGATCGGTTGGTAGTCGGCCCATTCGGTGTAGCCGTGCTGGAGGAGACACTGCGTTGGGCTAAGGGAGCCAGAGCCCAGAATTCCGGAGTGGATGCCGCCGTTGCCAGATGCAACGAATGATGAAGGGCAGAGCTGCGGGAGCAGGCTGAGGGGGGGTCGGGCTCCGAACGCGGCTTTCCCGCCCTTGGTCCACCACTCGCTCGTGATCCACGCGGCACCGGGTAGGTTCGAACCTTTCGCAACCAGCGATGGCAGGTAGTGCTGGCGCAGGACATTCGCCGTCAGGAGAGCCAGTGCGGCATAGACGGCGAGGGTGGCGACGATCGCGGGCACGATGCGGCGGATGATCATGCCGGCGAGGACGCCGATCGCGAAGGCGGCGAGCGCCCACCCGGCAAACGCGACCGGGCGGAGGTCGAACAGACCGGCAGAGAGCGGGCTCGCCCCGGTAACGTTGGGGGCGTTCTGAGCGGCGACGTAGGGCTGGTAATACCAGGACAACAACACGCTGAAGGCTCCGGCGAGGGATGCCACTCCGACCCCGAGCGCCACCAGCTTGGCGACCGCCCAGCGCCACCGGCCGAAACCCTGGGTCCAGGCATAGCGGAAGGTTCCGGTCTCAAACTCACGGGCCAGCACCAGTGGCCCGACGAACGCTCCGATGAGCGCGGGCACCGGCTGTAGGACGAAGCCACCCTTCAAAATGACGTTCGTGCTCTGAAAGCTGGTGATCAGGTTCTGGCAGGAAGCGGAGCTCGTCGGGTGGCAGGCGATGGCTGCGGCGTAGGCGTGGTGCAGCTGGATTCCGGCGATCCACAGCCACACCCCCAACGCGCCCAGGAAGACAGCCACACCGCCCAGCGCAATTCGGTGCTGCCGCCAGGTGACCCAGGCCATGCGCCGCCACGGCAGCGGCCGCATGTTCGTCTCCTTCCCCACGCGCGGGAATGGTCAGCGTCGTCACTTCGTCACCTCCTACTGTTCCGCATCCCGGCCGAGGATGGGCCCGGCAACACTGAGGCGCCGGGCTCGCGCAGGTAGGCCAGGGCGAGCTCTTCGAGACTCACCGGGTGCTCCTCCCACCCCGACGGCACTGCGTCGGTGCTTCCATTCGTCCTCACCAAGAGGTGAGCCTGGGCCTCGCCGCGCCAGGCGTGCACCACGCCCAGTCGTTCCGTGAACCTGTCGACCTCGACGGCCGGTCCGGTCAGCACACGGTGGTGGGCAACCAGGTCGTCGACCTCGCCAGCCACCTGCACCCGGCCCAGCGACACCAAGATGAGGTAGTCAGCCACCCGCTCGAGTTCGGTGAGCACGTGCGAGGACAGCACCACCGACACGCCGTCTTCGACCATGGCGGTCATCACCGTGGCCATGAAGTCGTGGCGGGCCAGTGGGTCGAGCATCGCCATCGGCTCGTCGAGCACGAGGAGTCTCGGCCGCCGTGCAAGCGCCAGGGTCAGCGCAAGCTGCGCCTGCTGGCCGCCAGACAGGTTGCCGGCCTTGCGCTGCAATGGGATGTCCAGCTCGCCCAACCGGGCTTCGGCGTAGTGCTGGTCGAAGTGCCGGTTCAGATTGCGGGTGAGGTGCAGCATGTCGGCGACGGAGAGGTTCTCGTATAGCGGCGCGTCCTGGGCGACGAACGCGATGGCGTCGAGCGCGACGGGCGACCCGGGCCGCATATGGCCGAGAACGCTCACTGCGCCAGCGGTCGGGTCCGTGAGGCCGACCGCCACGTTCAACAGGGTGGTCTTGCCCGCCCCGTTCGGTCCGACCAGCGCGACCACGTGCCCATCGGGAACGGCCAGCGTGCACTCACGCAAGGCCCACGTGCTGCCATAGCGTTTCCCGAGGTCGTTTGCTTCGATCACGTTCATGCGACACCCTCCGTTTCGGTGCGTGGCGCGCCACGGCCGTCGTGAGAGCTGCCGCGGCGCTCACGAAAATCCCGCAACACGCTGGTGAACAGCGCCACGATCCCGTCCTCGTCCAATCCCGCCGTATCTGCAGTGGTCAGCCAGGTGAGCAGGGAGCGGCGCAGTCCGGTCAGCTCGGGAAGTGCGACCTGGCTGACCGACGCCTGGATGAACGTGCCCTGGCCCGGCCGCCCGGTCGTCAGGCCCTTGATCTCGAGCTCCCGGTAGGACTTGAGCACCGTGTTCGGGTTGATGGCCAGCGACGCGACCACATCTCTCACCTTGGGCAGCTGGTCGCCCGGCTTGAGGTAACCGAGCCGCAACGCATGCTCCACCTGCTGGACAAGCTGCAGGTACGTCGGCACACCAGAGGCGGGATCCAGCCGAAATTCGATCGCCGACCCCGGCACGCGTGCAGTGGTCAGGCCATCGCCAGCGGCAGCGTCATCCGGAGCAACGCCGGCCTCATTATCCGACATGATCGCTTTATCTAGTGACATAAGACAGGACTACAACAGATCAGAGCTGCGTTGTCAACAGCGCCGCACGGCTTCAGAGGTCCCCGATCGATCCAAAAAAACGGCCTCGAGCAGCGCATATGGGTCGAGGAAATCTTCGATGACCCCTTGACCTCGCGGCCCGATCGAGGTCTCAACTCCGCTCCCTGGCGCCGCCTCCAGTAGCGGCACACCCATGACGAACCTTCCCTTCATCAGGCCACCGCTCAACCCCTCGCGCCCGAGGGCGAGCACGTTCCCGATCAGCAGGGGGCGGGCGACGAACGAACCCGACCGGCGGTGGTGTCCGGGTGGACGCCGGGAACAGTTGTCACATCCGCTGCGTACGATGGCTCTGAGGCAGGCTTGGGAGGTCGGAATGCTGTTCCTCGGATGGATCTTGCTGAGCGAGTTCCGCAGAGCGAGGGAGAAGCGACGCCCCTACCGGCTGAGTGGCCGGGAGCGGGTTATGAACGTCATCGTTTCCTTCGCTACCGCCGCCGACATCGTCCTAGTCATGTCCTTCATGCGGCTTATCGGCGTACGGGGAGGAGCGGTGACGACCGTGGCTGTCATCTGCGGCTTCCTAAGCTTCTTCGTCAACTACTTCATCGTGGCGAGTGTGTTCCCGCCAGACCCCACCAAGAAGCGGCAGTAGTTCTGGGCAGTGGCTAACACATGAAATGACATGAAGGCCTCGTCACGCGTTGCGGGACTCGAGGGACCAAGCGCGTCCGGAGAGTGCTGAAAAGGGGAATCCCGGCTCTCCACGCCTGCCACCAGTGGCGAGGGTTCGAATAGCGGTTCAGTGGTGAGAAGCGTCCAGCTGGCACGATCGCCAGGGAAATCGAAGGGTACGCTCTGCGCAGACGTGGCAAGGAGGCTCAGGGATGGCAACGGTCAGTGTTCGCTACATCGTCGACGACGTGGATGCCGCTATCGCCTTCTACTGCGAGCACCTCGGCTTCCGCGAAGAGATGCACCCTGCTCCGGCGTTCGCCATGCTCTCCAGAGGAGACCTTCGCCTTGTGCTCAGTGCCCCCGGCGGTGGGCCCGGTGGCGGTCAGGCCATGCCGGACGGGACCGTTCCCACCCGGGAGGGTGGAACCGCTTCTCGATCGAGGTGTCTGATCTGGGAGCGGCCGTGGACGCGCTGCGTGAGGCGGGAGCTCACTTTCGCAACGACATCGTTGCGGGGGTTGGTGGGAAGCAGACCCTGGTCGACGACCCTTCGGGGAACCCGGTTGAGCTGTTCGAGCCGAGCCTGGCGGAGGCCCGCCTCGATAGCCAATAGCAACGCGATCGTGATCGGATGGTGCTGCCCTCAGGCGAGGTCGACGTGTCCGGCGATGGCGGTGACGACCCGGGCGATGAGGTAGGCGGCGGCGATCCCGGCACCGGGCCCGATGACCCATCCTCTGAGGATGCCGGTGAGTACCCGACGGTTGACAGTGTCGCGGCCTCGGGCGGCGCCAGCGCCGGCCATGGCCCCGATGAGCGTCTGGTTCATGGAGGTGAAGAACCCGAAGCCGACGGCGGTGATGACCACGACCTGCACCGGAAAACCGATCCGCGCCGACGTCCTAGCAGCCGCCGTCTTCGATGCCCTCATCGCCTTCTACGCCGACCCCGACGTCATCCAACGAGCCATCGTTCTCAAAACCCAACAAGTCGCTACCATCACCTGCCAACACCCCGACGAGATCGACGCCACCGCCGCCGAGCTCAGAAAGACCGAAGCCGCCATCGAGCGCTACATCCTCGCCTTCGAAGCCGGCACCGTCAGCGACGACATGTTCGGCCCCCGTGTCCACGACCTCGGCGACCGCGCCCGCACTCTCAAAGCCCGCCGCGATGAACTCGCGATGAACTCGAAGAAGCCGCACACATCGCCGCCGCCATGGACCTGCCCGCCCAAACGGACCTCGACGCGCTACGTCGCCGAACTCGAAGAGATCATCAAATCCGGCTCCGACGCCCGGCGCAAGGCCGCCGCCCAAGCCTTCGTCGATCGCCTCGTCGTCCAAGCACCCGGGGTCATCCAACCCACCTACTTCATACGAGGCGGCCTCCCCACCAACACGGCTGACAACCCAGTCAAACCGCCCCCATAGCGACGACCCGCGCCGTTACAAAACTAGTGGGCGCTGCCGGACTCGAACCGACGGCCTGCTGGTTGTAAGCCAGCTGCTCTGACCAACTGAGCTAAGCGCCCGTGCGTGCACGAGATCGTAGTTGCCGACATGCCGGTGTCCCGGCGACGTGACCGGCCATTGCCCAATCTGGCCGCGACTGCCAGATCATGCATCCGGGAGACGGATCGAACAGTCAGCTGGAGCCTGCTCTCCGACGCGGAGGCTTCAGCTTCAAGCAATGATGGACAAGTGATCAGCACCGACGGACACAGCCCTTGACCACCGCCGATGACGGCGCGCCCTTCTATGCCGTCCCGGGGCCCATGACCGACTTGAACGGATGCCCGCCCGGAGCCTTCTCGGGCCTTCCCACCGATCCCGCCGAGCTCTGTGGCGTCGTCCAAGGATTGTTGGTCCACGAAGAGTGGGCTCCGGCCTACGGCCTCGAGCTGGCTGACGAGCGTCGCCAGCAGGTTCGCATCCGTCCAGCGCAGACCATGGTCGACGTGATCCTCTCCATGGACCCCACCCCGCTCGTGAATTCTCGGCCGCCGACGCGAAGGATGGTCGGCAACTGCCGACACTTCACCACTCTCAGCACCGCCCTTCTGCGCCGGGCAGGAACCGAGGCCCGGGCGCGTTGTGGATTCGCCTCTTACTTCGAGCCGGGCAGGATGGTGGACCACTGGATCACCGAGTTCCGCCTGGACGGTCGATGGGTCCGAATCGATGCCCAACTCGACGACTTACAGCGTCAGGTGATCAAAGCCCCGTTCGACCCGACAGCGATCCCGGCGGGCCGGTTTCTGGCCGGGGGAGAAGCGTGGGCCATGTGCAGAGGCGGGGATGACCCTTCCCGTTTCGGCATCTTCGACATGTGGGGACTGTGGTTCGTCCGCTCCAACGTCATCCGCGACCTGGCCGCCCTCAACAAGGTGGAAATGCTTCCCTGGGACGCCTGGGGGCCCATGACCTTCCGCCAGGATCCCGATCCCGCTCAATCGGTGCTGACCGACGAGATGGCGGCGATCATCGCCGCTGACCGACTGTCCTCCCTCAACGACCTCTATCAAAGGGACGAGTTGGCCGTGCCTTCCATCGTCTACGACGGGAGGTTTGACGAGGTTTGCCACCTCGGACTCTAGGACCGCCCGTCAGCGAGCGGCCCGGAATGGGGCGCGTGCCGCGCTATATCCACGCCCCATTCCGGGATCCTCGCGGATCAGGCAGACAGCCGCTGCTGGTCGGGGTGAGCAGTGACCTCGATACGACGGGGCTTGGCGTGCTCGGCCACCGGGATGGCCAGGCTGAGCACCCCGCTCTCGTACTCGGCCCGGATGTGCTCGGTATCGAGGTTGTTGCCCAGCACCACCTGTCGGGTGAACGTCCCGAACGGCCGCTCCGAGATCACCGACTCGATCCCATCGGACATCGTAGGAACGGGTCGTTCCGCCTTGATGCTGAGGACATTGTCCTCGACGGTCAGTTCCACGTCGTCCGCATTGACTCCGGGCAGATCCAGACGAATCAGGAACGAGTCGTCCTTGCGGTAGGCGTCCATCGGCATCGCCATCGGACGCGGGCCGTTCTGGGCTCCCCAGAGCTGCTGGAACACCCGGTCGACGTCTCGGAACGGGTCGCTTCTTACAAGAGCCATCACCTTCACCTCCTGCAGTTACGGTTCAACTTCCGTGCCCAAGCTGATCTGCGGCAACACAGGTATTTTAGCACTCTCGACCCGAGAGTGCTAACAATTTCCCGGCCCTCCCCGGCGTACCGGGACCGGGTACCCGCTCAGGTCAGCGAGCCGCCGCTTCGACGAGGGCGGCGAGCAGCTCCGGGGTCGACGCCGCCACCGGCGCCCTCCGGGCGTCGTGATCGACCGTGATCAGTTCACGCCCGGCACTCTCACCGATTGCTGCGCCCGACTCCGTGCACACCAACATCCCGCCCAGATAGTCCCAACTTCCGAGACGTGATCCCCCGACCACGGCGTAGCCGTCGAGCACCCCCTCGGCTACGGCACAGAGATCGAGCGCCGCCGCCCCGAGGATGCGGAACTGTGACCAACCGAGATACCGGGTCGGATAGCCCGAGAACCCGACGATGGCCTCGTCGAGCGCCGTGCACGTCGTGGGCCCGATCGGTTCACCGTCGCATCGGGCACCCTTCCCTCGGGCAGCCTCGAAACGCACGCCGGATGCCTGATTGACCACGACCGACGCCAGAGGCCCAGCTGCATCGAGCGCGCACAGACTGGTGGCGTACCAGGGAATGCCACGAGCGGCGTTCGTCGAGCCGTCCACCGGGTCGAGCACCACCACGATGTCCCGATCGGGACCGTGGATCCCGGACTCCTCGGAGAGCACGCCGAACCCGGCGTCGGAGAGGACCGAGACCGCAACGGTGTCGGCCACCAGATCGGAGTTGTACTGGCCGCGGCGGTGCCCAGATGGACCCCAGTCCTCCAGATCCTCGAGGGCTCTCCCGACCGCCGATGCCGCTTCGTGGAGCGTGTCGAGCACGGCGGCATCCTCCACTCGGGCGACGATACCGGATCGGATCGTTGGCCATTAGGCTGACCATCCTGTGGCAGTCATAGACGTGGCCGGATACGTGGCCGACCTCAAGGATCACTCGGTTGACCACGGGTTTCATGTGCACGACGAACGCCATTTCGTGGAGACCTACTCGCTCCGTCAGGTGTGGGAGGTCGAGCTCCATCCTGAGGACGGCTGCGGAGGACCGCTCGACCTGCACCTCGCCCTGGAGGTCGACCCGAGAACACTCCTGTCGTTCGAGGATGTCGTGTTCAGCCTGGGTGAGGACGACGAACCGCCCGACGAGTTCCACTTCCCCCTCACCTTCACCTGGGCCCTCCCTCCGCTACCCAACGGTCCTGACCTCCTACGACTGGCGATCGATCTAGCCGGAGTGGGCGGCATCGAGCTGCCCCTTGAGGTGTCGGCGATCGACTCCTATGCGTCGGCCACCGATGCCGCCGAGCGTCGCCTCAACATCGTCGCTCGCTCGCCCGTCTCGCTCGCCCACATCCTGGCCGGCGACGAGATGATGTGCGAAGTGTTCGATCGGTGTCTCTCGGTCAGCCGCTACCTTCTCGACTCGGCCGGCAGCTGGCTGGGGTGATCCGCCTCGGTTCGCCGCGAGCAGCAACGCGTCTGGCAGTGGGCGCCGCCGTCATGGTCGGTCTCGGTCTCGGGCTCAGTTCCTGTGGAAACGACGGCACCAACCTGGCCCGGCAGGCTTGTTCGCATGTCGACCGGTCGATCTCCTACCTCCGGCAATCGGAGCACCAACCCGATCAGACCGACGCCAACCGCCTCGTCCAGGAGGCGTACGTCGAGCTCAGAAATGCTCTTCCCATCGCTGCTAATGCGGCGTATGACGATGGCCAGTGGCAAGCCCTCATGACGACGATCTCTGAGAGCAACCGGGTCCCGGAAGCGACACTGGTCAGCGCCCTCACGGCTCAGTGTCAGATGGCTTACCAGTCCCCGTTCCAGGCGCCGGCCAAGAGCATTCCGCCGCCACCTTCCTCGACCCCTTGATCCGAGGAGCCCTGGATCGGAAACCCGCCTGTTCGGCCGGCTCGAAGGCGCTTCTCAGGCCTCCGGCGCGAAACCGGCAGGGAGATTGATCGCCTTCTTCTCCAAGAAGAGCTCGAGCCCGTCCTCACCGAACTCCCGTCCCACGCCGGATGCCTTGTAGCCGCCGAATGGGGAGCTGAAGTCGATCGGGATGTTGGAGTTCACCATGTACGTCCCGGTTCGGACCCTGCGGGCGACACCGAGGCCGCGGGCGTTGTCGGCGCTGAACACGGCCCCGCAGAGCCCGTAATCCGAATCATTGGCGATGCGCACGGCATCGGCGTCGTCGTCGTAGGGAATGACGGAGAGCACCGGTCCGAAGATCTCCTCCTGAGCGATGCGCATGGCGTTGTCCACGTCGACGAACACAGTCGGCTCGACGAACCAACCCTTGTCCACGCCTGAAGGTCGGCCGCCTCCGACAGCAACTTTCGCCCCTTCTTCTTGCCCGATCCGGATGTAGTTCTCGACCCGGTCACGTTGGCGCTCGGCGACCAGTGGGCCCACTTCGGTGGACGGATCCAGGGGGTCCCCTACCGACATCGACTTCACGCTGTCTACCAGCGCCTCGACTACCTCGGAATAGCGGTGCCGCGGCGCCAGGATGCGGGTCAGCGAGATACAGGCTTCACCGTTGTTCATGATGGCGTTTGGCAGCATCAGGGGAACAGCATCGGCGAGGTCGGCGTCGTCCAGCAGGATGGCCGCCGACTTGCCCCCAAGCTCCAAGCTGAAGCGCTTCAGATTTGCCCCGCAAGCGGCCCCGATCTTCCTGCCCGCCGCCGTCGAACCGGTGAAGGACACCTTGTCGACGTCCGGGTGGTTCACCAGGTGCTCTCCGACCTCGCGGCCGGCAGGCACCACGCTCAACACTCCTTTAGGCAGACCAACCTGGTCAAACAGCTCGGCAAGGGTGTTGGCGTCGAGAGGCGTCTCCGGCGCGGGCTTGAACACCACCGTGCTGCCGGACAGGAGCGCCGGACCGAGCTTTGCGCAGGCCAAAAAGAGCGGGACATTCCATGGCGTGATGGCGGCCACCACCCCCACCGGTTCCTTCGACACCAGGACCGGTCCGAGCAGGCCGTCCTTAACGGTGTCGAACGCGAACGTCGATCCGAGGCCGGCGTAGTAGTCGAGGATCATGCTGGGCGCCAGCACCTGTGCCATCGACCCCCATCCGATCGGGGAGCCCATTTCGTTCGTGATCAGCTCGGCCATGCCCTGAAGATCGTCGCGGATCGCCCCGGCCACCGAGGTGAGGACCGCTGCTCGCTCCGCAGGGGTCATCCGGGGCCAGGGTCCGTTGTCGAACGCGTCGCGCGCGGTCGCCACCGCTCGGTCGACATCGCGCTCGTCGGCCTCCGGAACCCTCCCCACCAGCTCTTCGGAGGTGGGCGAGACCACCTCGAACACGGAAGTGGAGGACGGTTCGACCCACTCTCCCCCGATGAACAGACGGTCGTACGACTTCACGTGCCCTCCCAGGTCCTCGTTCGATCCGACACTGACTCCTCGGCGACCGACCAACTCGATGGTTGACGCTCCGGGGCTGTCGAACACCCGATGTTGACTGTACTCTCCGTGTACGCCGCTGTCGCTGCGAGTTCCTCACCACGATCGACCGGCACAACGGATCTGCAGGACCATCACCGAAAGTCGTGGGCGTCCTCTCGGAGCGTGGTCCGTTCGCCGACCAGACCATCCTTTCCAAGCCACTCACTCTCCAAGGAGGCGCCGTGCTTTCCCCCCTCGACGACTACCCCGTCCACCAGATATCCGAGCCCATGCGGTTCGTCGGAACCTCCGATCGCAATTTCTACGACCGGTACTACTTCAACATCCACGCCGCCGACGGCGTACATGGCACCGACGACGAGCTCTTCGCCGTCATCGGGGTCGGGCAGTATCCGAACCTGTCGGTGGCCGATGCCTTCGTGTCGGTCCTGTGGAACGGCGATCACCGGGTGGTCCGCTCCTCGTCGACCCTTGGCGCAGACCGCATGGAGACCGCTATCGGCCCTATCCGGGTCGAGGTGCGAAAGGGACTGGAGCAGCTCCAGGTGACATGCGAACCCAACGAATGGGGAATCGAGCTGGACGCCGTCTACGACGGGTTTTCCGAGGCCCACCTGGAAGCGCGCCACTTCGACCGTCAGTTCGGCCGCGTCATCTTCGACTCCACCCGGTTCGCCCAGGTCGGTTCGTGGACCGGCACGCTGAAGCTCGGTGACCGCCAGGTGGAGCTGACTCCGGAACGATTCTGGGGATGCCGCGACCGGTCGTGGGGCGTGCGGCCCGTCGGCGAGCCGGAGCCACCGGGGATCAGGGCCACCGACACCGAAGGAGGCTTCTTCTGGATCTATGCCCCCGTCCGCTTCGCCGAAGAGGCACATGTGACCATTGTCCAGGAGCGCCCATCGGGAGAGCGCATCATGCAGGACGCGCACCGGGTCTTCCCGGTTGGTTCAGGTCGCAATCCCGAGTGGCTCGGCCGGCCCGAGCACGACATCCGTTTCGTTCCCGGCACCCGCTTCGTCGAAAGCGCCAGGCTGACGTACTTCGGTGCCCACGGCCGCGTGACCGCAGAGGTCGTGGTGGAGCCGCTGCTCGCATTTCCCCTTCTGCTCGGCACCGGTTACGGCATGGAACCCGATTGGAGGCACGGCATGTACCAGGGAGAGCTGGCAGTGCAGGGCCAGTCCGTGCCGCCGATGGATCCGAACTATGCCAACTGGGGGCTGACCGAATACGCTGCCCGCTTCACCTGTGACGGCCAAGTCGGGTACGGAATGTTCGAGTTCGCGGTGATGGGCTCACACGCTCAGTACGGGTTCACGGGCTGGGAGTAGGGAGGCGTGGCCGCCCGGACCTAGTGCTCCCTGAGGATCCTCGGCCGAAGGCGGCTCAGGGTGCAACGCGGACAGCTGCTTCTTCCCAGAAGGCGCGGAGCGAGGCGATGAGCCCGTCCTCGGATCGGCGGTAGATGTAGATCCCGTCGACCTCGACCGCCGTCCCCCCGTCGAGAGTGATCCGGATCGTACCGATGTTGGCGACCTCGTCGCCACAGTGAATCGACTGGTGGATCGTGAACCTGATGGACTCGTTACCAGCGATCACGTTGTCGTAGAAGGCGGCGATAGCCGTCTTGCCGTGATGACCACGCCCATCGGGGTCGAACGCCGACGGGCCCACCGGATCCTCGACGGTGGCGTCGTCGGCGAACAGTGCGAGCCAACCGTCCCGGTCGCGTCGCTCGACCGCAGCCATCGACGCCTGCGCCAGATCCCCGGCCGTCCTCACCGGTCCATTTTGGTGATGACATCGTCGGCGAACCTGCGGAGGTTGTCGATCTTGGACGATAGATTCTCGGTGTCCCGTTCAACGCCGTAGGGCCAGCGGAATCCGACGATCACATCGGTCACCCCCTGCTCCTCCAGAGCGTGGAGGCCATCGATCGAGTACGCCTCGGCTGAGATCACGTGGACCTCGAAGGTACCTTTCTCCGTTCCCTCCTCTTCACGCAGCTCGTTGAGCCGCCTCAACAGGCCGGGAAGCTCACCGGGGTCACCACCCCCGTGCAACCACCCGTCGGCCCGTGCCGCCCTCCGCAGGGCCGGCTCGGCATGGCCGCCGACCAGGACGGGAATCGGTTCGTCGGGGACGGGATTGATCTTCACGGGAGGCAGGTCGAAGACCTGTCCGTGATACTCGAAGTAGCCGCCTTCGCAGAGTCCCCGGATGATGTCCAGGGACTCGTCCATCCGTCTTCCCCGGTCTTTCCACGGAATGCCGAGTAGCTCGTAGTCCTCGGGCCACGGGCTGGTTCCTACCCCGAGACCGAACCGATTGCCGGTCAGTACCGCCGCAGAGGTTGCCTGCTTCGCCACCAGAAGGGGATGGCGCATCGGCAGCTTGAGCACGAACGTGGTGAAACGGATCCGTTCTGTGACCGCACCCATCGCCGAAATCAACGAGAACGGTTCGATGAAGGGCTTGTCCTCCAAGAACGTGCGGCTGTGGTCAGGGGAGAACGGATAGGTGGAGTCCGACTCCAAGGGATAGCAAAGGCTGTCGGGCACGACCACGGTGTCGTATCCGGCTTCTTCGGCGGCTCGAGCCAGCGGGACGTAATAGGTGGGCACGACCATCGACTCGGCGTAGGAGAACCGCACGGATCAGTACCTCCATTCGTCCCGAGATCGGATTGCGCCGTCCTCTGACGACCCATAGCGGCGGCAGGTCATGCTGGTCGGGCGACCGGAACGCTGTGCGAGCGAAGCTGCTCCGCCACCCATGAGACTCCATCGGGCTGCGCCATGCGGTCGGGCCATCCGGCCAGGACGCTCTCGACCTCCTGCAGCGTGGCGAGATACCCGACGACCTTCACCAGGACCCGGTCAGCCGGCACCTTCTCCACTTCGACGTCGCCGAAGGGGGTCCATGAGTCGACTTCCGGCGTGAGCTCGAGCATCACGTAGAGCTCGCCGGTCTCCTCCACCCAGCTCAGCTCATACCGGCTGCCCTTCTCGTCGTACCAATCCGTGCCGAGCTCGACCTCAGCGGACTGTCGGCGCCGCTCGTCGTCACTGTAGAACTCCTCAATGTTCATCAGTCTCCTGTTCTCAGCCCTTGGTGCAACAAGCGTCGATCCTGCCGGAGCGAACGCTATCGAATGATGGACGTCGTCGACTGCCGATCCGCGACACCCTGTCCGGCACCCGAACCTTGCCTACTTCGTCACACGACGTGGCTGTCCGAGCTCGCCACGATGCACCGGCTCCGCCTGGTGATCCGTCACTTCGGAAACGAGCGGCTGTTAGCGGCCCTCTTTGTTCTTCCGCGCTCGCGATAGTTACCTGCCCAGGTCCGTGGATCACCCATGTAATCGCACCATGGGGAGGCCACGACTCGCCAGGACGAACCCGACCGAGTGCCCGGCAATCCGGCGCACCCATCTCCATTCGCGACGCTCACATGGTTGGTAATCCCAGCCTGTCGCGGCTTTGAGTGGTGGGCGCACGCACCACTCATAACCGCAGATGCCCATCGACTACGCCCGGACGAGTCGTCATGGGAAACCCTGGAGCGACTAGCCACCGCCGCCGAGACGACCTGATCTCAGCCCGACACGGCTGACGCAGGTCGGCCTTCCTGTCCGCTCATTTCCAAAGGGCGGCGATCCAGCCTCCAGTTCAGATGGCTCAGCCATAGAAGCCCCGTCACTGGTCCTGGACGACGTTGTCTCCGTCGAGCTGATCGAGCCAGATTCTGAGATCTGCTCCCTCCCACCCGGATCCTTCGAGGAAGGATTTCAGCTTCGCAACGAGTGCGTTCACAGACGGTGGAATGGGAAGCCTCGCGACCGCAATATGGATGTCAACGCGCTCCGCCCCGGAATTCGATACCTCTTGGTGGACGTCCAGGGACATCCGGCAGGACGGTGAAGGGTGGAGCAACGTAGAGGCGAACATCGGGTTGGGAAGCAACCACATCAGCAAGCTTCCGGCCGACATCGGCGACGGACTCTCTCGTCACTTCTTGCGATGGGTTGGAAGCGGTCATCCTCGGTTCAAGAACCGCTGGCGGTTCCGCGATCGTCGAACTCGATATCCACGATATTGACGGTCACTTCGGATGTGAGCCCGGTGTTGAACTCCACATTCGTGCCGACCTGCTGTTGAATCGTCTCGGCCACTTCGATACACGAAGCCCCGAGCTCCACCACGATATCGACTCCGATATCGACGGTGCCTTCGTTCTGATGGACACAGGCCGTCACACCGTCGACGTATCTCTCGTCGGGGAAAGGATCACCCGCCAGCGATCTGGCCGCCTTGCCAACCCTCCTGAGGGCGCTGGTGCCTATCTCGTGGCGAAGCTCCGCCACTCCCGGAATCTGAGAAGTGGTGAATGCGGCGATCTTCGCCACAATGAGCTCTGAAACGTGCACTTCAGCCCGTAGCGGCGTTGACCCGCTGGCCGGCGATTGCGAAGACCCATTCGGATTGCGGGGAGGGGACGTCACGGAGCTCCACCTGCCAACTCGGCAGGGTAGACATCGACAACGTTTACATCCACACCCGCAACGTCGAGTCCCAACAGTTCCCTACCCACGGCGACAAGTACCTCTCGCACGTCGTCAGCGAGAGCGACGATCGAATCACCCGCTTGGGCCAAGATCGATATCTCGAGTTTCACCGGCGGAGGTGCCGGGGGTTCGGCGGAAGGTTTCAACGGCTGGTCTGTATCAACTGACAGAATTCGGCAAGAGCGAGCTCGAGCACCTGGGACCTGGTCAACGGCGTATCGCAATACGCTCGCGGCGGTGACGACATCCAAGCGCACCGGCCCATAAGCAGAGGAGAGAGATAGAAACTCCCGAGAGTGGAGCGCCATCCTCACAGCGACCATGACACGTTCAAGGAGGCCGGGGGGAGGTTCGACGGATTCGGAAACGAACCTTACAAGCGGATCAGCGATGAGCCTGTATTCGGAAACAACTCCTTGGCAGTAACGGCAGATCGTTTCGTGTCCGCTCAGCGAATCGGAGGCGGCATCGTCCCAGACCTTCACTGGATCACGTCCACAAGGTAATTCGCGCGAGGTCGAGGCCGTATTCATAGCCATGATCGCATCTCCTCGGCCAGATGAACCCGAGCGCGGTGGATTCTTCCTCGCACCGAATCGGGCGATGTTCCCACGATCTGTGCGATCTCGGAATAGCTGAGTCCATCGCTCTCCTTCAATACCCAGCACACGCGCTGGTGCGAGGGAAGAGAGGCTACGGCGTGGCGGAGCGCCGCCACCTGTTCGGCGAGCTCTTCAGATCGTTCCGGTGCTCCAGTGAGTTTCGTGTCGGACACCTCAATAGTGGGATCGAGCGGAGCGACTGGCCGACGGGACCGGATCATATTCAAGCACCGGTTGGTGACAATTCGATACAGCCACGACGAGAACGCCGAGTCGCCTCGGAACGTTCCCAGACGTCGCCATGCTGAGATGAACGCCTCCTGCACGGCGTCCTCCGCATCACCAGGTACGCCCAGCAGTCGCAAGGCCAGGCGGTACATCTTCGCCTCGTGGCGCCGAAGCAGCACTTCGAACGACCTGACGTCCCCTTCTTGCGCTCGAACCACGAGCGTCTCGTCGTCCAAATTGGTCGGCGGAGCCGGTAAGACAGCCAAATCAGGGCCCGGCCTAGGGATTTCGGGCTCCGGTTTGCCGGACATCGGGGCACCTTACCGCCAGCCCGAGAGGGTTCACGCGTCGTCCGCGAAAAAAGAAAATCGAGATTTCGGCGTGACGGTCCCGGTTCGTCAGGGTCATACCTGTGCACGGTGATGCGCTCCCATGGGAGCGGCACACATCGGGCTGACCGATAGAAGACAACGATGGAGGATGAAGATGGGACTCGCCGACAAGGCAAAGGACAAGGCAGAGGAACTGAAGGGTAAGGCTAAGGAGACGACCGGGAAGGCGACCGACAATAAGGATCTTGAGGCCGAAGGCAAGGCTGACAAGACGAAGGGCGATGTCAAGCAGGCCGGAGAGAAGGTCAAGGACGTCTTCAACAAGTGAGCCGGGCGTGTCCGGGTGGACGGGCGCCCGGACACTCTGACTCGTGTTACCAGCCGCCAAGTGCGATCTGGTGAGAGGAGAATCAGCATGACCGCCAAAAGCGATCAGTCCACTTCAACTTCGGAAACCGATCAGACCTCGAAGGAACGATCGGGTGCCACGACTTCGGAGCGATCAAGTGCCACGACGACTTCGGAGCGATCGGGTGCCACGACTTCGGAGCGATCGGGTGCCACGAATTCAATGAAGGAGACCGACGCTCCGTCCACAGGCTCCGACGTTCTCATCACGGATCACGGCAAGACAACAATCTCCGCCATCGTGGTCGAAAAGATCGCCGGTGAGGCGACTCGTGAAGTTCCCGGAATACACAGGTTGGGTACGGGCATGACGCGCACGATCGGCGCTCTTCGTGACCGAATCCCTGGCCAGAACGCAAAAGCTGGTCAAGGCGTATCCGTAGAGGTCGGCGAACGTCAGGCCGCCATTGATTTGGACATCGTGATCGAACACGGCTTCTCGATCACAGAAGTCGCCGATGGAGTCCGTCAGAACGTGATCGGTTCGATCGAATTGATGACCGGGCTGGAAGTCACCGAGGTCAATATCGATGTCAACGATGTGTACCTCCCGGGTGAGGACGATGACGACGAGAGCGATGAATCGAGGGTGGAATGAGTGCCCAATCCGAAATACACCGTGGTGTGGCAACTTCTAGGAAGCCATATCTGGCCACATTGGTTGGTCTAACCGTCGGAATTGCCCTTGGGTTCGCGGGAGCCTTCGGCGGGTTCACCGCATTTCTCATCGTGCTCGTGATGGCGGCAGTCGGCCTTGCCGTCGGGCTCACAATCGATGGACACATCGATGTCTCGGGCATCGTCGATCGAAACAGAAGAGACCGCTGACGCATCGTGGCCACCAACCTGGCGGTCGACAAGGCGCTCGGTTCTTCTCCCCAACACGTTGATCGAAACGGGCATCGGGATCCTTCCAGCCTCATCTCTGCAGGTTCCCGCGGAACCACCAACATTGCCGACAGAGTGGTAGCCAAGATCGCAGAACAAGCCGCGGACGAGATCGATCACGTCGGCGGTCACCAGCGTCGATTGATAGCGGGGGTGATTCCGGTAGGTCACGCTGGGCGCCCACACGCCACAGCCCACGTGGACGGACAACTTGCTCGGCTCGAGATAAGTCTTTCGATCGACTATCCGGCTCCAGTCCGCGCAGTAACCCGGCAGGTGCGTGACGCCGCAATCACAAGGATATGGAAGCTTGCTTCCATCGAAGTCAAGGAGGTCGACATCACAGTCGTCGATCTTCCTCATGCGCAAGTTGGAACGAGCAGAGTGGAATGATAGAGGCGCCCCGCTTGCCCAGGCGACCACGGATCGTTCCGGCCGTCATCGTGGCGATCATTATCGGCGCTGCTGGCGTCACTGTCGCGATCGACGTGATTGCAGTCCGGGCAAACCACCACGCCCAGATTTGGCCTTACAGGCAGATGGCGACACAGATGCGGCAGACGCACTGGGGAGACGGGATCGTCATTGCTGTAGCGGCTGCTTTGATCGCGGTCGGATTGATATTGCTAAGCCTTGCGATTGTCCCCGGTCGGGAAAAGCTAATCGCTCTCAACTCCGAGCGCTCTGAAGAGGCTGTGAGCACGACCAGGAAGAGCCTCCGGCGGATGCTGCATCGAGCGATCAGTGATCTTGATGCGGTCGACAATGTAGAGGTTCGTCTCAGGCGGCGCGCGGTGCGGCTGAGCGTCGGATCTCCCCTCCGCGACCCGGGCAACCTCGCCACGGAAGCTCGATCCATGGCGATCGACCGTCTCGAGCAGATCGGCGTGAACCGGCCACCGAGGGTAACCGTCCGCGTCCGGCACCGAGAGAACGACTGATGCTCGATCCGCGCACGGGACGAGGGAATCGGATTGGACTCGCCATTGTCGGAGCGATACTCCTCATCGGCGGTGCGGTCAGCGTCGCCCAGACTCAGAGCTTCATCTTCTCGAGGAGCTCCACCACTCCACTAATCACGGCAACCGAGACACGGTTCTTGCACTCGCATAACTGGCTCTGGGATGTCCTTGCCGCCATCGGATTCGTCATCGCGCTGGTCTGCCTCCGCTGGCTCGCCGTCCAATTCCGACGCCAACAGGTCCGCTCGTTCCGGCTCGAGCCCGACCGCACACTCGGTGGGACTCGGATAGGAGCGGAACTGCTCACGAACGCCGTCGAGGACGATATCCGTGCCTATCCGGAGGTCCATCGGGTCCGAGCACACCTGACGGGGGTGGCTCGGCGACCCGAGCTACGTCTCAACATCGATCTTGGCACAAAGGCAGACCTTGCTCGGGTTCGATCACGGATTGAGAACCATGCCCTGCCTCGCTTCCGCCGGGCACTCGAGCTCGACGAGCTTCCCGTGCAGCTCACTTTGCGTTTCAATCGTGCCCACGAACACAATTTGGTTCACTGAGTGATGACCGGCCCGACTACGCAGCACCGGGATGATCGGCAGACCGGCTGCAATGTCCCTCGCAGCTTGTGGACTCTTTCCACACAGAGACCATTCCACCTCGTTGCGGAACAGTCGCCACGAGTAGGAACGTTTCTGATTTCCATCATTCAGGTCGACCGCGCAGCCAAAGGACTATCAGCATGAGAAGGACGACGACCCGCAGTGCGGTTCAGCTGCGGACTCTCAACCGATTACTTGCGTTGGAGACGGCGTGTCTCATGCAGAGGGCTTACGATCATGCGGGACCTCACGGTGCCCGTTTAGAGGCTCTTGCCAGTGAGGTAGAGGAACGGAGGCACGAAGTCAGCCGAGCCCTCAAGCAACTCGAAGTTGTGCCCGATTCGACCAGCTTGATGCTGGCCGAAGTCCACCACCGAGCCCGTGTGGCCGTGGACCTCATTCGGTCGCCGAGCCAAGTCATCTTAGCTGACCTCGCTGCTTCCCACAGGATCACGGACCGGATTGGATACACACAAACCTTCGAACTGTCATCCAAAGCGGGGACGGTCCGAACCTTGGCGGACAGTCTCTCGGCCGTTCAGTGCGAAATCACGGCGGTGCTCCAGGATCTCTTAACGAGCGGCGACGGGCGCACAACCGAAGCAGGAGACGATGAGGGCACTGGAAACTTCATTGGCTGGGTCTCTTCTTTGTCCGACACGCTGACACGCGTTCTCGACCGACTTGTTCACCGGTTCTCGCAGAGGCGGGAGGCCGACGTGACGGACGATAGGTCATCATCCCCTGGTCGAATCGATTGGCGATCACCTCCAGAGGATGAAGAGAGATACCTTCCCATCAAGGAGTACGACCTACTCACAGCGCAGGCAGCTGCCGCGGCCGTGCGGCGACTCGACGAGGTCGATCAGGTGCAAGAGATTGCGGTATACGAAGGGCGGCACAAGAAGCGCAGGACCGTCACCGCGGCAGCGGCGAGCCATCGAGGCGCGCTCGAACGTCAGCATCGATGACTGTACTGGGCTCTCACATCGGTTCCTTTCGGCTCACCGCCCAGCGCAGACCACAAAAAAGTGGGTGACTCAAAACGGACCAGGTACTCAACACAAAGGAAGTGACACTGTGATGCGAAACGTATGGAAAGGTATGATCGCCGGCGCGTTCATGGGAGCGGCCGTAGGCTTGGCGGTGGAATCTGTCGAGGGCACCCAGAAGCGCATCGCCCGAAGCGCTACTGAGGTGGGCGACAGAATCACCGATGCCCTTCCGCCCGCGATCGAAAGGACCAAGGGCGGAGTCGAAAAGGCGAGATCTACAATCGCCGACAAGGCCCCGACCATCGTTGACAACATCAAACACGCTGCCGGGTGATGTTGCCGAGGGATAGCTTCTCTGGGAGAACGCTGGAGGCCGAGCTCGCCCGGGAGCCGGCCGGAGTGGACGATCAAAGCGGTGCAAGCGCGACCGGGGGTGGTGGGGCAGGCAGGGATCGAACCTGCGACCGAGGGATTATGAGTCCCCTGCTCTGACCACTGAGCTACTGCCCCGAGCTTGTTGTTGCGCGTCCCGGGCCTGAATCATTGCATCCTCGCGGGTCTGGGCAACAAGGACCTCCCGGTTGCCAGCATCATCGGGCGAATACGTGCCACCCAAGCCACATCCACCCGGCGATGAGCGCGATCCGGCAAAACCGTCTGTCGGTGAAGGGCCTGACGGTGGCGGCGAGCGTGGGGATCCGGGTACCTGGCAGCAGTGAGGCAACGACGAGACCAAGGACGCCGAGCCCGATCAGCGACCAGATGGCGAGCGTCCACGCATCGTCGCTCATCGGCCGGTTATGAAGAGACCGAGGGCGAGCCAGGCGAAGAACGTCACCCCTTTCATCCATCGGACCGATTCGAGGCCGTCGAGCATCGAACTGATGGTCGGGTGGTCGGGGCGAGGCATCAGGAATAGGTTGACCAGCTCGAAGGCGACGACGATGCAGAGGGCGAAGGCCCAGAGCCATCCCCACCGACGCCGGGTGCCGGTCCCGCTGTCGCAATTGACTCGATCGACGTCACCCTGCCAAGCGAGTCGTCCTTTGGCGGATCGGATCTCGCGTACCGAAAAGATGGTCAGCATCGCCGCCAGCGCTAGGGCGGTCAGCATGTCGGCGGCGATGGTGAACGGATCGGTCATGGCAACGAACGTGGACAGCGCTCCTCCGGCCAGGACGAGAAGCAGTTGAATGAGCCGATTGCTCGCGTCAGCTTCGCGTTCTCGTCTCATTCACCCGTCACCGAGGACCTTCCTTCGCCGTCGGCGTCGGCCAGAGCGATTCAAGCTCGCGACCACGCGTCTCGGGCAGGAGAAAGACCAATCCGCTCACGAGAACGGCGGGCAGGAATGTAACCACGGCGGCAGTGCTGAATCGATTATCCACTTGGACCACGGAGCCGAATGCGACAAGTCCGACTACGGCTCCAAGCACGGACGCGGCAACGTTCCAGCCGGCCACCGACGACCGGATCGACGTCGGGAACAGCTCATTGCCGAAGGCACCGGCGGCCGGCGCAAACGCACCGGCCGAGATGATCCCGGCCAGGTAGCCCCCGATAAAGACGAACCTGCCTCCCGAATAGCTGAGCACTCCGGCCAGACCGATGGCAACCAGCGACGCTGCCGAGGTAGGGCGGCGACCGATGTGGTCCGCCAGCCACGTCCCCACCAGCAGCCCGCCGAGACCGAGCGCTCCGGCCGCCACCACCATCCCTGAGATGGCCACCCCCGGCAGACGCTCGACATTCTGAGCATAAAGGTAGGCGAAGCTCGTCGCCGGACCAGTGATGACGGCCAGGCCGAAAGCCACCGATGTCACGATCATCAGCCGCCGCCGATACGGGCGCCCCACGGCACCGAGCACCGGCAACTGCGCTTCCTTACTGGCAACCAGTCGAACGAACCGATCCGGCTCCGACACCAGTTTGGCGACGAAGGGCAGGGCAACCAACGGGACCACGGTCAGGACGAGGATCCCCCGGTAGCCGAGAACTCCTCCGACCAACCCGTAGAGCACAGCGATGATCCCCGCGCCGACGGCATAACCGGCGGCAACCAGAGCTACCGCCGACGCTCGCTGGTCTGAGGTGGTCTGCTCCGCCGCCGCCACCTGAGCCACCGCCGCTGCCGCCGAGAGGAACGGCCGGCCGAGGGCGAAGATCACGACGAACCACCAATATCCTGGGCTGACCGCCGAGACGGCAGTGACCGCCAGCCCCACGCCGCATCCGACCAGCATCACCCGGCGCCTTCCGAGGCGATCGGCCAGGCCGGCGAGTGGTAGGCCGCCTAACGAGGCGAGGCGCACAACCGCCAGACCCAGACCGAGCTCCGTCCCCGACAGTCCAGCTCGGTCGGTGATGGTGGATCCTTGGACCAGGTGGCCGAAGTGCCTGGCCACGCTACCGAGGGTGGCGATCAGGCCGAATTGTCCGAATCCGGCCGCCACCGCCACGATCGCCACCCCCAACACCACAGAGTCGGTCCAGCCATGGAGGCGAAGTCCTTCCTCTCCAGCACTCGACCGGCCGGCGGTACGTCCGGGGGCGTCGACCGCCTCGGCGTCCCCCGCACTCACGTCTCAGTGCCCACGGTCCGTGTTACCGGTGCCGGTTCTGACAGGTCATCTACCACGACGCTTTGATCACGACTCTCCCCTGCTCTCCCCTGTGATGGTGCGAGCCCCAGTCTGCCTACAAGCTCTGCCTCACCTGGTGACTCGGCACGGCTGACCTTGGCGAAGTGGCAGCATCATCGCGACATCGGTCTGCTGTTCTACTCCGCCCCGCCCAGAATGGAGCGTCCAGCACGGTGAACAACACGATGGCGACGCCGGCGGCGCTCAAGATGTACCACGGCCAAGGACCGAGAACACGGAGCAGTGTCCATTCGCCCGGCGGGCTACGCAGAAACATGTAATCCGCTCCCGTGAGGGCATCGACGAGGCCAACGAAGGCCGTGTACGCGGCGCTGATGACGAACACCCTGGGCACGGCCCGACGCCGGGGTGGGATCCGCAGCCCGATGACGAGGAAGAGTGCAGCAAAGACGATTCCGAGATGGCCGATCACGTACTGCCAGAAGACCAGGTGCGGAAAGCCGATGGCGAGGTCCGGAGTCGCCACGCCCTGCAGTGTGCCGGCCAGTCCCCAGAAGTAGGTCAGCTCGACGAGCAGCGCCGCTCGCCAGAAGCAGGCGGCTGCGGCAACCAGAACCGCCACGTCGCAGAGAGCGAGGGGCAGCGAGGTCTTGGCCGACCACGTCCCCTGGAGGGCAAGGGCGATCGTGTAGCTGACGGCGTCCAATGCCAAGAGGGAGCCCAGGCAGGTAGCGATGATCGAGGTCCAATGACCGGGCGACCGGCGTGCCACCAAGCACGCGACGACACAGCCGCCGAGCCCTGCCACGGCGAACGACCAGTAGGCGGATGGCGATACCACCGCGACCATGGCGCCATTCTCCACCCGAAGCTGTGGAATCGACGCACACCCTCGGAATGCTCACCCAGTGGAGGCGGCGACCAGGGCGCACCCGTTGTGATGGGGTGGGCCTCCTCTCGCCGTGGTTGTCGGGCCGGTGCGGATCGGACGGCAACGAGGGCGAACGAACGGGCGGCACTGACCGGCGGGCAGGCGAAATCGGCGCAGAGCGCTCCCGACGCACGCCGCAGTCCGCATCTTCGATAAGGATCTGCGCCGTGGACGAAAGCTGCTATCCCTCTCACCATGAGGCCCTCCGCTTGGTGGCCACGCTGAACATCCGGCTTATGGTGATTTCATGCCCGCCGCTCTGATCGGTGTTGGAGCGGTCCTGATCGTGCTCACGTTCCTCTTGGCGTTCACGATCTTCGGGGCGATCTCGGCCCTGCTCGGAGTCGTTTGCATTGTGGTTGGTGCGACGATGCTCGTCCGACATGGATCGGACGGGGACGGACCGGGCCGGCACCCTGCCTAGATCTGTTTCGCTCAGCCGTCGAGTAAGTCGATGAGCCATCCGGGATTGGCGACGTCTGCTCCGAGGATCATTGCTCGCTTACGCAATGCCCGATCGGCTGACACCAGCGTGACCTGACTGCCTGCATCGCCAATGGCAGCAACAAGCGTGTCGTCACCACTGCCTGGCGCATGGAGCACGGTGACGCCACCGGTGGTTCCGGCTTCAACACCACCACAAGCAGCGCCTTCCAGAACCACGACAACTGGTTCGGCGAGCCGAGCCGCTCCCGTGGCAGCGCGAATACGTTCCACGAGCGCTCGGGCGGCACCCGCCCGGTCCCGCCACCAGCCGGTCGGCCTAGACCCGACGACATTCGCCGCATCGATGAGGAGCACTGTTCCAGTCTCATCGACCCGGTGGGCGGCCGGCGAACCGACTTCCTTTGGGCGACAACGGCAACATCCCACCAGGCCACAACGCAGCAAAAGGCTCTCCGGGGGATTGCGCTCCGGGGGTGAGACTCGAACTCACAACCTAGCGGTTAACAGCCGCTTGCTCTGCCGATTGAGCTACCCCGGATCGTGACGGCACGCCCGGCCCGACGGGCCCGGCGCGCCTGTGGACACTAGCCCGTGGCGGCGCTTCTCCCGGCCGCCCTTGCGCTCGGGCGTCACGATCGGCGGGCGCCGAGCCCGGTGCATCCCCGCCGACGGTCGGGGCACAATGAGTGGGTGAAGATCCGGGCCGGGACCATCGTCGCCTTCGGCGTCGGCTATCTCCTCGGAGCGCGGGCCGGCAGGGAGCGCTATGTGCAGATCGTACGGCTGGCCCGGGACGTGGGTCGCTCGGAACCGGTGGCCGGCACCGCCGACCTGGTCGGCCACAAGGCCCGCGCCGCCGGGCTCCTCCTCGTCGAGCGGTTGAAGGACACGGTCGGCGTCCGCCTGGGATGGCGCGACGGGGAACAGGCGGCCGATGCGTTGGCCCTCGACCTGGCAGAAGACCTGCACAGCGCCATCAACAACTACCGGCACTGAGCACGTCCGAAAGACCGGTACGTCTCGACGACCCGGCGGGCGGAGGCTGGCTCCGGCCGGGGGCCTGTTTCACGCCACCTGGATCCGTCACACCTCATCGAGGTAGTCGCGCAAGAGCTGTGCCGACTCCGGCCGGCGCAGCTTTGCCAGGGTCTTCGCCTCGATCTGGCGTATCCGCTCTCGAGTCACGCCGAACGCCTTGCCCACCTCCTCCAGCGTGCGGATCTTGCCGTCGTCGAGACCGAACCGGAGCCTGACCACGTCCTGTTCCCGTGGTGAGAGGTGGGCCAGCGCCCCGCGTACGGCATCGTCCAGCATCATGCGGGCAGCGGCATCGTCGGGGACAACCGCCTCACGATCTTCGATGAGGTCCGAGAGACTGAAGTCGTCCTCGTCCCCCATCGGTTGTTCGAGGGACACGGTGTCCTGATTGATCCGCTGGATCTCACGGACGCGCTCGATCGGGAAGTCGACCCGGCTCGCAAGTTCCTCGGAGCTCGGCTCCCGTCCGAGCTCCTGCACGAGCTGGCGTTGGGCCCACGTGACCTTGTTGATCGTCTCCACCATGTGCACCGGGATCCGTATCGTCCGGGCCTGATCGGCGATGGCGCGGGTGATCGCCTGGCGGATCCACCACGTGGCGTACGTCGAGAACTTGAACCCTTTTGTGTGGTCGAACTTCTCGACCGCCCGCATCAAGCCCAGGTTTCCCTCCTGGATGAGATCGAGGAAGGCCAGGCCGCGGTTTCGATGCCGCTTGGCGATCGACACCACGAGACGCAGGTTCGCCTCGATGAGCGCTTCCTTGGCCGCCTGGCCCCTGCGAACGAGCACGCGGTCAGCGAGCCGATCGGGATACGACTCACCAGTGCCGCCCTCGAAGTTGGCCAATCGCTCGGCGGCCTCGTTCCCGGCCACGATGCGCTCGGCCAGCTCGACCTCGAGAGAGGCGTCGAGGAGCCTGACCTTGCCGATCTCCTTCAGGTACATGTGTACCGGATCCGACGTCGCTCCCCGGAAGGAGTCACCGGGGGCAGTCCGGACGACAGGCGACCGAACGCCCCCCTTCCGTTGCCGGGACGGCTGATCGCGAGCGGGCTCGGTTCCCACCAGCGGATCGGCCGACCGGGTCTCCGATGGGGGCGCGTCCACCGACGGCGGCGCATCGGAAGGACTCGGTGCCTCCGGGGCCGCCGGCATCGATGTATCGAGGGAATCCCCCCCGCCCGTGCTCGCGACGGGCTCGTCGGGGTCCCCACCGGTGTCATAGGACAGCTCGATGCCCGCCTCCCTGATGCGGGCGACAACCGTTGCGATCAGCTCTGCGCTCAGCTCCACCGACCGGAGGACGTCGACGACGTCGTCCTGGGTGAGGCGGCCCCGGGCCCTCCCCATCCGGATCAAGGCCTCGAACTCTTCGACGGGGACGGCGCCGAGCGGCTTCGACGCGCCCTCGGAACCGGACGGGCGAGCACCCGATGACGAAGCGTCCCGGAGTGCCGCAAGCTCGGCCGTGCCCGGTGCGCCCGAACCGTCGGCGGTGTCCGAAGAGCCCGAACCGTCGGAGGTGCTGTGGCCTCCCGGACGGGGATCGACCCTGAGGGCGAGTTGCTCGATGGTCAACTGTTCGGGGACCACTTGCTCGGTCGCCTGTTGCTCGGAGCTCAAGCGCCCCGAAGCCAGTGGCTCGGTGTCCACTGGTCGGTGTCGTGTCCCCCGTTCTGCGGTCACGACTCCTGCCCGGCACCGCTCATCTGTGACCTCACCACGAGCCAGGCTAGCAATCTGTCCATTGCCTCGACCGAGGTCGCCGGATCGTCCAGCTCCTGCACCCGGGCTGCCATCTCCGTTGCCACCGCTACGGCCTCCGGGTTCGATCGGGCTTCGACGGCGACGAGTGAAAGCTCCCTTCTGGCGACGTCCCGCACCAGCTGCACGACGACTTCATCGGGTTCGGCCACCGGCTCCTCGACCGTCAGACGGACGAGGAGCTCTCGAACCTCGTCAGGAGCGCCGTCGATCGCATCATGGAGGTCGTCGGCGGTCATCAACGCTTGGAACGCGCACCTCTGCAGCTCGTCACGGAACAACGCAGGATCGAGCGTGGCTCCTATGTCGTCCGGTCTGTGGATCGCCAATCGCAGAGCTTCGAGGCCGGGGCGGAACTCCCCCGGCGCGCTCCGCCCAGGACCGGATCGGGAACCCGGCGCGCGCCGCCCGGACCGTCGTCGCTCGGACACATGGTCCCGGCGAGAGCCACCGAGCCCGTCGTCATCCGGCTCGCGCACCCACGAGCCGGCATCACCGCCCGGGGCGTATCCCCGCCCGGCGACGGTACGACCACGTCGGGCAGCCCGGTCGACGGATGTCTGGGGCGGGGACCGACGGAGCGCGTCGAGCCGTTCACGGAGAAGCCGGGGCTCGAGACGGCACCGACCCGCCACCTCCATGAGGTACTGATCACGGACCAGGTTGTCGGGATGCTCACCGATCGCCGCCAACGCACGGTCTGCGGCCCGGGCCCGCCCTTCGGCGGAGGACAGGTCGGCGCCTTCCAGGATCCGCTCCACCCGGAAGCGAAGGAACGGCTTGGCCTCGGCGACGGCCGACCTCAGACCGTCGGGATCGCTGCGGGCCAGCTCACCGGGGTCCGAGCCGGGAGGGAGTGCGGCCACGACGACGTCCACGTCGAGCGTCCTCTCCCACTCGTAGAAGCGACCGGCCGCCGTCTGGCCGGCGCCGTCGGCGTCGAACGCCACGACGATACGGGACGCGAACCCCCGGAGCAGCTTGACGTGTTCGTCAGCCAGGGACGTACCGCACGTCGCCACCGCTCGCGGGATGTCCGCAGTGAACATCCCGATCACGTCGGTGTAGCCCTCGCACACCACGACCTCGTTGGTCTTGATCACATCCTGCTTGGCCCAGTTGAGCGCATAGAGAGTGCGCCGTTTCGAGTAGATGGGGGTCTCGGTCGAGTTCTTGTACTTGGCCGGATCGGTGCTGCCCGGCAGCACCCGGCCCCCGAGTGCCACCGGCCGGCCCGAGGGGTCGCAGATCGGGAACAGCACTCGGGCCCGGAAGGAGTCCTGCAGGCGACCCCGTCGGTTGACGAACCCGAGGCCGGCACCTATCGCCAGCTGTCGATCGAGGCCGAGGGCACCGCACAGCTCGTCCCAGCCCTCGGGGGCCCAACCCAGCCGAAACCTACGCACGACGTCGCCGTCGTAACCTCGGCTCCGAAGGTAATCACGTGCCGTCCCGGCGTCCGCTCCTCCGAGCAACCGATCGTGGTACCACACCGTGGCGCGCTCCATCACCTCCAGCAGCTCCTTGCGGCGGCGGGCATGACTGCCGGAATCGGCGTCCTCCCTGATGGTGATGCCGGCCCGGTCGGCGAGCACGCGCACGGCCTCGACGAAGTCAAGGTGCTCGGTCTCCCGGACGAATGTGATGGCGTCCCCCTTGGCCTGACAGCCGAAGCAGTAGTAGAAGCCTTCGTCGGCGTTGACGCTGAACGACGGCGTCTTCTCGCCATGGAACGGGCACAGCCCCACCCAGCGCCGACCCTGGCGTTTCAGCGCCGCGTGCTCACCGATGAGGGCGACCAGATCGGTTGCCGCCCGAACGGCGGCAACGTCATCGTCCGGGATGCCCATGATCCACGAACGTACCGCGTCGGTCGCAGAACCCGACCGGCCCGTGCGGCCTTCCTGGTCCGGGCGTGAACCGGAAAGGGAGCCGGTCCCGGGACCGGGCCTAGTTCGCCTTGGACCCGGCCCTCGTTGCCCCCGGCGCACGCGCTCCGGGCACCGCCCCGGCGATCACCGCGTGGGCGGCGGCGAGCCGGGCGATGGGCACCCGGAACGGTGAGCAGCTGACGTAGTCGAGCCCGGCCTTGGCGAAGGTGGCGATCGAGTCGGGATCTCCGCCGTGCTCGCCGCATACCCCGATCTTGAGGGACGGCCGGGTCTTCCTGCCCCGCTCGACTCCCATGCGGACAAGCTCCCCGACGCCGTCGGGATCGACGGTCTCGAACGGGTTGGCTCGCCAGCAGGCCGTGCTCGAGATACGCGGCCATCATCCTGCCCTCGACATCGTCCCGGCTGAACCCGAACGTCATCTGGGTCAGGTCGTTCGTCCCGAACGAGAAGAACTCGGCCTCCTCGGCGATCTCGCCGGCCACGAGGGCCGCCCGCGGCGTCTCGATCATGGTGCCGATGAGGACCTCGAGCGAGCCCGCGTCCGGGCCGACGGCGACGTTCCGACCGGAGCGGGCTCCGGTTCTTGCGGTGCCGCTCCGGTCTCGGCCGCTCCGGTCTCGGCGACTCCGGTATCGGCGATGGCCGTCTCCACCCACGATCGGGCGAGCGCCAGCTCCGGACGGGACACGGTGAGCGGGATCATGATCTCGACGACCGGGTGGCCGCCGGCAGCCACCCGTTCCATCGCCGCCTGCATCAGTGCCCGTACCTGCATGGCGTAGAGCCCGGGCTTGATCACGCCGAGCCTCACGCCACGGGTGCCGAGCATGGGGTTGAACTCGCGCCAGGACTTCGCTGCCTCGTAGAGGGCGAGCTCCTCGTCGGTGAGGCCGACGGTCGCCTGCTTGACCGCCAGATCCTCGCTGTCGGGAAGGAACTCGTGGAGCGGGGGGTCGAGCAGGCGGATGGTTACGGGCAGCCCGTCCATGGCCTCGAGGATGTCGGCGAAGTCGGCCCGCTGGGCCACCCGCAGCTCCTCCAGCGCCGCCTCTTCCTCCGCCGGCGTGTGGGCCAGGATCATCCGGCGGACGATGGGAAGGCGATCCTCGGCCAGGAACATGTGCTCGGTCCGGCACAGCCCGATCCCTTCCGCGCCGAGGCGGCGGGCGGCGGCGGCGTCGGCACCGGTGTCGGCGTTGGCCCGGACCCCGAGATGGCCGGCCCGGATCTCGTCGGCCCAACCGAGCACGGTCTCGAATTCAGGCGGCGTCTCGCTCTCGGTCACTTCCACCTGCCCGAGCACGACGGTGCCGTTGGTGCCGTCGATCGACAACCAATCGCCTTCGTGCACGACGGTGTCGCCGACCGTGAACGACGATCCGTCGATCCGCACCGATTCCGCTCCGACGACAGCCGGTTTGCCCCACCCGCGGGCGACCACGGCGGCGTGGCTCACCAGCCCGCCCCGGGCGGTCAGGATTCCCTGGGAGGCGAGCATGCCGTGAACGTCCTCGGGCGAGGTCTCGCTGCGCACGAGGACGACGGGCTCGCCACGCTCGGCTGCTGCCTGGGCGTCATCGGCGGTGAGGTAGACCCGGCCCACCGCCGCCCCCGGGGAGGCCCCGAGGCCGCGGACCAGCACCTCGTGCGCCGCCCGCGGCGAACTGGGGATGGAGCACCTGCTCCAGGTGCTCGGCGGTGACACGGCCGACGGCCTCTTCCTTGCTCAGGTGGATGCGACGCTCGCCGACCATGTCGACCGCCATCCTCAGGGCGGCCCGCCCGGTGCGCTTGCCCACCCGGGTCTGGAGCATCCACAGCTTCCCCTGCTCGATGGTGAACTCGGTGTCGCACATGTCCCGGTAGTGGGACTCGAGGCGGGCGAAGATGCCGAGCAGCTGGGCATGGATCGTGGGGAACAGGTCGGCCAAGGCGGAGAGCGGCTCGGTGTTGCGGATGCCCGCCACCACGTCCTCGCCCTGGGCGTTCACGAGGAAGTCGCCGTACTCGCCGGGAGCGCCCGTCGCCGGATCACGAGTGAAGCCGACCCCGGTACCGGAGCGGTCGTCCCGGTTGCCGAACACCATGGCCTGGACGTTGACCGCCGTGCCGAGCTCGTGGGAGATGCGTTCGCGTTCGCGATAGGCGATGGCCCGGGGACCGTTCCACGACGCGAAGACCGCCTCGATCGCCCCCCGCAGCTGCTCGTCGGGATCCTGCGGGAAGGGCGTGCCGGTGTGCCGCTCCACGATCTGCTGGTAGGCGTCGACGAGGTACCGAAGCAGCTCGATCGGGACGCCGGCGTCGGAATCGGTGCCGGCCAGGTCCTTGGCCGCCTCGAGGAGCGTGTCGAACTCGTCGCTGGGGATGTCGAGGACGATGCGTCCGTACATGGCCACGAACCGGCGGTAGGAGTCGTAGGCGAAGCGCTCGTCGTCGGTCTGCTTCGCCAGCCCGACGACTGACTGGTCGTTCAGCCCGAGGTTGAGGACGGTGTCCATCATCCCCGGCATGGAGAACTTCGCCCCCGATCGGACCGAGACGAGCAGCGGGTCGCTCGGATCGCCGATGCGCTTCCCCATGCGCTTCTCCAACCGGGCGCGGGCCTTTGCCACCTCGCCGGTCAGGCCGTCCGGCCAGCCCGCCTCCATGTAGTCGCGGCAGGCCGTGGTGGCGAGGGTGAAGCCGGGAGGGACCGGAAGCTCGAGCACGGAGGTCATCTCGGCCAGGTTGGCGCCCTTGCCCGCCGAGAAGGTCCTTCATCTCCATCGGGGGCTTCCGGTGGGTGTGGTCGAAATCGAAGACGAAAGGCATCGGGAAAGCGGTCTCCTGGGGTCCGGGTCTCGGTGAGGCGAGCGGGAATGCCCTCCGTGCGGGGACGTGCCCCTCGCGGAAATGACCGGCGCAGCGGCCGAGCCGGACGGTCGCTTCAGCCTATCGGGCGGCTGGCACGGGCAGTGATGGAACAGGGGATCGTCCGGGTGCGCCGTCGGTTCCCGGTCCCGAGTAGTCGGCCCGCCGGGCGGCGCGCCGGGCGGCGCCGGTGGCCGGCTGCCGCCCGGTCAGGTCCGTCCGGCTCGTCGCAGCAGCTCGGCGAGGAGCCCGTCGACCGGCACCCGGACCTGTTCGGTGGTGTCCCGGTCCCGCACGGTCACCGCCTTGTCCTCGAGCGAGTCGAAGTCGATGGTCACGCACCACGGCGTGCCGACCTCGTCCTGGCGGCGGTAGCGCTTGCCGATGGACTGGGTCACGTCGTAGTCGCACATGAAGTGGGGCTGGAGAAGATGGAGCACCTGCTCGGAGAGGGGCCCGAGGGTCTCCTTCTTCGACAGTGGCAGGACGGCCACCTGGTAGGGGGCGAGCTCCGGGTGCAGCCGGAGGATGGTCCGGGGCTCACCGCCGACCTCGTCCTCGCCGTAGGCGGAAAGGAGGAACGCCATCATCGTGCGGGTGGCTCCGGCCGCCGGCTCGATCACGTAGGGGACGTAGCGCTCGCCCGTGGCCTGGTCGAAGTACTCGAGCCGCTCACCCGAGGCGGCGGCGTGGGCCTTCAGGTCGTAGTCGGTGCGGTTGGCGATGCCCTCGAGCTCGTCCCATCCCCAGGGGAAGGGAACTCGACGTCGGCCGTGGCCGCCGAATAGTGGGAGAGCTCCTCGGGCTCGTGGTGGCGCAGCCGCAGCTTGGTCGCGGGGATGCCGAGGTCGATGTACCAGCGGTACCGCTCGTCCAGCCAGTACTCGAACCAGTGCTCGGCCTCGGCGGGCGGCACGAAGTACTCCATCTCCATCTGCTCGAACTCGCGGGTGCGGAAGACGAAGTTCTGGGGGGTGATCTCGTTGCGGAACGACTTGCCGACCTGGGCGATGCCGAACGGCGGCTTCTTCCTCGTGGTCTGGAGCACGTTGGCGAAGTTGAGGAACATGCCCTGGGCCGTCTCCGGGCGCAGGTAGGCCACCGCCCCTTCGTCCTCCACCGGACCGGCGTGGGTCTTGAACATGAGGTTGAAGGCCCGGGCCTCGGTGAACTCGGTCGAGCCGCAGTTCGGGCACACGCCCTCGATCTTGTCGGCGCGCCACCGCTGGTGGCAGTGCCGGCAGTCGACCAGGGGATCGGTGAAGTTGGTCAGGTGCCCCGACGCCTCCCAGACGGCCGGCGGCGAGAGCACGGCGGCATCGAGGCCGACGACGTCGACCCGGCGCTGGACCATGGCCTCCCACCAGGCGTTCTTCACGTTCCGAAGCAGGTTGACCCCGAGCGGACCGTAGTCGTAGGTCGATCGGAACCCGCCGTAGATCTCGGCCGACTGGAAGATGAAACCCCGCCTCTTGCACAGGTTGACCACCCGGTCGAACAGGTCGGGGGGCTCGGTGAGCTCGTGTTCGGGTCCGGGCACAGGGACGAATGGTACCGGCCGTCGGTCATCTGCGAGTCGAGGGGGCTACCATCGCCGGAACGATCGCGGGCAGGGACCAGCGGCGGAGACCGGGGCCGGACGCGCCACAGCGGGCAAAGGAGGCGGAATGGCGACTTCCGTCATGGGGGAGACCACGCCGGCGACCCCCGTCCCGCCCGCCCCGATCCCGGGCTCCAGCGGGACGGGATCGGCATGGGTGCGCCGGGTCCGCCTTGGGTCCGACATCGCCGCCGCCCTCGTCTTCGCGTTCCTCACCGTCGAGGCGTTCCTGTTCGTCCACCACTTCGCCGTCAACGCCATCTTCGCCGACCAGTGGACGGACATCGCGCTCATCAGGCACGCGGACCAGGGAACCTTCAGCTTCCTCACGATGTGGGCCCAGCACAACGAGAACCGGATCCTCTTCCCCAACCTCGTCGTCCTCGTCCTGTCGGCCACGACCCATTTCAACGTGGGGGTCGAGGACCTGGTCAGCACGTTCCTCTGGTGGGCGACGACCGCGGCGCTGATCGTGGCCCACAAGCTGCGCTCCCGATCGACACCATGGATCTTCTACTGCCCCCCGGCCGCGCTGCTCCTCCTCTTCTATCCACTCACCGACGCTCTGTTCGGCGCGCAGATCGGATGGTTCTTCACGCTGGCGGGGTTGGCCGGCGCACTGTTCTTCCTGGACCGTCCGATGCTGAGTCGATGGATGATGGTCGCCGCCATCGGGGCTGGGATGGTCGGAAGCTTCTCCGCCATCGAGGGGCTGTTCATCTGGCCTGCCGGTCTCGTCCTCCTACTCCTCCGGCGGCGGACCTTGGCACTGGTGACGGCCTGGGTCATCTCGGGCGTCGTAGCCGGCATCCTTTACTTCGTCGACTTCGACTTCGCATCGAGCGGCGGGAACCTCTCCTATGTCTTCCATCATCCCACCGCTTCGATCGAGTACTTCTTCTCCTCGATCGGCAACATCGCAGGGACCACCTTCGCCAACAGGCCCGATGCCTTCAACGACGGTGTCCTGACCCTCGGGATCCTCGTGTTCGCCATCGCCGCCTGGGCGGTCGTTCGCACCGTTCGCCGGCGCCCGTCCGACGGGAGCC
Source organism: uncultured Acidimicrobiaceae bacterium (assembly GCA_963828385.1). Taxonomy (GTDB): domain Bacteria; phylum Actinomycetota; class Acidimicrobiia; order Acidimicrobiales; family RAAP-2; genus Bog-756. The sequence goes on from CAWHEF010000002.1 coordinate 2,204,371, forward strand.
CGATCGGGGTGGCCCTGATCACCTTCGGGCTCGTCTTCGAGGTGTTCAGCACACTCGGCCGGTTGCAGCTGGGACTGGTCAGCGCCGGCCGGTTTTCCATCTTCACGTTCATGATCTGGTTCGGTGTCTACCTGGCGCTGCTCCCGCCGTTCCGGCCCGCCGAGCTCGGCGCTCCGGGCGTCATGTCCGTCCTCTCCCGCATGGCGCTCGTCCCCGGCCCCCCCCGACCGGAGGTCGACCCCACCGGGTCAAGTGAGTCTGCGACCCCGACCGCCTCCTATCCGTGGGACGCCCTGATCTCCCTCGGTGCCATAGCTGTTTTCGTCCTGCTCATGGTGTCCCAGGCGCTCCAGGGGACCCAGGCGGGGCTCGACAACGCCCGGGCGTGGCGTTCGCAGCTCCTCGGGGTCGCCGACGTCACCGCGAACATCGACAAGGCACCCGACTCGCTGGTGCAGAGCCAGCTCGGTCCCTACCCGATCCCCTATATGCGCTCCCTTGCCGCCTTCTCGCGCTCCCACCGTCTCAGCCTGTTCGACACCGGACTGGCAGCCGCCGACGGTCGCCAGGGGATCTTCCCCAACCTTGTGACCTCGGTCATACTCCCGCGATCCGGAGCCGTGGTATCGGGTCCCTCCCTGCTCGATGCCCGCGTCGGCGACGCCAGGGGGATGCGTGAGCTGCAGTTCCGGGTGACCGGGGGAACGCTCCATGACGCGACCGTCGGCACCGGCCGTCAGACGTTCTACGGATGGGTCGCCCTGTGGGACACGGCACGTGTCCGCAACGGGGCCTATCAGCTGCGAAGCGTCGTCGTGGGCGCCCGGGGAACGGTCGTCCGGAGCGATCCGATCGTGGTGGTCGTGCAGAACGGACCCGCCGGCTCCGGTCGACGCCCTGTCTCCTCCGGATAGGAGAGCCGGGCGGTCACGGCGTTCGCCACCAGCCGTCCACGGACGGTGAGCACCGCCCGGCCGTCACGTCGCTCGATCAGGCCGGTGACCTCGGCGGCCTCGGGCAGTGTCTCGCTCGGCACGCCCGTTGGCGTCCGCAACGAGAGGGCCAACGCCTCGAAATTTCGGGTGCTCCAGTCGAGGTCCTCGCCGCCGGCCTCCGGGGAGCGCCCGGCCTGGACGAGGGCCGTGTACCGGTCCGGGGTCCGGACGTTCCACCATCGCCGACCGTGGCGGTGGGAGTGAGCGCCTGAGCCGATGCCCAGGTACGCGCCCTGTTCCCAGTAGAGACGGTTGTGCCGGCACCCGTGCCCCGGTCGGGCCCAATTGGAGATCTCCTCCCAGTGGTAGCCGGCGTCGGTCAGGATCCGGTCCGTGTACTCGTACCGGTCGGCCTGTTCGTCCTCGTCGGGGTGGCGTGACCGGTCACGGGCGAGGGGGGTCCCCGGCTCCACCGTGAGCGAATAGGCGCTGACGTGGGGCGGTGGAGCGGCGGAACCGAGGATCGTGTCGAGACTCTGCGCCCAGTCGGCCGCCGTCTCCCCGGCGCCGCCCAGGATGAGGTCCACGCTCCAGGATCGGAACCCCGCCGCTGCTACCGCCGCCATGGCTGCTGTGGCCTCCGTCGTGCCGTGGCGCCGGCCCAGTCCGGCCAGCACCCGCGGCACCGTCGACTGGACGCCGAGGGAGATCCGGGTCACACCGCTTCTGCGGTAGGAAGCGAGGCGCTCGGGGGTGGCGTCCTCGGGGTTGCACTCGACGGTCACCTCGGCGTCCGCGGCGCGGGGGACGGCGGCGAGGATCCCGGCCAGCAGTTCGGCAGGGAGGCGCGAGGGGGTGCCGCCCCCGAAGTACACCGAGGTGGCGCGGGGGAGCTCCCCTCTGTCATGCCACCGCAGGATCTCGGTCGTGCACGCCCTGGCGTATCCGTCCATCAGATGGTCGCGGTCCGTGTAGGTGGCGAAGGCGCAGTAGTCGCACCGCGCCCGGCAGAACGGGACGTGGACGTAGATCCCGAAGTCTCCGCCCGATCCGGCGCCCATCTCAGGAGACCTGGCCCGATCGGGCGGATCGCAGGCGGCGGTCGAGGTGGGCCTCGATGGCGTCGGTGGCGAGCGAACCCACCTCGTCGGTCACGGGTGACCGCGGCTCGGCCAGCACACCCGCCAGTCCCCCACCGAGGGTCCGCCGGAGCAGCTCCAAACCGTCGGCCGACAGCGGGCGCCCCCGACGGCACGACCGGCACAGGACGCCCCCTTCCAGCGGATCGAAGGCCACGAGGAGATCGGGGTCGTCCTGTCCGCAGGCCACGCACATGTCGAGCACCGGGGCCGATCCCTCCAGGGTGAGGACCTTCAGGAAGAAGGCTGGTGCAACCATGGGCGACGGCTCCACGGCCAGGGCACCGAGTGCTCCGACCAGCATCTGATAGAGGCGCGGGTTGCTGTGCCGTTCCTGGCCGATCTGGTCGACCACCTCGAGCATGGTGAGTGCCGCCGCCGTCCGGTCGAGGTCCTCCCGCACGGCGCGGAAGGTGTCGATCACCTCGACCTGGTTGACCGTGTCAAGGTCGCCCCTTCCCTGCCAACCCAACAGAGCCACGTGGCTCAACGGCTCGAGTCGGGAGCCGAAACGCGACGAGGTGCGCCGGACACCTTTGGCCACGGCCCGGACCTTGCCGTGCTGCTCGCACATGAGCGTGACGATCCTGTCCGCCTCGCCGAGCCGGATGGTGCGCAGCACGACGCCCCGGTCGCGGAACAGGCTCATCGCCGGTGCGGGTCCTCCACCGGTTCGGACCGCGGTCTCCCCTGGCTCCTCCCGCCGAGCAGGTTGGATCCGGCGATGATGGCGAGGAGGACCGGCGGGACGACGACCAAGGGGACGATCACCGTGAACCCGGCAATGGCCATCAGCACGATGAGGGCGTAGACGAGAACGCCGAGGACGGTGGCGGTCACGATCCAGACCCCGCCGTCATCGTTCGTCTCCCTGTGGGTCCCACGAACCCTGCATGGACCACGATCGGAGGCCCCCCGATCCGTGACCGCCCGCTCCCGGCGGCTGAGCGCCCGGCCCCAGTGATGCGTCACGAGACACCGCCGTAACGGCGCTGGCGCCGCTGGAACTCCCGCACGGCATGGAAGAGATGGCCGCGTCGGAAGTCGGGCCAGAGCACATCGTCGAAGACGAGCTCGCTGTAGGCCAGCTGCCACAGCAGGAAATTGGAGATGCGATGCTCCCCCGACGTGCGCACCACGAGATCGGGATCGGGCTGGTCCGGGTAGTAGAGCCGGGACCGGATGGCCTTCTCGTTGACCTTCTCGGCCGGGATCCCTTCGGAGACCAGCTTCCGCACGGCGTCGACGATCTCGGCCCGTCCGCCGTAGTTGAACGCCATCGTCAGGGTGCACCGACGGTTTGCGGCGGTGAGGGCCGCCGACTCGTCCATGCGTCGCAGCACCCGGCGGGGCACACGCCAATCGCGCCGGCCGGCGAACCTGATCCGGACCCCTTTGTCGTGCAGTTCGTCCCGGCGCCGGAGGAGCAGGCTCTCGTTGAAGCCCATCAGGTAGCGCACCTCGTCGGCGGGGCGGCGCCAGTTCTCGGTGGAGAACGCGTACATGGTGATCCACGGGATGCCCAGTTCGAGTGCACCTTCGACAGCGTCGAGCAGGGCCGCCTCACCGGCGGCGTGTCCGTCGGTGCGGGGCAGGCCGCGGCGTGCCGCCCATCGCCCGTTCCCGTCCATCACACAGGCGACGTGCTCGGGAACCGGCCCCCGCTCCACATCGGCGGCAGTGAGAGCACGAGGCTCGGGGCTGTCATCGGGCTCGGCTGTGTCACCGGCGACGCCTCGCGGTTCGGATCGCACGGTGCGAACCTACCGTCTCGCCGCCGCGTCCTCGGTCCGATGACGTGGGCATCGCCGCCAGGCCCTCCACCGGTCCCCGGTCCCGTCGCCGGGCGCGGGGGCGCCGGCGGGCCCGGTCACCGGGCATCGAGTTGAGGCACGGTGCCTGGGACGCTAGACCCTCCCCATGTCGCCCCTCGACGCCCTGGCCATCGCGGCCGCGGGCGCAGCAGCGGGGGCGATCAACGTGATCGTCGGATCGGGATCGCTCATCACCTTCCCGACCCTGCTCGGTCTGGGTTATCCACCCGTCCTGGCCAACGTGTCCAACTCGGTGGGCCTCGTCCCGGGAAGCCTGAGCGGCGTGGTGGCCTACCGCCGTGAGCTGGCCGGCCAACGCCACCGCCTGCTGAGACTCGGCAGCGCCTCCCTGCTCGGGGGAGTGGTCGGCGGGATATTGCTCCTCTCGCTGCCCCATGACGTGTTCAAGGCGGCGGTGCCAGTGCTCATCCTCGTCGCCGCCGTCCTGATGGCCGTGCAGCCGGTCTTCGCGCGCCTGGCTCGCCGATCGGGGTGAACGCAAGCCACACGGCGGTGTCATCCTCCAGGCGGGAGTGTTCGTCACCGGCATCTACGGGGGTTACTTCGGAGCCGCTCAGGGCGTCATCCTCATCGCCCTGCTGGCCATCTTCATCGACGACGACCTCCAGCGGCTGAACGCCACGAAGAACGTCCTCGCCACGATCACCAACGGGGTCTCCGGCCTCCTCTTCATCGCCTTCGGCCACGTGTCGTGGTCGGTAGCCGGGCTCATCGCCGTCGGGTCGATCCTCGGTGGACAGGTGGGCGGCCGGTTCGGCCGCCGAATTCCCGTCATGCCGCTCCGTTGGGTGATCGTCGTCGTGGGGGTGGTGGTCGCCGGCATCCTGGCCGCCGAGTGGCACTGAGCGACGGGACCTCGGCCGACCGACACCTCCCATTAGGGTCGAACGATGGACGGCCAAGGCCGGAGAGGCGAGACAGGCGAGGACGTGGACCGGGTGCTCGACGCCGCCACCTCCCTGCTTCCTGGCGGCGGCGAACGGCGGTCCGGCCAGCGTCAGATGGCCCACGCCGTCTCGGCAGCCATCGCCGGCGAGCGCCACCTCATCGTCCAGGCCGGGACGGGGACGGGGAAGTCGCTCGCCTATCTGGTCCCGGCCGCCCTCTCCGGACAGCGGGTGGTCGTGGCCACCGCCACCAAGGCGCTCCAGGACCAGCTAGCCGGCAACGACCTGCCGCTCGTCTCCGGAGCCCTCGCCGGCGCCGTCGGGGCCGACCTCACCTTCGCCGTCCTGAAGGGCAGGAGCAACTACCTCTGCCGCCAGCGCCTGTCGGAGGTGGGTGGCCGCGGCGCGCAGCTCTCGCTCGACGCGGCGTCGGCCGATGCCGCCGCCGACCCGCCCGATGCCGATGATCCGCTGGGTGACGCCGCCCGGTCGAGGTCCGGGGTCGACGGCGAGCGCTCGGATGACGACCGGACGGTCGGCGGCCGGAGCCACGGAAAAGGCGGGGATGCCGGCACGGCGACGAGCCCCGTCCGGTTCACGGGCCAGCTCCGCCGCTTGATTCGATGGGCCGATACCACACCGTCGGGGGATCGGGCCGAGCTCGACTTCGAACCCCATTACCGGGTGTGGGCCATGGTGTCGACATCGGCCCGGGAGTGCCCCGGCGCCCACCGCTGCCCGTCGGGCCGGGACTGCTTCGCCGAGCATGCCCGGGCCCGGGCCCAGGCGGCCGACGTGGTGGTGGTCAACTCCCACCTCTACGGCGCCCACCTGGCCAGCGGCGGAAGTGTCCTTCCTCCCCACGACCTCGTCGTCTTCGACGAGGCCCATGACATCGAGGCGGTGATGACCGACAGCCTCGGGGTCGAGGTCAGCTCCGGGGCGGTTCCGGGCCTTGGCGGCGTCCGCCCGACCTCTGCTCGAAACCCCCACGGCGACGTCGAGCGTCGAGGCCGTGGCGGATCTCGGCGACTCGCTGCAGCGGGCACTCGAACCCCTGGCCGGAGAGCGGGTGCCCTCCGGGTCGCTCGAGACGCGCCGCGGTTCGAGTGACGGAGGCCATGGGCCGCCCCCGCTCCCCGCACCCCGGGATCCGGGCGGGGCCGGGGTCGTCGACGAGCCCCCAGGCCTCGAGCTCGGCCTCGGCGGTGCCGGGGGTCGGGACCCGACGGGCGCCCCCGGCCCGACGGGCGCCCCCGGCCCGAAGGGTCGCTCCGGTACGGCCGAAGACTCCGGCCTCGGCGCCCTCCTGGCGCTGGCGGAGGCCCGCGTCGCCCGGTTGATCGACCATCTCCGCCAGGCCGAGCGCCAGGCTGGGCTCGACGAGGACCTAGAGGCGCGGTCGCGCCGGGACCGGGTCCTGCTGGCCGCCGACCACCTGGCCGCCGACCTGCGACGGGTGTCGGAGCTGACCGACAACGACGTGGTGTGGGTGGACGGGGGCAGCCGGGTCGGCGACCGGCTTCCCGGTCTCAAGGTGTCCCCCGTCGACGTCGGCCCGCTGCTGGCGGAACGGCTGTGGGAGAAGGTCACCGGCGTGCTCACCTCGGCTACGGTGCCCGTCACCCTGGGCCCGCAGCTCGGCCTTCCTGGCGGCGGCTATGCAGAGCTCGACGTCGGGAGCCCGTTCGACTACAAGGAGAACGCTCTGCTCTACGTGGCGCGATCCCTGCCCGACCGCCGACTGCTCGGAGTCGGAGGGGCCGCTCCACGACGAGCTCGGGGCGCTGATCTCGGCGGCCGGCGGCCGGACGCTCGCCTTGTTCACCAGCTGGCGGGCCATGCGCGCCGCCGCCGTAGCGCTCGTCGATCGCCTCCCCTTCCCGATCCTGACCCAGGCCGATCTCCCCAAGCCGGCGCTGATCGAGGCGTTCCGGGACGACGAGGCGATGTGCCTGTTCGCCACCCTCAGCTTCTGGCAGGGGGTCGACGTCCCCGGTCGGACGTTGAGCCTGGTCGCCATCGACCGGATCCCGTTCCCCCGACCGGGTGAGCCGGTGCTGCAGACGCGAGGCGGGAGCGGGCCGGGGGCGCCGCTTTCGGCACCGTCGACCTTCCCCGGGCCGGGACCCTGTTGGCCCAGGGTGCCGGCCGACTGATCCGCTCGGCATCCGATCGCGGCGTGGTGGCGGTGCTCGACAGCCGGCTGGCGACGGCCACCTATCGGCGGACGCTGCTGGCTCGGGTGCCACCCATGCGAAGGACGGTCGACCGGTCCGAGGTCGAGGGCTTCCTCCGGATGGTCACGAGGCCCTGAGCCTCGCCGGGCGAATCGCCGGTTCCGACGTCAGAGCCCGAGTCGATCGAGGGCGTCGTCCCGATGCTGCCACCGGGGCTCGACCCGGACGAACAGCTCGAGGAACGCTCCCGGTGCCATCTGGCTCCGGACCGCGCTCCCCACTGCTTTCAGGACGGAACCCTTGTGACCGATGACGATCCCCTTCTGCGAGCCCCGCTCGACAAGGATCTCGCAGCGGACCCGGGGCCAGTCCCACTCGGTGACCCGGCAGGCGATGCTGTGCGGCAGTTCGTCGGTGGTCCGGGCGAGGAGCTCCTCCCGGACCAGATCGGCCACCCAGTAGGCCTCGGCGACGTCGGAGACCATCCCCTCGGGGTAGTAGCGCGGTCCCTCAGGCATGGAGCCGACCACGGCGTCCACCAGAGCATCGATGCCCTCGCCGGTCGTCGCCGAGACCGGGAAGAATTCGACCGGGAGGTCCCCTCGGTCGCCGGCCGGATCGCCCTGCTCCCCTCCAGCAGCGATGGCGGGGGCAAAGGCGTCGACCATGACGTCGGAGACGGCTGCGAGATGCCCGAGGACCTGATCGGGGCCCACCCTGTCGATCTTGTTGACCACCACGAACAGGGCCGCTCCCCCGTCCCGGTCCGGCGCCGCGTGCGAGAGCGACTCGGCGCCCTCCGCCGTCCCGGGCCCGACGCCCGTCCCCCGCACGGCCCGGGTCAGCGTCCGGCGATCCCCGGGACCGATCGCCGCTGACGCATCGACGAGGGCGAGCACGACGTCCACGTCGTCCAACGACGACGTCGCCGACGCGTTCATGCGCTCGCCCAGGCTCGTCCGGGGCTTGTGGATCCCGGGGGTGTCCACCAACACCACCTGGGCATCGGCCCGGTCGAGCACGCCCCGAACCTGCGAGCGCGTGGTATTGGGCCGCGGCGACGTGATCGTGACCTTCGTGCCCACCATGGCGTTGACCAGTGTCGATTTCCCTACGTTGGGCCGGCCGACGACGGCGGCGAACCCGGAGCGGAACGCGCTCATGCCCGGCGCCCGGTCGCTGTCCGCCCCCCGCCCGAAGCGGTCACCTCGCTCCCGGCCGAGTTCCTCACACGCCCTCCCCACCGACGTGGAGGCTGGACAGAGGAACGATGCGGACCCGCTCGATCCGTCGACCGTTCACCCGGTCCGCCACCAGACGCACCCCTTCGACGGTCACCGATTCGCCCACGACGGGAACGTGGCCGAGCTGGTCGAAGACGAGGCCGCCGACCGTGTCCCACGCCCCGGTGGGCAGCGAGGCGCCGATGAGCTCGTTCACCTCGTCGATGGGCAGGCGGGCGCTGACCCGGAGCTCACCGTCGCCCAAGTCTTCGACCGGTGCCTCCTCGACGTCGAACTCGTCGACGATCTCACCGACGAGCTCCTCGATGAGATCCTCCAGGGTGACGAGCCCCGCCGTGCCGCCGTACTCGTTGATCACGATGGCGAGATGGAACTTCTCACCCTGCATCTCCTGCATCAGCGCCGACACCCGCTTCGTCTCCGGAACGAAGTGGGCGGTCCGCAGGAGCGGCCGGACCGGCGAGGTTCCCCGCCCCTGCTGGAGGGCGCGGATCAGGTCCTTCGTGTAGGCGATGCCGACCACGTCGTCGACGTTCTGCTCGACCGCCGGCACCCGGCTGTAGCCCTCCTCGAGCGCGTGCTCCAGCACCGCGTCCACGGGCTGGTCGGCACCGGTGGTCGCCATGTCGACTCGGGGGACCATCACCTCCCGGACGACGGTGTCCCCGAACTCGATGATCGAGTGGATGAGGGCGCGCTCCTCGTGCTCGATGACCTCCTCCTCGAGGGCCACATCGGCCATGGCCAGCAGCTCGGACTCGGACACGTCGGCACCGGGGTCGTGACCGCGCTGGCCGATCAACCAGTTGGCCAGCTCGATGAGCCCGGTCGAGATCACCTTTATGGGCCAGAAATTGACCACAGCCGAGACCAACGGAGCGGTGAACAGGGCGGATCGCTCGGGGTGGTGCACGGCCCAGTTCTTCGGGACCGCTTCGGCCAGCACAAAGATGACCACGATCTCGAAGACGGTGGCCGCCACCACGCCCAACGCACCGAACCATCGGGAGGCCAGGATGCCGACCAGGGTGGCCACCACCAGCTGGCACACCAGCACCAGCAGGAGCACGGGATTGAGGAAACCCTGCGGGTTCTCGCTGAGACGCGCCAGGACCTTGGCCCCGCGGCGGCCCTCCTCGACCAGGCCCAAGGCCTTCGGTCGGCTCATCCGCACCAGGCTGGTCTCCGCCAGTGCCAGCAGGGCCGACGCCACGAGCAGCACCACGACGACAGCGATCAGCACCACGTCGAGCGAGGTGACCGAACCGGTCGCGTACAGCGCGTGAGCCCGACCGACCATGGCTCAGCTGCGGTGGAAGCGCTCGAGGAGCTGCCGTTCGCGTCGCTCCATCACCTCGGCTTCGGCTTCGTCCTCGTGGTCCATGCCGAGCAGATGGAGGATGCCGTGGACGACGAGCAGTGCCAGCTCGTCGTCGACGGTGCAAGCGTGCTCCCTGGCGTTCCTGTCCGCCACCGCCGGGCAGATGACGACATCACCGAGCAGCAGCGGCGGATCGGGCTCCGGCTCGAAGGCGGCCGGACCGGTGCCCCCGTCGTCGGGTGACCGTCCGCCTCGGGCCACCTCGTCCTCGATGGGGAAGGACAGGACATCGGTGGGCTCTGACTTGCCGAGGAACTGCTCGTTCAGCGACGCGATGGTGGCCTCGTCGACGAACAGCAGCGAGATCTCCGCCTCCCTGACCACACCTTCGGCCTCCAGCACCTGCCGGGCCAACGCCGACCAGCGATCGAGCGTCACTGTTTGGGAGGCCTGCTCGTCGGCGACGAAGATGTCAACGCTCACGGTTGCCGTCCGGGCCCTGCCCGCTCTCGAAGGCGGCCACGATGTCGGCCACGATCCGGTGGCGGACCACGTCGCCCTTCGTGAGATAGACGAAGGCGAGGTCGGGGACCCCGGCGAGCAGGGCATCGAGACCCACCAGACCGGAGCGGCCACCGGCCACGTCGATCTGGGTGATGTCGCCCGTGATCACCACCTTGGAGCCGAAGCCGATCCGCGTCAGGAACATCTTCATCTGCTCGGGGCTGGTGTTCTGGGCCTCGTCCAGAATGATGAAGCTGTTGTTGAGCGTGCGCCCCCGCATGAAGGCGAGCGGTGCGACCTCGACCGAGCCCCGATCGATGAGGCGCTGGGCCCCTTCGGGATCGAGCAGGTCGTGGAGGGCGTCGTACAGCGGACGCAGGTACGGGTCGACCTTGGCCATGAGATCGCCGGGCAGAAAGCCGAGGCGTTCCCCTGCTTCGACCGCCGGCCGGGTGAGGATGATGCGGTTGACCTGGCGGGCTTGGAGCGCCTGGACGGCGAGGGCGACGGCGAGGTACGACTTGCCTGTGCCGGCGGGACCGATCCCGAAGGTCACGATGTTGGAGGCGATGGCGTCGGTGTAGCGCTTCTGGCCGGCGGTCTTCGGGCGGACCGTGCGCCCGCGGGTTGCCCGTAGGACCTCCGAAGTGAGCACCTCGGACGGGCGGACGTCCTCGTGCATCATGTCGATGGTGCGGTGCACCTGCACGGCGTCGAGGCCCTGACCCGACTCGAGCAGGAGGATCAGCTCCTCGAACAGGGCGGCGACGGCGTCGGCCCGATCGCCCTCGATGGAGATCTCGTTCCCCCGCACCGAGATCCGCACGTCGTCGAAAGCTCCTTCGACGAGCCGCAGCAACTCGTCACGGTGGCCCAGCAGGCCGGCCATGAGGTGATTGCCGGGTACGAGAATTTTGACCTGAGTGCCTGCCACGTGCGTTCTGGCACCGACCCTACCAGCGGGTCCGCGCCGGCGACGGCGGAGCGGGCGGCAGTCGGACCTGGCTTTTTTGGGGCTCTCAGCCCGGGGGCCATCCCAGCTGTCTTCCCCCCACCACATGGACGTGGAGATGGGACACCGAGTTCGAGGCGTCCGGTCCGACATTGAACACCAGGCGGTAGCCACGGTCCTTCTCCCCGATTCCTTCGGCGTCGGCCACGGCCTTGGCTGCGACGAGGAGGGCGGCCACGTCGTCACCGTCCTCCCCGCTGACCGTCGACGCGTCGACGATATGCCTCTTCGGCACCACGAGGACGTGCACCGGCGCCTGCGGGTTGATGTCTCTGAAGGCGACGGTGCGATCGTCTTGGCGGACGATTTCCGCTTCCACGTCACCGGCGACGATTCCGCAGAACAGGCAGTCGGCCATCGCCGTCAACCGGCAGAGGCCGAGTTGGGAGCAGAGCCCGGTGTGGGAGCCGGCGGAGAGCCGGACGCCCTCCCGTCCGGTTCCCCAGAGGGCCGGCTGTTGCCCTTCACCTCGGGATAGAGGTGCTCGAGGGTCCCGGGCTGGATCCGGCTGGCCTGGATGAACCGATCGACGTCGGGCTCCTGGATCCGGATCACACGCCCGAACTTGTACGCCACCAGGTCGCCCTCGTCGATGAACCGGTACAGGCTGCGCAGTGTCACACCGAGTCGGGAGGCCGCCTCCTTGGTGCTCAACCAACGAATCGGCTCGCTCATCGATCCTCCGCGATCAGACGTCCGCCAGCAGGCCGAGCTCCTCGAGTCGGGAGCCCATCAGGTCCGGGGTCACCCCGAACAGACAGGCGATGGCCCGGACGTCCTCGGCCCGGATGGTGATCATCCGACCGTTGAAGTCCTGACGGTGTACCTGGATCATACCGAGGAACCTCCGCAGGAGATCGCGCTCGGGACCGCTCACGGCGTTGAGCTTCGTCAGGTCGATGACGACTCGGTCGGCGCCCGGTGTCGCCTGCGGACGGGTGGGCCCGCCGGCGACGACGCGCTCTCCGTTCCTCGACTTTCCCCACCGGTTGGCGACCGTTTCGTCGGAGGGGAGGAGCTGGTCGACAGGCACGTCGTAGAGCATGGCCAGGCGCTGGAGACGGGGCACGGAGATGGCGCGTTCGCCGCGCTCGTAGGCGCCGAGGACCGAGGCCTTGAACTCCTGCTCGGACATGGCCTCGACCGCCTGCAACGACAGCCGCATCTGCTTGCGGACGGCTCGGAGCCGGGACCCGACGGCCCGGGCGTAGACAGTGCGGGCCCCCTCCTCGTGTTCGTCGGGTCCGCCGGACCCGTTCACCTGCTTGGCCACCACCGCCCACCTCCGCTGTCCTTCCAGGCACTTGATTCTTCGTTGCACCGACGAGGACAGATCACCGGAATCGGCCCGACGGTCGTCCACCATCGCCGTCACGAGCTGGCGTACGTGCCTCTCCGTGTAGTTTCGCTCACTGAGCGTGGTTGCGCAAGGGTGGCCACCACCCCGCTGCGGAGGGCGCAGAGGATGGTGCCGAGGGCGACGGCCGCCGTCTCGGCCCGCAGGACGGTGGGGCCGAGCCCGGGCCCGGTCCCGAACCGGGCCAGCTCTGCCTCGTCCCAGCCACCTTCGGGGCCGATGGCCACCACCGGATCGTCGAGCGATGGAGGCGTCCCGCCCGGTCGGGCCAGGGCCAACCGCGGCGGGACGGCGGTGGTCGGGCCGGAGCCTGCGGTGGTCGGGCCGGAGCCGGCGGCGCTCTCCCCCAGTGCGGCCAGCTCGTCCAGGCTCGAGACCGCGGCGACCTCGGGCAGCCAGGTCCTGCGGCACTGCGTCGAGGCCTCCCGGGCAACCTTGCGCAACCGGGCCAGGGTCCGTTCGGCCCGGTCGTCCTCCCATCGCACCACCGATCGGACCGAGCGCAGCGGCACGATCTGGTCCACGCCTATTTCGGTCAACTTCTGGACCACCCAGTCGGCCCGGTCGCCCTTCACCGGCACGAACCCGACGGTGATGGCCGGCTTCGGCCGGACCTCCGATCGGACGGGACCGGAGCGGGCCAGGGCGACGGGCCCTCGGGCCGACGGGGGGACCGGGTCCGCCGCGATCCGGCACGACGCCCACGCCCCGCGCCCGTCCGAGACGACGACGAGCTCGCCCGGGTGCAGGCGGAGGACGGTGAGGAGGTGGTGGGCGTCCTCGGGGGAGGCCACGGGGGTGTCGACGTCGTCGACGAAGACCATGGCCGAGGCCCCGACGAGCGCCGGATCAGGGGCTTGCGGAAGGCGGAACCCCTCCTCTTCACCCGATCTCGACATGCACCTCCCGCCCTCCGGCATGCGCCTCCCGCCCCCGGCGGTCACGGCTCAGCCGAGCGCCGAGCGCAGCTTGGAGAAGATGCCCTCACCGTGGGGCGTCGCCCCCAGCTCCTCTTGCCGCCGGTCCGCCAGCTCGACCAGGAGCTCGCGCTCGGCGCTCGTCGAGGTCGGTCGGGGTGTCCACCACCACCTGGACGAAGAGATCACCCCTGCCCCTGCCCCGCAGGCGTGGCACTCCCTGGCCCTTGAGCTGGATCACCGTCCCTCCCTGCGTGCCGGGGGCGATGGCGAGCTCACGTCGCTCGTCGAGCGTCTCGAAGAGCACGGTGCCGCCGAGGGCCGCCAGCGACACCGGGATGTGGACCCTGGCATGGAGGTCGACGCCCGAACGCTCGAACACCTTGTCCTCGGCCACGGTCAGGTGGACGAAGAGGGCGCCGCTCGGGCCGCCCCGGAATCCGGCCGGGCCGTACCCGGCCAGGCGAAGCGTGGAGCCGTCGTCCACCCCGGCGGGGATGTCGACTGTGAGGGTGCGCCGCTCCTTCCTCCTGCCCTCACCGCGGCAGTCACTACAGGGGCTCTCGATCGATTGGCCTGTCCCCTGGCACCGGTTGCAGGGGACCGCCGTGATCATCTGGCCGAGGATCGACTGGCGGACGCGTCGTAGCTCGCCCGCTCCGTCGCATTCGGGGCAGCGGACAGCCGACGTGCCGGGACGGGCGCCGGTTCCCTCGCACGTCGGGCAGTGGACCGGCGTGTCGACCTCGACCTCACGCCCGACCCCGAACACCGCTTCGCGGAACGAGAGCCGCACGACCATCTCTGCGTCCGGGCCCGGTACCGGACCGCGCCGCTGGCGGCCGCCGTTCGCCGTCCCGCCCATGCCACCGAAGAACGCGTCGAAGAGGTCGCCGAGGCCACCGGCGAAGGGATCTCCGCCGGCCGGCCCTGGCCCGGCCCCGGATCCGAACACCGCTTCGGCGCCGAAGCGGTCGTAGCGGGCACGACGCTGAGGATCCCTCAGGACCTCGTAGGCCAGGCTGACCTCCTTGAACTTCTCCTCGACGGCGCCGTCCCCGGGGTTGGCATCCGGGTGCAGCTCGCGCGCTTTGGCCCGATAGGCCCGCTTGAGCTCCTCGTCGGAGCAGTTCCGGGACACGCCGAGCACGTCGTAGAGGTCGGCGGTGGTCACCGGAGCGCCTCCCCGAGCCGCTCGCCCAACCGGCTTCCGACGACCCGTGCTGCGGCGAGCGCCTGGGGATAGTTCATCCTCGTCGGACCGAGCAGACCGATCGTCCCCGACGCCTCCCCTTCGACGGAGACGGGCATGACGACGATGGCACACGAGGCGAGGGGCTCGACTCCGTGCTCGGTGCCGATGGCGACCGACAAGCCGGTGTCGAGGATGTCCCTCAGCAACGTCACCACGACTAGCTGCTGCTCGAGGATGCCGAGAACCGACCGCACGGTGTCGACGGCGTCGAACGCCTCGGCCATCCGGGAGGAGCCGCCGACGAACAGCTGGTCGCCTCCCTGAGAGGAGCCGAGCTCGTTCAAAGCTTGAGCGCCGGCGGCGACCACGACGTCCGCCATCCGGTCGCCGCTCGGCGTGACGACCGGACTGACCTGGGCAAGCGGCAGACCGAGCGAGCGGGCGGCCAGACGGGTGCCGGCGTCGTCGAGGTGGCGGTCGTCGACGTCCTCCTCCAGCTCGATCGTGTGCTTCTGCACGGCACCATCGGCGAGCACAACCACCAAGAGGACCAGGCGGGTTCCGAGGCCCACAAGCTGGACGGACCGGATGGCGGCTCCTTCGTGCGACGGTCCGACGACCATGGCCGTGCAGTCGGTGAGATCAGCGAGCAACCCGGAGGTGCGCTTGAGCATGTCCTCGATCTCGCCGTGGGCGTGATCGAAGAATTCCCGGACCTGTGTCCGCTCCACCCGGCCGAGGGAGCCGGGAGCGCTGAGATGGTCGACGAAGTAGCGGTAGCCCTTGTCGGTCGGGATCCGGCCGGCGCTGGTGTGGGGCTGGGCCAGGTAGCCCTCGCGCTCGAGCGCGGCCATCTCGGAGCGGACGGTCGCCGAGGAGACGCTCACCCCCGGAGCGGCTGCGACGTGCTGTGATCCCACCGGTTGTGCCGAACCGATGTACTCGGCCACCACTGCGTTCAGGATGGCGGCGGTGCGGCTGTCCAGCTCGTCATGGGTGGCGTGGGGGTTGGCGGACCTCGTGGGCCCCCGGTCCTCAGTGATCGGCATGGTCGGTGATCGGCATGGTGTGGTCGTGGTGCTCCGCAGTTCCTTCGACGCCGGCTCGGTGCGCTGCGCTCGACCCGCTTGGCCGGGGCTCGAACCCCGCTCCGGTCGCCGGCGTCCTGGCACTCCACTCTAGTGAGTGCTGACCCGGCCCCCGGCGGCGCAGCCTTCCGGGTCCTGACGGCCCCAGTGCGGCGATCAGGCCGAGGCGACGAACATCCGCTCGGTCATGGCCCGACCGAGGGCTATGGTGGACTCGCCGATCTGGACCGTCAGCGTGCCGTCGGGCGCCTTGTCCCTGATGACCGCCGTGGTCCCCGGGGTGAGGCCGTGTCCTCCGAGGTAGGAGAGCGCATCTCTCTCGTGCTCGATGCTCTCGGTGATCCGCTCGAGCCGGACCCGGTCGCCCGGTTCGGCCTCGGCCAGAAGGGTCTGACCGGGCTCCGCCGGGGCGGCGCCGGGAATGGGATTGCCGTGAGGGCAGGTCGAAGGGTTCCCGAGCAGGACGATGAGCCTTGCCTCCACGTCGTCGGAGATGACGTGCTCCCAGCGACCGGCCTCGTTGTGAGCCTTCTCCCAGTCGAGCCCGATGATGTCCACGAGGAGACGCTCGGCCAGGCGGTGCTTGCGGACCACCCCCGCGGCCACGGAGGCGCCCTTGTCGGTCATGGCGACATGGCGTGCGGTCCTCACGATGAACCCGTCGGCCTCCAGACGGTCCAGCATCTCCGACACGGACGGGGGCGCCTTGTCCAGGCGCTCGGCGAGTCTTGCCTGGATGACCGGAATGCCCTCCTCCTCGAGCCCGTAGATCGCTTCGAGGTACTCCTCCACGGGCGGGTGAAAGCGATCCAGCACGACGTCGATGTTACGGCACGCCAGGACGTGACGAATCGGGCGAAACGCCGAACCGCCGACCACAGCCCTCGTGCGCGCGCTGTCTGGCGGCGCTGGGCGAGCACGCAGGGACTTGAAGACGGCCTGGCTCAAAGTGGCCGGTAGACCCGCAGTCGGTTGTCAGAAAGCGGAACGCTGAATCGGCCCTCAGGTGATACATCGAGCAACAGGGCACGTAAGTCGATGACAAATGCGTCTAGGCGCTCTGCGAAGAGATGTGGCGCGGTCGACGAGGTGGAGAGGACCCAGGCCACGACGTCGTTGGCCGAACGGTCCAAGATCCGCTCGTCGGGTACGACGACTAGCTCCTCGGGTGCGAACCCGGCGGCTCGGAACACCTCGTCTTCTCCATCGGGTGACGTATTGCGGAATCCTTGACCAGCCCGGCGGTCGGGCCCGAGCCAACGGCGACGCAGCTGGTCGATGGCCGCCTCGGGCACCGCCGGGTGGGGCCCTCTTGGCGGCTCTCGACCGGGCGCGCTCGTATGCCAGAGGTCGACTTGGACGACCGCGCCGTTGGGGTCGAGCATCTGCCGGACTGCGGCGGCCACCCGGGGGCGATCCATCCAATGGAATGACTGGCCAAAGGTGACTACTCGGAAGGTGCCGAGGGATCCGGGAAGCTCCTCGGCGCGCATCTGAACCCAGGTGGCCTTGGCGACCTGCTCCTCGGTAGCAGCCAGCTTGGCCTCCGTCACCATCCCCGGATCTGGGTCGAGGCCGACGACGCTCTCGAAGAGATGGGCGAAGGACAGGGCGACCGTGCCCGGTCCGCAGCCAACGTCGAGGAGGCGTCCGTGGCCGTCGAGATCGAGATGCTCAGCCAGGGCGATCGCCAGAGAAGGGGCATAGGGCTTCCGGCCCTGGCGGTAGTAACCGGCGGTGCCCTGGAAGACGGTCTCGTCCCACGTCCAGTCCTCCCACCGGTATCGGACGGGACCTTCCAGCGACATCTTGTTCAGTGTGGCAGACCTGACCTGACCTGACCTACACGCCGTTAGTTACCGCGAGGTGTTGCAGGCGCACGTTGCTTGAAGGCTGACGTCGTCCGAACGGTACGAGTCGAACTTCGGCTGCCATGAGGGCCAAGGGCGGTGACTAGAGTTCTACGGACCGAGAGCCGCCTGATGCCGCTGTCCGGCGACGGTCCGGGCCGGGCACGGTCCGGGGGGCGATGACGGAGGAGCGGGAGTGGCGGAGCGTCCATCAGATCGGGAAGAGGACGAGATCCCGTTCTGGTTCGGTCCCGACGATCGGAAGCTCTTCGGGTGGCTCCACGTGCCGAACGGCGGCCGGGCCCGCGGCGGTGTCGTGCTGTGCCCGCCCATGGGGATCGAGGCGATCTGTGTCTACTTCAGCTACCGGGTCCTGGCGAAGCGCCTCGCCCAGCTCGGCCTCGCCGTCCTCCGCTTCGACTACGACGGGACGGGGGATTCGTGCGGAGAGGAGACCGATCCTGGCCGGCTCGACGCCTGGCTGGCCAGCGTCACCGAAGCAACTGATCGGCTGGCCGAGTGTGGTGTTCCGAGGATTGGTCTCGTCGGAGTACGGATCGGGGGCCTGTTCGCCGCCCACGAGGCCGCCGGGCGCAATGGTGTCAACGCTCTCGTCCTCTGGGACGCCTGCCTCTCGGGCAGGGCCTTCCTGCGCGAACAGCAGTTCTTGAGGTCGGTCAGCGGGACCGCAGACGATGACAGCGACGACGCCGTCGAAGCTCCCGGGATCCGGTTCGAGCCCGAGACCACCAAGGAGCTCTCGTCGCTCGATCTGAAGCACCTGACCGGTCGGCTCGCGGACCGGACCCTCGTGCTCACCCCACCCGATCTCTCCCGACCCCGGCGTCTCGAACAGAGACTGGAGGGCGCCGCTGTGGACTGGCAGGAGGCGACCGGCCAGGAAGCGCTCCTCGACTCGACGCGCCAGACTCCGCCCGTCGAGACGATCGAGCGGGTCGCCAACTGGCTGTCGAGCACCTTGGACGGTGATCCGGCGCCGGTCTCGAACCTGCCGGACCGCCACCAGCAGATCGACGTCGGCACGACCCGCTCCGGTGGCGCCGTCGTGGAGCGCACCGTCACCATCGGCACGCTCGGACTCTTCGGCATCGTCACCGAGCCGGCCCGGAATGACCAACGGCCGCCGATCGTCCTCGTCAACGAGGGGAACACCCCCCACATCGGACAGGCCAGGATGTGGGTCGACCTGGCCCGTCGGTTGGGAACCGGCGGGTTCACAGTGCTCCGGTTCGACCTGAGCGGCAACGGCGACAGCGACCCAAGGCCAGGGAGGCCGGCCCATGTCTCCCGCCTCCCTGAAACCGTCCACGACGTCTTCGAGGCGATGCAATGGATCTCCCCCGACAACCCGACCGACGTGGTGCTCGTCGGGTTCTGCTCGGGTTCCTATCTGGCCGTCGAACAGGCGCTGGTGCATCCCCCTCGGGGGATGTGCCTCATCAATCCGCTCTTCACATTCGTTCCACCCGAATCCTCGGGCAAGGCGGACCGACCGGCGCGCCAGGCCATGAGGCCGTGGCTCGTCAAACTGGTCGACCCCCCCGTCCGGGCCCTCGCCACCAGGAAGGGGGGGGCCGAGGCGGCCCGCTGGATGAGGGCCGTCCATGCCGGCACGTGGCCGGTGGCGGTGTCCAAGCGCCACCCGGGCATCCCGCGCTGGGTGTGGTGGGCAGCGAAGCGCACGCTGTTCGAGCACGGCAGTGCAGCAACGCTCGAGCGGCTCATGGCGCTCAACGTCGACACGCTGATCGTCACCAGCCCGGCAGACCTGCGCCCCATCTCCCTCGGCGCTGAGGGGGTCGTCGAGCGACTACGGCGCTCGCCGATCTTCCACCTGACCACGGTGGCGGAGCTCGATCACTCCTCGTGGGTGATGCGCCAGCGGCGCCTGCTCATCGATGTGCTCGACGAGCATCTGGCCTCGACGTTCGGTCGGCCCCGGTCCACCGGCGTTCGCTCGGGGGACCGTCAGTCGGGCCTCGACCAGCCGGACTGACACACTTTCCGAATCGCTCGCGACGTCCTCCGATACGATTCGTCGCACCTCAACGAGCGATGACGACGATTCCATAAAGGGAGACCGTCAAGCATGAGTTTCATATCAAAGGGAGCAGTGGGGCTCGTCACTGCTGTCCTCGTCGGACTTGTCCTCACCGCGTGTGGGAGCGGATCGAAGCAAGGGGTGAGTTCGACTACTGGGAGGCCACGGTCATCTACAACGACCGTCGCCACTGCTCCGCCGTCGACGACCGGCGTCTCGACCACCACGTCGACTTCTGCAGCCACGACGTCGGCGTGCCGGAACGGTCAGGTATCGGTTTCGCCCTCCACGATTGCTGGTGCCTTGGGACATCAGGATTCCGTCCTGTCGTTCACGAATCAAAGCCAGTCCACGTGCACCTTGAGCGGCTACCCCGGTGTCGCAGGTCTCGATGCGCAAGGCAATCAGGCCGTCCAAGCGGAACGAACACCCAGCGGTTATATGGGGGGCTTGAGGAGTGGAACCACTGCCTCGCAAGTCCCCCTCGCTCCGGGACAGGCGGCATCGGCGATTGTCGAGGGAACTGACAATCCCGTCGGATCGGCGACATCGTGCCCGGACTACCCAGCACTCTTGGTGACCCCACCCAACACGACACAGTCGGTCAAAGTCACGGTCTCGAGCGAGCCGGGTGGGCTAGCCGGCTGTAGTCCGATCCAGGTTCACCCGATTGTGCCTGGGACCAGCGGCAGCAACTAAACGGCTCGTTTGGGTGACGCACCTGCCGGTCGGGCCTCGCCCCCGGGGCGAGTAGCCGCGCCCTCGAGGACGTGGAGGAACTTCGACGCCTGGTCGTCCCAGGTGGCCGGATCCCCGACAAGAGGTCCGGGTCCAGGAGGTGGTGGCGGTCGAGACAGTGCCGCCGTGACCGCCTCCACGAACTGCTCCGATTCGGCGAGCACGAACGGTGGGGCGAGCTCACGGAAGCCGGCCACGGGCGTCGACACGACGGGTCGACCGACGGCGAGGAACTCCCGAGCCTTGATCGGATCGAGACTCTCGGTGAACGGTGTCACGCGGTGCGGCACCATCAGCACGTCGGCGTGTTGCAGATAGGCGGCCATCTCGGAGTAGGGCCGACTGTTCAAGATGACGGCGCCGGCCTCCTCAAGGGCCTGGTCCGCGTACCGCGAAAGACTGTTCGGGCCGAGGAAGACGACCGACGCGACACCGGACAGGACAGAGCACAGGTGGAGGCACAGCTCGATGTCGAGCCGGCCATCGATGAGCGTCCCCTGATAGAGGACGACCCGTCCGGGCGGCAGGTCGCCTGGCCGGGTGGCGGGAGCACGCAGCTGCTCGACGTCGACGCCGTTGGTGATCACGTGGACGGACCGTCGACGGCCGCGACTCTCGGCCAGTGTCGACGAGCAGACGACGACCTCGGTCGACTCGTCCACAAGGAGTGAGTCGTTCTGTCGTTGGCGGTCCATCTCATGGGGGGGCCCGCTCGTCAGGAGCCAATCGTCGGTCACGTCGTAGACGATCGGCCATCCGGTGTCGGCAGCGAAGCGGGCGTAGGTCGAGTCGTTGATCCACAGCAGCGGGTGCTCGAGCCCAAGCCACGCGGCTCGCGCTCAACGCTTGGTGGAACAGGGATCGATCCCCACGCGGCCAGATCCGCCGCGGTAGCCACTTGCGGGGGTTCATCGTCCACAGACGACCGGTCGGACCGACGGGACGGAGCGGCGAGGACACTGGCCGACGCCTCTGGCGCAGCGACCATGCGACGTCGATCGGCGGGCCGACGAACAAGAGCCGCATCGAGGGACGGAGGCGGAGGAGCCGGTCCGCCATGTGCTGGTTGCGACGCCAGACGTCGTCCCAGGACTCGAGCGAGAGGCAGATGACGTCGAGTGGTTGGGGATTCGATGTCAACGCGGTCGAGCCTCCTGTCTGCGGTTCTTGATCCGCTTCCATACTGCACCTCGGATATCCGGATCGAACCGGGAGATGGTGACGAACAGGGTGAGCCATGCTGCGCAACAGACGACGGAGGCACTGACGATCGCCATCAATCCGGTCTTTCCTATTCCGAGGTGCACGAAGATGAGGGCGACCGCGCTCGCGACAACGGCCACCGGGAGAACCGGAGCGAGGGCCGTCGCCATGTACCGGCGGAACGGCACCCCCAAGTACCGGCACACGAGGAGGGGCAGGACCGTGAAGTCGAGCACGAGCACAACCGGAATCGAACCGATCGCCGGTCCGATCGGTCCGAGCAGATAGGTGGCGACCACGCTCCCCGCCAGGTTGAACACCGCGCCGATGATGGCGAAGACGGCGAGCGGTCGATTGCGGCCGACCCCGGTCAGGAAGAGGAAGCACTGGGTCCCCGGCAGCTGCAGCGCGTTCACCGCGCCGAGGGCGACGACGATTTCGTACGTCTTCGGCGGGACAGTCCCAAGCCAGAGCTGGAGTATGGGCTCGCCGAAGGCGATCAACGCAACGATGATGGGGACGGAGATGACGAGACAGATCATCACCGCCCGGAAGAAATACGTCGCTTGACGATCACGGTCCCCGACAACGTCGAAATGAGCATAGGTGGGGAGCAGCAGATTGGTGGCCTGAGTGCTCAAACTACGGGTGAAGTTCGACG
Source organism: uncultured Acidimicrobiaceae bacterium (assembly GCA_963828385.1). GTDB lineage: Bacteria > Actinomycetota > Acidimicrobiia > Acidimicrobiales > RAAP-2 > Bog-756. The sequence goes on from CAWHEF010000002.1 coordinate 2,226,499, forward strand.
TGTTGAGCGCGATGTTGTACGGGGCCACCTCGGCGATAGGGAGGATGAGCCCGATGATCAGTGCATCGATCTGAAACGAGACCACGCCTCCCAAGCCGACAACAGCTTGTATCCCTCCGAAGTTCAGGAGCTGCCGCAGGAGCGAGCGCCGGAAGTGGCCCTGTCGGATCGACGTCTTCGAGATCCGGCCCATGATCGACGCGCTGATGGCCAGGGTGACCGCCATTCCGGCCGCCTGGACCACGGCCACCGCCACGAGGCCAGCGCCGGCAAAGAGTATCGCCACCTGGACCAAGGGAGCAGCAACGAGGGAGACCAGGGCGATCTGGGAGAGGCGGTCGTTCCTGCCCGAACCGTAGAGCACGGCGTTGGGCACGATATTCAAGAAGAAGAGAGCCGAGAAGGAGCCCAGAAGGATCAGTGTGCTTCCGGCCAACGAGGTGCTGATGTTCCCCAGGTGCAGGAAGTCCCCGACGAAGGGGGCGAGCGCAACGGTGATGACGATGGCCGCCAGTGCCGAGCCTGCGAAAAAGAACCAGGCTGTCCGGATCAGGTCGGCCAAACCTTCCCGATCATCGACGGCCACCAGGCGGGCGATCCGTTGAACGGCCGCTGTCGCCACACCCACGTCGAGGAGCTGCAAATAGGTGATGAGGGCGAGAAGCGCCCCCCACAGCCCGAAGGCGGCGGGGCCCAGATGGTGCAACAGCGCCCGGGTGAGCACGAGGCTGGTGACGACACCGATGATGTAATTGGCGTACGAGTAGACGGCGTTGCGGATGAGCTGCAGCCCGCTTGCGTTCGCCGACTCTGGCGCGGGTGCGACCGGAGCAGTGCGGGCGGATTCTCGGTCCTCCGAGCCTGAGCTCGGTGCCCCTTCGCTGTCCACGGAAAACCCTACCCCGGCACCGCGAACGCCCCTTATGGCGAACCGCGCGCAACACCGACGGTGCGTCCCGACGACCATCCGTCGCGACCGCGCATCGCCGCCAAAGGACTAACGTTCGATCGTGGCCGGAGACCCGGATCAGGATCACAATGCGGCCGGCAGGGACGACACTCCCCCCGAGATGGACGAGACCGGTCCCGACCCTCTTCGGTTCTCCAACTGGATGAAGCGCTCGGCCACCGGAGTGGTGTTGTCCGGGGTCGTCCGTGGACTGCAGCAGGCTCTGGAACCGAAGCGACAAGAGATCGGGTTCGTCGTCGAGGCGGACGAACCCGACGATCCTGAGGGACCCCTCACGCTACGGTTCGATCCGGACGACCCCACGGCGACGGTGGCCGTGGTGCGCGAGCAGGGAGCCGACCGGCGCAGAGCTCGAGACGGCCTCGAGGGCGCGCCCCGCCGGCTCGGTCACGACTGACCCATCGCCTCAGTCGTCCAGACGGAGAGCGGAGACGAACGCCTCTTGGGGAACCTCGACCCGTCCGATGCTCTTCATCTTCTTCTTCCCCTCCTTCTGCTTCTCGAGGAGCTTCCGCTTTCTCGTGATGTCGCCGCCGTAGCACTTGGCGAGCACGTCCTTGCGTCGGGCCTTGACCGTCTCCCGGGCAAGGATGCGACCCCCGATGGCGGCCTGGATCGGCACGTCGAACATCTGCCGGGGAATGATCTCGCGCAGCTTCTCGGTCATCCGACGCCCGTAGAAGTCGGCCTCGGACCGGTGAACGATCGTCGAGAAGGCGTCGACCGGCATCCGGTTGATCAGCAGATCGACCTTGACGAGGTCAGCGGTGGCATAGCCGTTCGGCTCGTAGTCGAGGCTGGCATAGCCCTTCGTCCTGCTCTTCAGCTGATCGAAGAAGTTCACGACGACCTCGGCCAGTGGGATCGTGTAGACGAACTCGACACGCTCGGGGGACAGGTACTCCATCTTGGTCATCTCCCCTCGATGCCTTTGGCACAGGTCCATGACCGTTCCCGTGTACTCGGACGGGCCGAGGATGGTCGCCGTCAGCATCGGCTCGTCGACGTGATCGAGGCGCGACGGGTCGGGGAGCTCGCTCGGATTGTCGACCTCCACTTCGATCCCGTCGTCGAGGTACGCCCGGTATGCCACCGAAGGGGCGGTGGCGATCAGCGAGAGGTCGAACTCACGCTCGAGCCTTTCCCGCACGATGTCCATGTGCAGCAGCCCGAGGAACCCGCTGCGGAAGCCGAAACCCAGCGCACGGGAGGACTCGGGCTCGTAGGTGAAGCTGGCATCGTTCAGGCGAAGCTTTTCCAGGGCGTCCCGCAGGTCCGGTAGTTCGTCGCCGTCGACGGGGAAGAGACCGCAGAACACCATCGGCTTCGGATCGCGATAGCCGGCGAGGGGAGCGGCGGCGGGGCCCGCGGCCGTGGTGACCGTCTCACCCGAGCGAGCCCCGCCAACGTCCTTGATGCCGGAGATGAGATAGCCCACCTCTCCGGGCCCGAGCTCGCCGACCGGGACCGTCACCGGGGTCCGGACGCCGATCTCCTCGATCTCGTGCGTGTTGCCGACGTTCATGAAACGCAGCTTGTCGGTGCTCCGCAGGGTTCCCTCCATGACCCGGATGGAGCTCACCACCCCGCGGAACTGGTCATAGGCCGAGTCGAAGATGAGTGCCTGGAGCGGCGCTCGGGGATCCCCACCCGGCGGCGGGATCCGCTCGACGACGGCGTCGAGCAGGTCGGGCACCCCGTCACCCGTCTTAGCCGAGATGGAGAGGATCTCCGACCTGTCGATTCCAAGAACCTGCTCGATCTCTTCCGCACATCGAACCGGATCAGCTGCAGGGAGATCGATCTTGTTGAGCACCGCCACGATCTCGAGGTTGTGCTCGAGTGCCTGGTAGCAGTTGGCCAAGGTCTGGGCCTGGATTCCCTGGGAGGCATCCACGAGGAGCACGGCACCCTCGCAGGCCGCCAGCGATCGGCTGACCTCGTAGCCGAAGTCGACATGGCCGGGCGTGTCGATGAGGTGGATCGTGTGATCGCGCCAGGCCACTCGCACATTCTGAGCCTTGATGGTGATCCCCCGTTCGCGCTCGATGTCCATGGAATCGAGGAACTGCTCGCGCATCTGCCGCGGGTCGACGGCCCCGGTCAGCTCCAGGATCCGGTCGGAGAGCGTCGATTTGCCATGATCGACATGGCTGATGATGGAGAAGTTGCGGATGCGGTCGACGGGGAGCACGGGGAATCCAGCGTACTCACGCCCGTTCAAAGGCTCGGCCGGGCCAGGGGCTTCGGATGACGATCGGACCCTCCGGTCGCCCATTCAGGTACTGACCAGGCTGCTATCCTTCAGTGCTTCAGGGACGGGTCGGTAGCGCTCGTCACGGCATCGGCCACGGGCGATCGACCGGGGTCGTGACACCCACCGGATGCCCTGCGCCCGTACCCCGGGCGCCAGCGTGCCGCCCACAGCCCCAGAATCTCACCAGACCAGAGAAGGACTCGCAGTGGCCAACATCAAGAGCCAGATCAAGCGGAACCGCCAGAACCAGAAGCGTCACGATCGGAACAAGGCAGTGCGGTCGGAGATGCGGACCCGCACCAAGCGTGCCATCGCCGCCATCGACGAGGGAGCTGACCCGAGCGACGAGACGGTACGGCTCGCCATCAAGCGGATCGACAAGGCTGCCGCAAAGGGAGTCATCCACAAGAACCAGGCCGCCAATCGCAAGGCCAGGCTCATGAAGCGGGCGGCGGCCACCGACTGAGGACGAAAGTCGACGGTCTCATCGACAGGCAACCGGTCCACCCGGTCGACCCCCTCACGACTTGTAGTACCGATAGGGCTGGTCGCATCGGTACCCGTGGGCGGAACTGCTCACGGCGGGGTCGTCGAGCCGCACGAACGTCCCGTGCTCGATGCGGGCGATGATGTAGCAGTTCGTCGGGATCTTCTTCGCCGGGTTCGCAGGCCCGACGATGTACCCGCCCGAGAACGTCGTGATCGTGCGCAGTTGCTGCAGAACCGACCCCCGACTCGGGTCCGGTCCCGCCTGTTGCAGGGCCTGGGCGAACAGCTCGGCCGACGTCCAACCGAACAGCGTGTAGAGGTCGGCTTGGAACCCCGGTGACGCCTTCTGGACCCAGGTCTGGAACGTCTGCACCGAAGGAAGCTTGGTGGCGTCCTCACCCAGGAAGAGCGAGGTCCCCTGGTTCAGGTAGGCGCCGTCGATCGCAGATGCCCCGCCCGCCTTGGGCACGAGGGCTTTGCTGTAGGTCGATCCCCCGAGCACGACCACGGGGTGGAAGTCCTGCTGGTTGAGGGCGGTGATGACCGCTCCGGCGTAGTTGTAGGGCATCTGCTCCAAAAAGAGGATCTTCACACCGGCGTTGCGCATGGCGATGACGTTCTGGCTGAACTGGGTCTGGGTGATGTCGAAGGTGGGGTCGTAGACGACGTTGTAGCCGATGCTCTGCATCGCCTGCTTCTCTCCGGACCAGGCGAATTCGGCCGCTGGCTGGTCGGCGATGAGCGCCCCCGCATGGCTGATCTCGGAAGGGAACTTGTTCTTGAAGTACACGAGCGGTCCGAGCTGCCAGCCGTGGGCCAGCGGATCCGGACTGAACGAATTTGGCAGCGAACCGGCCGCCAGGTTCAACGAAACGGTGACGTTCGGGACCTTTGGGTTGGCGGCAAGCACCGTCTCTCCATAGTTGTCCTGCAGGGAGAAGCCGCCAACCAGGGCAAAGTCGCTCTGTACGGCCTGCTGCGTCTCCTGTTTGTTGGGTTGTCCCGAGTACATGTCGTTGTAGCTGTCGACCTCGAGCTTCCGTCCGTTGACGCCGCCATGCGAGTTGACGTAGTCGGCATATGCCTGGGTGCCGACGTACGCCCCCTTGAACAGGCTGAATTGGAGAGTCGAGACGTTGCCGATGCGCACGCTGGAAGAGGTGATGCCCGTGTGGTCGCTGAAGGCCGACTTCGGTATGGGCGCGGTGCGGGACGTCCCCGACGAACCTTGAGCCGAAGCGGACCCCGACGTGGTCGACGAGCTCGTCGACGAGCACGATGCGAGCGATACGGCCAGGACCGCGGCGAGGATGACGGCCACGCGGCTCGCCCTCCTCGGATGGGATCCTCCTCCGATGCCGCTGACGTCCATGGCGGCTCCTCCCGAACATGAGCCATCGGATCGCCGGCCGAGCCGACGGCTGCGCGACTCGTCGCGGCAAGCACTCTAGAGAATTGCCGTGGCTCCCGCTCGCTTGACCGGCACCGGTCGAGCACAACCGTCCGCCGGAGGACGCGATGCGTGAGCTGTTCTCGAGCGTCGCCGTTCGCAGGCCCCACCCGCCACCGGTGCTACCCGTCGGCCACGTCGTCGTCCAAGTCTTCGGATGCTTTGCCTCCCAGTTCGAGGAGCAGTCGGTGCAACCGGCACGCCGTTGTGTCCCACGACAGGCGTTCAGCACAGGCCCGGTTGACGAGCCGGGACCGCTGGCGCCGGTCGTCGTCCGACCACGCCGACCGGAGCGCCGATGCCAACGAGCGGGGATCGGGCTCCGTCCACACGACCCCGGCCCCGCTGGTCACCTCGGCCACCGCCGGAGCCGGCGTCGAGACGAGCAGCGCTCCACACGCCATCGCCTCGAGCGGTTGCAGTCCGAATCCCTCGTCGGGTGACGCATGGACGCTCGCTACGGTGCCGCCGTAGAGCTCGCGCAATTCTGCGTCGCTGACCTCACCCCGGAAGGTCACGGCGTCCTCGCATCCTGCCAGCACGGCGAGCCGCCGGAGCTCGTCGAGACGACCACCGATCCGGCCGGCGATGGTGAGGGTGACCGCGTCCTGTGTCATGGCTCGAAACCGGCCGAAGCCCGAGATGATCAGGTCGGTGCGGTCGCGGGGGTCCTTCGAGGCCAGATGGAAGAAGTACGGCTCGCCTGCCGGGGGCGTGGTCGGGCACCGGAAGACCTCCAAGTCCACGCCGAGGGGCACGACGGTCACGTCGTCCTCGTCGACCCCGTGGTTGGCCACGAGGTCCATCGCCGTCGACCTTGTCGACACGACCACCCGGCTGCGACGCAGCGAACGGTTCATGACCGTTCGGCTGTAGCGGCGGCGCATCAGCTCCCGACGGTCGGTCGTCGGCTCCCGAGCCCACCTGACCTCGGGGTCCTCGGGTACGTGCAGCACGAGCGGGATTCCCCACAGGGGACCGCATTCCTGGTGGCTGTAGGCCACTCCGGCGCCGATCCGGGCAGCCGCCGCTGGGAACACCGCCTGCTCCCACACCGATTGCGGCACGCTCGGAGCGACCGTGATCCGATCCGGAGCGATCACACCGGTGAGCCGCGGGGCTCCGAGCCTCGTACAGGCGACGTGGTAGCGGGCGGGGGCGAGTGCCACCAGCCGCGGGGCGAGGGCGGTCAGCACCCGTGCCACACCCTTCTCGTTTCGACCGACCTGGCCGAGATCGAGCAGGATCGGCGCCTGGTCTCGACGGCCGCTCACCGGTCGGCTCGCAGCGACGGGGGGTCGGATGCCCCCAGCACGGGGATCCGCGGCCGCGCCGGCGGCACCGCCCCCCGGCGCATCGCCAGGCGATCGGGCCCGGCGGCGTACGTCCGGGCACGCTCCCACGCATCGGACCTTCGATCGCCTTTCAGGGCGATCGCCCGCACCACCCCCCCGAGCACCATGGCCGACCGCGCCGCCGTCCAGCCCCACCGACCGAACCACTTGCGCAGGTAGCGCTCGGTGCCCGCATGGAACCGCAGGGCGCGCCGCGAGCCGTCGTCGTCGGTCGCCGCTCCGATGTGGAGGGCATGCACGTCCGGGCAGTACCCGACCGCCCATCCCCGCAGCGTGGCCCTGCGCTGCCAGTCGATCTCCTCGTCATAGAGAAAGAACCGCTCGTCGAACCCGCCGATGTCGAGGAGCGCCTTCCCCGAGACGAGGACGACCGACCCGATGACGAAGTCCGACGCCGATCGCAGGCTTCCGGCCCCGAGTGCCTCGATCCACAAACCTGCCGGGGTCGGGAACGGCCAGACCACGCGATCGGCATGCCCGGTACCCGGAGCGCTCTGGGCCGGAGCGACACAGCAGAGGTCCGGGTGTTCGTCCAATTCGGAGGCGAGCCTGTGTATGACGCGTGGGTGCACCTCTGCGTCCGGATTGAGCAGGAGGACGTCGCAGGCGTCCAGCGGAACGCCGGCCAGCGCCGCGTTCACGCCGGCGCCGAAGCCGAGGTTCGTTCCCGGATCGACGTACCGTGCGTAGTGCCGGTGCGCCGTTGCGGCGGTGGAGGAAGACGATCCATTGTCGACCACCGTCACCGGGAACTGCCGGTCGAGCTCGGTCAGGCAGCGATCGAGATAGTCGTCGGAGCCGTAGGCGACGACGACCACCTCGATGCCCCGTGTCCGGTCACGAGGCAGAGCCGTATGGGAACTGTGGAGAACGCGCACGTGGTCGAGATCAGCTCCGAGCAGCACCGGAGGCCGCCGTCGCAGCGGACACATCAGGTCGGACCCACCCTCCTCGGCCATAGAAGTGAATATAGTGCCGGGCCTCCGATGGCCCTCCGACTGTCGACGGCGTGGACGGGCCGCGGCGTTCACGACCGCGCCGGGGCGCTCGGTCTGTCACCCCTCCGGGGATGTGGCGCGTCCTTGACGGTGGAGGGTGGCGATCCTCGATCGGTCCATGTCGACGAACTCGCCTTCCGCCTCGACGGTGACTACCCCGTCCTGGATCAGGCAACCCTCACTGAAGGTGCGACGCGAGGTCCGTCTCGTCACCCACCCCTCGAAGCGGCACTCCCGATCGAGACGGGTCGGCTTGCGAAAGCGAACCTTCAGCTGCACGGTCGGTCCCGGACCCTCGGCGATCACGTTGGCCGCCGTCAGCACGATGTCGAAGGTGGCGGCGAGAGCGGCACCGTGAACCATGCCCGGCGCACCACCGTAGGGAGCGGTGAAGGTGGCGATCCCGACGGCTTTCGGCGGTTCGGCGTGGACACGGACAGGCAGTGCCAGCGGATTGCAGGTACCGATCACGAGGTCGAAGGGCATGGCGGCGGCCAGGTCGGAGGAGACCTCGGTGCCGGGCCTCAAGTCGCTGAAGCGACTCGTCGGCTCGGGGCCCGGCGGGGGCACGCCCCCCTCCAGCTGGTCGGCAACCGCCCCGATCCGCCGAGCGGCTTCATCCAGCACCTCCGGGGGCGCGACGGCGCTCACCGTCGCAGCCACGATCCGGCGCACGGCGTCGGCCAACTCCTCTCGACCGCCGCCCCTCCAGGGGCTCGTCGACCGATCGATGCCCTCTGTCACCGGCCGTTGCTCTCTGTCACCGCCGATGCCCTCTGTCACCGACCGTCCCCGCTGAAGCGCTCGACGTACCGGGCGTGATCGTCGAGCACCCGGAGCATTCCGCCTGTGTCTCCCGAGGGCACCCGCAGGACCACCTCTCTCACTCCCAGACGATCGAAGTGCTCGAGCTTCTCGAAGCTCGGAACGGTCCCGAACGGGATGACGCTGACCGAGCGCGGATCGCGTCCGCGCTGCTCGACGGCAGCGTGCAGCCTCGGGATGGCTGCGGCCAACCCAGACCCGCCGACCGGCATCCAGCCGTCGGCATACTCGGCCACGGCTTCGAACACCGCCGGGGTCGCGCTCCCCCCCACCAACGTGGTGACCCGGGGGTGCTGGACCGGCTTGGGCCAGCTCCAGCACGGATCGAGCGAGACGTGCCGACCGTGGAATTCGGCCCGCTCCTCCGACCACAGGGCCTGCATGCACAGGCAGTGCTCCCGTGCCACCGCCCGACGCTCGGCGAAGGCGACCCCGTGATCGGCGGCCTCGGCGCGGTTCCATCCGAACCCGACGCCGAGCACGGCCCGTCCGCCGCTCAGATGGTCGAGTGTGGCAACCTGTTTGGCCAGGGTCACCGGATCATGCTGGGCCACGAGAGTGACTCCGGTGCCGAGCCGGATTCGCTCGGTCACCGGAACCGCCGAGGCCAGGGCCACGTACGGGTCGAGACCTCTCCGGTAATCGTCGAGACGGACGCCTTCGACGAGCGCCGGTGGGGTGTCCGCCCGCAGCGGGATGTGGGTGTGCTCGGGAAGGTAGAGCGACGCGAACCCACGTTCCTCCGCCTGGCGGGCCAGATGGGCGGGGGCCATGTCACGGTCGGTCAGGAACGCCGTGATGCCTAGTTCCACGATCGCTCAATGGCCGAGGCCGGCGGCGAGACGTCGACCGGGGTTGGCGGAAGGGTCGGCGAACAGGGCGGCGAACGCATCCTCCTCGCGGCGGCGTGCGGCATCGATGCCGGCACGCCGAGCCTCCATCATGAGCTGCTTCATGCGGCGGGTGGCCTCGGGCGGGAACGACGCGATCCGCTTGGCCAGCTCCATGGTCTCGTCGATGACGGTGCCCTCGGGGCAGACACGGAGCGCCAGCCCGCCTCTGACCGCCTCGTCGGCGTCGATCCACTCCGAGGCGAGCAGCACCGACGCCGCCCGTTGCCACCCCATCCGCTCGGGGAGCAGCCAGCTGCTCGCCGCCTCGGGGGGCACGCCCAGCTCGGCGAAGGGCGCCCGCAGCCTGGTGCCCGCTTCGACGAGCACCAGGTCGATGTGGCCGAGAAGGGTGAGCCCGAGCCCGATGCCGGCGCCGTGCACAGCCGCCAGCAACGGCTTGTCGAACCCGACCACCACATCGAGGAGCCTCCGGAACCCGCCTCCGGCTCCGGGGCCTCCGGTGCCGGTGGCGATGGCGGCCATCTCCTCCAGGTCCTGGCCCGACGAGAACACCCGGCCGCGACCGGTCAAACCACCACAGCGTGGACGCCGTCGTCGGAGAGGGCGCCGCCGAGCTGGTCGACAAGAGCGGCGTACATGGCAGCGTCGAACGCATTGCGGACGTCCGGCCGGTTGAGTGCGAGGAGCCGGACCCCGTCCTCGTCGCTGGGCGTCAACGCTGGAAGGGCTCATGGACGGAAGACCTGGCCTCCGTCGACGTTGAACACGTGACCCGTGATCCACGACGCCTCGTCGGACAGGAGGAACAGGCACATCCCCGCCAGGTCGGCGGTCTCGCCCTTGCGCTTGATGGCGAGCGACCCGATGATCGGCTTCAGGAGCTCTTCGGGCACGACGGCCCGGGATGCCGGCGTGTCGATGGGACCGGGGGCGATGGCGTTCACCCTGATCCCGTTCCCCCCGAGCTCATGGGCGAGCTGCTGGGTGAGGGAGTTCACACCGGCCTTGGCCAGGCCGTAGAAGCCGGCGTAGAGGTACGCCGCCGTCGACGACTGGTTGACGATCGCCCCTCCGCCCCTATCCCGCATCGCCGGATAGCAGGCCCGGACGCAGTTCAGCGCGCCCAGCATGTTGACGGCGAGGAAGCGGTTCAGGTACTCCCAGTCCACCGTGAGGAGCAGGTCGAGCTTCATCCCGCCGAAGATGGCGGCGTTGTTGACGAGGTGGTCGACACCGCCGAACTCGGAGACGGCGGTCTCGGCCATCGCCCTGGCTGAATCGGGATCGGCGACGTCGACCGGGACCGACCGTGCCACCCCTCCCTGTGACCGGATCCCGGTCGCCGTTCGCTCGGCGGCTTCCCCGTCGATGTCCGCCACGAGCACCGAGGCCCCCGCTCCGGCCAGACGCTCGGCGTAGCCCTGACCGATGCCGCCGCCGGAACCGGTGACGACTGCGACCTTGCCGGTGAAGTCGAAGCGAACGCCGGGGACCGTCTCGTCGCTCCGTGCCGAACCCCCTTCAGCCGCTTCCGCTCGTGCACGAGGCCCTCTGTTCACCGGTCGGCTGTTCACCGGTCGGCCTCCGAGTCCCGCCGGGCGATGGCCCGTTCGGCCACCTCGTTGGCCCCGGTGGACAGCGGCCAGCCGACGTAGTGGGCGACATGGACGACCAGCTCCCGGAGCTGGTCGTCGGTCAGCTCGTGGCGCCGCAGCGCCGCCGCGAACTGGACGTCGAGCAGCGAGGTCAGACCGAGGGCGCTGAGCACGCCGATGGTGACAAGCCTGCGATCGCGGATGTCGAGGCCCGGCCGCGTCCACACCTCGCCGAAGAGGTGGTCCACGGTGAGGTCCACATAGGTTCCCGGCACGGTCGACGGGTCGACTGAGAAGCCGTATACCTCCTCCATCTTGGCCATGCCCCGTCGGCGGGCTGCTCCTTCCGCACCATCCTCATCGTCTCCGGGGTCAGGGGCCACGTCGACCTCTCCTCGTTCCGCTCTCGGGCATCACCCTGTCATCGGTTCCGGGGCCCGATGCCGTTCCCGGGAACGACGTCGGCCCGACTCCGAAGATCTCGTCACAGTGCTCCTCGGTGAGCTGCGCGAGGGGGAGGTCTACATCCATCGAGTCGCCGAGGTCCAGCGCGGCGACGAGGTCCTTCTTGGCCAGGCCGGCGGCGGAGCGCATGGCATCGACCAGACCCTGATCGTCGGCCTCGGTGAAGGGGGCCACCGTCGGACGGAACATCAGGGTCGACGCCCCACCGATCCGGGCATCGCTCGCCTTCACCGCCTGCGCCAGCTTCGCCAGCTCGATGCCGGCCGCTTCGGCCAGGCGCTGGGCCTCATAGGCGGCCAGCCACGACCCGTACTGCACGAGGTTGCGGGCGATCTTGGCCGCCAGACCTGAGCCGAGCGGGCCCATCAGGATCGTGAGCGACCCGATGGCATCGAACACCGGTCGAAGGCGCTCGACGGTGGTGACATCGCCACCGACCATGCACACCAACTCCCCGTCCCGCGCACCGCTCGGACCTCCACTCACCCCGCAGTCGACGAGCGCAACCCCGGCTTCGCCGGCCTCTCGGCCGACGTCCCGGATGCAGGCCGTCGAGACGGTGCTGAGCACCACGACGGCCATGGCGTCATGGGGTGCCGCCAGGACGCCATCCGGACCGGAGACGACGGCGCGCAGCTGGGCTTCGTCGACCACGGCGACGACGACCACATCGGCTCGACGAGCCAGGTCGGTGGGCGACTCGGCGACGACGGCCTGTGCCCGGTAGGGCTCGAGGACACCGCGGCGCACGTCGTTGACCACCAACGGGAAGCCGTGTCGCACCAGGTTGGTGGCGACGCCTCCGCCGATGGCGCCGAGACCGATGACGCCCACGGTCGACTTCACCGCCGCCTCGGCGCTCTCCCCGGGCCGCTCTCGAACAGGCACTATCTTCCCCCCGTCATCGGTCATGTGCCGCCCGGACCTCGTCGGGGCCGGACCGGCGATCGGCGCCTGCCCCCGGCGGGCCCGACACCTGCGGGCTGTACTTGGACAGCTGTCCAGACTATAGTCCAGCTTGTGGAGCGGGAGCGGACCGGGACGACACCTCCCCCAGCGGACCGGGGTCCGACCGACGCCCCCGGGCACGCCGTCGGTGCCGGGCCCGGTTCCGGCGGAGCCGACGGGACGGTCGGCACGATGGCTGACTACTCGGGCGAGTTCGCACCCGGGTTCGACTACGAGGACCTCTCCCACGCCGCTCTCGTGCGCCTGGTGCGCGAGTACGCCCAGATCGTCCACATCCTCGACCGTTCGATGTGCGCGGCGATCGGGATGTCCCACGGTCTCGAGGAGATGCAGCGTCTGGCCATCGAGGAGTGGCGGGGCGCCAGCCCCGTCTACGGCGAGCGGCTCCGTCGGGTCATGGGCATCGAGGGCGACGACGTCGAAGCCATCTTCAAGGTGCTGCAGCTCGACCCCGGCTTCCCCCATCACTACCTGGACGTCCGCTACGAGGTCGTGGACGACCGGCACGGCTTCTTCGAGCTCGCCTACTGCGGCGCCCTGATGGACGCCGAACCGTGGGGAGACGCCATGGTCACCGGCATGTGCCACCACATCGAGGACGGGACCTTCGACTACACGGCGCAGGCCGTCAACCCGAAGGCGCACATCCGCCACGTGCACCGTCCTCCGCGGGTGCCCGGCGACCGGGTTCCCCACTGTCGATGGGAGCTCATCATCGACGACGAGAACGAGACGCTGCCCGAGGCCGAGATCACCGCTGTCACCCGGACCACCACTGCTGCCAACTTCGAGTTCCCCGCCATGCGCGACGGGACCCCGCACATCCCCGTCCACCGTGACTGACACGACGACCAGGCAAGCATCCGCCGGCTGGCGAGGACCGGAACGGGCGGAAGCGCCGCGCCGCCACCTCACCGCCCGTCAGGCACAGATGGTCGGACAGCTCGTCGACGCCACCGTCTCTGAGGTCGACACGGTCGGATACGAAGGGCTCACGGTCCGAAGCGTCGCCCGGCGGGCGGGGGTCGCTCCTGCCACGGCGTACAACTACTTCAGCTCGAAGGACCATCTCCTCGCCGAGGTCATGTGGCGACGGCTGCAGACCCTGCCGCTCCCCCATGCTTCGCCGTCGTGGGGCGCCGCCCTCGATGACGCCGTGGGGGCCATGGTGTTGCTCGCCACCGAGAGCCCGGCGCTCGTGGATGCGTGCACGGTGGCGCTGCTCAGCTCGAACCAGGACGTCAAGCATCTTCGAGACCGGATCGGGGCCGTGATCCATCGCACGATCGCCGCGGCGATGGGTCCGGGTGTCGACCCGTCGATCGTGCAAGTGCTCGAGACCACGTTCACCGGGGCTCTGCTGATCGCAGGCATGGGCCACATGCGCTTCGCCGACATCCCCGACTTCGTGGTGGGTGCAGCCGAGCTCATGATGAGGCCAACGGACGTCGCCCGATGACCGTCGCTGTGGCCGGGCCGGTCCGTTACAGCCCCTACGACTACGAGATCGACGACGACCCGTATCCCGTATACGCCAGGCTCCGCGCCGAGGCCCCGCTCTACCGGAACGACGAGCTCGACTTCTGGGCGCTGTCCCGTCACGAGGACGTGCTCGGAGCGTTCCGCGACGTCGATACCTTCTCCAATTCGCACGGCGTGTCGCTCGATCCGGCGGCCTTCGGAACCGACGCCCACAGGGTGATGTCCTTCCTCGCCCTCGACCCGCCTCGCCACACCCGCATGCGGTCGCTGGTGGGAAAGGGGTTCACCCCGACCAAGGTTGCGGCGATGGAGAGCCGGGTGCGGGAGATCACGCTCGAGCACCTCGAGCCCGCGCTCGAGCGCGGTTCGTTCGACTTCATCGCCGACTTCGCCGGCAAGGTGCCGATGGACGTCATCTCGGAGCTGGTGGGCGTTCCCTCCGCCGACCGGACCGAGATCCGCCGCCTCGCCGACCTCGTGGTCCACCGGGAACCAGGGATCCACGACGTGCCGCCCGCCGGCATGGACGCCGCCCTCAAGCTGGCCGGCTACTACTCCGACCTGGTGGCAGCGCGCCGACGATCGCCGCAGGACGACCTCGCCTCGGCATTGCTCGAATCGGAGATCGACGGGGACAGGCTGGATGACGACGAGGTCATCGCCGTCCTGTTCCTCATGGTCGTCGCCGGCAACGAGACGACCACCAAGCTTCTCGGGAATGCCTGGTACTGGGGTTGGCACCATCCTGACCAGGTCGCCAAGCCGTTCGCCGTCCCGAGTCGGGTGGACGACTGGGTCGAGGAGACCCTCCGCTTCGACACTTCGACCCAGATGCTGCTCCGGGTCACCCGAAAGCCGGTCGAGTACCACGGAGAGACCGTCCCCCCATGGAGACGGGTCCTGTTGCTCGTCGGCTCGGCCAACCGGGACGAGCGCGTGTTCCCTGATCCGGACCGCTTCGACCTCGACCGGGACACGTCGCGGCTGGTCAGCTTCGGCAGCGGTAGGCACTTCTGCATGGGCGCCCCCCTCGCCCGCCTCGAGGCCCGGGTGGCGCTCGGTGAGCTGGTCGCCCGGGTGCGCCGGTACTCCATCGACCCAGCCGGAACAGACCGGGTCCACTCGATCAACGTCCGGGGGTTCACGGCGTTGCCGACGACCGTCACCTTGCGCTGATGCCCCGCTTCGAGCCCAATCCGACCAGACGGCCGGCGGTCGTCACCGGCGCCTCGTCCGGCATCGGGAGGGCGACCGCCGTCGAGCTCGCCTCCCTCGGTCATCCGGTCGCGCTCGGGGCTCGCCGCGTGGACGAGTGCGAGATCATGGCCAGGGCGATCCGGGAGTCGGGCGGGGAAGCGGTCGCCATCCACCTCGACCTGGCGGTCGGAGACTCGGTAGAGCTGTTCGCGACCTCGGTGCTCGACGCTCTCGGCAACATCGAGATCGTCGTCTCCAACGCCGGTAGGAACGACGCCGGCTCCGTGCTCGACACCGACCCGGAAGACCTGGACGCCATGCTCCAGGTGAACGTGAGCGGCTGCCACCGTCTGGTCCGGGCGCTCCTCCCGGCGATGATCGAACGGCGACGGGGGGACCTGGCCTTCGTCACCTCGGACGTCGTCGCACGTCCCCGTCCCCTGGTGGCCGGCTACGTGACCTCCAAATGGGGGCTCGAGGGCTACGTACGGGCCCTGCAGATGGAGCTCGAGGGGACGGGCGTACGAGCCACCATCGTTCGACCCGGTCCCACCCTCACCGAGATGGGGATGGACTGGGACCCCGGGGTGACAGCCGAGGTGATCGAGAAGTGGGTGACATGGGGGTTCGCCAGACACCCGAGCTTCATGCGCCCCGAGGGCGTGGCCAAGGCCATCGTGGCCGCCATCTCGCTGCCCCGAGGGACACATGCCGCCGCCGTCGACGTCCAACCCGAAGCACCGGTCACTCCCCGAACGGAGAACGCCGGATCGACCAAGGAACCGCCCCGATGCCCACACGACTAGAGCCCCGTATGCCCCCTCGAGTGTCGGGAGCGGCACCTGATGACGGTCAGCTGGACGAGCTCCGAAGGGATCCGATCACCCTCCTCGATCGTGTCCGCTCCGAATGCGGCGACGTCGGGACATTTCGACTGGCCGACCGGGACGTCGTGCTCCTCACCGGCGCAGACGCCAACGAGGTCTTCTTCCGGGCGCCTGAGGACGTGCTCGACCAGGCCGAGGCATATCCGTTCATGACACCGATCTTCGGCGAAGGTGTGGTGTTCGACGCCCCGCCCGAGCGGAGGCGCGAGATGCTGCACAATCAGGCGTTGAGGGACAAGTTCATGCGCGGGCACGCGTCCACCATCGCCGCCGAGGTCGAGGGGATGGTCGAGCACTGGGACGACAGAGGAGAGATCGACCTCCTCGACTGGTTCGCCGAGCTGACGATCTACACGTCGTCGGCCTGTTTGATCGGTCGACGGTTCCGGAACGAGCTCGATCGGCGGTTCTCCGCTCTCTACCATGACCTGGAGCGCGGGACCGATGCCATCGCCTATGTCGATCCCTACGCCCCGATCGAGAGCTTCAAGAGGCGGGACGAAGCCCGGATCGGTCTTGTGGCGCTGGTGAAGGAGATCATGGAGCGCCGGGCGCGTGAATCGAAGCCCACGGAATCCATGGAAGAGGAGCGGGATCTTCTCGACGTGCTCATGTCGATCGTCGGCGACGGCGGGGCCCCACGGTTCAGCGCCGATGAGATCACCGGCATGTTCATCTCGATGATGTTCGCCGGGCACCACACCACATCGGGCACGGCGGCGTGGACGCTGATCGAGCTGCTCCGCCATCCCGATGAGCTCGCGGCGGTGAAAGCGGAGCTCGTCGGTCTCTACGAGGGTGGAGCGGATGTCAGCTACCAGGCCCTCCGTGAGATGCCGAGGCTCGAGTCGGCGATCAAGGAGGCACTCCGACTGCATCCTCCGTTGATCCTCCTGCTCCGGGTGGCCAAGGAGGACTTCGAAGTGGGCCCCTACACCATCCGGGCCGGCCAGATGGTCGGCGCGTCACCGGCCGTGTCCAACCGGATTCGGGAGGACTTCCCGAGACCCGATTCCTTCGAGCCCGCCCGCTACCTCGAGCCACGAGCGGAGGACAGAGCGAACCCGTGGACATGGATTCCCTTCGGCGCGGGGCGCCACCGGTGTGTCGGTGCGGCCTTCGCCATGATGCAGTTGAAGGCGATCTTCTCGGTGTTGCTACTCGATTGGGACTTCGAGCTCGCCCAGCCTCCCGACTCCTACCGGAACGATCACTCGAAGATGGTGGTCCAGCTCTCCCAGCCGTGCGTCGTCCGTTATCGGCGGGGCTCTTCCCACAGCCGGCTCCGGCGCCACGACTCGCCGATGCCGTCGGCTGGCTCGCCCTCATGATCACGATCTCGGTCGACCGCGACCTTTGCCAAGGACACGGGGTCTGCGAGTCCGAGGCGCCTTCGGTGTTCGAGGTGGGCAGCGACCACACCGTCGTCGTGCTGGACCAGCACCCCGAGGACAGCTCGCGAGCCGCTATCGAAGCTGCGGTCCGATTCTGTCCCACGTCGGCCCTGACCATCGTCGAGGAGGAGTGACTCATGAGGTTCCCGAGAAGCGAGCTCGAAGAGATGGTGGACCGCTGGTTGGCCATCAACCGGACATGTGAGTCCGAGCGCGACTGGCGTCCCATGGCCGACATGTACACCGAGGACGCCACCTACGGATGGAACGTAGGGCCCAACGACGAGTTCATGGCCGTCGGGCGGAGCCAGATCCTCGAGTTCGCGCTGGGCAGCGAGATGACCGGGCTCTCGGGATGGACCTACCCGTACCAGCGAGTGCTGATCGACGACGTCCAGGGTGAGGTCCTCGGACTCTGGAAGCAGGTCGCCGACGCCGCTCGACCTGACGGGAGCCACTATGAGATCGCCGGGCTCGGTGGAAGTTGGTTCCGGTACGCCGGGAACTACCAGTGGGGCTGGCAGCGCGATTTCTTCGACGTCGGCAACGCCGCCGCCACCTTCTTCGAGATGATGAAGGCAGGCGTGCTGACGGCGGGCATGCAGCAGAGGTTGGAACGAGCAGCGTCAAAAGAGCGTCTTCCGGGCCACTACGCTCTGGGCAACGCACCGGTGGGCCTGTGGGACGGCGTGTGACCACCGGAGACGCCCCATCTTCCGGCGGCCGGCGGTCAGAGACCCGACGGTGAGCGCGGCGGGGTCCGTTCGACCCCAGTCGCCACCCGTTCGATCACCTCGGTGCGCCATGCCCGGAGCGCATCGGAATGTTCGGCATCGGTGCGGCCTATCCGGACCAGGACGAGATCGAGCCCGGGACAGACGTCGATGAACTGGCCCTCGTACCCCGACGCCCAGAACGTGCCGAGGGCGTGTCCGCCACTCCACCAGTGGGCGCCATACCGGTCTCCGTCCGGGTCGGTGGACCTCGGTCGGCGTCCGTGGTCGACCCAGCCCCGGGGAAGGAGCCGTCGACCGTTCCATACACCATCTCGGAGGTAGAGCAGCCCGAACCGGGCGTAGTCGCGGGCCGTGGCATAGACGTAGGACGACGCGATCCATGTCCCGGCCCCGTCGCACCGGACGGTGGCCGTTCGCATGCCCAGTGGCTCGAAGAGCCGTCGGGACAGGAACCGCTCGTAGGGCGCTCCCGGCCCCACCAGGCGGGCAACGATGCCTGAGAGGATGTTGCTGGTTCCGCTCGAATAGTTGAAGCGGGTACCCGGAGGAGCGGCGAGCTGCCGATCTGCGGCGAACGCCGCCATGTCCTCCTGCCCCCTGCCGAACAGCATCTCGATCACGTCAGAGGACCCCGCGTCCACGTACTCTTCGACGAAGTCGAGTCCGTCTCGCATCTCGAGCAGCTGCTGGAGGGTGACGGCACGGCGCGCATCCCCCGGCTGCGACCACAGAGCCACCGGGGCGCGGTCGCCGGTATCCAGGAGACCGTCACCCACGAGCATGCCGACGACGGCGTGGAGCATCGACTTGGCCATGGACCACGACAGCAGTGGCGTGCCCGATGTGACCGGTTTCCCGGGCTCGTCCCACTGGGGAAGCTCGCCGTCGTAGTGCTCGTAGACCAGTCGCCCCCGGTGGACCACCACCACGGCATAGGTCTGATGGAGGCGCCCGGCCGGATCGAACGCCCGGACCATGAGGTCGTCGAGCTCGAGCGTCCGGGGAAGTGTGCCCTCCGGCCAGTCCTGTTCCGGCCAGGGCACGTCCTCGGCCTGGTCGGGGAGTGGAAGCAACGGTGGATCGTCAGCCGTGCTCGCGGTCACCGGAGGTGATCATCGCGCAATCCCCGAGGGCCGGGTCGGAGCACCGGGTCGGGCTGACCCGGTCAGATCCCTCTGCCCGCAGGAGGACCGGCCGTGCGGACCGCGGCGGGCGCCCGGGCGGGCACGCGGGCACGGGGCACGGGCACGGGCACGCGGGCACGGGACCTATGGTTGGCGGATGCGAGACTCGGTGACCGTCCACATGAACGCCTCAGCGGAGGACGTCTGGGCGCTGCTCAGCGACGTGACCCGGATCGGGCGCTACAGCCCCGAGACGTTCGAAGCTGAGTGGCTGGACGGTGCCACCGGGCCGGCGGTGGGGGCCCGGTTCCGCGGGCACGTGAAGAGGAACGGGATCGGTCCGACGTACTGGTCACCGTGCACGGTGACGGCGTGTGAACCGGGACGTGAGTTCGCCTTCGGTGTGGGTTCGCCGAAGAAGCCGCTCAACGTCTGGCGCTACCGGCTCGAGCCGGCAGGAAACGGCACGGACGTCACCGAGTCGTTCCAGCTGGCGGACACGGCGCCGCTCAAGCTGTACTGGGCCCTCTTGGGATGGGCCCGGGGCCGGACGAACCGCAGGGGCATGCAGACCACCCTCGAGCGGATCAAGGCGGAAGTGGAGGCGGGCACAGGAGGATGAGCCCGAGGACCGGCCGGCCGGTCCGCTCCGCCCCCCGGCTGGGCGTCGTCGACTGACCCATGGCCGACTACGAGCTCTTCGCCCGCTTCTACGACGACGTCATGGACGACCCGGCGCCGCGGGCCAAACGGGTCAACGACTGGATCGGCCGCTACCGCCCCGACGCCCGGACCGTGCTCGAGCTGGCCTGTGGCACCGGGTCGATCCTCGCTCACCTCACGTCACTGCATTCCCCCGCCGGTCTAGATCGCTCCCTCACCGGTCTTGATCGCTCACCCGAGATGCTGGCGGTGGCGAGCTCGAAGGTCCCGGGCGCTCGCCTGGTTCAAGGCGATATGACATCGTTCGTTCTGGGACAGCGATTCGATGTCATCGTGTCGGTCTTCGACAGCGTCAACCATCTGTTGACCTTCGACGCCTGGATCTCGATGTTCGACGCCGTCCACCGTCATCTGGAGGAGGGAGGCCTGTTCGTGTTCGACGTGAACACGATCGGCGAGCTGCGGCGCCTGGGCGAGGAGCAACCGTGGGTCTACGACTTCGGCGACAACGTGGTGATCATGGATGTGACCTACGAAGGGGCCGGCGTCTCCCTGTGGGACATCAGGATCTTCGAGCACCTGAAGGGCTCGGACTACGAGCTTCATCACGAACAGATCGGAGAGCTCGGAATGGCGCTGTCCCAGATCAATACGGCGCTCGACCCGCGTTTCATCGTGCTCGAGCAGGTCGATGAGAATGGTGGACCGGCCGACGACGGATCGGTCAAGTGCCACTTTGCCTGCCGACGTCGAGGTCCACGACGGTGAGCCGGACGAGGTTGGGGGAAGATGACCCCGTGAGCAGCCCGGTGAGCGACTTCGGACCCACGACCTACGGCGAGCCGTGTGGCCTCTGCGATTTCACCTGGTCGATCTCCTTCGAGGTGGCGATGGCGCTCGTGGCCGAGGTCCCCGACGGGTACCGCCGAGCGGTGGCTGGTGCCGACGGAAGCGAGCGCACTGCCTCCCTCGGCTGGTCGGTGGGGGCGTACGTGTGCCACGTAGCCGACAACTTGAGGATCTGGGCCGAGCGTCTGATGGGGGTGGTCGGGGGCGGCGGCGCGTCCGTCGCCTCCTACGACGAGAACCTTCTCGCCCAGGCCAGGCGGTACGCGGCCATCCCGCTGACGGCGGCGCTCTGGTCCCTCGACCGCTCGGTGGACGACTGGCTCGCCGCTGTCGACGCCTCGGACCCCGAGGGGGTTGTCCTCGTCCATCCCGAGCGCGGCGAGCTGACCCTCTTTGACGTGACGGCGGCGAACGCCCACGATGCGTTCCATCATCTCGTGGACATCGACACCATTCTCAAATCGAATCCGGGACCGCGCTGAAGGGTCTCTGATCGGGGCCGTGGTCCGATGCTCGACGACATGAGGCGCCCCCGTTCCGCGTTCGGTATCGGGCTGGGGTCTGGAACCACGGAGGGGTCGCTCGCGTGATCAGCATCGCCGACGGGATCGGGTTGATCGTCGGGATCGTCATCATCGCCACCGTTGCCGACCGCTTGAAGATCGCGTATCCGATTCTCATGGTGGTCGTGGGGATCGGGGTCGCGCTGATCCCGGTCCATCACCGGGTCGAGCTCGATCCCGAGCTCGTGCTCCTCGTCTTCTTGCCGCCGTTGATCTACGACGCATCCCTCGACACGTCGGCTCGGGAGCTCCGCGGTCAGATGAGACCGATCCTCCTCCTCGCCATCGGCCTCGTACTGGCGACCATGCTGGTCGTCGCCCTCGTCGTCCATTCGCTCGTCGCCGGGATGGGATGGGCGGTCGCGTTCGCCGTGGGGGCCATCGTCTCACCGCCCGATTCGGTAGCGGCGATCCAGATTGCCGGAAAGCTCGGACTGCCTCGACGCCTCGTGACCATTCTCGGTGGTGAGGGCTTGATGAACGACGCCACCGCCCTCACCGCCTATCAGGTGGCGGTAGCGGCAGTCGGCACGACCCTCACCGTCGCCGACGTAGCCGGAAGGTTCGCCCTGGCCGTGGTGGTCGGGACGGCTATCGGGCTCGGTGTGGGCTGGCTCGGGTGCCAGATGGTCCGCTTCACGGAGACGCCGGTGATCCAGAACACGGCACTCCTGGCGCTCCCCTTTGCCGCCTATCTCCCCGCCGACAAGCTCGGCGGATCCGGTGTCCTGGCGGTCGTGGCTGCCGGCCTCTATTTCGGCCGGTTCGGATCGGGGGTGCTCACCGCGGCAGCCCGCGTACAGCAGCGGCAGATCTGGGATCTGATCGTCTTTCTCCTCACCGGGCTCTCGTTCCTGTTGGTGGGCCTCGAGCTGCGACCGATCCTCGAC
Source organism: uncultured Acidimicrobiaceae bacterium (assembly GCA_963828385.1). GTDB lineage: Bacteria > Actinomycetota > Acidimicrobiia > Acidimicrobiales > RAAP-2 > Bog-756. Next base: position 2,248,512 of record CAWHEF010000002.1, read on the forward strand.
AGCCTGACGTCCCGCACCTCCGGCTCACTGGTCACGGAGTCCCTCGCCGTGGTGGGGGTCGTCATCGCAGTGCGAATCGGCTGGATGTTCGCCGTCACCGCCATTCCGGGGAGATCGAGCCTGTTCAGCGGCAGGCCCGAAGGCGGTCGATCGTGGCGGGACACGGCCGTCGTGAGCTGGTCGGGAATGCGGGGGGCGGTGAGCCTTGCCGCCGCCCTGGCCCTGCCGCAGAGCTTCCCGAACCGGGATCTGATCGTCTTTCTGACGTTCGCCGTCATCGTGGCGACGTTGGTCGGACAGGGTCTCACCCTTCCACCGCTCATCCGCCGGCTGGGTCTCGTCAGCCGCGACCAGCAGGAGATGGTCCAGATAGCCGAAACACGACGACGCCTGACCGTGGCCGCGCTTTCGAGGATCGAACAGATCTCGGCGTCACGTCGCTATCCGCCCGACGTCGTCGAGCGCGTCCGCGCCGGTTTCGAGAACCAGCTCACTCAGATCGAGCACCGACTGGACGCCGTCGTGACCTCTGATGGAGACAGCCATCCCGATGGCCCCCGATGGGACGGCGAGAACACCGATGCCGGCGTCGACGCCAAGGAGTCACTGCACATCGAACAGTCGCTGCGCGAGACGATCATCGCCGCCGAGCGCAGCGAGCTTCATGATCTGATGGCGCGGCGGAAGGTGAGCCAGCGGGTGGCGAGAGGCGTACGGGAGGCGCTCGACATCGACGAGACCACGATGGGGGCCTGAGGGCACCGCTCCCTGAAGACAACCGTAGGGCGCCCGTTCGGGCGCCCTACGGTTACGGATTTGCTGTTGTGAGTACACCGAGTCCCCGTGAAGCGCCGGATGGGACCTGGGTCCGGCTGGGTTTCCCGGTGGGTGTCTGGCTGGAATTCGCCAGGCAGTACAGCGAGCCGCCTCAGCGGCCAGCCACCTCCAGGGTCCCGAAACGTTGACTGCTCAGTTGGACCACCTCCTTCCTCTGGTGGGCCCATGCTATCGAGACACTCCCGACCTTCGGTGCCATCGGGTCGAAGGTGGGCGGCGTCGGCGGCGAGGTCGATGACCGATGAGGACGACGCTGGTGACCAGGGAGGACATCCGGAAAGGACCCCGGTCGGCCCGGCCGGAGCAGGGACGAAATAGGGACAGTACGATACGAACGTATGTTCGTATCGCCGTCCGAGCGGGCCGATGGGGCCCCCTCGCATCGACCCCGAGATCGGGAGCAGACGAGAGCGTCGCTGGCCCTGCTGGCCGAACGCACCCGGCCCATCTCCTCCAGCCGGACCCGGCTCCTCCCCGTGCTCCCACCTCTGGCCGGGCTGCTGCCCGACGCCGGTCTGCGCCGGGGAACCACCATCGTGATCACGCCCATCGCCACACCCTTGACCGGCATCGCCGCCGCCGATGTCAGCATGGCCCTCGCCCTGTCGGTAGGAGCGTCCAGAGGCGGCTCGTGGTGCGCTCTGGTGGGAGTGGACGGCCTCGGTGCGGTCAGCGCCCACGACCTCGGCATCGACCTCGATCGGCTGGCTGTCGTCCCCCGTCCCGGCGCCGCCTGGGCCGACGTCGTCGGCAAGTTGATCGGCGGTATCGACCTCGTCGTGGTGCATCCTCTCTTCTCCCCGCGTCCAGCCATGGCTCGAAGGCTGGCGGCCAGGGCCAGGGAGCGACGATCCGTGTTGGTGATCATCCCCGGGCGCTCGGGATGGCCCGAGCATCCCGATGTTCACCTGCGGATCGGTGACCTGCACTGGGAAGGAACCGGGGCGGGGACCAGCACCGGTCACCTCTCGGGATGTCGAGTGACGGTGACCGCCACCGGACGACGCTCGGCGACGCGTCCGAGGAGGCAGGCCCTCTGGCTGCCGTCACCGACCGGAACGCTGGACATCGAGAAGCCTTCGACGTCCGACCTGGCCCCGGTGGCCCCGGTTGCCCCGGTGGCCCCGGTGGCGATGACGTCCGACCTGGCCGCGGTGGCGACTCAGCCATGAACCGGCTTCTCGTGGTGTTCTGTCCCGAGCTCCTCGATGAGGACGAGAGCGGCGCGTCCCACCGATCGTTCGCCGAGGTGACAGAAGCGGTCGAGACGTACTGCCCCTGGGTGACAACGGTGAGCCTCGGCATCTGCTCGCTCCCGGCCCGGGGACCGTCTCGGTATTTCGGCGGAGAGCACGCCCTTGGACGGCGCATCGCCGAGACCGTCGGCGCCATCACCACGGTTGAGGTTGGGGTGGCTGACGGGCTGTTCGCCGCCGTGCTCGCCGCACGCCAAGGGCTGATCGTCCCGGCGGGGGGAACGGCCGATTTCCTGGCGCCGTTCCCGGTAGCGGTTCTCGGGCACCCCGAGCTCGCCGAGCTGCTCCATCGATTGGGCGTCCGGACCGTGGGGGACTTCGCCGCTCTTCCCGAGTCCCATGTGCTCGGCCGGTTCGGAGGCGACGGGATCCGTTGCCACCGCGTGGCATGCGGCCAAAGCGGTGAGCTGGACGATCCGGGCAGCACCCCGGCCGGTGCTCGAGGCGTCTCCCGCGCCCGGGACATCTCCCGCGCCCGGGACGCCGGCCAGGCCGGGTTCTGGGGAGGGGCGAGTGATGCCGATGTCCGAGCCGGGCAAGCGCTGGCGTCCGTCCAGGACCTTCTCGGTCCCGACAGCGTGGTGATCGCTCGGACCCAGGGCGGTCGCGGGCCCGCGCAGCGAGCCCGGTTCGTCACCTGGAACGCGCAGGTCGGCCGAGTAGATCCCGTCTCGTGCGCACCATGGCCCGGGCAGATCCCCCCGCCGGCGCCGGTGCTCGTGCACCCCGACCCCCAACCGGTCGAACTGGTCGACGAGGACGGAGGCTCGGTGACGGTATCGGGACGAGGCCTGCTCACGACCACTCCCGGTCGGCTGTCCGTAGAGAAGGGACCCTGGTCGGCCGTGACCATGTGGGCCGGACCATGGCCGTCCGACGAGCGGTGGTGGTCGCGGACCCGACGGCGGAACGCCCGCCTTCAAGTGGTGACCGGGATCGCCGCGTACCTGCTGATGGCCGAACGAGGTCGGTGGTGGGTCGAAGCCACCTACGGATGAGCGGGACAGCGCGGGACAGCGCGGGGCAGCGCGGCGCAGGGCAGCGCGGCGCAGGGCAGCGCGGCGCGGGACAGCGCGGGGCAGCGCGGCGCAGGGCAGCGCGGCCAGGCAGAGAGGACGACGAGAGATGGCATACGCCGAGCTGCACGCGCACTCCAACTTCTCCTTCCTCGACGGGGCCAGCCATCCAGAGGAGCTGGCCGCCGAGGCAGTCCGGCTCGGGCTCTCGGGCTTGGCACTGACCGACCACAACGGTCTCTACGGGACGGTCCGCTTCGCCGAAGCAGCCCGGGCCTTCGGCCTGCCCACCGTGTTCGGTGCCGAGCTGACCATCGCCGAGACGGGGACCGCCGTCACCGCCCGGTCCCGATCCCGGCCCCCCATCCGACCGCAGCCCGCGCTGGACCGGACCGCCGCACCCGACCGGACCGGCACTCCCGATCCCGAGGGGGCCCACCTGATCGTGCTGGCCCGCGACCTCGAGGGGTACCGGAAGCTCAGCCGGCTGATCGCACAGGCCCACCTCGATGGCGGCGCGAAGAACCGGCCGGTCGTCACCCTCGACCGTCTGACCGAACAGCACAACCGGACCGAGCCCCACGAGCCCCACGACGACCACGACACCCACGAGCACCACGACGACCACGACCCTCACTGGCAGATCCTCACCGGCTGCCGGAAGGGGGCGCTCGCCACCGCCCTCACCACCGGCGGCCCCAGGCGGGCGGCCAGGGTCCTCGACGACCTGATCGACCGGTTCGGGCGGGACAACGTGGCCGTCGAGCTGTGGGACCACGGTGACCCCATCGACGTCGGCCGCAACGACGCCCTGGCCCTCCTGGCCACGGAGCGGGGAGTGGCCCCCGTCGCCACCAACAACGTGCACTACGCCACGCCGGCCCGGTTCCCGCTCGCCACCGCCCTCGCCGCCGTCCGGGCCCGCCGTCCCTTGGAGGCTCTCGAGGGATGGCTGCCGGCGTCGGCCATGGCCTGCCTGCGCGGCGAAGGCGAGCAGCGGCGGCGATTCGCCCGGTGGCCCGGGGTGATCGACCAGGCCGCCGAGATCGCCGCCCGCTGCGCCTTCGACCTCCGTCTCGTCGCTCCCCGCCTCCCCGACTTCCCCGTGCCCGAGGGGCACACCGAGCAGACCTGGCTCGCCGAGCTGGTCCGCCAGGGGGCCATCGCTCGGTACGGGCCCCGCCACGCCGAACGGGTGGTCGGCGCCTGGGCCCAGCTCGACCGCGAGCTGGCCGTCATCGGCGAGCTCGGCTTCGCCGGCTACTTCCTCACCGTGTGGGACATCGTGGCCTTCTGCCGGGAGAAGGACATCTTCTGCCAGGGCCGGGGGTCGGCAGCGACCTCGGCGGTCTGTTACGCCCTCGGCATCACCAACGTCGACGCCGTCGACCTCGGGCTCCTCTTCGAGCGGTTCCTGTCCCCGGCCCGGGACGGGCCGCCCGACATCGACGTCGACATCGAGTCCGGCCGTCGTGAAGAGGTCATCCAGTACGTCTATACGACCTACGGGCGGCTGCATGCCGCCCAGGTGGCCAACGTGATCACCTACCGGTCCCGCTCCGCCCTGCGCGACGTGGGCAAGGCCCTCGGCCACCCGCCCGCAGGAGGTCGACGCCTGGGCCAAGTCGGTCGACCGGGGCGAGCCGCTCGCCCAACGCACCGACCTGCCCCCTCTCGTCCGGGACCTGGCCAGTGACCTGACCGACTTCCCCCGCCATCTCGGCATCCACTCCGGCGGCATGGTCATCTGCGACCGCCCCGTGGTCGAGGTCTGCCCGGTCGAGTGGGCCCGGATGCCCGGGCGCAGCGTGCTCCAGTGGGACAAGGACGACTGCGCCGCCGCCGGGCTGGTCAAGTTCGACCTACTCGGCCTGGGCATGCTGACCGCCCTCCACCACATGGTCGACCTGGTGCGCGAGTACCACCGGGTCGAGATCGACCTGTCCCGGCTGCCTCAGCAACCCGAGGTCTACGACCTCCTGTGCAAAGCCGACACCGTGGGCGTGTTCCAGGTCGAGTCGCGGGCCCAGATGAACACCCTCCCCCGGGTCCAGCCCCGCTGCTTCTACGACCTGGCCATCGAGGTCGCCCTCATCCGGCCCGGGCCCATCCAGGGCCAGGCCGTCCACCCCTACATCCGGCGGCGCAACGGGACCGAGCCCGTGACCTACCTCCACCCCCTGCTCGAGCCGGCGCTCGAGCGCACGCTCGGTGTCCCGCTCTTCCAGGAGCAGCTCATGCAGATCGCCATCGACGTGGCCGGGTTCACCCCCACCGAGTCCGACGAGCTCCGCCAGGCGATGAGCGCCAAGCGGTCGGGCACGCGCATGGTCCGGCTCCGCGACCGGCTGTTCGCCGGCATGGCCGTCCGCAACATCCCCCCCGACGTGTGCGAGCAGGTGTACGCGGCGCTCGCCGCCTTCGCCAACTTCGGGTTCCCCGAGAGCCACTCGGTGGCCTTCGCCCATCTCGTGTACTCGACCGCCTGGTGCAAGGTGCACTACCCCGCCGCCTTCACCGCCGGCCTGCTCAACGCCCAGCCCATGGGGTTCTGGTCCCCGCAGAGCCTCATCGCCGACGCCAAGCGCCACGGCGTCGTGGTCAGGCGGCCCGATGTGAACCTCGGTCGGGACGGTGCCTGTCTCGAGGCGGCCTGCTTGGAGGCGGCCGGGACGGGGACCCGGTGCTGTGGGACCGGTGCCCCTGGCGACACCGGCCACGCCGCCTGGACCGGGTCGGCCGATCCCGGCGAGCCGGCCATCCGGCTCGGGCTCTCCTCGGTGCGCGGCATCGGGGAGGAGACGGCGAAGCGGATCGCCGAGGGCCGGCCGTGGTCGGGCATGGAGGACCTGGTGCGCCGGGCCGGCGTCACCCGCTCCCAGTTGGAGGCGCTGGCCACCGCCGGCGCCCTCGACGGCCTCGGCGACGGCACCCCTCCGATTTCGTGTTCGACCGTTGGGCCGCCGGTCATCGCTCCGGCCGCCGACCGCCGCCCGTTGGTCTGGAAGGCGGGGGCGGCCTCCCAGGCCACCCCGGATCGCCTCCCCGGCGTGGTCACCGGGGCCGATCCCCCGTCGCTCCCGCGTCCGGGACCCTGGGAGGAAGTGGCCGACGACCTGTGGTCCCTCGGCATGACCCCCGACACCACCGCCATGGAGCTCGCCCGGGACCAGTTGAACCGGAAGGGCGTGGTCCCCGCCGGCAGGCTCCGGGGTCGACCGGCGGGGCAGCGGCTGACGGTGGCGGGCGTGGTGACCCATCGCCAGCAGCCCGAGAGCGCACGGGGTGCGGTCTTCTTGAACCTGGAGGACGAGACCGGGATGGTCAACGTCGTGTGCTCCCGGGGGGCGTGGGTCCGGTGGAAGCCGGTGGCCCGGTCGAACCCGGCCCTGCTCGTCCGGGGCCGCATCGAGCGGTCGGAGGGCTCGATGACCCTCGTCGCCGAGCGGTTCGAGCCCTTGGAGCTCGGTCCGGTCCCGCCGTCACGGGACTTCCGGTGACCGGCCGGCCCCGCCGGCGCACGCGGTTCCTGCCGGCGCACATTGCGCCCTACCGGCGCACACTGCGCCCTACCGGCGCGCAGCGCCCCCCAGCCGGGACAGGCGGGCCACCAGCACCTCGAGGACGGCGCTGCTCGGAAGGTCGGTCACGCCGCGCACGTCGAGATCGGCGGCGGCGATCAGCTCCAGAGCCCGGGCGATCCCCGTGCTCCCGAGCCGGCGACCCTGCGTCATCGCCTTCTTGGCCGGATAGACGGCCCGCATCCCGATCAGCTCGGCGGCCTGCTCCGGCGTGCGCGCCGCCGAGCCGTCCAACTGGAGCATGTGCCGGTAGTGGCGGTGGAGGATCGCCAGCACGGCGAGCGGATGGGACTCACCGGAGTCGATCATCCGGCGCAGCACCGACAGGGCCTGAGCCGCGTTCCCGGCGTCGAGGGCGTCCGTCAGGTCCCAGGGGGCAACGGTCCCCGCCGACCCGAGGAACGGTTCGAGATCCTCGACCGACACCGACGAGCCGGGGCCGTACGCGGTGGCCAGGGTGTCGAGGAGCCCCTCCAGACGACCCATGTCCTCGCCCAGGTGGTCGGAGAGCAGTGAGGCCGCCGCGCTGTCGAGACGGACGGGGCCGTCTCGCAGGTGTTCGGCGATCCACTCCGATCGCGCCCGTCCGGCGCCGACGTTGGTGTCGATGACCCGGCCGGCGGCGCCGGCCGCCCGGCTGAGCGAGGCGGTCAGCGCCCCCCCTCCCGCCGCCACGACGAGCGATGTGGTGGCGAGGGGGCCCTTCAGGTAGTCGACGAGGCGTTTGGCGTCGGCCGCCCCGAGCTTGCCCGCCTCCCGCACCACGACGACCCTGCGATCCACCAGGAACGCCGGGGTGGTACAGGCATCGATGACCGCACCCACATCGGTCTGATCGGTGCCCGGGCCCCCGAACTCCTCGACCACCAGGGAGGGGTCGTTCTCGCCGACGAGCTCCTCCACCAGGCCGTGCACGGCCTGGGCCACGAGCGAGGGGTCGTTCCCCTTCACGAGATAGACGGGTCGGACCTCGTGGCCTGTCTCACTCGACGATCCGGTGTCGCCCGTGCCGGTCTCCGGCGCGGCCGAGGACGGACCGGTCATCGTCCGGTGCCCCTCGTCGGCTCGACCGCCGCACCGACGGCACTGTCGCCCCGGGACCGTCCGGCCGCCACGGGACGCCCGGTTGGATCGTCCCTGTCGCCATCCTGTCTCCGGCGCGCCGCGCTCAGCGCGGCCATGATGTTGCACACCTGGTGGTGGCCGGCGACATCGTGAACGCGGACGATTCGACACCCGAGCTCCACGCCGAGGGCCCCGGCGGACAGCGACGCCGGGCCTCGCTCGGTGAGATCGAGGGCGAGGAGCGCCCCGAGGAACGTCTTGTTGGACGCCGACAGCAGGAGGGGGCAGCCGATCTCACAGAGACGGTCCGAGGCCCGCAGCAGGTCCAGCGACTGGCCGGGCGTCTTGCCCAGGTCGAGCCCGGCGTCGACGACGATCTGCTCGGGCGCCAACCCGGCGCTCCTCGCCCTGCCCACCCGGTCGATGAGGAAGCTCTCCACGACGTCGACCACGTTCTCGTAGATGGGATCGGGATCGGGCACCCTCGGCCCGATCCTGATGTGGGTGGCCACCACGCTCGCCCCGGCTGCCGCCGCCACGGTGACGTACGCCGGATCCGAGAAGCCGCTGATGTCATTGCCGAGCACCGCTCCGGCTGCGTAGGCCTCGCCGGCCACCGACGACCGCCAGGTGTCCACGGACAGCGGGATCGGGAACCGGGCATGCAGGGCCTCGATGGCGGGCACGACCCGGTCCATCTCCTCCTGTTCTGCGACATCCGGGCCCGGTCCGGCCTTGACCCCCCCGACGTCGAGAACGTCGGCGCCGTCGTCGACCAGCTGCTCTGCCCGGACGAGGAGGTCGTCGAGCGCGTACGTCTCTCCCCTGTCGTAGAACGAGTCGGGGGTCCGGTTGAGGATGCCCATCACGAGGGCGCGGTCGATGATGTCGTAGGTCCACTCGCCGAGCGACAGCCGCGTTGCGCGCACGGGCGAGACGCTACTCAGTCGCTGTCCGGCGAGGTCACTGCCGCCCTCCGGCGAGGTCACTGCCGCTCTCCGGGAAGGTCACTGCCTCAGAAGAGACGGCCGGTCAGCGCCTTTCGGTAGGTGGCGGTGCGGGGATCGTCGGGACCGAGCGCCTCCAATACGTCGACGAACTCCTGCCGGGCGTCTTCGTCGTCCCGCACCCGGTCCAAGAGTGCCTCCAGCCGTTGCTCCACGCCGTCGCCGGCCACGTCGACGTCCTGGGAGGCCAGCCGGGCCTCGGCCGCCAACCTGCCGCGTCTCGGCCGTCTCTGGGATCCGCCCGAGAAGCGACATGGCCTCGTCGGCCGCGCCCCGTTCGATCAGCATCGAGGCCAGTGCCGTGATCGCCCCTTCGTGATCGGACTCGAGCTCGAGCGCTCTCCGCAGCGGTTCCTCACTACCGTCCGCCCGGGCCTTCTCGACCAGGAGATCCGCCTCGGAGGGCTTGGGAGCCAGCTTGCCCACGAACTCGGTCACCCCCGCCTCGGGCAGGGCACCGACGAACCCGTCCACGACCTTGCCGTCCTTCAACGCGAAAACTGCCGGGATCGACTGCACCTGGAAGCTCCCGGCGATCGCCGGGTTCTCGTCCACGTTGACCTTGGCCAGCTCGACGGCGCCCTCGGTGGCCGCGATCACCTTCTCCAGGATCGGGCCGAGCGTGCGGCACGGACCGCACCAGGACGCCCACAGGTCGACGACCACCGGCACCACCGAGGACCGAGCGAGCACCGCCTCTTCGAACGTGGCATCGGTGACGTCGGTCATCCCCGTGACGATACCGTCCAGACCCTTTCGACCATCCGGATGCCACCGCGGCCCGGATCCGGACGAGGCCCGCTGAGCGGTCTCACCTCACCGACAGCATGGCCGCCGCATGGGCAGCCGGCGCCGGCGCGGGTAGCGTCGTGGGCCATGGAGTCCAACCCGACGGCGATCGACGGGAGCCCGTCCCCATCCGCGCCGGGCGGCGGCGATGTCGAAGGGATCGACGTCGAGGCGGTCGGGGCATGGCTGGCCTCCACGGTCGCCGGGGCAGAACCTCCCTTCGAGTACGAGCTGATCGCAGGCGGTCGCTCCAACCTCACCTTCCGGGTGACCGACGCCACCGGGCAGGCCTTTGCCCTCCGACGGCCTCCGATCAGCCACGTCCTGCCCACCGCCCACGACATGAAGCGCGAGTACACGGTCATCAGCGCGCTGGGCACGACCGGTGTCCCCGTGCCCCGCACCCTCGGCCTGTGCACGGACGAATCGGTGAACGGTGCCCCCTTCTACGTGATGACCTTCGTGGAGGGGCGGATCGTGCGCGACGAGAAGGGCGCGCTCGCGCTCAGCGAAGCGAGCAGGAAGCACGCAAGCCACTCGCTGGTCGACACCCTGGCCCGGCTCCACGCCGTGGACGTCGATGCCGTCGGACTGGGGAGCTTCGCCAAGCGCGAGGAGTACATCGCCCGCCAGCTCAAGCGTTGGGACACACAGTTCACGCAGTCGACGGTCGACGGCGAGCCCGGGCCGGCTGTCGTCGACCGGGTCCACGAGCTCCTGGCGTCCAGGATCCCCGACCAGCAGGCGGTCTCCATCGTCCATGGCGACTACCGGTTGGACAACACGGTCCTCGACGACGCCGGCGACGTGGCGGCCATCCTCGACTGGGAGATCTGCACCCTCGGTGACCCGCTCGCCGACCTCGGTCTCCTCCTCGTCTACTGGTCCGAGCCAGACGACCCCGACGCATCGCTCGTCGGCGTGTTCCCGACGGCAATTCCCGGATTCGCCACCCGCGCCGAGCTCGCCCGCCGCTACGGCGAGGCCTCGGGCCTGGACCTCTCGGCCCTCCCCTACTATCGGGCGTTCGGGTTCTGGAAGCTGGCCTGCATCCTCCAGGGCGTGTACGTCCGCTACGCCGGGGGTGCCGCCGCCGGTGACCGCACCGGTGTCGACCAGTTCGCAGCCCAGGTCGGAAAGCTCGGCGAGCGGGCCCTTGCCGAAGTGGAGAAGCTGTGAGTGAACCAGCGGACGGCCGCCTCTACCGTCTCGATCCTTGGGCCGACCTGGCCGGTCTGCGGACGCAGCGACCGGTCCTCGTCGTCGCGTTGGACGGCTGGGTCGATGCCGGCATGGGGGCGTCGGCTGCGGTCCTCGAGCTCCTGAAGGACTCCCCCACCGCCACGGTCGCCACCTTCGACACCGAGCCCATCATCGACCAGCGCGCCCGCCGGCCCGTCGCCCGCATCGAGGACGGTGTGACCACCGAGCTCACCTGGCCGACCATCCGGCTGCTGGCGGGCAAGGACCAGGCCGACGCCGACATGCTCTACCTGACCGGGCCCGAACCCGACTTCCGGTGGGCGAGCTTCATCGGCGCCGTCATCGAGCTGGTCCGCGACCTCCAAGTGCGGATGGTGGTCGGTCTCGGTGCGTTCCCCGCCCCCACGCCCCACACGAGACCCGTCCGGCTGGCGTCGACGGTCCCACCGCAGTCGGCCGACCTGGCCGGCAGGATCGGCACCGTCCAGGGGACGCTCGAGGTCCCCGCCGGGATGCAGGCCGCCCTCGAGGTGGCCCTCGGGAACGCCGGGATACCGGTCATCGGTCTGTGGGCCCGGGTGCCCCATTACGTCTCGGCCATGCCGTACCCCGAGGCGAGCGCGGCGTTGATCGACGGCCTGTGCTCGGTCGCCGGCGCCGTCGTGGACACCGCCGCCCTCCGCAACGCCGGCGACGCCACTCGCAGGCAGGTCGACGAGCTCATCGCTGCCAACCCCGACCACATCGAGATGGTGCGACGGCTGGAGTCGGCGCTCGACTCGCAGGAGACGACCCCGATGGGCTTCGACGGCGAGGTGCCGACCGGTGACGAGATCGCTGCCGAGCTCGAACGGTTCCTGCGAGGCCAAGGGGGCTGACCCATCATGGACGTCGACGGAGGGTTCGGTTCCGACCCGGCCGGCATCGTCGATGCAGCCACGCTGGCCGAGGAGGTTGCCTACGACGGGTTCTGGTCGGCGGAGACGAGCCACGACCCCTTCCTTCCTCTGGTCCTGGCGGCCGAGCACACAGAGAGGCTCGAGCTCGGGACGGCCATCGCCGTCGCCTTCGCCCGCAACCCGATGAACCTGGCCGTCCTGGCCAACGACCTCCAGACGCTCTCCCGGGGCCGGTTCATCCTCGGTCTCGGGTCACAGATCAAGCCGCACATCGAGAAGCGCTTCTCGATGCCGTGGTCACATCCGGCCGCCCGCATGCGGGAGCTCATCACGGCCATCCGGGCCATCTGGGCCAGCTGGACCGACGGGAGCCGTCTGGCCTTCCGGGGCGAGTTCTACCGCCACACGCTCATGACCCCCATGTTCGACCCGGGGCCCAATGCGTTCGGCAATCCCAAGATCTTCCTCGCCGCCGTCGGGGAGCGGATGACCGAGGTGGCCGGCGAAGTGGCGGACGGGCTGCTCGTCCACGGCTTCACGACCGAGCGGTACCTGCGAGAGGTCACCCTTCCGGCGTTGGGACGAGGCCTCGAGGCGAGCGGGCGGAAACGAGACTCCTTCGAGATTTCCTATCCGGGCATGGTGGTGACCGGTGCCGACGCCGACGGCGTGGCTCGGGCCGATCGCCTCATCCGAGGACAGATCGCCTTCTACGGCTCGACCCCCGCCTACCGTCCCGTCCTCGAGCTCCACGGGTGGGGCGACCTGCAGGTCGAGTTGAACGCCCTCTCCAAACGGGGGGCATGGGACGAGATGGCCGGCCTCATCGACGACGACGTACTCGAGGCCTTCGCCGTCGTCGGAGAACCAGAAGCGATCCCGGACAAGGTGCTCCAACGGTTCGGCGGGACGGTCGACCGGTTCGCCTTCTACGCCCCGCCGGCGCTCGGGCCCGAGCGGCTGGCCGGGGTGATCGCCGCTTTCAAGGACGGCAGATAGACGGCCGCCGGAACAACACGTTCAGACCACGACGTTGACCAGGCGAGGCGGCTTCACGATGAGCCGCTGCGGGCTCCGGCCGTCCAGGGCACCGGTTACCGCCTCCGATGCCAGGGCGAGCTGCTCGGCCTCTGACTCGGAAATCTCGGGAGGGACCTCGAGGCGGTCGCGCACCTTGCCGTTGACCTGGACGACCAACGTCACCAGCTGCGCCTTCGCCAGCTCCGGATCGGCGACAGGCCACGGCTGCTCGTGGACGTGGGTACCGTGGCGGCGCTCCCAGGCTTCGGCCGTCACGTGCGGTGTCATCGGCGCCAGCAGGAGGAGCAGCGTGTCGGCGGCCTCGGACGTCACGTCGGCGTGGGCGTCACCCCGGGCATAGGGCTGGACCAAATTGACGAACTCCATGCAGGCAGCAACTGCCGTGTTGTAGGACCATCGCTCGAAATCGCCGGTGACCCGGTCGATGAGCCGGTGGGTGGCCCGGCGAACGGCCATGTCGTCGGCGTTCAGCTCGCCCGCTCGTGGCGTTGTACCCGAGGCGTCGTCGGGCACGGCCAATCGCCACACCCGATCGAGGAACCGGCCGCATCCGTCGATGACATGATCGGTCTGCTCGGTCCAGTCGACGTCGTCGGCCGGCGGCCCCACGAAGAGGTGGAACAGGCGGAGGGCGTCTGCTCCGACGGTCGAGAGATAGCGGGTCGGGGCCACCAGGTTCCCCGTGGACTTCGACATCTTCGTCCCGCCCATCCGGATCATCCCCTGGGTGAACAGGCGGGAGAACGGCTCCTCGACCCCGGAGGGGGCGAGCCCGACGTCGATGAGGGCACGGGTGTAGAAGCGGGCGTAGAGCAGGTGGAGGATGGCGTGCTCGATGCCGCCGATGTAGTTGTCGACGGGCATCCAGTGCAGGGCTGTTTCCGGGTCGAAGGGAGCCTCGGTCGTCCAGGGATCGGTGAACCGGAGGAAGTACCACGACGAGTCGACGAAGGTGTCCATCGTGTCGGTCTCCCTGGTGGCCGGTCCGCCACAGATCGGACACGTGGTGTTGAGGAACGACGGATCGGTGGCGAGAGGCGACTCGCCGGTGGGGCGGAACTCGGCGACGTCGGGCGCCAGCACGGGCAGGTCTTCGTCGCCGACGGGTACGGCTCCGTGCTCGGGGCAGTAGACGATCGGAATCGGGCAGCCCCAGAACCGCTGTCGGGAAACCAGCCAGTCCCGCAACCGGTAGTTGACCTTGCGTTCGCCGAGGCCCTGGTCCTCCAACCAGTCGATCGCTTCGGCCTTCGCCGTGTCGATGTCGAGGCCGTCGAGCCAGTCGCTGTTGATCTTCGTGCCCACGCCGGTGTAGGCACCCCCGGGCCCACCGTCGGTACCGCCGCTCGTCTCCCAGCCCGGAGGGGGCTCCACCGTGCGCACGATGGGCAGACCGTGGGCGTGGGCGAAGTCCCAGTCCCTCGTGTCCTCGGCGGGAACGGCCATGATGGCCCCGGTGCCATACCCCATGAGGACGTAGTCGGCCACGTAGACGGGGACAGACGCGCCGTTGAACGGGTTGACGACCGACGAGCCGGTGAACGCACCCCGCTTCTCGAGGCTTTCGGGCCCGCTCTCTGACATCCGCTCGACGTCGGTGCTGGCAGCGGCCCGGGTCCGGAGATCATCGACGGCCGGACGGTGCTCGGGTGTGGTCAGGGCGTCGACCATCGGGTGCTCGGGAGCCACCACGGCGTAGGTCATGCCGAAGGAGGTGTCCGGCCTGGTGGTGAACACCCTCAGGGCCAGTCGATCGCGTCCGTCGGACCCGTCCCCACCCTCCACCACCAGGTCGAACTCGGCTCCCTCGGAACGACCGATCCAGTTGCGCTGCATGGTCTTGACACGCTCGGGCCACTCGAGATCGTCGAGGGCGGCGAGCAGGTCGTCGGCGTAGTCGGTGATGCGGAGGAACCACTGCTCGAGATCGCGCTTGACCACCACATCGCCGGACCGCTCACAGGTCCCGTCGGCCAGGACCTGCTCGTTGGCGAGCACCGTCTTGCACCCCGGGCACCAGTTGACCGGGGCGGTGGCCCGATAGGCGAGACCGGCGTCGAGCAGCTTCTTGAAGATGACCTGGTTCCAGCGGATGTACTCCGGGTCGTGGCTGCGGATCTCGCGTCGCCAGTCGTAGACGGCGCCGAGAGCGATGACCGACGCCTTGAACTCGGCGATGCGCTCGTCGGTGAAGATACGGGGGTGGGTTCCGGTCTGGATGGCGGCGTTCTCCGCCGGGAGGCCGAAGGAGTCGAAGCCGAAGGGTGACAGCACCCCGTAGCCGAGCATGGTCCGGTGACGGACGAGCAGGTCGCCGAAGGTGTAATTACGGACATGTCCCATGTGGGCGGGGCCCGACGGGTAGGGGTAGAAGGTCAGCACGTACCAGGGCGGCCGGGGATCGTCGGCGTCGACCTCGTAGCTGCCCTCGTCGGCCCAGCGTCCTTGCCATTTCTCTTCGATCTCGGCGACGTCGTAGGCCCGGGCCATGGCCTCCTAGGGTATCGGCGGTCGACGAGCGTTCCTGCCTTTGTCGTGTTCTCCCATGGGCGAACCTGCAATACACGCGTGACGGTGCCGGAGGGGTCTGCTGGGAGCACGGTGGAGGCGACGACAGGGGGCAACCGGCGGTGCCGACGTGGCTCACCGGCGGGCGCCACTCTGTCGTAGCCACGACGGTGCCGGAGACCATCAAAGGAGCCCGAGCGGCGCTGCTATCCTCTGCCTGACCCAGGGGGGCGTAGCTCAGCTGGTAGAGCGCTTGACTGGCAGTCAAGAGGTCCGTGGGTTCGAGTCCCATCGCCTCCACCAAAGGTCCAGGTCACGGCAGGTATGCGGCCCAGTCGTACGAGTGGCCCACCGGCAATGTGGCTACCCCCGAAGCGCCTGAGCGGCTTACCCCAGCGGCCCTTCGGACCTATCTGTTGTCCTTCAAGAACCGATCCCGTTCAGCTTCGTCGGTGAAGAGCAGGATCGCCCAGGCGTGGGTGCTGCCGTTACGACGCAGGGTCTCATAACGGTGGTTCCCGTCCTCTAGGAGGAACTTGCCGTCATGGTGGGACACCAGCAGCGGCGGCGGTTCCCATCCTTCATCAACGCTGTGCTCCATCTCGCGCACGTCGGACTCCCAGTCCTCCTCGGCGATGGGGACCACCACTTCGTCCTCATCGGGGCCGGCCATGGGAGTGAGTCGGTCGAGCTCAATCTGCATGGGACCCAAGTAGGTCGGCTCTTGGAAACCGACCGAAGCCGCCAATTTTGCGTTGTCGCTTCCGGCGCTCGATAGGAAGTCGACGACCCATTGGGCCAGCCGGCCCTCGTCGGCGGCGTCGTGGGCCGAGGCGAGTGAAAACTCTTTGTCGCCGGTCATGCTGACGAAGATTTGGAGATCAGCTCGGCCAGCGCGGTCAGGGACGGCACCCGGTCGTAACCCGCGTCCCGATGGAGGTCGAGGGGATCGATGACGAAGGGCCTGATCCCGGCGCGCCTTGCGCCGACGACATCGATGGCGGCCATGTCGCCGAGGTACCACACCCGGTCCGCTGTGAGGCCGAGGAGGTCGATGGCCGCCTGGAAGATCCGGGGATCGGGCTTCATGACCCCGACATCGCCAGAGTCGACGACACACTCGACAGGCACGCCGGCGCCTGGACCGACCTGACAGAGCTCGAGTTGGGCGAGCCGATGGCCCATCATGCCGTCCGCGTTCGAGATGATGCCTACCCGGACCCCGGTGTCAACCAGGTCCTGCAGACCCTGACGGCTCCCTGGCACCGGTTCGACCCACAACCCCGCATCGGCGAACTCGCTGTCGATGTGGCGGTGGGCCTCTTTTCGCAGCTCCGTCGGCACACCGCATTCTTCGATATAGGTGGCGAGATAGTCGAACCAGGCCTCGTTCCAATTCGCGTCGACGTCCACGAGGACGCCGAACCGTGTCGCGGCCCGGTAGTGCGCCCCGGTCAGCACCTCTGGGCGGACGGAACACTCGGCCCGCTCGAAAGCCCCGAGGATCCGCTCGGAGTCGGGAATGACGAACACGCCGCCGGCGTCGAGGAGCACAGCGTCGGGACGGTCGGCGGAGCAGGCCACGCCCCGAACGTACCCAGGCTTGGCCTCTGCCGCAGCGATCCCCTCTCGCTCGAGGTCGTCACAAGGTTCGCTACCCGATGACCGGCTCCATGTCCAGCGGGGAGAGGGTTCAGGTATCACCGAAGACAGCTCGTCACACGACCCACCAAGGCTCGCACCCCAGGATCGAGTCATCGCTGGAAATCCTGGGTGATGAATCGAGATCGGGCTCTCACAAGGGGAAAGGCCCGTTGTGAATCTTGTGAACCTTCGTGCCCGCCACGCTTCTGACCACCGAGTTAGGCCCCATCCTGGCGAATAGCTTCTCGTTGTCGGGCTGCCTCGGTGACCCGCTCGCGCTCCGGGTCATCAAGCTTCTTGGTGCTCCGTAGTTCCACAGAGGGATCGACATCGGGTGGAAGGCCACTCTCGATGGCTCGCTGGTGCTGGAGCTCTGCGTTCACTTCAGCGCCGATGAGCACAGACAGGTTGGTCAACCAGAGCCAGACGAGGAAGATGATGATGCTGGCGAAAGCGCCATAGGTCTTGCTGTAGGAGCTGGAGAAGGAGACGTACAAGGCAAAGAGAGCGGACGCGACGAGCCAAATGCCAACGGCGACAAGACCGCCGGGGGTGACCCAACGAAAGCCCGGCTGCTTGACGTTCGGGCACGCCCAGTACAGGAGGGAGAACATGAAGCTGACGAGTACCACGAGGATGGGCCACTTGGCGATGTCCCAAACGGTGACCGCGGTGTGTCCGATCCCGAAGGCCTGGCCGGCCTGGGTGGCGAACTTGCCGGTCAGGACGACCAGAAGGGCGCTGACGACCAACAGGACCATGGTAACGGCGGTGACCCCGACCCGGGTGGGGATCTTTTGCCACGCCGGCCGTCCTTCTTCGACGTTGTAGACGGCATTGGATGCACGCATGAATGCTGAGACGTAGCTCGACGCGGACCATAAGGCGATCACAAGCCCGACGATTGCAGCAACAGTTGCCGCCCCGGCACGGCCCTCAACGTGGCGGATCGTCGTGGTGAGAAGCGACTTCACGCTTCCTGGGGCGACCTGCTCGAGGTTGTGGGTGATCTGAGCGGTGGTGGAATGTCCGAAGAAGCCCAAGAGCGAGACAAGGACCAGCAAAGCAGGGAACAGAGCCAGCAGGCCGTAGTAGGTGAGGGTGGCGGCCCTGTCAGTGAGGTTGTCGGCCCGAATCTTCGTACTGACGCGCCGACTGATCTGCCACCACGACCGCGACGGAATCTCTGTTGGTGTTGCCGGCTCGCGCTTTGACTCGCTTGCGGGATCTCGTTGGCTGCTCATGTCAGCGGACCGGCCTTGTTCCAACGAGACGGGCCCTCCCTTGCGCAAACCTGGTCCTTCGCTCCCACCCGTACCACTCGATGAATCATTCGTTGTCCGTCTCACGGTTACTCCTGCTCTTGGTGCCCGGGAATCCAGCTACTGGCCCCTGCTTTTGCCCGTCGAGCCTTGGGACTGCTCCTTGACGTCGGCCGCGGCCTCGGAAGCGGACGAGCGAACTTCGCCGGTGGCGGACTTCGTCTGGTCTTTGACTGCACTGGCGGAATCCGTAGCGCTCGCACGCAGTTCTTGGGCGGCCTCGCTGACGCTCCCTTTGAGATCCTCGGCGGCGCCTTCCGCGGAGTCTCGCGCCTGGTCGATAGCTGGCTGGGCCTTGTCCAGTACTTGGGTCGCGGCTTGCTGCTCGACGTCAGATGTAGGCAGGATAGAAGCCACGAGGAACCCGATGCCGAATGCGATCAATCCCGCTGCCAATGGGTTCCCCTGCGTCCCCCCGGCCACGCTCTCCGGTGCATGGCGGGCGGTGTCGACTGCTGAACCGATGGTCCCAGTGCCGCCGTCAGACGGAGTGGCGGGATCATGGGCGGAGCCAATAACAGTCTGTCGGAGTGAGGCAACCTTTTGACGAACCCTGTCTCTGCGCCGCGCCATGATCCGCCCGGGCCGCACCCGGTCACTTACTTCGTCCATCGTCACCGCAAGATCGGTCCGGGTGCCCTCGATCTCGGCCTTTAGCTCATCTGTTCGTGTGCCCATTCCACATCCTCCTTGACGGTTTGCACGGTCTCCGTCGGACCGTGGACGGACTTCAACTTTCGACGCCCAATCTGGAACAACAAACCGGCAGCGATGGCGAAGAGCGCCCCTACGATGAGGAAGGCGAACCCAGGGGCGACGAGTTCAGCCAGGCCCCAGGCGGCACCGAACGAAAGCAGGAGGACTGCCATGTACCCTGCGAATCCCGCTCCGCCGAGCATTCCCGCTCCCTTGCCAGCCTTTACCGCTTCCTCCCGCAACTCCTCCTTCGCCAGAGCGATCTCCTGGCGGAAGAGAGCGCTCAGGTCCGAGGACATCCGTCCTACCAGTCGCCCGAGCGATTGATCCTCCGGTTGTGCCGCCGCTTCCGACACCCCAGAGGTATCCAATTGCATCGATTGGCCGTCCTGGGCGCCGAACTCACTCATCGCAGTGCCTCAGGATCGCGTTCGCCGGCAAAGGGAGTGGCGGGGTTCGTTGGGCGCTCGGTCTGTGCATACGCTGGGAGTGCAGGAGAGGCCGCTGGCCGAGCCTTCCCTGTCGCCGGCCCGAGAGGCGGGTCGGCACCGTCCCCCAGCATCTGGCTGTCGGGGTTCCCCGAAATGGCAGCGCCCAAGGCGCCTGATTCTTGACCGCCACGGATCAGACGGCCCACTACGAAACCGGCAGACACCGCTGCGGCCAGGAACACTCCTGGTCTGCGGCGAGCGAACCGCTTCACATCGGCCACCATCCCATCGAAGCCCCCCTCT
This sequence comes from uncultured Acidimicrobiaceae bacterium, assembly GCA_963828385.1. Lineage (GTDB taxonomy): Bacteria > Actinomycetota > Acidimicrobiia > Acidimicrobiales > RAAP-2 > Bog-756. Next base: position 2,268,110 of record CAWHEF010000002.1, read on the forward strand.
TGGACTCGGATGGTTATCCGCTCTGCTTGTCTCAGGGCTTGACGGGTGGCATCCGATACGGGTCCGCCGTCTTCGGGTCGCCCCTCACTCAAGGCTTGGAGGTTGCCCGTCAGCCGGCTTAAAACTTCGCCCAGTTGATCCGTCTGAGCCTTCGCCTGTTCGTGGAGGTGTGACTTGGCGTCTTCGAGCACCTTGGAAGCCTGGACTGACGCCTCATTGGTCAAACGGGATGCTTGATCTCGCGCCGTGTGAGCTACTTGTTGAGCCTGATCCGCGGCTTTTGCAGCTACCTGCTCCGCTTGATCGTTTGCAGCTGAGGGGGTACTCATCTCGTTACTCATTGCCGCGCTCTCTTTCCACGCCTCTCGCGCTTCTCTCTACGCTTTGCATCAACGATGTCCATCCACCGTGGCGCTCCTGCGCGGGTCCGGCCCTGGTCGGGCCGAACCAGCATCAAGGGGATACCAACAAAACCTGCAGCGGGATCAGCCATCCTCACCTTTGGGTGCGCGGATCCTGCGCGCTGTCACCGCCCGAAATGGTTTTCCAGGAGCCGTTCTCGCATTCTGGGCAAGGCGGAAGGTGTTTCGTTGAGCCAACGGAGAGCTCGTACCCGCAGTTGACGCACGAGTACGTACCTGCCGAAACGTCGCTTCCGGCCGGAACTGGATCTGCCACGGGATTCCTCCTCTTTCTTGCGGACGTTGGAATACTTCGAGCTGCCGCCGCGTCAGCGGGCGACCGCCACAGCTAACACTCCATACCGTTCTGCCGCCCATGTCCCGAGTTCCCAGCGAGGCGATTCACCGACTAGTTGTGAGGGATCGTCCGGCCGACGAGGATCCGCCTCCTTGGTTCTCCACTTCGGCATTCGGAATCGGCTTGTCAGCGATTTCGACGAGGCTCGTCTCCTTCAACCTCGATCTCTTCCTTTCGAACTTCCTCGCTCACCTGCTCTTCGCCGGTAACAGTGTCCTTGGCCAGTCGAACCCGCTCTTTGGGAACCACCTCTTTTTGGACCACCGGACGTTCCTCACTGAGCACCACCTCGTGCTCTCCTTCGGAGATGTCGACCCCACTGGTCGCCGCGTCACGATTGCTGTCAGTAATCGGCTCCCGCTCAACACGCACTTCCTCGTGAGACACGGGGACGGTGGTCTGGACATTCTCGGTAACCACGTACTTCCTCAGTCGAGCACGGCCCGTCTCCTGTTTGGCGGTGCCGACCCTTACCTGCTCCTCGGAGCGAGTCATGGCGTCGTCAGGCTCCTGACCGGTGGTGTCCCGGTCGTAATAGCGGTACAGCGTCTGTTCTTCCTCTGGCTCCAAGTAGCCATCCGTGTCGTCTTCGACCTGGGGAGCGTCCTTTACCTTGCCCTTGTCGTAAGGGATGACCAACTGATCCCCATCGAGTTGCGCCCCTCGAATCGGCACGAACGACGAGCGGCTCCTGAACATGCCCGTATTCACGGCTAACCACTCCGGCTGGCCGGTGTCCTCGTCAACATAGATCTGGGAGACCTTGCCGATCTTGTCCCGAGCCTGGTCGACCACGGCGTGGCCAATCCACTCGAAATAGTCTTGGGGGCTGGTGCTGGTCATAGCTTCCTCTTTCTAAATTTTGGTTCGGACCAGACGCTTCTCGGCAAGACTGGGGGGCGGCGCCGACAGGGACTAAGCCGCTTCGTTGGGAAGCAACGGCGACCTGAGCAGGGGAGCGAGCGCGGCTAACGCCTCGGCCAGGTCTTTGACCTCACCGGCGGCAACCGCATCATCGGCTTGCTTCACGATTTCGGCGAGCAGCGCCATCGCACTCCGAGCCACTAGATCCTCGCTGCTCTCGCCCACCCAACCTCCTCGGACTCAGCTTTACGCTTCCGCCGTCGACCTACAATCCCCCGATCGGGTGAAAGTAAGCAGTCACGGCTTGAGCGCAACTCACTGAGGCAAGAGAGCACGCGTCATGGCCGGTCCTCGAAGGCGTACTAGTACCTGTGACTGTCGCGATCACACATTGGGCACAGACCCGATGAGCCCGAATCCAGATCCGCTGCCGGTGCTGGTCGCAGGACTGCATCCCCAACTCGTCGCCGCGCTGCAAGTGAAGCTTTTGCCCCATCCCCACCGAGTCGAGATCCGGGCGGTGTGCTCGCTCCACCATGCTGTGCACAGCGGTGCCCACTGCGGAGCAGTGGTCGTTGTCGGAACAGGAGCTGCGCGCATCGACGAGGAGCCTGATCTTGTCGGTCTGCTTCGTTCCAGTTCGCCAGTGCCAGTCGTCATCCTCAGCGAAGTCGACGACGACGCCTCCCTTTTGGCCGCCCTGGACCGCGGAGCAGCGGGCTACCTCCTGTCCGAGATCACCGGCGAAGAACTGGTCGCCGCCCTACACCGAGTCTCCGACGGGGAAATCGTGGTCGATGGCGCCATGGGAGGCCGAATCATTTCCCGCCTCGCCAAGGGCACTTGGCCCGTGCGGTCGCCTCTCGACCGCACGGGCCTGCGCCCCCGGGAGAGCCAGGTCCTCGAATCTCTTCTCGAGGGACGAACCAACCGAGAGATCGCTCGTAACCTCAACCTGGGCGAAGAGACTGTAAAGACTCATCTGCGGAGCATTTACCGCAAACTCGGCGCCCGGGACCGCTCGCAAGCCATCTCCATCATGCTCCGACGCAGATAGCCATGGCCCAGCGGCGCCAACCCTCCTGACGAGGGCGCCCTCGTTTCGGCCGACACCGACCGGAGACCCTTGCCGGGTGCCGTCGACCGTGACGACGAGAGAAATCGCGTCGGCCAATCGCATAACTCTTGTGAGATCCGTCGGCGATCGTCGAACACGGAAGTGACGAGCCTCTCAGGATGAGCAATGATGATTGCTGACCTCGACGCCGGAACCGGCGGGGACTCGGTGAGCTCAAGGGCGCACCCGGTTGCTGGCATACCGCCATCCCTCGCCGCCGCTCCGGCTTGATCGGGCCTACGTGGCGGACGTTGGCGGGTCAACTGTTACCAAACTTGGCCGCACACAGTCGCAACCCTTATCCTGCGAAGTGCCCTCGTGGTCGCGCATCCCTGGGAGGCGACTCAAGTGCTAGGCCGTAAGCCAGCCCTCGTTGATCCTGACGACATCGTTGCTCTCGCCCCACTTATCCGCCATGTCCTTCGGGGCCGCCTCGGCGACAACGAACAGATAGACGACCTCCTGCAAGCCTGTCTGACCAGGCTCCTCGAGCGGCGAAGCGTGCTGTCCTCCGACACCCTGGCTGGCTACGCCGTCGTCCTCGCCCGCAACGCCGCTATTACCAAGGCTCGAGAGCTCGACCGGCACCGACGCCACCTTCCCCGCCTTCTCGAGCTCCGCAGCCCCGCAGATCCGGGGGACGACGCCGTTCGCGCCGAGGAGGCTGCCGCCCTGCACCAAGCCCTCAACAAGCTGTCCCGCCAAGACCGAGCGGCCCTCGTCGCCCATGACCTCCACCAAGTCGACATGGCCACATTGGCAGAGCAGTCCGCCTCTACGGCCGCCGGCCTGGCCAGCCGCCTGCACAGAACCCGCGGCCGGCTTCGAGTCGACTATGTCCTCGCCCTTCAGCGCACCACACTGCCCACCCCTCGATGTCACCCCGTTCTCGTCGCCCTCACTACCGCCGATCGCCGGCGCCAGCGCGCCCTCAACGCTGGCAACCATCTCCTCGAGTGCGCTACCTGCGCCACCCTCAGCACCCCGCTCGTCGAACGTCGACGCGGTGCGCTAATCCTCCTCCCGATCTCCGTCGCCGCCGATCGCCTCCACCTCGCCGGGCGCTGGATCCGCAATCATCCGGCCCATTGCGCCATCACCGCCACCACCACGACGGCCGCCGCCGTTGTAGCGGTGACTGCTCTCGGAGGCCAGCCCGCCGCCCACCACGCACCAATCGTCATGATCGGTGGAGGACAAGTGGCGCCCACCCGGGCTACGGGTAAGCTTGCTCCTCCCGGATCCGTGGGAATGGTCCTCTTCGCCGAGACTGGGGTTGCCCTCGACCCGTCGGCGCAGGCGGTGATCGCATCAGCAGCCCAACAAATCCGTCAAGATCACGACGCTGCGGTCACGGCAGTCGGCTACACCGACACCAACGGGAACGTCTCAGCCAACATGGAGCTCTCGCTGCAACGCGCCCAGGCGGTGGTTATGGGGCTCCGACAGCGCCTTGTCGGCGTCAACGTGAAGTTTCACACAGACGGGGAAGGACAGTCCCAGCCCATTGCATCGAACCAGACTGCCCAAGGGCAGCAACTGAACCGCCGAGTGCTGATTCGGGCTCAAGGGTAGAAAAGCCACTGTTGCCTCATCGGTCCCGCGTCCCTTCTCACGTTTCCGACGCCTCAAGGGTAGTAGTGGTTGTGGATGCGGTAGGGCCGAGGAGGCGCGCGATTGGCTTCGATCTGATGCGACCGTTTGCGACCTCGCGGACGGGTATACCTGTTGCCATGCCAGACTTCGATGACATCCAAAAGGAAGCGAAAGACCACGGCAAGCTCGTCGATGAGGGAGTTGCTGAGGTCCAAAAGGACGCGGACAAGACGGACGGTGGTATAGATCACAGCCTCACCGACGAAGCCGCCCAAGGCATCGACAAAGAGGTTGGCGATGCGCCGGGAAGCGGCCAGCCTGGTCGGTAGGTTTGGTGAAGGGGGGCCTCCTCGTTCTGCTCGTTGGTTCGCTCGACGGTCGCTCCCTCCAAGGTCGCGCCGGATTGACAATGGGAGTATTCCGCCCAATCAGTCACGAGGTCCGTTGGTTCGTCCCATCGCCCCTATGCTGGCCCCGATGCTCGCAACGCCCCAGGTCAGGGCATTGATTCATTCTCCGCTGCGTCGGATGAGGAATGGATCGCGTCCCGCCCGACCGGTCGAGTATCGACCTTCGAGCCGGGCACATTCGAGTCTTGGGCCCGCTTGAGTGGATCTCAGTGACGTCCTTGCGTGGATGTGTCGCGACCTCCGGAGACCCGCTGCGGTTCGGACGCATTATGTGGTGGCGGCGCGGACGCACGGGTAGGCCACCAGAATGGTCGGTGGCCTAATGTCGAGAGGCTCGGAACCATCATAGGGGCGACCCCAAAGGCGGCGATGATGATGCCCACCGCCACACCGAACCCGAGTTCGACGAGGTTGGCCAAACCGGTCAGCATCAGCGATGCGAACGTCAGCGCCAGGATGATCCCGGCAGCGGCAACCGTCGGCGAGTCGTTGATCACGGCGATCCGAGCCGCGTCGCGGAACGAGTTTCCTTTGAGAAACTCCTCGCGTAGACGGGATGAGATCAGGATGTTGTAGTCGGTGCCGACCGCGACAACAAAGAGGTACAGCACGATCGGGATCGTGAAGTCGATGCCCGCGTAGCCGGTGCCGTGCAGGAAGACGAGGACCTCAGCGCCGAGGGTGGCGGCGAAGGTCAGGCCGACGCAGACCAGGAGCACTAGGGGGGCCAGCAAAGCCTGTAGAAGCAGACCGAGGATCACCGCGATAATCGCCGCTGCCACGGGGAACACGAGACGGGTGTCGGCATGGAGCTGGTCACGCACGTCAACGGTCGTCGACGTCTGGCCGCCCACGTACACGCTGTCGCCCGGTACCGATCCGTGGGCAGCGTCACGAATGGGACCCTTGACGTCGTCCAATGCGGCGTTGGAGTACGGGTCATCCTTCAGCACGACGCTGACGTAGGCCGCACGTGTGTCTTGGCTGATCTGGGATGGAGCGACTGAAGAGACGCCAGATGCCTTGGTCAGGTTCGCGTTCAGCGTCGAAAGTGATGTCGGGGTCAACGGCGTGTTCCCGACGACGTAGACCTGGGTGGGGCTCAGCGCTCCAGGAGGGAACGAGGCTGCGAGGAGGTTGTACGCCTGTTGCGAAGGGGTGCTCGAAGGCAATTCACTCAAGCTGTTGTAGGTGGCCTTGTACCCGGTGGAGACGATGGCGAGAATGATGAGCGGAATTCCCACCGCGGCGGCGACAACGAGAGGACGGCGAGCTACCAGCCTGCCTTGGGCGGCGAAGGGATCGCGTCGACCGGCGTGGCCGATACCCATTGGCCAAAACAGTCTGCTTCCTAGCAGGACGAAGAGGGCTGGGATCAACGTGAGCGCCGTGGCCAGCATGACCGCGACAGCCACGATGAGCCCAGGGGCGAGCGTGTTGAGCGATCCCAACTTCGCAAGCAGGAGCGCTGCGAACGCCCCCATCACCGTGAGAGCAGAGGATGCGATTACCTTCCCAACAGCCTGGCCTGTGAACACGAGTGCCTCGCCGTGGTCCAATCCGTCACGTAGTCGTTGCCGGTACCGGAACAGAAGGAAGACGATGTAGTCCGTGCCAATCCCGAACAGGACGACGACCAGCAACGACTGCAAAATGGAACTGACCTCGAAGTTGAACCCCTTTGCCAAGTCGGCCGTAAGGCCCGTTACTACCTTGAAGACGATCCCGATCACGATGATCGGAAGAATGGAGACGATCGGGCTGCGAAAGATGAGACCCAGGAGAACCACGATGGCGATCACCGTCGCAATCGAGATGATCTTGTCGGCGTTGTTGTAGGCAGCGGTGGTGTCGACCTGTATGGCGGCGTTGCCAGTCAGCCCTCCGCTTAGCCCACTTCCTTTCAGATAGGCATTGGTCTTGTCCCGAACCGTGACCACTGCCGCGTTGACCGTTCCGTCACCGGGTTGTCCCTGGAATGCCACCTGTACGGCGTACGCCTTTTGATCGACGGACAGGGATTTAGGGGAGGACTGTGCGGAAGAGACACCGGCGATCTTGTCTGATTGGAGCGATGTCGCCAGCCCCGCTGCCTTGGATTGGTCGGCACTGGTCAGCTGAGCGCCGTCCGCCCGCGTGACGACGACAATGCCGGTTGCCCCCGAGGAGGCGGGGAAATACTGATTGCCGACGTTTTGCGCCTTAACAGACTCGAAGCTGCTAGGGAGGAACTTCTGGTTGTTGCCGGTCGTGTACGACGACAGGCTCGGAGAGAAGACGATCACGACAACAGCGCAAGCGATCCATAGGGCGATGACTCGCCAAGGATGGGCAATGACCATTCTCGACCAGGCTCTGAACACCAAGACTCCCTTCGTCACGACTGAATGTATGGCCATCGGCCAGCCGACGGGGTGATGGCGGTCGAAACAATGGGCCCTGCCGGCGGTGGCACTGATCCTGGTGACTAAAACACGCCTCCGATCTCCTGAGGGATCTCCAAGCCTTCACTGATTGCGATCATTCGTCCCTCTATGAGGATCTGGCGCACCGTATGCTGAGTACTTGACGTGGCAGGCGCCGCGCACTCCCATCAGCCCGCTTCGGGCTGCGACGTCTTGCGTCTACAGCTGGCCAGCGTCCCCCATGGCACGTCGAGAGCGGCCGGTGGTCCGCTCAACGGCGGACACCGACGAGATGGAACAGCCGGCTCATGAGGCGATAGGGGTCCCGGCGGCTCGCTTCGAGCTCGACCGCAAGCACCACAGACTCGGGTTCACTCAGGGGTCGGTCAGAAGCCCACCCGTCGGTGAATAGACGAACTCCGTACCACGCGACCCGCTCGACATCGAAGTCAGCCAGCATCTGGGTGAGGTCGCCGACGGAGTCTCCCCGGGTGTCGAGTCCCAGTCCGTTGATCTGACGGTCGCTATCGAACGCCTCCAACGCCCCCGTCCAATTGCCTTCGAGCGCAGGCCGCACGGCCAAAACATCGGCACTTTTGGCGACCAGGGAGATGATCCCATCAGACCGGGCGAGGGCTGACAGCGCCGCCACGAAGGGCCGGGGCTGATCGACGTACATGATCACGCCATGGCACAGGACACCGGCGAAACAGGCCCGGCCGAAGAGGTCGGGCGCCTCTTGAGCGCTTGCCTGGAACAGATGGACCCGATCAACTACTTCTGGCGCCTCGCGTGCAAGAAGCCCCGTTGCGCGTTCGAGCATCGAGGTCGAGGGGTCCACGATGGTCACGTCGTATCCGACGCGTGCCAAGGGCAATGACTGGTGACCTCCGCCACCTCCGACATCGACCAAACGGGCGGGTGGTGGCGGCAGATGTGCTCTGAGATGGCGATCGATTACGTAGGTCCGGACGCGTCCGCGGAGCGAGCCGTAGTGCCCGTCTACGAATGGGCCGGCCAGCTGAGCCCACGGGTCCTCGTTCACGACCTCATCCTGCCGCGACGGGACCTTCTCGGACCTACGCCCATGGCCTGGCATCCTGGTTTGGAGGAGTGATTCCCATGTTCCGCAAGACCGCCCACGTCTACGACCTGGTCTACCAAGCCTCAGGTAAGGACTACGCAGCCGAGTCCTCCACAATCCACGCGGTGATTCAAGCACGCAATCCGCGGGCGCGGACTCTTTTGGACGTCGCCTGTGGGACCGGTGGTCACCTGCGTCACCTGAAAAGCGAATACGAGATAACCGGAGTCGACCTCGACCCCGAGATGCTTCGCGAAGCCCGAAAGCACCTTCCTGACACCCCGCTCGTCGAGGGCGACATGCGGACATTTCGGCTCGACGCCAGGTTCGATGCGGTCATTTGCCTCTTCAGCTCCATCGGCTACATGGGCGATACCGAAGACCTCAATGCAGCGATCGCGACAATGGCGGCCCACCTCAATCCCGGGGGCGTTCTCGTGGTTGACGGATGGGTGAGGCCGGACGCCTGGAGAGGTGGAGGATCGATCCACGTCGAGGTAGGCACCAGTGATGAACTGAAGGTTGCCCGCGTCGGTCGCTCTTGGAAAGACGGGCCCACCACCCACTTGGAGATGCACCATCTCATCGCCACCCTGGAAGGGATCGAGCATCTCATCGACCATCACCGACTCACGTTGTTCACTACCGAGGAGTACCTAGCGGCGTACCGAGCCGTCGGACTCCTCGTCGAGGTGGTTGAGAGCCCCATGGAAGGTCGGGATCGCTACATCGCCGTGAGGGCGTTTTGACCACCCACATCGGACAAACCCGGTCGACACGCTCTCGCCCGACCATCTCGCATGGCGTCGCACTTCGCACGCCTGGCGTCCAACCCATTCTCACGAGGGAGGAGGAGCCATGTCTCAGACTGCGGGGACAAGCCAGTCAGTCAACTGCGTTGCCTGCGCCCTCGCCGCGGGTGAACTGCCATTGCCTGGGGGTCTGATCTTCCGGACGGAACACTGGCTGGTAGAGCACTGCGTAGGCCCACTTGGACTTGGAACCCTCATCGTCAAGCCGGAACGCCATGTGACGGCCGTCAATGGGCTCTCGCAAGCCGAGGCCAACGAACTCGGCCCCCTCCTCTGGCGGACGTCTTCTGTGGCGAGTTGTCTGGTCGAGTCTGAGCAGGTCTACAACTGCCTGTGGTCTCACGCTGGCGGCGTTCCGGTACACATCCACTACGTCATTCAGCCGGTCACCAAAGTGCAGATGACCTCCATGCGCTCATACGGTCCGCAGCTCCAGGTGGCCATGTTCCTCACAGCAGAGGCACCACACATCGATGAGGTCGAGCGCATCGCCGACGAAGCCCGTCGGCTCTTCGACACGGAGTGAGATGAACAGCGAATCCCCCAGGCTAGTGCTCGTACTCGTGACCGGGCTTCCAGGAACCGGAAAGTCGACCATGGCCGAGGTGGCAGCCGAGACGCTGGCCGCGCCCACCCTCGCCCACGACTGGACGATGAGTGGTCTACGACCATTTTTGAAGATACAGGCTGCCCTCGATGCGATGAATCCTTCCGGGCACCGCGATGTCGGCTGGTCAATCCTTCGTGCCCTTGCACGACAACAGATTCGGCGCGGTAGCTCGGTCGTGCTTGACGGTGTCGCCCGCGCAGCGGAGATCAAGCAATGCCGTGGGATGGCCCTCGAGGAGGGCGCTCAGTTGGTCGTGGTCATGACACAATGCGCCGCTCCAGAGATCCATCGGTCTCGGATCGAAGGCCGCGAGAGGTCGATACCGAACTGGTACGAACTCGACTGGGACCACGTCGCGCAAGCGCGGGCTGGCTGGGAACCGATACAGGGGGCTGATGTTGTCCTGGACGCAGCCAATCAGCTCGAGGAAAACACTACCCGTTTGCGCGAGGTGCTCGTTGCACTCCAAAGGCCGTCCGGGTCCGCCGCGCCGGGTCACCCACCCGCAGCTCCACCCCCGCTACCCTCGCCGGTGGTCGAGCAGTTGCGTCGTAGCCGGGAATGAGGAGCAGGGGTGATCAAGTACATCGGCTCGAAGCGCAGGCTCGTGCCCATCCTCGGTGATCTCCTCGAGCGGTCCAGAGCCCGAACATCGCTCGACCTCTTCACCGGCACCACCCGGGTGGCACAGGAGTTCAAGCGACGCGGCGTGCACGTCACCGCGGTGGACACCGCTCGGTACTCGGAGATCTTCGGACGGTGCCACATCGCGTCGGACTCGGAGACGGTTGACCAACGGGAGCTGAGCGACGCACTCGCCTACCTCGCGTCCCTCCCCGGCCGTCCCGGCTACTTCACCGAGACGTTCTGTATCCGGTCCCGGTTCTTCCAGCCGTTCAACGGTGCCCGCATCGACTCCATTCGGGATGCCCTGGCGGACCAGTTCGCTGATAGTCCGCTCTACCCGGTCTTGCTCACCAGCCTCATCTACGGCGCCGACCGCGTCGATTCCACCACCGGCGTGCAGATGGCCTATGTGAAACGGTGGGCACCGCGGTCGTTCAACCACCTCGAGCTGCGGCCGCCCGAGCTCCTGCCCGGAACGGGGACCATGATCCGCACCGACGCGCTCGATGCCGTCTCGAGGCTGCACGGGGTGAACCTCGCCTATGTCGACCCGCCCTACAACCAGCACCGGTACTTCACCAACTACCACATCTGGGAGACACTGGTCGCCTGGGACGCGCCCGACTGCTACGGCACCGCCTGCAAGCGCGTGGACAGCAGGGACGAATCGACGAAGAGCGTGTTCAACTCGGCGCGGTCGATGCCCGACGCGCTCCGGGATCTGATGGCCTCGGTGGAGGCCGACGTCACAGTGCTGTCTTACAACGACGAATCGTGGATCAGCCTCGACGAGCTCGTGAACATCGGCGCGTCCCACGGGCACGTCGTCGTTCTGGGCTTCGATTCGAAACGGTACGTGGGTGCGATGATCGGCATTCACAACCCTGACGGGGTAAAGGTCGGACGGGTCTCCCATCTCCGCAACATGGAGTACCTGGTGGTCACGGGACCGAGGTCCCTCGTGACCCACATGACCGCCCCTTACCGGCAGGCGGAAGTGACAGTTCGGGAACGGCGGCATCCCGAGAGCTCAGCGGCCAAGGTCGGAACCCTGCCCCCGTGAAGGGAGCCGAAGCAGGCGCTCACGTCGAAGCGGGGAAAGGGACCCACGTCCTCGGAAACACGCCCGAGATGCGAGGGATCAGCCTTTCGCCCGTCGAGGTCCAAACGGATTGCTGATGAGCAACCCACCGACGCGTCGGTCATGTTGCAGGTCCTCGGAGAGAAGCGTCCGGGCACCCAGCTGCTGAGCGGAGACGATGATCAGCGCATCCCAGAATGACAGTCGCTGGTGATCCTCGAGTTCGGAGGCGCTTCGTACGTCATCGACTCCAGGCCGGTGGACCGGCCACGCCCGGTACGTGTCGATCACCTCGCGGGCGGTTCGCTTCTCCAGTGGCTTGGGCAACTTTCGAGTGACGGTCACGTAGAACTCCTGCAGGACCTGGATGCTCACAGTTCCAGTACGTGATCCCCACAGGTCACCGAGGATCGACCGAGCCGTCTCGCCCTTCTGGCCCGCATCGGTGTCGTATGCGTAGACGAGAATGTTGGTGTCCACGAAGATGCGGTCATCGCTGATCCGGTCATCGGTCATGGAGCGACTCGCGGTCTGACAGCGGTCCGCCGCCGAGGTGGAAACCGCGCTCCAGCTGGTGGACTGCCGTTTGCTGTGCCCGCTCGTAGACGTCGTCTTCGGCGACCAACCGTTCGATCTCGCCAGCCACGAGCCGACTGAGGGAGGTGGAGCGGCGGGCGCCGAGCACTTTCGCCTTGTGAACGGTCGACCGAAGGGGCGTCGAGCATGAGCGAGTCACGCAGCTGGGCGCGAGGTCGACGCCCTCAAGATGGCCCGTGATGGAAGCATCGTCCCCGGCGCGAAAGGGCCGGCCGACTGCTGGGTTGACTACCCGGCGTCGGGCTGTTCTGCCGCGTCGATCTTCTCGGCCTCTGCTGCCTGGTCCTCCTCGGCAGCAGAAAGTCCCAGGGACAGGCGCGCCTTGCGTGCCCGGCCCGGCCACACCGAGACAGACCCGACGACCTCCACCCACACCCGTTGACCTTCGGTGAAGGTGTGCTCACCGGGCACCCGAGCCAGCAGCACCGATCGCTCGGAATCGTCGACGGCGACCCGAACCAATGCGTCGTGGCCGAAGTATTGCGTGTCGACGACCGTAGCCTCCGTCGCCCCCTCGATCGGCTGGGAGTCGAGCACCAGCTGCTCGGGTCGAACCAGGAGCTGGCCGAGACCCTCATCCACCCCGGCGGGCTGTCGGCCGGGGTGGCCCATGCGCTCGCCGACCGCGCCCCCGCCATCGGCCGACGGAGCCCTTCGGAGGGGGACGGCGCCGAGGACGCTGATGGCGCAGCCTCCTCTGACCTCGGCTGGCAGGACGTTCGCCTCCCCGATGGAGGTGGCCGCCTCGAGGTCGGGAGGCTCGTGATAGAGCCCATGGGGATCGGACTGGGCCACCACCCGTCCCTCCCGCAATACGACGATCTGGTCCGAGACGGCGAGCGCCTCGTCCTGGTCGTGGGTCACGAGGATCGCCGTCGTCCCCGTGTCCTCCAGGATGCGGGTCACGTCGCGCCGCAGGCCGGCCCGCAATGACGCGTCGAGCGAGGAGAACGGCTCGTCCAAGAGGACGACGCTGGGCCGGATGGCGAGGGCGCGAGCGAGCGCCACCCGCTGTTGCTGGCCCCCCGACAGCTGGTGGGGGAACCTCCGGGACAGTCGTGTGAGCCCGGTCATCTCGAGCAGCTCCGCAACCCGAGCGTGGCGTCCCGAGCGAGGGAGCCCGAATCCGATGTTGGAGCTCACGTCGAGGTGGGGGAAGAGGCTCCCCTCCTGGGGGACGTACCCGAGGCGTCTGGCCTCGGGGGGGACGTGGCGGCCGGTGTCCTCGACCACCGCCCCGCCGATGGAGATGGAGCCCTCCTCGGGGCGCTCGAAGCCGGCGAGCAGCCGGAGCAGCGTGGTCTTGCCACTTCCCGACGGTCCGAGGATGGTGGTGACCGAGCCTTCGGGAACCACGAGGTCCACCTGGCGCAGCACAGGCTGGGAGCCGAACCGCTTCGAGATGCCCCGGACGACGATCCCAGCTGACGCGTCCTCGGCTCCCCGGACGCTCATGGCGCCGCCGCCCTGTGGGGAAGCCGGTCGAAGTAACGGCCGAGCACGTAGCTGGGCACGGCGGCGATGCCGATCATCAACAACGCGAACGGAGCCGCCTGCCCGTAGGCCAGGTTCTGCTGGTAGCTCCAGAACTGGGTGGCGAGCGTCTGTACGCCGGTGGGCACGAGGATCAGGGTAGCGGTGAGCTCGGTCACCGCCGAGAGGAAGACCAGGCAGAAGGCGGCTGCGAGGCCGGGGCCGACCAGCGGCCGCGTCACCCTCCAGAACACAGCCAGCCGCCCCTGTCCGAGCGAACGGGCCACGTCTTCCAGCCCGACCGGCGCTCTCGTCACCGAGGCCCGCACTCCGACCAGCGCCAGGGGGAAGAACATGATGGCGTAGGCGACGACGAGCATCGGTGCCGTCTGGTACCAGAGGCCCCCCGCGTACTGCTCGCTGAAGTAGGCGAGCGAGAGGGCGATGACCACCCCCGGCATGGCCAGGACGAGGTAGGTGCTTCGCTCCACCAACCGGTGGAGCCGACCGTCATGGCGGATGGCCAGGATGGCCACGGGGAGGGCCATGGCCGTGGAGATGGCGGCGGCACAGGCGCTGTAGAGGCCGGTGTGCCAGGTGGCGGACACGATCGAAACGCCCTCGAGAACGTGCTCGGGCCCGGTCGCCCACCAGTAGCTGGCGGAGCCGACCGGGACGCCCAGGGCCAGCCCGGCGAGGACGGTGACGGCGAGCAGTGCCGGTGCCTTCCAGGCTCCGAGCCGCTGACGACTGGCCCGTCTCTGCGCCATCCGGTCGACGCGGCTCACCCGGCCTCGACCACCGCCCATCGACTCACCGGTCAGCACGACGAGGCCGAGGACGATGAGGACGAGGGACAGCGCGCACGCCGTCGCCACGTTGAACGAGATCGAGAACTCGGTGAAGATCGCCGTGGTGAAGGTGCGGTAGCCGAGGATCTCGAAGGCGCCGTACTCGGCCAGGAGCACGAGCACCACGAGCAGGCTCCCTCCGAGGATGGCGGTCCGGGCCTGGCCGACGGTGATCCGCCAGAACGTCTCGAGGCGGCCGGTCCCGAGGCTCCGGGCCACCTCCTCCTGGGCCGGGTCGGCGTTGCGGAGGCTCGAGGCCACGGGGAGGTAGACGAGCGGATAGACGGCCAGGGTCATGACGAGGACCGCGCCCCAGTAGCCGGAAACCGATGTCGAGAGGGACGCCCACCCGAAGCTCACGACGAAGTCGGGAATGGCCATGGGGATGACCAAGAGGACGGCCCAGACTCCACGGCCGGGAAGGTCGGTCCGCTCGACGAGCCACGCCGCGCCGGTGCCGATGACGGCGCACAGGGCGGCCACCACCACCGCCAGCCTGATGGTGTTCCAGAGGAGCGAGAGGGTTAGGGGGCGCCAGATGAGATGGACCACCTTCGAGACGCCCGCACCCTGCGCTTCCACGAGCAGGAAGACGAGCGGCACCACGAGCACGAGCGCCACGAGCAGGCTGGCGAGCAAGAGCCCGGTGGGCCTCGTCGGTCGGCGTGCGGAACGACGGAGCCCTCCGTCGTGACCCGGACCCCCGGATGGCGTCGGCACCCATCGGGAGTTCGGTTCGGTGGTGACGGCGCCGGATGCCATGACGGGTTTGAGGGTCACGTCACCGGGACCGGTGACATCGGTCACAGCAGGCCGGTCTGCTGGAGGAGCGAGATGGCCCCCGACCCGTCGCCGAGCTGGGAGATGGTGATCGGATTGGGTTGGAGCTGCGAGAAGGGAGTCTCGGGGGCGCCGGGCTGCACCCCGTCGGCCAGGGGATACTCGAAGCTGAGCGACCGGGCGATGATCTCCTGTCCGGACTTCGACACCAGGAAGGCCAGGAACTTCTGGGCTCCGGAAGGGTTCTTCGATGACTTCAACGCCGCCACTCCCGACACGTTGATCACGTACCCGGGGTCACCGGGCGCGAAGTAGGCGATCTTGGAATGGACGTTGGCCGCTCCGATCTCGGCCCGCATCCGGTACCAGTAGTACTGGTTGACGATCCCGAAGGCCACGGCCCCCCGGTTGATCTGGTTGGCGACCGTCTCGTTGTCCGGGTAGATGTGGCCGGAGGCGTTCGCCTTGAGCCCGTCCAGCCACGAAATGGTCCGGCCCTTCCCGTACGTCTGCTCGACCGAGGTGACGATGGGCTGGAAGTCGGTTTCCCCTCCGGCGAGCGCCACCTTTCCCCGGTACCGCTGATCCGCCATTTGGAGGACGGACGTCGGCAGCTGAGACGCCGAGATCAGCCCGGGGTTGTACATGAGCACACTGACCCGTGCCGATACCCCCACCCAGTCGCCCCGTGGCGAGTTGAAGCGGCTGGGAATGTTGGCCAGCGTCGACGGCTCGACCGGCGCCAGGAGCCCCTTGTTCTGCAGGTACTCGAGCGGTGGGGAGTTCTCGGTGAAGAACACGTCGGCCCGGGGATGGGACTTCTCGGCCACGATCTCATCAGCGAAGGTGTCCTCGTCGTTGTATCGCACGTTGACAGCGATCCCGGTCTGCTTCTCGAACGCGCTGATCAAGGACTGGGTGGTCTGCTGATGCTGCCCGCTGTAGAGGGTGATCGATCCGGACGAGGCCCCGCTCGAGCTTCCGCAGGCGGTGAGGAGCGCGGCTGCACAGCAGAGCGCCGCAGCGCCGACGAGCGCTGCCCGGAAGGGTCGCCACCTGGTCATGAGCACACCGTCACGTCGATCATCTCGACCTTTCGAACGCCACCGGGCAAGCCGCCGGTCCAGTGCCCCGGCCGGGCACCGGTCGGCCCCGCGCCCCACTGGTGAACTGCTTCACGTGCCGGTCGCAGGAGCGCCCGCCAAAGGAAGAACGACCACAATTTAGGTAAGCCGAACTTATGCGTCAAGGCTGGCCTGGTACGGACCTCAGGCCCCGAAGCGCCCGGCGCTCCCCGTCGAGTAGGCGCTCTCCCCGTGGTGGACGAGGTCGAGGCCCCGGGCCTCGACGTCCTCGCTCACCCGCAGGCCCATGGTGGCATCGACAACCTTGGCGATCACCCAGGTCGCCCCGAAGCAGAACACCACGGCGACCACGGTCGCCAGCAGTTCCAGTCCGAAGAGGTGGAACCCACCCCCGGTGAACAGGCCGTCGGCGCCGGCAGGGTTCACCGAACGGGTGGCGAAGCAGCCCGAGGAGCACCATTCCGACGATCCCACCGATGCCGTGCACGCCGAGGACGTCGAGCGAGTCGTCGTAGCCCAGCTTGAACTTGAACCGGACCGCCCACGCGCACACCGGTCCGGCGACCGCCCCGACGACCAGGGCGGCCATGGGCGCCACGTACCCCGCACAGGGGGTGATGGCCACCATGCCGGCCACCGCCCCGGAGGCGGCGCCCAGGGTCGTCGGGAAGTGCTCTCTCACCCGTTCGAAGACCACCCACCCGAGCAGGCCGGCCGCCGCCGCCAGCTGGGTGTTCACGAAGGCGTGGACGGCCACGTCATTGGCGCCGAGGGCGGAGCCGGCGTTGAACCCGAACCACCCGAACCAGAGGATCCCGGCACCGAGGAGCGAGAGCGGCACAGAGTGGGGAGCCATCGCCTCGCCCGGCCAGCCTCGCCGTCGACCGAGCACGAGCACGATGGCGAGGGTCGAGAACCCCGAGTTGATCTCGACCACCGTGCCCCCGGCGAAGTCGAGCACACCCCGATGGGCGAGCCAGCCGGTGGGGCTGAACACCCAGTGGGCCAGCGGGACGTAGACGACGACCAACCACACGACGATGAACACCACGAACGAAGGGAACCGGATCCGGTCGACGGTCCCGCCGCTGATGAGGGCGGCGGTGATCACGGCGAACATCATCTGGAAGACCATGACGGCGAGCGGCGAGACGAGAAGCCCGTGGAACCCGGGCAGTGACCGGTCCAGGTTGGCCAGGCCGGCCAGATGGAGGGTGCCGAGCAGGCCGCCCCCGGCATCGGGACCGAAGGCCAGGCTGAACCCGGCGACGGCCCAGACCACGGTGACCAAGCCCATGCAGATGAACGACTGCATGATGACCGAGAGGACGTTTTTGGCTCGGACCATGCCGCCGTAGAAGAGGGCGAGACCGGGGGTCATGAACAGCACCAGCGCCGCGCTCACCAGGACCCAGGCGGTATTACCGGCGTTCACGTTCCCTCCAGAGACAGGTCGGACAGAAACAGGTCGGACGAAGCGAGCAGATCGGCGCACACGGTACGCCACGCCGGCCTCGACGGCCTGCTGGTTCAGTCGGGTCCGGCCGGTCGGCCCCTCAGCGGTGCAGCGGGTAGGCGGGTGAGCCGACCCGGCTCCCGAGCTACGGCGACGGTGCCGCCACCCGCCCGGCGGCCACGGCCGCCCCAGCGGTCACCTTGGCCGCCCGGGGTTCGATGGGCTGCCCGACGTCGAATGTACCGGGCGCCGTCGGCATGGGCGCGACCCGGTCCGAGGGGGCCGGGTTGCCCGCTTCCAGGTCCTCGAGGGTGCGGTGGGCGGGTTCGGGCAGGACGGTGGTGAGGAGGAAGCCCGAGATGGCGGCGGCTCCGGCGATGGCCAGCATCCCCCGGAGCCCCAGGCGGGACTGCAGCTGCGGGACGAGGAACACCCCGATGAACGCCCCGAGCTTGCCCACGCCGGCAGCGATGCCGTGACCGGTGGTACGCATGCTGACCGGGAACACCTCCGAGGGGAGGACGAACGTCGTCGTGTTCGGGCCGAACTCGACGAAGAAGTAGCTGAGCCCGAAGATGACGACGAAGGGGACGACCGTCGCCGTCAAGGCGGGGAACACGGCCAGTGCCATGAAGGCGACGGCCATGACGGCGAAGCCGATGAACTGGAGCCGCCGGTGCCCGATCCGGTCCATGGTGAGGACGGCGACGACGTATCCGGGAACGGCGAACACGACGAACATGACGAGCGACCATACGAGCTTCATCTCGAGACTGGCTGTCGAATCGACCTCCCGCAGGATCGTCGGAAGCGACAGCGTGTTTCCGTAATAGGCGTAGTCGAAGAGGAACCATGTGCCTGCCGTGCCGATCAGCAGCATCAGCATCCGCCGGTTCCTCAGGAACTCGCCCAGGCCGAGCCGCCGGAGAGGAGCGGGTGAAGCTCCGTCGGCTCCGACGGTGCCCTGGGAGAACACCGCCAGCTCGTCACGAGCCCGCTCGCCGTGCCCGAGCACTTGGGCGGTGAACCGTGGCGACTCGGGCATCTTCGATCGCAGGTACACGACCCCGGCGGCCGGCACCGCACCCAGGCCGAGGATGATCCGCCAGGTGGCGTCGTGGCCCAGACCAGAAGCCAGAAGGACGAGGGCCACGAGCGGGCCGACGATGAGGCCGAGTGCCTGCATGGAGAAGACCATGCCCACCATCCGGCCCCGGTCGTCGCGATTGGAGTACTCGCTCATGAGCACGGCCGAGACCGGGTAGTCGCCGCCGATGCCGAGACCGAGCACGAACCGGGCCACCACCAGCCAGATGAAGCCGGGAGCGACGGCCGAGGCCACGGCACCGACGATCATGATGCAGGCCACGGCCACGTACACCCGCTTGCGACCGAGGACGTCGGCGACCCTTCCGAACAGCGTCGCACCGACGAACGCCCCGAGAATCGCCGAGGCCGAGACCCAGCTCGTCTGGATCGTCGACAGGTGCCACTGGACAGCGACGATGGCCGCCACCGTGGCGATGACGAACAGGTCGTAGGCGTCGGTGAAAAACCCCATGCCGGAGATCACGACGGCACGACGGTGGAACCGGCTTCTCGGGGCGTCGTTCAGGAGGTCGCTGACCGAGACGGCCGCGCCGGGAGGGCGCATCCCGGCGTTCGCATCCCCCCTCGTGGTCACCGGCATGCTCTCCGTCGTCCCTCCTGTCTTCTGGTCTCTCCGGTCGGCACGTCTCCGGTCCTCACGCCCGGTACTACGTTGTGTCCAGGAGTCGCAGGCCTCCAGCGGCCGAGCCGCTCCTCTCCACTCTGACAACCGAAGGTGGACGTCAGGAATCCCCAACATGAACGAAAGGTGAACACTGGCCTAACTTCCGGTGTCCCAGGTGACCGATGCGCGCACTTCCAATCCCAGAACCGTGACGAACAAGCGACGTTCGGGCGGCGACGTCATCGAGCACAAGGTGATCCAGCTGTTCGCCCTGGTCTCAGAGGCGCTGTGTCGGGCGACCGATGCACTGCTCGGAGGTGAGACCGTGCTCGGACAACAGGTCATCGATGGAGACCAGGACGTCGACGATCTGACCGCCCAGGTCGAACTGCTCGTGTGGGAGGAACTCGAGCAACGTCCGGTTCACGGCGACGAGCTCCAGTATCTCGTGGCCCTCCTTCTCATCATCCCCGAGCTCGAACGGAGCGCCGATCTGGCCGAGCACATCGCTCAACGCGCCGTCGGGCACCTCGGGACGGAGATGAGCGCTCGCAGCCGCGGCATCGTGCAGTTGATGACTGAGGTGGCGAACGAGATGTGGCAGCAGGCAGCAGACGCGTTCGGCGATCAAGCCAAGGTGGCGGACGCTCTGGCCAAAGCCGACGAGGAGATGGACCTGCTCCACGATCGGTTGACCGCAGAAGTGGAGACCGAGGAGATGCCGGTGGCCATCGCCGCCCAGGTGACCCTGCTCGGTCGGTTCTACGAGCGGCTCGGCGATCACGCCGTGAACCTCGCCCGCCGGGTGGAGTTGCTGGCCGACGTGCGTCCGACCGGGAGTGCCTGACCCGGCGCGGCGCGACGGCCTGACCCGGCGCGACGACCTGACGTTACGCTGGCACCGTGGTCTCGCTCCCCCGTCTGGATGACGTGCGCACCCTCGGCGGCTCCACCGTCAATCACGGGATCGAGACGTTCCGTGGACAACTACGACACCAGGTGCGGAAGTCGATGGGGATCACCGAGGAACCTGCGTCTGCCTGTTCCGATCCCGAGCTCGCCTACTTCCCGCCGGGCTCGATCACCCGGAGGGTCAACGGAGACTTCGCCTCGATGCTGGTCGGCGGCCTGAGCGCCCTCTTCCTCCAGATGCTCCACCCCTTGGCCATGGCCGGGGTCGCCGACCATTCGGACTTCCGCGTCGATCCCCTCGGCCGGCTCGACCGGACCGCCTCCTTCCTCGGGACGACCACCTTCGGCCGGCGTGACGAGGCCCTCTCCGCCATCGGCCGGGTTCGGGCCATCCACGATCATGTGGTGGGTGCCACCGCCGATGGGACGCCGTACGTAGCTTCGGACCCCGACCTCCTCACCTGGGTACACGCCGCCGAGACGCGGTGCTTCCTGAGCGCGTCCCTCGCCTATGGCGCGGGGCCCCTCCTCGCCGCCGAACACGACCGGTACCTCGACGAGATGGCGAGGGTGGCGCTCGACCTCGGTGCCCGGAGCGTGCCCCGAAGCGTGGCCGAGCTCGACGACTACTTCGCCGGGATCCGCCCGCAGCTGGTTCTCACCCCCGAGGCGGCCTCGGCCCGCAATTTCATCCTCCTCGGGCCCAGCCGGTGGCCGCACGAGGCGACCGCCTACGGCCTCCTCCTCGCCGCCGCCCAGGGCATCCTGCCCGGGTGGGCCCGTCGCAAGCTCGGTCTCATCGCCGTCCCCGGGGTCGACGTCCTGGCCGTCCGACCTGCGGCGCGGGCCCTCACCACCGCGCTCCGCTGGGTGGTGGCCCCACCTGCCCGGGGTTGAGCGGCCGCCCGGCATCGGCGCCGGCTCCGGAGACGCCGGTGCGAACACCGGCCGACCACGTCACAGCGACCGCTCGGTGACCGAACCCGTCGATATCGTTGGCGACCGACCGTGACCGACCCTCGTGACCCGACGACTGCCCAGGACGCCCGAGGGCGACGATCACGCGGATCGCGGTGGATTGCCGGCGCCGTCATCGCCGTTGTCTTCACCTCCGTCGTCGCGCTCGTCGCCGTCAACGTCGCGCCCGGGCGCGCCACCGCCGCGGACGGGTCTCGACCGTCGGCCGCCGAGCAACGGGCGGCGACGGCGGCGTCGCTCTCCGATGATGACGACATCGGCGACCGCTGCCCGTGGCTGGAGACGGCCATGGACCGACGGGAACCTCCTTCACGGTTGGCGGCAGACGTGGTGGCTCGCATGACCACCGACGAGAAGCTGGGCGAGGTGGTCCTCGTCCAGACCGGGGGCTACGAGAACGTGAACGCGGGCGTGCCGCGGCTGTGCATCCCACCGCTCACGCTCCAGGACGGTCCACAGGGGGTGGCCTTCGGGGTCCAGGGAGTGACCCAGCTCCCCTCCCCGATCGCCGTGGCTGCCACGTTCGACCCGTCCATCGCCAGATCGTACGGGGGTGTCGTGGGAGCCGAGGCGGCCGGTGACGGCTTCGACGTGATCCAGGGCCCGAACCTCAACATCGATCGCGTACCCGAAAACGGACGATCGTACGAGACCTTCGGGGAGGACCCGGCGCTCGTCTCGACCATGGGTGTGGCCGAGATCGAGGGGATCCAGTCGAAAGGGACCCTGGCCATGGCGAAGCACTTCGTCGCCTACAGCCAGGAGACCGATCGAGGTGAGCTCGACGAGGTGGTGGGCCAGCGGGCGCTCGAGGAGATCTACCTCCCGCCGTTCGCCGCCGCCGTCAGGAAGGCGCACGTGGCGTCGGTCATGTGCGCCTATCCGCAGTTGAACGGCGTCTATCAGTGCCAGGACGGCTCGCTCGACTCGGTGCTGACCGGCTGGGGGTTCGCCGGGTTCGTCCGCTCCGACCTGAGCGCCGTGCACGTGCCGGCGGCCGCTCTCGGCGCCGGGGTCGATCTGGTGAAGCCGGCCAGCGTCAGCCGCCTCGTCACGCTCCTCCGGGCCCGGCTGCTGTCCGAGACCGTGCTGAACAGGGCGGTCGGTCGAGTGCTCACTGTCATGTTCGCCCACGGGCTCGTGGGTCGGACAATCGACAACGCGCCGGGCCACCCGGTGGCCACGCCCGCCCACGCCGGCGTGGCCCTGACGACGGCCGAGCGCGGTGCCGTGCTGCTGAAGAATAGGGACGGCATCCTGCCCCTGGCCGGCAGCGACCGCTCGGTAGCCGTCATCGGGGCGGACGCCGGGAGCCAACCGGTCACCACCGGCTACGGCAGCTCGAGGGTCCGGACCCCGCACGTGGCCGTTCCGCTCGCCTCGCTGCGCCGGCGAGCCGGCCGAGGGGTCTCGTTCACCTATGCGAGCGGCGGCAGCACCACGGCGCCCCTGCGGGCTGTCCCCACCGGCTATCTGACGCCGGACGGCGCAGGCGGCCACGGATTGACGTTGACCCTGGCTCAGGCCGGCGGGGGCGAGCATCATGCCTCGAAGTCAGCTGTCGTCCCGACGGTGAATGCCGAGCTCGCCCCCCATCTCCCCGAGAGCCCTCTGCTTCCCGGTGCCGGTCTGTCCGAGAACGTGGACGGCCTGCCCGATCAGTCGGGCGACCGGCGGCTCTCCATCGTCCCCCCGTCGCCCGGCCGTCGCTTCACGGGAACCGACATCGTCCTGCCCGCAGGATGGTCGAACGTATCCGCCACCTGGACCGGGACCTTCACCCCCCCTACGAGTGGCCTCTACACCCTCTCGCTCCAGGGGTCGGGGGCGGCCTCGCTGACCTTGGACGGGACACCGGCGGTGTCCGACACGCTGAACCACGCCCGTGGCCGGTGGTCCGAGACTGCGCTGCTCACCGGGGGGCATCCCTACCGGTTCGACCTGGCATGGCAGCCGATCCACAATCTGACCCCGACCGGGGAGTCCAGGACGAACCGCAGCACGCTCTCCCTTGGGGTGGAGTACGTGAGCGGGCGCATCGCCGCCGCGGTGGAGGCCGCACGCCGGTCCCGGGTGGCCGTGGTGTTCGCCAACGACTTCAGCTCGGAGGCGTTCGACAAGCCCTCCCTGTCGCTGCCCGGCGACCAGAACACCCTCATCGAGGCGGTGGCCGCTGTCAATCCCCGGACCGTCGTCGTCCTCAACACCGGCGGCCCCGTCCTCATGCCGTGGATCGACCGGGTGGCCGGGGTCGTCGAGGACTGGTACCCGGGCGAGGCCGACGGAAACGGGATCGCCGCCCTCCTCTACGGAGCGGTGGACCCGTCCGGACACCTTCCGGTCACCTTCCCCGGGTCGCAGACAGGAGAGGCGATCAACGCACCGTCGCAGTGGCCGGGCATCGGTCTCACCGCCACCTACTCCGAGGGTCTCGAGGTCGGGTACCGCTACAACAACGCCACCGGGACGGCGCCCCTGTTCCCCTTCGGTTTCGGGCTGTCCTACACGACGTTCCACCTCGGCAACCTTGCCGTCACCCGGGCGAGCGGTGGCTACGACGTCCACGTCGACGTCAGCAATATCGGTGGGCGCTCCGGCACGGCCGTCCCCCAGGCCTACCTGACCTTCCCTGCGGCGGCCGATGAGCCCCCGGCCCAGCTCGTCGCGTTCGCACCGGTGGCGCTCGACCCGGGCCAGACCCGCCGCGTCACCATGTTCGTTCCCGACACGGCGCTGCGCGCCTTTCTCGGCGGATCATGGGTGACCGTGCCGGGCACCTACACGGTCTCGGTGGGACAGTCCTCCGCCGACCTCTCCCTATCTCAGACGCTTCCCCAGCCCTGACGGCCGCTCCGAGGCCATGGCCATGCTCAGCCATCCGCTTGTCGCCGACGGCACCATCGATCTGGCTTCCGAGGCGACCCCGAAGCCCCCGGAGGGCTCACGGGGACGGGTGGACTACCATCCTCCAAGCGATACGAAGGAGCGCCATGACCAGCCGGTACGAACAGGATTTCCGAGTAGCAGACCTCTCGCTGGCCGAGTTCGGTCGCAAGGAGATCGAACTGGCCGAGCACGAGATGCCCGGTCTCATGGCGATGCGCGCCGAGCACGGCGCCGGCCGGCCCCTG
Source organism: uncultured Acidimicrobiaceae bacterium (assembly GCA_963828385.1). Taxonomy (GTDB): domain Bacteria; phylum Actinomycetota; class Acidimicrobiia; order Acidimicrobiales; family RAAP-2; genus Bog-756. Next base: position 2,292,452 of record CAWHEF010000002.1, read on the forward strand.
CGTGGTGCCCGTATCACCGGCTCGCTCCACATGACGATCCAGACCGCCGTCCTCATCGAGACCCTCACCGCCCTCGGAGCCGAGGTGCGGTGGGCCAGCTGCAACATCTTCTCGACCCAGGACCACGCAGCCGCCGCCGTCGCCGTGGGTCCCGACGGGACGGCCGACGAGCCCAAGGGGGTGGCCGTCTTCGCCTGGAAGGGCGAGTCGCTCGAGGAGTACTGGGAGTGCACGGAGCGGGCGCTCACCTGGCCCGGAGAAGGACCGACGATGATCCTCGACGACGGAGGGGACGCGACCCTCCTCGTCCACAAGGGAGTCGAGTTCGAGAAGGCCGGACGGGCCCCCGATCCTGCGACGGCTGACTCGGAGGAGATGGGGGTCGTGCTCAGCCTCCTCGGTCGCAGCCTGGCCGAAGAGCCGCAACGCTGGACGACGATCGCAAACGGGCTGAAGGGTGTCTCCGAGGAGACGACGACCGGCGTGCATCGGCTGATCGAGATGGAGCGCAGTGGTGAGCTGCTCTTCCCGGCCATCAACGTGAACGACGCCGTGACCAAGTCGAAGTTCGACAACAAGTACGGCTGCCGCCACTCCCTGATGGACGGGATCAACCGTGCCACCGACGTCCTCGTCGGCGGCAAAGTGGCGGTGGTGTGCGGCTACGGGGACGTCGGCAAGGGCTGCAGCGAGTCGTTGCGGGGTCAGGGCGCTCGGGTGGTGGTGACCGAGGTCGACCCGATCTGCGCCTTGCAGGCGGCGATGGACGGCTACCAGGTGGCCACCTTGGACGACGTGGTGGAGAGCGCGGACATCTTCGTGACCTCCACCGGGAACAGGGACGTGATCACCGCAGCGGACATGGCCCGCATGAAGCACCAGGCCATCGTGGGCAACATCGGCCACTTCGACAACGAGATCGACATGGCGGGGCTGGCGGCGACGCCGGGCATTCAACGGGTCAACGTCAAGCCTCAGGTCGACAAGTGGGTCTTCCCCGACGGTCACGCCGTCATCGTCCTTTCCGAAGGCCGCCTCTTGAACCTGGGCAACGCCACCGGCCATCCGAGCTTCGTGATGTCCAACTCGTTCACTAACCAGACCATGGCCCAGATGGAGCTGTTCACCAACGCCGCCAGCTACGACAACAAGGTGTACGTGCTCCCCAAGCACCTCGACGAGAAGGTGGCCCGTCTCCATCTCGGGGCGTTGGGCGTGAAGCTGACCACCCTCACGAAGGAGCAGGCCGACTACATCGGTGTCGCCGTCGACGGCCCGTACAAGCCGGACACCTATCGCTACTAGGGCCCGGGGAAGCCATCCGGGACGGACACAGGGGGCGGCATAGCGTGCCGGAGGGGACCGACACGATGCAGGGCGAGGCGACCCGGTACCGGGTGGTCGACGCCGTGGCCACCATCACGCTCGACCGGCCCGAGCGCCTGAACGCCTGGACGGCGCGCATGAACGCCGAGTACCGGTCGCTGCTCCAGCGGGCCGAGGACGACCCGGCGGTCCGGGTCATCGTGGTCACCGGAGCCGGTAGCGGTTGCGCAAGCCGGTCGTGGCCGCCGTCAACGGTCCGGCCGCCGGCATCGGCTTCGCCCTGGCCTGTTACTGCGACGTCCGCCTGGCCGCCGCCGGGGCCAAGCTCACGACAGCGCACGGGAAGCTGGGGCTGCCCTGCGCGTTCGGCCTCGCCTGGCTGCTTCCCCGATTGGTGGGACTGGGCCGGGTCACGGACCTCATCCTTTCCAGTCGGACCTTCACCGCCGAGGAGGCACTGGCCATGGGACTCGTGCTCGACGTCGTCCCCCGCACCGATCTTTCCGATCGGGCCCAGTCCTACGCCGAGTCGCTCGCGACCTCGGTCTCGCCGGCTTCGCTCGCCGCCTCCAAGCGCCAGGTCTACGAGGCGTTGCATTCCTCGGCGTCCGAGTCGGTGGAGGCGGCGCAGCGCCTGCTCGACCCGATGATGGCCGGCGACGACTACCGGGAAGGAGTAGCCGCCCTGCGCCAGAAGCGGCCACCCCGCTTCGCTGATCTGGCGGCGCCGTCGGCCCAGGCCTGACCGGCCCTTCTCACGGCTCGGGCCACGCCGGCCGCCTCACGAGTACATGAGCGACCCGGGGGTGGTGAGCAGCTCGCCGGTCTCGAGCCACGTCTTCAGCCCCGAGAGGATCATCGGCCAGCCTCCGTAGAGCTCGTCATTGGCCCCGTCGCGGAGCTGGTCATGGGTCACGATGAGCCGGCACGAGTCACCCACCGGTTCGATCTCCCAGGTGACCCTCGTCGTGCCCTCTGCCCGGACGTCGTCGCTCCACTGCGCCACCATGGTGTGGACGAGCCGGCGGGGAGGATCACCCTCCAAGACCTCGCCCTCAGCCAGAAGGGCCGTCCCGTCCCGAGCCGTCTGGCGGATGTGCGAACCGGGTGTCCAGGCCGATTCGACCGACGCCCCGAAGCTGTACTTCGCTCTTACTTCGGGGTCGGTGATCGCCTCCCACAGCCGTTCGGGCGTGGTGCGGATGTAGATCTCGAAGACCTTCTCCATGGTGCTCTCCAATCTGCGCTTGAGATCGCCGAGCCCGGCAGCCCACGGCTCGGCGTACTTGCTCACCCACCGGTCGTGGACGAGCCGGATCGGGACCGGGTTCAAGAAGTGGAGCTTCTCCCGGCCGCGTCGCCTGGTGACGACGAGGCCCGCCCGTTCCAGCAGCTGGAGATGCTTCATCACGCCGAAGCGGGACATGGCGAACCGCCCCTCGAGGGAGGACAACGTCTGGCCGTCCTCGCCGTAGAGCTCGTCCAGAAGTGCCCTCCTGGTGGGATCGGCCAGCGCCTTGAACACTGCATCCACGCCGGCCATTATATGTGACTATTTGGTCACCTTCAAGACCCGTCGGTGCGGGCACGCCTGGAACGGCCGGTGGCGGCGCGCGAGAGCTGGAGCGGGCACCACCGCCGATCCAGGAGCCGAAGGGTGCCCGAGGAGGATGAGCATGCCGGTACTCAGCTGGGCCGCCCACCACCGGCTCCTGACGTTCGGACTGGGCATCGCCCTGGTGATTGTGGCCGTGGCCGCCGGCGTGTGGTTCTTCGTGCTCCGGAGCCCGGGGACCCCCTTCGGCGTGAAGCAGGCCCTTCGCCTCTACCGGCTCGATCAGCGCAACGCCAAGCCTCGTGCTCCGAGGCTGCCGGCGCCGGGTGTCTACCGCTACCGGACGGTGGGGGGTGAGCAGCTGAGCGTCGGGGGCATCACGCGCTCCGTTCCCCTCGGCCACGGAGATGGTGGTCACCGAAGGCAGCTGTGCCACGGTCGCATGGGAGCCCATCGAGGAGCACGTCGAAGAGCTGGTGCTTTGTCCGGTCGGAGGCGGTGGGCTCAGCATGATGTCGGCCACCACCGAAGAGCAGATCGCCGGGGTCACCGACACCAACGTGATCTCGTGCCCCGCCACCACCTATTTCACTCCGCCCGATCCGACCGTCGGGCACGTGTGGTCGTCGAGTTGCTCCGCGCCCGACCAGCGGGTCTCCGTCACCGGCCGGGTGCTGGGCATGGGCACCGTCACCGTCGCCGGGCAGAAGCTCTCGGCCCTCCACACCCGGATCGTGCTCTCGCTGTCGGGAGCCGAGACGGGTACCAGCCCGACGGACTATTGGGTCGTTCCCGGTAATGGCCTCATCCTGAAAGAGCAAGAGACGGTCCACATCTCCCAGAAGACCGGACCACTCGGATCGGTCCGCTACGACGAGCGGACCGACCTGGTACTGACCTCGGCCACCCCCTCGGTCTGATCGGGCGACCCACCGGTCCCCGGGCGCCGCACCGACCGGACACCAGGCGCTAGTCGACGAGGAAGCCGCCCGACTGGTGCTGCCACAGCCTGGCGTAGGTGCCCCTGCCCCCGGTGGAGAGGAGCTGGCGGTGGGTGCCCTCCTCGACGATGCGGCCTCGGTCGAGCACCACGATCCGGTCCATGTGGGCGATGGTCGAGAGCCGGTGGGCGATGACGAGCGCCGTCGAACCGGCCATGAGCCGCCACATCGCCTCTTGGACGAGGTGCTCGGACTCCGAGTCGAGCGCCGAAGTTGCCTCGTCGAGGACGAGCACCGGAGCGCGCTTGGCCATGGCCTGGGCGATCGCCACCCGCTGCCGCTGTCCGCCCGAGAGCTTGAGTCCCCGTTCGCCGACGACGGTGTCGTACCCGTCGGGCAGGTCGTAGACGAATTCCTCGACGTGGGCCGCCTTTCCCACCTCCGCCACCATTTCGCCGTCGACCTCGTCCAGGCCGTAGCAGATGTTCTCGGCGATGGTGCGGTGCAGCAGCTGAGGGTCCTGGGAGACGTAGGAGACATTCCGGCGCAGGGATTCGAGGGTCACGGTCCGCACGTCTTGGCCGTCGAACAGGATGCTGCCGCCGTCGACGTCCATGAACCGGAGCAGCAGCCTCGACAGGGTCGACTTCCCCGACCCGGACCCTCCGACGAGTGCCACGTGCTCACCGGGGTCAACGGTGAGGGCCAGCCCGTCGAAGAGCGGCGTACCGCGGTGGTACCCGAAGACGATCCGGTCGAAGACGACTCCGCCGCCCCTCGTCTCGAGGGGGACGGCGCCGAGAGTGTCGGTGATCTCTGCCGGCTCGGCAGCGATGGCGGCGAACTTGGCCGCACGCCCGAGGGCTCGGGCGAATGAGCGCAGGTGCTCGAAGGACTGCTCGAGGGCGAACGCGACCTGGGCGGCGTAGTAGAGGACGAGATAGATGGCGGCGGTCGACGCCCAATGATGGATGGCCATCGTCGTGCCCGCGATCAGCGCCAACAAGGTGGTGACGACGATGGTCGTCTCCAGCTGGAGCTGCGTGCGCATGAAGATGGAGCGGGCCCCGAGGTCGGCGGTCACGGCGTCGCTCATCAGTCGTCGGACCGTCGCCCGCTCCTGCTCCTCGCCGGCGGCGGCACGCACGGAGGTGAGGTTGGTGACCGTGTCCGACACCACGCCGGTGGCCCGGGAATGCCGGTCCTCGAACTCCTGTGAGGCGGCCCGCACCTGTGGCAGACGGCGCGACAGGACGAAGGTGAATCCCCCCACCATCACCAACAGGGCGACGGCGGCGGGCCATGCGTAGAACGCCAGCACACCGCAGGCCGCCAGGACCAGCACGACCACGGGCACGAGCCCCCACGAGGCCACGTCGACCATCTCGGCGAAGGCCCACGAGTAATTGCCCAGCGAGGACAGCACTTCGCCTGCCGGATGGTCGAGATGCCACCGATAGCTGAGCGACAGCAGGTGCTCGTAGCCGTTCGTGATGCCGGTGGCGAAGGACCGGACGCACGCGCCCCATTCGAGCCATCCCGCCACCCGCCACAGGGCCACGGACACCATGCCGGTGAGGGCGTAGGCGATCAGGAGCGCCCCGAAGGTGCTCCACTCGTCGACCGGAGCCGAGCGCGGCAAGCTGGCAACCCGGCTGAGGATGGTGGCGAAGACGATCGGTCCGACCACGTCGGCCACGACGACGGCGCCCACCAGCACCAGCCACGACGCCACCAACTTGTGACGGTTGCCTTCGACCTGGTCCCAGCAGTAGGCGACGGTGTCGGCGGCCGAAGCCGAGGGGAAATCGGAGAGTTGAGCCATGAAACGGTTCCTTCGAGGAACACGGGCGACTCGGCGTCACGGCGACACGCCGATGAGGGGTGCCGACAACGCCGGTCGGAGCGGAACGGGAACGATGGGCGTGCGTGACGCCCGGTGGACCGGGACCGGCCCCGCGATCAGGTCAGCAGGGCGGTGATCGGGCCGGCCGCCGGGGTGGAGGTGACGGGCTTCACCGTCGCGTCCTCCCCGTCTCCCCCACAAACGGCGTGACGGACCCGGTGGTGAACACGGTGCGCTGTGATTCGATCATCGTCATCACCGGGCCGGTCTCTCGCGGGTCGTTCCTTCGTCAGCCGAGCTCCCATGCTATCTCACGAGACACGGTCCCTCACGAGACACGGTCCGGCGGCCCGCTCGGGCCTCCGGCCTGCGGTCAACCGAGGTATGGAGCAGCCACGTCTCGGAACAGGGTGAGGTCGACCGTCTTCGGGGTGCCCGTCGCCTCGGCCAGGGGGATCCGGACGATCTTACCGGCCCGGAGCGCCATCATCGTGCCGAGGTCACCTTGGTGGACGGCGGCGAGGGCCTCGGCTCCGAATCGGGTGGCGAGGACCCGATCGAAGGCGGTCGGCGTCCCGCCCCTCTGGATGTGGCCGAGCACGGTCGCCCGCGACTCGAACCCGGTGCGTTGCTCGATTTCGCCGGCGAGGAGGGCCCCGATTCCGCCGAGACGAGGGTGGCCGAACTCGTCCACCCCGGGACCGGCCGCATGCGCTTGTCCCGCCCCGTCGGCGGCATCGGCCACCTTGGCCCCCTCCGCTACCACCACCGTCGAGAAGTACCGACCGCCGGCGTGCCGGCGGACCAGTCGCTCGCACACCGCCTCGATGGAGAAGGGGACCTCGGGCACGAGGATCTCGGCGGCACCTCCGGCCATTCCGGCGAACACGGCGATGTGGCCGACGTTGCGGCCCATGACCTCGCAGACCATGACCCTGTGGTGGGACTCGGCCGTGGTCTGCAATCGATCGATGGCCTCGGTGGCGATCTGCACGGCGGTGTCGAACCCGAAGGTCACCTCGGTGCCGGCCAGGTCGTTGTCGATCGTCTTCGGCACTCCCACCACGGGCACGCCCTGGTCGTACAGCTTCGCCCCCGCCCCCAAGGTGTCATCGCCCCCCACCGCCACCAGGGCGTCGAGCCCGAGGCTGGCGAGCTCCTCCTTCACGCGTCGGGGGCCGTCATCGGCGGAGTACGGATTGGTACACGACGATCCGAGGATGGTCCCTCCCCGGGTGAGGATGTTGCGGCATCGTTCGGGGTCGAGCTCGACGTACCTGTTGTCGAGCACGCCCCGCCAGCCGTCGACGAAGCCGACGCAGGTGTCACCGTGGACGACCGATCCGGCCACCGTCACGGCCCGGATGACGGCGTTGAGGCCCGGACAGTCCCCTCCGCCGGTCAGGATCCCGATCCGCATACCGCCCATGAAACCACGCAGGCAGGCGTGGCCGGCGGCCATTTCCGGGCGTGGCCGGCCGCCATTTCCGGCGTCGGAGAGCGCGCTCGGTCCGGTTGTCGACCGTAGCCGAGCGGGGGTCTGCCGCCTGGCCTTCGACCGGGGGCTGGCCAAGGCCATTCGGTTCCACCTTGGAGGGGCGGCACCTCTAACCACCCTCCTGGCCGCATCTGAGAGGTGCAGACGCTGCACCTCCCATTGAACACCCGTCGCGAGCCCGTGTCATCACTTTCTTCTCTCTGTGTGTTGCCTTCTCTGTGTGTTGCGCCATCTGTGGTGCGCTCTGCGAACGTCGGCGGGCTCGCGGTGGTGACGCCCCCCGGCGGTAGCCTGGTCCGATGCCACCGATGCGTCCCCACGGGGCGCTCCTGGCCTCGGGCCGGGACTCGGACATCTTCGAGTACGGGCCGAGCCTCGTGCTGCGCCGGTCCCGCCGGGGTCACTCGATGGCCCAGGAAGCCAGGGCCATGGAGGCGGCGCGCAACGCCGGCTATCCGGTCCCGGCCGTCGACGAGGTCAGCGACGACGGCAGCGACCTGGTCATGGAACGCATCGACGGCCCGTCGATGATGGACATGCTCGGCGCCCAGCCATGGCGCCTCGCCCGTTACGCCACCACCCTGGCCGACCTCCACCGCTCCCTGCACGAGATCGAGGCGCCTGGCTTCTTGCCCCCGGCGCCCGGCTCGGCCGGCTCGGCCCTCGTCCATCTCGACCTCCACCCGATGAACGTCATCATCGGGGACAAGGGGCCAGTGGTGATCGACTGGCCCAACGCCGCCCATGGGGTCGGTGCCGTCGACGTCGCCGCCACCTGGGCTCTCATGGCCTGCGGGGCGATCCCGGTCTCGTCGCTCAAAGGGGCGATCCTCTCCCGGTTCCGCTCCTTGTTCGTGTCCCGCTTCCTCGCCCCGTTCGACGAGCGGTCGGTCCGGAGCGAGCTCCGCTCCTACGTGAACTGGAAGGTCGAGGACGAGAACATGAGCGAGGCCGAGTGCGCTGCCCTGCGGCGGCTGGGGGCGGCCAAGGCCATCGACACCGGGTGAGCATCTCCGGCGTCTCCTTCGACCGGGCGGCCGACTTCTACGATGCGCCTCGTGGGCGTCGACTTGGCGCGGCCATGATGAAGCGACTGCAGGCCAACGCCGGCGGGCAGAGGCCGGTGGCGCCGGCCCGGGCCGACGCCACCACCCTGCCCTTCGCCACCTCGTCGATAGGTGCCGTGCTGGCGTGCCACGTCCTCCATCTCATCCCCGGCTGGAGAGGCGTCGTCGACGAGGCGATGCGCGCCCTGCGCCCCGGCGGGCGCCTGCTCGTCGACTTCGGCGGGGCGATCGAGGCGCCGTGGAACCCGGCGGCCGAGCCGTGCTTCGAGCGGCACGGGGTGATCCGTACCAGGCCCGGCGCGTCCAGACCCGAGGACGTCCGCCGCCACCTGCCGCCCGAGGTGACGATGCGGCCCCTTCCGCCCATCCCGATCACGGTGCGGCGGACGCTCGAAGGAGATCTCGACCAGTGGGAGCGCCAGGTCCACTCCTGGACGTGGCCCTACGGCCCCGAACAGATCGAGGCGGCCAGTGCCGACATCCGGCAATGGGCGACCGAGCACTCCTGGACCCCCGACCGGGTCGTCGAACTCGACGGCGCCGTCCGGTGGTGGGCGTTCGAGCGGCCCGACGGCTGAGCTCAGCGGTCCGCCGTAGCCGACTCCAGGATCCGGGCGAACCGCTCCTTGGCCTCCGCCCTCCGGGTCGGGACGTGCTCGGTGGGCACCTCGGTCGGTGCGTAGCGCTTCAAGGTCTGGCGGGCGACCGTCACCTTGTGGACCTCGTCGGGGCCATCGTAGATACGGGCAGCCCGCGCCTGGCGGTACATCGACTCGAGGGGGAGATCGGTGGAGAACCCGAGGGCGCCGTGCACCTGGATGGCGCGGTCGATGACGTTGTAGAGGACGCCGGCCCCGTAGTACTTGATCATGGCGATCTCGACCCGGGCCGCCGATGCCCCCTCCTTGTCCATCTTCCACGCCGCGTACAGGGTCATGAGCCGGGCTGCGGTCATCTCTGCGAGGGAGTCGGCCACCCAGTTCTGCACCGTCTGCTTGTCGGCGAGGAGCGACTTGTGGGTCGTCCTCGACACCGCCCGCTCGCAGAGCATGTCGAAAGCCCGCCGCGACTGTCCGAGCCAGCGCATGCAGTGGTGGATGCGGCCAGGGCCGAGGCGCTGCTGGGCGAGTACGAATCCCTGGCCCTCCTGGCCGACCAGGTTGTCGTAGGGGACGCGGACCTCGCGGTAACGGATCTCGGCGTGCCCGCCGAACTTGCCGAAATGGTCGACCGGGTCCTCCATGGTGGCCACGTCGCGGACGATCTCGACCCCGGGCGTGTCCGCCGGGACCACGATCATCGAGCAGCCCTGATAGGGATGGACGTCGGGATTGGTCACGGCCATCACGATCAGGATGTCGGCGACCGAGCCGTTGGACGTGAACCACTTGTGTCCGTTGATCACCCACTGGTCGCCGTCGCGCACCGCCGTGGTGGCTATCATCGTTGGGTCGGCACCCGCACCGGGCTCGGTCATGGAGAACCCGCTCCTGATGCCGCCGTCCAGGAGCGGCTGCAGCCACCGCTGCCGCTGCTCCTCGCGTCCCGACGACTCGATGCCGATGGCCAGGAGCTCGGCATTGCCCGAGTCCGGGGCGTTGTTGCCGAACACCACGGGGCCGTAGGGCGTCTCGCCGAGGATCTCGTGCATCAGCCCCAGGCGGACCTGGCCGAACCCCCCGCCACCGAGCTCGGGCGGGAGGTGGGAAGCCCAGAGGCCACGCGCCTTCACCTCGTCCTGGAGGGGCTTGATGACCTCCAGGAGTTCGTCGTAGTCGAGGCCGAGCGTCTCGAGCGGGTAGATCTGCTCGCGCACGAACCCGCGCATCCACGCCAGCTGCTCCTCGAACTCGGGCTCGGTCGAAAAGTCCCACGCCATGGCCGTGCCTCTCTTCTTTGTCTCTCGGTCTTCGACCACTACCGTAACGGCATGCCCGGCGAGCCCACATCTACCCCCGTCCGCACCACGGTGACCCTGACCGCTGCCAACCCCGGCCTGCCCGACGGTGAGCCGGACCGGGCCGACCTCGACTCCACCGAGGCGAGGGATCGTCTCCGCCGGGCCGAGACCGCCCTGCTCGACGAGCGCCGGCGCCTTGACCGGGAGTGAGCTCGGCGGCCTCGCCGAGCTGCCCGATCGGTGGGTGACCTCGCTCGGCGCCGTCGCCCACCAGGTTCGCCTGGCCTGGTGCGGTCCCGGTGTCGAGGTCGAAGGCATCCTCTCGGCCAAGACCGGCGGCTGCCCCGAGGACTGCCACTTCTGCTCGCAGTCGTCCCGGTTCGACACCCCGGTCAAGGCGACCCCCTTCCTCGACACCGACGAGGTGCTGCGGGCGGCGAGGGAGACGAGGACCGCCGGGGCCAGCGAGTTCTGCATCGTGCTCGCCGTGCGCGGGCCCGACGAGCGCACCATGGAGCGCATCCTCGAGCTCGTGCCCCTCGTCAGGGAGGGGACGGGCCTCAACGTGGCGGTGAGCGCCGGGATCCTCACCGAGGAGCAGGGGCGCCGCTTCGCCGATGGCGGCGTCCACCGCTACAACCACAACCTCGAGACGTCCCGCTCGTTCTTCTCCTCTGTGGTGACATCGCACACCTGGGACGATCGTCAGGAGACGTGCCGCATCGTCCGCCGGCACGGGATGGAGCTTTGCTGCGGCGCCCTGATCGGCATGGGCGAGACCGACGCCCAGCGGGTCGAGCTGATCGTCGAGCTCCAGGAGCTCGACCCGACCGAGGTGCCGCTCAACTTCCTCAACCCGAGGCCGGGCACACCGCTCGGCCGGGCGCGCCCGCTCGAGGCATGGGAGGCCATCCGCTGGATCGCCCTGTTCCGGCTGGGGCTCCCCGGAGTCATCCTCCGATACGCCGGAGGACGCGAGATCACCTTGCGCGAGCTGCAGTCTTTGGGCATGACGTCGGGCATCAACGCCCTCATCGTCGGGAACTACCTGACCACCCTGGGCCGCTCCCCCGGCGACGACCTCCAGATGCTCACCGACCTGCGGATGCCTGTCGGCGCGCTCACCGGCGTGCTGTGACCATGGCCGTGGTGGGCCTTCACTGCACCGGATGTGGTTCGAACACCTGTCGGGGCTGCGGGCGCCTTCTCGATCCGCCCCGGTTCTGCCCGACATGCGGGCGTCGGCTGGCGGTGACGGTGACACCGCAAGGCTTCCGGGCCCGTTGCCGTGACCACGGCGACGTCGAAGCTTCGTAGCCGGCGGAGTTCTGCGCTCAGCCGGCGGGCACCTTCCAGCCCCGGGCTTCGGCGATCTCCTTGCACGTCGGGCACAGCGGGTAGCGGCCGGGGTTGCTGCCGGGGACCCAGACCTTCCCGCACAGGGCCTTGACCGCAGTCCCGTTGACCATGCCCTCGACGACGGTGGGGCCGGCGGAGACGTAGTCGCCCTCATCGGGCTTGAACCCCTCGAGCACGATATGGGTCATTCGCTCGTGGTCGCCGTCGAGCTGCGGCTCGACCCGGGTCGGCGCCACGCTGATGCCGGTGTCGGTCACCCGACCAGGATCGCGCGCCTGGTGCCGGCATGGGGCACGCCACGTCGTCGAGCCGCTTCAGCCGTCCTACGCTGGGACCATGCCCCCGCGCACCTTGGTCCTCGCCTCGGGCTCTCCGGCGCGCCTCCGCCTCCTCCGTGACGCGGGCTTCGACCCCAAGGTGGTGGTCAGCGGCGTCGACGAGGCCGCGGTCGACGCCCCCGACGTTCCCACCCTCGTGACCACCCTGGCTGACCGGAAGGCCCGGGCGGTGGCCGCCCCGGGCGGGGATGCGATCGTCGTCGGTTGCGACTCGCTGCTCGAATTCGACGGGCGCCCTCATGGCAAGCCCCGATCCGAGTCGGAGGCCCGCAGCTGGCTCCGCGCCATGCGGGGCCGGTCCGGCACGCTGTTCACCGGGCACTGCGTCATCGACGAACGGACGGACCGGCAGGTCTCCGAGGTGGCGGCGACCGCTCGTCCGCTTCGGATCGACCACCGACGAGGAGCTCGACGCCTACCTGGCCACGGGCGAGGCGATGGCGGTGGCCGGCGCCTTCACCCTCGACGGGAGATCGGCCCCGTTCGTCGACGGCGTCGACGGCGACCCGAGCAATGTGATCGGGCTGTCGCTGTCGTTGCTGCGCTCGATGCTGGCCCGGCTCGGCGTTGCCGTCGCCGAGCTCTGGGCGCCGTCGTGACGGCGAGCGCGGTCGTGACGGCGAGCGCGGTCGTGACGGCGAGCCCTCCCCTGCGCCTGGGCGGTCTCGTGGTCGATCCCCCGGTGGTGCTCGCCCCGATGGCCGGCGTGACCAACATCGCCTTCCGGCGCCTGTGCCGCCGGTTCGGTGCCGGGCTGTACGTGAGCGAGATGATCACGGCGCGGGCACTCGTCGAAGGCAATGTCAAGACCATGAGCATGGCCGCCTTCGGCCCCGACGAGCCGGTGCGGAGCGTCCAGCTGTGCGGGGTCGACCCCGTCGTGATGGGCGCTGCGGTCGGACGCCTGGTCGATGAGGTAGGCGTGGACCACATCGATCTCAACTTCGGATGCCCGGCGGCGAAGGTGACCCGCCAAGGGGCGGGGGCGGCGCTGCCTGTACGTCGGAGCCTGTTCCGGTCCATCGTCTCGGCCGCTGTCGACCGGGCCGGTTCGGTGCCGGTCACCGTCAAGATGCGGATGGGCATCGACCCCAACCGTCTCACGTTCCTCGAAGCCGGACGGATCGCCGAGGACGAGGGCGTGGCCGCCGTGACCCTGCACGCCCGCACCGCCGAACAGCTCTACTCGGGCTCGGCGGACTGGTGGGCCATCGCAGAGCTCAAGGAGGCGTTGACCACAATCCCGGTACTGGGCAACGGCGACCTGTGGGAGGCCTCCGACGCCCTGGCCATGCGGGCGATGACCGGCTGCGACGGCGTCGTGGTCGGTCGGGGGTGCCTCGGTCGACCCTGGCTGTTCCGCGACCTGGCCGACGCCTTCGCCGGGCGGCCCGTGAGCGGGCCACCCAGCCTCGGGGAGATCGCCGGGTTGATGCGGACCCACGCCGAGCTGTTGTGCCAGGCCTTCGGAGCCGAGCTCGGGGTCCGGCAGTTCCGCAAGCACTCGGGGTGGTACCTGGCCGGCCTGCCGGTCGGATCGGCCGTCCGTCGTTCCCTCGCCCAGGCCTGCTCGCTCGACGAGGTGGAGGCCGTGCTCGGCGACCTCGACGCTGGGCTCGCCTTCCCTCCCGAAGCCATGCGCGTCGCCCGGGGTCACACCAACGGCCCCCGGCCGGTCCACCTTCCTGCGGGCTGGCTCGACCACCCTGACGACCTGACGCCGCCGGCCGGCGGAGACGTGCTCGTCTCAGGAGGGTAGCCGCCCGGAGCAAGTAGCGACCGGCCGTGTGGGACAATGGCGGATGATCGCACGGGCCCCATCGGCCGCTACGCCGTCCCGGTCGCCAGCCTCTGGCGCCTCTCCTCCTCCCATGATCGTCGGCTCCTCACTCACCATCGAGATCGGCGACCGCACCCTCGTCGACGACGCCTCCTTCGTCGTCGGTGCCGGCGAGAAGGTCGGTCTGGTGGGCCGCAACGGCGCAGGAAAGTCGACGCTGCATCTCGGTCATCATCGATCAGCCCGGAGGAAACGTCCGGATCTCGGGCAGGGCCGCCATCCGGGGGACGTACGGCTACCTGCCCCAGGTCTCCCGTGCCCGAAGGGCTCGGGCTGGAGCCGACCGGCTTCTCCCACGTCCTGTCGGGCCGGGGACTCGACGTGCTGGACGACGCACTGGGCAAGGCCCGCGACCAGATGGCCAAGGACCCGACCTCGGAGAACATCGACCTCTTCTCCGATCTGGAGGAGCAGTTCCGGAGAACGGCGGCTACGAGGCCGAATCGGCCATGGCCCGGCTGGCCGACGGGCTGGGGCTGGCCCAGGAGTTGCTCCTCGAGCGACATCGAGGTCGCTGTCGGGCGGCCAGCGCCGTCGGGTCGACCTGGTCCGCGATCCTGTTCCAGGGGCCCGACACCATGATCCTCGACGAGCCCACCAACCATCTCGACCTTCCGGCCAAGCGATGGCTGATGGACGAGCTCGCCCGGTTCGAAGGTGCCATCCTGGTCGTCTCCCACGATCTCAAGCTCCTCGACCGTTCGATCGACAAGGTCCTCGACCTCGCCCAGGGCAGACTGCACGAGTTCAAGGGAACCTACTCCTCCTACCGGACTCAGCTCGAGGCCGACCTCGACCCAACGCGAGCGTCGCCCCACGCTCGAGGCAACGCGAGATCAAGCGCCTCGTCCACCCTGGCCGACTCCATGCGGGGCAGCACCAACCGGCGGGCCCGGATCGCCAAGTCGATCGACAAGCGGGTGGAGCGGCTCGAGTCGTCGAGGACCGAGGTGCACCAGGCGACAGAAGTGCCAGCTCGTTCCGCCTGCCCGAGGCCGCGCCGCTCGGGTGAGGTTCCCATCCGAGCCCTCGACCTCGGGGTCCGATACGGGTCCAACACCGTGCTCCGGTCGGTCAACTTCCACTGCCGCCGCGGCGACCGGGTGGTCGTGATCGGCCGCAACGGCGCCGGCAAGTCAAGCCTGCTCCGGTGCTCTGGCCGGGATCCAGACCCCGACGGGCGGGGAGGTCGAGCTCGGGCGCCAACGTCTCGGTGGGCTACTTCGCCCAGGAGCACGAGCAGGTCGACGCCGACAAGACGGCCCTATCCAACATCGACGACACCGTGCTCACCACCGAGACCGAACGCCGATCCCTGCTCGGCATGTTCGGGCTCACCGGCAAAGCCGCCCATCAATGCGCCGGGACGCTCTCGGGTGGCGAGCGGGCCAAGCTCGGCCTGGCCATGCTGGCCGCCGGTCGGGCCAACGTGCTGCTGCTCGACGAGCCGACCAACAACCTCGACCCGACCTCGATCGAGGCCGTCGGGACCATGCTCAGCACATGGTCGGGCACCGTCGTCGTGGTCAGCCACGACCGGGCCTTCGTCGAGGCCCTCGACCCGACCCACAGCCTCACGTTGCCCGAGGAGCGCTTCTCCCACTGGCGCGACACCGATCTCGACCAGGTGGAGGTCAAGTAGCCCACTCCGTCGGATGGAGCAGCCCGTGGCCCCAGGGACTCCGCTCGTCCGGGGTAAGGCGCCGCTGGAACCACCTCATGGACGCCCCTGTCTGCAACACTGCCTCGACATGGCAGCCGGTGCCTCAGAGCCCAGCCGAGACGCCGACCTCGACGCGCCCGACGGCACCGGGTCGCGCCTTCCGGCCGACGGAACCGAAGGCTCCGGGCCGCCAGACGAACCGGGCACGACGAGGCTCATCGGGCTGACCGACGGGGTGGTGGCGATCGCCCTCACCCTGCTCGTCCTCCAGTTGAGAGTCCCCGCCCGGCACACGTTCGACGCCCGCTCGGCCTCCCAGCTCGCTCAAGCCCTGGGCCAGGAGTCGCGCCAGTTCACCGCTTACGTGGTCTCCTTCTTCGTCATCGCCATGTTCTGGCTGGTGCACCACCGCGTGTACCACCTCATCCGGGTCCACCGCGAGAGCATTGCATGGTGGAATTTCATCTACCTCTTCACGGTCGCGCTCTTCCCGTTCTCGAGCGCGCTGATGGGCACCTACTCCGACAACCCCGTGGCGGTCAGCTGGTTCGCGGCGAACCTGCTGCTCACCAGCCTCTCGACCTCCATCGTGTTCCTGGTGGCCAGAAACAAGGGATTGCTCATCGACGGGGTGGACCCGGAAGAGGTGCGGCGCAGCACGATGCGGGGTGCCTACGTCGCCACCGTCGTGGCGGCGTCGATCGCGGTGGCGGCGTTCAACCCGCAGGCCGCCCCGTACGTCTGGCTGTTGATCTTCCTTCGTTCGCCCGCGGCCGCGCTGCTCTCGGGGACGAGGAGTGGAGCGAGGCCGCTACCCGAGGCCTGATCCCGGCTCGAACGCGTTCGCTCAGGGCTTGGCCGGCGGGGTGCGGCCGTTGCCGCGGACCCGCTCGGTGCTGCCGTCGCCCTTGACCGCTTCGACCAGGGCCTGGGCCGCACCGACCAGGCCCGCCGCTTCATAGGGGACGACCAGCTTCGAGTTCGGCGACGTGGCGAGCGTCTGGAGGGCCCGCAGCTGGAGGACGGCGAGCGTGTTGGAGTGGATGGCCGAGGTGTCGATGGCGTCGAGCGCCGCCGATTCACCCTCCCCCCGTAGCCGGGCCGCCGCCTTCTCCCCGTCGGCTCGGAGCACGAGGGCCTGCTTCTGACCTTCCGCTTCGAGAATCGCCGCCTGCTTGCGTCCCTGGGCGCTGTTGATCGCCGCCTGCTGCTCGCCTTCCGAGGTGAGGATGGCCGCCCGCTTGTGCTGCTCGGCTTCCTTCTGCTCGGACATGGCCTGGAGGACATTGGTGGGCGGCGTGATGTCGAGGATCTCGATCCGGTTGAGACGGACACCCCACTTGAGCGTGGCCTCGGTCATGTGGTCCTGCATCTTGGCGTTGATGGTCTCGCGTTCGGAGAGTGACTCGTCGAGGGTCAGCTCGCCGAACACGGCACGGAGGGCGGTCCGGGCCATCTGGTCGATGGCCAGTCCGAAGTCGTTCACCTCGAAGAGGGCGAGCTTGACGTCGGTCACCTGGCAGAAGATGGTGGCGCTCACCTGGAGCGACACGTTGTCCTTGGTGATGACCGCCTGCTGGTCGCCGGTGCGGGGGAACTCACGCACGTCGACCTTGGCCATGCGATCCGCCAGCGGGACGAGCATGTGCAGACCCGGTTGGTAGATGGTCTTGAACTCGCCGAAGCGCTTCACCACGCCCACACAACCCTGCTGGACGACCTTGAGACTTGACCGGAGGAACCCCACGACCACGATGGCGACAACTGCCGCCGCCACCACGATCCCCGCCACCTCACCGGTCGACGCGATGATCATGACGACCACCTCCCTGCCACCACTGTAGGCACACGGGCGTCGCCGGCGTCCGCACGGGCATCGAAACGGCAGGCGGGGGGACGCCCCGAAGGGGAGATCCGCTGGTCGGGAGGCATCCTGCTCAGGTTGTGGGGTACACGACGAGCAGTCCTCGGTCGACGTCGGCCACCACCACCGTCGTCCCCGAGTCGATGGTCGTGCCGGGGAACAGGGACACGGCGTACCACTCCTCGCCGCGGGTGAGCACCGATCCGGGCTGGTGGCGGTCGGACACCGGCTTGGTCACGACCGCCGTCTCGCCGATCATGCCCGCGACCCCGTTCAACATCGCCGACTCCGTTTCGAACCTCGCACCCGCACGCCCCCGCGCCCGAGCCGATCACTCCTCGATCAGCACTATACGGCGTCGACCCGGCGCTCCGGTTGGCCCCCAGCTACGCTGCGGCATGGCTCCGTCGCTGCCGGTTTCCCCCCTGACCGCCCGCAAGACGTGGCGCACGCTCGAGCCGATCCACGCCATGGTCTACTTCGCGCCCGAGGCGAGAGAGGCGCTCGCCGCGGTGGGTCTCGCTCCCGAACAGGGCTACTTCGCGTCCCGGTCGGCTCCCATGGGGGCCGTCGGGCCCGAGGTCGTGGTGGCGACGTTCTTCAACTTCAACCCCGATCTGGTCGGCAGTGCCCTGCCTGCGGCGTGGCGGATGGCCTCACCCGAGGCCGTGCTCGAGGCCCGCCTCCGCGGGGCGGACCGGGCCCTTCGCTCGCTGCTGGGCGACGCCGCCGACTCACCCGAGCTGGCCCGGGCGGCCGAGCTCGCCCGGGCGGCGGCCGAGCGATCCACCACCCGACCCGAAGGTCGTCCGCTCTTCGCCGCCCACGCCGGGCTCCCCTGGCCGGAGGACCCGCTGCTCGTCCTCTGGCACGCCCAGACGCTGCTCCGCGAGTTCCGGGGCGACGGACACGTGGCCCTCCTTGCCACCTCGGACCTCGACGCCGTCGAGGCCTTGGTCCTCCACGTGGCCAGTGGCGGCGTCCCCGAGCACTTCCTCAGGTCCACCCGTGGTTGGGACGACGCCGCCTGGGAGGCGGGCGTGTCCCGGCTGGCCGAGCGCGGTCTGGCCGTCCGGATCGATCCGGACGGGCGCAGCGGGCCGGCGGTCGAGCTCACCGGGGCCGGCGCCGCGCTGCGGAACGACATCGAAGACCGCACCGACGAGCTGGCCGTCCACCCCTACGAGGCGCTGGGTGAACAAGGCTGCGCCGAGCTGCGGACCCTGTCCAGGCCGTTCAGCCGGATCGTGGCCGAGGCGGCCCTCCCCACCTGATCTGCGACGGGTCTTCCCCGTCAGGGGGCCGTGACGAGATCGGCCAGGGCACGCTCCTCGCCGGGCAGGGTGACCACGACGTAGCGGTCGCGTTCGGCGAGCCACGACCGGTTGCGCCGGTGGAGATCGTGCTCGCCGTCGAACCGGTCAAGGACGACGATCGGCACTTCGCCGACTGACGACGCCCCGGCCAGCGCGTCCATGGACAGGCGCACGGCGTTGATGGTGCCGAGCCCGGCGTCGGCCACGAGCACGATGCGCTCGGGCCGAAGGGCACGCACGAGGTCGGTGACGTCACCATCGCTGCTCTGGGGGGAGCGCACCCCGCCTGCCGTCTCCACCACCCCGACGTCGACGGCCGACGTCGGCCACACCACGTCGGCGACGAGCTCGGCCGTGGTGAACAGCGGCCGCCCGAGCGCCTCCGCCGCCATGGGCGGCGCCATCGGCCGGTGGTAGGAGCGGGACGGGGTGCAGACCTCCGAGGCCGGTTCCCCCGACGCCGCTCCCAATACCTCGGCATCGCTCGGGCCGCCCATGGGCAGGTCGTCGGCGTCCACGTCGAAGGACTGGGCCGGCTTGCGGGCCGCCACCCTGAGGCCTCGCCCGGCGAGCTCGGAGACGAGGCGGGCGGCCACCCAGGTCTTGCCCACCTCGGTCGCCGTCCCGCACACGAGCACCAGCCGGTCAGGTCGCACGCCGGCCCGAGGGAACAAGCCCCGTCAACGCCCTGCCGAGCCGGCCGACCTGCTCGTCGGTGTGGGCGGCAGACAGCGTGACCCGGAGCCGGGACGTGCCGACGGGGACGGTGGGAGGACGGATGGCCGGCACCCACAGGCCGTCGTCGAGCAGTCGCCTCGACGCCGCCACCGCTCTGTCCTCGTCGCCGACGACGACGGGGACGATGGGCGAGGCCGGCCGGTCGACGCCGGTGGCGGACGCCAGTGCCTCGAGATGACGAAGGAGCCGGGCACGCCGCTCGTCTCCCTCGGTCGACTCCACGATGGCCAGGGCACAGAGCGCAGCGGCGGCGTCGGCCGGGGTGGGGGCGGTGGTGAAGATGTAAGGACGGCCCCGGTTCACCACGAGATCGCAGAAGGCCGCCGGGCCGCAGACGAACCCGCCGAGCGACCCGAGCGTCTTCGAGAGGGTCCCCACCCGGAGCACGACCGGGCCCCGTCCCCGGGCCGCAGGTGGGAGGTCGGGCCCGAGCACGGCATGGGCCTCGTCGAGGACGACGAGGGCATCGTGGCGGGCGGCGACGGACAGGAGCCCGTCGAGGTCGGCCACGTCCCCGTCCATCGAGAACACGGTGTCCGAGACGACGATGGCCCGGCCCGGCACCCCGCCGAGCGCCCTGTCCAGTCCGCCGAGGTTGCCGTGCGGGTAGACGACGACCGGGGCCCGGGCCAGCCGGCACCCGTCGACGATGGAGGCGTGGTTGAGGGAGTCGGAGACGATGACCGACCCCTCGGTACCGAAGACCGAGAGCACGGCCAGGTTGGCCGAGAACCCGGTCGGGAACAGGACGGCACGCTCGCTCCCCTTCCAGGCGGCGAGGGCCTCCTCCAGCTGTCGGTGGACGGGCCGGGACCCCGTCACGAGGCGCGACGCACCCGACCCGGTCCCCCACCGGTCGATGGCGGCGCGGGCGGCCTCTGCCACGGCCGGATGACCGGCCAGTCCCAGGTAGTCGTTGGAGGCGAACGAGACGACGGGGACCCGGCCGGCGCCCTCCTCCTCCAGAAGGCCGGAGGGGCCGTCGGCGTCGAAGGTCACGGGCCGGCGCCATCGCCCGGCCGACGACACGGCGCCACAGACCTCGTCGACCCATGCCGACCAGGCCCCGGCTGTCCCCGGCGCCCCGGAGACCGCCGTCTCGCGCCGCTCTGCCGAGCGGATGGTCACGGTCGATCCTCGGCGGCGACCGTGTCGAGGGCTCGGGCGAGGACATCGACCACGATGTCGATTTCCTCTGCTGTGGTGGTGAGTGGGGGCATGATGACGACCACGTCGCCGAGTGGGCGCAGCAGCACTCCGCTCCGGACGGCGGCGGCACAGACCCTCCTGCTCCACCGCGCCGATCCGATGGGCGGGGCGAGCTCGACACCGGCCATGAGGCCCCGGCGGCGAATGGCGGCGACGTCCTGGCGGTCGGCGAGGGTGTCGGCCAAGCGGGCACCGAGGTGGGCGCCGGCCGTCTCGACCCTGACGAGCACGTCCCACTCCTCGAGAAGCTCGAGGTGACGGAGGGCCACCGCGCAAGCCAGCGCGTTCCCGCCGTAGGAATGACCGTGATAGAAGGCCTCGGGCCCGAGGTCGGCACCGAGGAAGGCATCGAACACCTCGCCGGAGGCCACCGTGGCCGAGAGCGGGAGATAGCCACCGGTGATGCCCTTGCCCAGACAGAGGAGGTCGGGCCGGAACGCCACCCCTCCCCACTCGGAGGCGAACAGCTTCCCGGTCCGACCGAAGCCGGTGGCCACCTCGTCGCAGATGAGCAGCACACCGGCGTCACGACACGCTCTGCCGACGCGCGCCAGGTCGGAACCGTCGCAGACGAGCATGCCCGACGCTCCCTGGACCAGGGGCTCGATCACGAAGGCCACCAGCTCGGCAGCGTGGGCGTCGATTGCCGCCACCGCCTTGTCGGCCCAGTCGGATGCGGCGTACCCGGGTGTGCGCACGACGGGGAAGGTGAGGGGGGCGAAGATCTCGGTGCCGAAGCCGCCGTCGCCGAGCGAGAGGGCGCCCACCGTGTCCCCATGGTAGGCCTCCCCGAGGGCCAGGAACCGCTCTCGGGGCTGGCCCCGGTTGACCCAGTACTGGAAGGCGATCTTCGCCGCCTGCTCGACGGCCACGGCGCCGTCCGAGGCGAACAGGACGTGGGCGTCGTCCACCGGCACCACACGAGCGAGTGCTTCGGCCAGCTCGATGGCGGCGCGATTGCCGTGGCCCAACAGGGTGGTGTGGGCCACCCGGCCCAACTGGTCCACGACGGCGGCGTCGAGCTCGGGCACGCGGTGCCCGAGGGTCGTCACCCACAATGAGGAGATGGCGTCGAAGTACCGGTTGCCGGCGACGTCGACGAGCTCCCGTCCCTCCCCACGCTCGATGACGAGGGGGGCGTTGCCGGCATAGGCGGCCATCTGGGTGAAACCGTGCCAGACGACGGCGGCGTCTCGGGCCACCCAGGCGTCAGGTCCGCAGCGCTCCTCGTCGGCGGTCATCGGGCAGAGCCTGGCATCGGGCAGAGTCTTGTCGACCACTCAGCCGCGGTCGAACCCGGAACGGGCCGGTAGGATCTGGGCATGGACCGCATCGGGGTCGTCGACACCATGTTCGCCCGCTACGACATGGGTGGCGAGGCCGTCGACGAGCTGAAGGGCTGCCCGGGCTACGGGGAAACCTTCGAGGTGGTCCGCCGCACGGTGCCCGGGTTCAAGGACCTGGCCGTCGCGTGCAAGCGTCTCATCGAGGGCGAGGCGTGCCGGATCGTGGTCGCTCTCGGCATGCCGGGCAGGGCCGCCATCGACCAGGTCTGTGCCCACGAGGCGTCCGAGGGCCTGATGCAGGCCCAGCTCATGACGTCCACCCACATCCTCGAGGTGTTCGTCCACGAGAACGAGGAGGACGACTCCGGTCGCCTGGCCGAGGTCTGCGTCGACCGGTCCCGCAAGCACGCCCGCAACGCCTACTGGATGCTCTACGAGCCCGAACAGCTCAGACGCCGGGCGGGGCAGGGCATCCGCCAGGGCTACGGGGACGCCGGCCCGCTGCTCGGCTGAGCCCCGGCGATTCAGACCCGACGCCGGATGGCTCAGACCGAGAGGTCGTGGGGCAGCCCCAAGGTCCGCTCGGCGATGATGTTGCGCTGCACCTCCGAGGTCCCGCCGCCGATGGTGAGGGCGGGGGCGAAGAGGAACCCGTAGCTCCAGATGTGGTCGGGCCAGGACGTGTGCCCGTCGCTCGTCCCCTCGGGCACCGGGCCCGTCCCGGCCAGCATGCCTCGTGCTCCGGCCAGGTCCCGGGCGAGCACCATGACGTGCTGGCCGTGCTCGTCGGCCAGGGCCTTGCGCACCGACGCCTCGGGACCGGGCTCGAGGCCGGCGAGGGCGGCAGAGACGGTCCGCCGCCGGAGGACGCCGAGGATCTCCCCCTCGATCCACACCCTGGCCAGGCGGTCGCGGAGCACGGGGTCGGCGGCGGCCGGGGTGGCCCGGGCGACGTCGATCAGATCGGCCGCCGTCGGGCCCATGCCCCACAGCGAGCCCGACCCGGAGAGCGACACCCGCTCGTTGCCCAGGGTGACCTTGGCCAACGACCATCCATCCCCGCGCCGGCCCACCAGGTGGTCGGCGGGCAGGCGGACCTCGTCGAGGAAGACCTCGTTGAAGGTATGGCCGCCCGTCATGTCGACAAGGGGCCGCACGGTCACCCCCGGGGCGTCCATCGGGCAGATGAAGTAGGAGATGCCCCGGTGCCGGGGCGCCTCGGGCTCGGTACGGGCCAGCAGTATGCCGACGTGGGCGGTGTGGGCATAGGACGTCCACACCTTCTGGCCACGGACCACCCACTCGTCGCCGTCCAACTCGGCCCGGGTCGTGAGCGACGCCAGATCGGATCCGGCCCCCGGTTCGCTGAACAGCTGGCACCAGGTCTCCTCGCCGGACAGCAGCGGCAGCAGGTAGCGGTCCTTCTGGGCGTCGGTGCCCGCATGGACGAGGGTCGGACCGGCCCAACCGATGCCGATCGGGTTGTCCGGACGCCGGACGCCGGCCCGCTTGAGCTCCTCGTCCACCATCAACTGCAGGGATGCGTCGGCGTCGATCCCCCAGGGGGCGGGCCAGTGGGGTGCGACCAGTCCCCGCTCGGCGAGGTCGCGGCCGCTCGGGGACCGATGGGAGCCGAGCCAGACGCGCAACTCGGCGCGCCGCTCATCCTCGGGTCCGAGCGGGCTCGTTCCAGATGCGGTCGCCACGACGGTGAGCCTAGGCTGCGTCGCACGCCGGCCCCATCCGTCGGGGCCGCGAACGAGGAGCCCATCGTGAGCAGCTGGAACTTCGGGGACGTGTGGGAGGCCGTGGCGGACGTCATCCCCGACGCTCCGGCGCTCACCCACGGCGACACCACTCGCACCTGGGGAGCGCTCGACCGCCGCGCCGACAACCTGGCCCGCTGGCTCCTCGACGGCGGCGTCTCCCGCCAGGACAAGGTCGGCGTGTACCTCACCAACTGCTCGGAGTACCTGGAGACCGTCGCCGCCTGCCTCAAGACGGCGCTGGTCCCCGTCAACACCAACTACCGGTATGCAGACGACGAGCTCACCTATCTGTGGGACAACGCCGATGTGGTGGCGGTGGTGTTCCACGGCACCTTCACCGATCGGGCCGAGCGGGTCCGCCACCATCTGCCCCGTGTCCGCCGGTGGCTGTGGGTCGACGACGGAACGGACGCCTGCCCGGACTGGGCCACCTCCTACGAGCCGGTGGCGGCCGGTGCCGGCGGTGATCGCAACCGACGGATCGCCGCCCCCTGGGGACGCAGCCCCGACGACCTCTACATGCTCTACACCGGGGGCACCACCGGCATGCCCAAAGGGGTCATGTGGCGTCAGGACGACCTGTTCGCCCGGCTCAACGCCGCCGGCTTCCGCCGCTACCCCGAAGACGGCACCGCCGAGGACGTGCGCCGGATGCTCGCCGAGACGGGGCCCGGGATGACGCTCCTTCCCGCCTGCCCGCTCATGCACGGAACCGGTGGGTTCACCTCCCTCGAGTGCCTGAGCGAAGGCGGACGGGTCGTCACCCTCGTCGGCCGCACCTTCGATCCGATCGAGCTGCTCGACACCGTCGAGCGGGAGCGGGTCAACGGACTGGTCATCGTGGGGGACGCCTTCGCCAAGCCCATCCTCGGCGCCCTCGACGACAGTCCGGGCCGGTGGGACCTCACGAGCCTCGTCGGCATCATCTCCTCGGGCGTCATGTGGAGCGAGGAGACCAAGCGCGGCCTGCTCCGCCACCACGGGAACATGCTCCTCGTCGACGCCTTCAGCTCGTCGGAGGCCCTCGGGATGGGCTCCTCGGTCTCCTCGGGCAGCTCCCAGGCCGAGACGGCCAGGTTCCAGCTCGGGCCCGAGGTCCGTGTCATCGACGCCGACGGCGCCGACGTCGCTCCGGGTTCGGGCGTGCCCGGGGTGCTGGCCCTCGGGGGCCGGCTCCCGCTCGGCTACTACAAGGACGAGGCGAAGTCGGCCGCCACCTTCAGGATCATCGACGGAGCTCGGTACTCGGTGCCCGGTGACTACGCCGAGGTGGCCGAGGATGGCACCATCCACCTCCTCGGGCGGGGCTCGGTGTGCATCAACACCGGAGGCGAGAAGGTCTATCCCGAAGAGGTGGAAGAAGCAGTCAAGACGATGGCGGCCGTGACCGACGCCGTCGTCGTGGGCATCCCCCACGAGCGGTTCGGCGAGGAGATCGTGGCCGTCGTCGAGCTCGGCAATGACACCGACCCGGGGACGGTCACACCCGACCTCGTCATCGATCACGTGAAGGCACGGCTGTCCGGCTTCAAGGCCCCCCGTCGGGTGCGATTCGTCCAGACCATCGGCCGATCACCGTCGGGAAAGGTCGATTACGCCCGTCACCGTGCCGAGTGCGCCGAGTGGGTGGAGGCTCCGGTCAGCTGAGGAGAGACCCACCACCGGGGTCGGCCCCCACCGGCTCGCCTCAACCCTTGTTGGCCCCGTTCGTCCGCACGAAGTCGTTCACGGCGTAGTACGCGTCGATCGACTCTCCGGCGTCACCCCAGAACCCCTCGAGGACGTCGTAGGCCATCGTCCCCTGCTGGATGTAGTAGTTGTTGACGTCGGTGATCTCCAGCTCGCCCCGACCCGAGGGAACGAGGGTCGGGATGACCTCGAAGACGTCGGGGTCGTAGCAGTAGATGCCGGTGACGCCGAACTTCGAGCTCGGATCTTCGGGCTTCTCGACGATGCCGACCACCCGCTTCTCGCCGTCGAAGGCGGGCACGCCGAGATGGCGCAGGTGCTCCACCTCCTCGACCGGAGTGAGGAGGATGCGGGCGCCTCTTGGCTCCTTCGTGAACGCGTCCACCATGGGTTTGATTGAGCGCTCGACGATGTTGTCGGCGAGCATCACGAGGACGGGGTCTCCGTCGACGAACCGCTCGGCGAGGCCCAGCGCCTCGGCGATGCCGCCGGGCCGGTCCTGGTAGCCGTAGCTCAGCCGGTCGATCCCGAACTCGTGCCCGTTGCCGAGCAGGCGGAGGAACTCGCCGGCATGGGTGCCGCCGGTCACGAGCATGATCTCGGTGATGCCGGCGTTGACCAACGCCTCGATGCCCCAGTTGATCATGGGGCGGTCGTAGATGGGCAACAGGTGCTTGTTCGTGATCCGGGTTAGCGGATGGAGCCGGGAGCCGGTCCCACCGGCCAGGATGACGCCCTTCATCGGCCCCGAAGCCTAACGGCACCCGATTGGGCCCGCTCGGGGCCGAGGCGCGGGCCGCTCGCCGCGCCGTGGGCCGGGTCGGTCATGTCCGGTCCGGGCCCGGTGGCCGGTCGGATCCCGAGCCGATGTCCGCCCCCGCTACCTCGCTCAGCACGGCATCGGCGAACGGCGGCCACGCTCGGCTTGCCCAGAGGCCGAAGGGGCGGTCGCTGACCTCGACGCACGCCACCCCGGCGACGGGGTCGACCCAGAGGAACGCTCCGCTCTGTCCGAAGTGCCCGTAGGTGGCGGGCGAGTTGTCGCCTCCCGTCCAATGGGGCTGCTTGTGCCCCCGCCGCTCGGGGCCGAGCCCCCATTCGCACGGCTCGAACCGGCCATAGCCGGGCAGCACCCCGGCCAGGCCGGGGAAGGCGACCGAGGTGGCCATGGCGTGGGTCTCGGGTCCGATCAGCGTGGGCCAGGCCCACTCGGCGGCCAGGGCCGCCAGGTCTGTGGCCGGTCCGGCCAGACCCGCCGCCGCATCGGCGTCCAGCCGGTCCCGGGGTGCGGACCCGCCGCCCATCCGGGTGGCCGTCATCCCGAGGGGGGCGAGGACGCCCTCGGCCAGGTAGGCGGCGAAGGAGATCCCCGACCGCTCGGCCACCAGGTCGCCGAGGAGGTGATAGCCGGCGTTCGAGTAGATCCGACTGACGCCGGGCGGGGCGAGGGGCAGCCCCGGATCGGGGCCGAGACCCGATGCGTGGGCCAGCAGGTGGCGGACGGTCGAGCCCGGCGGACCGGCCCGATCGTCCAGCGAGATGGTCCCCTCCTCACAGGCGATGAGCACGCAGAGGGCCGTCGCCAGCTTGGTCACCGACGCCCAGGGGAACCGGCGGTCCACCGGTCCGGCTGCGCCGAGCACCTCGAGCCGGTCCCGCCCGGCGACCGTCGCCACCGGCTCGAAGGCGATGACGATCGCCGCTGCACTGTCCACCGGCCAGTCGGCCACCTGTGCGAGCGCATCCGACGGGCGGCGCGCGTCCGTGACTGGGGCCGGCGGCCTCCTCGCCATCGAGGTCAGACGTCGAGGAAGCGGCGGACGGCGAAGGCCGAGCCGATGACCCCGACCCCGACCCCGACGATTCCCACCACGATGCAGGTGCCGAGGACGTTCCAGCCGCTCACGGCCATCTGGTGGAGGATGCTCTGCTGGCCGCCGGCCACCGAGCCGGTGGTGTTGAGGCCGAGGCCCCAGTACAGGCCGAGGACGGCCAGAACCGCCACCCCCACCCCGAGCAGCCCCTGGATGAGGCCCTCGGCCATGAACGGGAGGCGGATGAACCAGTTGGTGGCACCCACCAGCTTCATCACCGACACCTCGCGCCGGCGGGCGAAGATGGCCATGCGGATGGTGTTGAGTATGAGCACCGCCGCCGACAGGAGGAGGATGACGGCCACGGCCAGGAAGACCCACTGGAGGACGCGGATCACGCTCTGCATGGTCTTGATCTGTTGGCCCGGGTACTTGACGTCCATCACGCCGGGCTTCCCGGTGAACTGCTGGTAGACGGCCGGTGCCTGCGACGGGTCGTTCAGCACGCACCGGTACGAGGAGGGGTAGTCGGCCTTCGACGTGACCTGGAGCTCGTCTGCCGGCAGGAGGTGCTGGGCCTCGTTGTAGTCGTAGGCCTGGCTCCGCCAGGTGCACGACTTCACGTAGGGCGACTGGTGGAGCTGGGAGCCGAGAGAGGAGACAAGGGAGGTCGAGGCGTTGGGATTGACCCACACGATGGCCTGGACCCCGTTCTGCCACTGGACGGTGGCCTTCGATGCGCCCTGCTTCAGCAGGAGGGCCGAGCCCACGAGGGCGAGGGACACGGCGACGGTCAGCACGGCGGCGACCGTCATGAGACGGTTGCGCCACAGGTTGGTCGCCGCCTCCCGCGAGACGTAGGTGGGTGAGACCGGCATCAGGTGCGGCTGGCGTAGCTTCCCGGGTTCCGGGCCCGACCCGGCACGGTCACCGGCGCGCCGACCGATGCCGGCGGCTCGGACAGGAGCCCGGTTGGCGATCCGGCACCGGCGGCGGCCACCGAGCTGTCGATGCCGTAGACGCCGTGGGCCTGGTCGCGCACCAGCACGCCACGGTCCAGCTCGATGACCCTCCGACGCATCTGGTCGACCATCCCGGCATCGTGGGTGGCGACGACCACCGTGGTCCCCGTTCGATTGATCCGGTCGAGCAGGCGCATGATGCCGAGGCTGGTGGTGGGGTCGAGGTTCCCCGTCGGCTCGTCCGCCAGCAGGATGAGCGGCCGGTTGACGAAGGCGCGGGCGACGGCGACCCGCTGCTGCTCACCACCGGAGAGCTCATGGGGGAGGTTGTCGCGCTTTTTGGCCAGGCCGACGAGCTCCAAGACCTGGGGAACCTGTGAGGCGATGACGTGCTTCGGACGGCCGATCACCTCGAGGGCGAAGGCGACGTTCTCGAACACGGACTTGTTGGGAAGCAGCCGGAAGTCCTGGAACACGCAGCCGATGTTGCGGCGCAGGTAGGGGATGCGCCACTTGGCCAGACGGCCGATCTCCTTGCCCGCTTCCCAGATCCGGCCCGACGTCGGCATCTCCTCGCGGAGCAGCAGTCGGATGAACGTGGTCTTCCCCGAACCGGAGGGCCCGACGAGAAAGACGAACTCGCCCTTGTCGATCTCCACAGAACAATTGTGGAGCGCAACGGTCGAGCCCTTGTACGTCTTCGTGACGTTCTGGAACGTGATCATAAGGGCAGGGACGAGATTCCTCGGGGAGAACGCGGCAGGAGGAGGAGTGGCTCGGTCCCGGTAATGCTAACCCCGCTGCCGGTCCGGTGGAAGTCATGCGCCTGACCTCGGACGACGCTCGAGCGGTCAGCTCAGTCCCCGGCGCGCCCGTGCCCGGCCCGGCGCCTCAGCTCGGCCTCGATGAAGTCGTCGAGATCGCCGTCCAGCACGCCGTCGACGTTGCCCGTCTCCACGTTGGTGCGCAGGTCCTTCACCAGCTGGAACGGAGCCATGACATAGGAGCGGATCTGGTTGCCCCAGGCGTTGTCGGTCCGCTCGCCGGACAGCTCGTCGAGGGTGGCCTGGCGCTCGGCCCGCTGCCTTTCGGCCAGCTTGGCCGCCAGTACCTGGAGGGCCTTCGCCTTGTTCTGATGCTGGCTGCGCTGGTTCTGGCACGACACCACGAGGCCGGTCGGGATATGGGTCAGGCGTACGGCGGAGTCGGTCTTGTTCACGTGCTGGCCACCGGCGCCCGACGACCGGTACGTGTCGATGCGGAGGTCCTTCTCGTCGATGTCGACCTCGCCCGAGGGGTCTTCGAGGAACGGCACCACGTCGAGCGAGGCGAAGCTGGTCTGGCGCCGGTGCTGGGCGTCGAAGGGGGACATGCGCACGAGCCGGTGCACGCCGCGTTCGGCAGAGAGGAGACCGTACGCGTAGCGGCCCCGGACGACGAAGGTTGCGGACAGGAGGCCCGCCTCCTGTCCGGGTGTCGCCTCTTCTACCTCCAGGGCGAAGCCGCGTCGCTCGGACCACCTGACGTACATCCGCACCAACAGCTCGGCCCAGTCCTGGGCGTCGGTCCCGCCCGCCCCGGCGTGGACCTCGGCCACGGCGTCGCCGTCGTCGTAGGGACCGGCGAACAGCGATCGCAGCTCGAGGTCCCTCAGCCGGCGGGAGAGGGCGTCGAGTGCACCTTCGATCTCCGGCCGGAGCGAGTTGTCCTGCTCCTCTTCGAGCAGCTGGTAGAGGGTCTCGGCATCCGACAGCTGGCCGGCCAGGGACGCCAGCAGGTCCAGGTCCTCGTTGACCCGTGCCAGCTCGGTGGTCACCGCCCGGGCGTGATCGGCGTCGTCCCACAGATCGGGCGCGGACACCTCGCCTTCGAGCTCGGCTCTGCGCTCGACGAGGCGGTCGACGCCGAGGAAGCGCTCGGCCTCGGCCAGGCGCTCGGCACTGGATGCCAGGGCCGAGCGGAGATCGGCCCGCTCGGGCTCACCACCCCCGCCTCGAGGGCTGTCGGCGACCATTCAGCTGGCGCCGTGGCAGAGCTTGTACTTCTTGCCGCTCCCGCACCAGCACGGCTCGTTGCGGCCGATCTTCTCGCGTTCGGACTTCACGATGGGAGCCTGGGTCTCCCCCTCGTCGGCCAATCCGTCGGGCAGGCCACCGGTGGCGGTCATGCCACCCACTGCTCCCGCCCCGTTCTCAGGTGACGGGGTCGGGTCGGCCTGGACGAGCGCCGCCGCGGTGTCGAAGGCGGCGGCGATGGCGGTGTCCCCCTCCACCGGCTCGTAGGCGGCCACATAGCTGGCCTGGTCCAGGCTGGGCTCGGGGGTGGTCTCGGTGAGCACCTGCACGTGCAGCACATGACGGAGATAGTCGTCGCTGATCCCGTCCATGAGCTTGCCGAACAACTCGAAACCGTCGCGCTGGTAGGCAACGAGAGGATCCTGGTTGCCCATGGCCCGGAGGTTGATGCCTTCCTTCAGATAGTCCATGTCGGCGAGGTGGGCCTGCCAGCGTTGGTCGATGATGTGGAGCATGATGTCGCGCTCGAGCTGGCGTGCGGTCTCCTCTCCGCCGGGGATGGTGGCATCCCGCTCCTCGTAGAGCTCCAACGCCTCGGTGATCACGCTCTCGGTCAGCTGTCCGACGGTGAGCGCATCGACGAGGTCCTCGGCCACAAACTTCGTCGGGTAGTACTGGGCCAGCTCGGTGACGAGCCCCGGGAGGTCCCACTCCTCGGGGTAGTCGGACGGGCACGACTGCGCCACCACCGAGGTGAGGGTGGAGCCGAGAAGCTCGATCGTCTCCTCCTTCAAGTCCTCCCCGTCGATGATCTGACGGCGGCGCTGGTAGATGACCTTGCGCTGTTTGTCCATGACGTCGTCGTACTTGAGGACGTCCTTGCGGGACTCGGCGTTGCGGCCCTCGACCGTGTTCTGGGCCCGCTCGATGGCCCGGGTGACCATCTTCGCCTCGATGGGGACGTCCTCGGGAAGCGCCCGACCCATCACCCAGTTCATGGCGCCCGTGGCGAACAGGCGCATGAGGTCGTCCTCCAGGGACAGGAAGAACCGGCTCTCGCCGGGGTCTCCCTGGCGCCCGGAGCGTCCCCGGAGCTGGTTGTCGATGCGGCGGCTCTCGTGCCGCTCGCTGCCGAGGACATAGAGGCCGCCGGCCGACACGACCTCTTCGCCCTCCTTCTCGCACACCCGCTTGAGCTCCTCGGCCAGGGCGACCAGCTCCGCCTCGCCGTCCTGGGCGGCGGGATCGAGACCGCGGGCCGCCGCCTCCCGGGCCAGGAGTCCCTCGGGATTACCGCCCAGGATGATGTCGACCCCCCGACCGGCCATGTTGGTGGCGACGGTCACCGCCCCCACACGCCCGGCCTGGGCCACGATCTCGGCCTCCCGGAAGTGCTGCTTGGCGTTGAGCACCTCGTGGGGCACGCCGCGCTTGTCGAGCAGGCGGGACAGGTGCTCGGACTTCACCACCGACGCAGTGCCCACCAGCACGGGCTGGCCCGCCTCTCGGCGCTCGACGATGTCCTCGACCACGGCGCCGAACTTCGCGTCCTCGCTCTTGTAGATGAGGTCCGGCCTGTCGCCACGGATCATCGGCTTGTTGGTGGGGATGGGAACGACCGGGAGCTCGTAGGTGTTCGCGAACTCCGACGCCTCGGTCTCGGCCGTCCCGGTCATGCCGGCCAGCTTCTCGTAGAGACGGAAGTAGTTCTGCAGGGTGACCGTCGCCCACGTGTGGTTCTCCTCCTTGATCCGGACGCGCTCTTTGGCCTCGACCGCCTGATGGAGCCCGTCCGACCACCGACGTCCCTCGAGCGTCCGCCCGGTGAACTCGTCGACGATCTTCACCTCGCCCCCCGCCACCAAGTAGTCCTTGTCCCGGCGGTAGAGCTCTTTGGCGTAGAGGGCCTGGGTCAGATGGTGGACGTAGTTGACCGACACGGCGTCGTAGAGGTTGTCCACGCCGAGCTGCTTCTCGACCTTCTCGATGCCGGCTTCCGTCGGGATCACGGTGCGCTTCTCTTCGTCGACCTCGTAGTCGTCCTCGGCCCTCAAGGTGCGCACGATGCCGGCGAACTGGTAGTAGAGCTGGGCGGTCTCGGCCGCGGGGCCCGAGATGATGAGAGGGGTGCGGGCCTCGTCGATGAGGATCGAGTCCACCTCGTCCACGATGGCGTAGCGGTGGCCCCGCTGGACCATCGACTCCTTCGACCGAGCCATGTTGTCGCGCAGGTAGTCGAAGCCGAACTCGGTGTTGGTGCCGTAGGTCACGTCGGCGGCGTAGGCGTCCCGCTTGGCCGCCGGATCATCGATGTCGGGCCCGACCCTTCCGACCGTGAGCCCCAGAAACCGGTGGAGCGCCCCCATCCACTCCGAGTCCCGGGTGGCCAGGTAGTCGTTGACCGTCACCACGTGGACGCCCCGTCCGGCCAATCCGTTCAGGTAGACGGGGAGGGTCGACACGAGGGTCTTGCCCTCCCCCGTCTTCATCTCGGCGATCCACCCGAAGTGGAGGGCCATCCCCCCCATCAGCTGCACGTCGAAGTGGCGCTGCCCGAGGGTGCGCCAGGCCGCCTCCCGCACCAGGGCGAACGACTCGATCAGCAGGTCCTCCAGGGTCTCGCCGTTGTCGAGCCGTAGGCGGAAGCCGGCCGTCATCGAGGCCAACTCGTCGTCGGAGCGGGCCTCCATCTCGGGCTCCAGGGCGTTCACCAGGGGCACCAGCTCGGCCAGGCGACGGACCTTCTTGCCCTCACCGGCGCGGAGGACTTTGGTGAACACGCTCATGAACCACCCAGTCTACCGCCGGGCCCCGCCCGTCCCCGGGGCGCCCCGACCACGCCGGAGGGTGTCAACGGCGGTCGGGCGACGCCCCGCCTCACCTGCCCGGCCGGGCTCGCTTCACGCCGTGCGGATGCTCTCGAACAGCTCCGTCGGGCGCTCGGTGGTCCGGCGCGGATGGGAACGGGCCACCAGCCGGCCCTTCGTCTCGGCCAGCTGGTGCTCGAGCTTGGCCACCACCCGGTCCACCGCCGCCAGCGGCGACGGTCCGGCGGCGCGGGCCACGAACGTGTGCCGCCGTCCGCTGATGACGACCTCGCAGCACTCGCGATCGGCGATCCTCGGATTGTGCTCCTCGGAGAAGCGCACCTCCGTCCGGTCGAGCCCCGGGCACAGACGGCCGAGTCGGGCCATCTTCTCCTCGGTCAGAGTTCTCACCTCGTCGGACACGGTGCTCCTGCCTTGCGCGATGACCACGTTCACGTCCTGACCTCCCTCGGTTCGTGTTGGTGTCTCCTGCTCGGACCCGGCGCATGGCTGCGCCCGGTGCCGTCCTGTTGTCCTCCTCCTGTCAGCTCCTGTCGATCCCCGCCGACGGTTCCGTTTCGCACCGTGGCGGTGTTGTGAGCTGCGCCCGGCTGACCTGGTCTTTGGCCCCACACTCGCCTGCCGCGGAGCTTTCGGTCCGGTCCCGGCGGCAACGACCGTCGACGGTCGGATGCCCAACGTGAACCACTTCTGACCGCGTCACCCCGTCTCCGCCGGCCCCCGAGGTCGGAGGACGCAGCGGGCAGGTCTTACTCCTAAGCCGCACCATGCTCAGCAACCACAAGTTGCCTTACGTGGGTCGTTTCGCCTGCGACTGGCATCGACTTGCAACCACAGACCCGAGCACAGCCCACATTGAGCAGTGTACGCCGACCCCGTCTCCAGGCCATGGGGGAGCGGCCACGGTTCACCAGCTCTTCACGCCGCCGTCATCCAACCGACACGGCTGTCCCAGCTCGGCCGCCGGATCGGGCTCCCGCCCGGCACCGCCCGCACCGGGGTCAGCCGACCCCCGCCCGGAGCCGGGCCTTCATGTCGTCGAGCACGGGGATCGGACCGGGATCGATGCCCTCGTTGCCGGCCAAGTGGAGGGAGACGAAGTCGCCCACGAGGGCCAGGTCGAACAGCTGGGCCAGATCGCCCTCGCCTCGGGCCCGGACCTCGATGACGTCGGCGACCACCTCGCGGAGGACGTCGACCACGAGGTCGACCCGGCGGGAGACCTGGGGGTGCTCGGCGTCGTGCCGCAGGTTGACCAGTGTGACCAGTTGGCGGGTGGCGTCACCGTGCTGGCCCCAGCCGGCCACCTCGTTGTGGCACAGCTCGGGGTAGACGTTCCAGTACGCCGGACACTTCGCGTTCTCGTTGACCTGGGCCTTCCAGCGCAGGGCGGCGGCGGCGCCGAGGTCGCCCGAGCTGTACACGAGGGGGATGGTGCGTCCGATCCGTCGGGCCACGTCCTCGGCCAGGCCGCCCGGGCGGACGAGCTCGCCGCGCCGCCGCCGGAGCTGGTCCACGGCCTGGTGGACCCATTGGAGGGCCCCGGGAAACAGCCCGATCTCCTCCAGCACGGCGAGGGGTGGCACGGCCATGGCGCCGAGGGCGGCCCGGGGCTGGGGAATGTCGTTCGGAACGGGGACGACGGGCACCTCCCATTCGCGTCCGAGGCCGGCGAGAACGCCGCCCCCCGAGACCACGACGAGGGACGAGCCCGCCTCGAAGGCGGCGGTGGCCGCCTCCACCGTCTCCTCGGTGTCCCCCGAGAACGACATGGCGAACACCAGTGAGCCGGGCCCCACGTAGTCGGGAGGCTCGTAACCCTTCACCACGGTCACCGGGACGGGCATGAACGGTGCCGCCGCCGCCATGAGGACGTCCCCGGCGATGCCGCTGCCCCCCATGCCGAGAACGACGACGTTCTCCACCTGACTCTGGTGCGGAAGGCCCACGACGCCCTTGGCGACCGTGGCCGCCCGCTCGACCTGCTCGGGCAGCGCCGCCGTCGCCCCCCACATGTCCAGGCTGTCGGGGGAGAACGGCGAGGGCGCGCTCACCTCGCCGGCATCCCCCCCGGCCACAGACGTGGTCACGAGCCCGGCGCCTCCCCGGTGGTCACCGCCCCGCCGGCGTCGGCCTTGGCCGTCAACCGGGCGTGCTCGGCGCTGTCAACGGCGGTGGCGTCGTCGATGAGCATGTCCGGTATCCCGTCGTTGACGGCGTAGCGGCGCTTGAGCCTCGGGTTGTAGAGGAGGTCCTCGTCGGCGAAGTAGAGGAGCGGGCCTTTGTCCTCCGGGCAGGCCAGCACGGAGACCAGCAGCGGATCAAGGGTCATCGTCCATTCCTCTCTTCCCGGTGCCGACCGGCGGGACGGCGGCCAGGCGCTCGATCTCGGCCTCGATCTCGGCCACGTACCGGTCGCACGCGGCTCGGTCGGGGGCTTCGACGTTGAGGCGCAACAGCGGCTCGGTGTTCGACGGACGTACGTTGTACCACCACTCCCCACGGTCGACGGTGAGGCCGTCGAGCCGGTCGACCGTGCCCTTGTCCCCTCCGGCCGCCTCGACCTCGGCGGCGAGCCGTTCGACGACGGACGGCGGATCGTCCACTGTCGTGTTGATCTCTCCCGAGTCGGCGTATCGCCGGAAGGGGGCGAGGAGCTCCGAGAGTGGGGCGTCGGTTGCGCTCAGGACACCGAGGACGACCATGGCGGCGATGATGCCCGAGTCGGCCCGGTAGTTGTCCGAGAAGTAGTAATGACCCGAGTGCTCGCCACCGAAGACGGCTCCCGTCTCGGCCATGACCTCTTTGATGTAGCTGTGGCCGACCTTGGTGCGAATGCCGACACCGCCCTTCTCGGCGATGACCTCGGGGACGACTCGCGAGCAGATGCAGTTGTAGAGCACGGTGGCCCCGGGGTGCTTGCCCAGCATCGCCGAGGCGACGAGGGCGGTGGTGAGCGATCCGGAGACGGGCTCGGCGCGCTCGTCGACCAGGAACACGCGATCGGCGTCGCCGTCGAAGGCGAGGCCGACATCGGCGCCGTGCTCGAGCACCGCCTCCTTCAGCCATACCAGGTTCTCGGGCTGGATCGGATCGGCGGGATGGTTGGGGAACGAGCCGTCGAGCTCCGGGAAGAGGATCTGCAACTTGAAGGGCAGGCCCTCGAACACCGCCGGCACGACCAGCCCGCCCATGCCGTTGGCCGTGTCCGCCACCACCGTGAGTGGACGGAGCGCAGCCACGTCCACGAAGGAGCGGACGTGGTCGGCGTAGGCCTCGATGGCCGAGCGTTCCTCGATCGGGGCGAGCGCCGATTCGTCGACCGGCGCCGGGCCTGCTGGTCCCCACTCCTCGAGCAGCGCCTCGGCGATCTCTTGGATCTCGGCGAGGCCGGTGTCACGCCCCACGGGCCGGGCCCCCGATCGGCACAGCTTGAGCCCGTTGTACCGGGCCGGGTTGTGGGAGGCGGTGAACATGGCCCCGGGTGCGTCCTCGGCCCCCGAGGCGAAGTAGAGGAGATCCGTCGAGGCGAGCCCGAGGTCCACCACGGCCACGCCCTCGGCCCGGACCCCATCGGCGAACGCTCGGGACAGGGCTACGCCGCTCTCGCGCATGTCGCGGGCGACGAGCATCTTCGGCCCGCCGGCGAACCGGGCGACGGCCATGCCGATCGCCCGGAATTGCTCGACATTGAGCTGATCGGGCACCACTCCCCGGATGTCGTAGGCCTTGAAGACGTCGGAGAGGCTGCCCATGGCCGGCCCATCCTACTGTGGTCGTGGCAACGTCCCGGGGTGGCGGCGGAGGTGTCGGCTCCCCCTTGGGACCAGCCGAGGGAGCAATCGCATGGGTCGTTGCCGACGGTTCCCCGAGGGCGCAATGGGACCGTAAGGTCTGGACGGTGATGCGGCACGGTCGTTCTCTCAGGCGCTATGACGGCCAAGTGGCCGTCGTGACCGGAGCCTCGTCGGGCATCGGGCGCTCCGTGGCCCTCACTCTGGCCGATCGGGGCGCGTCGGTGATCGGGCTGGCCCGCCGGCGGGCGCTGCTCGACCAGCTCGGAGAGGAGCTCTCCCGGCGATCAGCCCGAAGCAGTACCCAGGTGTGCGACGTGGGGGATGCCGACGCCTACCGCGACGCCCTTGCCCGCATCGAGGACGAACGAGGGAAGATCGACGTCCTCGTCAACAATGCCGGGATCGACCTGATGCTGCAGGCGGCCGGCGGCGAGGACACCACGGTGAGGCGGGTCTTCGATGTCAACTTCTTCGCCACGGTCGCCGGCACACTGGCCGTGCTGCCCGGCATGGTCCAGCGACGGTCCGGCATCGTGGTGAACGTGTCCTCGGACGTGGCCCGCGCCCCCGAGCCCGGACAGGGCGCCTACGCCGCCTCGAAAGCCGCCATCTCGGCGTTCACGGAGTCGATGGCCCATGAAGTGGCTTCCCGAGGAGTGCACGTCCACGTCCTCTACCCGGGCTGGGTACCCACGGCCATGGGGTTGTCGGGCACTGAGGACGGTGGCGCCCTGCCCCCGAGGATGGTGCGCCGAACGGCGGACGGCGTGGCCGCACTGGTCGCCGACCGGATGGGGGGCTCGAGGGTCGACATCAACGCGGCCCTGCTGCCGCTGCTCGCGCCGGTGGCCCGGACCTTGGCGCCGATCGCCTATCAGAAGGCCATGCGCCGGCTCGCCACCACCCGGTAGCCCTCGGCGCGGGTTCCCCATTGCTCCCGTGCGAGGCGCTAACCGGCGCCGTGCTGCCCGAGCATCGCCGCAACGTCGTCGGCCATGGCCGTGCACAGCTCGACGAGCAGATCCAGCCGCTCCGAGACAGCGGGTGCGGCCAACAGGCGCTGGCGGTCGAAGAGGTCGAGCGGCGCCAGCGCACAGAGCGCCCACCCGGCCTCATCGGGATCAGCCGGGAGCTCGACGTCGTGTGGCAATGGCTGGGCCTCGGTGAGCTCGGACAGGAGCGAGCGCACGAGGACGACGGCTCGCCGTGCCGCTTCGACCGCCTCTGTTTGCCCGGCCCGGGGCGCGCCTCCGGCAGGAGCCGGCGGCTCGATCACCTCCGCCACGGCGCGGGGATAGGGGACTTCGGCCAGCCACCGGGTCACCCGCAGCCGACGCCCGCCCCGGGCCAGCACGGCCAGCCTCCCGCCCCCGAGCCGGTGGACGTCGGTCACCAGGGCCTCGGTGCCGATGTCGACCCGCTGGTCTCCCCCGCCCACCTCCGACCCCCGGGAGATGAGCACCACCCCGAAGGTCCCTTCCGCCTCGAGGCAGTCGGACATCAGCGCCCGGTAGCGGGGCTCGAAGACGTGGAGCGGGAGGACGGCCCCGGGGAAGAGCACCGTGGACAGGGGGAACATGGGAAGCGCCACTTCCGTCGGCGCCACGGCCGCCCCCTCAGATCGACCCGGACGCCACCGGGCCGCTGTTCTGCTTCCGGCGGCGGGACCGGCGCTCGACCACCGCCACCACGATGGCGCCGGCCACCGCCATCAGAGAGAGGGCCTTGCCGGCGGTGTCCGACGGCGTGCTCCCGTAGGTGAGCGAGACGTCATGGCCGGTCGGCACGACGACCATCAGATTGGGAGCCACCCGCCACGGTCCCTCGGCCCCGGTGACGTGCCAGTTGGGGAAGTAGGACACCTTGACCTCGACGGGCACCCCGGTACGGTCGACGTGGAAGCCCACCGAGTCGGTGGTCTGGACGACACGCGTGACCGTGGCTTTGGGCTCGGCGACGGCCGCCGGCCGCGCCTCGCCGACAGGCACCCGGGCCCACGACGGTGGCCCACCCGCCGCCGGGACCACGTTCCACCGGGACGGGTCGTCGTACCAGCCGACAGCCGGGCCGAGCCAGCTGGCCTGGCTCTCCCCCACCCCGTTCCACACGACGGGTCTGTTGGCCAAGGGATCGACGATCCCCGAGTCCTTCACCTCGAACACCTTCCACGTGGTGCTCTGGGGCTCGCCGTTGTAGTTGGTGGTCCAGGGCCCGGTCTGGGCCACGGGAACGAGCTCGGGGTCGGCGTTCGCCGCCGCTACGACGGCCGGTGACGAGGCCAGGAAGTACCGCACGCCGAGCTGCTGGAGATGGGCGACCCCCAGGGGGACGTTCAAGCCCCGATAGGTGATGGCCGGGGACGAGATGGCCAAGGACGGGTCGACCGACAGCTCGTCCTGGTCGATGAAATGGAACGGGGTGGTCGACGCCGACTCGAACAGCAGCCCCTCCATGGAGTCGATGCAGCCCCCTGTCCAATAGGGCAGCAGCATCAGGGACATGGTCGTGCCGAACCGGTTGAGAGACGGGTCGTACTCCCACATCGCCCTTCCGCAGCCGTGGTCGTGGCCGACGCTGGCCATGGTCGTGACGACGGCGTGGTACTCGGGATAGTCGACCTTTCGCTGGTAGCCCGAGTAGTTCCACTCCGCCCACGCCGAGGGCTGGTTGGCGGACGGTGTCACCCCGACGGCGGCGAGGGTCGACGCAGGAAGGACCAACGGGGGCACGACCGTCAAACAGGCGGCGGCCAAGGCGACGAGTGGGCCGGCGACCGACCCGGCGGGGATGCCACCGGGCTCCGGCCTGCGGATTCGGGTGATCCGGCCGCCGGGTCGCCACGACGCCGGGTTGATCCGACCCACCCGATCCCGGACGATCATCACCCACCAGCCGATGCGGCGGCGGCGCTGCCAGCGGACGACGGCCGCCACCGTCTCTCCGGTGGCATAGCCGGCCATGAGGTAGAGGCACAGGAACCAGAACGGGAGGAACCGTGCGTTGTAGAGCTTGTTGGCCGGGTCGAGGCACAGGGCGGCGGCCGACAGCGCCCCCATGACGGTGATGAGGAGGGCCACGTTGTTCCGTCGCAGCACCATGGCGACGAGGCCGACAGCGGCGGCGCAGAGGACCCAGCGGGACGATCCCGGGAAGAGGAGGTGCGGATAGCCGGTCACGTTGACATAGCCCATGTTCGTGGTGAAGGCCTGCTCGGCGCCGAAGGGGACGAGCCACCAGGCGGCGAGGCCCATCCCGATGGCCCCCGACACCACCCCCCAGGCGAAGCGCCGGCCCCACCGCCGCCGGGCGAGGCGGCCGCGCACCCCCGAGCGCACCCCGCGCACCATATCGGCGTCGAGGAGCAGCCAGACCACGGCCCCCACACCGGCGAACATGGCCGGCAGCAGGTGGCAGAGGAGGGTGAGGGCGAACAGCACGGCAGCGAGGGCGCGGTGCCGGCCGGTGCGCACCCCACGGATCCAGACGCCGAGGAACACGAGGGCGAACGAGAGGCTCAACGAGAAGGAGAACTCGCCGGCCAGGGTGGAGAGGATGTTGCCGCCGTAGATGGAGAAGCTCGGCTCGAACAGGAAGGGGAGGGTGGCGGCGGCCAGGCAGGCGGGGAGGGGGTCGACCAGCCGGGCCAACCGTCCGAAGGCCCAGGCACTGACGGGCAGGGTCAGCGTCCCGAGCACGGTCACGAGCTTGAAGGCGACGTTGTAGGGCATCACCGTGTTGAACAGCACGGTGATGAGCCCCGGCAGCGGGAAGTAGAAGGTGTAGAGGGGGAACCCGTCGTACCAGTCGGGGTCCCATCCGGTGAGCTGGCCATGGGACAACAGGTGGGCCTGCAAGAAGGCCGGCAGCATCACATGGGCCCCGGTGTCGCCCCCGGCGGTGGTGGTGTTGGCCACGAGCAGCTCGGGATGGAGCTGGCTCAAGGCGACCAGGGTGACCCCGAGCACACAGACGACGTTGGCCCAAGCCGGCCAGGCCGATCGGCGGATGAACCGACTGCCCGATGGCGGCCGTGCGCTGCCTGCCATCGGCCGGCGGACGACCGGGGCGGTCCTGTCGGACGAGGCGTCGAGGGGGGTCGTGGTCACCGTCCCGTCTCCCGCCGGATGTGGTGGGACCTCACGTCAGAACAGGTGGCCGGGCGCGAGCACCGGGACGACGGCGGCGGCCACGGCCACGAGGTTGAAGCTTGCGTGCGCCACCATGTTCATCCCGAGACGCCCGGTGCGATAGGCGACGAAGCTGAGGACGATCCCGAAGACGGCCAGCCCGAAGAACTGGAGGGACTCGTCGTGGGCCAGGCCGAAGAGGGCACCGGTCACCACCATGGCCAGGGCCGGGCCCACCCAGCCCCCGATGGTGCCGAACAGCCGGCACACCGCCCGGAGCAGGACGCCCCGGAAGAACAGCTCCTCGAAGAAGGGGGCGCCGACGACGGTGAGGATGGCGATGACCAGGTAGCCGGCGCCGTGGGACGCCCCCGTCAGGTGTTGGCTCGGCGCGTTGAAGCGCTGGTTGAAGTTGTGCACGTGCTCGGAGATGGGGACGTAGATCAAGGCGACGAGGAACTGGCCGCCGACCCCGATGGGGATGCCGACGAGATCGACCCAGCGGAACCGGATACCGAGGTCCGGCGCCAGGCGCCTCGTCCCCCGGAACCGGCTCGAGAGCCATGCCGCCACGAGGAAGCCGACCCACAGGCCCACCAGGGTGGCCCCGATGTACCAGGTCGGGGGCTCGTTCAACCGGGCGATGGCGGAGAGGGACCGCTCGTGCCCGGCGGCGGCGGCGGCGGCGACCACGGCGATGGCCGCCACCACCTGGCCGACTACGAAGCCGATCGCCGCGAAGAGCAGCCACATCCACGCAGACGAGCGGTCGACGGGCGGCCTTCCGGCTCCCAGCTGGACCCCGAGCGAGGCATCGCCCACGTCGACGGGCAGGTCAGACGGCGAGCCGCCCGGTGACCCCGGGGCGGCCGGCCATCCCGGTCGAGGTCCGAGGTTCGGCGCCCGGGGAGGGGGCGGGGGCCAGAGGGGCGCCGATCCCCAGGGCGGGACCGGCGGTGGAGGGGGCGCTTGCGCGCCCGCCGGGCGGTCGGGGCCGGGAGCGGGGTCCGTCCCCTGTTCGGACCGCTCGATCACGCTTCCACGATACCGACGCAACCCTGGCCGGAACCGGCGGCCCCCTCCCCGGGCCACGCCGACATGGGCCCCCTCCGTCGGTGGCCAGCGGCGATGCCCGATACTGGGCCCCGTGCGAATAGCATGATGGGGTGAGCCCGCCCGACCCGGAAGCCCCGAACGGCCTGAACGGCCCCACCGGCCGCGGCGGGGAGCCCACCGGCCAGGGGCGGAACCGGATGCTGCTCTACCTGGTCGTGGTGGCCGCCATCGTGGCCGTGGTGGTCATCCCCGGCCTCGTCCACAAGTCGTCCCCGAACACGCTGACCTACACCACCTTCCTCTCGGAGGTCTCAGAGCAAGCAGGTGAAGTCGGCCACCGTCGACCAGACCAACGGCGTCATCACCGGTCAGCTCACCGACGGGAGCAGTTACACGGTCAACGGACCGGCGACGGTGACCGACTCCGAGCTGTCGGCCCTCCGTCCCCTCGGCACGAACTTCAAGCTGGTCACCTCGACCACCAACCCCTTGCTCTCCCTGCTCTGGTACCTGCTTCCTCTCGCCGCCATCGTCGGGCTGTTCTATTTCTTGAGCAGGCGGGCCCAGGGCCAGATGGGCAGCATCATGTCCATCGGTCGGTCGCGGGCGAAGCTCTACTCGACCGAGCGGCCGTCCACCACCTTCGACGACGTCGCCGGGTACGACGGCGTGAAGCTCGAGATCTCCGAAGTGGTGGACTTCCTGAAGACGCCTGCCCGGTTCAAGGACATCGGGGCCCGCATCCCCAAGGGGATCCTCCTCGTCGGCCCTCCCGGCACCGGGAAGACCCTGCTGGCCCGGGCGGTGGCCGGCGAGGCCGGGGTGCCCTTCATGTCGGTCAGCGGCTCGGACTTCATGGAGATGTTCGTCGGCGTGGGGGCCAGCCGGGTGCGCGACCTGTTCGCCACCGCCCGCAAGCAGGCGCCCGCCATCGTGTTCATCGACGAGATCGACTCCATCGGCCGCAAGCGGGGTGCCGGCCTCGGCGGCGGTCACGACGAGCGCGAGCAGACCCTGAACCAGATGCTCTCGGAGATGGACGGGTTCGACCCGACCGAGGGCATCGTGGTCATGGCCGCCACCAACCGCCCCGACATCCTCGACGCCGCCATCCTCCGGCCCGGCCGCTTCGACCGCCAGATCGTGGTGCCCCTCCCCGACCTCGCCGAGCGCCTCCCCATCCTCCAGGTCCACTGCAAGGACAAGCGGGTGGACCCGAGCGTCGACCTCGGCACGGTGGCCCGGGGCACGCCGGGCATGAGCGGAGCCGACCTGGCCAACCTGGTGAACGAGGCCGCCCTCCACGCCGTCCGCCGGGGCTCGAAGGTCATCCAGAACATCGATTTCGAGGCGTCCCGCGACCGGGTGCTGATGGGTCAACGACGCGAGAGCCTGGTCCTGACCGACGCCGAGAAGGAGCGGGTGGCGTTCCACGAGGGCGGCCACGCCGTGCTCGCCTACGTCCTGCCCGAGGCGGACCCGGTGCACAAGGTGACCATCCTGCCGACCGGCATGGCCCTCGGCGTGACCATGCAGCTGCCGATGGAGGAGCGCCACATCCACCCCCGCCAGCACATCGAAGACTCGCTCGCCGTGCGCATGGGCGGTCGGGCCGCCGAGCTGCTCGTCTACGGCGACCTCTCGACCGGGGCGAGCAACGACCTCGTCGGCAACACCGAGCTGGCCCGCAAGATGGTGCGCGAGTGGGGGATGAGCGACAAGATCGGCCCGATGGCCTGGGGCTCCCAGGGACAGGTGTTCCTGGGCGAGGACCTCATGCACACCCGCGACTACTCCGAGCACACCAGCCAGATCATCGACGACGAGGTCGAGCAGATCCTCCGCATCCAAGAGGAGCGGGCCTTGGAGGTGCTGGCCCGGCACCGGGGCGGGCTCGACGCCGTGGCCCGGGCCCTGCTCGACGAGGAGACCATCGACGGCGAGACGGTCGGGCGCCTGGTCGACACCGCCTACGGCCGCCCGGTCCACGAACACGGCGTGAAGGCCGTACCGCCCATCTTCGTCGCATCCGAGCACGGCCCGAGCGGCGCCGGTGACGCCGATGGCCCCCCCGAGCGCCCCTCCGTCGATCACGAAGAGGAGGCGCCGCCGGTGGGACCGGCCGCACGGACAGGCGGTGGCGCACGCGCCGCGGACGGAGAAGAAGCCGCGGACAGAGAAGAAGAGGAAGAAGGGGCGGCAGTGTCGGGCGCCGTCCAGGCCGCCGACCGGCCCGGAGACGACCCCGTGAACGGCACGAACCCGGTGCCGCCCCCGCCGGGACAGCAGTGGCCACCGGGCCCCCCGGCCGTCCCCGGGACACCGACACCTGGTCACTGGCCCCGCCAGGCCCCCTGGCCTCCCCCTCCCCCGCCTTCCTCCACCCGCTAGCGGGCCGGCCCGACGAAAGAGCTCAGACCCGGGCGCCACCCCGCCACGTCATCGTCCGCGCTGCAGCCGGCACGTCAGCCGGAAAGCGGAATCCCGGCTGCGGAGACCACCCCGGGGGCCCCG
Source organism: uncultured Acidimicrobiaceae bacterium (assembly GCA_963828385.1). GTDB lineage: Bacteria > Actinomycetota > Acidimicrobiia > Acidimicrobiales > RAAP-2 > Bog-756. The sequence goes on from CAWHEF010000002.1 coordinate 2,336,769, forward strand.
GACGGGCCGCTGTCGCTCTCGACGACGACCTGTGCCGACGAGCGGACGGTCCGAGCCCCGAGCCCGCTCGCGCCCGGCACGGCGACGATGGCCAACCGCCCGGGGGGGACGGTGGCCGCGGCCGGCGCTCCGGCGCCCGAGACGAGCGCGATCTCGACACGTGCGCTCTGGCCGCCGGGGTTGGCCACGGCGATGGTGTCCACGGCGGCCCCGGGGACGGGGGGCGCCCCGGGAGAGCCGGGACCCGGCACGAGCCAGTGGTCCGAGAGCGACGTCGTCGCCATCGACGTGCCCCACCGGGGCGGCGTCGACCCGGTCGGTGCCTGCACCGTGCGCCCGACAACGATGGGCGAGCTGGCGTCGACGGCGACGGCATAGGGGGTCCCCTGGGGGAAGCCGCCCTGTCCTCCGGCTGCCACCTCTTCGAGGGACTGGGCGCCGAGCTCGATCCGCTTGGGTTGGATGGTCCCGGTGGCCAGCCCGAACGTCATGGTGACGGCGGCGGCCGACTGGCCCGGGTTCGCCAGTGTGAAGGAGACTCCGGTGCCGCTCGACGCCGTGGTCTGCCCGAAACGCCACGAGGTCGACGTCTGTGGGGCGCCGAGGAGGAGCGACATCCCCGGGGCGCCACCGGAGCTCTCCTCGAGCTCGGTGCTGACGACGGCGCTGCTCTGGGCTTCGACGAACGTGGCGATGTCCGACGCGTCGGGCACGTAGTCGCCCACGTGCTCGACCACGACACGGCCCGGGGGAACGGCGATGCCCTGGTAGGTCTGGGGGGCCACCAGGCCGGAGGGGGTCAGGAACGACACGTTGACCATCGCCTCGACGGCGGTCGGGTTGAACAGCGTGAGCGTCACGTTGTTGCCCGACGACGTGGCGCCACCGGCGAACGACCACGCCGTCGACGTGCCGGTGGCACAGGGGGCGGAGCTCCATCCGTTCGGCCCCGACACGCTCTCCGTGGCGGCCACGCCTCCGCCGGCGAAGGCGAACCTGGTGGCGACGGGGCCGGCGGGAAGCCCGGTCGTCGGATTGACGGTGACGGAGCCGGAAGCGGGAACCACCACCCTCTGGCGGACCACCGGTGCCGTCCCGCCGACGGCCGAGGAGCCGACCGTGGTCGCCGTGCCCCGGACGGGGCTCGCCGTCGAATTGGTCAACGTGATCGCCGCCGCCTCGCCCGAGGCGATCGCCGGGGAACAGAAGGCCGACGAGGAGACAGCATCGGCGGTGGCCGGCATCACCCCGTCGCCCACCGGCAGGGGCGGCGGTGCGCTCGGCGGTGGCCCGGCGGCGTCCACGATGGCGGGAACGGCGATGACCACGACCACCGCCACGGCAGCCACCCAGCGGGGCGACACCCTCCGGACGCCCACCTTGGCCGCGTGCCGCCCATGTCCCAAGGGATGGGAGGGCGACGGCGGGCCACCGGGCGGGCTCACCGCTCCCCCGGGTGACGAGCGGCCTTCGTCGGTCGGTCCCCGCCACGACCGGGGCGCCACCGGGCCCGGCCGCTGCCCGGCCACCTCCCGAGCAGCACCAGGAGCACCGCGATCCAGGTGAGGACCGAGGCCAGCAGCGAGAGGGGAGCGAGGAGCCCCCCGTCGAAGCCGAGCACCGCCGGTCCGGACCGCGTCACCTGGTAGCGCGCCGCCCCAGCCGAACGAAGGCGACCGGGCCGCCTCCGACCCGCCGGACTGGGTGAGCGACCACGAGCCGGCGGGGGCGAGGGCGGCGAGGACCGTGCCTCTCGATACCGGTCCCGCGTAGGAGCGGGCCGCAGGCGGTCCCGAAAGGACCGGCCTGGCCGAGGGAACCGGGCTCGTTCCCGGCGGACCCACGGGTGTCTGCCCGCCGGCGGGGACGGGCCGCCCAGAGGGAACCTCCGCCTGCTGGGGCAGCCAGTCGGCGTTGTCGTAGACGGTGATCCCCGTGCCCGAGACGACCGCGCTCAGGTCAAGCTGGCGGTCGAGGGCAGGAGCCAGCCGGGGCGGGACCGGGTAGGAGGCCGGCGACTGCTCGCCGCCGATCTCGGGAGCGAGGGCCGTGACGAGCACGACATAGCGGATCCCGGCCGATCCGAGCAGGTGCCCGAGACGGTCGGTCCCCCCGCTCCGCCAGGGAGACGTCGGACGCCAGCGCCGCCGCCGCTCCGGCAGACGGGGGGGTCCACAGCCATCGGGCGTCGGGGCCTCCGTCCTCCGAGGTGGCATAGGCCAGGCCACCGCCGGCGCTCCACGAGCCCTGGTTCAAGGCGCGGGCATCCCCGAGCCACAGGGCTCGGAACGCCCCCGACGACTCCCGCGCCCGCATCCACGAGACGGACTGGCTGAAGTCGTTGACCGGGAGGTCCCACCGGCCGGGCAGGGCGGAGACCACGGTGGGCAGCGCCCCGAGCACGGCGAACAGGGCGGCGAGCACGGCGACAACCTGGCGCCACCCGAACTGGGCCGAGGGCAGGTCCCGCTCGAAGGCGGCCATCCCGACCCCGATGGCACAGGCGACGGCGGCAGCGGCCGGGGCCAGGAGGATCAGCGTGCCGACGGCCAGGCTTCCCGTCCACCCGCGTCCCACGATCCATGCCGCCAGGAAGAACACGAGGACGATCGACCACAGACGGCACGCCCACTCGAACCGCCTCGAGCGCCCGAGCACGAGCGCAGCCAGTCCAGCGCCGACGAACCCCCAGGCCAACGGCGAGCCACCGATGGGTCCGACGGCGAACCGGAGCAGGGAGCCCCACGACGGTGCCTCCGAAGCCGGGACCGGCACCCCGAAGACCGTCACCGCGTGCCCCGAGCCGATCACACCGACCACCCAGGGGAGGCAGATGAACGCCGCCGCCACCGTGGCCGCCACGGCCACGGCGAGGGCACGGGCCATGGCCCGCCACTCCCCTGAGACGGTGGCCGAGAGGACGAGTGCGGCAGCGGCGAGCACGACGACGATGGCAGCAGCAGGGACGAACGAGACGAGCACCGCCTCGACCAGGCCGAGCAGCATCACCCTGCGGACCAGCGGGCGGGCCCACCATCCCGGTGGCGGACGGTCAGCGGCTCGTTCCGGGGGAGGTCCGTATGGGACGACGCCGGTGGCCCGGAAGAGGTGGAGGAGGATCCACGGGGCCCCGGCATAGAGGACGAGCCCGTCGAAGCGGCCTTGCGACAGCGCGTCGTAGGGAAGGGCCATGGCCAGATAGGAGAGGCCCGCCACGACGGGGCCCCGTCGGGAGGGGAAAGGCCGGACCAACCGGGCCACGCCCAGGGCACCGACAGGCAGACACGCCAGGATCAGCACCTTCTGGGCCAGGCCCATTGCCCCGATGAGGACCGTGCCGGCCAGCCCTACCAGGGCCAGCGCCGGGGTGGAGGGCGACGTCGTCCCCACCCCGGCCGGGTGCCAGCCGGCGCCGAAGGCGGCGAACGTGGAGGACCAGCCCGGGAAGGGTACGAACTGACCGATGACCGGGAGCCGCCCGGCCAGGATCCCCCGGGTCCCGATCAACACCACGATGAACGCCACGACCCACGCCGACAGCCTCGCCGTCGAGCCCGTCCAGGCGATCCCCCCACCAGCCATCTTCGTGGGCGCCACGACGGCCGGGCGATCGCCGGCGGCGACCCAGGCCCCGGTGGCGACCGGAGGCTCGGAAGGCGGCGGGCTCTCGACCGCCGCCTCCAGCTCGTCGGCATGGGCTCCGTGGAAGCCGTGGACGAAGAGCCGCCTTCCGTAGGAGGAGAGCCGGGCGCTGCCGCCCAGTTGGAGCTGGCGGATCTCCCTGTCGCGGAGGCGGCGGTGGACCTTCAGGTCGGCCCGCTGGCGCCGGATGGCCGAGATCCGGCCCAGGTTCCACCGCCAGGCCCGAACGACGGCCCGTGCCCTCGATCGGTTGCCGGCCAGGCCGGCGACGATCACCTCGCCCACCGCCAGCACCACCAGCTGGGGCACCACCCGGAACAGGTGGAACAAGCCGTAGCACTTGAACACAGCCAGGAGCTCATGGCGGCGCTGGAGCTCCTGGAGGGTGGTCCGTCGGGGCGGGGGGCCGCCTCCCTCAGGGGTGACGAGGGAGGGCTCGACCGGCCGGGCGCCCGAGGCGAGCTCCTCGAGATGACGGACACGGGCGTCGGGGGCGACGATGACCCGGGCGCCGGCCACCTGGGCCCGCCAGCACAGGTCGAGATCCTCGCCCATGGCCACGATGGCCGGGTCGAAGCCACCGAGCTCGGTGAAGAGGTCGGCCCGCACAAGGGTGACGCCGCCGGGGGCGACGAACACGTCGCGCACGGCGTCGTGCTGGCCGTGGTCGATCTCGTGGGGATGGACCCGGTCGACGACTGAGCCCCCTTTGTCGACCATCATCCCGACATGGACGAGCTGCCGGGGATCGTCCCAGCTCACCACCTTGGACGAGACGATGCCGGCGTTGGACCGGAAGGCCTCTTCGACCATGAGGTGCACGGCGTCGGGGTCGAGGGCCACGTCGTCGTGGCAGAAGAGGAGGTAGTCGGCCCCTTCCACCATCGATCGCGACCTCGGTGGCGGTGGCCCCGAACCCCCGGTTCTCCTCGAGGCGGCGGACGTAGGCGGTCGGGAGCACGGCGGCCACCCGGAGCGTCAGCTCCTCCCTGCTGCCGGCGTCGAGCACGAGCACGGCCAGCTCGGCGTAGTCCTGGGCGGCGAGGGACCGGAGCGTCTCCTCGAACCATGCACCGGGATCGTGGGCCACGACGACGGCGACGACCGGCGGTGCGAGCTCTTCCATCAGACGAGTGAGGCTATCGGGCCTGGCCATCCCCGAGAAGAGCCGGAGATCGGCTCGAAATGCTTGCAACTGTTTAACATCGGGTATACACTTGCATCATGCAGACCCGGCCCCGGCCTCGCCGTGGCCACCGCCAACCGGACCACCACCGAACCAAGGAGCCCACCGTGCCCACCCCAAGAGTCCCCACGATCGACGCCGAAGAGATCGCCGCCGACGTCAAGAAGGCGGCGAAGGACGCCGTCGGACTGGCCAAGGACGCCACCTACGTGGCCATCGGCGCCGGCGTGCTCGGCGTCCAGCGCGCTCAGGTCCGGCGGCAGGAGCTGAGCAAGCGTCTGGCCGATCCCCGGTCCGACATCGAGGGACGGCTGGACGCCGTCCGCGGCGACGTGCAGACCGCCCTCCAGTCGGTCGACGCCACCGTGGACGAGCTCCTCGAGCGGTTCGAGGACGTGGTCGACCAGCTCGAGGATGCCATCGCCCCGCTCGAGGACCGGCTCCCCGGCCAAGCCCGGGAACTGGCCAAGCAGGCTCACGTCCAGGCGCGCGAGATCAGGACCCAACTTCGATCCCGGCTGCCGCGAGTCGCCTGATCGCGCTCGGTCCGAGTTCCACCGGGTAGCGAGCGTCCGGCCCGGCCCCGTCCCGGACCGTTCGCCGCGCCAGGGTCTCAGTCCGCCTTCTGCCGCCAGTAGGAGAGGACGTCGGCAAGGGTCTCGTCGAGGGGGATCTCGGGCCACCAGCCCGTCGCCGCCCTGAGGCGAGTCGGATCGCCCCGCACCACCGGGACCTCCACCGGCCGCACGAGGTCCGGGTCGGTCACGAGGGACACGGACGTGCCGGCCTGCTCACCGAGGGCGCGGGCGATCGATTCGATGGAGACGTCCCGCCCCGAGCACACGTTGTAGGTCTCGCCCGGGCGTCCCCGCTCCACGAGGAGCCGGTAGGCGCGGACCACGTCCCGGACGTCGGTGAAGTCGCGTCGGGCGGAGAGGTTTCCGACCGGGATGGGGCCCGTCTTTGTGCGCTCGGCATCGACGATTCGTTTGGCCAGGGCGGACACGGCGAAGTCCGGGCTCTGCCCTGGACCGACGTGGTTGAACGGGCGGACGGTGACGACGTGCTGGCCGTGTCCCAGCCACGCCTGGGAGACCACCGCCTCGGCCGCCAGCTTGCTCGCCGCATACGGGGTGAGCGGCGCCGTCGGCGCCTGCTCGGTCAAGGGAAGGCGGTCGACGTCGGTCACGGCGCCGTAGACCTCGGCCGAGCTCGTCACGAGGACGCGGGGCCGGCTCGCACACGTGCGGGCGGCAGCGAGAAGGGCGGCGGTGCCGACGACGTTCACCTCGAGGACGTCGAGCGGCTCGTCCCACGACCGGCCCACATGGGTGAGCGCCGCCAGGTGGTAGATGGCGTCGGGCGCGGCCGCGGTGACCGCGTCGAGCAACGCAGCGGGATCGGTCACGTCGACTTCCCGGTCGATGACGACGACATCGTCGCCCACCATGCGCAGGTGCTCGGCCAACCAGTGGCCGACGAAACCGCGGCCGCCGGTGATGAGGGAGCGCACGGCGGCTCACCCTACCGGCTCACCGGCTCGCTCAACATGCCCTCCCGGTCACCACGACCGGGTCGACCGGGCCCCGGCGGCGGCGGCGTGTCGGTACGCGGCCAGGTGATCCTCGGCGCTCTGTGCCCACGTGTGGCGGGCGGCCACGTCGATGCCGGACCGCCGGCGGACCGCCCGGTCGCCGCCGACGTCCCTGCCGCCGAGGAAGGGGTCCGCGCGCCGCGGCCAGGGCTCCGGCGTCACCGGGAGGCACCAGGATTGCAGCGTCACCCGCCACCTCCTCCATGGCGGTGCCGGCAGTGGTGATGAGCGGCGCTCCACAGGCCAGGGCCTCGAGAGCGGGCAGGCCGAAGCCCTCGTACCTCGCCGGGTACACGGCGGCGGCGCACCGCCGGAGCAGGGCCGGCACCACCTCGTCGCCGACGTACCCGGTCACGACGACCCGGTCGGAGCAGCCAGAGGCGGCGATGGCCCCCCCGATGGCGGTCGCCCCCCACCCCGCTCCCCCGGCCAGGACGAGCAGCGCGTCCCGGTGCCCGCACGCCAGCCGGGCGAACGCCGACACCAGCGTCGGAACGTCCTTCCGGGGTTCGAGAGTTCCGACGAAGAGGAGGTAGGGCGACCCGGCACCGAGGCGCTCGTCGATGCGGGCGAGCAGCCCGCGGTCGGAGCCGGGAGCTGGTTCGACCGGGGCGAACCGGAGGGTGTCCACGCCATGGTGAGCCACGAAGACCTCGGCGTCGACCTGGCAGTCGCGCGCCATCTCCGATGCGGTGGCCCGGCTCGGGCACACGACGGCGGTCGCTCGCCGGGCGGCGACCCGGATGGCCCTTCTGAACAGCCGGACCTTGGATCGCTCGTGCCAGCCGGGGTCGACGAAGAAGCTGAGGTCGTGAACCGTGACGACGACAGGCAGCCTCGAGCGCTCGGGCATCGTGTAGTGGGGTCCGTGGTGGACCTCGGCCGCCGACCGGGCGATGAGGCCGGGCAGCCGCACCTGCTCCCACGCCAGGCGGAGCGGTCGCTGTGCGGGGCGCGCTGTCGACGACGGTGGCGCCCGGTGCGAGCCGACGCCACCGGGGCCCGTCGGAGCGCCGGGACCAGAGCGACAGCTCCACGTCGGGTCGGGCGTCGAGGGCGGTGGCCAGGGACCGGGTGTACTGGCCCGCTCCGACCGGCCGGTCCGGCACGGCCGTCACGTCGAGGGAGAGCCGCAGCGGAGCCTCAGCCACCGCCGGTCGCCCCCCGGCCCGTTCGGCGATCGGTCCGCGCCGACCTGCGCCCGGGGGCGCCCGACCCCCGGAGGGAGGACCAGAGCGCCACATGGGCTCGGGCACTGTTGGCCCAGGTGACCTCGGCGGCGCGGGCAAGGCCGGAGGCGACGAGGCGCGCCCTCAGACCCTCGTCGGTCGCCACCTCGACGAGCCCGTGGGCGATCGACTCGATGTCTTCGGGGTCCACCTCGTAGGCGGCGCCGCCCGTGCTCGGCACCGGGCTCGCCACCACCGGTGTGCCGTGGGCCATGGCCTCGACGGGAGGCATCCCGTACCCCTCGAGCAGCGGTACGTAGGCGAACAGGCGGGCGGTGGCAGTAGAGGCCGGCGAGCCACCGGTGCCGACACGGCGCCGGCCGAGGACGACGCCGGGCCCGGACTCGAGCGGGCCACCCCAGCCGGACGGGCCCACCATGACCAGGGGCCAGGGCTCGGGGAGCCGCGTCCCGGAGCGTCGAGTACGCCTCGACCAGCCGCAGCTGGTTCTTGCGCGGCTCGACGGTGCCGACGCTCAAGAGGAAGGGACCCTCGACCCCGAGACGGGCGAGCACGTCGCCGGCGGCGGCGAGGTCGGGGGACGGGAGGTGGTCACAGCCCATGGGGATGACGTCGATGCGGTCCGGCGCCACCCCGGCGTCACCGAGGTCGCCGGCCACGACCACCGAGGGCACGACGAAGTGCGACGCCCGCCGGACGGCCCGATGGAGGGCGGCTTCGTGCCAGGCCCGGCCCCGGGCCGGGATACGTGTCGGGCACCTGACGCCACAGCAGCGTCGTGGACGGTGACGGCCAGGGGCACGCCGGCCGGCTCCGGCGTGGCGAGCGACGTGGCGTGGACGACGTCGAAGCCCGCCGGGGCCCGGACGAGGCCCCGGTCCCAGCCCCGGGTCAGGAGACGCCCGGGCAGGCGCGACCGCCACAGCGGCGCCCCGAGATCGGACAGGGGCTCGGATGCCCCGGGAGGGCCGGGCGTGCGGCTGGCGGCGAGGACGGTCTGGGGCCGCTCGGCTTCGGGAACGGAACGTCGAGCCCCTGGAGCAGTCCGCGGACGTAGGTGCCGATCCCGCCCGGCGCCCGGCGCCGGAGCTGCTCGCGCGAGCACGAGGACCCTGCGGCGCCGCTCACCCTCCGCCTCCGGTGCGAAGCGTCGGCGGCGTCGTGGTAGAGGGCGGCCAGGCCGGCGGCGCAGTCGGCCCAGGTGAACAGGTCGGCCCGGGCCGTCCCCCTCGACACGAGTGCGTCGATCTCGTCCCCGCCCTCGAGGACGCGGCCAGGGCGTCCGGCCATGGCGTCGCCGTCGCCCGGCTGGACGAGGAGGGCGCCGTCGCCCACGACCTCGGGGACGGCCCCGGCCGCCGTCGCCACCACGGGGACACCGGCGGCCATGGCCTGGAGCGGCGGGAACCCGAAGCCCTCGTAGACCGAGGGGAAGGCGAGGGCGGCGGCCCGCCGGAGCGTGGCATCGAGCTCGACGTCGTCGAGGTAGCCGGGCCGCACGATGCGGTCCCGGGCCGGCGAGGCGGCCACGGCGTCGAGGAAGCGTCGGACACCCCCACCCGTCCGATCCCACCACGACCAGGGCCACGTCGGGGTGGTCGGCGGCGACCGGGTCGAACGCCTCGACGAGGAGGGGGTAGTCCTTGCGGGGCTCGACGGTGCCGACGGCCAGGAGGTAGCGATGACACCCGCGCCGGCAGGGCGAACGGCGGTGCGCTCGTGTGCCCGGTCCGGGGCGGACAGCTGGCGCGGGCGCCGCGGCATGCCGTGGTGGACGGCCCGGACCCGGTCGGGGTCGGCCCCGAAGCTCGGCCACCACCTCGTCGGCCACGAACTGGGACGGCGTGTGGACCCAGGCGCCGTCGGCCACCGCCCGGCGCACCAGCTCCGGGTAGGCGAGGGTGGGGGCGTCGCACAGCTCCGGGTAGCGGACGACGGTCAGGTCGTGGACCGTCACGACCCGGGCGGCCCGGCGCGGTCGGGGGGACGACGAAGTTGGTGCCGTGGACGACGTGACCTCGGGCCGAGGAACCACTCGGCGGGCGGCATCCGGACCGGCGCCAGGCCGCGTGCAGCGGCCGGGCCGGCATGGCTCGCTGCCCGGTCGGCACGCCCGGCGGCACCCGGGCGGTGATGCCACGCCGGCGTCGCCAGCTGACGGCGAAGGCCCCGACGTCGACGTCGCCGCGCGGGGCCAGGCCGGCCAGCGCCCCGGCACAGAACACGCCGACGCCGGTCGGGCTCCCGAGCAACGGCGTGGCGTCGAAGGCGACCGAGAGCCGGGGTCGCTTCGGTGGCGGTCGCGACACGTCCGGCGGCACGGACGGGAGCCTTGCACATCGCCTCGCCGTGGCCTCCGCCGGTCGCCTCCGGGACCGGGTCGAGTCGGGTAGCCTGCGCCGGTGATCCGCTGACACGACCGCCCGAGCATCGTCGCACTGGCCGGCGGCGTGGGCGCCGCCCGCCTGCTCCGGGGCATGGTGGAGGTGGTCCCGCCGGCCGAGGTCACCGCCGTCGTCAACACCGGCGACGACACCGTGCTCCACGGGCTCCACATCTCCCCCGACCTCGACACCGTCCTCTACACCCTGGCCGGTGCCATCAACCCCGAGACCGGTTGGGGTCTGGCCGGCGAGACGTGGCGGGTCATGGACCCGCTCCGGGCGCTCGGCGGCGTGACCTGGTTCAACCTCGGCGACAAGGACCTCGCCACCCACTGCTACCGGACCCAGCGGCTCGCCGAGGGAGCGTCCCTGTCCGAGGTCACCGCCGAGCTTGCGGCGTCGTTGGGCGTCGACCTCCGGTTGGTGCCGGTGACCGAACGACCCCCTCCGCACCATGGTCCGCCTGGCCGACGGAGCAGAGGTCGGGTTCCAGGAGTACTTCGTCGAGCGGCGCCACGACGTGGTCACGTCGGGCGATCCGCTTCGACGGCGCCGGAGCCGCTCGGCCGGCCCCGGGCGTGCTGCGATGCCCTGGCCGGGGCCGACGTGATCGTGGTGTGCCCGTCCAACCCGGTCGTGTCGATCGGGCCCGTCCTGTCCGTGCCGGGCGTCACCGAGGTGCTCGGCGCGAGACGCTCGGCGACGGTCGGCGTCTCGCCCATCGTCGCCGGGGCCGCCCTGAAAGGGCCGGCCGACCGGCTGCTCGTCGAGCTCGGGCTTCGAGTCATCGGTAGTCGGCGTGGCCCGCTGGTACGCGCGACCTGGCTCGGGACCCTGGTGATCGACGAGGCCGACGCCGACCTGGCCCCGGCGGTCGAGGACGGAGGGCGTCCGCTGCGTGGTGGCGCCACCATCATGGCGGACGCCGACCGGGCGGCGGCGCTCGTCGCGGGTGGTGCTCGATGCCGTCGCCGAGGCGGTGAGGCCCCGTGCTGCGCCCGTGCACCGGTCTTACCCGGTCGCGGGCATGGGCGAGGTCCGGCCGGGCGACGATCTCGGCCGTTCTGCTGGCCGATGTCGCTCGGCGGGTCGGCTCCGGGACGGGTGGGACGTGGTGGTGGTGACCCAGAAGGTGGTGTCCAAGGCCGAGGGCCGGATCGTGGCCGTCGACCCGAGACGACCACGGGGCCAAGCGGGCCCTGGTCGAGGCGGAGTCGGTCCGGGTCCTCCGGCGGCGGGACGAGCTGCTCATCACCGAGACCCGCCACGGGTTCGTCTGCGCCAACGCCGGCGTCGACCTGTCCAACGTCGACGACGGTACCGCCGCCCTCCTGCCCGTCGACCCCGACCGGTCGGCCCGCCGGATCCGCGACGGCCTCCACCACCGCCTCGGGTCGACGTGGGCGTGATCGTCTCCGACACGTTCGGCCGGACGTGGCGACAAGGGGTGACCGACGTGGCCATCGGGATCGCCGGGGTGGCCGGTGTCGTCGACCTGCGGGGCACCCGCGGACGCCAACGGACGGGTCCTCGAGGTCGACCGAGGTGTGCGTGGCCGACGAGCTGGCCGGCGCGGCCGAGCTCGTCATGGGCAAGGCGCGGGGCATACCCGCCGCCGTCGTGCGGGGCGTGGACCCCGCGTGGCTCCGGCCGTCGTCGGTCGCCGACCGAGATCGTCCGACCGCCGGCAGAGGACCTCTTCCGCTGAAGGGCGCCCGACCCCCGGCAGGACCGCGACGCCCCGACGCCCCGTCGCACCGCCGCCGGGCCGGTCCAGGGTGGCGGCCGCAGGTGCCGGGCCCGAGCACGGCGGCGCCCATCCGATGGGCCCGGGTGGCGATCACGGCGATCTTCTTCGTCCACGGACTCGTGTTCGCCTCGTGGGTCGCCCACATCCCCCACGTGAAGTCGGCTCTCCATCTGGGCGACGGCGCCCTCGGCCTCGCCCTCCTCGGAGCACCGCTCGGCTCCGTCCTGGCCATGGTGGTGGTCGGCCGAGCGCTCCCCCACCACGACAGCCGGACCGTGGTCCAGGTGGCGCTCGTCGGCTACTGCGCCGCCGGACCGGTGGTGGGCCTGTCCGGCTCGTTCGGGGCGTTCTTCGCCGTCTTCCTGGTGCGGGGCGCGTTCCAGGGAGCGCTCGACGTCGCCATGAACACCCAGGGCCTCACGGTCGAGACCGCCGCCCGAAGGGTCCTCATGCCCGGGTTCCACGGCTGGTGGAGCATCGGGTCGATGGCCGGCGCCGGGCTGGGGGCGGCTGGTGTCGCCCTCGGGCTGACCCTGAGCGTCCAGCTCCTGGTGGTGGCGGCCCCGTGCCTGGCCGTCGCCGGGTGGCTCACGACCCGCCTCCTCCCCGACCCCGGTGTCCCCGTCCCCGCTCACGGGAGGAGCGGCGGGAGCGTGCTCCGACCGGCTGTGCTCGTGCTCGGCGCCATCGCCCTTGCCGACATGCTCTGCGAGGGAGCTGTCGCCGACTGGGCGGCGGTCTACCTGCGCGACTCACTCCGCACCGCTGCCGCCGTCGCCGCCCTCGGATACACCGCTTTCTCCCTGGCCATGGTGGTCGTCCGTTTGAGCGGGAACCGGCTCTTGTCCCGGTTCTCCTCGCGGCTCGTCGTCCCGGCCCTGGCCGCACCGGCGGCGGTCGGCCTGGCCTCATCGCTGCTCGTCGGCGGATCCGCCGCCTTCTTCGTCGGGCTCGTTCTGCTGGGCTGCGGCCTGGCCTCGGTGGTCCCCGTCTGCTTCCGGGCCGCCGGGTCCCTCCCCGGACTCGATCCGGGACGGGCGGTGGCGGCGGTAGCCGGCTTCGGCTGGGCCGGCTTCGTGTTCGGGCCGCCCGTCATCGGCGCCGTCGCCCAGGCGGCATCCCTCCGGGTGGCGCTCGGGCTGGTCCCCCTTCTGACCGCGGCCGTGGCCGTCACCGCCTTCGTGTCCGAGCCGTTTCGCCGCACGTGACCGTTCGCCCGTCCCCTAGGCGGCGCCGGGGCCGGCCCGACCGCGCATGAACTCGAGCACGGCGGCAGCACCGGCGCCGAGCTCGGTCCACGGCCGCCAACCGAGCTGGATCTCGGCCCGGGTCACATCGAGGCTGTTCCGGGCCAGCTCGCCCGGGCGAAGTGGGGCGTAGACGGCCCGGGGCTCACAGCCGGCTTGGACGGCCATCTCGCGGTAGAGCTCGTTGACCGAGGTCTCCTGCCCGGTTCCGATGTTGCAGACGAGGCCGCCGCCCCGGGTGGCCGCGCGCACGAAGGCGTCGACCACGTCGTCGACGTAGACGAAGTCCCGGGTCTGCTCGCCGTCCCCGAAGATCGTGGCCGGCTCGCCGGCCAGCAGGCGCTCGGCGAAGATGGCTACCACCCCGGCCTCGCCGTGGGGATCCTGCCTGGGCCCGTACACGTTGGCGAGGGCCAGGGCCACGAACTCGAGGGCGTGGAGCTCGCGGTAGGCGACGAGATAGTCGATCCCGGCCTTCTTCGACACGCCGTAGGGCGACAGCGGGCGCTGGGGCAGCGACTCGGCGAGCGGCAACTCGGCGTCGTCGGGCTCGCCGTAGAGCGTGCCGCCGCTGCCGGCGAAGACCACCCGCTGGCGTGCCGCAGGCCCGCGCCCCCTCGAGCACCTGCAGCGTGCCGATCAGGTTGACCTCGGCGTCGAAGACCGGGATCGGCGACCGACACCCGAACGTCGTTCTGGGCGGCCAGGTGGAACACGACCTCGGGCCGGCGCCGGCCCATGAGGGCGACCACCTCCGGTGAGCGCACGTCCATCTGGTGCACGGTGAGCTGGCGGCCTCCGGCGCTGGCCCGGGCATCGGCCAGGTTGGCCAGCGAGCCGGTCGACAGGTCGTCGATCACGTCGACGGTATGGCCTTCGGCCAGGAGGCGGTCGACCAGGGTGGAGCCGATGAACCCGGCGCCTCCGGTGACGAGCGCCTGCACCGCTCAGACCTCCGCAGCGATGCGGGCGCCGTCGATGACCGATCCCGGCCGCGGTGACCGCCCCGGGGCCGACGACCGAGAGGGACCGGATCTCGCACCGCCGCCCGACGACGGCGCCCGGTCCGATGATCGAGCCCTCGACCGAGGCCTTCCGTGCCACCCGGGCGCCGGGAAGCAGCACCGAGCCCACGACGGACGCCCCGTCCTCGACCACCGACCCGGACCCGAGCACCGACTCGTCCACCATCGAGTCACCGGACACCGCTGCCCCGCGGCCCAGCAGCGAACGGGACACGGTGGCGGTCGGGTCCATCTCGACGTCGCCGATGCGAAAGGCGCCCGGACCGATCGACGGGTCGAGCTCGGCGCCGGGGGCCGGGGGGCCCGGACGTGCTCCGAGGAGGAGGTCGCGATGGGCCCGGAGGTAGGCGTCGGGGGTTCCGGTGTCGAGCCAGTACGCCGATGAGGGAAGGGCGAAGAGCGAGCCCGACTCGACGAGGGTCGGGAACGTCTCCCGCTCGATCGACACCCGTCGGCCGTCCGCGATCCGCTCGACCACGCCGGGCTCGAGCACATAGGCGCCGGCGTTGATGTAGTTGGTGGGGGCCTCGTCTCGTGGCGGCTTCTCGATGAAGGCCACGACCCGACCCTGCTCGTCGGTCGGCACCACGCCGAACGCGCTGGGGTCGTCGACCGGAGTCAGGCTGATCGTCGCCTCTGCACCGCTCCGGCGATGGAACGTCGACGAGCTCGGACAGGTTCGAGTCGGTGAGGACGTCACCGTTCACGACCACGAACGTCTCGTCGATGCCGGCGTGACGGGTTGCGAAACGGATGGCCCCGGCGGTGTCGAGGGGGTCCGGCTCCACGGCGTACCCCAGCGAGACCTCCCCGATCGTTCCGCCGGGATAGGCGTTGATGAACGCGTCGGGACGGTATCCGAGCGAGAGAACGACGTCCTCGATGCCGTGCCGAGCGAGATGGCCGACCACCCGCTCGATCATCGGCTGCTCGACGACGGGAAGCATCTGCTTGGGTGTGGTCGACGTGAGGGGCCGGAGGCGGGTCCCCTCGCCCCCGACCAGCACGACGGCCCTCACGAGCGCGGCCCGCCGGGCGTCGCCGTGGAGGTCATGGCGTCGTGGTGGAGGTCGGTGTGGTGGAGGTCGGTGTGGTGGAGGTCGGGGTCGTGGCGGCCGAGGAGGGGGCGGTGGTGGACGTCGACGAGCTCCCCGAGCTCACGGCGGTGATCAGGTTGGAGATAGCCGACGACGGGGGCTTCTTGACGGTGGCGGTGGTGGGGACGAAGGCCATGGTGATGAGCTGGCCGTTGGCGAACTTCAGGTCCTGGGGATCGCCGCTCGTCTCGGTGCCCTTGCCGGACAATTGAAGTTGGGCCAGCTCACGGTGAGGACCACACCAGGCTTGCCGGCGTCGGGGGTGTTCTTGGGGCAGACGTCGCCGTTGGTGTAGGCGGCCCTGCCCGGGTACTGCAGCGTGGTGGCGTTCAAGGTCAGGCCGCTGAAGTGCTGGACGAACGTGCCGAGCGTGGCATTGCTCCCCGACTCCGAGCTGTTGAGGGGATGAACAGTGACCACGCCGTTCCCGTTCGAAGTCAGTCCGGTCTTCTGTGTGTTCGTGCTGGCCGGGAGGTTTCCGAGCATGGTTCCGCAGATGTCGGTTCCGAGTGCCGCGTACCAGATCTGACTGGTGGTGGGCGGCCCCGAGGACGAGCTCGCCGGATGGGTCCTCTGGTACCGGCTGAACCCGATGAGGGCCAGCCCGACGATGCAGATGAGCACCAGGCTGGCGTACCAGTTCACCGGAGCCTGGCCCCGATAGGTGCGCCCGCCGCCCGTGGTGGCGGCCCGCTCCACCCATCGTCCCGTCGAATTG
Source organism: uncultured Acidimicrobiaceae bacterium (assembly GCA_963828385.1). Classification (GTDB taxonomy): domain Bacteria; phylum Actinomycetota; class Acidimicrobiia; order Acidimicrobiales; family RAAP-2; genus Bog-756. The sequence continues at coordinate 2,352,602 of CAWHEF010000002.1, forward strand.
CTCGCCATGATCGGAGGACACCCTACAACCTGGTCTCTCGCCCCCGGCCCGCGCCGAGGACGGCGGTTATCGCCCCGAGGAACGGACCAGGCAGGCCATGGCCGCCCGCACCCCGATGCCGAGCGCGATCACCGGGAGCAGCAGTGCCCTGCGCCCGTTCGACGATCGGACGGCGAAGCGCAACAGCGACCGGTGGTGCTCGAGGATCATCTTGTAGGGGTGGCTGTCGGTGGACACCCCCTGGGCATGGGTCACCTCGCCGCCCGGTACGTACCCCACCTGCCATCCGGCCAGCCGGAGCCGCCAGCACAGGTCGACGTCCTCGACGTACATGAAGTAGGACTCGTCGAACCCACCGACCTGTTCGAAGGCGCTTCGCCGGGCGAGGAAACAGGCTCCCGACACCCAGTCGACGGTGGTGTCCGAGGTGTCAGGGTCGTCCAACCGTGACTGCTGGTAGGCGCAGGTGAATCTGTTCCTCGGCGCCACCATGCCGAGCAGCGCATGCCCGGCGGCGTCGGGCAGGGACGGGAACTGGCGGGCCGATGGGTAGCGATCGCCTGCCGCCGTCCGGATCAGTGGACCGGCCATGGCCCAGCTGGGGTGGTCCGCCAGCGAACGGACCAACCTCGACGTGGTGCCCTCGTGCACCCTGAGATCGGGATTGCAGACGAGGACGTAGGGAGCGGAGGTAGCGGCCACCCCCCGGTTGACGGCGGCGCCGTAGCCGAGGTTGGTGCCGGCGGTGATGACGGCGAAGCCGGGGAGGTCGGCGACGTGCCGTGCCGCCCGGTCGACCGATCCGTCGGTCGAGCCGTTGTCGACCACGACCAGCTCGGTGGGCGTCTCGGCCGCCAGGTCGCAGAGGGTCTGCTCGAGCACCGCCCCGGACTCGTAGTTGACGACGACCACGGCGACCCCGTCCACCGCCGTCGAGGAGCCGGCGCGCCCGTGTGCGCGCCCGGTCACGCTTCGATCACTGTTCGATCACTGTTCGACGCGGGCGAACCGGTACTTGACGAGGGCGCGCAGGGCACCGACACCGTCACGCCAGGTGATCTTCTTCCCTTCGTCCACCTCTCGGCCGGAATAGGAGACCGGTACCTCGTAGATGCGGTAGCCGCGCCGCAGAACCTTGGCGGTGATCTCGGGCTCGAAATCGAACCGGTCCGACTCGACGGTGATCCCGTCGAGGACTCTGGTGTCGAAGAGCTTGTAGCACGTCTCCATGTCGGACAGGGTCGACGAGTAGAGCACGTTGGTCACGAGTGACAAGAAGCGGTTGCCCAGCCAATGGAGGGGAAGCATGTTCTTGCGCGGCCCGGTGAAGCGGCTGCCGTAGACGACGCTGGCCTTGCCCCGCAGGACAGGGTCGAGCAGGGCTTTCCAGTCCTCGGGGTCGTACTCGAGGTCGGCGTCCTGGACGAGCATCAGGTCCCCTCGGATGGCGGCCATCCCGGTGCGGACCGCTGCCCCCTTCCCCTTGTTGTGGGGGTGGTTGATGACCCGGACCGTCGAGTCGTGGAGGGCGGTGAGCACCTTGTCCGTCCCGTCGGAGGAGCCGTCGTCGACCACCACCACCTCTAAGCCCACCGGCAGCTCGACGGCCCGAATCCGGCGGATGATCTCGGCCACGGTGGTCCGTTCGTTGAAGACGGGCACGATCACCGAGAGCATGGAGTAGCGGGGCGCGTCGAACTGGCCGTCTCCCGCCCCCCCATCAGATCCGGCTTCCTCCGGCATGGAAGGCACATCGCTCATGGCCGATCAACTCCTCTTCGGTCGCACCCGAGGGTGCCGCTCGCCGGAGTCATTCTTGCCGGTCGGCGCCGGTGTCAGCTACTTACGGGCCGGGGACGTCGTGCAAGGCTGTGTCGAGCCCGATGGAGACGGCCAGATGCCGAGCGGTCACGGCCAGCCCGTCGGCGAGGGTCGTGGTCGGGGCCCAGCCCAGGGCCTCCCGGGCCCGGGTGATGTCCGGACGGCGCCGGGCGGGGTCGTCCTGGGGCAGCGGGAGGTGGACGATCTCCGATCCCGACCCGCAGAGCTCGAGCACGGCGCCGGCCAGCTCGAGCACGGTGTACTCGTCCGGATTGCCGATGTTGACCGGACCGACGAGGTCGGAGTCGAACAAGCCGAGGAGCCCGCGCACCTCGTCGTCCACGTAGCACAGGCTCCTCGTCTGGCTCCCGTCGCCGTAGACGGTGAGGGGCTCCTTGCGCAGCGCCTGGACGAGGAAGTTGGAGACCACCCGACCGTCGTCGGGACGGAGCCGGGGCCCGTAGGTGTTGAAGATCCTGGCGATGACGACGTCGGTCCCCCGTACCCGCAGGTGGGCCATGGTCAACGCTTCGGCGAACCGCTTGGCCTCGTCGTAGACGCTGCGGGGGCCCACCGGGTTGACGTTGCCCCAGTACGACTCGGGCTGGGGATGGACGTCGGGGTCGCCGTAGACCTCGCTCGTCGAGGCGAGCAGGAAGCGGGCCCCGTGATCGTGCGCCAGTTCCAGGCCGTGCCGGGTGCCCTCGCTGCCCACGGCCAGGGTCTCGAGCGGCCGGGCCAGGTAGTCGGGGGGAGAGGCCGGGCTGGCCAGGTGGAACACGCCGTCGACGTCGCCCTCGACGGCGAGCCCGGTCGTGATGTCCGCTTCGACGAGGCTGAAGGCGGGGTTTCCGTCCAGTTGCGTGACGTTCGACCGGCGACCGGTGGAGAAGTCGTCGACGCACACCACCTCGTCGCCGAGGGCCACCAGATGGTCACAGAGGTGCGAACCGAGGAACCCGGCGCCGCCGAGGACGACCATCCGTCGGCTCACCGGCGCCCGATCCCGCTGTACTCGAAGCCGATGCGGCGCAGCTGGGCCGGGTCGAGCAGGTTCCGGGCGTCGATCACGACCGGATGGTCCATGACGTTGCGCACCTTGGTGAAGTCGAGCCACCGGAACTCGTCCCACTCGGTCAGCACCACAAGCGCCCCGGCCCCCTGACAGGCGGCGTACGGGTCGGGATAGGCCTCGGCCGCCTTTGAGACCGACACACCCTCCGCCGAGCCGAGCTCGGGAGCACCATCCACCGCCGTCGACTGCTGCCCGGCGGGAACCGTCACCGTCGGATCGAAGGCCCGGACGACCGCACCCGCCTCCACCAGCCTCCGGGTCACCTCCACCGCCGGTGAATTGCGCAGGTCGTCGGTTCCCGCCTTGAAGGTCAGCCCCCACACGGCGATCACCGATCCTTCGAGGGACCCGCCGGTCGCCGCCTTGACCTTGTCGACGACGCGGGCGAACTGCTCGTCGTTCGTCTGGATCGCCCCTTTCAAGAAGGAGAAGTCGTACCCGGACTCCTCGGCGATGTGGACCAGGGCCCGGGTGTCCTTGGGCAGGCAGCTCCCTCCCCAGCCCGGTCCGGGCCGCAGGTACTCGAACCCGATGCGCCGGTCGTAGCCCAGGCCGAGGATGACGTCACGTACGTCCGCCCCCACCGCCTCGCACAGGCCGGCCACGGCGTTGACGAAGCTCAGCTTGGTGGCGAGGAAGGCGTTGGCCGCGTACTTGATGGTCTCCGCGGTGGCGGCGTCGGTGATGAGCAGCGGGGCATGGGTCCCGGCGAACAGCTCGCCCACCCGGGCCGCCGCCGACTGGTCGTCCGCCCCGACCACGATGCGCTCCGGGTGGAGGCTGTCGGCGACGGCCGTGCCTTCGCGGAGGAACTCGGGGTTGGACACGACCTGGACGTCGTGGCGCCCGAGCACCCGCTCGACCACCATGGTCGAGCCGACGGGCACGGTCGACTTGTTGACGATGACCGAGTCGGGAAGCAGCTTCGGTCCGATCTCCTCGGCCACCGCCTCGACGAAGGACAGGTCGGCGGAGCCCTCAGGGCCCTGGGGCGTGGGGACGCAGAGGAAGACGAACTCGGCTCCCTGGACGGCCGCCGTCGCACCGACCACGAACCGCAGCCGGCCAGCGGCCTGACCTTCGTGGACCAGCTCCTCCAGGTGGTCCTCGACGATGGGGACCCGGCCCTGGGTGAGAAGGGCGATCTTGCCGGCGTCGGCGTCTCCGCAGGTGACGCGGTGCCCGAGATGGGCGAGTGTGGCCGCCGTGGGCAGCCCCACGTATCCCACGCCGATCACCGCCACCGAGTGGCCCCGCCCGTGCGGCAGCACCCGAACGGCGCCGCCTCCGTGCCCGAAATAGGCGCCGGGGGGCCCCGAGTCAGGGACGCCCACCTGGCGGCGGGGCAGCACACGCCCGGCCCCGAACGTCCCCGGGGACTCCCCGCTCATCTGTCCGACCGCATGGTCATGCGCACGACCGTTGTCGTTCCATCCCGCTCCCTCTCACTCGTCTCCCTTTCCCTCGCCACGCCGTCCGTCGACCGGCGTCCTCGCCCCTCTTTGTCGGCTCAATCCTCCCCCATCTGAAGGAGGGGCGGTTGCGCCGACCATCCGTGCAGCGCATCCCGTGGAGCCGCCGTGATCAGTCGCCGGTGCCGAGGGCGGTGACGAGACGCTCCAGCCCGTCGTTCCACACCGGCAGGGTCGGCAGGCCGGCGAGTCGGAGCGCGGCGTTGTCGAGCCGGGAGTTGGCCGGTCGCGGTGCCGGCCTCGGAGGATCGAGCTCGGCGGTGGCGATGGGGAGCACCCGCGCCGGGTCCTTGCCCGCCGCCTGCAACACGGCACGGGCGAAGCCGAACCAGCTGGTCTCCTGCTGGTTCGTGACGTGGAAGGTGCCGGGTCGTCGGTCGAGGCCCAGCCGGACGAGGGCGGGGGCCAAATCGGCGGTGAACGTCGGACAGCCGACCTGGTCGTCGACGAAGGTGAGCGGCCCGTCGCTCCCCTCGGCCAGACGGAGGACCGTCTTGGTCATGTTGGCTCCGTGGGCCCCGTTGACCCACGCCGTGCGGACGACCGAGGCCGATGGTCCCGACACGGCCCGCACCTCGTGCTCTCCCCCGAGCTTGCTCCGCCCGTAGACCGAGCGGGGATTGGGCCGGTCCCACTCGACGTAGGGGCGATCCGACGTCCCGTCGAACACGTAGTCGGTCGACACGTAGACGAGGTGGGCACCGACCGACACCGACGCCTCGGCCACGTTCCGGGTGCCGAGTGCGTTGACGGCGAAGGCCGTGTCGGGCTCCGACTCACACCGGTCGACGGCGGTGAACGCACCGCCGTGGATCACGAGCTCGGGACGGAACTCGCCGAACGCGGACCGCACGGCGGAGCGGTCGGTGACGTCCAGGGTGTCGATGTCGGTCGAGAGGACGTCGGCGGGACCGCCTCTCGGCCCCGGGAGCATCGCCGGTCGTGACTCACCGCCGACGGGCACCCGGTCGGCCAGCACGTCACACAGGTCACGCCCGAGCTGGCCCTCTCCGCCGGTGACCAGCACCCGGAGGGGCGGCCTCACCGACCCGGGGGAGGATCGTCGGGAGTCCCGGGGTCCCCCCATACGCCCTCGACGACCGGTGCCCGGTCGGTGAGGGGCTCCCACCAGCTGCGGTTCTCGCCGTACCAGGCCACCGTGTCGGCCAGGCCCTGCTGGAAGGGAACGGTGGGCTCCCATCCGAGCTGCGAGCGGATCTTGGACGAATCAAGCAGATAGCGGCGGTCGTGGCTGGGCCGGTCGGGCACGATCTCTTTCAGGCTCCGGGGCTTCTCGGCGGCCTCGAGCACGGCGTCGGCGATCTCCTCGATGCTGGCCTCGACCCCGCTGCCGACGTTGTAGGTCTCTCCCACCTTGCCCTCTTGGAGCACGAGCTCGATAGCCCGGCAGTGGTCGTCGACGTGGAGCCACTCGCGTCGGTTGGCCACCGAGGCATAGAGCGGGAGCGGCTGGTCGTCCAAGGCCCGCGACGTGAACAGCGGGATCACCTTCTCGGGGAACTGGTACGGGCCGTAGTTGTTGCAGCAGTTGGTGATGGTGGCGGGCAGCCCATAGGTGGCGATGTAGGCGCGCACGGCGTGGTCGGCACCGGCCTTGGAGGCGTTGTAGGGAGTCCGGGGCCGGTAGGGGGTGTCCTCGGTGAAGACCTCGTCGGAGTCGAGGGGGAGGTCGCCGTAGACCTCGCAGGTCGAGATGTGGTGGAACCGGTCGACTCCGTGCGTGGCGCGCTGCCTCGACCAGGGTCTGCGTGCCGAGCACGTTGGTCCGGAAGAACCGGCCAGGATCGAGGACGGCCAGGCTGTTGTGGGACTCGGCGGCAAAGTTGACGATCACGTCGATCTCGTGCTCGGCCAGGGTCTTCGACACCGTCTCGGCGTCGCCGATGTCGCCGTGAACGAAGGAGATCGCCCCCTCCACGTCGGCGAGGTTGGGGCGGTTCCCGGCGTAGGTGAGGGCGTCATAAGCGACCACGGTGTCGTGGGGATGGTTCCCGACCCAGTACCGCACGAAATTCGATCCGATGAACCCGGCGCCACCGGTCACGAGAACTCGCATGAACGGGAGAGGTTACTCGGGGCCGGAGCGGAAGCCCGGGGCGGGCGCCGTCCCGCCGTCGCCCCCCGGCCGCAGATGGACGACGTCACCGGCCGACACCGTCCGGACCCCGCGGCCGTCGTCGACGACCAGGTGTCCCGCTGGCGTGAGGTCGACCGCCCGCCCCTCGAACGACTCGGAGCCGAGCTCGATCCGCACGGGAGCGCCGATGGTCACCGAGCGCTGGCGGAGCTCTGCGGAGAGCCGGCGCCGCGCCGCGGGATCGGACAGCATGGCCGCCCGGGGGGAGAGCCGTTCCAGCAGGGCCGAGAGGAGGGCGTCCCGTTCGATCGGCCGTCCCGAGAGCTGGGCAAGGGACGTCGCCGCGCCCACCAGCTCGCCGGAGAGGTCGGCGTCGGAAGTGGGCCAGTTCACGTTGATCCCGACGCCCACCACGATGGCGGGGGGCTCACCGCCGGGCTGCGTACCGGCCGCCCCCGCTTCGGCGAGGACTCCGGCGACCTTGCGACCGTCCTCTGCCACCAGGTCGTTCGGCCACTTCAGTCCGAGCTCGATGCCGGCCACCTCCCTGGCCGCGTCGGCAGTGGCCAGGGAGGTGGCCACCGTTGCCAGGTGACGCTCCTCGGCGGGAAGGAGCGGCCGGAGCAGGATCGACATCAGCAGGTTGGTCCCCGCCGGCGCCTCCCACCTCCGTCCGAGCCGCCCCTTACCGGCGGTCTGGTGGTCGGCCACGGCCACCACTCCCTCGGCCGCGCCCGATGCCGCCTCGGCGACCAGGTAGTCGTTGGTGGACTCGAGCGAGGCGAAGCGACGGACGTCGGTGAACCTCGGTGCCAACATGCACAGACCCTATGGGCCGTGACAGTGTTGTACCGCCGCCACCCGGACCTGGTCGTACCGCCGGGCGGAGCTGGCGGTGGTAGCAGGTCCGGCCGAGCCAAATGTCTGATCCGAAAGGCGCAGCGTGCTGAAGAAGGTTCTCATCGCCAACCGGGGGGAGATCGCCGTCAGGGTCATCCGTACCTGCCGTGAGCTGGGGGTGTCGACGGTCGCCGTCTACTCCGACCTCGACCGCGACGCGCTCCACGTGCGCCTGGCCGACGAGGCCTACGCCCTTTCCGGCCAGACCGCCACCGAGAGCTACCTCAACACGGAGGCCATCCTCCGCGTCATCGACCAGTCGGGAGCAGACAGCGTCCATCCCGGATATGGCTTCTTCTCCGAGAACACCGACTTCGCCCGGGCGATCACCGGGCGGGGCGTCACATTCATCGGACCGCCGCCCGAGGCCATCGAGGTCATGGGGGACAAGATCAGCTCCCGCCATGCCGCCGAGCGGGCGGGCGTGTCGGGTGTGCCGGGACGCTCGGAGGTGCTCGACGATGCCTCGGAGATCGTCGCCTTCGGTGACGAGTTCGGATGGCCGGTGGCCATCAAGGCCGCCTTCGGCGGCGGAGGCAAGGGGATGAAGGTCGTGACCGGCCCCGAGGACGCCCACGACGCCCTCGAGTCGGCGAAGCGCGAGTCGCTCGCTTACTTCGGCCGGGACGAGTGCTATGTCGAGCGGTACCTGGCGTGGCCCCGCCACGTCGAGATGCAGGTCATCGCCGACACCCACGGGAACACCCTGTGGCTCGGCGAGCGCGACTGCTCGGCCCAGCGGCGCCACCAGAAGCTCATCGAGGAGAGTCCCGCTCCCGACTTCCCCGACGAGGTTCGGCAGGCCATGGGCGCGGCAGCCGTCAAGGTGGCCGAGGCCTGCGGGTACGTGAACGCGGGGACGGTCGAGTTCCTCTATCAGGACGGCGAGTTCTTCTTCCTCGAGATGAACACCCGTCTGCAGGTCGAGCATCCGATCACCGAACTGGTCACCGGCCTCGACCTGGTCGAGTGGCAGGTCCGCGTGGCCTCGGGAGAGCCCCTCGCCTTCGCCCAGGACGACGTGCGCCGTAACGGTCACGCCATCGAGGTCAGGATCAACGCCGAGGACCCCGCCGGCGGGGCGTTCCTGCCGTCGCCGGGGACCATCACCCGCTTCGCCGTCCCCGGCGGCCCCGGTGTGCGGCTCGACGCCGGCTACGAGTCCGGTGACACCGTCAGCCAGTTCTACGACAACCTCGTGGCCAAGCTGGTGGTGTGGGGTCACGACCGGGAGGCGGCACGGCGTCGGATGCTCCGAGCCATCGACGAGACGGTGATCGAGGGCGTGGCCACGACGCTGCCCGCCGACGTGGCCATCCTCTCCCATCCGGACTTCGCCGCCGCCGCCCACTCGACCAACTGGGTCGAGCACACCCTCGACCTGAGCGGGGTCTCGGCGGCACCGGCCACCGTTCGGCAAGGAGAGGAAGAGGCAGAGGCCCGAGTGGAGCGCGACGTGACCGCCGAAGTCGACGGGCGGCGGTTCCAGGTGAAGCTGTGGGTGCCCGACACCGTTGACGAGGTGGCGTTGGTCGGCGGTCGTGCGGAGACGGGGCGGGGGGTGGCGCCCAAGCGGCCCAAGGCGGCTGCCCAGGGCGGCGCTTCGGGCACGGTCACCGTACCCATGCAGGGAACCATCGTGAAGGTCCTCGTGACCGTCGGGGACGACGTCGAGGTGGGCCAGACGATCTGCGTCCTCGAAGCCATGAAGATGGAGAACACGGTCGTCGCCGAGAAGTCGGGTGCCGTGAAGGAGGTCCTCGTGGCTGCGGGCGAGTCGGTCGGACCCGGCGACGTCATCGCCGTCATCGAGTAGGCGAAGGGCCGACGAGCGAGAGGGGCTTTCGTGGCTGAAGGGTCCGGACTCAGGCAGAAGGTCCGCCGCAGCGTGGAGAGGGGGCTCGAGTCCCTCGTCGAGCTGAGCCGGGCCATCCACGACCACCCCGAGACGGCGTTCGAGGAGACCAGGGCCTGCGCATGGACGGCCGACGCCCTGGCGTCGCGCCGGTTCGCCGTGACCACCGGATCTGCCGGCCTGCCTACCGCCTTCGTGGCCGAGGCGGGATCGGGGCCGCTCGTGGTGGCGGTCTGCGCCGAGTACGACGCGCTGCCCGGGGTTGGCCACGCCTGCGGTCACAACCTCATCGCCGCCGCCGCCGTCGGTGCGGGCGCAGCCCTGGCCGAGGTGGCCGACGACGCCGGGCTCACGGTGCGGGTGATGGGGACACCGGCCGAGGAGGGCGGCGGCGGCAAGATCACCATGCTGGAGCGCGGGCGTCTTCTCCGGCGTCCACGCGGCGATGATGGTCCATCCGTGGCCGGTGGACCGGCTGACAGGCACCTGTCTCGCCGTCTCCCACTTCGACGTGCACTACGCCGGCAAGAGCGCCCACGCCTCGGCGGCGCCGTTCGAGGGGATCAACGCCGGGGACGCCATGGTCGTCGCCCAGGTCGCCATCGGGCTCCAGCGCCAGCAGCTCCAACCCGGCGACCAGGTCCACGGCGTCGTCACCAACGGCGGCGAGGCGGCCAACGTCATCCCCGGGTCGGTGACGGGGCGCTTCATGTGCCGTTCGACCACGGCCGAGGGGCTGGCCAGACTCGAGCCCCGGGTCATGGCCTGCTTCGAGGCCGGCGCCATGGCGACCGGGGCGGCCATGGACCGACGGGACCTCTCCCCCGCCTACTCGCATATGGAGCCGGACACGGAGCTTCTGGCCCGCTACCGGTCCAACGCCGAGGCGCTCGGACGGACCTTTCGTGCCGACGACGACGGCAACGCACCACCGACCCTCTCCACCGACATGGCCAACGTGTCCCTCGCCGTGCCCACCATCCATCCCCTCATCGGGATCGACGCCGGGGGGTCGGTCAACCACCAGCCCGAGTTCGCCGCCGCCTGCGTCACGCCCTCCGCTGAGGCCGCCGTCCACGACGGGGCGCTCTCCATGGCATGGACGGCCATCGACGCCGCCGAGCCCGGTTCCCTCCGCGACCGGCTGCTGGCCGGCTGAGGCGGATCCGCCGGCGGTACCGTGGGCACCGATCCGATCGTGATCCGGACGGCCCGGGCCACCGACGTGGCCGGCGTCTTGGATCTCTGGGCTGTATCGGGGGCGGAGCCGACCCGGACCGACAACCCGTCCGGGATCGCCTCGCTCCTCGCCGCCGACCCCGACGCCCTCATCGTGGCCGACATGAGTGGGCGCATCGTCGGCTCGGTCATCGCCGGGTGGGACGGTTGGCGGGGCTCGATCTACCGGCTGGCGGTGGCGCCCACCGAGCGGCGAACCGGTCTCGGCCGAAGGCTCCTCGGCCATGCCGAGGAGCGGCTCGGCCGGCTCGGAGCCGTCCGGCTACAGGCTGTCGTGGCAGACGGAGCTGCTGACGCCACCGGGTTCTGGCGGACCAGCGGGTGGGAGGAACAGGCCGGGCGGCTGCGGTTCGTCCGGGGGTAGGGCTATGCCGATGGCGTTCATCCACGGCCGCCCGACGTCACTCCCGATAGACGCCACTCCCAATGACCGGAGCAACCCCGCAACTCGCCTCAGCACCCACAGTCACCCTCGACCACCGACTGTCCCCGTGGTTGACTACCTCCATAGCCCCCAGTGACAACCAGCCCTCCGACCGTTCCCGCGTCGTCTTGTACTGGCGACCGCGATGCCCGTTCTGCATGCGGCTGCGTCTCGTCCTGCGTTGGCATCGCCTGAGAGTCCACCAGGTCAACATCTGGCGGGATCCCGATGCGGCCTCGTTCGTCCGGTCCGTGGCCGACGGCAACGAGACCGTCCCCACCGTCGTGGTAGACGGGCGCCCGTTGGTCAACCCGGCACCGAGCCAGGTGGTGGCCCTCCTCCGAGCGGGCTAGCTCCGCAGCCCGGTCGCCGGCGTTTGCCGCCGGCCAGCTCCTGCTAGCCGCCCGGTTGGAATTCGCCGAACACCCCGCGCAGCACGTCGGAGACCTCGCCGAGTGTGGCCATGGCGGCGAGGGCCGACTTCATGGGCACGAGGAGGTTCTGAGTTCCCCTGGCGGCCGCCTCCACCTCGGCCAGGGCGGCGTCGACCGCAGCCTGGTCCCGCTCGGCCCTGACCTTTCTCACCCCGTCGACCTGGGACCGCTCGAGCTCGGGGTCGATCGGGAACACCTCGCCGGGCTCGGGCTGCTCGTCCACGAACCGGTTGACCCCGACGATGACCTTCTCCTCGGCGTCGACCGCCTTGGCGTAGGTGTAGGCCGCCTGTTCGATCTCGTGTTGCATGTACTGGGCCTCGATGGCGTCGACGGCACCCCCCATGGCATCGATGCGCTCGAGGTACTCCCATGCCTTCGCCTCGACCTCGTCGGTCAGCGACTCGACGAACCACGACCCGGCCAGCGGGTCGACGGTGTCGGCGATGCCCGACTCGTAACCGATGACCTGCTGGGTCCGGAGCGCCACCTTGGCGGCTCGTTCGGTAGGAAGCCCGAGGGCCTCGTCGAAACCGTTGGTGTGCAGGCTCTGGGTTCCGCCCAGTGCGGCAGCCAGAGCCTGGACGGTGACCCGGGCGATGTTGTTCTCCGGCTGCTGGGCGGTGAGCGTCGATCCGCCGGTCTGGGTGTGGAACCGGAGCAGGGTCGACTTCTCCTCCTTGGCCCCGAATCGCTCCCTCATCAGCTTCGCCCACATCCTCCGGGCCGCCCGGTACTTCGCGACTTCTTCGAACAGGTTGTTGTGGGCGTTCCAGAAGAAGGAAAGGCGGGGGGCGAAGGCGTCCACGTCGAGCCCCGCTGCGAGCGCCGCCTCCACGTAGGCGATGCCGTTGGCGATGGTGAAGGCGATCTCCTGGACGGCCGTCGATCCGGCCTCGCGGATGTGATAGCCGGAGATGGAGATGGTGTTCCACGCCGGCAGGTGCTCCGCACAGTACGAGAAGGTGTCGGTGACGAGGCGCATGGACGGCCGGGGCGGGTAGATATAGGTTCCCCGCGCCACGTACTCCTTCAGGATGTCGTTCTGGATGGTGCCCCCGAGCGTGGCTGCGTCGACACCGTTCTCCTCTGCCACGAGCTGGTACAAGAGGAGCAGGATGGCGGCGGTCGCATTGATGGTCATCGAGGTCGTGACCTTGTCGAGCGGCAGCCCGTCGAGCAGCTGGCGCATGTCGTCGAGTGAGTCGATCGCCACCCCCACCTTGCCCACCTCGCCCTGGGCCCTCATGTGGTCCGAGTCGAATCCCATCTGGGTGGGCAGGTCGAAGGCGCACGACAACCCGGTCTGGCCGGCGGCGAGGAGGAACTTGAACCGCTGGTTGGTGGAAACCGCCGTGCCGAACCCGGCGTACTGGCGCATGGTCCACAGCCGGCCCCGGTACATGTCGGACCGGATGCCCCGGGTGAAGGGGAAATGGCCCGGCTCACCAAGCTGCTCGGTCGGGTCCCACCCCTTCAGGTCGTCGGGCCCGTAGACCCTCCGCACCTCGATGCCGGAGTCGGTCACCCGGCGGTCTGCGGGCGGCCCGGAACCTGTTCCACTGGCCATGGCCCAAGGTTAGAAGGTGCGGCGCCGGCCCGGAAAACGGCGTTTCGCTCAGCCGACGGCGGCCGGCACCGAGGCGTGCGGCATGCACAACTCGTCGTACTCGGCGATGACCAGCTCTCCGGCGTCGGGGCCGCACGCCGGGCACTGGGGGTCGCGTTGCATCTTGAACGTCCGGAACGTCTCCTCCAGGGAGTCGTAGGCGAGCAGCCGTCCTTCGAGCGTGTCCCCGATGCCGAGGAGGATCTTGATCGTCTCGATTGCCTGGATCGAGCCGATGATCCCGGGCAGCACACCGAGCACACCCGCCTCCGAGCAACTCGGGGCGAGCTCGGCGGGAGGAGGCTCGGGGACAAAGCACCGGTAGCACGGTCCTACATAGGGGTTGAACACGGTCACCTGGCCCTCGAACCGGAAGATCGACCCGTGCACGACCGGGATGCGCTTGATCAACGAGGCGTCGTTCACCAGGTAGCGGGTCGGGAAGTTGTCCGTGCCGTCCACGATGACGTCGTAGCCGTCGATGATGTCGAGGATGTTGTCGGCGCCCAGGCGGACGTCGTAGGTGACCACGTTCACGTCGGGATTGAGCGACGTGAGCGTCTTCTTTGCCGAGTCGACCTTTCGCTCGCCGATCCGGTCGGTGTTGTGCAGGATCTGACGCTGCAGGTTGGACAGCGTCGACGACGTCCATGTCGATGACGCCGATCGTCCCCACGCCGGCGGCGGCCAGGTAGAAGCCGGCCGGTGAACCGAGGCCGCCGGCCCCGAGCAGCAGCACCTTGGAGCCGAGCAGCTCGAGCTGGCCCTTCTCGCCCACCTCGGGAAGCAGCAGATGGCGCTGGTACCGGTTGCGCTGGTCGGGCGTGAGCGACTCGGGTACGGCCCAGTCCCGACCCTCGTCCTTCCACCGGTTGAACCCGCCGACGACCGAGGACACGTCGGTGTAGCCCAGCTGCTGCATGGTCTGGGCCGCGAACGCCGAGCGGGTGCCACCGGCGCAGTAGGCGACGACGTGGCTCGACTTGTCCGGGATCCGACCCTCGACGGAGGTCTCGAGCGTGCCCCGGGGGATGTGGAGGGCACCGGGCAACGCGCCCTGCTCGTACTCGTCCGGCTCGCGGACGTCGAGGACGACGGTGTCGCCGCCGGCGATCTCGTGTTCGGCCTCGGCCGGCTCGATCTCGCGGACCTCGGCCTTGGCCTGGGCCAACATCTCTCTGAACGTGGGCACGTCGATCACGATCCTTCGTACGGGCGCCGATGGCTGCTGGCTCCAGGGCATCCCGCCTCGGGGCCTCCTACCGGCGCCATGGGTGCGCTGCGTAGTGAAACACTACCAGCCAGGTCAACATTCCCCGCTGCCCGGAACGGCCGTCCGGACCCCTCTGATGCTCGGCCCCGGCGGCCCGGCTCACAGAGCAGGGGAGCGTTGCCAACGGGCGGTAGCGTGCGGGCGGTGGAGGGACGGTGGAGCTGACCGAGATCCTCGTCAGACGGCGAATGACCCGGAACTTTCGTCCCGATCGGCTCCCCGGCCCGGTGGTGGACGAGATCCTCGCCGGTGCCCTCTCCGCCCCCTCGGCCGGCAACACCCAAGGTCGGGAGTTCGTCGTGCTCGACGGGCCGGCCGAGACGGGCCCGTTCTGGAGGACGGTGACCGACGAACGGTGGCGGACCGGGTCCCGACGGTACCGGGGGCTGTCGGCGGCGCCCGTCGTCGTGCTCGTCTTCTCCGACCCCGGGGCCTATGTCGACCGGTACGGCGAGCCGGACAAGGTGCGCGCTGACGGCAGTGAGGTCGAGTGGGTGATCCCCTACTGGCACGTCGACGCCGCCTTTTCGGCGCTGCTGATCCTCCTGGGCGCCACCGGGAGGGGCCTCGGTGCCGCCTTCCTCGGCAACTTCCGGGGCGAGGACGCTCTGAAGGCTTTGCTGGGGGTTCCCGACCGGCTCCGGTGGCTCGGAGCCGTGCTGCTCGGCGAGAAGGACCGACCCGACCCCCCGTCCTCCTCGGTCATGCGCACGAAGCGCACCCTCGCCGACAGCGTGCACCGCGGGCGGTGGTAGCCGTGGCTTTCCCGACGCCTGCCGAGAATGGTCCGCTCGATCAGGCGGGCGCCAGCGCCTCGACGTAGACCGTCTCCGGGATTCGCACCGGGCTGTCGGGCGCCGGCTCGATCCTCGACGCGTCCCCCGGGCATCACCGACGGGTGCTCGAACCCGGCTTCGGCGACGACCAGGCACAGGGTCTCCCCGTCCCATGCCGAGACATGGCCGTGCTCCTGGAACACCTCGCTCAGGGCCAGCATCGCCGTGGGCCGGCCGGGACGGAGACGTTCGAGGATGGCGTCCCCTTTGACATACCCGGTGGCGTAGAGACCGGCATCGGGCACCCCGACCCGCAGGACACCGCCGGGGGCGAGGACGCGCCGGCAGTGACGGAGCACGGCGAGCCCGTCCGTCACGGTCAGATGCTCGAGCACGTGCTCCAAGAAGACGGCAGTAGCGCTGGTAGCAGCGAAGGGCAGCGGTCGGCGGAGGTCCCAGGCCACGTCGGCCTCGGCTCCGACCAGGTCGAGGTTGACCCAGCCGTCGAGGTTGTTGCCCCCCGAACCCAGGTGGAGGCGCAGGGGGCCACCCCCCTCGTACTGGCGGGCCTTTCGGCGGGCCACGGCGGCCAGGGCATTGGTCGCCACCTGCTTGCCTCGCAAGCGCACCGAAGACCCGAGGAGCGGACGAAGGGCGTCGGCGAACGGCAACGTGGACGCGCCGGTTCCGAGGCTCTCGTCTTCGCGCACGCCGAGGTACTCGGACAGGCTCATCGCCGGTCGTTCGCCGACCTGGTCACCCACTCGGTCATCGGAGCTTCCCACGGTGGGGAACGAGCATACTCGTGGCTGTCCCCGGGACTGCTTGCCGCATCCGTCCAGCCTGCCATGCCCTTCGCTCGTGGCCGGTGAGCACTTCGAAGGAGGCGTGGAACACTGTGGCCGTGAGCGCCCTGGAAGCGGACCTGCGGCACATGACTGCGTTGTGGGACGCCAAGCCTCTGGAGCTGTACCTGCGCACCGCCTTGCGTGTTCCTCTCTATCCGCGACTGGCGGTGGCGGTCCGGTACCGGGCCTCGTCGTGGTGTTGGCGCCACCGGCTCCGCCCGGTGGCGCTCTGGCTCGAGGTTCGCTCCGTCATCAGAAGCGGATCGGAGATCCATCCCGCCGCCCGGTTCGGGGGAGGCTTCGCCATCAGCCACACCTCCGGGATCGTCGTGGGCCACGAAGTGGTGGCCGGTCGGAACCTCGTCCTCTGTCAAGGGGTCACCCTCGGCCATACCGGGCGGGGGCCGGGTCAGCCGTGCATCGGCGACGACGTGAGGATCGGGGCCGGCGCCAAAGTGCTCGGGCCGGTCCGCATCGGCGACGGTGCCTGGATCGGGGCCAACGCCGTGGTGCTGGCTGACGTGCCTGCCGGAGCGACAGTCACCGGTGTCTGGCGAGGTGAGCACCGTTCTGGCGGATCGTCACCGCCCATAGAGAACTAGCCACCTGCTCCCTCCCGGAGAAGCCGCCGGATGGATCGCCGTCCGGCAAGGGTGCGTGCCAGGTGGTCGGCAAAGCTCCACCGGCACCGTGGTCCGGCACGACATCCGCTGCATCGGCCGACCTGCCCTGTCGGGTCCTGCGCCGGCGCACGCTCGAAATCCGGAGGTAGCGATGACCACGCAACCGGCGACGTGTACGACGCCAGACGCTCCCGACACCATCCCGCACCTGCGCACGGCACCGGACACGCTCGGATCCGCTGCCGTCCCCGGTGCGCCCGACAGCCGGACGCCAGGTGAGCCAGGCGCCTCCCGCCGGCCCCGCCCGACAGCGGTGCTGTCGGGTGATGCGGCTGTCATCCACGTCGTGGCATGGACCGACCCGATCGCCGATCCCCATGGGTTGCACCCCTGCTCGCGCTATGTCGAGCTCTACTGGCTGGGGATCCTCGGACCTTCTTCGACGTGGCTGCTACGGCGGCTCTCCTACGGGCTCGAGGTCCGCGCCGACGGTTTCGACCTCCCCCTGGCCGAGACGGCGCGGGCACTCGGCCTCGGCGCGCGCATGGGAAAGAACTCGCCCTTCCGGCGGTCGATCCAGCGGCTGTGCACGTTCGAGATCGCCAGACCATCGGGACCCGGTTGCCTGGCCGTGCGCACCGCCATCCCTCCCCTTCCCCTCCGCCACCTCTCCCGGCTCCCCGAGTCCCTGCAGGTGAGCCACCGCCGGTGGCTCACCGAGCAACGCCTGCCCGAAGCCGAGCGCATGAGACGCCGTGCGGCGAGGCTGGCCTCCGACCTCGCCAACGCCGGTCGTGACCGCGACGACATCGAACGTCAGCTCTGGACGTGGCGCTTCCATCCGACCGTGGCCTATCAGGCGGCGACGGCAGCCACCCCGGGCCCGGGACCGGCCCTCGTATCCACCCCGCCTCCCGGGCCCACCGGGCCAGGGCCCCGACGGTGAAGGATCCGTTCAGCCCGGGTCCTGCTCGTGGCCGGCCGGGACCAGTCCCCAGTAGGCATCGAGTGGTTGGATCTCACCCTGAACGACCCGGTCGATCATGGAACAGATGGGCAGGTCGAGGCCGTAGCGGGTGGCCAGCTCCAGAACGACCGTGGCCGTCTTCACGCCCTCGGCCACCATGTGCAGCTCCTCCAGGATGTCCTCCAGGGCCCGGCCCTTGCCGAGCTGCTCCCCCACCTTGCGGTTCCGGCTGTGGGGGCTCATGCAGGTGGCGATGAGGTCACCCATGCCGGCCAGCCCGGCGAACGTCGTGGGCTGGGCGCCCATGGCCATCCCCAGCCTCGTCAGCTCGGCGAGGCCTCGCGACATGACCGCCGCCCGGGTGTTGTCCCCCACTCCGAGCCCCTCGCCGATCCCGGCGGCGATGGCGATCACGTTCTTGCACGCTCCGCCCATCTCGCACCCGATCACGTCGTGATTGGTGTACACCCGGAACACCCCGCGGGTCACGACCTGCTGGATGGCCGTGGCCACCTCGAGGTCGTCGGTGGCCACCACGGCCGCCGCCGCCTTGCCCGACATGATCTCGTTCGCCAGGTTCGGTCCGGTGAGCACAGCTGCCGGGTGGCCCGGGACCACCTCCTTGATGACCTCGGTCATGCGCAGCATCGAACCCCGCTCGAGACCCTTCGACAGGCTGACCACCGGGATCCACGGACGGATGTAGGGAGCGGCCGACTCGAGGGCGGCCCTGAACCCCGAGGTCGGGACGCCCACGACGAGCATGCTGGCGTCCCCGGCCGCCTCTTCGATGCTGGCGGTCGCCCGGAGTGAGCGAGGCAGCTCGAACCCGGGCAGGTACGCCGGATTGACGTGCTCATCGTCGATGGCAGCGGCGGTCTCGGGGTTCCGCGCCCACAAGACGGTGTCGTGACGCGGGGCCAGCAGGGACGCCATCGTCGTCCCCCACGAACCCGCACCGAGCACCGCGATCCGCACGACGCGAACCTACCGCGGACTCCCCGGAGTCGCTGGTCCCGACGGGCTGCGACGCGTCAACGACCGAGGGTGGCGAGGGCCCGGACGGCTTCGTCCGACGTCACCAGCGCGGTGAGCGTCCGCACGCCGAAACCGGTTCCCCCCTTGACCATGTACCGGGAAGAATCCTCGGCACGGGCCGGCCCGGCGATGTCGAGGTGGACCCAGGGGACGCCGCCCACGAACTCGCGCAGCAACAAGGCGGCGACGATCGCTCCCGCCTGGCCGGCCCGACCGGTGTTGCGCATGTCGGCGATCTCCGAGTCGATGTGGCCGCGATAGTCGTCGGGCATCGGCAAGGGCCAGCTGTGCTCGCCCGCTCGGGCCCCGGCCTCCCCGACGAGCCGACCCAGCCGCTCGTCGTTGCCCAGGCGGGCGGCCACCTCCTTTCCGAGGGCGACCACGGCGGCGCCGGTCAGGGTGGCCAGGTCCACGATGGCGTCGGGAGCGAGCTCGGAGGCCAGTGACAACCCGTCGGCCAGTACCAGGCGGCCCTCGGCGTCGGTATTGAGAACTTCGATGGTCTTGCCGTTCCTCGTCGTCAACACGTCGCCCGGTTTGGTGGCAGACCCTCCGGGCATGTTCTCGGTCAGGGGCGCGAAGGCGGTGATGGGGAGACGCGCCCCCAATGCGCTCGCAGCATCGATGGCCCCGGCCACGGCGGCGGCCCCGGCCATGTCCGTCTTCATGGTCTCCATGCCCGAAGCCGACTTGAGCGAGAGGCCGCCCGAGTCGAAGGTGATGCCCTTGCCCACCAAGGCCAGGTGAGGGACGTGGCCATCCACCTCCACCGGGTCGTCGGGCCGGTACTCCATGCGCACCAGGCGGGGGGGCCGGCTCGAACCCCGAGCCACCCCGAGCAGTCCGCCCAGGCGCTCGGCGACGATGCGGTCCTCGTCCCAGACCTCGACGTGCACCGTGTCCACCCCGGCGAACCGATCGACGATCGAGTCGGCCAGCACACCGGGGTTGAGCGAAGTCGGCGGCTCGTTCACCAGGTCGCGGGCGAACGCCACCGACTCGGCGATCCGTGCCCCGCGGGCCGCCCCTTCCCCAACCGGCCCTCGTTGCTCCGACGCCGGATCCACCACGACGAGGGTGTCGGGCCCCTCGGTGGCATCGGCCCCGGTCGTCCGGTACCTGAGGTAGCGGTAGGCCGCCAGCGACCCGCCCTCGGCGACGGCCGATGCGGCGACATCCGGTGGGACACCTCCCCCGTCAGGGAGCACGAAGGCGGCCACACCGGTTCCGGCGGAGCGGACGAATGCCGCCGCCGCTCGACGCAGCGTCTCGGCGCCGGCGTCGCCCTCCAGCGCCGAATCAGGCCCCACCCCGACGACGACGAGGTCGACACCGGGATCGGCCGTCGCCGCCGGCAGCACGGCGGTCTGCCCAACCGCTGCCGTGAACCGGTGCCTGGCACACCACTCCTGGTCGAGCCCGGTCGGAAGGAGTGCCTCGGGCTGGTCACCGGCGGGACGGCCCTCGACGGCCGGCCGGGGACCACTCGCCGCGACCGACACCGGCACCCCGACGGCGGTGAGCCCGGTCCACCCTGTCCTTTCGAGCTCGGGCATCCCTCGCACCTCGACCTTCACGATGGCTCACCGCCTCCGTCCCCCCCGTCGCCACCCTGGTCCGGTCGGGCTGGTCCTTCCGATCGTTCGCTCGGTCGACGGGAGCGGCTCTTGGCCAGGAGGTGTTGGTCGCCCTCGGTCCAGCGGCCGAGGGCCCAGAGGACGTCCGAGAGCCGGTTCAGGTACCGCCCGACCAGCGAGCCCTCGACGGGGACAGTGACCCACAGCCGCTCGGCCCGGCGAACCACGGTGCGGGCCAGGTCGAGGGAGGCGGAGACCTTGTTGGCCCCGGGGATCACGAATTCGGCAGGCATGTCGATCCGCTCGATCAACGAGTCGATCCGCTCCTCCACCGATGAGATCATGTCGTCCGTCACCTGTGTCGAGCCCGGGACGAGCTTCGAACGGTTCTCCGGTGCGGTCGCCACTTCGGCCATGAGCACGTAGAGATCGCGCTCCAGGCCGGTGAGGATCGAATCGAGCTCGGATCCTGCTTCCGCCTCCGCCCGGGCCACGCCGATCACGGCCTGAGCTTCGTCGACGGTTCCGTTCAGGTGCATGACGGCGTCGTCCTTGCTGACCCGGCCGCCGTAGAGGAGCCCGGTCGTACCGTCGTCCCCTCGCTTCGTGTAGATCCTCACCACGGCCGCATCACCGGAGATGCTAAGCGACCGGCCACCGCCGGCTCTCGGCTCGCTCCCGCCCGCACGGACCTCCTCTCCCGGCCCCTGGACCGGGGTGTCGGCCGGGAGACCAGCCGTCGTCCCGGCCCCACCTGGCCCGATAGCCTTTGTGGACCATGCCCCTTTCGCCTTCTGAATCGAGCTACCTACAGGCGGTCGACGAGCGGGTCGTCGTCTTCGACGGCGCCATGGGTACCAATCTCCAACTGGCCCAGTTGACCGCGGACGACTTCGGCGGAGCCGAGCTCGAGGGATGCAACGAGCTGCTCGTCGTGACCAGGCCCGACGTTGTCCATGGCGTCCACACCTCGTTCCTCGCCGAGGGTTGCGACGTGGTCGAGACCGACACCTTCGGAGCGTTCGCCCCGGTGCTCAACGAGTACGGGCTGGCCGACCGGGTGCGAGAGCTCAACCTTGCGGCGGCCGCTTTGGCCCGTCAGGCGACAGAGGAGTTCTCGACGGCCGACCGTCCCCGGTGGGTGGCGGGAAGCATCGGACCGGGCACGAAGTTCCCCACCCTCGGGCAGATCCGGTACCGGGACGTACGCGACTCCTACCACGAACAGGCTGCCGCCCTCCTGGAGGGTGGTGTGGACCTGTTCGTCATCGAGACGGTGTTCGACCTCCTCCAGGCCAAGGCGGCCATCAACGGGGCCCGACGGGCCATGGCCGCCGCCGACCGTCACATCCCCATCCAGGTCCAGGTCACCATCGAGCTCACCGGCACGATGCTCCCCGGCACCGAGATCGGCGCCGCCCTCTGCGCCCTCTCGGCCATGGACGTCGACGTGATCGGGCTCAACTGCGCCACAGGACCGGCTGAGATGTTCGAACCCCTCCGCCACTTGACGGCTCATTCCCCGGTGCCCGTGTCCTGCCTGCCCAACGCCGGGCTCCCTTCGGTCGTCGAGGGAGCCATGCACTACGACCTCACCCCCGACCAGCTGGCGGAATTCCATCGGCAGTTCGTAACCGAGCTAGGGGTGTCGGTCGTCGGGGGATGTTGCGGAACCACACCGGACCATCTCCGGGCCGTGGTCGACGCCTGTGCGGACCTCACACCGGCGACCCGCCACGTGGAGCTCGAACCGGGAGCGGCCTCGATCTACACGCCGGTCCCATTCACCCAGGACACGTCGTTCCTCGTCGTCGGCGAGAGGACAAACGCCAACGGCTCGAAGCGGTTCCGGGAAGCCATGCTGGCCGGCGACTGGGACACCTGCGTGGCCATGGCCCGCGAGCAGGTCAAGGAGGGTTCCCATCTCATCGACGTCTGCGTCGACTACACGGGCGCCGACGGCGTGGCGGACATGGACGAGGTGGTTTCCCGGTTCGCCACCCAGTCGACCGTCCCGCTCATGGTCGACTCCACGGAGGCACCGGTCGTGGAGACGGCACTGTCGTGGATCGGCGGCCGAGCAGTGATCAACTCGGTCAACCTCGAGGAGGGCGACGAGAAGGGCACAAGGCTCGATTCGTTCTTGACCCTGGCCAAGGAGTTCGGGGCGGCAGTCGTCTGTACGTGCATCGACACCGAGGGCCAGGCCCGGACGGCGGAATGGAAGCTGAGGGCGGCGCGCTCGATCCATGACATCGCCGTCGAGCGCTACGGGCTCCGGTCCGAGGACCTCATCTTCGACGCCCTGGCCCTTCCCCTGTCGACGGGAATGGAGGAGAGCCGCAAGGACGGCATCGAGACCATCGAAGGGATCCGGCGGATCAAAGCCGACCTCCCGGGTGTCTACACCATCCTCGGCCTGTCCAATGTCTCGTTCGGCCTCAACCCCGCTGCCCGCCAGGTGCTCAACTCCGTCTTCCTCCACGAGTGCGTCGAGGCCGGACTGGATGCCGCCATCGTTCACGCCTCGAAGATCCTTCCCTTGTCCAAGATCGACGAACGGGTGCGCGAGATCTGCCTCGACCTCGTCTACGACCGGCGCCGGGACGGCTACGACCCCCTCTCCGAGCTGCTCGCCGCCTTCGAGGGCGTCTCGGCCTCTGACAACGCCAAGGCCGAGGACCGATCGGGGTGGCCGGTCGAGCAACGGCTGGAGCACCGCATCGTCGACGGGGACCGCAACGGCATCGAGGATGACCTCGACGAGGCCCTGTCGTCCGGCCAGAGGGCGTTGGAGATCATCAACGACGTGCTGCTGGCCGGGATGAAGACGGTCGGTGAGCTGTTCGCTTCGGGCGAGATGCAGCTGCCCTTCGTCCTCGGCTCGGCCGAGACGATGAAGACTGCGGTGGCCCACCTCGAGCCGCACATGGAGAAGTCCGACCAAGGAGGCAAGGGTGTCATCGTCCTTGCCACCGTGAAAGGCGACGTCCATGACATCGGCAAGAACCTCGTAGACATCATCCTCACCAACAACGGCTACACGGTGAAGAATCTCGGGATCAAGGTGGGCATCGCCGACATGGTCAGCGCCGCCGAGGAGTCACATGCCGACGCCATCGGCATGAGCGGGCTCCTGGTCAAGTCGACCCTCATCATGCGGGACAACCTGGAGGAGCTGACGAGGCGCGGCCTGTCGCACATCCCGGTCATCCTCGGAGGTGCCGCGCTGACCCGCACGTACGTCGAACGCGATCTCCGCAAGATCTACGAGGGCCGACTCTTCTACGGCAAGGACGCCTTCGAAGGTCTCCACACCATGGACAAGCTGGTCGAGATGGCCCGGGCGGGCGCGGACGATCCGCAGTTCGGACGGGAGACAGGCGGTCGGGACTTGGGGCCGCGCAAGAGCGAGTTGCGCAAGCAGGCTGCCGCCGAGGCCCAGGCCCGAGGCGAAGCGCTGCCAACACGATCGCCGGAGGTCGCCACCGACAATCCCGTGTTCAAGCCGCCCTTTCTCGGCAGCCGGGTGGCGAAGGGTATGGCCGTCGACGACATCGCCGCCTACTTGAACGAGACCGCCCTGTTCCGAAACCAGTGGGGGTTCCGCCCAGAGGGGGGCGAGACCGACACCGCCTTCAAGGACCGCGTCCGGGGTCTGCTTCGGGAGCAACTGGCGATGGCCATCGCCAAGCAGATCCTCGTACCCCAGGTGGCTTGGGGGCACTACGCCGCCAACGCCGACGGCAACGACCTTGTGCTGTTCGAGGACGAGAGCCGGACCGGTGAGTTGATGCGCTTCAGCTTCCCCCGCCAGGTCGAGTCCCCGTACCTGTGCATCAGCGACTTCTACCGGCCGATCGAATCGGGCGAACCGGACTGGGCCAGCTTCCAGGTGGTGACCATGGGGCCGAGGGTCTCCGAGGAGACGGCCCGTCTCCGGGCAGAGAACGAGTACCAGAACTACCTCTTCCTGCACGGGCTGGGGGTGGAAATGGCCGAGGCCCTGGCCGAGTACTGGCACCACAGGGTGCGCGAGGAGCTCGGCTTCGCCAACGAGGACGGCCCCACCCTGACCGGTCTGTTCCGGCAGAAGTACCGGGGCGGCCGCTATTCGTGGGGGTATCCGGCCTGTCCCGACCTGGAGGACAACGCAAAGGTGGTGGAGTTGGTCGGCGCCGACCGGGTCGGCGTCGAGGTGAGCGACGGCTTCCAGCTCATGCCCGAGCAGACGACGACAGCCATCATCTGTCACCACCCACGGGCGAAGTACTTCGTGGCCTGATGGTCGGCGCACCGGTCGTCGAAGATCGGTAAGGCTGCATCGGCGTCAGAGCCCGCCGGTTTCAGCATCCCGCAGCCGCCCATCATGACCCTCGACACGGGCCTCTACCCCGCTCGAGCCGGGCTGTCCCATCGTGAACCGCCGCCGCGAGCTCATCCGATCGAGCGACGCAGCGGGGCGCGCCCGGCGCGCACTGGTCTAACGTTCGGCCGGCAGCAAAAGGTGTGCCGGAGGAGGCGACCGTGTGACCGTAACGGGCATGGCGAACCTAGCCATCAAGGTGGCAGATCTCGATGCCGCCTGCTCCTTCTACGAACGGGCCGGGGCAATCGTCTCGGACCGGACGACCTGGCGCGACAGCGAGAGGGCGGACGTTCACTTGGGGCCGCTCATGATCACGCTCTTCACCAGAGCCATCTACGAAGACGAGGTCGCGCTCCCCGACGAATGCTTCCTCCACCCGGCCCTCTTCACCGACGATCTCGACCGCGAGATCGAAGGCCATACGGTGTGCTGGGGCCCCGAAATCGTCGAGGGTCCATTCGGGCGGCGCCGGATCGCCTTCGTGGACGCACCCGGAGGGATCCGCCTCGAGTTCATGGAGCAGCTGGATTGAAGGCGGCACGGCTCGAAAATGGACAGCGGGACCGCTCAAAGCCGACTACCGGCTGGGCGCCCGGACTTTACATATTTGGGTAGACTGGCGAGCGTGGAGGTAGCCGAGATGCTCCGATGGGCGCGGCGAGAGGCGGGCCTGACGCTACGGGAACTGGCCACGCTGACCGGCGTGGCCGAGTCGTGCCTCAGCGACTACGAACATGGGCGGCACATACCCTCGGCCACGCGCCTGCGGCAGCTGATCGAGGCGACCGGGCACGAGCTGGTCGCCCTGAGGCCCGATCACACTGGGGCTGCGACCGTTGGGAGAACGGACGCAGGAGCACTCCCCGATCGACACGGCTGCCAACGCGGCGGCGTTTGCCGACGTGCTGAGCGTCGTCGACGCGATCCCAGTCGACCAGTTACGGGGCAACCGGTCGGTACCGGCTCCGCCGACGTGGAGACAGTTGATCGGTGAAACACAACGGCGGTGATCGGGTGACGGCGGAATCGGTGATGTCGTTCGCTCAGCGCATCGCTGTCCTCCACGATGCGCTCGCCACTGCGGAGATTGGCCACGGCTTCGGAGGGGCCGTCGCCCTCGCCTATCACGTGGCGGAGCCAAGGACGACTCGCGATCTCGACGTCAACATCTCGGTGCCGGTGGGCGAGGCAAGCGTGGTGCTCGCCGCTCTGCCAGAGGGGATCGAGGTCGGACCCGAGGCGACGAACGAAGTGGCCGAGGAGGGTCAGGTGCGGTTGTGGTGGGACGGCCACGGATCAGGAGTCCCGATCGACCTCTTTTTCCCCCAGCACGCCCTCCATCGTGAGGTGGCCCTTGACACCAAGCAGGTGCCGTTCTTGGACGGAGACATCCCGGTCATCTCGGCCACCCATCTGACGGTCTTCAAGGCGCTGTTCA
The DNA here is from genome assembly GCA_963828385.1 of uncultured Acidimicrobiaceae bacterium. Taxonomy (GTDB): domain Bacteria; phylum Actinomycetota; class Acidimicrobiia; order Acidimicrobiales; family RAAP-2; genus Bog-756. Next base: position 2,378,438 of record CAWHEF010000002.1, read on the forward strand.
ACCGTTCTCGCGACTGGGCCGACATCGAGGCCATGCTCTCCGCCGGCACGGTGGACATCGACAAGGCGCGGCAGTGGCTGACCCGGCTGGTGGGCGCCGACGCCGAACCCACCACCCGGCTTGCCGACCTGGCACGCCACACTCGCTCGAGCGCAGCCGCAGCCATGCCATGCCGCCAAGGATCGACTGGAGCTCGTTCGGTTCGTAGCTCCCAGACCGACGGCAGGGACGGGGACTCGTCACCCAAGACCGTCGATGAACCGTTGGCGGTGGCGGGCAAACCACGCTCGTCGACGGTCGTAGCGGGCCTGGCCACCCATTCGCTCCCACATCTCGACGAATGCCGGCTCCCCTCGCTCGACGCGGCGACGCACGAACGAACCCCCGGTCGTTCATGCCCTCTTCGATCACCCCTGCCAGCTCGGACCGTTCGGGTGGGAGACCGTAGGCGTCGGCGACCAGCCGCAGCCGATTCACCGGATCGACGGGTCCCCAGCCCCACACAGCGGCGTCTTCGGGCAAATCGAGCGGCACGCACATCCTGGCCATAGCGGCAATGTCATAGAGGGCACGACCGGGCGCGGCGAAGTCGAAATCGAGCAGGGCGAAGGCCCTTCCGTTGCGGAACACCACGTTCTCGAGGCAGACGTCGTTGTGGCAGATCGTCGGACCGCCGGTTGGATCGGCGAGCTCCGGGCTCCACTCTCCATGGGCACCTGGCTCGAATCCTCGGGCGGCGGCGTGGAACCTGGCCAGTAGCTCAGCTACCGAGGCCAGCGCGGAATCGGTCTGGCCCCACGCCGGGAACGACGGGACGGCAACATCCCCCTCGATGAACACGAGCCTTTCCCTTCCGTCGGGGTCGATCCCTACCGGCTCGGGGACGCCAGCGAACCCGGACGACCTCACGTGACGCAGCAGGCGATGGACCAGCTCGCTGTGGCGGCTCGCCGGCCGGAGGACGTAGCGACCGGAGCGCACGACCGCTCCTGCGTTGCCCACACCGCCGGGAAGCGTCTCTTCGTCGGACACCGGAACACCTTGTCAGACCCTTCCGGCAAGTACTCCCGACTCCGCCTGGCGATCTCAGAGAGCGAGGGTCTTGCCACCGTCGACCACGAGGGCGGCGCCGCTGATGTATCCCGCCGGTTGCGAGCAGAGGAAGGCCACGATCCGTCCGAAGTCGGCCGGATCGCCCATCGAGCCGCTTCCGCCGAGCTCGCGGATGCGGTCGGTGGCGTGCGGACCGGGGCAGGCCAGGTTGAGCGTGATCCCGCTCATCTCCTCGGCCAAGTCGTGGGCGGCCGTCTTCACCCAGCCCCAGAGACCGACGCGTGCCGTGTTCGACAGGGCCAGTTGGGGCACGGGCTGCACCACCGAGTAGGAGGTGATGCAGCAGATACGCCCCCAACGTCGTTCTCTCATCGCCGGCACGGCCGCCCTGACGAGCCGGACCGACGTCAACAGGTTGGCGTTGACGGCGGTCTCGATTGCTTCGTCGTCGACGTCCAGGGCTCGGCCGGGTGGAGGGCCGCCAGCGTTGGCTACGACGATGTCGAGCCGGCCGAACGCCTCGAGGGTCGATGCGACCAGCTGCTGTGGCGTGTCCGGATCGGTGACGTCGGCCACCTTGGTCTCGACCCGGGCGCCCGAGGCCCGGATATCCGCCGCTGTCTCCCCCAAGGACTCGGCGTCCCGGGCGCAGACGAGGACCTGGGCGCCTTCGGCTGCCAGCGATGCGGCCGTCGCCCGTCCGAGCCCGCGCGACGCCGCGGTCACCAACGCGGCCCGGCCGCCGATCTCGAGGTCCATCAGGCCTCGACCACCACCAGATCGTGGTCGGCGGTGTTCAAGCTCTCGGGCGCGCCATCGTCTCCGATCACCACGATGTCCTCGAGCCGCATGCCGAACCGCCCGGGCAGGTAGATCCCCGGCTCCACCGAGAAGGCATGGCCAGGGACGAGGACCTGGTCGTTCCCCTCCACCAAATAGGGATCCTCGTGCTCCTCGATGCCGATGCCGTGCCCGGTGCGATGGATGAAGAACCGGCCATACCCGGCCTCCTCGATGATCGACCGGGCCACGAAATCGACGACCTCGCAGCTGACGCCGGAGCGGGAGGCGGTGACCGCGGCTTGTTGGGCAACCATAAGAACCTCGTAGCAGGCGATGACCTCGGCGTCGGGTGTACCGGTCACCACCGTCCGGGTGATATCCGAGCAGTACCCGACGTCACCGTCACGAGAGAGCGAGCCGCCGAAGTCGCACACGACCGTCTCCCCCACGCCGATCGTCCGTGATCCCGCCTCGTGGTGGGGACTGGCGGCGTTGGGCCCGCTCCCGACGATGGCGAAGTTGACGTGGTCGTGCCCCTCACCGAGCAGGAGCGAGCTGATGTCGGAGGACACGTCGGTCTCCGATCTCCCGATGAGCGGGATCCCGCCGTCCTGCAGCACGCCTGCAACCCGGTCTGCGGCCATCGCCGCCCGGCGCAGCGCCTCCACTTCGGACGGGTCCTTGACCGCCCGAAGCGGCGAGGTCACCTCCGACGACGCCGTCCAGGTGGCAGCGGGGAGGCGAGCCTGGAGAGCGAGCAGCGTGGTCGACCACGCCCGGTCGGACAGGGCAAGGCGCCGGGCGCCGGGCGCATCGCCGAGCAGGTCGCACACCAGTTCGATGGGGTCCTCGTCGTCGGTCCAGGATCTCAGGGCGAACAGATCGCCACCTTCGGCGACCCGGGGTGCTTCGAGGGCCGGCACTATGAGCACCGGGTCCGCTCTGTTCGAAAGGACGAGCGCCGTCAACCGTTCGAGCGGCATGGCGGTATACCCGGTCAGCCACGGGAGGTCGGCGCCGTGCGACAGGACGAGGGCGTCCACACCCATCTCCTCCATCCGGCGTCGCACGCGATCCATCCGCGCCGCACGTGTCTCGAGAGCGTGACCTGTCAGCTCCGCAGTCACGACCTCATCACGCCACGGTGGCCGCCGCTCGGTCCGCCTGGTGCAGCTCCTTCGACGCCACCGCAGCCTGCTTGGCGTGGTAGCTGGAGCGGGTCAAGGGAGACGACTGCACGTGGGCGAACCCGAGAGCCATACCGGCCCGACCCAACCCGTCGAGGTCCTCTGGGGACCACCACCGCGCCACCGGCAGGTGCTCTTTGCTCGGCCGCAGGTACTGCCCGATGGTGACGATGTCCACGCCCACCGCCCGCAGGTCGGCCAGGGTGGCGAGGATCTCGTCCTCCCGCTCGCCCATCCCCACGATGAGGCCGGACTTGGTGGTCAGGCCGGCATCCTTGGCCCGGGCCAGCACGGCCAGGCTCCGGGCGTACGCCGCCGACGGCCGCACCGCCCGCTGGAGGCGGGCCACGGTCTCGATGTTGTGGTTGAGGACGTCGGGAACGGCGTCGAAGATGGTGGAGAGGGAGGACTCGTCGCCCTTGCAGTCCGAGATGAGGACTTCGACCGCAGTGGCGGGCGAGCGGCGCCGGATGGCGGCGATGGTTGCGGCAAAGGCGCCGGCCCCGCCGTCGGTCAGGTCGTCCCGGGCCACACAGGTGACCACAGCGTGGGCCAGCCCCATCCGCACGACGGACTCGGCCACCCGCTCGGGCTCCGATTCGTCGAGCGGCAGCGGGTGCCGGGTGTCGACCTGACAGAACCCGCACGCCCGGGTGCACCGCGAACCGTTGATCATGAAGGTGGCCGTGCCGTCGGTCCAGCACTCGTAGATGTTGGGGCATCCCGCTTCCTCGCACACGGTGACGAGATCGAGTTCGCGGAGGTTGTGGCGAAGGTCCAGGTATTCGTTCCCCATCCGGGCTTCGACCCGGAGCCACGGAGGCTTGCGGGCGGTGACGGAGAGCCCGTTTCGCGGATCGACACCGGCTTGGCGCAGCCGGCGGTCGAGGGCCCGTTCGTGCCTCGAGGTGGCACCCAGTGCCACCGGGACGCGGTCGGGAGCCTGGGCAGGCCCGCTCGGCGGTCGGGTGGCGGCTGCTCGGGGGCCGGTTGCCGGGACGGTCGTTCGCCTCTCGGCCGTTCGGGAACCTGCCGTCCGGGGGTCCGCCACCCGCTGGATGCTCTCGATCGGTCCCCAGGCAGTAGCCGCCGATGCCGTCACGGCGTCGACGACCTCGGCCATGGTGGCGGGGATCCCCTCGTTGGAGAGTGAGGTGACCCCGAGCTCGGTGATGCCACACGGCACGATGTGATCGAACATGGCGAGGTCGGTCGAGACGTTGAGGGCGAACCCGTGGGTGGTGCGACCCTTGGACGTCCTCACGCCGATGGCACAGATCTTGCGCGGGCCCACCCCCCTCGCACGCCCGTCCTCGTCGGCGGCGACCCACACCCCTGGGTAGTGCTCGAGACGGCCGACCCGGTCGGCCGGGAGCCCGAGGGCCACCAGGGCGTCGATGACCACCTGTTCGACCCGACGGACATGCCCGGTCCCATGTTGGAGCCCTGGGCCGACGGTGACCACTGGATAGCCCACCAGCTGGCCCGGCCCGTGGTAGGTCACGTCACCCCCGCGGTCCACCTCGACCAGCTCGGCAGCCACGGCGGCGGGATCGACCAGGACATGACGTCGGTCGGCGTTCCGGCCGAGCGTGTAGACGGGCGGGTGCTCCAACAGGAGCAGGTAGTCGTCGTCCGATCGCCGGCACAGGGCCCGCTGGAGGTCCCATGCCTCGCGGTAGGGGACGCGGCCCAGCCAGCGGACCCTCATGACGGGACCGTCAGGCATGCCGGCACGGGCACTGACCTACAGCTCGCCGGTCCAATCGCGCTCGTCCAGGATGTGGGCGAAGCGCGACAGGTACCGGGCCACGTACGCACCGTCGACGGCACGGTGGTCGAAGCTCATGGCAACCAGCCCCACCGAGTGGATGGTGATCGACTCGGTCCCGTCCGGCAGCTCGACGACGACCGGCTTCCGGGCCACGCCGTCGGTCGACAAGATGGCCACCTGGGGTTGGTTGATGATCGCACCGGTGATCAGGGTGCCGAACGGTCCGGCGTTGGTGATGGAGAACGTCCCGTTGCTGATGTCGTCCAAGTTGAGCCGCTTGCTTCGGGCTCGTTCCGCCACGTCACGCACGCGCCGAGCCATGCCGCGCAGGTTCAGCTCCTCGGCATTGTGGACGACGGGGACGATCAAACCCTCATTGTCGAGGTCCACGGCGATGCCGAGGTTGATGTCACGGTGGACGATGAGCGAGTCCTCTCCCACCGATGAGTTCAGATGGGGGAACTCGGCCAGCGCATCGACGGCGGCGCGGGCGGCGAAAGCGAGATAGGTCAGGCCGAAGCCCTCCTCGGCTCGGAACTGCTCGCCGTGGGACCGACGGACCTGCTCGACCCGTTCATAGTCGATCTCCCTCACCATCAAGGTGTGCGCGGAGGTGGCTTTGGACCGCACCATGTGCTCGGCCGTGCGTCGACGGATGTTGGTGAAGGGGACCACGACGTCGCGCTCGGTGGCAGCCGGCACGGGCTGGTCGACGGTCGCGGTCGGTGGCGCCGTTCTGACCGCAGGGGCCGCCCCCACCGAGGGAACCGACGCTGCGGCGGGAAGGCCCGGTTGGGATTGGGGCGCCGGTCGGGTCCCGGTATCGGCGATCGCCCCCTCCACGTCGCCCCGGGTGATCCTCCCGCCGACACCGGTTCCCTCCACGGAAGTCGGGTCGAGCCCGTGCTCGTTCAAGAGCTTGCGGACCACCGGGGAGAGGACCAGGCCTTCCACGGACCCGTTGACAGCGGGACGGGGCTCGGCCGCGACGGATGCCGGCTGTTCGGGAGCACCCGTGGCCGGTGCCGGGTCGGGTTGCGGTGCAGCCGCCTCCGGTGCCGGACCCGATGACGGCGCCGCCGCACGGGGGGCGGCTTCCGGCGCAGGCATCGGCGAAGAACCCGTGTCGGGCCGTCCTTGCCCGTCGTCCTGGCCGCCGGCGGGGGCGTCCTCGCCGGGGGCAGAGGTGTCTCCGTCGGCGCCGTCGTCCTGGCCGCCGGCGGGGGCGTCCTCGCCGGCCGGAGCTCCGGCATCGCCGATGACGGCGAGCTTCGCCCCGACGTCGACGGTGTCGCCCTCCTGCACCAGGATCGAGGTCAGGACGCCGGCGATCGGCGAGGGGACCTCCGAGTCGACCTTGTCGGTGGACACCTCGAAGAGCGGCTCGTCACGGTCGACCCGATCGCCCTCGGACTTGTACCACTTGGTGATGGTTCCCTCGGTGACCGTCTCTCCGAGCTGCGGCATGGTGACGTCAGCCAACGTGCAGGCCCCTTCCGGTGAGAGCGAGCGCCGTTTCGCCGAACGCCTCGGACAGAGACGGGTGGGGTTGGATGAAGTGTGCGACCTCGTCGGCCGTCGCCTCCCAGTTGACGGCGAGATAGCCGGCGCCAAGCTGCTCGGTCACCCACGGGCCGACCATGTGCACACCGAGCACCTGCCCGGCCGTCCCGTCCGGTCGCCGTTCGGCCACGATCTTCACGAGACCCTCGGTGTCGCCGATGATCTGGGCCCGGCTGTTGCCACCGTAGGGGTCCTTCTTCACCACGACGTCGTAGCCGGCATCCTTCGCCGCTGTTTCGGTCAGCCCGGCGAAGGCCACTTCGGGATGGCAGTAGATGGCCCAGGGCACCCGGTCGTAGTTGACCGGCACGGCTGGCTCCCCGAGGATCTCCTTGATGACCACGATGGCTTCCGCGAATCCGACGTGGGCGAGTTGCGGCGTCCCGGCCACGACATCGCCGACGGCGTAGACGCCGTCTGCTGCCGTCCTCATGAGCTCGTCGGCCACCACGAACCCACGGTCGTCGATGAGGACCCCGGTCCCCTCGGACAGGAGTCCCTCGGTGCGCGGCCGGCGTCCGACGGACACCACGACGGCGTCCACCGCCAGCTTCTCTCCGTCGTTGTAGGCGATCACGGTGCCGCTGCCCGACGGGTCCGGGGTATGGCCTTCGATCCGCGCATCCACCTTGACGTCGATCCCCCGCTTGCGGAACGAGCGGCCGACAGCCCGCACCACCTCCTCGTCGCACCCGGCCAGGATGGTGGGGAGCGCTTCGAAGACGGTCACGGTGGTACCGAGGTCCGAGAAGAGCGAGGCGAACTCGCAGCCGATGGCTCCTCCCCCGATCACGGCGACCGAAGAAGGGAGCCTGTCGAGGTCCAGCACCTCGTCCGAGGTCATGACCAGCCCCTCGGTGACATCGAATCCGGGGATGGACCTCGGCACCGAGCCGGCGGCCAGCACGACGCTCGTCCCTGTGATCTCGATGGTCGAGCCCTCCGCGCTCTCGACTCTCACCCGATGATCGGAGAGCAGCGTGCCGGCCCCGGAGAAGGTGACGACGTTCCTGCCCTTGAGCAGGCCTTCGAGGCCGCGGTAGAGCTGGGTGACCACCTTCTGCTTGCGGGCCTGGCTCACGCCGAACTCGACTTCGGGCGCGGCGTCACTGTCGGCGGAGGCGCCGATGCCGAACTGACCGGCTCCTCGGACCGTCCGATAGACGGTCGCCGTCTCCAGGAACTCCTTGGCCGGCACGCAACCGCGGTGGAGACAGGTGCCCCCTACCTTGTCCCGCTCGACCATGGCGATCGACAACCCGGCCGCCGCCCCGTACAGGGCGGTGGCATACCCGCCCGGGCCGCCGCCGATCACGACCACGTCGAAGGCCGTCTGCCCATCTGCTCGGCGCCGGACCGTGTCGAAGACGGCTCGATCGCCTGCCACTTCGGCTTCCGTGGGGACCACCTCCATCGTCGCTGCAGCTTGCGCTGCCGGATGGTGGTCAGCCTACCGGGACCGGTGCCGAGCCCACCTCCCGGCGACCGGATTCGGCACCGGTGGTTTCAACCGCCGTTGCCCGCCGGCACGTAGCTCCGGCACGGCTGGCCGCGGAGCGAGGGACAGGCCGGCTGGGGGTCCGGCGGGATGATGCCGGGCACCACCGAGAGGACCAGTGCCGAGGGTGAGCCACCCCCCAGCGAGACCGTGTCGGTCACCTGGCCGTTGGTCTGATAGGTGTCGAGCGCCCACACGGGACGATCGCCACCAGGAGCCGACACGGTGACCCGAATGCGGGACCCGGCCCTGAAGACATAGCCGAACGGCTGGATCGGGATCCTCACCTCGGTGAAGCGCCCGCTCGGCAGTGGTCGGGCGGTGCTCGCGGCGTAGGTCGGGACCGGGTGAGTGGCAGTCGACGCTCGGAGGTCGAGCTTCCGATCGCTGGCCCGGAGCTGACCAGTCTGGACGAAGAGCTCCTTCCCGTCGGGCCTCACCTCGGACACCGTGGCCTGCAGATCGGTGTCGGGGGCTGTGCTCATGACCTCGAGGTTCAGGCTGGCCGGTCCGACTACGGCCAGGTCCTTCCGGAGCGGCGACGAGATGAACCCGATCCCCTCGGAGCCGACCACCGGCGCCCAGTCGTAGTCGGGCAGTGCCACCCACGGGTTGCCGGAAGCGGGAAGGCTGGTGGCCGGCCGGGCAGACGGATCGGGGCGGAACGACACGGTCGAGCTTCTCGGCGCCGACCTTCTGGTGTCGAGCCTTCCACCGGTACCCAAAGCGAACGCGGTGGCTACGGCCTGCTTCGGGGGCCACGCCGTGAAGTCCTCGTTCCAGACCGGTTGCAGTGCGCCCGGCCCGGCACTGCCGCCTCCGTTGTCGAAGAGCACGCGGACGCGGGGCTGGGCCTCGAACGCGGCCCGTGCGGCAGCCGCCGTGGGCTCGTCGGTGAACTGCATGGCGGGAAGCGGCCCGGCGGGTGCTCCGGCCAGGTCCTGGTAGAGGGCGGCGGCGAGCAGGTTCATGATGGGAGAGCTGACCGGAACCTTGTTCGCCACGAAGATGTCGAGGAACTCCACCCAGCGGACGATGGTCCCGGGTCCGAGCGAGTCGACATGGGTGCCGTTCACGATGGTCGCCCACACGTGGGGGTCGTGCTTCAGGGCAGTGAGGATGGCCGGCCACTGTCCGCCGGTCTCCTCGTCCTGGAACGCACCGGACACGAACACCGGCACCCTGGTCCGGCGGGCCCACGTCGACGGCGAGCGTTGATCGTAGATCGACGCCACGCGGTGGCTGGCCTCCTGCAGAAGCGCGTCGAGGTTCTGCGTCTCGAGATGGAGCGCCTGGTTGGCCAGGCACTGCATGTCGCCATCGGCGATCAGGACCTTGGCGTAAGTCTGCCCGCCCTCCGGTGCTGGCTGGGCGTCGGCGATGCGCTGTGCCAGCCAGCTTCCGGCGAACCCGGAGTTGAACATGCCACCGGGGAACCCGGTCGAGTACAGGTCGTCGGTGAGGCTCATGGGGGCGATGGCGGCGAGTCCCGGGGGCCGGGTGCCGGCCACGAACATCTGTGAGATCCCCGAGAAGGAGATGCCGACCATGCCCACCTTGTGGCCGAGCACCCAGGGCTGGGAGGCGGCGATCTGAACGGCGTCGTAGCCGTCGTAGGTGGTGTTGAGCCCGAAGAGGTCGAAGGCGCCCCCCGAGCACCCGGTGCCACGCATCTGGAGGCTGACGGTGGCGAATCCCAAAAGAGGTGCCACGATCGATCCGACAGCGGTCGCGGTATCGGGGATGAGAGGGTCCGACAGCGACTCGCCGTTCAGGCCGAGCTCGGCATCGAGCAGGCTGTGGGGGGCGGCGATGGCATAACCGGACTCTTCGATGACCGTGGGGAAGGGCCCGTCGGCCAAGGTCTTGCCGGGGGGAAGCCGCACGGTGGCGGCCAGCTTCACCCCGTCGCGCATGGTGATGTAGTTGAGCCCTTCGACCATGTGCTGGCTCGAGTAGAACCGGTCCGGAGGCGTGTCGGACGTGGACAGCACCTTGAACCGGGCGGTCGACTCGACCTGGTTGCCCACGACGGCCTGAAAGCGGTACCCGGGGCCGGGGGCGACGTTGCGGATGATCAAGCTGCCCAGCCGGTCGACCGTGCCTGTGCCCGCCTGCTTCCCCGACGAATCGAGCAGCACCACCTGCTGTCCCGGTGTGCCGCCGAGCAGGTAGGCCTGGTCGATCGAGCCGTGACCCGTGAACGACGCCCGCGGGTGCGTGGCGTTGCCGCCTACGGACGGCGTCGGGGTGGAAGGGGCCTGAGCGTTGGCGTGTGCCGGACGCGCCGGAAGACGGGCGGGGCGGGTGCGGGACGGTCGTGGGAGCGGGGAGGTCGGTGCCGTCGAGGTCGGTGCCGTCGAGGTCGGTGTGTTCGAAGTCGGTGTGTTCGAAGTCGGTGCGTTGGTGACGATGGAGGGCACAGGCGAGGTCGTCGAAGGGACGGCCGATTGATGGCGGGCGTCCGCTGGTGCGCCGATACCCGGAAGCACGACGAGCAGGCCGGCGACGACGGCCATCGACGCGAACAGAGCCCCAACCCGTCGGATGCGCATGAAATCCCCCCTTGCGTGGAGCAGGCTGCTTCGCCCCGAACCCCCGGCCACCCCGAGCCCACTCAGCGCCGCACGGCGTTGCTCGGGCTGTTGCTCGGCGTCACTCGGGCTGTTGCTCGGCGCCGATAGTAGTCGCAGCCCCTAGCTGGGCCAAAAGGCCTCGGCGCCATCCGGTGCACGCGGGTGCGGACCCGTCCGGGGGGTCAGGAGAGCACCCGCCGCTTGAAGTTGCGAAGGCCCAGCGCCAGGAAGAGCACGAGGAATCCGCACAGCACCGGGTAGATGATGAACAGGTGCATGTGCGGAGCGTCCGTGAACGCCGCCCGCATCCCCTCGTTGACGTAGATGAGCGGGTTGACGAGGACGATGGTCTGGAGCCAGTGCCACCCGCCCGCCGTGACCGGGGCCAGACGGGTCCACTCGTAGTAGGTCCCGCCGAGGAAGGTGACCGGGAGGATGATGAACCCGAACATCAACCCGATGTTCCGGGGCTCGAAGCTGGTGCCGAGCAACAGCCCGAGTGAGGCCATGGTCACACAGGCCAGGGGGACGAGGGTCACGATGATCCACCAGGTGAGGTCGAGGTGGGCTTGGACTCCGTCGGCGTGGACGACCGATGCGATGGGCAGGACGATCACCGCCGAGATGAGCCCCTGGACGGCGCCGGACAGCACCTTGGCCATGGCCACCAGCCAGATCGGGCACGGGGCCTGGACCCTGTCCTCGATCTCGCGGGTGAAGCCGAACTCCTGGGACATGATGAGCGCCACCGACTGGACGCCCTGGAAGAGGATGGAGATCCCGACCACCCCGGGCACGAGCAGCGTGGCGAACGCCGACTGCTCGGCGGGTCTGGCACCGCCGATCCCCTGCCCGATCTTCGGGAACACGTAGAGGAAGACGAAGCAGAGCAGGAACGGCTGGACCAGCACCCGGATCACGAACTCGACCAGGTGCTTTCGCAGGACCACCAGGTCTCGGACGATGAGGGCCCACAGCGCCGTGCGCGACGACTGAAACGCCGATCGCATCGGCCCCCCGCCGATGGCGGTGGTCGGCGGACGGGGGCGGGCCGTCGTGACGGCCGCCATCAGTCCCTGAGCTCCTTGCCGGTGAGACCGATGAAGACCGTCTCGAGCGTTGGCTCGCTCACCGAGAGGTCGGCCACGGCGTAGCCGGCCCGCTCGGCACCGCTCAACACCCGGGGCAGCAGCCGGTCACTGCCCTTCACGTGGAGCTCGACTCCCCCGTCGGTAACCCGGGTGTGGGTCACGCCGGGGATCTCGGTGGCGAGGACATGGGCCAGGCGATCGGCGTCTCCCGACGCCGTCACTGTCACCACGGTGTCGGCGTCCACCTGTTGCTTGAGCACGGCCGGCGTGTCGAGGGCGAGGATCCTTCCCCTGTCCATGATCGCCACCCGGCCGCACAGCTGGTCCGCCTCCTCCATGTAGTGCGTGGTGAGCAAGATCGTCTGTCCCTCGCCGTTGAGCTCGCGGAGGATGTCCCAGAGCGCCAGGCGGCTCTGGGGATCCAGCCCGGCCGTCGGTTCGTCGAGGAACAGGACCGAGGGTCGGTGGAACATGGCCCGCGCCACCATGAGGCGCTGAGCCATGCCGCCCGACAGGGCGTAAACCGACGCCTTCGCCCACTTCTCGAGCTGGAACTTGGCCAGCAGCTCTGTCGCCGTCCGGCGCGATTCGGACGCCGGGATGCCGAACAGGCGGCCATGGAAGTAGAGGTTCTCCCAGACGGTGAGCTGCCGGTCGAGCGTGTTCTGCTGGCTCACGATACCGAGGATCTGCTTGGCCAGGGCGGGATGGGCGACGACGTCGATGCCGCCCACGAACGCCCGACCCGAGGTAGGGATCACCCGGGTTGTGAGCATGCCGGCCGTGGTCGTCTTGCCGGCCCCGTTCGGGCCCAGCAACCCGAAGATCTCCCCGGGAGCGACGACCAGGTCGAGTCGGTCGACAGCGCGGAAGTCGGTGCCCTCGTAGACCTTCGTCAGTTCGGACGTGTTGATGATGGCGCCGTCAGCGGCCAGGGTCACCTGGTCGGTCGAAGACACCGCCACCGTCATTTGGGAGGCATGCGGATGCCGCCATCGAGCCGGATCACCTCGGCGTTCAGGTAGCTGTTGGTGGCGATCTGTGCCACCAGCTCGCCGTACTCGGCGGGATCGCCGAGACGTTTGGGAAAGTTGACCGACTGCCCGAGGGCCTCGCGCTGCTCGTCGGGCAGCATGGCCAGAAGCGGCGTGTCGAACAACCCAGGGGCGATAGCCAGCACCCGGATGCCGACGACGGCCAGGTCCCGGGCGGCGGGCAGTGTCATCCCTACCACCGCCCCCTTCGACGCCGAGTAGGCCAGCTGGCCGATCTGGCCGTCGAAGGCGGCGACCGAGGCGGTGTTCACGATCACGCCGCGCTCGCCGTTGGCCTGGGGCTCGGTGGCGGCGATGGCCGAGGCCGCCTTGGTCATCACGTTGAAGGTACCGATCACGTTCAGGTTCTGGATGAACTGGAAGGGCGCCAGGTCGTGGGGCGAACCGTCGCGGTTGATGACCCTCCCCACCCAGCCGGTCCCCGCGCAGTTGACGCAGACCCGGAGCATGCCGCCGTCGGCAGCCTGGTCCACCGCCTTCTGGCAGTCGTCCGGGTCGGTGACGTCGCCGCCGACCACATTGGCGTCGGCGCCGATCTCCTTGGCCACGGCATTGGCGCCCTCCTCGTTGCGGTCGAAGACGGTGACCCGGACGCCGAGGCCGCCGAACTTCTTGGCGGTGGCGGCGCCGAGGCCGGAGGCGCCACCGGTGACGATTGCAGAGCTTCCTTCAAGTTCCATGGCTGCAGGTTAGAAGAGGCGTTCTCGGCAGCCAAACCCGGGAGTGAGCCTCACTGGGCGGCCGCCTCGCTCAAGGCCATGGCGTCGACCTGGTCGTTCATCCGGTCCCCGGAGTGGCCCTTCACCCACTCGAAGGACACCGGACGTGCCGGGTCGAGCGCCAGGGCGAGGAGCTCCTTCCACAGGTCCTGGTTGGCGACGGGTTTCCCCTGGCTGTTGCGCCAGCCGCGCCGCTGCCATCCCGACCACCACCGCTGCCTGAAGCAATTGACCACGTAGGTCGAATCGCTGATCACGTGGACGGGGCCTCTGACCGACTCGAGGGCGCGGACGACGGCGGTCACCTCCATGCGCTGGTTGGTGGTGAGGGGCTCGCCCCCGCTGCCCGAGGGGCCTCCCTCTACCGCCCACGCCCATCCGCCGGGCCCGGGGTTTCCGAGACACGACCCATCGGTGTAGACGACCGTGGGAGGGGGGCCGGGGTCGCTGTGCATGGCCACAGCATGCCCGCGAAACTTGAGCGTCCAGCGGAGGAGGTGTCCTTTCACCGGCACCCCGGTGGTGAGACCATGGGTAGGTGCTCTTCGACGGCGTGAGCCACCAGCTCCCCGACATCGATCCCTCCGAGACATCGGAGTGGCTCAGCGCCTTCGACGACATCGTCGATCTCCGGGGACGGTCGCGTGCCCGCTACCTCCTCATGCGGGTGCTGGAACGGGCTCGGCAGAAGCAGGTGGAATTCCCGGCCACCGTCTCGAGCCCGTACGTCAACACCATCCCGGCCGACGAGGAGCCCGAGTTCCCAGGGGACGAATACCTGGAGCGCCGCATCCGGGCCTATATCCGGTGGAATGCCGCTGTCATGGTGGTGAGGGCCAACGCCCGCTCCGACGCCATCGGCGGCCACCTCTCCACCTATGCCAGCTCGGCGTCCCTCTACGAAGTCGGGTTCAACCACTTCTTCCGGGGCAAGGACGGCGGGAGGGCCGGCGACCAGGTCTACATCCAGGGCCACGCGTCGCCGGGCATCTACGCCCGGGCCTTCGTCGAGGGCAGGCTCACCGGGGCCCAGCTCGACGGATTCCGCTTCGAGGTGGGTGGGGACGGGCTGTCCTCGTACCCGCACCCCCGGTTGATGCCCGAGTTCTGGGAGTACCCGACGGTCTCCATGGGCCTCGGGCCGCTCAACGCCATCGGCCAGGCCCATACCGCCCGCTACCTCGAGGCGCGGGGAATCGTCGACACGTCGGACAGCCGGGTGTGGTGCTTCGTCGGCGACGGCGAGTTCGACGAGCCCGAGACCATCGGCGCCCTCGGCATGGCCGGCCGGGAACACCTCGACAACCTGACGTTCGTGGTCAACTGCAACCTCCAGCGCCTGGACGGCCCGGTGCGGGGGAACGGCAAGATCATCCAGGAGCTCGAAGCCCTGTTCCGTGGGGCCGGCTGGAGCGTGATCAAAGTCGTCTGGGGTCGCACGTGGGACGACCTCTTGGCCAAGGACGTCGACAGCGTGCTGCTCAACAAGATGAACTCGACGGTCGACGGTGAGTTCCAGAAGTACGCCACCGAATCAGGGGCCTACATCCGGGAGCACTTCTTCGGGCCGGATCCCCGCCTCGAGGCGCTCGTGGCCGATCTCTCGGACGAGGAGCTCCAGGCACTGCCTCGCGGTGGGCACGACTACCGAAAGCTCTACGCCGCCTACAAGGCCGCCACCGAGCAGGTCGGTACGCCGACGGTCATCCTGGCCAAGACGATCAAGGGATGGACGCTCGGACCCGAGATCGAGGCCCGGAACGCCACCCATCAGATCAAGAAGATGACCAAGCCCCAGCTGCTGGCGCTCAGAAACCGCCTGTTCCTCCAGGACGAGATCCCAGAGGAGGCTCTGGAGGGGGACCTTCCCCCCTACTACCGGCCCGACCCAGACTCCAAGGCCGGGACCTACCTGGCCGAGCGACGACGGTCCCTCGGCGGACCGCTCCCCTCGCGGGTCGACCGGTCCCAGCCGCTCGATCCTCCCGAGGACGAGACGTTCACCGAGCTTCGGGCCGGCTCGCGCAATCAGGCGGTGTCCACCACGATGGCGTTCGCCCGGCTGCTCCGCTCCCTCGTGCGTGACCCCGCTGTCGGCCGGCGGATCGTGCCCATCGTGTCCGACGAGGCCCGGACGTTCGGGCTCGAGGCGATCATCAGCGAGGTGCAGATCTACGCCCCCGAGGGCCAGCGGTACACTCCGGTCGACGCCGACCTCGCCCTCCGGTACGCAGAGAGCGCGGAGGGCCAGGTGCTCGAGGAAGGCATCACGGAGGCGGGCGCTGCCGCGTCGTTCACCGCCCTCGCCACCTCGTACGCCACCTGGGGCGAGCCGATGATCCCCTGCTACCTCTTCTATTCCATGTTCGGGTTCCAACGCGTCGGCGACCTCCTCTGGGCGCTGGCCGACGCCCGCGGCCGGGGCTTCCTCCTCGGGTGCACGGCAGGCAGGACGACGCTCAACGGCGAAGGGCTCCAGCACCAGGACGGCCAGTCGCTGCTGCTCGCCTCGTCGGTGCCGTCCGTGGCCGCGTACGACCCGGCGTTCGCCTACGAGCTGGCCATCATCGTCGAAGACGGAATCAGACGGATGACAGGTCCGGAAGCCGAGGACCGATACTGGTACCTGACCCTCTACAACGAGAACTACCCGATGCCGGCGCTGCCCGAAGACCCAGACGAGGCGACCCGGGTCCGCGGCGGCACCATCACCGGCATGTACCGGTTCATGTCCGAACCGGGATCGGACGGCGCAGACCCTGGGATCCCCGCGAACGCCGTCTCCCCGGCGAAGCGGGACGGCAGGTCGAAGAAGGCCAAGAAGCGGGCGCCCCCGCCCCATGCGACCTTGCTGTTCTCGGGGCCCGCATGGCGGGCGGCCACCGAGGCGAAAGAGCTGCTGGCCGACGACTGGGGCGTCCCTGCAGACGTCTGGTCGGTGACCTCCTACAAGGCCCTCAGAGAAGAGGCGCTGTCAGTCGAACGGTGGAACCGGCTCCACCCCACTGCCGACCGACGGGTCCCGGTCGTGACCTCGCACCTCCTAGGAGGGACGGGGCCCGTCGTCGCCGTGACCGATTTCATGCGGGCGGTCCCTGATCAGGTGGCTCGATGGGTTCCCCGACCGTTCGTGTCGCTGGGAACCGACGGCTTCGGGAGATCGGACACCCGCGACGTGCTGCGACGCTTCTTCGAGGTCGATGCCGCTCACCTGGTGGTGGCCGCCATCAGCTCCCTCGAGCAAGGCGGCTCCCTGCCGCCGGGGACGACCGACAAGGCGATCGCCCGGTACGGCGTCGACACCGGAGGGCTCGATCCCTGGTCGGTGTGAGGGCGCCTCCACCAGAACCATCACCAGCCCGTCCGGTAAACCTAGGCTCGTACCGGTGCCCGCTTCGGAACAGGACGAACAATCCGTCGCGTCGTTGGTCGAGGCACACGAGGCTGCGACATGGGCCCGTTGCGTCGAGGTGGCGGCGTCGATGCCTGGCAATCCTCTGGGTGCGGTGGTCGACCGCAGCGGACCGGTGCCGTTGGCGGCATTGACCGCCATCGACTCCGGCTCGTTCAACCGGGTGGTCGGGCTCGGGGTCGAGGCTCCAGCTCATCCCGGCGACGTCGACAGGATCATCGAGCACTACCAAGGCCTCGGTCAATCGAACTTTCGGATCGAGCTTGCCCCTGTGGCCACACCCTCCGGCGTGGTCCGGTGGCTCGAGCACGCGGGTCTGCATCCGGCGAGGGAAGCCGTGACAAAGGTGTGGCGACGACTCGAGGACCTCGATGTCAGCTCCGACGATGGCGACTTCAGCTCCGAGGACGGGGATGTACGCCGCTTGACCGCAGCGGACGTTGAAGGGGTGGCGGCGCTCAACATGCGGGCATGGGGTGCCTGGCAGTCGACGGTATCCCTCCGTCCGTGGTTCGGCGCCACCGTGGGTAAGGACGGATTTGCCCACTACGGCGCCTTCGTCGACGATCGCCTGGTCTGCACCGGGGCGCTGGTCTCCGACGGCCGACTTGCGTGGATCGGCTTCGACGCCACCCACCCGCGGCACCGATCGCGCCAACTGCGCCGATCCCTGACCCGTCGACGACTCGCCGACGCCAGGGCGGCCGGTTGCCAGATCGTGCACGCGGAAGGCAGGACCGACCGGCTAACCGGCCGGTCACGGGTGCTCGACACACTCTACGTACGGAGGCTGTTCGTCTCCGCCGATGATGGACCGCAGTGAGCGACCTGGCAGACCGAGAGTCCCGACGGGAACAGCACCGGGCCGCGGTGACCGCAGGAATCCTTGGTCACACCCGCCGCGTTCGCTGGTCGGCCGAACGGTTAGAGGCCGAGCGACGGCGCGGGCTCCGATCACTGCTGACTGTGGCCAAGGAGCGATCTCCTTTCCACGCCGATCGCCTTGCTAGGACGGACCCGGCCCACTTCAGCGTAGAGGAGCTGCCGTCGATCCCCGCTATGACCAAGAGCGACCTGATGGCCAACTTCTCAGAGGTGGTGACCGACCGACGACTGACCTTGGATCTCGTCAACCGTCACCTTGCGAACATGGACCGCGGTGGAGACGAGTACCTTCTCGACCGCTATCGGTTGGTCGTCTCGTCGGGTTCGAGCGGCCTCCGCGGGGTGTACGTCTACGACTGGGACGAGTGGACGACGCTTGGCCTCATGGCCAGCAGGTCCCGTCTGTCGATGAGCGACGGCGCTCCCCGGCCGCCGGGATCGGCGACGGTGAACTTGCTGGGGAGTGGTACGAGCAACCTGTCGAGCGGCATGAGCTCCTTCCTCGCCGATCCGAACGACCCCTCCCTCCATCTGCCGATGGCCACGGCCGTAGGGGACCTGCTGGTGGCGCTCGAGTCATCACAACCTGTGCTCCTCCAGGCGTACCCCACCGCACTCGACCTGCTGATCCACGAAACGAGACACGATCGGCTGCACATCGGACCTCGATACGTCGAATCGGGTGGCGAACTCCTCGCCGAGCACACCCGACAGGACGTTCGCGACGTCTGGGACGTCGAGATCGACGACTGCTGGGGCCTCTCCGAGGGGATCTACGCTTTCTCCTGCCCCGCTGCAGGGGGAATGCACCTGCCTTGCGATCTCGTCATCGTGGAACCGGTCGATCTCGACGGAAAGCCCGTCCCACCAGGTGAGCCGGCCTCCAAGGTCTACATCACCAATCTCTACAATCACACGCAACCGCTCATCCGGTTCGAAGTACCCGACGGTCTCACGCTCGTTGAGGGCCCGTGCGCCTGCGGATCCGCCCACCAGCGAATCGACTCCCTCACTGGCCGCAACGATCAAGTGTTCGAGTACCGAAACGGGGCACGTGTCTACCCCATGGTCCTCGGCCTCGAGCTCGAAGACGAACGCGGTCTCATCGAGTACCAGGTGAGCCAGACCGAGTGTGGCATCGTCATCCGAGCGGTGATGGAGGCTTCCGCCCGTGTCGAGAGCCTCCGTGCGAGAGCGGAGATCGTGCTCGGGGCCGCCGGCCTCGCCCATCCGGAGGTCACGATCGAGCAGGTGGACCACATCGATCGACTACCTTCGGGAAAGCTCCGCCAGTTCGTCGCCGTGCCTCCGGCCTAGCCGGCGGACCCCTCTCCGGGTAGCCGAGCCACTCATCGCCGCCTCTCCGAGCAGGCCCCATACACTTCCCGTATGTCCCCGAAGAGCCTCCCTCTGACCGGCGACCCGGGTGCCGACGCCCTGCTCGGTAAGGATCCTCTCGCCCTGCTGATCGGGATGGTGCTCGATCAGCAGGTACCGCTCGAGTGGGCCTTCGCCGCGCCCCGTCAGCTCTCCGAACGGCTGGGCGGCGAGCTCGACGCGGCGGCTCTGGCCTCGATGGACCCCGAAGAGCTCGTCGCCGCCTTCAGTGAGAAGCCCGCCCTCCACCGCTTCCCCCGTTCGATGGCCGGACGGGTCCAGGCGTTGTGCGTCACCCTTGTCGACCGCTACGGAGGCGAGGCGGCCGGGCCGTGGATGGGAGTGGCGAGCGGCAAGGAGCTCCTCTCCCGGATCAAGGAACTGCCGGGATTCGGCGATCAGAAGGCCCGGATCTTCGTCGCCTTCCTCGGCAAGCGGCTCGGGGTGCGGCCGCCGGGCTGGGAGGCCGCGTCCGCCCCGTTCGGTGATCCGGACACGTTCCTGTCGGTGGCCGACATCGACTCGCCCGAGTCGTTGGTACGGGTCCGCCGGGCGAAGCAGGAGAAGAAGGCCGCCGCCAAGTCGGTCGCTTCGAAGCGGACGTGACACCGACGACGTCCTCCCGCCTCCGATCGGATCTGGCCTCCCGGCGGCTCTACCTCTGCACCCCTGACCGCCCCGATGTGGAGGATTTCGTGGCCGCCTGCATCGAAGGCGGCGTCGACATCGTCCAGTTGCGGGAGAAGGGCTTGGACGACGACCGGCTCGTCGAGCGCGCCCACGTGGTGCGGGCGGTGTGCCGGGAGCGCGCCGTCCCGTTCATCCTGAACGATCGGCCCGACCTGGCCCAAGCCGTCGATGCCGACGGCGTGCACGTGGGCCAGGACGACGTGGCCCCGGCGGCGGCCCGCCGGCTGGTGGGCGCCGAGAGGATCGTCGGCCTGTCGACCCATGCCGTCCCCGAGCTGTCGGCAGCGTGTGGCAACGGACCGACCGGGCCCGAACCGGTCGACTACCTGTCGGCGGGCCCGGTCACCGAGACGCCGACCAAGCCCGGGCGGCCCGGGACCGGACTGGGCTACGTCACCGCCGCCGTAACGGCGTCCCTGTGGCCGGTGTGGGTGACCGGCGGCGTCAGGCCCGAGACCGTGGGAGACATGATCGACGCCGGTGCCCGCCACTTCGTCGTGGTGCGATGGCTCACCGGAGCCGTCGATCCGGGCGCAAGTGCCCGGCAGCTGCGCCAGGCGATCGACGACGGCGTCGCCCGGGCCGACGCCGCCTGAGCCGAGCATGCCCCGAGGTCGTCAGGACGTGACGATCCTGGCGTCGGGCGGCAGGGCCACGTCGGGGGAGGTGCCCACGTCGGAGAGGACGAGGAGGACCGACGTTTTGCCCGCCTCGACATACACCTGCGAGACGTAGGTGCCGGCGACGGTGAAGGTCAACTGAGCGGTCTGTCCCGACTCGGTCAGCGTGAACGAGTAGGTGGCGCCGGCCTGGTGGATGTTGCTCGCCTGCTTGGGGAACGAGAGGTACCGGCGGGCGGGATCGAGCGCCTTGGCACTCTGGCTGGCCTGCCGGTAGAAGGTGAGGTGCGCCGGTGGTGTGGCCGACGACGCCGATGACGTCGCCGACGTCGAGACGACGGCGCTCTGGTACTCGTATTTCCCGATCAGGTAGAGGTAGACGCGCTTGTTCCCGCTCTGGATGTACCCGCCGAGCCGATCAGGCGACTGGTACACAAAACGCTCGGACTGATTGCCCTGCGGAGTGGACTCGGTGATGTCCTGGGTGTAGCCGGACGCGGAGAGCGTGTTGGCGATGGCCTGGTGGAGCGGCGGCGGCGATGGTGACTGGACGACACCCAGCACGGCGCCGACGGCACCGGCCACCGCCACCAGCCCGACGAGGAGCCAGCCGGTCAGGAATCGCGATTCGCTCATGAACGATCGGCGTCGTTGCTGTTCAGATGCCGATGCGCTGGGCGAGCAGCTCTCGATGGTACGCCGGGTCACCGAGCATGAGCTCGGACGACTTCGCCCGCTTGAAGTAGAGGTGCGCCGGATGCTCCCAGGTGAAGCCGATCCCACCGTGGATCTGGATGGTCTCGGCCGCGCTGTGGAAGTAGGCCTCGGAGCAGTACGACTTGGCCAGGCTGGAGACGACCGGCAGCTCGTCGGTGTCCTCGGCGGCGGCCCACCCCGCGTAGTAGGCGGCCGACTTGGCCGACTCCACCTCCAAGAGCATGTCGGCGCACTTGTGCTTGATGGCCTGGAAGCTGCCGATTGGCCTCCCGAACTGGATCCGGGTCTTGGCGTACTCGACCGACATGTCGAGGCAGTGCTGGGCCCCGCCGACCTGCTCGGCGGCCAGCGCCACGGCGGCGAGGTCGAGCGTCTTTCCGAGCCCGGCCTCCGCCCCGCCATCGGCGCCGATCAGCCGGCCCGGTGTGTCAGCGAACTCGAGCCTGGCCTGCTTGCGCGTCTGGTCCATGGTGGCAAGCGGAGTCTTGGTGAGGCCGGAGGCGTCGCCGTCCACAGCGAAGAGCGAGAGGCCCGCTCCGGTGCGCGCCACCACGCAGATGAGGTTGGCCACGTGACCGTCGACCACGAACGACTTGTGCCCGTTCAGCTTCCACTGGTCGCCGTCGCCGGTGGCCGCGAGGGTGATGCCGTCGGCGTCCCACCGCCCGCTGTCCTCGGTGAAGGCGAGCGTGGCGATGGTCTCGCCCGAGGCGATCCCGGGGAGAAGCTCCTCTTTCGCCGTCTCGTCGTCCGAGGTGAGGAGGGCGTTCGCCCCGAGCGCCACCGTCGAGAAGAACGGTGCGCACAGAAGCGAGGCACCCATCTCCTCCAGCGCCACGATGAGCTCCACATAGGTGAAGCCGGACCCGCCGTAACTCTCGGGGATGGTGAGGGACTGGAGCCCGAGCTGGTCGGCCATCTGGGTCCACACCGCCGGGTCGTACCCGTCGGTCGTCTCCATGAGACGGCGCACCTCGGTCTCGGGCGATTTGTCGTCCAGGAACCGCCGCACCGATTTGCGAAGCTCGTCCTGCTCCTCGCTGAAGGCGAAGTTCATCCTTGCTCACTTCCTCTGCACTAGAACCCTGCTTGTCTACCAGAACGGGCTCGTACCTGACCAACGGGGTGCCCGGGCAAACTACGCTCGTACAAGGACGCTCGGGAGGTACCGGTGACGCCAGCCACCACCATCGACTACGAGGACGCTGCCTGTGAGGTCCATCACCTCGTGGTGGGCCCGCTCGACAACAACGTGTACGTGATCCGCTGCCGCCAGAGCGGCGAGTCCCTCCTGGTGGACGCGGCCAACGAGCACGAGAAGCTCCTCCAGCTGTGCCAGGCCCTGAACGTCCGTCAGGTCGTCGAGACCCACGGGCACTGGGACCACATCCAGGCTGTCGAGGCGGTCCGTGACGCCGGTATCGACGTGGCCGTGACGGATGCCGACGCCGCCATGCTTCCCTCCTACGATCAGCTCCTGGAGGATCGGTCCGTCGTTACGGTCGGCAGACTTCGCATCGCCACCATCGCCACGCCCGGTCACACCCCGGGCTCGATGTGTTTCGCAGTCGGTGGCACGCCGCTCTTGTTCAGCGGGGACACGCTGTTCCCAGGCGGCCCCGGTAACACCACCTTCGACAACGCCGACTTCGCCACCATCATCGAGTCCATCGACACCCGCATCTTCGCCGACTTCGGGCCGGACACCCTCGTCCTGCCCGGCCACGGGATGGCCACCACCGTCGGCTCCGAGTCCCCCCACCTCGACGAGTGGGTGGCCCGGGGCTGGTAGGACCACCACAGGCTGGCGCTGCCCGGTCGCCGCTGCCCGGTCGGCGCTGCTCACCTGGCGCTGCCCGGTCGGTGCTGCTCGATCAGACGGCGGTCGAGGGCCGGCGAGGTTCCCTGATCACTTCGATGTCCGCCGGCAGGCCGTGGATGGCCACCCCTCCGGGAACCTCCGACCCCACCTCGACGGTCACCTTGGAGCCGGCCAGGGGGATGCCGTCGACCTTCAGGTATCCGATGTCAGGAGGCAGGTTGGGCGAGAGCCACGTCTTGCCGTAGGGAATCCACGGGTCGAGGCGGAGCAGTGTGCGCAGGCACAGAAGCGGCGATGCGGCGGCCCACGCCTGGGGGGAGCACGAGGTCGGATAGCTCACGGGCACGGCGACCTCGGACCGGTCGAGCCCGCTGAACAGCTCGGGGAGGCGCCCCCCGTTGGTCTCGGCGGCGTCGAAGAGCCCGAAGATGATCTTCTGGGCGGCGTTGTCGTAGCCGTAGCGGGCCAGTCCGGCGGCCACGATGGCCGTGTCGTGGGGCCACACCGAGCCGCAGTGGTAGCTGATCGGGTTGTAGCCGGCGCAGTCCGCCGAAAGGGTTCGGACGCCCCACCCGGTGAACATGGACGGTGAGATGAGGTGTTGGACCACCCGGGCGGCCTTGTCCTCGTCCACGATTCCCGCCCACAGGCAGTGTCCGATGTTGGATGTGAGGGAGTCGATCGGCCGCTTGTCGGCGTCGAGCCCGACGGCGTACCACCCCTTGTCGTCCAGCCAGAAGTCCCGGTTGAACGCCGCCTTCAGGTGGGTGGCCTTGGCCCGGAACCGCTCGTAGGTGGCGGTGTCCCCGACCTCGAAGGCGAAGTGCGCCGAGGCCAGATAGGCGCCGTAGGTGTAGGCCTGCACCTCGCAGAGGGCGACGGGTGCCGGGGCGACGGTTCCGTCGCCGTAGCGGATGGCGTCCCAACTGTTCTTCCAGCCCTGGTTGGCCAGGCCCTGCTCGGTGGCCCGCTGGCACTCGACGTACCCGTCTCCGTCGGCATCGCCGAACTCCTCGATCCACTCGATGGCCCGGGCGGCGTTGGGAAGGAGCTCGTCCACCATCTCCCGGGCCACGCCCCACCGTCGCATCTCTCCGAGCAGCATCACGAAGAGGGGGGTGGCGTCCGCCGTCCCGTAGTAGATGCTGCCCCCGCCGAGGACGGGGGAGGCCGCCTCACTGAAGCGCATCTCGTGGAGGATGCGACCGGGCTCCTCGTCGTGCCGCGGGTCGACGTCTCTTCCCTGGAAGCGGGCGAGAGTCTGGAGCACGCCCCGGGCCAGCTCGGGATCGACCAGGAGCGCCATCCAAGCGGTCAGGAGCGAGTCGCGCCCGAACAGGGTCATGAACCAGGGCGCTCCTGCCGCCACCACCACGCGTTCGGGGTGGTCAGGGTCGAAGATGCGGAGCGCGCCGAGGTCCTCCGAGCTCCTCGCTATTACCTCCTTGACGCCCCGATGACTGGTCTCTACCTGTGGAACCCGCCGGCGCCACTCGGCGAGCCGTTCGGTGGGAGTCGCCCGGTCGATTGGCTGCCCGCACCGGTAACGCGGCGGAGAGGCCTCACCGTTGAACACCGGCGCCACCTCGATGCACGCCGACCACTCCGATCGGGGACCGATCGCCATCTCGAACACGGCTCTCTCTCCGGTCAGGACCGAGGCCCCTGCGACGCCGAGCTCGACCCCCCGGACCAGGCCTCCGCGGCGGGAGCCGATGGTGAGCGTCGAACAGCGCTCACCCGGCGCTTCGGGGTCGGGAGCGAGCTCTGACACATCGGCCGTCGTCTCACCGGCATCGCCATCGCCGCCGCGGCCTTCCTTCACGGCGAACAGGTCGGCGAAGTCGGTCCCGATGGCGAGCTCGACGGTGCAGTTCGCCGGCTCGTCCGCCAGGTTCCGAACCGTCAAGTCCTCGCGGAGGCCCTGGCCCACGTACCGGCTCCGGAAGACCACGAGCGTCGAGTCGGCTGCTCCGGACGGGGGCTGGGAACGGGCGACGAACGTGGCCGAGAACGGGTCGTCGCTCGTGACCGCCAGCAGCTCGGTCCGCGCCCCGTTCACCAGGAGCTCGAGGTGGGAGAGGATGCGGGTGTCCCGCACGAACAGCCCCTGGGCGGACCCGGGGATGATGTCCCCGGACGGCCCGCTGATGGCAAACGTCGACTCGTCCACCAGGGTGACGAGGCCGGTGCCTGGATCGATCGGTGTCACCCCCACAGGCTCCGCGGGGTCGCTCATAGGGCTACCGTACCGGTCGGGGTGCAGATCGCAGAGGTATTGGGGCGAGTTCCCGGTCGGTCACCCGAGGGCCGTTCGGGCGATCGCTCAGGGGCCCGTCCAGCGGCGACGGGCGGTAGCGGTCCAGGGCCGAGAGGGTCTCGGTCATTGTCCCTATTCTCGTAGGAGAAAGTGCGGAATCGGGCTAGGATGAGAGGGTGCGCAACCCCTCCGAGGACGGCCCAGTCGAGATCGAGCGGCTCCCTCCCCCACTTCTCGAGATCGTGGACCTCCACGCCCGGGCCGAAGGTGCGCGCATCCTGTCCGGGGTGAACCTGACCGTGGAGGAGGGCCAGGTCCATGCCCTCATGGGACCCAACGGATCGGGGAAGTCCACCCTCGCCAACGTGCTTCTCGGCAACCCGTCCTACGAGGTGACCGGCGGGTCGATCCTCCTGCGGGGGGAGGACGTGACCGGCTGGTCCACCGACGTGCGCGCCAAGGCCGGGATGTTCCTGGCCTTCCAGGAGCCCGAGGCCATCGAAGGAGTGCCTGTCCTCCAGTTCCTCCGTCAGGCGCTCTCCGCCCGTCGGGGCATGGACATGTCGGTGCTCGAGGTGCGCCTCATGATGATGGAGTGGATGGAGCGGCTCGGGATGGACCCGGCCTTCGCAGAGCGCCATCTGAACGACGGGTTCTCCGGTGGCGAGAAGAAGCGGAACGAGATCCTCCAGATGGCCATCCTCGAACCCGATGTCGCCGTCCTCGACGAGACCGACTCGGGTCTCGACGTCGACGCCCTTCGGACCGTGGCCAAGGGGGTGAGTGCCGTGCGGGCGGCTCGCCCAGCGCTCGGCACCCTCGTCATCTCCCACTACCGACGGATGCTCACCGAGCTCTCCGTCGACCGGGTCCACCTGCTGGTGGACGGGGTGATCGTCGCCGACGGCGGGACGGAGCTGGCCGAACGGCTCGAGGTCGAAGGGTACGGGCCGTGGCGGAGCTGACCCGGACGGCGGGGTCGGTCCGGTCCGCAATGTCGGTCGGACCATCGTGCGGGATCGACGTCTCGACGCTGCGGAAGGACTTCCCGCTTCTCGGGGTCGAGGTCCACGGCCACCCCATCACCTACCTCGACTCGGCGGCATCGTCGCAGAGACCACTGGCGGTCCTGCAGGCCATGCGCCACTACGAGGAGACGACCCACGCCAACGTGCATCGCGGGGTGTACGCCATCGCCGAGGAGGCGACGCGCCAGTTCGAAGCGGCGCGGTCGAATGTCGGACGGTTCATCGGCGCGCCCCACCCCTCCCGCGAGATCGTGTTCACGAAGAACGCCACCGAGGGCATCAACCTCGTAGCCGCCACGTGGGGAAGGACCAATCTCGGACCCGGCGACGCCGTCGTCCTCACCGAGATGGAGCACCACGCCAACATCGTCCCCTGGCACATGCTTGCCGCCGAACGCGGCCTCACCATCCGGTGGATACCGGTCGACGACGACGGCCGTCTCGTTCTCGACGACCTGGAACGGCTCTTCGAGGGGGCCAAGCTCGTCGGCGTGACGTGCATGTCCAACGTGCTCGGCACGCTGCCACCGGTTGCCGAGATCGCCGAGGCCGCTCATCGTGCCGGAGCGGTCGTGGTGGCAGACGGAGCCCAATCCGTGCCCCACGTACCCACCGACGTCCGATCCCTCGGTGTCGACTTCCTGGCCTTCAGCGCCCACAAGATGCTCGGTCCCACCGGAATCGGCGTGCTGTGGGGAAGGGACGAGTTGCTGACGGCCATGCCTCCTTTCCTCGGCGGCGGCGAGATGATCCTCGATGTCCGGAAAGACGGGTTCACCCCGAACGACATTCCCTGGCGCTTCGAGGCGGGCACGCCACCCATCGCCGAGGCGATCGGCCTGGGGGCGGCCGTCGACTACCTGAATGCGATCGGGATGGATGCGGTGCGCGCCCACGAGATCTCGCTCGTGACGTATGCGCTCGATTCGTTGACAGAGCGCTTCGGGTCCGACTTGAAGATCCACGGCCCGAGCGATCCGCTTGCCCGCGGCGGCGTCCTCTCCTTCTCGTACCGCGATGTGCACCCCCACGACATCTCCCAGGTCCTGGACAGCTACGGGGTGTGCGTCCGGGCCGGCCACCACTGTGCCAAGCCGCTCATGCGCCGGCTCGGCGTCGCCGCCACCGCTCGGGCTTCCTTCGCCGTCTACAACGACGAGGGCGACGTGGACCGACTGAGCGACGCTCTCGAGGAGGCCGGGGCGTTCTTCGGATGACAACCGGACGGTACGCTGGCCTGGTGGAACGTGCACCGCACCCCGGCCAGCGGGACGATCGCTGATGGCAGGGCTCGAAGACCTCTACCGGGAGATCATCCTCGATCACTACCGCTCCCCCCGCAATCGGGGTGAGCTCGAGTCACCCCCTGCCCACCGCGGAGAGGGGTTCAACCCGCTGTGCGGGGACGAAGTGGTCGTGACCGTCGACGTGCGGGACGGTGCCGTCGCCGACATCAAGATCGCCGGGAGCGGATGTTCGATCAGCCAGTCATCGGCCTCCCTCATGTCTGCGGCGGTCAAGGGGAAGCCCGTCCCCGAGGTCCGGGACCTGATCCGCACGTTCAAGGGCATGATGTCGATCCACGAGTCGACGCTGCCCACAGACGGCACCGGCGACCGGAGTCCCGGTGCCGAGGACGGCGACGGTGAACCAGAGGCGATCGACCTCGACCGCCTCGGCGAGCTCGCCGCCCTGCAGGGGGTGGTCAAATTCCCGGTGCGGATCAAGTGCGCCACCCTGAGCTG
Source organism: uncultured Acidimicrobiaceae bacterium (assembly GCA_963828385.1). Classification (GTDB taxonomy): domain Bacteria; phylum Actinomycetota; class Acidimicrobiia; order Acidimicrobiales; family RAAP-2; genus Bog-756. The sequence goes on from CAWHEF010000002.1 coordinate 2,406,293, forward strand.
GAACACCCTGGCTCAGGGACTCGACGAGTCCGACTGACAGGGGCCGTTCGTCGGGAAGATCGTTTTCAGGCGAGATAGCATCTGCCGAACGCGGGAAGCGGGTGGCTCATGTACACGTCAGGCGATGCCCGGGATCAGGCTTCCGACGCCGTACAGGGCTCGGTCGGCCCGGTCATCCGTATGCGGCGTACCCCGCTTCGTCGACCAGCTCGGCCAGTTCCCTCTCGCCGGTAGCGACGATGCGCCCCTCGGACAGGACGTGGACGACGTCGGGTCGGAGCACATCGAGAAGTCGCTTGAAGTGGGTGATGGCGAGCACGCCGAGATCCCATTCGGTCGTAGCCTCTTCGATGCGGCGACCGATGGCGGCGAGGGCGTCGAAGTCCAGTCCCGAGTCGATCTCATCGAGGACGGCGAAGCGAGGACGGAGCACTCCCATCTGGAGGGTCTCGTTCCGCTTGCGTTCGCCGCCCGAAAGGTCGACGTTGAGGGGACGGTCGAGGAACCGCTGATCGAAGCCGATGCGCCCGGCTTCGGCGACGAGGCGCTCTTCGACCCGTGAGCGACCCTCATCGGACCGATCCTCCCCCCGCCGATGTCACGACGGGAGGCGGTCAGTGTCTTCACGAGCGACACCCCCGGAACCTCGATCGGATGCTGCATGGCCAGGAACAGGCCGGCCCGGGCTCGTTGCCACGTCGGGAGCGACAGCAGGTCGATGCCGTCGAGAGTGACGGAGCCGTCGAGGACCTCGTAGCCCGGCTTCCCCATGAGGACATGGGCAAGGGTGCTCTTGCCCGACCCGTTCGGGCCCATGACCGCATGCACCTCGCCGGTCCGGACGCTGAGCGAGACGCCCTTCAAGATCTCGCGGCCGGGGATGGCCACACGAAGACCTTCTATCCGGAGCTCTCCGGTGCTCACCTGGTCTCCACCCATACGTCGTCCCCATCCACGGTCACTTCGTACACAGGAACGGGCTTGGTAGCGGGGAGCGAACAGGGATCTCCGGTGCGAAGGTCGAACGTGGATCCGTGCTTGGAGCACTCGATCTCACACTCCTCTGGCCACACCTCGCCTTCGGCCAGCGAGTAGTCCTCGTGGCTGCACCGGTCGCCGATGGCGTAGAAGTCGTCGCCGATGTGGACGATGGCAAGGCGGAGGTCGTCGACGTCGAACCGGCGTGCCTCCCCTGGACCGACGTCAGAGGTGGAGCAGACCTTGATACGCCCCGCCGTGCTCGGGGTCGACCCCGTCGCCTCAACCACGCTCACCTCCGACCCGTTCGGCCAGTGCCCGGCCCACAAGGGCGCGAGCACCGGGCACGGGGACCTGGTCGGCGATGTCCTCGAAGAAGCCGCCCACGATCAGCAGTTCGGCCACAGATGGCTCGACACCCCGCGATTCGAGGTAGTACCGCTGGTCCTCGTCGACGGGGCCGACGGTTGATCCGTGGCTGCACCGGACGTCGTTCTCCTCGATATCCAGATTGGGAACCGAGTCTGCGTGTGCACCCTCGTCCAGTACCAGGTTGTGGTTCGTCTGCATGGCGTCGGCCTTCACCGCCCCCCGGTGGACCCGGATGAGCCCGCTGTAGACCGAGTGGGCGCGGTCGGCGACCGCCCCCTTGAACAGGAGATCGCTCGTGGTCTTTGGCGCTCGATGGTCCTGGAGGGTACGGAAGTCGTGCATCTGGTCCCCGCGTCCGAAGAACGCCGCCCGTAGCTCGCTGGCGCCGGACTCACCGGTGAGCGCCGAGTCGGTGCGCATGCGTGCGTAGCTTCCGCCGAGGGCCACGGTGAAGCTGCGCAGGGAGGCGTCCGCTCCGATGGTGCTGGACTGGTGGGCAAGCTCCCACTGGCTCGAGCCGAGCGACTGGATGGACACATAGGACAGCACGGCCCCCTCGTCCACCTCCAGCTCGACGACCGGCACCACCAGAGCCGTCGGCTCGGACGACGCCGACGGCTGGCGATGCTGGGCGGTGGCCCCCGCACCGTCGTCCAACAGACCGGCATCCGGATCGACCACCAGCTCGACAACGCTGGCCACCGACCCTGCCTGCGCTCTGATCATGGTGCGCGGGAACACGGCCAGGCCGTCGCCACTGACCAGATGGACGACGACGACCGGAGGGCCGGCCGGGGTCCCCTCGGCAAAGTCCACCACCAACGGGTCGACGGCGAATGCATCGTTCAGGAGGACGAAGTCGCTCGGATCCGCCGCCACCCTCCCGAGCAGGCGCTCGCCTTCCGTGTGCTCGCCGACCCGGCCGAGGATGCAGACGTCGTCGTCGACTTCGCAGGAAACGGTGGCCAGCACGCCATTGAACGTGACCACCAACCCGGCACGGGGCCCGAGCTGGTCCACCAGCCACCGGACCCGGTCGGATGGCGAAGGCCCGCGCCCTTCACCGGCCGTCGACCGAGCCCCCTCGACCGGATGGAACCGGTCCAGCTCGAGCTGGTCGATGCGGCTGTAGCGCCACACCTCATCCTTCTCGGTCGGTCGTCGGGCGGACGCGAACGACTCGGCGGCGGCCTCTCGGCGCCGTCTGAGCCATTCGCTCCCACCGAGGCGGGCGGCGATCGCAGGGGTGAAATCGGACAGAACAGGAGCCTCTCGCGCCACGAGGCCCGGAAGCCGAGCCTCACCTCTCATCCTACCGGGGGCCGCCCTCGGCTCTGCCGATGGCCGACGGCGCCGCCTACGCTTCGGCCATGAGCACGTCCGAGAGCCAGCCATCCCCCTCGCCCAATGCGCCGTTCGCCTCCGAGGTCCTCTCCATCGAGATCGACGGGCCGGTGGCCACCCTGTGGCTTGATCGTCCCGAGAAGCGAAACGCCATGGGTCCGGCGTTCTGGGACGATCTTCCGAAAGCCATGGCGGCCATCGGCGCCGATCCCGAGCTGCGGGCCGTGGTGATCGCCGCCAAAGGTCCTCACTTCTCTGTCGGGCTGGACCTGGTGGCGATGGCCGGGCTCATCGGCCCCGGGACTGAAGGCGATGGCGCCAGGTCCTCGGCGGCCGGGTCCTCGTCGGCCGCCAGGGCCAAGGCGGCCCGGGCGCAGATCGTCCGTCTTCAGGCCTCGGTCACATCAGTGGCAGCATGCCCGCTACCGGTGATCGCCGCCGTCCATGGGGTGTGCATCGGAGGCGGAGTCGACCTGATCGCCGCCTGCGACATCCGGCTGGCCAGCGCAGATGCCACGTTCTCGGTGCGGGAGGCGAAGGTCGCCATCGTCGCCGACATCGGCAGCCTCCAGCGCTTGCCCCGGATCATCGGCGGTGGGCATGTGTCCGAGCTCGCCTTCACCGGCAAGGACATCTCCGCTGCCCGGGCCGAGTCCATCGGGTTGGTCAACGAAGTCAGCGCCGACCCCCGCCAGGTCCTGGCCGACGCCCGGGCGATGGCGGCCGAGATCGCCGCCAACTCCCCGCTCGCCGTGCAGGGCACCAAGGCCATCCTCGCTGCCGGGGACGGTCGCACCATCTCCGAGGGCCTCGACTACGTGGCTACGTGGAACGCAGGCTTCCTCGCTTCGGATGACCTCGTCGAGGCGATGACGGCATTCGTCGAGAAGCGGCCTCCGGTGTTCACCGGGCGGTAGTCACCGGGCGGTGGTCGCGGGGCGGTGGTCGCGGGGCGGCAACGGTTGCGGCATCAGCGTTTCCTTCGCCACCAGCGGTGCGATCTCGGCTCGTCCAGCTGGTCCTCTGCCCTAGCCTCGGCCACTTCTTCGCGGCCCACGGCGTTCACGATGCCCTCGGCCTGGTCGAGGAGCTTCGCCGCCTCCTCCCCGGGAACGTCGGGCATCGGCTCGAGTGCCGGTTCGACGAGGGACCCGTGGTTCCAACCGACGTCGGCGAGCCGGGGGGTGTACGACGGGCAGTTCTCCGGGCACCGCCACGGCGCCTCGGGGGCCAGGTCGAGGACGCAGAACCGGGCCACCTCGCCTGAGTCGTAGGTCCTCGACTGGAAGTGCTTGCACTCCTCCCTCATGGCCATGGCGACATTGTGCCTCTCAACCGCACGGAGGTGGGCGCCCCACCCGGCGTCGACCTCGGGGCCGGCGGTGGAATCGGGCCGGAGCCCGTCAACCGACGGAGCCCTCCATCTGGAGCTCGATGAGCCGGCTCCACTCGACGGCGTACTCCATCGGCAACGTCCTCGTGATGGGCTCGATGAACCCGTTCACGATCATTCCCATGGCCTGGGTCTCGGACAGTCCCCGGCTCATGAGGTAGAAGAGTTGGTCCTCGCCGACCTTGGACACCGTCGCCTCGTGGCCGATGCGGGCGTCCCGCTCTCCGACCTCCATGTAGGGCTTGGTCTCGGAAACCGCCGTCTCGTCGAGGAGCAGCGCGTCGCACCGGACGAAGCTCTTGGCGTGCTTCGACCCCTCGTCGACGTGAACCAGTCCGCGATAGGTGGTGATCCCCGAGTCCTTGGAGATGGACTTGGAGATGATCGTCGACGTCGTCTCGGGCGCGGCGTGGATCATCTTCGCCCCTGCATCCTGGTGCTGGCCGGAACCGGCATAGGCCACGGAGAGCACTTCGCCCGACGCCTTCGGGCCCATCAGGTAGACCGAGGGGTACTTCATCGTGAGCCGCGAACCAATGTTCCCGTCGATCCACTCGACATGGGCTTCGGCTTCGGCCCGGGCTCGCTTCGTCACCAGGTTGTAGACGTTGTTCGACCAGTTCTGGATGGTCGTGTACGTGATGCGCGCCCCCTCCAGCGCCACGAGCTCGACGACCGCCGAGTGGAGCGAGTCGGTGGTGTACACCGGAGCCGAGCAACCCTCGATGTAGTGGACCTGTGAGCCGACGTCGGCAATGATCAGCGTCCGCTCGAACTGGCCCATGTTCTCGGCGTTGATGCGGAAGTAGGCCTGGAGCGGCTGGTCCACGACGACGCCGGGCGGCACGTAGATGAACGACCCCCCGGACCACACCGCCGAGTTGAGCGCCGCGAACTTGTTGTCATTCGGTGGGATGACCGTACCGAAGTACTTGCGCACCAGATCGGGGTGCTCGCGCACCGCCGTATCCATGTCGCAGAAGATGATCCCCTGTGCCTCGAGATCCTCACGGTTGCGGTGGAAGACGACCTCGGACTCGTACTGGGCGGTCACGCCGGCGAGGTACCGGCGCTCGGCCTCGGGGATGCCGAGCTTCTCGTAGGTGTTCTTGATGGCGTCGGGGAGCTCGTTCCAGTCCTCGACCTGCCCTGAAGTCGGCTTGATGTAGTAGTAGATGTCGTCGAAGTCGAGGTCGGGCATGTTGACGGCGAACCAGGCCGCCATGGGGCGCTTCTCGAAGCGCCGCAATGCCCGAAGGCGGAAGTCCCGCATCCAGTCGGGCTCCTTCTTCATGAGCGACATCTCGCGGACGATGGACTCGTCCAGGCCCTTCTTGGGCTTGAAGACGTAGTCCTCTTCGTCGGACCACCCCAGCTTGTACTTTCCGAGGTCGAGGTCGGTGGTCGTCATGAACTCTCCTGGCTGTCGCCCGGGTCGGGCGGACGATTTCTCCTATACAGATAGTAACAACCCGGGGGCGTCGGGTGAACGGTCCAGGTCACCAGCCCGGACGCGGCCGGATCCAGGCACGGATGCGGGGCAACCAGGGACGGGTCCCGGTCCCCCGTGCCATCCTGGGCCATGGCCGACACCGTCCCGTCAGCGGCTCCGAGCCGGCGTGCCCACCCCGTCGGGAGCGCTCCTCGCCACACACCGCCGAAGGCAGCCAGAAGACCGGTCGAGCTCGTCGCACACGGCGACGTCAGGGTCGATGACTTCTACTGGCTCCGGGACAGGGACGACCCCGAGGTCATCGCCTATCTCGAAGCGGAGAACGCGTTCACGGCGGCGCAGATGGCGGGTTCGGAACGACTCACCGAGTCCCTCTTCACCGAGATGGTGGCCCGGATCAAGGAGACCGACCTCTCGGTCCCGGTGAGGAAGGGACCGTGGCTCTACTACGGCCGGACGCAGGAGGGGAACAACTACGGGATCCACTGCCGCCGCCCGGTGCCCGCAGACCCCGACCCCGACCCCGGTGAGGGGACCTCCTCTCCGGTTGCCGACGAGATTCCCGACGACGAGCAGGTCCTACTGGATGAGAACGCACTCGCCCGCGGGCACGACTACTTCGCCCTCGGCATCCTCGAGGTCAGCCCGGACCACCGGTGGCTCGCGTATTCGACCGACACCACCGGAGGCGAGCGATTCGAAATGCGCTTCGTCGACCTCGAAGGCGGGGTCGAATCGCCCGAGTCCATCGAGGACACCACCTACGGCGCGGCGTGGGCCAACGACAACGCCACCGTCTTCTACGTGCGGGTCGACCAGGCCATGCGCCCGTTCCAGCTCTGGCGCCACAGGGTGGGCGGGCAGCCCGAAGCCGACGTGCTCGTCTACGAGGAGCCGGACGACCACTTCTACCTTGGCGTCGGGCGGACCAGGGACGACGCCTTCGTCCTGCTTCATCTCGAGTCGAAGATGACCACCGAGGTCCACCGGCTCGCGGCCGACGAACCAGAAGGGGCATTCGTCGTGATCGAGCGGCGGAGGCACGGCGTCGAGTACCACGTGGACCACGATCACCGTGGATCGGGCGACGGCGGCCGCTTCCTGATCGTCACCAACGACGGCGCCGAGGACTTCCGCCTCGTCGAGGTGCAGGACTCTTCGCCGTCCCGGGAGCACTGGCGGGAGGTCATCCCCCATCGACCCGGGATCCGCCTCGATGGGATCGACGCGTTCGCCGGTCATCTCGTCGTCTACGAGCGGGAGCGGGCAGAGACGCGGATCCGGGTCATCGATGCCGAGACCGGCGTCTCCAGGACGGTGGCCCAGCCAGAGTCCCCTTCGACGGTGTGGGCCGGTGCCAATCCCGAATACGCATCCGAGGTCCTCCGCTACGAGTACAGCTCGCTCGTCACCCCGCGCTCGATCTTCGATCTCGACCTCCGTTCGGGTTCGACCACGCTCAGAAAGCGCCAGCCCGTGCTCGGCGCCTTCCGCGCCGAGGAATACCGGACCGAGCGGCGGTGGGCGAAGAGCGAGGACGGCACCGACGTGCCGATCTCCCTCGTCTACCGCCCCGACCTGGTACCGGGCCCGGAAGGGGGTCGACCCTCGCCCTGCCTGCTCTACGGGTACGGGTCCTACGAAGCATCCATGGACCCGATCTTCTCTTCGCTCCGGCTCAGCCTGCTCGACCGGGGATTCGTCTATGCCATCGCCCATGTCCGAGGCGGAGGCGAGCTGGGCCGGAGGTGGTACGAGGAAGGAAGGCTGTCCTCCAAACCCAACACGTTCATCGACTTCGTGGCCTGCGCCCGGGCCCTCGTGGACGAGGGGTGGACGACTCCCGACATGCTCGTCGCCCGCGGGGGCAGCGCCGGAGGCCTCCTCATGGGAGCGGTCGCCAATCGTGCGCCCGAGCTGTTCCGGGCCATCGTGGCCGAAGTTCCCTTCGTCGACTGCCTGACCACCATTCTCGACGAATCGCTGCCGCTCACCGTGCTCGAGTGGGAGGAGTGGGGCAACCCGGTGGCCGACGCGTCCATCTACCGGCTCATGAAGTCGTACTCGCCCTACGACAATGTGCGGGTCGACGCCCCCGATGCGACATCGATCCGCTATCCGGCCATACTCGCCACCGGCGGTCTCACCGATCCACGCGTGGGCTTCTGGGAACCGGCCAAATGGGCGGCCAAGCTGCGGATGGCGAACCCCGAGAACAAGGTGCTGTTGAAGACCGAGCTCGAAGCGGGCCACGGCGGCCCTTCCGGTCGGTACGACGCATGGAGGGACGAGGCGTTCGTCTACACCTTCGTCCTCACCGCCTTGGGGCTCGATTCCTCGACGCCAGACCCCGACGTCCCCTCCGGTGGGCGATCTGCCGGATGAGCGGCTCTTTCCTCCGTGCCAACGGCCCCGGACCGGCGCATCTCAGGGGCCCGAGCCGTTTGCCCCCGCTGCCGAAGTGGCCCCGCCCGAAGGCGAGTTGGCCGCTGCCGACGATCCCGGCACGGTGAACGTCGCCACGTAGGGGGCGTGGAAGGAGGAGGGGAACACCACCGGAGCCTGGCCCACCATCATCGAGACCGTCGGGCTGCCCAGCTCGATCTGGGAGTTCCCGGTGGCCGGGATGACCTGGTTCTGGCCGGCCTGCACCGTGCCGGTCCACAACGTCGACCCGGAGGCGAGCGAGGTCGCGTCCACCCAGCACGGTCCGGTGGTGGCCGTCACCGTCAGTTGGTAGGTCGGGCTCGGGACGGCGAACGTCCCGGTCGTCGGGGTCGAGGTGGACGCCGTGATACCGGGCGGTGCGGTGGTGGTGGTGGACGTAGAGCGGTGCGGGGCCTTCGTGGTCGGCGGAGCGATGTGGCGCGCCGCCGTGGACGGCGTGGTCGCCGCCGCCCGCTGATGACCGGTCGGGTGGTGGGCGTTCGAACGGCGGCTGCCGAAGTAGGCGAGCGCGGCGAGAACGATCAGGACGACGAGGACCGCGGCGATGGCGCTCCCTCTGCGAGGACCGCGGTTCATCGACTCCAGAGCGTGCCGCTGCGCCCGATCGAGGCGCGGGGCGTGCGTCGGTCCGGGCACAGCAGTGGACGGACCGGCTCCGAAGGTCGAGTCGTCGAACACGAGTGGTGCGCCGGGATCGGGAAGTGACCGGTTGCCGCGAACGGGAACGGGGGGTACCCGGCCGGAGGACGTGGGTCTCACCGGCTCGGGCCGAACGATCCCACCCGCGCCCCGGGTGCCGTCGGGCCCGCGGTCGCCGGCGTCGGGAACGTCGGGCGCGAACGCGTCCGGCCTCCGGTAGAAGCGTTGGCCGGTCGGTGTCTGGCCGGTCGTCAGCCGGCCGGGCGGTGACCCACCGGTCACATTGAACACCCCGCTGCGCTCCTCTGACCAAGCCGCCTCCGGCGTCGAGGGCGGGGGGGCTTCTGTCTGGTCCGGGTGGACGTCGTCGGGGACCGGGCTCGTGGCCAGTCCGGACCGGTCGGCCTGCTCGGCGAAATGCTCCAGCGTGCCGAGGGCGGCGTGGTAGTGGCGGACCGAGTTGATGTCGTCCCGGCGCGGATGACGGAACAGCAGGACGAGCCCTACGATCACGACGACGAAGGCGGCGGCGGCGACGGCGAGCAGCATCGGCACCATTCAACCCGACGAAGCGAGCCGTTGGGAGTCGAGTGCGGGCCCCCGGGGGAAAACCGCTGTCGGCGCCCTGGAGCGGCCCTTGGAGGGGTCAGATGGCGGTGGTGGCGGTCAGCCCCCCGTCGATGGTGAGGTAGGCCCCGGTGATGAACGAGGCTTCGTCGGACAGGAGGAACCGGATCGGCCGGGCGATCTCGTCGGGTGACGATACGCGGCCGAGCGGCGTCCGCTCGCAGAGCCGGTCACGAAGCCCGGGAAGCAGCTCGAATGCAGGGGCCAGCATGGGGGTGTCGACGGCCCCCGGGCACACCGCATTGATCCTGAACCCGACCTGACCGAACCGGTGGGCGATGGACCGCATGACGCCGAGGACCCCGCCCTTGGAGGCGCAATAGGCGGCCAGCATGCCACTTCCGAACAGGCCTTCGATCGACGAGATGAGCACACCGGCCGATCCGGGTCCGGCCTCGGCGAACGGCTGGAGAGCGGCCTTGGCCACCAGGGCGGCCGCTCGAAGGTTGACGGCGAGCGTGTCGTCCCACACCTCGACCTCGAGGGCGTCGACCGGTGATGCGCCCGCCACCCCTGCGGCGTGCACGAAGCCTCCGAGCGATCCGAGCGCGCTGGCGGCGAGCGGCACTCCGGACGCGACGGCGTCGGCGTCTGCCACGTCCACGCGGTACCAGTGGGCCGGCGTCCCATACCGGCCCGTGCACTCGGCCGCCGCCGCCTCGGCGGCGTCGCCGTCCCTGTCCCAGATCGCCACCGGACGGCCGACCTCGGCCAGGGCGAGGGCGGTGCTCTTGCCGATGCCCGATGCTCCTCCGGTCACGAGCACACCGGTTCCGGGGGAGCCGAGCCGTTCGGTCGACAGGTGCCGGGCCTCGGCGACGCCTGTCGTGCCAGTCACGTGCGAAGCCCGTAGAACGGCCGGAGGGCGGGATCGATCTCCTTGCGAGACGGATTGGACTGATCGCGCTCGGACAGGATCGGCTCACTCAACCCCCAGTCGGCGGCGACGTCCGGGTCGTCCCAGGACAGGCCGAGCTCGTCTCTCGGGTTGTAGTAGCTGTCCACCAGGTACCACAGCGTGAGGTCGGTCAGCGATGCGAAGCCGTGGGCCACGCCCGGGGGGATGAAGACGCCCCGGTCGTGATCGCCGTCGAGGTCGAGCGTCAGGGTGGCGCCGTCGGTGGGGGACGCCTGACGCAGGTCGTGGAGGACCACCCGGGCCTTCCCTCTCAGCACGTACCAGTAGTCGGCCTGGTGGAGATGGTAATGCAGGCCGACGATCGAGCCTCGCCTGCTTCTCCGAGCGGTTGCCCTGGACCATCTCCCGGCCCAGCGGGAACCAGCTCCTCCGATAGGTCTCGACGAACCGACCCCGTTCGTCGCCGTGGGCGTCGGGTTCGACGACGATGACGTCGGCGACGACGTCTGACTCGTTGATCTGCGGCACGGCTAGCTCCCCTGTTCATCGCGGACGTGGCGGGCAACAGTAGCGAACTCCCTCCTGAAGAACAGGAGCGGCTCCCCGTCGCCCGTCCCGAGGTCGAGCACCGAGCCGATGATGAGCTCGTGGTCACCGGCGTCGTGGGCCAGCTCCATCCGGCACTCGACCCAGGCGAGGGAACCTTCGAGCACAGGCGCTCCCGAACCGGGGGCCGGGTACCACGCCACGCCGTCGAACTTGTCGCCTCCCGAGACGGCGAAGCCCCGGCAGAGCTCCTCTTGGGTGTCGGCCAGCACGTTCACGCAGAACGTCCCCGCCCTGGCGATCCGCGGCCAGGAGGTGGACGAGCGGGCAGGCGCCACAGCGACGAACGGGGGCTCCAGGGACAGCGATACGAAGCTCTGGCACGTGAAGCCGACGGGCGCACCTCCTCCGATGCCGGTCACGATGGTGACGCCGGTCGTGAAACGGCTCATGGCCTCCTTAGAGCCGCGGTGTCGAAGCTCATTCACCGCTCCGCGCCGAGCACGAACGACGCCCCCTCGGCTGCCGCCTCCACCTCGAAGGGCGCGTCGCCGGTCGAGATCCGGCTGTTCGCCTCCTTGACCACCGTCGATCATCCCGTCGGTGTGGGACGGGTCGTGGTGGAACAGATGCAGCCGGCGGACGCCTGCGGCCCTTGCGACGTGCACGGCGTACCCACCGGTCGAGTGGCCCCAGTCGGGAGGGTCATGAACTCCTCGTCGGTGTACTGGGCGTCATGGATCAGAAGGTCGGCGCCCTGGCAGAGCGCCGCCACTTCGGGATCCACACGTTCGAGCCCGTCCGGCGCCTGGTGGTCGGAGACGTAGACCACGAGCACCGTCCCTCGGCCTCGATCCGGTAGCCGAGGGTGTCGCCGAGATGGGGGATCCGCCGCAGCCTTCACCGTGCATCGAGCCCAGGTCCAGCTGGTAGGGCCAGTCGGTGTCGTGGAACCGCAGCTCTCCGCTGAAGTCGACGATGCCGACCGGGAAGAACGGAGGCTGCACGCCGGCCAGAGCACGTCGTGGAGGGACCCGCTCTCCTGCGTCGGCCCGAACACGTCGAGCGTGCTCCCCGGGTCGTGCATCGGGCCGAAGAACGGGAGGCCGAGGACGTGGTCGTAGTGAAGGTGCGAAAGGAGGGCGTTGGCCCGCAACGGCGCAGGACCACCCGGTCCGCCGTTCCGCAGGTCCACGCCGAGGGCGCGGATTCCGGTTCCCATGTCGAGGATGAGCGGCGGTTCCCCCGCCACGTCCACGAGGACGCAGGAGGTGTTCCCGCCGTACCGGCGGTACTGGTCGGAGGAGCACGGACACGAGCCCCGCACCCCGTAGTAGGTGATCCTCACCGCAGAGCAGGCTAGCCAGATGGGGATCGTGTGGCCGCATCCCGACCAGCTCGAGGAGGGTCCGGACACCCACACCGCCGGCGAGGGTGGAGGCGTGCCCGGGACGATCGGCGAGACGGCGAGCTACCCTCCCGTCATGGCTGAGGGCCGGACCACCGCCAACGGGATCGACGTTCGCCTATCTGGAGCAAGGCCCGAGACACGGACCACTGGCGCTGTGCCTCCACGGGTTCCCCGACACCGCCCACACCTGGCGCCATCTCCTTCCCCGACTGGCCGGGGCCGGCTACCACGCCGTGGCCCCCTTCCTGCGCGGCTACGCGCCCACCGTCGGTGCCGGCCGACGGCGCCTACGACACCGGCACCCTGGCCCTCGACGCCTGCGCGCTCCACGAGGCGCTCGGGTGGCGACGGCGACGCGGTGCTCGTCGGGCCACGACTGGGGCGCCCTCGCCGCCTACACAGCTGCTGCATACCAGCCCGAGCGGTGGCGACGGGTGGTGGCGGCCGCCGTCGCCCCCACCGGCGTTCCATGGGCGACTCGTTCTTCTCCTACGACCAGCTGCGCCGGAGCTGGTACATCTTCTTCTTCCAGACCCCCCTGGCCGAGCACGCCGTCTGGCGCGACGACTCTCGCTTCATCGACCGACTGTGGTCGGACTGGTCGCCCGGGTTCGACTTCGGCTTCGACGTCGCCATGGTGAAGGAGGCCCTGGCCACGCCGGAGCGCCTGACCGCCGCCATCGGCTACTACCGGGCCACGTTCGCCGGGCCGCCGTCCAGGCCCGAGGCGGCCGCCGCTCAGGACGCCGGGTCCTCGGGCAATCCCCAGCCGACGCTCTATCTCCACGGGAGGACGACGGATGCATGGGCATCGAAACCGTCGGTCCGGTCACCGACGTCCTCGCCTGCGGACTCCGAGATTCGGTGGTCATGGACGGACGCCGGCCACTTCCTCCATGTCGAGCGGCCGGCCGCCTTCAACGGGCGGGTCCTCCGCTTCGTGGCCGGATGATCCGGGCCGACCGCGAGCCTCGGGTGGGGCGTCCGGTGAAGCGCGGGGCGACGCCCGATGAACGGCGTCCCGCCGGGTGGAGGCGATGGATGAGCACGGCACCGGCGGTGGTGGCCGCTCTCCTCGATCACCGCCATGACCGCCGCCTGCTCCTCAGCCCCGTCGGGCGAGCGGCCCGACATCGACGAGAGCGCCCCGGACGACAGCCAGCTCGACGACCGGCGCGCCCCCAACGAGCACCACGACGTCGGGCGCCCCGACCGTTCCGACCGGCGGTCACCTGGCTGTGCCGGCCCGGAGTCATCGACGACCCCTGCACGTCGAACCTCGGCCACGATCGTGCCGGCCAACGGGCGCCGACAAGGTCGTGACCACCGCTCCGGCGGTCAGCCGCAAGATCGACTGCTTCTACGTGTACCCCACGGTCAGCACCCAGCCCACGGCCAACTCGACTCTGTCCGTCGACCCCGAGGAGACGGCGGTGGCGGTGGCCCAGGCATCACGATTCTCCCAGGTGTGCAACGTGTACGCCCCGATGTACCGCCAGCTCACGCTGGCCGCCATCGCCGGACGGCGCCGGTGCCGACGCCATGGACGTGAGCCTCGCCTACGAGGACGTCCTGCCAGGCGTGGCGGTACTACCTGGCCCACTACAACGCCGGACGGGGCGTGGCCTTCATCGGCCACTCCCAGGGGGCGGCCATGCTCATCCGGTTGCTCCGCACAGAGGTCGATCCGAGCCCCGAGCTCCGGTCGAAACTGGTGTCGGCCATCCTGTTGGGCGGGAACGTGACCGTCCCGGTGGGCGCCACCGTCGGTGGGACCTTCGCCCACATACCGGCGTGCACCAACGTCACCGTCCCCGGGTGCGTCATCGCCTACTCGAGCTTCGACCAGGAGCCCCCGGCGAACAGCATGTTCGGCCGGCCGTCCTCCCCGGTCAACCTGTTGAGCGGCCAGGAACCCACCGGGAACCTCGAGACCCTGTGCACGAACCCCGTGGCCGCGCACGCGGGCAGGAGCAGGGGCACTCGTTCCCTACTTCCCCGCCGGCGAGCTCGGCCGGATGCCCGGGATCCGGACCCCGTGGGTCGTCTTCCCCGGCCTGTACAAGTCCGCCTGCACCACACGAGACGGCGCCACCTGGCTCCAGGTGACGACGACCGGGCGGTCCGGCGACACGCGACCGGTTGTCACCCAGTCGCTCGGTCCGACCTGGGGCCTGCACCTGGTCGACGTCAACATCGCCCTCGGCAATCTGGTGAGCGACCTGCGCCACCAGGCCGACCGCTACTCCGGCTGACCGCCGGCCGCGTTCGGGCAACGGGCTCTCGATCTCCGTCAGGGCAGGCGCAGCTCGCCGGTCGGACCCTCCATCACCAGCCCGTCCGCCACGAGCGAGGCGGCGACCCGTCGCGCCCGATCCGGCGTCATCGGGCCACCCGGCGGCCTCGCCCACCTCGTGGGCCGGCACCGTTCCGGCCCGTAAGGCGTCGATCAGGCGGCCCCGACCCTGGCGGTCCGAACCGGTGTACGCGCTCTGCGGGGTCGACGTGCCGGCCGAGCCCGTGGCCGGGTCATCCCCCACCCGCCCGTCGGCCCGCCACCGGCACTGGGACGAGATCGGGCATTCGGTGCAGCGTGGAGCGCCCCGTACGCACACTCGGGCTCCGAGGTCGAGCAGCGCCTGTCCGAACGTCCACCCCCGCCCTCGGGCACCATGGCGTCCACCAGGCCCTGGGCCTCGGCGACGGGTGAGCGGCCGTCCGGCCACGGCCCGGGCCAGCACCCGGCCGGCGTTGGTGTCGACCACGCCGACGTCGGCGTCGAAGGCGAAGGCCAGCACGGCCCGTGCCGTGTAGTCCCCCACGCCGGGAAGGGCCAGCAGCTCTCCGAGCGTCGGACGGCACTGCCCCCGTGCCGCTCCACCATGAGCCGAGGCGGCGCCGTGGAGGTTCTGCGCCCGGCGGTTGTAGCCGAGCCCCTGCCAGAGCCGCAGCACGTCGGCCAGGGGGGCGGCGGCGCACGCCGCCGGGGTCGGGAACTCGTCGAGGAACCGGAGGTAGGCCGGCACCACCCGGGACAGCTGGGTCTGCTGGGCCATGACCTCGCTCGACCAGGACTGCCCACGGGTCGCGGGTCGAGCGCCATGGCAGCTCGGGGCGCAGAGACCCGTTCCCGCCGGCGGTGCCCCATGCCTCGATGGCCCGGCCCACCGATCTGGACCTCGACCAAGTCGCGACGCGTCGACGTCAGCGGGCACGAGCGACGGCGTCCACCATGCGACCGGGTGCGGGTCAGTCCCAGACGTCGTCCCCGTAGGGACGTCGCCGGACGGGAGCGGACTCCCGCTTCCACACCATCACCTTGCGACGGAAGAAGCAGACCTCGTCGCCTCGCTGGTTGAACGCCTTGGTCTCGACGGTGACCACGCCGCGGTCGTCCCGGGACTTGGACTGCCACCTTCTCGATGACCTTCGTCTCGGCGTAGATGGTGTCGCCGTGGAACGTCGGCGCCCGGTGGACGAGGGACTCGACCTCGAGGTTGGCGATGGCGGCGCCGCTCACGTCGGGGACGCTCATCCCGAGGACCAGCGAGTACACCAGGTTGCCGACGACGACGTTCTTTCCCTGCACCGTCTCGTGCTCGGCGAACCAGGCATTGGTGTGGAGCGGATGGTGGTTCATGGTGATCATGCAGAAGAGATGGTCGTCGGCCTCGGTGATGGTCTTGCCCGGCCAGTGCCGGTAGACGTCGCCGGGCTCGAAGTCCTCGAAGTACCGGCCGAACGGGCGGTCGTAGGTGGTCACGACGGCGTGCTCCTCCTCGATTCGGCTTCTCCATTCGACGGAACGAACGGACTGTTCGGCTGTCGCGATCACGGGGGTCGGGTGGTGAACCCCAGCACCCAGTCGGTCTGGGACTCGCCGTCGATGGCCATGCGCCAGGTGTAGCGGGTCCCCGGAGTGAGGGGCAGCGGCCCGAGGTTGACGGCCAGGGCCACGTCGATGGGCGAACCCTCGGGAATCCCCGGCGGCCGGCCCACGCGTGAACTCGCCGCGCACCTCGACCGGGTGCTCGCCCTCCGGGGTCGTCGACCAGCACCGGCCGCCCGTCGGCGTCCTCCAGGAAGAGCTCCCAGTGGTGGGCGGCCTCGGCCTCGTGCCAGCCCACGTCGATCTTCAGGGCGATGGCCGAGGGCACGGGGTCGGGGCCGGTCATGCGACCACCCGCCGCCGAGCACGTAGAGCTTGCCGTCGGACACCTGGGCGGCGTCGCACAGCATCATGGTCACTCGCACACGGGCGAGGTTACCGGCTGCCGGCGCCGCGTGCCGAACGGCCCGTTCGCCGGGCTCGGCCGGTAACCTGAGCCGTCGGTGGAGCTGCGGGGCCTGCGCGACGACGTCTACCGCCGGCCGCTGGCCACCGCCCTCGACCGGCTGGGCATCGGCCCCGGCTGGACGTGCGTCGACGTCGGCGCCGGGGGCGGCGACGTGTCGGTGGCCCTGGCCGAGATCGTGGGGCGGGCGGGACGGGTCTACGCCGTCGACAGCGATCCGCTGGCCCGCGACGAGGTGGCCGAGGCGGCCGCGGCCCACAGCCAGGTGCTGGCCATCACCCAGGCCGGCGAGGACCTGCGCCTGCCCGAGCCGGTCGACCTGGCCTTCTGCCGCTTCCTCCTGCTCCACGTCGTCGACCCGGCGTGGTGCTCGGCCCGCATGGCCGCGGCCGTCCGCCCCGGCGGGTGGGTCGTGGCCCAGGAGCCGATCACCTCCGCCGGGCGGATCGCCGGCGAGCCGCTGTCGATGCCCGCCGCCCGCCACCCCGACATCGGGGCCCTGCTGCCCGTCGCTGGTCCGCGACGCCGGGCTCGTGACGTCGACGCGCTGGGCCGAGGCGCCGGCCGGAGCCGGGCCCGGGCCGGTGGCCGACTACCTGAAGCTGCTCACCGAGGTGGACCCGGGCGACGACCCGGTCGTCCTGCCTCCGCTGGTCACCGTGGTCGCCCAGACGCGACAGGCTGAAGGCGGTCGGGCCTCGGACCGGGCGCCGGGTGGCCACGAGGCCGCCCGGTACCATTGCCGGGTGGCCGGCCACGACCTCCCCTCCCCCGACCTCGACGCCGCCGCAGCGGCGCTGTCTGTCGGGAAGCGGGCGGTGGCATCGGCCACGATCGCTCTCACCGCCGCCGGAGGACCCGACACCGCCCAGGTCCTGGCCTACGACCTGGCCCACGCCGCCGCCGGCGTCCGGACGGCCGAAGCCGTCCTGTCCTACGGAGCTCGCGGGGAGACCGAGGCCAGGATCGCCTGCGCCTTCGCTGCCGACGCCATGGCCGACCTGGCGGCGCGGACGGCCGGACGGAGCGGCGAATGGGGCATCGCTTCTGACTGGATGGCGCCGGCAGAGCCGTTCGTCGCCGCCTTCCGGCGACCGGACTTCCTGGCCTCCCTGGCCGACCAACCCGGTGACCGCCATCTCGACCCCGACTTCGAGCTGGTGCGGGAGACGTTCCACCGCTTCGCCGAGGAGCAGATCCGGCCCCGGGCCGAGCACATCCACCGGGCCAACACCGACATCCCCGAGGAGATCATCTCGGGCATGGCCGAGATGGGCGGGTTCGGCATGTCCGTCCCCGAGGAGTACGGCGGGTTCGCCACCGGCGGCGAGGCCGACTACCTGGGCATGGTGGTGGCCACCGAGGAGCTGTCGTGGGGCTCGCTCGGGGCCGGGGGCTCGCTCATCACCCGGCCGGAGATCCTGACCCGGGCCCTCGTCCACGGCGGCACCGAGGAGCAGAAGCGAGCACTGGCTGCCCAAGCTGGCCTCAGCCGAGGTGATGGGGGCGGTGGCGGTGACCGAGCCCGACTTCGGCTCCGACGTCGCCGGCGTCGTCACGCAGCGCCACCCCGACCGCAGGGGGCTGGCTGATCAACGGGGTGAAGACGTGGTGCACCTTCGCCGCCCGGGCCGACGTGCTCATGCTGCTGGCCCGGACCGATCCCGACCGGTCGAAGGCCCACCGCGGGCTGTCGCTGTTCATCGTGGAGAAGCCGCGGGCCGACGGGCACGGCTTCGCGTTCACCCAGGAGGCCGGCGCCGGACGGTCGACCAGACGACAGCACCGGCCGGATGGAGGGGCGGGCCATCGACACCCTCGGCTACCGGGGCATGCACTCCTACGAGGTGGCGTTCGAGAGCTGGTTCGTGCCCGTCACGCAATCTGGTCGGCGAGGAATCCGGCGTCGGCAAGGGCTTCTACCTGCAGATGCAGGGTTTCGAGAACGGGCGCCTGCAGACGGCGGCCCGGGCTATCGGGGTCATGCAGGCGGCCTACGAGGCCGCCCTCGACTACGCCGAGAACCGAGCCGTCTTCGGCTCGCCGATCATCGACTACCAGCTGACGCGGGCCAAGCTGGCCCGGATGGCCGTGCTCATCCAGGCCGCCCGGCAGTTCACCTACGAGGTGGCCCGGCTGATGGCCAAGGGCGAGGGCGCGCTCGAGGCCTCCATGGTCAAGGCCTACGTGTGCCGGGCTGCCGAGTGGGTGACGAGGGAGGCGCTCCAGATCCACGGAGGGATGGGGTACGCAGAGGAGTTCCCGGTGAGCCGGTACTTCGTCGACGCCCGGGTGCTGTCCATCTTCGAAGGAGCCGACGAGACCCTGGCGTTGAAGGTGATCGCCCGGCGGCTGGCCGGCTGAACGCATGCCGTAGCGGAACCGACCCGGCTGGCCGTTCCCGGTTACCGTGTCCTCGTGCAGTACGAGACCTCCGTCCGGGCCGTCGGGCTCGAAGGCGAGCTGATGACCGTTGCGCTCGGAACCGGGTCGGCCGACGACGCTATCCCGACATGCCCGGGTTGGACCGTGTACGACCTCGCCGTCCACGTCGGAGAGTTCTGCGGGTTCTGGGCACATGTCCTGTGCGAGGCGACGGGGCGCCCAAAGCCTCCCTTCGCCACCCCCTCGCGCGACGAGCACGTCGTGGCCTGGCTCGACGAGGCCATCGTCCTCCTCGTGGCCGAGCTCGACGCCACCCCGCCCGAGACCCCGACGTGGACGTGGTTCGAAGCCGACCGATCGGCGGCGTTCGTTGCGCGCCGGTGCGCCAACGAGCTCGCCGTGCACCGCTACGACGCCCAGGTGGCGCTGGCCGAGCCGGTTCCCGTTCCCGTCGAGCTGGCCTCCGACGGCATCGACGAGGTACTCGATGTCCTCGTCAACCTCCGCCCCCGTTCCGGCTTCGCTCAGGGTCAGGAGATGGTCCTGCGCTCCGCCGACACCGGGCTCGAATGGACCGTCCGCCTGTTGCCGGACGGGATCACGGTCGACCGGGGCTCCGAGGCCGAGGGCGCTCCGGAAGACAGCGACGAGGAGCACAACCTCGTGATCACGGGGTCCTCGTCGGACCTGGAGCTCACCATGTACGGCAGACCCACCCTCGACGTGGTCGACCTCCAGGGCGACGCCTCGGTGCTGAACCAGTGGTACAGCGAGTTCCGCTTCTGACGGCGGGCCTGTTCAGGTTGACGGCGGGCCTGTTCAGGCTTGGGAGCGGGTGAGGCCGGCCCGCTCGCCACGGACGACGAACTTGTTCGCCATCTTGCGCGATGCCTCGTCGATCATCTCGTCGCCGAACATCACCGCCCCGGTCCGTTCCTCCTCGGTGGCCTTCCGGTAGGCATCGAGGATGTCCCACGCCCGGTCGAACTGCTCCTGGGTCGGCGAGTAGACCTCGTTGAGCACTCCGACCTGATCGGGCGTCAGTGCCCACTTCCCGTCGTAGCCGAGGATCCGGGTCCGTTGGGCGAATTCGGCGAGGCTGTCGAGCTCCCGGATCTTGAGGAACGGTCCGTCGATGACCTGGAGCCCGTTGGCCCGCCCGGCCATGAGGATCTTGGAGAACACGTAGTTGAAATGGTCCCCGGGGTACTCGGGGATTGCCACCCCTCCGGTGAGCACCGGCATCTCCATCGACGCAGCGAAGTCGGCCGGCCCGAAGATGATCGTCTCGAGCCTCGGTGACGCAGCGCAGATCTCCTCGACGTTGATGAGGCCGCGGGTGGTCTCGATCTGGGCCTCGATGCCGACGTGGCCGTGAGGGAGGCCGCAGTGCTGCTCGACCTGATTGAGGAGCAGGTCGAGGGCGATCACCTCGGCGGCCGACTGCACCTTGGGCAGCATGAGCTCGTCCAGCCGTTCGCCGGCGTTGGACACCACCTCGATCACGTCCCCGTACGTCCACGACGTGTCCCAGGCGTTGATGCGAACGCAGAGCACCCGGTCGTCCCAGGGCAGGTTCTTGACGGCGTCGGCCACCTTCGCCCTGGCCCCCTCCTTTTCGAGAGGCGCCACCGAGTCCTCCAAGTCGAGGAAGCTCATGTCTGCGGGGACGGTCGGTGCCTTGGCCAGGAAGCGCTCGTTCGAGCCCGGAGAGGACATGCACGAGCGGCGAGGGAGGTTGCGGGAGCGTTCGGACATGCCCTGCATGGTACGGCCGGGGGCGAGGCAGGCCCAAACGGCCCGCTGCCCTCTCCACCGGTGGCTCCGCTTCCCAATCCGCCGGTGGCCCGCTGCTCTTATCCGACCGGTGGTTCGGCAAGCAGCGAGGCCTCGTCCTTCCGGATCTGGTCGAGGAGGCCGCCGGGGGTGAGCTGCTCGGAGAGAAGGCGATCGAAGCGGGAGGGGTCGCCGCGCACGAAGCGCCGGCAGAGGGGCAGTCCCTCGACGTAACAGGTCAGATAGGCGCGCCATGTCGGGTGGGTGAGGAATTCGACCGCCTTGGCCGCCCGAATGAGGGGAAGCAGGCCGAAGCGGGCCACCTCGGCGGTGACGGTGTCGACGTCTGCTCCGTCCTCGTGCAGCCGGAAGGCGGCGTTCTGCCGCACGGCGGAGAGGACCTCGCCGGCCTCGGACACGGCGGCGACCACCTCGGCGTCGTAACGGATGCCGAGCGGTTCCAAGTGCTCGGCCACCATGGGCTCGGGTCGGCGCCCCACCACCACTTCGAGACCGAGATCGGCAAGGCCCTCGGCCAGAAGGCACTGGGGAGTGCCCACGAGGAAGATGGCCTCCTCCCACCACTGCCTGCGACGGACCAGTCCGACCTCCTTGCGGGTGTGCTCGGTGTGGTGCCCGGGGTAGGACTCGTGGGCGACGAGATGGGCGAGGGTCGTAGAGAGCACGGGCAGGTCCGTGTTGACCGCCACCCGGCTCGACAGGCCGCCCAGGTAGTAGTTGAAGCCCGACCACGGCTCGTCGGTCACCAGCACGAACTCGACCCGCTCGCCGTCGGGCAGACCGAAGAGATCGCGGGTCCGGTGACGAAGGTCCTCGGCCAACGAGGCGATGGCCCCTCCGAGACGGTCGACCGGCACGGCGTGGGACTCGCGCCAAGCGACCAGGCGCTCGGGCAGTGGACCCGTGCCTGGCAGCACCTGGTCGAGTCGACGGTGGGCGTCGACGAAGGAGTCCTCGGGCATCCGGCTCGGGCGGACCCCATAGCAGGCCTCGACTTCGTCGGCATAGGGGATCGGTTCGCCTCCGAGCCTCCGGGCCGTGGTCAGAAGGCCGATCGTCTGGGACCGGAGCCAGTGGCGCCTGAGGGGCGGCCCGTCCTCGTCCGATGCGCCCGGTCCGGTCCCCGCGAGGGGCTCGCCGGCGTCCAGAGCGGCCACGATGGCTCTGGCCTCGGCTACGAGCCGCTCAGGCGGAAGGACCGGTTCGGCGCTCACCGCAGCGGCGGCGTCGGGTGGGCCGTAGTAGGCGTCCACCAGCCCGTCGATGTGACGGCCCAGGCGCAGGCCCAGCGTCAGATAGTCCGAGACGACACCGCTCGGGGCGGTGCCGGTGCCCCTCGGTGGCCGCCCGCTGCTCGCCGGGTCGGGTGCGCCCACCAGCTCACGCCAACGACGTACGGAAGAATTCGACGGCGCGCTCCCAGAGCCGCTCGGCAGAGCCGCGGTGGTAGGCCTCGGGGCGGTCCTCGTTGAAGAACGCGTGTCCGGCGTCTGGGTACTCGTGGAACTCGGCGTCCTTGTCGAGATCGTTGAGCTCCGCTTCGAGAGCCCGCGCCGCGTCGGGAGTGAAGAAGTCGTCGTTGCCGGCGACATGTGCTTGGACCTTGGCATCGAGTCGGCTGTAGTCGGGCCGGGCATCCGGCCATGGGATGAGCCCGTATGCCGCCACCACCGCCTTGACCGTGTCGGGACGGCGAGTGCCGAGCACGAGAGCCAATCCTCCGCCCATGCAGAAGCCGATCACGCCGATCTGGCCGCGACCAGTGCGCCGGACGAGCTCGTCCACCGCACCGCTCAATTCGACGGCGACATCGTCCATCCTCATGGCCATCATCAACTGGGCGGCCTCGTCGGGCTCGGTCAACGGAACGGTCGAGCCGTGGTAGAGGTCGGGAGCAAGTGCGGTGAAGCCGGCCTCGGCAAACCGATCGCACGTGCGTGTGATCTGCTCGACCAGACCCCACCACTCCTGCAGGACGATGATGCCGGACGTGTCGGCCGCGCCGCTCGCAGGCTCGGCCAGATAGCCGTGCGCGCTCTTGCCGTTGCTCGGAAACTCGATGTGCTCACCCATGAGGTTGGACCCTAGTCCGACGTGTGCACCGCGCCTTTAGCACAACCGTCCGGACCGGTGCACATTTCGGTGCACAGTTCGGTGCACGTTCAGACGACGATCAAGGGCGGCCGTCTGCCCGACACCGCAACCATTGCGGGATCCACCGTTGCCCGGAGTCCGCGCGTCGGGCTCAATGTCCTGCTAAATGGGCCGCCGACCAACGGTGCTTGTGGTCGCCGGCGCCATGCGCTAGAAAGTGATCCCGTTATGCCTGACGCCGAGCTTTCCTCGACGGCCAAGCCGAACGTGTCCCTCCTTCCCCGGAAAACCCCTCGCCGACCTGTGCGCGCGCTTCTCGTTCTCGCATCCGTTCTCGGCATCGGTTCTTCGGTGATGGTCGTGGCCCGACCGGCTGCAGCCGACCAGATCTCTGATGCCAAGGCGCAAGCGGCGTCCATCACCGCCAAGCTCCAGAGCATCCAGGGCCAGGAGCAGGCGCTCACCGGGCAGGTCGAGCAGGCCGACTACCAGCTGAGCCAGATCCAGAGCCAGATCGCCGCCAACCACGCTGCGAAGGACAAGGACCAGGCCGCCGTCGACCGGGACATGACCCAGCTCCGGACCGAGGCGATCCACGACTACACCAACAGCGGCCAGAACAACGAGGACACTGCGATGTTCTCGTCGAACGTCAACGTCTCGGGGATCCGGTCCGAGTACTCGAACATCGCCACCGGCAACGCCACCGTCATCATCGACAACCTGCACAGCGACCAGTCGAAGCTGCAGGCTGCAGAGAGCGCCCTTCAGAAGCAGTCGTCACAGGCTGCCGCCACCCGTGACGGCCTCCAGAGCTCCGAGAGCCAGGCAGCCACCCTCGCCAACCAGTACCAGTCCACGTTGAACGGCGTGAACTCGCAGATCCAGACGCTCGTCGCCCAGCAGCAGGCCGCTCAGCAAGCAGCAGCCGAGGCGGCGGCGAGAGCGGCCTTCACCGCCCAAGTAGCAGCGTCCCAGCAGGCACAAGCGGCGACCACCACCACGACAAGCGGCGGCGGTGGCGGTGGGGGGGGCGCCAGCACCGACGGGGGCAGTGGTGGCAACGGAGGTGGCGGCGGCGGCGGCGGTGGCAACGCCGGACCGCCCCCCAACCTGGCCGCCGGTGCCGCCGGCGCCATCCAGGCCGCCGAGAGCCAGATCGGGGTCCCCTACGTGTGGGGGGGCGAGAGCCCGGGCGTGGGATTCGACTGCTCGGGGCTGGTCCAATGGGCGTACGCCCAGGTCGGGATCGGTCTGCCACGCACCTCCGGAGCCCAGTACGGCGCCACCGTCCAGATCCCGCTGTCGGCCATGGAGCCCGGCGACCTCCTCTTCTACGGTCCCGGTGGTTCCGATCATGTGGCCATGTACGTCGGTGGCGGATCGATGATCGAGGCGCCCTCGACCGGCCAGACCGTGCACATCACGGCCGTGCGCACCGGTGACGGCTTCGCCGGAGTCGGCCGGGTCGGCTAGCGGTTCCCGGCCAGGACCTCTCGTCCCCGCCCGAACCCGAGGTCCAGGCAGACCACGGTCGAGCTCGATCTGAGTGGGCCGCGGTTCAGCGTTGGTCGTGGGCGGCGTACTCACTCGGCGGCAGCTGGCCACTCTCACCATCCGCCCTCGGGCCCGGTGGACGCCCGAAGCGGTACGGGACCGCCTCCCGGCCCGCCTGGACGACCATCGCACGGCCGCTCTCCTCGTCGCCCAGGCAGGACAGCACGGCCTCGGCCACAGACGTCGGTTCGATCAGCGGGAAGCCGCTCTCTTGGAGCATCTCCCGGGTGTCGGCGATGAGCGGTGTGTCGACGATGCTCGGGCACACGGCGTCGATGGTGATCTTGTGCTCGGACAGCTGGGGTACGAGCGAGCGGACCAACCCGACGACGGCGTGCTTGGTCAGGCAGTAGATGGGGTCGGGCGAGAAGCCGATGAGGCCGGCCAACGAGGCCGTGGCCACGATTGCTCCGCCCCCCCGTCGGGCAAGCGCCGGGACGAGAGCGCGGATTCCGTAGACCACGCCGTCGACGTTGACCCTCATGATCCGACGGTACGCCTCGTCGCTGAGGGAGGTGATCTCCTGCTCGCCAGTGGACACGCCGGCATTGAGGTGGACGAGGTCGACGCCTCCCCACGCCTCCGTTGCGGCATCGACGATGCCGGGCCAGGCATCCGGATCCCCGACGTCTGCGCGGATGGCGGCTCCGCCGAGCTCCGACGCCGCACGCTTGACCGCCGCCTCGTCCAGGTCGACCATGGCGACCGAGGCACCCGAGCGAGCGAGCAGCGTGGCCGTGGCGAGACCGATCCCCGATCCAGCCCCGGTGACCAACGCCGTCTTGCCCGTGAACGCTTGCAAGGGTTCCTCCCCGAGGTCGCTGGTGTGCACGTTTGACGACACGCTGAATCGGGTCGTGCCGCCGTCACCCTACCGGCCCCGTGGGGCATACTGAGTTGGCCTCGGCGAGTCGCCTTCGGACGACTCGGTTCGTACCGATGCCTTCGACCATGAGGCTCCATCCACCATGAGACCCATCCCAGTCGCGTTCCACATCTGGTTCCTCGAGGTCCACACCTACGGCATCGGACTGGCCCTGACGTTCTGGTTCGGGCTCCGGTACACCGAGCGTCGCCTCCGGAGGTCCGGTTACCAGTGGAGGTGGGTAACCGGCATGTTCGTGTGGGTCGTGGTGGCGGCGATCGTGGGCGCCCGGGCGTTCCAGATCCTGTCCCACCTCTCGTACTATTCCGCCCATCCCGGCCAGATCATCGCCGTCTGGCAGGGAGGGCTCTCATCGTTCGGCGGTCTCATCTTCGCCGTACCGGTCGCCATCGTGATCTCCCGGCGGCGGTGCCCCGAGCTCTCGACACTGCGCTTCGCCGATCTCATGGCACCCGTGCTCATGGCCAGCTGGGGAATCGGGCGGCTCTTGGGGCCGCAGATGATGGTGGCGGGTGGAGGCCACGCGACCCAACAGTGGTTCGGCATGTACTACGCCGGCCAGGTGGGCAAGCGGCTTCCGGTGCCCATCTTCCAGGCCGTCGAGGACTTCACGATCTTCGCCATCCTGCTGCTCGTCGAGCGCTGGCTCCGCTCCATCGCCCCCCAGCCGGCCGACGCGACGGCAGGGTCGGGCCTGCCGGATCCTGCAGGACCAACGGGCCCGACGCAGAGGGAAGATGCTCCGGGCGCCGTGGCCGTCACGGACGGCGTCCACCCTGGAGGCGCTTCCATCCGATCTCTCCGGCCTCCCGCCGGCATCGTGATCGCAGTGGGCATGGTGCTATGGGGTGTCGAGCGGTTCTTCGACGAGCACCTCTGGCTCGGAGAGGACGGGCACCTCGGTTCGCTCCTGGTCCAAGGTGCGGGCATCCTTCTCGTCGTCGCCGGCATCGTGCTCCTGGCGAGCCGGGTCGGTCCCCTCCAGCGGTGGCGGCGGGGCGAAGGCGTGCCGGCCGGAGCGGGCCAACCATCGGCCGGCGGTCAGACCGGCGATCGATCAGACAGACAGTCAGGCGATCAATCCGGTGGTCAGACAGTTGTGACACCCTCTGGGGCGCGCTAGCTTCACCTGCATCTCGGTTCGCCATCTCGACTGGACGGAGCTGGCAGGCTCCGTCCTCTCGCCCCTCGAGTCACTCGAGCGCCATGGGCTGGATGGGGCCGCGGGGACGGTCGTGGTGGTGTCGAACCCGCCGGAACGACCCAACGTCGCCGAAGTTCGCCCGGCGGGCGGTCTCGGGCTGCTCCCGGCCGTGGTCGTCGTCGAGGGATCGATCGACGCTGTGTCCCCCGCTGTCTCCTCTTTTGCCGACGTCGTAGCCGAGGGCGACGAGCTGGATTCGGTGGTAGCCGGTGCCGTATCCAACCCCATCGCCGCCACCTCTCTTGCCGTGCTGTTGCGCGGCAACGAGACCCGGTCCGCCATCGACAGCCTGGCTGCCGAATCGGCCGTCTATGCCACCCTCCAATCCGGTCCGGAGTTCGCACGCTGGCTGGCAAACTCGCGCCGACGCAGGGGTCGTCGCCGACGCGCCGGGTCGGCGCCGCCGTCGGTCGGCGTCGTTCGGGACGGCGACCGGCTGACCATCACCCTCGACCGCCCCGAGGTGCACAACGCCCTGGATCGAGCCATGCGGGACGAGCTGTGGGCCGCCTTCGACGTCGCCGATGCCGATCCGTCGGTCGAGATAGACCTCTGCGGAGCGGGAGCTTCGTTCTGCAGCGGCGGGGACCTCGACGAGTTCGGCACGCTGCCCGACCCGGCCACCGGTCATCTCGTGCGGCTGAGCCGCAGTCTCGGAGCGCGCCTCTCCCAGCTGGCCGGTCGCACGACCGTCGAGCTGCATGGCCCCTGCGTCGGTTCGGGCATCGAGCTGGCCGCCTTCGGCGGGCGCATCGTGGCCACACCGGACACCGTCGTATCCCTTCCCGAGGTGTCGTTCGGGCTGATCCCCGGAGCCGGCGGCACTGCGAGCCTCCCGCCGAGGATCGGTCGGCATCGAACGGCGTGGCTGGCCTTGAGCGGGTCCACCATCGGTGCCCGGACGGGGCTCGAGTGGGGTCTCATCGACACGCTCGTTGAGTGACACGATCTCGGTGACCGGGCGCCTTCCCGCGCTAGCCTCGCCAGTGGTGTCCGCTCCCATCACAGTCGAGCAGTCCCGCGCCAGTACCTGTCGAGCTGCAGCGAGCCTTCGACGGGACGCTGCAGACCCCACTACCGGTGATCTTCTCCCGCCGTTACGGACTGTTGCCGCCGGTCAGGGAGGTCCGCGGGCAGGACGGGGCCTGGGGCACGGTCGGGCAGACGCGGACGGTCGTCACCACGGACGGGGGGACGATGCGCGAGCTCCTCACCAAGGTCGACGCCCTGAGCTCGTTCGACTACCAGTTGAGCGACATCACGGGCCCGATGCGGCCGCTCGTCGACGGCGTCAACGGCCGATGGGAGTTCGCCCCACGCGGCACCGGAACGGTCATCACCTGGCGCTGGGTCCTGCATCCGACGGGCGCCGGGGCACTCGTCATGCGGCCGATCGCCAGGATGTGGCGCGGCTACGCCCGCCAGGCCCTGGAGCTGCTATCGGACCAACTGCTCGCGCCGTAGCCGGGGCGCTGTGACCACCTGGTCGTAGGCCCGGCTGACGCCGTATCTTCCCCGTCGAGGTCCGGCTAGGCCGCCTTCTCGAGGACGTGGACGCCGCAGGCCGATCCGAGCCCGATGACGTGGGCCAGTCCCGACCTTGGCTCCCTCGATCTGGCGGTCGCCGGCCTCGCCTCGCAGGTGATGGCAGACCTCCCAGATGTTGGCGATCCCGGTGGCGGCGATGGGGTGACCCTTGGACTCGAGACCACCGGAGACGTTGACCGGCTTCTTCCCGTCCCGCCAGGTGGCGCCGGAGTCGAAGAAGTCGACGGCCCCGCCCGGCTCGCACAGCCCCAGGTTGTCGTAGTGCACGAGCTCGGCGGTGGCGAAGCAGTCGTGGAGCTCGACCAGGTCGAGGTCTTCGGGGCCGACGCCGGCCTGCTCGTAGGCCTGGTTGGCGGCGTTGCGGGTCAGGGTGTTGACGTTCGGCAGCACCTGGCATGCCTCCTCCCACGGGTCGGTGGTGAGGATGGACGCCGAGACCTTGACGGCCCGCCGGCGCTGGTCCGGGATCGAGGGTCTTGAGCTTGGAGTCGCTCACCACGACGGCCGCCGCCGCGCCGTCACAGTTGGCCGAGCACATCGGCCGGGTGTTCGGGTAGGCGATCATCACGTCGCCCATGATCTGCTCGAGGCTCATCTTCTTCGTGTAGGCGGCCAGCGGGTTGAGCGTGGAGTGGGAGTGGTTCTTCTCGCTGATCCGGGCGAAGAGCTCGAAGCTGGCGCCGCCGTACCGGTGCCCGTACTCCATGCCGATCTGGGCGAAGACGCCGGGCATGGTCTCGGTGCCGATGCGGCCGTCGACGGGGGCGACGCGCCCGTAGCGACCGCTCGGGGTCCAGGTGTCGCCGTCGGCCTTCCGGCTCCCGCCGGCCAGGAGCCCGGCGCCGGCCAGCTTCTCGACGCCGACGGCCAATCCGTAGTCGCATTCGCCCGCCTTGACGGCCATGATCGCGGTGCGCAGGGCCGTGGCCCCCGTGGCGCAGGCGTTGGCCACGTTGTAGACGGGGATGCCGGTCTGGCCGATCTGCTTCTGCAGCTGCTGGCCGATGCCGGCCGATGCGCCCATCAGGTTGCCGGCGGCGAGGATCCCATGTCCTTCATCGCCACCTGGCCGTCGGACAGGGCGCCGAGCGCCGCCTCGGCGGCCAGGTCGACGGTGTCCTTGTCGGGGTGCTTCCCGAACTTGGTCATGTGGATCCCGAGGATCCAGACGGACTCGCTCATGACGCCTCCTTCTTGCCGTTCCCGGTGTCCCGGCTCGTGGTGCTCTGGATCGTGGTGTCGCCACCGCCGATGGCTCGAACCCGAAGCCGACGGCTTCGACTCCCGCCCCGTCGGTGCCGATGGGAAAGGTGGTCAACTTCACCTTCATTCCCAGCGATACGTGGTCGGGGTCGGGCTCGATGTTGACGACGTTGCCCCGCACGCTGGTGCCCTCGCAGTCGACGACTCCGGCGACGAAGGGCACCGGCACCCCGGGAGCGGCGAAGGCGACGATCGTGAAGGTGTCGAGCTCCCCCTCGGTCGGAACGTCGACCAGGGCGAAGTCGAGGCCACCGCATGACGCGCAGGCGTTGCGCCGGTCGAAGAACCGTGCGCCACAGCCCGTGCACTCGTTGGCGACGAGGTGGGGCTCGTCGCCCAGCACCAGGTAGTCGACCAACGGAACCTGCGCCATGTCGTTCCCTCTCGTCGATCCTCTCCGCCTCCGAGCCTGCCAGAGCAGGCAGGTCCGCGCCATCCGGCAGGGTGGCTAGCCCGGTGCCGCCGCCTCTCCTGCCGCCTTGGCCTCGGCCGCCTTGCGGTAGCCCTCGAGCTGGTCGAGGAGCGGCATCCGTTCCTGTCCGATCGCCGAGTCCAGGCGGTCGGCGATGGCCTCGACGCTCCACCTGCCCTCGGCGTACATGGCCCGCACCTCCCGGGGCTGGTTCCACACGGCGATCTTCGGACCGACCGCCGTGTACACCTGGCCGGTGATGTGCCGGGCCCGATCGGAGAGGAGGTAGACGACGAGGGGAGCCACGTCTTCGGGATCGCCCATCTCGGCCAGGTCCATCGGGACGTTGGCCGACATCCGCGTCCTCGCCACCGGGGCCACGGCGTTGGCGGTGATCCCGTAGCGGTGCCAGCCCGGCGGCCGCCGAGCGGACCAGGGAGACGATGCCGCCTTTCGCTGCCGAGTAGTTGGCCTGGGCCACGCTCCCGGCGAAGGCCCCCGACGTGAACGCCACCAGCGATCCGCCGCCGTCCTGCTTCCGCATCACGGCCGAGGCCGCCCGGAACATGGTGAAGTGGCCTTTCAGGTGGGTTTCGACGACCGCGTCCCACTCCGTCCTCCGACATGTTGAAGAGCATCCGCTCGCGGAGGATGCCCGCCACGGCCACCACCCCGTCGATCCGCCCGAACCGCTCGACGCAGGTCCCGACGATGCTCGTTCCGCCTTCCAGCGTGGTGACGCTCTCCGCCACCGCCACCGCCTCGCCGCCGCCGGCCTTGATCTCGGCCGCCACCGAGTCGGCCACCTCGCTCGTCGGGTCCTCACCCGCCAACGACACTCCGATGTCGGCCACCACCACCTTCGCCCCCTCGGCGGCGGCGGCCAGGGCGACGGCCCGCCCGATCCCCCCGCCGCCGCCGGTGATCACGACCGCCTTGCCTGCCAGGAACTCGCTCATGGCGCGTCACCTCGTTGATCTGCGACTTCGGTCTCTGCCCGTGCCTTCGGTGCTGCCCGTCGTCTGCCCGTGCGTCTGCCCGTGCCTCTGGCGCTGCCGGTGGCCAAGGCCGCCCGACGGGGCGGTGGTTGACCGTATACGAGAACCTGTTCTAGCGTCCACCGGGCGCTGTCGCGGCAGCAGGGAACCGAAGGGGAGGTGACGACATGGGCGACCTCGGATTCTGGGCACTGGCCCACGAGCAACCCGAACACCTGGCCCTGGTCGACGCTGACGGAACCGAGTACCGGGCGGGTCAACTGCTGACCCGGACCAACCAGGTGGTCCACGGGCTCCGTTCGCTCGGGCTGGCCACTGGCGACGTGGTGGCCACGCTCCTGCCCAACGGCGTGGAGATGTCCGAGCTCTACCTGGCCGCGCTCCAGGCCGGCTGGTACCTCGTCCCGATCAACCACCACCTGGTCGGACCCGAAGTCGGCTACATCCTGAAGGACTCCGGAGCCAAGGTGTTCGTCGCCCACGAACGGTTCGCCGACGTCGCCCGGGAGGCAGCCGCCCATGCCGGATTGCGCCGAGGACGCATGCCTGGCGGTCGGCGAGATCGACGGGTTCGCCTCCTACCCCGCGCTGCGAGGCGCCCAGCCCACCGACGATCCCGACGATCGCACCGTCGGGGACGTCATGAACTACACCTCGGGCACGACCGGGAACCCGAAGGGCGTGTTCCGGCCGCTTGAGCAGTGCCACCCCCGAGGAGGCGGCCCTCGGGCTGTCGGGGATCCTCTTCCTGTTCGGGATCCAGCCCCACGACGACAACGTCCACATCGTCGGCTCGCCGCTCTACCACACGGCCGTCATCCGGTATGCCGGAGCCTCCATCCATCTGGGCCACACCGTCGTCCTCATGGACAAGTGGCTGCCCGAGGACATGCTCAAGCTCATCGAGCGCTACCGGGTGACCACGTCCCATATGGTGCCGACCCAGTTCCACCGGCTGCTGGCCCTCCCGGAGGAGACGCGGGCCCGCTACGACGTGTCCTCCCTCCGCCACATGATCCACGCCGCTGCCCCGTGCCCCGTCGACGTCAAGCGCGAGATGATCGACTGGTGGGGCAACGCCATCGACGAGTACTACGCCGCCTCCGAAGGCGGCGGCACCCTGGTCACCGCCGAACGAGTGGCTGGAAGAAGCCGGGCACGGTCGGCATGCCGTGGCCCATCTCCGAGATCGCCATCTTCGACGACGACGGCGAGCGAATCGAGGACGCCGGAGGCGATCGGCACCGTCTACATGGCGATGCAGACCGGCGACTTCGAGTACCACAAGGACAAGGAGAAGACGAAGAGCAACCGGATCGGCAAGTTCTTCACCGTCGGGGACGTCGGCTTCCTCGACGAGGACGGCTACCTGTTCCTGCGCGACCGCAAGATCGACATGATCATCTCCGGCGGCGCCAACATCTACCCCGCCGAGATCGAGAACGTGCTCCTCGGCCATCCCGAGCGTCGGCGACGCCGCGGTGTTCGGCATCCCCAACGAAGACTGGGGCGAGGAGGTGAAGGCGGTCGTCGAGCCGGCCGAGGGGATGGCGCCCTCCCCCGAGCTCGCCGACGAGATCCTGGACTTCTGCGCCACCCGCCTGGCCAAGTTCAAGACGCCCAGGTCGATCGACTTCACCGACGCTATGCCGCGGGATCCGAACGGCAAGCTCTACAAGCGCAAGCTCCGAGATCCCTACTGGGAAGGGCGCGTCAAGATCTGAGCGGTCAGCCCGGGTGCGGGCTCGAGTCGGGAGATGGGCTCGGAAGGTCGGCCGGACCGACCCTCAAGGCCTCTCTCCTGATGGCGTCGACGACGGCCGGGTCGGCGCTGCCGATGTTGCCCTCGGCGATGTTCAGGAACTGCTCGGGTGGGACCTGCACGAAGATCCCCTCGGCCTCGGCCGTGAGCGTGTCCTCCCGGTACATTCCGGCCCACGTCGTGATCTTGCGGCCGGACTGCCCCACCCAGCGTGCCTCGATCCGCAGGTCGGTGTGGAGCGGCGTGGGCTTCCGATAGCGGACCGTCAACGTCCCGGTCATGCCCGGACGGCCCACCACCATGTTGACCGCCCCCAGCACCTCGTCGAACGTCTCGGCGATCACCCCGCCGTGCACGCAGGTGGGAGGCCCCTCGTAGGCGTCGCCGAAGTTGACCCGGCCTCGGATCTCCCTGCCGCCCCCGTCGCCGCCGTCCACCACCTCCAACAGCACCGGGGGGCGACACCGGGTTGACCAGGCCCATGACCGGGCTGGTGGGGAAGAACTCCTGGGGCGGCCGTGTGACGTCGGGCTGGGGTCGGGGACGCTTGCCGACCCGCTCGCCGGGCGAGCCGGCGACCGGCAGCTTCGATGTCCGTCGTTGCCGCGGCAACGTCCCCCTCGTCGAGCTCGGAGGCCACCACCATGGCGATGATCGGGCGGAGGGCGTCGGCGAGCCGGCGGCGAGGATCGACCGGCCCCGCAGACGCCGGGTCCGGCTCCGGTGGGACCGGAGCGCTCACCGGCGCCGGAACTGCGGTGTCCGCTTCTCGGCGAAGGCGCTTCTGGCCCTCTTTGGCATCCTCGGTGGAGAAGATCGGCCACCCGATCTCGAGCTCGACCTTCAGACCTTCTTCCTCGGACAAGCCTTCGGTCGCCTTCACCGACGCTTTGATGGCCTCCACGGCCAGGGGGCCGTTCGCCCCGATGACCTCGGCAATCTCCATGGCCTCGGCGAGGGCGGTACCGTCGGGCACCACCCTGCCGATGAGACCGATCTCCTTCGCTTCTGCGGCCGAGACCTCCCGCGCCGTGAGCAGCAGGTCCATGGCCACCGTGTAGGGGATCTGCCGGCGCAACCTGACGGTCGAACCGCCGAGGGGGAAAAGGCCCCGGCGGGCCTCGAACACACCGAACTTCGCGCTCTCCCCGGCCACCCGGATGTCGGTGGCCTGGAGGATCTCGGTGCCGCCGGCCACCGCCCACCCCTCCACCGCCGCGATCAGCGGCTTCTTCAGCGAGTAGTGGCGGAGAAGCGCCTTCCAGTGCAGGTCGGGATCCTCCGCCATCCGGTGGGCCGCCGACTCCATGCCCGGACCGGACATGGACTTCAGGTCCATGCCCGCACAGAACGTCCCGCCCGCCCCGGTGAGCACGGCGCACCTGATGTCGTCGTCCGCGTCGATCTCGCCCCAGGCGTCGACCATGCCCACGAGCATCGGCCCGGACAGGGCGTTCTTGGCCTCGGGGCGGTTCATGGTGACCACGGCGGTCGATCCGACCCGCTCGAAGGTCAGGTGCTCGGTGTCGATCACGACTCAGATCCGCTCGATGACGGTACCGGTCGCCAGCGCCCCGCCACAGCACATGGTGACGAGGGCCAGGTCCTTGTCGGCCCGCTCGAGCTCATGGAGCGCGGTCGTGATCAGGCGCGAGCCGGTGGAGCCGACGGGATGGCCGAGGGCGATGGCACCGCCGTTCACATTCACCTTGTCCCAGTCCACACCGTGCACCTTGCCCCACGACAGGACGACGGAGGCGAACGCCTCGTTCACCTCGAACAGGTCGATGTCGGCCATCGTCATCCCCGCCTTGCGTAGGACGTCGGACGTGGCGGCGATCGGCCCGTCGAGGTGGTAGTAGGGGTCCGAGCCCACGAGGGTCTGGGCCACGATGCGGGCCCGGGGCCGCAGGCCGAGGTCGGCCGCCTTCGCCTGCGACGTCCAGAGGACGCAGGCGGCGCCGTCGGAGATCTGGGAGCTGGAACCGGCGGTGTGGATGCCGTCGGGAACGACCGGTTTGAGGGAGGCGAGGCCCTCCCGGGTCGTCTCACGGAGCCCCTGGTCCCTCGCCACGACCGTCCGTTCCCCGGTCGGACCGTCCGGACCCATCACCGGGGCCTCGATGGGCACGATCTCGCGATCGAACCGGCCCTCGGCGACGGCCACTCCTGCTTTGCGCTGCGACTCGAACCCCAGCCAGTCGACGTCGTCTCTGGTGACCCCGTACTTCTGGGCGATGCGCTCGGCCGCTCCGAACTGGTCTGGCATGTCCCAGGGGAACCCGTCGGGTCTCGACCGGCCCGGCCCGTTGAACACGTTGGCACCGAGCCCCACCCGGCTCATCGCCTCCACCCCGCACCCGATGCCGACATCGATGGCATCGGCTCCGATCAGGTTGGCTACGAAGTGGTTGGCCTGCTGGGCCGAGCCGCACTGGCAGTCCACCGTGGTGGCGGCGGTCTCATAGGGCAGCCCCTGGGCCAGCCATGCCGTGCGGGTCACGTTGGAGGCCTGCTCCCCGGCCTGGGTCACGCAACCGCCCACGATCTGCTCCACGGCCGAGGGCTCGATCCCGGCCCGCTTCACCACCTCGACCTGGACGGTGCCCAAGAGGTCGGCTGCGTGGAACCCCGACAGCCACCCGTTGCGCTTCCCGATCGGAGAGCGGGCCGCTTCGACGATGACGGGCTGGGCCATGGCAATTCCCTTCGGTGATCTCGCTGGCGCCCCACTGGCACCCGGGCGAGCCGGTGCATCCTCACTCCGCCCGAGGACTCCCCTCAGTATAGAACCGGTTCTACTCGGCGACCTCCGCCCCCGCCGTGCCCGGAGCCGATTCTCGTGCCCCACCCCTTTGACCCCGGAGCAGAACCCGGTGCACGCTTCGGTCCGTGACCAGGCCCCTCCTGCAGATGATCATCGCCAGCACCCGACCGGGACGGGTGGGCCTGCCCGTGGCGAACTGGTTCGAGAACGTGGCCCGCCACCACGGCGGCTTCCAGGTGGAACGGGTCGACCTGGCCGAGCTCGACCTGCCCATGATGGACGAGCCCAACCACCCCCGCCTCCGCCGCTACCAGCACGCGCACACCAAGGCGTGGAGCGCCACGGTGGACCGGGCCGACGCTTTCGCCTTCGTGATGCCGGAATACAACTACGGCTTCAACGCTCCGCTGAAGAACGCCATCGACTACCTGCACGTCGAGTGGCAGTACAAGGCGGTCGGCCTCGTGAGCTACGGCGGGGTGTCGGCAGGGACGAGAGCAGCTCAGATGGTCAAGCAAGTGATGAGCGCCCTCAAGATGATGCCGGTGGGCGAGGCGGTGTCCATTCCTTTCGTCAGCCAGTTCCTCGACGACGACCGCCTCGACCCCAACGAGACCATGGAGTCGGCGGCCGTCTCGATGCTCGACGAGCTGGTCCGGGTGACGGCCGCCCTGGAACCGCTGCGGAAGCCGGCTGAATCCCCGCAGGACTCGGCGGGCGGGCGGTGAGCACCGCCCTCTTCGCCATCGGCCTGTTCATCGTCGTGCTCACGTCGGCCAGCGTGCTCTTCACCATCGTGCTGCCCCGCGAGCCGCGCGGGTTCTCTGCGATCACCACGGTCGTCAACCGGACGGTGCAGGTGGGATTTCTCGGTCTTTCCCGTCTGGCCCGTACCTACGAGGGCAAGGACCGCGTCCTGGCCCTTACGGCGCCGGTGGCCCTCCTCGGCCAGCTGGCGTGCTGGGCCGTGTGCTTCATCATCGGCTACGCCTTGATGCTGCAAGGGGCGGTGGGCGATCTGGGCACGGCCATGGTCCAGTCGACCGGGGCGTTGTTCACCGTCGGGACGATCATCCTGAGCGGGAGCCCGGACCGAGCCATCGACATCTGCGCCGGCGGTTCGTGGGTGGTCGTGGTCGCGCTGCAGATCGCCTATCTCCCGACGCTCTACTCGGCGTTCAGCCGGCGCGAGATCCTTGTGGCAATGCTCGAGAGCCGGGCCGGGGTACCGGCATGGGGCCCCGAGCTGCTCGCCCGCCACCAGCTCGTCGGGATCATCGACACCCTCCCCGACTTCTACGACGCCTGGGAGCAGTGGGCGGCCGACCTGGCAGAGAGCCACTCCACCTACCCGGTGATGATGCTGTTCCGCTCACCACTTCCCTGGTTCTCGTGGCTGGTGGGCCTCATCGCCGTGCTCGACGGAGCGGCCATGCATCTGGCCCTGGCCCCGAGCTCGGCAACGTCCCGGGCCCGTCTCTGCCTGCGCATGGGCTTCACCGCCGTCAACCGGCTGGCATCAGTGCAGGGATTCCGCCCCGACCCCGATCCCGATCCCGACGGCCACATCACCCTCACCTTCGACGAGTTCGCCGACGCCGTGTCCATGCTGGAGAAGGCCGGCTTCCCCGTCGAGCGGGCCGCCGAGGACGCCTGGGCCGACTTCCGGGGCTGGCGGGTCAACTACGAGCCAGGCGCCTACTTCCTGGCCGATCGGCTCACGGCGCCTCCGGCACCGTGGTCGGGCACCCGCCGGCACCTGCGATCGGGCCCGGTCGCTCCCCGGCGCCCACCCCAGCGATCGCCCGGACTGCTGGCTCGGCACCGACCCGAGATGGTCGTCACCCCGCCGCCTCGCCGACGGGGTCCGAACTGAGCCATCATGGCCCGGTCATCGAAGGGGGGGCCATGTCCAAGAGGGCCATGTCCAAGAGGGCCATGTCCAAGATGAGACGGATCGCGAGCGTGGCGGCTGCGCTCGTCGTC
Source organism: uncultured Acidimicrobiaceae bacterium (assembly GCA_963828385.1). Lineage (GTDB taxonomy): Bacteria > Actinomycetota > Acidimicrobiia > Acidimicrobiales > RAAP-2 > Bog-756. Next base: position 2,443,317 of record CAWHEF010000002.1, read on the forward strand.
CTGTCGGGGATCGCCATGGCAGTTCCCGGCAGCGGGGCCGGCCGGAGCCACGACGGCTGTTGGGACGAGCTCGACCCAGCCGTCACTCACCGTCTCCCCCACGTCCGGTCTCACAGACGACCAAGCCGTGTCGGTCATCGTCGCCGGTGTCACCCCCGGCTCGACCCTGATCGCCGTCGAGTGCGACCCGACCGCCTTCTCCTTGCTGGCCAAGGGTGAGAGCCCCTCCGACGGCTGCGACTCGCGTCACAATGCCGTCCTCTTCTCCGACCAAGGGGGCTTCGCCACCGCCACCTTGCACCCCCAGGCCGTCATGACCACGGCCCTCGGTGCCGCCGACTGCCGCTCGACCCAGTGCTTCGTCGCCGTCGAGTCGTACTACAGCCCCGCAGGCGGCAATGCCATCCTGGTCGACGACATCTCGTTCTCGCCCGACGCATGTGCTGCCGTCGGTTCGTGCCAGGTGCCGGCCGATGCCTTCGACCCGTCCCTCGGGCCCGGGCCCGCCCTGACCGCTCCGGCGGCTCCCCGCGCCCCGGCCGTGGGCACGCCCGGGCAGTCGATCGGGCGGACCCGGGGATCCGCCACCGTCGGGCATCCGCTGACCGTGGGCGTGACGGCGGGCGTGGCCGGGGACCTCGGACAGCCCGACGCCGTCACCGGCCCCTATGCGAAACGGTTCACCAACGCGGTCGTGCCGCCCACACCGGTCGGCGGGGAGGGTCTCCTCCGGTTGGCGCTCACCGCCCCCCACACGTCGTGGGCCGCCGCACAGCCGAGCTCCACCGTCGTGGACGTCACCCTCGACGACGTGACCACATCGTCCACCGTGAGCACGCAGCAGCTCGTCCTGTTCGACGGGACGTCGCCCTTCGTCTACGCCGGGTTCACCGGGCCGGTGACGACAGCCGACCGCTACCGGGTCACCATCACCGCCGAGCCGTCTCACACGGACGGCGGATTGTCGTGGCCGTCGGGATCGTCGATGCCGGCCGCCACGCTCGTCGACAGCCAGCTCGAGGTCGTGCCCAGGACCAACCCCCGGTACCTGGCATTTGCCTACGCGCCGGTGATGTTCGGCCGGTCGACGTCGGCCCTCCACGACGTCCCCCTCCTGACCGACGCCACGGCGACGCCGGCCGGCAACGGCGCCACCCACCTCTCCTACACCGTCATCTGGAGCCACGAGGACGCCGGCACGGGCTTCGTCCCCTTCCTGGAGTCGGGCACCTGGGGCCGTATGACCGACATCGAGGACGCCATCTCCTTCACGGTCGCATCAGACGGCACCGTCTCGGGCGCCACGTACCTCTGGGGTGGGGAGCCCCCGACGGGCTTCCCCGACAGCCAGGGTGCAATCGTCGAGGAGGACGTGCCCTTCACCGGCCAGTGGGACGGGACACACCCGGTGATCCGCGACGCCACCGGCAACAACGACTTCTCCGACGCCGGCACCACACCCTTCCGGTTCCAGATGGCCCCCGTGCCCGGCCCGGCGACCGGTCAAGCCCGTGAGTCGGTGATGGATGCAAGCCCCTTCACCTACCGGATCTCCGGTCAGGAGGTCGGCCGGTGGTACGGAGACCTGTCCAGTGACCCCCGCTCGCCGGAGCTCGGTGATCTCCGGCAGTACGCCACCGTCGACGTGGACGCCACGGGCGCCGGCGTGACCTCCCTCGCCGTCGAGCTCCAGCTGTCGGGGGGACCGGCCTGGTACGCGAGCGACTTCTTCTCCGGCTATCCGGCCCATGGCGCCGGCCATTTCCGGACGATGGTCAAGCTGCCGGAGGGCTGGCAGAGCCAATCGATAACCGGCGTCCGCGTCGCCGCCTATCCGGCTTCGGCGGCGAGCACCGTCACCATCTCCAGTCTCGAGGTACTGGCCCTCGAGCGGAACTGGGACCTGGTGACCGAGACCATCCCCCGACCGGTCGTCTCCGCCGGGGCGACGGCGATCGCATCCCAGCTCGATCTTTCGCCGGTGGCGGGCAACGACCAGGTCGTGAGGGTCGGCGGTGTCTCGAAGGCCCTAGACGTGCGGGTCACCGACGCCCTCGGTGAGCCGCTCGTCGGGGCGAGCGTGACGTTCTCGATCGGCAACCAGGGAGCCGTCTTCGAGCCGTGCGGATGCTCGACCGTCTCGGCGACCACCGGGCCGCACGGTATCGCCCGCTCGCCACGGGCCCGGGCCGCGTCCACCCCGGGATCGGTTCCGGTGACCGCCTCGACCGGCGACAGCGTATCGGCGCCCGTGCCGTTCTCCCTGACCGCGGGCTGAGTCGGTGCAGGCTCGGCGTCCTCCCCCAGGATCGCCGGGCGGCGGTCCGAGGTTTGATCGTCGAGCCACCTGGGAACACCAACCAGGGAGACGAGCCACGAGGATGGTGCCACATGCCGACATATATCCTGTTCAGCACGCTGACGCCTGAAGGGCGCCAGACAATGCACGCCAACCCTGATCGGGTTCTGGGTGTGAACGAGGAGGTGCAGGAGTTCGGGTGCACGGTGATCGCCCAGTACGCGACGCTCGGTCAGTTCGACTTCGTCACCGTCGTCGAAGCAGAGGACAGCGAGACGATCGCACATCTCTCGATCGACCTCGGGTCCCGCGGCACGGTCAATGTGACGAGCGTTCCCGCTCTGTCAGTCGAGGACCTGAGGGCCAAGCTCAAGGGCCATGACCAACTCGCTGCGACACCGGTCGTAGGGGGAGACGACGGCTGAACCCCGCTGTCGGGCGCGCCCGAGACCTCATCCGAGCAGGCTCTTCGCCACCACCACCCGTTGGATCTGGTTGGTGCCCTCATAGATCTGGGTGATCTTGGCCTCGCGCATGAGCCTCTCCACCGGGAAGTCCTTCGTGTACCCGTAGCCGCCGAACAGCTGGACGGCGTCGGTCGTCACCGACATGGCCGTGTCGGAGGCCAGCCACTTGGCCATCGCCCCGATGGTGGTGAGCTCTCCCTCGGGGTCGCCATCGTCGATCAACGAGCACGCCCGGTAGACGAGGGTACGGGCCGCCTCTGTCCGCATGGCCATCTCGGCCAGCATGAACCGGAGCCCTTGAAGGTCGGCGAGAGGCTTGCCGAACGCCTGGCGCTCGCCCATGTAGGCCCGCGCCGCGTCGGTCGCGCCCTGGGCGATCCCCACCGCCTGGGCACCGATAGTGGGACGACTGCGGTCGAGGGCGTGCATGGCGATGGTGAACCCTTGTCCCTCCTCCCCGATGAGATTGGCGGCCGGCACCCGCACCTCGTCGAACGATACGGCAGCCGTGGGGCTTCCCCGGAGGCCCATCTTGTCCTCATGGGGAGCCACCTCCACCCCCCAATCGGCTTCGACCAAAAAGCAACTGATGCCCCGCCTGCCGGCAGCGGGATCGGTGACAGCAAAGACGGTGTAGGTGTCCGACACGCCGGCGTTGGTGACCCAGTGCTTGGACCCGTTGAGCAGATAGCTGTCGCCGTCACGCTCGGCCCGGGTGCGCATGGCGGCGACGTCGCTGCCGGCGTCCGACTCCGACAGGCAGTAGCTCGCCTGCCACTCGCCCGACGCGATACGCGGAAGGTAGGTGCGTCTGAGCTCTTCGCTGCCCCAATTGATGATGGGCACCATGCCGAGCTTGGAGATGAGCATGGTGAGCGCCGTCGAGGCACAAACCCGTGCCAGCTCCTCGGCCATGATGGCCTGGGTGATCATGTCGGCCCCCGCTCCCCCGTACTCGGTGGGAATGCCGAGGGCGGGGAGCTCGAGCTCCACGCAGGCGTCGAAGGAGGCCCGGGGGAAGACGGCGTCCCGGTCGGCCTGGGCGGCATTGGGAGCGATCCTGTCCTCCGCGAGCTTCCGGAGCGACTGCCGGAACGCCCGGTGGGTATCGGTCAGGGCGAAGGGTGCGGGCTCCACGGCGGGACCGTCAACGGCCATCGGGAAGAAGCGTCACCGGCCGTCGGGAAGGGTCAGAAGCTCCTGCCACTCCGAGAGCCGGGCGGCGACGGCCTCTGCATCGAGGCGCAGGGCCTCCCCGGTCACGCTGTCGGCGATCATCCGCCGGGCGGTGTAGTGGTGGGACGCCGACCGGAACAGCGGCGCTCGGGCAGCGATGAGCTCTGCGGGCGCGTCCCCGAGGAAGCCCCAGAGCGTGAAGGCGAACGCCAAGTCGAAGATGACGGGGGCCCGGCCGAACACGGATGCGCGGCGCATCGCCACCGCCGTGCACCCGGCGATGACGTCCTCAGCCGACTCCCCCTCGTCCAGCTCGAGCTGGTCCTCGAACCGCCGGGCCAACTTCAACGCATAACCCTGGTCCGGCCCGGGCACTCCCATGAGAGGGCCCGTCGGCTGGGCAGGACCTCGCAGCTCGCTCGGCCGGGACTGGGTCCAGGTGCCGGGCACGGTCAGGCTGTAGGCCTGTCGGACCTGGTCGGCTTCGACGATGGGGACGAAGCTGGGCTGGGTCAACGTGGCGTTCCTCCGGGTCGGTGGCAGGTCATCGCTCCTCCCCGCTAGGCGAGGCCGCGGGCGCACCTGCGTGCAGGAGACCGTAGACGATGGAATCGGCCAGGGCCTGCCACGAGGCGGCGATCACGTTCTCGGACACGCCTATCGTCGTCCAGGTGCGATCGCCGTCGGTCGAGTCGATGAGGACCCGGGTCACCGAACCGGTCCCCTTGGTCGAGTCGAGCACCCGCACCCGGTAGTCGACGAGGTGGACGTCGCTCAACGCCGGATAGTGGGACCCGATGGCAGCCCGCAGGGCACCGTCGAGCGCGTTGACGGGCCCGTTGCCCTCGGCGGTGGCCACGATGCGCTCGTCCCCCACCAGGATCTTGACCGTCGCCTCGGTCGACTGCCGTTCCCCCTGATCGGCGATGACCCGGTACGACTCGAGCTCGAAGAACTGCTGGCGCCATCCGGTTGCGTCACGAAGCAGGAGCTCGAGCGAGCCGTCCGCCACCTCGAAGTGGTAGCCCTCGTGCTCGAGCCGCTTGAGCGAGTCGAGCACCGACGCCATGGCCTCGGAGTCGAGCTCCAAGCCGAGCTCGACTGCCTTCATGGCCAGGGTGGACCGCCCCGCCATCTCCGAGACCACGAAGCGGGTGCCGTTGCCCACCAGCTCGGGAGCGATGTGCTCGTAGGCGTCCGACCGCCTGGCGATGGCCGAGGTGTGCAGCCCGGCCTTGTGGGCGAAGACCGAGGTGCCGACGAACGGCTGGGTTGGGTTGGGCGGGATGTTGACCAGCTCGGCGATGTGATGGGAGACGGGTGTGAGGAGCTCGAGCCGTTCGGCGGGGATGGTTCGCACCCTGAGCTTGAGCGTGAGGTCGGGGATGGCGGCGGACAGGTCGGTGTTGCCGGCCCGCTCCCCGTAGCCGTTCACACACCCCTGGACGTGGGTGGCGCCCCGAGCCACCGCGGCCAGGGAGTTGGCCACCGCGCAGCCGCTGTCGTTGTGGAAGTGGACGCCTATCTGGGCGCCGAACTCGGAGAGCACGTCGTCCACGATGCGCTCGACTTCGTAGGGAAGGGTGCCGCCGTTGGTGTCGCACAGCACGAGCGCCTCGACGCCCGCCTCCTCGGCGGCCCGCAGGATCCGCTTGGAGAACGCGGCGTTGCCCTTGTACCCGTCGAAGAAGTGCTCGGCGTCGAGGAAGACACGAAGATCGTTCCTCCTGAGGAAGTCGATCGAGTCGGCCACCATGGCCACCGCCTCGTCGAGGCTCGTCCGGAGGGCATCGACCACATGCACCTCCGACGACTTGGCCACGATGCAGACCGCTTCGGTGCCGGCCTCGACCAGGTGCCGCAGGGTCTCGTCGGCCTCGGCCGCGACTCCGGCACGCCGCGTCGATCCGAAGGCGACGAGAGTCGCCCGGGCAAGGGACAGCTCCTTCTCGGCCCGGGAGAAGAACGCCTCGTCCTTGGGGTTCGCTCCTGGCCAACCACCTTCGATGAACGTCACTCCCAGATGGTCGAGCTGCTCGGCCACCCGGAGCTTGTCGTCGACGGTCAGCGACAGCCCCTCCTGCTGGGAGCCGTCGCGCAAGGTGGTGTCGAAGATGTCGACGGCGCTCGGCAGCGCCGGCAGGTCGAAGTCGTGCCCGGCCCCGTCCCCCGTCCGCTGACCGCCAGCCAGGTGGGCACCCGTGTGGGCCTCCTGTCCAGCCGTCGGCCGAGCGGCGTCGGCGTGGGTGTGCCGGATTCCGTGGGCGTGCCGGTGGACATGGTCCCGTCCGCCCGTCGTGCCCGGGCGGTTCCCCGCCGGGAACGAGTCGTCGGCCAGGGTCGGTCCGTCAGTCGACATGGTCCAACCAATCCTTGTACTGGTCGATCTCGCCGCGCACGGTGGCGAAGTAGGTCTGCTGGAGCTTCCGGGTGATGGGACCGGGCTCTCCCGTGCCGACCGGGCGGTCGTCCACCGCCCGGATGGGGACGACCTCGGCGGCCGTCCCGGTGAGGAACGCCTCGTCGGCGGTGTAGAGATCGGTGCGGACGAGCGGCTCCTGGGCAACGGCATAGCCGAGGTCGGTGGCGATGGTCTCCACCGAACGCTGGGTGATCCCCCACAGGGCGCCGGCATCGGACGTCGGCGGTGTGACCAGACGGCCGTGGTCGACGACGAAGACGTTCTCGCCGGTGCACTCGCTGACCTTGCCGTCCGGCGCCAGCAGGATCGCCTCGTCGTAGCCGGCCCTCAGCGCCTCCACCTTGGCCAGCGACGAATTGACGTACATGCCGGTCCCCTTGGCCGCCGTCGGCACGGCGTTGGGATCGTGGCGGCGCCACGAGCTGATCTTCGTCGACACGCCGTTGGCCACCCCCTCGTCTCCGAGGTAGGTACCCCACGGCCAGGTGGCGATGGACACGTTGACCGGGCACGGGATCGGGTTGAGTCCCATCTCGCCGTAGCCGAGATAGACGAGCGGACGGATGTAGCACCCGTCGTCCAGCCCGTTGACCCGAACCACCGTCCGCGTGGCGTCGACCAGCTCGTCGACCGAGTAGGGGATGTCGATCATGAACACCTTCGCCGACGCGAAGAGCCGTTCGATGTGGTCGCGCAGCCTGAAGACGGCGACCCCGCGCGAGGTCGGATAGGCGCGAATGCCCTCGAAGACACCAGACCCGTAGTGCATGGTGTGGGTGAGGACGTGCACGGTGGCGTCTTCCCAGCCGACGAGCTCGCCGTCCATCCAGATCTTCTCGGTCGGAGTGAGAGGCATGGCTCAGAGCCTTTCTGCGATGACGTCGCCGATCGTTGCGGTCGACAGGGTCTGATCGGGATCGGAGGCGATGAAGTCGGAGACGGCCCGGGTGACCTTCTCGGCGGCGGAGGACTCGCCGAGGAAATCGAGCATGAGAGCAGCCGAGCGAATGGCTGCTGTCGGGTTGGCCCTGCCCGTCCCGGCGATGTCGTGCGCCGCACCGTGCACCGGCTCGAAGAGGGACGGGCCGGTGCGGTCGGGATTGAGGTTGCCCGAAGCCGCATAGCCGATGCCGCCGGCGATGGCGCCGGCCAGATCGGTGATGATGTCGCCGAACAGGTTGTCGGTGACGATGACGTCGTAGCGGTCAGGGTCCTCGACCATGTAGATGCAGGTGGCATCCACGTGGTTGTAGTCGTGGCCGACGGTGGGGAACGCTCCGGCGAGCTCGTCCACCGTCCGCTGCCAGAGGTCCCCGGCGAAGGTGAGCACGTTCGTCTTGTGGACCAGCGTGAGGTGGCGCCGCGGCCTCTCTGCGGCGAGGGCGAAGGCGAACCGGGCGCAGCGCTCCACCCCGTGGCGGGTGTTGACCGAGCCCTGGGTCGCCACCTCGTAGGGTGTCCCCCGGCGGAGGAACCCGCCCTCGCCGGCGTAGGTCCCCTCGGTGTTCTCCCGGATCACCACGAAGTCGCAGTCGGGGGCGGGGGCGCCAGGCACCCCGGTGAACGGACGGAGGTTGACGTAGAGGTCGAGCTCGAACCGCAGCCGGAGGAGCAGACCCCGTTCCAGGGCCCCCGGCGGGACGCTGCTCGAGCCGACCGGCGGTCCCACCGCCCCGAGGAGGATGGCGTCGGTTGCCTTCAGCTCGTCGAGCACGTTGTCGGGGAGGATCTCACCGGTTCTGACGTAGCGGTCGGCGCCTAGGTCGTAGGCCGTGGTGTCGAGCGACACACCGGCGGCCTCGACCACCTTGACCGCCTCGGCCACCACCTCGGGACCGATGCCGTCGCCACCGATCACCCCGATCCTGTATGTGCTCACCGCTGTCCTGTCCTTCGTTCTTACTGGCGCACTCTCTGTGCCCGTCCTGTGCCCGTCACGATCGAAATCGCCCGTCACAATTGAAAAACCGCCCACAGAGTGGACGGTCAGGGGCACACACCGGAACGGCGTGTGCCTAGTCGATGATGATTACGGTGACGGGTGCGTCGGAAAGGCGCTTCATCAGGGTCCCAGTGTCGCCCAGAGCGACCGGCGACGTCAACCCGGCGCCCGCCCCGCCGGCTCGTCGATGCTCAGAGCGCCTTGTCTGAGACACCGGGTCGAGCGCCCCCGGCACTCGACCACCGTGGAAGGCAGCCCGTGCCTCGTCCCCCCGTCGAGCACGAGAGCGAGCGAAGGGCTCGGGTCGAAGGCGGCGGCGACGGCGGCGGCCTCGGTTGCCGGCGGTCCGCCGTGAACGTTGGCGCTGGTGACGGCCATCGGTCCCACGCGGCTGCACAGGGCGGCGACGGTGCCATCGTCGGGCCACCGGACACCGACCGTCCCCCGGGCGGAGTCCGGGCCACCCAGATCGGCGGTGAAGGTCGCCGACCGGGGCACGACCAGCGTCAACGGGCCCGGCCAGCTCCGGTGGGCCAGTTCCCGGGCCGCTTCCTCGAATGGTGCAGCGACCAGGCCGACCTGGTGAGCGCCGCCGACCAGCACCGGCAGGGCGACTTCGGCCGGCCGCTCCTTCAGTCGGAACAGCATCTCGACGGCCTCCGGGTTCCACGGATCGACGGCGAGCCCGTACACGGTGTCGGTGGGGACACCGACGACAAAGCCGCGACGGAGGGCGTCGACGGCCGCCTCGAGGGCCTCGTCTCCGCGGGCCACCACTGCGGTCACGACGGCTCTCCCGCCACCAGCATCCTCTCGCGCCCGGCGAGGTCCACCTCGATGCGGGCCCGGCGAAAGCCCGAGGACCGTGCCACCTCGACCGCCGGGCCGGCCTGGTCCGGACCCAGCTCGACGACGAGCGCTCCGGTGTGCCGAAGCCAACGGGGCGCCCCTGACACCACCTGCTCGATCGCCGCCAACCCGGCCACGCCGTTGCTGCCCTCGGCCGCGGCCAGGGCGAGGTGGGGCTCGTGATCCCTCACCACGGCTTCGAGCCAATCGACGTCCTCCGCCGGGACGTAGGGGGGGTTGGAGACGATGAGGTCGACCCCGCCGACGAGGGAGGCGGGGAGGGCTCCGTACCACGATCCCCTCCGAAGACGAAGGCGTGGCCGCGCCCGGGGCGGCAGCACCGCCGTCCGGTTGCTGGCGGCCACCGCCAGGGCTTCGGCCGAGACGTCGGTCGCCCACACCTCGGTCCCGCCGCCACCTGAACCGCCGCCGGTCATCGACTCGACCACGAGTGAGAGGGCGATGGCGCCCGACCCGGTGCCGAGATCGACACAGACCGGAGAGGCCGTGCTTGCCCGGCGTCGGCCCGGTGACGTGGTCGGGGTCGAGAAGCGCCGATCCAGCTCGGCGAGAGCCACCTCCACCACCTGCTCGGTCTCGGGCCTGGGCACGAGGACACGACGATCCACCCGGAGCTCGAGACTGCGGAACGACCAGCGTCCGAGCACGTACTGGAGGGGCTCGCCTTCCTCACGCCGGAGCGCGAGGGCGGCGGCCTCCTCCTCGAGGTCGCCCTCCTCGAGGTCCTCGCCGCCCACCGGTCCGCTCCCCACCCGGGCGGCACGGTTCTCGGCGAGCCGGCGGTCGACGTGGTCGACGATCCACCCGGCTTCGCGCCACGATCCCAGACGTCCGGCGAGCGAGGCGATCAGCCGGTCCCGGCGGTCACCACCGACCAGCCCGTCCGACGAGATCACCGCGCCCGGACCGCTCACGACCCGTCCAGCTGGCGATAACGCTTGTCGGCCATGAGCGCATCGGTGAGCTCGTCGAGGTCGCCCATCAGGATCCGGTCCAGCTTGTGCAGCGTGAGCTTGATCCGATGGTCGGTGACCCGGTTGTCCTTGTAGTTGTAGGTTCGGATCTTCTCGGAACGTCCCCCCCCACCGACCTGACTACGGCGTTGCTCGGACATGGCCGCAGACTGACGCTCCTGCTCCGCGCTTGAGGAGCCTCGACCTCAAGACCGTCATCGCCTTGGCCCGATTCTGGATCTGGCTCTTCTCGTCCTGCATGGCCACCACGATCCCGGTCGGAAGATGGGTGATGCGAACGGCGGAGTCGGTGGTGTTGACCGACTGACCGCCCGGTCCGGTCGAGCGGTAGACATCGATTTTCAAGTCCCCCGGGTCGATGGCCACGTCCACCTCCTCCGCCTCGGGCAGCACGGCCACGGAAGCCGACGAGGTGTGGATCCGGCCGGCCGACTCGGTCACCGGAACCCGCTGGACCCGGTGCGGGCCGCCTTCGTGCTCGAGCCGCTGCCAGGCGTCCTCCCCTTTCACCATGAAGGTGATCTCGTTCAGCCCGTCCCGTTCGGAGGGGCTCGACGAGAGGATGTCGAGCTTCCATCCCTTCGAACCGGCGTAGCGGGCGTACATCTCGAAGATGTCCTTGGCGAAGATGTTCGCCTCCTCGCCGCCCTCGGCCCCTCTGATCTCCATGATCACGTTGCGCCCGGCGTTGGGATCGCGGGGGATGAGCAGCACCTTCAGCTCTTCCTCGAGCCGGGCCACCTCCCGCTCGGCTTCGGCCACCTCCGATTGGACCAGCTCGCGCTCGTCCCCTTCGACCCCGACCATCATCTCGTTCGCCGCCGTTAGATCTGCCTGGGCGGCATGGAGGTGTCGCCAGCACCCGACGACCTCCTCGAGCTCACGATGGCGACGCGAAACGTCACGCAACCGACGTGGATCTGACCCGAGCGCCGGGTCGTTCAGCTCGGTGAGCACGGCTTGGTACTCGGACTCGAGCTCGGTCAGGCGGTCATGGAACACGAGCCAAGGGTACCGTCAGGCCCGTTCCGGTCTGCGACCGGAACGACGATCGGCCGTTTCAGGACGACGGTCTCGGAGCCGCCTTCTTGCGCGTGGCCGTCTTGGCGTAACGGCGCTGGAACCGCTCGACCCGGCCGCCGGAGTCGACCAGCTTCTGCTTCCCGGTGAAGAAGGGGTGGCATTCGTTGCACAGCTCGAGGTGGATCTCGGGCTTCGTCGACCGGGTCGTGAACGTGTTGCCACACGAGCAGCGCACCGTGGACGGGACGTAGTCGGGGTGGATGTCAGCCTTCATCAGTTCTCCCAGGTACCGCGGACTCGTGTGCGGCGCATCAAAGTGTAGTGGTGCCGGGTGCCGGTCGGACCGGTCAGGTGGCTGGCCCCTTGGCGATCTCGGCCAGGAACTCGTCGTTGCTCTTCGTGGTCCGGATCTTGTCCATCAGCAGCTCCAGGCCGGCGGCGGCGCTCCCCTCGTTCGCCAGCGCGTTGAGCACTCGGCGCAGCTTCCACACCTGCTGGAGCTGGGACCGGTCGAACAGCAGCTCCTCGTGCCGGGTCGAGCTGGCGTTCACGTCGATCGACGGGTACAGCCGCCGCTCGGCCAGGCGCCGGTCCAACCGGAGCTCCATATTGCCGGTGCCCTTGAACTCCTCGAAGATGACTTCGTCCATCTTCGACCCCGTCTCCACCAGGGCGGTGGCCAGAATGGTGAGGGATCCGCCCTCTTCGATGTTCCGGGCGGCACCGAAGAACCGCTTTGGCGGATAGAGCGCTCCCGAATCCACGCCGCCGGACATGATCCGTCCGGTGGCCGGCTGGGCCAGGTTGTACGCCCGGGCCAGTCGGGTGATGCCGTCGAGGATGATCACGACGTCGGTGCCCGACTCGACCAAACGCTTGGCCCGTTCGATCGACAGCTCCGCCACCGAGGTGTGCTCCTCGGATGGGCGGTCGAACGTCGAGGCCACGACCTCGCCCTTGACCGACCGGCGCATGTCGGTGACCTCCTCGGGCCGCTCGTCGACCAGGAGGACCATGAGGTGCACGTCCGGATTGTTCGCCTCGATCGAGTGGGCGATGTGCTTCATCACCGTCGTCTTCCCCGCCTTCGGCGGTGAGACGATGAGCCCGCGCTGCCCCTTGCCGATGGGAGAGAGGAGGTCGACGATCCTGGTCGTCATGTTCTCCTTCTCCCCGGGCAGCTCCAGATGGAGCCTCTCGTCGGGGAAGAGCGGGGTGAGATCCTCGAACCGAGGGCGGAGGCGGGCGACCTCCGGGTCGAGGCCCGATACCTTGTCGATCTGGAGGAGGGCCGGGAACTTCTCGGTGTTGCCAGCTGGACGGCAGTACCCCTCGACGGTGTCGCCCTTGCGGAGGGCGAAGCGGCGCGCCTGGCTGATCGACACGTACACGTCCTTGGGCGAGGGCAGGTAGCCCTCGGACCGCAGGAAGCCATATCCCTCGTCACGCAGGTCGAGCAACCCGCGTGCGGCAATGAGCTCGCCCTGGTACTGCTGGTCCTGACCGCCGGAACCCTGGAGGTCGCCGTCAGTGCCCTGGCGGTCGCGCCCCCGGCGCCGGCGATTGCTCCGCCGGTTGCCGGCGTCGTCCCCCCCGCCCTGGTTGCGGTTCCGGTTGTTCTGGTTGTTGCGGTTCCGGTTGCCCTGGTTGTTGCGGTTCGGCTGGCCGCCCTGGCTCTGACCCTGGCCGCCCTGGCCGTTCTGTCGCTGGGCACCGACCTGGCCGCCCTGGCTCTGGTCTCGGGGACCCCCCTGGTCTCGCTGGCGATCAGGGTCCGCCGTCTCCGTGGTGCCGATCGACCGGCCACGGGTATCGGAGTTCTGCGGCGCCGCTCCCCCGTCGCCTTCGGCGTCCACCGGTGCGCCCGACCCGTTGCCAGATGGACGCCCGGGCTCGAGGTCGAAGTCGAGGTCGTCTTCGAGCTCCACCGGCACCGACGCCACGGCGGCGTCGTCGCCCGGTCCGAACGATCGGGCAGCCGGCCTCGGTGACGGGGCCCGTTCGGCCTGTGTTCGAGAGGCCCCGTTGGCACCCGGAGCGTCGCCTGCTCCGCCGTTGCTCGACCCGGCTCCGTCTTCGTTGTCCGCCACCGATACGCCGGTGGCCTTCAGAATGCCATCGATCATGTCGGCCTTTTTCGTCCTGGTGGTGGTCTTCACAGACAGTGCCTGTGCGATGGCCTGGAGCTCTTCTCGCTCCTTGCCCTCCAACACCGAGCGCTCGAGCTGCTGTTCGGCAGTCATCGGCTTCCTCGTTTCGAATGTCCTCGATGGCGAATGGAGCGAATCCACCCGCCGGGGAATCAGGGGTGGGGAGCTACGGGATCTGTCTCCCCGTATGCGACTCCCCCCGACGCTGAAACCGGGCCGATCCACGTGGTTCTACCTGGATCAGGGGGTTTCGACCACGGGCCCGCACGGGCCTGACGTGGAAGCGAAGGTGAGCCCAGTGTACAGGGGGGGCCGGCCGCAGGCAACACTATGGGCCGACTGGCCGCTCGCACCCGGACGATCGCTACAGCGATAGCTCGGCGAGGACCGCCTTCAGGTCGGCGTCGACCGCGGTCGGCACCGAGATCTGGCTGATGGCGATGTCGGGGTCCTTCAGCCCGTGCCCGGTCAGGACGCACACCACGGTGGCCCCGGAGCCGATCCCGGCGGGAAGGCCCGTCTTCAAGAGACCGGCCACCGACGCCGCCGATGCCGGCTCGCAGAAGACCGCCTCCTCCGAGGCGAGGAGCCGGTATGCAGCCAGGATCTCGTCGTCGCTCACCGCCGCGATCCCCCCGCCGGACTCCGACGCCGCCGACGTGGCGCCGTACCAACTGGCCGGGTTGCCGATCCGGATGGCTGTCGCCACCGTCTCTGGATACTCGACGGGACGTCCCTCGACGATCGGAGCGGCCCCTTCCGCCTGGAACCCGAGCATGCGGGGTAGCCGGGTGGAGCGACCGGCCTCCTTGAACTCGAGGTACCCCTTCCAGTAGGCGGTGATGTTGCCGGCGTTTCCGACGGGGATGCAGTGCACGTCGGGCGCGTCCCCGAGAGCGTCGACGATCTCGAACGCTGCCGACTTCTGGCCCTCGATGCGGTACGGGTTGACCGAGTTGACCACGGTGACCGGAGCCCGCTCGCCGAGCTCGCGCACGATGGTCAGCGCCTCGTCGAAGTTGCCCCGGATCTGGAGGACCCGGGCTCCGTGGATGAGCGCCTGGGCCAGCTTGCCGAGGGCGATGTGACCCTCGGGGATGAGCACGGCGCAGGTGAGGCCGGCCCTGCCGGCGAAGGCCGCCGCCGAGGCCGACGTGTTCCCGGTGGAGGCGCACACCACCGCCTTCGCCCCCTCCTCGGCGGCCTTGGAGATGGCGACCGTCATACCCCGGTCCTTGAACGAGCCTGTCGGGTTGGCCCCTTCGACCTTGAGCATCACCCGGGCGCCGACCCGGTCCGACAGCCGGGGGGCGTCGAGAAGGGGTGTTCCCCCTTCGAGGAGCGTGACCACGGGGGTGCTGTCGCTCACGGGGAGGAAGGGTCGGTACTCCTCGATCACGCCCCGCCAGCGGCGCCGGTCCTCGGTCACCGGTCGTCCCCGACGATGCGTATGACGCCCCCGACCTCGGCCACGACGTCGAGCTTGGCCATTCCCTCCAGCGTGGCCCGTACGTCGCCCTCTCTGGCCCGGTGGGTGAGGAGGAGCAGACGGGCCCCCACGTCCCGGCCCTCCTGTTCCATCGAACGGATCGACACGTCGTGATCGCCGAAGACGGCGGTGACGGCGGCGAGGACGCCGGAGCGGTCCACCACGTCGAGGTTCATGTAGTAGGAGGCGAGGAGATCGGCCTCGGAGCAGAGCCGCGCCGGACGCCGCTCGGGTGCGGGGGCGGTGGTGCCGGCCGTCCAGTTGCGCACGGCGTCGATGAGGTCACCGACCACGGCGCTCGCAGAAGGGGAGCCGCCGGCGCCCTGGCCGTAGAGCATGAGCTCACCGGCAGCCTCGCCTTCGATGAAGACGGCGTTGAAGGACCCGCGCACACCGGCCAGCGGATGGGAGTCGGGCACGAGAGCGGGATGGACTCGTACGGAGAGCGCGTCGCCTTCGGTGCGCTCCACGACCGCCAGGAGCTTGACCACGTACCCGAGTCGCCGGGCGAAGCTGATGTCGACCTGCCGGATCGAGGTGATCCCCTCGCGCATGACATCGTCGCCGGACACGTCGTACCCGAAGGCCACGCCGGCAAGGATTGCCGCCTTGGCTGCTGCGTCGAAGCCCTCGACGTCGGCCGTCGGGTCCCGTTCGGCCAGGCCGAGACTCTGGGCCTCGGCCAACGCCTCGGCATAGCCGGCTCCCTCCTCGCTCATCTTGGTCAGGATGTAGTTGGTCGTCCCGTTGACGATGCCCATGACCCGGTGGATGCGCTCACCGGTCAATGATTCGCGTAGGGCCCGCACCAGAGGGATCGCTCCGGCCACGGCAGCTTCGTAGAGCAGGTCGACCCCCTTGGCTTCGGCCAGCGCCCGCAGCTCGACCCCGTCGGGGGACGCCAGGAGGGCTTTGTTGGCGGTGACAACCGACTTGCCTGCCTCCAGCGCGGCGCGCACGAAGCGGCCGGCGTCCTCGACACCCCCGATGAGCTCGACGACCAGATCGATCGACGGTCTTCTCACCAGCTCCATGGCGTCGGTGGTGAGAAGGCCTTGTGGGACGTGTGGCGAACGGTGACGGGCCGGGTCCCTGACGGCGACCCCGCCCACTTCGAGGCGGGCACCGGATTGCACGGCCAGCTCGTCGGCGCGGTCGCAGACGATCTCCAACAGGGCAGACCCGACGTTTCCGCAGCCGAGCACGGCGATGCGCGCCACGCGCGGTGAGGACGGCACCGAGGTCACCCGGTTACGCTACCCCGCCGTCAGGTTCCGCCCCGACCCGGGTGAACGTGTATCAGAGCTCGAGCCGGACCAGGTCGTCGTAGGTCTCGCGCCGCACGACCACCCGGGCATTGCCCTCTTCCACGAAGACGACCGCCGGACGCGGCACCCGGTTGTAGTTCGACGCCATCGAGTGTCCGTAGGCCCCGGTGACCGGCGTGGCCAGGATGTCCCCCACGCGGATGTCGTCGGGCACGTAGCCGCGGGCGACGATCACGTCCCCGGACTCGCAGTGCTTGCCGACGACCCGCACGGCCGACGTTCGAGGAGCACCGACCTCGCGAGGGAGGAAGGCCTCGTAGCCGCTTCCGTACAGCACCGGTCGGGGGTTGTCGCTCATGCCGCCGTCGACCGACACATAGGTGCGCTCCTCGGAGACAGGCTTGATCGTCCCCACCCGGTAGAGGGTGAGCGCCGCCGAGGCCACGATCGAGCGACCGGGCTCGGCCGTCACCCGCACGGAGTCGGGGATGCCGGCATCCCGGCACGCGCTCCGGACGGCTGCCGCCCATGCCGCCATGGTGGGAGCCTCCTCGCCGTTGACGTAGGCGACGCCGAGCCCCCCGCCCACCACCAGCTCGGACAGTCCCAGGGGAGCAAAGAACCGGGCCAGGATCGAAACGGCCCGGACGAACGGTTCGACGGCGAAGACCTGGCTGCCGAGATGGGCGTGGATGCCGACCAGCTCCACGATCCCCTTGGCGTCGAGGTCGCCGAGGCGACGAAGGGCGTCCTCGGCCGATTTCGACGCCAGGCCGAACCCGAACTTCGAGTCGTGCTGGCCCGTCCGGACGAACTCATGGGTGTGGACCTCGACTCCGGGCGTGATGCGGGCCAGGACCTTCGGCCGGGGTGGAGGGGTGTCGGCTGACGCGTTCGGACCCGGCCAGCCGGTCAGAATGCGTTCGATGCGATCGATCTCGTCGAAGGAATCGACCACGATCCGGCCCACACCTGCGGTCATCGCCTCGGTGAGCTCTTCTTCGGACTTGTTGTTGCCGTGCAGGACGAGACGGTGGGCGGGCACCCCGGCGACGACGGCGACGTGGAGCTCCCCTCCCGTCGACACGTCGAGGCACATCCCCTCCTCGTGGGCCAGACGTGCCATCGCCACACAGAGAAAGGCCTTGGTGGCATAAGCGACGCCGTCGCCCCAGGCGTCGACTGCTTCCCGGCACCTATCGCGCAGGTGGGCTTGGTCGTAGACGAAGAGCGGGGTGCCGTAAGTGTCGGCCAGCTCCGCCAGGTCGAGACCCCCGACGCGCAGCTCTCCGCCCTCTGCGACCTCGGATGTCATGGGGAGGAGCGCCGTGGCGACCGGGGCGGTCGGGTCCCCGGGGGGAGGTGTGAGCCCCTGTTCGGGGTCCGGATCGAACACCGGGCCTCCTCTCAGCCTTCCCGTCCGGCTCGGGGCCGGGTCCGGGGCCGGCTCCGTGGCCGGGTCACAGGGCGGGTCACAGCGACTCCGGTGCGGACACACCGAGCAGCCCGAGCCCGATGGCGAGCCCGATGCGAGCACCCTCGACCAGCCAGAGCCGCGCCTGGGTCAGATCCGGCCCGACCCGTTCGGCCAGGATCGGGCAGTCGTGATAGAAGCCGTGGAAGCTGGTGGCGAGACGACGCACCCACGTCGTGACCTTGATCGGAGCCCGGTCGACGGCCGCCTCGGCCACCACCTCTGGCAGCTCTTCGAGGCACCGGATGAGCTCGAGTTCGCGTTCGTGCGTCAACAGAGAGAGATCGACCTGGGCAAGCGGAGCGCGGACCACCGCTCGCTCCTCCGCTTTGCGTCCGACCCCGCCGATGCGGGCGCTCGCCATCTGCACGTAGTACACGGGATTGTCGGCCGACTGCTCGCGTACCGAGGCCAGGTCGAAGGTCGTGGCCTGGTCGAGCGAGCTCATCAGGCTCAGGATGCGGGTGGCGTCGGGACCGATGTCGGCCACCACCGAGTCGAGGGTGATGGCATTGCCGGCCCGCTTCCCCATCTTCACCGCTTCGTCGCCGTCCACCAACGAGACCATCTGACCGAGCTTGACCTCGAGCTGAGACGCATCGACGCCGAGGGCCCGGATCCCGGCAACGAGGCTCGACACCTGGCCGTGATGGTCGGCACCGAAGATGTCGATGACGCGGTGGAAGCCGCGCACGAGGAACTTGTCCCGGTGGTAGGCGAGGTCCCCGGCGAGGTAGGTGGCGTCCCCGTTCGACTTGCGAAGCACCCGGTCGCGGGCGTCCCCCATGGCCGTGGCCCGGAACCAGGTGGCCCCGTCCTCCTCGAAGACGAGGTCCCGGGCCGCCAAGAGGTCGATGGTCTCGTCCACGGCGCCGCTCTCCTCGATCGACGCCTGGCTGTACCACTCGTCGAAGTAGATCCCGACGGCGCCGAGCGAGCTCCTGATGTGCTCGAGGATGTGAGTGGCGGCAAAGCGGCCGGCGACGGTGACGTCGTCGGGACCGTCGTAGGCCCCCGCCAGCTCGGTCACGTACTCGCCCGCATAACCGCCCTCGGGGACGTCGTCGCCCCGGCGACGGGCGAGCAGGCTCATGCCGAGGGTGCGGATCTGCCCTCCGGTGTCGTTTACGTAGTACTCCCGGCTCACCCCGTGGCCCGACCGGGCGAGGATCCGGGCCAGCGAGTCGCCGTAGCTGCCCCACCAGCCATTGCCGACATGGATCGGGCCGGTCGGGTTGGCCGAGACGAACTCCACCTGGACCCGCTCGCCGTGGCCGACGTCGGGCCGGGCGTAGTCCTGCTCGCCCTGGGCGAGCAGATCGGCGAGGGCATCGATGAGCCAGGCGTCGTCCAGCCGGAAGTTGACGAACCCGGGGCCCGCCACCTCGACGGACTCGACATGGTGAGGCGGGTCGGCCGACAGCACGTCGACGAGCGCGGTGGCCAGGGTCCGGGGATCGGTGCCGGCCGACTTGGCCGTCACCATGGCGACGTTGGTCGACCAGTCTCCGTGATCACGGCGAGAGGGACGCTCCAGATGGACGGCGTCCGCCTCGACGCAAAGCGGCACGCCGTCGCGTTCGGCGACGGTGGCGGCGGCGGTGCTCACGGCCTGGGCGAGGTCGTCACGGGCGGACATAGTGATTCGAGGATACGTCCTCCCAGCTGGCCTTCCCGCTGTGCCGGGGCTGAGGGCCGGGGCTGAGGGTCGGGGCTGGGGTCGGGGCGAGGGCGGTGCGGCACTACAGTTGTCGGGCAGCCCGAGGCATTGGGGACAGGCGACCCCGTGCTGCGGCGACCATCACGCCCTCGTAGCTCAGCGGATAGAGCATCGGCCTCCGGAGCCGTGAGCGCAGGTTCGAGTCCTGCCGGGGGCACCCCCCAGTCCTCCCGCACGAACCTGTGCGGCGAGCTGAGCTGCCTCGCTGTCGCGATGGTAGAGGGGGACGGCGACGTCGAGTGCGCGCTGTCGCCGGACTGAAGGATGACGTCGAGCTGCAGCCATTCGCGCTGGGTTCCTTTAGAGGCTCCATACCTTGGAAGCGAGAATGGAACCATGGAGACTCGATCGGCAGCCTCGGTCCTCCACCTCGTTGGGTGCCTTGAGCGAGGGGGAACGAACGGTGCTCACGTATCTCGCTACTTCTATGACTTACAACGAAATAGCCGACACGCTCTATGTGTCGGTCAATACGGTCAAGACCCATGCCAGGAGTATCAGTCCAAAGCTGGGTGCCACTTCGCGATCCAAAGCCGTCGTTCGGGCACGGGACCTTTCAATTTCTGTGACGCCTGGCATTGTCCGCTGACAAGTCCCCGACACGAAGGTCAGGGGGTCACCACGGGGAACAGCGGCGTGGGCTCGTCCAGGTACGACAGCAGTCGCTGGACCAGGGCGACGTCGCCCTCGGTTGTGACGTCATCGAACCTGGTCGTACCAGACAACAGCCCGAGGAGCTGCTGCTTGGTCAAGCTCACGGTCAGCCCGGCGGTCCCTGTTGCAGGATCGACATCTTGGATGAGTACCCCGTTGGATAGCTCGGTCCGGTAGGTATGGCCCAGATCGGTGAAAACCCAGTCGATGGCGAAGGCCTCGTCCCAGCATTTGGGGCCGTTCAGGCGGACGGCCACCGAATCAATGAGTTGGTCGACGCTCAAGGCGGCCACCATTTCCGGCGGTGCCAGGCTCACCGCCTCGCCGGTGGCACCGCCCCGCAGTTCGGTGGCTCCCTGTAGATAGAAGTTGCGCCAGGTCCCGTTCTCGGCTCCGAAGCCCAGTTTCTCGTAGACGTCGGCCAGCAGGTTCTTGGCCCCGGCGTGGGACTCGTCGGCGAAGACGGCGTGCTTGAGGAGTTGTGCGGCGAACCGCAGGTCGCCGTCGTCGACGTAGCGCTGAGCCTTGGTCACGACCTCGTCGACGCCACCTAAGCAGTCGACGTACCGCGTGGCGCTCTCGACCGGCGGGTGTTCCCAGAGCGACGACGGGTTGCCGTCGAACCAGCCGAGGTAGCGCTGGTAGATGGCCTTCACATTGTGGCTGACCGACCCGTAGTAGCCGTGGGTGTGCCAGGCAGCATCCAAAGCAGGCGGCACCTCGATCATCTCGGCGATCTCAAGGCCGGTGTAACCGTGGTTCATCAGCCGCAGGGTCTGGTCGTGCAGGTAGGCGTACAGATCCCGTTGCTGTCGTAGGTAGGTGACGATCTGGTCCTGGCCCCACGTCGGCCAGTGGTGGGAGGCGAAGGCCACCTCGACGTCCCCGCAGAACAGGTCGATGGCCTCGTTCAGGTACCGGGCCCAGATGTGGGGGTCCCGCACCACGGCGCCGCGGAGCGTGAGCAGGTTGTGCAGGTTGTGGGTGGCGTTCTCGGCCATGCAGAGGGCCTTGTGGTCGGGGAAATAGAAGTTCATCTCCACCGGGCACTCGGTGCCCGGCGTCATCTGGAAGCGGATGCGGACACCGTCGACCACCTCTTCCTGGCCAGTGTGGGTGATCTCCAGGGTCGGCGGGACGAGGCCGACCGTGCCGTTGGAGTTGGTGGCCCCCAGCCCGGCTCCTACCTGGCCCGTCGGGCTCTTGGCCAGGTTGGCCCCATACATGAAGATGCTCCGGCGGGCCATAGCTATTCCGGCGTAGACGTTCTCGGACACTGCCGCCTCCATGAACCCGTGGGCGGCCAGCACCGGAACGTCAGACTCGTACACGCCTCGCACTCCGCCGAAGTGGTCGACGTGGGCATGGGTGTAGATGACGGCCGTTACCGCCCGGTCTCCCCGATGCTGGCGGTAGAGGTCGAGCGCAGCGGCGGAGCACTCGGCGGAGATCAGCGGGTCGATGACGATGACGCCATTGTCGGACTCCACCAGGGTCATGTTGGAGAGGTCGAAGCCCCTTACCTGGTAGATGCCGTCAGTCACCTCATAGAGGCCCTGCATCGACGTCAGCTGTGACTGGCGCCAGAGGCTGGGGTTGACCGTGTCCGGACAGCGGCCGTCCAAGAAGGCCAGGGCGTCGTTGTTCCAAATCTCCCTCCCCTCGGCGGTATGAATGACGCAGGGCTCCAGGGAGCCGATCAATCCTCGCTCTGCGTTGTCGAAATCGGTCCGCTCGTTGAAGTCGGCTCCGGGCACAGGTCCTCCTCAGATCTGGACGATGTGACTACCTCGTATGCTAGGTCTTGACCCAAAGGACATCGTTCTGTTGGTTCTCCAGACGGGGTAGCCGCAGGAGATTGTTCCGTCACTGCAGCTCGTCTTCTGCAAGACATCGTTCCGTTTCAGTGAGGCGGCGGGCCAGGATGAAGCCCCATCGTGGCCGATCTCGCTGTCATGGTGACGACGGTGACCTGTTTGGCCCGGACCTGATGGTGGCGATGACGTACCGGTGGGTGTGCTTCCCTCTGACGATGAGCCGCTTTCCCAAGAGGTCCAGGCGGCGGTTGGCCCCCAGGTTGGTCGGGACGGCGTAGCCGGGAGCGGTTGATAGGTCCGGCCAGACCAGACCTCGTCGGGGCTGGCGCCGCCGTGAGCCGAGTAGCGGTGGTGCTCGTTGTGGTAGGTGACGAACGCCGGGTTCTCGGCGATCAGGTGTTCAAGGCCGCTGAAGCGGCCGTGCGGAAGAACCTCTTGTCCCACACGTCGCTGAAGTGCTCGACCACCCCGTTGCGCCAGGGCTCGCGCCAATGGGATGAAGCGCGGGACGACGTCGAGGTCAAGGCAGGTGGCCACCACCGGGCCGAAATGGGCCCAGGCCGGGGGAATCCCTCCTCGGAAGTCTGAGTGGTTGTCGAACTGGGCCACAATGGGCCCCGACGGTGGTCCACAGTTCGGCGATGCCGGCGGCCACCCAGATGGGACGGGGTGCGGTGAGGACGGTGCTGCCGGCGGCATGAGAGGCCACGTCGACCAGGTTGACCACGTGGAACGGGATGGCGCCGTCCAGGTGGCACGGCCCGATCATGTCGATCTGATGGACGGCCCCGGGAACGGGACCGTCGAGAGTCGGGCAGGGCACGCCCTTGGAGACGTAGCTGGCCTGACGGCACCTCGGCCCGGCCAGTCCGGCTGAGGAGATCACTTGTTCGATGTTCAAGCGCGCCGGGACGGGATCGACACCGAAGCGCCGGAGCTGTTGACATCGGCGAGTCGAAGGGAGCGACCTCGGCTGCTCGCAGTCCGCCAAGCACAATGGCGAGCACGTGAAGTTGGACAAGTCAAATGCGTAGGCCCGAACGGTTGATGGAGAGTACCGTCGCACCTCGAGATAGTCGAGGAAGCGGTTGATCCAGTCTCCGACCTCAAGGCGATGGGCGCGGTCTCCGATGCCGAGTTCGAGAGAGCGAAAGCGAGGATTCTCGGCTGACGATAGCGAAGTGAGCGTCGCCTAGGCGATGTGACATTGGAGCGCATGGAACATTCGACATACCAGCCGTCCGGCCGTCAGCGGTTACCCTCGTGGCTCTTCGGCTCGCTCCTTCCGTACCGGCGGTCCTGGCTGGTCCACGACCTGGTGGCCGGCCTCACCGTTTGGGCCGTGCTGGTGCCCGAGGCGCTGGCCTACGCCTCGATCGCCGGGGTCTCACCGGCCGTCGGCCTCTATGCCGCGCCGTCGGCCCTGATCTTCTACGCCGCCTTTGGCAGCTCGCGGCACCTGGTGGTCGGCCCGATGTCGGCCACTGCCGCCCTGTCGGCGGCCGCGGTGGGGTCGATGGTGGTGGGGAACAGTGGGATGTACGCCACCCTGACGGCCACCTTGGCCGTCACTGCCGGCGTGCTCGCTTTGGCCTTGGGCCTGGCCCGGCTGGGCTTCATTGCCAATTTCATCTCCGAGCCGGTGCTGAAGGGGTTCATCATCGGCCTGGCCCTCACCATCATGATCGGGCAGGTCCCGAAGTTATTCGGAGTGTCGAAGGGCGATGGCGACTTCTTCTCCCAACTAGCCCATCTGATCGGCCATCTGGGCGATACCAGTGGCTGGACGCTGTTGGTCGGCGGCGCTTCCTTGGCGGTGGTGGCGGTGCTCCGCAAAGTGGCTCCGGTGGTGCCGGGTTCGTTGGCCGTGGTGCTGCTGGCGATCCTCGTGGCCAAGGTGGCGAGCCTGGACCACCACGGGGTCGAATTGGTGGGTCACATCGACCGGGGCCTGCCCCACTACGGCTTCCCCAACGCCCCGCTGCACGCCTACGTCGACCTGGGGTCGTTCGCCATCGGCATCGTCCTCGTCGGCTTCGCCGAGGGACTGGGGGCGGCCAAGAACTACGCCGCCGCCAAGCACTACGACATCGACACCAACCGCGAGCTGATCGGATTGGGGACGGCCAACTTCGCCGCCGGCCTCAGCTCCGGCATGGTGGTCAACGGCAGCCTGTCCAAGACGGCGGTCAACGGCTCCGCCGGCGCCCGGACGCAGCTGTCGGGACTGGTCGTGGCCCTTCTGACCGTTCTCACCCTGCTGTTCCTCACCGGACTGTTCCAGTACCTGCCAGAGGCCACCCTGTCCGCCGTGGTGATCGTGGCGGTCAGCGAGTTGGTCGACCTCGGGGCCATGGTTCGCCTCTACCGCACCGTGACCGGCCCACTTCGCCACATCTACGGCCACGCCGCCCGGGTTGATTTCATCGCCGCCGTGGCCGCCTTGGGCGGAGTGATGATCTTCGACACCTTGCCGGGGCTGTTCATCGGCATCGGCATCTCGGTGATCCTCATCGTCTATCGGGCGTCGCGGCCCCACGTGGCCGAGCTCGGCCTGGATCCCGACGGAGAGGACCGCTACGTAGACCTGGCCCGCGAACCCCAGGCGGTGGTCCCCGCCGGTCTGGTGGTGCTGAGGGTAGAGAGCGGACTGTTCTTCGCCAACGCCGATAACGTCCGGGCCGTCGTCCGGTCGGCCGCCAGTCGGTCTGGGGTGGTCGCAGTGGTGGTCGACGTGGAGTCGGTCCCGGCCATCGACGTCACCGCCGCCTTGATGCTGGGGGAGCTTGCGGGTGATCTGCACCGGGACCACGTCGAGTTGGTGTTAGCCCGTAGCCTGGGCCAGGTCCGCGACGTGCTGTCGGTGGCCGAACCGGGCCGGCCGGAGTTGCCGATCTACCCGACAGTCCGGGCAGCGGTGGCGCAATTCGGTCGAGGTGGGAGTTCGACGCCGCACGGCCGGCCGAGGAGCCCGTCCGGTGGCTAGCTCTGCTTAGTGTCGCATAAGGCAACCTTTCGCGCTTGACCAGCTCACGAAGCGTCTTGTCCTGAGCATTGCAGTTGCCCCAGATGATGTAGCGACGGATCATCGAGTTCTGTCCTTCGTGTGAGCAGTGGTCGGTTCGATCGAGGGTGAAGTAGCGGAGCGCTTGGAACTGGGCCTCGATCCGGTTCATCCAGCTGGCGTTCGTCGGCACGTAGGCCAGCTCGACCTCGTTGGCGTCGGCCCAGTCACCCACCCGCGAGTCGACCTGGAGTCGAGAGGTGGGGCTGAAGTTGTCCAACACGATGGCGATGCGGACGTCGGGCGGGTAGAGGGCGCGCAGGTAGCGGCTTCTCGGCGTCTCGAAGAGCGGGTATTACTGGCGCTCCGACTGCTGATCCGTGAGCCCGTCGCGGCGTAGCTCCACTCCAGCCCGAACGAGGTGGCGAACGATCGTCTGGCGGTGAGCGCCGGACCAGACGGCCAGCTGGCGGATCGTTGCCCCAGCCTCGTAGCGGGCCATCAACTCGGCACGCAGTGCCGGTGTGATCGAGGTTTGCGCTTCTCAAGTGCGACCACGTTTCGGCCGCGGCGGTCAGTGATCCGCCGTCTGCAACTCTTCTTACGCCACCGCAGAGACCTCTTCTGACGCCGTCCGATCAGGTATTTCGCGGCGGGGTTGAGGTTTTGGCCACTGTCCGTCGGGTGCTCGGCGTCGTCAACCGCCCCGTGTGTATTCGCTGCGCACCGAGCAGGCCCAAACCTCGAAGCCCCTGAGGGTCAGCCTGCCGCAGAAGGACTTGACGCAACCTGGCGGTTGCCATATGGTAGCAACCAGCAGGTTGCGATATTCCACTTCAACTCAAGGAGACCTCAGTGACAACCAGCACCGACTACCGCACGACCGTCCGTGTCAACGCCCCGGCTGACGTCGTGTTCAACGCCGTCACCACGACCGAAGCGCTCGCCGCCTGGTGGAGCCCGGTGACGGGCTCGGGCCTGACCGATGGCGAGCTGCGGTTCCCGATGGTGGCGGATCAGCCGCCCCTGCTCGTCCACGTCGACGAGGCGACCCGCCCGACGACCGTCCGCTGGACGGTGACCGAGTGCACCTTCATGGAGGACTGGGTCGGCACCCAGCCGACGTTCACCATCACGCCGATCGACGACGGCTCCTGCGAGCTCAACTTCGAGCACCGCGGCCTGAACGACCAGCTCGAGTGCAAGGACATGTGCAGCCGCAGCTGGGATCACTTCGTCGGCACCAGCCTGCGCGAGCTGGTCGAGGGCGGCCCCGGCGCTCCCAACCGCAGCCCCGGGATCTCGCCCGCCGCGCCGCCGAGGAGAACGGCTGATCCCGGTTTCCCGGGGACTGCCCGGCGTGACCAGGCAGTCCCCGGGTCGGCGACCGTTGCTTGGCATCATCCATAGTCGCTCGTAAAGGAGGAAGTCATGGCGTTCCCCGACCGCATCGAGCGCACGGTGACCCTGACCCGCGCGCCGCGTGAGGTGTGGCAGGCGCTCACCACGGCCGACGGTCTGAGCGCGTGGTTCGGCGAGCGGGCGAGCATCGACCTGCGCCCCGGCGGCGCGGCCACGATGACCTTCGCGGGCGGCATGACGGTCGACATGCGCGTCGAGCGTGTCGAGGAACCCACGGTGTTCGCATACACCTGGCGACTGCCCGACCTGCCCGAGGACGACCCCCGCCGCACATACGTCGAGTTCACCCTGGAGCCCGATGGCGACGGCACCGTGCTGCGCGTCGTCGAGACCGGCTTCGCCCAGCTTCCCGTCGAAACCCGGCGCAAGACCTACGACTCCCACAGTGAGGGCTGGTCGCGAGAGCTGGCAGAGCTGGCGGAGCACGTCGATGGCGCCTGACATCGAGGCCGTTGCCGAACAGGTCTTCGTCGCGCTCGCTGACCCGACCCGCCGCACCATCCTCGCCGCCCTCGCCACCGATGGCCCTTCCACCGCCACCGATCTTGCCGCTCGGCTGCCGATCACCCGCCAGGCCATCGCCAAGCACCTCGCCCTCATGGCCGACGCCGGCCTGGTCACGCCCGAGCCTGGCGAGCGCCGGCGTGTGCGCTACCGGCTGCGCTCCGCACCCGTGCAACTCGCCCAGCAGTTTCTCGCCGCGCTCGCCCACTCCTGGGACGACCGGCTCGACGCCCTGCAGCACTATCTCACGACGCCATGACGGCACCGACGCTGCAGCCAACAGCAGCCGACGACGAGAGCCGCCGACGGCGTTAGCAGCGGATCGACGCCGAGGCGTCGCAAGCCAGTAGAACGGTTTGCGCGCGCAAGACATGGGGCTCCAGCACGTAGTGACATCGCCGCGAGGCTTGCGGCGGCAGATCGCCCATCTCCGCGCGGCTGACGACATAGATCATCTCGGTCAGCGTCTTGAGACGGGATAGCGGGGCTCCGCGGTATGAGCCGGCGATCGCTTCAGCCCTCCTCGCGGGCGACGGCCTCGCCGTAGGCGGCGGTCAGGCGCTCGGTCGCGCTCGGACCACCACCCGGCGGCGGGGGCATCCCGAGGTGCTCGGTACGCAGCTCGGCCATGAAGTCTTCCCAGAGCGCGGGTCCGCCCTGAGCCAGTACTTCTGCACGTACACGGAGCGTAGGTGTCGTGGCCCGGTTGTGCAGGCCCCACTCGCCGAGCGCGGCCATCACGGGGACCAGCTCGATCGCCGCCTCGGTGAGGCTGTAGGTCACGCGGCGTCCGCGACCCGCATCCGCTCGCGTGAGCAGCCTGGCCGAGACGAGCCGTCGGAGGCGGTCGGCGAGGATGTTCGAGGCGATGCCCTCCTCCGAGGACTCTTGAAGAAGGCGAAAATGCCGCCGGTTGCCGAACATGATGTCTCGCAGGACGAGCAGTGACCAGTGGTCGCCGATCACCTCCACTGCGGCGTTGATCGGGCAGCCCGAGCGAGGTTCGTGGGCCGGACGCGTCGCCATGACGCAGATAATACTTGCAACTTGCAATCACCTTTTCCGTTCGATACGGTGCCGAGCTTGCAAATCGCAATCACTTGGAGGACGCCGATGCCGGACACCACCTGCCACATGTCGATCTCGATCGACGGCTTCGTCGCCGGGCCGGACCAGAGCCGGGAGAATCCGCTGGGGAAGCGCGGCAGGGAGGTCCATAGCTGGCACCTCGGCGACGAGCGCGCGAACGACGCCGACGCGACGGCAGAGGGCTGGCTCATGCGACAGCGCGGGGCTTACATCATGGGCCGCAACATGTTCGGGCCGATCCGCGGCGAGTGGGATGAGGACTGGGATGGATGGTGGGGATCCGAGCCGCCCTACCACGCGCCGGTCTTCGTGCTCACCCACCACGCCCGCGAGCCGATCGAGATGGAGGGCGGCACGAGCTTCCACTTCGTCACCCAGGGCTTCGAGGTCGCCTACGCGCAGGCGCGTGAGACGGCCGGCGAGGATGGCATCGACATCGCTGGCGGCGCCTCGACCGTCCGTCAGGCGCTCGCCGCCGGGGTGATCGACGAACTCACGCTCGACGTGGTCCCCGTCCTGCTCGGATCCGGCGAGCGGCTGTTCGACGGAGTCGAGTCCCTCGGGTTCGAGCCGGTCGAGGTGCTCCACTCTCCGCTCGCCACGCACATCCGCTACCGGCGGGCCGGGTGAGGAGCCGATCTTCGGTCTGGGGCGGCGTCAGCAGCCGTCCTCGTGCGAAATATGGTCCAACCCTCTCCGACGGCTTGTCGGCTGGCCCGGTCGACGGAGGACGGCTAAGGGGATGGCCAGAGCACGAGGTCGGCGGCCCCCACGGGCCGGCCGGCAAGAGCCAGGCAGAGCGTCGCAGATCGGTTGGTCGCCAAGTGGGTCTCGGTCAGAAGGTGGGCGACGGACGCCGCCGCTTCTGATGGCGGGTCGAGGTCGGCGCCGATCGCAGAGGCCAGGTCACAGCCGTGCACCACGAGTTCGACAGTCCGTGTCGGCAGGTAAGCCTCCAGAGTCATGCCTCCGGCAACTGTCGATAGCACCACGCCCGGTTCTGTATCGGCCACGAGCTGCGAAACCCCGTCGACCAGCTCGGCCACGCGTGCCGCCGGCGCATCACCAAGGTCGGTCCCAGCGACAACGCCCCGGGCGGCGATGGCCGCCGGGTCGGCTTTTCCGGCCAGCACCAGATAGGCCAGAGCGGTTGGGGTATCGACACGTTCCGCCGGTCGGCCAAGGTATTCCCCGACTGTGACGATAGCCCGAGCGGCGTGGCCGAGCAGAGATCGAACGTCCCAAGTACCGAGCCCTGGTCGTTGCCAGTCGTCAGGTCCGATGCGCGCCGCTAAGGCGGCGAGCCAGCGGGCAGACGATATGAACTCATCGGCGATCGCATCTCGCACGTCGACCTCCTCGATCCGGCGGACGAGGTGACCGCGTCCGCAGATTGCCGGTTGGACCCTACGTCATCGAGAACCTCTCGGCGTCAATCCTCCGCCACCTGGGTTCTGCCCCACTACACGAGGAGTTCATCGAAGCCTCCGTCAACTCCATTGCCCGTTCCGCAACACACCGCGCCGCGCAAGCGGAGGGTCTGCTGGGCGAGATCGAACCGGTCCGTCCGCGGTTGTCGATCGGTGGCTACGGACCGACCGGGACGTCTCGCTTGGGAGGGTGGTCCAGTCTTTTGCGGTCTACCGGGATGGCCGCGTCCAGTTCGGCCCGAAAGTGCTCGCAGCGCAGCACGTTGTCGCTGGGGCATTCGAGCGCGTGGGTAAGACCCCGTTCCATGGCCCGAAGTGAGCGGATCTGTCCTCGGATCTCGGCCAGCTTGGCCCGGGCCAGATCTTTCCAGGCCGGCTCCCCACCCGTGGCCAGAAGTTCAGCGATCTGTTCGAGGCGGAAGCCGGCGCGCTGGCACAGGACGATCACCGCCAGGCGGTCGACGGTGTCGAGCTCGTATTGGCGGCGGAGCCCGACCCGCTCGACGCTATAGATGAGTCCCTGGCGTTCGTAGTAGTGCAAGGTCGAGGCGGCCAACCCCGTGCGGGCCCTGACCTCGCCGATGTCGAGCAGATCGGACATTGACCTCAACTCTACTTGGGGTGGTTGGCTGGTCGGTATGGACCCCCTGGACGCCCTCATCGCCACCTGCTCGGACGCCGCCGCGAGCCCCGAGCCCATCGAAGCGGTACGTGAGATCGTGGCCGGATACGACCTAACCGGCCTGACAGAGACCATCCAGGGCCGGCCCGAGCCTTGGTTCTTCAGCGCCGGGCCTTCTCTCACCGTGTTCGCCACCGCCGGTCGGCCCGGAAGCGGCTCGGCCCCCCACGACCACGCCTTGTGGGCGGTGATCGCCTGCCTGGCGGGGCGCGAAGGCTCCCGGCGCTACGACGTCACTGACGGCCGGCTGCGCGAGACCGGCATCGGAGAAATCCACACCGGCGAGGTTCACGCCTTGCCCGCCGAGGCCGTCCATGCGGTGTTCAACTGCTGGTCGGAGCCCAACCTCGTGCTTCACCTTTACGGCGGAGACTTCCTCAGCGCACCCAAGCGGGTATGGAACCCGATCACCGGCGCCTGCTTCTCCCTCGGGCTGGCCGAGCCTCTGGTCCCCCCGGAGCCAGGGCGATGACGATCGCCTCGGGGTACGCCTGGGTCACCCTTTCGGTGACCGACCTGGAGCGCTCGGTTACCTGGTACCGACAGGTCTTCGAGCTCGAGGTGCTGATGTCCAACGCGGACACCTGCGCCATCGCCGACGAGGACCGGTTCGTCTACCTAGTGGAGCCCTCGACGCTGCTCGTTGTGGGCCTCCAAAAGAGCGCCGCCAATGACGGTCGGCGGTTTGCTCCGGAGAGCACCGGCCTCTCCCAGGTCGTCCTGACCCCCGGTACGGGCGGCCTTGACGGCTGCCTGGCCCGCCTCGATCAGCTCGGTATCCCCCATGGAGGGCCCACGGAGTGGAAGACCGGCAGAGTCGTGGAGATCAGCGATCCCGACGGTATCGCTCTGCTGGTGTTCGAACCCTCTCTGGCGGCCGGACGTCGAGCGATCGCTTCGACGGGCACCTGAGGCGTCGTGGGCGCTTGGGTCACGGCCCGGATGAACACCGACATGGAGAAGTCCGCCATCGCTATGACGAACCCCGCGACGGGGAGTCTCCATGGTCGGTATCGGCCCCGGATCAGGGCTCCTCGCCTTGCTCGATACTGGTACCCCTGCTTCGGTGGTCGTACTCGACCCCTCCGACGCCATGGTCCGTGCCGCACGTCGCCACCTGTCCCGCCACCGTCGGGCCGGGACGTGGAGCTGGTCGAAGCTCCCGCGGCTGCGACCCCACCGGTCGTGACTTCGACACAGCGCTAGCCGTCAACACGCAACAGCTCTGGAAGGCCCACTGCCGCATCACTGATCGCCTTGGTAGCAGACCCGAGGAGTCGTCGAGTTCGCTCGAAGTTGCTCGGCGCGGACGTCGGCAGCAATCCCGCGGACTCGTTCCGGGTCGGCGATCGCGTCGATCTCGACGATCCTGCCCCCGGCAACGGTGAAACCCATCACGGTCATGGGCTCGTCGCCCAAGGTGACAACCGTTCCGGCTGCTCCATTGACCAGGGCGGCCCGCAGGTGCACGACTGGGCGCCCGAGCACCGCCCGCAACCCGATGCGTGCCTGCTTGGCGACAGCCACTGCTCCATGGACCACCATCGAGGCGGCGGGGCGCTCGGTGCCGGCATCGATCCGCAGCACGACCTCGGGACTGAGGACGGCGACGAGGGCGTCGAAATCGCCACTCCGTGCTGCCAGGAAAAAGGCGTCGACCACCTCTCGTTGGCGAGCGAGGTCGGGATCGGGGGCGGGTACGTCTGCGCCCTTCACTCGGCGTCGCGCCCGGCTGGCGAGTTGCCTCGCTGCCGCAGGGGTGCGCCCGACCAGGGGTGCGATCTCCTCGAATGGCAGCTCGAACATGTCATGGAGGACGAAGGCCAGCCTTTCGGCCGGAGCCAGGGTATCGAGCACGACGAGAAGCGCGAGGCCGACCGAATCGGCCAGTACGACCTCCTCGTCGGGCCAGAGCTCCCTGACAGGGCTGATCACGGGGTCGGGTACGTGTACCTCAATGGGTTCCTCAGGTCGCCTGTTGCGGGAGCGGAGCATGTTCAGACAGACACGGGCGACGATGGTGGTGAGCCAGGCGCTGAGGTTCTCGACCTCGTCCGTCCCCGACCGGCTGAGCCGGACCCAAGCGTCCTGGACGGCGTCGTCCGCTTCGCTGAGCGAGCCGAGCATCCGGTAGGCCACCGACCGGAGACGGCCACGCTGCTCCTCGAAACGGTCGGCCAGCCACAGGTGGTCCTCGTCCATCGGTCACATCCTCCAGTCCCCAGGGGTCTATACCAATGACACCTGGGACACGACCGGTGTGACAAGCCAACTAAAACCCGAGGGAGGACACAGTGCGAGTCTTCGTCGCAGGGGCGAGCGGTGCGATCGGTACCCGGCTCGTGCCCCAGCTGATCGACCGTGGTCACGAGGTGATTGGCACCTTCAAATCTCCCCGGAAACAGGCACGTCTCCGAGCCACCGGCGCCGAGGTGGTGGCCCTCGACCTGCTCGATGCCCCGGCCGTGCGCAAGGCAATCCTCGACGCCAAACCCGAGGCCCTGGTCCACGAGGCGACGGCACTCGCCCATGGCGGCTTCTCCCGCAAACTGGACAAGACCTTCGCCCAGACCAACCGGCTCCGCACCTTCGGCACCGACGCCCTCCTGGTAGCGGCACGAGAAGCAGGTGTGCGGCGGTTCGTCGCCCAGAGCTTCGCCCCCTATCGGTATGCGCGAGAGGGCGGGATGGTCAAGACCGAAGATGATCCGCTCGACTCCGCCCCGCCGGCGGCAGCGAAGGAGACGAATGCGGCAATGACCCACGTCGACCAGGCGGTCACCGATGCTGGGGGGATCGCCCTCCGCTATGGCGGCTTCTACGGCAACCCGGATGACCAGGTGGTCAACCTTGTGCGCAAGCGGCGGTTCCCGATGATCGGAGACGGCGAGGGCTGGACCTCGTGGATCCATCTCGACGACGCCGCTGCCGCGACCATCCTGGCCATCGAGCACGACGGATCAGGTATCTACAACATCGTTGACGACGAACCTGCCCCGTCACGAGAGTGGCTCCCTGCGCTGGCCAACGCCCTCGGCGCCAAACCACCCCGCCACATTCCTGTCGGCCTGGTCCGTCTCTTCCTGGGAGGAGACGTGGTGATGGGACAAACCGAGGCCCGCGGTGCATCCAACACCAAGGCCAAGCGCGAGCTTGGATGGGTCCTCCGCTATCCCAGCTGGCGACACGGTTTCGTTGCTTCCTACGCATCCACCACGCCGACCGAACCTGGCGCACGACGGGCATAACGGCAGTCGGCCACCGAGCTTTTGACCCGCATCCGGGACCCCGCGACTTGTGCATGTCGAGGGGTCACGACAAGGACATCAGGATCGAAGCTATCGGAGAGAGGGGATCGGCCCGAGTTCTATGGCGGTTGGCCACACCGATACCGTCCGCGGGCTCATCGACGGCAAACGGACAGGTGGACCGGCTCAGGTCAAGGGCGCTTTCTCGCCGTCAAGATGGCGCAGCCCTCGCCTCGCCAGGTCGAGCGGGCGGTGAAGCCAGCGGCCTCCAGCCACTGCAGCTGGTCGACAACGGTTTCGGGTTGATCACCCTCATCGTCGTGGCCGACCTTGTTCTGCACATGGCCGCTCACGATCCGCAGTAGGGCCGAGAGGTCCCGGTCCGAGTGCTTGAAGTCCTTCCACAACACCCGGGGGGCCCGCTTCAGCCGACGAGACAGGAGATGGTCGTCGGGGGACCGGCCGTGATCGAGGACGATGTCGCCGATGACGAAGCAACCCCCGGGCTCGAGGCGCTCGTGCACCCTCGAGAACAACGTCCGCTTGTCGCCGGCATTCAGGTGATGAACGGTCAACACAGAGACAGCGAGGTCGTAGACGCCGAGGGGTAGCGGCTCCTCGATCCGTCTTAGCACCAGGTGGGCCCGATCGGCGGGGAGTCGATCACGGGCCGCACCGAGCATCGACTGGTTGAGATCGAGGCCGACGAGCGTCGACGTGGGATGAGCATCGAGAAGACGCCCGGACGTCTCTCCGGTGCCGACACCGAGCTCGAGCATCCGCTGGACAGTCAGATCCGCGGTGGCCTCACATACGGCATCTTGTAGAGCGCTGTAGTACGGGAGGGACGCAACGAACTCCCGGTAGCTCTCGGGATCCCAGTGGGCGTTGTCGTCCGGATGGAGATGGGGACCGGCCGGGTGCAGGGTCGCAGACGCCGCGTGGTGGTGACCAGCACGGGCCGAGGCCCACGTGTCGTCGGGGTGGGGGGTGCCCGTCGGGTCGATCATCTGGGTGCTCCTCTACTCGAGTCCCCTGCCCGCCCGAGAAGACAGATTACCCGGCTGACGCCGGTGCCATGGAGGCGGCGGCCCAGGATGGAAGCTGTCGCCAGTCGGATGAGCGACCGGACGGCCGGGTAGGGTTTCCCCGGCGATCAGGGGTGATCGCGCTGGAGGGAGGCGCCCGATGGTAAAGGTCCTGCTCGTACTGCTCTGCCTGGTCCTTCCGTTCCTGGCCGTGCTCATCAAGGAGGGACCGAGCATCAAGGTCCTCTGGGCATTTCTCCTGCAGCTGTGCGGCCATGTGCCCGGGGTCATCTACGGGATCTACCAGGTGGTCAAGGACTGACCGTCACGAGCGATCGGTGCGCTCCTCGCCGGTGGGAGCCCTTCTGACAAGCGCAGCGAAGTCGGCCATCTCGACCTGGCGGGCGACCAACACGACGACGATGCCCCAAACCAACCCGAGCAGCAGACCGATCGTGACGTCGCTGAACCAGTGCACTCCGAGCACGAGCCGGCTGTCGATCACCACCAACGACCCGAGGAGGGCCACGACCCACGGCCACCAGATCCGGTAGGTGAGCGCGACGCAGCCCAGTGAGGCGAAGAGGACTGCCGTCACGGCGACGGAGTGGCCCGAAGGGAACGAGTAGCTCGTCTCGTGAACACCGGCCACGGCGCCCGATGCCGGATAGTCGGCAGTGGGAGGCCGGGGGCGAAGGATGATCTGGCGGATGATGAACACCTCGAACTCCGCCCCGAGGTAGGCGACGAGAGGGATGAAGGCCCGAGTGGAGCGCAGGAAAACGAACAGAATGCCACTGAGCACCACGCAGATGACCGCCAGGGGCAGTGCGTCCAGGTACGTGGCGATGAACTTGGACAAGCCGATGAGAGGTCCCCGGTGGGTCACATACCAGCGTTCGACCGTGTCATCCCAACCTTGGATGGGACCTCCACCGTGGCGGCCGATGACCACGAAGCCGACGATGAGCCCTACGACGAAGATGGCGATCGCGGTGGCGACAAGTGCTCCGCACGCCCAGGCGACTCGTTGCGGCTGGCCGCCCGTCTCGGTGGATCGGTCCATCTGCTGGCGGTAAGCCACGGCTTGGTCCTCGGTAGTCACGTTCACCAGTCCGGTTCGACCGTCAGGTACGGCACACCAGAGTCGTGAGGGACGACGATACCGTTTGTTTCGGATCCCGAAAGGCTTTCGTCATCGCCCGGCAGCTCGGAGGCTCAGGGCATGAACTCGAGGTCGGAGTAGTGGGCGCGGTCCGTGACGCAGAGGCATCGCGCCGGCCCATGCCCTCTGGCGGTGATGAGGTGGGGAACGCCGACCGGCACGGAGATCGTCGAACCGGGACCGGCGCGGCCCTGCTCGACCCCCACCTCCGCTTCCACTTCGCCTTCCAGCACGAAGTACGTCTCGGAGAAGTCGTAGTGGGCGTGGAGGAGTGTCGACGGCCGAGCTGGATCGAAGGCCACTTCGACCAATGAGTACGTGGCGGCGGCGTGCGCTTGTTCGATCTTGACCGTGCACTGTTGCGATCCGATGAGCAGGTGACGACCCTGGCCCGGACCGATGATCCACGACGGACACTGCTCGGCCCTTCCGACCCGCCGAGGGTGTACCGCGCCAGCTGCAGGACCGTGGCCGTTCCCGACTCCGATGACACTCTTCGTCCCGGCTGTCGGAAGGTGCGCTCGACGGAGTCGCAGAGACCCGAGCCGGTGCCCGCTCGTCGAATCCCCCCGTCCGTTCGTCGGGTGCGGCCGCTCGCTCGTCTTGCCGGACCAGTACGGAAGCTGCAGACCGACGAACCGGTCGATCAGCACTCCGAGCGCTGCAAGGAACACCACGCCAACCATGAGCATGCTCAGGGCGCCGGGTGTGGTCATGAACCCGAGACTGACGATCAGTGTGGTCGCGCCCGCCGGGCCGTGTTCAGCGCGGAGCAGGATCATCGCCGCCGATGTGAGGGCGATCGAGAGCGCTGCTGCTCCGATCCTCGGCGGGCCCAGTCCGCCCGTCAACACCGAGGGCGCATGGAGGAGCCCGAACGCTGCGAGGGCCACATAGCCGGCGAGGGCGCCGATCAGATGGCCGAGCACGATGTTGCGGGGTCTGGCCACGCTCGAGTCGGACCGGTTGAACACGAGGAACGCGGTCGGGCCGAGGGAAGGCACCACGAACGGGTGGCCCGACCAGTACGCCACGGCGGTGATCGTGCCGATGGACACGGCGGTGGCGGAGAAGACGAAGACGGCGTAGACCATCCTTCGGCTGTGGTGGGCGGCGAGAGAGGGGAGCTGCACCGGTCCGGTCGTATGCAGGGCGTGGATCATCGGCCACCTCCACTCCGACCCTCACCGCGAAGACCGGTGCTCGTCACCCCCGGCGGTCACGAGCTGCCGCTGCAAACCCGGCAGGGCCGATCAGACGCTGATCAGTCTCCTACCACTCAGTTCTCCTACACCGCGATGTTATATCCGATTACGATAGTATTCTACCGTTGCTTCTACCCTCGACCACGGCCGGTGGCCACCCGACGCTTGTGAGCGGACGCCATCGTGGTCGTGGTCGTGGCGGGAGGAGGCGGGGGCGTCAGGGCCTTGACCACCAGCGATGCGAACGCCTGAGCACCCTGGGGGTCCAGGTGGATGCCGTCGGGCTCGAAGTACTGGGGATTGTTGCCGCTGGCGTCGTACCAGTCGACCATCGTGGCGTTCGGGTACGACTGGGCAACAGTGGCGATGGACTGGTTCACGGCCTGCTGCCACGGCCTGTCGACCCGGGTGTTGACGAGAACGATCCGTTGCATGGGACCGAACGAGTTCAGCAGGTTCACGAGCTGATCGGATGAGAAGTACCCGTTGGTGCCGAGCTCCAGGACGAGCCGGTTTCCGATATCCCCCGCCGACTTGAGCTGTGCCACCTGGTCCTGGACCTCGTAGAGCTGCTGGCCCACCTGGCCGTCGATGACGATGCCCGGCAGCATCTGTTGGAGGTAGGGCTGCACGTCGACCATGATCGAGTCGCCGATCGCCGTGACCCCTTGACCGGCGGGTGGCGCCGTCGTCGTGGTGGTGGACCCGGGAACGACCGGACCTGGCGGCGTAGTCGTGGTCGGAGGATCGTGGTGCACGGGGGGAAGGATGCTCCTCACCTCGGCTGAGGGGGGCGGCGGTCCGGAGACGATGCCGGAGAGTCCGAGGACGGCGATGACAAGCCCGACGGCCACCCCTCCGGTGACGACGAGCTGGCGGGGCCCGAACCTCACTGATGACCAGTCCCTCTGGCTCACCCGCTGCCAGACAGGGGCGAGTGCCCCGTGGCGCACCGGCTGCTCGATGAAGCGCCAGGACAGGGCCGAGATGACGAAGATGGCGACGATCTGGACGAGGGAGCGGAGATAGTTGGCCGGGGCATTCTGTGGAGTCGTGAAGATGATGACCGGGAACTGCCACAGGTACATGCCGTACGAGCGCTCCCCCACCCAGCGCAGCGGCTCCACCCCGAGCCACGAACTGATTCGAGGACCCGGGTGGACACAGATGGCGATGAGCAGCGCGGTGAACACCGACAACAGGACCATCCCGCCCTGGTAGATGAACGGATCGAACTCCCTCGTGAGGCCGTAGAGGGCGAAGATGCCGACCACCGAGAGAGCTCCCACCCCTTCGAGGATGCGCCGGGCCCCCTCCCCTATCGAGAAGAACGTCCGGTCCCGGGGCCAGACAAAGGCCAGTGCCGCCCCGATCAACAGGGCGAAAGCCCTGGTGTCGGTGCCGTCGTACACGCGTGTCGGGTCAGCGACCGGCGAGTAGAGGAGGGCCATCTCGATCGCCGAAGCCACCGCGAACACCACGATGCCGATGAGGATGATCCGCCTGTCCCTGATCCACCGGAGCGCAGCCAACAGGATGAGCGGCCAGAAAAGGTAGAACTGCTCCTCGACCGCCAGCGACCACAGATGGCCCAGCGGCGAGGGTGGACCGTACTGGGCGAAGTACGACACGTGGTGGAAGATGAACCACCAGTTGCTGAAGTAGAAGATGGACGGGAACAGGTCGCTCTGTACGTTGCCGAGCTGGCTCCGACCGAACAGCGTGGCCCAGACCACCACCACGAAGAGCATCACGAACAGCGCCGGCAGCAGGCGGCGAGCCCGGCGCAGCCAGAACCGCCCGAGATCGATTCCCGGGCTCTGCCGAGCCGTGCTCCGACGCCGATACTCGGCGACGAGGAGGTCGGTGATCAGGTAACCCGACAGGACGAAGAAGACCCCGACCCCGAGCAGACCGCCGCTGGCCCAACCCACGTTCAGGTGGTACGCGATGACGCCGAGGACGGCCAAGGCCCTGATTCCGTCGAGGCCAGGGTTGTACTGACTGGTGCCTTCGACTGGCCTGGGCATAGCTCACAGGATCGGCCGAGCGGGAGCGTCACCCGCCCGGCCACGCCTCATCCTCTTCTCACGACTCGACATGGCGGCCGTTCGGCCACGGTCAGATTGTGGCAGCAACCGACGCCGGCCGGACGGACCTAGGAGGCTGCGCCGACGCTCGATCGAGACCGGCCGCACGGGGATCTGTCTGGCCGAGCTTCTCGCCGAGGCACAGACGAGACTCAAGTCTGCCTGAGGACGATCACCTCCGGCAAGTCGGAGCAGACGCCCGGCTGGCGGCCGGGCCTGCCCGTTCAGCCCCGCGGCACCGGTTCGGCTCGGCCCAGCAGGTCGAGGACCAACGGCGCCACCAGATCGGCGCTCTTCGTCGGCAGCCAGTGCGGCTGCCCCTCCAACTCGGCGAACTGGTATGGACCCTTCACCTGCTCGGCGCAGAGCTCCGCCGCCTGGCGCGTGATGAACCCGTCTCTCGATCCCCAGCAGTACAGGGTGGGAACCGTGACGGCGGGCATACGGTCACGCCCGGAGAGCGGCAGCGCCCGGTACCAGTTGATCGGCCCCGTCATGGCGCCCCTGGTGCCTGCCCTTGCGCCGTATCGGTCGGCGGTCGGGCGGTCCAGGCCGCTTCGGACCATGCTGTCGGCGAAGTCGGCCCCTCCGTGTCGGCCGAGTACCAGCTCGGGGACCCGGGGCATCTGGAAGAACGCCATGTACCACGAGTGAAGGAGCTGGGTGCTCGTCCCCATGGCCTTCTGGAACGCAGCC
The DNA here is from genome assembly GCA_963828385.1 of uncultured Acidimicrobiaceae bacterium. Taxonomy (GTDB): domain Bacteria; phylum Actinomycetota; class Acidimicrobiia; order Acidimicrobiales; family RAAP-2; genus Bog-756. The sequence goes on from CAWHEF010000002.1 coordinate 2,482,625, forward strand.
GGGTGGGGTACCGAGAGGGCCGTCAGCGTCCGCACGCGGTCGGGATGGGCGGCGGCGAGATACCACGCCACCGCTGCACCCCAGTCGTGGCCGACGACGTCGAAGCGGTCGACCTCGATCCTGTCCGCCAGGGCCAGCACGTCACCGGCCAGGAGTCCCACCCGGTACGACCGCCTCCCCTCGGGGCGGGCACCGGGCGAGTAGCCCCGCTGGTCCGGAGCAACCGTCCGGTAGCCGTGGTCGGCGAAGGTGGTGGACAGCTTGTCCCAGCAGTGCCGGTCCTCGGGGAATCCGTGGAGGGCGAGCAGCGTGCCGTTGTCCCCGCCACCGGTGTCGGTCACGTCGAAGGTGAGCCCGTCGTGGGCGTACGACTCCATGTCCCTCCTCCTTGACCGTCCTCTGGGTCCCTCTGGCGGTGTCCGGCCAGGTCCCGGCGGTCACACTAGGCCACCCCCGGCCGACGCTCCCTGGTCACAGGCGAATTGCCCGAGGACCGTCGGAGTCGCGGGAGCCGGAGCGACGATGGAGCCATGGGAGTGCCGTCTGCAGCGGAGGGAACCGGCCATGCCGCGTTTCTCGCCTTCTACGACGATGCCCTCCCCCAGGTCTACGGGTACCTGTCGGCCCGGTGCGGTTCGGCGGCCGTGGCCGAGGATCTGACCGCCGAGACGTTCCTTGCCGCCGTGGACGCCGTCAGACGTGACGATCGGACGACGGTGACGATGCCCTGGGTCATCGGGGTCGCCCGGCACAAGCTGGTCGACCACTGGCGGCGTCAGCACCGCGACGAGCGGCGCCTCCGGCTGCTCCGTGACACGGCGACCTTCACCGACGAGCCCTGGGACGTCCACCTGGAGGCCATGCGGGTGCGTCAGGTGCTCGAAGCGTTGCCTGCCCAACACCGGGCGAGCCTCACTCTCCGCTATCTGGACGGACTGTCCGTGCCCGAGGTTGCAGCTCTGCTGGGACGCACCGTGGCTGCCACCGAAGCCCTGCTGGTCCGGGCCAAGGCCGCGTTCCGGCGGCGCTACTCCATCGAGGAAGATTCCGATGCCTGATCCCTTCGACGCCCTCCGCGTCCCTCTCGTTCCCCGTCAACCCGATCCCGCTTTTGCCGCCAGCCTCCGGGCCCGCGTTGCACGAGCTCTCGACCTTCCGGAAGGAGTCACCGTGTCCGAACTCGCCATCGACGACGACATGACCGCCCGTTCGACTGCCCCCGCCCGGGCCGCCGCATCGCCCGTCCGGGGCGCGGCTATCTCGCCCTATCTGGCCGTGGCCGGTGCGCGAGACGCGCTCGACTGGTACGCCGAGGCTCTGGGGGCCCGCCTGCTGAATGCCCCGATCACCATGCCTGACGGACGGATCGGACACGCCGAGCTCGAGATCGGAGGAGCCGTCCTCATGCTCGCCGACGAGTACCCCGAGATCGGCGTGTCGGCCCCCGTCCCGGGCCAGGGCACAACGGTCACGATCCACCTGACCGTGCCCGACGTCGACGCGCTGGTCGAGCGGGCCGTGGCCGCCGGCGCCGGGCTGGAACGCGAGCTCGCCGACTACGAGTACGGGCGCAGCGGCGTGATCCGCGACCCGTTCGGACACCGCTGGCTCGTCTTGACCGAGACGGCTGCCCCCTCACCTTCTCCTGCATCCGCGCCTGCATCGACACCGCGGCAGGGCGATCTCGGGTACGCCTCGCTGTGGGTGCCCGACGTCGAACGGGCCGCCCGCTTCTTCGCCGAGGTCCTCCAATGGGCCTATGAGGGAGGGGAGGGCACGCGGAGCAGACACGTCACCGGACCCGGCATCAGCAAAGGGCTGTGGGGCGGCGAGCCCCGGTCGACGCTGTTCTGCTGTTTCGCCGTGGACGACGTCCACTCCGCCGTCGAGCGCGTGCGGGAGGCGGGCGGGACGGCCGAAGATCCCCACGCCGAGCCATACGGGCTGGTCACCAGGTGCCGCGACGACCAGGGCATGGAGTTCGCGCTGTACCAACCAGCGGGCGGCGCCGGCCCGAGGCACGCGCCACCACCCGTCTCGACACGGGTGGGCGAGCTCGCCTATGTGACCCTCGAGGTCGTCGACTCTGCACGGACCCGCGCCTTCTTCTCCTCGGTGCTCGGGTGGCGAACCACGCCCGGTCGTGTCGCCGACGGCTGGCAGGTCGAGGACGCGGTGCCCATGGTGGGGCTGTCAGGCGGGCACGAGACGGCCACCGGCGTCCCGATGTACCGGGTGGACGACATCGTCCGGGCCGTCGACGCAGTCCTCTCCGCCGGCGGAGAGGCCACCGACCCCGAGGAGCAGCCCTACGGCATCTCGTCGGTGTGCCGCGACGATCAGGGGACGCGCTTCTATCTGGGCCAGCTGGCGTGACCCCCTCGATCGAGCGGGCCACGATCGAGCGGTCAGTCACGATCGAGCGATCAGCCGGTGGCGAACCCCGACTCCCTCACCGTCACATTGAACCTGCCGCCCCTCACGCCGCAGTCGGCAGAGGCCGTCCCGGGAAGCACCCTCGGGACCCCGTGGTAGGCCCGGCGAGCCGGGCCCCCGAACACGAAGACGTCGCCCGACTCGAGCACAACGTCGTTCCACGGTCTCCCCCGATCGACCCTGTTGCCGAACCGGAAGACGCACGAGTCGCCGATGCTGAAGGACACGACCGGTGCCGGCCTCGGCTCGTCCTTGTCGACGTGCATCCCCATGCGGGCCCCGGGCTCGTACCAGTTGACGAGTCCGATGTCGGGGACGAAGGGCTGCGGGTCATCGGGTTCGGGGGGCCCGCTGGCCGTCGCCGCCCTTCTTTGGGCCCGCCCGACCTCGGCGTCGATCGCCAGGGCGTCGGCAACAGCACCGCTGCTCATCGACCCGAGCCATCGCGGGAATGGCGCAACCGGACGACCGTCGCCGTCGACGACCGTGGTCGCGTACCGGTACGGGACCCAGTGCCAACCGAGGCAGGTCATCTTGACCGACATCACGCCACCCCTCGGCATACGGGGAGCCCGCAGTCCCCCCGCCTTCTCGGCCCATCGGCGACAGGCATCCGCCAGTCTCCGCTGGCCTTCGGAATCGAGCCATCCTGGCAACAGCACCGCTCCGGGCACGACCGAGACCGCTTCCCGCTCGATGAGGCGTCCGGGTGCGGACACGGTCACGGGCCCTGCCGGGCCAACCACCGGAGCCGAGCGGCCCGGGCGTCCCACGAGTAGACGACAGCCGTGCCCGCCAGACGGTCGTGCCACGCGTAGCGGCGCCGGTTGAGGACGATCCCGAGGAACCCGAGCCCGAAGACCAGGAAGCTCAGCGGCAGCGCCAACGTCCGCACCACCGCTTGACGGCGCCCGATCGGTGCGCCGTCCATACGAACCACGCGGATGCCGAGAATGGCCATCCCCAGTGTCTTGCCACCGAGGGCCCACTGGTAGCTGAAGTAGAGGAACAACCAGAGGACGGCGGCGGTCCCCGACAGATACGGCAGACCGGTCAGCGAGAAGTGCTGTCCCGACACTAGCTCTACGGTGAACGTCAGCACGGCGGCCCCGAGCGAGTAGAGCCCCCACACGATCCCGACGTCGGCGGCGAACGCGACCAGCCTGCTCGCTGCGCCGGCATAGTGACCCTGGCGACCGATGACCGGCGGGCTCGGACCTTCCCCGGCCACCGAGAGCGCTCGGCTCACGATGGTCCCACGCCGGGTGACTCAGACCCGGGGGACGGGGAGGCCGGGGCAGCCGATGGGGCCGACCCGAGCAGAGGAGCCCCCGAGGCCGCCGAGGCCACCAGCGCAGGAGGGGGCGGGACCGCGCTCACGAGCAGCGCCGGGCCAAGGGGCAGCGTCTCGGGCTTGCGTCGAAGCGCCCGGTTGACCCACCGGGCCACGAAGTCGTCGAGCCCCACCCCCTGTGCCCGGATCACATCGAGGACCTCGGTGGCGATGCCGGTCGTGGAACGGGCGATGATCGAGCCGAGCTCGGTCTGCTCCATGAGGGCGTCGACGTCGATCTGGTCGACGATCTTCTTCACGTCGATCCGTTCGACGATCTCGTTCACGTCCACCCGCTCGACCAGCTTCTTCACGTCGACCCGTTCGACGAGCCGGTCCACGTCGACCCGCGAGACCACACCGTCGACGTCGACTCGGGCGATGAGCGCGTCCACGTCCACCCGTTCGACGATGGCGTCGATGTCGATCGCATCCATCACGATGCTCACGGCCCGCTCGGCGATGGCCTGGGCCAGTTGCTCGACCAGTACCGCTCCGGGCAGTGGACTCATCGGACAGCTCCGGGCAGTTCCGTCAGGCGCCCGGCCCGGCAACGGACCGACACCGGGACGGGCCGCCGAGCGGTCATCGCTGTCGCAGGGCGGCGAGAGCCTGGTCTGCGTGCACGTTCATGCGCACCTCGCTCCGGATCACCTCGATCACGCGGAGGTCGGTACCGATCACGAATGTGGTCCGCTTGGTGGGCGAGAGCCACGTGAGCCGTCGCCGGACCCCGAACCTGGTGGCCACCGATCCGTCGAGATCCGACAGGAGCGGGAACTCGAAGTTGTGCTTGTCGTCGAATCGCTTCTGCTTCTCGACCGTATCGGCGCTGATCCCGATCGGCTGGGCCCCCACGGCGGCGAACTCCGACCGCAGATCCCTGAAATGGCAACTCTCGGCGGTGCACCCTTTTGTCATCGCCGCCGGGTAGAAGAACAGCACGACGGGGCCTTGCCGCACCAGGTCGCTCAGTCGCCGGGGGGTGCCACCCTGATCGGGAAGCTCGAAGTCGGGAGCCTGCTCGCCTGCCTCCACCCTGATCAGGCTACCGGGGTGAGCCGACGTCAGCGCTGAATTTCGCTTCTGGGTCGCCGACGCGAGCGCCCCGGGTCGGCGACGCGAACGCCCCGAGTCGCCGATGCGAGCGTCCCCGATGGTTTTCGGGACTCCGGTGCGTCTGCATGGGCATGTCGCAGATTCCGCTGGTCGCGGACGTTCCGGTCATCGAGACGCGAGGAGGTGCGGCCTCACGGCGCCCGGTCGGGTCGCCCGACCCGGATCGCCGCGGGCGTCGGAGCGAATCGAACGACCACCTAAGATGCGGGACGACCCAGCTCGGGACGAGCCGATCACGTGGGGAGATCCGACGGGCTCCGGGCGAGCGTTCCCGTCCCTCCTCGATGCCGTGACCCCCCAAGCCATGACCCAGCCGAAGGCGGCGCCCGGCGCCGGCGCCGTCGCGGACCGACACTGATCACAGGACCACCAACACCATGCCGCACGCCATCGAGGTGACCTCGCTCCAGAAGACGTTCAAGGGCAAGCACGAGGTGCGGGCCGTCGACGGCGTCGATCTCGCCGTCGAGGAAGGGATCGTCTTCGGGCTCCTCGGCCCCAACGGATCGGGGAAGACCACCACGGTCCGTATCCTCACCACGATCCTGAAGCCCGACGGCGGGACCGCCCGGGTGCTCGGGCACGACGTCGTCACCGAGGCGGCACGGGTCCGCACCCTCATCGGTCTTGCCGGTCAGTACGCGGCGGTCGACGAGAACCTCACGGGTAAGGAGAACCTGCAGATGGTGGGGAACCTCAATCACCTGCCCAGGAACACGTCGAACAGCCGGGCAGCCGAGCTCCTCGAGCAGTTCGGGCTGGCCGACGCGGCGAACCGGACCCTGAAGACGTACTCGGGCGGCATGCGGCGCCGTCTCGACCTGGCGGCCGCCCTCGTGGCCAAGCCGACCGTCCTCTTCCTCGACGAGCCCACGACGGGGCTCGACCCACAGAGCCGCAACGACCTCTGGGAGGTTATCGAGACCCTGGTGGGCGGCGGCACGACGGTGCTGCTCACGACCCAGTACCTCGAGGAGGCAGACCGTCTGGCCAACACGCTGTCCGTGCTCGACCACGGACACGTGATCGCCGAGGGAACACCGGCGGCCCTGAAGGCGCGACATGGGGGCGACCGTGCTCGAGGTCGGGCTCCACTCGGTCGACGACGCATCGCGCGCCGCCCAGTTGGTCAGTTCGATCGGACCCCACAGTCCGACGACCAACGGCACGATGGTCGAGGTCACCGTGGACAATGGTCCCGAGGCCGCCATGACCGCACTCCGCTCGCTGGACGGGGAGGGAATCGAGCCGACAACCTTCGCCCTCCGCGAGCCCAGTCTGGACGACGTCTTCCTCGCCCTCACCGGCCACCGCGCCGAGGGAGATCGGGAATCGACGGACGATCCTCCCGAGGGAGAACCTGAGGGCGGGAGCGGTGCAGATCCGAATGAGGAACAGCCCGGCACCGAGGTGCCGGTAGGAGCGGGTGACAACCGATGACCGCCATCACCGTCCCGGTCGGCCGCCCCACGTTCACCCCCGGTTTCGCGAACAGGGCGCGGTGGGCCGTCTCGGACACCCTGACGATCACCAAGCGCAACATCCTCGCCTACACCCGCATCCCCGAGGCGCTGTTCTTCTCGACCATCCAGCCGATCATGTTCGTGCTGCTGTTCCGGTACGTGTTCGGCGGGTCGATCCACGTGCCGGGGTCGACCTACGTGAACTACCTGATGCCGGGGATCTTCGTGCAGACGGTCGTGTTCGGATCGGTGCAGACCAGCATCGGATTGGCCGAGGATCTCCAAAAAGGCCTCATCGAGCGGTTCCGGGCCCTTCCGATGGCGCGTTCGGCAGTGCTCGCCGGCCGCACCACAGCCGACATGTGCCGCAACGTCCTGACCGTGGTCATCATTACCGTCGTCGGCCTGTTGGTCGGCTTCCGGCCGACTACCGGCGTCCTGCCCTACCTCGCTGCCATCGTGGTCATCCTGTTCTTCGCCTATGCCCTCTCGTGGGGCTTCGCCGTGATCGGTCTGTCGGCCCCCAACAGCGAGGTGGCCCAGGTCATCTCGTTCCCACTGCTCTTCCCGCTCACGTTCGCCTCCTCGGCGTTCGTGCCAGTGGCGCAGATGCCCGGCTGGCTCCAGGGGTTCGCCACGTACCAGCCGGTCAGCGTCACCATCGACGCCTGCAGGTCGCTCATGCTCGGCGGACCCACGGCGAGCTGGGTCATCCAGTCGGTGGCGTGGTCAGTGGGCCTTTTCTGCGTGCTCGCCCCGTTGGCCGTCCATCGTTACCGCACCCGGACCTGAGCTGCCGGCGACAGCGTGTCGCCGGACAGTCCCGGGCGGACCAGAATGAACTCATGGCCCATGACCACTCCACTGCCGCGCCCGAACCCCAAGCGCCCGATCCTCAGGCGCCAGACTCGTTCGGTGCCCAGGGGACGCTCGCCGTCGGCGACGCCTCCTACGAGATCTACCGGATCGACGCGCTCTCCGACCGGTACGACGTCGACCGGCTTCCCTATTCGATCAAGGTCGTCCTGGAGAACCTGCTCCGCCACGAGGACGGGGTGGCGGTCCGACCCGCCGACATCGAGGCGGTGGCCGGATGGGGGAACAATCCCGAGCGGCACGGGCTGGGCGATCACAACACCGAGATCGCCCTCACCCCCGAGCGGGTCCTCATGCAGGACTTCACGGGCGTTCCCGGGGTGGTGGACCTCGCCGCCATGCGCGACGCCCTCGGCGACCTCGGGGGTGATCCCGGCCGGGTCAACCCGCTCGTCCCCGTCGAGCTCGTCATCGACCACTCGGTGATCGCCGAGGTGTCGGGGACACCGGGTGCGTACGACGAGAACGTGGACATCGAGTACCGGCGGAACATCGAGCGCTACCAGCTCCTGCGCTGGGCCCAGCAGGCCTTCGACGGCTTCCGGGTCGTGCCGCCGGGCACGGGGATCTGCCACCAGGTGAACCTCGAGTACCTGTCCCGGGTGGTGTTCGCCACCGACGACGGCAAGGCCTACTGCGACACCCTGGTCGGGACCGACTCCCACACCACGATGGTCAACGGGCTGGGTGTGCTCGGGTGGGGCGTGGGAGGGATCGAGGCCGAGGCGGCCATGCTGGGCCAGCCCCTCTCGATGCTCCTGCCTCCCGTCGTCGGGTTCCGCCTCACCGGGGAGCAGCCGGCGGGCACGACCGCCACCGATCTCGTCCTCACCATCACCCACCTCCTCCGCCAGCACGGTGTGGTCGGCAAGTTCGTCGAGTTCTTCGGACCGGGGATCTCGGCCGTGGCGCTGGCCAACCGGGCCACCATCGGCAACATGTCACCCGAGTACGGGGCGACGTGTGCCATCTTCCCGATCGACGACGTGACCCTCGACTACCTGCGGTTCACCGGCCGCGACGACCGCCACGTCGACTTGGTCGAGGCCTACGCCAAGGAGCAGGGCCTCTTCCACCGGGCTGACGGCCCAGAACCCGTCTTCTCGGAGACCATCGAGCTCGACCTGTCGACGGTGGTGCCGAGCATCGCCGGCCCGTCGAGGCCCCAGGACCTCGTGACCCTGGCCGGGGCCGGCGCCGCCTACCGGCGAGCACTCGGACGTGATCGTCGTACCGGCGAGGCGTCCCTGTCCGACGGCTCCGCCGTCGAGGTCGGTGACGGAGCGGTGGTGGTGGCCGCCATCACCAGCTGCACCAACACTTCGAATCCCCAGGTCATGGTGGCCGCCGGTCTGGTGGCCAAGCGGGCCGTCGAGCGGGGACTGGCGCCCAAGCCCTGGGTCAAGACGTCGCTTGCTCCCGGGTCGCGGGTGGTCATGGACTACCTCGACCGCGCCGGTCTGACCGAACCGCTCGCCGCCATCGGGTTCGACCTGGTCGGATTCGGCTGCACCACCTGCATCGGCAACTCCGGTCCGCTGCTCGTCGGCGTCTCCGAGGCCGTCCACGAGGCCGACCTCTCGGTGGTGTCGGTGCTGTCGGGGAACCGGAACTTCGAGGGCCGGATCCACCCCGATGTCCGGATGAACTACCTCGCCTCACCGCCCCTCGTGGTCGCCTACGCGCTCGCCGGCACCATGGACATCGACCTCTCCACCGATCCCATCGGAACCGGCCGGGACGGGACACCGGTCCACCTCGCCGACCTCTGGCCGACGAACGAGGACGTGACCGCGGCCATCCGCTCATCGTTGAGCTCGGACATGTTCCGCCGACGGTACGCGGCGGTGTTCGACGGCGACGATCGGTGGCGGGCGGTGGAGACGGCCACCGGAGCCACCTTCGACTGGGACCGGGACTCGACCTACGTCCTACGCCCCTCGTTCCTCGAGGGCCTGGCGCCGCTCCCCGAACCGGTCCGGGACGTCGACGGCGCCCGGGTCCTGGCCAAGCTGGGCGACAGCATCACCACCGACCACATCTCGCCCGCCGGTTCGATCAGCCCCTCCACCCCGGCCGGCAACTACCTGGCCGACAAGGGCGTGGATAGGGCCGACTTCAATTCCGTACGGCGCACGCCGCGGCAACCACGAGGTGATGGTCCGGGGGACGTTCGCCAACGTCCGACTGCGGAACCAGCTGGCTCCGGGCACGGAGGGGGGGTTCACGGTCCATCTCCCCGACGGCGAGCAGACCACCATCTTCGACGCCGCCGAACGGTACTCGGCCGAGGGCGTGCCCTTGGTCGTGCTGGCCGGCAAGGAGTACGGATCGGGCTCGTCGCGGGACTGGGCCGCCAAGGGAACCGCCCTCCTCGGTGTCCGCGCCGTCCTCGCCGAGAGCTTCGAGCGGATCCACCGGTCGAACCTGATCGGGATGGGCGTCCTGCCGCTTCAGTTCGGGGACGGCGGGACCGCCGAGTCCCTCGGCCTGACCGGCAGCGAGGTGTTCTCCATCTCCGGCCTCGAAGCCCTGAACGAGGGATCGACACCGAAGACGGTAGCGGTCCGGGCAGCCGACGGCGACCGGGTGATCGAGTTCGAGGCCAACGTCCGCATCGACACCCCGATGGAAGCCGAGTACTTCCGGCACGGCGGGATCCTGCCCTACATGCTGCGTCAGATGGCCCGCTGAGTCCCGGGTCGGGTGGCCGCCCCGCGACCGGGGCCCCTCCCGGAGCCGGGTCGGACCGGAAGGGAAGGGGCTGACAAGGCCGCGTCAGCCGGCAAGGGGGAAGACGAAGAAGGCGATGACCACCATCTGCAGAGCGGCCCCGATGATGGTGCAGGCGTGGAACACCTCGTGGTACCCGAACACGGTCGGGAAGGGATCGGGCCGCTTTCGGGCGTAGACGACGGCCCCGGCGGTGTAGGCGAGCCCCCCCGCCAGCAGCAGGGCGAACCCCTCGCCGCCCAGGGCCCGGACCAGCTGGGGGAGCACGATGGCCGCCGCCCAACCCACCACGACGTAGGGCACGGCGATCGCCCACTTGGGGGCGTCCAGCCACAGCTGGCGGACAGCGATGCCGGCGGCGGCGCCCACCCACACGACGCAGAGCACGGTGACACTGGCCCAACCGTGGAGAGCGATGGCGGCGACGGGCGTGTACGAGCCGGCGATGGCGATGAAGATGGTCGAATGGTCGCAACGGCGCAGCCGCCGGCGCCCTACCGGGCCCCAGGTGTGCCGGTGGAAGAGCGCGCTGACCCCGAACAGCAGCGACATCGACAACGCGTAGACGAGGGTGGCGACCCGGGCCCCGGTGGTGGGGGCGGCGATCACCAGTGCGGTCCCCGTGCCCAGTGTCACGAAGAACGCCACCTCGTGGAGGACCCCGCGCAACCGTGGCTTGACCCGTTCGGACTCCCCCGGGTTCTCCTTCGAGGCCGGGTGCGTCAGTGCCCTCGAACCGACGAGGATGTCGTTGTCCGGGCCGGTCATCGGAGCCGGCTGCCGGTGGGGTGGGACAGTGTGGCGGGATCGGGCGCCGTGGCGGGATCGGGCGCCGTGGCCGGATCGGGCGCCGTGGCCAGATCGGGCGCCGTGGCCAGGTCGAAGAACCGCCGGAGCAGACGCCGTCCGGTCGACGCCACCTCGGCGAGGCCGCCAGGAGCCAGCCGGACACCGCCGGAAAGGTGCGGGGCCCAGCCGGCAGCCAGAGAGGCGTCCACCTCGACGTGGAACTGCAATCCGTAGGCGCGGGACCCCCACCGGAACGCCTGATGGGGAACGTCCCGCGTCGCCGCCAGGTGCACCGCCCCTTCCGGGAGGGAGAACGTGTCCTGATGCCAGTGGACGCAGGGCACGGTGGTGGGCCCGAGCCCCCCGTACTCGGGGCCGAACACCGGGTCGCGTCGGCCGGCAGCCGTGAGCTCGACCGTGCCCAGGCCGATCTCCGGCCGCTCCCCGGTCGTGACCTCGGCCCCGAGAGCCATGGCCAGCTGCTGGGCGCCGAGGCAGATCCCGAGAACCGGGCGGCCGGCTCTCGCCATGGCGGCGACGAGCCGTCGCTCGGGCGCCAGCCACGGATGCTGGTCGTCGTGGACACTCATCGGACCCCCCATCACGACGACACCGGCGGGAAGGTTGTCGGCGGAAGGGCTGTCATCGGCGCCGAGTTCGGACCAGTCGCCGGGCAGCAGGGAGCCGGAATCGAGTCGCACGACCCGGACGCTCCTGCCGGCGCGCTCGAGCTCCTCGGAGACGAGGCCCGGCCCCTCGTAGCTCACGTGCTGGAGGACGAGCCAGTCCTGGGCAGACCGGTTCGAGGGATCAGTCGGGCCCATGTCGGCCATCAGGCGGTGGCGACGACGTGGAACGATTCGGCCAGACTGCCGGCAGGCAGACCGGCCGCCCGAGCGGTACGCGACATCCAGTTCCGAAGCAGGTCATCGAGGTGCTCACCGTCCCCGACCTGGCTCCGGTGCGAGCGGAGCGCCGCCAGCTTCCGGTCGATGTACTTGGTGGTGTCGATGACCCGGTCGGCTCGGTCGGTGGCCATCAGCCACAGCTCGGGCACGGCATGGGGCTCGAGCCCTTCGTCGAGAAGCTCGGGGAAGGCGAACGGATTGCGTGCGTCAGGGTAGACGGCACAAACCGTGGCCTCACCGGCGGCGAGATGATCGGGATGGCTGGCGTAGATGCGGTCCCAGTTTCGCTCGGGCGACTGGGTGACGACCCGGTCGGGCCGGTACCGGCGGATCGCCGCCGTGATCGACCGGCGGAGATCGAGGTCACAGACCAGACGACCGTCGGCAAAGCCGAGGAACGTCACATCGCTCACCCCGACCGCCCGAGCGGCTTCGGACTGCTCCTTCCGGCGCACCTCGGCCATCTCGGTGCGCGCCATCGACCGATCCGAGCCTCCGGCGTCCCCGTCGGTGACGATGCAGTACGCCACCTCGACACCCGCCGAGGTCCAGTAGGCCACGGAGCCGGCGGAACCGAAATCGACGTCGTCGGGGTGGGCGGTCACCACCAGGATCCGCTTCACCCCCTCGAGGTCGTCACCGACCCTGATCGGCTCTTCGGAGTGATTGGCCTCTTCGGAGTGATTGGCCTCTTGGGAGTGATTGGCCTCTTCGGAGTGATTGGCCTCTTCGGAGTGATTGGCCTCTTCGGAGTGATTGGCCGGCACGTCGTCTTTTCCTGGTGCGGGTTTCGGAACGGGGCGGGTTCGGCGTGGAAACGGGGCGAGTTCGGTGGCTTCGTTGGCGACGCGAGCTCAGTCGGCTACGGGGTCCCATCCGGCCAGGTCGGTCAGACGTCGGTCGTTGGAGAACATCTCGACGATGGGAGCCTTGAGGCCGAGGCGGGTCTGGATCCGCTCGACCTCGAGAATCTGGTTCCACTGGACGAGCGTCACGACCAGGCCAGACTCACCGGCCCGGGCCGTCCGGCCCGACCGATGAAGGTAGGCCTTGTGGTCCTCGGGCGGGTCGAAGTGGATGACCACGTCGACCATGTCGATGTCGAGGCCCCGGGCGGCGACGTCGGTGGCGACCAGCACGGGGAGCTTGCCCGCATCGAAGCTCTTGAGGGCGCGTTCCCGATTGGCCTGCCGCAGGTCGCCGTGGATGGCTGCGGACTTGACCCCTTCCTTTCGGAGCTGCTCCACCAGCCGATCGGCCCCTCGCTTGGTGCGGACGAAGATCAGGACCTTGTCGGAGCTTCGGCAGATCGCGGCACAGAGCTTGACCCGGTCCATCTGGTGGACCTCGATGAACCGGTGCTCCATCTCATCGACCGTCGTGCGCTTGGAAGCGACCTCGTGGAGCACCGGGTCCTTCATGTACCGACTGACCAGCCGGTCCACGGCGCCATCGAGGGTGGCGGAGAAGAGCAGGGTCTGATGATCGCGTTCGAGCCGGCGGAGCACCCATTCGACCTGGGGCATGAAGCCCATGTCGGCCATCCGGTCAGCTTCATCGAGCACGAGCGTCTCGACGTCGGCGACAGACATCTCTCGGCGGTCGCCGAGGTCGATGAGCCTTCCCGGCGTGGCGATGACCACGTCTACACCTCGCCTCAGCTTTCGGATCTGCTGGTCGATGTCAGCACCTCCGTAGACGGCGACGACCTTCAAGCCGACGGCCTCGGCGAGCGGCGACAGAACTTCGCTCACCTGGACGGCGAGCTCCCGGGTGGGCACGAGGACCAGGGCCCTCGGTCGCCCGGGCTCGGTCGAACGCGAGGCCATCGTTCGCTGGAGGAGCGGGAGGCCGAACGCGAGCGTCTTTCCCGATCCCGTCTTTGCCTTGCCGCACACGTCGAGGCCCGAGAGGGCGTCGGCCACGGTCATGGCCTGGATCGGGAATGCGGTGATGATGCCTTGTTCCTCGAGCACCTTCACCAGCGACGGGTCGACGTCGAGGGATGAAAAGGTACGGTCCTCGAAGGACTCGGCTTCCGCCGATGAGCGGGGAGGATCGGCGGGCAGGGCGGCTGCCTGCTCGCTCGGAGCGACTGCGGTGGACATCGGTATGGGTTCTCTCTCGTCTGTTGTTCTGATCTCTCACAGCCGGGGTCCGGCCGCGAAGAGGCGGCCGACGATCGGTCGCCGTACCCGTGGAACGACGGGCACCGGTGGGCCCGCCTCGGGCCGTCCGGCCCGCATAGCAGTACCGGATAACAGGTGAGGAAGACCCTGTAGCCGGGCACCAAACCCCGCTACGAGCCCAAAGTGTACCTCGGGATCGTCGTTTCCCGGGGCACCCCGGCGCCACTCCGTGGTTCGACCTTCGGCGAGCCATGGCCTTCGAGTGCTCCTCGGTGTTTGTCACACCCTGGTGGTTGACTCGGGCGATGGAGGTGGATGCCCTCACCGAGGTGCTCGACCGGCTCATCGAAGAGGGGGCCGAGACGTTCGGCGACGGCGAGTCGCTCGTCGTGCTCCACCGGGAGCTGGCTCGCCTCGAGGCGGTCGTGGCCGAGGCGACGGCGGCCTTCGACGCCTCGGGGGCATGGGAGGCCGACGGTGCCCACACCGCTGCTGCGTGGGTGGCGACCCGGTGCCGGCTGCCCGGGGCAGTAGGTCGTCGCCAGGTTCGGCGGGGACGGGCCCTCCGCCACCTCCCGGCCTGTAGGGAGGCCTGGCTCGAAGGGGCGATCACCTCGGCCCACGTCGACACCGTGGCGAGGTTGAAGCGCCCGGCCACAACAGAGGCCCTCTGCCGGGACGAGGAGCTGCTCGTCACCCAGGCGAAGACCCTGGGTTTCGAGGCCTTCACCAGGTCCTGTGCCTACTGGGAGCAGCTCGCCGACCCCGACGGGGTCGAGCGCAGCGACGAAGAGCGCAGGTCCCGCCGGGACGTCTCGCTCGAGCAGAGCTTCTGTGGGACGTGGCTCGGCACGATGACCCTCGACCCGATCTCGGGGACGATCGTCTCGAACGAGCTCGTCCGGCTCGAACAGGCCTTGTTCGAGGCGGACTGGAAAAAGGCCCAAGACGAGCTCGGCCGAGAGCCCACCACCACCGAGCTCTCCCGCACCCACCAGCAACGTCGAGCAGACGCCCTCGTCGAGATGGCGACCCGCTCGGGCACCGCCCCCGCCGACGGGCGCCGGCCCGCCCCCCTGTTCAGCGTCTACGTCGGCTACGAGACGCTCTCGGGGCGCATCTTGGAGCTGGCCCAGGGCATGCCGCTTTCCCCCGGCGCCCTCCTCCCGTGGTTGGAGGAGGCCGACATCGAACGGGCCGTGTTCGCACCGGTGGCCCGGGTCGAGATCGGTGCCACGACACGCCTGTTCTCCGGGGCCACCCGGCGGGCGATCGAGCTGCGGGACCGCCGGTGCACCCACCCCTTCTGCGATCGTCCGGCGATCCGCTGCCAGGTCGACCACATCGTCCCCTACGGAGCAGGCGGACCGACGGCCCAGGAGAACGGCCGTCTGCTGTGCGCCTTCCACAATCGGCTGAGGAACCAGCGGCCACCGCCGGACTGGTGAACGGCGCCGTCGCGGAGGTCGACGTTCCTGCGACCATCGAACCGGATGAAGGACAACGTCGCCGCCGGTGTCGTCACGGGGGCTACCGTCATCGCTTCAAGGCCTAGCCCGAGAAGGCCTAGCCCGAGGCGGCGTCAGCCTTGCCCTTACCGGGTGTGCCAAGGTTGTGTCCGGCACCAACATGAAAGGAGCGAGGGGATGGGAAAGCTCGCCTCCGGCGACAAGGCACCGGCGTTCACGCTGCCCGACCAAGACGGCAAGAAGGTCTCCCTGAAGACCTTCACCGGCCGGCGGGCGGTCGTGTACTTCTACCCGAGGGACGATACGCCGGGCTGCACGAAGGAGGCGTGCCAGTTCAATGACAACCTCCAAGCCTTCGCTCGCGCCAAGGTTCCGGTTCTCGGGATCTCCGCCGACAGCGCTGAGAAGCACCGCAAGTTCCGGGAGAAGTACGGCCTCGAGTTCCCGCTCCTCACCGATGCCGACCACTCGGTGGGTGAGGCATACGGAGCGTGGGGCGAGAAGACCCTCTACGGAAAGAAGTCGGTGGGGGTCATCCGCTCGACCTTCCTCATCGGGGAAGACGGCGCCATCATCCGGCCCTGGTACGGCGTCAAGGCCGACGGACACGCCGCCAAAGTGCTGGCCGAGCTCGACGCCTGACTGCCGGCCGCCGGCTGCTCCCGTCCGACGGTCACGTCTGATGGACGGGACACCACCACGTGGTCCGACCGCCGACCGTCCCCCGCTCGAGTTCGGCCCCGTCCCGCGGGCAGCGGCCTCCGCTCCGGCGCTCTTCCATGAGACCACCTCGATGGGATCCGCCTCGATCGATCAGATCGGCGATCGTCCGCACGAGGTTCCGATGGAGCCGTCGTAGCTCGGCTTTCCCGAGCGATCTGCCCGGCCGCCACGGAGCCAGCGACGCTCGCCAGAGCACTTCATCGACGATCAGGTTCCCGATCCCCGCAACTCGGGACTGGTCCAGCAGTCGTGCCTTGACCGGCGCCGAGGAGCCCCGCAGGGCTGCTTCGAGCTGGCCCAGCGAGATCGATGCCGCATCCGGGCCCAATCCGGACAGGTCGGGATCCAACGAGACCCCTCCCAGCCTCCGCGGATCGTGGACCACGAGGCTCCCTCCGTCGTCGAATCCCACGGTGAGCCGCTCCCAGGACCGCTCTCGCCGGGCCGGGCTGAAGAGCAGCTGCTCGACGCCTGCCCGGCCGTCCACCACCAGCATCCCGGTCATGCCGAAACGGAGTCCCAGCACCGGACCACCGGACAGGTCGAGCAGCAACACCTTGCCCAAGCGGCGGGCGAGCTCGATCTCCCGGCCCTTCAGAGTGCGTGCCAGAGTCCGAGAGTCCAACCCTCGCTTCAGATACCACGCGTCGCGTGATTCGACCGAAGCGATCCGACGGCCGCAGGCCCGCTCGGCCAGCAGGCGATAGCCCTCAACTTCCGGCAGCTCAGGCACTGGCCGAGGGTAACGGCGATCTTGGGAGGTCGTCCCGACTGTCCCCGGTTCCCCCGGTTGTGCCGGTTCCCCCGGTTGTCCCGGTTGTCCCAGGCCCGACCGTGCTCGCTAGGGTTGGACCATGCCCCCCGAGAAGCCGCAGTGGGCCGAGCTGTTCACCGAGGTCGTGACGTCCGGCCTGTGCACCGGGTGTGCCGCCTGCATCGTGGCCTGCCCTTACGACGTCCTCTCCTATGACGACACCGGTGGCCGCTACAGGCCGTTCCACATCGACGCCGAGGGCGGTCCCGAGAACTGCACCCACGGCCTCAAGGGCTGCACGATGTGCACCCGAGCCTGCCCACGCTTCCGGTTGTGGGAGCCGGAGATCGACACCCACCTCTTCGGAAGGGAGCGCACGGACGACGAAGTGGCAGGCATCTCGTCGGACACGCTGCTCGTCCGCGCAACCGATCCGGAGATCCTCGCCCTGGGACAGGACGGTGGTCTCGTCTCGGCACTCCTCATCTGGGCTCTCGAGCACGACGTGATCGACGCCGCACTGGTATCCGTGCTGGAGGGTGACGGATCGACTTGGAAGGCGGTGCCCGGGCTGGCGACGACGAGGTCCGAGGTGCTCGCCGCCGCCGGGTCGCGCTACACGTACTCGGCCAATCCCCTCGCCTACCCGAAGGCGATCGAAGCCGGTGCCGAGCGGATCGCGCTGGTCGGCATGGGGTGCCAGTCATCGGCCGCTCCGGTGATGAAGGCGCGCAAAGCGGGGAAGATCGCCCGTCGACTCTCACTGACCATCGGCTTGATGTGCTCGAAGACGTTCGACGACGCCATCTTTCCCGAGCTGTTCGAGTCCAAATACGGAATCAGCCGTGCGGACATCGAGAAGATGAACATCAAGGGCGTGTTCCAGGTGTGGACGCGCGACGGCGAGTATCACGAGATCCCCTTGAAGGAGGCCCACGCGTGGACTCGTGAAGGCTGCACCCTCTGTCCCGACTTCGCCGCCGAGCATGCCGACATCTCTACCGGAGGCATCGGAGCGTTCAACGATTGGACGCTCACGATCGTCCGGACCGCACAAGGACGGGACCTTCTCGATGGGATGATCGCCGACGGCGCCATCGAGACGAGACCGGGAGACGACGATCCCGGGGCGATCGCCCTGCTCCATCGCCTGGCCCGGGTCAGCAGACGGCGCTGGCCGGAGACGGCGATCCCCATGCCGAGACGGCTCCCCACGTCGGCCTGACCTTCGCCCCGTCCCGCGACCCCGAGCTACCGCGCTCGGTCCCCCTTCGACCACGCTCCGCCGCGGCCTGGGCGACACCGTCGGCCCGGCGGCAGCCTTGCGTAGAGCGCAGCCCGGTCGCCTGCTATCGAGGGTAGGAAACGGATAAGAATCGCCCGCCACAGGTGCTCGTCGCCGGCACCATCATCGGCGCCTCACATACGCTCGTTTGGCCGAGACCGACAGACAGCCAGACCGACAGACAGCCAGACCGACAGCAAGCCTGACCGACAGCAACAGACCCCCGCTCGAAGCAGTCCCGCCCGGCGGCGACGGGACATTCGAGTGCACAGGAGGACCTCGCCTTGTTCGCCGCCATCGGACGATTCAGCGTGCGGTACCGCTGGGCGATCATCGTCGGCTGGGTCGTCGCCACCGCGGTCCTGGTCATGGTGCTTCCGTCGATGTCGAGCGTCGAGAAGAACAGCAACTCCGACTACCTCCCGGCGTCGGCCCCGAGCGCCGAGGCCAACACCCTCAACGCCGCCTTCGGTTCGAATTCGGTCACCACCTTCGTCGCCGCCAGGACGGGGGCGCCCCTCACTCCGAGCGACAATGCGGCCATCGGACGGATCGAGCAGTCCATGCGATCGGTCCGTCATGTCTCCTCGGTCGTCGACCAGGGCCCCTCCGCGAACGGCGAGGCCCACCGGGCCCTTGTCCAACTCGACCTGCCCTCAACGGGCGGCAACAGCGAGCGCTCTGCCGCCGTGACCGCCCTGCGGTCCACGTTCGACACGGCCGGCGCTCCACCCGGTCTGGCCCTCCACCTGACCGGTGGTGTCGCCTCGTCCGTGGACTCACAGAACCAGAGCAACCATGCCGCCGCCCTCACCGAGATCCTGTCGGTCCTCTTCATCATCGCCCTCTTGTTCCTGACCTTCCGGGCCCTGCTCGCTCCCGTCGTGGCCCTGCTGCCGTCGATGGTCGCCATGCTCGCTGCCGGACCGATCATCGCCTTGTCCGCGCACGTCGGGGTGCAGGTGTCCACCCTCACCCCCATCCTCCTCACGGTCCTCCTCCTCGGCGCCGGCACCGACTACGGCCTCTTCCTCATCTTCCGTCTGAGGGAGGAGCTCCGTGGCGGCAGAGACGTCCACGACGCCGTGGCGTTCTCGGTCTGCAAGGTGGGCGAGTCCATCACCTTCTCGGGTCTCACGGTGATGGGTGCTCTCGCCACCGTCGTCATCGCCACCTTCGGCCTCTACCAGGGATTGGGTCCGGCGCTCGCCATCGGCATCGCCATCGCCCTCCTGGCCAATCTCACCCTGCTGCCGGCCCTCCTCGCCGTGCTCGGTCGAAGCGTGTTCTGGCCGCGCCTCCCCCGTCCCGGTCTTCACCGCGGCGGGGCATGGGGAACGATCGCCGGCAAGGTGGTGGCCCGTCCGGTCATCACCCTCGTCGTGGGACTCGTCATCCTCGGCGGACTCGCCCTGTCGATGCTGTCCTATGCGCCGACGGGCTTCAACGACCAGCCGGCGTCGGCGACATCGGACTCCGGGAGGGGGCAAGCCGTCCTCGTGACGGACTTCCCAGCGGCGGGTGCCGATTCCGCCAAGGTCCTCTTCCGGCTGGACCGGTCGGCATGGGAGGAGCCCCAGGTGCTGGCCGAGGCTCAGTCGGGGCTCGAACGGGCCGGCGGTCTCGCTCTCGTCACCGGACCTCTCAATCCCAACGGAATCCCCGTGACGTCGACGGCTCTAGCCGACGCTCACCAGCAGTTCGGGACCTACGGCGCGGCGGCCGGCCTGGGATCGCCTCCTCCACCGGGCTCGACCGTCTCCAGCGAGGCATTCGATGCCTACAAGCAGTCGGCCCAGTTCATAAGCTCCGACGGACGCACCATCCGGTTCGACGTGTCGCTCGCAGCGGGTCCCGCCGACAGCACGGCCGCCACCGATTCCATTCCGGCGGTACGGGCGTCCATCTCCCGGGTGGCCCACGACATCGGCGCCACCTCGAGTGGCATGGTCGGCGATGCCTCGTTTGCAGCAGACGTCGCCGTCAGTTCGGGCCACGACCTCGCTCTGATCATCCCGATCGTTCTGATCGTCCTCGCAGTCCTACTCGTCATCGTCCTTCGGAGCCTCGTGGCACCCCTCTACCTAGTGGCGAGCGTCGGGCTGTCGTATCTGGCGTCGTTGGGACTCGCCGTTCTCGTCTTCGAGCTGATCGGTGGTCAGGACGGCATCAACTTCGTCCTCCCGTTCTTCATGTTCATCTTCATCATGGCGCTTGGCCAGGACTACAACATCCTGGTCATGACGCGCATCCGTGAAGAGGCGCATCACGCGCCGATCCATGAGGCCGTCTGCCGCGCCGTGAAGGCGACGGGCACGACGGTCACGTCGGCGGGATTGATCCTCGCCGGCACGTTCGGCGTGCTCACCGCCACCGGTGACACCCAGGTCCAGGAGATCGGCCTCGGCCTGGCCGGCGGCATCCTGCTCGACACGTTCTTCGTCCGTACGTTGCTCGTTCCCTCGGTCGCCGTCCTCCTGGGCCGCTGGAACTGGTGGCCATCGAGGCTGTCCGACGATGACGGCGGTGGTGAGGAGCACGACTCGGCCGACGGTGTGCCCGGACCGCGCCCTATTGGAAGTTGTGAGGCGGAGGCGGAGGCGGGGACGGCAAAGACAAAGGCGGAGCCGGGGACGGCGGCGGAGGCGAAGGCGGCCGGGGCCGAGTCCCCGGAGGGAGCTCTCGTCGGCGGCCGGCGGTAGGCATCCCCGGTTGCTCGGGACGTCACCGCCACCGCCAATCCGGCCTGAGCTCGCAGCCAGCCCGAGTACGGTGAACGGTCGTGGCCAGCCGCACAACACGATCGAGCCGACCCACCACGGTGCTCCTGGTCAGGCATGGTCGCACGCCGACGACCGGCGCGGTCCTGCCGGGACGCGCACCCGGGCTCCATCTCTCGGCCGAGGGCGAGGCACAAGCGGCGGCGGTCGCCGACCGGATCAGCGCAATCGGCTCGTCCGGTGCTGCTGGCTCGGACGGCTCGGACGGCTCGCTCGGCGAGACCGCCGACTCCGCCACCAAGACCACCAAGGCCGCCAAGGCCGCCAAGGGCCGCCCGAGGCCGACGAAGACGGACCGCAAGCCACCGGTCGCCGTGTACGCGTCGCCGCTCGAGCGGACATCGGAGACGGCGAGGCCGATCGCCCGGCGGCTCGGACTGCGAGTCCGGACGGAACGTGGTCTCGTCGAATGCGACTTCGGCGAGTGGACCGGCACCCGGCTCCAGGCACTTGCCAAGAAGCCCGAATGGTCGCAGGTCCAGCGGCACCCGAGCTCCTTCCGCTTCCCGGCCGGCGAATCGTTCCTCGAGATGCAGTCGAGGATGGTCTCCACCCTGAAGAGGCTCGTCGACCGCCATCCCGGTGAGACCATCGTCGCCGTCTCTCACGCCGACCCGATCAAGGCGGCAGTCGCCTCGGCCGCGGGAACCCACCTCGATCTCTTCCAGCGGCTCGTCATCACGCCGTGCTCGGTCTCAGCGGTCGTCCACACAGAAGCCGGTCCCCACGTGCTCTGCGTGAACTCGACGGCGTCGCTGACGGAGTTGTCCCTCGCATGATCGCCGGATGGGGTGGGCGAGTGGGTGATCGGGTGGTGTCGGCAATGGTCGGCAGTCATCGGCGACCAACGGCGCCAACCATGGGCGCCGGCCATGAGCGGGCAGCCATGCGCGGGCAACCATGCGCGGGCAACCATGAGTGACGGCATGAGCGAAGGCCACGACCTCCCCGCCCCGGAACGGATCACCGTGGGCACGGTCGGGCCCCCGGGGAGCCGCGTGTTCCTGTTCCAATGTCGGCAGGGCGACACGGTCCTCACGCTCAAGATGGAGAAGCAGCAGGTGGCGATCATGGCCGAGTACCTGACCCGCATCGTCAAGAGCGAGCAGCGCCCTGGCCCGCTTCCCGACCCGTCCCCCCTGGAGGAGCCGGCCGAGCCGGCGTGGGTGGTGGGCACGATCGGCGTGTCGTTCGACTCGGCCGAGGACCGCATCGTGCTCGTCATCGAGGAGCAGGTCGCCGAGGACGAGAGCGGGGCCATCGCCAGGCTCTCCGTCACCCGCGAACAGGCGGCGACCTTCGCCATCCAGGCCACGGCCCTCGTGGAGGCGGGCCGGCCCCCGTGCCCCCTCTGCGGCTCACCGCTCGATCCGTCGGGACACGAGTGCCCCCGCACCAACGGTCACCGACCCCCGGCGGTGTGAAGGGTTGGAGCCGGCAGACCGGTCCTGATCTCGAAACCGTGGTCGACCGCCTGTCGACGGCGGATCTGGAGGTCGTCGGGCGGCTGCCGTGGAGCTCGAACATGACGTTCCTGGTATCGGTCAAGCTCGATCCCGACGACCGCCCCGACCGCCCCGACGGCGACGACCCCCCCGACCGCCCCGACGGCGACGACCCCCCCGACCAGCTCCTCGCCGTGTACAAGCCCGAGCGCGGCGAACGGTCCCTGTGGGACTTCCCCGACGGGCTCTTCCGCCGGGAGGTGGCCGCCTACGAGCTGTCCGAGGCCCTCGGATGGAACATCGTCCCACCGACGGTCCTGCGCCACGACGGGCCCTTCGGAACCGGTTCAGTCCAGCTCTTCGTCGATGTCGACTACGCGCGTCACTACTTCACCCTGTTGGAGGACGGCACGTTCGACGCCATGCTCCGGACCGTGTGCGCCTTCGATGTCGTGGTGAACAACGCCGACCGCAAGAGCGGGCACGTGCTCTGGAGCGACGACTCCCGACTGTGGGCCATCGACCACGGTCTCTGCTTCCACGCCCAGCCCAAGCTGCGCACCGTCATCTGGGACTTCGCCGGTGACGCCGTCGCCCGAGGGGTGCTCGCCGACCTGTCCCGTCTCGGCGACGGCGTGCCCGACGCGCTTGGTCGTCTCCTCAGCGGCAGCGAGCAGCGAGCGTTGCTCAACAGGATCGAGTCGTTCGTGGCCTGCGGGCGCTTCCCCGACCCGATCGGTGGCGACAGGCCTCCGTACCCGTGGCCGCTCGTGTGAGCAGCCTGCGCACCTCGGGCCCGGTGGGCCCGGTGAGCCGGCCCCGGTGCGTTCCGTTCAGCTCCTCGACTTCAGCGTCTCGATGAGCGCAGGCAGGACCTTGTGCACGTCGCCCACGATGCCGAGGTCGGCGACCGAGAAGATGGGCGCGTCCTGGTCCTTGTTGATGGCCACGATGTTCTTCGAGTTCTTCATGCCCACCAGGTGCTGGGTGGCGCCCGAGATCCCGAAGGCCAGATAGACGGTGGGCTTCACCGTCTTGCCGGTCTGCCCCACCTGGTGCGAGTAGGGAACCCATCCGGCGTCGACGATGGCTCGGCTCGCACCGGGTGCGCCCTTCAGCAGTCCGGCCAGCTCCTCGATGAGCGGGTACTGGTCCTTGTCGCCGAGCCCTCGTCCGCCCGACACCACCACATCCGCCTCGTCCAGCTTGGGCCCGCTCAACTCCTCGACATGTCTGGACAGGATCCGGGCGGCGTTGGCCGTTCCCGTGTCCTCTGCGGGGAGCTCGTTGACGGCGGCGGCCCCGCCACCGGACGGCTCGGCCGGGAACGACTTGGCCCTGACCACGAAGATGGCCGGCCCCTCCCCGGTGAACGTGGCCGTCAGCACCTGGGTCCCGCCGAAGATGGCGTGGGTCGAGGTGAGCCCCCCGTCGTCGGCGACCAGGTCGACCACGTTCGTGAGCACGGGGCGGTCGAGCTTGACCGAGAGGCGGCCGGCGATGTCCCGCCCGTCGTAGGTGGCGGGGAACAGGACGGCGTCAGGACCGGCGCCGGCGGCCACGGCGGCAGCGATGGCGGAAGCGACCGGGACCCCGGGCAGGGCGCCGCTCAGATCGCCCACGTCGTGGACCGTGGTCACTCCGTACTCACCGAGGGTGCCGGCCACCGAGGCGGTGGCGTCCCCGTAGGCGACGGCCTCGACCGTCGAAGCCAGCGACCGGGCCTGAGTGATGAGCTCGAGGGAGGTGGTAGTGGGGGCCCCGTCGGAAACTTCGGCCAGGACCCAGATCTTGTCGACAGGCATGTGCGTTCTCCTACCGGCCCTAGATGACCTTCAGTTGTTCGAGGAATGCGGTGATCCGCTGGGCGCCGTCGCCCTCGTCGACCACGATCTCGCCGGCCGTCCGGGCCTCGGCGTCGGCCACGCCGGTGATCTCCTGGCGCGACCCGGGCGCGCCCACCTGCCCGGCGTCGATACCGAGATCACCTACGGACAGGGTCTCGACCGGCTTCGACTTGGCTGCCATGATCCCCTTGAACGAGGGGTACCGGGGCTCGACCACACCGGCCGTCACCGTCACGACGGCGGGCAGTGGGCTCTCGACGTCGTCATAGCCGGCCTCGGTCTGGCGCTCCACTTTGACCGAGGACCCGTCGACCTCCACGTTCTTGGCGAACGTCACCGAGGGCCAGCCCAGCAGCTCGGCGACCTGGACCGGGGTGGTGCCGGTGTAGCCGTCGGTCGACTCGGTGGCGGCGAGCACCAGGTCCGGCTCGGCACGCTTGATCGCCGCCGCCAGGACCTTGGCCGTCCCCAGGGCGTCGGTGCCGGCCAGGGCGTCGTCGCTCACGAGGATGGCCTTGGCCGCGCCCATGGCGAGGGCCGTACGCAGCCCCGACGTCTCTCCGTTGGGCGCCATCGACACGAGGGTCACGTCGCCTCCGCCGGCGGCGTCGGCCAGCTGGAGCGCCATCTCCACCCCGTATGAGTCCGAGTCGTCGAGGATCAGCTTCCCCTCCCGGACAAGGTTCTTCGTCCCCGGGTCGAGAGCCGCCGGGGCCGCCGGATCGGGGATCTGCTTGACACAGACAACGACGTTCATGGGCGGACATTCTTGTTGAAGAAGGCCCCCTCCGACCAATCGGGCCGCGATCCCAGCTCCGGGCCGCTCCGGATGGGACCCCCGGCGCCGCCTGGACCGTGCCCGCCTCCCCGCCGCAACCGGCAGGCCAGGCTCACGTCGTCGCTGATCACCGTGTCCACCCCGATGTCGGCCATGCGCTCGAGCTCGGCCTGGTCGTTGACCGTCCACGCCGCCACCGAGAGCCCTGCGGCATGGGCCCCGTCCACCAGCTCCGGTGTAACCAGGTCGATCGTCGGGTGCAGGGCAGAACATCCCCGCCCTAGGGCGGCCTGTACGGCGTCGGCCGTGTCGAGCCGCGAGGCGAGCAGGAGACCGGTCGGCACCTCCGGCCGGGCCCGGCCCACCACCTCGAGGGCCGGCGGCCAGAACGAGGAGACGACGACACCGACTTCGGGAGCCGTCTCGGCCATCAACTCGGCCACCGTCTCGGCCACGGCGATCGACACGCCGTCATCGGGATCGAAGCCCGGTTCGCCGGGGAGGTTCTTGATCTCGATGTTGATCATGCAGCCGGGAAAGCGGGTGACCATCGCATCGAGCACGTCGCCGAGCAGTGGAACCCGGGGCGGTAGATCGGTGCGCGCCAGCTCGCTGATGACCCCTGCCCCGGGGATGGCGGCGTCGTGGTGGACGACGAGGGCCCCGTCCCGGGCCTGTCGCACGTCGAGCTCGACACCGTCGGCACCGAGCTCCACCGACCGGACGAAGGCCTCGATCGTGTTCTCGGCGATACCTGCCGTGCGGTCGGGGCTCCCCCGGTGGCCGAGGACCCTCATCGCCGGCCGCCGCCGCTCGGCCCCGCCCGCACCCCATCGGTCTGCCCCGCCGGCACGCCCATCGGTCATCCTTCCGTCGCCTCTACCAGGGACCTCGAACGAGGTCAAAACATGCTTGCCACCACCGTGGCAGATGATTACCCTGGGCACGCACCCCGAAACGGCCGGTCGCTGCGTGTGCCGGAGCATGTGAATATAATCACAAGTGGAAGACTCGGAAGCGGAGGATGTGTCGTGGCCCTGATGTGGAACCGGGCAGTCGAGTGGGATGACGACGACTGGAGGGAGCTGGCCGCCTGCCGGAGCACCGAGCCCGACCTCTTCTTCCCCATCGGTACCACCGGTCCCGCCGTCGACCAGATCGAGGCGGCCAAGCGGGTCTGCCGGACCTGTGAGGCCCAAGAGCCGTGCCTCGATTTCGCCCTCGCCACCAACCAGGAATCGGGCGTGTGGGGAGGCACCTCGGAGGAGGAGCGCCGCAAGCTCCGCAAAGCCTGGCTCGCAGCCCGTCGCCGCCGGGCCTCCTAAGTCCGGAGCCGCCCCACCGCGGGCTCCGCGCCGCCTGCCCTCCCGATCACATCCCCGCTGACGGGATCTCGCCCACCGGGAGCTCGATCCTCACCACCGTTCCCCGGGCGTCGCTCCCGTTCCTCGCCGCCGGATCCGAATCGGTCCCTTCTCCTTCCCATCCGAAAGCGTCGTCCGCTTCCCGCCCGACAGCGTCGTCCGCTTCTCGCCTGACAGAGCCGTCCGCTTCTCGCCTGACAGAGCCGTCCGCATCGGCCCGTTCCCGCCGGCGGTCCCGCATCGTGATCGTCCCCTCGAGCTGGCTCCGGATGAGGTCACGGACGATCGAGAGGCCGAGGCTGGTGGTCTCGTCGATGTCGAACCCGTCGGGCAGGCCCAGACCGTTGTCGACGACCTCGAGCACCATGCGGTTCCCCGGGTTGTCCAGACGGATCAGGATCCGACCCGGATCGGCCGACGCCGACGGGGTCTCCTCTGGTCCCTCCCGTCTCGCGCCACCGTCGGCCTCGACCAGGAAGTCGGGGAACCCGTGCTCGATCGCGTTCTGCAACAGCTCGGCGAGCACGACGGCGAGAGGCGTGGCCACCTCGGCAGGAACCTCGCCCAGCTCGCCGCTGACTTCGAACCGCAGGGGTCGGGACAGGACGACCGAATCCTCGGCCATCCTGATCAGAGACGTCACGATCTCGTCGAAGGGCACCTGGTCACCGGGCTGCGCGAGAGGATCTCGTGAACGATGGCGATCGAGCGCACCCGCCGTTCGGCTTCGAACAGCGCCAACCGTCCGCCCCCGGGAGCGAGCCGCCGAGCCTGAAGGCGCAGGAGCGCCGAGATGGTCTGGAGGTTGTTTTTGACGCGGTGGTGGACCTCACGAATGGCGGCATCCTTGGACAGCAGCAACCGGTCGAGTCGTCGGACATCGGTCACGTCCCTGATGAGCACGAGGCACCCGGTCACCTGGCCCCCTGCGAGCAGGGGGACGCAGTGGAAGAGCACCGACACGTCCGGCCGTCGCTCGACCTCCTCGACCACGGGAAAGGCCGATGCCAACGCCCATTCGATCGCCGACTCCTCGATGCCGAGGTCGGAGAGGCGCCTCCCCTCGGTCTGCGAGTACATCCCCATGCGGTGGAGGGCGTTGGTGGCGTTGGGTGACGCGTAGCGGACCCTTCCCTCCTCGTCGACGAGGACGAGGCCGTCCCCCACCCTCGGCGCCTCCTCGATGGCCACCTCCTCGCTCGGGAACGGGAAGCTCGACTCCATCAGCATGACGGCGAACCGGTCGAAGAGGTCCCGATAGGTCCTCTCCAGGTGGCCGGGCCGTCGCCCGGTCGCTGCTGCCAACCGTCCCAGCACGGCCACGGTCTCCCCCTGGCAGCGCACAGGGATGCACTGGAGCCGAACCGGCTCGCCGTCAGGCTCGAGCAGAACTTCCCCGCGGGTGATCTCCCCGCTGTCCAGCGACTGCACGGTGAGGGGCCATTCGGCGGCGGCCACGGCGTGTCCGACGAGGTCGTGCTGGACGACGGTTGCGCTGTTGGACGGGCGCATCTGGCCGATGACGATGAGCTCGGTCCCGGTCCGACCCGCCCACACTCCCTCCCCTGCTCCGTCTCCGACCATCGGAGTGAAGAGGACGAGGTCCGAGAACGAGAGATCGGCCAGGATCCCCCATGTGCCGAGGAGGCGCCGGAGGTGGCCGAGCTGATCCTCGTTGAGTCCGGTGCGCCCGAACGCCAGCTCAGCCGGGGTGACCATGCGTCAGCCGGGTCCACTGCCGTCGACGGGAACGGCGTAGGCATGTCGGCTTCGATATCCCTGGAGATGGGTGACGCCCGCATCGAGCAGAAGCCGGCGGAGGTCGTCGGCCCGGTCGGCCACGTCAGGGAGCACATGGGCGTCGGATGCCGTGGTCAACGGCACGCCCTGCTCGATGAAGCGCTTGAGCAGGGGAGGTGCCGGGTACTCCTCTGCCACCGGCTTGCGCCACCCGGCCGAGGACAGCTCTGCGGCCAGGTTCGAGCGAACAGCGGCATCGGCGATGCGGTCGTAGAACTCGTCGGGCACGACCGGCACCCGTCCGGCGATCTTCACGAGGTCCGGATGGGCGAACACGTCGCACGCCCCGGAGGCGGCGAGCTCTTCCATGGCTCTCGCGTACTCGTCCCACACCGCTTCGACCGACCGGGCGTCCCACTCGGCCAGCACCTGAGGATCGTTCAGCACGTCGAACCGCCAGGTCCCGAGCCAGTGGACCGAGCCCAGGAGGACGTCGAAGGGGTAGCCCTCGAGCAGCTCGGCAACCTGGTCCATCCGATCCTCGTAGTAGTCGACCTCCAGCCCGAGGACAACAGGGAGCCCTTCTTTCTTGACCGCCTCGACGCACTCGACGTACGCATCGAGATCGGCTCGGGCATGGTGGTCCCAGTAGGCGACCATGCCCGGTCGCAGCTCATCGCCGGGCAGGTCGTCCAGAACGTGCCGAGCTTGTCCCGGGCCTGGGTGAACCGGAAGAGGTGCTCGGTCAGGGCGATCTCGGTGATGCCGGCTTCGACCGCCCGTCCGCAGTAGGCGACCACGTTGTCGAACGTCGCCTCGGCGTCGCTCTGTGAATGGGGCCAGAGGTGAAGGTGGTAGTCGAGCACGGCCTCCCCTTAGCGCGCCCGCCGGTCCCGGGCCCGAGAGGGGCGGCCACGGGGAGCGGCCGGAGGCGCGAAGATCGGTCTGATCGGTCTGATAGATCTGATCGGTGTGATCGGTCATGACCATGCATGGTAAGGCAGCAGGCGTGCCGCTCCTGACGGTCGCTCCCCTGCGACGAGGCCGTGACCGGCTCTGTGACCGGCTCCGTGACCGGCTCGGTGACCGGCTATGTCCAGATCTGCTCTCCCAGCCGGACGAGCCCGGCGAGGTCGTAGATGTCGGTGTCGAAGAACGGCACGGTGGCAAGGACCTCGGGTGCCGCCGACAGCGTCGTGCGTTCCTCCATCTCGCGTACCGCCACGACCTGGAAGTTGAGAAAGCTGTCGGCGACCTCGGCGAGCACGCGAGCGATCTGATCGGTATCGCCGAGCGCCTCGTCGACGCTGGACAGCCCGGGTGACAGGCGGGCGGCCAGAGTGCCGGCCTGGTCCCTCATCGTCTCGGCCACGGCCCCGGCCTCCGTGCTCCGCAGGTAGTCGGGAAGCACCTTGTTGAGCACGATGGCACCCAGGTTCAGCCGGCGAGCGGTGAGCTGCTCGGCGAAGTACTCGGCCTCGCGGAAGGGGACGGCTTCGAGCGTCGAAACCACGACGAACGTCGTTCGGCGGTCCGAGAGCAGCCTCCCGACCAGCTCGGACCGCTCGACGAACCCCTCGTACATGGACTGGAACAGGATGAAGAACTCGGAGATGTCCTCCAGGAACTCCGAGCCCAGGATCCGGTCGGCGATCGAATAGAACGGCTTCGTGGCCGCGTTGACGAGCCGAGAACGATAGGGAACGATCAGCCACCGAAGCAGTCGGGACGAGAAGAAGTCGGCCATCCGCTGCGGTGCGTCGAGGAAGTCGAGAGCGTTCCTCGTCGGGGGGTGTCAACCACGATGAGGTCGTAGTCGCTCTCGGTATGGATCTCATAGAGGCGCTCCATGGCGATGTAGTCGTGGCTCTGGACGAACCGCCCCGAGATGTTCTGGTAGAGGGGATTGGCCAGGATCTCGTCCCTCGTCTGAGGGTCCGGAGCATGGCGCCGGATGAGAGCGTCCCACGACTTCTTGGTATCGAGCATGGCGGCCCACAGCTCGCCGCGGGGCTTGATACCCGCCTCCCGGAAGGCCTCGTCGGGCACCCGGTGCACGGTGTCGCCGATCCCTTCGAGCCCGAGGGCGTCGGCCAGGCGCTTGGCCGGGTCGACGGTGAGAACGAGGACCTTGCTGCCATGGCGTACCGCGGCCATGACGGCGGCGGCGGCAGCCGTGGTCGTCTTGCCCACCCCTCCCGGCCCACAGGCGACGACGATCTCCTTGGCCGCCAGCAGGCCGTCCATGGACCCACTCCGCGCTGCGTCAGGCGCCGGGCGTGCCGGCCGGGCGGTCGCCGACGGAGCCGGGCTTCCTGCCGCAGGGCCGCTCCCCGCCTTCTTCGCCTTCGGCATCAGTACCCCAGCTCCTCACCCAGTGAAGCCGCCACCTGTCTCGTGGCCCGGAGCCCGTGCGACCGGGTGAACAAGTACGGCACATAGAGCATCGGCACGGCGTCGTCGATCGCCTGGCGGAGCCGGTCGAGGTGGGTGGCTCTGGTCCGTCGCATGGTCACCGCCAGGCGGGCGGCGTCGAGGAGCGGTCCGGCAGCGCCATCGACGAGCGCATCGAGCTCCCGGCGTGGCCCCGGGCTCGCGATGGCGTCGAACACCGCTTCCTCCTGGCGCCCGAAGAGCTCGGGCAGGACCCGGTTGACCACCACGGCGGCCAAGGTGACCGTGGTCTCGGCGACGATTCTGTCGGCGAGCTGGACCGTCTCGTTCACCGGCATCTCCTCGGGCGTGGACACGGCCACGAGCCCGGTCGTCTTCGAGTCGGACAGGATGTCGAGCATCCAGTCGGTCTGGGACCGGATGAGCCCGACCCGCACCAGGTTGTTGATGGCCTGAGGGGCGGCGAGATGGCCGATCACGTGGCCCGATGCCGGAGCGTCGACGACGACGAGGTCGTAGTTGCGCTCACGGACCTCGTAGCAGAGCTTCCCCACGGTCAGGATCTCCCGAACCCCGGGGGCTGCAGTGGCGACGAAGTCGAACGCCTTGGCCAGGGGGCCGATCCGACCGATGACGGGGATGCGCATCTGGAGCTTCAGGTATCGCGAGCGAGGCCTCGGTGTCCATGGTCATGGCGAAGAGGCCCGGGAGGATCTCCTTCTCGTTGAACCCGGTTGGGGGTGCCTCGAAGAAGCCGGCGACGTCGCCTTTGGCATCGACCTCGCAGACCAGGACCCGCTGACCCCGCATCGATGCCAGCAAGGCCAATGCCGACGCCATGGTGGTCTTGCCCACACCACCCTTGCCGGTCACGAAGATCAACTTGAGATCGAGAAGCGGATTCATCGCCGGCCCTTCGCTCCCCATCGCAGGGGGGCAAGCGCCTCGGGCTCCCGTGCGGAGGCATCTGTCCGGATACCCGGTGAGGTCGGATCAGGAGATCCCGAAGCCGACCCGGCGGTCGACGGCGGGCGGATCGACCTCGATGTAGGCCACCCTTCCCGAAGGCACGCCTACTTGTCGCCCCTTGCGGTCGGTCAGCCAGAGAATGGTGCCGTCCTCCGAGAGCGCCGCCTCGATGTCGGCCAGCACCTGTTGGCGGTCCGCGTCCTCGGGCAGCTCGATGTCGAGCTCCTTCATCGACTGCACGATTCCGATCCGGACGTCCACCAGGCACGCTCCTCTCACCGGCCGGGCGGGACGCCGGCTGCCTTCGACGATACAAGCTCACCGGCTCCCCTACCGCCGCCTGACACACCCTTGGAGGAGAATGGGGACATGGAGGGATCACCTGCCACCGGGTCGAGTGCTGACGACAGGTCGAGTGCTGACGACTGGGCGAGTGCTGACGATTGGGCGAGTGCGACGGCGAACGATCGGAATCGTCGCTGGGCCTCCACGATGTCGGGACACGGCGGTGGCGGCGTCACGTACGCCCACGCCGACAGCCCGGGTGCTGCGGGACACCGAGCACTCCCGGCGGCCCACGACCGGGAGGCACGCGAGGCACGCGAATCGGAGCTCCTTGCCGACGGCGCCTCCCGTGCCCGCGGAGCCGGGACGCGGCTGCGCGAAGAGGCGCCGGACAGATGGCGGACCTGCTTCGAGCGGGACCGCGATCGCATCCTTCACGCCACGCCGTTTCGGAGACTGGCGGGCAAGACGCAGGTGTTCGTCTTTCCCGATGATCATCAGCGGACCCGATTGACCCATGCGCTCGAAGTTGCCCAGGTGGCCACGTCCATCTCACGCGCCTGCTCGCTCAACGTCGCACTCACAGAGGCGATCGCGCTCGGCCACGACTGTGGGCACGGTCCGGGCGGCCACGCCAGCGAAGACGCCCTCTCCCCCTACCTCGACGGAGGGTTCGACCACGCGCCCTGGGGAGCGGACGTGTCCCTCCGGCCACTCAACCTGTGCGTCGAGACGCTCGATGGCATCCGCAACCATTCGTGGTCCCGACCTGCACCCTCCACACCGGAAGGCGAGGTCGTGAGCTGGGCCGACCGCATTGCCTATGTGTGCCACGACTTCGAGGACGCCGTGCGCAGCGGCATCGTCACCCCCGTTGCCCTCCCGGAGATCGTCCGTCGCCGGTGCGGGGATCACCGGGGTCAGCAGCTCGGAACCTTCGTCGACGCCACGGTGTCCGCCACCTTGTCCTCTGGATCCGTCGGGATGGCTCACGAGCAAGCCGAGGCCCTGGCCGCTTTCCGGGCGAGCAACTACGAGCACATCTATCTGCGGCCGAGCTCGGTCTCCCAGGGAAGGGCGCTGGTGTCCGTTCTCCGGGCCCTGGTCGACCACTTCGGCGATCGTCCGAACTCCATTCCCGGGAGCGATGAGAGGACCACCGAGCTCCGCGGCGGGGAGCCTCAGGCCATACGGGCCGCCGTCTCCTACGTGGCCGGTATGACCGACCGCTACGCGTTCAGCCAGGCGGTGGCGCTGCTCGACTGGGATCCGGACAAGCTTCCTTTCGGCGTCGGTGTCCCCTCCAGGCACTAACCCTCCGGTCCGACCGCGCACTTGGTCGTCCGGATCGGTCCAGGTCTGTCCACCTCAGTCGGGAAGCGAACTTCGTCACCGCCTCAGCCAACTCGGCTTGAAGCCGCTCGACGACCTTCAGTTCCTCGTCGGCCCACAGCATCCGTAACGTCATCCGCACGGCGTCCCCGTCCCGGCGGCGGGCGGCGTCCCGAAGTGCGGCATCGAGATGCTCGGCAACCCCACGGTCGTGCCCGACGACGGGAGCAACGCCATCACGCTGCCCGGCCAGGACTTGACCGATCCTCCCGTACCAGTCCCGATCGTCCGCGTATGCGGCGCGAAGCACTGTGCTCGCCCTCTTCACGGCGGTGGCGTCCCCAGCGTCGGGGTCCAGCTTCCGCACCGGGAGGCCGGCGAGCAGGTCACCGCCGACGCTCAGTTCATTGGCGCCGACGAACAGCGTGGTGAGGCACGAGGCGTCGACGGTCTTCTCCCCGCGTTCCAGGAGGTACTCCCGGAAGCAGTCGTCGGCGCGCCCGAGAGCGTCCCGGGCGGCGCGCCCAGAGACTGCCAGATCGACATCGCAGCCCGGCGCCAGGATCCGATCCAGCGCCGAGGCCAGATAGCCGGCTCCGGTCTCGAGCGCTTCGCACAGGGCAGCCCCGAGCACCCGGCTCGCCCCTCGCGGCCAGAACAGGAGGCCCACTCCGAGGGCGACGGCGCAGCCGATGGCCACGTCCTCGGCTCGGAGCAGCCCGACCCCGAGACCACCGTGCTCGAGCAGGTGAAACGCCGTCAGCACCGTCATGGTGAATCCGGCCTGGCCGGCGGCGAAGGACACGGCGGCGGCGAACCCGGACACGAAGACGACGATCGGCAGGAGGCTCCATAGGGCGGCCGCGCTGTCGCCCACGACCCAGATCAGCACCGATCCGAGGACGACGCCGGCCGCCGTCCCCACGATCGCCCTCAGGGCGGTCGTTCCCGTCCCGGAGGCGTTCGAGCGCAGGACCGAGAGTGTTCCGAGGACGATCCAAAATCCGTGCTGGAGGCCCGTGACCTGCGCCACCAGCACCGCCAGCGCCAGCCCCAGCGCGCCACGGACGCTGTTGTGCAACCAGACCGAATCGGCTCTGAGATGAGGAGCGCACCGCGCCTTCCACAGCTCGACCGCGACCCTGATTCGCCCGGCCCAGGACCTGTCGGCGAGGGTCTCCAGGCCACCGATGGCGTCCTCGCCGACGAGTGTCAACGTGCGCGCCAGGGCGCGAGCTCGGAACATCGGGTCCAGGGAATCGAGGTCGCGCCCGTCCGCCGTGACTGCGGGCTCCTGAACCGGGCTATTCGAGTCCGGACCAGCGATCTGGCGGCGGACGATGCGGTCGACGGACTCCGCCACACTCTCGTTGCGGCTCGAGGTCGTCTCCGACAGGACGTCTCGGAGCCGCTCCACGTTGTCGCCACCATCTCCTCGAACGAGCGCCGCGACGAGACGGAGGACGGAGGCCCCCTCACCGCTCATGGTTCGGACCGACACCAGCTCCAGATGGTGCGGGGGGCCGCTCTCGGTGATCGCCATCTCGGTCTCAACCCTGCGGAGCCGGCTGACGAGCCTCCAGAGCGCTTCATCGCCCGGTGCCGCGCCGATCGGGAGATAAGCCGTCTCCTCGAATACCTGGGTCAGATCGTCGCAGGAGTGCTGTGCCCGGACCATGAGCGCAGGGGCCGCCTGCCCTGTCGCGTGTGAGTCCGCCACCGCCGCCAACGCTTCGGCCGTCGATGCCAGTGCCTGTCTCAGTCGGGATCGATAGGGCGTCGGCCTCACGAGAAGGACCACGGGAACCACGACGACGGCGGCCAATGCGTAGCCCAGCAGGCGATGGGGGATGGCCGACGACGGGGCGGGCAGGGAGACAGGAAGCACGAGGGTGAGCAGCACGGCCGGAGTGCCCTGGACAAAGAGCGGGCTGACGAGCGAGCCGAAGAGGACGGCGAAGGCGACCGCCCCCATGACCACCACCGCGGTCGCCGTCTGACCCGAGCTGAGCGTCCCCACGGTGATGAACCCGAAGCCGGCGAAGACGAGCAGGATGTATCCCCGAACCCGCTGTCGGGTGGGTGCGATGAAGTCGACCATCACCGTCAGCGAGAACGCACCGAACAGGGCGAAGACGGACGTCTGCGGGTTGCCGATCCCGAGCGCGACAGCGAAGACGACCGGGACGACGACCGCTGCCCGCACTGCTCTCGTGGTCGCCCTGAGCTGAGGGTCCCACGCACGCACGCGGGCTGCGACATCGGCCACCACGGGGCGGCTCAGGGTTGGATGGGCGCGGGTTGCGCCGGCTGTGCGCCCAGCCTGACCTTCGCCTGTGTCATCCTGCCGTCCCGCTCGACGGTGACCTCGACCACGTCACCGGGCTTGCGGGTCAAGGTGAGGGCGGCGATCTGCGTGGGATCGGTAGCCTGTTCACCGGCGACCTCCGTGATGATGTCACCTCGCCGCAGTCCGGCCTGCGCCGCCGGCCCACCGGCCACGACGCCCTGGACGAAGAGCCCGGGGCTGGTGCCCGCCTGCTCGGCGGCGGAGGTGGGGATCTGGGCCACGTCGATGCCGATGAACGAATGGGTGACCGACCCTGTGGCGATGATCTCGTCTGCGATGGGTTCTGCGAAGTCCGAGGGGATTGCGAACCCGAGACCGACGCTGCCTGCGCTCGCCTGTCCGGTCTCATTGGGCACCGCAGCTCCGGCGGTTGGGATGCCGATCAGATTGCCGGCGCAGTCTGTCATCGCCCCGCCGCTGTTGCCGGGGTTGATGGCGGCATCGGTTTGCAGGGCCGACACGATGAGCGCCACCTGGTTGTTCCCGGCCGGGACCTCCACCGTCCGGTCGAGGGCGCTGACGATCCCCGAGGTCACCGTGCTCGCCAGACCGAGCGGTGCCCCGAGCACTACCACGGGCTGGCCGACTCGCACGCTCCCGGATGCGCCGAAGGCGACTACCGGCAGGGGCTCCTTCGTGCTGACCTTGATGACGGCCAGATCGGTGCGCGGGTCACGCCCGGTGATGGTGGCCGCCTCCGACCTGCCATCGCTGAACAGGACACTGATCGAGCCTCCCGCGGCAGCGGCGGCGATCACATGATTGTTGGTCAGGATGTACCCGTCACTCCGGATGACCTCACCTGAACCGCTGCCCGAGGCCGGTCCGGATCTGACCGAGATCGTCACGATCGAGGGGATCACCCGATCCGACACGTCCGTCGCCGAACAGGCGGTCGACGAGCTCGACCCGAAGATCGCCCACCCGACCAGGACGCCGACCCCCAGCACGAGAAGGGCGAGGAGGACGGAGAAGAGCGTCAGTACTCTCGGCGAACGGTTCGCTCCGGGGCCCATCACCCCTCCTGCGGGATGTGACTACCGCGACATGACTACTGCGACATGTCGGGATCGGACAGCGTCGATGGACGGCACACTACACGGCCGACCCGCCGCTCCCCGGGCTGCCCGCCAGCCCTAGACGCGGTAGAGCGCCCGCGGGTCGTCGGTGCTCACGATGTCCTTCCCCAGCGGGGCGAGGGCCACGACGGCGAGCTTGAAGTCGGCGATGCCGAGCGGGATCCCGATGATCGTGAGGCACAGGGCGATCCCGGTGACCAGGTGGGCGATGGCCATCCACAGCCCGGCGAGCAGGAACCAGATGATGTTGCCGATCGCCGAGCCTGCGCCGGCGTCGGGCTTCGGAACCGTCGTCCGCCCGAAGGGCCACAGCGTGTAGGAGGCGAGCCGGAAGGATGCGATGCCGAACGGGATGGTGATGATGAGGATGCACATCACGATTCCGGCGATGAGGTAGCCGATGGCGAGCCAAAGTCCGCCGAAGATGAGCCAGATGATGTTGAGTACCGCCCTCATCGCGTACCAGCATGCCACTCAAAGGGCTGGAGGGGGGCGAGATCCCGCCAGGGTAGGGACCACGTCGTGCCGGTTCGGGTGGCGCCATAGGATCGATCACAGACCGAGGGGCGACGACGTCACTGAGACGATGACGAGGGAGGTTCGACATGGTCGCTGAATCGTCGGCCGCCAGCCCGGCGATGTCGCCACCGACACAGGTGGCTGCACCCCCGGAGGACGGGCACCGGCCTCCCCCTGATCGGACCTCTCGGATCGGGCCGTCTCCGCAGATGCCGCCACCGGGCGGGCCGTCACCAGGCGGGCACTCACATGGTGAGTCGGTCGCCGGCGTGCTCGGGCCATTCCTCGAGGTCGTCCTCGGCTCTGCCATTCCCGTGAAGGTCACGTTCTGGGACGGAAGCAGCGTGGGCTCGGACTCGAGCGTCGGAACGCTGCACGTCCGCTCGGCCGATGCCGTCCGGCGGATCCTGTGGGCTCCCGGCGAGCTCGGGTTGGCGCGTGCCTTCGTCACCGGCGATCTCGATCTCGAGGGCGACCTCTACACGTTGCTTCGCGTGCTCCGTGACGCCTCACCTCGTGATCTCCGGAGCGTCGGATGGCGCGCCGTGCCGAGCATGGTCACTGCGGCCCGAAAGCTCGGAGCGCTCGGACCACCGCTGCCGCCTCCGAGCGAGGAGAGCCATCCGGCAGGACGGGTCCACTCGCGGAAGAGGGACGCCCGGGCCATCAGCCACCACTACGACGTGGGGAACGCCTTCTACCGGCTGGTACTCGGACCCACGATGACCTACTCCTGTGCCAGGTTCACCACGTTGTCGGCAACTCTCGAGGAGGCGCAGGAGGCCAAGCACGAGCTCATCTGCCGGAAGCTCGGCATCGACGGTCGGCCGGGATCGCGCCTGCTCGATGTGGGTTGTGGTTGGGGCTCCATGGCCATTCACGCCGCTTCACACCATCAGGCTTCCGTCGTCGCCGTCACGCTCAGCCACGAGCAGGTCGCGATGGCTCGGCGCAGGGTGGACGAGGCAGGCCTCGGTGACAAGGTCGAGGTCCGGCTGCAGGACTATCGAGACCTCCGCGGCGAGCAGTTCGACGCCATCTCGTCGATCGGGATGTTCGAGCATGTCGGATGGCGCCAGATGGGCCGCTACTTCGACACCCTGCGCAACCTGCTCCAACCGGAGGGGAGACTGCTCAACCACGCCATCTCGAAACCGGGCGGGACCGCCCTCGGAGGTCGGAGCTTCGTCGGCCGATACGTCTTCCCCGACGGTGAGCTCATCGACGTCGCCGACGTGGTCAGGGCCATGGAACAACACGGGTTCGAGGTGCGCGACGTCGAGTCGCTGCGCGAGCACTACTCCCGCACGCTCCACCACTGGGTGGCGAACCTGGAGGAGCACTGGGACGAGGCGGTGAAGCTCGTGGGACGCGCCCGGGCGAATGTCTGGCGCCTCTACATGGCTGCATCGGCGAACGGGTTCGACGACGGCGGGATCGCCGTTCACCAGGTGCTCGGCATCGCGCCCGACAGCTCGGGGCGGAGCGGGATGCCGCTCACTCGGGTCTCTTGGGGGTGACCACGCCGGTCCGTTCCTGACCGGCGGATTCAGCGGACGGTGAGCTCCTTGCGGTACACACGCGCCGGTCCGAGCTCGGCCACGCCTTCCGCCAGCGAGTCGAAGACCCCGGCGATCTCGCTGGAGGGATCGGCCACCGCCACCGGGACGCCGTGATCGCCCCCCTCTCGCACCGAGGGGACGAGGGGGACTTGACCGAGGAGGGGTACACCGAGCTCGACTGCCAGCTGGGCGCCGCCGCCGGAGCCGAACAGCTCATAGCGTGTGCCGTGGTCACCCGTGAACCAGCTCATATTCTCGATGACGCCGCGCACGGTCAGCTTGAGCTTGCGGGCTGCGTAAGCCGATCGCTGCGCGACCCGTTGGGCGGCGGGTTGCGGCGTCGTGACGACGAGCACCTCGGTCTTCGACAGGTACTGGCCGAGTGACAACGTGACGTCCCCGGTACCGGGCGGCATGTCGATCAGCAGGTAGTCCGGCTCACCCCAGTACGCGTCGACCAGGAACTGCTCGAGCGCTTTGTGAAGCATGGGGCCCCTCCAGATGACCGGGGTCTCATCGGAGACGAAGTAGCCCATGGACAGGCAGCGGACGCCGTTTGCCGACGGGGGGACGACCAGATCACCGATGATGAGCGGGTCGGTCGTGACGCCCAACATCTTCGGGACCGAGAACCCGTACACGTCGGCGTCGAGTATCCCGACGTCGTAGCCGGCACGGGCCAGGGCCACGGCGAGATTGACGGTCACCGACGACTTGCCCACCCCGCCCTTGCCGGACGAGATCCCGAGGATCCTCGTCTTCGACCGGGGGGCCATGAATCGGTTGGGCCTGCCTTCCTCGTGCCCGAGGGACCCACCGTGTCCGTGCTCGCCGGCCCCGGGCGCTCCGTGCCCGTGTCGGTGGTCGTCCGGGGCGTGCTGGGTCCCGCCCTCGACCGGCTCGCCTCGCAACAGCATCCGGAGGCGGGCACGGGGCTCCTCCTCCATGACCACGGTCCCGACGGCGACGTGGTCGGCCCCTCCGACTCCCGAAACCCCGGCGACCGCCCGGGTCACCCGCCCGACCAGCTCGTCGATCTGGGGATAGTGGGCGACCGGAAGAGCGAGGTCGACGGTCACCCTCTTGCGCTTGACCTGGACCGACGAGAGCATTCCCAGCTCGCCGAGTGGACGCCGCAGCTCGGGGTCGGTCACGCCGGCAGCCGCCGTTGTGACCTGAGCCTGGTCGATGGACATGGCGTCTCCTCGGGCGGAATCGGTGTCAACGGTAGACTAGGTCCCGTGCACGCACCGTCGGACAGCCAGATCGACCAGGTCGATCGGGACGACGGCCCCGGAGGACGCGTCGAGGACGGGCCGGCGACCCCGGATCGCGCCGCCTTCCCTTCCGTGGGAAGTGGTCATCGTTCGGGAGGAGCGGCGAGCACCGCCGAGTCCGACGACCAGTTCTCGGCGGCGGTGACGGCGGTCACGGCGGCGTTCGGGGATCCCACGCGTCGGGAGATCTATCTCTTCGTGCGGGCCAACCCCGGCACCACCGCCTCCGAGGTGGCGTCGCGCTTCTCGCTGCATCCGAACGTCGCTCGCCATCACCTCGAGCGCCTGGCCACCGGCGGATACGTCGAGGTGACGATGGAGCGCTCGAGGACGACCGGCGTCGGCCGGCCGTCCAAGCGGTTCAGGGCCGTCGGCAACGACCCTACCCTCGACCTGCTCACCCGCCGGGACGACCTTCTCGTCCTGCTGCTCCAAGAGGCCCTCCAGCTGCTCGGGCCAGAAGCGGCCGAGGTCATGGCGGAGCGGGTCGGTGACGAGTACGGCCGTTCGCTGGCCGGCCAGATGTCACCCGGAGACGGTCAGCGATCCCTCCGCACCGCCATGCATGCCATCGCCGACACCCTGACCGCCCACGGGTTCGCCGCCCACGCCGAGGAGCAGGGGGCGAGCACTGCGGTCGTGGCCGACCACTGCCCGTTCGGGTCGGCGGCTTCGCAGTACCCGGTTCTGTGCGCCGTCGACCGGGGAATGGTCAAGGGCCTCCTGGCCGGGCTGTGCGGCGAGGACGCCGACGGTACCGTGCCGGTCGTCCTCTCCTCGTCGCGCGCCCGCGGCGACGACGCCTGCGCCGCTGTCGTCTGACCCGGGCGGTCCATTTCGTGGCCCGTCACTATCTCGACCACGCGTCCACCGTCCCACTCCGGCCCCAGGCCCGGGCGGCCATGGAGTCCTGGGACGACCAAGGGATCACCGCCGACCCCGGACGGGTGCACACTGAGGGACGGATCGTCCGCTCCAGGTTGGAGGAGGCGCGCGCCGATGTGGCAGCGCTCCTCTGCGTCCGGCCCCGCCAAGTCGTCTTCACGTCCGGCGCCACCGAGGCCATCAACGCCGCCGTGTGGGGCGTGACCCACGGGGATCGGGGGCCGGCGGCGCTGGCCCCGATCGAGCACTCGGCTGTCGGTGACGCCTCGGGCCGGTCCGGTCCGGTCATGACCATCTCCGTTGACGGGCTGGGCCGCATCGAGCCCGATGCGGTCGACGCCGCCATGGATCGCAGCCTGGAGGACCTCGGTAGGCTCCCGGCGCTGGTCCACTGCCAGTGGGCCAACCACGAAGTGGGCACCATCCAGCCCATCTCCGAGATCGTCGAACGGTGCCATCGCCGGGCGGTCCCGATCCATGTGGACGCCGCCGCCGCCGTCGGCCATGTGCCGACCGACCTCGGCGCTCTCGGGGCCGATCTGGTCTCGGTGTCGTCCCACAAGCTCGGGGGGCCTCCGGGCGCGGGAGCGCTGGTCCTCCGGCGTGGGCTGCGGATCGATTCCTTCATCGTCGGGGGCGAACAGGAGCGGGCCCGGCGCGGCGGCCTCGAGAACGTGCGGGCAGCCGTGGGGTTTGGCGCCGCCGCCGCCGAGCTGGCCTCTTCGCCGGTGCTCGGTGCCGAGCACGCGAGCTGTCTGGCCTGGACCGAGGAGATGGCCCGGGCGGCCATGGCGGTCGAGGGTGTGGACCGGCTGGGTGATCCGCGCCATCGCCTCCCCCACCTTCTCTGTCTCGGGATCGGCGGCGTGGAGGCAGAGCCGGTGCTGCTCGGACTGGACCAAGCCGGTATCGCCGCCCATTCGGGATCCTCGTGTTCCTCGGAGAGCCTGGAGCCCTCACCGGTGCTGGCGGCGATGGGGGCTGATGCCGAGCGATCGCTGCGGCTGTCGGTCGGATGGTCGACCGTGGACGCCGACATCGAGGCGTTCGTCGCCGTGTTCCCCCGGGTGGTGGCAGAGCTGCGGTCACTGCGCACGTGAGCCGCGTCCACTCGCGAGCCGCACCGGAGAACGGTAGCGTCGCCTGATGCGCGCAGTCGTATGCCAAGAGCTCGGGACGCTCGACAACCTGACTGTCGAGGATCTGCCCGATCCGGCCGCCGGCGAGGGTCAGGTCGTCGTCGATGTCCGGGCGGCCGGCGTAAATTTCGTCGACGGGCTCATCTGCCAGGGCAAGTACCAGATCACCCCGGCCGTGCCGTTCGTGCCCGGCAGCGAGGTCGCCGGGACCGTGGCCGACGTCGGCGCAGAGGTGAGCGGCTGGTCGGTCGGCGATCGTGTGCTGGCCTTCACCGGGCTGGGTGGATTCGCAGAGAGGGTCGCCGTGCCGACGCTCTCGCTCGTGGCCATGCCGGACGCACTCGGATTCGGTCAGGCCGCCACTCTCGTCCAGAGCTACGGGACGGCGCTCTTCACCCTCACCCGACGAGCCCGCCTGGCCGCCGGGGAGTGGGTCCTCGTCCTCGGAGCGGGGGGCGGCATCGGCCTGGCCGCCGTGGACGTCGGCACCGCCCTCGGCGGACGGGTCATCGCCGCCGCCTCCACCCGGTCCAAGCTCGAGGCGGCCGAGGCCATGGGGGCCGAGGCCGTCATCGAGTACGAGCATGACGACCTGAAGGCGCGCTCCCGCGAGATGAGCGGTGGCGGCGTGGACGTGGTCGTCGACCCGGTCGGCGGGCGTCACAGCGAGCCGGCCCTCCGGGCGCTCCGCCATCTCGGTCGATACTGCGTGCTCGGGTTCGCGTCGGGATCGATCGCGTCCATGCCGCTGAACCTGGTGCTCCTGAACAGCCGAACCGTGATCGGTGTCGATTGGGGCGGGTGGGCCCTGAAGGACCCTGCCGGCAACCGGGCCCTGGTGGACGAGCTCATGGGGCTCGTGGCGGCGGGGACGCTCCATCCCACCGTCCCGACCTCGGAACCGTTGGAAGCGGCAGCACAGGTCATGCAAGGCCTGATCGACCGGTCCGTGGGAGGCAAGTCGGTACTGGTCCCCTGAGGTGGTACTGGTCCCCTGAGGTCCCTGAGGTCCCCGCGGTGCCGCATAGCGACGGCGTCGGGGGCCGGCGTCAGGCGGGCGTCAGGAGCGGGGAACCTCCGGCGGCAGTGGTTGTCCCGCCTGGGTGAAGGCGGTGCGAAGCACGGGGGCAGCCTGTTGGACCACCGAGCTCGGCGGGTGATCGCCGAGGAACGCCCGGTACTGCTCCACCGCCCCGGCGTAGTCGGCATCCTGCTCCAGGAGGAACGACCCGAGATAGAGCCGGGCGGCGTAGTCGGACCCGTTGAGCGAAACGGCCCGGGCCAGCTTCGACCTGCCATCGCCGATCAGCGACGACTT
This sequence comes from uncultured Acidimicrobiaceae bacterium, assembly GCA_963828385.1. Classification (GTDB taxonomy): domain Bacteria; phylum Actinomycetota; class Acidimicrobiia; order Acidimicrobiales; family RAAP-2; genus Bog-756. The sequence continues at coordinate 2,525,705 of CAWHEF010000002.1, forward strand.
GTTCCCCTGCTGCCCGATCTGGAACTCGATCCAACCGAGTTGCGCCAGTGCCACCTCGTTATCGGGATGGGACCTGAGGACGGCCTGGTACACGCTCGCGGCCTGGGTCACGTTGCCGGAGTCTTCGAGGGTGGCGGCCTGATCGAGATCGGCCTGGACGCGTTGGGAGGCGGTGAGCGTATCGCTCCCGGTCTCGGACTGCCCGGGCTGCCGGTTCGCTGTCGTCAGGACGACGAAGACGACGAGAGCGGCGGCGAACGACACGATCGAGCCGGCGAGAAGCCAGCGGCGGCGACGCCGGCGAGTTCCCGTATCCGACGCGCGCTCCGGAGCGGCCGGTGGGGCGTCCGGCGTGGCAGGGGCGACGACAGGTAGGGGCGTCCTGTCGTCGCGCCCCCCGCCTCGGCCAGCCGGGTGTCGATGGCGCCGAGGCGGACGAGATCCCGTTGCCGGAGAGCCAGGTAGTCGTGGTCGGAGAGGTCGCCGGCCAGATACTCGGCGTCGGCGTCGGCCAACGACCGCTCGAGGAAGCGCCGCTGCTCTGCCAGCCGCTCGAGGTCCGACTCGGAGTCGATGACCTCGTCCACGTCCACCGCCCGCACGAGCGCCCTCCGCCGCAGCGAGAACACGGTGAGAGCAGCGACGGCGGCGAGTCCCCCCACCACCGGGAGGATCCACACCAGTGCGGTGAGGCCCCGGGCCGGTGGGTCGAGCACGATCGATGACCCGTACCGGTCGACCAGGTAGCTCTCGATGGCGGCGTCGCTCCTGCCTTCGTTCACCATCCTTTTGACGGTGGCCCGCACCGCAACCGCCGTCTCCGCCGTCGAGTTGGTCACGTTCAGGTCCTCGCAGCTCGGACACCGGATGACGGAGTCGATGGCTGCCGCCCGCTGCGCACTGGTGGGGGGAGCCGAGGAGAGCGCGCCGCTCCCGACGACGAGGGCGACGACCAGCGCCACCCCGAGCAGCGTCCACAGCGGGAACCGCCGACGCCGCCTCGCTTCTTTCAGGCTCGACCGGGCGGCAGGCGGGCGAACTGGGATCGACCAGCTCATGGGAGGTGCCCGCTCACGGATTCGAGGCTTTCGCCTTGGCGATGAGCTGGTCGAGGTCAACCGCCGTGACCGGCGCCACCAGGTAGGCGACGACACGGCCGTCGGGAGCGACGATGAACGTGGACGGCGGGGCCCGAACACCGAAGGCGAGCGCCAGCCTGGCTCCCGGATCGGTGAGGGTCGGCCACGTGGCCCCGAGCACCGCCTGGTACGAACGGGCAGCCCTCACGGTGTCGTCGAAGACGACGCTCACCAACGACGCGCCACCGGGCTGTTGCTGCTGCTGAAAGGCGAACTTGACCAGCTCAGGTCCCTCGGTCTGACACGGCTCGCACCAGCTGGCGAAGAAGTTGACCACGACGTACCGACCGGGCGGGGCGCTGAGACGATAGGCCGTGCCGTTCACCGTCGCGCCCGAGATCGGAGGGACCGCCCGACCGACGAGCGGGCTCTGCACCGAGGCGACCGTCGCCGGCGGCCGCGTGGCGAGCACGGCGACCAGACCTGCGACCACGACGAGAACGGCCACGGCGATCCAGCGCGTCACGTGCCGGGACCGGGGCGATCGTGGGGGTGGGGCCTGCGCGCCGGGAGGCCGATCGAGATCAGGGCTGATCGCCATCACCGCTTGCCCGCGCCGACCGGGAGGTCATCGGGCCGGTGGCCGCCCGGCAGGCCGGGATCACCGAGGCCGGCATCCCCTCCGTTGCGGGCACTGCCGTCGGCGCGCTGCTCGTCGGGCCCGACGGGTTCCGACAGGACGCCTTCGACCGGTGCCGATGCGGGATCGGTGGGTCGCCGTCGACGACCCGGGATCGCCGAGAGGACGGTGCCCGCCACGATGACGGCACCCCCGACCCAGAGCCATGCCACGAGGGGCTGGACGACGACCTGGAACGTCCACGCTCTGCCGCGCTGTGGAATCGAGCCGATGGTCAAGTAGACGTCCCGGGCGACGGTCGAGTCGATAGCGGGGGTTCCGACAGGGTTGGAGCTGCCTCCGAACTCGCTGATGGCCGGGGTGAAGCGTCCCCGGCCGTCCACCCGCATCACGGCCTGGAGCTCGGAGTGGGAGGGCGAGGTGACGGTCTGCGACCGCACGAACTCGATGCGGTGGCCGGAGAACGTGCCCGTCTGTCCCGGTGCCAGCACCACTGAGCCCTGCTGACGGAAGCCCGAGGCTGCGGTGAGCCCGATGGCCACCACGACGACGCCGATGTGCACGATCATGCCGCCGTTGGCCCGCCCGACGAGCCCCCGCCACGCCGAAGCGGCGGCCCGGGTGGACGGCGCCCCGTGTGCCCTCGCCCCGAACCACGCTCCCCGTACCGAGAGCACGAGGCTCCGACCGGCCGAGGCGGCGGCGAAAGCCCCGAGCCCGAAGGCCAGCAACGGTTCGACGCCGTGGATCCCGGCGGCGACACAGCCGACGATGGCGAAGACGGCCAGAGCTGCGGGAACGGCCAAGCGCCCGCGCATCACGTCGACCGTGGTCTTGCGCCAGGGCAGTGCCGGGGCCACGGCCATCAGGAACAACAGACCCAGTCCGACAGGGATGAACATGCGGTTGAAGTAGGGAGCGCCCACCGCCACCTGGTCGTTGCCGCGGATCGCCTCGTAGAAGAGCGGGAAGACGGTGCCGAGGAGCACGACGAAGGCGAAGCCCACGAAGAGCAGGTTGTTGGCGAGGAATGCACCCTCGCGGCTGACAGGCGAGTCGATCCCGCCCGGCGATCGCAGTCGGTCTCCCCGCCAGGCGATGAGACCGAGGCTCCCGGCGACCACCACGCCGAATCCGGTGAGGAGGATCGGGCCGATGGTGGACGCCGAGAACGAGTGGACCGACTGGAGCACCCCGGAACGGGTGAAGAAGGTGCCGAGAATGGTGAGGCTGAACGTCGCCACGACGAGGGAGAGGTTCCAGATGCGGAGAAGCCCCCGGCGCTGCTGGACCATGACCGAGTGGAGGTAGGCAGTGCCCACCAGCCATGGGAGCAGGGCGGCGTTCTCCACCGGGTCCCATGTCCAGAAGCCGCCCCAACCGAGCACCTGGTAGGACCACCAGGCGCCGGCCAGGATGCCGGCGGTCAGGAACCCCCACGAGAACAGGGTCCAGCGTCGGGTCTCGGTCTGCCAGTCCTCGTCCAACCTCCCGGTGGCCAGCGATGCGATGGCGAAGGCGAAGGGCAGGGTGAACCCGACCATTCCCAGATAGAGCAGCGGGGGATGGATGGCGTTCAGTGGATTGTCCTGGAGCAGGACGTTGGGCCCGAGCCCGCTGGTGGGGACGGCTCCGGTGACATGGCTGAACGGATCCGCCGGGCCGAGCATCAGGCCGAAGAAGAAGGCAGCGACGACGTACACGACGAGGGTCGCCCAGCCCACGAGCGAATCGTCACCTCGGTGCCGGAACCTCCAGACCATGGCGGTGGCGTACCCGGCAAGGATCAGCGACCAGAGCAGGATGGATCCCGCCAGCGCTGACCACATGCCGGTGATGGTGTAGAGCAACGGGGTGTAGATGCTGTTGTTGTCGGCGACGAAGGTGAGGGAGAAGTCGTGGACGATGAGCGCATGCTCCATGGCTGCCACCGACAGCAGGGATCCTGCGAGGATGATCGGCGCGTAGACTTGGGCGTTGCGGACGGTCGCTCCCTTCCCGCGGTGCAGCCCCACGGCGATAACCAACACTCCGACGACGGCGGCCACGAAGCTGACCAGGACGCCGGCATGGCCGAGCGCGCCGTTCACTGCGGGTTACCGGTGCACCGCCGGAGGCGCAGGCGTCCCCCTGTCACCGTTTGGTCCCGTTGGGGGCGGTGACCCGTCCGGGGTTCTGGGCGATGTAGGTCGACGAATGCTTCACGAGGACCTGGTCGGAGACGAAGACCTGGCCGCTGAAGTGGCCCACGGCGATCACCGGGATGTTCGCCTGGAAGAGCTGGGGCGGGCTGCCGGCGTTGTGGACGGTGACGGCCGTCGGACCCGACGTCACGACGAAGTCGACCCCCGTCCGCGTCGGATGGATCGAACCCGGCTCCACGAGCCCTTCGAGGTTGAACGTCCGGTTCCCCAGGGTCTGCCGCTGGGCCACCGCCTGGTTGGCGGTCAGATAGAAGTTGAGGGCGGAGCCGATTCCCTTGAACACGAGGAACCCGAGAGCCCCGAGCAGCACGGCTCCGGACACCACGTAGCGTGCCCGGTGCGGCCTCCGGAGGGGCCGGGTGGTTCGGACGGATCCCGGCGGATCGCCGGATGCCGCCGCTTCGGCGTCGCCCTGTCGGGTCGCCGGTGGTGCGGTCGTCACTCGGGATGCCCCCGCTCCGCATGGCCTGGGCCATCGAGCGACGGCGGGCCCCCCGCACCGGCCGGCTCCACCTCACCGGCGACCGTTCTGGCGTGCTCGAACGCCATCACCCGCTCGACGGTCCGCTCGAGACGGCGACGACGCCATACGAGCTGACAGCCGTAGAGGAAGAGGACCGACAGGACGATCACGTAACCGGCGACGACGTAGCTCACCGGACCGCCTCTGCGCTTTCGACGGGAAGGCCTTCCGCTCGGCGCTCGGCCACGGCGACATCGAGATCGCCGGTGCCGATCCAGTCCTCGAGCGCTCCGATCCGGTAACGCATGAGCAGCATCCACACGAAGACGAGGGTGAGCGACACGAATCCCAGCAGGAGCGTCCAGGCCATCGAGCCGTGAATCGTGGGCGAGAGGTTGGGATTGAGCACGGTGGCCCCCTGGTGCAGGGTCTTCCACCACAGGACGGAGAAGTGGACGATGGGGATGTCGACGGCGGCGAAGAGCGCAAGGAGGGCACACCGTTTCGCCCGGGTGTCGGGCTCGGAAGGCACCCGTCGCAGCGCCACGTACCCGAGGAAGAGGACGAGGAGGACGGCGGTGCTGGTCAGACGGGCGTCCCATGCCCACCACACCCCCCACGTGGGTCGTCCCCAGATCGATCCGGATACGAGCGTCAGGGCGCTGAAGACGACGCCGACTTCCACGGCGGCGGCAGCCAGCCGGTCCCAGAACAGCGCCCTCGTGCGCGGCCACAGGTACAACAGGCTGGAAACTGCGGCGAGACCGCCGCACAGGTAGAGCGCCACCCAGGCCACCCCGGGATGGATGTAGACGAGACGGACCAGATCTCCCTGCGTCCTGTCGGGTGGTGTGACCCAGATGCCCAGCCAGACGGTGAACGCTGTTCCGACGGCGGCCAGGACGCCCACGATGCGGGTGACCAGTGGCATCCTGCCGGTCGCCCTGCTCGGCGGCGCTGCGTTGGCCGGCGCCACGGCCACCTCCGCCTGACGGGTGCGGGCCGAGGAGACGTTCAGGGCCGAGGGCACGGCGTCGGTACGGGCGGCGTCGGTGCGCGATGCGCCGGTGCGCGATGCGTCGGTGCGCGCTGCGTCGGTGCTCACGGCGTCGGTGCTCACGGCGTCGGTGCTCACGGCGTCGGTGCTCACGGTTTCACGGTCCACCGGGGGTCGGTCCGGCTCACGCCGCCTCCAACACGGGCCCGAAGATCAACACGCCGAGTGCCACATAGACGGCGTCGAACACGACGAGGAGGTGAAGCCATGGATTAGCGTACGAGGCCGTCCCACCGGCCATCGCCGCCTGCCACACCCTTGTACCCGCAAGGAGGACGGGGGCGGCCACCGGGAGGAACAGAAACGGGAGCAGCGTCTCCTTGACCCGCAGTCCCGAGGAGAGCGTGCCGTAGAGCGTTCCCGTGGCCGCCAAGCCGACCGTGCCGAGGAGGCAGGATGAGGCGAGCAGCCAGGGCGTCCGGACATCCGCCCCGTAGAGGAGTACGACGCCGACACCGAGCACGAGCTCCAGGACCAGCAGCTGCACGGCGATGGCAGCCGCCTTGCCGAGGAAGAGGCCGGCCGGGTCGAGCCCGGACAGACGGAGTCCGTCACGCGAGCCGTCGATCGATTCGACGGCAACGCTGCGTTGCACGGAGAGCACCGTGCAGAACAGCGCGGCGACCCAGAACAGCCCCGGCGTGCCCTTGACCATGAGGGACCGGTCCGGTCCGAGAGCGAAGGCGAACAGCACGAGCGCCACGATGCCAAAGGGCACCACTTGGGCGAGGGCGACCCTGGACCGCGCCTCGATGCGGAGGTCCTTTCCGGCCACCAGCAGGGCGTCACGCCACATGCGCCACCCCCTCGACCGGCGCCGGATGCGCCGCCTCCTCGACCGGCGCCGGATGCGCCGCCATCCCTTCGACCGGCGCCGGCAGTGCTGCCCCGTCATCCATCGGGATGGCGCCGGCCGCGGTCTCGAAACCGACGGGACGAGTCGAGACCACCCTTCCACCCTGCACGACCACGGCGCGGGAGGCGAGGTACTCCGAGGCATCAGTTTCGTGCGATGCGATCACCACCGTGACCCCGGACGCCTGGGCCTCGCCGATCATCTCGTCGAGGACCCGGCGTGCCCCGACGTCGAGCCCGGCGTGCGGTTCGTCGAGGAGCCAGAGCTCGGGCCAGCGGGCGCACAGAGCGGCGAGCGCCACCCGGCGCTGTTGACCGGCAGACAGCTTGGATGCCGTCGTCCGAACTAGCCGCCCGACCAAACCCCACCGGTCGAGGGACGCTTCGATCCGGCTCGGGTCCCCCCCGGCGGCCCGCACGGCGAAACGGACGTTCTCCCTGACCGTCAGGTCGTCGTAGAGGTGGGACGCATGCGAGAGGAGCCCGACTCGTCGCCGTACCTCGATCCGCCGCTTGGACGGGTCCATGCCCAGCACGGAGGCCGATCCCGACGCCAGGGGCACGAGCGCGGCGCAGACTCGCAAAAGACTGGTCTTTCCCGCCCCGTTGGGACCCTCGACCAGGACGGTCTCCCCCGATGCCACGCAGAGATCGGCACCCGCGAGGAGGGGAAACCGCCCCGAGAGCGCGACGGCGTTGTGGAGAGAGACTGCTGGGGAGGAGCACAGAGAGGCCATGGCCGTGGCACCATGCTACGGAACCGCCAGGGTTCGGGCCAGGCGGCCCGGTCATCTCCGACCCATCGGAAACCTGTCCGTTCGCCTGTCGGAACCCCGCCTGGCCCCTCGAACACCTGCTGGTCACGCCCGATCGCCGTGCTCTCGAGGTGGTCCGACATTCGAGGGGTACGAACTTGGGTCAGGGGAGGACGGCTTCGACGGCGGACCCCGCCGCCACGCTCGGCTGTCGTAGCCGGCGCCCAGGACGACGACCTGGCGAATCCCCCGCTCCAGGCACGAATCACGAATCGTCGTAGAGGCAGGTACGGCCGGCGAGATACGCGAAGGAGGCGTTCCGGCCGAGGACGCCGAACCCGGGAAGTCGGAGCACCGCCTCCATCCCCCGCCACCCGAGCTTCGCCGGCAGCATGCTGTGGGCATGGGGATCGTCGATGACGCCCATCGACGTCAGATAGGACCGGGCAAGCACAACCAGCGTGGCCGACCGGGAAGGCTTAGCGCCTGGCATGTCCGCCAAGGGTAAGCACTGGTGCAGTCAGTCCTGAGCCCCTGCCCTGGATGAGACGATGGCGGTCACGGTTTTGCGACCGAGGCCGGAGGCCTCGGCGAGTTGGCGGATCGACACCCCGGCGCGATGTGCGACTCGGATCATGTCGTCGCGGATCCGCTGTTCTTTGGCCGCCCTCTCTGCACTCAGCCCTACTACGACCAAGGCAGCACCAGCCTCGCCCGTTTCACCGCCTCGGTACTTGTCCATGGCGGCAGTCGCCGCCGAGACCTCGGCATCTGCATAACTCATGTTTCCTCCCGGAGCGCGACAGCGAGCTTGTCCCGGATTGCCATCAGCAGCGGTACCCGAGGTGACATGTCCGCTTTGACTTCGGCGTCGTTCAGGTGCGCCAACGTCATCCCGAGAAGCTCGAGCGCCTCGGTTCGTTCAAGCTCGCCTCTGACCACTGGTTCAATTGTATCCACCTATGGACCATTTGGGACCACTGGCGAGCGGGGTGGTCGAAGCTCCGGTCATAGGAGCTGCCTCTCGGAACATCGACGTGGGCGACCTGAGGGCTCGCATGAGCGTCGGTTGACGCACCTTCGTGGGTTGTTCACTCGCCGGCTCTAACTGGTCGAGAGCCGGCTCAGGTGCAAGTCCCGCAGCCAAGTGGAGATCGTGTCCGACACGAAGGACACGTGCCCGGTGAGCAGAAGGATGCCGAACCCGACCAGCACCGCTCCCCCGACCAGGTCGACGACGAGCAGCGAGCGGCGGGCCCGGGCCAGGAGGTCGGTCATGCGTTCGAAGGCGAGCCCGGTCAGGAGGAACGGCACACCGATGCCGAGCGAGTAAGCCAACAGAAGGGCGATGCCCCCGATGGTCGAGCCGCCAGTACCCGCAGCCAGGGCGAGGACGCTCCCGAGCACCGGACCGATGCACGGAGTCCACGCGAACGCGAACGCCATGCCCATGATGGGCGGCGCCCATGCCCCGAGCACCGAGGGCCGGACCACGAAGCGCCTCTCCCCGGAGACTGCGGCCGGGAGCGTGAAGCCCGAGGCCGTCATCACGAGAATGGCACCGAAGACGACGATCAGGACACCCGACAGGGTTTCAAAGGTGCGTTGGTGGGTGAGGAGCAACCGACCCACCGCCGACGCCGACGCGCCGAGCGCGGTGAAGACGATGGTGAACCCGGCGATGAAGGCGAGCATCCCGTAGAGCAGACGGTTACGAGCACCTCGCAGTCCGCTGCCGGCGTCGGCCGGTGCCGCCTGCCGATCCGCCAGAGTCTCATCGGGGAGTGCGCCCGATCCGGTCGCAGTCTCTACTTGGTTACCCCGGCGCGCCCCAACCAGATCCTCTGCCGGATCGCGTCGAACCGGTACCGAGACGGCCAGTGCCTCGTCGGGCTCGACGTGGGCACGGGCAGCACGAGCACTCGCGGCAGTGCGAGTTTCGGTGGACCCGAGCGCGCCCAGCTCGGCGGCAGACAGCCCCGACACCATCGACAGGTATCCCGGGACCAGCGGAAGGACGCACGGCGACAGAAAGGAGAGCATGCCGGCTCCGAATGCGACCAGAAGGCCGAGAGGATCGGCATGGATGTCGAGGGCCACGATCATCGCCATCGATCCTCGGCCGCGACTGCGCTGTCCAAGCCCGACCTCAGCTCAGCTGGCTCTTCACCAGGTTGAGGTCGGCGTCGACCATCATCTGGACGAGGGTGGGGAAGTCGACGTCGCGCTGCCATCCGAGCGTCTGCTCGGCCCGCTCCGGATCGCCCACGAGGAGGTCGACCTCGGCCGGCCGCAGGAACCGCTCGTCGATGATGACGTGCTGCTCCCAGTCGAGATCGGCCGCAGAAAAGGCCAGCTCGACGAGCTCCTTGACCGAATGAGTCTCCCCGGTGGCAACGACGTAGTCGGAGGGACGATTTTGCTGGAGCATGAGCCACATGGCTCGTACGTAGTCCTCGGCGTAGCCCCAGTCGCGCTGGGAATCGAGGTTCCCGAGGGCGAGCTTGTCGTCGATCCCGGCCTTGATGCGGGCCACACCGTGGGTCACCTTGCGCGTGACGAACTCGAGCCCGCGTCGGGGAGACTCGTGATTGAACAGGATGCCGGACGACGCGTGGAGGTCGTAGCTCTCGCGATAGTTCACCGTGATCCAGTGCCCGTACACCTTGGCCACGCCGTAGGGGCTGCGCGGATAGAAGGGGGTCCCTTCCCGCTGCGGGACCTCGTGCACCTTGCCGAACATCTCCGACGAGCTGGCTTGGTAGAAGCGGATCTCGGGATCGACGATACGGATGGCATCGAGCATCCGGGTGACCCCGAGGGCGGTGGTCTCGCCGGTCAGGACGGGTTGGCTCCACGACGTCTGCACGAAGGACTGAGCGGCCAGGTTGTACACCTCGGTTGGGCGGTTGTCCCGGAGGATGTTGATCATCGAGACCTCGTCGAGGAGGTCACCCGCCACCAGCGTGAGCTGGTCCTGGATGTGGGCGATCCGCTCGAAATTGACGGTGCTCGAACGCCGCACCATCCCGCACACCTCATATCCCTGTCCGAGGAGGAACTCGGCGAGGTAGGAGCCGTCCTGCCCGGTGATGCCGGTGATCAATGCTCGTTTCGACATGCGATGGACTCCTCGGATCTCGGTGTCGGATCGACGGCTTGCTCAGCCGGAACTCCCATCTTGCTGCCATGACGGACGACGCTTCTCGGCAAAGGCGGCGATGCCCTCTTTGGCTTCGGCCGTCTCGCTGGTCACCGTCAACATGGCGTGCAGGTACGGGAGGGCTTCGGCGGCGGCGGCGTCGACGACAGCGTAGAACGATTCGCGACCCATCCTCATCACCCCCGGGGGCTTCGACGACAGCACGGCGGCCATCTCGGCCACGGCTCCGTCGAGCTCGTCGCCGGGGACGACCCTGGTGACGAAGCCGATTCGCTCCGCCTCCTCGGCCCCGACCACCCGGCTGGTGAGCATGAGCTCGAGTGCCTTCTTCGGCGGCATCGACCGCAGCATGGGGACGGTCACCATGTAGGGCCACAGCCCGACGTTGAGCTCGGGAGCGCCGAATCGGGCGCCTTCCGAGGCGATGATCATGTCGCAGGCCAGGGCCAGCCCGAACCCGCCGGCCATGGCCCATCCCTGGACCCGGGCGATCGTGGGCTTGCCCAGGTGCCAGAGCTCCTCGAACAGCTCGGCCAGCCAGCCCCGGGCGTGATGATGGGCGGCATAGGTGTCGTCCGTCTCTTCGACACCCCCCTCGCCCGCACCGGCCGGCACCATCCCCGTCAGGTCGGCACCGGCGGAGAACGCCTGGTCCCCGGACCCGGCGAGCACCACCACCCGCACCTGCGGATCGGACCTGGCCCGTGCGATCTGCGCCCGGAGGCCGGCGATGACGTCCCACGTCATGGCGTTCCGGCGCTCGGGACGGTCGATGGTGAGCGTCAGGACGAAGCCCTCGTGGCTCACCGCCAGGTCGGCCGGCGGGGAGTGATCCGAGGACTCCTGACGTGGGGCGTCGTCGTTCGGCTCGTCTGGCACCCGAAGACGGTATCCCGCCACCCTGCAGGGCGCGGTCCCGGTCCGGGCCGGGACCGTGTCGCCCTGTGCGCTGTCCTGCGTGTCCCCCACCGGCCACCACTACGGTGACGCCATCCCCACCGCCTGTCTCCTCTCCTTCCGCCTGGGTGGCACCGACGGTGTGTCCGTCGAAGCCGCCAAGTGGCAGGCCGCCCTCGGAAAGCTCGGCTTCGGGACGGTCACCGTGGCCGGAGAGGGGTCGGCCGACCGGCTGGTCCCGGGGCTGGCCATGGGTGCGACCGAACCGCCGGTCCTCCGGGACCTGGAGGATGCCTTCGGCGACGCCGACGTGGTGATCGTCGAGAACGTCTGCTCGCTTCCTCTCAACCCGCCTGCCGCCTCGATCGTGGCCGACGTCTTGGCGGGCCGGCCCGCCGTTCTCCACCACCACGACCTTCCCTGGCAACGGCAGCGGTTCATCGATCACCCTCCGCCGCCCGACGACCCACGATGGGTGCATGTGACCATCAACGAGCTGAGCCGCCGCCAGCTGGCCGACCGGGATATCCCCGCCGTGACCGTCTACAACTCGTTCGCCACCTGCCGGGCTCCCGTGGGCGGCCCGGCAAGCACCGGGGCCGCGGGTGACATGGCGCGTGGGGGCGCGGGTGACATGGCGCGTGGGGGGAGGTCCCGACGCGACCTGGTCCGACGAGCCCTGGGCATCGACAGCGGGTACCTGGTCCTCCAGCCGACCCGGGCGATCCCGAGGAAGAACGTCCCGGGAGGCATCGCCGCCACCACCGAGCTGGGCGGGACGTACTGGCTGCTCGGGGGGGCAGAGGACGGCTACGGGCCGGAGCTCGACCGCCTGGTCGCCGGAGCCCAGTGCCGGGTCATCCTCGGCCCCCCGCCGGACGTGCCCGGCTTCAGCGTGCTCGACGCCTATGCCGCCTGTGACGTCGTCGCCCTTCCGTCCACGTGGGAGGGGTTCGGGAATCCGTCCGTCGAATCTGCCGTGCACCGGTTGCCGCTCGTCATCGGTCCCTACCCGGTGGCGGCCGAGCTGGCCGCATTCGGGTTCGACTGGTTCGGCCTCGACGAGGTGCGTCGGCTCCGGTCATGGTGGCGCGACCCGGACCGGGCTCTGCTGGACCGGAACGAGCAGGTCGCCGACACCTTCTTCTCGGTCCGGGACCTGCCCGACCGGCTCGCCGCCGTGCTCCCGGAGTGGTGAACACCGGGCCCTCCCGGTCACGGCCGGTCCACACCACCCCGGTACCATGGCCGCCATGACGAGCCGAGCGGGCATCGACGAAGCGGCTGCTCGTCCCGACACCCGGCCCGAACCCCAGAACGGGCGGCGCCTCACGGCCGGGGCCCGACGCCGGCAGCTCTTCGACGTGGCCCTCTCCCTGTTCGCCGAGCACGGGTACGCCGCCACCACCATGGACGAGATCGCCGAGCAGGCCGGGGTCACCAAGCCCCTCGTCTACCAGCACTTCGACTCGAAGCGGGCCCTGTATCTCGAGCTCATGGACGTCTTCTCCGCCGCACTGGTGTCGAGCATCGTGAAGGCCACCGCCGAGGCCGAGGGCCCGCGTCAGCAGGTGGAGCGGGGGTTCGCCGCCTATTTCGATCTGATGGTCGGGAACGAGGCCGCCTTCCGGCTCCTCTACGGCCGGGACGCTCCCGACGATCCCGAGCTCGGCGCGGCGCTGGGACGGGTAGAGGAAGCCATGGCACAGGCCATCGACCCGCTCATCGACGCCGGCCTCGACCCGGAGCACCGGCTGCTCCTGGCCCACGCCGTGGTCGGATTGGCCGAGGCCGCCAGCCGTCACTGGCTCGATGCCCATTCAGACGATCCGATGACCGAAGAGGACGAGCAGCTCGCCGCCGGGCTGCTCGCCAGCCGGCTCGCCGACTTCGCCTGGGGCGGCCTGCGGCAGGTCCATCGGATCTGAACGAGACCGAACGCTACCCCCCGGCGCGAGCGATCACGAGACGGGCGGCCGGGACGACGAGGTCGGGCCGAACCTACCGGGCGGCGAAACCTACTGGGCGGCGATGACCTTCGGGCGGATCACGGCGAGGTACACCGCCCCGAGCACGCCCCCGATCACCGCGAACAGGATGATGCCGACGATGGGGAGGATGATCCACAACGCCTTGCGCTGGCCGGCGGACTGGAATGCCGGCCCCGGCCGGATGGCGGCGTCGATGAGCGCCCAGACGGCCACGATCAAACAGACGATACCGATTACCGAGAGGATGATCGACGAGCCCGACGCCGCCGCTATCACTGTGCGTGCTCCATGCGGACGACCTCCCTGCCACCGATCGCGCTCGACGACCGGCTACGCCTGTCGAACCTACCATGCAGCGGCGACACCGAAGGCGCCGGGGCGGCTCGGACTGAAAAACCTGATCGGAACGGTAAACTAACTGGGTGTTCACGTTCCCGGACCCGGTGAACGAGTATGCGGCCCGGACCGTGGCCGCCGGCGTGGTGGTGCTGGCCGTGGTTGCGATGGTTTTCGACCAGCACTGGCTCGTCGTCCCGCTCGCCTACGGCTTCTGGGCCCGCCTCCTCACCGGCCCCACACTGAGCCCGCTCGGACAGCTCGCCACCCGGGTGGTCGCCCCCCGGCTTCCGTCCGCCCCGAGACTCGTGCCCGGGCCCCCGAAGCGGTTCGCCCAGGGCATCGGATGCCTGTTCTCGTCCACCGCCCTCGTCCTGTGGTACGGGCTCGGACTGTCGGCGGCATCATGGACCCTCGTCGGCCTGCTAGCCGCAGCGGCGGCGTTGGAGGCGTTCCTCGGCATCTGCCTGGGGTGCATGGCGTTCGCCGGTCTCATGCGGGCCGGCGTGATCCCCGAGAGGGTCTGCGCCTCGTGCGCCGATCTCTCGCTCCGCCAGGGCCGTCTCACCGTCAGGCACCCGGGCTGAATCGCTCGCGCCGGTCCGCTACCGCCTCTACCCCAGGCTCGCTGCAGCGTCACCCCACGCTACGGCGTCACCCAAGCCGAACGGCGAGATCGGAGCACAGGCGGGCCAGCTCCTCTGCACAGGCAAGGTAGGCGTCGTCCTCGCCGCCCGCAGGATCGGCGACGTCCTCCCACGGCTCGACATCACGGGCCCCGAGATCGAGCGCCCGGACCCGGGCGTCGAGGGAGGGAGGACCGGGAGAGAGCTCGCGGCACAGTCGCCTGATCGACGCCGTCTTGGGCGCCGCCTGTGGATGCTTCCTGCGGATGTAGGCGACGTGCTCGCCGGCCATGGCCACGACGAGGTCGGCCCGGTCGAGGTCGGCCCCGGTGAGCTGGTGGCTGCGGTGGCCGTTGGCGCCGAAGCCGACGGACTCGAGGGCCTCTCTCGTCCGCCTCCCCATGGGCTGGCCCTCGACCACGTGGGTGCCCGCTGTCAGCACCCGTACCGGGGCATCGGCGAGCATGGCGCCGGCCATGACCGAGCGGGCGGCGTTGCCGGTGCAGAGCACGAGCACCAGCGGCGGCTCGGAGCCCTGCGACGACTCCGGCGACCTCCCCGGCGACGGCCCTGGCGTGACCTCGGGCACCTCCGCCGCTATTTGATGTGGATGCCCGAGATGGCCCGGGCGATGATCAACCGCTGGATCTCCGAGGTGCCCTCGAAGATGGTGTAGATCTTCGAGTCGCGGTGCCACCGCTCGACGGGATGCTCGCGGATGTACCCGTACCCGCCCATGATCTGGATCGCCTCTTCGGTCACCTTGACCGCCGTCTCCCCGGCGAATGCCTTCGACATCGACCCCTCGCCGGCGGTGAACTCCTTGCCCGTCCGGCCCATCCACGATGCCCGCCAGATCAGCAGCCGCGAACGCGTCGATCAGGGTCTTCATGTCGGCGAGCTTGAAGGCGATGGCCTGGTTCTCGATGATGGGGCGCCCGAACGTCTTGCGCTCCTTGGCATAGTCGAGCGAGTACTCGTACGCGGCGCGGGCGATCCCCAATGCCTGGGCGCCGACGCTCGGTCGAGAGGCCTCGAACGTCTTCATCGCCGCCTGGCTCGTCGAGCGCTTCCCTTCACGCGCCCGAGCAAGCTTGTTGTCGAGCTTCTCCTTGCCCCCGAGGAGGAGATGGCCCGGGACCCTGACGTCGTCAAGTACGACCTCGGCGGTGTGGGAGGCCCTGATCCCCATCTTCTTGAACTTCTGCCCCTGGGACAGCCCTTTGGTTCCCGGCGGCACGATGAACGACGCCTGGCCCCTCGATCCGAGGTCCGGGTCGACCGACGCCACCACCACGTGGATGTCGGCGATGCCGCCGTTGGTGATCCAGGTCTTGTTTCCGTTGATGACCCATTCGTCCTTCGCCTCGTCATAGACAGCGCGGGTCCGGAGCGACGACACGTCGGACCCGGCGTCGGGCTCGGAAACGGCGAACGCCGCCATCTGGAGGTTGTCAGGAGTGCCGAAGCACTGCGGGCCCCACTCGATGAGCTGCTCGGGCGTGCCGTTGGCGGCGATGCCGGCCAGTCCGAGCGTGCTCCCGAAGATCGACAGGCAGATGCCCGCATCGCCCCACGCCAGCTCCTCGTTGGCGATGGCCATCATGAGCCCGCTCTCGTCGAAGAACGCCTGGCTGATGAAGTCGAACGAATAGAGACCGATCTTGGCCGCTTCCTCGATGATCGGCCACGGCGTCTCCTCCCGCTCGTCCCACTCGTGACCGGCGGGTCGGACCACCGTCTCGGCGAAGTCGTGCACCCACTTCTGGATCTGAAGCTGGTCCTCGTTCAAGTCCATGGAGAAATCGGCCATCGTGCCTGCTCCGTTCCGGCCCACGGCTGGGCCCTTCACGTCTCTGTCGGCGTCCCTCCACGCTGCCAGGTCGGCAGCGGCAGGGATCTGCCGCCCCCGGCGCGACGGCCGGGAATTCGTAGTTACTCCATAGTAACCAATGCCGGACGTTCCGGACCACTCACCGGCCCTCGGCCCGCTGACCAGGCACGGAAGGTCGGCCTGACGGGGCGAACGGCGCGCCCCACCTCCGGTGGGCGTGGTGGGATGACCGCTGAAGCACCACCCGTCGGCACGCAGCGGCGGTGGATCGAGGCGGGCGGCGCGCCGAGCGATGCTCGTACGCTGCGCCCGACGGTTGGACAGCTCCTCAGGCGGGCTGGGCGGTCCTCACGTCGACCGCCTGGAGGCCTTTGGGTCCCTCCTGCAGATCGAACTCGACTGCCTGGCCTTCCTCGAGTGAGCGGAAGCCGCTCATCTGGATGGCTGTGTGGTGCACGAAGACATCGGCACCGCCGTCCGGCTGGGAGATGAAGCCGAAGCCCTTCTCAGCATTGAACCACTTGACTGTTCCGGTAGCCACGGTGGCTGACCCCTTTCCTCCACACGCACACAACACACAGCCGGCCGACCGTGGAAGGAGGAGCAGTGAACCCCCGCTCTCGGGAGATCCGTGTTCCTTCGACCGCAGGGACCCGCTGCGCCCGAGACGCTAGCAGCCTCTTCGCGAGAATCAACTGACGAACAGTCGGTACACATGGTCGCGATCCGGCACCTCACCGGCGTCGAATCGCGGTGCCGGAGGCCCCGTCCTCGACGATCCAACCGTGCGACTCGAGCTCGGCTCGCAGCCGGTCCGCCAGCGGCCAGTCCTTGGCGAGCCGGGCACGATCACGTCGGGACACCACCTCCGCCGTGACCGGGTCGATCTCGCCGTGACCCCCTCCGCGGAGCGCGAGCCCGAGCGCGCCGCACAGGACCATGACGGTGACCGCCGCCCTGCGTGCACCGACGTCGTCACCGGCGTCCCCTCTGGCGTTGGCCTGCCGGACGAGGTCGAAGATCCCGGCCAGCGCGCCCGGGGTGTCGAGATCGTCGTCCATGCGGTCGCAGAAGCGCGCCACCGCCCGCCCGTCGATCTCGTCAGCCGAGGGCTCGTCGGAGATCCGGTCGCTCCCCGCCCGCGGGTCGACCACGGGAGGAACGGGACCTTCCTGCCCGGCTGACGTCCAGCCGGCGAGCGAGAAGCGCCGGGCAAGCTCGTCGAGCCGGGCCAACCCGGCCTCGGCGTCCCGTACCGTCTCCTCGGTGACCTCCATGGGGGACCGGTAGTGGGATCGCAGGACGAGCAACCGGTAGGAACGGCTGTCAGCCCGATCGAGCATGTCCGGGAGGGACGAGAAGTTCCCGAGGGACTTCGACATCTTCTCGCCCCCGAGCATGACGAACCCGTTGTGCACCCAGTGGGGGGCGAAGTCATGACCGGCGACGACCGCCTGGGCCCGCTCGTTCTCGTGATGGGGGAAGACGAGGTCGAGGCCGCCCCCGTGGATGTCGAACCCGTCCCCAAGTAGGTCGAGGGACATGACCACGCACTCGGTATGCCATCCGGGACGGCCCGGTCCCCACGGTGATTCCCAGGTGGGCTCGCCGGGCTTCGCCTTCTTCCACAACGCGAAGTCGAGGGGGGACCGCTTCTCCTCGTCGGCCTCGACCCGGGCCCCTGCCCGGAGCGAGTCGAGGGACTGGTGGGCCAGCTGGCCGTAGCCGGGCACGTCGGCGACCGAGAGGTAGACGCCGTCGGCGGTCTCGTAGGCGACACCGCGCTCGACCAGGTCGTGCACCAGGTCGACCATGCGGGGGACGAACTCGGTGGCGTGGGGGGCCTCGTCGGGTCGGAGCACCCCGAGACCGTCCATCGACTGCCACCAGAGGGTCTCGTTGGCGGCCGTCAGCTCCGCCGTGTCGATGCCCCTCTCGGCGGCCCGGACGATGATCTTGTCCTCGATGTCGGTGATGTTCGACACATGGGTGACCTCGAGACCGGTGAAGAGGAGGTAGCGGCGCAGGACGTCGAAGACGAGCGCGGCCCGTCCGTGTCCGAGGTGGGGGACGTCGTAGACGGTGGGGCCGCACACGTAGACCGACACTTGCCCGGGTGTGCGCAGCCGGAGCGGGGTCTTCTCCCCGGCAGCGGTGTCGTGGAGCGCGAGCACGCAGGGTACGGTAACCCGATCATGACTGTAGACGAGACCGGCGTCGAGGGTGGCTCGGCACGAGTCGTGCGCATCCCGGACAAACCGGCGCTCGAGGGGATCGAAGCCGTCTGGTCCGAGCGCTGGCGCGACAGCGACACCTACGCGTTCGATCGCAGGGCCGAGCGGGCGCAGGTGTTCTCGATCGACACGCCGCCTCCGACGGTGTCCGGGGCCCTCCACCTCGGGCACGTGTTCTCCTACACCCACACCGACACCGTGGCCCGGTTCCACCGCATGCGCGGAAGGGCAGTGTTCTACCCCATGGGCTGGGACGACAACGGCCTTCCCACCGAGCGCCGGGTGCAGAACTTCTTCGGCGTGCGTTGTGACCCGAGCCTCCCTTACGACTCCGCCTTCGTGCCGCCGGCCGAACCGGGCAAGGTGCCCGTCTCGATCTCGCGCCCCAACTTCGTCGCCCTCTGCAACCAGCTGACCGCCGAGGACGAGCAGGTATTCGAACACCTGTGGCGCACCCTCGGCCTGTCGGTCGACTGGTCGCACTCGTACGCCACCATCGACGAACGGGCGCGGCGGGCGTCCCAGCGGGGGTTCCTGCGCATGGCGGCCCGTGGCGAGGTGGTCCAGCGCACGGCGCCGACACTCTGGGACGTCGACTTCAAGACGGCGGTCTCCCAGGCCGAGCTCGAGGACCGGGAGCGGCCGGGCGCGTACTACCGGGTCCGGTTCCCCCGGATGGGCGATGGCGGCGCGGTGAGTGGCGGTGAGGTGAGTGGCGGTGTGGACATCGAGACGACCCGTCCCGAGCTGCTGCCGGCCTGCGTGGCGCTCGTCGCCCACCCTGAAGACGACCGGTACCGGGGCCTGTTCGGGACCGAGGTGCGCACCCCCCTCTTCGGGGTGCGGGTGCCGGTCGTCCCCCACGAGCTGGCCGACCCCGAGAAGGGCTCGGGCATCGCCATGATCTGCACGTTCGGCGACACCACCGACGTCCTCTGGTGGCGCGAGCTCAGGCTCCCGACCCGGACCGTCGTCGGCCGGGACGGTCGCCTCGGCCCTGTCTCCTGGGGGAGCGGCTCCTTTCCGTCCGAGGACCCGTCGGCCGCGTCGGAGGCCTACGGCGAGCTCGCCGGCAGGACGGTCAGACAGGCTCAGAAGCGTATCGTCGAGCTGCTCGAGTCCTCCGGGGACCTGATCGGCAACCCCGCTCCCATCACGCACCCGGTCAAGTTCTATGAGCGGGGCGAGCGTCCCTTGGAGATCGTCTCGTCGCGCCAGTGGTTCGTCCTCACCCTCTCGTTGCGCGACCGCCTCCTCGCCAGGGGCGACGAGTTGCGATGGCATCCGCCGTACATGGCCCACCGCTACCGGGCCTGGGTCGAAGGGCTCAACACCGACTGGAACATCAGCCGTCAGCGCTTCTTCGGGGTCCCCTTCCCGGTCTGGTACCCGGTCGACGAGGCGGGCGAGACCGATTTCGGCGCTCCGATCTTCGCCACCGAGGACCAGCTCCCCGTCGACCCCTCGACCGACTGTCCGCCGGGGTTGACCGAGGACCGGCGCGGCGAACCGGGGGGCTTCGTCGGCGATCCCGACATCATGGACACCTGGGCCACGTCCTCGCTCACCCCTCAGGTCGCCGCCGGATGGGAGGACGACTCCGATCTGTTCGCCCGGGTCTTCCCCATGGACCTGCGACCCCAGGCCCACGAGATCATCCGGACCTGGCTCTTCTCGACCATCGTGCGGTCCGAGCTCGAGCACGGCTCGCTCCCGTGGAGCGATGCCGCCATCTCGGGCTGGGTGCTCGACCCGGACCGGAAGAAGATGTCGAAGTCCAAGGCCAAGGGGAACGTGGTGACGCCTCTCGCCCTCTTGGAGCAGCACGGTGCCGACGCCGTCCGCTACTGGGCGGCGAGCGGGCGCCCGGGCACCGATACCGCCGTCGACGAGGGCCAGATACGGGTCGGCCGCAGACTGGCCATCAAGGTGCTGAACGCATCCCGGTTCGCCCTCGGTCGGATCACCGGGGACGAGGGGTCGGTGCCCGAACTCGCCACCGACGCCGTCACAGAGCCGATCGATCGGGCCATGCTGGCCAAGCTGGCCGGCGTGATCGAAGAGGCCACGGTGGCCTTCGAGGGTTTCGACTACGCCCGGGCCCTCGAGCGGACCGAGTCGTTCTTCTGGTCGTTCTGCGACGACTATCTCGAGCTGGTCAAGTCCCGGGCCTACGGCGATCGGAGCCGGTCCGGACCGGCTTCGGCCCAGGCGGCACTGGGCATCGCCCTGTCGGTGATCCTCCGCTTGCTCGCCCCGGTCCTCCCCTTCGTCACCGAGGAGGTGTGGTCGTGGTGGCAGCCGGGCTCGGTGCACCTGTCCCGCTGGCCCAACGTAGCCGAGCTCGGCGTCGCCACCGGGAACGGTGACGGCGCCGTGTTGACGCTCGATGTGGCCTCGGCCGTGCTCGGACAGGTCCGGAGGGCGAAGACGACGGCCAAGCGCTCGATGCGCTCCGAGGTGGCGACGTTGGTGGTCGCCGACACCGAAGCCCGGATCGCTGCGTTGCTGGCCGCCGAAGGCGACCTCCGGGATGCCGGCGGCGTGATCACCCTCGATACCGTGGTTGCCGACGATCCCGACATCCGGATCGAGCTGGCCGACGAGGACTGAACGCCGGGACCGCCCCGGGTGGCCCGAGTGGCGGGGCCGCCCCCCTCAGGCCAGGTAGACGCCGAGTGCGGCGTCGGCCATCTGGCGGGGCGAGCCCACCTGGTCGATCCGGCCGTGGACCATGATGGCAGCATCGGTGGCGACGGCGAGGGCGGTGGTCACGAACTGCTCGACCAACAGCACGGTCATGCCCTGGGCGGCGAGGTTGCCCACCAGCTCGTAGAGCTGGTGCACGATGAGAGGTGCCAACCCCATCGACAGCTCGTCGAGCAACAGGACCTCGGGCGAGGTCACGAGCGCCCGAGAGATGGCGAGCATCTGCTGCTCGCCACCGGACAAGGTGCCGGCGAGCTGTCGCCGCCTGTCCTTCAGCCGGGGAAAGGCTTCGAACGTCTTTTCCTCGACGTCCTTCATGGTGACGCCGCCCCGGTAGGTCCAGATGCGGAGGTTCTCCCGGACTGTGAGGTTGGGGAAGATGCCCCGGCCTTCGGGAACGGCGCACAGTCCTCGGCGGGTGAGGGTCTCGGTGGGTGTCTTGCCGAGAGGGCTCTGTCCGACGAGCACCTCCCCCGAGGTCGACCTCATCCTTCCGGAGATCACCTTCAAGAGCGTCGACTTGCCGGCGCCGTTCGGGCCGAGCAGGCAGAACACGCTTCCCGCCGGGACGTCCAGGTCGACTCCGTGCAGGACTTCGATCCTCCCGTAGGCGGCGCGGACGCCGCTCACGGTGATGGCGGGGGGAAGGTGGTGCGTCGTTTCCCGGGTGACGCCACCGTCCACGGTCTCGGTCACCGGGCACCGCCTCTGACCGGGCCGACCCCGGTGTTCGGGGTCGAGGCCACCGCGCCCGCGGCGCCCTCTCCGCCTTCTGCGCCCTCTCCGCCTTCTGTGCCCTCTCCGCCTCCTACACCCTCTCCGAGGTAGGCGGCCTGGACCCTCGTGTCGCTCCGGACCTCGTCGGGGTCCCCCGAGCAGATGATGTCGCCGAAGTCGAGCACGTAGATGTGATCGCAGATCCGCATGACGAGCTCCATGTCGTGCTCGACCAGGAGGACGGCCATGCCCGAGGCGGCCAGGCGGGTCAGCAGCCGGCCGAGGACGGACGACTCTCCCTCGTCGAGACCCGAACCCGGCTCGTCCAACAGCAGCAGCCTGGGCCTGATGGCCAGGGCCCGAGCCAGCTCGACCATGCGGGCCACTCCGGTCGGAAGGTTCGACGACTGTCGGTGGGCGACGTCGGTGAGCCCCACCACCTCGAGGATGTGTCGCGTCATCGCCGCCGTTGACAGGCGGCCGTCGCCCGTCCCCGGGTCATCGCCGGCTCCCAACGGGTCCGGGCCCGGCCCTCCGGCCTCGCCCTCGACGGGAACGGAGAGGGCTCGGTGGCGGCGTCGTACCTCCCACCAGCGAGCGCAGGACTCCAGTCCCACCTGGACGTTCTCGCTCACCGTGAGGGAGCCGAACACCTCGAGACGCTGGAAGGTGCGGGCCAGTCCCTTGCGGGCCCGCAGGTGCGGTCGCATCGAGGTCACGTCGGTCTCGAAGATGGAGACCGAGCCGCGGTCTGGCGCCTGGAGCCCGCTGATGACGTTGAACAGGGTGGTCTTCCCGGCGCCGTTCGGGCCGATCAGCCCGGTCACCGTCCCCGGGTGCACGGTGAGGCTCGCGTCGTTGAGGGCGGCGACCCCGCCGAAGCGCACGGCCACCTCCGACACGGTGAGGGCGGCCTGGGCAGCGCCGTCAGCTGGCGGCACGGGTCTCTCCTCCGACGCCGGCCCCGAGGAGGGGGGTGGCCTCGTCCCCCACACCTCTCCTCGTCCATTTCGCCCAGGGCAGGTCCACATGGAGCGCTTCGATGCCGAGGATCCCGTTGGCCGCCCGGCCGATGAGGATGATCCCGACCCCGGCGAACAGGCCGACACCGTTCGTCCACACCTGGCTCAGCACCACGTAGGTGAGGGCGGCGAGGAACGCACCCGAGACCGTGCGGATGCTCCACACCGTCACGAACAGCACGAACATGAGGCCGGAGAAGAAGTCGAAGTCCGTGGTGCCGACCACCCCCTGCACGGTCCCGTAGAGAGCGCCGGCCAGCCCAGCCATGGCGGCGCCGATGGCGAACACCGCCACCTTGGTCACGCCGATGTTGAGGCCAACGGTGGCGTAGGCGGCCGGCGAGTCGTTCAACGCCACCAGCCGTCGGCCGAACAGACTCCGCCGCAAAGCGAGCACGATCAACGCGCAGAGCACGAAGAAGAACGTCACCATCAGGAACTCCGAGGCGTCCCCACCGAAGGAGAGCCCAGGGAGCACGATGCGACCGACAGATACACCACCGCTGCCGAAGACGCGACTGTCGGGGAAGAAACCGGTCGAGACGGCGTCGGCGAAGGCGAAGGTGGCGAGGGCGAGGTAGAGGTCCCGCAAGCGGATGGTGGGAAGGGCGATCAGGGCTCCCACCGCCGCACAGACAAGGGCGGCGACCAACAGACCCAGCAGGGAGCCGCCGCCGGCGATCTTCCCCATGACGAACGCCCCGACGCCCATGAACGCGAACTGGCTGAGGGTGATCTGTCCTGAGTACCCGATGACGAGCACCAGGGACAGGGCCACGATGCCGAGGCTCATCACCACGCCACCCAACGACAGGACGGTGGTGCCGCGGAACTGGGTGTTGTCCAGACCGACGGCGAGCAGCACGCACACGACGAAGAAGGCGACACCCGATGCCAGGGACTCCCAACCGCCGACGACACGCGGTGTCCGGGCCGAGGTCAGCCGCCCTACGGCGCGTAGGCGCACCGAGGGCACGGTCACGAGGGCGATGAACAAGAACACCATGGGCAGCGCCAGGGTGATGTCGGGTTGGAGGTCCTGAGGGAGGTGGGGAAGGAGGTAGTTGATCACGTAGTTCTCGGCCAGCCCGATCGCGATGGCGGCGGCGAACGTGACCGGGATGTTCCTCAAGCGCCCGACGATGGCGGCGGCGTACCCGTTCACCACGAGCAGGGTCATCGCCTCGATGCTGATACCGGTGGTCTGGGTCGGAGCGAGCAGCACCCCCGACAGCGCCGCCAGGACGAGGCCGAGCATCCACCCGTACTGGCTCATGCGGTTGGGGGACGCACCCGACATGGCCAGCAGCTCGGGATCGTCGACCACGGCCCGGAGGGCGTAGCCGAGGCGGGTCGATCGGAACAGGACCCTGAGGGCGAGCGCGACCGCCGCGGCCACCGCGATGAGCAGCACCTCCTGGTACTGGATGTTGATGCCGAACAGACCGAACTGCCCGGAGATCATCGAGTTGACGCTGCGCTCCACGCTCGGGTTCCAGATCATGGTGCCGATACCGGTCAGGATCACCGTCAGCCCGAGCGTCACCATGACCGGCCGCTCGGGCGAAGCACCGTGAAGCCTGCGCATGAACAACCGCTCGACGACGATGCCGGCGAGGGGTGCCCCGGCGAGGAGGATGACGGCGAGGGCCCCGAGGACGGGGACACCGACGACCGAGACCAGCTCCCAGTAGCAGAAGGCGGCGATCATGCCCACCGCCCCCTGGGCGAAGTTGAACACTCCCGATGTCGTGTAGGTCACGACGAGGCCGGTGGCGGCGATGGCGTACCCGGCTCCGAGCATGACCCCGAACACCGTGTACTGCAGGAAGTTGCTCACCGGCTCATTCTTCCCCTTCGAAGTTCGTCAGGGGCCACCGAACCCGTCCTCCCGGGTCAGGTCCCGGGAGGGGTGACGTACACCGAGTCACACCGGTACCCGTGGGTCCCGCTGCTCACCGGGGGGTCGGCGCTCGTCCGCTGGAACGTCCCGTTGAGCACCTGGCCGACGATGTAGCAGTTTCCCGGGGACTTGGTCGCAGGATCGTTGGGGCCGATGATGTGGTTCCCGTCGAAGCTGGTGATCTTGGACAACGCCTGGAGGAGCGAGCCGCGGCTCGGGTTGGCACCTGCGTTCTGGAGGGCCTGGGCGAACAGCTCGCCCGAGTTCCAGCCGTAGAGGGTGAACAGGTCGATCTTGAACCCGGGTGACACCTTGTTCACCCAGTGCTGCATGGTGGAGACCGCCGGGATCGCGGAGGCGTCACCCCCGAGGTAGAGCGCTGTCGACATCTGGAAATAGTCGCCGTCGACAGCGGAGGGGCCGCCGGACTTGTCGACCAGGTCGTTCGAGTAGGTGGCAGCACCGAGCACCACCTGGGGATGGAAGTTCTGCTGGACCAGGTCCTTCAGCAACGAGGACGCGTAGGCGGCGGGCATCTGGTCGATGAAGAGGATCTTCACCCCGTCGTTCTTCATCTGGACCACGTTCTGGGTGAAGTCGGTCTGGGAGACGGGATAGACGGGGTCGTAGACCACCTTGAACCCGACCTTTTGCAGGCGCGTACTTCTCGCCCGCCCAGTCGACCTGGGCCGAGGGCTCGTCGGCCACCACGGTGGCGGCCTTGTCCACGTCCTTCGGGAACTTCTGCTTGAAGTACAGGAGCGGACCCTCCTGCCACCCGCCGTTCAGAGGAACGGCGCTGAACACGTTGGGGAGCTTGTTGACCTTCAGGTCGAAGACCTCGGCCACGTCGGGGACGCCCTGGTGCTGGGCGAGAAGCGCCCCGCCATAGTTGTCCTGCAGGGAGAGCCCTCCGACGAGGGCGAAGTCACTGGTGATGGCGCTCTGGGTGGCCTGCTTGTTCCCCGCTCCGCTGAATCCGTCGTCGGACGAGTGGACGACGATCTGGCGACCGTGGACGCCTCCGGTAGAGTTGACGTAGGCGGCGTAGGCCTCGGTCCCGACGGCCGCACCCTTGAACAGGCCGCCGATGGCCAGCGTCGAGACGTTTCCGACGTTGACGGCGGACGAGGTGATGCCGGTGTGGTCGCTGAACGCGCTCTGCGGGATCTTCGAGCCCGACTTGGTCCCCCCGGACGCCGAGGTCGAGCTCGAAGCCGAGGCGCTCGTCGAGCCACAGGCCACCGCCCCGAGGGCCAGCAATCCGGCCGTGCCACACGCTGCCAGTCGCGTCTTCCACGATGCAGAACGCAACGATCCCCCTTGGTTCGAGACGAGCGGTGGCGACAGCGGGGCCGTCACCGCCGCGATGACGATGTGACTCTACGTCAGAAACTTTGCTGCGTGTCTAGCACCGCGCCGGACGGTGGTCACAGGCCGCCCGGTTGTTCCTGGTCAGCACGCCGGCCGGCCCGTGCCCGCATGCCCTCGAGGAAGAGCACGGCCCCCATGGCGGCGTGCCTGCCCCGGACCGACGCCAGGACGTCGAAGGCGTGCTGGGCGAACGGAAGCTCGGCGTAGGCCACCGGGTTGGGAGAGACCTCGCTGAGGCGGTCGACGAAGAAGCGGGCGACCGACGGCGGCACGAGCGTGTCGTTCGTCCCCTGCAGCACGAACATGGGCGGGGCGTCCGGAGTGACCCGCCGGTCGGGGGACGCCTGTCCGAACACGTCCGGATCGTCGGCGTAACGGACCTTCATCACCTTCTGTTCGAGCAGCTCGAGTGCGCCCGGCCCGAATGCACCGAACCGGTCGGGGGCGCCGGTCATGTCGAAGACGCCGTAGGAGGGTACGCAGGCGTCCACCCGCGTGTCCTCGTCCTCGAACCCCGGCTGCCAGGCCTGCTCGCCCGGGGTGAGCGCAGCCAGGGCGGCGAGGTGACCCCCGGCCGAGCCTCCGGCGACGGCGATGAAGCCGGGATCGCCCCCGTACTCGGCGATGTGCGCTCGCACCCAGGCGAGCGCCCGCTTGCAGTCGACGATATGGGCGGGCCAGGTGGCCCGGGGGCTGAGCCGGTAGTTGATGGCCACACAGACCCACCCGCGTTGCACGAGCTCGTGCATGAAGGGGATGCCCTGCTGGCGCTTGTCCCCCATCACCCACGCTCCGCCGTGGATGTAGACGACGACCGGACAGGGCCTGTCGCCGACCCGCCGCTTCCGGAGGACGTCGAGCTTGTGACGGTAGTTGCCGTCACCCCAGTAGTCGACGTTCCTGATGCGCCGGATGCCCCGGAACCGGAAGGGAACGGCGAGGACGAGACGCCACCAGCGATTCCAGCGAGGGGTGGGGTCGAACCCGACGACCGCGTCGGGACCACACCCGGCGTCGTCCAGGGCTCGTCGGACGATGGGTCCGGCACCCGCCGCCGCCACTGCCAGGCGGATCAGCCCGGCCCAGGAGACCACCGAGATCCCGATCCCCAACCACCACGGCCAGGTGCGTCCGACCCCGGTCACGGCGAAGCCGACCGTGACTCCCACCTCGACCACCAGCACGTGGATGGGCAGTTCCCCCGGGATCCAACCGAAGGCGAAGCTGACGGCACTCAAAGGCTCGCGCCGGACGGGCACAAAGGCGTTGACCACGAGTGCCGCGAAGGCCAAGCTGACTGCCAGGAACACCCAGGCCATCTCATCAGTCAACACGGTCTGGGACGATCGGGGGCGACGGTCGGCAGGGTGAGGGTGGCTGCAGGGCCGACGGTGCGCGAGATCACGCCGAGAAAGGAGGGACAGTGGAACGACTCAGTGGGTTGGACGCCAGCTTCCTCTATCTCGAGACCCCCAGCCTCCACATGCACGTGGCCCTCACCATGGTGTTCGACCCGTCGACCGTTCCTGATGGTTACTCGTTCGGACGGATGAAGGACACCATCGCCGAACGCCTACCCGCCGCTGCCGTCTTCGGTCGCAAGCTGGTGGAGGTGCCCTTCGGGCTCGACCACCCGGTCTGGGTCGACGACCCAGATTTCGACATCGACTACCACGTCCGGCTGGCCGCCGTGCCCCGGCCAGGTGGGATGCGCCAACTGGCAGAGCTGGCCGGGGACATCGCCGGGCACCAGCTCGACCGTTCGAGGCCCCTGTGGGAGATGTGGTTCGTCGAGGGCCTGGCCGACGGCCAGATCGGGCTCGTGGCCAAGATGCATCATTCGACCGTCGACGGGGTGTCCGGAGCGGCGCTGCTCTCGGTGCTGTTCGACCTCGAACCCGATCCGCCGCCCCCTCCTCCCGCCGAGCCTCGGGTCTCCCGGGCCGACGAACACACACCGTCCCAGTTGGAGCTTCTGACGCAGGCCCTCGTGGCCCGGTCGCTCCGACCCTTCGAGCTGACGAAGGAGATCGTGCGGACCGGCCGAAGGGTCCTCGACGTGCGCCAGGTCCGACTGAGCTCGCCGTATCGGTCGTATCGGGCCAAAGCCGCCCTCCCGCTGTCGGCCCCGCGCACATCCTTCAACACGGCGATCACCAGAAGGAGGAGCGTCGGGTTCACCGCCGTCGGTCTCGACGACGTCAAGCGGGTGAAGAA
Source organism: uncultured Acidimicrobiaceae bacterium (assembly GCA_963828385.1). Classification (GTDB taxonomy): domain Bacteria; phylum Actinomycetota; class Acidimicrobiia; order Acidimicrobiales; family RAAP-2; genus Bog-756. The sequence continues at coordinate 2,553,781 of CAWHEF010000002.1, forward strand.
CCACACCGGGACCACCGTGAACGACGTGGTGCTCGCCGTCTGCACGGGCGCCCTGCGCTCGTTCCTGATCCAGGGGGACGAGCTGCCCGACAAGCCTCTGGTAGCCGTGGTGCCGGTGTCGGTGCGTCCCGACGTCGACGCTCCCACCGGTTCCAACCAGGTCTCGTCGATGTTCGTCCAGCTCCCGGTGGACCTGGCCAACCCGCTCGAGCGGCTCGCAGCCATCCATGAGGGCACCAAGGGGGCAAAGGACGAGCATCACGCCCTCGGTGCCGACGTGCTGCAGAACTGGGCCGAGCACGCCACCCCGAACGTGTTCGGCGTCGCCGCACGCTTCTACACGCGGATGCGACTGGCCGATCGGCACCGTCCCATCGCCAATCTGGTGATCTCGAACGTGCCCGGGCCCGACTTCCCCCTCTACCTGAGCGGAGCCGAGCTCAAAGGGGCGTTCCCTCTCGGACCGGTCATGGACGGCATGGGGGTGAACGTGACGATCATGAGCTATCGGGGCATCCTGTACTGGGGGTTCATCGCCTGCCCGGAGTCCATCCCCCGGTTGCCGAGTCTGCTCGCCGAGGTCCCGACCGCCCTCGATGAACTGCTGGACGGGGCCGGTCTGGCACCGTCCACCTTCCGGTTCGAGGATCCGGCGGTGTCGGTCGAGCCCTCCGACGCCCTCTTCTCGGCCCGGCAGGACGGCGGTCAGGACGAAACCGGTCAAGGGGCCGGCGGCCGACAGAGCGCCCGCCGGGGATCGGTGGGCTCCACCGATCGGGAGACCGTGGTGGCCAGGGAGGACGCCGGATGAGCCAGGGAGGACGCGGATGAGAAGGATGCGGTCCCGGTCGTGGAACCTCCGAGGCCGATTCCATGTTCGGCCATCGCCACGCACGTCCCCACTGGCAGCGGCGGCGGTGGCGCTGGCATTGGCGGTCATTGCCTCGGCCTGTGCCGGCGCTTCCGGAGGGGCTGCGACCGGTTCGTCCGGCCCGCCGAGGTCGTCGGGACCGCCACCGAGCTCGGCGCCCAGCGTGACGCCTCGTCGGTCAGCGTAGGGGCCATCTCCACCATCACCGGGGTCGGGGCCGGCGACTTCGTCGGGCTCATTCCGGGGGTGCAGGCCTACTTCGACATGGTGAACGCTCAGGGCGGCATCAATGGAAGGAAGCTGGTGCTCGCCCACAGCCTCGATGACGGAGGCAGCCCCTCCACCTTCAGCCAGCTGGCCCACACCCTTGTCCAGCAGGACCATCTGTTCGCCGCGTTCATCTCGACGTTCTGGTTCACACCCAACCTGTTCGTCGAGTCAGGGACACCGACCTACGGCTACGACGTCACCGGCAACTGGTCCGGGTCCCCCAACCTCTTCGGTGCCGGCGGGTCGACCCTCGACTATCAGGCCTTGCCCCCGCCTGTGGCCTACTTCGTCAAGCGCACGGGATCGCATTCGGTCGGACTGATCAGCTACGGGAAGGCATCCCCGGTTCGTACCCGGCGTGCCACGCCGCCGCCCAGGACCTGGAGGCGGGCGGGATCAACGTGGCCTACACCGACCTCGACGTCAGCCTCGGCGGTGACTACTCGTCCGCCGTCCAGCAGATGGCGGCCCACCATGTCGACTTCATCTTGAGCTGCATCGAGGGATCCGATGACATCACCCTCGCCCGGGCCATCCACCAGTACGGGCTGAACGTGCACCAGCTGTGGCTCAACGGCTATGACCAGTCGCTGCTCGATCAGTACCGGAGCCTGATGCAAGGCGTCATCGTGGACGCCAACGGCTTCGTCCCATTCTCGGCTGCGACCGACTTCCCCGGCAGGTACCCGGGCCTCGAGCGCTACCTGTCCGCCATGAAGACGGTACGAGCCGGCAGACGTCACCTCTCAGCTGGCCATGCAGGGATGGTTGTCCGCCGCCCTCTTCGCCGCCGGCGTGAAGGCTGCCGGCAGCGATCTCACCCAGCAGCGGGTCGTCAGCCTCACCAACCAGATCACGAGGTTCACCGGCGATGGGGTGTCCGCCATCGTCGACTGGACCCATGCACACGACACGACGACGTTCCCGAACTGCCCGTCGTTCGTGCAGGTCAAAGGGAGCGCCTTCGTTCCGGTGACGTCGAGTTCGCACCAGGTCTTCATCTGCTTCGACCAGAAGACGAACCTGAAGGACCCGGTCCCGGTCGCTCCTCCGCAGGGGACGCCGGGAACCTGAGTGCGGGTCGGATTGGCGTCGTTGACAGCACTTCGAGGAGCGAGCTGATGACTGACCCGACGGCCGAGCTGCACGAGGCGATGCCCTTCTCGGCCACGCTCGCCGTCTCCGTCCTCTCCTACGCCGCCGAAGAGGTCCGCGCTCGCCTCGAATGGCAGCCGTCCCTGTGCACCGCCGGCGGTGTCCTCCACGGAGGAGCGATCATGGCGCTGGCCGACAGCACGGGGGGCGCCTCCGCGTCGCTCAATCTGCCGAGCGACGCCGCCGGGACGACGACCATCGAGTCGAAGTCCAACTTTCTCGGGTCCGTTCGCTCCGGCGGTGTGACCGCGGTTTCCACCCCGCTCCACGTCGGTAGAACGATCATCGTCGTCGAAACCGACGTGGTGGACGACGACGGCCGCCGAATTGCCCGAACGACACAGACTCAGCTCGCGCTCATGGGCTGAGGGCCGGTGCCGGGACGTGTTTGCGAGCGGGCGTTGTGGGGTGCCTGCAGACGCGCCTGTTGTGGATCGTCGGAGCCAGCCGTACGCTCGGGTCGACATCGACCGGCGCGCCGGCCGGGACGACCCGCAGCCGCTCGAGGTCGCCGGTGAGCACCCGTATGCCTCCGTTGGTGTCCCTCGCGCCCCAGTGGCCGATCGCTGCCGCCGCAGTCATCGGGCTGCTGATGGTGATGACGGGCTCCCCCGAAACCTCCCAGTCGGTGACGGAATCAGCGATCGCCGACGTCACGACCACGAACGGTCCGTACGACGGGTCTGGCGGCTTGGCCAGCATGGCCACGAAGAAGGTGCCCGTCGGAGTAGGGGTCTGCTGGGCGCCGACCGCCGACGGGGCGCACGTCTCGAGGACCCCGCCGCGGAACAGCAGCAGCCTCGTCCGCGAAAAGGTCGACGACGATCCGGAAGGCGGTCCGGAAGAGCGACGCGCTCGAGGCCGGAATCCATGCGGTCCGGCTCGAAGGGACCCGGGAGGGCAGGCGCACCTCGATGCGGTCACCGGCGACCGAGAGCACGGGAACCTGGGTCGGAGCACCTGCCCATGTCGGAGCGACCGTGCTCTCCGGCGACGCCGACGTCGGCGAGTCAAAGCCCGGCGTCGGGGTCCTGACGGCGGCGACCAGGCTCCAGGCGGGCGCCGAGAAATACCGCTCTCGTCGTTGGCGTGCGTGCGAGGAGGTGTGCCCGGAGGTTGAGCCTCTTACGTCGATGAACGCTGCGGCCCCACCCGCACCCAGCACGCAGACGACCAGAACGCCGATGAGCAACGGCCTGCCGACAGGGTTGAGTCCTGAACGGCGTTGACGGTGTCGGGGACGCCTCAAGCTTCTCCTCGCATTTGCGCCCGCCTATTGTTGCAGGCGGTGACCCCACGGGTAGGACCCTGTCAAGGCTGCGAGCAGAGCGAACGACTGGGCCGGCGGCGGTTCCTCAGAGTCCTGGCATCCGGCGCCGCGCTCGTCCTCGCCGGATGCGGGGGGACGGTGCAGGCGCTGCGCCGAGCACCTGCGGGACGCGGTCACCCGTCGCCTCCGGTGGCAGGGCCCGCCCCGGTCCTGAGCGATGCCGACGGCGGCCCGCCGCTCCCCCTCGGTTCGGTTCCTCCTCCCCACGACGGGGCGCCCCAGATGCTGTGGAAGGGCCCGGGAGGCACGAATCAGATCGCCCTCACCATCGACGACGGGGACTGCGGACCCTGCATCGCCCGCTACATCGAGTTCGCCCAGAGCTCGGGCATCCACATCACCTTCAACCCCAACGGCACGTTCAACGATCTGTGGACTCCTACCATCGTCGCCGCTGTAAGGGAGATGGTGGCCGACAAGCAGGTGCAGATCGGCAACCACACCTGGGATCACGCCAACCTGCTGCCCCTTTCCAACACGGCCATCGTGAACGAGATTAGCCGGAACGAGAGCTGGATCGAGCAGACGTTCGGCATCACGGCCCGGCCGTACTTCCGACCGCCGTACGGCTACTACAACGAACGCGTCACACAGGTGGCAGCGGACATCGGGTACACGAGCATCCTGATGTGGAACGGCACGTTCGGTGACGCCAGCGTCATCAGCCCCCAGAGCCTCATAGGGCTCGCCGAGCAATGGCTCCAACCCGGCACGATCATGCTCGGGCACCTGAACCACGAGACGATCCTCGCGCTGTTCGACCAGATCCAATCGATCATCGCCTCTCGCAACCTCGAGCCGGTAACTCTCGACGAGATGTTCGGCACGTCGAGAGTTACCGGATGAGTGGCATGAGCCAGAAGCGGCCCACCGACCCGAAGCCTGCTCGGGGAAGCCCGGTCGTGGCGGGCGAGCCGACCGACCGGCGGTTCGCCGAGCTCGTAGCCGTCCTCGCCGACGGCGATCGCGTCGTGGTGGGAGAAGGCCGGGGGTTCGGTGCCGGCGCCCTCACCGTGGCCGGCCGGATCTTCGCCATACCCCGTGATGGAGGACTCGTGGTCAAGCTTCCGGCCGAGCGGGTGGCCGAGCTCGTCGCCGACGGGGGCGCGACCACCTTCGACGCCGGCAAGGGACGTCCGATGCGAGAATGGGCCGTCCTCGCCGAGTCCTCCGGAGGACGATGGCAGTCACTGGCCGAGGAGTCCCTCGCCTTCGTCGCCCGGTCGGGCAAGCGACGATGAGCGGCGAGGACGATCTCGGCGACCTTCGGTCCTCGCTGGAGAGTACCGACCGGGTCATCGCCGGCATCGGCGCCGATCAGTGGGACAACCCCACCCCCTGCGACGAGTGGAACGTGGGTCAGCTCTTGGACCACCTCGTCGCGGGAAACATGCACGTCGCCACGGCCCTGGGCGGCAAGGAGTCGTCGGACGTCGTCTCTGGCACCTCCGGTGACCGCCGGCTCGAAGGGTTCCGGTCCTCAGCCGACGCGCTGGTAGAGGCGTTCGAGCGGCCGGGGGCACTCTCCGAGATGGTGACGGTCCCGTTCGGCACCGTGCCCGGGACGATGGCGCTGTCGCTGCGCATCACGGAGATCCTCGTCCACGGATGGGACCTCGCCCGGTCGACCGGTCTCGAGGTCGCCTTCCCCGACGGGGCCGTCGGTGCGGCGCTGGCGTTCAGCCGGATCGCCATCGAACGGGTACCTCCGGGACGCCGCCCGTTTGCGCCGCCGAGGGAAGCTCCGGTGGATGCCCCGTTGATCGACCAGTTGGCCGCCCTCCTCGGCCGGGACCCCGGCTGACGCTGGCAGGTTCAGACGGCGGACGGGGTGGTGGCCGCCTGCTCGGCCTTCTCCTCGGCCTGAACCCCGGCACGAAGGCCGACCAAGGCCGTGATCGCGGCCACAGCCATGATGCCGGCCATCACCAGCAGGACGGTACGAATGGCGTAGGCGAAGTCGAGCCTGATGAAGTGCGGGATGGCGGTGGCCGATCGGTTCGACCCCTGCCCCTGCGAGATAGCCGACGCCTCCGAGGCGGCATGGGCAGGCGAGGCTCCCAGGCCGATCAGTGTCGAGGTCACCTTGGAACGCATGCCGAAGACCAGGATGGTGCCGAGCACGGCCAGTCCCAGGCTGGCGGTGTAGTTCCGCACGGTCTGGGTGATCCCCGTGGCCTCGCCGTACGAGAGACGTGAGGCACGGTTGACGGCGTCTGTGCTGGCCGGGCCGAGCATGAACCCCATTCCGGCGCCGGCCAGGACCACGTCCCACTGCTGGGCATTGAGGCTCAGGTCGGTCACCTTCATCGCCCACAACCAGTACCCGACGGCGGCGAGAGCGCACCCCACGACAACCGGGATCTTGGCTCCCCGTTTGTCGAGGATCCGACCGCCGATCTGAGCGGTGATGACGAAGCCGACGAAGAAGTAGAGAAGGTAGAGACCCGCCTCCTCGGAGGTCTTCCCCAAGGCGATCTGGGCGTACTCGCTGGCGAAGAAGAACGTGGGGACGAAGACGAGCATTGCGATACCGAGGACCAGGTTCTCCACCAGGAACGCTCGGATCCGGAAGATGTCGATCTTGATCAGCGGGATGTCCGTCCGTTGCTCCACCTTGACGAAGGCGACCAGGAGCACGATTCCGACGGCAATGCAGATGGCGGTGCCGGGATTGCCCCACCCCCAGATGGACGACTGCTGGAAGCCGAACACGCTCAAGGCCACCCCTCCGGCGATCAGCACGAGCCCCCGGTAGTCGATCGGCTCCCGCCGGTGCTCGGTGGTCGGATGGGACAAGGCGACGAGGACGAGGGCAACCACGGCGACCGGGATGTTCACCCAGAAGATGGCGCGCCATGTCCACTCGGTCAGGTAGCCGCCGAGGATTGGCCCGATGGCGGTGAGGCCTCCGGCGATGCCGAAGAACATGGCCAGCGCCTTGCCCCGCTCGCGGAGCTCGAAGGTCTGGACGACGATGGCGAGAGCGGCGGGGAACATGATTGCTCCGCCGAAGCCCTGCACAGCCCGGAACGCCACGATCCACGCTTCGGCGCCGGCGCCCTTCGGGGTGAGCCCGCACAGCCCCGAGGCGGCGGCGAACGTGATGACCCCGACCACCACCATCCGACGGTGCCCCAGGATGTCGGCCAGGCGTCCACCGAATGCGAAGAAGGCGGACAGCGAAAGCAGGTAGGCGTTGACCGCCCACTGGACCCCGGTGGCACTCAGTCCGAGCTCCCGTTGGATGTTGGGGACTGCGATCGAGACGATCGTCTGATCGATGAACGTCATCGAGACGGCGAAGATCATCGCCGCCAGCACCAGGTTCCTCGACCCGCGGCGGCGTCCTGTGTCGGTCACGTCGTCTCCATCCCATCGTTGTCGCCGCTCGAGCCGGCCCGGGTCCCGTACGACCATGTCTACCGGCCTCGGGCGCTCAATTCCACCTTCTGTGCAGGCGACGCCCGCCGTCGGTGACTGTTTCGATGCACCGGGTTCCCCGCTGCCGGCGCTCTTCGACGCTCTGACCTGGGACGGACGGTGCCAGCTCCAGCCTCGGTACGCTCTAGTTCCGGTACTGCCAAGTTTCGGAACGATCTGGTTCCGGAACGTACTAGTTTCGAAACGTGTTAGTATCGGTACTACAAGGTCCCCCGACCAGGCGGGCAACTGCCCGGGCCGCGCTGCGGCTTCCGAGGCCGCCGGTCCACGATCAGGAGAGTCAGACCATCAAGCTCCTCGACGAAGCACCCAGAGAAGTGCCCACAGAGACTTCGACAGAAGCACAGCCGCATCGGGGTGGACGTTCGCTCGACGCCACACGGGACGTGGCGATCTGCGAGGCGGTACTCGAGCTGTTGGCCGAGTCCGGGTACGACCGTCTGACCATCGATGCCGTGGCGGCGCGGGCTCGTGCCGGCAAGACGACCATCTACCGCCGCTGGAAGGGGAAGCCCGAGCTCGTGATCGACGCCCTCGGGTGCCGTGTCACCAACGCCAACTTGCCTGACACCGGCTCGTTGCCCGGTGACTTCCGGGCCATGATCGAGCGGCCGATGAAGAAGGCGAGCCGTTTCGACGCCAACGTCATGCTCGGTGTGATGTCGGCCGTGGGCCGGGATGCCGATCTTCGTCGCGTGTTCAGGGACCAGTTCATGGCTCCGAAAATCGCCCTGTACGGGGAGCTTTTCGATCGGGCGAAGGCACGGGGCGAGGTCGAGCCCGATCGTGACATCGACCTGTTGGCCTCGTTGTTCCCGGCTCTCACGATCCAGCACCTCCTGACCCACGGTGAGCCTCTCAGCAAGCGCTCTGCCGAACGGGTCGTCGAGGAGATCATCCTCCCCCTCGCATTGGGAAGCACAACCGGCCCCGCGGCGTCATCGAACGTTGCTGATGAGCAAAGGAGCGCTCATGACGACCACTGAACCGACGACACACACCGGGGCGAACACGGCCGGCAAGCACCTGGGGCTTGCCCTGCTCGTCATCTCGGCAGCCCAGCTGATGATCGTCCTCGACGCCACCATCGTGAACGTCGCCCTTCCCACGATCCACACCGACCTGCACTTCTCCGAGGCCAGCCTCGAATGGCTCATCACGGCCTACGCGCTCACGTTCGGGGGTCTGCTGCTGTTCGGTGGCCGGACCGGCGACCTGTTCGGCAAGCGGCGGATGTTCATGATCGGCATCACCACCTTCGCCGTTGCGTCGTTGCTCGGCGGCCTGGCCCAGAACGAGATCTGGTTGATCCTGACGCGGGGTCTCCAGGGGGTCGGAGCAGCCATCTCCGCTCCCACGGCTCTGTCGCTGATCGCCACCAACTTCCCGGAGGGACAGCCCCGGAACCGGGCCATGGGCGTGTACGCGGCCATGTCAGGTGGAGGCGGGGCCGTCGGTCTCCTCCTCGGCGGCGTGCTCACCGACCTCGTGTCATGGCGATGGATCTTCTTCGTCAACGTGCCCATCGCCGCACTCGTCCTCGTGCTGGCGCCGCGGGCGCTCAACGAGTCGTCGACGACCCACGGGCGTCTCGACGTCCCCGGTGCGGTCACCGTGACCGGGGGCATGCTCTCGCTGGTCTACGGCCTGTCGAACGCGGCGAGCCACAGTTGGGCCAGTGCAGGAACCCTGGTCCCACTGGCTCTTGCGGCGTTCCTGCTCGGACTCTTCGTCATCGTCGAGTCCCGGAGCCCGGCGCCGATCATGCCCTTCACCATCTTCAAGAGCCGGAACCGCTCTGCCGCCTACGGCCTCATGTTCTGCCTGGGAACGGCCGTGTTCTCGATGTTCTTCTTCTTGACCCAGTTCCTCCAGAACGTGCTCGGCTGGAGCCCGATCAGGACCGGGCTCGGCTTCCTTCCTATGACCGCCGGCATCATCGTCGCTGCCGGACTCACGTCTCGGCTGGTCGGCAAGGTCGGCATCCGGACCCCGCTGCTCATCGGGCCGGCGGCCGCTGTGGTGGGGCTGGCATGGATAACCCGACTCACCCCGACCACCACCTATCCGTTCATCCTGGCGCCGCTCGTGCTCATCGCCCTCGGAATGGGGATGTCCTTCGTCCCGTTGACGCTGACCGCAGTGGCCGGGGTCAAGTCAACCGACGCCGGGCTGGCATCGGCGCTCCTCAACACCGCCCAGCAGGTGGGCGGAGCGCTCGGGCTGGCTGTCCTCGCCACGGTGGCCATCCAGGCCACCAAGAGCAAGGTGGAGTCTCTTGCCGCCGCTGCCCACGGGCACCTGTCGCCGTCGGCCACGGCCCTCGCCACCACGCACGGGTACACGACGGCGTTCGAGGTGGCCACCGGGCTCGCCCTCCTCGGATTTCTCATCTCCCTCGTCGCCATCCGTTCTCCCCAGGTGGGGACGCCGGGAGATGAGCGTGACGAGCCCGACGCCCTGGACGAGAGCATGGAGCTGGAACCGGTGGCCGTCTGAGGTTGAGGCTGGCGTCCGAGACGATCGGCACGTAATGCCTCGGACGACCCGGTCAGGAGCGGGCCGGCCCCGACTGGAACCGCGTCACCACGGCAGCAACATCGTCGAGACCGTGACCTGAGGTTGACGCCTCGTCGAAGAGGCGCAGGAGTGGCCCGAGCAGCCCGGTCGGGACGCCGGCGCTGCTCCCGTCGCCCAGTGCCAGCTCCAGGTCCTTGACGAGCGCGTCGACCGTGAAGGACGGCGAGAACTCGGCGGCGTTCATGGCGGACCCCTTGGCCCGGGCGTAGGCACAGTCGGTGGGCGCGCCTGAGATGGCGTCGAGGACGAGCGACCCGTCCACGCCGAGGCCCGAGGCCAGGGACATCGATTGGGCGATCCCCGCCGTGACCGCAGCCAACCAGGTATTGCAGGCCAGCTTGAGGGCACTTGCCCCCCCGATCCGGCTGCCGACCCGCACCGTCTTGGAGCCGAGGGCGTCGAGCACCGGCCGTGCGGTGTCGACGAGGGCATCGTCCCCGGAGATGAGGAAGGTCAGGGCACCCTCCTCGGCCGGCTGACGGGAGCCGAGCACCGGAGCGTCGAGCATCGGCACATCTCCGGCGGCGTCGCCGATCGCCGCCATCCCCTGAGGGCCCACCGTCGCGCACTGGAGCCAGACCGCATCGTCCTCCAGTGCGTCCACCAGCGGGCGCACGATGCTCAGGACGGCATTGACATCGAACAACGGGGTGAGGACGACATCGGCTCCGGCAACGGCGTCGGCCACGGAGTCGGACACGGCGATGCCTTCGGTTCTCAAGGGAGCCGCCCTTTCCGGTGCGCGGTTCCAAGCTGCCACGTCCGACCCCGAGCCGACGAGGCGCCTCGCCATGGCCGCCCCCATCGTTCCCGTCCCGAGCACCGCTGTCTTCATCTGCCGTCAACCCCTCATTCGGCCGCACGCCCCACGGGGGTCGCCGTCGCCGTCGGTGATCACCTCGACATCGCCGAACCCGTTTGCGTCCAGCATGTCACCGAGCTCGGGAACCTGGTCACTCCCGACTTCGAGCATCAGCCAGCCTCCCCCGGCGAGCCATGATCGACTCCGGGTGACGGCGATCGACACGAGATCGAGGCCGGACGGTCCGCCGTCGAGGGCCATCGAGGGCTCGTGGTCCCGCACGTCGCGGGGCAGGAGCCCGAGGGCGGCGGTCGGGACGTAGGGCAGGACCCCCGCCATCACATCGACCCGTCCCAGGACGGCGCTCGGCACCGGCTCGTCCAGGCTGCCCTCGTAGACGGTGACACCGTTGGCCCGGGCGCATCGGACCGCACCCGGGTCGAGCTCGGTGCCCACGACGGTGGACCGGGGACGGGCCCGCCGGAGGACGAGCGCCAACGCGCCCGATCCCGTGCAGAGATCGACGCCGACTCCCGTCGGAGGCAGCCGGGCGGCGGCCGTACGGGCGAGGTTCTCGGACTGCCACCGGGGAACATAGACGCCAGGGTCGACCGCCACCTCGACACCGCAGAACCGTGTGCGTGCGGTGATCCAGGCCAGGGGCTCGCCACGGCAGCGCCGTTCGACCATGCTCCGGAGCGCATCGGGGTCGCCCGCGACCTGTTCCAGCTCGGCTACCTCGTCTTGAGCGGCCACGCACCCCGCTCGAACGAGGGCGTCGATCGCGGCCGAGTGATCCTTCGGGTTCATCACGCTGTCATGATGACCGACCGCCCCGGCAGTGGGTAGCCGGCGGGGCGCCGGCTACTCGTTGGGCATGCGCAGCTTGAACTGGGCGCCGGCCGGATCGGCGACTGTGGCGAGATGCCCATAGGGCGTCTCCTGCGGCGGCACGATAACGGCGCCGCCCGACGAGGTGACGGTGGCGACGGCCGCCTCCAGATCGGCCACGCCCCAGTAGACGGACCAGTTGGACGGGACGTCCTCGGGGAGGAACCCGGAGGCATCCATGACGCCGGCCAGGTCGTCGCCTCCCTCGGGGTGGTGCATGGTGGCGTACCGGAACTCGTCGGTGTCGCTCACGGGCGTGATGTCCCAGCCGAACACCGACCGGTAGAAAGCGATTGCTCCGGAGTAGTCGCGGGTGAGGAGCTCGAACCAGCTCGGTGCGCCGGGCTCGTCCAGCACGGTGAAGCCGGGGAACGTGCCCGGCTGCCAGGCACCGATGGCGGCGCCGGTCGGATCCACGAGCACGGCCTGGGTGCCGAGGTCGGCAACGGCCATCGGCGGACTGGGGATCTCCGCCCGCTGCCCCTCGGCCAACTTGACGGTGGCGGCGATGTCGGCGGTATTCAGGTAGATCTTCCAGGTGTCGTTGGCAGTCATGTCACCCATGTCGCCCATGCCCCCACAGACCGGGACGCCGTCCCGGGTGAACATGAAGTACCCCCCGAACTCGGGGCTCGGCTCCTGCGCCTCCCAGCCGAAGAGCCCGGCATAGAACTCCCGACTGCCTTGCACATCGGAGGTCCATAGGTCCGCCCAGCACGGCGACCCGGCTGGGGCATGGTCACGGTTCGTCATGGTGGCTCCTTTGCTCGATACTGCCGCTGTCTTTGCTCGATCATGTCGATGTCGTTGCCGACACCAGTTCTGACGGGTGCTCGATCACCGGATCATCGGTGGCCGACAAGAGGTCGAGGAAACCGGTGGGCCGATGAGATGGACGGGCCGCCGACGTCAACCCGCTGGTGGACGTTGCGCGCCCGTGGTGCCGGATCACGATCGTCGGGCCCGAGGGAGACGAGGTGTGGCGATCGGAGCTTCCCGGCCATGGCGCGCCGGGGCTCGACGCCGTGGACGACGTGGGCCGCCTGGCACTGGCCGTCGGCCGGCTCGGGCTCACCCTGGTTCTCTCGGACGTCACACCGGAGCTCGGCCACCTACTCGACCTGGCCGGTCTGTCCAACCTGACCGTCCTAGTCGTCGAGATGGACCGGCAACCCGAAGGCGGGGAACAGGCGGTCGGTGTCGAGGATGGACAGGAAGAAGTTCATCCCGGCGATCTTCCCCCCTGACACCTCGAGCACCTGCAGGGCCCAGGGAGCATGGCCGCCGGCAGGGTCCCGCCGGTACTGCCCGAAGGCAGGGCAACCGTTGGCGCCGGTGGCGACGAGCCGCGACCCCCGGCATCCGCTCGGTCCGGGTTGGACCATCCATTCGGCGATGTCCCCCGCACCCTGGAGCCACAGGGCAAACGGTGGCATCGACTGCACGGCGTCCTCGTGCAGCAGGGTGACCAGCCGGTCGATGTCGTAACGCTCGAAGGCGTCCACGTACTGGTCGAGCAGCTCGGTCGCCTCGGCGTCGAGGGGACCGGGATGCGGGTCGGGAGGCAGGGTGGCGAGCGTCGCCCGGGCCCGTTGCAGTGCGCTGTTGACGGCGGCGACGCTGGTCCCGAGGAGCTCGGCCGTCTCGGTAGCCGACCAGCGGAGCACCTCGCACAGGATGAGGGCGGCGCGCTGGCGGGCGGGCAGGTGCTGGAGCGCGGTGACGAAGGCCAGGCGCACCGACTCCCGGTACTGGGCGACCTCGGCGGGGTCCACTCCGTTCGGCGCCGCCTGGGAGTCGGCAACCGGAGTCACCCAAGCCACTTCTCTCAGCTCCGGCCCGAGGTACGACTCGTCGGGAGGCGACGAGTGGCCCATCTCCATCGGCCGGGCCCGGCGCTGCACCTGGCGCTGCATGTCGATGCACACGTTGGTGGCGATCCGGTAGAGCCACGAGCGCAGGCTCGAGCGACCTTCGAAGCTCGATGCGTGCCGCCAGGCCCGGACCATCGTCTCCTGCACGGCGTCCTCCGCCTCGAACCCCGAGCCGAGCATGCGGTAGCAGTAACCGGTCAGTTCGCGACGGTACGAGTCGATGTCGGACAGGGCCGGCGCGGCGTTCACGACCACGGACGCGAATGCTACCGGTTGTTCCTCGAGGACGGGACTGGTCATTGTGATACCCGTCGGGTTCCGGTCACGGTACGGCGGTTCCAGTCATGACATGGCGGCGTAGGCCGCTTCCTGGAGGTCGCGGTGCACGTCGGTGAGCAGAGCCGTCTCGAACATACGTTGGGTCATGACGATGACGATCAGGTCACGGACCGGGTCGACGAGCCAGCTCGTCCCCAAGCCGCCGTCCCACCCGAAGGCGGCGGTCCTCGATCCCTCGATCGCCACGGCCTGGCAGAACCCCCATCCCCGACCATCAAGGATGGCGGCCGACCCCTCGAGCTGAGCCGGGGAGACCTGATTGGTCGACATCGACCTGACGGCGTCCGCCCGCAGCACCGGGGCACCACCTCGCAGCAGCATGCGACCGAAGGCGAGGAGGTCGTCAGCCGTCGAGACAAGTCCGGCGGCGCCGTCGGGGAAGTCGGGGCGGCGGCTCCACTTGCCCTCGGGAGGGTCCCAAACGGCAAGCCCGCCGGGACCCGACGAATAAGCCGTGGTCAGCCTGCCGGTCTCAGCCGTCCAGAACGCGGTGTCGGACATGGCCAGCGGCTCGAACAGCCTCGTCCGGAACACCTCCTCCAGTGGCTGGCCGGCGGCGCGGGCCAGGACGACACCGAGAACGCCAGCGCCGGTGTTGTACAGCCAACGGTCACCTGGCTGGGCCAGCAACGGCAACGACCCGAGCCGCTCGATCCACGTGTCCGGATCGGGAGGAACGGATGGATCAGGCGGTCCAAGCGTCGACAGCCCGCGATCGTCAGCGGCGGCCACGATCGGCCAGGGCTCAGGGGCCATGAACATCTCCACGGCCATGCCGAAGCCGAAGGTGAACGTGAGCAGGTCTCGGACCGTGATCGGCCGTCGAGCGGGAACGGTGTCGTCCAGAGGACCGTCCATCCGGACGAGGACGCGCCTGCCGGCGAGCTCGGGCACGAGGCGGTCGACGGGCTCGTCGAGGTGGAGGCGACCTTCGTCCGCCAGGACGAGCGCAACCGCCCCGGTGATGGGTTTGGTGGTCGACGAGATCCGAAACACTGAGTCGCGCCTCACCGGTGGACCACCGATGGTCAGAGAGCCCCTCTCGGCCACGTGGACCTCCTCGCCCCGCGCCACGAGGGCGACCAGTCCCGGCACCTTGTCGTCTCCGACATGCGAGGCCGCCACCCGGTCGAAGGCGGCGGTCCCCTTCTCTGTCAGCAGACCGGCGGCCATGGTGTCGCTCGGGCACGGAGCCCAGATTTCCGGCACATCACTGTTCAGACGGCAACGGCGCCGCCGAATCATCGCGGCGCACCGAGCGCCGCTTACGCGTTCGACTCTGCCTCACTGAAGGAGGCTGGCGACCACGTTGATGACCAGAGCGACGATCACCGCTCCATAGAGGTAGGAGAGCATGGCGTGGACGAGTGCGATTCTCCGTATGGACTTGGTCGTCAGATTCGTGTCGGATACCTGAAACGTCATGCCGATGGTGAGAGCCAGGTAGGCGAAGTCGAGGTAGGTAGGGGGATCTTCCTCATTGAAGTCGATGCCCCCGACCGGGGGGACAAAGAAGGTCCGGGCGTAATGCAACGTGAACACCGTATGGACGAGCCCCCACGTAAGAGCAACGCTGAGAATTCCCAGCGCGATCAGATAGTCCTTCGCCCCTGGCGCCGCGTGTGCAGCTCTGATCAGGACCAATCCCACTGCCGCCAGCAGTGCGACTCCCGAAGAGAGCACGATGAGCTCGGACAGCCTTGCGCTCGTATCCTCTCTTCTCGCATGGGCCCGGCTTTCAGCGGCATCCAATCGGGAAACGGAGAGCCAGACCCAGGCGATCAGGGCAATGGCACCAGCATCCCAGCCGATAAGTATCGCCGCCTGCCACAGTGTGAGCAGGCCGGAGAGCACCCCGGCCACCACGCCCAGAGAGGCCGCCACCGCCACGCGCACTCCGGCCCGTGGATTGCCCGGACGCCTGGATGTGACCATCTTCGAACCCATTGGCGAATCGTAGAACTCCAGCACGGGGTGGAGACCTACTCATCGCCGCGCAGAGCGATCCGGGGCGCGCACGGCGCTCGTGGTCCGTATCATCAGCACCCTCGGTGCGAGGTGCTCGTGCACACCCGTAGTGTTGACCGCACATCCTGGCGGGTGCCGGTGCTGCAGGGGCTCGCCGAGGAAGACAGTGCGAAAAAGGACGCTCGAGGAAGGAACGGAGGAGGGACGATGATCGAACGGTTCCCCGTCGAGGAGGGCCACGTGCGCATCTTCGCCGAGGCCATCGGCGATGCCGACCCTGCCTACCGGGGCCCGTCCGGGTCCGATCGGCAGGGGACGCCGGGCGTGGCTCCTCCCACCTTCACCATGGCGAGCGCCCACTTCGACCCCGATTATCCGCTCAGGCCCAAGATCGGTGAGCCGTGGTTCGGATCGGGCTCCACCCCGTCCGGGGTCGAGGCTCGTCAAGGAGCAGCGCCGAACGAGAGCCAGGGCGGCGGTAGCGGAGGACCGGCATCCGCTCCGGTGCTCCATGCGGAGCAGCATTTCGAGTTCGCGCGTCCGGTCTACGTCGGTGACGTGCTCCATGCCGAGACGAAGCAAGGCCGGACCTGGACGAAGGAGGGTCGTTCGGGCACGCTCCACTTCGGCGAGTCGGTGACCGAGTTCTTCGACGAGCACGATCAACTGGTGGTGACGGCGCGCTCGGTCGGCGTTCGAACCGAGCTCGGCGCTTCGAAGGAGAAGGAATCGTGAGTACAGACGTGACGGTTCCCAAGGTGGGAGATCACAGGGAAGAGGTCGTGGTCGAGAACCTGACCCGGACCCAGATCGTCCAGTACGCCGGGGCCTCGGGCGACTTCAACCCCATCCACACCGACCACGTCTTCGCCACCGAGGTCGCCGGGTTCCCCGGGGTGTTCGCCCACGGGATGCTGACCATGGCGATGACCGGCCGGCTGGTCACCGGGTGGTTCCCGCCCGGTGCCGTGCGTTCGCTCACCGCCAGGTTCCGCCAGCAGGTCTGGCCGGGCGACACCCTGACCTCCACGGCGACGGTCACGTCGGTCGACCAGGACGAGGACGGGGCGACGGTCGAGCTCGACCTGGCGACGGTGAACCAGGATGGCGCTCAGGTGCTGTCGGGCACGGCGTCGGTGCGGCTGAACGGTGCCGCCCCCGGCTGAACCGCAGGTACCCCGATGCCTGCCACCGGACGGGCTGTGAGGCCGATCCCTGGGTCGGTTACATGATCGCCGTCAGGGATCTACCAGGCGTAGTGCTCGGGCGCCGTGCGATAGCCCGGAAAGATCTCGTCCAGCCGGTTCAGGGCTTCGGGGGCGAGGTGGACATCGAGCGACTTCACGGCGTCGTCGAGCTGACCGGCGGTACGCGGACCCGCGATCGGTGCGGTGACCCCTTCCTGGTGCAGCAGCCAGGCGAGGGCGACGACAGCCGGTTCGATCCCGAGCTCACCACAGAAGTCCTCGTAGGCCGCGATGCGGTCATGGTGACGGGCGACGGCGTCGGCGGCGCGGCCCTCGATACGCCGACGGCCCGCGCCTTCGTTGCGCAGGACGCCGCCGAGCAGGCCGCCGCCCAGAGGGGACCAGGGGATGACGCCGATGCCGAGCTCACGAGCGGCCGGGAGGACCTCGAGCTCGATGTGACGGGTGGCCAGGTTGTAGATGGACTGCTCCGACACAAGGCCCGTGAAATGACGGGATTCGGCCGCCGCCTGGGCCCGGGTGAGATGCCAACCGGCGAAGTTGCTGCTGCCCACGTAGAGGACCTTGCCCTGGGCCACCGCCACTTCCATCGCCTGGAAGATCTCCTCCCACGGGGTGCGCCGGTCGACGTGGTGGAATTGGTAGAGGTCGATGTGGTCAGTCTGCAGTCGGGCAAGGCTGGCATCGAGTGCTCGGCGGAGGCTGAGGGCGGACAGCTTTCCCTCGTTCGGCCACTCCCCCATGGCCCCGTAGACCTTGGTCGCCAGCACCGTCCGGTCGCGCCGTCCACCACCCTGGACGAACCAGTTGCCGATGATCTCCTCGGTGGCGCCCGGACCGCGATCGCCCCCGTACCGGTTGGCAGTGTCGAAGAAGTTGATGCCCAGCTCGTGAGCCGAGTCCATGATGGCGTGGGCATCGGACTCGGGGGTGTAGTGCCCGAAGTTCATGGTGCCGAGACAGATCCGGCTGACCACGAGACCGGACCGGCCGAGGTGGGTGTAGTGCATACGCCCACCCTGCAGCACAACACCGGCCCTGTCCAGCGACTACGGGGCCGTCACGGTCGGCGACGTCGAGGGGCGCTGGACGCTGTCGCTGATGGCTGTCGCTGTCGGCTGCGAGATGCACCTGGCACAGATGCCTACCGATAGCGTGAACCGCATGTGCCGCAACATCACCACCCTGAGGGGACTCGAGCCACCGGCGACTGTCGAGGAGGTGGAGGCCGCAGCCCGACAGTTCGTCCGGAAGGTCACCGGCATCCAGAAGACGTCAGCCGCCACCACCGATGCCTTCGAGGAAGCGGTCCACGACATCACGGCCGTCACCACACGGTTGCTCGGCACCTTGCCAGCCAGGCGGGGACCATCGCCTACCCTCCCGCCGCTGCGCCGACCCGAGGTTCGGGCAAGGCTCGGCCTCGAGCCGAGCACGTTCGCCGCCAGCTAGCTGCCTGGAGAGCCCGACCCTCTGGAGACGACGTGAGCGGTCTTCTCTGCCCGATTCGACGTTCCGGGATCGGATCGGCGGGTGGCCTCAACCCGGGGCGTGAACCTCGTCGGGTACCCAGTTGCCGTGGAAGCCGAACGGCACCCGTCGGGGAAGATGGACCACCGCCTGGGCGTCGCCGGTGAAGTCGCCGGCGTTGAGGACGAGGAGATCGCTTGCGTCGCGGTGGGCGTCGTACACGAGCGAGAGCACCCAGCCGTCGTCCTCGGCCGATGCGGCATCTCGCGGCACGAAGACGGCCTCGGACGTTCCTCCGTCCTCCCCGACCGGCCGTACCTCGCTCGAGCCCCGGTCGAAGTCGTGGCGGATGAGACAGCTCTCACCGGAGAGGAAGCCCCCCGTGTAGCCGAAGCGGTGCCGGAGCCCGACCAGTCGCTCGTCGATTCGCGGGTACTCCTGCCCGCGGTCGTCGAGGCGCTCCTCGGCGACGGCGGTTGCCCTCTCCCCGATCCGCCACCGCTCGAGGGTGGGAGAGCCCTCGTCCGGTCCCGACAGCTCGGTCGCGAACATGCGGGGGTGACGGATGACGTCGAGGACGACGTCATCGCCGTCGTCGTAGGCGTTGAGCGGATGGAACACGTAGCAAGGCTCGACGTCGACCCATCGGATGGCCGCCGCACCATCCCGCCGGTCGAGCAATCCCACCCGGGGCCGGTAGTCGGGATCCCACCGGTACGGGAACCCGGAGCCTCCGGCCGCCGCCTCCATGCTGAAGACGACGGGGAGGTCGTAGATCACGACATAGCGCTCGGTCAGGGACAGGTCGTGGATGCTCACCGGCCCCCCGACCTCGACGTCGAGGCACTTGGTGACCAGTCCGTCGGTGCCGACGACGACGTAGCGGACGATGTTCCCCCATCCCCAGAAGTACGAGATGGCGTGCAGCTCGCCGGTCTTCGGATCGCGCTTGGGATGGGCGCTGTAGCCGCCGGGGAGCGTCCCCGAGAAGTCGAACGGCCCGATGGTGTCGAGCTCGTAGGACAGCTCGTAGGGCAGTGCGCCCGCTTCCACGATGGCGAGGGTGCGGCCGGCGTGCCCGACGACGTTGGTGTTGGGAGCGAAGTCCATCTCGGCGTGGACGGGCCCGGGTCGCGGCTCCTCACCCAGCGCGGAGCTGACCGAGCTCGACCGAACCCATCGGTTGCGGTACCACTGGGCCCGTCCGCCGGCCAGCCGGATGCCGTGCACCATGCCGTCGCCGGTGAACCAGTGGTAGCCCGACGGCTCGGGCGCCTCCACGGGATTGGGTCCGTTCCGGAGGTAGCGGCCCTCCAGCTCGGTGGGGAGGGTTCCGGTCATCGGAAGGTCGACCGCGGTGACCTCTTCGGTCACCGGGCGGTAGTTGCCGGACAGGTAACGGTTCCCGAGCGACTGGACGGGGATGGTGCTCATGGTGGCGGCTCCTTCGTGCCGACCCCGACCGCTTCGCCGAGCTCAGGCTATAACGCTGTTATTGCCACCATAACGGTGTTGTGGAAGGATGTCAACGGTGGATCGCGCAGCCGACGTCAGCTCGAGCGCACGTTTCGACCCGGAGCCCCGATCGGTCCAGGAGGCCCTGGTCGCAGCGGCGGCCCGCATCATCGCCACCGAAGGGCCGGAACGATTGAGCATCCGGCGCCTTGCCGCCGCGGTGGGGACGTCCACCATGGCCGTCTACACCTGGTACGGCGGCAAGGCCAACCTGGTGCGGGCTGTCTTCCGCGAGGCGTTCGACGGCTTCCGGGTCGAGTTGCTCGCCACTCCCACGACGTCGGATGCGCTCGGTGATCTCGTCGGTCTCGGCTGGGCCTATCGGCACTACGCCCTGGCGAACCCGAGCCTCTACACCGTGATGTTCGGTCGCGACGAGACCCTGTTCGAGCCCGGGCCCGATGACCTGGCCCTTGCCGTCTCCACCTTCGACCTGCTGGTGGCGGCGGTCAGCGACTGCATCGAGGCGGGGATCCTCGCCGGGGACGTCGGGTCTTCCGCCTGGCAGCTGTGGGCGGCCGTGCACGGGGCTGTCTCCCTCGAGCTGATCGGCCACGTGCCGGGTTCGCAGGAGACCGGGGAAGAGGCCTACCGCCGGCTGCTCGCCACCATGCTCATCGGCCTCGGGGCGGACCGCGACGCCGTCGCCGGCTTGGACCTCGGCCCACCCCATTGAGGCGTTGTCACGCGACATCCGGCCGGATCGGCCGTCACCACCGGCTCACCCCGCCCGATCGGCCATCACCACCGGCTCACCCCGCCCGATCGGCCATCACCACCGGCTCGGGCGCCACGTCGGCCTCGACGCCGAGGGTGGGGACGGTGCGCTCCATCCAGCGCGGCATCCACCAGTTGGCTCGGCCGAGCAGTTGCATGACCGAGGGAACGAGGACCATCCGGACGAGTGTGGCGTCGACGAGGATGGCCGTGGCCAGTCCCAGCCCGAACACGTCGAGGACGTGGAGGGGGTCGTTGATGACGAACGAGCCGAACACGCACACCATGATGGCGGCAGCCGCCGTGATCACCCGGGCGGTCAGGGCCAAGCCGTCGGCGACCGACCGTGAGTTGTCGCCGGACATGAGCCACTGCTCCCGTATCCGCGACAGCAGGAACACCTCGTAGTCCATCGACAACCCGAAGACGACGGTGAACATCATGAGCGGGATCCACGGATCGATGGGCCCGGCCCGGCTGACGCCGAACACACCCGAGAGCCAGCCCCACTGGAAGACGGCGACGATCACCCCGTAGGCGGCTCCGATCGACAGCAGGTTCATCACCGCCGCCTTGAGCGGGACGACCAGGGACCGGAACACCGCCATGAGCAGAAGGAAGGCCAAGGCGATGACGACGAAGATCACCCACGGCAGCCGGCCCGACAAGTAGGTGGACGCGTCCACCCCCGCCGCCGTCTCCCCACCGACGTACACAGAGACCCCTTTTCCCGACACGACCCCGGGGATGGATTGGTCGCGCAGCCGGTGCACGAGCGACGCCGTCGCACCGTCCTGCGGGGCGGTCGTCGGATAGACCACGATCACCCCCGCATCACCGCCGGGGCTGAACGCTGCCGGCATGACTGACGCCACGCCGGGAACGGTGCGCAATTTCGAGTCGAGTTCGGTCACCGTGGCCCTCCCGCCCCGATCCCGGAGCTCTGCGGCGAGCACCAGTGGACCGTTGAACCCGGGACCGAATCCCTCGGCCAGGAGGTCGTAGGCCTGGCGGGTGGTGAGCGTGGTCGGGTCGTTGCCGGAGTCGGTGAAGGCCTGCCGCATGGAGAAGAGCGGCACGGCCAGGACGACAAGCACCAAGAGGGCGACTGCTCCGCACGTCCACGGCCGGCGTTGCACCGTCCGGCTCCACCGGTACCAGAATCCTCTCGTCGCAGACGTCGCCGGCCTGGCGAGAAGTCCGGGGATGTGCACCCGGTCGATGGCGAGACCGGTGAAACCGAGGAGGGCGGGAAGGAGGGTCAGCGACCCGACGAGGACGAGGAAGATGGCCAGGATCGTCCCGACCGCCAATCCGTCCATGAACGGGAGGTCGATCACGAACAGTCCGAGCAGGGCGATGACGACCGTGCAGCCGGCGAACAGGACGGCCCGTCCGGACGTCGACAGGGCAAGAACCGTCGAACGACGCGGATCGTGGCCCTCGACCAGGCCCTGCCGGTATCGGGTCACGATGAACAGCGCGTAGTCGATACCCACACCGAGACCGATCATGGCCATGAGCTCAGGGGCAAATGTCGGAACGGTGAGCAGGTGGCTGACGGCATCGACCACCCCGAACCCCATGCCAACCCCGACGAGAGCGGTGAGGACGGGCAGACCCATGGCCACCACCGATCCGAAGGACAAAAGCATGATGATGATGGCGGCGGTGATCCCGATCCCCTCACTCGATCCGGGAGCCGCCGTGACCACGCTCTCGATCGGCGCCCCGCCAACGGCCACCTGGAGACCGGGCCGGGCGAAGCCGGTGGCCGTATCGACCACGCGCCGGACGGACGGCGCCGGCAGGTTCGATGCGGTGGTGTCGAACTGGACGACGATGAACCCGGTCAACTTGTCCGCCGACAGTTGATGGGCCCCTGTGACGCCGAGCGGGCTCCGCACGCCCGACACGTGGGCGAGCGGTTGGAGCGCTCCGACCAAACGGGTGATCGAGTCGGCATTGCTGCCGCCGGTGAGCGGGGTGGTCGAGTGGAGCACCACGTCGGCCATGTCGCCGGCCTGGCCCGGGAACGTCGCCGCCAGAAGGTCCTGCGCGTGCTGGGACGGGGACGTACCCGAGCTGAAGTTGTTCTCGAAGCGGCTCCCCAGCGTCTGGGCCATCCCGATCACGGCGATGACGGCGATGACCCACACCACGACCACCCGGCGTCGGTGGTCATAGCACCACGCCGCCAACCGGCCGAGACCGGTGCCGGTCCCGTCGGCGCTGCCTCGAGAGACAGCCGTCTCGCCTCTAGTATTCACGGGTGATGAGTTTAACCCAAGAACTCACGCCCGGTGAATTAGGGTCGGGGCGGGGCGGGCGCCCGGGTCCGGCCGGGCCGTTCCCGAGCCGGTCGAGAAGGTGAGCCCGCGTCCTGGACGCCGGGTGGGCGACGCCGATACCAGGGGGGCCATCATCGCCGCCGCACGGGCCGAGTTCGGCGACTCGGGGTACAACGCCACCACCATCCGGGCCGTGGCACGGCGGGCGGAGGTCGACCCGGCACTCGTGTACCACTACTTCGGCGACAAGCCGACGCTGTACATGGCCACCGTCGAGCTTCCCATGGACCCCCGCCGGATCAGGGAGGCGGCCGGTTCGAGTCCGTCGTCTCCCGGTACCGAACTGGTGGCGCAGTTCCTCGCCCAGTGGGAGCTGGGCCCCGGACGTCCCGGCCAACGGTTCGTGACCGTCGTCCAGGCGGTGTCGTCCTCGCCGGAAGTGGCACGGACCATGCGTGAGTTCCTGACCGAGCGGGTCTGGGTCGACGCACTCGAAGACGACGAGACGGCTCACTGGCGCCGGGCTCTCGTCTCGTCCCTCCTCGTCGGACTGGCATGGAACCGGTACCTCATGGCGGCCGACCCGCTGGCTTCGGCATCCCGTCACGACATCGCCACCAGGATGGGACCGGTGCTCGACCGTGTCATGGCCGGCGCCGAGGACGAGCCCGGGTGACCCCAAGCAGTTCACGGGAGGGACAGGAACGGCCGAATCTCGATGGCGCCACGGGCGACCGCACACGGCGTCCCGGCGACGAGCCGGACCACCTCGTCGATGTCCTCGGCCTCGATGACGGAGAACCCGGCCAACGGGGCCGGCCCCGAAGCGAACCCGTCCTTTGAGGCGACAGGCGTACCGTCCCACGCCCGTACCACCGTCGGCTCACCGACGGCGGCCATAAGAGCGCCACGCTTGCGTAGGGCCTCGTCCTGGTCGAGCAGCTCCTTGCGCCGGGCCTCGGGAAGCACCTCCCAGTCCTTTCCGTCTCCGTAGGCGAGGCAGAGGAATTTCATGGGCCGGTCCTCATCTTCTGTCGATCTTCTGTTGGGCTTCTGTTGGGACGACCGTCAGCCACCGGCGTGAAGTGCCGGCCAGGAGGGATCGCGACCGGTCAAGCCCAACAACCGGTCTCATCCTCCCGAGTTCCGCACGCGGTCGTCATTCTCTCTGGTTCCGACGTCGAGCCTGCTCGAAACTCATCGGTCGTGGCCGAGCGGATTGGCCGGTCGAGATGTCGGTCAGGCGACGGGCGGCCTAGGCACCGGGGCCACGTGGACGAGCACGTTGTAACTGACGAGAGCGATGGCCAGGTGCATCACCATGAGCAGGGCGACCCCCTCACCCGGTTGGCCCTTGGCGAGGATGTAGAGGTCGGGGAGCCAGAGCACGAGGGTGACGAGTACGGCCAGGCGGAAGAACAGCCAACGCGGGGCCGAGCTCAGCATGGTCACGACCGGCCAGCCCGCACAGGAGATGAGCACGCCGATCACCGTGAGCTTGCCGTAGTCGCCGAACCGGAAGTGAACATAGCCCGTGGTCGATGGGAAGACGGCGGTGCCGATCGCCACCAACAGGGCGCCGGCTGCCAACGAGCAGAGCACGGCGAGCACCGTCGCCACGACAAGACGGGACGTCGCCGGCCGGCGCCTGACATCGGGGCGGTCGACCGCGCCAGCTCGAGGCCCCGGGCGACGAGTTGTGACCGGTCCACCCGAGTATCCACACCTCTCCTTTGGCCCGGTCGTTGGTCCACCCGGACACGGTAACGGCGACCAGACGAGCGGACACCGCCCGCGAGGATGATTCCGAACGAGGGCCAGTCGTCCTCCAGGATGAGTCCTGGACAAGAGCTCCCTTGCCACCAGGACGTTCTCCGGTCCCCTGTCGAACCGGGGTCACTTGACGATGGCGGTACGCTCGACGCGAACCACCGATCGGGAAGTATGCCGTGCACTCGTCCACACGCGTCAACGTCCGAGGACGTTCGTTCCTCCGACCGTCGGGCGAAGCCGACCACGGGCTCTTCGGTGCGGCGCGTCTGTTCGTCAACGAGCACCGGTTGGTCGCCGACTGCCTGCTGGCCGGAGTCCTCCTCACCCTGTCGATGGTCTGGCTCATCGACTCACCGTTCGCGGGACTCCGATCAGGGCTCGTCCAAGCGGCCCTCGTGGTCCCGCTGGTGTGGCGGCGGTCCCATCCGACAGCGGTGTTCGTCCTGATCGCATTGTTCGCCTTCTTCGAGTGGGTGTTCGGCCCTCCGCTGATCGGAGCCGGAGCGCTGCTCGTCGCCCTCTACACCGTGGCCGTCCACGAGCCCCGTCCTCGCAGCATCGAGGCGGCGGTGGTCCTCGAGATCGGGGCCATTCTGGCGGCGACAAGATGGCACCCGGCGGAGACCGTGCCGCGATCGCTGCTGTTCCTAACGGCGACCGTGGTCGCCGCCCTCTTCGCCGGGCTCACGGTGCGCTCCGGGAGCGAGTACATGGCGTGGTTGTCGGAACGAGCGGCCCGGCTCGAGATCGAACGCGACCAACAGGCATCCATAGCGGCGGCCGAGGAGCGGACCCGGATCGCCCGCGAGATGCACGACATCGTCGCCCACAGCCTGTCCGTAGTCATCACCCTCGTCGACGCCGCCTCGCTGGTCAACCGGTCGGACCCCGACCGCGCCAACGACGCCATGCATCATGCCTCTGCCGTCGGCCGCCAGGCGCTCGGCGACATGCGCACCATGATCGGCGTTCTCCGGACCGACGGGGTCGGCACCGGTCTCGTCCCCCAACCCGGCCTCGCCCAACTCGACCACCTATTCGAACGGATCCGGGCCACAGGGCTCGTGGTCGAGACCGGCGTCACCGGCGAGACGTTCGACCTCGGACCGGGCGCCGAGCTCTCGATCTACCGCATCATCCAGGAATCTCTCACCAACACCCTCAAGCATGCGTCGGCTTCAACCGTTCGGATCGGCGTTCACTACGACCGCCCGGTCGTGACGATCCGGGTGGCGGACGACGGGAAGGCCGGTCGGATTGGCAATGGTCGTGCCGGCTCCGCCGGAACCGGTCACGGCATCGACGGTATGCGGAACGCGTGGCGCTGCATCGGGGCTCCATCGAGATAGGTCCCACCTGTGGCGACGGCTGGAACGTCACGGCCACCCTCCATCTCGACGGGGAGCGTGCCCTGACGTGACCATCCGGGTGCTCCTAGTCGACGACCAGGAGCTGCTGCGCTTCGGCTTTCGCACCATCCTTTCCGAGGAACGGGACATAGAGGTCGTCGGTGAGGCGGCCGATGGCAATCAAGCGATCCATCTCTCGGCCGACCTGCATCCGGACGTGGTGCTGATGGACATCCGGATGCCGGCCACCGACGGCATTGCCGCCACCCGGCGGATCGTCGCCGAGGATCCCGCCGTCCGTGTCCTCGCCATCACGACCTTCGACGTGGACGAGTACACGTTCGGCGCCCTCCACGCCGGGGCCAGCGGCTTTCTCTTGAAGGACGTCCGTCCGGACGAGCTGGTGTCTGCGGTCCGAACCGTCGCCTCGGGAGACGCAGTCGTTTCGCCCCGCGTCACCCGCCGGATCCTGGACGAGTACGCCCACCTCCTCGCTCCCGACCGAGGTGACGGGGACCCGGGCCCGGCTACCATCTCGTCCCTGACCGAACGGGAACGAGAGGTGCTGGTGGCTGTGGCCGATGGGCTGTCGAACGCAGAGATCGCCGAGCAGCTGTTCGTCTCCGAGGCCACGGTGAAGTCCCATGTCGGGAGGATCCTGTCCAAGCTCGGGCTGAGGGACAGGGTCCAGGCGGTCGTGCTCGCCTACGAGATCGGGGTCGTCCGTCCGAGGAGCAATCCGGGCCGATGGGCGGCGCCGTGAGGACGGCCATCCGGTGAGCTCCACCTCAACCGCACTCCTCCTGGTGGCAGTGTTCGGGGCCAGCTTGGTCGAGATGGTCGAGGCCCTCACCATCGTCGTGGCCGCCGGTGTGACCCGAGGTTGGCGGCCGGCTCTCGAAGGCGCTGCTGCTGCCGTCGTCGTGCTGGCCGTGGTGGTCGGCGTGGTCGGCGTCCCTCTCGTCCGCTACGTACCCCTCGATGCACTGCGCGTCATCGTCGGGGCGTTGCTCCTGGTCCTCGGCATGTCGTGGTTGCGCAAGGCGGTGCTCCGGGCGAGCGGGCACAAGGCCCTCCACGACGAGGAGGCCATCTTCGCCGAGCAGTCCGAAGAGCTGCGCGCGCCCGGAGCGCCCGAGGGGCAAGCACGACGGCGTCGGGTTCGTCGTCGCCTTCAAGGGCGTGTTCCTCGAAGGCACGGAGGTGGTCCTGATCGTGGTCAGCCTGGGAGCGAGCGACCACCGGCTGGGCCTCGCCGCGCTCGCCGCGCTGGCCGCTGCCGTGCTCGTCGCCGGCGTGGGGATGCTGGTCGCCCGCCAGCTCTCCGAAGTGCCGGAGAACACGATCAAGACCGTGGTGGGCGTCATGCTGACCAGCTTCGGGCTGTTCTGGGTCGGCGAGGGAGCCGGGGTTGACTGGCCGGGAAGCGATCTCTTCATCCTGGTCCTCATCGCCGTCTTCATCGCCACCACCCTCGCCGCCGTCGGCTGGCTCAAGCGGGTCCGGCCGGTCGAACCCGGCCACAGCGACCTGCCCGCCTACCAACCGGTGCCCGAGCCATGAGGGTGATCACCCGGTCGCTCACCGCGTTCGGTCGGTTCTGGTGGGACTTCCTCGTCGGCGACACGCCCGAGCTGTTCGTCGCCACCCTCGTCATCGTCGGCGTGGCCTTCGCCCTGCGGCACGAGCACTGGGTCGACGTCTTCGCTCTCCCGGCGCTGGTCATCGCGGTGCTCCTCACCAGCTCGCTCCGGGGAGCCCGCCGGAGCTGACGCCATTCGGCACACGTGCCGTGACCGTGCTGTGCCGGAGCCCTCCACCCCGTCTGAACGTGCTCCGTCCCTGACGGTGCCCCGTGCGTGACGCCCGGGCAGGAGGACGCCGCGGCGTGACCGGACAGGCGCGGAGCGGGCATGATGCCCCGATGGCAGAGCACGTGGCGGCGTCCCGCTGGACGGCCGCCGGGGCCCTTCGGGTACCGCAGATCACGATCTTGTTCTGGGTCATCAAGGCCCTGTCGACAGCCATGGGCGAGGCGACCTCGGACTTCATGGTCCATGTGATGGACCCCGTCGTCGCCGTCGGTCTCGGGTTCATCGGGTTCTGCATCGCCCTGGCCCTGCAGTTCACGAGGCACCGGTACGTGGCGTGGGCCTACTGGCTGAGCGTCATGGGGGTCGGCGTCTTCGGGACCATGGCCGCCGATGTGCTCCATGTGGGCTTCCACGTCCCTTACCCGGTCTCGACCGTTCTCTACGCCATCGTCCTCATCGCCGTGTTCTGGGCCTGGCAACGGACCGAGCGCACGGTGTCGATGCACAGCATCAACTCCGTGCGTCGGGAGGCGTTCTACTGGGCAGCCGTCGTCGCCACCTTCGCCATGGGTACCGCCCTCGGAGACCTGACCGCCTCCACCTTCCACCTCGGCTACGGGGTGTCGGCTCTGCTCTTCATGGGGGTCATCCTGATCCCGGCCGTCGGGTACCGGTGGCTCGGCTGGAACGCCGTCTTCTCCTTCTGGTTCGCCTATGTCGTGACCCGCCCGCTCGGCGCCTCGTTCGCGGACTGGATCGGCAAGCCCACCGATCTGAGCGGTCTCGGGTGGGGGGACGGCCGGGTCGCACTGGTGTTGACGGCCGCCATCGTCGTCCTCGTGGCCTATCTGACCGTGACCCACGCCGATGTGCAGCACAGTCAGGGACGAGGACGGGGAGCGGCTCCACCCGAGCTGGCGATCGACGACCCGGCCTCTCCGTGAACGTCATCCCCAGCTGAAAACACGGAGCGCCGGGAAGCGGTCCTTCGCTGCCTATGTCGAGTCAGGTCCCACGGGCTCTATGCGGCGGCCCGGCCCGGCGCCGCCCCCGGCGCCCCGGTCTCGAGCTCCTTCCACGAGCGAGCCGACCGGACGACGCCATAACCGGCGAGGGCGCACGCCACCACCATCAGGGACATGGTCACCACCACCTGGGCGCTGACCGGAGATCCGGACGACCCGGGTCGCCCGCCCTGGAGGAACCACGGCGCCCAGCTCGCCATCGCCCCCCACCACAGGGAG
Source organism: uncultured Acidimicrobiaceae bacterium (assembly GCA_963828385.1). Lineage (GTDB taxonomy): Bacteria > Actinomycetota > Acidimicrobiia > Acidimicrobiales > RAAP-2 > Bog-756. The sequence goes on from CAWHEF010000002.1 coordinate 2,582,686, forward strand.
GTTGCCACTGTCATCACCGCCATCACGAACGAGAGGCCGGCGGACAGGATCGCCTCGGCCACCAGTGTCCTCCGCGGCAGCTCGAGCCGCCGGACGGTCGCCACCGCCGCCGCCGTCCACAGCGCCAACGCCACCGCGCACAGCACGACCATGGCCATGAAGACGATGAGGTAGTACCAGACCAGGGGATGGGCGACCGGGCCGCCACCGCCTCGCTGGGCCGGCGTGAGGGTGTGAGCCAGCGAGCCAGTGGCGACGAGAGCGGCGATCGCCACGGTGGTGGCGGCAACTGCCCGCCACACGGCGGCGCGGATCTGTTGCCACCCCCCGGCTCGGATGAACCGGACGAAGCACGGGAGTGCTACAGCGGCACCACAGAGCACGACGAGACCGCCGACGGCGGCCGCCACCACCACGGTGTCGTAGCCACCGACTGGAAGCGCCCGGCGGTGCTCGGGGACAGCGTGCTCGAACCACTCTGCGAGCTTGGCGAAGCTGGTACCGGCGACGAGGAAGACCGCCCACGCCACGAGCACGAGGAGCGCCCCGGTCCGCACCCGGTCGCCGGGCGACTGGCGCAATCCGATCAGCCCCGCTTCGTGACTGCGCTCTTTGAGGCCGGCCCAGGCCACCGAGAGGTGGATGCGCAGTGACGGACGACCGTCCTCCGCCGTGTCCTCCATGAGGGCGGTCAACTCGTCCCCGTAACGCTCGCGCCACGACGCCGGGTACCAGGCGAGGGAACCTCTCGCGCCGCGGCTGGTCTCGTCGCGGCGGGCGTTGTCGCCGCGGGAGCCGATCACGCCACTCCTCCGGCCAACCCCAGACGGGCCACGCCCACATCGGCAATCCGTCGCAGGTCGCCGATCGCATCGGCCAGCGCTACCGACCCGGCGGCGGTGATGCGGTACGGGCGGCGCCTGTCGTCGGTGATCAGGGGCTCGATGAGACCACGCTCCTCGAGCCTGGTGATGGCACCGTAGAGGGCGCCCGGGCCGAGGTTCACCCCGGCGAATGCAGCGATGTCCTTGGCCAGGGCGTGCCCGTGCTTGGGGCCGTCGGCCAAGCTGGTCAGGATCAGCAGGGGCGGGTCGTTCGGCCGCCTGAGCCCCACCGCCCCACGCCGTCGAGGTGAGCCGCTTGATGTCATCCGGTCACAGTACTACGTGTTGCGTAGCTACGCAAGGCGTAGAATATTTCATGGGGACACCGGGGCTACCCTCCGAAGAAGACAGCCCATCCTCCCAGGAAGTCAGGCCATGACCGAGACGACACCCACGACCGGGCGACCCCTGGCCGCCGGAGAGACGGCCCTCGCCACGGGAGGCACCCGAACCAACGGGGACGGGGACGGGCCGCTCGGCGGACGCCACGATCTGGTCGCCACCCGCGCCGAACGGAGGGCCCAGGGCAAAGCGAGCCGTCGCCGGGCCCCGAGGAGCGCGTTCGGGCCCTGGTCGGAGACCGAGCGCCGTCAGGACCCCCTGCTGACCCTCCGAGCCCAGAACACCATCCGCCTCCCCGAGCTCGTCCCCCTGCGCCACCGGCGCATGGCCGCCTCCCCGTGGAACTTCTACCGGGGGGCGGCCGCCGTCATGGCCGGCGACCTCGCCTGCCTGCCCAGCAGTGAGCTCGACGTCCAGCTCTGCGGAGACGCCCACGTGTTGAACTTCGGCCTGTGGGCCACCCCGGAGCGCAACCTCCTCTTCGACCTGCGCGACTTCGACGAGACGCTTCCCGGCCCCTTCGAATGGGACCTGATGCGGCTCGCCGCCAGCCTGGTGGTGGCCGCGTCCCAGAACGGGATCAAGCTGGCCCGGGCCGAGAAGGCGGTCGGGGCCGCCGTCGAGGCCTACAGGTCCCGCATGCGCAGGTACGCGCGATCGGGGGAGCTCGACATCTGGTACGACGGCATGCACGTTGACCGGTTGCTCTCCTACTTCGAACCGGCGGACCGGGGTCGGGTATCGGTCCACATCGAGAAGAAGCAGAAGCACCGAACGCACCACGGCGCCTACGCCAAGCTCACCACCATGGCCCACGGACGCCCACGGATCACCGAAGAGCCGCCGATCCGGGTGACGATCGACGACGACGAGCAGGCCGCTCTGGTCGACGAGCTGATCACCGGGTACCGGCTCACCCTCCAGGACGATCGGCGCGCCCTCTTCGACCGGTTTACGGAAGCCGATGTGGTCCGCCAGGTCGTCGGGGTCGGCAGCGTCGGCATGCGGGTGTACCTGGTGCTGCTCGAGGGCCGCAGCGCAGCCGATCCGCTCTTCCTCCAGGTGAAGCAGGCGGGACCGTCGGTCTACGAAGCCCATACCGCCCCGAGCATCCATGGCAACCACGGCGAGCGGGTCATCGTCGGCAAGCGGATGGTCCAGAGCGCCACCGACATCTTCGTCGGGTGGGGCTCGCTGCGGGGAAACGACTACTACGTCAGGCAATTCCGCGACATGAAGATCATCCCGACCATCGAGCTCATCAGCCCCATCCTGGTCGAGTTCGCCGCCGCCTGCGGAAAGACGTTGGCCCGGGCCCATGCCCGCTCCGGCGATCCGGTGGCCATCGACGCCTATCTCGGGAAGGGCTCGACGTTCGACCGGTCGATCGGATCCTTCGCCCGAACCTACGCCGACCAGAACCAGCGCGACCACAAGAGGTTGGTGGCGGCCATCGCCGAGGGGACCGTCGAGGGCGCCCCGGACTGATCCGTCCCGCCGGCCGGCGGCGTCAGGGCCGACCGAACGCCTCGACCTCGCCGGTCGAGGTGGCCACCACCACGAGGGCCCCGGCGACAACAGGGGTGGCGAACGTGGCCACGGGTCCGGTCGAGACCGACTGCTCGATCGAACCGGTGGCCGGATCGAGCTCCTGAAGGGTCCCGGTGGGATAGGCGAGCGCCCAGAGCTTGCCGGCGGCGAGGACGGGGCTGCTGTTGACGGCTCCGGACCTCCATCCGAGCGTGTTCGTGGCCAGATCGACCTCCTGGATGCCACCTCCCCGACACGGCACGTAGACGGCGTCGGTGGCCGGGTCGAACACCTCCCGGCCGTCGGGATCGCTCCCACAGACTCCCGAGACGGTGGCAACGAGGCTCAGGTCGGATTGGCGCAGCACGTAGCCGATGTCGGTCTTGCCCACGGCGAACACCGTGCCGTCGGGCACGAGTACCGGATTGCCGGTTCCGAAGTCCTCGTCGCCCGTGGCCCGACTGTCCCGAAAGGTCGCCTCGGCGGCGAGAGAGGGAGACAGCTTCACCACGCTCTCGTAGTCACCAGCGGTCCCCTGTGCGTTCTGGTTGCCGGTCCCGACGAACAGGTTGCCGGCCCCGTCCAGCGACGGCGGTGCGCCCCCCTGCCAGATGGCCCCACCGCTGCCGCCGGAAGTGGTGTCGAACTCGGTGGAGGAGACCCCGGGGGTCACGCTCACCGCGACCACCCAGCCGTGGTAGTAGCCGCAGTCGCCGTACTGCCCGCCGTAGCTGACGTCGACGCGGCCGCCGTCGAGGACCAGACCGGCCCGCTGCAACAGATTGATCTGGCTGTCCCCGCCACCGGTCGGATCCGCACCCATCGAGCTGACGACGTGGCCATCGGTCACGTCGAGGCCGACGAGCTGGCGGTGGACGCTCGGTGGGCTGCCGCCGTCGCTGACCTCGGCAACGACGTACAGCGTGCCGGTGGCGGAGTCGACCACCGGTGTCGACGTGATCCCGAGTGGGTCGATGTCGCCACAGCCGGCGGCGGCGGCGACATCGGTCAGCGGCGCACCCACCGAGGCGCGCCAGAGGATCCGGCCGTCGGCGAGATCGAGGGCGTACACGTCGTTGTCCTCGGTGACGATGTAGGCCGTCGTGCCGACGATGACCGGCTGGGCATAGACGGCGCCGTCGACGCTCGCCTTCCAAGCCATCGAGGACAGCGTGGGAATGGCCGCCGGCACGGGGACGGTCGTGGAGACGGGACCGGTGGTCGAAGTGGGGCCGGGGGCGGTGGAGGCGGTGGTCGTGCTCCTCCCGGCCGCCGCGTGCGTGGCCGGCGACGAGCAACTGGCCATGACGACCAGCGAGGCAATGGCACACAGGACGGAGGCGCTCCGGCCGTGCCTGCAGGTTCGCCGCACCGGTCTCATTCTGTCGCGTCGGCGACGGCCCGGCCGGTGCGCAACGGCGGGCCGTCGAGGGCGCAGTGCACTTCGCCACGCCGGGGACCGGCGGGTTCGGGCCGGTGGCTCCTGATGGTGAAAGCGGCGAGGACCCCGCCGAGTGCGCAGGCCCCGGCGGCCACCGTCGTGGCGATCCGGAAGCCGTGGGCGAACTGGTCCGGATGGAGGTAACTGTCTCCGGTGATCCCGGCGACCACGGGAAGGACGGCGACGGCGATGAGGCCGGCACTGCGGGCGACGTCGTTGTTGACCGCCGACGCGATGCCGGCGTGCGCTTCGGGTGCGGCGGCCAGCACTGTTGACGTGAGCGGTGCCACGGTGATGGCGAGCCCCAGCCCGAGGACCGCCACCGCCGGCAGCACCTCGGTCAGGTAGTCCCCCGACGGACCGATGCGGACCATGAGGGCCAGCCCGGCAGCCACGACGAACGGGCCCGCCGTCATCTGCGGTCGGGGCCCGATCCGCGACGCGAGGGCTCCGGATCGGGCCGACAGCGCCAGCATCAGGGCGGTGACCGGCAGCAGGGCCGTCCCGGCCTCCAGTGGGCTGTAGCCCGCGACCTGCTGCAACTGGATCGGCAGGAGGAAGAGGGCGCCTCCGAGACCTCCGTAGATGACGAATGTCACCGCGTTCGCTCCCGAGAACCGGACGGAACGGAAGATCCCGGAAGGGAGCATGGGGTGGGCCGCACGACCCTCGTACACCGCGAACAGGCAGAGGATGGCGGAGCCTCCCACGAGGGACGTGAGGATGATCGGGGCGGTCCATCCGACGCCCGGTCCCTCGATCAGCCCGAAGACCAGTCCGACCAGCCCGAGGGTCACAAGCGCTGCGCCCGGTACGTCGAGAAGTCCGGTTGCCGTCGGGTCCCGTGAGTCGGGTACGTGGCGGACGGAGATGGCGATGACGGCCGCGGCCACGGGCAGGTTGATGAAGAAGATCAGTCGCCAGGAGACGGCGCTGATGAGCCACCCTCCGAGGAAGGGACCGATGGCGGTGGCCACTCCTCCGAGCCCCGACCAGGCCCCGATGGCCTTGGACCGGTCGTCGGGAACGAAGGAGGCCTGGAGGATGGCCAGGCTTCCCGGTGTCAGCATGGCGGCGCCGACGCCCTGGAGCGCTCGGGCGAGGATCAGGAAGGTCGGACCGGGAGCGAGCCCGCAGGCCAGCGAAGCCAGGGCGAACCACACGGTGCCGACGACGAAGACCGACCTGCGCCCGAAGCGGTCTCCGAGCTCCCCGCCCACCAGGAGGAGAGCGGACAGCGAGAGCGTGTAGGCCGTGACCACCCACTGGAGTGCGGCCAATCCGGTGTGGAATTGGCGGCCGATGGTAGGGAGTGCGATCCCGACCACCGTGGCATCGAGCGCCGCCATACCCGAGCCCAGCACGGTCGCCGCCACCACCCACCGGCCGGTCCTCGTGGCGTAGTGGACGAGCGAGGAGGGGGGAGGAGGCCCGCCTTCGAGGGCGTCAACCCCTGTCACGGCCCATGAGTCCTCTCCCCCTCACCGTCCCGGCCGAGCCCGATGTCCGTCGACTCTAGGTGGAAAGGCCACAGACGGTGCTCGACCCAAATGAAGGGGCGACTTCGTCTCCGGTGACGCCCGAGGGCGGTTGACGCCACCGGGCGCCGTCCACGACGATGCGGGATCCACTTGGCTCCATATCCGACCACGGGAGACGAGATGCACGCGAACCGGGCACTTCCCGAGATCACCGACGAGTACATGACCGAGATGCGGCAGAAGTCAGCCACCTACACCATGGTCGTCCTGAAGCAAGGTCCGACGTACCACGATCCGGAGGCGTCGTCGATCATCTGGGAGCACGGGCGTAGGAACTTCGCCCTCCGGGCCAATGGGGTCCTCGCCGTCGTCTGCCCCGTGCTCGACGACACGGACACCTGTGGCTTCGGGATCTTCGCCGCCTCCGAGGAGGACACTGCCTCCATCATGGAAGGCGATCCAGGTGTCGCCGCCGGCGTGTTCACCTACGAGCTCCATCCTGTGCGTTCGTTCCCCGGCGACGCCTTGCCGTCTCCCGGCTGACGGCGCCTGCCCGCGTCTGCGTAAGCCGTGCAGGTCGGAGCGGCAGGCGGGCTCAGGACAGGGATTCGTCCAGCTCTCCGAGGGATCGGATGAGCTCCCGGTTGGCCGAGTAGTCGACGGGGCAGGCGATCACGGACACCGTCTCATCGGCCAGGGCCACCCGGAGCGTGGGGAGCAGCTCGTCGGCCGACGAGATCCGGTACCCAGCCGCACCGAAGCTCTCGGCGTAGGCGACGAAGTCGGGATTGGTGAAGGTGGTGTCGACATGGGCCCCGAGCTCGAGGTCCATCTTCCAGCTGATGAGGCCGTAGGCGTCGTCCACCCAGATGAGGACGACCATGGCCATGCTCTCCCGCAGGGCGGTCTCGATCTCTTGTGAGTTCATGAGGAAGGCGCCGTCGCCGGTGGCGACGAGAACGCGTACGTCGGGCCTCGCCACCTTGGCGCCGATGGCGCCCGGCACCGTCCAGCCCATCGTCGAGAGCCCGTTCGAGATCAGGCACGTGTTCGGGACATAGGTCGGGTAGAGACGGGCCATCCACATCTTCAGGGCGCCGGTGTCGACCAGGACGATGTCCTCCCGGCCGAGCGCCGTACGGGTGTCGGCGACGATACGGGCCGGCGCCAGGGGGAACGAACCGTCCGTGCGTCCCCGCTCGAGCTCGGCTGCGAGCAGCTCCCGGATCCGTTGACGGTGCGGGTGGGGGACGAACCGCTTGCCCACTGCTCCGGCGATGGCATCGAGGCTGTCGCCGATGTCACCTTGAAGCCCGACGGCGACGTCATAGTGACGATCGACCTCGGCCGGGAACCGGTGGACGTGGATGATCGACTTGTCGCCGTTCGGGTTGATCCGCACGGGATCGAACTCCTGGAGCTCGTAGCCGACCGTCACCACCACGTCGGCCTGGTCGAACCCGAAATTGACATAGTCGTGGCGCATGAAGCCGACGGCACCGAGCGCCTGGGGATGATCGTCGGCGAACACGCCCTTGCCGTGGAACGTCGTGGCCACGGGGACGTCGAGCGCCTCGGCGAAGCGGAGGAGCGCCCCGGTGGCGCCGGCACGCGCCGCACCGTGCCCGGCGAGCACAATTGGGTTCTCGGCGCGCTCCAGGATCGATGCGGCCCGCCGCACCTGTTCAGTGGAGGGCTCGTCGGGGCGGGGCACGTTGACACGAAGAGCGTCATCGCCAGCCGGCATCGGCGAGTCCTCGACGTCCTCGGGAACGGCGAGGTACACCGCTCCCGGCCGCTCGGACTGCGCGAGTTTGAAGGCCTTCCGGAACATCTCGGCGACGGCGCCCGGGGTGGCGACGAGCGCCGACCACTTGGTGACCGGCGCGAACATCGGGACGAGGTCGACGCTCTGATGCGACTCCTTGAAGTTCCGGTCCATGCCCACCTGCGCCGAGATCGCCAGCAGAGGAGTCGAGTTGGTGGTGGCATCCGCCGTCCCGAGCAGGAGATTGATCGCTCCCGGACCGAGCGTGGCCGAGCAGACCCCCGCCTTCCCGGTCAGGCGGCCGTAGATCTCGGCCATGAACGACGCCCCCTGCTCGTGGCGGACGAGGACATAGCGGATCGACGACCGGGAGAGAGCCTCGATGAACCGGATGTTCTCCTCGCCCGGCACGCCGAAGATATGGGTCACGCCCTCGTTCTCGAGGCATCTGACCATGAACTGGGCGACCGTCGGATGCAGTGGATCGCTCTGCCGGACGCGCACTCGCCCACGATAGAACGGACCGGCCGACATACTGTGCCCATGGCAGACCCTCCTCCGGCACGACATCTGCTCCGGGCCAAGGACCGTGCCGACGCCCGATACGACGAACCACTGTCTGTCCCGGATATGGCCGCGGATGCCGCCCTGTCCCCCGCCTACTTCAGTCGGCAGTTCAAGCGGGCCTTCGGCGAGTCGCCCCACCAGTACCTTCTCACCCGACGGTTGGAACGGGCAGCCGATCTGCTGCGAACCAGTGACTGGTCGGTCACCCGTATCTGCTTCGCCGTCGGCTGCAACAGCATCGGATCGTTCTCGTCGAGCTTCCGCCGCATCTTCGGCTGCACCCCTCTTGCCTACCGCGCCGCTCACCTGCCTGCTGAAGCGTTCGTGCACATCCCGAGATGCATCGCCCAGGCCTACAGCAGACCGCAGAACCGCACGTTTCGAGAAGAAGCCCGCGATCCCGCTTCCTAGGATCGGAGTGGGAGCCGAACGCCAAAAGGAGAGCTCGATGATCAGGATCACAAACGCCCAGTTCTGGGTGCACGACCAGGACGAAGCATTGGCCTTCTACACGAACACACTCGGCTGGGAGGTGCGCGCCGATGTGACAATGGATTCGTGGAACTTCCGTTGGCTCTGTGTCGGCCCGCGGGGACAGGACGACGTAGGCCTGGTGCTGATGCCGGTGCCCGGGCCCCCGATGCTCGACTCCGTTGACAGCGGCCGCCTCGCCGATCTCGTGGCCAAGGGTGCAGGAGGCACACTGTTCTTGGAGACCGATGACTGCCAAAGGGCCTACGACGAGCTCGCCGCCCGGGGCATCACCTTCAACGATGCACCCACAGCTCAGCCTTACGGTATCGACACCTCGTTCCGTGACCCGTCGGGGAACAACATCAGACTGACCCAGGTGCTGGAGTTCGACCCGACGAGGTCCTGATCACGGGGGCGGGCCCGAGGCTGTGCTTACCAACGAGCAGGGACGTAGGTGAGCACCACCACTCCGTCGGGACCGACCCGAGCTCGTGCCCGCGGATCGCCACCCGTCTTGACGCCGACCGGACCGTCGAGAAGGCTGCTCGTCATGACGCCTCGGCCATGTGGAGACGGTGGTCTCGTCGGGCGTGAGCCCGGCCGATGAGAGGAACGCATGACCGGCACCTCCATCGATGAGATCGCCTCGGGCATCTACCGAATCTCCACCTGGGTGCCCGACGCCCGGCTCACCTTCAACCAGTTCCTCGTCGTGGCCGACGAGCCCTTGCTGTTCCATACCGGTCCCAGAGGTCTGTTCGCGGCGGTGTCCGAGGCCGTCCATCGGGTGGTGCCTGTCGACGCTCTGCGCTGGGTGACCTTCGGCCACGTCGAATCGGACGAGTGCGGTTCGATGAACCGGTGGCTCGCCGCCGCGCCCGCCGCCGAGGTGGCCCACGGGGTGATCGGCTGTCTCGTGTCCCTCGACGACCTGGCCGATCGCCCACCCCGGCGGCTCGCCGACGGCGAGGTCATCGACCTCGGCGGGCGACGCGTCCGCCACATCGACACCCCCCACGTCCCGCACGGCTGGGAGGCGAGGGTCCTCTACGAGGAGACGACCCGGACCCTTCTGTGCGGCGACCTCTTCACCCAGAGCGGTGAGGAACCTGTCCTCACCTCAGGCGATCTGGTCGGTCCGGCGATGGAGGCAGAGGCGCTCTTTCGCGCAAGCTCCCTCGCGCCCTCGACGCCCGAGGTCATGCGTCGGCTGGGCGATCTCGAGCCGACGACACTCGCCCTCATGCACGGCCCCTCCTACCAAGGAGACGGTCGGGCCGCTCTCTACGACCTAGCGGGCGCTTACGAGGCCGAGTACGCGCTGGGCAGCCTGGACCGGGCGTGACCCCCCAGGTCCAAGGGGCGATGGGGCAGCTCTCCCATGACGAGCTGGTCGGTGCGCACCGACGGTCCCTGGCCGCTCCCCGACGCCACTACGGGGCCGGGGCACGAGTGCTGTTCGCGGTGCTCGACACCGTCTACGGCAGGCCGCGAACGCTGTCCAAGTTCAAGGTCCTGGAGCTGGTGGCCCGGGTGCCCTACCAGTCGTGGGAACAGGTGGCCTACATCGCCATCACCCACACCGTGCGTCGCACCGACCTGGCGCGCCGGATCTTCGACCGGGTGGCCGAGAGCCGCGCCCAACAGGACAACGAGCAGTGGCACCTGCTCATCCTGGAGGAGCGCATCGCTGCCGGCAACGTCCAGGAGGGCTGGCTGCGGTTCCGGGTCGTCCCCCAGGTGCTGGCCTTCGCCTACTACCAGCTGTCGTGGCTGCTCTATGTGATGCGCCCGGCCTGGAGCTACCAGCTGAACGCCGACTTCGAGGATCACGCCGAGCACGAGTACGCGACCCTCGTCCTCGAGCATCCCGAGTGGGACGACGAGCCCTTCGAGAGCGCGTTCGCTGCCGACTACGCCCCTGTTGCCACCATCGCCGATCTGTTCCGCCAGATCAGCTACGACGAGCGGGTCCACAAGGAGGAGAGCGAGGCTCGCATGCGGGAGCCTCGCTTTCGTTGAGGACCTGCTGCCGGTGCTGTTGTTGCCGGTGGTTACGAGCGCGCCGGTCAGGCGTCGGCGACGCGCCAGAAGCGCTCGAGTAGTTCGTTCACCGGCGCTCCCGCGTTCTGCACGACATGATCCGTACCCGGGACGACGACGTGCTCACCTCCGGTCTGATCGGCGATCGCGTCGGCGATGTGCTCGAAGCCCGGCGTCCTCCCCGAGGTGAGCACCTGCACCGGATAGCCGCCGGCGGTCAGCTCACCCGGATCGATCTCGGCCTCGTCGGGCGCCCTGATGTCGGCCACGCCCTTGGCGAACGCCGTTGCGATGGGGAGAAACCCGTCGGGTGCGGGGTCCGGTATGTCGACGTCGATGCCGACCAGGCCGAAGAAGGTGCGCATCGTGGCCACCGGATCGGCCGGGGGGTGGTCGAAGAGCTCCCGATTGGCACGTGCCATCTCGTCGACGACCGGATCGCCGTGAGCGAAGCAGAACGCCGGGGGCTCGATCAGCGTGAGGGAGCGAACAACTCCCGGCCGCCGTGCCGCCATGTACAGGGCCACGATCCCTCCGTAGGAGTGGCCGACCAGGTGCGCCCCCGTCCCGAGCAGCGGTCCGACGAGCTCGGCGTCCCGCTCGAAGTCCTCCCTTCCCTGGCGGGGGCTCTGACCGTGACCGGGACGGTCGGGGAGGACGAGGTGCCAGTGGCCCTCGAGCTCCCGCTGGGCCTCGAAGGCGGAGGCCCCACCTCCCGGGGTGCCGCCGTGGACGAGCACGGCGCGGGGACCGCTGCCCCACTCGGTCGTGTGGATGGTGGTGTCGGCGGCCATCATCGGGTCCTCTCCAGGTCCGCTGCCCGGCGCGGTTCGGTGCCATGGTCGAGCCCGATGGCGTGGCCGATGGTGGCGTCGGGGTCGTCGGTGCCGTCCCCCCGCCAGGCAACGTGTTGGTCCGGCCGGACGAGCACGAGTGGGGCGCCGAACACGTCGCTCCACTCCCCTCCCGGCAGGTCGACGCCCGACAGCGGCACGCCGCCGGCACGGGCAGCTCCCATGAGTCGACCGGCAGCCGGCAGCGACAGATCACCGACCAGGGTGAGACCGGTGCCGATACGGTCGTAGAGCGAATCGCCCGGGCCGAGCCAGCGGTGCGGGAGCCGGTGGCCCGGGGCTGCCGTCGGCTCGTACCCGGCGCTCGGGGTTGTGCCCGGGTGGGGGACGGAGCCCGCCTCGGTGGCGATGATGGGGGATCCCTCGTAGTCGTAGCCGAGCGTGAGGCCGAGGCTGTGGAACTCCCGGTCCTTCGTGGCCTGCACCGCCGCCGCCACAGCCGGGCGGGCGGTTTCGAACTCTACGTCGGAGCCCATGAGCCGAGGATCGGCGAGCTCGGGTGCGAGCGTGGCCATGTTGCGCGCCGCTTCCTCGATGGTCCGGGCCGCCACCGGGCGGCGCTCACGCTCGTAGCTGGCCAGGAGGGTCGAAGGCGCCCACCCGCCGAGGACGGCCGCCAACTTCCACGCGACGTTGACGGCGTCGCCGATGCCTGTGTTGAACCCGTGGCCGCCCCAAGGAGGGTTCTGGTGGGCAGCGTCGCCGGCGAGGAACATCCGCCGGCCGCCGTAACGGTCGACGAGCAGCATCCGCGCCTGCCAGGCATCGGTGGCGAGCACGCTGACCGCCATCTCGGCACCGACGAGCTCGTGCACCAGACGGGCCGGGTCGGACTCACCGAGCTCGGCATCGACGCCCTGGGCGATGCACCACCACGTGTCGCCCAGGTCCATCCGACCGACGAGGCCCGGCTGGTCCGGGTTCAACACCCAGTAGTGGACGGCCGGACCGTGGGGTACCCGCTCGCCGAGGCCGGGGGCACGGAAGACGATGTTGAAGTTGGGACGCACGGCCTCGGTCCCCTCGTAGCGGGCACCGATGGCATCTCTCACCACGCTGCGTGCCCCTTCGCACCCGACGACGTACTCGGCGACGACGCGGATGCACTTCCCCCGGTCGTCGACGATCTCCACCTCCACACCGTCGTGGTCCTCGCGCAGGGACACGACCTTCATGCCGGTGAACAGCTCGGCCGAGCGGCTGGAGGCGATGGCGTCACGCAGGACCTGTTCCACCACGGGCTGGGGCACCTGCTGGCCGCATTCGGCCACGAGGTCAGAACCTATGAGATCGAGCCCGAAACAGCGCTCGAATCGGGTGATCTCCCGCCCGAGCAGCTGTGTGCAGAACACCGCCTCGTCCGACCACGATGCCGGCAGGTAGGCAGCAGCACGCAGATCGTCGGCCAGGCCCCAGCGTCGAAAGTGCTCCATCGTGCGGGCGGAGGTCGTCTTCGCCCGGGGCCGGAGCCACGACACCTCCTCCCGGCGCTCGATGACGACCGAGGCGATGCCGTGGAGGTCGAGCTCGATGGCCGCTGCCAGACCGACGGGGCCCCCGCCCGCTATCAGGACGGGAACGGACGCCGGGAGCTCGCCGGGGCGCCCGTGCCGACCGTCACGGGTCATCCGTCCGCCGGGGGATCATTCGTTCCGGACGTTCCGGACGTGCCGCCGGTGCCGTGGATGGACCCGTCTTCGGCGGGAACGCGCCGGGCCGCCGCTCCGAGCGGACGAAGGATGCGACGAATCGCCGAAGTCTGCTTCGCGGGTGCCTTCTGGATCTGGGCGAAGCCGACAGCCAGTAGCAGGGCGACACCGTCGAAGAGGTTGGGCAGCCACACCGGCGCTCCCGCCAACTCGAGGCCCTGCACCCCCACGGCCAGGACGACGACGGCCACGAGAGTCCCGAGCACGTTGAACCGTCCGCCGCGGAACTGGGTCGACCCGAGGAAGACGGCGGCGAAGGCAGGCAGCAGGTAGGAATTCGAGATGGTGGGATCCCCCGTCGCCAGCTGGGCACTCTCGAGGATGCCGGCGACGGCGGTGATGACGCCGCACGTGATCGTGCAGATCATGATTACCCGCGAGGTGCGCACCCCTGCCAACCGGGCCGCCTCGATGTTCCCGCCGGTGGCGTGGACGCGACGGCCCAGCGGAGCCCGCTCGAGGAAATACCAGACGAGCAGCGAGATGACGGCCAGAACGTAGACGGGGTAGGTGATCCCGAAGAGCTTGCCGGTGGCGAGCGTCTGGAAGCTCGATCCGAGGTTCAGGATCTGCTGGCTCCCCGACACCCAGGCGATCACGCCCAGCAGAATCGAGCTCATCCCGAGGGTGGCGATGAACGAGCCGATTCGGGCCCGCACGATGAGGAGCCCGATGGTGACGCCGATGGCGACGCCTACGAGGAGCGTGAGGGCGATGGCCACCGGGATCGGCAACCCTTCGTCGGCCAGGAACCACGCCACGAGGATCGCGCCCATGCCCACCTCGGTGCCGACGGCCAGGTCGACGACCCCGGCGGAGAGTGGCACGACGAGGGCGATGGCCGCCATCGCCGTGATGGCCTGGTTGTCGAGGAGCGAGCGCCAGGTCACCGCGGTGAGGAACGTCGACGGCTCGGCCAGGGAGAACGCCACGAACAGGGCGGCGAAGATGTAGAGGGCGCTGGCGTTGCGGAACGACAGGGCGTGCCTCGCCCGCTCCCCCCAGGTGGGCTCGGGCCATGCCGGGTCGACCGGGACTTCGGTCTCCGGGGGTGCGGACGTGACGGTCACCGCGCCCACCGCCCACCGTTCACGGCCCGGGCCTCACGCTCGGCCCCACCGCCGAGGGACTCGCTGAGCAGCGCCTCCTCGGTTAGGCCGCCCGCTGCCAGCTCCACCTTCACCCGACCACCTTCCAGGACGAGTGCCCGGTCGCAGACGGTCGCCACCTCTTTGGTGTCCGACGACGAGACGAGCACCGCCGTCCCCCGCGACGCCGCCTTCATGACCAGGTCGTAGATGGCGGCCTTGGCCCCCACGTCCACGCCTTGGGTCGGCTCCTCGAGCAGGAGGAGGCGCGGCTCGGTGAGCAGCCATTTGGCCAGGACCACCTTCTGCTGGTTCCCCCCGCTGAAGGTGGCCATGGGCTTCTCGGGCTGGAGGGGCCGCAGCCCGATGGCCGTGGCCCACCGACGGCACTCGCGGCGCTCCTTGCCCGCGTCGACCCGGCCGAACCGCCGGTGGAACCGGTGCAGGCTGGGCAGCGTGAGGTTCTCCCTCACGCTCATGACCATGACCGCGCCGCGCTGGCGGCGATCGGCGGGGACGTAGGCCACCCCACGATCGATGGCGGTTGCCATGTCACCGGGCGGCAACGCCTCCCCGCCCACCCGGACCGCTCCGTGCGAGCGCCGCGTCGCGCCGAACAGAAGGGCGCACAGCTCCTCGCGGCCGGATCCGAGGACGCCGGTGACCCCGAGGATCTCGCCGACGCCCACCTCGAAACCGATGCCCCGCAGCTTTTTCGCTCTCAGGCCCTCGACGGCGAGAACGGGCACCCGGTCCCGGTGCTCCGTCGGGGTCGTCACCCGTCGGGTGGCATGAACGGCGGTGCCCACGATCTTCGTGACGAGTGATGCCTCGTCGAAGTGGCCCTCGAGCTCGTCGGCCACCTTCCTCCCGTCCCGCAGGACGACGACGCGGTCAGCCAGCGCGTGGACTTCGTCGAGGCGGTGCGAGATGAACAGCACCCCCGCCCCCTGGCCGGCGACCCTCCGCAGAGCCCCGAAGAGCCGATCGACCTCGCCGGAGTGGAATGCCGCCGTCGGCTCGTCGAGCACCAGCACGCCGTCCGGCCGGGTCCAGCTGTCCATCGCCCGGGCGATGGCCACCACGGCCTTCTCGGCCGGTGACAGCTCCGCCACCGGGGCCCGCACGTCGATCGACACCCCGAACCGGCCGACGACGCCCGCCGCCCGCCGATGCTCGTCGTTCCGGTTCCCGGGCAGGAGGGCTCGTCGTCCCAACCGACGCCCGAGCGCCAGGTTCTCGGTCGTGCTCAGCATCGGCAGCAGCCCGAGGTCCTGGTGGATGAAGTGCAGGCTCTCGTGGTGGGCGCCGCGCACGCCGACCAGCGCTCCGCTCGCGTCCCTCACCTCGATGTCGCCGCCCGGATCACGCTCGTACACCCCGGCAAGGACCTTCACGAGGGTCGACTTGCCCGACCCGTTCTGGCCGACGACAGCGAGGATCTCCCCCGAGTGCACCTCGAGCGAGACCTCGTCCAACGCCTTCGCCCCGGCGAAGCTCTTCGAGATCTTCGTGACTCGTAGTAGCGGCGCGCCCTTCTGGTCCCGGAGCGGCGGGGTCAGAAGACCGGGCATCGTCAGCTGCTCGCCGGCCAGAGGGCCTGGAACCGTTTGGCGACATCCGGATACCCGGTCCAGCCACTGGTCGTGTCGGCAGGGGTGATGTCGCTCTGGGTCAGGAACTGCAGGTCCACGTTCAGGTTGGAGGGATCCGTCTGCTGGTGGGCCAGGAGGCGGGCGGTGACGTTCACCTGGGCCCACTCCTGCACGGGGGTGTCGAGCGCCAGGCCGACGGTGAGGCCACCGTTCTTGATGTCCTGCAGATTGCTGGGGCTCGGGGCGAACCCGAGGGTCGTGACGTCGAGACCGGCGTCCTTCAGCGCTGCCGCCAGTCCGGTGGCGAGCTCCATGGTGCCGAACACCACGGTGTTCGTTGACGGATGGGCCTGCAGGTAGCTCACGACATCACCGGGGGCGGCACTCCCGATGGTGGTGATGGAGAGAGGCTGGGTGCTCACCGTGCACGACGGACACCTCGTCTTCATGGTTGAGGTGAAGCCCGCCTGCATCGGTGCCGTGAAGCTGAGCTCCGGGGTGCCGAAGAAGACCACGTTCGCCTTCGTCCCCTTGTTGGCCACGACCCAGTCGGCCATGAGGACGCCGGCCAGGTTGGTGCTCGGGCCGCCGCCGACGGTCTCCTGGACCCCGTAGGGTGCGCCGTTGATGATGCCCACACCGGTGACGACCACGCCGGCCGAGCGGAGCTGGTGGAGGGCCCCTCCGAAGAGCTGGGGATCCACGGCCGAGATGAGGACGGCCGCCGGCTTGTCGGCCAGGGCGGTGGCAGCAGCCGCTTCCGTGCTCGTGGCCGTCCCGCCGCTGTTCACCACGGTCAGGTCCACCCCGAGAGCCTTGGTCGGAGCCACCAGGAGCTGGCCGATCTGTGCGCATACCGGCGTCGAGCACTGGAGGTAGACGAAGCGGCTCCCCGCTGCAGGACGCTTGGCCAGCACCTGGGTGACGGGAAAGGCGCTGGGATGGCCCACGTAGGGTGCGATCGCGGTCTTGGCCGCCGCCACTCCTGACGTCGCACCGCCGCCGGAACCGCCGGAACCGGCGGTGGTGGAGGTCGAGGCGGAGCTCGACGCCGGACTGCTGTTGGAACAGGCGGCCATCAGCAGGACGACAAGGGCGAGGAGCGCAGCAAGGCTCCCGTTTCTACGGTTCACGGACGGGTGCATCGGATCCTCTCTTGGAAGGTCTTCGTGTTCACGACTGGCGGCGCTGGTCGGCGGCGAGCTCGACGAGATCGTCGGGGGTGAGGAACGCCGAGGGTGGCGGCGGTCCCCAGTTGTAGAGACCGAGCTGACCGAGGTGCGATTCCGGAACCCATGCTGCGTCCTCGGGGATGAAGTCGAGATCGGAGTAGTACTCGGCGTAGTTCCCGGCGGGGTCGCGGAGGTACCAGAAGAAGTTGGACCCGGCGTGATGTCGGCCGAGTCCCCAGACGTGGCGCTCGGGATGTCCTTCGAGAAGGGCGGAGGCTCCCCGTCCGATCTCGTCGACATCGTCGACCTGCCACGCCGTGTGGTGCAGGTAGGTGACCGGGGCGTCCAGGACCAGCAGGTTGTGGTGATCGGTCGAGCACCGGAGGAACACGCCTACGTCACCGATGGAGTCGCTCACCTTGAACCCGACGAGGTCGCGGAAGAAGGAGCTGGTGGCATCGAAGTTGGTGGTGGTGACGACCACATGGCCGAGCTTGCGGGGACGGACCCGCTCGTGACGCAGAACCGCCTGAGACCGCCGGCCGGTCCGGACCGGCCGGCCGGGCAGGTTGTAGGTCTCGGCGGACGGGGGCGACTGGGTGAGTCGGTCCATCACGCTGAGCACGACCCGGATCCCCGTCTCGGGTTCGACGGTGGTCAGGCTCCCACCTTCGACATCGGCATCGTGGCCGCCGGCTGCCAGGGCGGCGCGCGCACGGGACAGGTCGTCCTCGTCGTCCACGCCGACCACCATCTCCACCAGGCGGCGGGTGGGGGTCTCGCAGAGGACGAGCTGACGGCCCCCGTCCGAGGTGGAGAAGGCCCCCGGCTCGGCGCTCTCGAGGCCGAACTCGGCGTAGAAGGCGGCGACCGGTGCGGGGTCGGGCACCCCGATGGTCACGGAGCGCAACTGGTGCAGGGCCATGGGATCCGCCTCCTCAGTCGCCCACCGGGGAGACGAAGTCCTGGTGGAGGTGGCCGATTCCTTCGATCCAACTATGGAGGTGGTCGCCCGCCCGCAGGTAGACCGGCGGGGTGCGGCCCATGCCGACGCCTGACGGGGTCCCCGTATAGATGACGTCCCCGGGCAACAGGGTCACGATGCCGGAGAGATAGGACACGAGCTGGGCGACCGAGAAGATCATGTCCGACGTGCTGCCCTCTTGCATCGTCTCGCCGTTCACGTCGCACCCGAGGGCCAGGGCGTCGGGGTGGTCGAGCTCGTCGGGGGTGACGAGGACGGGACCCATCGGTGAGAACCGTGGGAAGGACTTGGCCAGACCGAACTGAGGGGCGGGACCGCTGCGCTGGAGGTCGCGCTCGGAGAGGTCCTGTCCGACGGTGACACCGGCAATGTGATCCCAGCCCTTTCCGGCGGGAACGGCCCGTGCCGTCTTCCCGATGACGGCGACGAGCTCCACCTCCCAGTCGACCGACCCTTGAGGCAGTGTGACCTCGGTGACGGCTCCGGCGAACGAGCTCACGTACTTGGGGAAGACGACCGGAGCCTTGGGCAGCTCGAACCCGGCCTCTGCGGCGTGATCGAGATAGTTGAGGCCGATGGCAAACACCTGCCCCGGCTCCGGACTGGGGGGGCCGGCCGATTCGGGCGAGAACGGCTCGTCGGGATCCCTCACCGTTACCGCCCACTTCTGCAGCTCGTCGAAGCACCGATAGGCGGAGGGCACGTCCGCACCGAACGCGCCGTCGCTGGCCGACTCCACGTCCACCGCCCCGTCACCGACGAGCAGCTTCAGGCGACCGTCGACGTTGGCGATCCGCATGCTCCCCCTCCCGTGCCGGCCCTGGTCCGGTCGACCGGGGCCCGCTGCCGGTCATCGTATCCTTCCTCCCTTGTGAACGCAACTGATTCTCGAAATATATCCGGACAGTGAGCACAGAGCACATAAATGAAAACAGCGCTAGAGTTGGGCCATGGGGACCGGGCCGACCAAGGCGGAACGCGTCTACAGCCAGCTCCGGGCCGACATCCTCGCCGGCCGCCACCGACCCGGGCAGCGGCTCCGCTACACCGAGCTGTGCGATCGCTACGAGACGAGCATGGGTGTCCTGCGCGAGGGCCTGCTCCGTCTGTCCGAGCAGGGGCTGGTGAAGGGAGAGCCCCA
This sequence comes from uncultured Acidimicrobiaceae bacterium, assembly GCA_963828385.1. Lineage (GTDB taxonomy): Bacteria > Actinomycetota > Acidimicrobiia > Acidimicrobiales > RAAP-2 > Bog-756. The sequence continues at coordinate 2,601,760 of CAWHEF010000002.1, forward strand.
ACAGGGGTTCCAGGTCGTCTCCCTCTCCGCCGCCGACCTCCTCGACCTGACCCAGGCCCGGAGCGAGCTCGAGACGCTGACGTTGCGCCACGCCATCGCCGACGGCGACGTCGAATGGGAGTCGCAGTTGATCGCCGCTCACCACCGGCTCAGCCGCGCTTCCCAGCTCGACCGGGACGACCCCGAGCGCTTGAGCGACTCATGGGTGGCGGCCCACGCCGAGTTCCACCATGCGCTGCTGGACGGCTGCGCTAACACCCGGCTGAAGAACGTGACGGCGTCGCTGCGCGACTCGGCCGAGCTCTACCGACGTTGGTCGGTGCCTCTCGGGCACGACGCCGGACGGGACGTCGGCGCCGAGCACGCTGCCATCCTCGACGCCGTTCTGGCCCGGGACGTGGAGAGGGCCGTGGAGGATCTCCGCCACCACGTGCGGCGCACGACCGAGATCCTGCTCGCCTCCCAGGCCGCCGAGGCATCGGACGACGGCAGCGGCTCGTTCCCCCTCGCACCGACGACGACCCCGGCCTAGCACTCACTCGGCGTCGAGCGACACGAGGAAGCGGCGCGGTGCAGCAACGAGAGCGCGGCGAGCTGTTGTGGATGCCGGGGAGCGACGCCTGGCACACCACGAGGATCGGCCGCTTCGCCTCGTGGCTCGCCGGACGTGGGCAGGCCTTCGACGACTACGGGTCCCTGTGGCGCTGGTCGGTGACCGATGTCGACGGCTTCTGGTCGGCGTTCCGGGAGTACGCAGACCTCGGACATGCTCCCGGACCGGCTCTCGCCTCGAGCTCGATGCCCCGTGCCGCAGTGGTTCCCTGGTTCTCGTTGGAACTATGCCGCCGAGATCCTGCGGCACGACAGGGACCAGCCGGCCATCGTGGCCCGTTCGCAGACGCGCGGCGCCATCGAGGTGGGAATGGACGAGCTCCGTTCGCTGGTGGCCGCCTGTCGTGCCGGCCTCGAGCGCCTGGGCGTGGGCCGCGGCGACCGGGTCGCCGCCTACCTGCCCAATATTCCCGAGGCGGTCGTCGCCCTGCTGGCGTCGGCGAGCCTCGGAGCGGTCTGGACGTCGGTCCCTCCCGAGTTCGGCGTGCGGGCCGTGGTCGATCGTCTCGCCCAGGTCGAGCCGGCCGTCCTCCTCGCCGTCGAAGGCTACGTCTACGGCGACCGGCGCATCGACCGACGGAAGCACCTGGAAGAGATCCGGGGCCGTCTCCCGTCAGTGCGTCACACGGTGATCGTCCCCTACCCCGAGGCCGACTCCGTCGGTGCAGCAGACGTGCTCATCTGGGACGACCTGCTGTCGTTGCCCGGCCCCGAAGGGACGCACGAGCTCGTCCCCTTCGACCACCCGCTGTACGTCCTCTACTCGTCGGGGACCACAGGCCGACCAAAGGCGATCGTCCACGGTCACGGAGGCATCATCTGCGAGCACGCCAAGGTGCTCATGCTTCATCACGACCTCGGTCCCGACGACCGCTTCTTCTGGTTCTCGACCACCGGGTGGATGATGTGGAACTACCTCGTCTCCGGCCTGCTCGCCGGGTCCGGCATCGTGCTTTTCGACGGTGACCCCACCGCGCCCGACCTGATGTGCCTGTGGCAGCTGGCGGCAGACATTGGCATCTCTTTCCTCGGGCTGTCGGCCGGATACCTCGAAGCCTGTCGTCGGGCTGATTTGCACCCTGGCGCGTCACTCGATCTCGACGGGCTCCGGGCTGTCGGGTCGACCGGGGCCCCCCTTCCCGCCGCCGCCGCCACGTGGGCGTCCCGGGTGAGAGAACCGAACGTGCCGATCAGCTCCATCAGCGGAGGGACGGACGTGTGCACCGCCTTCGTCGGCACCTGCCCCGTACTCCCGGTCCGGGCCGGCGAGATGTCCTGCCGCCACCTGGGAGCCAGCGTCGAGGCATGGGACGAGACCGGGCGACCGGTCATCGGCCGCCGGGGCGAGCTGGTCGTCACGGAGCCGATGCCCTCGATGCCGGTGGGGCTGTGGGGCGACCCCGACGGGAGCGCGTTGGAGAAGGCCTACTTCGAGAAGAACCCGGGCGTTTGGACCCACGGTGACTGGATCACGATCCGTGCCGACGGGACGTGCACCATAAGCGGCCGCAGCGACGCAACCCTCAATCGGGGCGGGGTACGGCTGGGCTCGGCCGAGATCTACGAGGTGCTCGAAGAGCTCGCCGAGATCGAGGACAGCCTGGTCATCCATCTCGAGGAGACCGACCGGCTGATCCTCTTCGTCGTCGTGGGCCAGGGCCCACTCACCGAGGAGCTCCAGGACCGGATCCGGACCGAGCTGCGCCGCTCGCTCTCACCGCGTCACTCGCCCGACCACATCGCCGCGGTCGGGGCCATCCCCCGGACACTGTCCGGGAAACGGGTGGAGGTGCCGGTCAAACGCATCCTGCAGGGAGCCGACCCGGACCAGGTGCTCAACCGGGACACCCTGCAGGACCCGCTCGCCGTCGACGAGTTCGTGGCGGCCTCCGGTCAGTTCCCGGCGCCGTCTCCAACGGACGGGGCGCCAGCCGGTTAGCCTCGACGCCATGCGATGTTGAACTGACCACCGGTGTTCCCGCGGGCCTCCATGCTCGCCAGTCCTCGACCGACTGGTACCACGACTGGAGGATCCATGAGTGAGATCGCACGTAAGGCGAAGCCCGGAGACGCGGGTGCGGCCGCCCGGTTGCTGCACGACTTCAACCACGAGTTCGACGAACCGGCCCCGGCCCTGTCCGTGCTGGAGGCGAGGATCCGCCGGTTGCTCGACGGGGACGACACGGTCGTCCTGCTGGCCGGTGACGGTCCGGACGGCGTGGCCGTCCTCCGCTTCCGCTCCGCCCTCTGGAGCGCCGGCGCCGAGTGCTATCTGGCCGAGCTCTACGTCGTCCCCACCCGACGAGGGCAGGGGCTCGGGCGGGCCCTCATGGGGGCGGCGATGAGCGAGGCCCGCACACGGGATGCTGACACGATGGAGATCGGGGTCGACGAGCCCGACGTCGCCGCCCGAAGCCTCTACGAGAGCCTCGGCTTCACCAACCGATCAGCGGGAGGAAGTGGTCCCGTGATGTACATCTACGAACGCGATCTCTAGCGCGCCCGGGCCGGGAGACGGGGATTCAGGGGGCGGCCGGGGCGTAGTTGAACATCCACCGCACGCCGAAGCGATCGAGGCAGGTACCCCAGGTCGCGCCCCAGAACATCTCAGTCAACGGTGAGCACTCGGTTGCCCCATCGGACAGCGCGTCGTAGAGGCGCTGTGTCTCCTCCTTGGTGTCCGGTTCGAGGTTGATCGTGGTGTTGTTGCCGGTCTTCAGCTCGTGCCCCATCGACTCCAGCATGTCCGTCGCCATGATCACGTGTCCGGCCAGGATAGGAAGCTCGACGTGCATCACCATCTTCGTCTCGGCCTCGGTCAGCGGCGGCCCGTCCGGATCGGCCGGCACGTCGCCCATCCGCTGGATGGGAGCGAGATAGTCGGTTCCGAAGACGGATCGATAGAACTCGAACGCCTCTTCGGTATTGCCCATGAAGTTCAAGTACGTGCTCACTCGTGCCACGATGCATCCTCCTCACTCATTCGTCCTCCCACGGCCATCTGCAGTGACGGATCCGGATCGTCCAAACCATCGTTTGCCGCCAGCTACCCATGCGGGAGCGAACCGGTCGAGTCGATGACAGGACGAACACGCAGCATCACGCGTCGTCGACGCCGAGGGCGGCCTGGCCACCGTCGTAGACGAGACGTCCGGGTCCGTCACGCCGCACGCCTTCGGTCAGCCGGTGCTCCGAGATCCGTCCGTCGTGTCCGAGATGACCGACCCGCGCATCGAAGAGGAGGGTGGCAGCGTCGGCGATGAGGCGCCGATGACAGCGCCACCACAGCGTCTCGGCGCACATGACCGCCACCACCTCGTGGGATGCGTCCTCAGCGATCAGACGCTCCAGGGCATCGTGGAATTGATCGGTGGCCATGTAGTCGGCGTAGCCCCGGAATGACGGGTGACGGAGGGCGGTGTTAGGAGAGTCCGCAGTCTTTCGGCGAAATCCGCCGAGGTCGGGCTCCCAGCGGTAGCCAAGGCCGGCAGCGGGCATCCACGATTCGAGCTCGGAGCGTGAGAACTGCGGGTTACGGCGGCTTCCCGGCGCGCTGCGGACGTCGACGACCAGCTGCACTCCGGCACCCGTGAGCAGCTCAGCGAGCTCGTCGCTGGTGGCCGTGCTGTGTCCGACAGTGAGCACTTCAGGACCGGGCCCCGACTCACCGGTGGGCGACTCCACTTGGGATGGATCGAGAGGTTTCATGTGGTCGTAGCCCAGCTCGCGGCTGATCGGGCGCAGACATGAAGCACCGACGTCTGTTCGGCGTCGCCCACCGGGTCACGACCCGATCGGTGGGGCCCGGCGTCTCGACCTCATTTCGACAAGCCGCCGATCGATGCCCAACGTCGCGCTGTCGATCACCAGAACAACGCCGACTCCGAAGACCAGACCCGCCAGCGCGTCGGTGGGGTAGTGCCACTGCAGTGCGATCACGGCAAATGTCATCCACAGGGCATAGGCCGATGCCGCGACCACGGTGATGGCGCGCCATCTCGCCGGAGTCGCCAGAACGGCGACGGCGGCCAGGGCGGCGGCCGCCACCGTCGAGCCCGACGGATAGGACGGTGCGTTTCCGATCGTCCGGTCGACCATGGGCTTGACGACTAGCTCGCCGGCCAGCAGGGCAAGCGATGGAGCAACGAGACAGGTGACGGCCCGGGGACGGTCCCGACGGACGGTGAACGCGGCAAGTACCACCGATGCTGCGATGACCACGATCGGGTACCGCAGGTTCACCAGCCACGTGTACCACGCACCCTTGGTTGGGCTGACCTGGAACCAGTTGTCGACCGCCGAGGCCAGCGGCCGGGACGAGAAGTAAAGGCCGCCGACCACCACCACCACGACCAACAGCGCCCCTGCTGTCAGCTCGCGGCGCGCCGGGCTTCTCCGACGGTTCGGTCCGGCTTCAGGCGAAGGGGCTGGAGCGATCGGGACAGCCCGGGGCGGCGAGTCCTCTAGAGGATGTGCGGATGCCACACGCTCCAAACTACCGGGATCCGGACAACGGCAGTCATCGGGTACCGCTCAGAACAGCGGTGGCGAGTTGCCCGTCGACGACCATGACGCGAGGCTCTGTGCGCAGCACCGGATTGTGAGTCCACGACCGACGTTCGACTTGCCTGCGGCCAACGGCGGTCGATCGAGTGGAGATGGTGGCATCCGGCTACGAGAACCTGGATCGATGATCCGGCCACCGATGTCTAGCCGCCGAGTGCCTTCCGGACCACACCAAGATGGTCCGGGTTGGCGTGCCACCACATCCACCGTCCCCGTCTCTCGCCCGAGATCAGACCGGCGTCGGAGAGCACCTTGGTGTGGTGCGAGATGGTCGGCTGGCTCTTGCTCAGCGGTGCCTCGAGCTCACACGAGCACACTTCGGTACTCGACGCAACGATGGAGAGCAGCCTGAGACGCACCGGATCGGCCAGCGCGGCCATCACGCGAGCCAGCTCGGCGGCGTCGGTCTCGCTCATCGGAGCCTCGGTGACCGACGAGCAGCACATGACCATATGAACGGCCGAGCCTTCGGACGTGGACACGGGCTTTGCCGCTGACGAGCCCCTGTGCTTCACCTCGGCTTGCGTCGTCACTCTGCGTCCTCCTCTGCTGCTCCCGACGAATCACATTGACATGCTTCGATGAGTGAGACATGATGAACATATCGATGAGCGTCAATGCTACAGGAGGACCCGCCCATGTCCCGTGTCCAACTCGCTCTCAACGTCGCCGACCTCGATACGGCGATCGAGTTCTACTCCACCCTGTTCGCCACGACGCCGGCGAAGGTCCGTCCCGGCTACGCCAACTTCGTTGTCATCGACCCGTCGCTCAAGCTCGTCCTGATCGAGGACGCCACCGCGCAGCCGGGATCGCTCAACCATCTCGGTGTTGAGGTCGCCTCGAGCGAGGAGGTGACCGCCGCCCGGGCCCGCCTGACCGCCGGGGGGTTGACCACCTCTTTCGAAGACCAGACCACCTGCTGCTACGCCGTCCAGGACAAGACGTGGGTCGACGGGCCCGACGGGGAGTCATGGGAGGTCTACACGGTCCTCGCCGACGCCGAGGCAGGCCCAGGTGACCTCGACACCGTCGCTCCGGGCGGCGCGGCGTGCTGCGCCGCCCGCCCAGATCTCGCCACCACACCGGCGGCCGGATCGTGCAGCTGAGGCTGACAGATCTTAGGCGTGACCAGCGGAGAGGCATTGGCCGGGGTAGTCGGTCCGCTCATCGAGGTGCCCCTCCTCATCACACTTGTCTACGTCTCGCTGTGGGCCGGCCGTCGCATCTTCGGCGAGACGTTCCGGTCATCGGAAGGAAGTGAGGTCGACGGGTCCGCAGGTCCGAGCTCTTATCTCCGAGCTCGTCCCGGATTACGGTGAGCCGCCATGGGCACATGAGGTGGCCGGTGATGCCGCAGCCAAACGCGGCATGCATGATCTGAAGAGGTCGGTCGTGGGCTTTTACGAGGATCAGGTGCTCCCCCGCCTTCAGGACAAGGTGATGGATCGAAAGCCCGTCGGCGAGGTCAGATCACGTGTCTGTGCGGGCCTTCGCGGCAAGGTTGTCGAGGTCGGCTTCGGTACCGGGCTCAATGCTCCCCACTACCCAGAGGGTGTCACCGGCGTCTTTGCGGTCGAGCCATCATCGCTATGCATGCGCCTGGCCGCGTCTCGTATCGACCGCTCGTCGGTACCGGTCCGCCTGGCTGGCCTCGACGGTCAGCATCTGGACCTGCCCTCAGAACACTTCGACGCCGTTCTCTCCACGTGGACGCTCTGCACGATCCCCGACGTCACCGTGGCGCTCGAGGAACTGCGGCGAGTCCTCCGGCCGGGCGGTTCGCTCCATTTCGTCGAGCACGGCCACGCCCCGGACGACAAGGTGGCACGCCTCCAGGCCCGCATCGAACCGGTCCACCGGCGGCTCGCCGGTGGCTGTCATCTCACCCGCCGGATCCCGACGTTGATCGAACAGTCGGGGTTCGCCATCGACGACCTCGACACGTACTACCTCAGGGGCGAGCCGAGGATCTACGGCCACACCTTCGAAGGGCGAGCCCACCGACGCTGAGCAGCCATCCAACCGGCACTGCTCAGGCGTGAGACCGGCGACGACCGACTCCGTTACAATATACCCTCCAGGGGTATCGAGGTAACCGGGAGGGAGGGCCCATGATGATTGGCTACAGCCAGGACAAACAGGCCATTCAGAAACGCCTGCGCCGCATCGAAGGCCAGGTCCGAGGACTCCAGAAGATGGTCGACGAAGACCGCTACTGCATCAACATCCTGGAACAAGTCTCCGCCACCACCCGTGCGCTTCAATCGGTGGCCATCCACCTGCTCGACGACCACCTCGACCACTGCGTGGCCGACGCCCTGCGGGGTGGAGGTGACGACTCGGCGGCGAAGCTCAAGGAGGCGTCGGCCGCCATCGCCCGGCTCGTCCGCTCATGAGCGCGCCTTGTCCAACCAGCCACCGGGCACGGTGGTGACGGCCGCCATCCTGACCGGCGTCGGTTGGGTCGACGACATCGGCCGGAGCCTGCGCGAGGGCTTCTTCATGTTCTGGGAGACGCTGTGGCCTCTCATCCTGGGCTTCGGCCTCTCCGGTGCCGTGCAGGCATTCGTGAGCCGCGGGGCCATGCAGAAGAAGCTCGGGCACCTCGATCCGGGATCGATCACGAGGGCCTCGGGCTACGGCATGGTGTCCTCGTCGTGCTCGTACGCGGCGACGGCAATGGCCAAATCCCTCTTCGTCAAAGGGGCGGATTTCGTAGCCGCCGCGGTCTTCATGTTCGCGTCGACAAACCTGGTCGTCGAGCTCGGCATCGTGTTGATCGTGCTCATGGGATGGCAGTTCGCCGCCAGCGAGTTCGTCGGTGGCACCATCATGATCGTCCTGCTCAGTCTGGCTGGAGGCCTCTGGCTGAGAGGACGCTTGGTCGTCGACGCCCGCCGGCGCGTCGCCGGCGGTGCCGTCGACGACCACCAACACGGACCGCCCGAGAACCCCGACCTCCAGCGTGAACCATGGCGAAAGAGACTGCGCTCCAAGGGTGGTTGGGCCGACGCCGCCACCTACACCATGGCGGACCTCACCATGCTGCGAAGAGAGCTGGTGATCGGGTACGTCGTGGCCGGCTTTCTGGCCACGCTGGTACCGGTCCATCTCTGGCACGTGGTGTTCCTACAGGGCCACGGGTTCTGGACCAGCCTCGAAAACGTGATCGTCGCTCCCTTCGTCGCCATCATCAGCTTCGTCTGCTCGATCGGCAACGTCCCGCTTGCCGCCGCTCTCTGGAAGGGCGGGATCTCCTTCGGCGGTGTTGTCGCCTTCATCTTCGCCGACCTGATCACCTTCCCCCTGCTCCTCATCTACCGCCGCTACTACGGCACCGCGCTCATGCTTCGCATGCTGGCCATCTTCTGGGCCGTCATGTCGCTTGCCGGCCTGGTCACAGAGGGGATCTTCCGAGCTGCCGGGCTCGTCCCCACGATCCGGCCGAACCTGATCTCACCCGCCCACTTCTCCTGGGACTACACCACCTATCTCAACATCCTCTTCATTGCGCTCTTCGCCCTCCTCTACTGGGCGTACCGCAACCGTGAGAGCCTGGGTGGTGGGCGCCGCTTTGCCCTTGATCCGGTATGCGGCATGCAGGTCGAGATCTCCCAGTGCCCGGCTCTGGTCACACGTGGCGGTCAGTCGTTCCACTTCTGCTCCGACCGCTGCCGAGAGCGATTCGAGACCGACCCGTCGCGGTTCGCTACGGCGTCTGAGCGGGACGACATGTAGCCGCGCCGACGCCGGGCCGTCACTTTGCGGTCAGACAGGCGCCGGGGCCCCGACGGCCCCATTGAGATGGCGGAATGCCTGACGATAGGAGGCGATCGGCCGGGCTTGACGGTATGGCACGTTGTGCTCGGCGCAGAAGTCCTCGACGAGACGCTGCGCCTTGGCCAGATTGGGCCGGGGCATCGCCGGGAACAGATGGTGCTCGATCTGGTAGTTCAAGCCACCGAGGAGGGTGGTGGTCAACCATCCACCGGTGACGTTGCGGGCCGTGCCCACCTGGCGGTCGAGGAATGGCAGGCGTGCGTCCCGCTCGATGACAGGCATTCCCTTGTGGTTCGGAGCGAACGAGCACCCCAGATACAGGCCGAACAACCCCTGTTGGACGGCGACGAACGCCACCGCCTTCACCGGCGAGAGCACCGAGAAGACGACTCCGACGTAGAGGACGGCGTTCGCCCCCAGCAGCACTCCCTCGATGGTCGCCATGCGGTTTCGTCGGCGCCAGATGGACTGGACGCTGGTCACGTGCAGTCCGAGACCCTGGAGGAGCAGAAGGACGAAGGTCAGCGATCCTTCCAGGTGCGTCCGAAGGTGCACGAGGGTGCCGTGGCGTGCCTCAGCGCTACCGGCGACGGAGAACGCGATCAGCCCGCCGCCCATGTCCGGGTCGCGGTCGACCTGGTTGGGGTAGGCGTGGTGGGAGTTGTGCTTGGGTACCCACCATCCGAAGCTCAACCCGGTCAGCACGTTCCCGACGACCACGCCCAAGAATCGATTGACGCGATGGGACCTGGCGATCTGCTGATGCCCGGCGTCATGGCCCAGGAAGACGACCTGCACGGACATCACGGCGAGGACGACCGCCATCCCGAGTGTCCACCACGAGTCCCCGATCATGAAGAACGCCACCCACCCGAGCAGGAACGCGCTGATGGTCAAGGCGATCTTCGCTCCGTAGTACCACGGGCGACGCTTGAGGAGCCCGGCCTGCGAGATCGTCTCCTTCAGGGCTCGGTAGTCACCGGCTGTGCCTCCAGCTGTGACATCTTCTTCGAGAACGAGCGTGCTGGTCACCTCACGTACCTTTCATGTCGTCCGCGTACGGGACGGGATGGTTTCCGCCGAGCTCGACGAACCGCTCGTTGAGAGCGTGGGCGATGACGTCGTGGTCGTGGTCGCTCGGTTGGAGCACACCCATGACGATGGCCTGCAGTTCGAAGTCGCCGCTCATGCCGCCGAGCTCGAAGTAACGGAGCCAGAGCTCGTCGAATGAGAGCCCGGCGCCCTGCCGGTGCAGGTCGAGCAGATCGACGGGACGATCAGACACAGGGTCTCTCCGTCCCGGTGGAGTCGGTCCCGGTGGAGCCGGTCCCGGTAAAGGCGATCCCGGTAAAGGCGACGCGGGACGCCCTGATGGGCGCGAAGATTCCAGAAAGGGGACATCGGATCGACTGCGGTGGGCTGGGCACGACGAGCCGCCTCGAGGCTGCATCCGGTGATGCCGAATGCGGGCTGGCGAACCCTCGCTGTCGAAGGCCCTCCCACGGTACCGCCGATCGACCCGGTGCACAAGAGCGGCAGGGATCCCATCGTGAGAGACTGGGGGTCCACGATCAACCGCGAACCGAGGGCATGACAGAGACCGAACCACCTACGAGCAGCGCGGACCCCGCATCTGCGCTGACCATCGACTTCGCCCAGACGGCACGGCTCCTGTTCTCGGCCGGCGGTGTCCAAGACACGCTCGCCCAGGTGGTACAGGTGGCCGTTTCCACCATCGAGGGATGCGACCGTGCGGGCATCTTCGTGGTCACCGACGGTCTCGTCACCACTCCGGTGCACACCGATCCGGTTGTCGCAGAAGTCGACGCCCTCCAACGTGACACGGGCGAGGGCCCGTGCCTCGACGCCGTCGCCGGGGGGACTGTGTTCTATGCCGGTGATCTCGGCAACGACCCCCGCTGGCCCCGTTTCGGTCCCGAGGCGACGAGCCGGGGCACGCGTAGCCTGTTGGCGCTACCGCTGCTGGGCGACGGCACCCTCGGCGCGCTCAACCTCTACGCCCGATACCCCGACGCATTCGGCGTCATCGACCGGGCCAGGGGACTGCTCCTCGCCGCCGTCGCCGCTCTGGCGTTCGCCACAGCCCGTACCCACGAAGACGAGGAGCGGCGTGCCGCCAACCTCCAGCTCGCGCTGGTCACCCGAGAGTTGATCGGACAGGCCCAGGGCATCCTCATGGAGCGCGAACGCATCACGCCCGACGAGGCGTTCGACATCCTGCGCCGGGCTTCCCAGCACCTCAACCTCAAGCTCCGGGAAGTGGCCCAGACCCTGATCGAGACGGGCGAGCGTCCCGACACCGGTCCCCCACGGCCGGAGTGAGCCGGTCGACCACCATGACGGCGGCGCCTAACGCCAGCCGTCACGGCGGCCGATGACGCGATGACGGACGCGTGACAGAGCATGGTCGCTGACGCTCTTCTGCACGTCTTGCGCCGCCCGATCGTCGTGGCCCCCATGGGGGGTGGTCCCACCACGCCGGCGCTGGTCGCCGCCGCCGCCGACACCGGGGCGCTCGGATTCTTGGCCGCCGGCTACAAGACACCCGACGCCGTCGCGGCAGAGATCGCCGCGGTCCGGGAGTCGACGACAGGGGCCTTCGGCGTGAACCTCTTCGTGCCGGGCGCGCCGACCACTCAGCCGGTGGAGACGGCGGCGTACGTCAACTCGCTCGCTCCCGACGCCGGAGGGCTCGGCACCGCTCTCGGGGATCCGGTGTGGGACGACGACGGCTGGAAGGCGAAGGTCGACCTGTTGGTGTCGGACCCACCCCCGGTGGTCAGCTTCACCTTCGGGTGCCCGTCGGCGGAGATCGTGGCCGCCTTCCGGGACGCCGGCTCGCTCGTCGCCGTCACGATCACCAACGCCTGTGAGGCACGCCTCGCCGACGAGGTCGGCGCCGACTGTCTGTCTGTGCAGGGCCTCGAAGCGGGCGCCCACCGCGGCGTGTTCACCAACGGCGACCGTTCCCTTGACGGCAGTGCGGTCCTGGCCCTGATCAAGGAGGTGAGCCGGGTGACCGACCTTCCCCAGATCGCTGCGGGAGGGATCATGGCGGCAACGGCCGTCGGCGCTGTGCTCCGTGCTGGGGCGGTGGCCGCCCAGTGCGGTACGGCCTTCCTGCGTTGTCCGGAGAGCGGCGCCCACCCGGCGCACAAAGCGGCTCTTGGCGACGGCCGGTTCACATCGACCGCGTTGACCAGGTCGTTCAGCGGCCGACCCGCTCGCGGTCTCGTCAACCGGTTCATGCTCGATCACCCCGGTGCTCCGGCTGCCTACCCGGAGATCAACAATGCCACCCGTCCGCTGCGTGCAGCTGCGGCCCGCGCCGGTGACGTGGACCGCATGAGCCTGTGGGCCGGAAGCGGCTTCACGATGGCCACTGACGAACCAGCCGGAGAGATCATCGAGCGGCTGGATCCGAGAACCCGGGCCCACCGGTCATGACGGCAGAGGTGACGGGGTCACGGCGTCTGCGTGGTCCAGATCGAGCCTTGGTTCCCGGCTGCCAGAACCAGGCTGGGGGAGCCACGCCCACTGAGGTAGCAGTTGAGGAAGGCAGTCGTGACGGCGGCAACGCCATGGAACCATGGACTGCCCAGTTCGACGGGCTCGAGGTGCCCTCCTCCATGGATGACCGCCAGGTACTTGGGTGCAGCAGCATCGGCGTAGGCCCGGTAGCCGTTCGCCGGCGGGTCGATCGTGTCTTCGTCACCCTGTGTCATCAGGATCGGCGGGTTCGCCGCCGGAAGGACCGCATCCAATGGACGCACCGACATGGCGATGACTGCACGGAACCTCGGCGTCCCCGGAGCTCCGTTCCGAAAGCTCGCCACCAGGACGGTTTCGCCGCCGTCGCTGTGCCCGGCGAGTGCGACCTTGCTCGGGTCGATCCGGCTGCGCACCGGGCTTCCCGGGGCCACCAGGGCTCTCGTCACAAAGTCGACGTCTTCGGGCTGGTTCTGCAGGTCGTGCTCGTCGAGGTCGGTCCCGGCGACGGCGGAGTCGGTCAGCGGGAACTCGATCGCCGCCACGACGTAGCCCTGCTCGGCCCACGTTGCCAGAAGCGCCTCGTAGGGCGTCGGGCCGACGCCGAATCCCGGCGCGAAGACGACGAGAGGACGGCGACCGGGTGCCTGCGGTACCCAGAGCAGCGTGGTCAAGGCCCGGCTGTCGCTCACCTCCATGCCGTCCGAAACGGTCGGACGGCTCGGGTCGACCAAAGGAACCGTCAACTCGCGAACCGGATAGGGCGGACCGAGCGAGGCCTTCCCCTTCGCTATCGCGTTCGCAGAGGGGTGATCACCCGAGCCCGGGACCACCGCGCAGGACGCCACGCAGCCAACGGCACAGGCGAGAGCGGTCATAGCCGCAGCCCGTGCGAGACGAGGCGGCCGCCTCACTGAGCGGGATGCGACGAGGTGAGGGCGGCGAACACGACGGTGTTCGCCAGGTAGTGCCCGCTCGCAGGATCGAAATCGCCGCCACAGGTGATGAGCCGGAGGGCGGCAAAATCGGTGTTGCCGTAGACCGTGGTGGTGGGGAACGCGTCCTTGGGGTACTGGCGAACGCCTGTGACGGTGAACACGGCGACAGTGCCGTCGGCCCTGGTGACATCGACCTCGTCACCTGGGCCGAGTGCTCCCAGGCGGAAGAAAACCGAGGGCCCGTCGGCAGCCGAGTCGATGTGGCCCTCGATGATCGACGGCCCGACCTGGCCGGGCGTCGGAGAGCCGTCGTACCAGGCGGCTTCGTTATAGAGCGGTCCCGGGGCCGGCACCGCCAACGTCCCGTCCGGGTTCAGGCCGAGGTCCTGGATCGTCGACTGGACGCTGATCGCCGGAATGCTGATCGTGACCGGTGCCGATTGGACCAGCACCGGTCCCTGGACGGTCGTCGTGGGCGCCGCCGGGGGTATGGCCGTCCTTCCTGTGGGGATCGACGGATCCGACGGGGTTCCGTTGCGATGATGCGGAGTCGCCTGACCGCGAGCCAGCGCGCCGACGTTTGCGATCGGCCCGGTCGCCCCGGCTACCGCCGCCGTCGGTTGGGGCGCGTCGTACTGGGAGCTCGCAGCCACCCCGAGCGCGCTTCCACCTCCGGCAATCAGTGCGACAGCCACCGTCGCCAGAGCGACCTGACGTCGACTGCGCTGTGCCATCCAGGAACGTATGGAACCCACCAGGCGACACTGTCCTTTCCATGGAACGTTGCCATGAAGTTCCATGGAACGTTGCCATGAAGTCTTCGGAGCCGCCGCCTTCATTGGATTTGCTGGAATCGGATTGCCGGACAGACGCCCCGGGGCCTCGCCGAATCTGTCGCAATTCGAGTTATCCGACATCCGGAGGGGTCATGGCAACGAAGGAAGGGGGAAAGCACAACCGATGCGCCTCCCCTCGATCGGGCAACCATCGAAGGGAAGGGCCAAGACTTGACAGGAACAGGAGCAGCACTGTGAAACGCAAGACTCTCGCAAGCATCCCTCTGATGGCGCTCGGCGCGCTGAGCCTCGCAGCGGCGGCGCCCGGCCTGGCCTCCGCCGACACGGGTTCGACCACGTACACGGCCAACCTGACCCCGGTCCCCCTGAACGGGGCCAACGGAGCCAGCGGCACGTTCACCCTCGTCCTCAACGGGAACCAGGCGAACATCACCGAGCATGTCTCGGGGCTGGCCTCGACCTTCATGAACGCGCCCTTCCCGCACGTCCAACACATTCACGGCGGTGCCCAAGGGGTCTGTCCGACGGCGTCGGCTGACGCGAACCACGACGGTGTCATCAGCACCACCGAGGGCCAGCCTGCGTACGGGGCCATCCTGACGACACTGTCGATGAGTGGCGACACCAGCCCCGCCGCCGCTACCGACACGAAGGTCGCCCCGAGCGGTGCGACCTTCGACTACAGCCGGACCATCACCCTCGATGCGGCCACCCTCCAGTCGATCCAGGCGGGCAATGCTGTCATCGTGGTCCACGGCATCGACCCGGCGACGGCGGCCCCCGCTGCCACCCAGCCGAGTGAGCTGGTGCCCTCGCTGCCACAGGCGGCAACTGCCCCGGCAGTGTGTGGCACGTTGACCTCCTCGCAGATGTCGGCTGTTCCCGGTGGGGCACCAAGCACGGGCGGCGGATCAACCTCTGGCACCCAGGACGTGGCGCTGTTCGCCCTCGGCGGCCTGTTCCTCGTGAGCGGAACTGGCGTGCTCCTGCTGGGCAGGCGGAACGCTCACCAGAGCTGACGCCCACGACCGTCAGGCGTCAGAGGTTCGAGAGGTCCCCGGCAGCCCTCCGCCGCCGGGGACCTCTCCTTTTCCAGGGACGGGAGATCCATGGCTCTCACCGCGTATTCCAGCACCATCGCAGTCGCAACCGGCAGGTCGAGAACGGGTAGCAACGTCGTCGCCGGCCGAGGACTCGAGGCGGTCCGCCGACGTCTGCAGCTCGTCCTCGGCCTCCTGTGGCTGCTCGATGCCGCCTTGCAGTTCCAGCCCTACATGTTCACGAAGCTGTTCGTGAACGAGATGCTCCGCCCGGCATCGGCCGGAAACCCCTCTGTCGTCGCCGATCCCATGAACGGCGCCTTTCACCTCATGGTGGGCCATCCCGTTCTCTTCAACTCACTGTTCGCCTCCGTCCAGCTCCTCATCGCTGCCGGCTTCTTCTGGCGCCGCAGCGTGCGGGCGGCGCTCGTCCTCTCGATCGTCTGGGCTACCGGTGTCTGGTGGATCGGCGAAGGGTTCGGCGGGTTGCTCAGCGGTTCTAGCCCGTTCGCCGGCGCACCGGGGGCAGTGGTGCTGTACGCATTTGTGGCCCTCCTGGTCTGGCCGTCCAAGCCCCGAGCCAATGCGGACTCCGTGGCCACGAGCGGTGCCTTGGGCGTGAACGGTGCCCGGGCTTTCTGGATCGTGCTCTGGGGTGCCACCGCCTTCCTGGTGGCTCGCCCACCCAACAGCGCTGTCGGGTCACTGCACGACCTCGCAGCCAACGCTGCCACTGGGCAGCCCGGGTGGCTATCGAACCTGGATGGTCACCTGGCCGGTGCCCTCGGCGGACACGGGACCGAGATCGCCATCGCCGTGGCTGTGCTCTGCCAGCTGGTCGCCGCCGCCATCCTCGTTCCTCGGTTCCTCCGGATAGGGGTGGCTCTGGCCGTGGCCGTGGCCGCCTTCATCTGGGTCGTCCAGGGGTTCGGCGGCATCTTCACGGGGAAAGGCACCGATCCGAACACCGGCCCACTGCTCGCACTGGTGGCGCTGACGTTCTGGCCGCTCCGACCAGCTTCGCCACACGCCGAGAGTGCCGCAGCCTCCTTGAACTCCCCCGCCGGCTTCTGGGGTTCCTCCTTGTGGGTCCATGTCCGCGCTCTGCGGCCTCATGCCCGGACGGATCAGCGGGCGGTTCGGGACCTCCCCTCGCAACCCGTCGGAATTCGCTCGAACGCCCGCCCCTTCTTGGGCCAAGTCCACCGGTCGATCCGAAGCCGCCTCCTCGTGGCCATGGCGGTGGTCACGGCACTCGTGACCGGCCTCACAGCAGCGCAGGCGAGCGCCCAGACCGTTTCCCCTCGTACGCCGGCGATGAACATGGGGGCCGGAATGCCGATGTCGGTGTCCATGCCGGGCATGTCCATGCCGAGCAGCTCGCAGAGCACCGGACCTTCCCAGTCCTCTCGGATGATCTGCGGGGATGAGACCCGCCACCACGTGGCGCAGGCTCTTCGCCTCGACAACGCCCCCCACGCCGTGGCCACATGGCACGATCATCTCTACACGTGTACCTACAGCCTTCAGACGGGCCGGTTCGTGCTGAGCGTGAAGGAACTGCCCGACGTCGCAGTAGCCCAGACGTACTTCGAGGGGCTTCGAGGTTCACTCGCCCCGACGACCGACCTGGTCGGCGTGGCCAGTCTCGGCTTTCCCTCGTTCCAAACCTCCAACGGAGTGGTGGTCTTCCGCAAGGACGACAAGGTCCTCGAGGTGGATGCAAGGGGGCTCAGGGGAGTACCTGGTTCTAAGGACACGTCGAAGACGGGCTTCGCCTACCAGATCGCCACGGATGTGCTCGCCTGTTGGACCGGTAAGTAAGCGAACGAACCGGACCAGTTGCTCAGCTTCGTCCTCGTCGGGGCCTGGTGGCCGTACACGAGGTTGGCTGCGTCCGCAGCCGGCGCGAAGCGACGGCCCACGGTCGGGACAATACTGAAGCCGTGGCTGGGTACACGGTCGGAGACTTTAGACTGACACGAGTCCCATACTTCGACGTCCCCCTCGGCGCTCAGGTCATCGGGTTCACGGCTCCGCAAGTGCTCGAGGCCGATTGGGGAGCCCCGAAGTGGTCTACGGCAGAGGGACAAGTGCTCGTCGGTCAGGCGGTCTGGGTGATCGAAGCCGCCGATGCCACGATCGTGATCGATCCATGCGGGGCGTCCGACGCTTTCCTTCGCACCGGCCCGGCAGCAGCGACCCACGAAGCAGCTGTGGTCGCAGCGATGGCATCTGCCGGCGTCCCCATCGAATCCGTCACTACGGTGGTGATGAGCCATCTCGATGGAATCGGAATGGTGGCCTCTCGCGACGAGGAACGAGGATGGCACCCCTTCTTCCCCAATCCGCGCATTCTCGTCAGTGAACCAGAACTAGCTCACGTCCGAGCCCATTCGGAGATCTCTGGGAGCACCGCCCTTCTGAGCCTCGTTGACGAGGGCTTCGTCGACCGGATCTCCGCTCCTCTCGAGTGTGCACCGGGTCTGATCATGGAGCTGACCGCCGGTCACTCGCCCGGCCACTGCATCCTCAGGGTCGGTGATGGTGCCGTGTTCATCGGACACCTCGCCGTCAATCCGATCCAGGTGACGGGCGGGGTCATGCCGGGAGCGCACCACGATCCACAGAGAGCGTTCACCGCCCTCTGTGGCGAGCTGGCCTGGGCTTCCGAGGTCGATGCGCTCGTGATCGGACCCCTATGGCCTGATCCGGGAGCTGGTCGGGTTGTCGGGCCGCCATGGCGCATCAATCCGGCCTAGACGCCCATTTTCCCTCGTCGGGCCGGCGGGACCATGTGCCGTGCTCGAGCTCATTAGCGTGAGCCTGTGGATCCGATCCGATATGCACATCGCCATGCCGATGTGGCCTGCCAGCTCGACAGCAATGACGCCGTCTGCCGGGTCGCCGAATGGCAGAGACTGCGGGCGAGTGCACTCGGATCCACTGCCATTCCGAAAGGGATCCGGCTGTGGCTTCCAGTTGAGACGCTGAAGGTGGCCGACGAGTTGGCTCGTCGGGAAGCCGAGTGCTGCGGCTTCTTGGACATCGAACTGGCAGAAGATGGGGGCCTCCTTCGCCTCGACATCATCTCTGTCGCTTCTGATGCAGCCCCAATCATCACCGCCATCGTCGGCGGAAGTTCGCCACCAGCCGCATCGTGATCGACATCCCCGCTGACGGGATTGACACCATCCGGTCGGGGCGGGTGGTGCACGACCTCTCGAGGGGTCGTGCTCTCCGGTAGCTGATTCTCGGCCGCCTCGGCATCGGATCCCATCGAACAGCCGGGGAGTCACGTGCCCACAGCCACATGTCCGCTTGTACCGTACGATCGGACATGGCCGGCACCGACCTCGAGTCCCGGGTCCGGGCGATCTGCATGGCGTTGCCCGGGGTGAGCGAGAAGGAGAGCCACGGTGCACCGGCCTTCTTCGTCGGCAAGCAGTTCGTCATGCTTTGGCCCGACGGCCACCACGGCAACCGCTTCCCCCACCTTTGGTGCGCAGCCCCCGCAGGGGCTCAGGAGATGCTCATCGCCGAGGATGCCGCGCGGTTCTTCCGGCCCCCGTACGTCGGAGGGCGAGGCTGGATCGGCGTCCGACTCGACGGGCGGGTGGACTGGGGCGACGTGGAGATCCTCTGCGAGGAGGGTTACCGATGCGTCGCCCAGACCAACCTCGTCGCTCAGCTCGACGCCGACGACTACACGACAGCGCCGACCACGACCGCCTCGAATCGCAAGCGACCGCACTGAGAGACCGACGAGTCCGACGTCGTCAAAGACGAGGTTGTCACCGAGCACCTTGCGCAAACCGATGGCGCTGAGCATCGGCGTGGACCTCAGGCCGCGCCCTGACCCCTGTCGCCGACGTCGGTCCGGCGGATGGTGATGTCACCGAACGAGCTACGGGCGTGCACCTCGACGGTTTCCTCCGAGGGCCCCGGCTGTGCACCCGCCTCCAACGAGTTGCGCACACGTCCGAAGCCGGTATGGAGATCCAGCCAGGCGGCCACCCCGTCTCGAACGGCGACGTCGACATCGCCGCGAGCGGTCTCGGCGACGATGGCGCCATGGACCACCTCGTCGAGTCGGATACCGCCGTTCGAAGTCTTGGCGGTCACCGCGGAGTGGGCCCGGTCCACCGCGATCCTGCCGTTGGCCGCCTTCGCCTGAAGGTCTCCGACAACCTCGCCGATCCATGTGTCGCCATTACCGTTCTTGGTCATCGCCGATCCCGCGATCCGCTCGACCCCGATCGATCCCGTGCCTGTCGTCAGCTCGGACGCCCCGGCGATCTGCTCCATGGCGATGTCGCCTGCGCCTGTTCTGTAGCGGCATTCACCCAGCGTCCCTGAGCTGCGGAGGCCGACAAGCCCGCCATGCCCGCGGAGACACGACCCGGTCGGGAGCTCGATCCGCACGTCGACCGACCCATCCCCCCCGCGGAGGCTGTATCGCTTCCATCCCTTGGGTGCACCGATGTGGAGTGTGCCGCTCACGTGCTCCACGGTGATCTTCTCGGCAGCGCTCACGTCGGAGGGTCTTGCGGGGTCGCTCGGTTCCACCTCGACCACGGTTTCGGAGCGGTCGCTCGCTGCGATCCATACCTCGCCGAGGCCGAGCTCCAGGATGACCGAGACCGGCTGAGGGGTGTCGAAGGTTGGCATTTGGCTGTCCTTTCTTCTGTTGTTGATGCAGGTGTCTCTTGTTGTCGATGGAGGTCGGATGTCGACGTGGCGCCGGGCGTTCCGGCTGTTGCTCAGCGAACCCAACCGCTGAAGCGCTGCGAGCTGAGCGGGCTGCGCCGATCGGGCTGTCGTGAGGAGTCGGCCCTTCCCAAAGCGGCAGCGGCTGCTCGAACCAGCCAGGCGTTGACCGAGAGCCCTTCGTCCGCCGCGGCCTGGTCCACCCGGGCCTTCAGGCCTTCGGGCATACGCACGTTGATCCGGGCCATTCCGCCTTCTTCGCCGGCGAAGGAGCCCAAGGAGACGGCAGCAGACCCGCCGGGTACCGGCATCTCGGCCCCACCTGCTGGGTCATCGGCGGCCGGTTGGTGCGGGATCTCCACGACGAACTCGGGGTCGTGACCACGAAGGCGCACCTCGACCGAACCTGCCGCCAGCTCACAGGTGATCTCCTGGGCTGCCGCCGACAGCGCGTCCAGAAGGGACAGACGGATGGCCGCGTCCAAAGACGCCGCCAACCGCTCGGCAAGCGCTCGAGCTTCCTCGCCGCCCGTCTCGGCTGCAGCATCGAGCTGGTCGTGGATCTCATCGATGTACGGCCGCAGGTCCATGGGTGCCACTATGACACCACTTCGGCATTGCGTCAAGTTTTTGCGGTGCCATCCTGGCTTCTTGCGCCCAGACGCCGGCAGCGTCTTGACGGCGGGACTCCGTTCGTACATACTTACCGTTCGTGCTCACTGACCGATCTGACGGATTGGCTGCACTGGGGGATCCCACCCGACGCTCCATCGTCGCCTGCCTGGCCGAGAGGCCACGAGCGGTCGGGGAGCTCGCCGACGAGCTCCCGGTCACGAGGCCTGCGGTGTCGCAGCATCTCAAGGTGCTGAAGGACGCGGGGCTCGTCACCGAGCGAGCTGCTGGCACCCGCCGGATCTATCGACTCAATCCTGCGGGCGTGGGCGCCCTTCGCGACCAACTCGAGATGTTCTGGGCACGGGCGCTGGCAAGCTTCAAAGACGCCGTCGAAGAACCGACAGAGGAGGGTTGATGACCAACGCAGCAGCCTCCGTGGTCCGGAGTCAGATCGTTGTCGATGCGCCGGTCGAGCGGGCCTTCAAGGTGTTCACCGAGCGGTTCGGTGACTTCAAACCACCAGAGCACAACCTGCTCGGGGCGGAGATCGCCGAGACGGTGTTCGAACCGCGGTCGGCGGCCAGATCTACGACCGCGGCGTCGACGGCAGCGAATGCCGTTGGGCCCGAGTCCTCGTCTTCGAGCCACCGAACCGGGTGGTCTTCAGCTGGGACATCAACCCGCGGTGGCAGCTCGAGGCCGAGAATGACAACACGAGCGAGGTTGAGGTCAGGTTCGTCGCCGAGACGGCCCAGCGCACCCGGGTGGAGCTGGAGCACCGAAACATCGACCGGCACGGACCTGACTGGCAAGCTCTCGCAGAAGGTGTCTGCGGCGACGCCGGGTGGCCGCTCTACCTCGACCGGTACGCCGACCTGTTCGTCGAGGCGGCCTGAATGCCGCCGCCGATCATCGCCAGCGCCGAGGTGGACCGGTCTGCAGAAGACGTCTACGCCTACGCCACCGACCCGACCCGCTTCTCCGAATGGCAGAAGGGTGTCGTCGACGGCCGCCTGGACGAACACGGAGCCCCAGGTGTGGGGGCGCGATGCCTGACCACGCGCCGCATCGGCTTCGCCAAACGGCTGATCACCTCCGAGATCGCGGATGTCGATCCGCCCAGAACGTGGGGCGTGCGCGGCATCGACGGACCCATCCGGGCCGTTGTCGACGTCGTCGTCGAACCGCTCACCGTCGCCAGATCACGCCTCACCATCACCATCGACTTCGAAGGCCACGGCTTTGGCAAGCTGCTCGTTCCCCTCGTCATTCGTCCGCAAGCCCGGAAGGAGATGCCGGCTAGCCTGGCCACTCTGAAGGAGCGCGTCGAGAGCGCGCCACAGAGATGACGATTGTCTCGCCTGCCGATTCTCCCGGCACCGGGTGGGAACGAAAAGAGTTACGAGCGGATTCATCACGTACTGCGACTGGTTCCGCGGGCGGCGGATGAGGGATGTCTTTCTTCGTGGTGACCTACACCCATCCCGATGAGGCCGGCTGGAACGAGCACCTTGGCAGACACGTCGACTGGCTCGTCAATGAGGTCAGAACTGGGCGTCTCAAGGCGTCCGGTCCCGTCCTCGACACGCCGGTGCGTTCAGCGATGCTGATCATCGAGGCGGTTGACCGCGACCACCTCGACGCCATCATCGCCACGGATCCCTTCCACTCCGAAGGACTGATCGAAGACAGAACCGTCACCAGGTGGGACCCGGTCTTCGGTGCCTTCGCCCCTCCCTCCGACGAATCCCCCGGTGCAACGCAGCCGTAGGAGCCGGGCGGATCCTCGGCGCGGGATCACCACCTCGCAGGACCGTGTCGCCGTTCGCGACGTGCGGAGGTTGCCTGCGGCTTTCGGGACACATCACTGACTGTCGTACTCGTCGTGGCGGCGCCACCAGAATCCGTTCTCGTTGCGACCGAGTGGCGCCCGGTCGAGCCACTGGTACATGCCCCAGAGGCCGTCAAGCCCACGCGAATAGGCCGAATAGGTGTGGTACACGGCGCCGTCCTCGAGCGCGAACGCGCTCATGCCGGGCCCTTCCCGACGGTACGTCTCCCAGTCCGTTCCGACGACCCCTGATGCGAATTCGTCGAGAGCGGAGCTGTCCTCGGCGGGTGGCCGGACGTCACTCTCGCGGAAGTTGTACTCGACGGCTCCCGACTGCCACTGCTCCTTCGTGATCGCCGCCTGGAAGTCGTAGTTGAAGTCGGTGTCGAACGACGATGCCCAAGGGAAGGTCCAGCCCATTCGTCGCTTGTACCCCTGCAGCTGGGCCAGTGGAGCCCGCGACACCGCGCAGAGCATGACGTCGTGGTTGGCGAGGTGGACGACGGATCCGTCGAATCCGTCGGCGATCGCCGAGCAGGACGGACATCCGGCCGCGTACTCGGGCCCGAACATGAAGTGATAGACGAGGAGCTGGGAGCGCCCTTTGAAGAGGTCGGCAAGGGAGGCTGCGCCCTCGTCGGTCTCGAACCGGTACTCCTTGTCGATTCGAACCCAGGGCAGTTCCTGGCGCCGACGGGCCAGGTCGTCGCTACGCCGGGTCAGCGCCTTCTCGTCCTCGAGGAGCTCCAGCCGGGCGGCAAGCCACTCGTCCCGCGTCCCGGTCTTGTGATCGGTCATCGTCTCTCTCCTTCGTTGTCGTCGATGCTGCTTGTCCCGCTCGTGTCACGCTTGACGTCTCACATGGTCGGCAGGAGTCCGGGAACCGACGAGGGCGCCATGACGATGAGGATCCCGAACCCGACGATCGCCAACGCCACCGGCACATCAACGGCGGGCTTTGGAGGCAGGAGCTTCTGGGCGAGGACGACGATGGCGATCGTCGACATCCAAGTGATGCTCATGATGCCCAGCATCACCAATATCACCATCAGGCCGATGCTCGAGCCGACGCAGCAGAGGCCGAGCTCGAATCCGGAGCGGACGGTGTCACGACACCGGCGTCGGAAGTGTCGCTTGAACGGTGTCAGCTCGTAGAGCCCTGCCGCGATCACGATCACACCAGCGGCCAACGACCCGTGCGGTCGGTACAGGGCATACACCGGTGGGCCCAGGAGTGCCCAGACGGCAAGATACGACCCGACGAACAGGGACACGGCGCGCATTCGACCGCTGACCCGAGCACGTCCCAACACGGCCGGAGCTGCGCCCGGCAGCATCATCGCCGCCATCATCGCCGCCCAAAGGGCGACGAAGAACGCGAACGACCCGAGGCGGGTGGCCACACCCATGTCCATCCCGCTCATCTGCCGGACGGCGATGATCCAGGCTGCGGCAGCCAGTCCGAGCGTGGCCGCTATTGCGGCCGCCGACACGGATGTTCTGGCGCTCGTCGCCGTCGTGGGTGAGCCGTCCATTTCTCGTGGCGACAGGATCGGAGGAGCCTTCATGGCGAGACCTAAACCCGGACTCATTCTGCGTCGGTCGCGACCTCGGCCGACACGTCCGGTCCGGCATCGCCGCCGGAAGAAGCCACGGCCAGCCGGGCGAGGTAGTGGTCCCAGCCATGAGTGTGATCGGACACGGCGTCCTCGGGGAGGCCCCGGTGCACGAGGCGCACTCGCGTCTTGCCGCCGTCGGGGATCAGCGTGATCTCCATCTCGGTGGAGCCGGCGGGTATGGGGTGGTCGGGCTCGTCCCACCCGAAGGTGAACACCACCTTGCGGTCGGGCACCACCTCCACGAACTCGCCCACGGCGGGATGCCTCCCCTGCACCAGCACGCGGTACGCACCGGCGACCCTCGGATCGAGCTCGACCTCGGTGCCCATCCACAGGACGTGCTTGGCCGGATCGGTGAGGAAGGGGAAGATCGTGGTCGGACTGGCGTCCATCACGACCTCCCGAGTTAGTTCAGCCATTATGGTTCCTTTCTCTCGTTCGGCCGATTCGGCCAGGTGCTGCAGACGGTGCAGGCTGCCGGTCCAGAACTCGTCGAGGAACTGGCGAAGGCAGTCCATTTGGGCGTGATTGGCCCGGTAGAGGCGGCGGGTGCCGTCCCGGCGCTCGATGACCAGCTCTGCCTCCCGCAGGACACCGAGGTGTTGGGACACGGCCGACCGGGTGACATCGTCGAACCGGGCTGCGATCTGGGATGCCGGCAGCTCCGCCGTCCACACCAGTTTGAGGATCTCCCGGCGCCGAGGTTCGGCCAGCGCCTTCAGGGCAGTGTCCACGGAGCTATTTTAGCGATTGCTTACGCAAGTGTCAACTAACGCTTGTACTAGGCCCGACCCCTGCGCCGACGCAAGCCGTCGAGAATGAGCTCGAGGCCGAAGCGGAACACGTCGCTGTCGTCCGAGAAGGCGATGGTGGACGGATCGTCCGAACCTTCCGCTGTCGCCAGCGCAGAGGTCACCGAGCCGAATAGCAGATAGGCCAGAGCTCGCTGTGCACGGTCACTGACCGTCCGATCGAATCCGGCCCCGGTCAGGATGTCCGTGATCGCCCGGTACAGCCGGATCTCGTTGGGCAGCCCCTCGGTGGGCCGCAACAGGTGCTGGGCGACGCCCGGATGGTGAACCAGCACGTCCCGACCATCCTCGAACAGAGCGACGAGTCGACGATCCCAGGGGAGGTCGGCGGGCGGGAGGCGGACGTCACCCAGCACCGCGTCGCCTACCAGGTCGAGGAGATGACGCTTGTCCCGGACGTAGTAGTAGGCGTTCATGGACGGGGTGCCCAGCTCTGCGGCCAGCTTGCGCATGCTGAGGTTGACAAACCCGTTGCGTCGGGTCAGACGGAGCCCGGCCTCGACCACGTCGTCAAGGGTCAGCTCGCCGTACTGCCACGGACGCGACCGGGGCGAGCCGTCGACCTCGTTGCTTCGGTCCTCACCACCACGACCCATGGCCACCCCGTGATGTGACGCCCGTTTCCACCGGCACCATGCTCGACCGCAGAATTGTACACTGTACGAAACTCGGCGCCGAACGGCGACGACCGGTCGTCAGCGTGCCCGTCCCGACGTTCCGAGGTGTCTCGATGATCGCCGTCCCCGATCTTCAGCTCGACCTGACCAAACCTGGCTTCTACCTGCGCCCCGACTACTTCGACGTGCTGTCGGCCCTTCGAGACCGGGCTCCGGTCACCCGTACGCTGGAGGGCAGCTGGGCCGTCGCCCGCTACGAGGACATCCGCTCCATCAGCCGGGATCCGGAGCGCTTCGTCTCCGGTCGGGGCGTCCTGATCAACGATCCCTTGCGTTCGGACGGTTCGGAGGGGCTCAACACCTACTCGATCCTCCATCTCGACCCTCCCGTCCACGCCCTCTACCGGAAGATCGTGAACCGCTGGTTCACCCCGAGGGCCGTCGGCCACCTCGGGCATTCCGTCCGCAGGACCGTCACCGACGTCCTCGACGGTGCCCCGGCGCACGAGACGATCGACGGGGTTGACACGCTTGCCTCGGTGGTGCCCATCGACGTGATCGCTGAGCTGTTCGGTGTGGGGGACGCCGACCGCAATCTGTTCCGGCGTTGGTCCGACGCCATCATCGCCGCCCCTGACCGGGCCGGGTCCCCGGACACCGGTAGCGCGTTCGGCTCGATGGCCGAGTTCCTGATGGACCACGTCGACTCCCCGGCAACCGACGGCAACGACCTCCTCGGTGTCCTCAAGACCGCCGAGCTGGACGGCCGTCCTTTGAGCCGGGAGGAGATCATGGGGTTCTGCATAACACTGCTGGTGGCGGGCAACGAGACGACGCGCACCCTCATCTCGGGGGGCATGGAGGTGCTGCACCAGTACCCGCACCAGCGGGCCCAGCTCGCCGGAGACCTCTCGCTGCTCCCAGTCGCCGTCGAGGAGCTGCTCCGGTGGGTCACGCCGATCCAGGCCTTCGGGCGCACCGCCGTGGTCGCCGTCGAACTCGGTGGGCAGGAGATCTCGCCCGGCGACTTCGTGATCATGTTGTACGCGTCGGGAAATCGGGACGAGGAGGTGTTCGGACCGACGGCGGCAGAGCTCGACGTCCGTCGACCGGTAACGCCGACCCATCTGGCGTTCGGATTCGGAGAGCACCTGTGCCTGGGGGCGGCGCTGGCCCGTCTCGAGGCCCGGGTCTTCTTCGAAGAGCTGCTGGCGCGCTATCCCACCTATAGCTTGGTGGGCCCGGTCGAGTACGTCCGGTCGACCCTGGTGCGGGGGGCGGTCCAGATGCCGATGGTGCTGGCCGGTTGATGCGATCGGTCCATGTTCGAGGCGCGTGAGGATGGTGGGACCGACCGTGCCGACTTGGGCGACGGAGATGAAGGGAGGGAACATCTCCCCGACGTCACCACCCTCTGACGACGACGCGGACCTGGCCTCCGGCCTGGCCCGATGGCTCACCGTCCATCGTCGTCTCACCGATACCCGCGTCGACGATGTGCGAAGGCCGGCGTCGGGCTACGCCAGCGAGACTGTCTTCGCCGAGGCGACCTGGAGCGAGGACGACAGCGAGCGCCGAGCGTCCCTCGTGATCCGGATGGCCCCCAGGACGGCCGCCACCTTCGTCGACTACGACCTCGTTTCCCAGTGGCAGGCCCAGATGGCGGCGGCGGCCGTGGGAGTACCGGTGGCCGATCCGGTCGTCGAGACGGACGCCGGGTGGATCGGCGTTCCCTTCATCGTCATGCCCCGGGTGGACGGCCACATCGTTGGGAGCCTGGCCCACCGCGATCCATGGCTGCGGAGCCTGACCACTGCGGACCGGGGACTGGTTCACGACGGCATCCTCGTGGCAATGGCCTCGATCCATCGGGCCGATCTCGAAGCGTGCGCCCGACGTTCCCCGACGGGACAACGCAGGCCGAGCTCGAGTTCTGGGTCAGAGTACCTTGTCGTGGTCGAACCACGGACACCCCGTGCCCGCCTTGGCCGAGGCTCTCGATTGGTGCCGCCGGCACCGTCCCGCCGACGAACCTCCGTCGACGCTGCTGTGGGGAGACGCCCGGCTGGAGAACATGGTGCTCGGTGACGACCTCTCTCCTCGGGCCGTGCTCGACTGGGACATGACCTCGATCGGGGCTCCCGAGCACGACCTGGCCTGGTTCACCAGCCTCGACCTCACCATGCACCACCTGTTCGGCGAGCGGCCCGAGGGGTTTCCCGACCGCGACGGGACGGTGGCCCGGTTCGAGGAGCTCACCGGACGCCCGCTCGGGTATCTCGACTGGTATGAGACCTTTGCCATGCTGCGGAGCACAGCCGTCATGACCAGGATCAGCGTCCTGCGCCGAGACGCCGGTGAGCCTGTGATGCTACCGATCGAGGACAACCCCATCCTCGATCTCCTCATCGGGCGGCTGAGATGACGCAGCCCGAGACGCCGCTGGTGGACGACGGCGAGCCAGCTGGTGCGGCTCCGCTCCGAGGACGACAGCACCGGCCTCCTGTTCGAGGGCAAGCGGTGGACATGGCGGGAGGTTGTGGCCGAAGCCGAGCTGCGGGCCCGGTTGCTGCTCTCGCTGCGCCGGGCCGATCCCTTCCACGTGGGCGTCCTGCTCGAGAACACCCCCGAGTACCTCTTCCTGCTGGCCGGGGCGGCCCTGGCCGGGGCGGTGGTCGTTGGCGTCAATCCCACCCGCCGGGGCGACGAGCTGGCCTCCGACATCCGCCGGACGGACTGTCGGCTGCTGATCACCGACTCCGCCCAGGTGAGTCTGGTCGACCGTCTCGACCTGGGGCTCCGACCGGGCGACCTCCTGGTGGCCGACGACGACGACTACGCCCACCGGTTGGATGCGCTCGCATGGGGACGATCCGGCGATGCCCGATCGTGAGCCCACACCCGACCAGCTCTACCTGCTCATCTTCACCTCCGGCTCGACCGGCGGTCCGAAGGCGGTCCGGATGACCCAGGGCCGGGCGGCCCGGTCCGCTGCGCGGGTCGGGTTCCGTTCCGACGACGTCCTCTACTCGGCCATGCCCCTGTTCCACGGCAACGCCCTGTCGGCCGCCGTGCTCCCGGCCCTTGCCAGCGGCGCCACCGCTGGCGCTACGCCGGAAGTTCTCCGCCTCCAGCTTCCTCCCCGATGTGCGCGACACCGGGGCGACGTTCTTCAACACCGTCGGTCGGGCCATCGCCCACATCGTGGCGACGCCTCCCACCGATCACGACCGCGATCACCGGCTCCGCTACGTGCTCGGCCCCGAGACGTCGGCCCGGGACAAGGAGGCGTTCACCGAGCGGTTCGGCGTCCCCGTGTTCGAGGGATACGGCTCGAGCGAGAACGCCATCGTGCTGATGCCGGTGCCCCGATGCCCGGCCTGGCGCTCTCGGCCGGCCCCGCCGGCGGCGACGACGTGGCCGTGGTCGACCCCGCCACCGGGGAGGAACGGCCCCGGGCCGTCTTCGACGACCACGGTCGGCTGATGAACGCCGCCGAGTGCATCGGCGAGCTCGTGGGCCGCAACGTAGCGTCCCGGTTCGAGGGCTACTACAACAACGCCGAGGCCGAGGCCGAGCGCACCCGGAACGGCTGGTACTGGTCGGGCGACCTGGCCTACCGGGACGAGGAGGGGATCTTCTACTTCGCCGGGCGCGCCGGCGACTGGCTTCGGGTGGACAGCGAGAACTTCGCCGCCGCTCCGGTGGAGCGGATCCTGGCCCGGTTCGAGGGGGCGAGCGGGGTGGCCGTCTACCCCGTGCCCGACGCCAGCACCGGTGACCAGGTGATGGCCGCCCTCGAGCTCGAGCCCGGGGCGACCTTCGATCCCGACGCGTTCGCCGCCTTCCTGGCCGCCCAGGAGGACCTCGGCACCAAGTGGGCGCCGCGCTTCGTCCGGGTGCGTACGGGCACTTCCGGTCACCGCCACCGACAAGATCGACAAGAAGCCCTTACGGGCCGAGCGGTGGGACACCGACGACCCGGTCTGGCACCGGGTGGGCCGAAGCGACCGGTACGTGCGGCTGACCACCGAAGACCGGAGAGGAATGGTCGAGGAGTTCGCCGCCAACGGCCGAAGCGCCCTCATCGGGCGCTGAGCGGGAGCGCCCTCAACCGGGGGTCGGTGGTCACGGGAGGAGCGAGAACCCCCCGAGCCCGTTGGCGGCCATCTCGTAGCAGAGGGTGTCGTAGGGCTCGACGATGCCGTAGGTGACCTCGCCTTCCAACTCGAACCGGGCGTGGTGCTGGTCGAGCCCGCAGATGCGGGACCGGACCTCGGGATCGTTGGCGTCGTAGGTCTCGCCACCGACCACGCCGTCTCCCACGTCCATGCCGTGCCAGATGTCACCGTCGGGTGTCCCACCGTTGGGGCCGCCGTACATACCGCACCGGAGGAAGGCGATCTGGTTGCCGAGCCGCTCGAAGGCCATGGTCTTCTCGGTGCCGTCGGCGAACACCAGGTCGACCTCGCCCGAGAGGAGCAGATGGGTGTCGGGCTCGAAGCGGAGGCGGTGGCGACGACCCCGGAGGGTGTCGCTCCCCCGGCGTCGGTCGCCCAGGTTGTAGAGGAGGTGGTCGCCCCAGATGCCGTACTCCTCGAACTCCACCCACTCCCCCGAATGGGGGTGCTGGTTGCCGCTCCAGAACGCCGGTCCACCTACACCGTCCCGGGTCCCCCAGTGATGGTCGCGGGTGCCGCGCTGCACCTGTCGGTCCAGCTCGAAGCGCTCGCCGTGGGCGCTGACCCATCCACTCTGGCGGCCGAAGCCGTCGTAGCCGGCCACGCCGGCGAAGGGCTTCGTGCCGATGAACAACCCTCCGCCGATCAGCCGGTAGACCGGCCGCTTGGTGTCGAACCATGAGAGGTCGAAGGCGATGCCGTAGTCGTTCTCGTCCAGGGTGAGGCGCCACTGACGGAACGGCTCGACGAGCTCGAAACGAAGAGGCCCGACCGACATGTCCATCCGGTTTAGGCCCAGCTTGCGGTGGGCTCGCACCGTCGTGTGCCGGCCCCTCAGGTTGACGATGGCGAAAGCCTCGGCTGTGCCCAGGTTGGGGTAGATGCCCATACCCGCCACCATCAGCAGTTCCCCGGTGGTGTCCTGGCTGGTGAACCACATCCGCTCATAGGCCTGGACGTCAGAGGTCCACATGACCCGCACCGGGTGGGGGTGGTTGTGGATCAGGAACTCGTCGAGGCCCGACATCGGGTAGTGCTCCTGAGCGGCGTCGTAGGGGGCACTCATCTGGAGAGCCCATTGACCATCGAACAGACCCGGACCCCGCCATTCACGATGGCACCTCTTTCACTCCGATCTGGCGAGCTGAGCGTCGATCAGCTCGCAACCGACGACGGACCTGCAGGGCGCCTCATGATGGCAGTGTGCGCCTCATGATGGCAGTGTGCACCCGCAGACCAGGGTTTGATTATGATCTGTACCATAATGGAATCACCCACGACTTCCGTCGCCGGCAGGGCCCCCGGCAGGCCCCGGGACGGACGGATCGACGGAGCAGTCCTGCGTGCCACGAGAGATCTCCTCGAGGAGGTGGGCTATCAGCGGCTCGCCATCGCCGGCGTGGCTTCCCGGGCGGGGACCACTCCCCCGGCCGTCTACCGCAGATGGCCCACGAAGACCCACCTCGTGCACGAGGCCGTCTTCCCGTCGACCTCCGACGACGAACTGCCGAAACAAACGGACCTTCGAGCGGGCGTCCGCTCGATGCTCGTGAGCGGGGTCCAGCTCCTGGACCAACCGGCAGCGCGTGCCGCTGTTCCCGGCCTTCTCGCCGAGCTGACCGCAGCTCCCCAACTCCATGCGGACATCCTGTCGAGATTCGCCGGTAGCGAATGGGCCTGGCTCCACGAGCGGATAACCGAGGGGATCGCGGATGGCGAGGTTAGGTCCGATGTCCGACCCACGACCCTGCTCGACATGATCGCTGGATCGGCATTCCTTGCGTCGGTCGTCGGCCCCCGAGACCGGATCGACAAGGAATGGATCGACGAAGTCGTCGACCTCATCATGCGAGGTATCACACCTGATCACGAGGACGACTGAGGAGAGAGCAATGGACCTCGGACTGAACGATGCCCGAGCGGTCATCACGGGCGGGAGCAAGGGCATGGGCCGGGCCGTGGCGCAGACGTTCGCCGACGAAGGAGCCAGCGTTGCCATCCTGGCGAGGGGACAGGGCGCGATCGACGAGACCGTCGAAGAGCTTCGCCACAGAGGATGTCCGGACGCACTCGGCCTCTCGGTGGACCTCACCGACCCCATCGCCATCGACGACGCGTTCGTGAGGATCGGCGGGAAGTGGGGGTCGATCACGAGCCTCGTCAACACCATCGGACCTGCCGACGGCTACTTCGAAGACCTGAGCGATGACGACTGGGACACGGCACTGTCGCTCGGTCTCATGGCCGCCGTCCGATGCAGTCGTGCTGCGCTTCCGTTGCTCCGGGCCGCCCCGTGGGCCCGGATCGTGAACTTCTCCGCCCACTCCATCCAACGGCAGAACCCTCGACTCGTGGCATACACCGCGGCCAAGGCGGCGGTGGCGAGCTTCTCGAAGAACCTGTCCAAGAGCCTGGCCCCGGAAGGGATCCTCGTGAACACGGTCAGCCCCGGGACGATCGTCACCGCGAGCTTCACCGAGGCACTGGATCCCTTCCTGCGTGCCGAAGGGCTCGATTCGAGCGACCCGGTCGACGTCATGCGCTTCATCGAGAAGACGTTCCACCAGCCGGCCGACATCGGTCGGGCAGGGTTGCCCGAGGAAGTGGCGAGTGTCACGGTGTACCTGGGCTCTAGACGGAACGGCTATGTCACGGGAGCCAACGTCAACGTCGACGGCGGATCAGACTTTGTGTAGGCGACGGTGACGACGCGGATCATGGAAACCGATGCCCTGGTGGATGCGGCCTCAGAACGTGTGGGGTCTGGCGATTTCGGCGCCGATACCTGGCAGGAAGGCCTGCAAGCACTGATCACCGCGTTGAATGAAGAGGCGAACCTCAACGAGCTGGGCGAGCAGGTCTTCACCGATCAGATCGTCGGCTACCTCTCCAACAGGTTGGAGGTCGAACAGTGGTACCGGCGACACCCGGAGATCGAGGAGCAGGAGATGGCCTCACCCCTGTTCGGGCTCGGCCTGCCTCGAACCGGATCGACCGCCCTCAGCTCCCTGCTGGCATGTGATGACAGGCGTCGTTCTCTGCGCACATGGGAGGCGAGCCGGCCGTGTCCTCCCCCGGAAACCAGCACGGCCGGCACCGACCCCCGCATCGCCGAGGCCCAGGCCGGAATCGACCTCACCAACCAGATGTTTCCCGATTTCGTCGGAATGCTCCCGACAAGCGCCGTCGGACCGCAGGAATGCCTGCTCCTGATGGCGATGGACTTCCGGTCCCAGGTGTTCGAGGGCATGGCCTTCATCCCCAGCTACTCCGCCTGGCTGATGAACTGCGACATGGAACCTGCCTATCGTTTCCACCGACGCGTCCTCAAGCTGTTGCAGTGGCATTGTCCACCGAACCGGTGGTGGCTCAAGTCCCCGGCGCACATGCATTCGATTCGGGCCTTGGATGCGGTCTACCCAACTGCGAGGTTCGTCATCACCCACCGCGATGTGGCACGGGTACTCCCGTCGGTCTGCGCGCTGATGGACGCCCTGTCGAACGTGCTGACCGATCGGCCCGAGCCATCGCTGCTCGGTCCCCATAACTCGGACGTGTGGGCCGAAGCACTACGACGGTTCATCGAGTTTCGTGATGGACATGACAGCGACCGATTCTTCGACGTGTCCTACAACGACATGCAGGCGGATCCGATCGGTGCCGTCGAGCGGCTCTACGCCGAGCTGGGTGACGACCTCTCGGCTGAGACCCGTAACCGAATGACCGATTGGTGGGCAGAGAGCTCCGAGCATCGACACCGGACCAACCCTCGGCCAGAGGAGTTCGGCCTCGACCTCGCTGTGCTTCGCGAACAGTTCGGCTTCTACCACGACCGCTTCGCAAACCTCCTCGACGATGGCGACACGGCGACGACCGATGCGCATCCAGACACATGGAAAACGAGAGGGAGCTGACATGGACCTGGACTGGTGGACCGGCACGATCGACGCAGCGCGTCTGACCGACACCTTCGACAACGATGCACTCACCACCGGGCGGTCCTGGACGGACTTCTGTGAGCACCTGAAGGACGCCGGTGACCAGATCATGCGGCAGGATGCGCCAGGGACTCCGATCGATCGCGCCACCGGGTACCGCCACCTCATGGGGCTGCTCTGGACCGGGATCAACCAGGCGATGACGTTCTCCGACCCGATGCACCCCCGCTTCAGCCAGATAGCGCGGACCGATGTCTTCAAATGGGGCCTCGACTGCCCTGACGCCGCGTATCGCAGCGCCTCGATCGACGGTCGTCAGAACTACCGAATCGACGGTCGGCTGGGAACGGCCCACTATTTGAGCTTCCAGGTGAACGAGGGAATGGCCAACCACGGCAACCTGCGGGGCGATCAGCTGGAGCTCGCCCCGGACGGGTCCTTCGTCCTCTGGGTGGGGCCGGACGAGATGGCCGGCAACTGGATGCCGACCCCCGAGGAAACCGATTTCCTCATCGTCCGCCAGTTCTTCTACGACTGGAACACAGAAGATGGGGCCATCCTGCACATCGAGCGTGTCCCGGACAGCGACGACTCCCCCGAGGAGGTCGAGAACCACAATGCAGCCACCCCGGACCGGATAGCGCGACAGCTGGCAGCGGTCGCCACCTGGCTCAATGCAAGCGCCAAGTTCTGGGTGGACGTCGAGGTGATGGGCCAGATGTCGGACCGGAACCGCTTCCAGCCGGCGACCGCCAAACCCGAGTCGGGGGGCGCGATCGAGAACCTGAACGGGTGGGGGCACTTCGACCTCGGGCCCGACGAGGCACTGGTCATCGACGTGAAGCCCGCCGAGGCCCTGTACTGGAGCGTCCATCTGGGAAACTTCTGGTGGGAGTCACTTGACTACGGCTACCGCCACACGAGCCTCAACGGCTGGCAGGCGGAGCTCGATCCTGACGGACGGTTCAGGGCCGTGATCGCCCACCAGGATCCCGGCGTGCCCAACTGGCTCGACACCTGCGGACATGCTCGCGGACCGATGTTGTTTCGATGGATCGTCGCCGACCACGCACCGGAGCCGCAATGTACGACGGCGAAGTTCGACGAGGTCCGAGACCACCTGCCCTCGTCGACGCGTCAGGTCTCCCCATCCGAGCGGCGGGAGACTCTCGCCAGGAGGCGCGCCGGGGTGCTCCGCCGCTTCTCCCCGTGACACTCGTGGGCCGAGACCAGTGGTCGGTCATGCCAATGGCTCGACCCTCCTCCCAGACGCCCGGCCGTGGCCACGCCAGAAGGACTGCTCCGAGCGTGCGAACCTGAAGCCGGTGACACCGAATCCGGTCGAAGGTGGCGTGAGCTGAGCAGGCCGGGGTATCGAGGGGGAATGGGCGCAGAAGCATTCCTACCTCCGGATGGCGACCAGATCGGTCGACTGCGCGACGCTGCCGCCCGCTGCCAAGGATGCGAGCTGTTTCAGCGCGCCACCCAGACTGTCTTCGGCCGAGGGGATGACCGCGGCACCGCTCATGCTGGTGGGCGAGCAACCAGGCGACTACGAGGACAGAGAGGGTGCGCCGTTCGTCGGCCCTTCCGGCCACCTTCTCGATCAGGCGCTCGAGGAGCTGGGAATCGCCAGGGAGGACCTCTACATCACCAATGCCGTGAAGCACTTCAAGTGGGAGCAACGCGGCAACGTGCGACTCCACAAGAACCCATCGGCCCGGGAGGTGGCGGCCTGCCGCCCCTGGCTCGAGGCCGAAATCGAGGCGGTCAGGCCGGCCGTCATCGTCTGCCTCGGCGCCATTGCCAGTCGGGCGCTGCTCGGGCCCGGCTTCCGCGTGACGAAAGAACGTGGTCGCTTCTTCCCCGGGCCAGCGGGGACCGAGGTGACGGCCACCGTTCACCCCGCCTCCATCGTCCGGCTCCGGGAGCCCGAGCAGCGGGCAGAGGAAACCCGCCGCCTCGTGTCCGACCTCGGGGCGGCTGTCGATCGGTGCCGGGATTTGACCGGGCGCCCCAACCGGTAGTCAGGCCAGCCAGAAGCAGCCAACCTGGCCAGGAGGAGCCGCGCTGAGCCCCACCGCTGAGTCGGGCAATCGCACGTGACAATCCACTCGAGACCGCGGCATCGCCGCTCGAGACCGCGGGATCAGCGGCCGGCCGGACTGGGGGCCTTTGCAAATTCCTCGACGATCGCTCTGCAGAAGGCCGGCAGGTCATCCGGCTTGCGACTGGTGACCAAGGTGTTCGGCGACCGCTCGCTGGCGCACACCATCACTTCCTTGTCGACCCAGTGGCCGCCGGCGTTGGTGATGTCCGTCTTCAAGCTCGGCCACGAGGTGAGGGTGCGATCGCGGATCACGCCCGCCTCGACGAGTGTCCACGGTCCGTGACAGATGGCGGCTACCGGTTTGCCGCTGTCGAACATGGCTTTTACGAATGCCACTGCCGGTTCGTCCATCCTGAGTTGGTCAGGGTTGGCTACGCCGCCGGGTAGCACCGCCGCGGCATAGTCGGCCGGATTGGCCTCCTGGGTGGTCAGGTCCACGTCGAAGTTGTCCCCGGGATCGAGATGATTGACGGCCTTGGCCGTGCCCGGCTTGGGGGCGATGAGCTCGGGCAGGCCGCCGGCATCTTCGACCGCCTGCCAAGGATCGGTCAACTCAACCTGTTCGATACCCTCGTTGGACACCAGAAATGCCACACGTGTTCCTTTGAGCGCTTGCGCCATGGCGATATCTCCTTACCGCGTCGTTCCCCACCGCCTCGTTCCCTCTTGGACCTACCCAGCACCGTCCGGACGAAACCGGGCTGCCGTCCTTCACCCGTGGGAATGTCAACCACCGTGCACCTCTTCCTCGAAACGGAGGAGTTCCCCGGGCACACGTGCGCTGACGAATCGAACTACAACAACGGTCGTGGCCATTCCGTACGGGCAGCGGTGCCGAAGCTGAGCGCGGGGCTCCTCGCCTACCGCCGCCGCGCCGACGGCGACCTGGAGGTGCTGCTCGTCCATCCCGGAGGCCCGTTCTGGCAGGGAAAGGACGCTCATGCGTGGTCCATCCCCAAGGGGGAGTACGAGCAGGGAGCCGATCCGGCCTCGGAGGCGGTGCGCGAGTTCGAGGAGGAGCTCGGGTTGGCGGCACCTGCGGGCCCCCGTATCGACCTCGGTACCGTCCGTCAGGCCGGCGGCAAACATGTACGGGCCTGGGCTGTCGAGGCGGCTGCGCTCGACGTCGAGGCAATCTCGAGCGGCACCTTCGAGATAGAATGGCCTCCCCGGTCCGGGACGATCCGCTCCTTTCCCGAGGTCGACCGGGCTGAATGGTTGGGTCTCGGAACCGCCCGTACACGGGTGGTGACCGCCCAAGCGGACTTCTTCGACCGCCTGGTCGAAGCGCTGCAACAAGGCGCCTGACCTCCTCGGCGACATCCCCCTCACACCCTGCCCCGCGGTCAGCCGAGTCGGCTTGAGATTCACGCGACGGTTGGGCCAAGCTCTCAGTACGAAGATTTGAGCCACGGCGTCCAAAGGAGACCATGACCATCAAGCCGAAGAGGTTGCTCACGGCGGTGATCGTGCCAGTTCAGATCACCCTTGCCGTTCTCGCTTGGCGGGACATGGCCCGACGAACCGACGACCAAGTCCGAGGCCCTAAACGGTTCTGGCGGGTCTTCGTGGCCATCAACCCTGGCAACTCGGTGGCCTATTGGCTTATCGGTCGGCGCTAGCCCCCGGCGTTCGTACCGAATCGTGCCTACCTTGTGGCCTTCGCGGGTAGTGGTGTTCGGTCGTGCGGGTGGTTTCCGATATCCGGCCCAACGACTTGGTCAGGGTGCCGTACAGAAGCGTTCCGTAGGGCCACTGGGTCACCACTCGTCCTGAGGGCGTCTTGTAGTAGTTGTTCGAGACGACCCAGGCGGTCTTGGCCAAACTCCGGTCGAGCCACCGGTTGAAGAGCTCGTAGAAGCGACGACGCACTTCGATGGCCGTCACGTTGCTCCGTACCATGCGGCGGACGGCCCGCACGACGAACTCGGCTTGGCGCTCGAGATGGGTGACGATCTCGCCACCGTTCGTATTCGGCCCGTACAGCATGTAGAAATTGGGGAATCCGGGAACGGTGATGCCGAGGAAAGCCGAGGGTTCGCCATTCCACCACGTCTGGAGCGACATCCCTTCCCGTCCGATGATGTCGAGTGTGGCCAGATAGTTGGTGGGTTGGAAGCCGGTCGCCAGCACCAGTACGTCCGCTGGATGCTCCACCCCTGTGGCGTCGACGATCCCGTGGGGTGTGACCGACGTGACCGCATGCGGTACGAGCTCGACGTTGTCCCGAAGGAGAGTCGGATAGAAGGCGCCGGTGAGAACAGGCCGCTTCCCTGGGAAGGGATACGTGGGAGTCACCACTTTGAGGAGGTCGGGACGGTCCCGGAAGACATAGTTCATGTAGTCGCGGCACTGCTGCTCTCGTAGGACATTGACCTTCGTACCCGGTCGATGGATACCGCCCCACAGCTGGCCTTTCTCCATCTGCCACAGCAGTCGAAGGCGCTCGCGCTTATAGGCCAGACGGCCTCCGTATCGGGTCCGCTCCTCGTCGGTGAGGTCACGTTCGCCCTTGGGCAGCACCCAGCCAGGCTCACGCTGGAAGAGGGTGACGTGACCGGCGATCGGTGCGATGGCCGGCACCACCTGCGATGCCGTCGACCCGGTCCCGACGACGGCGATCCGGCGACCGGTGAGCTTGTGACGATGCTCCCACCGTGAGGTGTGGAACTTCGGGCCGACGAAGTCATCGAGGCCCGGCCAGTCCGGATAGCGGGGGACGTTGAGCAGGCCCACAGCGCTTATGACCACCTGGCTCGTAACGGTCTCGCCGTTGTCGAGCGTAACCTCGTAGTGGTGTCGTGCCTCGTCCCATCGGGCACACTCCACGGCCCTGCCCAGGCGCACGTGGGAACGCAGCCCGAACACCTCCACGACCTCTTCGAGGTAACGGCGGAGCTCCTCCTGACGTGCATGCGTCCTCGTCCAGTCATACCGGTAGAAGGAGTATGAGTAAAGGTGTGATCCGACGTCGACCTCGGCTCCGGGGTAGACGTTGTCACGCCAGGTTCCGCCGATATCCATGGATTGCTCGAAGATCGTGAACGTAGTGATGTTGGCTTGCTTGAGCTTCACGGCGGCGGCGATGCCGCCGAATCCGCCACCGATGATGGCGATGGACGGCGTGTTCCTACTCGTCGTTCTCATCACTTGTCTTGCTCCACGTCGGACGTCATCCGCTGGCTTTCGCCGTAGGAGTCGATCGGGCTATGGAGGGACAGGCCACCGTCGCAGTCGACGATCTGACCCGTCACCCAGGGCAGTCCGTGGACTGCGAGCACGGTCTCAGCGATGTCCCGCGGTTGCCCCAATCGCCCGAGCGGCGTCCGCCGTTGGACGGCGGCCAGAAACCCCGAGTCGACAGGAGCTCGCCCGAGCATGGGGGTGGCGGTGACGCCGGGGCCGACTCCATTGACACGAATACCGTACGGCGCCAATTCGGAAGCAGCGACGCGGACGGTCATGCTCAGGGCCGCCTTCGACGTGCAGTAGAGACCCATGCCCCGGTCCACCAGGTGAGCGCTCACACTCGAGGTCGCCACCACCGAACCGGGCAGGTGCGCGTCGATGAGGGCGCGGGCGATGGCCCGCATGACCAGCCACGGGCCGCGAGCGTTGATCTCCATGACCCGGTTCCAATCCTCGACGGCTTCGTCCAGCAGAAGGCCCCCGTGACCGATGCCGGCGGTGATCGTCGTCCAACCGGGCACTCCGACCTGTTCCAGGGTGGCTCGAGTTGCAGCGATGACCGAGTTCGGGTCCCGCACGTCACAGATGACATCGGGATCTCCTGTGACATCCCAGACAGTGACAGGTACGCCCTTCGTTCGGTAGGCGTCGACGACCGCCGCACCGATGCCGGAGGCACCACCGACGACAACGGCCGAGTCTGGCGGGGCCTCTGACATCATCCGGATCGTTCGGCACGAATGCCGTCGAGCACGAAGGACGCGATCACATCGGTGAGCCCTTCGAGCCGGCTGACATCGATGGCGATCGCGTTCATTGCCGTGGTCGTGATCGCACCGAGGATGGCGGTGGCGACGAGCCGGGGGTGCTCGATCTCCCGGAAGGTGCCTTCGGTCAACCCCTCACGGATGAGATCGGCTACAGGTTCGACGAACGCACTGTTCGCCCGTGCAGCGATCTCCGGTGTCCGTGCCGCCCGACCGAGGTCGAACTGCAACGCCTGGCTGGCCCGGGGATATGTGCCGAACACGAGCAGGTGCGCCTCGATCAATCGTCGCATCCGCTGGGCGGAGTCGCCCGGTCCCTCGACGGCCGATGCGACCGCTTGAGCCACGGCATTGAGGACGACACCGAAGATGAACGAGAGCACCTGCTCCTTGCCCTCGAAGTAGTAGTACAGCGTCGCTTTCGGGACCCCGGTGACAGCGGCGATCTCCTCGGTCTTGGTGCCGTCGAGGC
This sequence comes from uncultured Acidimicrobiaceae bacterium, assembly GCA_963828385.1. Lineage (GTDB taxonomy): Bacteria > Actinomycetota > Acidimicrobiia > Acidimicrobiales > RAAP-2 > Bog-756. Next base: position 2,641,867 of record CAWHEF010000002.1, read on the forward strand.
CGCGCTCGGCGAAGAGGTCGGCTGCCAACATCAACTTCGATGCCATCCGGGGGGGCACTGGGCGCATCGCCGTCACCTACTGGTTTGGACTCGTGTTATAAACTAGCAGATCACATTCTCCACACGCTGGAATCGAGGAATGAAGATCCACCACACGGCCATCTGTACGGGCGACCTCGAGTCGAGCATGCGGTTCTGGCAGGACGGCCTGGGCTTCGGCGTTCAGATGGACGAACGCTTCGAAGGAGACTGGCCCACCTTGTTCGGGGCACGCCAGTCCCAGCTCCGATCGATCTTTCTCGGTGAGCCTGGCCTTCCGGACGCAGGGATCATCGAACTGGTCGAGTTCGCCGGCGGGATGGCAGAAGCTCCGGCGGCGACTGTGGAACCTGCCGTCGGCTTCTTTCTCGTGTCGGTCTTCATGGAGATAGAACCAACCCTGGCCCGGCTGGACTCGCTTGGCCTCGGGGGCCCTGCAACGAGGATCTCTCTCGCGGGCGACGTGAAGATGGCCGTGGTCCATGACCCAAACGGAATCGCGGTGGAATTGATCGACCTCGGCGGCCACTGAACCAATCGGATAGATCAGCCGCGATGTGAACTGCACTTGCTCGGCGGCCACCTTTTGCCCTGAGGGGCCCGTGCGACGTCGGGCGCCGAGACTCGTGCGACGGCCCTAGCGGAAATATCGACTGTGGCGACCCGAGGCCAACAGGATTGATCTCTCGCCTCTCGGCGTGTCCGGGGTCGTTGCCGAAACGTCAACGGTCGCCCACCCGCGGCGTATCGTCCCCGTCGTCCTCCGGGTCCCGATGCGGTTGGAGCGTCGTCGACCCTTCATCGATCTCTTCGAGGAACCGTCGGACCGTATCCCAGATTGCGGGTTCGGTCGGAAGCTTGGCTGTGACCACCGTCGAACTCTCGTTGATAACGATGTCCAGGTCTGGGTGCGGGAGGCCCGAGGTAGCGGTCCGAATGGACAGGTCGGCGCCCTCTCCAACGGCTACCACTTCGAGGCCGACCCGGTTCGCCGCTCGACGCAGTCCAGCGCTGAGCACGGGGTTGGGAGCAGCCAGCGTGGCCCTGGCAGGGCGAACGGGCACCAGGTACATTCGCACCAGTATGAAGCCGACGACGGGGTCGGGCGAGGGTACTCTTACCCCTTTTCGAAGTGCCGATCGGGCCATCGAACGAACTCTCACCTCGACCGCGGCTCGCCATTCGGGCCGTCCACGTCGCCCAGGGCGTTGTCTGTATCGCGACGGCCCGATCTTCTTATCGACGCCCGAAACTGGCTACCGCAGCGGCCTTTGCGTCCGTTGCTGAGTACGCGTGGCTGCTGCGCCGTGCGCTCACACAACAATCCGATGATCCGGTTTCCGCCCGACTCGATTCGGCTTTCAGCCTCGCAGGGCTCCTCGTCTTCGGCGCGGCGACAGAGCCGAGGGACCGAACGTCGTCGCTCAATTGGATGATGCCACTCGCAGTCGGCAGCTGCATCAACGCTTTGCGCGGCATTGACTCAGGAGAGGGCTTCGGAATCTCGCTCGGCCTGGCCACTGCGTATGGGTGGACGACCCGAGATGCGCTGTCGAGCCGTTCGGGCAGTACAGCGACGGCAATGGCCAATCTCATCAGCTTTCCGGCGTTCTCTCTGGTGGCAGGCCTGAATGTTCGGCTGGCCCGACGTCTGGCGTCCGAGCTGGACTCGGCGAGGCGAGAGGCGGTTGTCCAAAGCGCTCGGGCCGCCGCAGAAGCAGCCAGAAATCGCGAACATCGTCTTCTCCATGACTCAGCACTGCAAACGCTCGAAGCCATCGCCGTTCGTGACGAAGGAATACCCGACGAGATACGAGATCTGGCTCGAGGCGAGGCATCGATGCTGCGCCAGGCCATCTCGGACCGACCCGGACATACCTCCGACCTGACCTCGAGGATGCAGGCTGTGGCACAGGAGTTCGCCGGTCGCGGACTTCAGGTCGATCTCCTCACGGCCGAGGTGACAGCGGAGCCGCCGGGGGAAGTGATTGACGCGATGGCCGGCGCTGTCCATGAGTCTCTCGCCAACGTCCTCAAGCACGCGGGAGTTTCCCGTGTAGTGGTCCGGGTCGTGTCTGACGAATCTGGGCCCCGAGTCACCGTTCGCGACCAGGGCAAAGGGTTCGACCCTTCCAAAGTCGGTGGCGGCTTCGGCATGGACAACTCCATCAAAGGCCGCCTCGCAGAAGTCGCAGGTGAGGCCAGGATCACTTCGAGTCCCGGCAGAGGAACACGAGTGGATCTTGTGGTCGAACGATGATCAAGGTAGCTGTCATCGAAGATCATCCCCTCTATAGACAGGGCCTCATCCAGATAGTCGAACTGGCAAGTGAGTGTGTGCTCGTAGGAGCGGCCGGCAGCGCGGAAGAGTTGGAACAAGCGGAGCACGACGAGTGCGACGTCGCGATCCTCGACCTCCATCTTCCCGACTGCAGCGGCGCCGGGGCCGTGCTCAGAGTGAAGGAATACGCTCGAGCGATTCTGGTTGTCTCGGCGTCGGAAGATCGAACCAGCGTCGTCGAAGCCATCGGAGCCGGAGCGAGCGGGTACCTTCCGAAGTCTGCCGACGCAGAAGAAATCGAGAAGGCAATCCGCACCATCGCAGGCGGGGGGAGCTACATCTCTCCCATTCTCGCCTCCTACCTGCTGGTCGAGAGCCGCCGGTCGAGGGCCGATGACGCATTCGAGCTGACGCCAAGGGAATCTGAAATTCTCTCCCTCGTAGCAGACGGCGAAACCGATACCGATATCGCCCACAGGCTCTTCATCAGTGTTCGTACCGTCCGCTCCCATCTCGACCGGATCCGGGACAAGACAGGACGACGGCGGCGCGCTCGATCTGACCCGGCTGGCGTACGAGCAAGGCGTCGTCGGCGAACCGGAGTGAGGTGCGTCACAGGTATGGCCGACCGAAATCCTTAACGCCATCACGGTCGTAATCCGCTGCTGGCTCGCCACGGAGCCTTTGCGTCACACAATTGCGTTCCCACGTGCGTGATCGGAGACGTTCCAGACACGGACCCCATCGCCCTGGTTCTGGTCACCAAGGGGCCTTGCTCTCGAGGCGACGGAACCTCTGCCGTGGGTCGAATTGCCCACCTCGAGCGCGAATTGCCCACTCGGCGAATGGGCATCTTGACCTCTGCCCTTCGGGATCTCGGAGGCTCATCGTTGCGGGTAGGAGCGGCTCGCCAGGAGTCCACTCCCAGCACCGGAGCCATCGATGCCGAAGCATTCGAGATGCGGACCACGAAATGGGGGACCAATGGACATAGCTGCAGCTACGCAAGGCGCCGTACCCGCCGATCCGGCAACCAAGGCTCGCCGGATCCTCCGCAATATCGGGATCATCTGCATCGCCTTGGGATTGATCAGCACGAAAAGCGAGGGGGTCGCCGGGACTCTGTTTCTGCTCGCGCTCGGCATTGCGTTCCTCTCACCGTGGGCTCTGGCCAAGTGGCAATCGCTCGAGACCAGACAGGAGGACCTGGAACTCGCGGCGCAGATGAGCACGGGCTTTCAGTCCGAGCGCACTCCCTCCCCCGTGAACACGCCCCGGTTGGAATCCCATCACCAGTGCCTGGAGCCCGGTGAGTCTTGCTACGTGGACGGGGCTCCGGCCACCCTCTACTCCTTCTATGGGGACCCCGTCCTCGTACAGCGAGGGTTCTTCCTCGCGTTCGGCTCTCCATTGGCTTGGGCCATGACCATCATCGGAAATCTGATGTTCTGGAGTCACCGTCGCAAGAAGGAGAAGAAGGCGGCAGCTCGGTGGCGTGACCCGGAGCCGGCCCAACTGTGGGTGACCGACCGCCGATTCGTCCTCCACGCGCTGAAAGGCAACCAGGCATGGGTGCAGTTGCGTTACGATGACGTGGGCTTTCCGTTGCTCGAGAAGGACGGGATCATCTTCCAGCTTCCCGAGCTGGAATTGCCGGTCAAGGTGCGGCTCCGCTCCCCCGCCACCGTTTACGTGCTCTTCCGGTACCTGTCCCTCCGACAGATCTTCAACGTCGAGCTGCCCTGGTGGTCCCACACGCTCCGTCACTTGCAATCACAAGGCGCCGGGGTGGGAAATGGCTAGCGCCACGTGGTGATCGGAAAGGCTGAGCCAATGACGCTCATCACGCGGGTGACGTGGGCGGAGCTCAGCGGTCGTCGCCATATATCGACCCGCAGTCCTGGGAACGCTGTGCGACCCGATTGGGATCTACGGCACCGGGAAGTCGAGGATCGGGACGTACTGCTGACCGGCGTGCATGTCCCGGTCGCCGAGCGAGCCTTGCGCGGTCGGGCGGGGCAGCGAGACCTTGACGGCACGAAGCTGCGGGAGCCGGAATACCCGAACCTTCGCAGGATTGGTGGCGTACTTGGAGCCGATCGCTTGGGGGTCGGTGAGAGGTGACCGCACCGCACAGTCGTAGGCGTCATCGGTGGCGAAGAACACATCGATCGTGATCCAGAACGGTCCGGCGTTCTTCGAACGGACCTGGGTGGCGAGGTCGCCGAGGGCGGTGGTCATACGCCGACCTTGTCGTGCACGGTGCGAAACAGCTCCTCTGGTGTGTCGACGTCGACCGCGTGTTGAAGGACGAACTCATGGATCTGCCCCCGCTCGGTCTCCGCCGGCGACCCGAGGAAGGCAAAGCTCGGCAGGGCCACGTCGCCTGGGAGCGGGGCGTGGAGGAGAAGGGGGTTGGCGAACTTGGCGATCTGGGTGGCGGTCGCCTGGTCGCCGGCGGCGGCGAGGAACACGATCCCCACCTCTCGTGGCGGTTCGGCGACACACGGCTCGGCGCTGCCGAGCACGGCGTCGTGACCGTAGCGTACGAGGCGGACGTCGTAGTCGCCTTCGGCGAGGTGGAGCGTCTTCGGGATGTTGGTGTGGAGGTAGGTGAGGAGCTGGTCGCACCACTCGTCGAGTCGGGCGAGGACCTTGGGGTCCCGGATGCCGGAGATGATCATCGTCTGGTAGCCGGCCGGTGCAGCACCTTCGAGCTTGATGGTGTGCTGGGCCGCCACCTCGAACCGGGATCCCTCGACCCGGACCCGACGATCGTCGAGGGCGGTGTAGACGGCGTCGGTGGTGTCGAGCGTGCCGGCGGGCTCGCGCATACGGAACGGATCGGCGTTCTCGTACATCATGTGCGCCGCCACGCTCGACGTTGTGCAGGCAGCGGTCTCGTCGAGGGCTTCGACGGTGAAGCCGGTGGGGTCGATGGTGACGAGCACGCCGCCGCTGCGGGGGTTCGTGGTGCACAGGCCGCCGCACTCGGCGACCTTTGCCGCGTGCCAGACCTGGCCTGCGGGGAAGCCCCGTTGCAATGCGATGGCGGCGATAAGCGCAGTGTCGGTGGCGCGTCCGGCCAGCACGACGTCTGCCCCGTCCTCGAGGGCGGCGACGATCGGCTCGTGACCCATCAGGCCGACGATGTGGCTGCAGCGCCGCAGCGTGGCCACATCGAGGGGACCGGCGGGTTCGAGGGGGCGGATCCTCCCCTTGCCGAGCAGGTCCTCAACGATGGCGGGGTCCTGCTCGGCGTAGATGCGTGCCAGCCGGAGGGTGAGGCCTGCCTCGGCTGCGACTGCGACGGCGATGCCGTGGACCCAGTCGACCCCTGCGTCGGTGCCCGAGGTCCCGCACGAGCCGACGATGACGGGGATCCCGGCCCGGTGGGCGGCCGGGAGGATGTGACGGAGGTCACGTGCCACGGCGTCCCGGGCGGTCTTGGCGGTAGCGGTGCCGAGATAGTGCGGCCCCGAATCGGTCGATCCCCCGTCGACGGCGATGACGTCTGCGCCAAGGGCGATACCCCGGTCGATGGTGGCAGGGGGAAGTCTCCGCCGAGCATGCCGACGGGGACGAGCACCCGTACCGTGCCGGGAGGCGCCGGCCTGGGCCCGGTCATGGCCGTCCCTCCGCGGCTGGCGCCACGTCCGTCCCGTTGCGGAGGGCGAGGAAAAAGTCGCCGGTGCGCGTCAGGTGCGCCTTCATCAGACGCTCGGCGCGTTCGCCGTCGCGTGCGAGGAGGGCGGCGACGATCTCGCCATGCTCATCGATCCCCATCGTCGGGTACCGGTCCCCGAGGGTCTCTGCGGCCTGCACCCGCTCGGCCACGTCGAACGCCGTGGTCGTGGCGATCATGTCGCGGAGCATGGGGCTGTGGGCGGCCCGGTCGATCAGCTCGTGGAGTCCACGGGTCGTGGCGATCCGGGAGGCGGAGACGCCTTCTGGCCTCGCGCCGGGGCGGGTGCGCTCATGCGCGGCCCGGATGGCGGCGAGCTCCTCGCCGGACGCGCACTCCGCAGCCAGGCGGGCGGCGACTCCCCGCAGGGCGGCCTGGATCAGGTTGACCTTCCGCAAGGCGTCCGGGCTCGGAGCGGCCACGGTCATGGTCCGGCCGTCGCGCCGTTCGATCAGCCGCTCCTGCTCGAGACGGCGGAACGCCTCGCGGATCGGCGTCGGCGACACGCCGAGGACATCGCCGAGCGCCCGCTCGGTGATGCGCTCGCCCGGCGTGAGCGCCCCGTCCACGATCATCTGGCGCAGCGCACGGTACGCCTGGTCGCTCAAGCTCGGCCCCGTGCTCAGCGGGGCAGTGACGCACCCGTCAGCGGGCATGGACGGCCCCCTCCAACGGGGCATTGGGTGACGCTGCGAGTCTCATGAGTGACCGGACGTCCGAGGCGCCCGGGAACGAGTGCAACGCCACGGTGAGGTCGCTCACCGCTCCGGTTGGGAGCACCCGGCCTGCGCAGTCCTCGAACTTCTCCCACAGCAGCTCGTCGCTGCCGAGGAGGCTGGGGTCGGCGCCCGGGTCCACGACCTTCCGGAAGGTCTCGCCGGAGGTCGTGGTCACGGTGACGTCGGCTGCGAAGGAGTTGTCGGGTCCGCCCGGCACCGCGGCGACGACCGCGACCCGGCGCATCAGGGCCACGGTGGCGGGGTCGAGGTGGGCGTCGCCCTCGAAGTCGGCGAGACCGACCCGACCGTCGATGAGGGATCGGGCGACGACGTACTGGGCACTGAACTTGCCCGACAGGGCTTCTTGCAGGACGGGACGATCGGTGTGCGGCATCCGCTTGGCGTCGACGAGCACCCGGACAGAAGCGACTTCGTCTGGGACGAGGTCGTGGGCTGATCGCAGGTCCTGGGCTGCCCGAACGCCTGAATGGGTGCTGGCGCAGCAGGGGTACACCTTGATCGGGTTGAACCCCCGATTCACCTCGAGCGGGCCGTCGGGCAGGGCGACAATGGCGTCGCCGTCGTAGCCTCCGACGTCGTTGTACACGTTCAAGAAACCCTGTGCGGCCTCCATGGCGGACGGGTTGGCGGTGAAGCCGCCCGCCGCCAACCTTGCGGCGAGCAGGCCGTCGCGGACCGCCTGACCGACGTGGAGGGCCTTGACCATGGTCCCGAAGTTCGCCTTGATACCCGACGCCATGGAGCAGGCGATGGCCAGCGCCAGCGTGGTCCGCTCCGCATCCAGTCCGAGCAGCCGAGCCCCGGCCGCGGCGACGCCGAGCACCCCGATCGTAGAGGTGGGGTGCCAACCCTTCTCGTAGTGGGTGGTATTGACTCCACGCGACACCCGGATGATGACCTCGTAGCCAGCGGCGTAGGCGACCGCGGCGTCCTCGAGGGACGCACCGACCTCCTCCCCGAGGGCCAGGACGGCCGGCACCAACAGGGCCGAGGGGTGCCCCACCATGACGATGTTGCCGTCGTCATAGTCCAGGGCGTGCGCCGCCATCCCATTGAGCATCCCGGCGTCGAGCGCGGCTCAGACGCAACGAAGTGCCGAGCACCAGACTCGGTCCCACCGCACCTTCGCCGACGGAGGCGGCGCGGACGATGGTGGCCCCTTCGAAGTCGGACCCCGCCAGGGCGACCCCGAGGGTGTCGACGACGGCGGTACGGACCAGGTCGAGGCCGTGGTCGTCGATCTGGTCGGCGGTGACAGCCGCAGCCCGGGACCCCAGGAACTCGAGAATGGTCGTCGACGTCCGTCCTTGCCTGGTCGCCTCTGCCGTCATGCTCGTCATTTCTCTCCTCTCCCCGACCCGGCTCAAAACTCCGAGACCTTGGTCTCGAAGACGAGTCCGAGGGCGCGGGACGGGAAGCCGCCGCGTACGGCACCGGCAGACTGGTCGCGGTAGATGGCTGACATCGACGGGGCCAGGGGCCGGGTGTGAGGTGTGGCGAGCCACATGCGCAGCAGGTGACGCTTGCGGTCGGGCTCGGGATGGTCCTCGAACGCGGTGCGGGCGTGGTAGGTGACGTGGTTGTTGAGGAACTGCATGTCCCCGGGCTCGAACTGCATGGAGTAGTGGTATTCCGGGTCCATCGCCAGCAGGTCAATCGCCGTCATCGCCGCCCGCTGCAATTCAGTCAGCCGGGGCACGTCAGCGAACTCCTGGGCCGACAGGATATGGGTCTTGATGTAGCGCGAGGCGAAACGCCCGTCGTGGGTCGTGAAGATCGGCTGCTGGTAGTACGGCAGCTCGCCGACTGGCTCCTGGCCCTTCCAGCTCCAGTAGAACGGCTGCTGCAGGATCTCGTGCAGCTGCGGCCACGTCGCCGCGATCTTGTCCCGGATGGCCACCGAGCTGGCGAACATGCTCCGGCCCCCGCTCTTCGAGGTGCGCAGCACCATCAACGCCACCACGTCGGAGGTGTCGGTGTGGAACCCGAGCCACTCCTTCGACATATAGCCCCGGCCCGTCTGCGAGGCGGCGGAGACCTCGTCGCCGAAGTTGCGGACGTCGCCCAGCACGTCACCCTTCTCGCTCTGGGTCACCGCCGTGCCCAGATGGAGCCCCAGCCCCCAGTAGATGAGTCGCAGCTCGTCCTTGCTGTACCGCTCCACCGGCAAGCCTCGCAGGACGAACAATCCGAGGTCCTCCTCCAGGCCCCGGTGCACCAGCTGCAGCGCCTCGACTGCTGCATCCAGCGGGAACGTCCCGCGCCTCAGCGTCTCGATCGTCGCCCCGGCGGCCTTCGACGCCTCCAGCGCCGCCTCGATGTCGGCGACCTGCTCAGTGGACAGCTCGTGGATCCATCGCCCCGTGTCGGCGGCCAGGTCTGCGGCTTTCCAAGCGATATCGGTGCTCAAGCTGGTGGCGGTCATGGCGTTTCTCCCTAGGTCATTTGCTATAGCATATACCCTATGTCAAACTGCACAAAGGGCTCGGAGGCCGTGTGAGGAAATACCAGGAACAGTTCTTCGTCGGCGGCCGCTACACCGATGACGGCACCGGTGACCACATCATGGTCGGACAGATGCACGTCCGCCGCCATGGACCTGCAGACGGGACGAAGGTCCCGGTGGTGCTCCTGCATGGCGGTGCGCAGACCGGAGCCCACTGGGAGCAAACCCCCGACGAACGGCCCGGACTCGCCGCCCTCCTCGCCGCCGCAGGCCGCAGCGTCTTTGTCGCCGACCTCCCCGGGGTCGGCCGGTCCCGCTACCACGCCGACACGCTCGGCCCGCTCAGTCACTACACCGCAGAGGTGGCCGAGCGCATCTTCACCGCCACCGCCGTACACGGCGGCTGGGCGGGCGCCGAGCTACACACCCAATGGCCAGGCACCGGCCGGATCGGTGATCCGGCCTTCGACAACTACTACGCCAGCCAGGTCGGCCACCTCACCGCTTTGGACACCCTCGAACCTGCCGTCCGAGCTGCTGGCGCAGCCCTGCTCGACGCCATCGGCCCATGCCACCTCCTCACCCACTCCCAAGGTGGCCTGCTCAGCTGGCACATCCCCGACGAGCGTCCCGGCATGGTGCGCAGCCTCGTTGCGCTCGAACCAAAAGGGCCGCCGTACTTCGACATGTCGACCCGCACGGGCGCTCCGCCGCAGCGGCCGTTCGGTCTCACCACGACCCCGATGACCTACGATCCACCCCTCGACCCCGCTGCCGATTGCCTACCGTCAGCCGACGATCCAACATCTAGGTACGGCGTGCAACAGGCCGACCCGCCCCGTCAGCTCCCGCACCTCGCCGATGTCCCAGTACTGGTCGTCACGGCCGAAGCGTCCTACCACACCACGTACGATTACCGGACCGTCCAGTTCCTCCGCGTCGCCGGTGTCCCCGTCGAGCACGTGGCCCTCGCCGATCACCACATCCATGGCAACGGCCACCTCATGGCCCTCGAGTCCAACAACGAACGCATCGCCGCGCTCATTGCCGGTTGGTTCGACACCCAAGACATCCGCGAAGGCCGAGTTGCTTGAGACCCGTCGATCGGCCGGCATCCGACAGACGCCTTTCCGGTCGTCCTTTGGCTGCTCCTGTCAATCGGTCTCCACGAAGGTGACCTGGCCAGTGGGCTGTGCCCCACCCACTCTTCGAGGACGGCCTGCGGCCACGGGCTGGCCAGGCCGCGGCGGCGGTTGAACTCCTCGACGAAGACTGCGTTGCCGTTCTTCGTTGCGTTGCCGGTCTTCGCCGCGCCGCCGACAAGGTGGTCATGGCGGGCGATGCCTCTCCCTGCTGTCAAGAACCTGCCCGATTACGTCCGGCGGTAATAGTGGTCCTGCTCGAGGTCCTCGAGCAGGCTGGGGCCGGTGGGCTCCCATCCGAGCAATTCCTGGGTTACGGCGGCGGTGGCGGGGCTGTCCAGGGCCACCAAGTGGCCCAGGAAACTGAAGTGCTCGGCGGCGTCGGCGGGGAGCACTGACACCGCCGGGACGCCGAGATGGCGGCCCATCACCTCGGCGATCTCTCGGAAGGGGACACCCTCGTCGCCGACTGCGTGCAGAACCGAGCCGGCAGGGGCGGCCTCGACGGCCAGGCGGGCGAGGCGGGCGGCGTCGGAACGGTGCACGGCTGGCCAGCGGTTCGTGCCCTCACCCACGTATCCGGACACGTCCCGCTGGCGGGCGATTCCTACGAGGGTGGCCATAAACCCGTTGTCGCCGTCGCCGTGGACTGTCGGGGGAAAGCGAAGCACCGACGAGCGAACGCCCACGCCCCTCAGGGAGAGCGCAAGGAGGGCAGTGGCCGATCGGAGCCCGACGGGGTTGGCCCGGGTCCCGGCGTCGGGCACGAGCCCGTCGCCCTCGGTGGCCACCCGACCGGCTGCGAGCCCGAGCATGCCCGACGCCAACACCAGGGGACGGTCTGATTCGGTCAGGGCCGCCCCCATGGCCTCCACGGCCCGCCGGTCCGCCGCCGCGGCGGCGGCGAAGTCGCCGCCGAAGGCCACTTCGTGCTGGAACGCCAGGTGGATCACCCCGTCCGAATCGGCGGCCGCCTTTGCCAGGCCGGCAGGGTCGTCGATGTTGCCGTAGTTGACCGTGGCGCCGGCCGCTTCTATGACCTGCGCCGAGGCCTCGGAACGGGCCAGGCCGATCACCCGGTGGCCGGCTCCTAGCAACTCGGCGACGACCGCCGAGCCGATCCAACCCGATGCTCCGGTGACGAAGATTCTCATGGTGTGGCCTCCACGCAGCCATTGATGTCAGTAACAGTCATCACCCTAGGACGTCACCTCACCTGGCGCCCGTCTTGAATCCAGATACTGGCCGTCATCGAGACTGAACTGTCGACTGTCCACTCGCCAGGTCGCAGATCACTTCGAGTCCGCCACCGATCAAGCGCGAAGGACCTCTCTCCGCAGGTAGGTCGGGACATCGAGCGCCCTGTCCTTTGCGAGCACCGGCGTCACTAATCCGCCCGACCGCGACTGTGTCTTCTAGAAGGGTGCGTTCCTTTTGCCCAAGTAGCGCGAGGTCGTCGGAGACTAGTGCCATCCCTCCTGACACTCCTACCATCGCGCCCACGTCTCTATCTGGGCCGTCGTGAGCCGAGTGTCTTCGGTTCGGAGCAGCAGGCAGTCGGGATCGTTGAGCCACAATCGGCGATGGAATGCGGATCGTCCAAGCGTGGAGAGCAGGGCATGACGGACCGCCGGGAACATCCCGTCGTAGCCTGCGACCGGAATTTCCGACGGATCGAGCGACCACACGGGTGCGACATCCTGACCTATCCGCACTGCATCGACTACTCCGGCCACGTGCGAAAGTGGTACACCACAGCCAAGCAGAAAGGCGTCGTCTCCCGCGCCGCGCCGCAAGGCCTCGAATCCGGCGCGTACTCTTTCGGCCGGCGAGCGCGATGGGTCCGCATAGCGGCCCTCGAATGAAGGGGAATAGGTGAAATCGAGCTTTAGGTAAGTGAAGCCCGCGTTCACCAGGTCGGCCGCAAGTGCGGCGAGATGATCTTGAACCTCGGTGTGAGTCGTGTCGAGCCCGTACATGAGCCCGCCAAGTCCGCCGCCCCAGGGCGGATTCAGACATCCCTGGAGGGGTCCGGTGTGCGTGTCTTGTCGGACTAGCCACTCCGGATGGCGGAGAGCGACATCGGAATCAGGAGCGACCAAGAATGGAGCCAACCACAAGCCGGGCTGATAACCGGCTGAGTATATCTCGTCCGCTAGACCGTCGAGAGACGTCGGAAATCTACTGTTGGTTTGGCGCCAGTCCCCGATGGTGCGTTGATAACCATCGTCAAGCTGAAAGACGTCGAACGGCCATGACTCCGCCAGCGCCAGATTGTGACGCAAGTCCGTTTCGGTGACGTCGTGGAAATATTGATACCAACTGCACCATCCGACCAGATACGCCGCATCCTTTCGCGCCTGGGCTTTGGTACCAACGCGGTCCGCCCATCGCGCAAGCTTGATGGACGCATCACCTGAATCTTCATAACGCACGACTGCGTGAAGCTCGCGAACGTCGCCGGGAGAAAGTGTGGCGCCGCCGAAGAATGCCTCGGCGCGCAACTGAATTGTTCCTTCGCCTGCAATGCGCACACGGATCGTGCCGTCATGGAGTCCACCGCCATCGAAGCCAACGAGCAAGGGTTGTTCGACGGTAAAGGCGTTACCATCGACCAGCACAGTGACCCACTCCGAACGAAGCTCGTCGTTGGTAACGGTCCGCTGGTCAGCATGGTGGAGCGCCTGTAGAAATTCGCTGCCCGCTACACTTGAGGGGTCGACATCTTGACCAAGGGTTGCGACATCGGTCGGTGACCAAGATTGATAGCCGTGACGGAGGAGCTGAACTCGTCCGCGGGTGTCGGTTAGCTCAGCTACCAGTGTGACCGTGTCGAGAAGAACGGGTCGGTCGTCGGTTACGGACACCGACCACGAAGTATTCACGCCGAACTCGCCGACTGAGACCTCAACTGGCCCGAGTTCCAAGACGCTCGGTGATCCGTCGTACTGAGCGTCAAAAGCGCGAATGCCGATGGCCGTACGGACTGTTGCTTCGATTCGCCGTGGTTTGAGACGCACCTCATTGACCGTCCTTTGCAGAAGCTGAGCCCGAACGAGGGGATCCCTATTGATGAGCCACTTGACCTGGTCCGCGATTAGTGATCCACGGAAATGAGAGCTGTGGCCTGGGAAGTGGGACTAGTTCGACTCAAGCCAGACTGTGGCGTCCGGAACAAGCAACGAGTCCCCGAGATCCTCACTAGCCAGGAGCTGCCGACCTGGCGGCATCGGCACCTCATTGTCTCCAAAGTTGGTGACGGACGTCAACCGACCTCGCCGAAATGCGACAATCTCGGCGCCAAGGTCGAGCCATTCCATTTTGTCGTCCCCATGGTCTCGAGGGTCTTCAATCGCACAAATTTGGCGACGAAGTTCGATTGCCGTCCGGTAGAGCATCAAGGTAGACGAGGAATCACGTTCTTCGGAGGCAACTGAGGATTGCCCGAACCAAGCAGGCTGTGGCAAATGAGACGGTGCCGAACTGAACCCAAACGAGATCCCGTCGGACGTCCATGGAAGCGGAACTCGGGCGCCGTCTCGCCCCAGGTTCAGGCCTTCACCGCGAACGAACGTCGGATCTTGTCGGAACTCGTGAGGAAGGGCTACAACCTCCCGCAGGCCGAGCTCTTCCCCCTGATAGAGATATGCGCTGCCTGGAAGTGCCAACGTCAACAGGATGGCAGCACGGGCGCTGCCGCACTCCAAGAATCTCGTCCGCAATACCAAGATCATTCGATCCTCCAAATACTTCCACGGCGTCTTGCGGCAAGCCGTAACGGGTCGCGTGGCGAACGACATCGTGATTCGAAAGGACCCATGTGCTCGACGAACCGCTTCGCCGAGCGAACCCAATGCTTTCGCTTATGACACGTCTAAAGGTCTCGGCATCCCACTTTGCCTGAAGAAGATCGAAATTGAACGCCTGACCCAGGGAGGTGGGTTGTGCGTAACGGATCCGACGTTCAACGCTAACCCACGCCTCAGCAACTGCGAACAATGGTGGATTGTAGGAATCGAAGACAGTGCGCCAATCGCGATAGATCTCGTCGAGCTCGTCACGATCCCACAAGGGGTGCCCACCTGGGGGATAGCCGCCCTCCCCGGCGGAGCCTGAACCTGTGATCAACTGATCCCACGTGGGAAGCTCGTCTGCAAGCTCTTTGGACAGCAGGAAGGCGGTATCGACGCGAAATCCATCGACTCCCCGATCACCCCAGAATTTGAAGTGTCTCCAAGAAATCGGATTGCACCTCGCGATTGCCCCAGTTCCAGTCAGGTTGAGCTTGCGTAAAGAGGTGTAGGTACCACTGCCCATCCTCGACTTGCGTCCAAGCAGACCCACCGAAGAATGAGGGCCAATCAGATGGCGGTCCATCGCCTTTACCTTCACGAAAGTGAAAACGGGCACGTTCAGACGACCCGCGTCCCGCCGCCAAGGCGTCTTGAAACCAGCGGTGACGGTCCGAGCAGTGGTTCGGGACGATGTCGATGATCAATCCGATATCTCGTTCGTAGAGCCTCCTGCTCAATCGATCGAAGGTCGTCAGGTTCCCCAGCGTTGGGTCTACGTCTCGGTAATCGTCGACGTCATACCCCCCGTCGACCTGCGCCGACGGGTAGAAGGGCGTGAGCCATACGGCATCTATTCCGAGCGCATCGAGATAGTCGATCCGGGAGATGATTCCTTCGAGGTCTCCAATCCCGTCACCGTCCGAATCGGCGAAGCTTCGTGGATATATCTCGTACACCACAGCATTCCGCCACCAGTCGGAACCTGATCGGCGCGGCACCGACACTGCCGGTGCGCTGGTCGATGAGCCAGGTGGACTCACGGACCCGTGACCTGGAGGTGGCGGGCCGCTGCCGCCACGTCGGCCCCCCTATTCAGCATCTGGTCAGCCTTTCTGAGCTTCCCGACGATTTGCTCGTGTCAAGCGCCCGGGGTTCCCGCGGGCGCTTTGACTACAGTGGGATTCTTCGCACTCTGACTCAGACAGACGAAAACCTGTTTGCCTTTCGACAACGCTGGAACGTACTGGTTTCCCTTGACTTGGAGCCAGCTGGTGCATTGGGGAGTGGTGAAGCTGGTGTGACTGACCTTCCAGTCTACGGGAGCCGATATTCCGTCGCCGGTGAAATCAGTGATCGCGTTCGTAGCGGCAATGACCTTCGCCTGGGTGGGATTGCTACCGGCAGCTCTGATGCCAGCGGCGATGAGCGCAGCCGACCACCATCCATCGAACGAGACGCTATTCATCGCAAAGGAGGGCTCGTACTTCTTCATGGCCGCAAGGTACTGCAACATGCCCGGGTAGAGATTGCCGTACTTGGACATGTTGCCCGCCTCAAACGGAACGTTACCCACGTTGTCTATGTAGACACCCTGCATGATGCTTTGGTATTGTTTGAGTAACGCTTGGTCGTATCCGTTCAGCCATAGCTGGTGGATCTTGAGACCATACTGCTGGATCGTTCGCCCCAAACTGATGTCATCGGATGATTGCATGCAACTGACGACCAATTGCGAATCGGCCCGTTGAATGTTCTGTACGACCGAGGTGTAGCTCCCGCCGATCTGGGCGTCATCGTTGGCGTCGACGCGATATCCGAGATCGGACATACCGTTGGAAAGAGCGTGGCAGGCGGCATACGAGCCTGGTGTAGCCGAGTTGTAACTAACGAAGGCCACTGACTTCAACTTCAGTTGCTTGGCGAACCAGGACAGCACTGGCACGGTCGCCGAATAGATCTGTGTCGAACCGCTGACGGCAAAAAGATTGGGGGCATCTTGCCAATTGTCGGTCACGTTGTAGCCATATGTCGGTGACTTGGTCTGTACAAAGAGAGTTGGAGCAAACCAGGCAGACGCTACTGCAACGGCGAAGACGTGGTCCTGCTCGATCAGGTTGTGGGCATCCTGCTCGAACTCCGTGGGCGAACCGCCGTCATCGAGGTTGTTGGTCAGGACAAGTTTGCGCCCGTTGATGCCACCCCGAGCGTCGAGTGCGTTGAAGTAGGCGATCATGCCCGGGGCGAGCCCTCCGAAGTAACTGGCCAAAGGCCCGGTCCTGGAGGACACCGCTCCGATGTCAATTTGTGTAGACGTGATGCCCGGCGCAGAGCTTGAACTGGGCGGGGTGGTTGCGTTCGGTACTGACTTCGGTGCGCTCGCCGTTGACGCGCCCGTGGAGCAGCCTGCCGAGAAACACCCCGTGGCGACCATGGCCGCTGCAACACCGACGACCAGGCGGCCGATCCGAATCGTACGCATGCAATCCCCCCGGATCGATGGAAGTAGGAACTCGGGCAGCCACTCGAGTCTGCTAGTGTGGACTAGGAGTACAGATTAGCAGACTAGCAGACTTGCTGGGATCGTCCAATGCGATGAGTGCGGCGCACGGCTGCAAATTGGCGTCCGGATCCCACCGTGTCCCTTGGCGCTCGACTGTCTCGGGACGTTCTGGGCGGGGAGAAGTACCCGGCCCAGGAAGGGGTGCTCATGGCAGGTCCAAAGGATCGCGGGTGAGGTCACCGATGGTGGAGGCGCCGACGAGGGTCATGACGCGGACGATGTCGGCGCCGAACCACTCGAGCACGCGGTCGACGCCGCGCTCGCCGGCGGCGCCAAGTCCGTAGAGGTAGGCACGGCCGGCCATGCATGCAGTCGCGCCCGCCGCGACGGCCTTGACGATGTCGCTCCCCCGGCGGATACCACCGTCGCAGATGATCTCGGCGCGGTCTCCGACGGCGTCGCGGACCGGTGCGAGAAGCGGCAGGATCGCCGGCGCACCGTCGAGTTGGCGGCCGCCGTGGTTCGACAAGGCGATCGCGTCGACGCCGCGGTCGGCGGCCAGGACCGCATCGTCGACGGTCTGGATCCCCTTGACCACGATCGGCCCACTCCATACCGAGCGCAGCCAGTCGATGTCGCTCCAGGAGAGGGCCGGGTTGAATTGCGTGTTGATGTACTCCGAAAGCGACACCGACGATGCACCATCGCCGACGTGGCGGCCGACGACATTGGCGAATCGGATGGGTTCGCTGCGTACGAAAGCCCACGTCCACGCGGGGTGCAGTGCCCCGTCGACCACGGTGCGGGGACCGATCGTCGGCGGTAACGAGAAGCCCCGTCGCACGTCTCGCTCCCGTCGGCCCAGCACGGCTGTATCGACGGTGAGGACGAGCGCCTCGTAGCGCGCCGAGGCCGCCCGGTCTGCGAATTCGGCGATGAGCCGAACCGGTACGCCACCGCCAAGTGTCGCAAAAACTACGCCGGCACGTCACCAATCACCCGAGCGTCGGGCACCAAGCGGGTGGTCCTGGCCCGTTTCGCCCGTAACCTGCGTCTGGCCGACGCCACCTACCAATGGGTCTTCGCCTCGCTCACCGCCTCACCAGGGGCTCGGGCCTTCTACGACCACCGCCGAGCGGCCGGGGACACCCACCACGCCGCGCTCCGCACCCTCGGGAACCGTTTGGTCGGCATCCTCCATGGCTGCCTCGTCCACCACACTGCTTACGACGAGACTGTCGCTTGGGGACACCGGGCCAAGGTGCCGAACTCCCAAGCCGCTTGACAAGCTAAGACCGTGGGAACCCTAGAACCATGTCAGCAACTGTCAACGTTAGGATCGCGGCCATGGGTCGCTGGGAGCCGGACAGTCGTGGGCGGCTCCAGGAGGCGGCTCTCGCCCTATACGCAGCGCAGGGGTTCGACCAGACCACGGCGGCCGAGATCGCCGCCCGCGCCGGGTTGACCGAGCGCACCTTCTTCCGGCACTTCGCCGACAAGCGGGAAGTGCTCTTCGGTGGGTCTGCTCTCCTCCAAGAACGGATCGTGGCCGGGGTCACCGGCGCGCCGGCAACCGACGGCCCCCTCGACGCCGTGGCCCGGGGCCTCGACGCCGCCGCCGCCATGCTCGGCGAGTTTCGCAGGGATCTTTCCCTCCAGCGCCAGGCCGTGATCGCGGCCAACCCAGAGCTGCGAGAGCGCGAGCTCGCCAAGTTGGCCGACTACGCCGCAGCGGTCGCCGCCGCCCTGCGTCAGCGAGGCGTGAGCGAGCAGCAGGCGACCTTGGCTGCCGAGGCAGGCATGACGGTGCTGCGCATGGCCATCCAGCGATGGGCCGACGGAGACGACGGCCGGGACCTCGCCGCCATCATGCCCGACTCGGTCGCCGAACTGCGGGCGATGGCGACCAGCGGCTGAGTCACGTTTCCGGGAGGCTGTGCCGCTGGCGCGGTACCGACCGTTCTCGCTCGATGGGAGGAAGTGCCATGCGGAACCTGGCCGTGGTGGAATTCGTCACGCTCGACGGCGTGATGCAGGGCTTGGGGGGACCCGACGAGGACCGCGAAGGCGGGTTCGGGCACGGAGGCTGGAGCGCGCCCTACGGCGACGAGGTCCTGGCTCGCCAGGCCGGCTCCGGGGTGGGTCAGACCTCGGCTTACCTGTTCGGCCGCAAGACCTACGAGCACATGGCCGCACACTGGCCGCACGAGCCTGTCGAGAACCCCGTCGCCGCCAGCCTCAACGCCACGCCGAAGTACGTCGTTACCCGGACGTTGCGTCGGCTCGACTGGGCCAACTCCCACATCGTCGACAACGACGTCGTCAGGTCGGTCCGGGACTTGAAAGCCGACGGTGAGGGCTTCATCACGGTTCTCGGGAGCGGGGTGCTGGCGCAAACGCTCTTCGCCAACGATCTCGTCGACACGTACCGGATCTTGTTGCATCCACTCGTCCTCGGCACAGGCAAGCGGCTGTTCGGGGAGTTGGCCCGTCCGCTGCGGTTGCGACTCGTCGAGTGCACACCCACGACCACGGGAGTGTTGCTGCTCAACTACGAGCGCGAGGCCGAAACGGCGTAGATCGAGCCGGTTGAGCACGAGACGCAATCGGCTGACAAGAGGCGCCGGACCGGTGGTCAGGCCGGCCCGGTCACGGTGTCACGAAGACGCGGCCGATGGCGAAGATCCCTCGTTGCGGGAAGTAGAAGTCAGCCATTCGTGCCTGATCGGACAACGGGCCCATCGGTCCGATGTCATGGCCATCGACAAATGCATGGCTTTCGGTCACATACCAAATCCGCAGTGGGTTGGCGTCGAAGTGCTGTCCGTTGGAGGTGATACCCGTGAGCTTGACCCTCCCAGCTCGGAGGGTTCTTCCGGCGACGTATCCCATCGTCGCCAACACGGGACGCGAGCGCCATGCCCAGGCGGGGAGGGCAGACCCTACGAGGCTCATGGCGCGGGTCGTGACCGTGGACCCGAGCTCGACCGTCCAGTCCAGCTGGGGGTCGTCCGACGTGTGGACGCGCAGACAGTGCGAGCCTTCCCATGCGAGCTCGATCGGTCCGACCCGAACGCATTCGACCTCGGCTCCGAAGTAGCGGGTACATCCGATCTCCGAAGGCACGGACTCGTAGAACGTCCAGCGGCCGCCGGCGTCACGGTGCCAGATCGAGGTGAAGCTTTCACCCACGGAAGACGCCGTCCACCGACGCAACCCGAGGACGTGTCCCGATCGGAAAGGTAGACCCATGATGCCGTAGCCGGCGACCCGCTCGCCGTCTCCGAGGGGGAGCTGCGGCCGATGCTCGGCACGCAGGGCGAGGATGGCTGGGTCAGTCATGTCGACGGGCAGCCGGCGATGCCCGGCGGAGGGCCCGCTGCGTCACAGCCGTGCCTCGAAGACCAGATTGAACGGCGTCTCCGCGACCCTGCGAAACCGGCTGAAGCCAGATTCCGTCACGATCTCGCCGATGCGTGCCTCTCCGGCCTGGGCACCCAGCGCCAAGCCGATTTCCTGGGAGAGCGAGGCCGGGGTGCAGAGCAGAGTCGAGAACGAGTAGTAGGCGCGACCCACCGGATTGAGGTTGTCCTCGACGCGGTCCCCGGCCGCCGGCTCCACGATCATCCAGGTGCCATTGGGAGCGAGCGACTGGCGCACATGGCGGGCGGCACCGGCCGGATCGCCCAGGTCGTGCAGGCAGTCGAACATGGTGACGAGGTCGAATGCGTCTCCCGGATAGGCCGTGGCCGGTGAAGTCCCGAAGGTCACCCGGTCGCCTACCCCGGCGGCCGAGGCGCGCTCTCGGGCGGTGGCGATCGATGCCTCGTGGTAATCGGACCCGAGGAAGGTGGAAGCCGGGAAGGCCTGGGCCATGAGCACGGTCGACGCCCCATGGCCACAGCCGACGTCAGCCACCCTTGCGCCGCGCTCCAGCTTGGGCACGACATCGTCGAGGGCGGGCAGCCACTCGGCCACCAGGTGAGCGTTGTACCCAGGGCGGAAGAACCGCTCGCAGCCGTCGTGGACGTCATGGACGTGGTCGTGCCACCCGATGCCCGCGCCAGACCTTGCCGCCTCGGTGATGCGGGGTGAGTCGAGTACGGAACCCAGGGCGATCTGGAAGAAGCCGGGCAGATAGGCAGGACTGGACTCGTCAGTGAGAGCCACTACGTGCTCCGGTGGCAGTGAGTAGCGGCAGGTAGCCGGGTCATAGGCGACGTATGCGCCGGCGGCCTGAGCATTGAGCCATTCTCTGACGTAGCGCTCGGACGTCCCGGTACGTCGGGCCAGCTCCTCCGAGGTGACGGGCAGCCCGTCGGCCATCTCCCGGTAGAGGCCCAACTTGTCGCCCATGACCACCAAGGCGGCGTTCAGGGCGGCGCCGACCTCGTCTACGGCGCGGAACACAAAGCTCATCAGCTTGTCGATGTCGGCAGTGGTCTCTGGGGCAGTCGCCATGGTCGCCTCCTCGGATTCAGTCTCTGTAAATCAGGCTCTGTGATGATCATCTGATGACCCGGGGGTGCCCGACTAGTACAGTTTCTGAAGTGGCGCCAGGAGACCACGGATGACCGGGTACGGGCAGTTCTGCCCCGTGTCGAAGGCTGCCGAGGTCATCTGCCAGCGCTGGACGCCACTGATCCTTCGTGAGCTTCTCGTGGGCAGCTCCCGGTTCAACGAGATCCGGCGCGGCGTGCCGACGTGCTCACCCGCGCTCCTCACCAAACGCCTGCGGGAACTCGCTCGCGCTGGCGTCATCGAGCACGATCCGACGGAGAACTCCTACACCCTCACAGACGCCGGGAGGGAGCTCTTCCCCCTGATCCAGGGACTCGGTGAGTGGGGGCAGCGGTGGGTCAGGAGCGAGTACCACCAGGACGAGCTCGATCCGGGTCTTCTGCTCTGGGACGTCCGCCGGTTCCTCGATCCAGGCGGTCTGGGACGGGGCCGGGCTGTCGTCCAGTTCCTGTTCCCCTCGATGCCAGCAAAGCGCCGCTACTACTGGGTCGTGGCGGACGGGCGAGAAGTTGACCTCTGTCTTACCGATCCAGGGAGACCCGTCGACGCCTCTGTCGAAGCTGACCTACGGACGCTGACCCGAGTCTGGATGGGTGACGATCGCTTCGAGGACGCGGTCAAAGCCGGGAAGATCCACCTGACCGGGCCTCAGCACCTCACCCAGGTCATCCCACGATGGTTCGGGCAGCACCCGGTCCTCGCCAGTGTGGCTCGTGCCCGCTGATCACGATCATCGATCTCCATGTCCCGATCCCATCAGACCAAGAGCAGTCGCGCACCGTATTCGGCCCCACCCGAGCCATTCCAATCCCGAGATGTCAGGGTTCCGTCCGGCCGGGGGTGATGATCCCGGCTTCGTAGGCCAGGACGACCGCTTGCACCCGGTCGCGTAGTCCTAGTTTGCTGAGTATTCGGGTGACGTGGGTTTTCACCGTGGTCTCACCGACGACCAGGTGGTCGGCGACCTCCTGATTCGACCAGCCGCGGGCAAGGAGTCGAAATACTTCCTGCTCTCTCGGACTGAGCTGTTCCATGCCGGGTGGAGAAGGAGGCTGGATACGGGCCGCAGTGAATTCCTCGATCAGGCGGCGCGTGACGCTCGGTGCGAGGAGGGCGTCGCCGCTACAGACCAGGCGGATTCCGGCCGCCAACTGCTCAGGCGGCACGTCCTTGAGCAGGAACCCGCTGGCCCCAGCTCGGAGGGCGTCGTAGACGTACTCGTCGAGGTCGTAGGTGGTCAGAATGAGTACCCGGATCGCGCTCTGGCCTTTGGCAATGATCCGCCGGGTTGCCTCGATACCGTCGAAGCCGGGCATCCGGATGTCCATCAGCACGACGTCAGGCCGGGTCGCGAAGGTCCGCTCGACGGCGTTGGAGCCGGTATCGGCCTCGGCAACGACTTCGATATCCGGCTGAGCGGACAGGATCAGCCGGAAGCCGGCCCGAACCAGCTGCTGGTCGTCGGCAATGAGCACGCGAATGGTCATCGCGCCTTCTCCAGAGGCTCGAGGATACCGAGTTGCACGTCGCACTCGCCGTCAGGCCGACCATCCGGTGCATGTGGGGGTGTCAGGTCTGCGGACATGCCATGCACTCGCAGAACCCCGAGGATGTCCCGCATCCGCGCCAGTGCCTGGCGTCCGGTGTCTTCGATCACGCCGGCCGCGTCGCGGATGGTCTCGGCACTGCGATGCGATTGGGCTGCTTGTGCCTGAACGATCATGGCTACGACATCGCGGACCATGAGACGATTCAGGTCCTGGGCGATCACGGCTCGCTGGTTAGTGATGGCGAGCTGTTTTCTCTCTGAACCCTCGGCGTCCAGACGGCTCATCGTGGCGGACAGCTCGCGGTGGAGGTGCCTGTACCGACGCCAGAGGCGCCCCGCAACCCAGACGATCCCAGCCATCACCGCGGCACCGGCGACACCGGCGGCAGGGGCGTGAGTGGAGGAACGGGCTGTGATCACGCCGGCTCCCCACACGACCAGCCCGGTAACAGCGCGGGACGCGACTCCCCCATACAGCCACCGTGTAGATCGGGACCACCACGACATAGGTTCCCGTGATGGTGGCTGCCTGCAGGGTGTCCAACCCTCCGTCCAGGACGAGCGCCAGACCGCCGACCGCCACTAAAAAGAGCAGGGGCCAGCGCCGTCTCCATATGCCGATGACAGCCATTGCACCCACAACGATCATGTTCAACGCGAGCGAACCGTGCCGGTGTGCACTGGTCAGCGCCTCGGCCTCTAAGGCGACGAACCAGCCCCCAGCCAGGATCAGGTCGATGTGCGGGCGTATTGCGTCCCACCTGAGCCGGCGCGACGGTGCCATTGTCGCTGCGGCGTCGGCCGCAGCCGGGTCTGCTGGGATCGGGGGGCGGAGCGGGATGGTCGCTCGCACCTCGTAGCCGCCGCCGATTCTGGGGCCGGTCTGAAGCTGGCCGCCGTACAGGTCTATCCGCTCGCGCATCCCGATCAGACCCTGGCCTGAAGTGGGCAATCGGGGACCAGGCTCGGTTCTGTCAGCCCCGTCATTCATCACGAGCAGACCAAGCGCGTCCTTGCCTATGGCGACCTCGATGGATGCGGTAGTGGTCGCCGCATGCTTGACCACGTTGGTCAACGCCTCTTGGATGATGCGGTACGCCGCCAGGTCGATCGCCGGTGGCACCTCGTGTAGGTCACCCACGACACGCACCTGCACCGTGACGCCCGCCGCCTGGCTTTGCCCAATGAGCCCGTCCAACTGGTCCAAGCGGGGATGGCCGACCCATTGGTCATCGTGGCGCCTCAACACGCCGGTGATCCGACGGAGATCGGTCAGCGCCTCCCGACCGGACTGGGCCACGGTGCGCAGCGCCGTCATGGCGGCGTCAGGACGATCGGCCACCGTCCGGGCCGCGCCGGCCTGAACGGCCATCACGCTGAGGTGGTGGGCCACCACATCGTGCAGGTCGCGAGCTACTCGGTTGCGTTCTTCGGCTGCCGCCCGCTCGGCCTGGATCCGATGTTCATCACGAAGCTGGTCCACGGCAGCGCTCAAGTGCCTGGTGACCTGCTCCCGCCGTTCGACCAGTATCCCCACGCCAGTGGGAAGAACGACGACGGTCAGCCAGGTTCCGGCGATCGCAGCCGGCTGGGCCTGTTGCGAAAAGTAGGGCACGAGCTCGAAGATGGCCAGGGCGTAGCCGAGGACCAAGGATCCTCGGACATATCGGCCCGCGCGGAGCACCGAGCGGCCGAACATGTAAGCGGCCAGCACCAAGGCCGCCGATACGAAAGCCCCTTGGGGGTCTTGGGTGACGCTCTGATACACCGCCACCGAAGCGACGGACAGCATCATCGCTGCCTGTGGGGCGATGCGACGAAAGGCCACTGCGCTGGTGCAGGACACACAGGAAGTGACCGCCAAAGCCACCGAACCGCGGTACTGGAGATGACCGAGCGCGCCCAGGCCACCAGTCGTTAGTGCGGCGGCGAGGGCAACATCGATCAGGACAAGGTGGCGGCGGACCACCGCCAACACCTGCCTGGGGTCGGTGCTGAGGTGCGCCATAGCCATTCAGCGTAACGAGCTCACCGCATCTGGGCGTCGTCCTCGATTCGGATCAACGTCCTTCGAAGGTCCGACTGCGTGGTTCGAGGAGATCACCGCGAAGGCCACAGCCGATCCTCCTCATAGCGGATGTCCGGACCCGTTACTGATGTCAACCTGACTGACGTCTACTCCGATCTCTGACGTGACCGATACAGAAAGAAGGCTTGCCATGCCCGACGCTGCTTCGTTGAAGGCCTCCCGACTGGGAGCGCTCGCCGGGCCCGCCTTCGCCGTCTTGTTTGTGGCGAGCGTGGTCGTCAGCAGTCCGCCTGCCGACAACGCATCCGACTCCACATGGATTGCCAACTACTCCGGTCACGGCCACCAGATCCAGCACGTGGCGACTGGGCTCCTGCTGGTGCTGGCCGGCCTGTGCCTCATGACCTTCCTGACCACGCTGTGGAAGCGCATCGCCGACCGCCGATCCGAACCGACCAGCCCTCTCGCCCTCGTCGCTGCTGGCGCCGCGGCAGCTTGCATCTCCGCTGGCGGGGTGCTGATGGCATCGGTGTCTGCCTCCGAGCTCAGCGGCTCTTATCAGCTGCCCGGCGCCGACGTGCTCCGGCTCAGCAACGATGTTGGCTTCGGTCTGGTAGCCGTCGGCGGTATGTGGGCCGTCGCCCTAGCCGTCGCTGTCCTGAGCGTCCAAGGCAAAGCGGCCGGTGTCTTCGGTACGCGCATGGCCGCCTTCGGCTGGGTCGTGGCCATACTCCTCCTTTTCAGCCTTCTTTTCCTGCCGGTCATCGTCCTTCTCGTCTGGGCCGTCGTCGTCGGAGTCAGCTGCTTGCGCCGGGATGCGGCAGAGCCGGCCGTCGCAAACCGTGTCCGAGTCTGACAACAGGACCGTCTGGGACCCTCAGACGTGCACGCTCCAACGATTGAGAACTAGTCATCCGATTCCAGAATGAAAGGACCCGCAATGCATAGCACGCGACTCATTCCGCTGGTCGTCGCAGCCACATTATCCAGCCCGCTCGTGCTGGCCGGTCAGAGCGTCTCGGCCGCGACACCAGGAGGGACGGTCCACGTCTACGACGTCAATCCTGGTACTGGTGGCACAGGCTCGATCGTCGTCACCGGAGCATTCGCCGATTGGGGAACCGACCAATCTGGCGTCAGCGCCAAGGCCAACCGGATCGTTCTTTCTAAGGGAACCTTTGAGGTGGATACCAGCGCTATTCAGAAGGAGTTCCGCACAGCGAAGCCGAGGGGCAATTACGCGAAAAATTGTGGAGTCGTACTCGCTGCCAACGCCCCCGTCACCCTCTTCAACGGCACCGGCGCCTATAAGGGCATCACGGGCAAAGTCAACCTCACCATCACCAACGCCGCTGTGCTGCCCAGAACGTCGAATGGGAAATGCGATGAGAGCCCGAACTCCGTGGCCGTTGGTGAGGTCACTATCAGCCAAGGGTTCGGCGCCATCTCATTCAAGTAACCAAAAGAGTAACCAAGGGACATCCCGACGGGACTCTCGCCTCTCTCCCCTGGGTTGGGGACAGGCGTGAGAGTCCATCGCTGTCGTCAGCCGGTCTGTAGAAACTGGCGAGCACCGCGTCTCGTCACGGTGTTCCGAACCACGTAGGCAAGGCGTCTCGCAATTCGGCGTCCGTATCGTCCCCCTTTGATATGTCCGCCGAGCGCCCGCCTGCGCCAATGGTGAATGAGGGCGGCACTGGTGATACGGCTCGCCCGACCGCTACCGTGGCCCTGTGAGCCGCCCACGAGTGCCCGGAGGGGTGGTGCACAGGCTTCCAGGAGACCTGCGCAAGGCGCTGATCGCCAATCCGACGGCACTCGATGCCTGGCGGGACATCACGCCTCTGGCCCGCAACGAGTTCATCTGCTGGGTCGAAGATGCCAAGCAGGAGATGACCCGGGAACGTCGCATTCGCCGGACCAAGGAGGAGCTTGAGGAAGGCCAGCGTAGGCCATGCTGCTGGCCAGGGTGCAACCACCGAGAGCGCACCGGCAGATAGCAGTCGGTCGGCCCACGAGCGCAACCGCCACAAGCATGAGTCCTAGGCGCCGGAAGGGCTCTGCCGAGGGATCGGCCCGGGTCGCGGATCTCATCGGTTGGTTCCGTGGTGATGTGCTCGAACAGACCCGCATGGACACGCGTACGCAGCCCCCTGGCCCACGGCTCGTCCAGCTCGGCGATATCGAGGGCGGTCACGTTGTCGACCAACATGCCGAAGGCATGGAATGACCTCACCGTCACCGGTCCAGACCTGGGGTATCGGTCCCCATGCCCGCTCCGGCCCGGGTGCCTTGGGCGGCATAGGACGCGGCATGGGACATAGCGTGGTGTCGTGGGCGATGACACCTGGGCCGGTTTGGCCGACCTATTTGCCGATGAAGCTTATGCCTCGGTGAAAGGGTACGTGCGCACGTATGTGTTGCATCACCACCTGCTCGAGCATCTGCCCGAGCCACCGGCCACGGTGTTGGATATCGGCGGCGGGGCAGGCCATCAATCATTTCCGCTGGCCCAAGCCGGTTACGACCTGACGTTGCTTGATCCGTCGCCGGCGATGCTGGACAAAGCAGAGCAGCGGCTCGAAGGGCTGCCTGCTGAGGCCCAGCGGCGGGTGACCCTCTTGAAGGCGCACGGTGAGAACGCCGTCGAGGCGGTGAGTGGTCGACACTTCGCCGCTGTGTTGTGCCACGGCGTGCTCGGGTACTTCGAACGACCGGAGCTGGTGGTCAGCCAGCTGTGCCGGTGCGCCGCTGCCGGCGGCGTGGTCTCGATCATGGCCGGGAACGCCAAAACGATGGCGGTGCGACCAGCCTTGGAACGGCGGTGGGACGACGCCTTGGCCTCGTTTGACGCCACCAGCGAAGTCGGGGTGCTGGGAGTGCCGACCCGAGCTGACACGGTAGAACACCTCAGCGAACTCATGCAGAGCGAGGACGTGGAGCCGCTCCGCTGGTACGGGGTATGGCTGTTCACCGACTGGCTCGATTTCAGTGGAGCCGAATTGGACCTCAGCGATTCAAAGCAGTTAGCGGCGATAGCCGAAGTTGAACTCGAGGCCAGCAGACGAGACCCCTACCGCCAGCTCAGTCGCCCCTTTCATCTCGTGGGGCGCAAAGTGCTGGCCTGACGGGGCAACAGCAGGCAAGTGCTGAGGTCAGCAATTTTGCGCCGCGCACGCTCCAATTGAATCTCGTCTGATGCCGCCGACGTTCGTTAGCTCGCTGATCAGATCCCGACGTACGCCGCCAGGTGCTTGCCGGTGAGGGTGGAGCAGGCGGCGAAAGATCGGTCGGCGTGCCCGCGAAGACGACGCGGCCTCCTTCCTCGCCGGCACCGGGACCGAGGTCGATGAGCCAGTCCGCGTGCGCCATGACCGCCTGGTGGTGCTCGATGACGATGACCGACTTGCCCGAGTTGTCGAGAACCGGCGCTCGGCTCCGTCTCCCGAGTGAACAAGGCCACAATGGGCCGTACCGGACTGAGGAGATCCTGATGACCAAGTACCTGCTGCTCAAGCACTACCGGGGGGCGCCGGCATCGGTCAACGACGTGCCGATGGACCAGTGGACGCAGGAGGAGCTATCGGCCCACGTCCAGTACATGCGGGACTTCGCCGCTCGGCTTGAGGGAACCGGCGAGTTCGTCGACAGCCAAGCGCTCTCCCCGGAGGGCACGTTCGTCCGCTACGACGGTGAGGGGCGGCGGCCGGTCACCGACGGCCCGTTCGCGGAGACCAAGGACCTGATCGCCGGCTGGATGGTGATCGATGTCGAGACCTACGAGCGGGCGCTCGAGCTGGCTGGCGAGCTGTCCGCGGCCCCGGGTGCAGGTGGGAAGCCGATCCACGAGTGGCTCGAGGTGCGCCCGTTCCTGACCGCGCCCCCGACCATCACGGAGTAACGCACGGTGGACGAGACGCTGCTGCGGACCCTCACCCCCACCGTGATTGGCATCCTCGTCCGTCGCGGAGCCGACCTGGCTGCGGCCGAGGATGCCGTGCAGGACGCCCTGGTCGAGGCCGTGCGCGTGTGGCCGGCCGACCCGCCGCGAGACCCCAAGGCCTGGCTGGTCACCGTGGCCTGGCGCAAGTTCCTCGACGGTGCCCGCGCCGATACCTCCCGACGACACCGTGAGGTACGCGTCGAGGGCGAGCCCATGACCGGTCCGGGCGAGGTGGTTGACGACACGCTCCAGCTGTACTTCTTGTGCGCGCACCCGTCCCTGACTCCGGCTTCGGCCGTCGCGCTCACGCTGCGCGCGGTCGGTGGTCTGACCACGCGCCAGATCGCGCAGGCCTATCTCGTGCCGGAGGCGACCGTGGCCCAGCGGATCAGCAGGGCCAAGCGGACCGTCTCGAGCGTCGAGTTCAACAAGCCCGGTGACGTCGCCACCGTGTTGCGCGTCTTCTATCTGGTCTTCAACGAGGGCTACTCCGGCGATGTCGACCTCGCCTCTGAGGCGATCCGGCTCACTCGCCAGCTGGCGGCCAAGACCAACCATGAGGAGGTCGCGGGCCTGCTCGCGCTCATGCTGCTCCACCACGCACGGCGCCCGGCACGGACCGGCCCCGACGGCACACTCGTACCTCTTGCCGAGCAGGACCGCAGCTTGTGGAACACCCGCCTGATCGCCGAGGGCGTCGACGTGCTCCAGACAGCACTCACCCGCGGCCGCCTAGGCGAGTTCCAGGCCCAGGCCGCCATCGCCGCGCTTCACGCCGACGCACGGACGGCCGGGGAGACCGACTGGGGACAGATCGTCGAATGGTACGACGAACTGGTGCGCCTCACCGAAAGCCCGGTGGCCCGCCTCAACCGGGCCGTCGCGGTCGGTGAGGCCAACGGCCCGCGGGCCGGCCTAGCCGCCCTGGCCGCACTCGACCCCGACCTGCCCCGCTACGCCGCCGTCACGGCGTACCTTCACGAGCGTGACGGTGACCTAGTCACCGCGGCACGGCTCTACGCCCAAGCCGCCCGATCGGCGCCCAACCTCCCCGAACGCGACCACCTCACGCGACAAGCAGCACGGCTCAACGTGGAACTGCGCAGTTGAGCAGCGGGCGCCACACAGCTTCGTAAGCATGCACGGTGCACGCCCTATGCAGCGTCTGATCAAGCCCCTCTCGATGCGCGACACCACAGCCCGTCGCACGCTCCTGTCCTGGCACCGTGCCTGCGCTGCCTTCGCAGAAGGTGGCTGGGTTGATACTGAAGGCGCCTACTGATGCAGCTGCAAATTGGCGGTTGTCGAGCCCAGAGTGACGCAGGCCGGCGGACGCCACTCAGGTGATGTCGTGGTGGAGGGTGGTCCGCTCGGTGACGAGCGATACGGCGACGACCACCGCGGCGACGAGCGCAGCAGCGACGAGGAACGGCAGGGCCTGCTGCGAGGAGACGCTGTAGCCCGGTCCGAAGGCGCCGGCCCCGAGCTTGGCGCCGCCGAGGGTGGTCGCCGCCGTGTAGGGAAGGTAGGGGCGGATAGCGCTGATGCTGGCGCCGAGGATGGACTCGATCACCATGCACCATACGAAGACGCCGACGACCCCGGCCAGCTGAGCCCGGACGAGCGAGCCGATACCCACGCCCAGGGCGGCGAGAAGGGCGGCGCCGACCCCGGCACCAGCGATGTGGCCGACCAACGTGGCGGTCCCGATGGCGACATGGTCGCCGTGGCCGGCAGCGAAGGCGAGACCGACGGCGGTGGCGACTATCCCGGCAGCCAGGCCGTAACAGGCGCCGACGAGTGCGGTGGCGGCGGCCTTGGCCCCGAGCACCCGGCGGCGGTCTGGGGTGGCCAGGTAGGTGAGGGTGGCGCTGGTATGGCGGAACTCGCCGCTGGCGACGATCACGCCGAGCACGGCGGCCAGGATCATCGCCACTCCAGTGACCGTGGTCACATCGCCGAGCCCGGCAGCGGTGGAGATGGGTGGGACCCGACGGCCCGCCCGGGATGCTTCGAGCGATGAAAAGAGAGCGGTGACGGCGACCGCCGCGGCGAGCAGACCGAACGTGACCCGCATGGTTCGCAGCTTGAGCAGCTCGACGCGGACGAGCCGGATCATCGGGTTACCTCCTGTTGGGCGGGGTTGCCAGTGAGCCGGAGGAAGACGTCCTCCAGGTCGGCGGCGTCGGTTGTGGTCTCGAAGATGGGGATGGCGGCCTCGGCGGCGAGGGTGCCGATGAGCTCGCCCGAGGCGCCGGTCACCTCTAGGCGGTCCGGGCCGGTGACGAGGGCCGTGACGCCGTCCTCGACAAGGAGGGCGGCGAGCCGCTCGGGTCGAGGAGTACGGACCCGGATGACCTGGGTGGCCCGCTCGGTGAGCTCATCCAGGCTGGCCTGGGTGACGAGCCGGCCGTGGTCCATGATGACCACGCTGTCGACGGTCTGGGCCACCTCGGCCAGGATGTGGCTGGAGACCAACACGGTCCGTCCTTCGGCGGCCAGAGACCGCAGGAGCCGGCGGAGCCAGTGGACCCCCTCGGGGTCGAGGCCGTTGGCCGGCTCGTCCAAGATGAGGATCTCGGGGTCGCAGAGCAGAGCGGTGGCCAGGCCGAGCCGTTGGCGCATGCCGAGGGAGTACTGCCCTACCCGCCGCCCGGCCGCCTCGGTGAGATCGACCAGGTCGAGCACCTCGTCGACGCGGGAGCGGGGGGCGTCGCCGGCCAGAGCTTCGATGCGCAGGTGGTCCGCCGCCGTCCGTCCCGGATAGGGGTTGGACGCCTCGAGGACGGCGCCCACGACGTGGCGGGGACGGGATAGCTCGCTATAAGGGCGGCCGTTGATGGTGGCGGCACCGCTGGTAGGTGTGACCAGGCCGAGGAGCATGCGCAAGGTGGTGGTCTTGCCGGCCCCGTTCGGGCCCAAGAAGCCCACCACGCTGCCTTGCTCAACGGTGAAGCTCACCTGGTCGACGGCCAGCACAGGGCCGAATCGCTTAGTCAGCTGGTCGAGCTCGGCGGTGGCCATCAGCCGACCTGCCCGTTGATGTAGGTGTCCATGACGACTAATGGTGACGGAACCGATGCCGTTCGTCGTCTGACGAGCTGCGGCTTGTCAGCTCCATCGGGCGACGTAGCTGACAGGGTGCGACTACGTCAGGGCGCTTAGGCGAGTGTGCGATCACGAGCCGACGACGCAGCTGCTGAGTTGTCCAATCGTCGTTACCAGGCAAGTGTCATGGTGTCCCGAACCAGGTGGTCAGGGCGCCACGCAGTCCATTGTCTGTGCCGTCCCCTACCCAGGCGACATGGCCGTCGGGTCTGATCAGTACGGCGGTAGGAGCGCTGACCGCGCCGAGTGCCGGAAGCTCCCATGGACCGTCATAGCTCGCGTCGATCGACTGGACTCGATCCGCCCACGGAGCGAGATCGAAGCCGCCTACCCCGCCGAGGTTGAGGAGCACCGGACGCGCCTCGTGCAGTAGGGAGAACACCCGCCCCGGACCGTCGAGGGTGACCAGGTCGAGGTCGGGCATCCGCCGTCCGAGCAGCGGGTGGCCCTCACCCAGGTCGTAGTGGATGTCCAGACCGGAAACCATCGCGCCGAAACGCTTGCGAGGCTCGTCCATGCTCAGTAGCACGGACATCGCGTCACGAAGCGCATCGATCCGCGGGTCCCTGCGGGTAAGGACGGTCGTCCCCATGGTGTCGTGCAGCACGCGGGCAGCAACCGGGTGCCGCTCGGCATGATAGGTATCGAGAAGATCCTCCGACGACGTACCCTTGACCACCTGGGCCAGCTTCCATCCCAGGTTGACCGCATCCTGTACACCGAGGTTGAGGCCCTGCCCCCCAACCGGGTAGTGCACGTGTGCAGCGTCGCCGGCGAGCAGCACGCGACCCTCTCGATAGGAGGCCGCCTGGCGGGTCATGTCCGTGAACCGGGAGATCCAGGTCGGGCTGTGCACCCCGAAATCGGTCCCGTAGACAGCGATAAGCATGCGACTGAGATCACCCAGGGTCGCTTTTCCAGCCTGCCCGGCATACTGCTCACTCACCACCACCCGTACCTGCTCCCCGCCTTTCAGCCTGCCCATGCCATGCTGGCCGTTGTCGTCACGGCGGATGCCCACCTCGGGCTCCTCGCTCATCTCGACCTCGGCGACCAGAGAGCTGACCGACGGATCCCAGCCGGGGAACTCGATACCGGCCGCCTTGCGGATGAGGCTCCGTCCCCCGTCGCAGCCGACCAGGTATTCCGCCCCTAACGACGAACCGTCGGACAGCTCGACGCCGACGCCGGTATCGCTCTGGGTGAAGCCTGTGACCTCACGCGCGCGGGAGATCGGCACCCCCAGCTCCTCGACCCAGCCACCCAGGATGCGCTCGAAGTGTTTCTGCCAAAGGGCGAGACCGTAGTTGTGTCGGGTGGGGAAGTCGCTGATGTCCAAGTGGACCAGGGCGAAACTCTGGACCTGCATCGCCTGCCCCTCGGCGAGGAATCGGGCGGCGATCCCGCGCTGATCGAGCACTTCAATCGTGCGGGAATGCAGACCACCGGCACGCGAACCGGCGAGCTTTTCGCTCACACTCCGCTCGACGACCAAGACGTCGACCCTCGCCAACGCCAACTCGGCAGCCAGCATCATCCCGGTCGGGCCAGCTCCGACGATGGCCACCTCGTGGTCTCTCTCACCCATGTCCTCTACTCCTCGTCTGTCGGTTCCGGCATGCCGGGGCCACCAGCTCCGGTCCCGAGCTTTTCAGTGTTCCTATGAATCCGGGGTGCCCTCAGGGGAACCGCTGGTTGCCGTCAGTGTGCACGACGGCAATGGTGACGGATTCGACGCCGTTCGTCCTGAAGCGAGCTGTGGTTTGTCGGCTACGTCGACGGGCGTAGGTGGGGGGACCCGACTACGTCGGGACGCTGAGGTGAAGACGCGACCACAAGCTGATGCGGCCGGTCGCGGTGGTCGGTACGTTGGGGAAATGGCTGGCGTCGATGATCGCGCCCGGCCGGTGACGAGCCGGTGGACCCTGCGGCCACCACGCGCAGGGGGAAGGATCACCCGGAGCGATCTCTTGCTGGCCGGCGTCCTGCTCGTCCTCCAGCTGGGCTTGTCCGCGCTCGCCGAAGCTCATCACGGCCGCCAGTCCCGTCTCGACGTGGCTGAGTGGCTCCTGCTCCTGGTCGGACCGCTGGCTCTCCTCGCCTGGCGCCGCCACCCGGTCATGGTGCTGTGGGTCACTTTCCTCGCCACGGTCGGACCGGCTGTGCCTCGTTTCGGCTACCTGAGCTTGATCGTCGCCTTCTTCCTCGTCGCCATCAACGGGCACCGGTGGGCCGCTTGGACGGTCATCGTGGTCGGCTACGTCGGGTCGTTGTGGCTCGCCCCGCTCGCCTGGGGCCAGCCGTTGGCCTCGCTCGACGGTGCACTGATCCTCGGCGGCTGGCTGGCGGTGCTGGTCGTCGCGGCCGAGGTTGTGCGCATGCGCAGGGAGCGGGTTGCCGAGACCCGCGCCGCCCGGCAGGTCGAGGAGCGTCGCCGGGCCAGCGAAGAACGCCTGCAAATGGCCCGGGACCTCCACGACGTGATCGGCCACAACATCTCGCTCATCAACGTTCAAGCCGCCGTCGGCCTCGACCTCATCGACTCCCATCCCGAGCAAGCCCGAGCGGCGCTGGCCGCCATCAAGACCGTCTCCAAAGATGCCCTCGGCGAACTGCGCACCATGCTCGCCGCCGTCCGCCAAGATGGAGACGAGGCGCCCCGCTCCCCCGCCCCCGGCCTCGACCAACTCGGCGAACTGGTCGCCCTCACCGAGGCCATCGGGCTCCACGTCGCCCTCGAGACGACCGGACCGCAGGTCGCACTCCCCGCCGCCGCCGACCTCACTGCCTACCGGATCGTCCAAGAAGCCCTCACCAACATCACCCGCCACGCCCCCGGAGCGACAGTGACGATACGGATCGGCTACCGACCCGACGCCGTGCTCGTCGAAATCGTCGATACCGGCTGCCCGAATCCCACTGCGGTTGCGGCGGCCGCCGACGCCTCCAGGGTCGGCAACGGAACGGGAATCGACGGCATGCGAGAACGGGCAACGGCACTCGGGGGCGGCCTCGAAGCTGGTCGCCGCCCCGAGGGAGGCTTCCGGGTCGCTGCCCGGCTCCCCCTGGAGGCCAGAGGATGATCCGGGTAGCACTCGCCGACGACCAAGCCCTCGTTCGTAGCGGATTCCGGGCTCTCCTCGACGCCAGAGACGACCTCGACGTCGTCGGCGAAGCCGCCGATGGCAACGAGGCCGTCGCCCTGGTCAAGGCGGTTAAGCCCGATGTCGTGCTGATGGACATCCGGATGCCGGGCCTCGACGGGCTCGAAGCGACCCGCCAGATCACCGCCGACCCGCACCTCAGCGCCGTCCAGATCGTCATCCTCACCACCTTCGAGCTCGACGAATACCTCTTCGACGCGCTCCGCCACGGCGCCAGCGGCTTCCTCCTAAAAGACACCGAGCCGGAAGATCTGGTGACCGCCATCCGCGTTGTCTCCCGAGGCGACTCGCTGATCTCACCAAGCATGACCCGACGGCTAGTCGTCGAGTTCGCCGCTCGAGCCAAGCAACCCAGGCCCGGCAGCGATCTCGACGTCCTCACCGACCGTGAACGCGAGGTCATGACCAAGGTCGCCGGCGGGTTCGCCAACGATCAGATCGCCCAACAGCTCTACCTCAGCCCGGCCACCGTCCGCACTCACGTCAGCCGGACGATGACGAAGCTGGGTGCAAGAGACCGCACCCAGCTCGTCGTGCTCGCCTACGAGACCGGCCTCGTCCGGCCGGGCTGGCTTCCGTGACCAACCACCGGCGGTAGCGGCCGGTCGAGTCTCGCCAGATCACATGCCGGTGGCAGTCGGCGAGCAACCAGCTCGGCGACGAACGCACAGCGGCTCTTCGCGTACGGACCCGTGATCGGTCAGGACCCGAGCGAAGGCGTCGAGGTAGCGGGAGTCGCCGCGGCTCGCCGTAGGAGCCAGTACTCAGCTCCCCAGAACAGGTAGGCCGCGCACGCGACGCCTGCCAGCGCCGAGTAACGCATGGCCCGGTTGTAGTTGCCGATCACATCCTCGGGGAGACAGCTGTACATTCCAGCGTTGTCGGGGTTGGGGGTACGGTGACGGCTTCCCACGGTTCGGCCTGCCCCTCGGTGATCATCATCTGACGGCCGGGGCTCTCGCTCTGCCAGGCTGCGAGCTGGCGCCATCGACGTTGTTGCCATGGTCGGGCGGCGCCGTCCAGGTAGGCGCTCCACGGCCCGAGGCTGACCAGGGCGTGGCGGGGGTAGAAGTCGACACGCAAATCCAGCTCACCATCGAGCACCATGAAGCACTCCTGCTGGTGCGGATGGGCGTGGCTGGAAGGCACTCGGCCGCCCGGGCCAAGCACCAGATCCCACACCAACGCGTTCTCCTCCGGGCCGCCGTCCCGACGCAAGATGGTGATCCGCTCACCGCTGAGAGGGTTCTCCACGACCTCGTGTAAACGACCCTGCTCGCCAGCCGCGGAGCGCTGTCGCTCCGGTCCGGTCGGAGCGGGCAGGCCACCAAGTCCGACCACATAGGTATCCATGCACCGCATCTTCCCCGTTGTGGCGGTCCACGTCGTGGGGCGAGAAGCGGCTCTCCACTACGACCACCTGCGTAGACCTCTGCCACGACGTACGCCCAGCGGCATAGTCGGAACGTCGCCGACAGCCCATGCGACCGGTCGGCTGCTTCGTAACCGTGGTGGCGATAGATCAACGCAAACGCTCATCTCTCCTGGCGGCTGAGCACGCGTGAGCCGGCCCAGTCCTGCAGATCACCGAACACCTGAAAATTACCGACGCGTCACGGCTAACTGCCAAGCCTGTGCTCGAGCGGGGTCGATGGTGATGTCGAGGACGGTCGCCTCGATGGAGTCGACCGTCCAGCCCTCGGAGAAGGACGCTCGAATCTCGCCCTCTGTGACACGGCGTGGCCCCCAGTCACCAGGCTGGCGGTCGCTGAAGCAGAGCATGTGGTAGCGACCACCCGGGCGCACGATAGCCGCCAACCCGTCGACGAACCGGCGCCGCTCCTGGTCATCGAAGCCGTGAAAGAGTCCGCAGTCGAGCACGGTGTCGAATGGCGTGTCCAGCTCGGGCAGGCGCTGTGCGTCGAAGACGAGGAACGTCGCCTCGATGCTCCGCGCCTGCGCCTTCTCTTTAGCCAGCTCTATTGCCCGGGGTGCGATGTCCACGCCGAGCGCGTCGTGGCCGAGGGACGCAGCCAGTAGAACGTGCTCGCCCGTACCGCAGCCCACATCGAGGACCCGGCCAATGAGACCCCCAGCCTGGGCCAGCCGCACGAACGCGGGCTGTGGCCGTCCGATGTCCCAGGGCGCTGGCGTGGAGCTCGCGTAGCTATCGTTGAATGCTTCGACCGAGTGCGGAATTGCATGCGGAACCGAGCTCGGCTGTACGGCCGGACGGCCCCGGACCTCTGTCATGCGCTCGGCGAAGTGCCACCGGTGCCCCTCCAGGTCGACGGCTTCGTAGCGCCGGTCGCCCCAAAACATGTCCTCCAGGGGCATGACGATCTGGGCACCCTCCGATTCCGCCTTTTGATAATGGGTGTCGATGTCGTGCACGTAGACGTTCACCATCGCCGTTGGGGCGCCAATTTCCAGCGGGCTCCGCAGACCATGGCGCTCTTCTCCGCCCCGGCCGATCATGACCACACCATTCCCGATCTCCAGCCAGGCGAGCATGCCGTCGGGGAGCTCCATCCGAGCTTCCCGGCGCTCGACGAGACCGAATACGCGGGTCAGAAACTCAAGGGCGGCCACCTCGTCCCGGTAGGCCAGACGCGGGTAGATCGATGGAGTCAGGCGGTGCACGGTGGCGTCGTCCGGCCCGGTGATGGCGGACATGAGACGGGCCTTACCCCGGGCCAGGACCTCGGGATCCGGCGGATCATCGGGTAGCAGCCGGTCAGGTCGAGACCGGCGAATGGGCTCCAGGTCGTCACTCATCATTCACCTCCAGCATCGCAGTGAGCGAGAGGCGTATCGCCGTCACGATCCCCGGTCAGTGCCGCCAAACGGGCCCGACTCCGGCTGAGGCGGGATCGCACGGTCCCAACAGGGATGCCGAGAGCCATGGCGATCTCCTCGTAGCTCAGCTCCTCCCAGGCGAAGAGCAACAGGACTTGTCGGTCGGCTTCGGGGAGTGACCCGATGGCGTCGATGACCCGGGCCCACCTCGTGCCGGCGTCGGCCGCCGCCGCGGCAAGCTCTGCCGGATCGTCGTCCACCGGCCGGCGGACAGAGACCCGGGCGGTAGCCCGAAGCCTCCGGGCCACGCTCCGGTGATATTTGGCGACCACGTGGGCAGCGATCCCGTACAGCCAGGGCCGAGCCGACTCTCGATCCTGGTCGAAGGTCGACCGCCGCTCGAAAGCGATACGGAGCACCTCTCCCAGCAGTCCGTCTGCCTCGGCCGGATCGACGCGGCGGGCCAGGAAGCGAAGGAGCGTCGAACCGTGTCGGTCGAAGATGATGCCGAAGGTACCCGGCGTCTCCAGCGACTCGGCGATCACCGCACCGTCGGACTGCTCCATACCAACCTGTTCCCCGTTCCTCCGAACCTGGTTCGCGAAGTCCCCTGTTGCGATGATCAGAGCGGAATGAAGAGCAGAGTGTCACATCACAACAGCCCAGCCAGGAACCAGGACGCCGCCGCGGGGAACAAGAAGCTAGAGAGTGTGAGAGGAGTCAGCGTGGGGATCACCAGCGACATATCGGTCGGAGACTCGTTCCAGCTGTCCGAGCGCACCGTAGGGCTGGAGAGGGAGACGGGACGCGCCGTGTTCGTGGCGAGAACCACCGACCAGCCTCCCAACCGTATCGTGGGCTACACCGTCCAATCCTCCCCTCTCGGAGGGCCATCCCGGCACGGAGGTGAGATGCATCCCGACGGCGACGAGCTGCTCTACCTTCTGTCCGGTC
Source organism: uncultured Acidimicrobiaceae bacterium (assembly GCA_963828385.1). Lineage (GTDB taxonomy): Bacteria > Actinomycetota > Acidimicrobiia > Acidimicrobiales > RAAP-2 > Bog-756. The sequence continues at coordinate 2,680,561 of CAWHEF010000002.1, forward strand.
GGATCCGGGTCAGGCTGGAACTGGAGGACGGCGACCGGGACGTCACGGTGGAACCCGGCCAGGCCGTGGTCGTCCCCCGCGGCATCTGGCACCAGATCTACGTCGATGAACCCGGGCAGCTTCTCAACGTCACTCCCGGGCCGGGTGGTCAACATCGCCCCCTTCCCGATCGCTAGATCCTCTGGAGGGGGCGGCGATGACGGTCAGCTTGCTTTGAGACTGGACGCGTCTCGCAGTACGCGGCGGATCTTGGGGGCGAGTCCGAAGGTGTTGAGGACGAGCTGTCCTAACAGGCCGCCGGGACGGATGCGGAGTTCGGTGTGGTCCGAGTGGCGAACGATGTTCACCTCGGCTCTTATGACGGTGTTGGACCCTTTGCCCACCAAGATGGCGTCGGATTCGTCGGGGTGCGGGTGGCCGAAGGGGTTGCGGGTCATCCGTTCTCCTGGTTCCACGTTGTATTGAGGGTCCAGGCCGTCGCGCAGCGCTTCGGCGACTTCGTGGCTTGTGACGTCGGCCCGGGGAACGGTAACGGTAAACATGTTGCTCCTCTTTTCTTGTATTCGAAAGTGCTCATTCCCATTTGAAGTACCGGACGGCCAAAAAGCCGAAGACGACCATGTATGCGCCCAGCATGACGAGGGGAGTAGCGGGTGGGAACGTGCCTGTCATCGAGTCCTGGATGGCCTCGACCGCAGCTCCCAACGGCGTGTAGTCGCTGATGTGTTGCAGCACGCTGGGCATGTTGGCGCGTGGGAGCCACAGGCCGGCGAAGAAGATAAGGGGAAAGAAGACGGCCATGCCCATGGCATATGCGCCTTGGGCGGTCTTGGCGAGGGTGGCCAATACCAGCCCGATGGAGAACAGTGCACCAACAGTGAGAACGACGGCGGCGACGAAACCCCCCATGTTGTTCGGCGCGTGCTCGTCAAAGGCGGCGATCCCCACCACCACGATCACGAACATGGCGAGCACCGCCAGGGAGAGGTTGATGACGATCTGCGCAGCAAGCACCCATGACGGTGGCACCGGGGTGGTCGACAGGCGGCGCAGGATCCCTTGCTCGCGGTAGGTGGCCAACGGCCCTGGCAGGTTGACGAGTGCGAGAAGGCCGATGACCATCGAGATGAGGACCGGAATGTAGGTATCGAAGAGGGTGAGACCCCCGAGGCTCGCCTTGTGCACCTGGAATTTCGGGAGCTCGCCGAAGATGACCAGCATCAGGACCGGAAGCCCCAAGGCGTAGACCAAGGCCCGGGGATTCCTCCACACGAGCCGAGCCTCGTTGAGGACGATCTTGAAGAACGCGGGCGCGGCACCGCCCCGGGGTGAGCCGATGCGAGCAAGCTCATATCGAGACCCCTGTCTGGTCCACGTGCCGTCCGGTGAGCTTCACGAATGCGTCCTCGAGGCTTGAGGTGTCGAGCTCCACGCCGAGGGCAGTCACGCCGGCTGCCGCCAATGTGAGGATCACCACATTGACCAGCTCACCGGTCCCGGCCACAACAACGTGGGAGCCGTCGTGGTCGACGGCGGCCACCTCGGGAAGCTCACGCAGGAGGCGCTCGTCGAAGGCCCCAGAAGGGACGAAACGGACCTGCTTGCCCCCCCGGGCCTGGGCGGCGAGACCGGCGGGGCTGTCGAGGGCGACCACACGCCCACGGTCGATGAAAGCGATGCGATCGCACAGCCGCTCAGCCTCCTCCATGAAATGGGTCACCAACAGGATCGTCACACCTCGGTCGCGGATGCCTTCGATGAGCTGCCAGGTGTCGCGTCGGGCCTGAGGATCGAGGCCGGTCGTCATCTCGTCGAGCACCGCGACGGTCGGCCGGCCGATGAGGGCCAGGACCACCGAGAGCCGCTGTTTCTGTCCTCCGGAAAGGGAGCGGTAGTAGGTGTTGCGCTTGTCCGCGAGGCCGAGGGCGTCGATCAGCTCCTCGACGTCGGCAGGCTGGGGATAGAAGGACCCGTAGAGGTCGATGATCTCGGCCACCTTGAGCTTGGCCGGCAGGGCGCTCGCCTGGAGCTGTGCTCCCACGACCTGGTGAAGTGCCTCGCGGTCTTTGCTGGGGTCGAGGCCCATCACCTGGATCAACCCTGCGTCCGGTTTCCTGAGCCCGATCACGCATTCGACGGTGGTGGTCTTGCCCGCTCCGTTCGGCCCGAGGACCCCGAAGATCTCCCCTTCGGCCACCGACAGCGACACGTCGTCGACCGCGACGGTCGGGCCGTAGACCTTCCGAAGGTGGTCCACCTGCACCACCGGCCTGCCGCTTCCGTTCGGCGTGGTCATTGCGACGAGCCCTTCTGCCAAAAACCCGGCTTCCTCGTCGCCACGTCGAACATATCGGCCAGCTCGCGTCCAAAGTGCTCGACGTCGAACTCCGGGTCACTTGCCATCCTGGGAGGCACCGAGTCGATCGCTGCCCGCAGCGCCGCGGCCATCACCGCCGGGTCGAAGTCGGAGCGAAACTCTCCATTCTCTTGGAAGGTGGAGAGGAGTTCCGTCCCTGCCGCAATACCTTGCTGGAGAATCGAGGCGACGGCGGGATTCTCAGAACCACGAGTACGGCGGGTGTGCACGGCGATCTCATAGAACGCGACCATCGCTTCGCGGTTCTCGCCCATGAATGCGAGGTTGGAAAGGATGGCTTCGCGCAATACCCCCTGTCCCGTGGACTCGGCGCTCACCCGTGGCTGCATGTACGCCACCGCCTTGGCCAACACGTCAGCGATGACCGCTTGCTCGAGGGCCTCCTTCCCCGAGAAGTGGTACAAGATCACGCCCTTGCTCACCCCGATCCGTTCTGCGATTCGTGCCAGTGATGCCTGGGCGTAACCGAGCTCGGCGATCGTCTCGATCGCGGCTGCCATGATCTGCGCCCGGCGCGCCGCCTCGATGAAGGTCGGCGCCGCTTGTTCGGGTGTGACCGCGGTATTTACTGCGTGCGACTTCAGGGCCGGTGGATGCGGCCGGGTCACTTGCTTGGCTTCACCAACGGTCTCTGACCACTATACATAGAATCTGACCGCATGGTCAGATTCTATGTCAAGCGTTGGGTCCCGGTCAACAGGGCACGGTGTTCCTCGCCATCGGCCCAGCCGTCGTCGATCTCGTCTCCTCCGCCGCTGTCGGCATCCGGTGGCTCCGCTGGATCAGCGATGAGGGGTCATCCCGTGCTGAACGGCTGAAGCGTTGGGAGCGGCGAAGGCCTGTGGACTGTGCAGACGAGGTGGGGTAGCGGCCCCGAGCGTTCTGAGGGGGCTTCATGCTCAGGTTGCGGGTTGAGTCGCTAAGCGTCGTGCGCCCAGCGCTGTCGACCCCACAGCCCTTCACGCACGCGTGCCGGCGAGGACCGCTTCGATTTGCGAGAAGACAATGCGCATGCCTTCTTCGACCCCCATGGCGAGCACCTCCTCCATGCCAGTCTGCGAGTCGAAATGGGTGCGGATCGCCATCACCACGCCCCCGCCGTCGCGCTCGTCGATGGTGATGATCATGGCCGTCATCGCGTTCCCGTCGTTCGGGCGGCCGTCGTCGTCGACGTCGGCATCCCGCAGCTCGAGGTGGCGGGGCGGGTCGGCGGCGATGACCTCCCACGTGCTGTCGTGGCGCTCGCCCTCGGTCCCGGCCATGAAGAAGGTGATCCGCCCGCCGGCCCGCAGGTCGTGGTCGACCACGGTCGTCGGGTAGCCAGGGGGCCCCCACCACTGCTCGAACTGGCGGGGGTCGGCCCACAGCTGCCATGCCCGTTCGACGGTGGCATCGAGGTCCGCCGTGACCGTCATGGTCAGGGATTCGGGGTCCTTCTCGACGCTGGTCACGCTCATCGCTTGCCTCCAGTGGTTCGCTTCTCGGTTGCCAGGAGGTCGTCGATCCGGTCCACCCGTGCCCGCCACAGCTCCTCGATGCCGTCCAGGAGCACCCGGGCCCTCTGGACGGTGTCGACGTCGGTGCGCACGAGCCGCTCGCGCCCCCGCCGCTCCTTTGTGATGAGCCCGGCACCTTCGAGCACGGCGACGTGCTTCTGCACGGCGGCGAAGCTCATCGGGTAGCGCTTCGCCAACGCCGACACGCTGTACCTGCCCCCGACGGCGAGGGCGAGGATGTCGCGCCGAGTGCCGTCGGCAAGGGCGTGAAAGATGCGGTCGACGTCAGCGTCGGATGCCTGATCTACAACCATCTAGTTGTATGTTAGCAAGAACGATGACGCACACAAGATCCCGTTACGGATCGAGAGCGGCGAAGCAGACCGACCACGAGCACGGTCACTGCGGGCCGCGGACGACGAGCGACGGCGTCGTTGGTCTCGACCACACGGTGATCGGTTCGCCCTTGGCCGGCGGATGGCGACATCGCAGTCGATGCCGATGTCGAGATGACTGGCCGCCGGCCTGACATGCCATTGCGGGTTGCCTCGCTGCGCTCCTCACCGGTGTCGCCTCGAGTGGCTCCGGCCATCCGGTGGTGCCCTCCCTGGCGTGCTCATCGCGGAATGCTCCGGGCGCTACGAACGCGGCCCGTCCGCCAGCCAACCCGTCACCACATGCGCTCTCATCGTCCCTTGGGCTCGGGATGAATCCCGTGGCCCTAAGCGAGCGTGTCGACCAGCCGCTCGATTCGCCGCGCGCGGGTATCGGGACGCCGGGCGGTTGTGACCCGGTAGAGGACGGAGTAGCGGTTTGCCTTGTCGAGCCGTGCAAAGGCTTTCGAGGCCCGGGGATTGGCGGAGAGCGCCCTTTTCAGGTCGTCGGGGACCTCGATGCTAGCGGCACCGCCATAGGCGGCGTCCCAGGTCCCATCGGCCTTGGCACGCTCCACCGCACGAAGCCCGGCTGGACCCATCCGACCTTCAGCGGTCAGTCGCTCGATGATCGCGATGTTGCGCTTTGACCAGGCGCTGCCTGCTCGACGAGGGGTGAATCGTCGCCGGAAGGTGCCATCATCCCGGCGGCCGAGCTGCCCGTCGACCCAGCCGCAGCAGAGGGCTTCCTCGAGGGCCTGGTCGTAGGTGAGCGAGGTTGGGCGCGTTGTGCCCTTCTTGGCGAGAACCAGCCAGACACCCTCTGAGTCCGAAGGGCGCTTTGCCAACCATCGCCGCCAGGCAGCGACGTTCGAGACGATCAGCTCCGCTGAATCGAGTGTCATGAGAGAGATGCCAACTGTGTCGTGCCTTGGCCGATCAATTGCATGTCTGCATCTTGGCGGTCTTGGACGCTTCAAGTTGACGCTCCACAGCCAGCTCGCTGAGGTTAGCGACCGGACAGGCGCCCTCGTCACGACCGCATGCGGAGAAGTCGCAGAGCCTGCAGAGCCATCCGCCCGGCGGAGTCTTGGAGCTTGCCCGTTCGCCGAGTCGTGCTGCGGTTAATGCGTGGAGGAGGCGTTCCAGTAGTGGTGTGAGTCTCTCGCGCTCGCTGGTGCTCAGCACCGCCAAGAGTGTTTCGGTCACTGCTCGGCGGGCGGCCAAGACCCGCCGTGCTGCGTCGCTGCCGCGACGGGTGAGCGTCACTGCGCGAGACCGCCCGTCGGGTCCAGGGCCACGCTTGACGAGACCAGACTCGCTGAGCTTGTCGATCAGACGGACCGCACCTGATGGGGTGAGCCCGACGACTAGTCGGAGCTGGTCGATCGAAGCGCCACCCAGGAACTCGTGCAGCGCCACCAACGCCGCCGGGGCGGCTGATCCGTGACCGGCCGCCGTCTCCTCGGCGTCGCGGATGCGGTCGTTGCACCCCGCCGCCAGAGTGGCGAGCAGATTCGCCTGTCGCGCCCCGGTTGACTCGTCCATAGAGGACAGTCTAGATCCATATGTGTGACTCACTCAATAATCGGGCTCCGAGGGAAGATGTGTCGACCTTTACGGCATCAATGTCCCCGGCAAGGTTGCGTATGTCGGCTTGGTCGGCGCCCCTGAAGTCCAGAGTGGACATGGACAGGAACCGGTACTTGTCACTTCGGCTCATCGTGGGCCACGACGGCCGTCCAACCTTTTGTTTCCAATTTTTGGTCGACATGAACTCTTCGCGCCGCCAGGTGGGTGGCGATGATGAACGTGGGGTCCGTTCCAGAACGATCGCTGCGACGACACCGGGATGCAATTCCGCATACCGATGGAACGCTGCATGGAACGAAGACCCGTAGCGGTAGGCGAGGACGACGCCAGACTGGCTCCCGGCTCTACGGGATCGGGTTGGCGGCCTCGACGGGCGAAAACGGCGCGGGCGGTGCTGATCGCCGCCTGTCACACGATAGTTGCTGCGCTTGGGCCTCGGGAAAGCTCAGCGGTGGCCTTCGTGGATGACCTCGTAGAGGGCGTGGGTGGAGGTGAAGTCCGCCCACTCGGGATTGGCCAGCAGCTGGCGGAACCCCTCGTCGTGGGCGGCACGCCACTGCTCGGACGTCTCCCACTCGGCGTAGTTGACGAAACGGAAGCGGGCGTCAGCCTCCAACGAGCGGTGCAGCCGGTGACCCACGTATCCCGGCTTTGCCGCCATGTAGGCATTGACCTCGCTCCACAGGGCGAAGAACTGGTCCTCTCGCCCGGCCGGCACCTCGAAGCAGTTCACGAATGGCACCGCAGTCATCATCGGCCCTTCTTCCTTCACATCATCGTGCACTCATTGCACCAATATGAACTAACTGCACTCTGTTATACTCAGGGCATGTCCGGTTGTCAAGGCGTCACCGCGGGGATCCGATGACCAAGTCCGACCAGGGCAGGGTCGCCCAGCGCCGACGGACCCGGAAAGCCATCGTCGACGCCGCCATCCAGCTGCTCGCCGACGGACACACCCCGTCCATCGACGAGATCGCTGCGGCCGCCGACGTCTCACGACGGACCGTGTACGTGTACTTCCCCACCATCGACCAGCTTCTCATCGACGCCATCGCCGGCGCCCTGAGCAGCGCAGGCGTTGACGCCGCCCTTGACCCCGCCGCGTACGGCGACGACGTGCACGCCCGCGTCGATGCGCTGGTCCGAACGCTCCAGGAGCTGTCGCCCGTCGCTCTCCCGCTCGGCCGGCGACTCATCCGCCTCACTGTCGACGCCCCCCAGGTGGATTTGCCCGACGGCGTGCCGCGACGCGGATACCGTCGCATCGAGTGGATCGAGCATGCCATCGAACCCCTCCGCCCCAGACTGACGGCGGAACAATTCGAGCGGCTGGTCTCCGCCCTGGCCACCGTCATCGGCTGGGAGGCCATGATCGTCCTGCGCGACCTGCGCGGTCTCGACCCCGTCCAGGAGGAAGAGACCACCACCTGGGCCGCCCGCGCCCTTCTCGACGCCATGCTCGTCGAAGCCGACCTCGCCGAGCGTCCTAGCCGGGAGCGGTAAGGAGCGGGGTGCCTTCCTGGTCGCGATCAGCGTAGGGGGAGGGTCGGTCGGGTGGTGGGTAACCTGCGGCCGGGCACCCTCTAGACCACTGATCGCCAACCGCGTGCGCGCCCCGCTGCGCAGGCGACAGCGTGCGCGAAGTTGAGTCGGCGGGAGAATGCGAAAAACGCGCCGACCAAGTGTTTCAACGATAACGGGGGCCCGATGTAGGCGTTAGCGACGACCGAATCGATCGTCGTCCCCAGTCGAAAGTGTTCTCGAGTTGGAGAGAGGACCAGCCCACGCATGGCCATACGGTGGCAGGACCGCTTATCCCTCCTCACCGCACGGCTGCCCCGTTTGGCGCAGGTAGCGACCCCGGCCGCAGCTCAGGCGCCGTCCCCGGAACGTCAAACTACGAGGAGCTGGGCGACCATCTCCCGGCGGCTGTTGACACCGAGCTTGGCGAAGATGGCCTTGAGATGGTCCTGCACCGTATGAGGGGAGAGGTGCAGCGACACGGCGATGGCCCGGGTGCTCGCTCCCTGCAGGACGAGCACCGCGACGTCTTCCTCCCGGACCGTGAGACCCCGGGCGGCGAGGGCCACACGGCTGATATCTATGCCGGTTGCGGGCTCGATGCTGACCACGACCTCGCCCATGCCCTCCGGATCGTCGAGGCGGACCGAGCGCAGGTGCAGCCATCGGCCTGAACGACCCTGGACCTTGGTCGCGTACCCGTCCTGGTCGTGACGGGCCGCAGCGGCGACGGCGAGGATGCTGGTGGGCAGCGATCCGTGCTCCACCCTCCAAGGTCCTCGAGGGCTACCCGCGCAGCAGGGCTCAGGCGCGGGATGCTGTCGTGCGAGTCGATGACCACGATGGCGTGACCAGCCGGATTAGGCGAGGGCATCTCGATGACCGCCGGTGAGTCCCGCTCACGTTGGTATCCGAAGAGGTTCTCCTGGATGGCAGAGGCGACGATCCCTCCGGCGCCGGCCAGATCGCGACCTTCGGTCGGGGTAAAGCGCGGGTCGCCGTCGCCGCGATAGATCGCCAGGGCACCCCACGTAGCGGCCCGGCTGTTAAACGTCACCCGCAGCTCATCGGTGAAACAGAACCGGGGGAAGAGGAAGTCACGGTACCGCCGGCACCGCTCCGGCTGGCCGGCGGTATCGACTGACAGGATGCCGACAGGAGGCTCGCGTTCCCCGCGATCTCGGCGAACCTGTTGATATCCGGGGCTCCGTACTCGAGCGCGGCGAACTCCTCGTCCCCGACGCCGAGCGACCGGGTCTTGTAGGTCCGGCCGATCAGGCCGCTGGCTGGATCCAGAGTGGCGAAGCAGCCGAAGACGAACGGCACCCGCTCGGCCATGACGGTGCAGACCGCCTCGGCCAGGGACTCCAGCTCCTGGCCACGCCCAGCCGCCCGGACGATCGCTCTTCGCGACCCGATCGACCAGGTGCTGCCGGCTCGACGTCCCCACCAGGTCAATGTTGTCCCGCTGGTGCTCCGCGGGCAACCGCGGCGCCGGAAAAACCCCACATTCCTGGGATGGTGCGAGACACCGCTGTAGGTCACTCTGGTCGACATGAGCGAACCACCCCTCGTCGATGTCCGGGACATGATTGTGGTCCACAACACGCTGCTCCGCGAGTTCCGCCTGGCCCCCGACGCAGTCAGTCGGGTTCCCGCCGGCGACCGTCGGAAGGCGGCAGCCGTTGACCGGCACCTGGAGCTGATCTGCGAGGTCCTGCACCACCATCACGCCGGAGAAGAGACGCTGCTGTGGCCACCGCTGCGATCCCGCATACCCGAGAGCGCCACCCCTCTGGTCGATGCCGCCGAAGCAGAGCACTCGGGCATCGAAGAAGCGCTCGATGATGTCGTGTCCGATCGCCCGGACTGGGTACGGCAGCCCGACGCCGATCGGTCGCGGCGGCTGGCCGGGGCACTGCGGGCCCTGCACGAGCGGTTGGTCCGGCATCTCGACGCCGAGGAGCGCACTATCCTCCCCCTCGCCGCCGCGTATCTGACCGATCCCGAGTGGGGTGCCATCGGCGAGGCCGGCGCAGCAGCCATACCCAAACCGGCCATGCCGCTGGTGTTCGGCATGTTCGCCTACGAGGGTGATCCCGAGGTCGTCTCGGGCATGCTCCTCAACGCCCCTACCCTGCCCCGCGTCGTCATACCGCGTATAGCTCCCCGGGCCTACGCCCGCCGAGCCACGCGGATATACGGCACGAGCCGACCCTGACCCGAGCAGGGCGCCCCCAGGAGGACTCGAAGTCGAACTGGACCGCCCCTTCGCCTCCAGCGCGGTCCGCAACCACCTCGTCACCGAGGGCAACGAGTCGTCCAGTGCGCCGCTCGGCTTGGACTTTCTCAAGGGCAGCACGCTTCCGGCCCCGTGGTCGGGCGGGGCGGTGGTCGCCGTCCACGGCTCCTGGGATCGTCAGCCGCCGCAGTCGCCCGCCGTGCTGTGGATGGCCTGGAACGCCACGGCCAAGACGCTCGAGCCGGCAATCACCCTCGTGACAGGCTTCCAAGAGGCGGACGGCAGCCGGTGGGTCGTCCCGCCGACGCGGTGCCCGGTCCCGACGGCGCCCTCTACGTCAGCGACGACACCGCCGGGGCCATTACGGCCTCGCTACCCCGAAGGATTGAGCGGAGCCCTGCTGGCAAACGACAGAACATGTATGGCGGCGGTGTACAGCTCAGCGGTGTCGAACGTTCTCGGCGCTGACCTGGTCATCCTCGGCCGCGTGGCGAGCAGGAGATGAGGCGATCGCCTCGATCACCTCTGCCGCGCGTGGCAGCGCTCCCTCGCAAGTCGACCACTGGTCCATTGGTGTTCTATCCGCCCAGTTCCGAACGGACCTTGGCCGCGAGGTGGTTCAACGCCGAGCGCAGAGCAGTGAGGTCGGAATCCGAGAGCTGATGAAGCAGCTTCGCGTGGCTGGTGCCGCGAGGTCGGTGATGGTGGCGAGGGACCTCTTCCCCTTTTCGGTTAGGCGAAGGAAGGGCGAGCGACGGTGTCTCGGGTTCTCGACGAATGCAGCGAGTCCGTCGTCGACAAGCTCGTTGGCGATGCGCTGGACCGCTTGGCGACTCGTCCCGAGTCGGTCGGCCGCCATCGGGACAGTCCAATCGCCAACGGAGACGACGCTTAGTACCTGCCAACGTGCCTGGGTCTGGCCCGCCGACGAGGCGATTCGTTCCCCATAGCGGCGGAGGACGCCTGCCGCGTCGAAGAAATCGGCAACGAGGAGCGCGAACCCGTCGCTCCCACCCATAGATACATCACCCATCGCCTCTCCTCCTCTTGACAACCTATTGTCAGCTTACTACCCTGACAACATGTTGTCACTCAATCAGGAGGAAGCGCAATGAACCGTCCCGACGTCTACACGGCCGTCCACAAGATGCAGCGAGCCCGCCTATTCGGACTCGTCGTCGAGGCCGGGAAGGCTGACCCGTCCGACACAGCGAACACGGCTCGACTTGCCGGCGCTGTCGATCGCTTGGCTGACGAGTTGTCCTCCCACGCAGAGCATGAGGAGCGCTTCATCCATCCGCTGCTCCACGAGAAGGCTCCAGCGATCGCAGCCAGGCTAGAGGCGGACCACGTGGAGCTCGATCTGACGCTGGAGCTTCTCCGCCGGCTCTCCGACTCGTGCACGGACGACCCGGGAAATCCCAATGAGCTGTACCGGGCGCTCGCGAGCTTCACCGGGGTGTACCTCGGCCACCTCGCAGTCGAGGAGGGTGAGGCGCTCCCCGCACTCTGGCACGAGTGTTCCGATGAGGAGCTGCTGGGGATTCTGGTTTCGTTCAAGGGTTCTCGATCTGACGTGGAGAACCTGACCGGACTGCTCGCGCAGTTGCCCACGCTCAATCCAGCCGAAATGGCGCGGATGGTCGCGGTCGGGCTTGGTCCCGTCCCGGCCGCCGAATCTCGCCGACGTGTTTGCAACGCTGTTGAACCCCACGCAGTTCGGCGCCCTTCGTGAGGGTCAGCTCGTCTGAGCGAGCAAGACCTCTCGACATGAACGAGGACCGATCGGACGGCACTGTCGACCGGACAGTTGAAAGAAAATCCTGCCGCTCTCCGGTGCTCTGTGCCCGTCCTGAGCAATCCCTCCGACGAGATCGCAACCCAAGTACTAACGAACCGAAGAAAGGAACAGAGCATGACTGACCTCATCTGGAGCTTTTCCCCTTGGCTGGTGTTCCTGCTGGCCTCTCGTTTCACCACGTTCTCCGGCGCGGTGGCGCTTGGTTTTGTCGCCGCCGTCGTGGTGCTCGTCCGGGCGGCCATGAACGCCGGGCCCACATGCTCGACGTGGCCAGCGTGTGCTACTTCCTGGCTCTCGCCGTGGCGCTGGCCATGACCCACCCAGCGCACATCGAGAGGTGGTCTCGGCATGCCCAGCTCGGGTCCCACCTGGTCCTGACCTTGCTGATCTTCGGCTCGATCCTGGTCGGGCGGCCGTTCACCGAGTCCTACGCCAGGAGGACCATGCCACCAGAGATGTGGCACACTCGGGGCTTCCGGGAGGTCAACCGGCGCATCTCGGTCGCGTGGGGCTTTGGCTTCGTGGTCGGCGACATCTCGCTCGCCCTCGCCGGCTCTGTGAGCGCCCGCGAGGCCCTTCTGCGAGTGGTCGTGCCCTTCGGTGCTCTCTACCTCGCCTACCGTTACACCGCCCGCCAGCAGGCCCAGGTCGACGCCGCCCCTCCGGCCTCAGCGCCCCGTCCTGCAGTTCCTTCGCGGAGAGAGGGCCGGTGGTAGGGGCCGCGGCGAAGAGAAGGCTCGGCGGCTGGGGATGGCGGGGATTTCGAGGGCGGAGGGTCGGACCGGCTGACCAGTTGATGGTGCTGGTTCGGCCCTTCGCCTTGGCGGGCACGTCTCAGCAGCGTCTTTGTGCAGGGACGAGGTGCTGGCAGCGCCTTTTGGCGCTCACAGAACGGAGTGGCCGACAGATGTTCACTATCCGCGAGGTCATCGGGAAATGTCGGCTCGAGGCACCTCGTACGCCGAGCCGACGGCACCCAAGACGTTGCAGCGGATGAAGGCTACGCCCTAGAAGCCAGCAGTGATCAGCCCGAGCAGTCGTTGTCGCTACCGGTTGAAGAGTGACCGCCTCGGCCGAAAATTGACCCCCTCCCTGCTGGATCACGAACCCTGGCCGCACCGCCGGCCGGGGAGCGAGGGCATAATCAACGTGGACGACTGGGCCGAGGTCCGTCGGCTGTACTTTGCCGTGGGCCTGGGCATCAAGACCATTGCCCGCCAGTTGGGCGTGGCCCGCAACACGGTACGAACCACGGTGCGGTCGAGCGATCCGCCGCATTTCGAGCGCCAACGGCGGCCGTTGCTGGTCGACCCCTTCGAGCCGGTGATCTCCGCGCTGTTGATGGATTGCCCGACCATGCCGGCGACGGTCGTCGCCGAACGGATCGAGTGGCCACACGGCATCACCATCTTGCGCGACCGGGTGGCTGAGCTGCGGCCGCTGTTCGGACCGCCCGATCCCGCCCAGCGCACCGCCTACCGGCCGGGCGAGGTGCTCCCGTTCGACCTGGCAGCCCGAGATACCCAACCCGGTCGGCTTCGATCAGGAGGCGAAGCTCTGGGGTGACCGCGGTGAGCGGCTTCTCGCGGTTCATTGGCGGTCTGGATGGTACCCAGCATTCATGGCGGCCTGGACGGTGCCCAGCCGGGTCGGCCACGACGTCTTGGCCGGTAGGAGTCACCATACGCCCACCGATGCAACAACCCACTTGACCCACAACCACTCCCTTTTGTCGCCGCTGAAGCCGCGCCGCCGTCGAGGCGCGTTGAGTAGGGCAGGTGCATAGGCATGCCCTGTGCATGCCTATGCACGACGTCGTACCAGCGGACCTGGAGGCGCGAAAGTTGCAGCATGACACGCTGCTCATGCGCTGGCGCCCTGCATAGTCTGCATAGGCAGCCGGTGAGCAGGGCCCCCCAAACTCGCCCCACAAACGGGCTCCCGCCAACCTAAAACTGCTGGTCAGCGGCTTGTGCATTGGCAAGGAGGCGCGGAAAATCACGCTTGATGGTGGCGGGGGTTCACAACCATCGTGCACCTTCGGGCCTCAAACCCGACATTACTGCTGGTCACGGGACTTGCACTATGCAGCCGCCCAGGCGCTGCACTACTCAATGTCGGCGCTTTGGCGGAGAAGTCCCGAGAAACTCCGTCCAGGCGCCGACGTGCCAAGACCTTCGGATTCATGACCCGACGCTGCCCGTCTACGCCAAGCCCCGCCTCATGGTGCGTTTGGCGTAGGAGCGGTGGTCGTTGCCGCCGTCTGGTTTGGCGCTGTCGCCGTAGCCCCGCAAGTCGGGGAAGATGACGCTGAACTGCTCGGCCAAGTGGGGGGCAACGCGGTGCCACATCACATGTGTTTGGGGTTGTCCATAGAGCAGTAGCACCGGATCCGGAGTCACGAAGTCGGTGGCCGTAGGCTGGCCCGGTGGCGCAGCGCGACTGGGTGGAATGGCACCGAGACTACGACGATCCAGGGTCCCTCCTCTCGCTCCGGGGGGAACGTGTGCAGGGGCACCTCCGCGCTGAACTCGATCATGCCCCTGCCGGGGACATAAGGCTGATCAGCCTTTGTGCCGGCCAGGGCCGGGACGTGATCGGCGTCCTGGCCGGGCATCCGCGCCGGGACGACGTGCGCGCTCGGCTGGTCGAGCTGGACGAACGCAACGTCGCGACGGCGCGGCAGGCGGCGCAGGTGGCTGGACTGGACGGCGTCGAGATGCTGCAGGCCGACGCCGGGATCACCGACGTCTGCGTGGGTGCAGTCCCCGCCGGGATCGTCGTGGTGTGCGGCCTCTTCGGCAACATTGTCGTCAGCGACATCCAGGCCACGGTGGCGGCCTTGCCCAGCCTGTCCGCGTCCGGCGCGCTGGTCCTCTGGACCAGGCACCGCATGTCGCCTGATCTGACCCCAGCGATCCGGTCCTGGTTTATGGAAGCGGGCTTCCGCGAGGAGGCGTTCGACGTCAGCCACGACGGTTTCATGGCCCTAGGTGCGCACCGGCTCGCGGGCGAGCCCGCCGCTTTGGTGCCCGGCCAGCGGCTGTTCACCTTCGTGGCGGAAACCTGAGCCCGGCAATTTCCGGTCATTGCTCGCCGTTGGCATTGTACGAACACCCTAAAATTGGAAAAAGACCAGGTCACGGTCACTCTCGACGGGGACACCGTCATTTTGGCTGCCGCCGTCAACGCCGTCAACGCAGGGCCCGCGTTGACTTGCGGCCCGCCCGTCGCTCTATTCTTGTCTTATGCCAATAGGACAAGGGGAGAAGGATGCCGGAGGGCACGGCTCACCCGCTGGGGCCAACGCTCCGGTGTCTCCGATCGAGTTCCGCCTCGACCGTGCTTCTGGCGTGCCGACCTATCTGCAACTCGTCCACCAGGTCGAGCACGCGCTGCGACTCGGCTACCTCAAACCGGGCGACCAGCTGCCCAAGGTCAGGGACGTGGTCGCCTCGCTGGCCATCAACCCGAACACGGTGTCGAAGGCTTACCGCGAACTGGAAACCAAGGGTCTTATCGTGGGGCGTCCGGGCCAGGGCACGTTCATCTTGGCCACTCTCAGTCAGGTCATGCTCCCCGAGCTGACCGGGCTTCGACGTTCGCTGCGATCCTGGCTGACCAAGGCGGACACGGCCGGGCTCGACGAGAGCGGCATTGCCGCACTCGTCGCAAGCGAGCTGCGGGATTTTTATGAGCGTCGCAGTGGGTCGTGCTCCAACGCGCCAAGCGGTGAAACGGAGGGGGTCGCATGAACGTCGTCGAGACCCGCGGCCTCTCAAAGTCGTACGGCGCCACGAAGGCGCTCCAGGATTGCACCTTGGCGATCCCCGAAGGCCACGTCGTGGCGCTGGTCGGACCCAACGGTGCCGGAAAGTCGACGCTGCTGAACCTCGCGGTCGGGCTGGCAACGCCGACGAGCGGTGAGCTGACCGTCCTCGGTGGCTACCACTCCGGCTCATTGCCAGCACTCGACGGCATCGCCTTCGTCGCCCAAGACACGCCGCTGTACAAGAACCTGTCGGCCGCCGACATGTTGCATCTCACCCGCAATCTCAACCGGCACTTCGACCAGGCCTACGCCGAGGTCCGGCTCGCCGAGCTTGGCATCTCGCAGAAGCGCAAGGCGGGCAAGCTTTCGGGCGGCCAGCAGGCCCAGCTCGCGTTGACATTGGCCCTGGCCCGCCGACCTCGCCTCCTCGTCCTCGATGAGCCGGTGGCAATGCTCGACCCGATTGCCCGCCACGACTTCATGGCCACCGTGCTGACGGCGGCGGCCGACGACGGCGTGTCCGTGCTGTTGTCCTCGCACGTGCTCGCCGAACTCGAGCGGGTGGCCGACTACCTGATCATGATGTCCTTGGGCCGTATCCAGCTGGCCGGCGAGGTGGACGACCTGCTCGCGGGCCACCGGGTGTTGACCGGCCCGACCGCCGAGGCCGGTCGATACGACGAACGGCCGGTTGTGCATGTTCGCGGCGGCGGTGCCCAGACTCACCTGCTGGTTCGCTCCACCACGGACGACCCGGTCCCGCCGGGTTGGGAGGCGCACCCAGTCGGCCTCGAGGAGCTCGCTCTGGCCTATTTGCGCGAACCCGGCCTCGCTTCTCTGCCTGGCCCGGTCCGCACCCGGGACGCCGACCCCTCGGAGGTGACGAGATGACGGCGCTGAACACGATGTCTGCACCCAAGGTCGCGAAGAAAAATGCGGACGTGGCGCCGCTGCCCTGGCGACGGATGGCCTGGGTTACCTGGCGCCAGCACCGCACGGCACTGATCGGCGTGTGCGCGTTGACCGGCGCGCTGGCCCTGTGTTTGCTGATCATCGGTCTTCAGTTACACCACGCCTACGCCACTGCAATTGCCTGTCATCCGGCGGGCTCGGCAGCATGCACTGCCACGATCGCCCACTTCAACGGCATCGGCAACTTTCTGACCAATGGCCTTCTCTTCCTGGTCGTGCCACCCCTGATCGGGGCATTCGTCGGGGCGCCGTTGCTTGCCCGCGAGTTCGAGGCCGGTACCTTCCGCTACGCCTGGACCCAGGGCTTCGGGCGGTGGCGCTGGACGCTCGCGAAGTTGGTGGCGCTCGGAGTTGTGGTGGCCGTCGCCAGTGGCGCCCTCAGTGTGCTGGCGTCGTGGTACTACCGGCCGTATTTCGCCTCGGGCAATCAGTCCTTGTCCCTTACCACGTTCAATCCGCTCAATCCTGTTTTATTTGAGCAGCGCGGCGTTGCCTTCGCCGCATGGACTCTGGCCGCTTTCGCAATCGGCGCCCTGGCCGGCGTGCTCATTCGCCGAGTCGTCCCGGCCATCGTGACCACTCTGGCTATGTACGCAGGGCTCGCCTTTGCGACCGGGGGGTGGCTCCGCATGCACTACCTGACTCCACTGGTCACCAAGAGAGCCGACGTGCCAGGTTTGGTGCGGATCGTAGGCCAATGGGGAAGCAGGGGTGGTCGGGTCGTCTTCACCGGTCCGCCGTCCTATCCCATTTACCAGCAGTACTGCCCGGCTCAGGCCGGCTTGGGCAAGGGCGGCGGCTCGTCGGGAGGGAATCCCCTGCAATGCATGGTCCAGCACGGCTTCACCTTTTGGACCAGCTATCAGCCAGCCAGCCGGTTCTGGGCGTTCCAGTGGATCGAAGGTGGATGGCTGCTGGCGCTGTCGGTCGTGCTCATCGCCTTGACGGTGCTGTTGGTCCGGCGCCGCGCCACATGAGCGAGACCCGCATCCGAATCGGCGGAACGAGTCAACGTCGTGAGAACGCTTCATTTCAAGGTCGGACAGCTATCAACCCAAAGTCCGCGTCCGGTTCACACCTCGACGACGGCACCCGGCTCGTGGCGTCGTCACGGCATTCCGTCCATCGCCCCGGCTCTCCCATCCAGCCGCAACGCGCCCAGCGCTACGTCGGGCCGAGCGCCACTGTCAGGTCCGAGGCGCGCCCAGGTGAAGGCACCAAAGCCAGGTGGACCCCGCCGGCGCACGCGGCGCTTCTTGGTGCTCCTCGGGCTTGGAGCGCTCGCACTCGTCCTCGTGGTGACCGTGCCCCGAGTGTTCGCGCAGGCCGATGTCTTCCCGTTGCCAAGCGAGGCCACTCTCACTGGTCTCAGCTTGCCCGCCCGCATCGTGGCGATCGCCCAGAGTCAGGTCGGCTACAGCACCCAACCCTCGAACTCCTACTGCAACAAGTACAGCGCGTATTGGTCTGCGGGCCAGGCCGACTGTCCGAGCGGAGAGCGTAGTGAGGAGTGGTGCGCCGACTTCGCCGCCTGGGCTTGGCGCGAAGCGGGCGTTCCCTTCGTCTACGGCTACCGACCAGGGGACATCAACGGTGCCGCCGCCAGCTTCTACCAGTGGGGTGTCGCCATGGGTGAATGGCACTCGGCCGGGACCGGATACAACCCGTCACCGGGAGATGTGGCCGTCTACGGACTCTCCTTCGGGGCGGTTCCGTCGGCCGCGCACGTGGCGGTCGTCACAGGCGACACGTCAGGTCAGTCCGGACCGAACGTGGTCAACGGCGACGGTGATCAAACCGGATTCTCCTTGGTCGAGATCGGGACGGACCAGTTGCAGGTCCAGGTTGGCCAAGATGTCTCGACCCTCGACGGCTACGTCAGCCCGCCCTAGCCTGAAAGCCTTCGGCATCAAAACGGTGGGAATGTCGAAGGACCGCTTGTCGCAGCGGAGCAATCCCCACCCGTGCCGTTCGAGGCGCATGCAACGTTCTCGAGCGCAGGGAAAGGAGCATTGATCCCAGGACTCGGGACGGTCACTGATGGCCCATGGCTCA
The DNA here is from genome assembly GCA_963828385.1 of uncultured Acidimicrobiaceae bacterium. GTDB lineage: Bacteria > Actinomycetota > Acidimicrobiia > Acidimicrobiales > RAAP-2 > Bog-756. The sequence continues at coordinate 2,698,767 of CAWHEF010000002.1, forward strand.
CACACTGAGACATGGGCAATCCACTGCAGCCACGGCATCGATCCCAGGGTTGGAAAGCATTCAGTTAACCGATGTCTCGTGGCGGCATCCGAAGCGCGAATTCAGGGACGTAAACTCGCAGTTCGGAGAACCAGTTCTGCTTCGGAGGCGCCGATTCAGTCATCAAGACCTTGTGCCATCAAGACCTTGTGCGAAACCCCGCCGGGGGCGTCGATGAGTTCTTGGTTACGGCGGCCACCCTCGCTGAGCACGGAGAGGGTACAGCCACCTGACAAGACCTTGAGGAGCTTTGGGGTAGACGGATTGGCAGTCATGCGTCACGCAGCCTGAGCAGGACCCCTCCTACGATCACCGCGGCGAGTGCCCAGGCGGCGAGGACGCCGAGTCCCGCCCACGGCCCGATTGGTTGTGAACAAAGACTGGTAGTGGCCTGGATGGCGAGCCCTGCGGTCATGGGTGTGAGCTGCTCAAGGTGTCGCCGCTGCGGGTCGCCGACGAGTTGGGCGAGAAGGGGGGCAGGTAGAGCAGGGCCAAGGCTGCTCCGACCGAGACGGCGCTGTCGCGGATGGCGGTGGCGATGCCGAGGGCGAGCAGGGCGACGAGAGTGAGGTAGATGACGTTGCCGGTGGCGGCTCGCAGGGTGGCGGTGTGGGCGAGCGAGACAAGCGGGTAGCCGTGGGCGGGCCCGATTCCGGCGCCAGGAAGCAGGAGCCGGCCGGCGAGAAGGCAGCCGGCGACGGCGAGGATGCTGGCGAGGAGGACCACAACGACGACATTGGCTGCCTTGGCGGCAAGGAGCAGGTGCCGGCGGGGCATGGCAGCGAGGCTGATCCGGATCATGCCGGTGCTGTACTCCTCGCAAATCGCAAGGGCGGCGAGCACCACGACGACCGCCTGGCCGAGGTCAACACCGACCACGGCGAGCTTGGTGGGATCCTGCCCGCCACCGGTGGACACGGACAATCAGCCAGCAGTGGTGCGCGGAGACCCCCGACTGATCGAACAGCTGATCCAGAACCTCATCGACAACGCGATTCTTCACAACATCGTCGGCGGAGAAATCCACATCGCGACCGCATCCCACGAAAGGGAAGCGGTCCTATCCGTGTCCAACGACGGCCCGAGCATTTCGACAACAGAGCTGGAACGACTCTTCCGCCCGTTCGAGCGCCTCGAACCAGGGCGGCGACACCACAAGACGGGCCACGGCCTCGGCCTCTCCATCGTAGAGGCCATAGCCAGCGCCCACGGCGCCGTCATCACCGCCCGCAGCAGACCTCAAGGAGGGCTCTCGATCGAAATCACCTTCCGGCGAGCGAACAGCACGCCACCTGGTGCCGGCACGAGCCCAGCGGCTTGAGCAGGGCAACTGCATAGGGCATGCCCTATGCAGCCCCATGCACCGCAATCTCGACCCAAGACTCGAACGCGAAGGCGCAGTGTACGTGCCGCACGCGCTGCGCCACCCTGCATAGGGCTGCATAGGGCACCGCTGAGTAGGTCCCGATAAAAAGCCCCGAGAAACCGCAATTCCGGGTCTTCCGGTTTCTGCGGGGTGAGCCACCTCACGCCACCACGATCGAGTCGAGCACTCTGAAGTTGGGCTTGCCGGCATAGAGGAGGGCCCGGATGCGGAAGTTCTCGAAGTTCGTGAACCCAAACGCAACCCGCTTGACCCGTTTCAAGAGGTTGTTCATGCCTTCGGTCGGACCGTTGGACACCTTGGCCTCGTGCCAGGCCACGATGGGATCGAACCAGTTGCGAAGCGTGCGGGCCAGTCGTCTGACCTCAAAGGGGGCGGAGCGTTTGGAGCTCACGTCAATGACGTCGCGGAGCAGATCGGCTGCTTGCTCAGGAGCCTCGGTGCCATAGAACCGGGCGACGGCCTCTTTGACGCTGTAGGCGAACGCCACCTCGCCGTCGGGATCGCCCAGTGCCAAGAGACCCTCGAGGCGGGCACAGAGTTCGGGATCGTCGGCCGTCGCCTTGAGGATCAAGAGCTTGCGGGCCCGATAAAGCGGGTCACTCGCTCGTCCCCGGTGACCCAGGCGCTCGTTTTGGACCCGGCGCCGGGTCTGGTCTACAGCCAAGATGGCGTGACGCATGACGTGGAAGCGGTCGATGACCCGGGTGGCCTTGGGCGTGACCACCCTGAAAGACGGCGTTGTAGGTCTTCGACATGTCCAAGCAGCCGTAGTCGAGGTGGTCTTTCACGTGGTGGGGCTGGGCACGAAGCCAGCCGGCGACCTTCGTGAAGTCCCTGGTCGGGAGCACGTCGATCAGCGCGTGGTTGACCACGTCGCACACCGTCGTCGACCAGGTCTTCTCCTTGTAGGGCCCGGATCTGACAAAGAGCGCCTCGTCGAGCCCGATGGCCGTCGTCTCCTTCAAGCGCCTCGTGTCCGCCGCAAGAAGCGCCGCCCCGTAGATGCGCACCGCCGTGTTGATCGTGTCCCAGCAGCAGCCGAGCTCACGTGCGAGATGCGAGATGGTCTGGCCGCCGCCGATCTGTTTCACCACCCACTTGGCCGCCCTCGTGGTGAGCATGCAGCCGACGGCAGCGATGCGGTGATCCCCCAGGGTGAACGTGCGCACCGGGCAGCCTTCGTCGGGGCAGACGAGCCGGTGCTTCCTCCAGCGCAGCGTGATCGGCACGCCGCCGAAGGGCAGGTCCACGTAGGTGACGATCGGGCGGTCCTTCACCCGAGCGCGTCCCCCGCAGCGCCGGCAGAAAAGGACGGGGTCTGCCTGCTCGATGGTGATCTCACCTGCTGGTCCACGACGCGCGTAGGAAAGGACACGGACGTCTTTCAGACCCACGAGATGGCGAACGATCTCGCTAGGATCGACATACACAGAGGCGTGGAGGAGCTTCTTCTTTCTCACAAAAGAGAGTCTGAAGCGCCTCTGTGCCTACATCGTGGATCGCCTGTCAGGGCCGACCGGGCATCGCCTGCGGGCGATCAGACCCCGCAGATACCGGAAGATCCGCAATTCCGCATGCTCCTCCGAACGCCGAAAACGCTGGCCAGGCGCCTGTGCCCTATGCACGAGACGCGCCGACCAGCGTTTCAATGGTGGCGGGGGCGGGATTTGAACCCGCGACCTTCGGGTTATGAGCCCGACGAGCTACCAGACTGCTCCACCCCGCGTCGTGAGGGTCAAGGCTACCATCCGCCCGGCGAGCACACCATCCGTGCGCTCGCCGACCGCCCGTCCCCTACGGCGAGCTCGACTTGGTCGCCGCCGGTTTCTTCGTCGGAGCAGTCGAGGTCGACGTCGTGGTCGAGGTCGAGGTCGGTGAGGATGAACTGTTCCCCGTTCCGGTCAACACGCCGATCTGCTGCAGGGCCTGCTCCATCGAGGAGATGTCGGACTGGTAGGCGCCGAGGTTGCCCGACTTAAGGTCGGTCTGGGACTGGTTGTACTCCTGTTGGGCGCTCTGCAGTAGCGAGCGCACCTCGGGCGAGAGCGCGCTCGAGGGCCCGGCGCCCGGTGTGGTCGAAACCGGGGCCTGGAACAGCTGCGACAGGGCCCCCTGCAGCGTGTCGGCGATGGCCGGCTGGTCGCCGTAGACGGCGATCACCTGCTGGAGCTTGGGGAAGGCGTTACGGGACGACTGCACGTAGAGCGGCTGGATGTAGAGCAGAGAGTTGGCGATCGGGATCATGAGCACGTTCCCGAGCAGCGCCGAGGATCCGTTGGAGTTGAGCAACGTGATCTGCTTCGAGACGTCGGCCGTGGCATCGATGCTGGCCGTCACGATCGCCGGCCCGTTGACCGGTTGGTCCTGCGGCGTCACGAACATCCGGAGCTTGCCGTATTGGCCCGGGTCCGAGCCGGCGATCATGAAGCCCGACAACGTCTGGATCTGGCTCTGTTTGGAGACGGGGACGAACGCGTTGAGCAGGGTGAACGACTGTGGCGTCTGCCCCGGGACCTGCATCTCCTGGTAGATGGGCGCCATGGGCTGCACCTGACCGGTGGAGACCTGTTGTCCCTGGGCGTTGGTGGTGAGCGTGGTGGGGAGGGCCTGGGACGGTGAGCCCGAGCCCGGGGACGGTGACACGGCCCAAGCGTCGGCGGCGTTGTAGAAGCTCTGGGCGTTGGTCAGGTGGTACCGACCGTAAGCCCCGGTCTGCAGCGTGAAGATGTCCTCGGGGTAGCGCAGGTGGGCCCGGAGGGCGGCGCTCATCTTCGACGCCGGCGTGAACATCCCCGGGAAGGCGTTCTCGTAGGTCTGGATGATCGGGTCATGGGGGTCCATGACGTAGAAGGTCATCTTGCCCGTATAGGCGTTGACGAGGACCTTCACCGAGTTGCGCACGTAGTTGAGGTTCTTGTCGAGCCCGCTGCCGTCGGGGAGGGCGTTCGTGTTGGCGTTCTGGGCGTAGGGGTAGTTGTCGGTCGTCGTGTAGGCGTCCTGGACCCAGTAGATCCCGCCGTTCAGGAGGACGGGGTAGGGGTCGGAGTCAAGGCTCAGGAACGGTGCCGCCTTGGACACCCGGGCCTGGACGCCACGGTCGAACATGATCCGCGACTGTCCGGTGATCTGGTTGGAGATCAGCAGGTTGAAGTCGCTGAAGCGGAGGGCGAACAGCGCCCGGTCGAAGACGTTGGAGAGCTGCACGCCGCCATCGCCCGAGTAGTGGGTCTGCACCGAGGAGCCGTTGGGCAGCTGGAAGTCGATTTCGGGCTGCTTGGTGTCGGCGACGACATAGCCGCTGTTCTGCAGCCCGAAATAGACCGACGGCTGGGTGACGTTGGGCAGGCCGTTGGAGACCGGCGGTACACCCTGAATGGCGAAGGTCGGGCTGCCATCCGATGTCGAGGAGTTGGACGGCGAGACGATCATCCCGTACCCGTGGGTGTACTGGAGCGTGGAGGTGACCCAGGTAGTCGAAGGGAGAGCGCTGTCATCGATCTCCCTGACACCGACTACCACCGGAGTCTGCGTCCCATGCAGCATGTAGCGGTCGACAGCCAGCGCGTTGAACTGGTAGTAGGTGCGGAGATCCTGGAGCTTCTGGTAGGTGGCCTGGGTCTGTGTCGGATCCCAGAGACGGACGTTCGCCAGGGTGTCGCTGTTCTCGGTCAACTGCGAGGCGGTGAGCATCCCGGCCGAGTAGTTGGTGGTCTGCACGTGGTCGATACCCATGGCGAAACGGGTGGCGTCGATGTTCCGTTGGATGTAAGGCAACTCCAGGGGGTTCTGGGCAGGGTTGACCTTGAACGCCTGCACCGCTGCCGGATAGATCGTCCCTGCGGTGAGAGCCACGAGGAACCAGAGGCCGACACCGAGGACGGGGAGGGCCCAACCCTGGTGCCGGATGTTGTAGATGAGCAGGCCGGCGGCGGCGAGCGATACCAGGATGAGCAGCTCGAGGGCGGGGAGCCTGGCGTGCACGTCCGTGTAGCCCGCGCCTTGGACGTACCCGTTGCCGGAGAGGTCGAGCGAGAAGCGGGCCAGGTAGTAGCCGACCGCCTTGACCAGGGCGAGCAGCCCGAGGATGACCGACAGCTGGGCCTTGACCGCCGGTCGCACCCGGGGCGCGCCCCCTGGAGCCGGATCCCCCCGTTCAGGTAGTGGCCGAGCACGGTGACCACCAGGACCACGACGAGCGCCACCAGCGCCCAGTGGACGATGAACTGCTCGAAAGGCAGCTTGAACACGTAGTAGCCGACGTTGCGGTGGAACTGGGGATCGGTGGACGAGAACGACGTTCCGTTGCGGAAGAGGATCCAGTTGTTCCACTGCCCGATGGCCTGGGCGCCGACGATCAGGGAGAGCGCCACGACCACGAACGCCCGCAGCCACCGGGCATAGGGCCCGATGATCTCCTGGTACCTGCGGACGAACTCGTCCTCGGCGTCGACGGCGGGACCGCGGGGCACGATGCGCTCGGCGACCGCCAGGCTGACGAGCAGCATGGCGGCGAACACAGCCGAGAACACGAGGAACAGACCGAGCTTGATCCCGAACAGGCGGAGCCAGACCGAGTGGAGACTGACGGACGAGAACCACAGGGCATCGGTGTAGAAGACGGCGAACGTCCGCAACGAGGCGATGACGATGACCAACACGATGGCGGCGACGATGATCCACCGGCGCCTGTGGTGGGTCGTCGGCCTGGCCGCTTGGGCCGTGTCGGCGGACTGAGTCACCGATGCAGCCTAATGGCGGTCAACTGTCAGATCGCGTTCGCGGACGAACCAGGTCACCGATCCGTCCGCAGGTGAGCGCCTATGTGACGGCCGGTGCGAGAAGGCACCGACATCCGGGGTGCGCGGGCGGGTGGCGGTGGCCCGTCGGAAACTCCTCCCCCGGAGCTTGGGAGCCGTTCAGACCGTTGTCCTCGCAGTCGGGACAGGGCTCGCCGCTCGACCCGGCGACCGCCACCCACTCGAGCTGCACCGACTTCATGGCCGCCGCTGCCGCCAGCGTGCCCGCCGAGAACGCGGCCAGGGCATGGTCGCCGGCCAGCCGTTCGATACGTTCACCCTTCCATTCACGGAATGCCGAACCGATGTGCTCGGCGACAGCCGCCTCGTCACTGTCATCGAGTGATTCGTCCTCTGCGAGCCGGCGCCGCAGCGGGCCCGTCACCGCCACAGCGAGCTCCCGGGCCACGCCGAGTAGGACCTCGGTGTCCGCTCGCTCTGCCCGCGTCGATGCCACGACGGAACCTCCGGCCTCGGCGGCCTGTTCGAGCTCGGGTAGCGCTGCCGTCGAGAACGTGTCGGTCTGTTCGGTCTCGTCGGGCAGCAGGCTGTCCGACCACCGGGACCCGTTCGAGCGGACGCCGTCCAACAGCTCGTTCTGCCCGTCCTGGAGGATGCGCTTCAGCCGGCGGGCCAGGGTGGTCACGATGGGGTCGAGGAGCTCGTCCCGCTGGACGGCAATCGGGTGGCGATCGGCGGGGGGACCCTCGTCCTTCGCCCCCGTCCCGTGGTCGGAACCCTCGGCACCGCTTCCTTCACCGGCTCCCTCCGGCATGTCGGTGGCCGCTCGGAGCTTGGCGAAGAGAACGTCCAACGCCGTCTCCGGCTCCGCCACGCCTCCTCCGTCGTCGTCAGTCGGCCCGCCGACCGCGCCCGTCGTGGCCCCGGCTGCTGCTTCCTCGTCACCCTCACCGCGCTCGTCGGCGTCAGTCCTCCTCTGGCATGCCGGCCGCGGTGCCCGACGCCATATCGGGTGGCCGGTCCGAAGGGCCGGTGTGCGGCTCCTCCACCAGGATGGCGGCCAGCTCTTCGGGGTGGTGGTCCTCGACGCGCTCCAACACCTCCCGACCGGCTGCCTCGGCGGCGAGACGAGCGTTGTCCTCGGCGGCGAACAGCTCGCCGGCGATGGAGTCCACCGACCGCCGCACGTCCTGAACCGTCTCGGCCAGGCGCTCACGGCCGGCCCGGAGCTGTTCGATCTGGGCGTGGAGGACCCGCCGGCGCTTCGAGAGGTCAGCTAAGGACGCGGGACCGGAGTGCCTGTGCCTCCTCCACCATGTCCCGGCACTGCTCGCGGGCGTGGGTCACGAGCTCGTCGGCTTCGCGACGGGCCGCCTCGAGCCGGTCGGCGGACTCGCGTTCGGTGCGATCGCGCCGTTCCCTGAGGGCCGCTTCGGCCTCGGCCGCTTGTGCCTCGATGGCCTCTGCGGCCTCTGCCCGGCGGCGTCCGATCCCGTCCTCCGCCTCACTGAGCACCTGGGCTGCCTCGGCTTCTGCCTTGGCCACGAGGTCGGCGGCCACCTCGTGGGCGCTGTGCAGGACCCGGGCCGTCTCCGTGCCGAGGGCGGAGGTGAGCGTGGGCTCGTCCAGCACGGGATTAGCGGCTCGGTGTTCGGCATCGGCCAGCTCCCCGAGCAGCTGGCGTTCGCGTTCGGACATGGCGCGCAGACCGTTGGCCACCGACTCGAGGTAGGCGCGGACCTCTTCGGGATCGAATCCCCGGCGTACCGAGCCGAAGGTGTGGTGGGAAACCTCGTCCGGGGTCAGATGGGAGGCGGTCGAGGTGATGGCAAAGGGACGATCCTCGGACATAGGCGAGAGCCTACGACCATGGCTTCCCGAAACCCGTTATCCCGCGCCCGTGCCCGGAGCCGGCGTCGCGCCCACCACCGCCGTCAGTTGCCGAGGAACGGTGCCACCGTGGGCGGCCAGCACGGCGAGCGCTTGGTCGAGCGTCGACACCTTGTAGATGGACAGACCGGCCCGGTCCTCGGTCATCGCCGCCCGGTACTCCTGCGGTGGGACGAAGAAGATCGACGGCGCCGGCCCGCTCCACGGCCACCGTCTTCTGCGGCACGCCTCCCACATCTCCTACGTCGCCGTCGGCGCTGATGGTGCCGGTGGCGGCCACGGTGTTCCGCCCGGTGAGCGACCCTCCGGTCAGGGCGTCGATCACGCCGAGGGTCATGGCCAACCCCGCCGAGGGGCCACCGATGTTGGTGACGTTGATCGAGATCGGGAACGGGTAGGCGAAGTCGACCTGATCCTCGGGCTCGATGCCCAGGTCGAGCGAGGCGGTGACCCCTCCACCGAGATCGACCTCGGTACGGCGCAGCGTGACCGGAACCGGGCCCGGCGGTCTGGTCCCCCCCCGACGAACGGTGAGGGTCACGGTCTGCCCGCTGTGGAACCGGGAGAGAGCGGTGGTGAGTGCCTCCGCCGTCGGCGTCTCCGTGCCATCGACCGCGGTGACCACGTCGCCCACCGACAGGGCACCGTACGCCGGTGTGCCGGAGAACGTACCGGCAATGACCGCACCTGCCGCCGTCTCGCCCACCTTGTACCCCAACCGCACGAGGGCGGCGGCCTTGGCCGCGTCTTCGGCCTGGGACATCTCGAGCTGGCCCTGGGCTGCCTGCTCCGAAGGGTCCGTTCCGCCGGTGACGTCGGTCAGCGGCTGGAGCGCAGTGTCGCTCTGGAGCCTGAAGTAGAGATAGGACAGTGCGGTGACCCGGGCCACCTGCACGTCGGTCAAGAGCACCGGATGGCGGACCGGATGGGCCCTGTCCGGCGGCACGGCGATGAACTGCTGCACCGACTGGGCCGATCCGGGCTGGAACGCGTAGAAGTCGAGGTTCCACCGGGACGCCACCACCACGGCCACCACGACGAGCGCCAGTACCGACCAGAGGACGGCTCGGGCCCGGTGGCGCCGCCGGCGGGGCGGTTCACCGACGGATCCAACCGCTACGCCGGGCTCGTTGTCGGACGGCGGTCCATGCCCGTCGGTCCACGCCGCCGGTTCGGTCGGCCCCCCGGCCGTGCCTCGATCATCGTGGGTCATAGTGGTGGGATGTCGTCTCCTCGAGGTGGTGATCCTCGGCGAGGAGGGCCACGGGCCCCGGCGGCGGGTCGAGGCACCGACGAGCATGGTGCCACGGAACCGGGGAGCGCACGCGTCGCCGCCGACCGTCGCGCCGTCGCCCTTGCCGGGCACGGCGGCGACGTCCGATCGGCCCGGCAGGCCCTCTCCCATCCCGCCGGGACGGTCCGGGCCACAGCCCTCGGCGCTCTTCGCCGTCTCGGCGACCTCGAAGCTGCAGATCTCGAGTCGTCACTGAGGGATCCCGACCCGCAGGTCCGCCGCCGGGCAGCCGAGCTGTCGGCCACATACGGAGGAGTCGGCCTCGTCGCCACCCTCTCCGATCCCGACCCGTCAGTCGTCGAGATGGCGGCGTGGGCCCTCGGTGAGCGCTCCGACGCGACGGCGGTGCCGGCTCTCGCCGCCCTGTCCGCGACCGGGGTGGGTCACGCCGACCCGCTGTGCCGGGAGGCGGGGGTGGCGGCACTGGGATCGATCGGTGACCCCGGTGGCCTCGACGCCGTCCTCTCGGCACTCGACGACAAGCCGGCCATACGGCGGCGGGCCGCCGTCGCCCTCGCCGCCTTCCAGGGCCCGGAGGTGGACGCCGCGCTCGTGCGGTGCCTCGGCGACAGGGACTGGCAGGTCCGCCAGGTGGCCGAGGACCTCCTGGCCGTGGACGAGCGGGAAGAGGCGGACGAACCGATGGGGGACGACAGAGGTGCGGACGGCCCGATGATCGAACCGGCGGAGGAGTAAGGGCCGCTCAGCTCTCGGCGGCGGCGAAGATCGGCCGGAGATCGTCGAAGGACTCGAGGCAGTCCCCGGCGCCGAGCACCACGCACTCCAACGGGGTGGCCACCAGGTGGACGGGCACCTCGGTCTCGTCCGCCAGCCGGTTGGCCAGACCCCGCAGCATGGCGCCGCCGCCCACCAGGTGGATGCCCTCGTACATGATGTCCTGTGCCAGTTCGGGCGGTGACTCCGACAGGCACGAGAGCACGGTGTCGATGATGAGCTCGACCTGCTCGCGCACGGCGTCCCTGATCTCTTCGGGGGAGAGCACCACGGTCCTCGGCTGGCCGGTGGCGACCACCCGACCCCGGATCTCGGCCTTGACCTCGTCGGCGTAGGGAAGGGCGGAGCCGATGGCCAACTTGATCTCCTCCCCGGTGCGTTCCCCGATGGCGATGCCATGCTCGTGGCGCACGTAGGACTGGATGGCAGCGTCCATGTCGAAACCGCCGCACCGGACGGCCCGGGTGGCGACTACGCCCCCGAGGGAGATGACGGCAGTCTCGGTGGTGCCGCCGCCCACATCGACCACCATGTTGCCGACCGGCTCGTTGATGTCGAGCCCGGCACCGATGGCGGCGGCCATGGGCTGTTCGATGAGATGGGCCGCAGAGGCGCCGGCACGCCGGGCGGCCTCCTTGACGGCCCGACGCTCAACCGAGGTGATGGCCGAGGGGACACAAATCAACACGCGTGGTCGGTTGAGCTTCGTCACCCCGGCGCGGCGCAACAAGAGGCGGATCGTCCGCTCGGTGATGTCGAAGTCGGTGATGGCTCCTTCGCGCAGCGGGCGCACGGCGACGATGTAGCCAGGGGTGCGGCCGATCATCTGCCACGCTTCGTTCCCCACGGCCAGCACCTCATGGGTCCTCGTGTTCAAGGCGATGACCGTCGGCTGGTTGAGCACGATTCCACGACCCCGGGCGAAGACCAGGGTGTTGGCTGTCCCCAGGTCGATCGCCAGGTCACGCAGCACCCGCTCATCGTAGGGCCAGCCTGTCGGTGACCCGTGATCCGACCGGGCCGGCGGTCCTTCGGGGCGGGACGGCGACATCCTTTGCGACCGGCTCGTCGGTAACCTCTGGCTGGTGAGCGAGGCCGACGACGAGGTTCTCGGGGGTGACCCAGGGGACGAGTGGGAGGACGACGTCGACGGCGCTCCGCTACGCGGCTGGATCCCGCCCGACGACCGGCTGTGGCGGCATCCCTCCGAGTCCGGGTCTCACCGGGTGGTCGTGGGTTTGCCGCCGTCACGTCCGGCGACGGCGGTCAGGATCTCCCCGTGGGTGCTGGGCAGCGCTGCCACGTGCGTGGTCCTGGCGCTCGTGGCAGTGGCGCTCGTCATGACCACCACCGGTGGGGACGACGTCGACGGCACGTCACGTCAGGCTCTCCGCATGGGCACACCCACCACCGAGGCCAGTCTCCAGCGGGCGTCGACGACAGAAGAGGACGGCGCTGCCGCCGTCGCCGCCGTCCGACCCTCGACCGTGGTCATGCGGGTCGGCCGCGCCTCGGGAACGCAGACGAGCATCGCCATGGTGGTCGAGTCGGGTGGCATCGTCGTGACACCGTGGACAGCGGTGGCCGGCGCCCGCTCGGTGACGGCGATCGAACAGGACGGGACCCGGTCCGAGGCAACCCTGGTCGGGGTCGACCACCGGTCGGGCCTGGCCGTGCTCCAGGTGAGCGACGACCTCCCCGTCGCCACCTTCGGCAACAGCGACCCCTCCACAGGCTCCACCGCTCTGGCTGTCTCGATGGCGCTCGGCGACCACGGTGTCGACCGACCGGCTCCCGAGGTGTACGCCGGGGACGTCGTGTCATCCGGCCAGCCGACGGGGACCGAACCGGCCGGGTCCTTCGCCGTGACCGAGCTTGCGGCGCCCCTCACGGCCGTCGACGTCGGTTGTCCGCTGGTCGACGGCAGGGGTGACGTGGTCGGCATGCTGGCCGAGACGACGGGGTCGGGCTCGTCGACGATGTCCGTCTTCCTCCCCGCCGGCCTCGTCCTCGGCGTTGCCCGCCAGCTGGTGTCGGCCGGCACGGTCGAACCGGGATGGCTCGGGGCCACGGCATCAGACGCTTCGCCTTCGCCCGCGGGGGGATCGAACCGGCAAGGCGCCGGCGGAGCCCAGCTGAACTCGATCACGAACGGCGGTCCGGCCGCCGCCGCCGGGCTCGTGCCGGGCGAGGTCGTCACCGCCGTCGACGGCACGCCCGTGCGCACCGGCGCCGAGCTCGCCACCCAGCTCTACCCGGACCCGCCCGGCACCTCGGTCGAGCTCGCCGTCGAGATCGACGGAGCGGCGCGCACCGTCGCCGTCCAGCTCGGCGAGGGACAGGGCGCCGATCCGGCGACCGTCTCGTCGCCGTAGCATGAGGTGATGGCACCCCCCGAACCAGGGGAATCGGCGAACCCGTTCCAATCCTTGCTCGGCGACCTGATGAACATGCTCGGGTCGAACGCTCCGGACCAGTGGCAGATGACCACGGCGTTCGCCCACAACGTGGCCACCGGAGGGGCAACCGAGCCCAACGTCGAACCGGTCCAGCGCATCCTGCTCGAACAGCTCAGCCGGGCGGCGGAGCTCAACGTCGGCGAGGCGACCGGGCTCCCTGTCACCTCCGACGGTGGGCGTCTCACGTGCACGGCGGTGGGCCGGGGCGACTGGACGCTGCGGGCCCTCGAGTCGTGGCGTCCGGTCATCGAGGCCATGGCGCCCGAACCTGCTCCTCCCCCGCCACCGGGCGAGGTCGCGATGCCCGAGCCCTACACCGGCGGCGACGATCCGCTCGGCGGCCTCGGCGGCCTCCTCGGACAGTGGGCGAGCGCCATCGGCCCCATGTTCTTCGGACTCCAGGTCGGCTCCGTCGTCGGGCACCTGGCCCACCGCACGCTCGGCCAGTACCCGCTCGCCCTTCCGTGGACGCCCTCGGGCGAGCTCCTCATCGTCACCGGCAACGTCGCCTCGTTCGCCGGCGACTGGAGCCTCCCCGAGGAGGAGGCCCTCTTGTGGGTCTGTGCCCATCAGCTGGCGGCCAACACCGTCCTGTCCCGGCCCGTAGTCCGCCTCCGGATGGAGGAGCTGTTGACCGATCTGGCCGAGTCGACGGCCGCCGCCCAGCAGGACCTGACCGGCCGTCTCGGCGCGCTCGGGCTCCCGGAGGGCGCGGGCCCGGGTATGGACCTGGAGTCGCTCCAGGGCATGTTCGGGGATCCCGAAGCCCTGCTCGGCGAAGTGCTCACCCCCGAGTCGCGCCGGTCCTCAGAGCGCCTCACCTCGTTGGCCGTGGTGATCGACGCCTACTGCGACCACATCGCCGGCGTGGTCGGGCAGCGCATGGTGGGCTCCCATGCCCAGCTGGCCGAAGCGTGGTACCGGCGCCGAACCGAGCGGGGCAAGGGGGAGGAGGCGGCGGGCGCCCTCTTCGGTCTCGACCTCGACCAGACCCAGGTCGACCGGGGACGCTCGTTCGTCGCCGGGGTCATCGAGCGGGCCGGCGAAGACGGACTGGCCCGGCTCTGGGAATCCGAGCGCACGCTGCCCACCCCGGCCGAGGTCGACGCTCCCGGGTTGTGGTTGGAGCGCATCAGCCTCCCCGAGCTCGACGACCCTTCGCCCGGCACCCCCGACGTCTGAACCCCGTCGGGCCGGCACCCGAGCGTGCCCGGCGCCGCCCGTCCGGTCGTAGCGCGCTCAGGACCGGGAGTCGCCCATCGGAGCGCCAGGTGCCGGGGCGGGGGCGGTTTCGACGGTCGCGGTTTCGACGGTCGCGGTCCCGATGGACGCTCCGCCCTCGCCGGCGGGAGGCGGGATCGCCTCCTCCTCGGGTACGCCGAGATCCCATTCGAGGATGATGTGCTCCCGCTCGGCGTCGCGCCCCACCCGCTCGCGATTGCGGCGGTACTGGGGATCGTGCGGCGGGAGGAGGACCAACCTGGCCATCGTCCGCCTCCGGAACTCCTCGACCAGAGCCGGATCCCCGAACTCGGCCCGGACTTCCCAGTGGGGCGCGACCGGTCCCAGATAGACGATGCGCACGTGCGCCACCGGCGGGGCCGGCTCTCCGTCCTCGCCCGTGAACATCGGTTCGTCGGTGACCGGGGTCATGGCAGTTGGGGTCCTCTCAGCGGTCGGTTCACCGGCGATGCTACCCGGGGTTCCCTCGGCCCTCGGGCGTCACCGCAGGCGACGGTGGCACACGGAGGCGGACGGACGCCGCTGAGTGTTCATAAGAAACCCCTGGTAGCTCATAAGAATATGGTGAGGAATCCATCAAGAAGGGCTCTGGATGCAGTGGTGACGGGCTCGAGGCGCGAAACTGGAGGAGCGACGAATTGCGGCAGATTGCGGCGGGGCTGGCGCGCAGGCTCGAGCGCCCGCAGCCACCGGGAGGCCGCACCCGACCGGCGGCACGATCGAGACAGTGGAGGATCGATGGACACCGAGTGGATGGGCGAGGGCAAGTGCAGGGACCTCTCTCCGACGATCTTCTTCCCGAGTGACGGCGTCGGAGTCCAGAGCGCGCAGCGCATCTGTGCCGAGTGTCCGGTGGCGGACGCCTGTCTCGAGTACGCGCTCGCCGAGCGCGTCGACCATGGTGTCTGGGGCGGCAAGTCCGAGCGCGAGCGCCGCCGGATCCTCCGACGGCGCCGGATGGCCCGACCCGTCGTGGTCTGACCAGAGCTACCACGGCCAAGCGCCTGTGGCCGCCCGCTATGGCCTCAGCCCAGCGGTCGAACGGTTCCCTGACCGAGTGCGTCGTCAACGTGAGCGAAGGGCGTGACCGCGCCGTCGTCGATGCCCTGACCTCGGCCGGTGGCGAGACCGTGGCCGACGTCCACACCGACCCCGACCATCACCGCACCGTCCTGACCCTGGCCGGTCCCCTCGACGATGTCGCAGAAGCGGCACGGTCGGTAGCGACCCAAGCCGTGGCCCGCATCGATCTCACTGCCCACGACGGTGTCCACCCCCGCCTCGGGGCGCTCGACGTGGTGCCGTTCGTGGCACTGGCGCCGAGCCTCGCCCGACCGGACGGGGCGCTCCTCTCCCAGGCTCTCGATGCCCGTGACCACTTCGCCGCCTGGGCCGGGGAGTCGCTCGAGCTTCCCTGCTTCCTCTACGGCCCCGAACGCACGCTGCCCGAGGTCCGGCGCGGAGCGTTCACCACCCTCGTCCCCGCCGCCGGCCCCCCGGTCCCCCATCCGACGGCGGGAGCATCGGCCGTCGGGGCGCGGCCCGTGCTGATCGCCTACAACGTCTGGATCGGTGACGGCGGCGGTGACACCGACGGCCGCCTGGCGCATGCGGCCGCGTCGGCGATCGCCTCCGCCCTTCGGAGCCCGTCGGTACGGGCGCTCGGACTTCCCCTCGGAGCTCGGGCCCAGGTCAGTCTCAACCTGATCGACCCTACGGTCACGTCGATCGCCGACCTCTACGACTCGGTGGCCGTTGCCGCTGCCAGACGGGGTTGTGCGGTGATCCGCGCCGAGCTGGTGGGCCTGGCGCCGCTCTCAGCCGTCACCGCCGTCCCGCAGCACCGCTGGGCCGAGCTCGATCTGGCCGAGGAACGGACCATCGAGGCCAGGCTCGAGGATCGCACCAGGAGTTGAAGATGCCACGCCCGGGGGGCTGGCGGGACAGAGCGGCTCTGACGCCGAGGTTCGCCGCTCAGGACGCGGAGGAAACGGCGCGGCGCTCGAGAGCACGCTGACGCCGCAACCGCCGCCGCTCGCGCTCGGACAAGCCTCCCCAGATCCCGAATTTCTCGCCGTTGGCCAGGGCGTACTCGAGGCAGTCCTCACGGACCACACACCCCCGGCACACTTGCTTCGCCTCTCTCGTCGACGCTCCCCGTTCCGGGAAGAACAGGTCGGGGTCGACTCCCATGCAGTTCGCTCTCGTCTGCCAGCTGCGTTCTTGGGGCCCGTACATCAATGACACCGTGTCCATTGACAGGTCTCCCTCCAGTCATCCACGCGGGTTCTGCCGGGACCGGCCCAGCGGCACCGCATGGCACGGATGTAACTACAGATATGTCATCTTTGACGATCCGGGACGGAAACGCAAGCAGAAATTCCTGCTCGCCGTGTACTGCCGGCCACGCCGGCTGGTGGAACCAGGAGGCACCCGATCCGGGTGGGACGGCGTCCGTCCGGCGCTCAGGTCACCTGCACGACGGCCACGACGTCCGGCAACGGCTGGCGGCCGCCGCCGGTGAGGTCGAAGGTCACGAGGTCTTGCCCCGGCGTCGTGCCCGGGGCGGCCGTCACCGACACCGGGACGGTGACCGTCAGACCCGCCGGGACGGCCACGGTGCCGCCGAGCGAGCTCACGGTCAGGCCCGAACCCGCAGGGGCCGACGCCTGCCATCGCACCCGCTCCGGGTGACCGGCGGTGTTCCGCACGCCGAGCGCCATGGTCGTGGTCGAGCCGGGAGCCACGGTGCTCAGCCCGTCGCCGTTGGTGTCGGCCACGAAGCCGAGCGCCGGATACAGCCCGACGGTCGACGACGGAGGTGCGGCATCGGCCGACGATGCCCAGGCGGTGTCCGGGGTCGTCCCGAGCGCCCAGCTCAGCGTGCCCCCGCGGGAGAACAGCGACGCCGGCAGGTAGGCCCGGTCCCACGGTGTGCCGTCGACCGAGAGCGCCTGCACGTAGGGCGCGTCGTCGGCCGCCGTCGGGGCGTTCTCCGTGATCGTCTTCCCGTTGCCGAGGTGGATGGTCACCGAGCTGAACATGGCGCTGCCGAGGTCGACATCGGCAGATCCCGGCGTCTCGGGGTACATCCCGAGAGCCGACCACACGAACCACGAGCTCAATGCCCCGAGATCGTCGTTGCCCGGTAGCCCCGACGGTGTGTCGGAGAAGAGGGCGTCCTCCACCTGCCGGACGACGCTCTCCGTCTTCCACGGCGCGCCGGCGCTGTCGAACTCCCAGGGGATGTCGAAGGAGGGCTCGTTCCCCATCTGGATGAGGGTGGGGGTCATGGCCGACACGTTCGACGTGACCTGGTCGAGATAGGCGAGCCATGCGGCGTCACCGCCCTCGGCGGAGATGAGCCCCCGGAGATCGAAGGGGATCATCGCCGTGTACACGTAGGCGTCGGCCTCGGCGAACCCGTTCGTCGATGTCGGGTCGAACCCGGGTACGAACGCGCCGTCGGCGTCCTTGGGCTGGACGAATCCGGTGGCGGGATCGAACACGCTCTGCCAGTTCTGGGCGCGGGCGGCATACGTATCGGCCACATCGCTCAGTCCGAGCGAGTGTGCGAGCTCGGCGATGGAGTTGTCGGCGACGTCGTACTCCTCCTGCGTACTCACGGGAGCGTAGAAGTTGCAGCACCCGTAGGTCCCGTCAATGGGGAGGTACCCGTCCTCCAGATCCTGGGCGAGCCCGGGCCGGATCCGGTTGGGGACCGTCGCTTCGGTCTCCATGTCGGCCAAGGCCTGACCGGCATCGAAGCCTCTCGCCCCGAAGGCGTAGGCGTCGGCGATGATGCCGTCGGCCGGGTCCCCCGCCATGATGTAGGACTCGCTGTCGTCGAGGGACCATTTCGGAAGCTGCCCGCTCTGGGCGAAGTCCTGGAGCATGGACGTCACCATGTCGCTCGCCGCTCCGGGGAAGAGCATGGACTGGAGCTGGATCGTGTCCCGGTAGACGTCCCACCCGGAGAAGTCGTCGTAGTGACCGTGCTGTCCCGGCGCCAGCTGGTGGACCTGGCCGTCGAAGCCGCGGTACTCGCCGTTGACATCGCTCAACGACTCGGGGAAGAGGAGCGAGTGGTAGAGGGCGGTATAGAACTCTTGGCGGGTGC
The DNA here is from genome assembly GCA_963828385.1 of uncultured Acidimicrobiaceae bacterium. Lineage (GTDB taxonomy): Bacteria > Actinomycetota > Acidimicrobiia > Acidimicrobiales > RAAP-2 > Bog-756. The sequence continues at coordinate 2,716,690 of CAWHEF010000002.1, forward strand.
TCTCGGTGCCGCCGGTGACCTGCACCCGTCCCAATGCCGCGTTCCAGGCCTTTTTGGCGGCGTCCCGTACCCGGTCGGGCTGCCAGCCGGGATCTTCGGTGGCGCGGTTCACCACGGCGTCGGCCGTGCTCACGTACGACAGGCCGACCTTGGCCTTGATCGTCGGATGGGCGGCGGTGTCGAAGGTGAGGTAGTCGCCCGCCAGATCGTTCGTCCAGCTGCCGGCGGACGCGAAAGGGTGGTCGAAGACCATGTCGAAATAGAGGGTGTAGCTGTTGGAGGGGAACGTGTTGCCGGCGTTGGTGCCGCCGCAGAACTGGCCGGTCGTGACCTGGCCTTGGACCTCCTCGTCGTTCACGACTCGGAAGTGGGCGTCGGTCACGGCCGTCTCGCTGTCGAACAGCTTGAAGAGCAGATTGCCGGTGGCAGCGCCGGCCGGGAAGCGGAACTCGGCCAGCCCCGAGTGGGCGGTGACCGTGAGCCGGGTCTCCACGCCGCCCGCCGTCAGCTGGTAGTAGCCGGGGGACGCCCGCTCGTCGCTGTGACTGAAAGGCTCGTTGGTGGCCGTCGGGTCGTCACCGACGGGACCGACCGTGGGGAGGATAGGAACGTCGCCCTCGACGGAGCACCCCGTGCCCGAGAGGTGGGTGAGGCTGTAGCCGACGAGCGAGCTCTCGGCATAGAGGTAGCCGTCGGTGAGCGTCCGGGTGGGCGTGTCCGGGCTCCATTGGACCATGCCGAAGGGCACGTCAGCGCCGGGGAAGGTGCTGCCGAGCTGGATCGTGCCCGGGACGAGGTCCGTGCCGATGAACGGGTTGACCAGTGACGCCGGGTCTGCGACCGGGGTGGCCGCCGACGGGCCGGCCTCCGGCACGGCGCCGGTCGGAGGCGCCGCCACGAACAGCCCCGCCCCGACCACCATGGCGGCCACCAGGACTGCGGCACCGGTGCGCCGGGACCGGTGCGCCAGGCTGGCTGCCCGCGCCATCGCAGCCGGGTGGGCGGTAGCCGTTGCCTTCGGTGGCGGGGGCATCGGGGAGGCACCCTACCCCGCTGTCACGAACCGGGCCCGGGCCGGGCCCTGACTCGGTGCAGGTCGGGCTTGCCCTCCGTGCCAGGTCGGGCGGCCGAGGGTTCAGCCGGCGCGGCGGTTGCGGTTGCGCATGGCCGTCTTGTGGGCGAGGAAGTCGACCAGGACGTAGTCGCCGAGCTCGTCGGGCGACGTGGTGAACGTCCGGCCGCGATTGATCCGCGCCAGCTGCTCGATGAACCCCTGCAGGCCGCGATCGGGATCGAGGAGGAAGGTGTTGATGGTGATTCCGGCCCGGGTGCACCGCAAGACCTCGGCCAGGGTCACCTCGAGGGTCTCGGGCACCGGTGGATAGTTGAAGAAGACGTCGTACCCGACGCCATGGGCGTCGGGGATGACATGGGCGGTGGGCTCGCCGTCGGTCACCAGGATGACCTGCTTGGTCCCCTGTTGGTGGGCGAGCATCTTTCTGGCCAGGATGAGCCCGTGCTGGAGATTGGTCCCGTAGACGTAGTCCCAGCTGACTGTGGGCAGATCCTCGGGCTCGATGGTGCGTGCCACCTCGGAGAAGCCGACCAGCCCGAGATAGTCACGGGGGAAGCGGGACGCGATGAGGGTGTGCAGGGCGAGCGCCATCTTCTTGGCCGGGACGAAGTTGTCACGCATGGGCATGGACAACGAGAGGTCGAGCAACAGCACGGTCGCCGAGCGGGAGAGCGCCTCGGTCTCGATCACCTCGAAGTCGTCGGGGGTCAAGCGGACGGGAAGACCGGTGCCGGACCGACGGACGGCATTGTGGACCGTGCGCGACAGGTCGAGGTTGAACGGGTCGCCGAACTCGTAGGCCTTGGTCGTCTCCTCGCGGTCGTGCCCGGTCCCGGTCCAGGTCGTCCGGTGCGTGCCGACCCGATCCTTCTCCAGCTGGTCGAAGAGATCGCTCAACGCTTGTTGCCCGATGCGCCGGATCCCCTTGGGCGTCAGCTCGAACCGCCCCTCGCGCTGGTCGACGAGCCCGGCGTCGGACAGCTGCTTGGCCAGGCTGGCGAGGCGCTCGAGCGAGTCCGCGGCGTCGTCTCCTAGGTGGCGGCGGACCTTGTCCATGTCCACCTCGGATAGCGAGGCCGGTGAGTTGGCCGCCCGCAGGAACTCCTCGAGCTCGTCCAGGTCCCGCAGCCTGGCGGCGGCGTCGGCACCCTCGGACATGCTCAGGGGCTCGTCCCCGCCGAAGCGGTACCGCTGGTCCCAGCCGGCCCCGGGGAGCGCCTTTTGCAGGTTGGACGCCAACCGGTCGACCTGCCAGCGCAGGTCGAGATCCTCCAGGAGCGACTGGGCCAGCCCTTGGAGCTGGGCCCGCTGCTCGGGCGACATCGAATTCCACATGGCCTGGGCGGCCGCCATCCCGGCGGCCAGCTGCTCGAGCAGCTCGTCGAGGTTGGACGGATTCTGCGGGAACAGGTCCCCGAAACGCTCCATGAACGACTCGAACGACGGGTCGATGGGCTCTCCGGCCTCGCGCTGCTCGAGCATGCGGTTCAGGGCGTCGAACGCCTCCCGCATGTGGGCGAGCTGTTCGGGATCGGGGTTGGCCAGCGCTTCGGACATCTGGTCGAAGTAGGTCTTGGCCACCTCCTGGCGGAGGCGCTCCATCAGCTCCTCGAAGTGCTCGCGGGCCTCGGATGAGACGAACTCGTAGTGCTGGAGCTCGCGCACCGTCCCTGCCAGGTCGCTCGGCAGGAGGTCGAGTTGCATCCTCCGTTCGGTCGCCACCTCGTCGGTGACCGAACGGCGCCGTTCGTCGCCCGACGAGGACGCCTCCTCCTCCAGGCGGTCGATGCCGGCCCGCTCCTCTGTCACCACCGACTCCAGCTCCTCGGCGATCTCCCGGTAGGCCCCGCCCAGATCGCCGCGCTCGAGCTGCTCGGTGCGTTCCATCCTGATCTGGTCGAGCAGGTCGCGAAGGCCCTGGACCTGGTCGCCGTCGGGTGTCCGCCAGCCGCGGTTGAGCATCCGCTGGAGCGCTTCGTGGAGGTCGCCGTTGGCCAGGAGGTCGTCGGTCAGCTGGGCCAACACGGCGTCGGCGTCGTCGGCGGTCGACTCCTGGGTCCCGTCCCATTTGCGGTAGGTGTACCGCCAGGTCATCGGCTCTCCCGCACGTTCACCGGCGTCCCCGGTACACGGCCCTCGGCCCCGCTGCGTCCTTGTTCAGCCGTTTGGTCAGGTGCAGCCCTTCGAGGAGGAACTCGAGCGCGCTGGCCACCATCCCCGGATCCTCGGACCCGCCGGTCAGCGTCCCCACCGGAGCGGAGAGAGCAGGCAGCTGGGCGAGCGTGGCGGCATAGGACCCAGAGGGCAGGTCGTCACCGACGTGGACCACGGTGTCGGCGTCGAAGGAGCCAACGACGGCCTGGGGGTCGGCCAGCTGTACCCGGCGCCGGTAGACGAGGAGCACCGCCGCCGCCACCAGCTGGTTCATCAGCGCCTCCTCGCGCCCTTCCTCGAGCGACTCGACTTCGACCTTCCCCTGGGTGGAGGACACGAGGGCGGACAGGTCCGACACCCGGGGAACGGCTTCTGACTCATCGTTGCGCAGAGCCCGCCGGGTGGCGTTGGCTACCAGGGTTTCGTAGTTGGCGATGGTCAGCCGCACCGATACGCCCGAACGCTGGTTCAGATGGGGGCTCTCCCTGGCCAGCTGGCTGAGCTCGGCCACCACCTCGGCCATGAAGTCGGGCACCTCGATGCGCGGCCTGCGGGAGCTCTCCCCTCCGGTCTCGGCGTCCGCTCCGACGGGCAGGTCGGCCTCGATCTCGGCGATGCGCAGCTCGGTAGCGGCGTCAGGCGGGTAGTGGGTGCGGATCTGGGCGCCGAACCTATCCTTCAGTGGGGTGATGATCCGGCCCCGGTTGGTGTAGTCCTCGGGGTTGGCGGTGGCCACGAGCATGATGTCGAGAGGGAGGCGCACCCGGTGGCCCCGGATCTGGACGTCACGCTCCTCCAGCACGTTGAGTAGGCCGACCTGGATCCGCTCGGCCAGGTCGGGGAGCTCGTTGACGGCGAAGATCCCGCGGTTGAGGCGAGGGACGAGCCCGTAGTGGATGGTGAGCTCGTCGGAGAGGTAGCGGCCCTCGGCCACCCGGATCGGATCGACCTCGCCGATGAGGTCGGCGATGGAGGTATCGGGCGTGGCCAGCTTCTCGCCGTAGCGATCGCTGCGGTGGACCCATCCGACGGGCAGGTCGTCGCCGGCCTCGGCGGCCAGGTCCCGGGCGAACCTGGAGACCGGGTGGAAGGGGTCGTCATTGATCTCCGAATGGGCCACGATCGGGAGCCACTCGTCGAGCAGGGAGACCATCGACCGGATGATCCGCGTCTTGGCCTGACCCCGCTCCCCGAGAAGGATCACGTCATGGCCGGCCAGCATGGCGTTCTCCAGCTGCGGGAGCACGGTGTCCCCGAAGCCCAGCACGCCGGTCACGAGCGGCTCGCCCCTGGCGATGAGGGCGGCGGCGTTGCGCCGGATCTCCTCGGCCACCGGGACCGAGCGCCAGCCCGACTCGCGGAGGTGGCCGAGCGTGGTCACGTCCGGCGGCGGGGTGAGCACCAGCGCGGGATCGAGGGCTCGGCGCGCGGCGTGAGGATCGTCGTGAGACGCCGGGGTGGTCATGGCCCGAGCCTACGCGTCCGGTCCCCGTCTCTGTTCGGCGGCCGGCGCCCCGTTTCGCAACCTGGTCCCCGTGGTGGAACAATGTGCCCGTTCAGCGATGCCGGGCCCTTCCCCGCCGCGCCAGGAACCAACCCGGTCCCTGTACCGGACGGCCGCCGGAGGCGGGGTGGGCCGGGGACACGGGCCGGGCGACCCGGGCCAGATGGATGAGGGAGAGACAACTTGACGACGTTGGAAGAGGCCACGGTCACCCCGGTCGTCCTGGGCGGGGCCCGGGGCGGCCCAGAGACACGGACGCTCCGCCGTGATCGCTACTGGGTCCAACCGCTCGTCACCGTGACCGTCCTGACGCTCTTCGTCGGTTACGCCAGCTGGGCGGCGTTCGTGAACCAGAACTACTACGCCGGCGCCGACCTCCACCGCGACCTGATCTCGCCGTTCTACTCCCCGTGCCTCACCCAGAGCTGCGTCCCGGGCAGCCACCCGAGCGCCGTCATCACGTGGTGGACGATCTCCCCTGCCCTGTTGATCCTGATCGTTCCGCTCGGTTTCCGTATCACCTGCTACTACTACCGGAAGGCCTACTACCGGTCGTTCTGGCAGGCCCCGACCGCCTGTTCGGTCTCCGACGCCCATGGTGCGTACACGGGCGAGTCCCGCTTGCCCCTCATCCTCCAGAACGTCCACCGGTACTTCTTCTACCTGGGCATCATCCTGAACGTCATCCTCTCGATCGACGCCGTGGTGGCCTTCCGTCAACCGGGGGTCGGCATCGGGTTCAGCGTGGGCACGGCCGTGCTCATCGTGAACGCCGTCCTCTTGTGGCTGTACTCGATCAGCTGCCATGCCTGCCGGCACCTGTGCGGCGGCGGGGTCAAGCAGTTCTCGAAGGCTCCCATCCGTCACCGGATCTGGCGAACGCTCACTCCGCTCAACGCCCGGCACATGCTCTTCGCCTGGATGAGCCTCGTGTTCGTGGCCTTGACCGACCTGTATGTCCGGCTGGTGGCGAGCGGGACAATCCACGACTACGGGTTCCACTTCTAAGGGGTGCCGGGCATGCCTGAGTACGAGTCCCACGACTACGACGTCATCATCGTCGGCGCCGGCGGCGCCGGCATGCGGGCAGCCATCGAGGCGCGGTCGCGTGGGTTGCGCACGGCCCTCGTCTGCAAGTCCCTTTTGGGCAAGGCACACACCGTGATGGCCGAGGGCGGAGTGGCTGCCGCCCTCGGAAACGTCTATCCCGAGGACAACTGGCAGGTCCACTTCCGCGACACCATGCGCGGCGGCAAGATGATGAACAACTGGCGGATGGCCCAGCTCCATGCCGAGGAGGCGCCCGACCGGGTCCGGGAGCTCGAGGAGTGGGGTGCGCTGTTCGACAGGACGAGGGACGGTCTGATGCTCCAGCGCGACTTCGGCGGACACCGCTACGCCCGCCTGGCCCACGTCGGGGACCGCACCGGACTCGAGATCATCCGCACCCTCCAGCAGAAGGCGGTGGCCGACGGCATCGACGTGTTCATGGAGGTGAAGGCGCTCCGCCTCCTGCGCGACGCGGAGGGCGTCGTCTCGGGCCTCGTCGGCTACTGGCGGCCGTCGGGGGAATTCGTCGTGTTCCGGGCAAAGGCCGTCGTGTTGGCCACCGGCGGCGTGGGCAAGAGCTGGCTCGTCACCTCGAACTCGTGGGAGTCGACCGGCGACGGCCACGCCATGGCCCTGTGGGCGGGTGCCGACCTGATCGACATGGAGTGCGTGCAGTTCCATCCCACCGGGATGGTGTGGCCGCTCTCCGTGCGGGGCATCCTCGTCACGGAGGGTGTCCGGGGCGACGGCGGGGTCCTGCGGAACTCCGAGGGCGACCGGTTCATGTTCGACTACATCCCGGCGATGTTCGCCGACGAGACGGCCGACAGTGAGGCCGAGGCGGACAAGTGGTACGCCGACCATTCGGCCGGTCGGCGCCCGCCCGAGCTGCTTCCCCGCGACGAAGTGGCCAGGTCGATCAACAGCGAGGTGAAAGCGAACAGGGGCAGCCCCCACGGCGGCGTGTACCTGGACATCGCCTCGCGGCTCCCCGCCGAGGACATCCGGAGGCGCCTCCCGTCGATGTACCACCAGTTCAAGGAGCTGGCCGGCGTCGACATCACCGCTGAGGCCATGGAGGTGGGGCCGACCTGCCACTACATCATGGGCGGGGTGCGTGTCGATGCCGAGACGGCGGCGACCGCCGCCCCCGGCCTGTTCGCCGCCGGCGAGGTAGCCGGCGGTATGCACGGGTCGAACCGCCTGGGCGGCAACTCGCTCTCCGATCTGCTCGTCTTCGGACGAAGGGCGGGCATCGGCGCCTCAGACTTCGCCACCGACCGCTTCGGGGACGTCGTGCTCGAGCGGGGCGAGATCGAAGCGGCCATCGACGAAGCGACGGCGCCGTTCCACCGGGAGACGGGTGAGAACCCCTACCAGGTCCACCACGACCTGCAGTCCATGATGCAGAGCCTGGTCGGAATCATCCGCACCGGTTCCGAGCTCGAGGAGGCCATGGGCGAGCTCGAGGTCTTGGAAGACCGGGCAAAGAACATCTCTTTGTCCGGCGACCGCCGCTACAACCCGGGGTGGAACATGGTGACGGACCTGCCGTCCATGTTGAGCGTGTCCCGGTGCACGACCCTGGGTGCGATCAACCGCAAGGAGAGCAGGGGCGGCCACACCCGCGACGACTATCCCAAGCCCGACCCCGAGATGGGCAAAGTCAACTTCGCGCAACGGATCGAGGCGACCGGGTCGCACGACGGCGTGTGCGGGACACCGTCCATCCGCACCATCACCGCCGCCGCCGAGCCGCTCCCGGTGATGCCGGACGATCTGCAGGAACTCTTCGAGGAGGCAACCTGATGGCCGAGCAGCCGGCGACGGCCGAGACATCCCGGGAGGCGATGGCGTCCGGGGAGGCGGCACCCTCCGGGGAGGCGGTGTCCGGCGAGGCGGCACGGTCCGGCGAGGCGGTGGCTGCCACGTCCGAAGCGGTCACCATGCGCGTGTGGCGGGGGGACGATACGGGCGGCGAGTTCGCCCAATACGTGTTGCCCGCCCAGGAAGGTGAGGTAGTCCTCGACGTCATCCACCGGGTACAGGCGACCGAGGCCCCCGACCTGGCCTGCCGGTGGAACTGCAAGGCAGGCAAGTGCGGCTCGTGTTCTGCCGAGATCAACGGCATGCCCGCTCTCATGTGCATGACGAGGATGGACACGCTCCCGCCCGGCCAGCCGGTCACGGTGGCGCCCATGCGCACCTTCCCCGTCCTGCGCGACCTCGTCACCGACGTCTCGTTCAACTACGAGGTGGCCAAGCGGATCCCTCCCTTCGAGCCCCGGCCCAAGACGGCCGACGAGATGAAGGCGGGCGGCTATCGCATGCAGCAGATCGACGTCGAGCGGAGCCAGGAGTTCCGCAAGTGCATCGAGTGCTACCTGTGTCAGGACGTCTGCCACGTCATCCGCGACCACGAGGAGAACAAGACGGCGTTCGTCGGTCCTCGGTTCTTCATCCGCAATGCCGAGCTCGAGATGCACCCGCTCGACGTGAACGACCGGCGGGAGCTCCTCCGCCAGGAGCAGGGGCTGGGCAAGTGCAACATCACCAAGTGCTGCACCGAGGTGTGCCCCGAGCACATCAAGATCACCGACAATGCCATCATCCCGCTGAAGGAGCGGGTCGTGGACGCCTCCTACGATCCCGTCGCCTGGCTCGGGCGCAAGATCCTCAACCGGAGTGCGCCCAAGACCCCGGCCCAGGCGACGGTCGAGACGCCGGCGACCGGTCCCGCCGCCGTCCAGCCTCCCGGGCGCGTGCGCGGGATCCCGTTCCCGCGCCGCCGGTCGACCCGTTCGCCGGAACAGGGTCCGTCGCCGGACGGCAGTACTGCTCCCACCGACTCGACCTCGCCGAGCGCCGCCAGGCCGGCGGGGGCACCGCCTGCGGCCTCCTCCACCGCCGATCCGGCTGCTCCTGTCACCCCTTCCGACTCGGCTGACGGCTAGGACCGGCGGCAACGGTCGGTCGGCGGGCGCCCCTTCGATGCCACGGTTCCTCAGTGACGAGTGGGTGGCGGCGTTCAACACCGCCCTCTCGGAGGTGGCTGTACCTGAACCCGGCCCCGACGCCAGCCTCTCCACCCGGTCGGGCCATTACACGATGGCCGAGGAGATCAGGAACGCTCCGGAGGGAGCTGAGCGACTCATCCTCGAGGTGGCAGAGGGAGGCGCCGGTCTCCGCCGCGAACAGACGTCCGACGTCGGAGGCGACGACTCCGGGTCCACCGACCCAGCACCTGCCGATGTGACGATCACCCTCGCCTACGAGGATGCCCTGGCCCTCTCTACCGGCGAGCTGTCGGCGGCGGACGCGCTCAACGCCGGCAGGATACGGGTTCGGGGCGACCTGTCAGTGCTCATCGCCGCCGAACGGATGCTCGCCGCCGCCCGGGACGCGACGGCCGGACTCACCGGGACCGAGAACTGACCGTGGACGTCCTGAGCGCGCGTACCATCATCCATCCTGCCGACCTCGACCGGTCCCTCGACTTCTACGGCTCCGTGCTCGACCTGGCCGTGGCCCGGCAGTTCGGTACCGGTCCCGGACGCGGGGTGGTCTTCTTCGCCGGCGGCGGGCTGATCGAAGTGGTGGGCACCGGCCCGACCCGACCGGGCGATCCGTTCGACCGAGGGCGGATGGCTCTGTGGTTGCAGGTTCGGGACGTGTCGACCACGTTGGACGAGCTGTCCAACAAGAACGTTCCCATCGCCAGAGCGGCCACACTCGAGCCCTGGGGGCTCATAGAGGCGTGGATCGACGACCCCGATGGGATCCGGATCCATCTGGTGGAGGTGCCGCCTGATCACCCCCTCCGCAAGGACCCGCGGGGAGCAGGGACCGATGGAGAGGACCCGTCATGAGCGCTCCCCACCTCGTGGCCATCGACCATGTGCAACTGGCCATGCCGGCCGGTGGCGAGGAAGCAGCACAACGGTTCTACGAAGGGCTGTTGGGGCTCGTCCGGAAAGAGAAGCCGCCGGCGCTCGCCGCCCGGGGAGGGTGCTGGTTCGAGCGGGGCCCGGTCAAGGTTCACCTCGGCGTGGAGGAGGACTTCCGCCCGGCGAAGAAGGCCCACCCTGCTCTGGTGGTCGCCGACATCGACGGGCTCGTCCGCTCCCTCGAAGAAGCGGGTCACCCGGTCCGCGAGGCGGAGGAGGTGCCCGGCTCACCCCAGTGGTACGTGGACGACCCGTTCGGCAATCGGGTCGAACTGGTGCCCGCTAATCGCTTCAGGGCAGGATTAGGTGCGTGACTGGCCTGCTGAACGATCGTCGGCCGAGAAGATCGGAGCATCCCACCAGTCGAGTTCGGCGAGGACACGGGGTCGGCCACGCTTCGATCAGGTCATCGACGCGATGGGGTGTTTGGGTGGGTACTGACCGAACGTCACGAAGTGTTCTCTGATGCCGCTGGTGAAGGCGTCCACGTACGCCAGCTTGCGGATCATGTAGCTCCGCGACTCCTTCGGGTCGAGGTACAGGTTGTAGAGCCGGCCGTGGGAGTACTTCTGGGTGACACCCGTGAACCCCCCGAGGTTGAGGCAGTCCCGGTCGTCGTCGGACGTGGACGCGACCATGAACTTCCACTCACCCACTCTCAACGCGGAGAAGACGCTCGTCAGCCAGTAGTAGACGAACTTGCGGTTGGACTGCCCACCGGGCTCCAGCAGAAAGGATGTCTGGTCGACTCCGTCGATGTAGCGGTCCTCGGGAACCCGGTCTTCCGCACCGGCCAGGTGGAGGAGCGTGGCGAACAGGTCCATCTGGGAGAACAAGCCGTCGGTCACCTCGTCGGCGACGATCATCCCCGGCCACGTCACGATGGCCGGGACACGCTGCCCACCTTCCCATGTCGAGCCTTTGGCGCTACGGAACGGTGAGTAGGCGGCGTCGGGCCAAGTCTCCATCTCCGGGCCGTTGTCCGACGACAGGAAGATCACGGTGTCGTCGAGCTGATCAGTGGCTTCGAGCTCAGCCACCAGGCGGCCGACGATGTCGTCCAGCTCGATGACCGTGTCCTTGTAGGGATGCTTGGCCGGCGACGTCCCGAGGAAGCGCTCGTGTGGGTAGTTGTCGAAGTGGGCGCCTCGGGTGCAGTGGTAGAGGAACCACGGACGGCGGTCCGCCGGAGCGCCCGCCGCCATACGACGTATGAACTCGAGCGAGTACTCAGCCCACCTGTTGTCGAGTTGCGAGAGCACGGGCAACGTGACCTCCTCCACGTTCTCGGTCTCGCCCCCCCTGCTGGCGTGCACGAAGCACTTGTTGAACGGCAGGTTCTGCACCCACTTCGTGCGCTCGTCGCTGTAGACGATCTCGGGAAAGAAATTCGGGTCCCGCCATTCGGTGTACATGTCCGACACGGAGAGGAACCCGTAGAAGTCGTCGAACCCGACCTGCTGAGGCTGCGACTCTACGTTCTCGCCCATGTGCCACTTGCCCACCGCCTGGGTCACATACCCAGCCTCGGAGAGCAGTGCTGCCAGCGTCACCTCACCGTCGAGCCCTCCGGGCTGGCCGTACATCGGCGGACGGAGGAGCCCGTGACGCATCGGCAGTCGCCCGGTCATGATCGACGCTCTCGACGGTGTGCAAGACGGCTCCGAATAGCAGGAGGTGAGCAGCTTCCCCTGACGGGCGAGGCGGTCGATGTTAGGAGTAGGCGCGCCTACCGCCACACCGCCTCCATAGCAGCCGAAGTCGCCCCATCCGACGTCGTCGAAGAGGATCAGGAGCACGTTGGGTTGGCGATCCGAGTCCCTCCGGTACCGGTCGAGAGCCGCACCCGCCCGGTCCTCCTGCTCGGACAGGACGAAGCGCGGCTCGAGGTTGTTTCGGACTCGCGTGGTGGAGGCCACCACTGGATCGTGTGCCATGGATGAAGCCCCCAGTCGCCGGTGTGAGACGTGAAGGGCTGATGATAACCACACTGATCGGTCGTCGAACCGGAGCGCGCGGTAGGTCGATCTCTGCCTCGAGGTACTCCCGATGACGACTGCCTTTCGACTAGAACTGTCTCGTGAGGCGGTTCCGGTCGATCACGACGAGTGTGACGACCGGCAAGAGCTCATCACTGCGGTCGCCGTACATGCTGGTTCTGTCTCTGGCCATCCTCGGGCTGGTCTTGGCAGCGTGCGGCAGCTCCTCCAGCTCCTCGTCATCAGCGCACCCCCACTCGATCGTCCAACTGGGTGATTCCGTCGCCTCGGGCGAGGGAACGCTGTACGGGTACTCCTACGACTCGACGAGCCAGCGATGGACGGGCGGCGACATCGACGCCGCCTGGCCAGGCCCGTACCCCCTCTGCCATGACTCGCCTTATGCGTACGGCAACCTGGTGGCAGCAAGTCTGCACTCGGCGTTCTCCCAGTTTGCCTGTACCGGGTCGAGCTTCGAAAACGGCATCGTCGCGCCGCGGACGAACTCCGGCCTGCTCCCTCAGACCCTGCGCCCTGCGCAGTTCGGCAACTGGTCGACCAAGTCCGATCTGAACGCCGCCTACGATGCGGCCCGTCCTGATCTGGTCCTCGTCACTCTGGGCGCAGACGACGTCAAATTCTCCGACATCGTGCGGGCGTGCGTCGAGAGCAACCTGCTCCATACGACACCGTTGCCGTGCACTACTGGTGATCCCGGGCCCACCGTGCAGACCGATTTCCTCGGACCGCTACCTGCGGTGCTCCACGATCTCGTCGTCCTCGCCGGTTGGATCGAAGCCCGTGGCGCCGCCGACCACAAGACACCGAAAGCCGTCTTCACGAACTACTTCAACCCGTTACCAGAGGGGAGGACCAGCTGTCCGGACAGCGACCTGTTGGCCACGGCCCAGGTCCAGTACCTTTCCGCCCAGCTGAACCGGCTCAATCAAGGAATCCTTGAGACCATAAACGGATTGCACAAGTCCAACATCGAAGCGGTCGACCTCTCGTCGGCCTTCGACGGCCATCGTTGGTGTTCGAAGGACCCGTGGGACTACGGGCTCTCCATCATCAGCCTCAGCAACCCGACGAGCCTTCTTTCAGCGGCGCCCTTCCATCCCACTCCGCAGGGACAGCGAAAGCTGGCCGAGTTGGTTGAGTCCTCCGTCCAGCGGATGTCCGCGAGTGGTTGACCGGCCGTCAGAGGGCGGCGATGGCCTCGTTGAAGGCGGACGACGGCCGCATGACCGCCTTCACGAGCTGGGAGTCGGGGCGGTAGTAGCCGCCGATGTCGACCGGTTCCCCCTGGACGGCGAGGAGCTCGTCCACGATGGTCTGCTCCTGGTCGGACAGGGCCTTGGCCAGTGGTGCGAAGACCGTGGCCAGTCCTTCGTCCTCGGTCTGGGCAGCGAGCTCCCGGGCCCAGTAGAGCGCCAGGTAGAAGTGGCTGCCCCGGTTGTCGATGCCACCCAGCTTCCGGGTCGGCGACTTGTCGGCTTCGAGGAATGTGCCCGTCGCCCGGTCGAGGGAGTCGGCGAGCACCCGGGCCGCCGCATTGCCGGCCAGGTCGGCCATGAGCTCGAAGCTCGCCGCCAGCGCGAGGAACTCACCCAGACTGTCCCACCGCAGGTAGTTCTCTCGTAGCAACTGCTGAACGTGCTTGGGCGCCGAGCCCCCGGCGCCGGTCTCGAACAGCCCACCGCCGCTGAGCAGCGGAACGACGGACAGCATCTTGGCGCTCGTCCCGAGCTCCAGGATCGGGAACAGGTCGGTCAGGTAGTCGCGCAGGACATTGCCGGTCACCGAGATGGTGTCCAGTCCGTCGCGGATGCGCTCGAGAGAGAACGCGGTCGCTTCCTCGGGGGGCATGATCTCGATGTCGAGGCCGTCGGTGTCCTGCTCCGCCAGGTACGCGGTGACCTTGGCGATCAGGTTGGCGTCGTGTGCCCGTCGCTCGTCGAGCCAGAACACCGCCGGGTCGCCGGTGGCGCGCGCCCGCCTCACGGCGAGGTTCACCCAGTCGCGGATGGGCAGGTCCTTCGTCTGGCACATCCGGAACACGTCACCGGCACGCATCTCCTGGCGGAGGACGACATCGCCATTGTCATCGACCACCTGGACGGTACCGTCCACCGGAACCTCGAAGGTCTTGTCGTGGCTGCCGTACTCTTCGGCTGCTTGGGCCATGAGCCCGACGTTCGATACCGAGCCCATGGTCGCGGGGTCGTAGGCGCCGTGCGCCCGGCAGTCGTCGATCACCACCTGGTAGACCCCGGCGTAGCAGTGGTCGGGGATCACGGCCAGGGTGTCGGCCTCGTTGCCGTCGGGTCCCCACATGTGGCCCGAGTTCCGGATCATGGCCGGCATCGAGGCGTCGACGATGACGTCGCTCGGGACGTGCAGGTTGGTGATGCCCCGGTCGGAGTCGACCATGGCGAGAGCCGGACCCTCGGCCAGCTCGGCGACGAAGGACGCCCTGATCTCCGCTCCCTCGGCGAGCGACCCCAGACCTTCGAGGATGGCCCCGAGCCCGTCGTTCGGGCTCAGGTCGGCGGCGGCCAACACCTCCCCATAGCGGGCGAACGTCTCGGCGAAGAACGCCCGGACCACACGTCCGAAGATGATCGGATCCGAGACCTTCATCATCGTCGCCTTCAAGTGGACGGAGAACAGCACGTCCTCGGCCTTGGCCCGGACGATCTGGTCGATGAGGAACTGGTCCAGGGCCGCCACTTCCATGACGGAGGCATCGACGACCTCTCCGGTCAACACCGGGATCGACTCCCGCATGACGGTCACCGTCCCGTCGCCGGCAACGAGCTCGATGCGCAGCGTCCCCGGCTCGGAGACCACGGCCGACTGCTCGGTGGACCGGAAGTCGCCGGAGCGCATGTGGGCCACATTGGTCCTGGAATCGCCGTTCCAGGCTCCCATCCGATGGGGATGGGACCGGGCGTAGCGCTTCACCGAGGCGGGGGCCCGCCTGTCCGAGTTTCCCTGGCGAAGCACCGGGTTGACGGCGCTTCCGAGGACCCTGTCGAAGCGGGCCCGCACGTCCCGGTCCTCGTCCGAGGCGGGGTCGTCCGGGTAGTCGGGCACGGCGTAGCCCTTGGCCTGGAGCTCGGCCACGGCCGCTTTCAGCTGGGGGACCGAGGCCGAGATGTTCGGCAGCTTGATGATGTTCGCTTCGGGCGTCTCCGTCAGCGCGCCGAGCTCGGAGAGCGCGTCACCGACGCGCTGGTCGGCGTCGAGCCACTCGGAAAATCCGGCCAGGATCCGTCCGGCGAGTGAGATGTCCCGGCTCTCGACCCGGATGCCGGCCGCACCGGCGAAGGCCTCCACGATGGGCAGGAACGAGGCGGTAGCGAGGGCAGGGGCCTCGTCGGTATGGGTGTAGATGATGGTCGGTTCGGTCAATGGCACTCCGCTTCGCGCAACGGACGGGGGCCGGCACCCCGATCGGGGCTCAGGCCAGCAGCTCGGCCACTTCGGACCGCTCCGACTCGAGCTCCTCGGTGGTGATCCGGATCCGCTCTGTTGCGAACTCGTCATGGCCGAGCCCCTCGACCACGGTCCATCCTCCGGTGCCGTCTGACCGCACCGGAAAGCCGAATTGGAGGCCCTCGGGGACTCCGTACTCGCCCCGAGACACGACGGCGAGTGACGTGCAGTCGTCTACGGGGGTGGCGGTGCGGATGCTGACCACCGAGTCGACGGCGGCGTTGGCCGCCGAGGCCGCCGACGAGAGGCCCCGGGCCTCGATGATCGCCGCCCCCCGCTTCTGCACGGTGGTCAGGAACTCGCCTCGCAGCCAAGTCGGGTCCTCGATGACCTCGGGGGCCGGCTTCCCGTCGATGAGGGCATGGGCGAAGTCGGGGAACTGGGTGGCCGAATGGTTGCCCCAGATGGCGACGTTCGTGACCGAGGAGACCGGCACCTTTGCCCGTTGGGCCAGCTGGCTCTTGGCCCGGTTCTCGTCGAGCCTGGTCATGGCGAAGAAGCGGTCGGCGGGGACGTCCGGCGCGTTGGACCGGGCGATCAGGCAGTTGGTGTTGCAGGGATTGCCGACCACCAGGATGCGCACGTCGGAGGCGGCGTTGGCGGCGATGGCCCGGCCCTGAGGTCCGAAGATCCCCCCGTTGACGGTGAGCAGGTCCCCTCGCTCCATGCCTGCCTTGCGGGGGATGGAGCCGACGAGGAGGGCCCAGGAGCTCCCGTCGAAAGCGGTGTCGAGATCGGTCGTGGTCACGATGTCGCTGACGAGGGGGAAGGCGCAGTCGTCGATCTCCATGACCACCCCCTCGAGCGCCTTCATGCCCGGCTCGATCTCGAGCAGGCGGAGGACGACGGGCTGGTCCGGCCCGAGGAGCTGGCCCGAGGCGATCCGGAACAGGAGGGAGTAACCGATCTGGCCGGCGGCACCGGTCACGGTCACCTGGACGGGGGAGGTGGCTGCCATGGCAGCCGAGGCTAATCCGACCGTTTCGGCACGGTCGAACCGGCCGTCCGCCTACACCTCGACGACGTCTACGACGCCGTCGAGCCCCCGGAAGTCCTCCGGGTTCCGTGTGATGAGCGGCAGCCCGGCCGCGCACGCCGTGGCGGCGATCAGGAGGTCCACCGCCCGCGCCCCTCGCGGCTTGTGACCCATGGCCGTGGCCGTGGCGTAGACCCTGCCGTAGGCCGCGTGCGGCGTCGGCGCCAAACGGTACGGGATCGAACGCTGCCTCGGTGCGCTGGAGCCGGTCCTGTCGCCGCGCCCGTTCCGAGGGGTCGGTCGTGGCGTGAGGCCCGGCTGCGAGCTCGGCGAGCGTGATGGCGCTGATCGCCAGCTCGGGGGGCAGCTGGTCAGCCCTCAAGTGCTCGAGATCCACGACGACCGAGGTGTCGACGAGTGCTCGAGTGGGGGCCAAGTCAGGCACGCGGCGTGACCTCCTGCGAACCGACAGCGTCCAGGTCGCGCCGGAGCTGGCCGTAGTCGACTCGTGGAGCACCGCGGAAGACGGCGAGCGCGGCCTCGGTGCTGACGAACCGGTGCCGGTGCAATGGTGCGAGCTCGCCGACCGGGGTTCCGTTGCGGGTGACGACGTACGTTTCGCCGCGATCCAGACCGCGCATGATCTGGCCACTGTCATTGCGGAGCTGGCGCTGGGTGATCTCTTTCATGGTTTGATCGTAGCACGGCGTGCGACAGCCGACCGGAGGCACTGCTCCCTACATTGGAGCCATGTCGATCTCCGATGAAGTGCGCCGATACTGGGACGAGGACAGTGCCGTCTACGACAGCGTGCCCCACCATCATCCGATCGATCCCGGCGAGCAGGCAGCCTGGTCGGCGGCGCTGGCCGACCTCCTGCCGCCGGCTCCCGCCAGAATTCTCGACTGCGGCGCCGGCACCGGGTTCCTGGCCCTCAACTGCGCCCGGCTCGGCCACCGGGTGACGGCGCTCGACATCTCGCCGGGCATGTTGCAGCGACTCGAGGCCAAGGCCGAGGCGAACGGGCTCGAGATCGAGATCGTGGAAGGTGCCGCCGAGCGTCCTCCGTCGGGTCCCTTCGACGTCGTCATGGAGCGGCACCTCGTCTGGACGCTTCCCGATCCTGTGACGACACTGCGCGCATGGCGAGCCGTTGCCCCCGACGGCCGCCTCGTCCTCTTCGAGGGCATCTGGGGCTCAGTCGATCCGGTCGAGCAGCTGCGACGGTCCGCCCGGGGGGCCTGGTCGAGGGTCTCCCGCCTCCGGGGGACAGCACCGGCGCATAGGGGTCACCATGCCGAGTACCCATCCGAGCTCTGTGCCCGGATGCCCCTGGGCGCAGGCACGACCCCGGAGGCCGTGGTCGAGGTGGTCAGGGACGCCGGGTGGCCGGCACCGAGGTTGCACCGTCTCCGGGACATCGAGTGGGTTGCGGCGCGCCGTCTTCCACTCGTCGAGCGTGTGCTCGGGGTGCCCCCACGCTTCGTCGTCGTCGCCGGGAACTAGGCCGGTCGTCCCTCATGGCTTGCCGAGATCGAGGGAGGCGTAGATCTCCCTCGTGGCGCTCGACCGGTTGAGCGTGTAGAAGTGCAATCCCGGCACGCCCCCCTCGAGCAGCTGCCGGCACAGGTCGATGGCGATGGCCACCCCCTCGTGGCGGACCTCCTCCC
Organism: uncultured Acidimicrobiaceae bacterium; assembly: GCA_963828385.1. Lineage (GTDB taxonomy): Bacteria > Actinomycetota > Acidimicrobiia > Acidimicrobiales > RAAP-2 > Bog-756. The sequence goes on from CAWHEF010000002.1 coordinate 2,734,546, forward strand.
TGCCCCCACGACGGTCGGCGGCCTCGAGCCGGTCGACCATCCACGGTGGCACCGCCGCACCCATCGTGGCCATGCGGGGCACGGACGCCAGGTTCGTCACCGGCATGATGCCCGGCAGCACCGGCTTGTCGACGCCGCGAGAGACCAGGTCGTCGACGAGAGATGTGTACTCGGGCGCCTCGAAGAAGAACTGGGTGACACCGAAGTCGGCCAGCCTCAGCTTGGCGGCGAGGAAGTCGCGGTCAGCCGCGAGGTCGGCAGAGAGGGGATGCCCGGCGGGCTGGGCCGCCACCCCCACCGAGAACCCCCCGACCGCCCGGGCCAGCTCGACCAGTTGTGAGGCGTGGGCCAGCTCGCCGACGGCGTCGTCCGGGTCGGCCGGAGGGTCGCCGCCCAGGGCCATCAGGTTCTCGACCCCGGCCTTGCGGTAGGCGACCAGGATGTCGGCCAGCTCGAGGCGGGTGTGGGCCACGCAGATCAGATGGGCCATGGGCACGAGGGTGGTCGTGCGCAGCATGCCGGTCACCAGGTCGAAGGTCCTCTTCCGCGACTCGGCACCACCCCGGTAGGTGACCGACACGAACGACGGCCCGAGCGGCTCGAGCTCGCGGAGTGTTCGTACGAGGGTCGCCTGCTCGGCATCGGTCTTCGGCGGGAAGAACTCGAACGAGTACGTCCGCCCCTTGGCCAGCAGGTCGGCGATGCGGGTCATGGTCACGAAAGCCTACTTCCCGTCCCTGCTCGAGTCCCAGGGGGGCCGGTGTCAGCGCCGCCTCTTCCCCGAGCTCGTCCGGGTGGAGAGGCGGGCGAGGGCGGTGCGCAGCTCGGCGTCCCGGGTCCGCTTCGCCTCGTCGGCCTCGGCCAGCTGGATCCCGGTGGGTGCAGCCGTCCCCGCCCGCAGCAGGCGGTCTGCTTCGACGGCGAAGGCCAGCCCCCGCAGCGAGTTGGCGGCCGACGTGGTGAGGTCGGCGGCCTCGTCGTCGGGTGCTGACCGGGCCGCCTGGTCGAGGGCGGTGGCGGCCCGCTCGGCCTGGAGGCCCACCGCCCCACGCACCTCGGAGTCCGGCGAGGCGGCGTTGCCCGACAGCAGCGACTGCCGGGCCAGCTGGGCGTCGGCCAGGGCCGGGGTGACCGCCCGGTGCCAGGTGGACTCGGCGGCCAGCCGGCGGCGCCGCACGAGCAGGACGATGACCACGATGATGAGCAGGACGAGCACCACGATCAGGACGATCAGCCCGACCGGCACCGACGAGGAGGTGTTGGTGGCCGGGGTGGTCGTCGTGGTCGACCTCGGAACCCTGGTCGAGCTCGTCGTAGTGTGGGGCACGGTCGACGTGGTGGGAGCCACCGTCGTCGTGGTCGTTGGCGCGGTGGTCGTCGTCGTGGGAGCGACGGTGGTGGTGGTGGTCGACTGGTCGGTCGTGGTCGTGTCCACCAGTCGGGCGTGCACGGCCACTCCGACGCCGCCAGATGCGGAGAGCGCACCGGCCGACGAGGGGGCACAGAGGCACACCGATACGGCGGCGACGGCCAGTGCCGGCCCGCAGCGCCCGATCCGTCGTCCCCTCATGTGCCGGCCCTCCCGAAGTCGTCCTCGAGGCGCACGATGTCGTCCTCACCGAAGTACTCACCGTGCTGGACCTCGACGAACACCAGGGGTTCGTCCCCCACGTTCTCGACGCGGTGGGCGCATCCCACCGGGATGTCGATCGCCGTGCCGGTGGTGACCTCCCGGGCCACCCCGTCCAGCGTTGCACAGGCCCGGCCGGAAACGACGAACCAGTGCTCGGCCCGACGGTGGTGTCGTTGGTAGCTGAGCCGCCGGCCGGGCGCGACCTCGATCCGCTTCACCTTGTGGGAGGCGCCGTCGTCGAGGACGGTGAAGCTCCCCCATGGACGCTGCTCTCTGCCCGGCTCTTCGCGCTGACCAGCCGGTCCGTCATCGTCCCCTGGACCCGTGCCCGCCTGCACGTTCACCGGGCCCGTTCCGCCGCCCGGACCGTGTTGGCCAGGAGCATGGCCCGAGTCATGGGCCCGACGCCGCCGATGCGGGGGGTGATCCATCCGGCCACGTCCGCCACCGATTCGTCGACGTCGGACAGCACCCGTCTCCCTTCCCACGATGTCCCCGCCCCCACTACCGCCGCTCCCGGCTTGACCATGTCCGGGCCGACCAGGCCGGGCCGACCGGCCGCCGCCACGATCACGTCACCCTGGCGGACCAGGCCGGCGAGGTCGTCGACCCCGGTATGGACGACGGTGACGGCAGCGTTGCACCCGGGCCGCTTCGAGGCGAGCAGCAGGGCGAGGGGCCGGCCGATGGTGAGGCCCCTTCCGATGACGACGACGTGCCTGCCCTCCACGGGGACGTCGTAGGAGCTGAGCAGCTCGACGATCCCGGCCGGCGTGCAGGGAAGCGGGCCCGGCGCCCCCATCACCAGCCGGCCCAGGTTGACGGGATGGAGCCCGTCCACGTCCTTGTCCGGGTCGACGGCGAGCAGCACCCGCTCATCGTCGAGTCCGGCGGGCAGCGGCAGCTGGACGAGGTAGGCGTTGATCCTCGGGTCGGCGTTGAACCGAGCCACGACGGCCTCGAGGTCGGACTGGGACACGTCGGCCGGGAGGTGCTCGTGGACCGACTCGATACCGACCTCGGCGCAGTCGGCGTGCTTCATGGCCACATAGCGGGCGCTCGGTCCGTCGTCACCGACCAGGACGGTGCCGAGTCCCACGCCCACGCCGCTCGCGTCGAGGCGAGCCACCCGATCGGTCATCTCCGCCCGGATCCGGGCAGCCAGGGCCTCGCCGTCGAGGAGGATGGCGCTCAATGCCGGAAGTGGCGCTCGCCACCTGCCATGACCATGGCGATCCCCGCCGCGTCGGCGGCGGCGATCACCTCGTCGTCGCGGATCGATCCTCCCGGCTGGACGACAGCCGCTACGCCGGCGTCGGCCAGCACTTCCAGGCCGTCGGGGAAGGGGAAGAAGGCATCGCTCGCCGCCGCTCCCCCCCGAGCCCGTTCACCCGCCTTGGACACGGCGAGCTCGGCAGCCACCACCCGGGACTGCTGGCCCGCACCCACCCCGACCGCCTGGGCGTCCCGGACCACGGAAATGGCGTTCGAGGTGGTCCTGGCGCATACCACCCACGCCATCGTGAGGTCGCGCCACTGATCCTCTGTCGGCCACTGTGCCGTCGCCACCGTCCAGCTGTCGCGGGAGGCGAGGAAGCGGTCGGCGTCCTGGACGAGCACGCTGTTGCCGAGTGAGCGGAACTGCCGGACCACCGGCTCGGCTGGCGGGGCGGACAAGAGGCGCGTGGCCTTGCGTCGGGACATGAGCGAAGCCAGCGCGTCGTCGTCGTAGGAGGCGGCGATGATCACGTCTGCCTGCGGACCGGCGGCGATGGCATCGGCCACGACCGACGTGACAACTCCGCCAACGGCAACGATCCCACCGAATGCCGACTGAGGATCGCATTCGAGTGCCCGCTCGTAAGCGCGGGGCAGCTCGGTGTCGACGGCGGCTCCGCACGGGTTGGCGTGCTTGATGATGGCCACCGCACAGCCGGCGCCCGCATCGGAGGTCAGCTCGTGGACGAGGCGCCAGGCGGCGTCGGCGTCGAAGACGTTCAGGTACGAGAGCTCCTTGCCCCCGTGCTGGACGACCTCGTCCCACCAGGAATGCTGGCCGACGATCCGGTAGCGGGCCCCGTGCTGGTGCGGGTTCTCCCCGTACCGCATGGAGCTTGCCCGCTCCAGCGAGAGGTGGAGGGAGGGGAGCAGCAGGGAGGCCTCGTCGAAGGCCCGGGCGCCGGCCTCGGCGCTGTGCTCGTCCAGGTCGGGCTCGATCTCGTCGAGCCAGTCGACGATGGCGGCGTCGTACCCGGCCGTGTGGGCGAACGCCTTGCGGGCCAGGCGTCGCCGGGTGTCGGCCGAGAGTGACCCGTCGCCGCGGAGCTCGTCGAGGACGGCGCCGTACTCGGCCGGGTCGACCACCACCCCCACATGGTCGTGGTTCTTCGCCGCCGCCCTGACCATGGTGGGGCCACCGACGTCGATGAGCTCCACCGATGGCTCGGACGTGAACGGGTACAGGTTGCAGACAACGAGATCGATGAGACCGATTCCCAACCGGTCGAGCACGTCCAGGTGATCGGGCTTCGAGCGATCGGCGAGGATGCCACCGTGGATGGCCGGATGGAGGGTTTTGACCCGGCCGCCGAGCATCTCGGGGGCGCCGGTCACGTCGGCCACCTCGGTGTGGTCGATCCCGGCGGTGGTCAGGGCGGCGGACGTCCCCCCGGACGAGATCAGCTCCCACCCCAGGTCGGAGAGGCCCTGGGCCAGCTCGACGAGCCCGGTCTTGTCGTAGACCGACAGCAGTGCCTTCATGGCGAGACCTCCGATCGCGATCCGGTCCCCCGCTCGTCTGCCGTCGCCAGGTCGTCGACGAAGCGGGCGATGGCCTCGGGATAGAGCCTCCGCTCGACCACCTTGATCCGCTCGTGCAGGGTCTCCTCGGTGTCGTCCGGTCGCACTTCGACGGCAGTCTGGGCCAGCACCGGACCGGCGTCCATCTCGAGGGTGGCGATATGCACCGTCGTCCCCGTCTCTCGGACCCCTGCGGCCAGTGCATCGGTGACGGCGTGCCACCCGGGGAACGCCGGAAGGAGGGCGGGATGCGTGTTGAGGATCCGGCCGGGGAAGGCGGCGTGCACGGCCTGGCCCAGCACGGTGCCGAACCCGGCCATCGCCACCACGTCGATGGCGCCATCGACCAGCGACCGCGTCAGGTCCTCCGTGTAGCGCTCGCGGTCGAACGACGGGCCGAACCCTCCATAGGTTGACCGGTCGAGCAGCACATCGGGGATGCCTGCGGCCCGGGCCACGTCGATAGCCCGGCACTTCCGGTCGCAGACGACGAGCCGGACCGGCAGGCCGCTTTCGATGATCGCCTCGAGGTTGGTCCCGCTTCCCGAGGCCAGCACCGCGATCCGCACATCGGATCGGGACTGTTCATGCTCGACCGGGGCGGACACAGGCGCACGCTATCAGCGCCGCTCCCGGGCCCCGTGCGCCCCGGAGGACGGTCGGCGGGACGGCTCGTCAGCCGCCCGACGCGGGCCCGGTGGTAGCGTCCGGCGGCGAACCGGAACGACGCGGCCCGGCCGCCCTACCTTCGGCCCTGGACCGACGTCGTCCGGTCTCCCTCCGCCAAGGGAGTGCCCCTCGTACCTTCTCTATCGGCACGCCCGCGCCGTTTCCGAAGCGATAATCCTCAGTGATCCTCGGGCACCCAGCTACGGTGGCCGGATGCCCAGCGCACGGCGACGGCTGGCCGCAATCCTGGTGTCCGCCACCGGCCTCGTTCTGGCGTGCGCCGGATGCTCCAGCTCCTCGAGCTCGACGGAGTCGCCCGGCGCTCAGCTCACCAGTGCGCTGCGGGGCCTGGTGACGATGCCCGGAGGACCGCCGGGCGCGATCGCCCTGGTCCAGAAAGGCGCCCCCCCGCAGGTGACCACGGCCGGCGTGGCCGACGTGGCTACGAGAGCGGGCGTCACCGACACCGACTACATGCGGCTGGCGAGTGTGTCGAAGGCCTACAACGGTGCCGTGGCCCTGTCGCTCGTCCAGAAGGGAACGCTGTCGCTCTCCGACACCATCGGGAAGCGCGTTCCGGGCATGCCCCAGGCGTGGAGCGCGGTCACGCTCGCTCAGCTGCTCCACCACACGAGCGGGCTCCCCGACTACACGAAGAACCCAGCCTTCGTGAGTGCCCTGACTGCCGATCCGCTGGCCACTTTCACCCCCCAACAGCTCGTGGGCTACGTGGCCAACGACCCGCTCCACTTCACGCCGGGGTCTCGCTACGAGTATTCGGACACCGACAACATCGTGGTCGGTCTGATGGTCGAGGCCACGACCGGTCAGCCCTATGCGTCGGCGCTGTCAGCCGAGGTCTACCAACCCCTCTCCCTCACCCACACGAGCCTGCCCGACACCCCGGCCATGCCTGAGCCCACATTGCGGGGCTACGCGGTGGAGAAGGGCAACCCTCCCCAAGATGTCACCTCGGCGTTGAGCCCGTCGGGGGCGTGGGCCTCGGGGGGCATGGTGACGACCCCGGCCGAGCTGAACATGTTCATGCGGGCCTATGTCGGGGGGCGCCTGTTCGGGTCGAGCGTCCGGCGGGAGCAGCGGAACTTCGTAGCCGGTTCGTCGGGACCCCCGGGGCCGGGGACGAACGCCGCCGGGCTCGCCGTCTTCCGCTACCAAACACGGTGCGGAACGGTCTACGGCCACACCGGGAACTTCCCGGGCTACACCATCTTCGCAGCGGCCACGTCCGACGGGAGCCGTTCGGTGGTGGTCGCCGTGAACACCCAGTTGAACGACACCGCGCCGGTGTCGGCGGCGTTCACCGCGCTGCGGAACACGGAGACACTTGCCGTCTGCGCCGCCCTGGCGCCCTGATCAGGTCGGCGGGGCAGAGCCCTCCGGGGTCGGGGCGCACCGATCAGGCTCCGAGCGAGCGGAGCAGCCCCTCGTCGAAGGCCGTCAGCGAGGCGATGACGGCGTCGCAGAAGCCCCACCGCTCCGACGAGGCCGTCGACGGCTCGGGAACGGCGACCACCCGCATGCGTGCCGCCCGGGCCGAGATGGCGCCGTTGAACGAGTCCTCGACGGCCACACAGGACGTCGGATCCACGCCGAGGGCGGTGGCCGTCGACAGGTACGTGCCCGGATGGGGCTTGCCGAAGGGCTCCCACTCGGCCGAACGCCACGCCGCCACATCGGAGGCGATACCCAGACGGGCGAGGGCGGCCTCGATGACCACGGCGTAGGAGCCCGAGCACACGCCGACCGGCAGGCCGAGCCGCCGGCACATGGCGACGGCGTCGAGAGCCCCGGGCATGGGCACACCCCGCTCACCGATGAGCTGGACCACCCTCGCCGTGACGGCGCGCTCGACCTCTGCCGGGGCCATCCCCGGCCAGCCGTACCGCTCCCACCAGTGCCGCACGGCATCGTCGATCCGGAGCCCCATCGTCTGGCGAAGCTCGGCCTCGGTCAGGTGCAGCCCCACGGTGGCGAACACCTCGAGCTCGGCCTGCCGCCAGAACGGCTCCGAGTCGATGAGCAGGCCGTCGAGGTCGAAGACGACGGCGTCGACGGGGTGACCCCCGAGGGCGTCGGCCGAGGGAACGCCGATGCTCAGCCGAGCTTCCGGACGACGTCGACCATGGCCTCGCCCGCCTCGGTCGGGTTGAGGGCGACCGTCACCCCGGCCGAGGACAGGGCATCCATCTTGGCCTGAGCCGTTCCCTTCGAGCCGGAGATGATGGCGCCGGCATGGCCCATCTTGCGGCCGGGCGGGGCCGTCACGCCGGCGATGTAGGACACGACGGGCTTGGTCATCGATGAGCCGATGAACGCGGCCGCCTCCTCCTCTGCCGAGCCGCCGATCTCGCCGATCATCATGATGGCCCTGGTGTCGTCGTCGGCCTCGAAGGCCTCGAGGCAGTCGATGAAGCTGGTGCCGGGGACCGGGTCGCCCCCGATGCCGACGCAGGTCGTCTGACCCACGCCCTGCTGGGAGAGCTCGTGGAGTGCCTGGTAGGTGAGGGTGCCCGACCGGCTCACGATGCCCACGGGACCGCCGGCCATGGCGATGTCCCCCGAGGTGATCCCGATGTTGCACTTGCCCGGCGAGATGATGCCCGGGCAGTTGGGACCGAGCAGCCGCGTGCCGGGATGATCTCGTACGAGCCGGTTGTAGGCCAGTCGCCTCGTCCTGGGCCGGGATGCCCTCGGTGATGCACACCACGAAGGGCACGCCGGCGGCGGCGGCCTCGATGATGGCGTCGGCGGCGAACCTCGGCGGGACGGAGATGAACGCTGGCGTTGGCCCCGGTGGCCTCCACCGCTTCGGCGACGGTGGCGAACACGGGGATGCCCTCGATCTCCTCGCCGCCCCGCTTGGGATTGGTGCCGGCCACCACCTTGGTCCCGTAGGCCCGGTTGCGCAGCCCGTGGTAGAGCCCCTGGCTGGTCGGGCTGATGCCCTGGATGACGACCTTGGTGTGCTCGTCGACGAAGATGCTCATGACTTCCCTCCTGCCAGGGCGACGGCCCGGCGTGCGGCATCGAGCATGGTCGGCTCGGCGACCAGGCGATCGGACAGATGCTCGGCCAGGATCTCCCGGCCGGCGGCGGCGTTGGTGCCGTCCAGGCGGAGGACGATGGGCGAGTTGATCGTCCACCCGCTCGAGCGCCTCGAGCACTCCCTTGGCCACCTCGTCGACCCGGGTGATCCCGCCGAAGATGTTGACGAAGATCGACCGGACGGCCGGATCGGAGTTGATGACCTCGAGGGCGGCCGCCATCACGTCGGCGTTGGCCCCACCGCCGATGTCGAGGAAGTTGGCCGCCGTCCCGCCACACTGGTTGACGACATCGAGCGTGCTCATGGCCAGTCCGGCCCCGTTGGCGATGATCCCGACGGTGCCTTCGAGGCCGATGTAGTTGAGACCCCGCTCCTTGGCCCTGGCCTCGCGCTCGTCCTCGATCTCGGTGCCGGCGAACTCCTCCCACTCGGGGTGGCGGAATGCGGCGTTGTCGTCCAGCGTGACCTTGGCGTCGAGGGCATGCACCCTCCCTCCGGGCATGAGGATCAGCGGGTTGATCTCGGCGAGATCGCAGTCGCCCTCCGTGTAGCAGGCATAGAGCTCGGCGAGGAGCGCCGCCGCCTGGTCGCGTGCGGCCTCGTCCAGGTCGGCCCGCTCGACCCACGCCCGGTGCTTCCACGGTCCCAGCCCGTCGACCGGGTCGACGTGGATGGTGGCGATGGCGTCCGGGTTGGTCGCCGCCACCTCCTCGATCTCCACGCCGCCCTCGGCCGACAGCATGCCCAGGTGCTTCTTGGCGCTGCGATCGAGGGTGAAGCTGGCGTAGTACTCGCGCTCGATGTCGGAGGCGTGCTCGACCCACAGCCGCTTCACGACATGGCCCTTGATGTCGAGGCCGAGGATGGTGCCGGCGTGTTTCCGGACCTCTTCTTCGTCGGCGGCGAGCTTGACGCCTCCGGCCTTGCCCCGGCCGCCGACCTTGACCTGGGCCTTCACCACGACCGGGTAGCCGGCCGCCTCGGCCTGGTCCACGGCCTCCTCCACCGTGTCGGCGACGCCTCCCTTGGAGATCGGGATGCCGAACCGGGCGAAGTACTGCTTACCCTGATATTCGAAGAGATCCACCGGATCCGTTTCCTTCTCTGTTGCTCTGTCCGTGCTGTCGGCTTGTCGTGCTCTGGCCTGTACGTGCTGTCGGCCTGTGCGGCGCCGCCCGTCGGTCTGTGGGCCGGCCGCTCCCTGGTGCACCCGGCCGGCGATGTGTCGTCCGGGCGCCGGGATCGGTCGGTGACCGCCGGTGCCCGACCGGCTGTCCGGTTGAGGTCGCTCCTGCCCAACGCGGCACCGAGCCGGCCTCGTCGGTCGGTCCGTGCCTCGTGCGATCGGTGGTTCAGGCGCTCTCCCCACTCTCGCGTGCGTCGAGGGCCCGGCTCAGCCAGGCGCCGATGGCCGGGAGCGGTGCCCCCGGGGTGAACACCTCGCCACGCCCATGCCCTTCAGCACCGGGATGTCGTCGGCGGGGATGATGCCGCCCACCAGGACCAGCACGTCTCCGCGTCCCTTCTCGCCGAGGCCCTCGACGATCCGTGGGACGAGCGTGAGGTGGGCTCCTGAGAGCAGCGAGAGGCCCACGGCGTCGGCATCCTCTTCGACGACGGCCTGGACGACCTGCTCGGCGGTCTGATGCAGCCCCGTGTAGATGACCTCGAATCCGGCGTCACGCAGGGCGCGGGCGATGACCTTCGCCCCCCGATCGTGTCCGTCGAGTCCGGGCTTGGCCACCACCACTCGGTACGGGCGTTTCACGGACGGAGATACTAAGCGGTGGCGCCAGCCCCGTCCCATCCGGCCTTCGTCGCCCGATGTGCCGGTACCGACCTCCCAGATCGTAGGATCGTGGTCCGTGGAAGCGTCATCCGGCGGCCCCCGCTCGCCCCACCTCTCCGACGAGGTCGTGCGGGGCCCCGGCGAGGCGCTCTCCTCCCCGAGTCCCCCCACCTCACCTCGGCTGGGCACCCGGTCCGGTCCTCAGCCGAGCTCCCGGCCGACGGCCCGGCCGCGGCCCCTCGAGTGGCACCGGTACCCGGAGCCACCATCCGGTCACAGCTCAGAGGGATGATGGCCGTCTCACGCCCCCGGCAGTGGGTCAAGAACGTCCTCGTCTTCGTGGCACCGGCGGCGGCGGGGGTTCTCCTCCACTGGACCGTCCTCTGGCACGCCCTGGCCATCTTCGGGATCTTCTGCGTGGCGGCGTCGGGCACCTACTTCTTGAACGACGCCATCGACGCCGAAGCCGACCGGCAGCACCCCACCAAGCGGTTCCGCCCCATCGCGTCGGGGGTGGTAGCAGTGCCCACCGCCCTCGTCATCGGCTCGGTGCTGCTGGCCGTCTCGGTCGGCCTCGCCCAGTGGCTCGCCGGCTGGCACCTGGTGGTGGTCATGGTCGCCTACGGAGTCATCAACGTGGCCTACTGCCTCGGGCTCAAGCACGAGCCGATCCTCGACCTGGCCGCCGTCTCCGCCGGCTACGTCCTGCGTGCGGTGGCCGGCGGAGAGGCCACCGGGGTGATCCTCACCGACTGGTTCCTCATCGTCGCCCTGTTCGGATCCCTGCTCGTCGTGACCGGGAAACGCTCGGGTGAGCAGCAGCTGCTCGACGATGAGAACGTCGAGCACGGTGCCGTCCGCCAGACGCTGACCCTCTATACGCCGACCTTCCTCCGGTCCGTACGAATCCTGGCCGGCGCAGTGACCATGACCGCGTACTGCCTGTGGGCATTCGACCGTGCCTCGGCTCTCCATTCCGGACGTGATCCGATCTGGTTCCAGCTCTCCATCGTCCCCTTCACCGTCGCCCTGCTCCATGTCATCCGCCTCCTCGATCTGGGGCAGGGAGCCAAGCCCGAGGACCTGGCCTTGAGAGACCACCGCCTCCAGATCTACGGCGTGGTCTGGGTCGGGCTGTTCATCGCCGGCGTCTACGCGTGACACGAGTGCCGGCCGACCGCGCCGGAGCCGTCGACCCTGAAGAGACCCCCTCCGTCCTCACCGGATGGGGGCGGACCGCCCCTTCGGCCTCGTCCGTCGTCCACGCCGTCCACCCCGACGTGGTCGCCCGGGCCGTGGCCAGCGCGGTCAGAGGCCGACGGCACCGGTCGTCGCGGGCTGATCGCCCGCGGGCTCGGGCGCAGCTACGGGGACGCCGCCCAGAACGCCGGCGGTGCGGTCGTGGACGCCACGTGGTTGGACGGCATCCACGCCGTCGACTTGGAGCGCGGCCTGGTGACGGTGGGCGCCGGTGTCAGCCTCGAGACGCTGATGGCGCGGTTCATCCCGCTCGGCTGGTTCGTGCCGGTCACACCGGGCACCCGCCTGGTCACGGTGGGGGGAGCGATCGCCGCCGACGTCCACGGCAAGAACCACCACGTCGACGGCAGCTTCTGCTCCCACGTGCGAGAGCTGGTCCTCGTCACTCCGACGGGGACCGTCACCGTGTCACCGGCGTCCGACCCCGATGCGTTCTGGGCCACGGCCGGTGGCATGGGGCTGACCGGGGTGGTGACGAGGGCCACCATCGAGATGATCCCGATCGAGTCGAGCTACATCCTCGTCGACACCGAGCGGGCACCCGACCTCGACACCGTGATGGAGAAAATGCTCACCGGCGATGCCGACTACCGGTACTCGGTCGCCTGGATCGACTGCCAGACGACCGGGCGTCATCTCGGTCGCTCCGTTCTCACCAGGGGCGATCACGCCGCGCTCGCCGACCTGCCTCTGCGGCTTCGACGAACGCCGGGGAAGGCCCGGGCGTTCGTGCCCCGGCAGCTCGCCCGGGTCCCGTTCACCGCCCCGGGTGGCCTCTTGAACCCGTTGACGGTTGGGGCGTTCAACGAGTTCTGGTACCGGAAGGCCCCGGCATCCGAGACGGTCCGGCCTCACCACCTGACCGGCTTCTTCCACCCGCTCGACTTCGTGGGTGGTTGGAACCGACTGTACGGGCCGCGGGGGTTCCTCCAGTACCAGTTCGTCGTGCCCGACAATCAGAGCGAGACCGTCCGAACCGTCATCGAACGCCTTGCCGAGGTCAGGCTGGCCAGTTTCCTCGCCGTGCTCAAGCGATTCGGGCCGGGCGACCCGGGCCCGCTCTCGTTCCCGATGCCGGGATGGACCCTCGCCCTCGACCTACCCGTCGGCTACCACGACCTCGACCGGCTCCTCGACGGGCTCGACGAGGTCGTCATCGGGGCCGGTGGCCGCATCTATCTGGCCAAGGACTCCCGCCTGTCCCCGGACGCGTTCGGAGCCATGTACCCGAGGGTCGACGAATTCCTCGACGTCAAGGCAAGGCTCGATCCCGACGGGGTTCTCCGTTCCGACCTCGGGCGCCGGTTGGGTCTGTGCTCTGACGTGCCGGCCGCGGTCACCGCCGCCAAGCACAAGGCGAAAAAACCGAAGAGGGCACGACCGCCACGCACACCGGGAGCAGCGACGAAGGCCCGGAAGGGCACGAAATCGGCGACCGCCACGCGCAAGCCACCGGCTCGGAAGAAGCCGGCGGCGGCCTCCACCTCGAACGAACGATCCGACCGACAACGAAGAGGACCATGATCGACGCAACCGGAAGACCCCAGTCAGTGCTCGTCCTCGGCGGCTCGTCGGAGCTGGCCCAAGCCCTCGTGGACCGCCTGGTGCCGGCCCGGTGCCGCACCGTCGTGCTCGCCGGGCGGAAGGGCCCGCGCCTGGACGAGGCGGTCGACCGGGCGAAGGCAGCCGGGGCCGAAACCGTCGAGCCCGTCGCCTTCGACGCCACGTCGGTGGACGACCATCGGGAGTTCGCCGACATGGTCTTCGATCGCCTCGGTGACATCGACCTCGTCGTCGTGGCCGCCGGTGTCCTCGGCGACCAGGAACACGACGAGAAGGACCCAGTGGCAGCGGCGGGCGTCCTCACTGCCAACTTCGCCGGCCTCGCCCCGGCCATGCTGGCCGTGGCGGACCGGATGCGACGCCAGGGCCACGGCAAGCTCGTCGTCTTCTCCTCGGTCGCCGGCGACCGGGCGAGAAAGGCGAACTTCATCTACGGCTCGTCGAAGTCCGGGCTCGACGCCTTCTCACAGGGACTGGCCGACTCGCTGGCCGGAACGGGCGTGAGCGTGCTCATCGTCCGACCAGGTTTCGTCGTCGGGCGAATGACCGAGGGCATGAGCCCGGCTCCGTTCTCCACCACCCCCGACGCCGTGGCCGATGCCGTGGTGGGAGGCATCGAGTCGGGGGCGGCCGTCGTGTACGTGCCCCCGGTGCTGCGGTGGGTGTTCGCCGTCATGCGCCTTCTCCCCCGCTTCGTCTGGCGGCAGATGCCGGGGTAAGTGGCTGCTCCTTCTCGACGGCGAACTCTGGCCACCGCCCCTGCGCCCGGTCCGGTGGCGCCGCTCACGGCGGACACTGCAGTCTGCGACACGGTGTCAGGCCCGCTTGAGCGGCGCCATCCGCAGCAACAGCTGCTTGCGTCCAACCGACGCGAAGTCGACCGCGGCTTCGGCGTCGTCGCCGTCGCCGCCCACGGACAGGACGGTTCCCTCCCCCCACTTGCCGTGGACGACCCGGTCGCCGGTCGCCAGGCCCAGCTGCTCTGCGCCGGTCGAGGCCGGGGCCCGGCGGCGGCGCCCGGTGGCGTCGAACTCACCGGCCGCCTGCCCTCGACCGAAGAGGCTCCGCCCGGGCGTTCCCCCCTCGTCCACCCCGCCTCGGGCGCCGTACCCGCCGGAGCCGAACCCGCCGGCTGTGCCCACATCCCGCATGAGCTCGGAGGGGATCTCGTTCAAGAACCGGCTCGGGATGTTGGAGCTCGGGCTGCCGAAGACCATGCGGCTCCAGGCGTGCGAGAGGTAGAGGTACCGCTCGGCGCGGGTGATGCCGACATAACAGAGGCGGCGCTCCTCCTCGAGCTCGACTGGTTCGCCGAGCGATCGGAGATGGGGAAAGATGCCGTCCTCCATCCCCACCAAAAAGACGGCCGGGAACTCGAGCCCCTTGGCGATGTGCATGGTCATGAGCGAGGTGCGGGTTCCATCCCCGTCGAGCTGGTCGGAGTCGGCCACCAGTGAGGCCGCCTCCAAGAACTCTGCGAGGGTCCGGTACTCGCCGGCCACGTTGGCCAGCTCATCGACGTTCTCGATGCGCCCCAAAGCCTCGATGGTCCCCTCGGCCAGGAGCTCGCTGCGGTAGCCCGTTCGCTCCAGAACCGCCTTGACCAGTGAGCCGGGATCCATGACCGCCCCGGCGTCGGTAGCCCCGGCGCCCGCGACCCATCTGTCCTCCGGCATCGAGTCCCTCCCGCCGTCCGGGAGCGGCTCGGGAAGCTCGGTGATCGGCGGCGGGGTGAGCGCCTCACCGTTGTCATCGACCACGGGCGGCACGACCATCCTCGAACGGAGCTCGGCCAAGAGCTCGGACAGCTCGACGAGCCTCTTGGCCGCCTTTCCTGGTACGCCGGCCTCTGTCGGATGGGCCACGGCCTCCCCGAAGGACAGGCCTCGCTGTCCGGCCCAGCCCGACAGCCGGGCAACCGAGGTGTCCCCCACCCCCCGCTTGGGCACGTTGACCACACGCCGCCAGCTCACCTCGTCGTCCGGGTTGACCAGCACGCGCAGATAGGCCATGACGTCCTTCACCTCGCGCCGGTCGTAGAAGCGGGTGCCGCCGACCACCCGGTAGGGCACCTCGGCCCGGACGAGTGCCTCCTCGAGGGCCCTGCTCTGGGCATTGGTGCGATAGAAGACGGCCACGTCCCCCCACAGGAGCCCCTCCTCGCCGTGCAGCCGGCCGATCTCGTGGGCCACCCATGCCGCCTCGTCCTCCTCGTCCTCGGCGCGGTAGCGGACGATCCGCTCGCCGCCGCCGCTGTCGGTCCACAGGTTCTTGGGCTTGCGCGACACGTTGTTGGTGATGACGGCGTTGGCGGCGTCGAGGATGGTCTGGGTCGACCGGAAGTTCTGGTCCAAGGTGATGACCCGTGCGTCGGGAAAGGCCTTCTCGAAGTCGAGGATGTTCGAGATGTCCGCGCCCCGGAACCGGTACACGGACTGGTCGCTGTCCCCGACCACCACGACGTTGCGGTGCTCTTCGGCCAGGAGTACGGCCAGGGCGTTCTGGACCGTGTTGGTGTCCTGGTACTCGTCGATCAGAACGTTGGTGAACCGGGTCCGGTAGTGCTCGAGGACGTCGGGGAAGGCGCCGAGCAGGCGCACCGCGTTCAGCAGCAGATCGTCGAAGTCCATGGCGTTGGCGGCGACCAGACGCTTCTGGTACTGCTCGAAGACGTCGGCAATCCGCCTGTCGAAGACGGTCAGCGCACTGGCCCGGTACTCGTCGGGGCCGAGCTGAGCGGTCTTGGCCTGGCTGATCTGGCCGAGGATGGCCCGGGGCGACAGCCTCTTCGTGTCGAGGTCGAGCTCCCGGCAGATGATCTCCGTGAGTCGTCTCGAGTCGGCCTCGTCGTAGATCGTGAACGAGCCCTTGTAGCCGAGCCTGTCACCATGTGCGCGCAGGATGCGGACGCAGGCCGAGTGGAAGGTCGAAACCCACATGCGCTTGGCTCGGGGACCCACCAACTCCGCGACCCGGGATCGCATCTCGTCGGCGGCCTTGTTGGTGAACGTGATGGCCAGGATCTGGAACGGGGCGGCGTCCCCGGTGGCGATGAGGTGGGCGATCCGGCGGGTGAGCACCCGGGTCTTGCCCGAACCGGCGCCGGCCACGATGAGGAGGGGCCCTCCCCGGGCCACGACCGCTTCGGTCTGCGCCGCGGTCAGCCCGTCGAGCAGGTCCTCGGGACTCGTCACTCCCACTCGATGGTGCCGGGTGGCTTGGAGGTCACGTCGAGGGCCACCCGGTTCACGCCATCCACTTCGTTGATGATCCGGGACGAGAGGCGCTCGACCACGTCGTAGGGCAGGCGGGCCCAGTCGGCCGTCATGGCGTCGTCACTCGTGACGGCGCGGATCACGATCGGGTAGGCATAGGTGCGCCCATCGCCCATCACCCCGACGGTGCGCACGGCGGGCAGCACGGCGAAGCTCTGCCACAGCTCCCGGGCGAGGCCGGCCCGGCGGATCTCCTCCATGACGATGGCGTCCGCAGCGCGGAGGATCTCGGCCCGCTCCGGGGTCACCTCCCCGACGATGCGCACGGCCAGCCCCGGTCCGGGAAAGGGCTGACGCCAGACGATCTCGTGGGGAAGGCCCAACTCCTCGCCTACGGCCCGCACCTCGTCCTTGAACAGAAGGCGGAGCGGCTCGACCAGGTCGAACGCCAGGTCCGCGGGGAGACCGCCGACGTTGTGATGGGACTTGATGGCAGCGGCGACGTCGGACCCCGACTCGATGACGTCGGGGTAGAGGGTGCCCTGGACGAGATAGCCCGAAGCCCGCTCGTCGGTCGCATCGGTCTCCGGATCGAACTGCTCGACGACGAGGTCGGACGCCACCTCCTCGAAGATGCGGATGAACAGCTCGCCGATCCGCTTGCGCTTGACCTCGGGATCGGTCACCCCTGCCAGCGCCTCGAAGAACCGGTCGGACGCCTTGATGTGGACGAGGTCGATGTGGAACTGGCGGCGGAACGTCTCCTCCACCTGTTCGCTCTCGCCGGCGCGCATGAGCCCGGTGTCGACGTAGACGCAGGTCAGCTGATCACCGACGGCCTTGTGGACGAGGGCGGCGGCCACGGCCGAGTCGACCCCGCCCGACAGCGCGCAGAGCACGGGCGAGGAGCCCACCCGGGCCCGCACGGCGTCCACCTGCGACTCGATGATCGAGGTGTGGGTCCACGACGGCGGGCATCGGCAGACATCGAAGAGGAACCGGTCGAGCAGCTCGCGACCCCGCTCGGTGTGGACGACCTCGGGGTGGAACTGCACCCCGTAGAGGGCGCGGTCGGGGTCGTCGAACGCCGCCACCGGAGCGTCGGGGCTGGTGGCGACGGCCGTGAAGCCGCCGGGCACCTCGGTGATGGCGTCGGCGTGGCTCATCCACACCTCGGCCTTCTCGGGGAGATCGACGAACAGCGCCGAAGCCCCGGTCACGGTGAGAGGCGTCCTCCCGTACTCGCCGCGGCCGGTGCGCGAGACCTTCCCCCCGAGCTCAGTGGCCAGCAGCTGGGCGCCGTAGCAGATTCCGAGGACGGGCACGCCCAGCTCGTAGACGCCGGCGTCGATGGTCGGGGCCGGCCTCTCGTTGACCGACTTCGGTCCGCCGGAGAGGATGATCCCGGCCGGGCGGCGGCGGGCGAGCTCGTCGGCGGTGGCGGTGTGGGGGACGATCTCCGAGTAGACGTGGGCCTCCCGCACCCGCCGGGCGATGAGCTGGGCGTACTGGGCACCGAAATCGACGACCAGGACAGGGCCTTCGACGCCTGGCCCGGACTCGGCCGCCGCCGGGCTCAACGGCCCATGCCCACACCTTGGGACCGCTGGAGGTCCTTGCCCTCGGTCTGCAGGGCGGGGGCCACCATGACCTCGGCCTTCTGGAACTCCTTGACCGTCTCGTACCCACAGGTGGCCATGGCCGTGCGGAGGGCACCGAACAGGTTCATGCGGCCGTCGTTCTCGTGGGCGGGGCCGAGGAGGATCTCACGGAGCGTCCCCCGGGTCGTGGTCTTGACCCTCGCCCCGCGGGGAAGGGTCGGGTGGAACGTGGCCATACCCCAGTGGAAGCCGCGTGCCGGCGCCTCGACCGCCGACGACAGGGGCGAGCCGAGCATCACGGCGTCGGCGCCGCAGGCCACGGCCTTTGCGATGTCCCCGCCCTTGGACATGCCGCCGTCGGCGATGACCTGGCAGTAGACGCCGGTTTCGTCGAGGTGGCGCATGCGGGCGCCGGCCACGTCGGCGATGGCCGTGGCCTGGGGAACGCCGATCCCGAGCACGCCCCGGGTGGTGCAGGCGTTGCCCGGGCCCACCCCCACCAGCACGCCGACGGCCCCGGTCCGCATGAGGTGGAGGCCGGCCTGGTAGGAGGCGCACCCGCCGACGATGACCGGGATCTCGAACTCCCGGATGAACCGCTTCAGGTTGAGCGGCTCCGCCGTCTTGGAGACGTGCTCGGCAGAAACCACCGTCCCCTGGATGATCAGGAGGTCGAGCTCGGCGGCCAGCACCGCCTGGGAGAACGCCTCGGTCTTCTGCGGAGTGACCGAAGCCGCCGTCGTGATGCCGGCTGCCTTCATCTCCCTGATCCGCTCGGTCACGAGCTCGGGCTGGACCGGCTCGGCGTACATCTGCTGCATCCTGGCCGTGGCCTTCTCGGCCGGGAGGTCACGGATCTCATCGAAGAGGGGGACCGGGTCCTCGTACCGGGTCCACAATCCCTCCAGGTTCAGAACCCCGATCCCTCCGAGCTTCCCGATCTCGACGGCGGTCGTCGGGCTGACCACTCCGTCCATCGCCGCAGCCATGAGCGGCAGCTCGAAACGGTAGGCGTCGATCTCCCAGCTGATGTCGACGTCCTCGGGGTCGCGCGTCCGGCGGCTGGGCACGATGGCGATGTCGTCGAACCCGTAGGCTCGTCGACCGGACTTGAAGATGCCGATCTCTAGCTCAGCCACGTTTACGCCCTCCGCGCCCTGGTGGTCGTCTGTTGGTACCTCCGTCGGCGGTTGCTCCGTCGGCAATTGCTCCGACCGCTCTGCCCTCCGCGCCCCGACCGATCATGCACCACGATACCCGGGCCGCAGTCCGATCCGGTGCCGAAGGGCCCGGTCTCCGGGGCCGGTCCTCGGTGCCGACCCCGGGCGAGGGTGGCACCGCTGCGCCGCTCAGCGCGGCGGCAGGGAGGCCGGCGGAGATACCTCGAGCACCGCGCTGACCAGCTCAACCAGAGTCCGGGCCGTCGCGCCCCAGATCGTTTCGCCGGCCAGGTCGAAGAACCACACCGGGAACTCGTCGTCGGGATAGCCCGGGGCCCCGGGCCGGCCCGGCACCGCCCACCGTTCCTCGTGGAAGACACCGTCGGTGGCCAGATCGGCCAGGGCCACGTCGAACACCCGGTCTACCTCGCCGGGGTTGGGGTCCACGGCCGGACGAGCGGCCAGGGCGGCCACGACTGGAGTCATGACCGTGTTCGACGAGAGCGTCGGCATCGGGGTCAGGGTGGCGACCACGTCCACCAGGCTCGGGTCGAGGGAGATCTCCTCGAACGCCTCGCGCCGGGCGGCGGCTACCACGCTCTCGCCGTGCTCGATCCGGCCGCCCGGAAAGGCCACCTCACCCTGGTGGTGCCGGAGGTCGGTCGAGCGCACGGTGAGGATGACCCGGGCTTCCCCGTCCTCGTCGAAGAGGGCGACGAGGACGGCGGACGGCCACGGAGGCGGACGGAGGGCGCCGGCTCCCCGCCAGGGCTCGGGTGGGACGTCCACGCCGTCCCCCATCACGATCCGGTCGGCCAGCGTCCCCCTGATCCGGCCGAGCGAGAGACCCCGGCGTCGCTCGGGCGCAAGGTGGGCCCAGGGGGCGGGGTCGCCGTCCCGGTGGTGCTCCGGGCGGGTGATCACCTGCCGCCCGGGGTCGGGAACGACGTCGGGGTGCTCCATGAGGAGACGAGGTTACGGGAGGAGGCGCCAGTCCGGGAGCGGACGGGGTCGCGCCTTACGGTGGCCGCTCGGATAGGGTCGGCCCGATGAGCGCCGACACGCCGGTCACGGCCGAGACCCAGTTCCCGATCACCACGGCGTTCGAGTTCCCAAGTTGGACCATCGACCGCAGCATCGGCATGGTGTTCGGCGTCGTGGTCCGGTCGATGGGGGCAGCCAAGGGGATCACCGCCGGGTTCCGGGCACTGGCCGGTGGAGAGGTGACGCAGTACACCAAGCTGGTCGAGGACAGCCGGCGGCACGCGCTCGACCGGCTCATCGAGAACGCCCGGGTGCTCGGAGCCAATGCCATCGTCTCCATGCGGTTCGACTCCTCCGAGATCGGGCAGAACCTCACCGAGATCGTCGCCTACGGAACGGCGGTGGTCGTCTCCGCCCGTCAGTGACACCGTGGTCGCAGTCATCGTCGTCCTGATCCTCGCCGCCGTGGCGTTGGCGGTGGTCCTCAGCTTCTTCGTCCGCCGCCACGGCGAGTCGGGCTCCCCGCGACCGGGATGGACGCCCACCGACGAGGTGTTCAAGGACCCGGGCACCGAGCGGCTCATGCGGGTGTGGGTCGACGGTTCGGGCGAGCGCCACTACGTGCCCGACGCGTCTGCCTGACCCATATGGCATCCGGCGAACCGGGTTGGACGGGCTCTGCCGTCTCACCAGTTCCCCCGTCGGGCGTGCCCGCGAAACGGCCGGGCCCGAGGGCCCGGCCTGTCTCGCACACGTTCTGAGCCGATAGCGGCTCCGCCGGCCCGGTCGGGCCGGAGCTGGTGTCACATCATGCCGCCCATGCCACCCATGCCACCCATACCGCCGCCCATGGCGGCGGCGGCGGCGGCAGCGGCGGCCGGATCGGCCTTCTCGGGCTTGTCGGCCACGAGCGCTTCGGTGGTCAACAGCAGGCCGGCGATCGATGCCGCGTTCTGCAGGGCAGAGCGGGTCACCTTGGCCGGGTCGATGACACCTGCCTTGACCAGGTCCTCGAGGTCGCCGGTGATGGCATTGAGCCCGGTCGTGCCGGACTCGGCCTCGACCTGGCGGACCGACACCGAACCTTCGAAGCCGGCGTTGGCGGCGATCGAATGGAGGGGGGCCACCAGGGCCTTGGCCACGATGGTTGCGCCGGTCGCCTCGTCCCCGTCGAGGGAGTCGGCGACCTTGTTGACAGCACCCCGCGACCGGACGAGCGCCGTCCCGCCACCGGCCACGATGCCTTCCTCCACGGCGGCCCGGGTAGCCGACAGGGCGTCCTCGATGCGGTGCTTCTTCTCCTTCAGCTCCACCTCGGTGGCGGCGCCGACCTTGACCACGGCCACGCCCCCGGCCAGCTTGGCCAGCCGCTCCTGGAGCTTCTCCCGGTCCCAGTCGGAGTCGGTCTCGTCGATCTCGCGCTTGATCTGGGCGATCCGACCCTTCACCTCGTCGTTGGAGCCTCCGCCCTCGACGATGGTCGTCTCGTCCTTGGTCACGATGACGCGGCGGGCCTTGCCGAGGAGATCGACCGTGGTCGACTCCAGCTTCAGACCCACCTCCTCGGAGATGACCTGGGCGCCGGTCAGGACGGCCATGTCCTGGAGCATCGCCTTGCGTCGCTCACCGAAGCCGGGGGCCTTGACGGCCACCGAGGTGAACGTGCCCCGGATCTTGTTGACGACCAGGGTGGCGAGCGCCTCGCCCTCCACGTCCTCGGCCACGATCAACATGGGCTTGCCCGACTGCATGACCTTCTCCAGGACCGGCACGAGGTCGTGCACGGCGGTGATCTTGCCGTTCACGAACAGGATCAGCGGCTCGTCGAGCACTGCTTCCTGACGCTCGGCGTCGGTCACGAAGTACGGCGAGAGGTAGCCCTTGTCGAACTGCATGCCCTCGGTGAACTCGAGGTCGATGCCGAACGTGTTGGACTCCTCGACGGTCACCGTGCCGTCCTTGCCCACCTTGTCGATGGCGTCGGCCAGCACCTCGCCGATGGCGGTGTCGGCGGCGGAGATGGCGGCCACCTGGGCGATCTCCGTCTTCGAGTCGATCTCCTTCGCCTGGTCCTTGATGGAGTCGACGGCGGCGGCCACCGCCTTGTCGATGCCCTTGCGCAGGCCGAGGGGATTGGCACCGGCGGCCACGTTGCGCAGACCTTCGCGGATGAGGGACTGGGCCAACACCGTGGCCGTGGTCGTGCCGTCACCGGCGACGTCGTTGGTCTTCGTCGCCACCTCCTTCACGAGCTGGGCACCCATGTTCTCGAATACGTCCTCGAGCTCCACCTCGCGGGCGATCGAGACACCGTCGTTGGTGATGGTCGGCGCGCCGAACTTCTTCTCGATCACGACGTTGCGGCCCTTCGGCCCCAGCGTCACCTTGACCGTGTCGGCCAGCTTGTTCACGCCCGCCTCGAGCCCGCGGCGGGCCGATTCGTCGAACTTCAGGATCTTCGGCATTACTTGGTCACCTTGGCAAGGACGTCACGGCTGGACAGGATGAGGAGGTCCTCGCCGTCGACGGTGATCTCGGTTCCGCCGTACTTCGAGTACACGACGGTGTCACCTTTGGCGATGTCGAGGGGGACGAGCTCGCCGGTGGTCTCCGCCCGCCGGCCTGGGCCGACACCCAGCACCTCACCCTGCTGGGGCTTCTCCTTGGCGGTGTCGGGGATCACGAGGCCGGAGGCGGTGGTCTCCTCCGACTCGTTGGGGCGGACGACGATGCGATCGTCGAGGGGCTGCAGACTCATGGTTCGTGCCTCCTGTGGCGGGCGTTAGCAGTCGACGGTTGAGAGTGCTAAGACTACCGGTCCCCGTGGGACTTGGCAACCGGGACGCGAGAGTGCCAGCAGCCAGGGGCGCCCCGACGTGGCGAGGCGCCCCGCCCGCTCGCCGGCGTCGACCCTCAGCCCGTCGGGACGAGCCGCAGGGTCGGATCGGCCCCGAGGTCGAGCGGGCTCGGCGGCCCGAGCCGGAGACGCCACCAGCCGGCGGCCGCCACCATGGCGGCGTTGTCCGTGCACAGGGCCCGGCTGGGCAGAAAGGCGCCGATGCCCAGGTCGGCGCAGACCGCTTCGATGCGCCGCCGGAGTAGCGAGTTGGCTGCGACCCCCCCGGCGAGGCAGATGGCCGTGGCTCCGACCTCTTCGGCAGCGTCTGCGGCCCGGGCCACGAGCACGTCGACCACCGCCTGGCGGAACGAGGCGGCCACGTCGTCGGTGACAGCGTCCGGTCGGCTGCGCACCGTCGTGACCACCGACGTCTTGATCCCGCTGAAGGAGAAGTCGAAGCCGTCGCCGGGATACGAGCGGGGGAAGGCGAAGGCCTGCGGGTCACCGCGCTCGGCGGCGGTGTCGATGGCCGGGCCCCCGGGGTAGCCGAGGCCGAGGAACCGGGCCACCTTGTCGAACGCCTCGCCGGCGGCGTCGTCGATGGTGCCCCCGAGGAGCCGGTACCGACCGGGGGCGCTCACCTCGACGAGGAGGGTGTGGCCGCCGGAGACGAGAAGGACGACGAGCGGCCAGCCGAGATCGGGCTGCTCCAGCAGCGATGCGACGAGGTGCGCCTCCAGGTGGTTGACCCCGATGAGCGGGACGTCCCAGGCGAGGGCCAGGGCCTTGGCCTCGGCCACGCCGACGAGGAGCGACCCGATGAGGCCGGGCCCGTAGGTGACGGCCACGGCGTCGATGCCGGTACCGGCCAGGTCGGATCCGGCCTTCTCGAGGGCGTCGGTCACGACCGGGGTCAACAGCTCGACGTGGGCCCGGCCGGCCAGCTCGGGCACCACCCCTCCATAGCGGGCGTGGAGGTCGACCTGGCTCGAGACGACCGAGGAGACGATGGACGACCCGCCGTCGACCACGGCGGCCGCCGTCTCGTCACAGGAGGTCTCGATGCCGAGGATGCGGTGGGGTTTCTCCACCGCAAGCTCCCCGCTCACCACAGCACTCAGGTCCTTCCGTCCCACCGCCCGAATCGCTGCTCCGCCGTCTTCTCGGTGACGCCCAGGGCGAAGGCGATGGCTGCCCACGACCGCCCGGCCCGACGGGCCTCGGCCACCTGGCGCCGTAGCCGGATCTCTGCCTCCACCAGCTCGCGGTTGGCCGTCACCACGTGGTTCACGTTCTCGTCCCACTCGTCGAACCGCCGAACCATCGGGTCAACGCTACCGTGCCGCGGCCCCGCTCATCGCCGCGACGTGACGGCGAAGCCCGTCCGCACCGCCGCTTCGATGGCAGCCAGCCGTTCCAGGTAGCCGGCCGAGTCGATGTCGCGCGCCCACATGACGTAGGCATCCTCACCGGTTTCGGGGTAGTAGTTCTTGCGCACCCCGACCGGGGCGAGGCCGAACCGCCGATACAAAGCGATGGCCCTGTCGTTCCCGACCCGGACCTCCAAGGTCAGATGCCGGGCGCCGCGCTCGAGGGCCGTTCGGACCAGGTCGGCGAGGAGGACGGCCCCGAGCCCCCGGCCCTGCCACTCCGGGTCGACGGCGATGTTGTTCACGTGCGCCTCGTCGTCGACGAACATCTGGCCCCCGAACCCGACGATCGTCGACCCGGACCACGCCGCACGGTAGGCGCGGGTCTTGCGCTGGGCCAGCTCCTCGACGAACAGCCGGTGGGTCCAGGGCTCCGCATAGGCGGCCCGCTCGACGCGGAGGACGGCGCTCAGGTCCTTCGTCCTCATCGGTGCCACCACGATGTCGGTCGGGGGGCGCCGCCCGTCCCCGTCCCGTCGTCGGGAAGGGAGCCGCCGGCGACCCGTCACGTCCCGGGCGGGACCGGCGCCCGCTGCTCCCAGTTGATACGGGCATCGGCCGGGCGCCGGTAGTCGGGCACCAGCTCGACGGGTGCCAGCGGCGTCCCCCCGGAAGCGAGGCGGGCCCGGGCCAGCGTGGCGATCACGAGCGGGGAGGGGGAGCGCACCTCCTCGACCAGTTCGAGGTCGACCCCGGGACACGACGACAGGAGGTCCCGGTAGCGGGCAGCCCCGGTACCGACGACCGCCACCGAGGTCTCGGCGGCGAGGTCGCCGAGCCAGTCGAGCAGCTCGCCGGGGTCGATGGGTTCCAAGCGGTCGTCCCGGATCGACGCCGGGTCGACCACGAGCTCGCCGTCGTCACCGGTGATCCCGTCGGCGGTCACCGGACCGACAGCCGGTGCCGTCCGGTCATAGCGGTAGGCGGAGGCGAACACCTGGCCGCGGCGGGCGTCCACCACCGCCACCACCGCCGGCACCGGCGTGCCGGCGGCACGACCGGCCACGAGCGCAGCGCTGGCGGCCGCCAACGCATCGAGGCTGCTCACCGCCGAAACCTCGATTTGGAGCGCCTGGGCCAGGGCCTTGGCCGTGGCCACGCCCACCCGCAGGCCGGTGAAGAGGCCGGGACCGGCATCGACGGCCACGTGGCCGATCTCCCGGATCGTGCACCCCGACGACGCGCACACCTCTTCGATCGTGGGGATGAGAAGCTCGGCGTGCGCCCGGCCGCCGGCGTGGGCCCGTTCGACCCGCACGCCGCCGTCGCGCACGACCGCCGCCCCCACGGTGTCGGTGGCGGACTCGATGGCCAGCAGGTTCACGACGACCTCCCCCACCGGCCCAGCGCCGCCTCGACGGCGGCCCACCGGTCGCACCAGGTCGTACCGGTCGAGCTCACGGTGATGGCCCGCCGGTCCACGGCGGCGCCGCCGCCGGGTGCCGAGAGCCGGACGGACAGGGCGTCGCCACCGAGCACCGGCCGGACGACGTCCCCCCACTCGACGAGGGCCAACCCACCGTCGTCGACCAGCTCGCCGAGGCCGAGGTCACCGACCTCGGCCAGGTGGTCGAGCCGGTACACGTCGGCGTGGAGGAGGACCCGGACCGCTCCCTCTCCGGGCGGCACCGGATACTGACGGACCAGGGTGAAGGTCGGACTGGTGACCGCCTCGGTGATCCCCAGCCCGGCGGCGAACCCCTGAGCGAAGGTGGTCTTCCCGGCCCCGAGGTCACCGGCGAGGAGTACGAGATCGCCGGCCCGGCAGCACCGGGCCAGGGCGGCGGCAAGAGACCTCGTCTCGTCCGGGTCCGATGTCTCGAGCTCGAGCGGGGCCGCAACCATCACGGACCCCATCCGACCAACTGCTTGGCTCGGACCAGATCGGCGCGCATCTGGGCCAGCACCACTCCACCCGACCGCAGGGCGGCGGCCGGATGATAGGTGGGCACGAGCTGGAAGGGGCCCATGGGATAGGGGCGTCCGCGGACCGTGGTGATCCCCTCGGTCGTCCCGAGCAGAAGCTTGGTGGCGAAGTTCCCGAGGGTCACCACCACCACCGGCTCGATCAACGCCAGCTGACTGTCGAGGTAGGGCCGGCAGGACTCGATCTCGTCGGGCCTCGGGTCCCGGTTGTCGGGGGGCCGGCACTTCACCACGTTGGCGATGTAGCACCGGCTGCGGTCGACTCCGAGCTCTTCTGCCAGCAGGCGATCGAGCAGCCTGCCCGACCGCCCGACGAACGGCTCGCCACGGAGGTCCTCTTCGTGCCCGGGTGCCTCGCCCACGAACATGAGGTCGGCATGGGGATCGCCCGTTCCGAATACCACCTGGGTACGGCCGGCGGCCAACGGACACCGGACACAACCCGACGCCACCCGGGCCAGCTCCTCCAGTTCAGGGCCCGGCGCCACGGCCGCATGGTAGTGCCCCCCTCAGCCGGACGATCCCTCGTGCAACAGGCGGGGAACCCGGGCTCCGATGCCGCACAGGATCTCGTAGCTGATGGTCCCGGTCCTCTCGGCCCACTCGACGGCGGTGACCTCCTCGGCGCCCTGGCGGCCGAGCAGCACCACCTCGTCGCCCGGACGGACGTCGGCGCTGTCCGCCGGACCGCAGTCGATGACGATCTGGTCCATGGTCACCGTCCCGGCGAGCGGCCGGCGCACCCCGCCGACGAGGACCTCGCCTCCGGTGTCGAACAGGCGGCGGGGCAGCCCGTCGGCGTACCCGATGGGGGCGGTGGCGACGAGGGAGCGTTCGGACAGCGCCCGGCGACGGCCGTAGGAGGGCCGCTCACCGGCCTCGACGTCGCGCACGTAGGTCACCCGGGTCCGAAGCGAGAGCACCGGGCGCAGCGGCTGGACGGCCGCCGTCACCTGCTCGGCCAGGCTCGGCGAGGGAGCCACCCCGTAGAGGGCGATGCCGCACCGCACCAGGTCGCGCCGGGCGGCCGGCACACCGATGGCGCCGGCCGAGTTGGCCACGTGGGCCACGGGCGGGCACAGACCGTCGGCGGCGAGGGCGGCGACCACGCGGTCGAACCGCTCGAGCTGGAGGGCGGTGAACGCCCGGTCCTCTTCGGTGCCGCCTTCGGCCACGGCGAGATGGGTCCAGAGTGCGGCGAGGCGCAGCCCCTGCTTGCCGGCGAGGAGGGCGGCGAGGCGCGGGACGTCGTCGGGGTCGGCCCCCACCCGGTGCATGCCGGTATCGGCCTTCACGTGCACGTCCACCTCCGAGCCGCCGGCGCCGGCGCCGGGGCACCGTTCGTCGACGGCCCGGGCCACGGCCTCGATCCCCGCCTTCGTATAGACGGTCGGGGTCAGTCGCCGGGACAGCGCCTCTCCGACGGCGTCCACCGGTGGTTCGGACAAGAGGAGGACGGGGGCGTCGATCCCACCTTCCCGTAGGGCCACGCCTTCCTCGACCAGGGCCACGGCGAGGCACGTCGCCCCGCCCTCGAGGGCGGCTGTGGCGACGGCGAGCGCCCCGTGGCCGTACCCGTCCGCTTTGACCACGGCACAGAGGGAGGCCGGCGCGGACAAGCGGGCGAGCACAGAGGCGTTGTGCCGGACGGCGCCGAGGTCGATGTCGGCCCACGCCGGGCGCCAGCGGTCAGCCACGCTCATACCGCCCGAGCGCGTCCGACACGAGCTCGGGAAGGTCGCCCGCCACGAGTCCTTCCCTCCGGCCCGTCGACGCCGCCCGGCCATGGACGTGGGCGGCAAGGGCGGCAGCCTCTTGGACGCCCGTCCCCCGGGCGATCATGGCCCCGATGATGCCGGAGAGGACGTCTCCGGTTCCCGCCGTGGCCAGGGCGGCCGTGCCGTGGACGGCGAGGAGCGTCCGACCGCCGGGCTCGGCCACCGCCGTGGTCGGGCCCTTCAACAGGGCCACCACCCCGGCCGAGCCGGCAAGGGCCCGGGCGGCTTCGATGCGATCGGGTCCGGGCTCGGTGCCGAGCAGCCGGGCGTACTCGCCGTCGTGGGGCGTGAGCACGACCGGCGAGCGGGCGGAGGTGAGCGCCTCGGTCGGGAGGGGGGCCAGTGCCACCAGGCCATCGGCATCGACCACCACCGGGACCGGCGACTCGGCCACCAGCCGCCGGACCTGGCTCGCCGTGGCGCCGTCCCGCCCGAGCCCCGGGCCCACGACCACGGCCGAGCACCGAGAAGCCGCCTCGAGCGCCGGGGCCGCCCAGCCATCGGCACCGAGCTCGACGGCCACCGCCTCGGACGGAGCCGTGGCGTCGAGACCGGCTCCGGGGACACCGAGGCGGACCATGCCGGCACCGGCCCGATAGGCGGCGTGCGAGCACAGAGCGGCGGCACCGGTCATCCCCGGGGAACCGGCCACCACGAGGACGGCGGCCGACCACTTGTTCGATCCCGGCGGCCGGGGCCGATAGAGGGAGGTGACGTCGGCGTCCTCCATCACCCAGACCCGGGGGTCACCGGTGGGAAGACCGATGTCGGCCACGTCCACCCGACCGGCCAGCCGCTTCCCCTGGCCCTGGAGCAGCCCCGGCTTCCACGCCGCGAACGTCACGGTGACAGCGGCCGCCATGGGTGCACCGGAGGCCTCTCCGGTGTCGCCGTGGACGCCAGAGGGGATGTCGACGGCCAGGACCGGCGTCGTCTCCGGCACCGATGGGGCGGCGTAGTCGCCCCGGAACCCGGTCCCGTAGGCGGCGTCGATGACGAGGTCGCAGGACCCGACCTCGTCGGTCGACCCGGCTTCCACCACCGAGGTGGCCGCACCGCGGCGGTGGAGGAGATGGAGGGCGACCCGACCGTCGGCGCCGTTGTTGCCCGGGCCACACACGGCGACCACCCGTCTCCCGTAGGCACCGTCCAGAAGGTCGAGGGCGGCGGCGGCCACGGCGGCGCCGGCCCGCGCCACGAGCTGGTCCAGACCGACACCGTCCTGGGCGGCGGCATCGGCCGCCCGCATCTCGGCGATGGTGAGGACTGGCTGCACGGCTCCCGACGTTACGGCGCCTTCGCGACCGGTGCGGTGACCGGTGGCTTCGAGGTGCCGGGGCCAACGGCTACGGCGACGGCCACCGCAACCCGATCGGTATGGCTGAGCGAGAGGTGCCACCGCCGGACCCCGGTCGTCTCCGCCGTGCGGAGGGCTCGACCGCGGAGCACGAGCGAGGGGGGCCCGGTCCCGCTGCGCACCACTTCGATCTCGACGAACCTCACCGTGCCGAGACCGACCCCGAGGGCCTTCATGGCCGCCTCCTTGGCGGCGAACCGGGTGGCGAGGCGGCGCACCGGCCTGGCAGCGGCCGAGGCGTAGTCCCGTTCGGCCTCGGTGAACAGCCGTCCGGCGATCCTCGGTCGGCGATCGAGGGCGTGGGCGAAGCGGTCGAGGTCGACGGCATCGATCCCCACCCCGAGAACGCCGGCCCACGCGCCTCCTGGCGGACCGTCGGCCCTGCCGCCCGCCCTCACCCCTGGGCGGCGGTCTCGAGCTCGTAGCCCACGAGCGCACTCAACCGCTGGGCGATCGCCTCGGCCACGCCGTCGCCGGTGGCCTCGACCATGATCCGGACCAGCGGCTCGGTGCCGCTCGGCCGGAGCACCACCCGACCGAGTCCGGCGAGCCCCTCCTCCTCCTCTGCGACGGCCGACCAGATCGCGTCGGCCCCCTCCAGGAGACCGGCGTCGGCCACGGGCACGTTGACCAGGACCTGGGGGATGCGGGGAACGAGGCCAGCCGTCAGATCGGCCAGGGACCGGCCGGCACGGACCACGAGGTCGGCGAGCAACAGCCCGGTCAGGAGTCCGTCCCCGGTCGAGGACAGGCGCCGGAAGATGAGGTGGCCCGACTGCTCCCCTCCGAGATCGAACCCGTGCCCGTCCAGTGCGGCCAGCACGTAGCGGTCCCCGACGGGGGTCTCCTTCACGTTGATCCCCCGCTCCTCCATCGCCATCGTGAACCCGAGGTTGGTCATGACGGTGACCACCACGGTGTTGGCCTCCAGCTGCCCGCGCCGGGCGAGGTCGAGGGCGAACAGGGCGAGCAGCTCGTCCCCGTTGACGAGGGCGCCCCGCCCGTCGACGGCCAGCAACCGATCGGCGTCCCCGTCGAGGGCGAGCCCCAGGTCGGCGCCGTGCTCCACCACGGCACCGGCCAATATCCCGGTGTCGGTCGAGCCGCACCCGGCGTTGATGTTCGTCCCGTCGGGCTCGCACCCGATGGCGACGACGTCCGCCCCCAGCTGCTCGTAGACCCGGGTGGCCAGCGCCGAGGCCGCACCGTTCGCACTGTCGACCACGAGACGCAGCCCGTCCAGGCGCCGACCGTCGAGGAGGGAGCCGAGGTGCTCGACGTAGGCGTCGCCGACGCCTTCCTCGGTGGTGAGCGTGCCCACCCCGTACCCCTCGAGACGTCGAGGGCCCTTGGCCCCCGGGTCGAGGACCCGGGCGAGCTCGTCCTCGATGGCCGCTTCGACCTCGGAGGCGAGCTTGACGCCCCCGGCACCGAACAGCTTGATGCCGTTGTCGGAGAAGGGGTTGTGGGACGCCGAGATGACGACGGCGGGCATGCTGCGGATGCCCGACAGCCAAGCCAGCGCAGGCGTCGGCAGGATCCCGGCGTCGACGACGTCGGCCCCCTCGCTGGCGAGACCGGCCGACAGGGCGGCGGCCAGCATGGGCCCGGATCGCCTGGTGTCCCGCCCGAGCAAGAACGTCGGAGCAGAGATCGTGCGGGCCACTGCCCGCCCCATGGCCAGGACGAGCTCGGGGGTCAGCTCGACGTTGGCGACGCCGCGCACCCCATCGGTACCGAACCGGGCCGACGGCACGGCCCTACCGCTTCGAGTACTGAGGAGCCTTGCGGGCCTTCTTCAGGCCGTACTTCTTCGACTCCTTCTCCCTGGCGTCCCGGGTCAAAAAGCCCGCCTTCTTCAGGGAGGCCCGCAGGTCCGGGTCGACCTCGCACAGCGCCCGGGCGATCCCCAGCCGGAACGCGCCGGCCTGGCCCGACACGCCCCCGCCATCGATGTGGACGTCGATGTCCCACGAGCCTGCGGTCTCGGTCATCCGCAGCGGCTCGGTCACGACCATGCGATGGGTGGCCGAGGTGAAGTACTCATCCAGGGTCTGCCCGTTGACAGTGATCTTCCCCTCGCCGGGACGGAAGCGGACGCGGGCCACAGCCCGTTTCCTCCGTCCGGTCGTCTGGCAGCTCGATGCGGCGTCGGGCACGGTGCGTTCCTCTGTTCTGGTGGTGAGCGATGCTCGTTACAGGTGGTGACAGTGGTGGGGGGGACGGTGGTGGGGGCCGTGGTCGTCCATCGGGGTCAGGCGTCGCTCTCGGCGGTCACCCTCCGGCGGGCACCGGCGAGCTCGAGAGACTGGGGGACCTGGGCGGCGTGGGGGTGGTCCGGGCCCCGGTAGACCTGGAGCTTGGTCGCCATCTGGCGTCCCAGCCGGGTCTTCGGGAGCATGCCGACGACGGCCTTGCGCACCACTTCCTCGGGCTTGTCCGCCAGCAGCTCGCTGTAGCGGGTGGAGGTGAGGCCGCCCGGATAGCCGCTGTGCCGGTAGGCCAGCTTTCGCTCGGCCTTGCCCGCCGTCAGCACGACCTTGTCGGCGTTGACCACGATCACGTGGTCTCCCACGTCGGCGTTCGGAGCGAAGATCGGCTTGTGTTTGCCCCGGAGCACCGACGCCACCTCGGTGGCCAGCCGCCCGAGGACCAGGCCCTCGGCGTCGACGACGTACCAGGCACGGGTGATGTCGGCGGGTGTGGGAGCGAACGTGCGCACGGAGGTTCCTTGTTCGGTGCCGGGAGCGGCTCGGTTGTGGCCCGACCTGAGAGGGCCCGATCAGTTTTCAGCCTTCCCTCCCCGGAGGCCGTTCGCTGGCGATCGACGCCGGAGACGGCCCGGCTGCCCCGAGCGGGCGACAGACCAGGATAGGACCAATGCGGCGCACCGGGCAAGCCGGCAGCGCCGGCGGGCCGGCGTTGCACCTGGTCCCGTGCTGTGGGAGTCGCCGGCCACAGGCGGCTGCTCGCCTGAGGTCCGAAGTCCCGACGTCAGGCCACCGGGGTGTCGTAGCCCACGGCCATGAGGGTCAGCCCGTGGGCCGGAGCCGGCTGTGAGGCGACCCCCCGGTCGGACGAGGCGAGAAGGAAGGGAACGTCGGCTGGTCGCTTCTTCCCGCGCCCCACGTCGACCAAGGTGCCCGTCACCGAGCGGACCATCTGGTGACAGAACGAGGTGGCCTCGATCTCGAACGCCAGCAGGCGGCCGACCGGGGGAGCCAGCGATCCGGGAGGTGCGAGCACCGGTCCGCGGACGAGCAGCGGTGCCGACCCGTCCCCGACCCGGTCGGCGTCGGCGAGCAGTCGCCATCCGGCCCGGAGCACCCGCCGGGGGATGGGGTCGGAGGCGGCGGTGCCCGGAGCCCGGCGGCAGAACGACCGGAAGTCGTGCTCGCCCAGGAGCGCGTCCGAGGCGGCGGCCATCGATCTGAGCTCGAGCGGGTCGGCCACGTGCCAGGCCAGGCCGGACAGGAGCGGATCGGCGACCGCGGCGTTGACCACGAGGTAGCGGTAACGACGCCAGCGGGCCGACCTGCGGGCGTCGAACCCGGCCGGTGCCGGACCCGCCTCCCGGACCACGATGGCCGGTTCCAGCTGGCGATTGCACGCCTTGACCAGCCGGTCCGGCTCGAGGTCCCCCGAAAGACGGTCCGGGAGGTCGAAGTGGACGACCTGGCCGAGGGCGTGCACGCCGGCGTCCGTCCTACCGGCACAGGTCAGGGTGACCGGGGCCCGGGCCACCCGTCCGATGGCATCGGCCAACGAAGCGGAGACGGTGGGCAGGCCCGACTGCTCGGCGAATCCCCGGAACCCCGAGCCGTCGTAGGCGACGGTGAGCCGCCACCGGACCACGTCGGCGCCGGTCGCCCCGTCAGGGGCCGGGCTCACACCAGTTCGATGCGCGCCATGGGGGCGTTGTCCCCCGGACGGGGTCCGAGCTTGAGGATGCGGGTGTAACCGCCCGGCCTCTCGGCGTAGCGGGGACCGATCTCCTCGAACAGCTTGTGCGCCATGTCGCGGTCCCGGATGAAGGCCACCACGTTGCGCTGGCGGGCCAGACCGCCCTTCGCCGCCTCGGTGATGACCTTCTCCGCCACCGGGCGCAGGGCCTTGGCCTTGGCCTCTGTGGTCACCAGGTACTCGGCGGCGACGAGCGAGGCCACCATGTTTCCCATCATCGCCTTCTGGTGCGAGGAGCTGCCGCCGAGGCGACGACCCTTCCTGGGGGTTCCGAGCATGACGGGCTCAGTCCTTCACCCGGAGGGAGAGGCCCCGCTCGTCCAGCTTGGCCAGGACCTCGTCGAGCGACTTCTGGCCGAAGTTGGTGATGTTGAGCAGGTCGTCGAGCGTCCGGTCGACGAGGTCCCCGATGGTGTTGATCTGGGCCCTCTTCAAACAGTTGCGCGGGCGCTCGGTCAGGTCGAGGTCCTCGATGCGCAGATCGAGGTCGGGTGAGCCGCTCCCAGTGGTGCTGACCTCGCCGAGCTCGAGCCCGAGAGGCTCGTCCTCCAGGTCCGCCACCAGGCCGACCAGGGTGCGGAGGGTGTCGCCCGCCGATGCCAGCGCCTCCTTGGGCGTGAGCGAGCCGTCGGTCTCGATGTCGAGGACCAGGCGGTCGAAGTCGGTCGACTGCTCGACCCGGACCGGCTCGACCGAGAACGCCACCCGCCGCACCGGCGAGAAGATGGCGTCCACCGGGATGACACCGATGGTGGACGTGCGCTTGTTCTTGTCGGCCGACAGGTAGCCGCGGCCGCGCTCCACGGTCAGCTCGACGGCCAGCCTTCCCTTCGAGTTGAGCGAGGCGATGGGTTGGGACGGGCTCAGCACCTCCACCTCGGAAGGAACGGCGAGGTCGCCGGCGGTCGCCTCTCCCGGTCCCCTCTTGTCGAGGCGGACGGTCACCGGCTCGTCGCTGTGCACCCGGAACAGGAGGTCCTTCAGGTTGAGGATGAGATCGGTGACGTCCTCTTTGACCCCGGGCAGGGTGGTGAACTCGTGGAGAGCGTCGTCGAACCTGACCTGAGTGATGGCGGCACCGGGGATCGACGAGAGCAGCGTGCGGCGGAGGGAGTTGCCCAGGGTGTGCCCGAACCCCGGATCGAGCGGCCCGACGGCGAACCGCTGTCGGTTGTCCTCTTCCTCACCGATGATCTCGACTGTGGGACGTTGGATGATGAGCATGCTGATCGTGGCTCCTCGGCACCGTGGTGCGATGGGATCGGTGTTCGGTCGTGGTCTTCGTGGTCGATCGGTCGAGCGGTCCGGGCCGCCGTGACCCTTGTCTATGCCGCCTACTTGGAGTAGAGCTCGACGATGAGCTGCTCCTGAACCGGTTCGTCGATGTGCTCACGCAACGGCAGGGAGAACACCCGCACTTCGAACCGGTCCCCGACGGTCTCCAGCCAGGGCGGGAGCGACCGGTCGAGGGTGTCCATGTTGCGGCGCACGTGGAACAGCTCCCGGGACGAGGGCTTCAGCGAGACGACGTCCCCCGATCGCACCCGGTAGCTCGGGATCGTGACCCGCTTGCCGTTCACCAGGACGTGGCCGTGCCGGACGAACTGGCGGGCCTGGGACCGGCTGGCCCCCCAGCCGGCCCTGAAGGTGACGTTGTCCAGGCGCAGCTCCAGCATCACCAGGAGGTTCTCGCCGGTGATGCCCGGCGCCTGGCTGGCCTCGACATAGAGGTTGTGGAACTGGCGCTCGAGAAGGCCGTAGATGCGGCGGGCCTTCTGCTTCTCGCGGAGCTGGGCCAGGTACTCGGATCCCTGGCGCATCCGGTCGCGGCCGTGCTCCCCGGGGGGGTAGGCCCGGCTGTGCCGGTCGGTCACCGCCTCGGAGACGGGGCACTTCATCGAGTAGCAGCGCTCTCCCTTCAAGAAGAGCTTCGTCCGCTCCCTGCGGCAGAGCCGGCAGACGGGTCCGGTGTAGCGAGCCATGAGTCGATTCGTTCCCTTCGTTCCCCGGTCCTAGACCCGGCGCCGCTTCTTCGGGCGGCACCCGTTGTGGGGAATGGGTGTCACATCCTTGATGCCGGCCACCTCGATGCCGGCGGCGGCCAGGGAACGGATAGCGGTCTCACGGCCCGATCCGGGCCCGCGCACGAGCACGTCGACCCGGCGCACCCCGTGCTCCATGGCCCGCCTGGCGCACTGCTCGGCGGCCAGCTGGGCGGCAAAGGGGGTCGACTTGCGCGAGCCCTTGAACCCCACGTTGCCGGCCGACGCCCACGCCAGCACGTTCCCGTCGGGATCGGCGATCGACACGATGGTGTTGTTGAACGAGCTCTTGATGTGGGCGACGCCGAAGGTTACGTTCTTCCGTTCGCGCTTGCGGGTTCGGCGTGCGGCGCCGGTCGACTTCTGGGTCTTTGGCATCTACTTGCGAACCTTCTTCTTTCCTGCGACCGTCTTCTTCGGTCCCTTGCGGGTGCGGGCGTTGGTATGGGTGCGCTGGCCGTGCACGGGCAGTCCCTTGCGGTGCCGGATGCCCTGGTAGCAGCCGATCTCCATCTTGCGCTTGATGTCCTGGGAGATCTCGCGCCGCAGGTCCCCCTCGACTTCGAGGTTGGAGTCGATGAAGTTGCGGAGGCGGGTGACCTCTTCGTCCGTCAGGTCCCGGACCCGGGTGTCGGGGCTGGTCCCCGTGGCCGAGCAGATCTGCTGAGCCCTGGTCCGCCCGATGCCGAAGATATAGGTCAGCGAGATCTCGAGTCGCTTCTCGCGGGGAATGTCCACCCCGGAAATCCGTGCCACGTGCCGTTCCTTCCTCTACCGTCCCGCTCGTCCGTCCGTCTTGTCGGTGCTCAACCCTGGCGCTGCTTGTGGCGCGGGTTCTCGCAGATCACCAACACCCGCCGCTGGCGGCGGATCACCTTGCACTTCTCGCACATCGGCTTGACGCTCGGTCGGACCTTCACGTTTGCTTCCTCGTCCTTCATGGCTCCCCGATCGACCGGGGCTCTGTTCGGCTCATTTGTAGCGGTAGGTGATCCGCCCTCTGGTCAGGTCGTACGGCGTGAGCTCGACCTGCACCTTGTCGCCCGGCAGGATGCGGATCCGGTGCATCCTCATCTTCCCGGAGCTGTGGGCCAACACCTTGTGACCGTTCTCCAGCTCGACCCGGAACATGGCGTTCGGGAGAGGCTCGACCACCGTTCCCTCCAGCACGATGGCATCTTCTTTGGGCTTGGGCAGGTGAATCTCCTCGATCGTCGATGTGAAGTCCGCTCCGCCGACGGGCGGCGTCGCGAACCGTGGTCCTGCAAGCCGGCACGAGTGGCCGCCGACGTGCTGCGGAGAGCAGGCCGGCGGCAACCGGAAGCGGGACTGGCTGACGGCCTCCCACGGGAGTCCCCGGACGGGTGGTCGGCCGAACGGACAGTGTAGCCCCTCAGCCGACCAATTGCCAGTTCGACCGGGTTGCACACGGTTTCGGGCACCGGGACGAGTCCCCGTTCGGGCCTCACGGCACGGTGAGCACCTCGGGGCCGTCCTCGGTCACGGCGATGGTGTGCTCGAAATGGGCCGAGAGGCGACCATCGGCGGTGACCACGCTCCATCCGTCATCGAGGAGGACGGTGGACGGGCCGCCGGCGTTGACCATGGGCTCGACGGCGAACACCATGCCCGTCCGAAGGGTCGGGCCGGGCGTACCCGGCCAGTAGTTGGGCACCTGTGGCTCC
This sequence comes from uncultured Acidimicrobiaceae bacterium, assembly GCA_963828385.1. Classification (GTDB taxonomy): domain Bacteria; phylum Actinomycetota; class Acidimicrobiia; order Acidimicrobiales; family RAAP-2; genus Bog-756. Next base: position 2,771,306 of record CAWHEF010000002.1, read on the forward strand.
TCGTGCATCGCCGTGCCGATGGCGTGGCCCACGTACTCACGGACCACCGAGTACCCGGCCGCCTCGGCCACCTCCTGGACGGCCCGGCCCACCTCGTGCAGCCGGCCCCCGGGCCGGAGCTGGTCGATCCCGGCCTGCAGGCTCGACTCGGTCACCTCCATGAGGCGCGACGCATCGGCCGTGACCTCGCCCACCCCCATGGTGTAGGCGGCGTCGCCGTGGTAGCCCTCGACGATCGCCCCACAGTCCACCGAGACGATGTCTCCCTCCTCCAGGATCACGTCCTCGGACGGGATGCCGTGGACGATCATCGAATTGGGCGAGGTGCACACGACGGCGGGGAAGCCGTGGTAGTTGAGGAAGTTCGATCCGGCCCGCCGCCGCTCCAGGACCTCCCGGGCCGCCCGGTCGATGGCGGCCGTCGTCACCCCCGGTTTGATGACCTCCCGCGTCGCCTGGTGGATCTCGGCAACCACCCGGCCCGCCCGGCGCATCTTCGCCAGCTCGTCCGCCGTCCGTCTCATCGGGCCCGCAACCGCTTCTGCCGTTTGTCCTCGATGACCTTGATCATCCGTCTGGTGACGGTGTCGGGCGACCCCGACCCCGGAACCGAGGCCAGTTGGCTGCGTTCCTCGTACCAGGCGATGAGCGGTGCGGTCTGGAGCTCGTAGAGCCGGAGGCGCCGTTCGATCGCCTCCTCCCTGTCGTCCTCGCGCTGGACGACGTCGCCCCCGCAGATGTCGCACGTCCAGTTGATCAGGGGAGGCTGGGCCACCGAGTAGTTGGCGCCGCAGTCCACGCAGACCCGGCGGGCCGCCAGGCGGCGCATGACGAGGCTGGTGCTGATCTGGATGTCGATCACCAGGTCGAGGTCGAGGGGGGCGAGGATCTTGGCCAGCTGCTCGGCCTGACGGACCGTTCTCGGGCAGCCGTCGAGGATGAAGCCCCGGGCCCTCGTGTCGTCGTCGTCCAGACGGTCGGCCACCATCTCCATGATCAGGTCGTCCGAGAGCAGCTCGCCCCGCTCCATCTGCTCCTTGGCCTTCATCCCGATGGGGGTCCCCTGCCTGACGGCGGCGCGCAGCATGTCGCCGGTCGAGACATGCGGTACCACGTAGTGGTGGGAGAGGCGCACACACTGCGTCCCTTTGCCTGCCCCCTGCTTGCCGAGGACGATGAGCCTGGCTCCGGGTACCACTTACTTGAGGAAGCCCTCGTAGTTCCGCATCATGAGCTGGCTGTCGATCTGCTTCATCGTCTCCAGCGCCACCCCGACCGCGATGAGGAGGGTGGTGCCGTAGAACGGGTAGCTGGTGATGTTCCATGCCGCCATGAGCAGGGACGGGATGACGGCCACCGCGCCGAGGAAGAGGGCGCCGGGCCAGGTGATCCGGTTGAGGATGTGCGCCAGGTAGCGCTCGGTCGGATGCCCGGGCCGGATGCCGGGGATGTACCCGCCCTGCTTGCGGATGATGTCGGCCTGCTGGTGGGGGTCGAAGGCCACGTACACGTAGAAGAACGTGAACAAGAGGATGAAGATGAAGTACGTGAGGATGTAGAAGAGGCTGGTCGGCGTCACGTTGTGGTTGACCCAGCTACGGAAGGCCGACGAGGGCACGATGTTCGACAGCAGGACCGGGATGTAGAGGACCGAGCTGGCGAAGATGATCGGGATGACGCCGGCCTGGTTCACCTTGAGCGGGATGTAGGTGCTCGAGCCCCCGTACATCTTCCGACCGACCACGCGTTTGGCGAACGTGACCGGGATCCGCCGCTGGCCCTGGTCGACGAAGACGATGAAGACCAGCAGGACCAGGGACACCACGATGATGACCCCGAACTTGACCCGTCCGCCCTCCTGGAGCACGGTGTTGAGCCCGGTCGGGATGCCGGCCACCACGTTGGCGAAGATGAGGATGGACATGCCCTGGCCGATCCCCCGCTGGGTGATGAGCTCGGCCAGCCACATCACGAAGGCCGTGCCGGCGGTCAGGGTGAGCACGATGAACGCCGCCCGCCAGATCGAGTAGTGGAGGATCAGGTCGATGTTCTGGGCGCTCCCGAGCAGCCCGCCGCCGCCCTTGTGGAAGAGGTAGACGAGGCCGGTCGACTGCATGAGGGCGAGGGCGACGGTCAGGTACCGGGTGGTCTGGGTCAGCTTCTTCTGGCCGACCGCGCCCTGGTCCCGCCACTGCTCGAGCTTGGGGATGACCGTGGCCAGGAGCTGGATGATGATGCTCGAGGTGATGTAGGGCATGATCCCCAGCCCGAACACGGCCATGCGGGTGAGGGCCCCACCCGAGAACAGGTTGAGGAAGCCGAGCACTCCCGAGGACTTCGCCGCCGCCGCCAGCTGCGCCACCTTCGAGAAGTTGACGAAGGGGACCGGAACGTTGGCCCCGAACTGGTACAGGGCGATGATCGGTCAGCGTGAAGAGGACCTTCTTGCGAAGGTCGGGGATCCGGAAGATGTTGGCCAGACTGGCGAGCATGGGGCTCCTCGACGCCGCGGTGGGCCGATGCTACCGGTTGGTGAGGGCGTTGCCCTGAGCGGGCGGGCGGCCGTTGCCGAAGGGCAGCGGGACGACCGTCGATGGTCCCTCCGGCGCCGGTGATGGCGGCTTCGGCCGACTTCGAGAAGGCGTGGGCCTCGACCCGCGAGCGCCCGGGTCAGACGTCCCGCCACCCAGGACCTTGACCAGGTCGCCCTTGCGGGCCAGGCCTGCAGCGACCAGCCGGTCGACGTCGACGGTGTCGCCCTCCAAGGCGTCGAGGGCGCCCACGTTGACCGGCGTGTACTCGACCCGGAACGGGTTGGTGAAGCCCGCGCAGCTTGGGGATCCGCTGCATCAGGGGCAGCTGGCCGCCCTCGAACCCCATGGGGATGGTGTCGCGGGCGCCTTGGCCCTTGGTGCCACGGCCCGCGGTCTTGCCGCCCTTGCCGGCGATGCCCCGGCCGACCCGCTTGCGACGGCGCGGGTCGACCCGGCCGGTGGGCGGAGCTCGTGGACCTTCATGGTCGACCACCCTCCTCGTTGCCGGTCGGCTCTCCTCGCCTGGTTGCCGGTCGGCTCTCCTCGTTACCGGTCGGGGTCTCCTCGGCTCCGGCGGGAGCCACGTCGACCAGGTGCGGAACCCGGGCCAGCATCCCACGGATCTCGGGACGGTCGGGCAGCACGTTGGTGCGGCCGATGCCGCGCAGGCCGAGGGCGCGGAGCGTGCCCCGGTGCTTGGGCTTGGTGCCGATGGCCGACCGGACCTGGGTGACCCGCAGCCAGCCCGGGCCGGTCGTCGCCGACGTCGGCGGAGCGGCCATCTCAGCTCACCTCCGTGAACACGTCGGCGGCCCGCCGCCGCTCGCGGTAGGCCCGGAGCATGGCCGCCGGGACGACCTCGTCGACCGGCTTGCCCCGCAGGGCGGCGATCTCGTCGGGCCGCTTCAGGTCCTTGAGTCCGGCGATGGTGGCGTGGGCCACGTTGATGCCGTTGGACGAGCCGAGCGACTTGGCCAGGATGTCGCGGATGCCGGCCATCTCGAGGATGGCCCGGGCCGCGCCGCCGGCGATCACCCCGGTGCCGGGGGCGGCCGGCTTCAGCATGACCCGCCCGGCACCGCTCTCGCCGATGACCGGGTGGGTGATGGTCGAGCCGGCCAGGGGCACGTCGAACATGTTCTTGCGCGCCTCCTCGATGCCCTTCTGCACGGCCAGGCCGGCCTCCTTGGCCTTGCCGTAGCCGAGGCCCACCCGCCCGTTGCCGTCGCCCGACGACCATGAGGGCGGCGAAGGAGAACCGGCGGCCGCCCTTGACCACCTTGGACACCCGGTTGACCCGGATGGTCCGCTCCTCGAACTGCAGCTCGTTGCGGCCATGATCTAGAACTCCAGTCCTTCGGCCCGGGCGGCGTCGGCCAGCGCGGCCACCCGCCCGTGATAGGCGAACCCGCCGCGGTCGAACACCACGGTGGTGATGCCGGCCGCCTTGGCCCGGGAGGCGACCAGGCTGCCCACGGCCTTGGCCGCCTCGACGTTGCCCCCCGGCGATGCCCCGGAGATCGCCCTCGACCGACGACGCCGAGGCCAGCGTGCGGCCGGCGTCGTCGTCGATGAGCCTGGGCGGAGATGTGCTTGTTGGAGCGGAACACGGCCAGGCGCGGGCGCTCGGCCGATCCCGCGGACCCGCCGGCGGACGCGTGTGTGCCGGCGGCGCCGGAGCTCCAGTTTGTGATCGGTGCGTGCCATTACTTGGCTGCCTTCCCGGCCTTGCGGACGACCCGCTCGCCGGCGTAGCGGATCCCCTTGCCCTTGTAGGGCTCGGGCTTGCGCAGCTTGCGGATGTCGGCGGCCACTTGGCCGACCTTTTCCTTGTCGATTCCCTTGACGATGATCCGGGTGGCGGACGGGCACCTCGAAGGTCACCCCGTCGGGGGCGTTCACGTTGACCGGGTGGGAGAACCCGAGGGCCAGCTCGAGCGCCGCCGGGCCCTTCGGCACGGCCCGGTAGCCCACGCCCACGATCTCGAGCTCCTTGGTGAAGCCCGTCGGTCACCCCGTCGACCATGTTGGCCACCAGGGAGCGGGTGAGCCCGTGCAGGGCGCGGTTCTGGCGCTGGTCGTCGGGGCGCTCGACCACCAGGACTGTCGCCGTCCTGGCGGATGGTGATGGCCGCGGGGACGGTGCGGGCCAGCTCGCCCTGGGGTCCCTTGACCGTCACCGATGTTGTCCGTGCCCACGGCCACCGAGACCCCGGAGGGGACGGGGATCGGGCGAACGTCCGATGCGGGACATCAGCGCGGTACCTCCGGCACGTGGACGGTCCGCAAGCGTCACGGCGTCGGGGACGGCTGGCTGCGGCTACCAGACATAGCAGAGCACCTCCCCGCCCATGCGGCGCTTGCGGGCCTCGCGGTCGGTCATGAGGCCCTTGGAGGTGGACACCACGGCCACGCCCAGCCCGCCGAGGACCCGGGGCATCTTGTCGGCCCGGGCGTAGATGCGGAGGCCCGGGCTTGGACACCCGCTTGATGCCCGAGATGGTCCGGTCGCGGTCCGGCGTGTACTTCATGGTGATCTCCAGCGTCTTGCCCGGCTTGCCCGGCTGGTCGTCGGTGACCTGGTAGCCGGCGATGTAGCCCTCGTCCGCCAGGATGGCGGCCAGCGACTCCTTCAGCTTCGAGCCGGGCATCTTCACCGTGTCGAAGTGGGCGGTGTTGGCGTTCCGGATGCGGGTCAGCATGTCGGCAATCGGGTCGGTCATGGTCATTGCGGTCGCCTCCTCTCACCAGCTGGCCTTGGTCACGCCCGGGATCTCACCGGCGTGGACCATCACCCGCAGGCAGATCCGGCACAGGCCGAACTTGCGGTACACCGACTTGGGCCGTCCGCACCGACGGCAACGGGTGTACCCGCGCACCTTGAACTTGGGCGTGCGCTGCTGCTTTTCGATCAGTGCCTTCTTCGCCATGGGGTTACTGGTTCTCCTGTCGGAACGGGAAGCCGAACGCGGCCAGCAGGGCCCGGCCCTCGTCGTCGGTGCGTGCGGTGGTGGCGATGGTGATGTCCATGCCTCGGGTGGTGTCGATGCGGTCGTAGTCGATCTCGGGGAAGATCAGCTGCTCGGTCACCCCGAAGGTGTAGTTGCCGTGGCCGTCGAACGACCGGGGCGAGAGGCCTCGGAAGTCGCGGATCCGGGGAATGGCCATGGCCAGCAGCCGGTCGAGGAACTCCCAGGCCCGGTCGCCCCGCAGGGTCACCTTGGCCCCGATCTCCTGGCCCTCCCGCAGCTTGAACGAGGCGATCGACTTCTTGGCCCGGGTCACCACCGGCTTCTGGCCGGCGATGATCTCGAGGTCGCGCATGGCCCCCTCGATCAGGGACTTCTGCTGGGTGGCCCGGCCCACGCCCATGTTGATGACGATCTTGCGACAGGCGGGGCACCTCCATGATGTTGCTCGAGCCCGAGGGTCTCTTCGAGCTCGGCCCGCACCTCTGTGTCGTAGCGCTGCTTCAGGCGGGGCGGGCCGTGCGTGGCGGTGGCCATCACAGGTCAGCTCCGCACTTCTTGCACACCCGGAGCTTGCGGCCCTGCTCGTCGATCCGCATGCCGATCCGGCGTGGGACCGCAGATGCCGCACACGATGGCCACCGACGACACGGATACGGGCATGAACTTGTCGATCACCCCGCCCTGCATGGTGGCGCGGGTCGGCTTGGCGTGGCGCTTGGCCACGTGCACGCCCTTCGACGATGACCCGGCCCTCGGCCGGGATGGCCCGGACCACGCTCGGCCTGCTTGCCCTGGTCCTTGCCCGTCAGGACCTGGACCTTGTCACCCTTTGCGTATTCGCATCTACAACACCTCCGGCGCCAGCGAGACGATCCGCATGAAGCGCTTGTCGCGCAGCTCCCGGCCCGACGGGCCGAAGATGCGGGTCCCGCGTGGCTGCTGCTGGTCGTTGATGAGCACCGCCGCGTTCTCGTCGAAACGGATGTAGCTGCCGTCCGGACGGCGCTTCTCCTTCTTGGTCCGGACGACGACGCACTTGACGACGTCGCCCTTCTTCACCGCCGCCCCGGGGATGGCGTCCTTGACCGTGGCCACGAAGACGTCCCCGATCGAGGCGTAGCGGCGGCGTGAGCCGCCCGAGCACCTTGATGCAGAGGACCTCTTTGGCCCCGGAGTTGTCGGCCACCCGAAGCGGGACTCCTGCTGGATCATCGGGCACGCTCCAGCACCTCGGCCAGCCGCCAGCGCTTGAGCTTCGACAGCGGGCGGGTCTCGACCACCCGGACCCGGTCGCCGACCTTGGCCGCGTTCTCCTCGTCGTGGACGTAGAGGCGCTTGGTGCGCTGCACGGTCTTGCCGTAGCGGGGGTGGCGCACCCGCTCGATGACCGCCACCACCACCGTGGCGTCCATGCCGTCGGAAACGACCAGGCCCTCGCGGACCTTGCGGCGGTTGGCCGACGCGGTCTTCTCCGGCTGCTCCTCAGCCATCATCGCTCCTCTCCGTCACCGGCGGCAGTCGCCAGGGGCGTCCTCGGCCGGCGTCGTCGGCGCATGCCGTCGTCGTCGGCGACCTCATCGGCCAGTTCGTCCTCGTCGGCCGACGCCTCCTCATCGCTCTCGGTCTGTCCTCGTCGGAGGTCGGCGCCGGCGCTCCCCGCTCCTTGGTCGACCTCGGTCGGGCCGGCTTCCTCTTGGGCCTCGGGCCCGGGCCGCGGCCCGGCGTTCGGGGGCCGTCGAGGTGTCCCGGCCCTCCGCCTCGTCGGTCCGGCGCCGGCGTTCGGCGGCCTGGTGGGCGGGGAGGTCAGCCAAGGCCAGGCCCTCGGCCTCGGCGATCTCCCGGCTTCCGGAGCTCGGTCGAGCATGCGGGCGACGTCCTTGTTGACGTGGCTGATGCGCGGGAAGTTGTCCAGCTGGCCGGTGGCCAGCTGGAAGCGGAGGTTGAACAGCTCGCGGCGGGTCTCGCGTGAGCTGGCGCTCCAGCTCCTCGGTGTCGTACTCGGCGATATCGGCGGCGGTGGCCATCAGACCTGCACCTCCGGAGCGCCGTGGGTTCCGGGCCGGACCACGAAACGTGCCTTGAAGGGCAGCTTCTGGATGGCCCGGTCCATGGCCTCGCGGGCCAGCTCGGGCTCGACGCCGGCCAGCTCGAAGAGGATGCGGCCGGGCTTGACCACCGCCACCCAGTGCTCGGGGTTGCCCTTGCCCGAGCCCATCCGGGTCTCGGCCGGCTTCTGGGTGACGGGACGGTCGGGGAAGACCCGGATCCACACCTTGCCGCCGCGCTTCACGTGGCGGGTCATGGCGATACGGGCCGCCTCGATCTGGCGGGCCGTGAGCCAGGCCGGCTCCAGGGCCTGGATGCCGAAGTCGCCGAAGGTGACGTCGCTGCCTCCCTTGGCTGACCGGCCATGCGGCCCCGTTGCTGCTTGCGGTGCTTGACCTTGCGGGGCATCAGCATGTCAGTCCACCTCCTTGCGGAAGTGCGGCGTCTCGTGGTGCTCGCGGGTCCGGCGCTCGATCTCCTCGTCCTCGGTGAGGATGCGCTCGAGCTCGTCGGGCACGGCCGGTGCGGCGACGATGTCGGCTGCAGGCTGGTTCGACCAGTCCTCGGGTCGCGTCTCGCCGTCATGTCGTCGGATCGCCGGCGACCACGCTGCCCGGGCGCCCCCTGCTCGGCCCGGCGGCGGCCGCCGCCGGCGGTGATCAGCCGGCGGGGCCCGTCCCCGCCCTGGCCTGAGGTCTCGCCCACGGCCATGGCCGCCTCGCGGGTGATCTTGTCCTCGGTGGAGATCTTGTAGGGCAGGATGTCGCCCTTGTAGATCCACACCTTGACGCCGATCCGGCCGAAGGTGGTCTTGGCCTCGCGGAAGCCGTAGTCGATGTCGGCCCGCAGGGTGTGGAGCGGCACCCGGCCCTCGCGGTAGGACTCCTTGCGGGACATCTCCGAGCCGCCCGAGGCGGCCGGCGCACTGGACCCGGACGCCGAGGGCGCCGGCCTTCTGGACGGTCTGGATGGAGCGCTTCATGGCGCGGCGGAACGCCACCCGCCGGGCCAGCTGGTCGCAGATGCCCTGGGCGATGAGGGCGGCGTCGAGCTCGGGCTGCTTGATCTCCTGGATGTTGAGCTGGATCCGGTTGTTGAGCCCGGTGATCTCCTCGATCTTCTTCTTGAGGCGGTCGGCCTCCGCCCCCCGGCGGCCGATGACGATGCCCGGACGGGCGGTGTGGATGTCGACCCGCAGCCGGTCACGGGTGCGCTCGATCTCGATCCGGCTGACGGCGGCCGACTCCAGCTGGGACATGAGATAGTCGCGGATCTTCCAGTCCTCGATCACGCAGTTCTGAGTAGTTGCGCTCCTCGAACCAACGCGACTTCCAGTCGGTGGTGACGCCGAGTCGGAACCCGTACGGGTTTACCTTCTGGCCCATCTACTCGCCCTTCTCCTCGGCGTTCCCGCCGTCTTCTGCCGGCGTCGCCCCGGAGCGCTCCCCGTCCTCTTCGATCACCTCGGCGTCGATCACCTCGTCGGTCGCCTCTGACTCGGTCGCCTCTGTCTCGGTCGCCTCTGTCCGTCGGCTCGGCCTCGGGCCCGGTTGACTGCTCGTCCGGCTCGTCGCCCCGGTCCACATCGACGATGTCGTCGGTGGCAACCGGGGCCGTCCCGGTGGTGGTCGCCTGAGCCTGCTCGGCCCGAGGACGCCGACGCGACCCGGCCACCCGCCGGGAGCGCTGGGCGGTGCTCGCCGCCTGCTTGGCCCGCCGACGGGCGATCCGCTCCTCGGGCAGCCGGCTGACGATGATGGTGACGTGGCACGTCCGCTTGCGGATCCGGGTGGCCCGGCCCCGGGCTCGCGGCCGCCACCGCTTGAGCGTTCCACCCTCGTCGGCGTAGCACGCCGAGACGTAGAGGTCCTCGGCGTCGAGCCCGTCGTTGTGGACGGCGTTGGCCACGGCCGAGGCCAGCACCTTGGACACGAGGTCGGCCGCCTCCCGACCGGTGAGGTCCAGGATCTCGGCCGCCCGGTCGACGTCCTCGCCCCGGATGAGGTCGAGCACCTGGCGGACCTTGGAGGCCGAAATCCGGCCGTGTCGGAGAACGGCGCGGGTGCCCTCACGCTCGTTGGTCTTCACCCCGGGCACCTCAGCGCCTCCCCGCCCGCTCTTGGCCGGCGTGGAACTTGAAGGTCCGGGTGGGTGCGAACTCGCCCAGCTTGTGCCCGACCATGGACTCGGTCACGTACACCGGGATGTGCTTGCGGCCGTCGTGCACGGCGATGGTGTGGCCCACCATGTCTGGGATGATGGTGGACCGTCGGGACCAGGTCTTGATGACCTTCTTGTCCCCGGCCGCGTTGAGGGCGTCCACCTTCTTGATCAGGTGGTCGTCGACGAACGGTCCTTTTTTCAGGCTGCGAGGCATGGTGCGCCGTTCTCTCTGTCTTCCCTACCGCCGGGCCCCGCGCGTGCGGCGCCGGCGGACGATCATCTGGTCGGAGCTCTTCTTGCGGGCCCGGGTGCGGCCTTCGGGCTTGCCCCACGGCGACACCGGATGGCGGCCGCCCGAGGACTTGCCCTCGCCCCCGCCCAGCGGGTGGTCGACCGGGTTCATGGCCACACCCCGGGTCTGGGGACGCTGCCCCTTCCACCGGTTCCGGCCGGCCTTGCCCAGCTTGACCAGCTCGGCCTCCGAGTTGCCCACGATGCCGAGGGTGCCCCGGCAGTCGATGGACACCCGGCGCATCTCGGTGGACGGGAGGCGCAGGGTGGCGAAGGCACCTTCCTTGGCCACGAGCTGCACGCTCATGCCCGCCCCGCGGGCCAGCTTGCCGCCGCCGCCCGGCCGGAGCTCGACGTTGTGGACGACCGAGCCCACCGGGATGTAGCGGAGCGGCAGGGCGTTGCCGGGCCGGATCTCCGCCCCCTGGCCCGACTGGAGGCGGTCGCCCACCCCAACCTGGGCCGGGGCCAGGATGTAGCGCTTCTCGCCGTCGAGGTAGTGGAGCAGGGCGATGCGGGCGTTGCGGTTGGGGTCGTACTCGATGGCGGCCACCTTGGCCGGGACGCCGTCCTTGTTCCTCTTGAAGTCGATGATCCGGTACTGCTGCTTGTGGCCGCCCCCGCGGTGACGCGAGGTCTTGCGCCCGTGGCTGTTCCGACCGCCGGTCTGCGGCTTCGGTGCCAGAAGGGACTTCTCGGGCCGGTCTCTGGTGATCTCGGCGAAGTCCGAGACGGTCTGGAACCGGCGGCCGGCGCTGGTGGGCTTGCGTGAACGGAGTGGCATAACGAAGTTCCTCGTGCTCAGCTCTCGAAGAGATCGATCGAGTCGCCCTGGCGCAGGGTGACGATGGCCCGCTTGGTGTCCGGACGGTGGCCGATCGTGTTGTTCCTGCGGTTGCGCCGGGTCTTGCCCTTGCGGTTCAGGGTGTTGACGTTGTCCACGTGGACGTTGAACGCCTGCTCCACCGCGTTGCGCACGTCGATCTTGGTGGCGGCCGGGTCGACCACGAAGACATAGACGTTCTCGTCCATCAGCGCGTACGACTTCTCGGACACCACCGGGCGGATCAGCACGTTTTGGGGATCCCTCATCCCTCGCTCCCCTCGGGGGAGTCCATCGGACCACGGGACGACCCGCCGGGCCCGACGGCGGGGAGGGTAGCGTCGGTGAACACCACCCAGTCGTTGACCAGGATGTCGTAGGCGTTGAGCTCGCCGACCATGGTCGTCTGGACCTCGGGAAGGTTGGCGAACGATCGCTCCGCGTAGCCGTCGTCGTCGCCAAGCACGAGGAGCACCCGGCCCGAGACGCCGATGGCGGACAGGGCGGCGATGCCTGCCTTCGTGCTCGGCACGTCGAACGACCAGGCGTCGACCACGGCCACCCGGGACTGCGCCGCCCGGTCGGACAGGGCCGAGCGCAGGGCCAGCTGGATCATCTTCTTCGGGGTCTTCTGGGCGTAGGAACGGGGTTTCGGACCGAGGGCCACGCCACCGCCCACCCACTGGGGGGCACGGGTCGAGCCTTGGCGTGCCCGCCCCGTGCCCTTCTGCCGGAACGGCTTCGCCCCCCCGCCGCGCACCTCGGCCCGGGTCTTCGTCGACTGGGTCCCCGAGCGGGCCGCCGCCAGCTGGGCCGTCACCACCTGGTGGAGCACGGCCTGGTTGGGCTCGATGCCGAAGACGGTCGGGTCGAGGTCGACCGTGCCCGGTTCCGCCCCGTCCTGGGACCGGCGCACGGCGCTGCGGCGTTCGGGCTCCGAGCGACGCAGTCGCCGAGCTTCAGCCGGTTTGCCGGGTCCGGGACCGACCTCGGTGCCGGCACCGCCGGTGGTGGCACCGACGGCGCTCACGACGAGCCCGCCCTGCTCGCCGGAGCCTTGACCGCGTCGCGAAGGACCACCATGCCGCCGCGTGGACCGGGCACCGCCCCTTTGACCAGCACCAGCTCGCGTTCGGCATCGGCCTGGACGACCTCGAGGTTGAGCGTCGTCACCTGGTTCCCGCCCAGCCGGCCCGCCATCTTCGTCCCCTTGAACACCCGGGAGGGCGTGGCGCAGGCCCCGATCGAGCCCGGCGCCCGGTGGTGCTTGTGGTTGCCGTGGGACGCGCCCTGGCCCTTGAAGTTGTGACGCTTCATGCCGCCGGCGAAGCCCTTGCCCTTGGCGACGGCGATGGCGTCGACCAGCTCCCCCGCTTCCAACAGGTCGGCGGTCAGCTCCTGGCCGACCTCATAGCTCCCGGTGTCGTCGATGGGCAGCTCCACCAGCCGGCGTCCGGGATCCACGCCGGCGCCGGCGTAGTGACCCTGCTCCGCCTTGGTCAGCGTGGAGGACCGCCGGTGCCCGAAGGTCACCTGCAGCGCCGCATACCCCTCGCGTTCTGGCGTCTTCACCTGCACGATGCGGACCGGCGCCACGCGCACCACCGTGACCGGCACGGCCCGGTGCCGGTCGTCCCAGATCTGGGTCATGCCCACTTTTTCGCCCACGATCGCCCTGGTGGCCACTGGCGCTTCTCCGTCTCAATTCTTCGTCCTCGCCGGCGCCGGCCGGCACCTGCGGTCTCCTGTCAACACGCCGCTCGCTGTTCGACTCCACTGCTCCCTCGCCACCCGGGAAGTCTCCCGCTTGCACGCAGACGCTCCGCTCGGAAGACCCGAGCGGAGCGCTCGCATGGTTTGGCCCGAGGTCCCCGCTCCGGCGGGCGCTCGGACACATCCTGTCTGTGGCCTGTCTGTGGCGTCGATCAGTCATCAGGCCGACCGACGACTATACACCATCGGCACGGCCCCGACAACGGAGCCCCGGCTCAGACGGTCTGTATCTTGATTCAAGAAGTGCCAAGCCTGCACGCTCAGGTTGGGCCGTTCTCATTGGGGCTCCTTTCGGATGAACGCCACGACGCTTGGCGTCGGGGGCCGGAGAGCATGATGCACGGCCGACGAGCGGAGTCAAGGGCAGGGGGAGACAAACCGGCCCGATCCAGAGAGAACTCTGCCTGCGCAGCCTTGACGAGCGAAGTCGGGCCGTGCCACCGACTCGACGCGGCGCAGGGATCAGGCGGAAGACCGCCCCAGCAGGTCGAGGTGCTGGTCTGCATGCCCGGACAGGACCCGCAGGAGCAGTACCCCGTTGGCCTTGACTTCCACCACTTGGGCGACGGCCGGGTCGGCGTCCTCGTCGCCCACGACCATGTACCGGCCGGGCTCGATGACGGCTCCTGCGGTGGCATCTTTGACGCTCGCATGGGTCAGACCATCGGCGTCGACGCGGTGGAGTCGACCCAGAGGTCCCGCTGACGATCTTCACTCACGCCAGCCATTCTCCCACGCCGGGACGTCCCGGTCACCGGCCCGGATTGGCCGTCGGCGGACCGAAGACGGACCTGAGGTGCTCGAGCGTGTTGTTGGTGAGGTCGGGTAGCGCGATGTCGAAATGGGGAGTGCGACCGGTCGATAGAAGGGCGTACCCCGCCTGACGAAGCCGACCCACCGTCGACAGCCGTATCTGCCCGTAGCGGTGGACCTCGTCGACCTCGGCACACAGGCGCTCCACCACCCCGTCTACGGCCACAAAAACGACACGCTCCGGACGCTCCAGAGCACGCATGGCAGCCATCAGCGGCTCCCCAAAGGAGTGAAAGGTTGCTCGATCCCGCATCGAAGTAAGCTTGGAGTGCAGGTGGAAAAGGAACTCAGCGACCTGACCTGCATTTGGTTCGGGGGCATCATCCTGGGGCTCGTACCGCCAAAAGGTGATGGTCTTCGTGTCGATGCTGACGGGTTGCTCAATACCCAGGTCGATGGGAGGCACTACCGGAGCGGCTAGCTCAACGAGTTCTCTAACAACCGCGAGTTCTCTGAACAGCTTTGTCGTGTTCCTTGGAAATCTTGGCGACGACAGGACTCGGCGAAAGCCACACGACCGCGTTGTTGGTCGACCTCAGGTTGACCAGCTGACGTACATCGAATCCGCAGGACCGGACCAGATCGGCCATGGGGGTAATCACGTCCACACGAATATGGTGGCACTTCTCCCCTTCGTGGGGTGCCCCCTACCGCCGGTTCGAGGTGCGGCGGGCCTACGCCTTGGCCTACGCCCGCCGGCCTAAGAAGTAAAGGAACTCCGTCTGCAGGTCGGCATCAATGGGTGGTTCCAACTTGGGCCCGAAGACGTTTGGCTGGCGGATCATGGCGTCCATCGGCTTGAGAGCTTCGTAAGCCTGTCGGACGGAGTCCTCGTCAAGGCGCTCGTCCGCACCGATCGTTCGTGCCAGGTCCCACGTGTGGACGAGCAGGTCCATGGTCACGAACCGCCCAATGATCTCGCCGGCAGACATCCTGCCGGTCGGCCCGTCCACCTCTTTGGCCACCGCCTCCGGTTCTCCGGTGATCTCGTCGATCGCTTGAGAGGCCTTCTCCCAGGCCCGCCTCGGGTCCTCGTCAGCGCCCAGGGGCTCCGACTCCCCACCCCTGACACCGGCGATCACGCCCCGATGACCCTCGACCACGTGAGCCACCACGCCTCGGGCCGTCCACTGTTCGCAGGGGGATTGGGCCTCCCACTTGTCGGGGCTCACCGCCCTCACCGCGGCATCGAAGCCGCTCGACACCAACCGGTAACTATCTTGGACCTGGGTCATAGCGCGAGCGTACGTCGCCTCTCGACCACGCCGAAAGTGCTGAATCCGGGCGGGGTGTTGGGTCGCCCCTACCGCCGGTTATGCCGCCTGCGCTCGTGGAGCACTCCAAACATCGGCAACACAGCTCCCGCTGCGTGAACCCGTCAGTCGAGCACACTGGCGGCTCGCTCCCTGGCGGCCGGGTCGAGCGGATGGAAGTACGACCGCTGGGTCGTCGTGGGGTCGGCATGATCGAGCACGAGCTCGATGTCCTGGAGGTCGAAGAGATGACCACCATCGGTGCCCTTCGCCCGGTGGAGGATGCCCGCCGCGCTGCGACGAAGGTCGTGCGGCGGGAGATGCCCGAGGCCGGCCCGCCGCGGCGCGGTGTCTGACGATGTCCTGGACCGAGAAGATCTGGGCGATCGGCCGGCCCCAGAAGACCCGGCCCGATCCGGCACCCGGCTTCCCCCGGCAGACGAGGGGGTCGTCCGAACGGGGCGGGCAGTCAAGGCAGGCCTCAGTAGACCAACAGGTAGCGGCGGATGAGCTCGAGGAGACCGTCGCCGGGGACCACCCTCTGGGAGCGGCGGCCTTCCCGATCCAGGCAGAGCTGAACCGGATGACTCGGCCGAGCTGGAGGTCGCCGAGGCGGAGGCCGATGACCTCCGCCGCCCGCATTTCCGCCGAGGCCGAGATCGGGGCACGAGTTCGTCGCGGATGCCCGATCTCCCGGTCGCCCGCTGCAGGTGGAGAGGAGCTGGCCGAAGGCCTCCTCGTGGGTCAGCCAGCGGGCTGGGTACTTGCCCTGGACCTTGCCGTAGAGGCGGGGGATCCGGCGGAGGGGGTTGTCCCGGTCGCACGAGCGCCTCGACGAGGGCCGGATCGGCGTGCCCTTCGCGGACGCACCAGCGGAGGAATGTGGTCACCCGGGAGAGGCGGTTCCGGACGGTGTTGTTGGCGACCGGGCGGTCGAGCCCGGCACACCACCGCAAGCACCTCGGCGTCGGTCAGTTCCGAGGGGTGCGGGCGCCCGGTGGCCCGGAACAGGTCGCTCAGCTCGGCCACGTACTGGTGCCGGGTCTTCGGGTTGGGGTAGCGCTCCGCGAAGGCCGAGACGAGATCACGAGCAGTGGCAGGCCGGCCCGGCCCACCACGCTCCGTGTTACACGGTCTGGATCTTGATCTCGATGTCCACCCCGGCCGGGAGGTCGAGCCGCTGGAGCGAGTCGACCGTCTTCGGCGTGTGCTCGACGATGTCGACCAGACGCTTGTGGACCCGCATCTCGAAGTGCTCGCGGCTGTCCTTGTACTTGTGCGGGGAGCGGATCACCGTGTAGCGGTGCTTCTCGGTCGGGCAGCGGCACCGGGCCGAGCACCTTGGCCTGGGTGCGCAGCACCGTCTGGACGATCTTCTCGGTCGACTGGTCGAGGATCTCGTGGTCGTAGGCCTTGAGCCGGATCCTGATCTTCTGGCGGGGGCCTTCTGCGGCCATGGGACTGCGTCCTCTCCTCGGGTAGCTTCCGGTGCGCTCGACTACTCGAGGATCTTGGTGACCCGGCCCGAGGCCACCGTCCGGCCACCCTCGCGGATGGCGAACCGCAGACCCTCGTCCATGGCGATGGGCTTGCCCAGCTCCACGGTCATGTCCGTGTTGTCGCCGGGCATGACCATCTCGGTGCCCTCGGGCAGGGCGATGGTGCCGGTCACGTCGGTGGTCCGGAAGTAGAACTGCGGCCGGTAGTTGGTGAAGAACGGCTTGTGGCGGCCGCCCTCGTCCTTGTTCAGCACGTAGACCGTCGCCTCGAACTTGGTGTGGGGGGTGATCGAGCCGGGCTTGCACAGCACCTGGCCCCGCTCGACCTCCTCCTTCTTCGTCCCCCGCAGCAGGGCGCCGATGTTGTCGCCGGCCTGGCCCTCGTCGAGCAGCTTGCGGAACATCTCGATGCCGGTGACCGTGGTCTTCTGGGTGTCCCGCAGCCCGACGATCTCGACTTCCTCGCCGACCTTGACGACGCCCTGCTCGACCTTGCCGGTGACCACGGTGCCGCGGCCGGTGATCGACATGACGTCCTCGATGGACATCAGGAACGGCTTCTCGACGTCCCGCTCGGGCTCGGGGATGTAGGAGTCGACCGCGTCCATCAGCTCGGTGATCTTGGCCGCTCCACTCGGCGTCGCCCTCGAGGGCCTTCAGGGCGCTGAAACCCGGACGATGGGGGTGTCGTCGCCGGGGAACTCGTACTCGTTGAGCAGCTCGCGGACCTCGAGCTCCACCAGGTCGAGCAGCTCCTCGTCATCGACCATGTCGGCCTTGTTGAGGGCGACCACGATGTAGGGGACGCCGACCTGGCGGGCCAGCAGCACGTGCTCACGGGTCTGGGGCATCGGGCCGTCGGCCGCCGACACCACCAGGATGGCCCCGTCCACCTGGGCGGCGCCGGTGATCATGTTCTTGATGTAGTCGGCGTGGCCCGGCATGTCGACGTGGGCGTAGTGGCGGTTGGGGGTCTCGTACTCCACGTGGGCGATCGAGATGGTGATGCCCCGCTGCTTCTCTTCGGGCGCCTTGTCGATCTGGTCGAAGGGCGTGAAGTTGGTGGTCGGGTCGTTGTCGTGCAGCACCTTGGTGATGGCCGCGGTGAGCGTGGTCTTCCCGTGGTCGATGTGTCCCATCGTCCCCACGTTGACGTGGGGCTTCGTGCGCTCGAACTTCTGCTTGGCCATGGCTGGGGTAATGCTCCCTGATCTCGGGCGGCACCCCCTCGGGCCCGCCACGACGGAGGCGGATGCCTTCGTCGCTCGTGTCGTCTCGATGTACTGCTGCTGCTGCTGCTACTGCGGTCTGTGCGAGACTGCCTGACTGCTGGATCGTGCTGCCGGACGGGCCTCGCGGTCCGGCGGCTGGCCGTCCGATCCTCACTCTCCGCGCGCCTTGGCGATGATCTCCTTGGCGATCGACTCGGGGACCTCGTTGTACGCGTGGAACTGCATCGAGTACGTGGCCCGTCCCTGGGTGCGCGAGCGCAGGTCGGTAGCGTAGCCGAACATGTCGCTCAGCGGTACCTGGGCCCGGACGATGTGGCTGTTGCCCCGCTGCTCCATGCCCTCGACCTTGCCCCGGCGGGCGGAGAGGTCGCCGATCACGTCGCCCATGTAGTCCTCCGGGGTGGTGACCTCGACGGCCATCACCGGCTCGAGGAGCACGGGGTCGGCCAGGTTGGCCGCCTTCTTGATGGCCATCGAACCGGCGATCTTGAACGCCATCTCCGAGGAGTCGACGTCGTGGTAGGAGCCGTAGGTGAGGATCACCTTGACGTCGACCGTCGGGTAGCCGGCCAGCACGCCCGAGGTGAGCGACTCCTGGATGCCGTGCGTCGACCGAGGGGATGTACTCCTTCGGGATGGCCCCGCCGGTGATCTTGTCGACGAACTCGTAGCCCCCGCCGGGGCCGGTGGGCTCCAGGGTGATGACCACGTGGCCGTACTGGCCCTTGCCGCCGGTCTGGCGGACGTAGCGGAGCTCGACCTTCTCCACCTTCTTGCGGACGGTCTCCCGGTAGGCCACCTGGGGCTTGCCCACGTTGGCGTCCACGTTGAACTCGCGGAGCATCCGGTCCACCAGGACCTCGAGGTGGAGCTCGCCCATCCCGGAGATGACCGTCTGGCCGGTCTCCTCGTCGGACTGGACCCGGAAGGTCGGGTCCTCCTCGGACAGCGAGAACAGGGCCTTGGACAGCTTGTCCTGGTCGGCCTTGGTCTTGGGCTCGACGGCCACGTGGATGACCGGCTCGGGGAAGGTCAGCGACTCGAGCACCACCGGCTGGTCGGGGTCGCACAGGGTGTCCCCGGTGGTGGTCTGCTTGAGCCCGACCGCGGCCACGATGTCGCCGGCGAAGACCGGCGTCCAGGTCCTCGCGGGAGTTGGCGTGCATCTGGAGGATGCGGCCGACGCGCTCTTTGCGGTCCTTGGTCGAGTTGAGCACGCCCGAGCCCTTGGCCAGGGTGCCCGAGTACACCCGCAGGTAGGTGAGCTTGCCGACGTAGGGGTCGGTCATGATCTTGAAGGCCAGCGCCGAGAACGGGGCGGCGTCGTCGGCCGGACGCTCGACGCACCTCGTCCTCCTTGCGGGGAACGGTGCCGATGGTCGGCGGGATGTCGAGCGGGCTCGGGAGGTAGTCGACCACGGCGTCGAGCATGGGCTGGACGCCCTTGTTCTTGAAGGCGGAGCCGCACAGGATGGGCACGGCGTGGCTGCCCAGGGTGGCCGTGCGGAGGGCGCGGGTCAGGTCCTCGGGCGTGATCTCCTCGTCGCCCAGGTACTTCTCCATGATGGTGTCGTCATGGTTGGAGACGACGTCGATGAGCTGGTGGTGGGCCTCCTCCGCCACCGCCTTCATCTCGGCGGGGATCTCCTCTGTCTGCCACTCCTCGCCCATGCCGTCGTCCCACACCAGGGCCCGCATGCGGACGAGGTCGACGACGCCCCGGAAGTCGCCCTCGGACCCGATGGGCAGCTGGACCACCGCCACCGTGGCGTCCAGACGGTCCCTGATCATCTGCACGCACTGGTCGAAGTCGGCTCCGGTCCGGTCCATCTTGTTGACGAAGCAGATGCGGGGGACGTCGTACTTGTCGGCCTGGCGCCACACCGTCTCGGTCTGGGGCTCGACGCCGGCCACGGCGTCGAAGACGGCCACCGCGCCGTCCAGCACCCGCAGGGACCGCTCGACCTCGACGGTGAAGTCCACGTGGCCCGGGGTGTCGATGATGTTGATCACCGTGTCCCGCCACATGGCAGGTGGTGGCGGCCGACGTGATGGTGATGCCCCGCTCCTGCTCCTGGACCATCCAGTCCATGGTGGCGGCGCCCTCGTGGACCTCACCGATCTTGTAGTTCCTGCCGGTGTAGTAGAGGATCCGCTCGGTGGTCGTCGTCTTGCCCGCGTCGATGTGGGCCATGATCCCGATGTTCCGGGTCTTGGACAGGGAATGCTGTCGGGTCGGTGCTTCAGCCATGGTTGTTCAGCTCTCGGGTCGTGCTGGTGGGTGATGCCGACATCCAGGGTACGGGCCGGACCGGCCCTTCCCTACCAGCGGTAGTGGGCGAAGGCCTTGTTGGACTCGGCCATCTTGTGGAGGTCCTCGCGGCGCTTGGCCGCGGCGCCGATGCCGTTGGCGGCGTCGCGGATCTCGTTGGACAGCCGCTCGGCCATCGTCTTCTCCCGGCGCTGCTGGGAGTAGCCGACCAGCCACCGGATGGAGAGCGTGGTGGCCCGGCGGGGTCGCACCTCGACCGGCACCTGGTAGGTGGCGCCGCCGACCCGGCGGCTCCGGACCTCGAGCTCGGGACGGGTGTTCTCCACCGCCTTCTTCAGGACGGCCACCGGGTCGTTGCCCGACTTCTCGGCCACGTCGTCGAGCGCGTCGTAGACGATGCGCTCGGCCAGGGTGCGCTTGCCCCGGCTGAGCACCCGGTTGACCACCTGGGTGACCAGCACCGAGTGGTAGACGGGATCGGGGATCAGCTCGCGGCGGACGGCGGGGCCTTTGCGCGGCACTCAGGACTCCTTCTTGGCGCCGTAGCGGCTCCGGGCCTGGTTGCGGTCGCGCACGCCCGAGGCGTCGAGGGTGCCCCGGATCACCTTGTAGCGGACTCCGGGAAGGTCCTTCACCCGGCCGCCCCGGACCAGCACGATCGAGTGCTCCTGGAGGTTGTGGCCCTCGCCGGGGATGTAGGCCGTGACCTCCTGGCCGCTGGTGAGGCGGACCCTGGCCACCTTGCGGAGGGCGGAGTTCGGCTTCTTCGGGGTGTGGGTGTAGACGCGCGTGCACACGCCCCGGCGCTGGGGCGCACCCTTCAAGGCCGGGGTCTTCGACTTGGTCGGCTTGGTGGCCCGGCCTTTGCGGACGAGCTGGGAGATCGTGGGCACGCGTTACCTCGGCGTTGTGGACTGCAGGATGCTTCAGGACACTTCGGACCCGGCGGTGCTGCTGCCGGGCGGCGCGGCACGCAACGGTGCCCGCCCTACGGCTGCGGGACTGACGACGGCGCGCTGCTGCGCGCACGACCGCGAACGGTCCATTCTACGAGGTGAGCGGGGCTCCGGCAAGCGCGCGCCGGCGAACGGGCGCAGGACGGCGCGTCGGGCTCCGTCCCCTCCCCCTGCCGATCAGGCGCCGGCTTCGAGCGGTCCCTCGGCCGGGCCGGCCGGGCCTCCGAGCTCGGAGCCTGCGGTGTCGGACTCGTCTCCACCCGGAAGACGACCCCAGCCAGCTGGCGTCGATGTCCGAGCCGAAGGCGCCGAGCGGCGTCCCCACCCGTGTCCCGCAGCCAGGCGGCCAGGTCCTCGGTGCCGGCGTCGCCCTCGGAGCCGAGCGCCCAGAACGGCATGGCCTCGGCCCCGGGCATCTCGAGCTCGATGTCGCGGTAGCGCTCCATGCCCGATCCGGCCGGGATCAGCTTGCCGATGATGATGTTCTCCTTCAGCCCGAACAGCTGGTCGGAGCTTGCCTTCGATGGCGGCCTCGGTCAGCACCCGGGTCGTCTCCTGGAAGGAGGCGGCCGACAGCCAGCTGTCGGTGGCCAGCGAGGCCTTGGTGATGCCCATGAGCTCGGGACGGCCCTCGGCCGGTCGCTTCCCGTCCTGGACCAACTGGCGGTTGACCTCGGCGTAGGTCCGGTTGTCGACCCGCTCCCCAGGGAGGAAGGGGGCGTCCCCCGGCTCGGCCACCAGCACCCGTCGGAGCATCTGGCGGACGATCAGCTCGATGTGCTTGTCGTGGATGGAGACGCCCTGGTCGCGGTAGACCTTCTGGACCTCCTCGACCAGGTACTGCTGGGTCTCCCGGATCCCCTTGACCTCGAGGAGCTCCTTCGGGTCCTTCGGACCGTCGACGAGGGCGTCGCCCGCGCTGACCTCCTGCCCGTCGTCCACCTCGAGGTGGGCACGCGGGGCGAGCAGCACCGTGTGCTCCTCTCCGTCGTCGGCCACCACGGTGATCCGGCGGCCGGTCTCGTCCTCGTCGACACGGACCACGCCCGAATGGCGGGCGAGCACGGCAGCGCCCTTCGGCGTGCGGGCCTCGAACAGCTCGACCACCCGGGGTAGGCCGTGGGTGATGTCCTCGCCGACGATGCCGCCGGTGTGGAAGGTCCGCATGGTCAGCTGGGTGCCAGGCTCGCCGATGGACTGGGCGGCGATGACTCCGACCGCCTCGCCCAGCTCGATCATCTCGCCCGTGGCCAGCGACTGGCCGTAGCAGGCGACGCAGATCCCCTGCTCGGCCTCACAGGTCAGCACCGACCGGACCCGGATCCGGTCGACGGCCTGGTCGTCCCGCAGTCTCGCCACCATCTCCTCGGTGAGCAGCGTGCCCGCCTCGATCACGGATCCGTCCGAGAGGGTCACCTCTTCGGCCATCACCCGGCCGTTCAACCCGGGTCTCCAGGTAGGAGCGGGTCCCGGCGGTGTCGGGGACGACCCCTTCGATCCAGATGCCGCGGACCGAACCGCAGTCCTCCTCGCGGACGATGAGCTCCTGGGCCACGTCGACCAGCCGCCGGGTCAGGTAGCCCGAGTCGGCGGTGCGCAGGGCGGTGTCGGCCAGTCCCTTCCGCGCCCCGTGGGTCGAGATGAAGTACTCGAGGACCGACAGCCCCTCGCGGAAGGAGGACTTGATCGGTCGGGGGATCATCTCGCCGCGGGGGTTCGACACCAGGCCCTTCATGCCGGCGATCTGGCGGATCTGCTGGCTGTTCCCCCGGGCACCGGAGTCGACCATCATGTCGAGCGGGTTGAAGGCGATGGTGGACAGCGACTGCTCCATGGCCTTTCCGACCTCGGAGTTGGCCGACGTCCAGATCTCGATCTCCTTCTGACGCCGCTCGTCGTCGGTGATGATGCCCCGCTTGAACTGGGACTCGGCCTTGTCGGCCTCCTTCTCGTAGCGGTCGAGGATGGACTGCTTGTCCGGAGGGGTCCGGACGTCGTTGATCGAGATGGTGAGCCCGGACTGGGCGGCGTAGCGGAAGCCCAGGTCCTTGATCCGGTCCAGGCTGGCCGCCACAGCTGCCTTGGGGTAGTTGGCGGCGACGTCCTCGACGATGGCGCCGATCGGGGTGTTCCGCTTGCCCACGATGTCGTTCACGTACCGGTAGCCGTCGGGCAGCGCCGAGTTGAAGAAGAGGCGGCCGGCGGTCGTCTCGATCTCGAGCGTGCCGTCCTCGGTCGCCACCGGCTCACCCTCGTCGTCGACATCGGCCCTTTCGGCCAGGGCGATCGACCGGGCCAGGTGAGAGCCGGGCTCGGGCCGGAGGATGATCTTGGCCTGGAGATCGATGTCCCCGGCCTCGCAGGCGGCGTCGACCTCGAAGGCGTGACGGAAGACCCGACCCTCTCCCTTCGCCGAGTCGACCGGCAGGGTGAGGTAGTAGATGCCGAACACCATGTCCTGGGTCGGCACGGTGATCGGACGACCGGTGGCCGGCGACAGGATGTTGTTGGCCGACAGCATCGAGCACCCTGGCCTCGGCCTGAGCCTCGGCGGACAGGGGAAGGTGGACGGCCATCTGGTCGCCGTCGAAGTCGGCGTTGAAGGCCGTGCACACGAGCGGGTGGACCTGGATGGCCTTGCCTTCCACCAACACGGGCTCGAAGGCCTGGATGCCCAGGCGGTGCAGGGTCGGCGCCCGGTTCAAGAGCACCGGGTGCTCTTTGATGACCCCCTCCAGGACGTCCCACACCTGGGGGCGGCGACGCTCGACCATGCGCTTGGCCGACTTGATGTTCTGGGCGTACTCGGCATCGACCAGCCTCTTCATGACGAAGGGCTTGAACAGCTCGAGCGCCATCAGCTTGGGAAGCCCGCACTGGTGGAGCTGGAGGGTCGGCCCGATCACGATGACCGAGCGGCCGGAGTAGTCGACCCGCTTCCCGAGCAGGTTCTGGCGGAAGCGACCCTGCTTCCCCTTCAGCATGTCCGAGAGGCTCTTGAGGGGCCGGTTCCCCGGGCCGGTCACCGGCCGGCCGCGCCGCCCGTTGTCGAAGAGGGCGTCGACCGCCTCTTGGAGCATCCGCTTCTCGTTGTTGATGATGATCTCGGGGGCGCCCAGGTCGAGCAGGCGCTTCAGTCGGTTGTTGCGGTTGATGACCCGGCGGTAGAGGTCGTTCAGGTCCGAGGTGGCGAACCGTCCCCCGTCCAGCTGGACCATGGGCCGGAGGTCAGGCGGGATGACGGGCACGGAGTCGAGGATCATGGCCCGGGGGTCGTTGATCCGCCGGCCGTTCTCGTCGCGCCGGTTGAACGCCGTCACGATCTTGAGCCGCTTGATGACCTTCTGGCGGCGCTGGGCCGACAGGGGCTTCCGCCCGTCGGCGGCGTCGATCATGTCGCGGAGCTTCTGCTCCTCGGCGTCGAGGTCGATCCGGTCGATGAGCCTCGAGATGGTCTCGGCGCCCATGCCCCCGTCGAAGTAGTCCTCGTAGCGGATGCGGAGCTCCCGCCACAGAAGCTCGTCTTCGAGGATCTTGCGCGAGTGGAGGCTCTTGAACTCGTCGAAGGACCGCTGGGCCAGTTCGATCTCGCTCTGGTACCGCTCGCGGGTCGAGGCGATCTCCTTCTCTACGTTGCGCTGCCGGGCCTTGACCTCGGTGTCCTTGGCCCCGGCCTTCTCCAGTTCGGCGAGCTCGGTCTCGAGCGCCTTGAACCGGCGGTCGATCTCCACGTCGCGCTTCTTCTCGATGTCGGCGATCTCCACCCCGAGCTCGGCCTCGAGATCGGGAAGGTCCTCGTGGCGCTTGGCCTCGTCCACCCAGGTGACGAGGTTTGCGGCGAAGTAGATGACCTTCTCCAGCTGCTTGGCCTTCAGCTCCTCACGGGCCTCGGTGCCCATGAGCAGGTAGGCCAGCCAGCTGCGGGTTCCGCGCAGGTACCAGATGTGGACGACCGGTGCCGCCAGCTCGATGTGGCCCATGCGCTCGCGGCGGACCTTGGACCTGGTGACCTCGACCCCGCAGCGCTCGCAGATGATGCCGCGGAACCGGACGCGCTTGTACTTGCCGCAGTAGCACTCCCAGTCCTTGGTGGGACCGAAGATCTTCTCGCAGAAGAGGCCGTCCTTCTCGGGACGAAGCGTGCGGTAGTTGATGGTCTCGGGCTTCTTGACCT
This sequence comes from uncultured Acidimicrobiaceae bacterium, assembly GCA_963828385.1. Taxonomy (GTDB): domain Bacteria; phylum Actinomycetota; class Acidimicrobiia; order Acidimicrobiales; family RAAP-2; genus Bog-756. The sequence goes on from CAWHEF010000002.1 coordinate 2,796,107, forward strand.
CGCCGTTCGACCACCCCCGGATCGAGTCGGCGGTGGCCAGACCGATCCGCAACTGATCGAAGTCGTTGACGTCCAACATCAGAATCCCCTTTCCGCGGCGCGCCGTGCATCTTCCTCGTCGGACCCACGTTCGGGCCGGCTGATGTCGATACCCAGCTCCTCGGCCGTGCGGAACACGTCCTCGTCGAGCTCGCGCATCTCGATCTCCTCCCCGCCGGGCGCCAGCACCTCGACGTCCAGGCAGAGCGACTGCATCTCCTTGATGAGCACCTTGAAGCTCTCGGGAATCCCCGGCTCGGGGATGTTCTCGCCCTTCACGATGGCCTCGTAGACCTTGACCCGTCCGAGCACGTCGTCGGACTTGATGGTCAACAGCTCCTGGAGGGCGTAGGCGGCGCCGAAGGCCTCGAGGGCCCACACCTCCATCTCACCGAAGCGCTGACCGCCGAACTGGGCCTTGCCGCCCAGCGGCTGCTGGGTGATCATCGAGTAGGGCCCCGTCGACCGGGCGTGGATCTTGTCGTCCACCAGGTGGTGGAGCTTCAGGATGTACACGTAGCCGACCGAGATGGGGTTGTCGTAGGCCTCGCCGGTCCGACCGTTGTAGAGGACGACCTTGCCGTCGTCGCCCATCTGCGCCGAGCCGTCGACGCCGTCGGGGTTGAGCTCGCCGAAGACCTGCTTGATAGTCGGATGGCGGCCGGCGTCGACCTTCTCGTCCCAGTGGGCGCCGTCAAAGACCGGGCTCGACACCCACACGGCGGGATCGGTGCGGGGCCGGGTCTTGGTCTCGGTGCCGCGCACCGGCGTCCTGGCCAGCTCGCCCGCCCCTTTCCAGCCCCAGCGGGCGGCGTACCCGAGATGGGACTCGAGCACCTGGCCCACGTTCATGCGGCTGGGCACGCCGAGCGGGTTCAAGATGATGTCGACCGGCGTACCGTCAGCCAGGAAGGGCATGTCCTCGACGGGCAGGATCTTGGAGATCACGCCCTTGTTCCCGTGACGGCCGGCCAGCTTGTCCCCCTCGGAGATCTTGCGCTTCTGGGCGACGTACACCCGGACCAGCTGCTCGACACCGGGCGGGAGCTCGTGGGCGTCCTCCCGGGAGAACACCCGGACGTCGATGACGGTGCCCTGCTCGCCGTGGGGGACCTTGAGCGAGGTGTCGCGGACCTCGCGGGCCTTCTCGCCGAAGATGGCCCGAAGCAGGCGCTCCTCGGGGGTCTGCTCGGTCTCGCCCTTCGGGGTGACCTTGCCCACCAGGACGTCGCCGGCGCCGACCTCGGCCCCGATCCGGATGATGCCCCGCTCGTCCAGGTCGGCGAGGATCTCCTCGGAGAGGTTGGGGATGTCCCGGGTGATCTCCTCGGCCCCGAGCTTGGTGTCGCGGGCATCCACCTCGTGCTCCTCGATGTGGATCGACGTCAGCACGTCGTCTTTCACCAGGCGCTCGGAGAGGATGATGGCGTCCTCGTAGTTGAAGCCCTCCCAGGGCATGAAGGCCACGAGAAGGTTCTTGCCCAGGGCCAACTCCCCGTTGTGGGTGGCGGGACCGTCGGCCAGCACATCGCCGGCACTCACCTTCTGGCCCTCGTCCACGAGGACCTTCTGGTTGATGGCCGTGTTCTGGTTGGACCGGCGGAACTTGGCCAGCCGGTAGACGCTGCTTGGCGAGGGCCGTGCCGGCACGGTCCTTGGCACCGGCTCTGTACTCGACGGTGATCTGGTCGCCGGACACGTCGGTGACCGTCCCCTCGCCTTCGGCCTGGACCACGTCGCCGGCGTCGCGGGCTGCCCGAGCCTCGACCCCGGTCCCGATGTAGGGGGCCTCGGGGACCACGAGGGGCACCGCCTGCTTCTGCATGTTGGCCCCCATGAGGGCCCGGTTGGCGTCGTCGTGCTCGACGAAGGGGATGAGGGCGGTCGACACCGAGACGATCTGCTTCGGCGACACGTCCATCAGGTCGACCTCGGCCGGGGACACGAAGTCGATCTCCGAGGTCGTGCCGTACGAGGTCGAGGTGGCCCCGACCCGGACGCCGGTGCCCTGGGGGCCCCGCCGCACCAGCACCTTCTCCTCGGTGAAGCGGCCCTGGGTCGTCGAGGGCGGCCGACGCCTGGGCGATGACGTGCTCCTCTTCCTCGTCGGCGGCCAGGTAGGTGATCTCGTCGGTCACCTTGCCGTCGACCACCTTGCGGTACGGGGTCTCGATGAAGCCGTACTCGTTGACCCGGGCATAGGTGGCGAGCGACCCGATGAGGCCGATGTTGGGCCCTTCGGGGGTCTCGATGGGGCACATCCGGCCGTAGTGGGAGGTGTGCACGTCACGGACCTCGAATCCGGCCCGCTCGCGGGAGAGGCCGCCGGGACCGAGTGCCGACAGCCGGCGTTTGTGGGCCAGCCCCGAAAGCGGGTTGTTCTGGTCCATGAACTGGCTCAGCTGGCTGGTGCCGAAGAACTCCTTCACCGCTGCAACCACCGGGCGGATGTTGATCAGGGTCTGGGGCGTGATGGCCTCGACGTCCTGGGTGGTCATCCGCTCGCGAACCACCCGCTCCATACGGGACAGGCCGACCCGGACCTGGTTCTGGATGAGCTCGCCGACCGACCGGATTCGACGGTTGGCAAAGTGGTCCTGGTCGTCGATCCGGTAGGTCGACTCCCCGTCGGCCATGTGCTTGGCCAGGTGGAGCATGTAGGTGGAGGAGGCCAGGATCTCCGAGGGGCTGAGCACGCCCTGGTTGGGCGCCGGCCGCTCGAGGTCGACACCGAACAGCTCCGAGATCCGCTCGATCTCGGGCCCGAGCTTGCGGTTGAGCTTGTAGCGGCCGACCCGGGTCAGGTCGTAGCGCTTCGGGTTGAAGAAGGCGTTCTCGAAGTACTGGCGGGCCGACTCGACCGACAGCGGCTCACCGGGCCGGGCTCGCTTGTAGATCTCGAGCAGGGCCTCCTCGCGGGTCGGAGCCAGGTTCTGCTCCTTCTCCCACTGGCCCTCGAGGAAGTCGAAATGGCGGACGAACCGCTCGAGGAAACCGGTGTCCTCGTAGCCGAGGGCGCGCAGCAGCACGAACAGTGACAACCGGCGCTTGCGGGCCACCCGGCAGCCGGCGGTCACGTCCTTCGAAGGCTTGGCCTCGACGTCGAACTCGATCCACTCGCCCCGGTAGGGGTGGATGGTGCCGGTGAACACCGTCTTGGCATCGCGGCCGGGCTGGAAGATGACCCCCGGTGAACGCACGAGCTGGCTCACCACCACCCGCTCGGTGCCGTTGACGATGAAGGTCCCCTTGTCGGTCATCACCGGGAAGTCCCCCATGAAGACCGTCTGCTCTTTGATCTCGCCGGTACCCGCGTTCATGAACCGCGCCCGCACGAAGACCGGCGCGGCGTAGGTCATGTCCTTCTCCTTGCACTCCTCCACCGAGAACTTGGGCGGCGGGCGCAGGTCGGGGTCGGTCGGGTCGAACTCGAGCTCGAGGCTCAGCTGGCCGGTGAAGTCCTCGATCGGGCTGATGTCGTCGAACGTCTCGGCCAGGCCGCGGTCGAGGAACCACTGGAAGGAGTCGCGCTGGATGGCGACGAGGTCCGGCAACGGCAGGGCCTCATCGATGTTGGCAAAGGAAAAACGTTCCGGGCTGTTGGACCGTGTAGGCAACGGCCTACTCCTCCCAGTTGCAGTGGCGAACGGGGACTACGACGGCGGACTGCAGAACTCACATCTCGAGGCGGGAACTGCCGGGTGTTGCAGGGGCGCAGCGGCGGGGAGGTACGGGCCGACCAGGGCCGCCGGTGCGGTTGGAAGGGCGCCGGGGCGCGCGTCAATCAGCCGAAACACTGAAGGAGGGCGTCAGGAGCGGGCACGGCAACCAACAAGCCTACCCGGAAGCGCACGGGATTACAACCCCCGGGATCTGCGACCCCCGGACCGTGGCCGGTCAGGGTACGAGACGGGCGGCCCTCCGTCAAGGACAACGGACCCTGACCGGGGGCCGTCCGTCTCGGACGCCGCCGCTACTTGAGCTCGACGGTGGCGCCGGCCCCTTCGAGCTGGGCCTTCGCCTTGTCGGCGTCTTCCTTGTTGGCCCTCTCCAGGACCGGCTTGGGAGCTCCGTCCACCAGGTCCTTGGCCTCCTTCAGGCCCAGGCTGGTGAGCGAGCGGACCTCTTTGATCACCTGGATCTTCTTGTCGCCGGCGGCGGTGAGGATGACGTCGAACTCCGACTTCTCCTCCTCCTCGGCGCCGGCTGGCTCCCCGCCACCGGCGGCAGGGGCGGCGGCGGCCACCGCCACCGGGGCGGCAGCGGTCACGCCGAAGCGCTCCTCGAACTCCTTGAGCAGCTCGCTCAGCTCGAGCACGGAAAGCTCGGCGATGCCGTCGAGAATCTGGTCCTTGGTCAGGGTGCCTGCCATGATCGTCGCTCCTTGGTTCAGTCGGTTCAAATACGGACTGTGTGTTCGGTCTGTCTGTTGGGTCTGTCTGTTCGGTCTGGCTGCTCGGTGTGGCGGGTGAGCGCCGCCCACTGGGGTTCGCCGGCTCTACCCGTCTCCTGCCTCGCCGGTTTCTCCTGCGGTCTCCTCTTCCGTTCCCACCGTCTCGTCCGCTGTTCCCGCCGTCACGTCCGACGTTCCCGGCGCTCGTCTCCGGTCCGGCCGGTCTCTCCGATCTGGCCGGTCTCTCCGGCGGAGCTTCCATGCCCGGCCGCCGACGCCTGATCGGTCTCCCCGCCGGCTCCGCCGCGCTGTTCGACCAGGGCCGAGAGCCCGTAGGCCAGGTTCGGGGCAGCGCCTGGATGAGCGCCGGCCAGCTGCTGGAGCGGTGCCGAGAGCGCCCCGGCGAACTGGGCCAGCAGCGTCTCACGGGACGGAAGGTCGGCGAGCACACCGATCTCGGCCGCCGTCAGCAAGCCGTCCCCGACCATACCGCCCTTGACCACCAGGCTGGGGTTGGTCCTCGAGAAGTCCCGCAGCGCCTTGGCCACCGCGCTGACGTCGCCCTGCACGAAGGCGATGGCCGTCGGACCGGTCAGCAGGTCCGTGGACGCCGGCTGCCGGTCCGTCGGCCACGGCCAGCCGGACCAGGGTGTTCTTGTAGACCTTGTAGTCGCCACCGGCGGCGGCGAGCTCGCGGCGCAGAGCGGCCAGCTCGGGCACGGTCGAGACCGCGGTACTCGGTGAGCACGGCGCCGTCGGACGCCTCGAGGCGACCGCGCACCTCGTCGACGACAGCGACCTTGTCGGCCCTCGGGTTGTCCATGGTCCCTCCGGTGAGCTCCGGGCTCACTGACCGGCCGCAGACCCCGAGTGGGACACGCGAGCACCAGGTGCTCGCGTGGAACGCCTCGTCAGGCGGACCCTCCTGGGTCCCTTCGGTACCGGGGAACCGGTACACCGGAGGTCTACGGCAGTTCGCTTCGAATTGGAAAGATCAGACACTAGCCCGCGACAGGCGCCGCTGCCAGACACAGGGCCCGTGGGATGGGCCTCAGGCCGTGGCGGCCAGGTCCTCCTCGGCCTGCCGGGCGAGCAGCGGGTCGATCGTGGACACCCGGGCCCATGGTCGAGGACAGGGTCACCGCCCGCACGTAGCGGCCCTTGGCCGAGGCCGGCTTGGCCCGGTGGATCTCCTCCATCACTGCGTGAAGGTTCTCCAGGAGCTGGGCACGGTCGAAAGACGCCTTGCCGATCCTCGAGGTGGACGTTGCCCACCTTGTCGGTGCGGTACTCGACCCGGCCACCTTTGAACTCGGCGACCGCCCGCTCGACGTCGTCGGTGACGGTGCCCGTCTTGGGGTTGGGCATCAGGCCCCGCGGCCCGAGCACCCGGCCGAGCGTCCCGACCTGGCCCATCAGGTCGGGGGTGGCGATGGCCACGTCGAAGTCGAGGAACCCCTCGTCGGCCACCCGGGCCACCAGGTCGTCGGCCCCGACCACGTCGGCCCCGGCGGCCCGGGCCTGCGGCCGCCTTGTCGCCGGCGGCGAACACGGCCACCCGGGCCGTCCGCCCGGTGCCGGCCGGCAGCGAAAGCGTGCCCCGCACGATCTGGTCGGCCTTCCGGGGGTCCACGCCCAGCCGGACAGCCAACTCCACCGTCTCGTCGAAGGATGGCCTTGGCCGACGCCTTGACCAGGTCGACGGCCTCGGCCGGCGCTGTAGAGATGCTGGCGGTCGATACCGGGCGACGCTCGCCGGTACTTCTTTCCCCTGGACATGGTGGTACTCCGTTTCCTCTGGCGTTCAGGTCGCCGGATCAGCCGGCGACGGCGATCCCCATCGAGCGGGCGGTGCCCTCCACCTGGCGCTTGGCCGCCTCGAGGTCGGCGGTGTTGAGGTCGGGCAGCTTGACGGTGGCGATCTCGGCCACCTGGGCGCCGGTCACCGTGCCGACCTGCTCCCGCCCGGCGGTCGCGGCCCCTTTCCAGGCCGGCCGCCTGCCGGAGGAGCACCGGGGTGGGCGGCGTCTTCAGGACGAACGAGAAGCGTCCGGTCCTCGTAGATGGAGATCTCGACCGGCACGATCGAGCCCCGCTGGTTCTCGGTGGCGGCGTTGTACTGCTTGCAGAACTCCATGGTCTGGACCCCGTGTGGCCCGAGGGCCGTGCCCACCGGGGGCGCGGGCGTGGCTCCCCCCGCTGGGAGCTGGATCTTCACGACTGCGACGACGCGCTTCTTCGGTGGCATCGGTTCGATTCCTTTTTCGGTGCCCTGGCGGGGTGCCTTGGTCCTGGTGGGCGGTGTTCCCGGTGAGCGAATGGTGGGCTGGCTTGCTTCTAGAGCTTGGCGACTTGGCTGAACTCGAGCTCGACCGGCGTCTCCCGGCCGAAGATGTTGACCAGCACCTTGAGCTTGAGCTGGTCTTCGTTGATCTCGGCGATCTGGCCGGAGAAGTCGGCGAAGGGTCCTTCCTTGACCCGCACCGTCTCTCCCACCTCGTGCTCGAGCCGGGGGCGGCTCCGCTTGGGCGGCGCCTCGGCCCCCTCCACCTTGACCTGGAGGATGCTCTCCACCTCACGGCGCGACAGGGGCGTGGGCTTGGTGCCCGGTCCCACGAACCCGGTCACCCCGGGGGTGTTGCGGATAACGGACCAGCTGTCGTCGTCGAGCTCGCAGCGGCAGAGCAGGTAGCCCGGGGAACACCTTCTTCTGGACCACAACCTTCTTGCCGTTCTTGAACTCGACGACGTCCTCCATCGGGATGACCACCTCGTAGATGCGGTCTTCCATGTTCATCGAGACGGCCCGGCTGTGGAGGTTCGACTTCACCTTGTTCTCGTAGCCGGCGTAGGTGTGGACGACGTACCAGCGACCGGGCTGGTCGTAGGGACTGACCACGTAGGGCGCCTCCTCCTCGCCCTCCACCTCCTCGAGGTCGTCGGCGTCGGTCGGCCCCCTCGGCGCCATCGGCCTGCTCGCCATCGCCACTTTCCGGGTCCGCCGCCTCGACGTGGACGGCATCGGACGCGGTGCCTGCATCGATCGCACCAACATCCTCGGGAGGCCCGGCCTGCCCTTCGTCGTCTCCGAGCGGTTGGGGTTCGTTCTGGGTCACAGTCACACCGATCACGTCTTGAACAGCCAGAGGACGCCCTTGGCAAAGGCGTAGTTGAGCACGAAGATGAAGCCATCAGCGCCAGGAGGGTCACCAGGGTCACCGTGGTGTAGTTGATCACCTCGGGCCGGTTCGGCCAGGCCACCTGGCGCAGCTCCGATCGTACCTCCCGGAGGAACTGCGCCGGACGGAACGGCTCCCGCTTGGCCGGTCGGCGTTGTGGCTGAGCGGTGCGTCGCGGTGCCAGTCTCGCCCGTCGGGATCCTGTCCCTGGCGCTGCATCGCTCGCTTCTGTTCTCTGTTCACGTGCGTGTCCTTCGACCGCTACCACGGTGATGAGCAGGGCAGGAGGGACTTGAACCCCCAACCTTCGGTTTTGGAGACCGGTGCTCTGCCAGTTGAGCTACTGCCCTCTGCCGACCGCCGGGCCGCGAATGCCGATCGCCGGGGCAACGGACAAGGTTAGCACCGGCCTTCCCGGGGATCCCAGGCGACCCCAGGTGACAGGCTCGATCCTCTCGAGGCTCGGGGTGGGGGTCGATCCGGCCCACAGGCCCGGATCAGGAGCCCGGACGGATCAGCGGGTCTCCTTGTGCAGGGTGTGCTGCGGTCCCACCGGCAGTACTTCTTCATCTCGATGCGCTCGCGGTCGTTCAGCTTGTTCTTCATCGTGATGTAGTTGCGCCGCTTGCACTGCTCGCAGGCCAGGGTGACCTGGACACGCTTCTCGTTCTTCGCCATGCCGGCTCCTCGTTCCTCTCCTCGTGGCCGAGGGAACCGGATCGATCCGATCCCCCTTGCTTGTCGACCTGCTTGTAGCGCTTGTAGCGGCGGCCGGACTCGAACCGGCGACCCCACGATTATGAGCCGTGTGCTCTGACCAACTGAGCTACGCCGCCACGGGGAGCCCCCTGTCGGAATCGAACCGACGACACCAGCCTTACCATGGCTGTGCTCTGCCGACTGAGCTAAGGGGGCAGTGCAGCTCGTCCACGCTTCCAAGAGGCGAGCGGCAGAGGGAACAGCATAGCCACAGCCCGGGTGTCCCGGAAGGGCCGGCTGGCTACCATCGGCCAATGCACGTGCGCCTGGCCAGGACCGACGACGCCGAAGCCATCCGGTCGATCTACAACGCCGAAGTCGTCGGTTCGACGGCCACGTTCGACCTCGTGCCCCGGACGGCCGAGGAGCAGCTGGCCTGGATGGCCGACCACGACGGCGCCTACCCTGCCGTCGTCGCCGACAGACGGCGGGACCTTGCTCGGCTTCGGCTCGCTCTCACCATTCCGGGACCGTCCTGCGTACGCCACCACCGTGGAGGACTCGGTCTACGTGGATGCGGCCCGTCGGGGCTCGGGCGCAGGTCGGGTTCTCCTCGAATAGCTGGTCGAGCTGGCCACCCAACACGGCTTCCATACCGTCATCGCACGGGTGGCCGGGGAGCAACCAGGCCTCGATCGCCCTCCACGAGGCGTGCGGCTTCGACTCTGGTCGGAGTCGAGCGTGAGATCGGCCGCAAGTTCAATCGCTGGCTCGACGTCTCGGTGCTTCAGAGGCTGCTGCTTTGAGAAACGGGCGACCGGCCCGTTCAGGCGGTGGAGGCGGTCAGCCGATCGGCGGTCCTGCCTCGCTGGACCTGTCGGTTCCACGTGGCGAGGGGCACGGTGAGGACGACGAGGAGCCACAGCAAGGTGAGGACGAGCTGGAGCGGATCGCCGTGGAGGAGGTTCGACACGAGGGCGGTCCCGCCTGGAAGCTCGATGAAGGCGGTCACCATCGACAGGCCGATGATCAAGGATCGCAGCCTGCCCAGCGCCACCGGGGCCAACAGGATGAGGCCCCACGACAGGTACCAGGGCTGCACCACCGGTCCGAGCGACCACGAAGAGCAGCAAGGTGATGCCGAGCGCCTTCAGCGTGCCGATGCGGTCGCTGTTGAACAGGAGCCATACCCCGGCCACCCCGGCGGCCAGGAGGCCGAGCAGGCGGGTGACGGACAGCACCCCGCCCACTCCCACCGCCACGTGGACCAAGTGGGCCATACCGGTGAAGGCGAGGGCGAGCGACATCGTCGGCGCCGTCCACGACCGGACCGCACCCGGGCTCCCGAGGATGGTGACCCATCCCCAGCCGAGACCGCTCACGTAGGAGAAGAAGCCGAGCACGCCCGCTCCGATGAGCAGGGACGTCACGACGGGCCGTATTCGGTCGCGCACCGACGCCTCGGGTCCGAGCCAGCTCCATCCGACGTAGAGGATCCCGATCGCCGCCGGGGCTTTGATGGCAGCAGCCAGAGCGCACAGCGCCACCGCCACGATCGGCCGCTTCTCCTTGGCCGCCGTCAGGCCGGCCACCAGGAGGCCGAGCATCAGAGCGTCGTTGTGGGCTCCCCCGACCAGGTGGAGAAGGGTGACCGGATTGAGGATCATCAGCGTGAACAGCTCAGCCCCGTCTCGGTGGTACAGCCGCGCCAACCGGGGCACGCAGATGGCGATGAGCACCACTCCGAACAGGGCCAGAAGCCGGAGGAGGACGATGGTGGCCAGCTCGTTGTGGAACGTGATCCGGGCGAACCAGCCGTCGAGGAGCAGGAAGAGCGGCCCGTAGGGGGCGGGCGCGTTGCCCCACAGCGGGTCGACGGGAGCGGTGAAGGAGTTGTTACCCAGCTCGAAGGGTCCGTAGAGGTACGGGCTCATGTGATGGCTGACCATCTCACCCTGGGCCGCGTACGAGTAGGCGTCCCTGCTGAACAGGGGGGCGATCACCAACATCGGCAGGGCCCAGAGGGCGAACACCCAGACCATGCGGTTGATCGCCACCCCCGGTCGCCGCGAATAGAGCCGGGTCATGCCCCACCACACCCGCATCAGCAGGACCAGGCCGCCGTAGACGGCGGTCAGGGCGAAGTAGATGCCCCAATGGCTGGCAGCGCTGGTCTTGGGCACGCCGAAGAACCACACGCCGGGCATCTCGAGCTTGAACGGCGAGCTGGGAATCGAGGCACCGACGGCGATGGCCACCATGGCCACGAAACCGAGAAGGGCGGGGCGGAGGACGAGGCCGCGTGGCTCCCCGCCGTCGCCTCGGATCCGATCGCCCGCCGATGGCGCACCCTGGTCGATCCGGTCGCGGACCGAGCCGAAGAACTCCTCGACCACTCGGAGGCCCCATGCGCTGGCATCGGCTGCTGCCCCTCGAAGCCGGTTGGGCGCGGGCTCGGCGGGAAGCCAACCACCCCTCTCCGTGCTCTCGGCCGTCGTCGTCTCGGAAGCCATGGAGCTGGGGGCTTTCTCCTCGTTCGTACTACGGGGTCGGGAGAGGCGACGCCCCTACCGGTCGGGCACGATGGGAATGCTGACCTCGGGTCGCCGTATCCGTCCTGTGCGGGCACGGGTCCGTCGGACCCGCGGCACGGTACTGGACCGCCCGGACGAGCCCAAGCGACCGAAACCGTTCCGTAACGTCATTGTAATCACCGGCTCGTCCGGATCCAAGTCTTCCTCGACTGGGGGGTACCCGCCCGTGCCGTCCGATGATCGGGCCGGTTGTGGACTCGACCGACGCCCATCGGGGCACCCGACGACAAGGCCAAGGGCCTGTCGAGCGGGGCGGAGGTGAGGAAGGGGATCGGCTCCCGCCGGATGGTCCGATCTCGTGCCACCGGATCCGGCTCATTCCCGCTTGAGCGATATCGCCAGGTCCGGCTTGACGATGGACGCGACGTACGTTGGCCAGATCATGGCTCCGTGGCAGCGGAAGTTGACGACATCCCCGTCGGCTACGTCGAACGAGCGATCTCGGCTGGAATACCGGCCCGCCCGCGTCCGGAGGATGTGATGTCCCGGTTCGAACTGCGCCTCGACCGTTTCATGGCGGTCAGCGTTCCGTCATCGGTACCGCGGTTCGCAACACGTCTGGAATGGTGGGCCGGGAAGGATTCGAACCTTCGTAGGCAGAACCGGCAGATTTACAGTCTGCTCCCTTTGGCCGCTCGGGCACCGACCCGCAGGCGGGAAGGTTACCGCCTCGGACGACGGTACTGTTTCGCCATGCCAACATTCGACGTCGTCTCCGAGGTCGACATGCAGGAGGTTCGCAACGCTGTCGACCAGGCGAACCGTGAAGCGTCCACCCGGTTCGACTTCAAGGGTACCGAGTCGGCCATCGAGGTCTCCGACACCGAGTTGGTGCTCTCGTCCTCGACCGAGGACCGGCTCCGAGCCCTCTATGGGGTGCTCCAAGAGAAGCTGGTCAAGCGCCATGTCTCGCTCAAGGCTTTAGACCCGGGACGGATCGAAGAGGCATCCCGTGGGTCGGCTCGCCAGCGCCTGGCCATTCGGGCCGGCATCTCGTCGGACAACGCCAAGAAGCTCAACAAGTTCATCAAGGATCGCGGTCCGAAGGGAGTAAGCTCGCAGACCCAGGGGAATCAGCTGCGGGTGAGCGGGAAGAAGCGCGACGATCTCCAGAAGGTGATCGCCGACCTGAAGGAAGAGGACTTCGGAATCCCGCTTCAGTTCACCAACTTCAGGGACTGAAGTTCAGGCCTCAGCTTCGACCAACTCGTCGAGCTCCTCGACCGGGTGGACATGGAACAGCCGGTTGTAGAGCAGGTACTTGAACACCCAGAACATTCCGAAGGAGATCAGGTTGGCCATCAGCACGACCAGGGTCTGCTCGAAGTGGCTCAGGTGGTATACGTTCCCGACGTGGCGAGCGACGGCGGCACCACCCATCGACACGACGATGCCGATTGCCGACATCACCCAGAACGGCACGATCTCCTTCATCAGGTGGGAGCGGCCGCCCTTCCCCCAGACCCAGGCGCGGTTCAGGTAATAAGAGGGGATCGTGGCGATCACATTCGCCACCACCGTGCTCGTGATCTCTCCCCACAGATGCAGGACGCCGAAGATCAGAGCGAGGGTGCCGAAGCTGACGATGGTCGAGATGACCGAAACCATCGTGTACTTGATGAGCTTCTGGGCCGCCGGCGTATCTCGCCGCTCCCAGAGATGGACAAGTCGCACGGCGAGGGCGGTCATCGGGGAAACCCTAGCCGTCGGCGCCCCGAGGCTTCCGGCCAGGCCCTCGCCTCGGTCCTCTGCGCTCACAGCCGGTTGACCCGGGCGACGCTTCCGAGCCAGGTGGCGCTGGGCTTCGGGCGCCGGAGGAACGACTCCCGGTCCACTTCCACCAGGCCGAACGTCGGAGCGTAGCCGAGCACCCACTCGAAGTTGTCGAGCAGGCTCCAGTAGAAGTAGCCCCGGACATCGAGCCCGTCACCAATGCAGCGCGAGACCCCGGCCAGGGCCCGGCCGATGTACTGGACCCGGGCATCGTCGTCGGCGGTGCCGATCCCGTTCTCCGTCACGTAGACGGGGAGCCCCGTCACCGAGGCAGCCCGGCGCACCGTGGACTCGAGCGCCTCGGGCCAGAACTCGTAGCCCATCTGCGTGGTGGGCACCCCAACCTCTGCGCCGAGCAGACCGTCCGGGCCGACACGCGCCCTCGTGTAGGTCTGGACGCCGATGAAATCGTCGCCGCCGGTCGCCTCGAGGAACACGTCCTCACTGGGTCGGCGGACCCGTTCGAGCCAATCCTCGCCACCGGGTTGGAGCTGGTAGTCCGTCATCGACAGGGTGAGCCCGACCGGGAACGAGCCCGGTCCGGAGCGGATGGCCTCCACCGCCTTTTTGTGGCCGGCGATCAGCGACTCGTTGACCCGTTGCCTGCGGTCGCGGTCGCGCACCCTCGGGGGGAAGACCCCGAGACGCCAGCCCATCGTGGCCACGACATTCGGCTCGTTGATGGTGCAGGCCATGGCGATCACGTCCCCGAGATGGGCGACGGCCTTCTCGCAGAACCGGCCGAAGCGGTCCGGGGCGATCTCCGCCTCCCAGCCGCCAGCGTCTGCAAGCCACCGCGGCGTAGTGAAGTGGTGGAACGTGACGACCGGCAGGATCCCGTGAACGGCGCAGCAGGCGGCCATGGCCCGGTAGTGGTCCAGGGCGACGAGGGAGAACTCGCCGTCCTCGGGCTCGATCCGACTCCACTCGAGTGAGAACCGGTAGGACGAGAACCCGAGTTGAGCCACGAGGGCGATGTCCTCGGGATAGCGATTGAACGAGTCGCAGGCGTCTCCGCTCACCGCAGCGCAGCCCGACGATGGATCGTGCTCGAACGCCCACCAGTCGTTGCTGACGTTGCCCCCCTCGATCTGATGGGCGGCGGTGGCGGTTCCCCACAGGAAGCCGTCGGGAAAGCTGGGGCCAGGCACGGGCAAGTACCGTAGCTTGCCCTCGAAGAGAGCACCGGCGGTGAGCTGTCAGGATGGAACCGTGAGCGAGGCCCTCGATTTCCTGGTCGACCTGCTCGACCTCGAGCCGATCGAAGTCAACATCTTTCGGGGGGTGAGCCCCGACGAGGAGCGTCAACGGGTCTTCGGCGGCCAGGTGGCAGCCCAGGCCCTGAGGGCTGCCGGACGGACGGTGACCGAGGGTCGCCCCCACTCGCTGCACGCGTACTTCCTCCGTCCCGGTGACCCTTCCGTCCCCATCCTCTACGAGGTCGACCGGATCCGCGACGGCCGATCGTTCGCCACCCGCCGGGTGGTAGCCATCCAGCACGGGCGGGCCATCTTCAACATGTCCTGTTCGTTCCACGTCGACGAGCCGGGGCTCACCCACCAGATCCCCATGCCGGACGTGCCACCTCCCGAGGAGCTCGACACCTTGGCCGTTCTGCTCGAATCGCAGCGCGAGGAGCTCGGCGACTGGGTCGACCGGCCGCGCCCGATCGACCAGCGCTACGTCGGGCAGGCGCCATTCAGCCACGCAGCGGGGAGCGAGCCGATCCAGCGGCTGTGGATCCGGGCCGACGGTGTGCTGCCCGACGACCCGCTGCTGCACGCCTGCATTGCCACTTACGCCTCGGACATGTCGCTCTTCGACACGATGTTGGCGCCGCACGACATCGACTGGGACGACAGCGATTTCATGGGCGCCAGCCTGGACCACTGCATGTGGTTCCACCGGCCCTTCCGGGCCGACGAATGGCTCCTCTACGACATGGACAGCCCGGTCGCCTTCGGGGGGCGTGGCTTGGCTCGGGGCTTTCTGTTCACACGATCAGGAGAACTTGCCGTTTCGCTCGTCCAGGAGGGCCTGATGCGCGTCTTCACCCGCCGGCCCGGCTGAGTGCGGTTCGGCTCCCCCGGCAACCGAGCGAGAAGGTGCGGCGATCAGCGATCGCTCATCGGCACGTACGGGCGTTCGTCTGCCCCGATGTAGAGCTGACGGGGACGGGCGATCTTCGAGTCCTGGTCGAGCATCTCCGTCCAGTGGGCGAGCCATCCGGCCGTCCGGGGGATGGCGAACAGCACTGGGAACATCTCGAGCGGGAATCCCATGGCCTGGTAGATCAGCCCCGAGTAGAAGTCGACGTTCGGGTAGAGCTTGCGGGAGACGAAATAGTCGTCGCCCAGAGCGATCTCCTCGAGTTTCAGGGCGATGTCGAGCAACGGGTTCTTCCCGGTGATCTCGAAGACCTCGTCCGCCGTCCGCTTGATGATCTTCGCCCGGGGGTCGTAGCTCTTGTACACCCGATGGCCAAATCCCTGGAGCCTTCCGCCCGACCCCTCCTTGACCGACTTCACGAAAGGCTCCACGTTCTCGAGCGAACCGATCTCGGTGAGCATCCGGATCAC
This sequence comes from uncultured Acidimicrobiaceae bacterium, assembly GCA_963828385.1. Taxonomy (GTDB): domain Bacteria; phylum Actinomycetota; class Acidimicrobiia; order Acidimicrobiales; family RAAP-2; genus Bog-756. The sequence goes on from CAWHEF010000002.1 coordinate 2,811,363, forward strand.
TTCTTCGTTCGCCCCGCCGTGTCGGGGCCCGTACAAGGCGGCACAGGCGGCGGCGCAGGCGGAGTACGGGTCGGCGTGGGAGGAGCCGACGACCCTCATGGCGGTCGTCGAGCAGTTCTGTTCGTGGTCGGCATGGAGGATGAAGAGCACGTCGAGGGCGCGAGCGAGCGTGGGGTCGGCGTCGAAGCGGGGTTCGGCGATCTTCCACATCATCGACAGGAAGTTGGCGGTGAACGGCAGGGAGTTGTCGGGGTAGACGAAGGGCATGCCCACGCTGAACCGGTGGGCCGCCGCCGCAAGCGTGGGCATCTTGGCGATAAGGCGGATGATCTGCTTCTCGCGGGACTCGACGTCGAAGATCTCCTTGGCATCGAGATAGAAGGTGGACAGGGCGGCTACGGCCGAGACGAGCATGCCCATGGGGTGGGCGTCGTAGTGGAACCCCTCGAGGAAGCGCTTTCGGACGTTCTCGTGGATGAACGTATGGAGCGTGATCTCGCGCGTCCATACTTCGAACTCCGCCTCCGAGGGCAGCTCGCCGTTGAGGAGGAGGTAAGCCACCTCGAGGTAGGTGGAGTTCTCGGCGAGCTGTTCGATCGGATAGCCGCGGTAGCGGAGGATCCCGTTCTCGCCGTCGAGGTAGGTGATGGAGCTCTCGCACGCCGCCGTCGATACGAACCCCGGATCGTAGAACCAGATGCCGGGGAGGAGCTTCGACCATTGCGCTGCAGAGATCCCCCCGTTCTCGATAGGGATCTCGAGAGACCCACCGGTGCGGTTGTCGGTGATCGTGATGCTCTCGGGCACAGGACCTCAGACCCTTCTCATGTCGTCTCTCACGTCGTTGTTCTCTCACCCCAATCCTAGAACCAGGCCCCCTGGTACCGATCAATTGGCAAGGTGCGCTCGTACCGCTCGACGCGGGCGTCTCCGGCCGGTGCCGGTCACGGGCTCACGGCGAGGAGCAGACTCTGGGTGGAGCCGGCGAGGTCGCTCTGGCCAGCGGGTGCCGTCACCGAGACGGTCAGGGTGTAATGGTGGCCGCCGGCGACGACCAGAGCCGGCAGGGTGGGGGCCACCGAGGCGCCGGGCTCCAGGGAGATCGCCGCCTCCGAGTGGCCGCCGCGGGCGTCGGCCGGAGGCAGCGGGGCGCCCGGTAGATCGGCGAGCGCCAGGGTCTGCACGACCGACATGTTCGCTTCGGGCACGTTGCCGCAGTTGGTGACGGTGACCGCCACCGTCAGCGAACCGGTGGGGGGGAGAATGGTCGCAGTCGGACCGGGCGTCGTCGACTGGGGGTTCGAACAGCTGGTGCCGACCGTCCCCGGCGCCCCACCGGACACGGCCGGCGGGGCGAGACCGAGCGCCGTGACGACCAGCCGGTGCGAGATGGCAAACGGGGCCGAGCCGGCGAGGGCGGTGGCGAGGGACCCCAATCGGCTCTCCCCGAGCGGTGACTGCGAAACCGGGGCGTTGACCCACGTCGACCGGGGGAGACGGACCGGAAAACGAAGGTAGGCGATGTCCGAACGGAGCCTCCTGTAGGCGGTGTCGGCCGACTGGAGCTGGGCTCCGGCGACGGCGAGATCGAGCGAGGCAGCGTCGACCGAGATCAGCGCACCCGAACCACCCGAACCACCCGAGCCGGCAGAGGCACCCGAACCACCCGAGCCGGCAGAGGTCGTGGCGCCGGCGACGGGCAGCGGCTCGAGGCCGAGCAGCCGATCGACCGCGGAGCGCATCCGATCGACGGCGGTGGCCCGGTTACCCATGACCGCAGTGAGGCGCTCTCCGATGGCGCCGTCGGGCGAGGGCGGGACGATGGCGGCCGCCTCCCGGGCCTGGGTGGCGGTGTCATCCACGGCGGCGTCGAGGCCCTGTTGGAGGACGTCGCGGGCGGAGCCTCCGGTGGCCGAGTCGGTGAGTCCGGGAGCGGCGTCGATCAGGCCGGAGAGGCGTGCGCCGGTCGAGGTGGAAGCCTCGATGACCGGCGTGGCGAGGGCCCCGAAGCCCACATCGGTCGACCGCCTGAATCCCCCCGACTGGGCGTGCACCTCGGCGAGCGACCCGATGGCCAGTGCGAGCACGATGGCGATCAGCACCGCACCGACCACCATCGGGCCCCGCCTGCGGCGGGCGACCGAGCGCGGTCGTCTCCGTCTGGCCCGGGGCATCCCGACGACGTTACTGCGACGCGAGGACCCCGAAGAGGTCTGCGCGGCGCCCCGGGCGCTGTTGAGCCGGTGGTCCCGTACCGGTTCGGCGACCCGGGCTCGGCGTCACCTGATCAACGTGGCGACTCCACCCGTCTATCGGCGGAGGCCGGTTCCGCGTGCCCACCCGCCGTCACCAGCGTGCTCGCCGTCCGGCTCCACTCGACGGTGGGAAGGATGGCAGCCTGGTCCACGTTGCGCCGGTACTTCTCGACCAGGTTGAGGATCGACTGGATCACCGTCGACGTGAGAAGGTGCGGCTTCAGACCGAGATCGAGGAGCTTGGTGTGGGCCGCCCGGTAGTAGTGCTCCTCCTTCTCCACGCGCGGGTCGTCGGTGTGCTCGATCACTACGTCGGGCATCTCGGATGCCACCATCTGTGCCATCTCCTCGACGGTGAACGACTCGGTGAACTGGTTGAACACCCGGAACTCGCCCCGTTCGGCCGGATTCTCCAGGGCCAACTCCACACAGGCCAGGGTGTCGAGGATGTTGAGCATGCCGCGTGTCTGGCCACCCGTGCCGTAGACGGTGAGGGGGTGGCCGGTCACTGCTTGGACGCAGAAGCGGTTGAGCACGGTCCCGAACACTCCGTCGTAGTCGAAGCGGGTGGCGAGGTCGGGATGGAGGCTGGTCTCCTCTGTCTCGTGGCCGTACACGATCCCCTGGTTCAGGTCGGTCGCCCGGAGGTCCCAGATACGGCAGGCGAACACGATGTTGTGGCTGTCGTGGACCTTCGACAGGTGGTAGAAGGAGCCCGGCTGCTTGGGATAGGGGAGCACGTCGGTGCGGCCCCGGTGGTTGATCTCGATGAAACCCTCTTCGATATCGATGTTGGGGGTGCCGTACTCCCCCATCGTCCCGAGCTTGACGAGATGGATGTCGCGGTCATGCTCGGCAATGGCATAGAGCAGGTTCAAGGTGCCGGCCACGTTGTTGACCTGGGTGTACACGGCATGCCGACGGTCGATCATGGAGTACGGGGCCGACCGTTGTTCGGCGAAGTGCACGACCGCGTCGGGCCGGAAGGCGGTGATGATCTCGTCGACGAACGCCGGATCGGTCAGGTCGCCGACGAAGGTGTCCAGCTGGTTGTCGGAAAGCTCGTGCCAGCGACGGACTCGCCGCTGGAGGCTCACGATGGGGACGAGGCTGTCGACGCCCATCTCGAAGTCGTAGCCACGTCTTGCGAAGTTGTCGACCACGCCGACCCGATGGCCACGCCGGGACAGGTACAGCGCCGTCGGCCACCCGAGGTAGCCGTCCCCTCCGAGCACCAGAATGTTCACGTCGCGTCTCCCTCTCGATCTGACAGATGACCGCCACCGGCACTTTCGACCCCCGCGCCGGCGACCCCCTACAGTTATTGCCGGTCGACCTTGGAACGAGCTGAGAGCCTGCAATCAGATCGTCACAATTCGTCCCATGCTAGGACACCGACCTTTGCCCCGCACCCGAGCGGCGTCCATGATCCGCCGCAGTCAGGGCACCCGGGTACCAGGGCTCCCTGGTTGAGGCGCCTCTTCGTTACCGCCCACGGGTATGGGAACGCCAGGCTCCCGGCAACTCAGGAGCGCCGTGACCAGGCGATCTCGGCAATCGGCTCGCCGTCGACCAGTGACAGCTCTGGGGCCCGCACCTCGCGGGGCGTGGTGTCGACCGATCCGGGATGAATGAGCTCCTTCTCCCCCGGACCGACCACGCCGAGCTCGGAGAACCTGCGAGCGGTGACGAGCACCCGTCCCTCGAGTGACCCCACCGCCTTGTTGTAGGCGTTGACGGCGCTCGAGAGCCCTTTGCCCACGCCGGCCACATGGTCCCCGAGCACCGACAGCCGTTGGTAGAGCTCGACGCCCAGACGCTGCACGGCGCGGGCGTTGTCAGCCAGGTCCTCCTGCCGCCACCCGTAGGCCACCGCCCGGAGCAGGGCGATGAGCGACGTCGGCGTGGCCAGGAGCACGTGGTTGGCCACGGCGTGCTCCATCAACCCGGGCTCGTGCTCGAGTGCCGCCGTCAGCAGGGGATCACCGGGGACGAACGCCACCACGAACTCGGGCGAGGGATCGATCCTCTTCCAGTACTCCTTCTTGGCCAGCGCGTCGACATGGGCCTTCATCTGCCGCCCGTGGCTGGCGAGGTAGACCCGCCGCTGGTCCTCGTCGTCGCACTCGTTGGCGTCGAGGAAGGCCTGCATGGGTACCTTGGCGTCCACGGCCACGTTCTGGTTGCCGGGAAGGTGGACCACCATGTCGGGGCGCAGGCGACCGCTGTCCCCGTCGCTCGACACCTGCTCGTCGAAGTCGCAGTGCCCGAGCATGCCGGCCATCTCGACCACCCGGCGGAGCTGGAGCTCTCCCCAGCGCCCCCTGGTCTGCGGTGATCGGAGCGCGGTCACCAGATTGCGGGTCTCCTTGTGCAGCTGCTCGTGGGAGGTGGCCACGAACTTCATCTGCTCGGTCAGCGAGGTGTAGGCCCGCTGGCGTTCCACTTCGAGCCGCTGCATCCCCTCCTCGTACTTGCCCAGTTGGACCCCGAGCGGCCTGAGCAGCTGCTCGATTGCCTCCTGCCGCTTGGCCAGCTCACCGTCGGCGGCCTGACGGCCCTCGTTGAGCTTGGCTTCTGCCAGGTGCAGGAATTGCTCGTTGTTCTGGTGCAGGGCGAGCGACGAGAGGCGGGCGAACTCTCCCGTCAGTTGGGAGCGCACCTCGTCGAACGCGGCCCGGCGGTGGTCGGCGGCTTCTCGTTCACGCTTGAGCGCTTCCTCCAACGTGGCGATCTGGGTATGGGCCGATGCCGTCTCGTCCCTGGCCGACGAGAGCTCGGTCCGGACCGCCTCGACCTGGGCGGAGAGGCCGCGGATCTGCCCGGTGGCATCGGCCAACCGGGCCTCGGCGGTCCGGGTCGCGCCCGACTGATCGGCCCGCAACAGCAGGCCGATCACGACGCCGGCACCCAGGCCGATGACGAGTCCGACGACAAGGTCGGTGATCATGGTGTTCTCCTCGACTCCTGGCCGACTCTCACCGGCTCCTCGCCGGCAGTTCCGGTCCGGCAGTTCCGGTCCGGCAGTTCCGGCGCCGGAGCACCGCGGCCCGGCGCTGGTCCGAGAGCCGGCTCTCGGCCCAGCGTACCGAGAGGGTGTTTCATGGCCGGGGAGCCTCGCCCCGGGGCCGCCGGTCGGGCCGGAGGCTGAGGAAGTGGGCTGTCACCAGCGGGTGTGAGAACATGCGGCCATGCACCGCGTGGTCGTGGTGGGCGCCGGCTTCGCCGGCCTCAACGCAGCGAAGGCGCTGACCCGGGCGCAGGTCGAGGTCACGGTCGTCGACCAGCGCAACTACTCGACCTTCCAACCACTGCTGTACCAGGTGGCGACTGCTGGCCTCGACCCGGGAGACGTGGCCTACCCGATCCGGACCCTCTTCGGCCGGAACGAGAACGTCACCTTCCGGTTCGCCCAGGTCACGGGCGTCAACTGGGAGGCGCGAGAGGTCGAGCTCGATCAGACGGGTGTCCTCCCGTTCGACTCGCTGATCGTCGCCAGCGGATCCACGGTCCGGTTCTTCGGGATCCCCGGTGCCGCCGAGCTCTCCTTCCCCCTCTACACCCTGAAGGACGCCCGGCGCCTCCGAGACCATGTCCTCCGCCGGTTGGAGGGGGCCGATGCCGATCCGTCGGCGGTGGGCGACGGCGCCCTCACCTTCGTGGTCGTGGGTGGTGGCCCGACCGGGGTCGAGGTGGCCGGCGCCATCGCCGAACTGCTGGACGTGGCCGTGCGCCATGACGGGTTCCGCTTCGACCGGGCAAAGGCCAGGATCGTCCTCGTCGACGGTGTCGACCGGCTTCTCACGCCGTTCAAGGAGTCTGCCAGCGCCTATGCGGCGGCGACGCTCCGGCACCGGGGGGTCGAGCTGCTCCTCGGACGGACGGTCAAGTCGATCGTCCCCGGCTCTGTGGAGCTCGACAATGGGTCGGCCGTCTCGACGCGCACAGTGGTGTGGGCAGGGGGCATCACGGTCGAGGGGACCGTCGCCTCCGCCATCGGGACCAAGACCGGGCACAACGGCCGCCTCGTGGTCGGCCCGGACCTCGCGATCCCCGACCGGTCCGACGCCTATGCCGTGGGTGACGCCGCCGCCATCCTCCTCGACCCGGGATCCGGCGGGAGCGGCGAGCTCTGCCCTCAGCTGTCCCCGGTGGCCATCCAGTCGGGGAGGCACGCCGCCCGGCAGGTCCTCAATCGCCTCGACGGCCGGCCGACGGAGCCATTCCGCTACCGCGACAAGGGGATCATGGCGACGATCGGGCGACGGGCAGCAGTCGCCCAGCTGCCGCCCGGATTTCTCATCGAAGGCACGCTCGGGTGGCTGGCGTGGCTCGGGCTCCACATCTTCTATCTCCTCGGGTTCCGCAACAAGGTCACCGTCCTCGTCAACTGGACGTGGCGGTACCTGTCGTGGGGATCGGGCCCGCGGGTCATCGTCGGCGAGGAGGAGCTCGATCCTCGATCTCGATCCCGATGGCGATCCCGATCCCGATGGCGATCCCGATCCCGATGGCGATCCCGATCCCGACGGCGACAGCGACGGTCCGGGGTAACCCGACAGTCAGCCAAACACGCCCAGCGACACCAGTGCCTCCGCCACCTGGACGGCGTTCAGGGCGGCCCCCTTGCGCAGGTTGTCGCCGCTCACGAACAGCGCCAGGGCGTCGGGAGCGCCGTCCGCGGCTTCGGATACGGCCCACGAGCGACGGGTCCCGCCCTGCGGCGTTGAGGGGCGTGGGCATGTCGGCCAGCTCGACGCCCGGTGCGCCGGAGAGCACTTCGGTCGCCCGCTCCTGGGACAGGTGACGGTCGAACGCGGCCACGATTGCCAACGAGTGACCGGTGAAGACCGGGACCCTGACGCAGGTGCAGGTGACCGACAGGGCGGGGAGGCCGAGGATCTTGCGGCTCTCGTCCCGGAATTTCTGCTCCTCATTTGTCTCCAACGAACCGTCCCCCACCACGGATCCCGCTATAGGGAGGACATTGTGGGCGATGACATCGGGGAACGTCTCGGGAGCGGGGAAGTCCACGGCATTCCCGGCGAAGGTCAGGGCGGCCGCCCGGTCGGCCGATTTGCGCAGCTGACCCTCGAGCTCGGCCACCCCGGCCAAGCCCGCCCCGGACACGGCCTGGTAGGTGGCGACGACGATCCGGACAAGCCCGGCCTCGTCGTGCAGCGGCTTCAATACCGGCATCCCGACCATGGTGGTGCAGTTGGGATTGGCCACGATCCGGCGGGGCATGCGGGACAGCGCATCGACGTTCACCTCAGGGACGACGAGCGGGACCTCGGGATCCATCCGCCACGCCGAGGAGTTGTCGATGACGACGGCCCCACCCTCTGCGAATCGGGGCGCCAGCTGGCGCGAAGCGGCCGCGCCGATGGAGAAGAGGGCGAGGTCGATCCCGGACGGATCGGCGGTGGCGACGTCCTCCACCACGATCTCCCGGCCCCGGAACTGGAGCCGGCGACCGGCCGACCGGTTCGACGCGAACAGACGGACGTCATCGGCGGGGAAGTCGCGCTCATGGAGGACGGCGCGCATCACGGAACCGACCTGCCCCGTCGCCCCCACGATGGCCACCCGCATTGGGATGAGTCTACGGGCTCACCCGAGCTCGAAGGCTACGTGCAGTGCCCGCACGGCATCCTCCGCCGCCTCCGCTCTCACCACACACGAGATCCGGATGGACGACGTCGAGATCATCTCGATGTTGACGCCTGCCGCCGCCAGGGTCTCGAACGTGAGGGCGGTGACCCCGGGGTGGGTCTTCATCCCCGCACCGACCAATGAGATCCGGGCAACATCGGCGTCGCTCGTCACCCCGGCCGCCCCCAGCTCGGGTACGACCTCCTGGCACGTCTCCACGCTCGTGGTCAGGTCGTCGGTCGGAACGGTGAAGGAGATGTCCGTCGTCCCGTCGAGGGAGGTGTTCTGCACGATCATGTCGACATTGACCTGACGATCGGCGAGAGCCCGGAACAGGCGGGCGGCGAGACCGGGCTTGTCCGGCACCCCGGTCACGGTGACCTTGGCCTCGGAGACGTCGTGGGTCACCGCTGTGACCACTGCTGATTCCATCGTGTCATCCTCCTCGACGACCCAGGTGCCCGGCTCCCACGTGAAGCTGGAGCGGACGTGGAGCGGGACATCATGGTTCCGGGCGAACTCCACCGATCGCAGGGCCAGGACCCTTCCCCCGGTGGCGGCGATCTCGAGCATTTCCTCGTAGCTCAACCGATTGAGCTTGTGCGCTTCGGGCACGATCCGGGGATCAGCGCTGAACACCCCGGACACGTCCGTGTAGATCTCGCAGGCGTCGGCTCCCAGCACGGCTGCGAGGGCCACCGCCGTCGTATCGGAGCCACCCCGTCCGAGCGTCGTCACGTTGCGTTCGACGGAGACCCCCTGGAACCCGGCCACCACCGGGACCCCACCACCGGCCAGGGTGGCCTCGAGACGGTCGGCTCTGATCTCCACGATCTTCGCCCGCGTGTGAACGGCGTCGGTGATGATGCCCGCCTGGCTGCCGGTGTAGGAGGTGGCCTCCACTCCGAAGTCGGCGAGCGCCATGCACAACAGCGACATCGTGATCCGCTCTCCCGCGCTGAGCAGCATGTCGACCTCACGCGTGGGTTGTGCCGTGCTGACGTCGGACGCCAGCCGCACCAGATCGTCGGTCGTCTTGCCCATGGCGCTCACCACCACGACGACGTCCTGGCCGGACCGGCGGCTGCGAGCGACGTGATCGGCGACGGCCCGGATCCGATCGGTGTCGGTGACCGATGTCCCGCCGAACTTCTGCACCACGAGTGACATCGCCGACAAGGCTACCGGGGAGCGCTCGAACGACCCGGTTGGAGCGCACAAGCGGTACCGGGGCGAACGGCTACCCTGATCCCCCGTGCCGACCGAGAAACGTCAACGCCAGAAGGCGGGCCGCCAGGCCCGCCGCGAGGCGGAACAGAAGGCGGCCCGGCGCAGGAGGTCGATCCGGCGCACGATCATCGTCGTCGTGGTCATCGCCATCGTCATCGGCCTCTCGTATCTCGCCTTCAGGCCGGGCACGTCCAAGAAAGCCAGCTCGAAATCCTCGACTGCAGCCAGCACCACCACCGCTCCTGCTCCCCCCGGCGGGTCAGGCAACAAGTCGCCCAGCGCCATCACCACCTCGGCCGACTGCCCGGCAGACCTCAAGGCCACATTGAACAAGCCCTCGTACCCGTCGTACCCGCCGATGACCATCGACAGCTCCCGTACGTACACCGCCACCGTCACCACGGACGTCGGGGCCTTCACCATGGAGCTCGAGCCGAAGCTCGCCCCCAAAGCCGTCAACAGCTTCGTGTTCCTCGCCAAGCAGCACTTCTTCGACTGCATCGTCTTCCACCGCGTCATCCCCGGTTTCGTCGATCAGACCGGCGACCCGACCGGGAGCGGGTCCGGGGGCCCCGGCTACCAGTTCGCCGACGAGCTGCCCAAGCCGGCCTCGCCCCAGTACCCCGTAGGGTCGGTGGCCATGGCCAACTCGGGCAAGAACACGAACGGCAGCCAGTTCTTCGTCGTGACCGGTACCCAGGGGGAGGACCTGGCCCCGAACTACTCGCTGTTCGGAAGAGTCGTCTCCGGGATGAGCGTGGTCGACCAGATCAACGCCGGTGGGTCATCCAGCGGCACCCCGACCGCTCTCCACCGGATGGTCTCGGTCACCGTCGCCCAGTCCTAACTTCCCGTACCGGCACACGATCTCATCCGGCCGACTCCGGTCAGACTCACCGACACAGACCACCAACCCGCCCAGAACAACCGAGGAGCGTCCATGCCACCCGAGATCCCCGCCGCAGACGGATCGAGCCCGAAGACCCAGAAGTTCGACGGACCTCCCCCGATGGTCATCGACCCGTCCAAGCGCTACAGCGCCGAGATGGTCACGTCGAAGGGAACCATGGTCATCGCGCTCGATGCCGCCGCCGCGCCGGCCACGGTCAACAACTTCATCTTCCTCTCCCGGTGGCACTACTACGACGGCATCGGGTTCCACCGGATCATCCCCCGCTTCATGCTGCAGGGTGGTGATCCCGAAGGATCGGGCCGGGGCGGTCCCGGCTACCGGTTCGCCGACGAGCTACCGCCTCCCGGCCGGTACGAGATCGGCTCGATCGCCATGGCCAACGCCGGGCCGGACACCAACGGGAGCCAGTTCTTCATCGTGAGCGGACCCGACGGGGCCGCTCTCCCGCCCAAGTACTCGCTGTTCGGGAAGGTGGTGCGCGGACTCGACGTGGTGCAGGCCATCGAAGCGGTCGGCACCCGGTCCGGGTCGCCATCGGAGCCGGTCGTCATCGAGTCGGTCACCATCACCGAGTCCGACTGACGGTCACCATCACCGGGTACGACTGACGGGACGAACCCGAGGCTCCGCCTCAGGCGATAAGGGCGTCGGTGCCGCGCCGGTCGAGGGCCCCGTCGAGGAAGACCGAGACCTGTCCGGCACCGGCGGAACGCCAGGTTCCCGACGGGTCACGTACGAGCGCGGTGCGCTCGGGGATCCCCACGACCGGAGTGCCGGCCGGCGCCAGCAGCACGGCCCGGTGGAGCTTCTCCCCGTGCTCGTCCTCATAGCGGTTGCCGGCGCGCGGGAGGACCGCCAGCCCGGTGACGAGGCCGAGACCGATGGTCAGCCCCCCACCTCTGGCGTCCACCATGGGGTCGGTGAGGGCCAGGGCGGCACCCGACGAGGCGGCGACGACCGCACCTCCCTCCCAGGCGGCCACGAGCGCCGCCCACACCTCCGATCCCTTCATCACGCTGCGCAGGTGCATCGGGGAATCGCCGCACAGATAGAGGAAGCGCGCCTCCCGGACAACGGCGGCAGCGCCCTCGTCCTGGGCGTCGGAACGCGAGGTGACCATGAGCCCCTCGACCTCGGCGCCCAGCCCTGCGAACCATTCGGCAGCCTGCACGACCAGGCGCTCGGGTCGCTCGTAAGCGCCGGCGGTCGGCAGCACCACGACTCGGTCCGAGCCGGAGGCGGAGAGGAGGTCGGCGTCGAAGTCGCAGCCCTCACTCCACTCGCCGCCACCGACGAGCGCCACCATGCCCGGCGATTCGACCATGGGGCCAACACTAGGGTCCGGCGCCCGATGGCGTCTGCGGCTCGGTCACTCCCCCCTGGCGCCACCGGCGTCGGCGCGGTCCGGGCGGTGCAGCAGCCGACCCATTGCGTCGCAGACCTCGATGGCGAGGGCCAAGGCGTCGTCGACGATGCCCATGCCCATGAAGCCGTGGACCTGGTCGTCGAAACAGCGGTAGGCGACGGCCACGCCGGCCGCGGCCATCGCATCGGCATAGGCCGCCCCCTCGTCGCGCAGCGGGTCGAACCCAGCGGTGAAGACGAGCGCCGGAGGCAGCCCTCCCAGATCGGTCGAAAGACCGGGGGACGCCCGGGGATCGAGCCAGTCGGTCTCATCGGGGAGATAGGACCGTCGGAAGTACTGCATCTCCTCGGTGGTGAGGAAGAAGCCGTCACCGAGGTCGCGATACGACGAGGTAGCGAACCTGGCATCCGTCGCCGGGTAGACGAGGCACTGGGCCGCCGGCACCGGTGCCGCTCCGGCGCTCGCCACTTGGGACACGACGGCGGCCAGGTTGCCACCGGCGCTGTCGCCCATGACCCCTATCCGGGCCGGATCGGCCCCGAGCTCCGAGGCGTGCTCACACACCCAGGAGTAGGCGGCGAGAGAATCGTCGGCGGCGGCCGGGAAAGGCCACTCGGGAGCCAACCGGTACCCGACGGACACCACGAGGCAACCGCTGACGGCGGCCAGCATCCTGCAGTGGGCGTCATATCCCTCGAGGTCTCCGACCATCCAACCCCCGCCGTGGTAGTAGACGATGCACGGCATACCGGAGTGGGGCGAGCCGGGGAGGGCCACCCCCCTTCCGAACCCCCGGTAGACCCGGATGCCCAAATCGGGAGCACCATCGGGACCGGGGATACGGCGCCCGCCCACGTGGACGTCGGTGCGCACCGGCATGGCCAGCTTCATCTGCCGTCTCATCTGGAGGCGCGCCCCTCTCCGGATCGGCGACATCGGAACTGTTCACCAGGCTCCCGGCCCCGATCCGATTGTCGACCGCCAGCATGGCCTGGACACTCCGGTTGAGCACCCGACCGTCCCGTTCGACCGGGGCGCGTTGGCCGAGCGCGCCGAGGATGGCGTCGGGATGGCGGAGGAGCGCCGCCGCCGCCCGGGTGGCGAGAGGCCAGCGTTCGTGACCGCGCTGGAGGCGGCGATCGTGCACCGACCGCCGGCCCCTCTGCCTCGAAGAACCGCCTGGTCGGGTGCCGGTCGAGGCCATCGCCGTATGGTGACCTCTTGATGGGGCCCCGGCAAGTTGGTCCCGATGATGGGGGCCCGGCGAGTTGGTCCCGATCTGCGCCAGGGTCAACGGGAAGACCGTTTCGAAGCCCAGCTAGCATCCCCAACCATGGCAATCCAACGTGTGGGAATCGTGGGCTCGGGGATCATGGGCTCGGGCATCACCGAAACGGCGGCGGTACACGGCTTCGAGGTGGTGCTGCGGTCGCGCAGCCAGTCGTCGGCGGACGCCACCGTCGCCGCCATGGAGAAGTCGCTCGATCGCCAAGTGCAGAAAGGCAAGCGGACCGAGTCCGAGCGCGACGAGGCGCTGTCCCGGGTGACCGCCACCTCGGACCTGGCCGCCTTGAAGGGGACCGACCTGGTCATCGAGTCGGTGATCGAGGACCTGGCGGTCAAGAAGGAGCTCTTCAACGAGCTCGACCGTCTGACCGACGACCACACCATCATCGCCTCCAATACCTCCACCCTGCCCGTGATCGAGCTGGCCATGCAGACCGGACGTCCCGACAAGGTGTGCGGCGTCCACTTCTTCAACCCGGCGCCGGTGATGGACCTGGTCGAGGTGGTCAAGCCGCTCACCGCATCGACGGAGACCATCGCCGCCGCCCGGCAGTTCGCCGAGGCGTGCGGGAAGACCCCGGTCGAGGTGAAGGACCAGGCCGGTTTCATCGTCAACGCCCTCCTGTTCCCCTATCTGAACAACGCCGTGCGCCTCTACGAACAGGGCGTGGCGTCGATCGAGGACATCGACACGGCCATGAAGGGTGGCTGCGGCTTCCCCATGGGGCCCTTCGCCCTGCTCGACCTGGTCGGGCTGGACACCTCACTCGCCATCCTGGACGCCCTCTACCAGGAGTTCCGCGACCCGAACTACGCAGCCGTCCCCTTGTTGCGCCGGAAGGTGGCCGCCGAGCAGCTGGGCCGGAAGACCGGTCAGGGCTTCCTCGACTACCGGAAGTGATCCAGGGGGCCTCCGTACGCGGGCTGGGACACGGGAAACGGCCATGGGTGCCGTGACCCGCTTCTCCCGATCCGATCCGCGGACCACAATGGAGGGATGACCGACTCCATGCCGGACGCACCCGGGAAGGACAAGCCGTGGGTGATGCGGACCTACTCGGGTCATTCGACGCCCAGGGCGTCGAACGCGCTCTACCGGACGAACCTGGCCAAGGGCCAGACGGGGCTCTCCATCGCCTTCGACCTGCCCACCCAGATCGGCTACGACCCCGACGCCCCCGAGGCGGCTGGCGAGGTGGGCAAGGTCGGGGTCCCCGTGGCCCACCTCGGGCACATGGAGCAGCTCCTCGACCAGATCCCCGTCGAGTCGATGAACACGTCGATGACCATCAACGCCACTGCGGCCTGGCTGCTCGCCCTCTACATCGCCAATGCCGAGGACCAGGGCGTGGAGCCGACCGTGCTCTCGGGCACCACCCAGAACGACATCGTGAAGGAGTACCTGTCCCGGGGCACCTTCATCTTCCCTCCGCTTCCCAGCCGTCGGTTGACCGTCGACACCATCGCCTACACCGTGCGCCACGTTCCCAAGTGGAACCCGATCAACGTGTGCAGCTACCACCTCCAAGAGGCGGGGGCCGACGCCGTACCAGGAGGTCGCCTACGCCCTGGCCACGGCCATCGGCGTGCTCGACGCCGTGCGCGAATCGGGCCAGATCCCCTCAGAGGAGTTCCCGGCGGTGGTCGGGCGGATCTCGTTCTTCGTCAACGCCGGCGTCCGCTTCGTCGAGGAGACCTGCAAGATGCGGGCGTTCACCGGACTGTGGGACCGGGTATGCGCCGAGCGCTACGGGGTCACCGACCCCAAGCTCCGCCGTATGCGCTACGGGGTTCAGGTCAACTCGCTGGGCCTGACCGAGGCGCAGCCGGAGAACAACGTGCCCCGAATCGTCCTCGAGACTCTCGGCGTGACCCTGTCCAAGCAGGCCCGGGCCCGGGCCATCCAGCTCCCGGCGTGGAACGAGGCGCTCGGCCTGCCGCGGCCCTGGGACCAGCAGTGGTCGTTGCGCATCCAGCAGATCCTGGCCTTCGAGTCGGACCTGCTCGAGTACGGGGACATCTTCGACGGCTCGGTGGTCATCGAGAACAAGACCGCGGAGCTGGGCGACGCGTCGTGGGCCGAGCTCGAGGACGTGCTCGATCGCTGGGCGGGGCCTTCGAGGCCATCGACGAGCTGAAAGCCAGGCTCGTGGCCAGCCAGGCCGAACGGGTCCGGCGGATCGAGACCGGCGAGCAGCAGGTGGTGGGGGTCAACTGCTTCACCGAGACGGCGGAGTCTCCCCTCACGCCGCGAGGCGAGGGGATCGAGGTCGATCCTCCGGGTCGATCCGGCCGTCGAGTCCGAGCTGCGGGCCGACGTGGAGGCGTGGAGGGTCGGCCGCGACGGCGGGGCGGTCCGCCGGGCACTGGACGACCTCAAGCGATCGGCCGAGGGCACCGACAACATCATGCCCGCCACCATCGCCCTGGCCCACGCCGGGGGCACCACCGGTGAGTGGGCCGGCGTCCTGCGGGAGGTCTTCGGCGAGTACCGGGCCCCGACCGGGGTGAGCGGCGGTGTCGGCCACCGGGGGACGGAGTTCTCGTCGGTGAGGACTCGGGCCAGGGACATCACCGAGAAGGCAGGCGGCCAGCCCCGGCTGCTCGTGGCCAAGCCCGGGCTGGACGGCCATTCCAACGGTGCCGAGCAGATCGCCGTGGCAGCCCGGGACGCCGGTTTCGAGGTCATCTACCAGGGAATCCGGCTCACCCCGGCCGAGATCGCCGCCGCCGCCCGGGACGAGGACGTCGACGTCGTCGGCATCTCCATCCTGTCCGGGTCCCACCTCGAGCTGGTCCCCGACGTCGTTGACCGGCTGCGGGCCGCCGGGGTCGACGTCGCCGGTGGTGGTGGGCGGGATCATCCCGCCCGAGGACGCCGAGCTCCTGGAGAGCAAGGGAGTGGCCCGGGTCTACACGCCGAAGGACTTCGAGCTCGGCCAGATCATGGAGGACATGCTCACCCTGGCCGAGGAGCGGCGGCAGGGATCGATCGTCTGAGGCGGCACCGGGCTGCGACCCCAAGGCGCCCAGGCGCAACGGCGATCGAGCGGATCAACGGGTGCGAGACCAGGGCCGTTCCCGGCGGGTGGCCGGCGGACCCGGTCCACCACCGACCGCTGAACCGCCACGGAGGCGGGCCGGACCGCTCGACAGGCTCGACCGCCACCGGCCTCGGCCACACCTGGTCGACGGCGGCGGCGATGACCGCCAACACCGCGGGGGCGATCGGCTCCCGGCGGGCGATGTCGGAGACCGGGCTGACGGCACTCACAGGGGCATGTTCCCGTGCTTGCGCTTCGGCAGGTCCTCCCGCTTGGAGACGAGCAGGGCCAGGCTCTCGCACCAGCACCCGCCGGGTCTCGGCCGGGTCGATCACGTCGTCGACATAGCCGCGCTCGGCGGCGGCGTAGGGATTGGCGTACCGCTCGGTGTACTCCTCGACGAGCTCCTTGCGCCGGCCCACCGGATCGTCGGCCTCGGCGAGGTCCCGTCGGTAGACGATCTCCACGGCACCCTCGGGGCCCATGACCGCCAGCTCTGCCGACGGCCAGGCGTAGGCCAGGTCGGCCCCGATCGACTTCGAGTTCATGACCACGTACGCCCCGCCGTAGGCCTTGCGGGTGATGATCTGGATCCGGGGGACCGTCGACTCGCAGTAGGCGTAGAGCAGCTTCGCCCCGTGCCGGATGATCCCGCCGTACTCCTGGTCGGTGCCGGGCATGAAGCCGGGCACGTCCACGAACGTGATGAGCGGGATGTTGAAGGCGTCGCAGGTGCGGACGAACCGCGCCCCCTTCTCCGAGGCGTCGATGTTGAGCACGCCCGGCCAGCATCTGGGGCTGGTTGCCGACGATCCCGACCGCCCGGCCGTCGATGCGGGCGAACCCGCACACCAGGTTCATGGCCCAGTGGTGGTTGACCTCGAAGAACTCGCCGTCGTCGACGACCGCTTCGACGACCTTCTTCATGTCGTAGGGCTGGTTGGGGGAGGTCGGCATGAGCTCGACCAGCTCGGGGGTGGGCCGCTCGGGATCGTCGCCCGTGCCCACGAGCGGCGCCTCCTCCAGGTTGTTGGAAGGGAGGAAGCTGAGCAGGTAGCGGACGTCGTCGAGGCAGGACTTCTCGTCGGGGGCCACGAAGGCGGCGACCCCGGACTTGGTGGCGTGGCTCATGGCCCCGCCCAGCTCCTCCAGGGTCACGTCCTCGCCGGTCACGGTCTTCACCACGTCGGGGCCGGTGATGAACATGTGGCTGGTTCCCTGGACCATGAAGATGAAGTCGGTCATGGCCGGGCTGTAGACGGCGCCGCCGGCGCACGGCCCGAGGATCACGCTGATCTGGGGGATGACACCGGAGGCCTCTGCGTTGCGGTGGAAGATCCCGCCGTAGGAATGGAGAGAGACGACCCCCTCTTGGATGCGGGCTCCGGCCCCGTCGTTGAGACCGATCATGGGCACGCCGATGGAAGAGGCAAGGTCCATCACCTTGTGGATCTTCTCGGCGAACACCTCGCCGAGCGCCCCGCCGAAGACGGTGAAGTCCTGACTGAACACGCAGACCCGGCGCCCGTCGATGGTGCCGAACCCGGTGATCACCCCGTCGGTGTAGGGCCTGGTACTCCTCGAGCCCCATGCCATGGGCCCGGTGGCGGGCCAGCATGTCGAGCTCCTGGAAGGAGCCGTCGTCGAGCAGGTAGTCGATGCGCTCACGGGCGGTCATCTTGCCCTTGGCATGATGCTTCTCGACCGCCCGCGCCGAACCTGCGTTGCGGGCCTGATCGCGGCGGTCGGCCAGCTCTTCGAGGCGTTGGGTCATCGGGTGATCCATGGTCAGTGAGGCTACCGGACCGCTACCCGACCGGCCGATCGCGACCTTCCTGTTCGCCCTACTCCTGGACGAGCTCGATCAGGGTGCCGAACGCCCCCCGGGGATGGACGAAGGCGACCGTCGTGCCGCGTGAACCGGGACGGGGAGTGTCGTCGATGGCCCGTCCCCCATTGTCCTTCACCGACTGGAGGGCGGCAGCGCAGTCGGCGACCCGGTAGGCGACGTGGTGCAGCCCCTCACCCTTCTTCTCGAGGAACGTGGCCACCGGCGACGTCGACGTCGTCGGGGTGAGCAGCTGAATGTAGCTGTCGGCCACCTTCAACAACGCCTCCTCCACACCGTCGGAGTCGACGCGCTCGCGATGGTCGACGCTGGCCCCGAAGGTCCCGGCGTAATAGTCGGTGGCGGCGTCGAGGTCCTCGACGGCGATGGCCACGTGGTCGATCTCGGTCAGCAACGGCGCGGTCATGGAACCTCCTCCTTGTGCTCCTCGTGCTCGGCATGTTCGGAACCGGTGTCAGGCGTGGTGCCGGCGGAACAGGGTGATCCGGTCCTCGCCCACCGCCGCCCGCAGCTCGGGGTCGTCGATGCCGAGCCCCTCTTCGGGCGCCAGGCAGAGTACGCCGATTTTCCCCTCGTGAAGGTTGTGGTGGACCTGGTAGGCGGCATCACCCACACCGTCGAGCGGGTGAACAGCCGAGAGCGGGGGGAGGACCTTCCCCTCGCAGACGAGCTGGTTCGCGTCCCAGGCTTCGCGGTAGTTGGCGAAGTGGGACCCCTTGATCGTCTTCAGCTTCATCCACAGGTGGCGGTTGTCGTACTCGATCATGTACCCCGATGTGGCGGCGCAGGTCATGACCGTGCCACCCCGCTTGGCGGCGAACACCGAAGCCCCCATGGTCTGGCGCCCCGGATGTTCGAACACGATGTCCACGTCATCTCCGACCAGGGCTCGGATGTCCTTGCCGAGCCGTCGCCACTCCGACTCGTCCTGGGTGTGCTCGTCCTTCCAGAACCGGTAGTTGGCCGCCTTGCGGTCGATCACCGCCTCGACCCCGAGGTCGTGGAGGAGGTCGACCTTCTCGGGCGAGGAAACCACTCCGACCGGGACTCCTCCCCCGTTCAACACGTACTGGACGGCGTAGGCGCCGAGCCCACCGGACGCACCCCAGACGAGCACCCGGTCGTCCTGCTTCATGGCGGCGCCGTTCTTCGAGACGAGCATGCGGTAGGACGTCGAATTGCACAGGGCGTTGATCGCCGACTCCTCCCAGGTCAGGTGCGGCGGCTTGGGCATGAGCTGGTTGGCCTTCACCAGGGTGAGATCGGCCAGCCCTCCGAAGTTCGTCTCGAACCCCCAGATCCGCTGGTTGTCGGCCAACATCGAGTCGTCGTGGGCGCTCGGGCTCTGGTCGTCCACGTAGTTGCAGTGGATCGTGACCCGGTCCCCGGGCTTCCACCGGCGCACCGCCGAGCCCACCGCGAGCACCACGCCGGAAGCGTCCGAGCCGACGATGTGGACATCGAGGGCGTGGCGTTTGCCCCACGCGCTCTCCTTGCCCATGCGGTCGAGGAACCCGAACGTGGGCAGCGGCTCGAAGATGGAGGTCCAGACGGTGTTGAAATTGATCGCGCTCGCCATCACGGCGACATAGGCCTCGTCGGGGGCGAGCTCGGGGACGGGAACCTCCCCCACATGGAGCGACTTCCTCGGGTCCTTGTCGTCCGAGGCCATGCCCTCGAACATCGAGGCCTCGTCCCGGCGCACGAAGGCGGCACGGTAGGACTCCGGGATGGGGATGCCGGCGATCTCCTCACCGGAGGCTCCCGACTGAATTGCTGAGAGGAACTCCTGCATGGGAGGGGAGGATAGCCCGGGTCTCCGATGGCCATCGCTGGTGGGTGGAGCACCGGGTTCGATCCCCGAGCCCCGCAGGGATGGCGCCCGGGCCCCGTCGGGACGCGGCCGGGAGGCCCGACCTCGAAGGAGGCCGTATCATGGTGCGGTCGTCGTGGCTTGCCCGTGGGGAATGCTCACCCGTGGGGGAAGGGTCGCCTGATCTGGCCGCAAGGCCGCGGAGGTCGCCATGTCCGGAACCGTCATCGTCGCAGGGGCCCGCACCCCGATCGGCAAGCTGTCGGGATCACTCGGGGGCTTCTCAGCTGCCGAGCTCGGCGGGTTCGCCATCGCCGGTGCGCTCGATCGGGCCGGCATCACCCCCGACGTCGTCGACTACGTCTTCATGGGCCAGGTCATCCAGGCCGGTACCGGTCAGATCACGGCCCGGCAGGCGGCGGCGAAGGCGGGCATCTCGCTGGCCGTCCCCGCCACCACCGTCAACAAGGTCTGCCTGTCGGGACTCAACGCCATCTACCTGGCCGATCTCCTGATCAACGCCGGAGACGCCGAGGTCGTGGTGGCGGGGGGCATGGAGTCGATGACCCAGGCCCCGTACCTGTTGCCCGGCGCCCGGGCCGGCTACCGGCTCGGAGACGGAACCATCGTCGACTCCATGATGTACGACGGGCTCTTCTGCGCGTTCGACCAGGTCGCCATGGGGCTCGGCACCGAGCGGTACAACGGTGCGAACGGGGTCTCCCGTGAGGAGCAGGACGCCTTCGCCGCCCGTTCGCACGAGCGTGCAGCGGCGGCCATCAAGGGGGGGCGGTTCGCCGAGGAGATCGTCCCGGTCCAGGTGCCCCAGCGCAAGGGGGACCCGCTGGTGGTCGACACCGACGAGGGCGTGCGTCCGGAGACCACGGCTGAGTCGCTCGCCAAGCTGCGCCCGGCCTTCGACAAGGAAGGGACCATCACCGCCGGCAACGCCTCGCAGATCTCCGACGGGGGCGCCGCCGTCATCGTGATGTCGAAGGCCAAGGCCGAAGAGCTCGGCGTCACCCCCCTCGGTGAGCTGGTCAGCTATGGGCAGGTTGCGGGGCCCGACCCCTCGCTGCTCCACCAGCCCTCGCACGCGACATCGGTTGCGCTGCAAAAGGCCGGGCTGTCGATCGACGATATCGATGTGGTCGAGATCAACGAGGCGTTCGCCGCCGTCGGCTGCGCGTCGGCCACCGAGCTCGCCGTCGGTGACGACAAGGTCAACGTCAACGGCGGCGCCATCGCTCTCGGCCACCCCGTCGGCATGTCGGGGACCCGCTTGGCGTTGACCGCCCTGTACGAGCTCAAGCGCCGCGGTGGCGGAACGGCGGCCGTCAGCCTTTGCGGGGGTGGAGGCCAGGGCGACGCCGCCGTGCTCCGGGCGCTCTGAGCGCCGACAACTGGGACCCGGCCCAGTACAACCGGTTCGCCGCCGAGCGGGCGCGCCCGTTCTGGGATCTCGTCGAGCTGCTCCGTCCCGTCGACCGTCCGATCGCGGTCGACCTGGGCTGCGGCGACGGCCGGCTCACCGCCGCCTTGCACTCGAAGATCGGTGCTGAGCGGACGACCGGCATCGACCGCTCATCGGCCATGCTCTCTGCCGCCCGATCGATGGCCGGGGACGGCTTGACCTTCGAGCTCGGCGACCTCGGCGAGTGGGACGAGCCCGGTTCGGTCGACATCGTGGTGGCGAACGCGTCGCTCCATTGGGTCCCCGACCATCACACCCTCCTCGGCCGGTGGACGCGGTCGCTCCGCCCCGGGGGCCAGCTGGCGGTGCAGGTGCCGGCCAACGCCGATCATCCCTCGCACGTCATCGCCGCCGAGACGGCGGCCGAGCTGATCGCCGATCCCCCACCGGACCCGGTGCGGACGAACGTCCTCGCCCCCGAGCAGTACGCCGTGCTCTTGGACGAGCTGAACTTCACCCACCAGCACGTCCGGCTCCAGGTCTACGCCCATCGGCTGGAATCGACGGACGAGCTGGTGGAGTGGGTCAAGGGCACCTCGCTCACCCGGTTCAAGGACGCGCTCGGAGCCGAGGGGTGGGAGGAGCTCGTGGTGCGGTACCGGGAGAGGCTCGTGGGTGCCCTCGGTGACCGGGCGCCGATCCTCTACCCGTTCAAGCGCATCCTGATGTGGGGTGGGTGAACATCCAATGTCAAAAAGACAATGGCTCGAGGTACACGAGGCGATCGTCGAGGTGCTCGTTCGCGACGGAACAGACGGCTGCAACGATCGCATCGATCCCACCGGGACGGCGTGAAAACCGGGATGAGAGCGCAATGAGCACGCCAGGATGGTGCCTACCGGTGTTCAGGTGCTCGGCGGCCAAACGAGCGAAGTCCGCGACATTCTCGGTGAGCAGTACGTAGCCGTTTGCTTCCGCTGCAGCCAGCACGTCCGGGTCCGAGCGCCCATTCAGTCCCAGCTCGCCCACTGTGGACGCATCAACACCGCCAGCACGCAACGCCTCGGCGAGGGACGACGGGTACATTTCGTCGAGCAGCAGCTTCAAGATGTCGACGCAGCGGATGTTTCCCGACGATGGAGCTCGATACGGACGTCGATCTCGTCTGGATAGGCGGCTCGGTACCGAAGCGCTGCATCGATCTGCGGCCGCGTCACGACCGAATCCTCGACGAGCGCAGCTACCGGATCGGGTTCTGCCGACAGGTCCTCGACCCACATCGCGACCTCCCACACATCGGGGCCTCCGACCAACGCGGCGCGCCGACCGGTGGGGCCGTCACGGAAGGTAATCAAGGGATGTTCATCGCGCCGGACTCCCTCATCGGCGTACCGCCGCAGGCGATCAGACAAGGTCTCGCCCGCAGCGCGCGCCGCAGGCGAAGCCGTTGAGAGAGACCGTCCTCGAGGCGGACGGACACGTTCTCGGACATGCCTCCATTGTAGCACAATGTCCGCACCAACAGGCGCCGGGTGAGCGCCGAATCGGGGCTCGGCACCGTCGACGGATTACCGGCGGAGGGTCAAACGCTGCTGGACGTTCCCAGGTGGGACAGTGCAACGTGCCCGGTCAGTACGGAGGCTCGAACAGCCCGAGCCGGCGACCACACCGCCGAGCGACGTCCTCCCATGATCCGACGTCCAGAGCCAGCACAGCCAGGGCGCAGGTCGGGAAGCCGAACTCATCGAGCTCCGACCGCTCGTCGTCTGACGACAGCAGCTCCCACACGAGCTCGAACATCGTCGGGTTGTGGCCCACCACCACCAAGCTCGTCACCGCCTCGTCGACCTCGCGGACGAGGCAGAGCACCTGCTCGACGTCTGCACCGTAGAGGGACCCGGAGGGTTCGACGGCCAGCCGGCCCCCGGTGGGATCGGCGATGAGCTCGGCCGTCTGTCGGGTCCGAGTAGCGGCTGAGCAGAGCGCCAGATCAGGTGGTCGCACGTCACCGAGCGCCAACGCCGGTGGCTGGTGGGAGAGACGCTGACCCAGGGCGGTGGCGTCACGCCGTCCCCGGGCAGAGAGCAGGCGGTCGCGGTCCTCGCCGCCAGTCGGCGCCCGGCGCTCCGCCTTGGCGTGGCGCACCACCCAGAGGGCGCGGCCGGTGCAGGCGGGCGGTGCCATCCCCCTATGGTGCCGCAGCGAAGTCGTCCCGGGTCGGGCGAGTTCGTCAGGCGTCGACCACCCGGCGTCCCTCGAGCGCCCGGCCCAACGTCAGCTCGTCGGCGTACTCGAGATCGCCGCCCACGGGAAGCCCGGAGGCGATGCGGGTGACGGTCAGGCCCATCGGCTTCAGCAGCCTGGCCAGGTACATCGCCGTCGTCTCACCCTCGAGATTGGGGTTGGTGCAGAGGATGACCTCGGTGATGCGCTCGTCCTCGACCCGGGAGAGCAGCTCCCGCACCCGGAGCTGCTCGGGTCCGATGCCTTCGATCGGGTTGAGCGCCCCCTGGAGCACGTGGTAACGGCCGGAGAACTCCCCGGTCTTCTCGACCGAGGCGATGTCGCGGGGATCCTCGACCACGCACACCTTGGTCTTGTCGCGCCGATCGTCGAGGCAGACCGCACACAGCCCACCCTCGGCCACGTTGAAGCAACGGGTGCAGAGGGTGATCCGCTCCTTGACGGCGACGATGGCATCCGAAAGGCGCAGCGCGTCCTCGGGCGCCACCTTCAGCAGGTGGAACGTGATCCGCTGTGCCGACTTCGGCCCGATGCCGGGCAGCCGGCCCAGCTCGTCGATCAGGGTCTGCAGCGGTCCGGAGTAGATCGCCACCTAGCGGACCTCCTCGGCTCCGGGAAACGCCTGGAGCAGCCTGGCCTCGACCGAGTCGTCCACGTCCGCTGCTTCCCCGAGATCGTGCTCGTTGTCTCCGAGCCCGTGGTCGTCGCCCTCCAGAGCACCGAGGTCCGCCGTCGCCGACGTCGCTCCCGGCCCGTCGGCATGGACTACTCCGCCGGCCCCGTCGTCGACGACGAGGGTCAGCTTCACCGTCCGGCCGAAGTGGTCGGACAGGGCCGATTCGACGTCGGCCAGGGCGTCTTCGCACCGTCTCCTGTGCATCTCGTTCGGTAGCCCGTAGAGGGCGTGGTCGCCGTCCGCGCCCACGAACCGGCCGGCCTGGAAGAGCGCCCTGGCCTTGGGCCGGAGACGACCGAGGATGTGGTCCCCCCAGGCCTGGACGAGCTCGTCCCGGCTGGGGAAGGCGACAGACGGCTCTGAACCCGGCCCCGGAGCAGCGGACATCGTCGTCCCTACTCCCGGGCCCTCGGGCGGCGGCGGCGCACCGCCCGAGGAGGGCGTGGGCACCTCGGTCGCCGGACTGGTCGCAGCTTCTCGCCGGACGGCACCCACCGTCCGGCGCGGTCGACCTGGCCCCCGGGTCGCGCCCGGCCCGGTCAGCGACGCCGGTGGTGTGTCGTCTGGACCGCGCCGCACCGCCGGAGGGGCCTGTGCCGCCGGAGGGGCCTGTGCCGCTGGAGGGGCCGGGGCTGCCGGCGTGGTCCGCACCACCGGTCCACGGCCGCGCTCGTTGTCCGGCCAGGAGGGTGCTGCGGCCTCGAGACGCTCGATGCGGACGAGTAGGGCCTCGGGGGACTCGTCCGCCTCCGGATGGGTCAGCTTGACCAGGGCCACCTCCAGGTTGACCCGGGGATCGGGGGCGTCGCGCATGGTGACCTGCGCCTGTCCCAGCATCTCCATGGCGCGTACCAGCGCCGCCAGCCCCACCTGGCGTGCCCGTTCGGCCAGGGCGTCGCGCTCGTTCGGAGAGACGGTGACGAGTTCGGAGGCGACGAGGGCCAGGAACCCCTGCCGGAGCTGTTCGGCCAGATCACCCGCCACCTGCTGCGGGCTGAAACCGGCAGCCACCAGGTGACCGACGGCGACCAGCGCCTGCTCGACGTCGTGGGTGGCGAGCGCGTCGACGACGGTGGCGAGATCGGGCAGGTCGTCGTCGATCGAGTCCGTGGCCGTCACTTGGTCCAGAACGGAGAGCGCGTCCCGGGCCGACCCGCGGCCCCGGCGCACGGCCAGATCGAGGGCCTCGTCGGGGACATCGAGGTCGGCGTTCCGTCGGACCTCGTCCAGCAGACCACCCAGGACCTCTGCGCCGAGCAGGCGGAACTCGAAGTGCTGGGTCCGGCTCCGGATGGTGGGCAGCACCTTTTGGGGATCGGTGGTGGCGAGCACGAAGACGACGTGGGCCGGGGGCTCTTCCAGTGTCTTCAACAGCGCGTTGGAGGCGGCGGTCGAGAGCATGTGGACCTCGTCGACGATGTAGACCTTCTGGCGACCAGGCGTCCCCAGTGCCGCCCGCGACACGAGGTCCCGCATGGCGTCGACGCCATTGTTGGAGGCGGCGTCCAGCTCGTGCACATCGAGGGAGGAGCCCCGGGCGATCTCGGTGCAGGAGTTGCAGATGCCGCACGGCTCTCCGTCATCACCGAGCTCGGTGCAGTTGAGCGCCTTGGCCAGGATCCGCGCCGTCGAGGTCTTCCCCGTCCCCCGAGGCCCGCTGAACAGGTAGGCGTGGGCCACCCGGTGGTCCCGCACGGCGTTGCGCAGGGCCAAGACCACGTGGTCCTGGCCTCTGACCTCGGAGAACTTCGAGGGTCGGAACCTTCGGTACAGCGATTGGTAGGGAACGTCGTCGAGGTCGCCGGCCACGTCGGGCGAGCCTACCGGCACGGATCGGCGACGCCTTCGACACCGGTCGCTGTCGGTTCCGCTCGGCCCCCGGCGGTCAGCACGGTCTCCCGGCGTTCGGTGCGGCGGCCAGGTTGGCTGCGGCACACGCTCTGGTCTGCTGAGAGCTGCTGCCTTCCGACCCTGACTCGGTTCACAGGTGAACGTTGCGCAGGACCCGGCCGCCGCACCCAACGTCGGGCGGGGACATGTTAGCGGCGGAGCCCCGCTCGACCTCCCCGGCCGCCTTCGCTCGGACCCGGTGGCGCGCCGTTCGCCCCCCTCTGCAGGCGGATACGGGGTGCGGCTCGGAGTAGCCTGTCGGCGCTGCGGCGGCCTCCCATGTCCCAAACGCGGGACGCCCGGCACCCGGAGGCGTGCGAGAGCGGCCGAATCGGCACGATTGGAAATCGTGTGTGGGGAGACTCACCGTGGGTTCAAATCCCACCGCCTCCGCCGACCGAAGAGACGACGACGGGCGACCTCGTCCTCGCCGCGTCATCCGGAGTTGCCGTGCCCGGCGCCGTCTGGCTCCTGGCACATCGAGGATCGGAGAGTCCGTGACGACCATCGACGACGTGACGGCGATGGGCCTTGCCCTCGAAGAAGCGGCTCTCGCCACAGCTCACGGCGACGTCCCCGTCGGCGCCGTGGTGGTGTACGACGGTCGGGTCGTAGCGTCGCGGCACAATCAGCGGGAGGAGCGCAACGACGCAACGGCCCACGCCGAGCTCCTCGCCATCTCCGACGCCGCTGCCTCGCTCGGCACCTGGCGCCTGACCGACGCCACCGTGGCGGTGACGCTCGAGCCGTGCCCGATGTGCGCCGGCGCGCTGGTGGCGGCACGGGTCGGACGGCTCGTGTTCGGCGCCGTCGACCTGAAAGCGGGAGCTTGCGGCTCGCTCTACAACCTCTGTGCCGATCCTCGCTTTAACCACGAGGTGCCGGTCACCGCAGGGGTCAGGGGCGCCGAGTGCGCCGGTTTGCTGTCCTCGTTCTTCGCCACCCTCCGGGGAGACTGAGCGCCTGGGGCCGCCGGCGAGCGGGCCGGCGGGCAACGGCTATGGAACCGAGAGCTCCGGGACCACCTCGGCCATGAAGCGGCGAAGGGTCTCGTCGGACGGGAAGTCGCGCAGCCAAAGGATGAGACCCCGGCAGCCGGCGTCGATGAAAGCCTGGACCTTTTCGGTCACCTGGTCGACCGGGCCCACGAAGTTGTCGGCCAGGTACTGGTCGGTCGGCTCCTTCCCCCAGAGGTCCCCTCCGCCCTCCGACTCGCACCAGGTCTTCGTGTCCTGCTCGCTGTCGAACAGCCGGCAGTCGGGGCCGTGGGTGCGGACGATCGCCTCGAACGGCCGTCCAGCCTCGGCGCAGTGACGGGCGAGAGCGGCCGACTTGCGCTCGAAGGCTTCGAGGCCCACCTGCCAGTTGGTGAGATCGGCCCGCTCGGCTGCGATCCGCAGGTTCACCTTCTCGCCTCCACCCCCGACGAGGATCGGAGGGAGGTGCTGAATCGGCTTGGGGTCGCAGTAGGCACCGTCGAGGTGCACGTGGGCGCCGTCGAGGGACACCGTCTCCTCGGTCCAGAGCCGGCGCACCGCCTCGAGGGTCTCGTCGAGCACGGCGAGCCGGACCCGGTCGGGCAGGTAGTCGAAGCCGTAGGAGTGGTACTCCTCGTCGAACCAACCGGCGCCCATCCCGAGGATGAGCCGGCCCGCCGAGTAGACGTCGACACAGGCCGCCTCTTTGGCCAATAGGCCGGGATTGCGGTACGAGGCACAGGTGACCAGCTGACCAAGGCCCACCCTCGTCGTCTGCTGGGTGAGGGCGGCGAGCATGGTGTACGCCTCGAACACGTGGGTCGGCCGGCGCACGGGGACGGTCTCCACGTGGTCGTAGACCCAGAGGTGGTCGTAGCCCACCTCCTCGGCCAGCCGGGCCAGCTCCACCGATCGCCCCCAGGCGTCGGACGCCGCCCAGCCGTCGTACTCGAGCTTCCATCCCTGGGGGACGAACACCCCCACCTGGAGTCCGGTGCCCGCCCTTCCCGCGCCCGCTTCGTCGATGGTGGGGCTCACGAGGTGAACTCCCACCACTGCACCTCGCACATCATGGGCAAGACGTACCGGACGTAGAGCGAATGGATCTTGACCACACCCTGGTCGTCGACGTGGAGATCGATGAGGTCGACCCGCTCGTCCCCGTTGCGGAACTCGGTGGCCCTGTCCTGGATGCCCCGGACCTCGTCGAGCGAGCCGACCGAGAAGCCGAAGTGATCGAGGCGGGGACACCGCATCGGATCGTCCTCGCCGACGAGGAAGATGAACTGGTCCCAGTGGACACACGAGAGGATGAGCCGTCGCCGGTCCTCGGTCATCATCGCCAGCTCGTCGAAACCGAAGACGTCGTGCCAGAACCGGCAGATGTCCTTCCTGTTGGCGGCGTCGAGCAGGTCGGGGGAGAGGCTCATCGCCACATGGTTGAAGCGGGGGTTGCCGCTCGGATAGAAGGGATGGCTCATCGGACGCCTCCAGTGGCGATGGTCGGACCTTCTGACAGCGGGCTCGTCTCGGTCAGCCCGGGGACCACCATCACCTTCCCGGCGTAGCGGCCCTCTGCCAGCCCGGCGAGGGCGGCTCCGATCCCGGTGAGGGGCACCTCCTCGTCCTCGATTAGCAGATCGGTCGGGAACCCGTCCGAAGCGAGAAGGGCCAGTGCCTGCTCGAAGCCGTCCTTGTCATAGACGAACGACCCGACCACGCTCAGCTCGTTCAAGATGAACCGATTGGGATCGAAAGTGGGATGGTCGACGCCGGCGCCGACGAGGACGAGTGTCCCTCCCCGTCGAAGCTGGTGGAACCCGGCTTCCATGGCCTCGCGCCGACCGGAGCACTCGAACACGACGTGGGCGGCGCGTTCGGCGATCCGCTCGGGCTCCCAGGGGGGAAGCGCTCGAGATCGTCGGGTTCGAGCACGGCGGCGGCGCCTAGCTCTCGGGCCAGCTCCTTGCGGCGGGCGCCCGGTTCCACGACGGTCCCCGGTCCCATGCCTCTGGCGACCAGGGCGGCGATGGTGAGGGCGCCGATGGGCCCCGCACCCACCACCATGACCTCGTCCTCGGTAGTCACCCCCGAGCGGGTGATGCCGTGCAGGGCCACGGCCAGCGGCTCGGCCAGGGCCGCCTGGCGCCCGGTGAGACCGGGCGGAAGCCGGAGCAGGGACGCCGCCCGCACCAGGGTGTAGCGGGCGAAGGCGCCGTCGCCCGAGTCGGCGATCGACTGTGCCCGATTCTCGCACTGGGACGGCTTGCCCTCGAGGCAGCGCCGGCACCGGCCGCACTTCGGCGACGTCCCACCGACCACCTCGGTGCCGATCGTCCACTCCTCCACCCCAGCGCCGACGGCGGCCACGGTGCCGGTGAACTCGTGTCCGGCGATCAACCCCGGACCGGAGGCCCACCCGTCCAACAGGAGGTGGATGTCGGAGCCGCAGATGCCGCACCGGTCCACCTCGACGAGGACCTGACCGGGCCCGGGAACAGGGACGGCCCGTTCCTCCACCGCCACTTGGCCGGGCCGCTGGTACACGGCAGCCGGCATCGATCCGGGCAGATCGACCATCACGCCTCCCCTGTCATCGACCTGTGGCGGTTCCGGCTCCGTTGCCCGAACCGACACTGACACCGTCGTCACTGTAGTCAGACGGCGCCGGCTGGCCCGTCTCGAGCCTGGTGGCCCGGTGGCGGAGGTCGATCTCGGTCTCGAGCAGGTGACGGGCATCGTCCGCGTCGCGGTTCCGAACCCGGGTCTTGACCGGGCCCCGGGTCGAGTCGAGGTAGAGGGACGCCAGGCCTAGTGCCCGCTCGAGTGGTCCGGCCGACAGCCGTAGGCTCTGGGTCCGGCCATGGGGCACGAAGTCGACGGTCCGGGACAGCAGTCCGTGCTTGGCGACGAAGACCCGTTCGTCGGCACCGGCCCACTGCCCCCGCCACCACAACGGTGACCGGAACGCCGCCCGGCGCGGGGGCCGGGTGAAGGTCAACGAGCTCGGGTCGACTCCCCCGAAAAGCCAGCCCACCAGCTGTTCTGCATAGCCGCGGTCGACCACGGGGAGGAGCATGGTCCGCTTCGACGAATCGACGTTGCCGTAGCCGGCGACGTTCATCCTGACCTGCACCCAGCCGAACGGGCGCCAGGTGAGGGGCTGGTGGATGAGGATGGCCTGGATCCGTCCCGCTGGCACGGTCTGCCTCGTCGTGGACAGCATCCCGTGCCGGAGACGTAGGCCGTCCGCCGAGTCGGAAACGGTGAACTCCCACAGCGAGGACAACCGCGACCAGATGGAATGGAGGAGGGCGATGACGAAGAGCACGATGATGGTGACTCCGAGCCCGGTCGTGGCCTTGTGCCCGTTCTGCTGGCCGAGCACCGTGAGCAGCGGGCCGACAGCTAGGAAGATCAGGCGCCAGGAGACGGTCTGGAGCAGGACCGACCCGACGAGCAGGCCGTCGGGAACGGCGACGAGACGCCGCTCGGGGCTCTCCGGCGCTCCCTCCCCCGACCCCGAGGCCCGACCCAGGAGGTCGGCACGGAGGGCCACGGCGACCGGGCGGGAGAGGTACCGGAGCCGAACGGCTGAGCGCTCGCTGCCAGCCGTCGTGATCTTGACCTCCGCCAGCCGGAACACCCGCGCCGAGAACGGTTCGAGCACGTCGATGCTCTGCACCCGGTCGAGCCGGACCCGCTTGGACTGCTTCGAGAACAGCCCGTTGTCGATGCGGAGCTCATTGCCCCGGACGTGGTAGCGGGTGACGGCGACGGTCACGGCGCCGCGGGTGACGACGATGATGGCGATGGCCCCGTAGATGGCGAGCTGCGGCCACTGGATGCTTCCCCTGTTGCGGGACTCGGCCAGGTTGAACGCGGTGAGCACGATCATCAGCCCGAGGATCCGGCCCCCGAGGGCGATCGGGGTCATCGGGTGGAGGCGCAGGGTTCGGTCGGTCGGCTCGCCCGTCGACGCCGGCCGACGCTCCGGCACGGTCGGGGACTCAGAGCCCGGCGGCATGGGCCTCCCCCAGCGCTGTCAACCGGTCTCGGAGCGCCTCGGCCTCGGAGGGCAGAAGTCCGCGCACGGTGGCGTCGGTCGTGGCCGCCGCCGTGTGCAGTTTGACGTTGACGAGCCCGAAGACGCGCTCGACAGGTCCCGCCTTCACGTCGACGAGCTGCATGCGCCCGTAGGGCACGACGGTGAGCCGCTTGAACATCGCTCCGTGGACGACGAGCAGATCGTCTTCCCGTTCGGCGTAGCCCCACGACCGCATGTTGCGTCCGATGGCAAACCAGCCCCAGAAGAGAGCGATCACTCCGGCGATGGCGATGGCGATACCGGCTGCCGGCTCGGCGACCGAGACCCCACTGGCCACCCCTCCGACGACGAGGAGGCCGATGGCCGAGAGCTCGGTGCGTCGCATCTTCGCCAACCGGGACGAGACCCGGGTCCAGGAGCGGCCCACGGGAGGGTCGAAGGGATCGGCCATTGGCCCGAATGTAGGCCGGGCGGCGGCGATCAGGCGAGAAGGTCGGCCACCTTTGCGGTAGGCCGGCCGATGACCGCTCGATCCGATCGCACGACCACCGGACGCTGCATCAGCTCGGGATGGTCGAGCAGGACCGAGACGGCACCGTCGACCGTGGCGATGGAGTCCCGGTCGAACCCGTTGGCGGCGAACGAGGGGTCGTCCGACCGGACGAGGTCGGCAGGTGGACCGTCCAGCCGGGACGCGAGCCCCTCGAGCGTCTCCCTGTCCGGTGGCGTTTCGAGGTACACGACCACCGTGTGCTCCACCCCCCTCTCTTCGAGGACGGCGAGAGCGGCACGGGACTTCGAGCAGGCGGGATTGTGGAAGATCGACACCGGTCCGTCGGTGGACATGCCTCCCAGGCTACCGATCGACGGGTGGACGAGCAGCGGGACCCGGGACTTCCAGGCGGACGGCGTCAGCAGGGCGGTACTGGACCGAAGCGGTCCCAGTCCCAGCTGACGAGGGACTCGAATGGCGCCGCCAGGACGCGACGGAACCCCGGGACGGGAGGCCCGTCCTCTACCACGGGACCGAGGCGTTTCGCCGTTGCCACCGGATCACCATCGAGGTAGCAGATGGTCATGCGCGCGCCGCCCGGTGTGAACAGTGAGTGGCGGGGGCGACCGGCGGTGGCGAACGTCCACGCCCCGGCCACACCTTCGACCGAGACCCAGGCGTCGAGGTACGCCAGGGGGTGCCCCGTCGGATCGGGACCTGTCGGTTCGTCCCCTTCCCGCACGTCGACCGTCAGGTAGATCCCGCGATGGGGCCGGAAGGGCACGACCTCGGGTGAGACCCTGGTCCGAGCGGCAGCACTCGTCCCGACGAGGTCGAGGGGGCCCCGGTAACGCGAGGGCAGGGACCCCTCGAACCGTCCGGCCTCGCGCAGTCGACGGCCCAGAGCGAGGAACTCGTCGACGACCACATCGACCGGCTCGCCCATCAGGTAGCAGACGGCATGCTCCACCCCGGCCCAACCGTCAGCTGAGACCGACCGGGACTGCCGACAGGCCGGGGTGGACGCCCACCTCTGACCGAGGACGATGCCGGGGATCCGGTACTGCTCGGGCATGTGGTCGAGCGCGTGCCACTCGAGGTACGGACGGTCGTCGCCGGTGGGGGAGTGCTCGGTCAACGAGACGAACCCGGCGGCCACCCGGGAGGCCACGGTCACGGCCGGCCTTCGTCTGCGGTCTGGCCGCCTGCCGGTGACAGAGTCTCGGCGAGTGGCACCATCGCCTCGAGTTGTTCGAGGTAGTGGGCGAGGGACCGGTGGCTGAAGCGGACTTGGACACCGGTGGCGCCCGCCGACACCAGCCGGGCCACCGCCCGCCGGGCACCCTCGGGGTCCCCCGACGGGTCGACGGGACGGCCCATCTGGAGCACCACGTCCAGGTCTCGGGGGCGGGCCGACCACGCCTCGGTCGTCCGTGCTCTGCTGACCATGGTCGCGACGTCGCGGGCGCGGAGACCAAAGGGGACCCAGGCGTCGCCGAACTCGACGGCGCGTCGCAGCGACCGGGCCGTCCGTCCCCCGATCCACAGCGGCACCGGGTCCTGGCGGGCGCACGGGTCGACCACCATGCCCGAGAACCGGTAGTAGGTGCCTTCGTAGTCGGCCACCCGATGGGAGAGCGACGCCCGCAGGGCACCCAGGGCGTCGTCGGCCCGATCGCCGCGGTCGTCGAAGGTCGCACCGAGCAGCTCGAACTCCTCGGCGAGGGATCCCACGCCGACCCCGAGGACGAGTCGCCCCCCGCTCACCTGGTCGAGCGTCCCGTAACGCTTGGCGATCTCCAGCGGGTGGTGGTAGCCGAGGACGAGGACATGGGTGGCGAACCTGATGCGCGAGGTGTGAGCGGAGAGATAACCGAATGTGGCGAGCGGGTCGTAGTACCGGCTGCCCCGGATGCCGGCAACGGCCTCGGGGACGGCGACGTGCTCGCTGCAGGTCACATGGTCGTAGCCGAGTCGTTCCGCAGCACTCACCACCGTGGCGACATCCTCGATGGTGCCTTCCTGTTCCCAGGGGGCGGCGAGATCGGGGAGCATGCTGACGACCGGGGTCAGGATGCCGAGCAGCACCGGGCTCACCGTCGGGGGGTTCCGCGTCTCAGTGGGGTGGCACTTCGGATCATGACCGAGTGCTCGCCGCCATGAGCAAGCTGACGGCATCGATACCGGCGCGTGCCGCTCGATGCGATGCACGTCCTGCGGCGATCGCCGTGCGCACGAGCCCGGGGATCCGGCCCGGATGGTGGACGAGGAACGAACACAGCGCCCGCAGATCTGGGGTGCCGTCGGCCCGGGTCAACCCCATCATCGCCTCGTCGATGGCGTCGTCGCCGGCGCGATCGCTGATCACCCGCAGCGCCGACCAGGGGACACTTCGCTGACGGCAGACCTCGGCTACCGCCGCCGTCTCCATGTCGAGTGCGATGACCCCCTTGCCGACGAGCCCGGCGATCCGTTCCTCATCAGTGATGAGATCGTCGCTCGTCCACATCAGCCCGGCGGCCGGGACACCCTCGAGGGGATCGGGACAGTACGCCTCGCCCGTCGTGCCATGCACCACCTCACGGGGAACGACGAGCGTGCCGATGGGCGCGGCATCGGACACGCCACCGGCGATGCCCACCACCACCACCCGGTCGACCTCGACGGCGTCGAGCAGCCTGGTGACACCTGACGCTGCCCGGGCGGTTCCCATCCCGGTCACGATGGCGACGATCGAGCCGCCGGCGAGGCCGCCCGACCGTACCGACAATGACCCCAAGCGGATCCTCTTCAGCTTGAGCATCCGAGTCAGCGGGCTCAGCTCCATCGGCAGTGCGCACACGAAAGCCACGCGTCCAGGCATCGGGGCTTCACGGTACCGGCCATCGGGACCCGGCGCCGCGCCAGGCCCGAGCCCGGCCACAGCCGCCTTTCCCCAGCGGAGCACGCAACCCGGCGGGCGCGACCGGCGACGCCCGACCCGGTGGGGGCAAGATGTGACGGAGAACAGAGGAGAGTGTCGAACCGATGTGCCTCTTGGTATTCGCATGGCAGGTCGTGCCCGACCACCCGCTGGTTGTGGCGGCCAATCGCGATGAACGACTCGACCGGCCGGCTGAGCCGTTCGGAATCCTCCGGGAGGGCGAGCCGAAAGTGCTCGGCGGCCGCGACGTCATGGCCGGGGGCAC
This sequence comes from uncultured Acidimicrobiaceae bacterium, assembly GCA_963828385.1. Taxonomy (GTDB): domain Bacteria; phylum Actinomycetota; class Acidimicrobiia; order Acidimicrobiales; family RAAP-2; genus Bog-756. Next base: position 2,845,705 of record CAWHEF010000002.1, read on the forward strand.
ATGGCTGGCCGCAAACGACCACGGAGTCGTGGCCGGGCTGACCAACCGTCCCTCTCCGGGTGGACGCGACCCGGCGAAACGATCGCGGGGAGAGCTTCCGCTGCTCGCATGCGACGAGCGGACTGCGGAAGCCGGTGTGGCCAAGCTCGAACGCCGGGTCCGTACCGGGCAGTACAACCCGGCATGGTTGCTGATCGGTGACCGCCAACAGCTCTTCTATGTGGAACTACCGCTCGACCGCGCACCGCGAACGCGCGTTCTCTCACCAGGGACATACGTGCTCGAGAACGCGCCACTGGACTCACCTTCGTGGAAGGTCGATCGCGTCCGATCCCTCCTCGACGCACAGACCAGCACCGAAGCCTCGCTCTGGCATGCCCTGCCTTCTGTGTTGGCCGACCACCTTGTCCCCTCTGTGGAGGAGCTTGGGCCCTTTGCGGATGACGCTGTCAATCGAAGGCCAGCCACGCTGGCTTCCTGTGTCCATACCGACGACTACGGGACTCGGTCGGCGACGCTGATCCGGATCCCAGCTCGGCGTGGATCCTTCCCCGAGCTCGGAGTGTCCGACGGCCCGTCGTGCACGACTCCCTTCGTCGACGCCACCCACCTCTGGGAGAGCCAACTGGCCGTCCACAACTGACGGCGTCGGTCGCCGGCGCCTCCGCCGCGCTTGTTGGTGCTCCCTCGTCGAATGAGGCCCGACCGAAGGGGCTAGCCTTTCGACCGGAGGGATGCGAGAGTGGCCGAATCGGACGGTCTCGAAAACCGTTGTGCCCCCTGGGTACCGTGGGTTCGAATCCCACTCCCTCCGCTGCTGGTCTGAGCGTATTTCTGATCCGGACCCCCGCCAGTGCGCAGCTATCCGAGCGATAGCCGCTGCTCGGCGGAGCGGAGCCCGATGAGGGCGACGAGGCCGAACGCAGCCGCAAAACTCAACAACATCAATGTCGGGATGAGGGCTGAGCGAAGCCCTTGGCCGTCGAGGATGAGTCCGTTGAACCCTCGCATGGCCCAATACTGCGGTGTTGCCGGGGCGACATGGTGCACCCAAGCCGGAAGGGTGGCGAGGGGCATCAACGCTCCTCCCAAGGCGCCGAGACCTACTGGGGCGATGTTGCCGATCGCGTTGAGCTGTTGGACGGTTCGAACAACGGCGGTGATTCCCAGACCCATCGCGATGACGGTTACGACCAACGCTGATGCAATCAGAACGACGCCCAAGGCTGACCCTTTGATCCGCAGTCCATAGGCTGCAGTCCCAACTCCGAAGACGACAAGCATCTGCAAGAGGCCGAGCACGAGGATGGGAAGAACTTTGCCGAGCAGAATCTGAGCCTGAGACGTACCGCTCGCCCGCAGGCGAACCCAGGTTGCCCAACCGTGCTCCCGGAGGAACGAGAGCCCGACGAGGCCCGGAAGGTAGAAGACAAAGGTGACCGCCTGGGCAGGCACGCTGAAGTCAGCACCCGAAGCACCCGGATGCCCGGTAAGCACGAGAATGAACCGGATGCCGCCGCGCATGAGCCCCACCAAGATCAACGGGATGAGGAAGACCAGGACGAGCCATGCCGGATCACTCCGAAGGAGCCGGAGCTCGTTGCCGACAATCCTCAGGCTACGCCGCATCGCGGTCTTCTGATTCGTGGAAGCGACGTCCGGTCAGATTGAGGAACACGCTCTCGAGACTGGGTCGGGAGATGCTGATGCCATCCAACCGGTTGATATCGACATCCAGCTTGTTGAGAATTTGAGCGGCAACGACCGCTGGTGCCGGCGTGGACACGCAGAGGCGATCACATTCCGTCTGAATGCACAGTCCGTCGAGGTCCACAGATGGTACCGGGCCCTTGAACCGAAGCTCGAGCTCTCCCGACGCGTGCGCGGTGATCAGGTGCTCGACCGATCCGCGGGCAATGACTCGACCTTCGTCGACGAGAACCACGAACGCATCTAGAGCCTCGACCTCGGGAAGATAATGCGTGGTGTACACAATGGCGGTTCCGCTCGCTGCGAGATCCTGTACCAGTTCCATCAGTGCAATGCGGGTCTCGAGATCTGCGCCGACGGTAGGTTCATCCAGCATCAGGAGGGGAGGCCGTGCGATCATGGCGACGGCGGTGTGCGCACGGCGCTTCTCACCTCCCGACAGGTCCCGACATGGTCGGGACCTCAGTGCCTCAAGGAGGAGCGCTTCGCTGACTTCCGCGATCCGCCGATCCAACCGGCGGCGACGCAGACCAGCCAGTCCTCCGAAGAAACGGAGGTTTTCCTCCACGGTGAGCGGCTCGTAGAGACCGGTGCTCTGAGGTGCGAAGCCGATGCTTCTCTGCGCTCGAAGAGGGTCCCGCGCCAGATCGGATCCGTTCACCCGCACCGTTCCGGCGTCGGCTCGAAGGAGACCGGCGACGATGGAGATCAGGGTCGTCTTACCGGCTCCGTTGGGTCCGAGAAGGCCCACGATCTGCCCCGGAGCCACAGTGAGGTCGACGTCTCGAACGGCCTGATGCTGACCGTACGACTTGCTGACCCCGGCCACCTCCAGCATCACCGGCGTAGAGCCCGAACGGCCGGGCAACTGCCGCGTCACCTCTGGCTCCGAGCCCACGGCGGCCACACGTCCCCTCACGAGCCCAACTCGACGTAGTATCTGAGATTCAGAGATGTATTCAGGATACGATAGTGGATGCACAGTGTCAACCCATCTTGCAGGAGGGAGGCCGGCCGATGACTGCTGAGAAGTGGACCCTCGAACGCCGTCGGCAGCTCACCCGAGAGGCCCTGGTTGCATCGGCCCGGGATGTGTTCGCCCAACGAGGTTTCCATGCAGCGTCGCTGGAGGAGATCGCTGAGGCCGCGGGGTTCACCCGCGGCGCCGTCTACTCGAACTTCGAGAACAAAGAGGACCTTTTCTTCGCCGTCCTTGATCGGCACGTGGAGATCCAGCTCGCCGCCTTCGATGCATTTTTCGAGGACTCTGGTGGTCCCGTGGCCGCACCTGATGAAGAAGTGGCGCGGGTGTGGAGACAGCTCGCTGCCGGAAGTGATCCCGAGTGGGTTGCGCTAAGCCTCGAGTTTCGGCTGTACGCGCTCCGCAACCCAGATGTCCGAGACCGGTTCCTCGCTCGCTATCACGACTACCGAGACCAGATCGTGGGTTATTTGTCAGGGGTTCTGGAAGGCCTCGATCGGGAGCTGCTGATACCAGTCCCCGATCTCGCCGCCATCGTGGACTGGGGTGCGGGCGGCATCATGGAGCTCGGACTCATCGATCCCGACCAGGCCCACGTGCTCCGGACGTTCCTCGACGTCCTCAACCACGGAGCGTTCGGTCAAAGCCCCCGCTGACCGAGATGGCGCCCTCGGTGAGGAGCCGGCAAGGTCGACCTCCGACCGAACCGCCACGACCAAATCAATCATGAAGGTGCGGTCCAGAAGAAGGCATATCCGGACTCGTCCGAACGCCCCAGCTGCCAGCCGCCAGTTGTGATGGTGCGTGCTCCGCTGGGAAGCCGGGTTTCAGTCGACGACCTGGGCCTGACGGTGGTGGTTGCCGAGGATGCCTTGACCGCTCAGGGACACGGCTTGGGAACGATTGCGCACGTCCAGCTTGCTATACAGATGGCTCAGGTGCGTCTTCACTGTGTTCTCGCTCACATAGAGGTGATCGCCAAGCTCGCGATTGGTCATCCCGGTGGAGAGTAACGACAGAAGTTCGCTCTCGCGCACGGTAAGGCCCATCTCGCGTCCGGGCCATCGCAGAGCGTCGTCAATGGCAGCCCGCTGGGTCCGTTCCGTCAAGACGATGCGCTCACCACGTGCTACCCCGATGATGCCTTCGATGATCTCTTGCGATGGGATAGCCTTCGAGATGAACCCCTGTGCGCCGGCGCGCATCGCTCGACGAACCGCCTGGGGCTGGTCGGAGAAGCTGAAGACCACGACCGCGCCGTTCTGCGGGTCGGAGGCCAACTTGCGCACCCGAACCTCGAGGTCCTCGACCGCCCCGTACGTGTCGAGGAGAGTGACGTCCACCCGCCGCCTCGGCTCGGTCCTCACGTCGAGCTCGACCACGTTGATCTTCGGCTTGCTGGGTTTGAGAAGGGAGCGAAGACCCTCGACGACGATGGCGTAATCGTTGACGAGAGCAACCTGGATCGGGTTTGTCATCGACAGTGGGAGAACCGTTTCTCGGCAGGGCCGGCCCGGTCTCCAGCCTAGCGCGGCTCGAATCACCTGATCGGGTGATTGACGACGGGGTAGCGGGTCGAGCAGGCTGATGGCATCGAGCCGCCCGTCGCGCTCCGTGAGCGCCGGTGCGGATCCCGACGAGAGGAAGCTCCTCTCGTCGACAGCAAGGAGTGGAATGGCAACCAGGGACAAAGCCGCCAACAAGGCGAAGGACGTCAAGGGCAGGGCCAAAGAGGCCGCCGGCGACGCAACCGGAAACGACAGGCTCAAGGCCGAAGGTCGCGGTGACCGGGCCAAGGGCAACCTCAAGCAAGCCGGCGAAAAGGTCAAAGATGCGCTCAGGAAGTAACTGCCAACAGCGGTCGTCCTGCTGGTATCGAGTTCCCGGCTGCACGATCGAGGAGGGCTGACAGGATGGCAATGATCCTGCTCGTGTTGCTCTTGGTGCTGATCTTTGCCGGGGCCGGCATCGCCCTCCACATACTGTGGATCATCGCCGCCGTACTGCTGCTCATCTGGATTCTCGGCTTTCTGGTTTCCGGAGCCGAACACAGCTGGTATCGGGTCAAAAGGCGCTAAGGCCGAGTTAGGGGGCCGCCGCGCAAGTCATCGGCGGCTGTGGAGAACGCGCTGTTCCCGTCTAGATGAACGGGACCGGAGATTTCGCGCCCTTCCTCCCGCTCCCGAGTCGATCGTCGTCTGAACAGATCCGGCTACGACGCTGCCGTACGGCTGCCCGTTGATGGTGACGATCGAGGTCGAGTCGGCCGTGCCGAGAGGCGCGGAGAGACTTCCGCCCGAGAAGGTCAGGTGCGCACCGTCCGCTGCCTTCCAGAGCGGTGCGGAAGACGGCTTGCCCTGGGCGTTGAGCTGGCGGGTGAACGTTTCGTTGTTGAAGGTGACGGTCATGTCGCGGACTGAGACTCCGGAAATGGCCTTCGGGGTTACGGCGAGGCTCCCTCCGGTGAAGGTGAGGCCGTAGGGCTGGGGCCTCTTGTTGCGGATCAGGATCTGCCCGGTAAAGGCGGAGTCGTTCACGTTCACAGGCCCGGTCAGTGATTCCCCGAAGACGAATCCCTGCCATGAGCAGCTGGTGAACGTGAGGTTCCCGGCCCCGACGGCCTTGATGTCGGACTCGAAGTCGATGCTCGCCTGACCCGTGTTGCCGATGGTTACGTTCGAGAACGTCGAGTCGGTCACGTCCGATGGACTGATGCCGTCCCGGCCGCAGTTGCTGCCGTCAAAGCCGTTGACTGTTGTCTGGTCGGGCGTCCAGTCTTTCGGTGCCGCTGCCCACAGCTCGAGGCAATCGCCGAACGTGTTGCTGACGGAGTCGAGCAGGATCGAGACCTGCTGTGCGTTCACCAACTTGATGCCGGCCTGTCCAACCAGGTGAGCGTGATAGCCGCCACCCTCGTTGCCGCCGATGATGGTCAGGCCCGCCAGCGTGACGTTGTCGGATTCGACCTTCACAACCGGCTGGAATCCGCCCCTCGAAGGCTTGGAGGTACTCAGGTCCTCGAGGGTGGCGTCCTCGAGTGTGACCGGTTTGGTCAGGTCGAGCCCTGCCGGGACGAGATAGCACTGCCCGCCCCCATCCCAGATCGCTCCGGAAGGCAGAACGGCGATGGCATCGGCAGGGCTACCGTTGCAACTGCCGGTCGCCGAAGCCGGTGGCGCATCGGCGAGATATGCCCCCCAGACCGTGAAGACGACGAGCGCGGCGACGAGATGGGTATGGCGGCGAATCATGGCTGCGCTCCTGTGAAGTAAGAGCCAGGTCCGTCCCGCCATCCGGCCCGGGCGGGCTCGGTTGCGAAGTGGAAATCCACGGCACGTGATCGGTGGTGGGCCCAGCCGAAGGTCGGCGCGGTCCATCCGCCCCCGTGTGTCCGACGTGGACGTGGATCATCCCGTCTTCTGCATCGGCCGAAAGCGGCGACCTATTGAGGGCTGATCCGCACCAGATTTGGCAGTGCTGCTGACCCTTGGGGGCGCTACCGGGTCAGGTCCAGCGGGCAGAACCGTCGGTTGCCGCGGTCGTCACTCCAGTACCAGAGCCACAGCGAACCCGTCGTATCCCTTGACGCCCACCGTCTGGATCTCGGTGGCACTCACCCGCCGCTCTTCGGAGAGCAGGTCGTTGAGTCGTCTCGTTCCCAGCACATCGGGCTCGGTTCGCTCAGGATCGACGACCGCCCCGTTGCGGACGACGTTGTCGACAACGATGACGCTACCTGGCCTGGTCAGTCGCAGTGCCCACTCGAGGTACGCGGAGTTGTTCTCCTTGTCGGCATCGATGAACACGAAGTCGAAGGGTGGGACCGCCTCTGTCGTCAGAACTTCCAGCGAGTCGACGGCGCGCCCGATGCGAATCTCCACCATGTCGGAGAGACCCGCCCGTTCAATGTTCGCCCAGGCGATCTCCGCATGTTTTGGTACGAGCTCGAGGGTAACGAGCCGGCCTTCCGCCGGAAGGCCCCGTGCCAGCCAGATGGTGCTGTATCCGCCGAGCGTGCCCACCTCGAGAACGCGGCTCGCACCACAGATCCTCACCAGGAGTTGCAGGAGTTTCCCCTGGTTCGGGGCAACATTGATGGGCGGCAGCCCACCCTTGCTGCTCGCTTCGAGCGCAGCGTCGAGCGCCGGGTCCGGCGGTACAAGCCGATCGGAGATGTACCGGTCGACGTCTGCCCACAGTTGGTTGTCCATCTGTTCGAGCTCCTTCTCGCTGCACACGGCGTCGTGTGGTCGTGTCGAGCGTAGGCGTCCGGTCAGCGCCGGCGCATCGCCCTCTGCGCTCCCTCCGCCCGGCCGGATAGCGGGTCCCCCTCCCCGGTGTCTCCGGGAGCTTCGTCGGCGAACGTGACGCGGATCTGCTCGTCGGGATGACTCTTCAACTGGGTGGCCAGCCCGGTGAGGACACGCCGGTCGGCCCCGGTCAGTGGATCGCGCAGTCCCCTGGGCCACAGACGGTGGAGCAGGACGACGTTGAGCTCGGCGGCGTACATGGTCAACTGGGCCCACAGGTAGACCCAGGCGAGGAGCCCGAGAACGATGGCGAAGAACCCGTAGATCTGGCTGGAATGGCGAAGCGAGTGATCGACGAGCACACCGCCCACGTACTGGAGGACCGTCCATCCGACTCCACCGAGTGCAGCACCCGGCCACAAACACCTCCATGAGACGCTCCCCGGCGTCAGCAGTCGGAACATCACCCCGTAGATCCCGATGTTGACGAGCAGTGTCACGATGGCGGCACCGAGCACTTCGAGCCCACCGCGATTGCCCACGGTCACCACACCAGTCAACGCCGTGGTCACCAGGAGGAAGAGACCGCCCACCGAGATTACGGCGAGATAGCGGCCCAGCCGGGCCAGGAAACCAGGTCGGTCGACGATTGGGACGTACCAGATCTGCGCCATTGCATGCATGCCTGATTGGACGATCCCCTGCGAGCCCCAGATGAGCCCGAGGATGCCGACGACCAGGCCGATGCCCGCCCGGTCATGGAGCGAATGGATGTTGCTACCAAGGTGCGACCCGATGACGGGGAACTGCGACAGTGCCGAGTGCTCGATCCTCTTCACCGCCGCCGTGTCGCCGCCGGTGATCAGACCGACCAAGGTGACCAGCAGCAAGAGCAACGGGAAGATGGAGAGAAATCCGTAGTAGGCCCAGAGCGATGCCAGCATGCCGCCGCGGTCGTCTCCGAATTTCTTGTTCACGCCGAACACGAGGCCGATGGAGGCCGAACGGCGCTGGACCAGGTCGACCCGCTCAAGTAGTCGATTCAGCTTGGTCATGCGTCAACGCTCCCTCATCAAGGTGACAGGCATGCCCTGGTCGCCTACCAGATCCGTCGAGTCATTCTGCTACTCCCTGGCACCCTCGTAGTGGTCCGGCGTTCGCCCTGTCCTCCTGACGCCGATCCAAATCGAAGGTCCCTGGCGGCAAGCGTTTGACCACCGCTGGGCGGGGTATGAAGACTCGGCCGGGGACCTCCCGGTGCAGGATCAGCCTTGCTCAGAGACCGGAGGTGCAATTGCATGGCGGCACGTAGGAATACTGCCAATTCTGCGGGTGGCGGACCGAGGAAGAGTCGTACACAGTCGAGCGATTCCATCGTGATGTTGAGGGATGAGCATCGAGAAGTCGAGCGGTTGTTCAAGGAGTTCGAACGGACCAAGGAGGGAGCGCTGAAGAGCAGGCGCCGGCTCGTCGACCGGATGATCCTGCTCCTGACCCAACACGCGGCGGTGGAGGAACAGGTCTTCTATCCGTCCGTCCGCCGGGAGGTTCGCGGGGCCACGTCCGATGTACTTGAATCCCTCGAGGAGCACCACATCGTCAAGTGGGAGCTTTCTGAGCTCGAGAAGCTGGACCCCGAAGACGAGCGGTTCAACGCCAAGGTGACGGTCATGATGGAGAACGTTCGTCACCACGTGGAGGAAGAGGAAGGCGATCTCTTCCCCCTGGTCCGTTCAGAACTTGGCCGGAAGCGCCTTGGCGAACTGGGCGACGAGATGAAGACGGCCAAGCGACACGCGCCGGCCCACCCACACCCCCGCTCGCCCGACGAGCCACCCGGGAACCTCCTCGCCGGACCGGTAGCCGGGATGGTCGACGGCGTTGTGGACAAGGCTCGCGAACTCGTGAAGAACGCCCGGCCGGGCGCTTGAAGTAGCTGAACCCGGCCGCCGTCCGTAGCTCCCGTGGAGGCATGCGACCCACTTACAGATAGAGCCGACTACTCCCTCTACGTGGCCACGGCGAAGGCGGATAGCGGAGAGCTCAGCGGGTGTCTCGTGGGTTTCGTCACCCAGTGCAGCATCCGGCCGGCCCGGTTTCTGGTCTGCATCTCAACGGCCAACCACACTTATCGGGTAATCCAAGAGGCCGGGGGAATCGCGCTGCACCTTCTCGGAGGCGGTCAGACCGAGCTGGCATCCCTCTTCGGGGAAGTGTCGGGCGACAGCGCCGACAAATTCGAACGGTGCCGATGGCGAGTCGGTTCCCTGACCGGCTCCCCTGTGCTTGTCGAGTGCGCGGCGTGGATCGAAGGCTCGATCCTCGACCGGTTCGACGTCGGCGACCATCAGGCGCTGTTGGTCGAACCCCTGGCCGGGGGGCCGGGAACCGAGACGGGCACCCTGACAATCCAACACCTCCCGCCCCTTGAGCCTGGTCACCCGGCCGAGGAGTGAGCCCCCTACGGGTAAGGCAACATGGGAGGGGATGAGGAGATGGGAGTGTCCGGAAACGCGTTGCCTACCCGGCCTCTCAGGGCATACGTCGGCTGGACTTCAGATCGATCCGAGCCCCGGGATCGTCGACGTGTCATCGCGTAGGTCGCCGATACCGAGCGAGCCATGTCCCGTTGCGCCAGCTCCCTGGTCGAGCCCACCATCCCCTGATTCGTCCTCATTCTCGATCTCGACGATCTGTTCGGAAGTGAACAGGTAGGTCCGGAGGTGCCGGTCCAGAACCGGATCATGACGGCGAAGCCATTCGAGGGTCATTGCCGCATGCTCCTTCTCCTCGTCGCGGTTGTGGGCCAGGACCGCGGCCAGCTGGGCATCGTCGGTGGCGTTCACCCGCTGGTCGTACCAGTCGACCGCTTCGAGCTCTTCTTGAATTGACGTCACGGCGCGGTGCCGATCGATCGTCTCCTCACTCAACCGGTCTGCTGGCTCGTGCAACCCTGCGCTCTGGGCCATGGTGTCCTCCTGGTTCGAAGCCCCAACCGTACCGGGTGCGCCGGTCGGCGTTCCTCCCGCAGCAGGACAGCGGCCATCGAGAGGTGCGGAGCGCGCTCAGGCGGCACCGGCGGAGCGGAACTGCACGCTGATCCGCGGCCCACTCGGCCGCCTCGACTTGGGAACGGCATGCTCCCAGGTGCGCTGGCAGGTCCCGCCCATGACAAGGAGGTCGCCACCACCGAGCTCGAACCGGCGCGACGGACCTCCTTGGCGTCGCCGGAGCAATAGGCGTCGCCGGACTCCGAGCGACACGATGGCGACGATGGTCGGGTCGGACGAGTTTCGGGCGATGCGGTCGCCGTGCCAGGCGACGCTGTCCCGGTTGTCTCGATAGAGGCACAGGCCGGTCGAGCGCAGGGGCCCCGCCGGGCCGTCGCCGTAGCGGGTGTTGAGGGCGCTCCGCAGGTCCGCCAGTACCGGTTCGGCCGGGGGATCATCTTCCCCGTAGAAGGCGACGAGGCGGGGCACGGCCACCACCCGGTCGTACATGGGCCGCTCCTCGGCCTTCCACGGCACCGATTCGGTGAGCCGGTCGAAGAGCTCACCGGCCCCCGCCACCCACTCCTCGCAGTGCTCGACCCAGGCTCCATCGCCCAGCTCGACATGGAGCAGGCCCCGCCCGAAGGCCTGCCCCCCGACGATCGCCCCTTCCTCGAACAGGGACCGCTGGTACGCCTCGACCATCCACCCACATTAGTCGAACACTTGTTCGCTAATATCGGGAGGTTCGAACGTTCGGCTCCTATCTCTTGAGCTCGTCGAAGCCGATGGTCGGAGGGCCGCCGGAGGGCACCGGAGTGCCGAAGAAGTCCTGGGTGGCGCCATCGGTCACGGCCACGCCGGCTCCATTCGCCGGTGATCTCCGGCTCACCTCGAACCCTTTGCCGATGCTCTTGCGCCCATCCCCCTGCGCCATCGGATCCTTGAAGTCCGGGTTGCCCACGATCGCGGCGGAGCCCGACGGAGGGATCTGATTGAAGAGGTTGTTCGAGCAGTCGTTGCCGCACGGGAACGCTCCGGACTGCGGCGAGTCGGCAGCCACGATGTTGTTCAGAAACTCGAAGTTGCCGGGCTCGAACATCGAACTGAGCGGGTTCAACTGCAGAGTGACCGACGGATCCGGTGCCACCACGGTGTTGTTGTACATGCGGATGCCGTCGAGGGTACCGACGTTCCCTGACGAGATGTCGCACGGTACGTCTTGGATGCTGGTCGCGTCGTCGACGCTCAGGTTGTAGCGCACGTCGGCGTGGTGGGGGTTCTCATCCGTGCAGAGCAGGATGAACCCACCGGCATTGTCCTCGCTGACGTTGTCCTGGACCACGGTGCCGTCCTGGTTGAAGTCGACGTCGTACCCCTCGCCGTCACAGCCGTTGAACTCCATGTCTGAGACCACGTTGTCCTGGATGACGGAGGAGTTCGCGTTCCAGGCCCATATCCCCGCGTCGCAGATGGCGTTGGGGCTCGTGTACGGGGTGCCTGCCTGATTGCCGTCTGACACGGTGTTGTCCTCGAGCACTGCACCGACGGTCCCGGTGGCGACGATTCCGTCTCCTGCGAGGTGGTCGAGAAATTGTCACTGATGACGATGCCGGTGGACCCGGAGGGCCACGAGCCCGATGCCGGTGGCCGATCACCGTCCTGCGTCCCGACGATGAAGATCCCGCTCCGCGACACCGTGTCGATCCGGTTGTCGGTGATCGTCACCCCGTCGAACCGACCACCGGGGACGCTGCCGAGGGCGTCGAGCTGGATGCCTCCGCTGCCCATGGTGTCCTTCGTCAGGTTTCCGTCGACGTCGTGGATGTAGAGCTTCTCGAGCGTGATCCCCTGCACCGTGACGCCGTCGGCAACGACGTGCACGCCGCGTCGCTCGGTGTCCGGCGTGCCCTTGTCGGTGATCTCGAGGTCCTCCACGGTCACATAGCTCGCGTCCTCGAGGAGTAGCGCGTCGGCTGTCGTGCCGTTGATCTGTGGCAGCGCTCCCTTCCCGTAGGCACCGATCACCACCGGAGCACCCGGCGAACCGGAGCTCTTCACCTCCAGCGTTCCGTTGCACGTCGAACCGCGCTCGAACAGCAGCTTTTGGCCGGGAACGAGGGTGGCGGCGCTCGCCGCGGCAAGCGAGTCCCATGGCCTTCGGGCCGAGCCGTCACCACCACCGGCGGCCTGGCAGTCGACGTGCAGTGTCGGCGGCGAGGCCGGCGGTTGCCCGGTTGGCGACGGGGTCGGGGACGGCGTGGTGAACGAGGCACCACCAGCGGATGTCGCGGCGTTGACGCTGAACGCCGCAGAACCTCCGACCAGGACCAGCGCCGGCACGATGCGTACCGCCCACTGAGGCAGCGATCGACGTACCGTCACGCCCTCCTCCTCAACCCGCTCCCCGGCGGCACCGTCACCGCCGGTGCGCTCCGGATCACCGGGGTCGGGGCACGCCACTCGACGACCGCCCAGAGCACGAGCAGGACAGCGGCGCACAGGGCGAGGGAGTTGGCGGTCAGGTAGGCGAACGGCACTCGCAGACGCCAGAGATAGGGGGCAGCGACTCCCACGGAGAAGAGGACGAGCCACGCTACAGCGACAGCCCGTCTGTCGGGCCACAGCCGGGCGGCGATGATCGGTGCGAACACCAGCCAGGTCCAGTGGTGGGTCCAGGACACCGGACTGACCAGCTGCTCTGTCAGTGCCAGAGCCATCATCGCCTCGACCCTACGGTTTTCGGCGACCAGCCGGTAGGCGAGCAGCACTCCGCCGACGAGGGTGATGATCGAGAGCGCAAGCCACACGCCGGTCTCGAGTTGTCCGCCGTGGAACGGGGGCCGGTGGACGACCCCATTCCATGACTGGTTGCTGACCCCGCCGAGGGGTCCGGTTCGCCCGGCGACGAACGCCTCGTGCAACCAGTAACGAGTCGACTCCGAGGGAAGAATGGCCCAGCTGGCCGCGGTGACGAAAGCGAAGGTGGCGACGGAACGGGCGAGAGAGCGCCAGTCGCGACAGGCGGCGAAGTAGAAGATGAAGATGAGCGGCGTCAGCTTGATGGCTGCCGCCGCCCCGACCAGCATCCCCCGGCAGCGGCCGGAGACCCGGGTGAGGTCGGCCACGACGAACAGGATCAGAACGGTCTCGATCTGCCCGTAGTCGAAGTTGCTGCGCAGGGGTTCGAGAGCGAGAGAGCACACTCCGCCGAGGAAGGCGGCCCAGGCCAACGCACGCCGGGGAGGCACGGCCAGTGATGCTCGAACAACGAGGTAGGTGGCGGCCACCATCGCCACGGCGCCCACCACCCACCACCCGGATTCGGCGGCTCCCAGGGGGCCCAGAGAGAGCGGGCTCAGCACCAGCAGCGCGAACGGGGGATAGGTGAAGGGAAGCCCGTTCGCCGTGAAGGTGCCGACGTAGGCGTTGCCGCCGTGGAAGAGGGTGTGACCGGCGTCACGGTAGACACGCAGATCGAGATGCCACGACCCCCCGAAGTGGAACATGTAGACGCCCGAAAGCAGCCAGATGGCGACGCCTGCGAAGACGAACCAGCCCGTGGGCACTCGGCCGAGGTAGCCGCCAGTCGCGCCGGAGACTTCCCCGGTGGGCCGGTCGCCGGCGGTCGCGGTCAGCGTCCAGCCTCGGGGGGCGCACTCCCCGTGGACAACCACCGCGTGAGGCCGGCGGCGTTGGAGTGCACCCCGTTCATGACCTCGAGCTTCTCCTGGTGGACCGCTGGGACTCCGTCGAGGTCCGACTCGAACGCCCCGGCCAAGGCGTCGGCTATGTCCCTCCCGTCCCGGAACGCCGACTCCGCCACGTCCGCCCACCGCCTGAGTGTTCCGTCGGCTTCGTTCAGCACGTCCAGCGGATCGGGCAGGAGGCCGTAGTGGGCCAATGCCAACGATGTGGGCTTGCGCTCGGCGAAGCGGTGGAGCGAGTGCAGGGCCTGATCGAGGTCGAAATCGGGTGGCGGCGTCGATGGGCGCAGCACGCCCCCATCGGGAAGCTTCACGCCCACGGCGTCGCCACAGAAGAGGACGCCGCTCTGTGAGTCGTGGAGCGCCACGTGGTGCTTGGCGTGGCCGGGAGAATCGACAGCTGTCAAGGAGCGGTTCGAGCTGACTCGGATGTCCTCGCCGTCCTCCAGCACATGGATGCGCTCGGCGGGTGTCGGGTCGAGCCTCCCGTAGAGGGAGTCGAGGAGTGGGCCATAGACCCGGGCGGCCGAGTCGATGAGCTTCGTCGGGTCGGCGAGGTGACGGGCGCCCTTCGGGTGAACGTAGACAGTGGCGTTGGGGAAGGCGCGGGCGACGTCCCCGACCCCGCCGGCATGGTCGAGATGGATGTGGGTCACCACCACGGAGGCCAGATCAGCCGAACCGATGCCCAACCGCTCAAGCTGGGCGAGGAGGACGGGAACCGAGCTCTGAGCTCCGGTTTCGATCAGGGTCAGGCTCTCGCCTTCGATCACGTACCCGGCCGTCACCTTCTGCCATCCGCCGAGCAGCGTGTCGACCTCGGTGACACCTTCGGCCACCACCGTTCCCGCACCGGCGTCCCGCCGGCTGTCGTTGCCCCGGTCGTGGGTCGGTTTCGAGTGGTCGTCGCTCATCGGCCAGCCTTCTTGGTCACCCCGGCCCTGGTCACCGGCTCCTTGCTCGTAGCATGCTTGACCGTCGCCTTCTTGGCCGTCGCCTTCTTGGCCGTCGCCTTCTTGGCCGCAGCTCTCTTGGTCGTCCCTTTTTTGGCCGGCGCCTTCTCCTTTTTCGTCGTCGCCGCCTGGGCGGCCATCGTCGGCCTCGTCTTCACCCTTCCCGGAACGGTCCGGCCCGCATGCTGTGTCGTGCCTTCCGAGCCCGAGAGCGCGGTGTCCAGCCAGGCGCGCGCCGGAGTGCGACCGGCGTTGTCTCCGGCACTGGCGATGAGCCGCTGCAACGGATCGGTGGTGGTGAAGCCGCCCATGTGAAGGCGACGTGAACCACTCTTCCCCCGAGTGGCGCTGCGCCGAGCGAGGCCGAGCAACATATGGTCCGAGGTGGGCTTCCCGTGACCCCCCTGCTTCGACACCGAGTTGACCAGCGACACATGGGAGAAGGCCTGCGGGAAGTTCCCCACCAGTCTCCCCGACACCGGGTCGTACTCCTCCGACAGGAGGCCGAGGTCGTTGGTGAGGCTCAGGAGCCGTTCGAGGAGCTGCCGGGCATGGTGGTCCCGACCGAGCAGCGCCAGGCAGTCGGCCAGCCAGAACGAGCAGGGCAGGAAGGCACCCTCTTGCCCGGTCAATCCGTCGACGTCCGCAGAGTCCGTCGTGCGGTAGCGCAAGACGAACCCTCCGTCCACGAGCTCGCGCTCGATTGCCTCGATGGTCCCCCTGACCCGCGGGTCGTGGGCGGGGAGGAAACCCATGATGGGGATCATGAGGAGGCTGGCATCGAGCTGATCGGATCCGTAGTACTGGGTGAAAGAGCCCTTCGCCGCGTTGAAGCCCTGGTCGCAGACTTGGTCGTGGATCTCCTTGCGTATCCTGCGCCACCGCTGGACGGGACCGTCCAGCTTGTACTGCTCCACCGTCTTGATGGCCCGGTCGATGGCGACCCACGCCATGACCTTCGAGTGGGTGAAGTGCCGTCGCGGACCCCGAACCTCCCAGATCCCGTCGTCGGGCTGATGCCAACCGCCCTCGAGGAAGTCCATGAGGGCGAGCTGGAATTCCCAGACGGCCGAGTCCTTGTCCTCGTTCGGCGTTTCGGACTCGTAGAGCGCCGACATGACCTCGCCGTACACATCGAGTTGGAACTGGCCGGCGGCGGCGTTGCCGATCCGCACCGGCTGCGAGTTCTGGTAGCCGGGTAGCCAGTCGATCTCCCACTCGTCGAGCCGGCGCTCGCCCGCCGGCCCGTACATGATCTGCATCTGTGAAGGATCACCGGCCGTCGCCCGCAGCAGCCAGTCGCGCCACTCCATGGCCTCGGCGAAGTAGCCGCCCCGCATCAACGATTCGAGCGTCAGCGTGGCGTCCCGCAGCCAACAGTACCGGTAGTCCCAGTTGCGGCTGCCGCCGACGGTCTCCGGAAGTGAGGTGGTGGCGGCGGCGACGATCCCCCCGGTGGGAGCGTAGGTGAGGGCCTTCAGCGTGATGAGTGAGCGGATGACCGACTCGCGGAAGTCCCCGAAATACGTGCAGTGTGACGACCAGTCGGTCCACCAGAGCTCGGTGTCCTGAATGGCGTAGGCGGCATCCACCGGTCGAGGGGGTGGTTCGTTCGCCGGGAACCACTTCAGCGAGAACGGCACCTGCTGGCCCTCGCTCACCGTGAATTCGCCGACCGTTTTTAGATCGCGCCCCGAGCACTCGATCGGGGTCCAGAGGGACAGGGCATCCGGCCCGGCAATGGCGATCAGGGTGCCGTCCAGGCGACGGACCCACGGCACGATCTGTCCGTACCCGAATCGCATCGTCAGTTCCATCTCCATCGTGACCTTGCCGCGCACTCCCTCTACTAGCCGCACCACCTCGGGGTGCTGCTGGCGGATGGGCATGCAGTCAACGACGCGCGCCGTCCCCTCATCGGTGACGAACTCGGTCTCCAGGACAAGGGTGTCGCCCCGGTAGCGCCGCCGGCTGGAAGTGACTGTTCCCTTCGGTGCGATCTTCCACGCGCCCTGATCCTCGTCCCCGAGCAATTTTGTGAAGCAGGCTGACGAGTCGAACCGGGGAAGGCAGAGCCAGTCGATCGAGCCGTCTCGACCCACCAGCGCTGCCGTGTGCAGGTCACCGATGATCCCGTAGTCCTCGATGCAGAGCCTCATACCCCTTGTCTAGCCGGGACATCCGCCGCCGGGTTGCCAGTTGGCGAGCCCTTCCCCCTCGCCGGGAGCGTCCGGCCGCATTGGCGATCGATCCGGGCGCGACGCGAGCCGGGCGGTCAGCCGGCGATGCAGGTTCCCGTCCCCACCGGCTGGGTGGCCGTCGCGACCTGGTCCACCCGGGTCAGCACCCCCGGCGAGGCCAGGGCGTAACCGACGTCGTCGTTGGTGGTGGAACGGGAGAACACGACGCCGATCACCGTCCCGTCCGGTTCCACCAGGGGTCCCCCCAGTTGCCCGGTCGAACCTGGGACTGGATCTCGTAGACACCACGGGTGGACAGACCCTGCCCATAGATGTCCCGACCCTGTGCCTGGAACGCCGCCATGACCCCGGCCGACACCGCCGTGAACGGACCTCCTCCCGGGTAGCCGAGCACCGCCCCTTGTGTGCCCCGCCCCACGTCGGCAGGATCGAGGGCGAGCACGGGCTCGCGGAGGCCCCCGACCCGCAGAACAGCCAGGTCGTATGAAGGGTCGAACATGACGGTCGTGGTCTGGTGAAGGCCGCTGTCATCTTCCACCATGGGCGAGCCGATGCCGGCGATCACGTGCGCGTTGGTCACCACCTCGCCGGGCCCGACCACGAACCCCGAGCCTTCCTGCACCTGACCGCAGCCCACGCCGACGACCTTGACGGTGGACGCTCCGGCACGCGTCACCGCCTGTTGCAGCACGGCGTTGCCCGGCAACGGCACCGGACCGGCCGAGATCGGGGCCAGCTGGGCGAAGACCGAGGGGAACCCCTCCGAGGAGAGGAACGACTGGACCTGGGCGAAGACCTGTGGGGGCGCCGGGAGCACGTTGTCGAGCGATCTGATGATCCTCGAGCCGGCGATCGAGGTGTTGAGCCTCATCGAAGAGCTGTTCATGAGGGTGCTGGCGAGCAGCCAGGCGGCCAGGAGCGAGGCGACGACAGCCACGACCAGACCGAGAGCCGAGTCCACCGTTCCGATGACGCCGCGATGGATCCTGGGGAAGACGATCGCTCCGAGGAGCCGGCCCAGCGAGCTGCAGATCACCCCCATCCCCAGCATCGTGGCCAGCGCCGCCGCTATCCTCGTCGTCGGTGTGTGGGCCCACGTGACGGTGAGCGATGCGGCAGACGCCCCGAAGTAGAGGCCGGCGAACAGACCGCCGAACGTCAGGACCTGGACCACGGCCCCGAGGCGGAGGCCCTGGACGGCGGCTAGCACGACGAGGCAGGCGACCACGATGTCCACCACGTTCATCGGCGGTGGCCCTCCGTCACCGTGTCCGCGGACCGGTCCAGGCGACGAGCCAGCGATGCCACGCCCGTACGGTAGACGTCGCCGTACCTGCTCCAGGCGTCAGACCCCGGTCCACCGGGCACGACGTGGCAAACTCTAACTACAGACAGGGCGGATCGCCGGACGTTCCGGGGTCCGCATCACCTGAGCGAACGGGGTTGATCGTGAACGACCACAAAGCACCGGGTGAAAACGGGGACGATCCGAGCCCGGAGCAATCGGAGAATCCCGAACCTATGCCTCCACCCCCGCCGGCTCCGTCTCCCGCCCCAGCCTCTCCCGGCCCCTCGCCGGCCGATCGCCCACCACCGCCGTCCGCACCCGCCGGGGGATCGGCGGCGCCCGGCACACCGCCCCCCTACGGGCAGCAGCCGCCGCCGTTCTCCGACGCGTCGTCGCTGTTCTCCAATGCACCGCCGCCCAACGCACCGCCGCCCAACGCGCCGTCACCTTTCTCCAATGCACCGCCGCCGTTCTCCAACGCACCGCCCCCGCCGGCAGCGCCGCAGGGCTACGTATCGGTCCCGGTGGACCGACTGGGACGGGCGCTCGCCAGCTGGTGGCAACGCTTCTTCGCCATCATCATCGACTTCATCATCCTCGGTGTTCCCAAGGCCATCATCACGGCAGCGGTGGTACCGGGACGCCAGTCCAACTCGTTCGTCTCCAACAACTTCGGTGTGCGTCTCGTCGTGATCGGGATCGCCTTCGCCGTCATCGATCTCGTCTACTTCGCACTGCTCAACGGCTCGGAACGGGGTCAGACCGTTGGCATGATGGCACTGGGCATCACCGTGCGCGACGCGACCACCGGCGGGGCGATCGGTCCACAGCGAGCAGGGCTCCGCATCCTCGTGCTCGATCCCGGGATCGTCGTCGCGTGGATACCGGTGCTGAGTGCCCTGGCCGGCATCTACACCATCGTTGCCGCCCTTTCGCCGTTGTGGGACAACCAGCGTCGCGGATTCCACGACAAGGTGGCTCAGACCTCGGTCGTCAAGGTCCGCTGACCCCGGCGGTCATCCATGAACGTCATCAGCGCGAGCCGGGCACGCGCCGGGAGCACATGATCGCCGTGATCCTGGTCCTCGCTGTGCCCACGGCCGCCGGTGCGTGCTCCTCGGCGGCAACCGGCGGTTCGGGGCCACCGCCGACCCTCACCCGTTCAGGACCCTGGAGTGGAACCTTCGCCCCCATGCTCCCGCCCTCTCAGGTGACTTCGCTGCGATCGGTGTCGTGCGGGAGCCCCCAGGACTGCTGGGCGGTTGGCTCGGCCGTCGGGATCGGCGGTGCCTCCGTTCCGGCGATCGTGTCCTCCAGCGACGGCGGGCGCAGATGGTCGAGCGAGACGCCTCCACCGGGAGTCGCCTACCTGTCCGGGATCTCATGCGCCAGCCGCAGCGACTGCACAGCCGTCGGACAGTCCGCCTCCCAACAGGGAGTCGTCATCACCACCGGCACCGGCGGCTCGGACTGGAGCAGCTCCGGGCTCCCGCTCGGCCTCCTCGATGTCACCGCCGTCGCCTGTGATCCTGACGCGGAGGGGGGACACGGAGGCGGAGACGGCGGACGTTGCCTGGCGGCGGCAGCGACGGCGAGCGGGATCGTGGCCATCGTCTCGGCGTCGCCGGGCGCTCCGTGGAACCAGGCCGGCCCTCTTCCAGCACCCGTGACAGGGATCACCGGCATCTCGTGTTCCGGGGCCAGGTGCTGGGCGGCCGGATGGAGTGCCGCCAATCCCGCCGGCACGGCCGGTGCGCTCGCCCTCACCACCGACGGGGGGAGCTCGTGGACCGAGACCTCGGTGCCCCCGGGCATCGGATCGCTCGAGGACGTCTCGTGCCTGGCCGGGTCGGGATCCACCTCGGGGGGGACGACACCCCGCTCCACGACGACGGCCTCGTCGTCGGGCACATCGTCGTCGTCGGGCACATCGTCCACCACACCAACGGCGCCCCCGGCACCAGCCGCCGGAGGGCCGGCCCCGACCACCACATCGACGGCACCGCTGCCCGGCGTGCCGGGCTTCACCTGCACGGCGGCGGGCACGACGGCCACCTCGCTCGAGGGATCCCGGAACGGGCGCGGCGTCCTACTCACCTCCGCCGACGGCGGAGGGTCGTGGATCCCCGCTGTCGTCCCCCAGAAGGCGGCGGCGCTCTCTTCGGTCGACTGTGTGGCCGTCGCCACCTGTGTGGCGGTCGGCAGCCAGGTGGCACTCTCGGCCCAGGCCGGGGTGGTCGTCGCCACCGGCAATCCGTCGCGCCCGTGGAACGACGCCGGCGTCGTCTCTTCCGACCAGCCGCTCTCCGCAGTCAACTGCACCTCGACCAGCCAGTGCGTCGCAGTCGGCCAGTCCATCATCGAAAGCCTGCCCGCCTCGTGAACGGCACCGCGGCGGAAAGGGTTCCGTTCTCTGAACCACCCTGTCCCTAAGATCCACGATGTGCCCCGGCCTCCCATGACCGTCACGACGCCCACGGGTGGCTTGCGGTGACAGTGATCGAGCCGGTCCGGAACGGTCCCCGCCGGCCACCCACGGCGACGTCGTCGTTCGGGGTCGGCCGCCGTGAGGCGCACGACGCCTCGGGGTTCTACGCCCGCTTCACTCCTCCTTCCGTCTCCGACGACGCCGAGGTCACCAGGGCATCGTGCCTCGACCGGATCCTCCTCGGCGACGCCCGGGACATCGATGGCACCGGTGCCGTGGCCGACAGCTCGGTGGCGCTGGTGGTGACATCCCCCCCCTACTTCGCAGGCAAGGAGTACGAGGAGGCGCTCGGTCAGGGTCACGTTCCCACCGACTACCGGACTACTTGGGCATGCTCCACGCCGTGTTCGAGCAGTGCCTCGACAAGCTCGAACCGGGGGGGAGGATCGCGGTGAACGTGGCCAACCTCGGTCGCAAGCCCTACCGGTCGCTGTCGCGGGACGTCATCGACATCCTCGAGGGACTCGGTTACCTCCTCCGGGGCGAGATCATCTGGCGCAAGAGCCAGGCGGCTGGCGGATCGTGCGCGTGGGGCACCTACCAGCGACCCGGGAACCCGGTGCTGAGGGACATCTCCGAGCGGATCGTGGTGGCCTGCAAAGGCCGGTTCGACCGCGCCCTCACTCCCGTCGAGCGGGCGGAACGGGGTCTGCCATGCGAAGGCACGATCACCATGGACGAGTTCATCGACGCCACCCTCGACGTCTGGGACCTCCCAGCCGAGTCCGCCCGGCGGGTGAGCCACCCCGCCCCGTTCCCGGTCGACCTGCCGCGGCGGCTCATCGAGCTCTTCACCTACCGGGGCGATCTCGTCCTCGATCCGTTCGTGGGATCGGGGTCGACAGCGGTGGCCGCCGTCCGGACCGAACGGCACTACATCGGCTTCGACACCGACGCCGGGTACGTCGAGCTCACCGAACGTCGGCTCCAAGAGGAGCGTCGGCATCCTGTTGGCCAGCGGCAGCGGGTAACGGTGCCCCCTCGTCGTAGGGTGGCGGCCCCCGACAGCGCTCAAACCGAGGCGGACGAGATCACCCTCGGGCACAAGGCGCGCCAACTGGCCCACCGGACGCTCCTCAGCGCCGGGTTCGAGGGCATCGAGCACGATGTCACCCTCGGCCATCTCGGCCTCGTCATGGACTTCAGGGCCCGCGATGCAACCGGTGCGGCGTGGCTGTTCGACCTCTCCGGCGCCTACTCGACGAGCCGGCCCGGGCTGCGGCGCCCCGAGGTGTTGTGGCGGTCTCTCGGAAAGGCCACCGTGGTCCACGAGGCCCGCAGGCAGGACCCCGACCATGACGACCTCGGACCGGTCATCCTCCTGTCGACCGAGCTGCCGACCCCCCGATCGGGGCCGGGCAAGGCACTCGCCGCCGTCCTGGCCTCCGGCAACGACGCCCCCGTGACCGACGCCATCGAGCTGCTCGACGCCGACGCGGTCGGCCGCCTTGCTCGGTACGCAGGCGGCGACCGGCACGCGCACGCAGTGCGGCACCATGCCCGATGACCGCACCACGGCGACCGAGCTCGCGACTGCGCTCGGCACCCTCGGCTACCGCGACCTGACCGGCGCCCTCTTGGACCGCCCGGCGCAGCTGGCCGTCTCCGACCCGACGTGGGAGCACCTCGGCCGAATCCAGCGCTCCGGTCGCCACGCCGCTCCGATCGCCCAGGCGTTGGCCAACGGGCGGGCCCTTCTTTCTGCTCGTGACGGATTGCGGGGACGGGCGCCGGCGCTCGTGGAGTGGACCGGCGGACGCAGGGCTCCGGGTGACGAAGCGGCGCCGATCGACCTCCGGATCGATCATGTGTACCTCGTGAGCTGCAAGTACGAGTCGGCCATCCTGGCCAACGCCTCCCCCGCCCGCCTGTTCGACGGTTTGCTCGCCACCTCCGGCGAATGGGACCGGGGGGACTGGTTCGAGGCTGTGGCCGCCGAAGAGCTCGGCGCCCTGTTCCAGGCGTGCACCGCCGCCCTCGGCCGCCACGACCTGCCGCCCACACTCGCAGCGTGCACCGCGCGCCCAGCTGGCCGAGATCCGTGGGAGCCTCCGCGGCCGCACCTATCCCGACTCCGCCTCCCGGGCCGCCTACCGCGAGCTGTGCCGGGTGGTGAGCGAAGCGTCCGCCGCTCGCTGGTCCAACCAGCTGTGCGCTGCCGGCCCCGCAGCCCGCACCGTCCTGTGGCGGCTCCTCCGCATCGGCAGCGCCCCGTACTTCCTACTCGGCAACGATCGGCGCACCGGTGCACCGGCTCGCTACCGAATCGCCGACCCCTGGGACTGGCGGGATCGGTTCGAGCTCGATTCCTTCACGGTCAGCCCCGCTGCCGCCGGCCAGCCTCGGGTCAACTGGGCGGCCCGGTGCCGTCATCGCCGCACGGGCTCCGTGAGCTCGGTCGAAGGGCACGTCGAGATCCGGTGGAGCCACGGACGGTTCTCCGGTCCCCCCGAGGCCAAGGTCTACCTCGACTCGCCCATGTCCGAGCTCCCCGGCTACCACGCCCTCGAACCCACCGATGAGGTCCAGCCGGGACTGTGGGACGGCATGTCTTCGCTCACGCCGACATGACGACAGGCCACGAACGGCACGAGCGTCCACACTTAGCCACGCAACGATCCGACCGGATGAGAGGAGCACGATGACATCGACCGTCGCCGGCGTTGTGGCACTGTCCAGGGGAGAGCCGGTGGTGATGACCGACGTCGTCGTTCCGTCGCCGGGCCCCGGCGAGGCGGTCGTCGCCGTCCAGGCGTGCGGCGTATGCCACACCGATCTCCACTACCGGGAAGGCGCGATCACAGACCAGTTCCCCTTCCTGCTCGGGCACGAGGCGGCCGGGGTGGTCGAGGAGATCGGCGACGGCGTGAGCTCGGTAGCGCCGGGGGACTTCGTCGTCCTCAACTGGCGGGCCGTGTGCGGGGAGTGTCGAGCGTGTAGGCGGGGCCGGCCGTGGTACTGCTTCGACACGCACAACGCCGACCAGCCGATGACCCTCGCGGACGGAACCGCCCTCTCACCGGCCCTCGGCATCGGGGCGTTCTGTGAGAAGACCTTGGTGGCAGAAGGCCAGTGCACCAAGGTCGACCGGCGGGCCCGGCCCGAGGCGGTGGGCCTCCTCGGATGCGGCGTCATGGCCGGCCTCGGTGCCGCCCTCCACACCGGTGAGGTGGGACAGGGGGACGCGGTGGCCGTCTTCGGCTGTGGCGGCGTGGGCTGCGCCGCCGTCGCCGGCGCGGTGTTGGCCGGGGCCTCCCGGATCATCGCCGTCGACCTCGATCCGGGGAAGCTCGAACTGGCCCGCCAGTTCGGGGCCACCCATATCGTCGATGCCTCGGTCGACGACCCGGTGGCCCGGGTGACGTCCCTCACCGACGGGAACGGGGCCGACGTCTGCATCGAGGCGGTCGGCCATCCGGAGGTGATGGCCCAGGCCTTCTACGCCCGGGACCTGGCCGGAACACTGGTCCAGGTGGGAGTGCCCGCACCCGAAATGAGGATCGACCTGCCGATGATCGACTTCTTCTCCCGGGGGGGCCGACTCGTGCCCAGCTGGTACGGCGACTGCCTACCGTCGCGTGATTTCCCCATGCTGGTCGACCTCTACCTCCAGGGCCGCTTGGACCTGGACCGGTTCGTCTCGGAAACCGTCGGCCTCGACGCCGTGGAGGAGGCGTTCCACCGGATGGAGGCAGGCGAGGTGCTGCGCTCGGTGGTGGTGCTCTGAGCGCGGCGAAGTAGCGTGGTCGTGGCTCCGAAAACGTCCGGAAAGAGGGTGCTCGGATGAGTTCGACAACGGGGATCTCGACCGCTACGGGCAGGCCGGACGGCAACGCCGACCCCGACCCCGACGGGTTGATCGCCGAGCTCGCCGGCATCGTAGGGAAGGCCGCCGTCCAGGTGGGTGCTGCCATCTCCGAGGACTTCTGGCACGACGAAGCGCTCGGGGCCGCAGGCGTGTGTCCGCGAGCGGTGGTGCGACCGGCTTCGAGCGAGGAAGTGGCGTCCATCGTGAAGGCGGCGGGCGCCCGGGGCGTCCCCCTCACCCCCCGGGGCTCGGCAACAGGGCTTTCGGGTGCCTGCATCCCGACCGAGGAAGCTGTCGTCGTCTCGTTCGAGCGGATGAACAGCATCCTCGAGATCGATCTCGCCAACCATGTGGCTGTGGTCGAACCCGGGGTCACGCTGGGCGAGCTGGACGAGGCACTGGCTCCCCACGGGCTCGTCTACCCGGTGTTCCCCGGCGAGCAGTCGGCCAGTCTGGGCGGCAACGTCGCCACCAATGCCGGCGGCATGCGGGCGGTCAAGTACGGGGTCACCCGCCACCACGTGCTCGGCCTCGAGCTCGTGCTCGGGACCGGCGAGGTGCTCACCACCGGCGGCCGCTTCGTCAAATCCACGAGCGGCTACGACCTCACCCAGCTGGTGCTCGGTTCGGAGGGCACACTCGCCCTCGTGACCCGCGCCATCCTCCGGCTCCACCCTCGTCCCGAGCACCAGGCCACGCTGCTCGCCCCGTTCGAGTCCCTCGAGGCGACCTGCGGAGCGGTGCCGCCCATCGTGATGAGTGGTGCCAGTCCCCTGCTCGTCGAGTACCTCGATACTCGTCTCGATGGCCGGCATGACAGCGAACGCCGGCATCGACCTGGGCATCGCCGAGGAGACGAGGGCCCGGACCCTCGCCTATCTGATCGTGGTGCTCGAGAACCACCGGCCCGACCGGCTGGACGAGGACGCCCAGGCGGTTGCCACCCTCCTGGCCGAGCTCGGGGCCCTCGACGTCTTCGTGCTCCCCGACCGGGCCGGCACCAACCTGGTCCAGGCTCGGGAACGGGCATTCTGGGCATCCAAGGCGGCCGGTGCCGACGAGATCGTCGACGTCGTCGTGCCCCGGGCGTCGATCCCCGAATACCTGTCAACGGTGGGCCGGCTCTCCGAGACCACCTCTTCGCTGGTCGTCGGGTGCGGTCATGTCGGGGACGGCAACGTCCACCTGTCGGTGTGGCAGGCCGACCCCACCGTGCGCCATACCCTGCTGCACGGCATCGTGGCCGCCGGGGTCGCGCTGGGCGGTGCCGTCTCGGGCGAGCACGGAATCGGGACCGAGAAGAAGCCGTACCTGGCCGAGCTGGAGGACCCGGCCAAGCTCGCCCTCATGCGCCGGATCAAGCGGGCGTTCGATCCCAACGGCATCCTGAATCCCGGCACCATCTTCGACCCGAGCCCGACGGTGCCGAACCCGGCCTCGCCCATTCCGACAGCCAAGAATCCACCTGACCCGAACCCCATCGACCAGCGAAGGAGCCGACCGTTGAACGGAGCCCAGGCGCTCATCCGAACCCTCGTCGACCACGACGTCGACACCTGCTTCATGAACCCGGGCACCTCGGAGATGCATTTCGTGGCCGCCCTCGACGACGTGGAGGCCATGCAGAGCGTGCTGGCCCTCTTCGAGGGGGTGGCCACCGGGGCGGCCGACGGGTACGGACGGATGGCGGGCCGACCCGCCGCCACCCTCCTCCACCTGGGACCCGGGCTCGGCAACGGGCTGGCCAACCTGCACAACGCCCGTCGGGCCCACACCCCGATCGTCAACATCGTGGGCGAGCACGCAACGAGCCACCGCCGCTACGACGCCCAGCTCCAATCGGACATCGAGACCGTGGCCAAGAACGTGTCCACGTTCGTGCGCTCCAGTCAACGGACCGAGGACCTGGGCGGCGACGCCTGCGCTGCGATCGACGCGGCAATCGGGCCGCCCGGATCGGTAGCCACGCTCATCCTGCCCGCAGACGTCTCATGGACCGACGGCGGTGTGGTGGCAAAGGGCACCCATGTCCAGGGCCGCCCCGGTGGTGACCCCCCCGACGGCGACCGGGTGGCCGATGCCGCCCGGGCCCTCCGATCGGGTGAGCCCGCTGTCGTGCTCATCGGTGGTCGTGCCTGCACCGGTGGTCTCCTCGACCAGGCCGCCGACCTGGCGGCGGCAACCGGCGCCAGGCTCATGGCCGAGACCTTCCCGGCACGCTTGGCGCGGGGTGCCGGACGACCACCGGTCGAACGACTCGCCTATCTCGGCGAGCTGACGGCCATGCAACTCGACGGCGTCCGCCACCTCGTCCTCCTCGACGCCAAGTCGCCGGTGTCATTCTTCGCCTATCCCGACAAGCCGAGCGACCTCGTCCCCGACGGGTGCACCGTCCATCCCGTGGCCGGACCGGCCGACGACGTGGAGTCCTCCATCGCCGCCCTGTCGGCCGAGCTCGGCGCGGCGCCGGGCAAGGGTCCCCGCCAGGACGCCTCCGTTCCCGACCTGCCGAGTGGCGCACTGACCGCCCAGACCGTGTCCCAGGTGCTCGGAGTCCTCCTGCCCGAAGGGGCGGTGGTCTCCGACGAGGGGAACACGTCTGGGTTGTTCGCCGCCGGCGCGACAGCCGGCAGCCCGCCACACGATTGGCTGTGCCTGACCGGCGGAGCCATCGGACAGGGTCTGCCCGTCGCCGTCGGGGCGGCCGTCGCCTGTCCCGACCGGCGCGTCGTGGCCCTCGAGGCCGACGGCAGCGCCCTCTACACCCTGCAGTCGTGGTGGACCATGGCCCGTGAGGGTCTCGACGTCACGACCATCCTCTTCGACAACGGCTCGTATGCCGTGCTCAACATGGAGCTCGAGCGGGTGGGTGCCGAGCCTCCCGGGCCCCGGGCCAAAGCCATGCTCGACATCGGCCAGCCGTCCATCGACTTCGTCGCCCTGGCCCGTGGACTGGGGCTCCAGGCCGCCCGGGCCGAGACGGCAGAGGTCTTCGCCGACGAGCTCGGAAGGGCCCTCGCCACCCCGGGACCGAGCCTTGTCCAAGCCGTCGTGCCCGACCTGCTCTGAGCGACGGCTCTCGTGTCCGCCCGTTCGCGCCCGGCTGGCGGTGAAGAGCCGGACCTGGGTGCGGGGGGTGGGTACCGGCCGCAGAAAGGCGCCCCGGGCTGGTTCGTCGAGGCCCTCGGCGTACCGGAGGACGACGTCACCTTCGTGGTGGACGGCTGTCCCATCCATGTCCTGACCTCGGGGCGCCCCGGCCGTCGGGGTCTGGTGTTCGTCCATGGCGGTGGCGCTCACGCCCGGTGGTGGACCCATGTGGCCACCCGGTTCAGCGACGACTTCCGCGTGGCGTGCGTCGACCTGTCGGGTCACGGCGACAGCGGTCACCGGGACCGGTACTCGCTCGAGCTGTGGACGGACGAGGTCATGGGGGCGGCGGTCGCCGGAGGGATCGACGGGCCGCCGGTCGTCATCGGCCACTCGATGGGCGGCTTCGTCGCCATCGCCACCGCCGCCCGACACGGCGACGAGATCGCCGGCACGATCGTGTGCGACTCGCCGGTGACCCAGCAAGACCCGGAGATCGGCGCCTACCAGCTGAAGGAGGCGTTCGGACGTCCACGGGTCTACCCGAACCTCGACGATGCGGTGGCCCACTTCCGGACCGTGCCGGCCCAACGCCACTACCTCGACTACGTCATGGACTACGTGGCGAGGGAATCGGTCCGAGCCGTCGACGGGGGATGGAGCTGGAAGTTCGACCGGGCGGTGTTCGCCCAGTTCGGCGGTGGGATCCGGAGCATCGCCCTGCCCTACTTGTCAGAGGTCCGCGGGAGGCTCGCCCTCCTGCGGTCGGAGGACGGCCTCGTGACCGAGGACATCGGAAGATCGATGTTCGAGGCCCTCGGCCGGGTGACACCGATCATCGAGCTGCCCGAAGCCGGCCACCACGCCATGCTCGACCAGCCGCTCATCCTTCTCACCGCCCTGCGGTCCCTCCTGGCCGATTGGGACCACTCGGTGCCCCACCGGCGGACCTGAGGTGGGCCGCCCCACCGATCTCCTCGACCGGCTCGTCGGCCGGCTGCGTGACGTCGTCGGCGACCATGTCGTCATCGATCCCGAGATCGTGAGCACCTTCACCACCGACTGGACGGGCCGGTTCGTCGGCCATGCCGACGCTGTCGTCAGGCCGGGATCGACCGACGAGGTCGCCGCCGTCGTCGACGTGTGCCGCCAGCTCGGGGTCGCCCTCGTGCCCCAGGGGGGCAACACCGGACTGGTCGGGGGTGGTGTCCCGCTCCACGGGGAAGTGGTGCTCACGCTGGCCCGGCTCGATGGCCTCTCCGTGGACACGTTGGCCGGCCAGGTCACAGCCGGTGCCGGGGCCACAATCGGCGCAGTCCAGCGCGCTGCCACCGGTGCCGGGTGGGCCTACGGGGTCGATCTCGGCAGCCGCGACTCGGCGACGGTGGGCGGGACCATCGCCACCAACGCCGGGGGGATCCACGTCCTCCGCCACGGAGACACCCGGGCCCAGCTGCTCGGCATCGAAGCGGTCCTCGGCACCGGGGCGGTCGTCTCCCACCTCGGCGGCCTCGTCAAGGACAACACCGGGTACCACCTGCCCGGCCTGGTGTGTGGCAGCGAGGGGACCCTGGCCGTGGTCACGGCCGCCCGCCTCCGTCTCGTCCCTCCCGCCCAGGCCCACGCCGTCGCCGTCCTGGCCTTCACCTCGGTGACCGAGGCGGTCGAAGCCGGTACCGCCTTCCGCCGGTCGCTCCCCGGGCTCGAGGCGTGCGAGCTGTTCTTGGAGGACGGCCTCGACCTCGTGTGCCGGACCTTCGGGCTCGCCCGGCCCTTTGCCGCGCCCCA
This sequence comes from uncultured Acidimicrobiaceae bacterium, assembly GCA_963828385.1. Taxonomy (GTDB): domain Bacteria; phylum Actinomycetota; class Acidimicrobiia; order Acidimicrobiales; family RAAP-2; genus Bog-756. Next base: position 2,874,960 of record CAWHEF010000002.1, read on the forward strand.
CCCGGTCCTCCTGCTCGTCGAGGTGGGCGGCGAGGACGACCCCACGGATGCCCTGATCGAGGCGGCCGGCGGGGTGGACGGCGTGGCCGACACCGTGGTCGTGACCGATCCGATCCGGAGGGCCGAGCTGTGGCGGTACCGGGAAGCCCATACCGAGGCGATCAATAGCCTCGGCCCTCCCCACAAACTCGACGTGACCGTGCCCTTGGACGCCATGGCCGACTTCGTCGAGACCGTCCCGGACAGGGTCGGCGCCGTCGAGTCCCGAGCCCGCACATGGCTGTTCGGCCACATCGGCGACGGGAACATCCACGTGAACGTAACCGGGCTCTCCCCCGACGACGATCGGGTGGACGACGCTGTCTTCACCCTCGTGGCCGAGGTCGGGGGGAGCATCAGCGCCGAGCACGGGATAGGCACGGCCAAGCGCGACTGGCTCCACCTCTCCCGGTCGGACGCCGAGATCGATGCGTTCCGTGCCGTGAAGCACGCCCTCGACCCGGCCGGGATCCTCAACCCCCACGTCCTGCTGCCACCGGATGAGACTTGACCCCGGGGTGGGGTTCCACAACGATCGGCCGGCGGACCGAGGACCTCTCGGTGGATTGTCCGTGGGCACGTGAACCTTGCGACGAACGCTCCGACCCCGGCGCCCGACTCCCGATTCGATTGGACGAATGCGATGACCGACAGAGTCCGCCTCGACATCGAGGGGCCCATCGCGGTGATCACCAACAACAACCCCGAGAAGCGCAATGCCTTCGACGACGAGATGGATGTGCGGTTGTTCGAGATCCTCGCCGAGCTCGAGGAGCGGCCCGACGTGCGGGCCGTCATCTGGCGCGCAGAGGGCCCGGTGTGGTCGTCGGGTCGCGACACCTCGGTGATCGGCACCAACAAAACGACGCTCAGCCACCACGAGCTCATGGTCCGAGGCCACAGGGGCATCCTGCAGGTCTTCGACCTCGATGCACCGATCATCGTGGCCCTCTCCGGCTGGGCCATCGGCGGCTCCTTCCAGCGGGCCCTGCTCTGCGACATCCGGATCGCCGCCGCCGGGACCCGGTTCATGCTGCCCGAGCTCGGCCTCGGGGTCATCCCCGACACCGGTGGCATGGGGCGGCTGTACGAGATGTGCGGACCCGGGGTGGTCAGCGACCTCGTCCTCACCGGCCGTCCGATGGGCGCAGAGGAGGCCCTCGGACACGGGATCGTCTCCCGCGTCGTCCCCCCCGAGACCCTCGACGCCACGGCCCGGGAGATGGCCGAAAGGATCGCCGTCGCCCCGAAGGTCACCGTCAAGATGGCCCGGAGGATCATCCGCCACCTGAGCGAACCGACGGTCCGATCGTCGATGGACGACGAGCTCATCTACCAGACCTTCATCAACAAGTCCGACGACTTCGCCGAGTTCAAGGCAGCCCGGTCGGAGGGACGGCCGGCCCGCTACTCGGGGAGCTGAGTCCGAGGGGCCTGAGCTCGACGCGAGCTTCGGGCCCCGAGCGTCGTCGGGGCAGCCCAGACGGGCACCGGTCAGCCGTTCACCCGGGATCAAGGAGCTGGGTGACCACCCGGCAGCGGCCGCGCCTCGCAACGGCGGGGCGGGCGGACAGGCCGGGGCCCGGCGAAACTCCCTAAGGTGGTGCCCGAGCGCTCGCCGATCAGGCGAGGAAGCCTGCACCGGAGTGCCCGGGCGCACGCCGTGCTGAGAGGACCAGCCGTGACCGACACTGCCACGACCCCCGAGATCACCACCGACGAGCTCCTGAGCGATCTGCGCACCTGGCTCGACAAGCACTGGGATCCCGACCTCACCGTCGCCGACTGGTGGGAGCGCCTCGGCACGGCAGGCTGGTCGGCCCCGGGCCTGCCGGCCTCCGCCTACGGCAAGGGCTGCTCCCGCTCCGACGCCGTAGCCGTGTCCCAGGAGATCAGCGCCCACGGTGCACTCGGTGCGCCGGCCGGTCTCGGCCTGCTGCTGGCCGCCCCGACCATCGCCGCCCACGGCACACCCGAACAGATCGACCACTACGTCCGCGACATCGTGACCGGGCAGAAGGCGTGGTGCCAGCTGTTCAGCGAGCCTCAGGCCGGATCGGACCTCGCCGGCCTGCAGACCCGGGCCATCAAGGACGGGGACGAGTGGGTGGTGAACGGCCAGAAGGTATGGACCTCGGGCGGCCAGTACGCCGACATGGGCATGCTGCTGGCGCGCACCGACCCGGAGGTGCCCAAGCACCAGGGCATCTCGTATTTCGCCCTCGACATGCACCAGGACGGGGTCGACGTCCGTCCCTTGAAGGAGCTGACCGGTCGGGCTCTGTTCAACGAGGTCTTCCTCACCGACGCCCGGGTGGCCGACGACGACTTGATCGGTGGGCTCAACCGGGGGTGGGCGGCGGCCAACACGACGCTCGCCAACGAGCGGGCAGGGCTCGGGGCCGGGGGCGGCAACGCCGCCGGCGGTGGCCTGGCCCAGCCCGGGACGGTTCTCGGCTTCCTCGACAAGCGGGTAGGCGACCTCGTTCCCCGCAAGAAGGCGTCCCCCAACGGGAAGCGCCCGGATCGTGCGGGGGCGCAAGGGCCTGTCAGCGAAGCCAGTGCCACCTCGGTCATGCGCAATCCATCACACATGCTCATTCAACTGGCCCGGGCCAAGGGGGCGGAGACCGACCCCCTCGTCCGCCAGGACCTCGCCCGGCTGCACACGCTCGGCGAGCTGGGGAGGTTCAACAGCCTCCGCCAAAAAGCGGTGAAGGAGAAGGGTGGCGACATCCCCGGGATGGCGAACATCGCCAAGCTCTCGATGAGCCAGATCTCGCGGCTCAGCCGTGACCTCGGCCTTGCCGTCTGCGGAGCGTCCGGCATGCTCCACGCCTACGACACCGGCGGCAAACAGAGCCTCGCCGAGCTGACCGGCCCGCTCGTGGCGATGGTCACCGAGATCTCCCTCTTCGCCCAGGCCCCCCCGATCTACGGAGGGACCGACCAGGTGCAGCGCAACATCATCGGGGAGCGGGTCCTCGGCCTGCCCAAAGAGCCCAACAACGACCGGACCACTCCCTTCTCCGAGCTCCCGAAGAACTCCTGACCATCGATGACGACGACCGCTGGGACGGGCAGGCCGGTGGACGACAAGCCGGCTGCGCAGGCCACGGGCATGGTGCCCGCCTACTGGGCACAGAGAATGCCGGACCGCCCGGCCGTCATCACAGGCTTCGGTGAGCGGACCTTCGCCGAGCTGAACGCCAACGTCAACCGGCTGGTCCGCGCCTTGCGGGCCAGGGGCCTCCGGGCCGGCGACGCCGTCGCCCTCTGCTGCACCAACCGTCCCGAGTTCGTCGAGGTCGTCTACGCCACCCAGCGGGCCGGACTGCGGTTGACCCCGTTCAACTGGCATCTCGCCGGGGAAGAAGCCGCCTACATCGTGGAGAACTGCGAGGCGAAGGCGTTGGTCGCATCCGCCGATCTGGACCACGACGTGGTCCGACGTGCCGGCGCCGGCGCCACCAGCCGGCGCCACAAAGGATCGTGACCTCGTCCGTCTCTCCGTCGGCGGGACGATCGCCGGGTTCGAGCCCTACGACGAGGCCATCGCCTCAGAGGCGGGCGCCGATATCGCCGATCCGGTCCTCGGCACCCAGATGCTCTACACCTCGGGCACGACGGGCCGGCCGAAGGGGGTCCACCGGCAGGCGACCTCCGCGCTCCTCACCGCCGTCAACTTCTGCGGCTACGACGAGAACTGGGAACAGAGCACCGATCGCCACCTGTGCAGCGGACCGCTCTACCACGCCGCCCCGCTCGCCTTCTCCCTGGCCGTGCCCATGGTCTACGGCGTGCCCATCGTCGTCATGGACCAGTGGGATCCGGTGGAGACCCTCGATCTCATCGAGCGCCACGGCATCACCCACACCCACATGGTCCCGACCATGTTCCACCGCCTCCTGGCCCTGCCCGAAGCCACCCGGTCCGCCCGTGACCTTTCCTCCCTCCGCTTCGTCATCCACGGCGCAGCCCCGTGCCCGGTCGAGGTCAAGCGGCAGCTGATCGAGTGGCTGGGGCCGATCGTGGTCGAGTACTACGCAGCCACCGAAGGAGTGGGGTCGCTCGTCGACTCCGAGACCTGGCTCGAACACCCGGGCACGGTCGGGCACCCGTTGCGGCCGGACCAGGTGCGCATCGCCGACGAGGACGGGAACGAGGTGGCGGCAGGACAGGTCGGGCTCGTGTACCTGCGGGCCGACCCTGCGACGAGGTTCGAGTACTTCGGTGACGCGGCGAAGACCGCCAACGCCTACCGGGGGGAGTACTTCACGCTCGGCGACATGGGCTACCTGGACGACGACGGCTACCTCTACCTCACCGACCGGACAGCCGATCTCATCATCTCCGGTGGCGTGAACATCTACCCGGCCGAGGTCGACGCCGTCTTGCTCCGGCACCCGGCCGTTGCCGACGCCGCCACCATCGGCGTGCCCGACAAGGAGTGGGGCGAGACGGTCAAGGCCGTGGTCGAGCTCCAATCAGGGTACGAGCCCACTGCCGCGCTGGCCGACGACCTGATCGAACTGTGCCGCCAGAACCTCGCCCACTTCAAGTGTCCGAAGTCGGTTGACTTCGCCGATCGACTTCCCGCGAGGATACGGGGAAGATCTTCAAGCGCAGGCTTCGGGATCAGTACCGAGACGGCCCCGAGAGACGGGTCGTCACCGTGAGCAAGACACCATGAGAAAGAGGAGCACACGTGGGTATCTGTGACGGACGGGTCGTGGTCATCACCGGGGCCGGCCGGGGCATCGGGAGGGAGCACGCCCTCGAGTTCGCCAGCCAGGGCGCAAAGATCGTGGTCAACGACCTCGGCGCCGAGATCGACGGGTCGGGAAGCTCGACGGGGCCGGCGGGCGAAGTGGTCGACGAGATCCGCGCCATGGGTGGCGAGGCCGTCGCCAACGGCGACGACGTGTCGGACTACGACGGCGCCGGACGGCTGGTCCAGTCCGCCATCGACAGCTTCGGGGGCCTCGACGTCCTCGTCAACAACGCCGGAATCCTGCGTGACCGGATGCTCGTCAACATGACCATCGACGAGTGGGACGCCGTGATCCGGGTCCATCTGCGGGGCACGTTCGCCCCCGCCCGGCACGCCGTCGAGTACTGGCGGAACCGGACCAAGGCCGGCGAGGCCAACGACGCCCGCATCATCAACACCACCTCTCCTTCGGGCATCTACGGCAACGTCGGTCAGACCAACTACGGGGCGGCCAAGGCCGGCATCGCCTCGTTCACGGTGATCGCCGCCATGGAGCTCGCCCGCTACGGGGTGACAGTCAACGCCATCGCTCCGGCCGCCTTGACCCGCATGACCGAGAACCTCGGGATGGGCGAAGCGGCGAGGGAGATCAAGCCCGACCAGTTCGACCCGCTCGATCCCGGGAACATCGCCCCCATCGTCGTGTGGTTGGGCAGCCCCGAGTCGGCGGGGATCACCGGCAGGGTGTTCAACGTCATGGGCGATCACCTGAGCGTGGCCGAGGGTTGGGTGGCCGGGCCAGAGGCGACCAAGGGCGACCGGTGGGACCCGGCCGAGCTGGGCGGGATCGTCCCCGACCTGGTGGCCAAGGCAGCAGCGAACGCCAACATGAGCGGCCGGAGGGAGTGACCATGACCACGGGGGAGCCTGCACATGGGAGCGGTCCTCCGCTCCCTGGCCGCGACGAGGTGGACGCCAGCGTCCAGGTCATCACCGACAACGCCGAGCGGCTCTTCCTGTGGGACTACGAACGGGACCGCGGCCAGCTGGTCACCTTGTACAACAAAGCCATGGGCTCGCAGTGGAACAGCGTGACCGACCTCGACTGGGACACCGACGTGGATCCCGAGCGGTTGGTGGCCGAGCAGGAAGGCCCCATGGTCTCCCTGGCCCGGGCGGCGGGAACGATGCCCGGCTCACCCCTCGCCACCTGGTCCGAGAAGGAGTACACCCAGCTCGGGATCGAGTTCTTCAAGGCCAGCCTCAGCCAGTTCATGCACGGCGAGCAGGGGGCCATGATGACGGCGGCCAAGATCGTCGAGACGGTGCCGTGGATCGACGCCAAGTACTACGCCTCCACCCAGACGATGGACGAGGCCCGCCACACCGAGGTCTTCGCCAAGTACCTGTCGACCAAGCTGGGCGAGGCATATCCGATGAGCCCGTTCCTCAAGGCCCAGATCTGGTCGTTGCTGGAGGACCCGCGCTGGGACATCGCCTATCTCGGCATGCAGATCGTCATCGAGTCGCTCGCCCTCGCCGCCTTCGGCACCATGCTGCGCCGGACCAACGAGCCGCTGTTGAAGAAGCTGCTGCGCTACATCATGTCCGACGAGGCCCGGCACGTGGCCTTCGGGGTGCTGACCCTCTCCGAGCTCTACGCCGGCCTGACCGAGGCCGAGCTGCTGGAGCGCCAGGAGTTCCTGGTGGAGGCGACGTTGAACAACCGGTCCCGCTCGACCACGCCCGAGGTGTGGGAGCGGATGGGGACGACCGAGGAAGCGGTCCTGCCGTTCATCATGCAGGCGGCGGAGAAGGAGAAGCTCGACCCGTCCGCCAGCTTCGTCACCGCCTTCTTCGCCAAGCTGGTCCCCAACGTCAGAAAGCTCGGTCTGCTCGACGCCAACCAGGGCTATCTGCGCAAGCGTTGGGGCGAGGTCGGATTGCTCGAGTTCGAGTTCGCCGACGACACCGGATCGGACTACGAGCGCTACGACGCCGTGGCCGCCGACCGGCAGGCCGCTTCCACCTGAACACGCCCGCGCACCTGCCCGTTGCACGGGCCGATGGCGGGCGCGAAGCTGCTCACAGCTCGCGCTGAGCGGATGGGGGGTCACGGAAGATGCGTCACCTCGTAACCCGAGCCAGATACCGGTCCGTCATCGCCGCCGGCTGCACTGTTCTCGTCCTGTTGGGGACCCTGACACTCGTGCCGCCGGTCGGTCGGTCCCCTGCCGGTGCGGCAGGGGAGACGGTCGGTACCGGGGCACGCCAGGCAAGCATCACCCGCGATGCCTACGGGGTGCCGACGATCACCTCGTCTACCACCGCCGGCATGTGGTTCGGGGCCGGCTATGCCCAGGCCGAGGACCGGATGGCACAGCTGGAGCTGACCCGGCGCACCGTAGAGGGGACCCTCGCCCAGATCGGCGGACCGAGCTTCCTCTCCCAGGACGAGACGGTTCGCACCTTCTTCTACACGCCCACAGAGCTGCAGGCCCAGTTCGCCCGGCTACCGCTGAAGACCCGGCATGCCGTCCAGAACTTCTCCGACGGGATCAATGCCTACGAGGAACTCGCCTACTCGTCGCCGCAGAACGAGCAGGCCCTGGTCCCCAAGGAATTCTTCGTACTCGGCTCGCTGACCGGTTCGTCTGGACCGTACCGGCCGGCACCGTGGGTACCTACCGACACGATGGCGGTGGGTAACTACCTGGCGCGCGAGTTCGGAGGCGGTGGCGGCTCGGAGCTCACAAACCTCTCGTTTCTGCGCTACCTACAGGCGGAGCTCGTCAAGCGGGGTGACCCCAACGCGGGCGCCGACGCCACTGCCGTCTTCAACGATGCGCGATGGATCAACGACGCCACTGCCCCGACGACTGTGCCCTCCACGTCCCCCGGGACATCCTCTGCGGCCACCACCTCGACAGCCACGGCTCCGGCGGCAGGGCCGGCCGTACCTGTGCCACCTGCCGATGCCCCCAATGCCGGTGTGACTTCGCCGGCGACGGCATCGTCGCTCGCCGCTCTTTCGGGGGTGAGTGACACCGACCTCAGCAATGCCACCACCGCGCTCAACACCGACCAGAACAACATCCTGTCCACCGGCATCTCCTTGAAGGTGCTGTCCCATGGCGGGTCGAATGCGTTCGTGGTAGCTCCGGGGCGTTCGAAGGACGGCCACGCGCTGCTGTGGGGCGCCCCCCAAGAGGGTTTCAGCACCCCGAGCATCGACGGTGAGGAGTACCTCCACGGACCCGGGTATGACGCCGGCGGGATGGACATCACGGGTGAGCCGTTCATCCTCATCGGTCGCAACGGCCAGATCAGCTGGACCACCACGAGCGAAGAGCTCGTCGACGAGCGCACGTACGTCGAGCAGGTCAATTACTCCACCAACCCACCCACGTACCTCTACGACGGCAACTGGATCCCCATGCAGGCCATCCAGGAGGAGATCCCGGTGGCGGGATCCGCCCCCCAGCCCTTCACCGTGTTGCGGACCGCCGACGGGCCGGTGTTCTCGCAGGACCAGGCGAGTGGGACCGCGTTCTCCATGCGCTTCGCCTCCTTCGACAACGAGGTCGGGACTCTGGCTGGCTTCGCACAGCTGGGTGGAGATCAGAATCTCGCTCAGTTCACCCGGTCGATGAGCCTCGTGACCACACTCCACAATTTCCTCTACGCCGATCAGCAGGGCAATATCGCCTATTTCGGTGACGGCCTCGTGCCGGTGCAACCCCCGTTCTCGTCCGTCGACCCGAGGCTTCCTGCCAAGGGTGACGGCACGGAGGACTGGAGCGGGTACGTGCCGTTCTCCTCGATGCCCCGCAGCATCAATCCGGCCCAGGGATACCTGGACAACTGGAACACCAAGCCCTCGCAGCAGTTCTTCTACCAGCAGAACGGCGGCGACGAGTACTGGGGGACCATCTTCCGGTCCTCCCGCATCGCCGAGGACCTGGCCGCGAGCTCATCGATCGACATCCCCTACCTCGAGGGGATCGAGCACGACGTCGGGACCATCGACAACGAGGACAACACCCGGCCGGCTGCGCCCTACTTCATTCCCTATGTGGTGGCCGCCTACAAGGCACTCGTTGCCGCCCACGACCCGATCGTCGATCGCGCCACGCATCCCGACTTGGCCCGGGCGGTGCGGACGCTGGCGCAATGGGACGGGGACACCACCCTCGGGAGCCCGGCCATGTCCATCTTCATGAACTTCCTCGAGGCGTTCGAACGCAACGTCTTCGAGGGCGGCGCGTTCCCGGGCGAGCAGTACACCGGGGCGGTTAATCTCAGCGACACCAGCGTCGGTATGGGGACCTACGGTGGCCTAGGCGGGATGGGCACCTACAACTTCCTCTACCATGCCCTGGCCCACACGGCCGGGCTCGCCCCGTGCGGCACCCTCTGCTACACGGGCGACTACTTCGCCGGCAATCAGAACCGCATCCTCATCGAGAGCCTGAACGACGCCATCACCATCCTGTCGGGGACCGGGACCCAACTCGGTCAGGACGTGCCCGGCTTCGGAACTCCGGTGATCGCCAAGTGGGGTTATGTCCCGGCCCAAGACCAGAACTGGGACAGCCTGGATCCGCTGGCCATCGGTGTGACGACCCACTGCGGGACGAGCGCCAGTCAGAACAGGAGCACCTACATGCAGGCCATCGACATGACGCCTCAGGTGATCGGCCAGAACGTCCTGCCGCCGGGGCAGAGCGGGTTCCTGTCGGCGTCCGGCACCCCGAGTCCCCATCTCTGCGACCAGATCGGCCTCTTCAATTCCTTCACCTACAAGGACATGCCCCCCGCCAACCCTTGATCGGGCCACGGTAGGCCGAGTCGACCGTCCGCTGAACTTGCCTGCCCGGGCTCGTCCAGTGACGTCGGGCCCGGGACGGCGCCGTCAACTGCGCAAGTATCCGGCGAGCAGGTCGGAGAGTTCCCGCGGCCTGCTGAGCAGCGCCAAGTGGCCGCCGGGAATGACATCAGGTTCGATGCCGAGGCGGTCGCGGGCAATGCGCCTTTGCAGCTCGAGCGGGAAGAACCGGTCGTCGCTGCTCGCCACGACGTGCACGGGGCAGTCCGGCCACGCCTCGAACCGGCAGGGATCGCCGAACGGCCCATCCGACTGCTCGGACGCTCGCTCGCCGAGCATCACGGCGAGGTCGGACGGAACGTCGTGCAGGAAATAGGTCTCCAGATCGAACTCGGTCGAATAGCCGTTCTGCTCGGCAGCGGCGATCCGGGCCGCTTCCGACCCGACGTCGTCCCACCATTGGCCGGGAGTCTCTCCGGGCAGGGGAATCATTGCGTTGACGAAAACCACCATCTCGGTCGGCACTCGTTGCCAAACCAGGGGGGCCGTGAACGCTCCGAGTGAGTGGGCAACGATGCAGATCTCACTGCGGTCACCGACCCCGTCCACGACGTTGTTGGCATAGTCGTCGAGTCCCTGGCCCTCGTCTCCGGCGGGAAGGTCGACGGCGAACGCGTCGTAGCCTCGCCGCCCGAGCTCGGCTTCGACCAGGTGCCAGGACCACGCCGTCCCGCTTGCCCCGGGGATCAGCACTATCGACTGCATGATGGCCTCAGTATGGCAAAGGGCCATGCCGGTGTGGGACCCGTCAAGTCTCTGAGCCGCCGGTACGATCGGACCGAGCCTGCCGACGCGACCACTCGTGCCAGGATGAGACGACAGACAGCTGCAGCGCCGGGTTCGAGAAGGAGGTTCCATGGGAGAGAAGTTGAGGCTCGAAGGGCTTACGCTGACGGTCGAGAGTGTGGCCAGATCCGTCGAGTTCTATGGCGGCCTGCTCGGGCTCGACGTGGCGTACAACTCCGAGCCGGCTTTCGCCATGATCAAAGTTCCCGGTGATGGCGGCGGGACGATCGGACTGCTGTCTGTGGACGAGGCTCGCAAGGAGGGCGCAGCGCCCATGTCCCCCGAACAGAGGCGGGGAGTCCACGTCGAGTTCACCACCGATGACCTCGACAGGGTCTACCAGGAGCTCGTGGAGAAGGGCGTGCGGTTCGACGGACCGCCGCATGACGAGCCCTGGGAGCGGGTCACGACGGCCTTCGACCCCGACGGGTACTCGGTCGAGATCGCCCAGGGACGACGGGGCCAGGACGGCGCCATCTGGAACAAGGACGGCTGACTCCTTCTTCGACGCCGAGTTCCCTGTTCCGGTCGACCGCCGCCCACAACTGCGGTTCGAGGGGCCACGCCTATGGTCACCGGATCACGACGACCGCCCCATCGCGTCCAACCGACATCTCACCCTCGAAACGCTGACGCGGCGTTGAGCCGGGCGAAGGCTTTCTCCAGGTCGATGATGAGATCGGCCGGGTCTTCGAGTCCGGCGTAGACGCGGACCAACGGACCGGGCGCCTCCCAGCTCGCCGCCGTGCGGTTCGGGCCCGGGTCGTGGGGCAGGAGCAGACTCTCGTAGCCGCCCCAGCTCGCTCCTAGGCCGAAGACTTCGAGTCCATCGAGAACGTTGGCCAGCACCTTGAATGTGGCGTCGACGCGCCGGCCAGCTGCAGGACCGGTTCGGAACCGACGGTCACCCGGGCACCACGCGCACCCGCGGGTGGAGGTCCAGCTCGACGGCCTTCCTTCTCGACGCCACGAGGACGGACGAGGCTCAGGCTCACAGTCCGAGGAGCTCCCGGAGCCGCTCGGGTCGCATGGTGACGGAACCGGGTTGGCTCGCGCCTTCGAAGCTCGCGATCAGCCGCTCGAGATCGCCGAGCCGAGTGGGATCGTCAGCAGCTTCGCGTGGGGTGTACCCGTCCAGGGCCGGGATCGACTGGTCGCACCAGCGCTCCTCGAACCGGTTCCGCAGCGTGACCCTCACCTCAGCCATCGCAGCATCGTCGAGCGCCGATTCTCTGTCATCACGGTCGGGGAACAATTGCCGTTTCAGCTCGGCGCGGCGGCGCATGGAGTTCACGTCCATCGGGATCCGTTCGTCGCTGACCACCTTCGCCTCGGGCAGCTCCGTCTCGATCGTGGCGAGCACCCGGTCGGCGCGGGCTTCGCTCGTGGTGCTCACAACGAGCCGGGCGCCGCTCAGCCGGAAACGTCCGCGTACGATCTCCTCGTCGTCGTGGAGCGGGAACATCTCGAGCCACTCTTCTCCTCCGGCATCCTCCTGCCGATACGTGGCGTCGAGAAAGGCCCGAGCCGCGACTGGGTCGCCGAGGTCAACCACCGTCTCGCATTCGACGAGGGGCTCGCCTTCGCGGGTCTGCAGAACCGGTGGCCGGTGCAGAGCCCCGACCCAGGACGCGATCGACTCCGGGTCGCCCTCGTCGAGCACGTGCAGCAGGCGACGCTCACTGCCTGGGCTGACCGGAAAGATGCCGCCGATCAACTGGTGCGTGTCGCGCCTGAACGTAAGAACCAGGGTCCCACCGCTCGTGTCGGCTGAGCGCGGTCTGCATGACCGGCCCGAATGCCAGTGACAGTTGGCTGAAGGTGGCTTCGCGGGAGTACCCCCGCTCGCGAAGGCGCTTCACTGCCTCCCACACGTCGGGCGGGTCGTCATCGAAGATCTGGTTGGCAACGGCTTCTCGGCCAACCAGCTGGTAGGCGCTCAGCTCGCGCCGGAAGGAGCGCTCCAGCAGCCGCGACCGCACCTCTAGATCCGACAGATCAAGGTCTCTGAGATCCTGATGCGTGAGATCGCTGCCGTACAGGAAGGCGAGGCGCTCGGGGTCCATCCCCGGAACGGTAGCGCCGAGGAGACGCCAAGCGATCCGCCTCACATCGTCGTGGCAGGCTATCCGAAGCCACGCTCAGAATGCATGGTCTCCAGGTGAGCAGGGGCTCATCGGTGGTGCCACATAGAACAGATAGTTGGAAACGTGGGAACTGGGCGAGGTCATGTCGTCGAGCCGCACAACGGGGAGCGAGTTGTAGAAGTCGCCTGGGCTTCGAAGCAGGTGCCAGTACTCTTGATAGGAGATGTCGGGTCCATTCAGCTCGATGACTTCGCGTAGACGGGCTGGATCATGGTTCCAGAGCACCACCTGTCGCCCGCCGACTCCGAGGGTCAGAACCCCGTCGTCGGCCACATCGATCAGATGCCCTCGCTGCGGTGGGTGGTCCAGATCCCGAGCCGATCGGTTTGCCTGAATCCAGTGGACTTCGTGGCCGGGCGAGTAGTAGCCGCACCGCTTCAAGGGTCGCACAGGTGACATTGCATCCTCCATCGCGTGGCGTTCGCACCTTGCATTGGCAGGTTGCGGCGGCGTCGACGGGCCACGTCCCTCGACCGCTCTGGATGGTGATCGCATTCTATGTACTGGCTGTGACGCTGGCTATGTACTCGGAACCTGTCAACAGATGTGAGACACCGTTTGCTCAGAGACGTCAGATGGCGATCGGCGCCTCCTCGGATTTGTTGATCCAGGAGACCTCGGGGATCCGGGGCGCCTGAGGTGGTTGCCGGAATCGTCCCGGCATAGCTGCATAGGCGGCGTCGAGGATGTCCTGGCGCTTCTCCCGGACGACCTCGGCCAGCCCGAAATGGACGTCGGCCGGGGTATGGAGCCCGATGCCCGAGTGGCGGTGCTCGTTGTTGTAGTGGTCGAAGAACCGATCGCAGAACGACCGGGCGGCAGTGATGTTGGCGAACCGTTTCGGGAAGGTCGGTGAGTACTTGAGGGTCTTGAACTGCGATTCCGAATAGGGGTTGTCGTTGGACACATGGGGCCGGGAATGGCTCTGGAGGACGCCCAGGTCGGTCAACAGCTGGCTGACGGTCCGTGACGTCATCGAGGAGCCGCGATCGGCGTGGAGGGCGAGCTGGCCGTGGGGCACGTCGTGCCGGTAGATGGCATCGGCGATGAGCTGTTCAGCCAGGGTGGCCGACTCCCGGGGCGCCACCAGCCACCCCACCACGTAGCGGCTGTAGACGTCGAGAATCGTGTAGAGCTGGAACCAGGTCCACTTGTAGGGGCCGGCCAGCTTGGTGATGTCCCAGCTCCAGACCTGGTTGGGGGCGGTCGCCACCAACTCGGGCTTGACCAGGGCCGGACGCCGGGCCTGGGCCCGGCGTTCACGCACCTGGGCCCGTTCCCGCAGCAGCCGGTACATGGTGGAGATGGAGGCCAGGTAGATGCCTTCGTCCAAGAGGGTGGCCCACACCTGGGCCGGGGCCTTGTCGCAGAACCGCTCCACGTTGAGGGTGGCGATCACGGCCTCAGCCTCCTGATCACCCAGTCGACGGTGGGAGCGGCGGGGGGCGGGCGGACCGCACCGTGGTGGTCGACGTCGCCGGTAGTGGCTGGCCCGTGACCGACCGAGTGCTTCGCAAGCGGCCCTGCGGCCCACCACGGGAGCGAGCTCGTCGACCCCGGCATCGATGATGGCGTCCACTACTGATCGGAGTCCGCGCTCTTGGAGATCTCTTCCAAGAGCGCGTGCACTTTTCCCTGGACGTCGATCACCACCTCGGCCTGGGACAGCTTGGCCCGCAGCCGCTCGTTCTCCGCCCGGAGCTTGGCCACCTCGGACAGCGAGGGTCCCCCGCGGCCGTTGTCATGACGTCCGAGGGCCGCTTTCAGCAGGCCTTGGCGGTGTTGACGACGCCAGTCGGTGATCAGGCTCGAGTAGAGGCCCTCACGTCTGAGCAGGGCTCCCCGCTCCCCGGACTCCGAACAGCCGTCGTACTCGGCCAGGATGGCCAACTTGTACTCAGGCGTGAAGACCCGCCGGACCGGGGTCTTCTTCCTCTTCCTCTCGCTGCCGTCGGGTGCGGTGCCGTCGTCGATATGCCAAGTCTTAGTGTGCTCCGACTTGACCAGTGGCGGCGGCTGCTTTCTTGTCGTAGCCATGGGTGAAATCCTCCGTCGCCCTCTTGCTCAGAACGCGGATCGGAGGTGTCTCACTCATTGTGGACAGGGAGGGACTGGCTGTGACGCTGGGACGCCTCACGCCCACCGAAGAGGTTGTCCCGCTGAGCGGGTGATTGAAGTGACGGTCCCCCGCCTGATGACTACCTGGTTGTGGGTGTCGGGCGTCCTGGAAGACATCCAACTCCGGAAAGGGACCGTCATGAAGAACAACTACCAGAACACCACCAGCGGCGCGCGCACCGGCGGCCGCACGCCGAAGAAGTCCGGGCTGGAGAGGCGGACAGAGCGGCGCACAAGTCGGCCATTGCCCTGGCCACACCGTCAGCGTCGTCATCGCCGAGCTGGTCAGTGAGTTCGAGGAGGCCTGCTGGTCTTCGTGGTGGGCACCGGTCTGAGCTCGCCAAGCTCTCTACCCGCCGCTATGCGGTCGGGCTCGAGTGCTTCTAGCTCGGAACCGTCGGATCCGTTCACTGAACTCTCTATTTCAACCCAAGCCAGCAATCAGCTGGCCAGTGGCTCGATGTCGGCGAGCTTCGAGCGGAGTCGGTCCTTTTCGACCTCGATGTCATAGTGCCCCTGAAGATTCATCCAGAACCCGTCACTCATTCCGAAGTACCGCGAGAGGCGCAGGGCCGTGTCAGCGCTGATCCGACGAGTTCCGTGAATGATCTCGTTGATGCGGCGGGGTGGAACGCCGATGGCCTGTGCCAGCCGGTACTGGCTGACCCCGAGCGGATCCAAGAAATCCTCCTTGAGCATCTCGCCCGGGTGCACCGGGGTCATCATCGGTTTCTCGGTCTTCGGCATCGTCCCTCCTCAGTGGTAATCGACGATCTCAACGCCTCTGGGGCCGGTGGCGACCCACTTGAAGCAGATTCGGTATTGATCATTGACCCGAATGCTGTACTGGCCGGCCCGATCGCCCTTCAATTTCTCGAGCCTGTTGCCCGGTGGAACGGCAAGGTCACCGATCCTCTCGGCGGCGTTCAGATAGGCCAGCTTGCGCCAAGCAACCTTTTGCACGTCTGGCCCGAACTTCCGAACAGCCAGTCGCTGCCAAACCCTCCTGGTGTCGCCATCCCTGAACGAGGCGTCGCTCAGCATGAGAAAGGCTAACGTAGTGCGTTATTATTGTCGACCGTTATCCCGAGATGCCGCAACCCGGGTAACCGTGCCCTCCAAAACCAACATCTCGTCGATGTCGTCGGCCACCTCTTCGCCCTCGAGGGGTAGGGCATGGGCGTAATTCCGCAACGTCGTCGAGGGATCGCGATGCCCCAGACACTGCTGGGCCCTCAGCAATTCGCCTCGGCCGACGAGGAAGGTGACGACGCTATGGCGCGGGCGATGAAGGCTGGCCCCGGGCACGCCGGCCTCGGTCCGAAGCTCAGCGTGTCCGAAGCTCAGCGAACCAATGGCCGAGACCACCTCGGGCGTCAGTGTCGTCACCCGGCGCTTTGTAGCCTCTAGCCTGGGACTACGCCTGGCTGGCGCGCTCGGAGGGATTCGAACCCCCAACCTTCTGATCCGTAGTCAGATGCTCTAGTCCGTTGAGCTACGAGCGCCAGCGTTCTCCGCCCCCGCTGGAATCATCTCCCCGGACACTGCCAGGCGGTGATCCGAAGCGGAAGCAGTTGACCACTCTACCTGAGGGGAACACCGGCCTCCGGGCGGAATCCCCCCGGACCGGGCCTCCTGACGCCCGGACGGTCGAACAGCCCAAACAGTAGGGTTCCCATGTGAGCAACGCTGACGACTCCTTCGATCTGGAGGTGGCAGCTGCAGCCCTCCGGGCAGACAGCTCGGACGTCCGCATTCTCCTCAAGGTCCTGGTCGAGCGGCTGGCGGATGCACTCGGTGCACGCCTGATCGTGCGCCGAGCCGGCGGGCTCCGGCGCAAGTCCCAGGAGATCCGTTCGGTGGTCGCCAACCTGGGAGACGACCAATTCTCTGCGGAGATCGATGGAGCCAGCCTGCGTTGCGCCATCGGCCACTCCTCAGGAGGGATCCGCATCAGAAGCGAGCAGGTCGACGTGGACACGTGGCTCAGCCGGCTGCTCGAGCGGCTCAACACCGAAGCCACTCACAGCCAGGCCACCCGGCTGGCGCTCGAGAACATCGTCATCGGAGGTAAGGGATGATCACGTCATGACCGACACCGGGGACGACCGATGACGGACACACCCTCCGACCCACCTGCCAACCCACCTCAGGACCTCCCGGAAGGAGCCAGCCGCCGACTCGCGGAGCTCGAGCACGGACTGTTCACCTCGGACCTCTCGGTCAACGAGTTCCTGCTCATCAAGGAGGTGGGCTTCCATCCGCTCGGTCTCGTAATGGGTTCGTCGATCTACCACACGGGTATCCAGACCCGGCGGTGGGGACAGAGCCAGGAGCTGTCCAAGCTCACCGAGGCCATGTACAACGCCCGCGAGCTGGCCATGACCCGCATGGAGGAAGAGGCCGACGAGCTGGGGGCCGACGGTGTCGTCGGCGTCCGCCTCGACGTCAATTACTACGAGTGGGGTAAGGACGCTGCTGAGTTCATCGCTATCGGAACGGCGGTGAAGGCAGAGAACGGCCTCTCCTACCGGAACAAGGCGGACAAGCCCTTCACCTCCGATCTCTCCGGCCAGGACTTCTGGGCCATCATGCAGACCGGGCACGTCCCCCAGGGTCTGGTGATGGGGACCTGCGTGTACCACATCGCCCACCGCGGACTCGGACAGACACTGAGCACAGCGGGTCAGAACGTCGAGCTCCCCAACTTCACCCAGGCGCTCTACGAAGCCCGCGAGCTGGCCATGACCCGGATGCAGGACGAGGCCAACGAGCTCGGTTCCTCGGGCATCGTCGGGGTACGGCTGGAGGAGAAGTCGCACCAGTGGGGAAGCCATACCATCGAGTTCCTCTCGCTCGGAACCGCGGTGGTCAAGACCACCGACCAGGTGACGCTGCCCAAGCCGCTCACCATCATCTCCTTGGACAACTGACGGTGGGCGCCTGAACATGGACACGGCGCCCGGCTCCCGCCCCGACGAGACGGAACCCGCACACCTGAAAGGTTCGGGGTCTCCCGGCGCGGGCTCGGCCGCGTCCACCAGTCGAGCCGACCTCGACGTCCCGTCGAACCCCGACGTACCGACCGAGGCAGGTGGCCTGCCCGAGGTGGCCGAACGGAGGATGACCGAGGGGGCCTTCACCTCCGGCCTCAGCGTCTCCGACTTCGCCGCCTGCCTGCAGATGGGCCTCGAGCCGGTCGGATTGGCCCAGGGGTTCTGCGTCATGCAGTGGCAGTGGTACGGCACCGGCGCCCAGTTCGCGGCGTGGGGGCCCAACCCCGGGCGGACCGGTGCCTACGCCGAGACGTGGCGGTGCCCGCACGGGTTCATCTCGGCCGAGCACCGCTCCTGGGGCCAGAACTACGAGCAGACCTGGATCGAGCAGGCGTGGGCCGACGGCTTTTCCTCGGCATTGGAGCGCATGCTCGAGGAGGCCCGGGTGGCGGGGGCGCACGGCGTCGTCGGCGTCGCAGACTCCTCGGAGCGCCTGAGCGACATGGGCGTCGTCGAGTTCCGGATCCGGGGCACCGCCGTCCGGGTGGCGGACGGCCCCCCGCCGTTCGACGACCGGCCCTGGTCCACCTACCTCGCCGGGCAGCGACTGGCCAAGCTGATCGAGGCCGGGTACGCCCCGGTCTCCGTCGCCGCCGCGGTCTCCTCGGTGCGGGTGTGGGCCAACTGCGTCACCCAGTTCCTGACCGAAGGGAGCTCCTACGCCGCGTTGGGGCCACAGATCGGGACCCAGGAGATCACGCAGACCGCCGACGCCCACATGGCAGCACGCCGCCTCGCCCGCCAGCGGGTCCGGTCCCAGCTCGGCACCGACTCACTCCACGGTGCGTCGATGGCCACGACCGAACGCAAACTAGGCGAGGGGGACGCCGACCTCCAGTGCACGTTGCGGGGCAACCGGGTCCGTCGCTTCGCCCCCTACGCCTCACTTCCAACCCCCCGACCGACGGTGCGGCTTTCGTGAGCGGGCCGCCGAATCGGGTACCGGAGGACCGGCGGTCCGAAGACCCGAGCGGCGGGACCGCCATGCGTGCCGCCATGCTGAGCGCCGCCGAGGCGCTCGCCCGGCCGGCGCCGGCCAAGTCCTCGCGGATGACCTCCGACCTGTCGATCGACGAGGAGCTGATCCTCCACTCGATCGGGTGGGAGCCGGTCCAGCTGGTCTCGGGGGTTTCGATTCACTCGGTCCCGTCCGGGACATGGAACTGGGGGCAGGCAGAGATCAGCTTCGCCTCCGACGCCTTCGCCCGCTCGTTCGCAGGCGCCACCGTTCGCATCCACGAGCAGTGTTCCAAGGCCGGAGGCCACGGTGTCGTCGGCGTGCATGTCGACCGATCGGTGCATCGCCACCACATCGACGTCGCCCTGGTGGGTACGGCCGTGCGCCCGGTGCACGCCGCCGCCGTCCCCCCCGCCTCGGTGTTCGTGTCCGACCTGTCTGGGCGCGACTTCGCCCTCCTGTCCGAGGCCGGCTGGCAGCCTCTAGGGCTGGCCGTCGGGGCCAGCTTCGCCTACGCACCGCGCCGTTCGATGGGCAAGGCCATCCAGCAGAAGGGCCAGAACGTGGAGCTGACCAACTACACCGAGGCCATGTACTCGGCCCGGGAGGAGGCCATGGCCCGGATGCAGGAATCGGCGCTGGCCCTCGAGGGAACGGGCGTGGTCGCGGTCAGGGTGACCGAGGGGCCGATGGACTTCGCCCACCACGCCATCGGGTTCACCGCATACGGCACGGTCATCCGGCTGACCGCCGACGCCCACCGGCACCCGGGAGCCACCATGGTGCTCCCCCTGGACGACGCCACCCTCACCTTCGCCGCCGCCTCCTTGCGCGGCAGGTGACCGGCCCCGACGGCCGATCGGGGATCGGAAACTCACCGACGACGGTGGCAGCGAGTTCCTGACGGGTCGTCAGTTACACTCGGCTGCCGTGGCGCCCGATCCCCCGTTGAGCGGTGTCCGCGTCGTCGAATGCTCGGCCCTCGGACCGGCGGCCATCACCATGCCCCTCGTCGACCTGGGTGCCGAGGTCATCAAGGTCGAGCCGCCCACCGGGGACTACATCCGCGAGATGACCTGGCCCATCATCGACGGCGTTTCCCTCATGCACCTCCATATCAACCGGGGCAAGCGCAGCATCGTCCTCGACCTGACACACGAGGGAGACCTGGCCGTCTTCAAGGCCCTCTGTGCGACGGCAGACGTGGTGGTCGAGGCCATGCGGCCGGGCGGGCTCGCCCGTCGGGGTGTGGGCTTCGACGACCTGCGGGTCGAGAACCCGAGGCTCGTGTTCTGCACCATCTCGGGATACGGCATGACCGGTCCCTACAAGGACCTCCCCGCCCACGGCATCGCCTTCGACACCTGGGCGGGCATCGTCACCCCCCAGGTCGACGACGACGGCTTCGCCTACCTGCCCGAGCACGCGTCGATCGGCATCCACGCCGGCCCGCTGTTCGGTGCCCTCGGAATCGTGAGTGCGGTGTTGCGGGCCAGGGAGACGGGAACGGGCTCGTTCGTCGAGATCGCCCAGTCCGACGCGGCTGCCGCCATGGACTGGTACCGGAGCGAGACGTGGCGGGCCTACGAGCGGCCCCAGTCCGAGGTGACGGGCAACAAGGCCGACGGCTACGAGCGGCGCCAGCCGGGCACGGCCGGGATGGTCGAAGGGGTCCGCTACCAGGTCTACGAGACGAGAGACCGACGCCACGTGCTGTTCATGGCGTCCGAGCAGGCGTTCTGGAAGAACTTCTGCCAGGCGGTGGGACGGGACGACCTGTTCGAGAAATGGCCGGGGTCGAAGTTCGCCGACCACGCCCGCAGCAACACCGAGCTCCGGGCGGAGCTCCGGGACATCTTCTTCACGAGGACGGCGGCCGAATGGATCGACTTCGGGACGACGGCCAACTTCCCGGTGGCACCGGTGAACTCGCCGAAGACCATCGCCGAGGACCCGCAGTTCAACGACCGGTTCGACTGGTACCCGGTCGAACGCCTCGGCGCTGAGCAGCTGCCCACCCCGCTCAAGTTCGTGGGTGAGGACCTGCCCGCCCCCGCCCACGCCCCGACGGTGGGCCAGCACACCGACGCCGTGCTGCGCGACGTCCTCGGATGGGACGACGAGCAGATCCGCCGCCCTGCGCAACGACGGTGGTCTCGGCGGTCCGGTCCCCACGGGGCCCGCTCGCTGACCGCCACTACCATCCGACCGAGCGAAGGGAACGCCATGGCTCCGACCAAGACACGAGTACCGGCCGTCGACGGCTGGTTCACGCTCGACGATGACGAGCCGGCTCTCCTCGGCAGCAGGTGCGCGCGTTGCGGCACCGTCGCCTTCCCCAAGGAGCGCGTGCTCTGCCGCAACCCCGCATGCCAGAGCACCGAGTTCGACGAGACGAGGCTGAGCCGCACCGGCACCATCTGGTCCTACACAGATGCCCGGTACCAGCCACCGGCGCCCTATGTCGCCGCCGATCCTTACACACCCTTCGCCCTGGCGGCGGTGGCCCTGGCCGACGAGCAGATGGTGGTCATGGGCCAAGTCGTCGCCGGGGTGGAGACGGCCGAGCTGCACATCGGGGACGAGGTGACCCTGGTGACCGAGGTCCTCCACGAGGACGACGACCACGAGTACATGGTCTGGAAGTGGAGCCCGACAGCCAGGTCGACCGGCATCACGAGCAGTGAGGGGAACGGACATGGCTGACGACCGTCGCGTCGCCGTCCTCGGGGCGGGCATGCATCCGTGGGGCAAATGGGGAAAGAACTTCGTCGAGTACGGGCTGGAGGCGGCGAGACAGGCGCTGGAGGACGCCGGGCTCTCCTGGACCGACATCCAGTACGTGGCCGGGGCCGACACCATCCGCAACGGCTACCCCGGGTTCGTGGCCGGGGCCACCTTCGCCCAGGCCCTCGGATGGAACGGGACACCGGTGTCCTCGACCTACGCCGCCTGCGCGTCGGGGGCCCAGGCCATCGCCAACGCCCGGGCCCAGCTCCTCGCCGGGCTGTGCGACGTGGCCCTCGTGGTCGGGGCTGACACCACGCCCAAGGGGTTCTTCGCCCCCGTCGGCGGCGATCGCAGGGACGATCCCGATTGGCTCCGGTTCCATCTGTTGGGCGCCACCAACCCCACCTACTTCGCCCTCTATGCCCGGCGCCGGATGGAGCTGTTCGGGGCGACCGAGGACGACTTCGCCGCCGTCAAGGTCAAGAACGCCCGGCACGGCGCCGCCAACCCCAACGCCCGCTACCGCAAGGAGGTGACGGCGGCCGAAGTCCTCGAGTCTCCGGTCGTCGCCGATCCCCTGCGCTTGCTCGAGATCTGCGCCACCTCCGACGGCGGTGCCGCCCTCGTCCTTGCGAGCATGGACTTCGCCCGCCGCCACACCACGACCGCTCCCCTCGCCGTCATCGACGCCGTGTCGACAGTCACCCCCCGGTTCCCCCAGACGGTGATCGAGATGCCCAACTTCAGCACCGACTCCGCCGTGGCCGTCGCATCGGTCGGGCTTACGTTCAAGGAGTCCGTCGCAGCCGCCGCCTACGACGAGGCCGGCATCGGGCCCGACGACGTCGATCTGGCCGAGGTGTACGACCTGTCGTCCGCGCTCGAGCTCGACTGGTACGAGGACATCGGCCTGTGCAAGGAGGGCGAGGCCGAGCAGCTGCTCCGTGACGGCGTCACCGCCCTCGGCGGCCGGGTGCCGGTGAACCCGAGCGGCGGCCTCTCCTGCTTCGGCGAGGCCATCCCGGCCCAGGCCATCGCCCAGGTGTGCGAACTGGTCTGGCAGGTCCAGGGCCGGGCCGGGGCACGCCAGGTCGACGGGGCGCGGGCCGGCATCTCGGCCAACCAGGGGCTGTTCGGCCACGGATCCTCGGTGGTCGTCTCCCGGTAGTCGCCGTCTCCCGGTCCGACGGTCGGCGGAGCCACGGCACTACCCGGAGACGAGGACGATCTTGCCCAGCTTGTCGCCGGCGGCGAACCGCTCGTAGGCGTGCTCCGCCCGGGCCATGGGGAAGGTGGCCGCCACCGGCACCTCGATGCGACCGGCGGCGAGATCGGGAAGTACGTCGGCCTCGACCGCCCTCGCCACCGCCGCCTTCTCGTCTGTCGACCGGGCCCGCAACGTCGAGCCGGTGATGGTCGACCGGCTGCCCATGACGGCGAGCAGGTTGATCTCGACCTTGGCCCCCGCCCCCACGCCGATGACCACCACCCGGGCCCCGGTGGCCAGATGGGGCAGGACGGCAGCCACCCCCGGCGCACCGACCAGCTCGAGGGAGACGTCATAGGGGCCATGGTCGGCCACCTCGTCGGGAGCGATGACGGAGGCTGCGCCGAGGGCCGCCACCTCCTTGCCGCGTGCCGGCGACCGCACCGAGGCCACGACCTCGGCCCCGGCCTGCGCCGCCAGTTGAACGGCGGCCGTCCCCACGCCGCCGGCGGCGCCCGAGATGAGCACCCGTTCACCGCTCTTCAGGCGAGCCTGGGTGAACAAGGCGTCGTGGGCGGTCGAGAACACCTCGGCGAACCCGCCCGCCTCCGGCCAGGAGAGGCCGTCGGGCACGGGCACGAGCAACGGCTCGGCCACGGTGGCCAGCTCGGCCTGGCCGCCGCCACCCACCACGGCCATCACCCGATCACCGGAGCCGAAGCGGTCGGCACCCGCACCGGTCGTGACCACCTCTCCGGCCAGTTCCATACCCGGGATGTCGGGCGGGACACCCGCCGGGGCCGGATAGAGACCGCGCCGCTGGAGCAGATCGGCGCCGTTGACGCCAGCTCCTTTCACGGCAACCAGAACCTCTCCGGGGCCGGGCTCGGGGTCGGGATGGGTGCGCCACTCGATGGATCCGTCGTCGAAGGTCACCGCTCGCATCGGACACCACGGTAGAGCGTCGGCGAGGAGGAGTGGGTGGGCGCCGGCTCCTTGTCCTGTTCCGGGCCTGGCGCAGTGACAGTTCCGCCCGCGCCCTCGTAGGCTGCGGGCTGAGGCCATGGACATGTCGACCGCAGCACTGCCCGATGAGGGCCATCTGGAGACGACTGTGCCCCCCTCTGTCCATTCCGAAGAGGCATGGACGGCGACGCTGGCGACGCGACCGCCCGCCGGTGTGGTCCTCCATCGCGCCCTCGCCACCAATGCCCGGCACTTCCTCGTGAACGACATGGACGAAGAGCTGACGGGGCAAGCCGACCGGCTCGACAGGATCGACGCCACCAACGTGGGGCACCTCCACCGACCGGTGTGGTCAGCAGTCGCTCTGGGCACCGACGGCGCAGGGCGTCCTCATCGGGCCCGCGCTCCCGATGAGATCGAGCGCGTCCACCAGGCACGGGTGGCGCTGCGCCGGATCCGATCCAACCTGCGCACGTTCCGTCTCGCCGTCGACGCGTCTGGGGCACGGCCCTCCGGGCCGAGGCCGCCTGGTACGGGCTCGTACTCGGCCACGCACGGGACCTCGCCGTGCTGGAGAAGGCCATCAGGAAGGGCGCAGTGGGTGTGCTCGCCGGGGACGAGATCGCCGCCCTGCTCGGCGTGGTGGGCGCGCAGCAGAAACAGGCGACCGCCGACCTGCTCGAGGCCCGGTCGACGGCCCGGCACTCCCACCTGACCGAACAGATGCTGGTGCTGTGGGACGGTCCGACGTTCAAGACCAAGGCGACCGGGCCGGCGGACGAGATCATGTTGCCGATGCTGAAGCGCAGCTGGCACGATGCCCGGGGAGCGGCCCGGGCGGCGAAGAAGGACGCCACCGATGCCCGGCTCCACAAGCTGAGGATCCGGATGAAGGACCTCCGGTACGGGTGTGAAACCCTGGCGTTCGTCGATGGCCGGGCCGCCGCCAAGACGGCGAAGGCCGCACAGGCGCTCCAGACGCAGCTGGGCGACGTCCACGACGCCGCCTGGGCGATCGACTGGTTCGGCGAAGTGGGACGCAAGCATCCCGACCTGGCTGAGGCGGCAGCGACCATGGCCCGAGTCGAGGCCGAAGCACGCGCCGCCGCCCAGAAGGGGTGGAAGCGCCAGCTGAAAGAAGTCGACCGGCGGTGGCGCCGGTGGACGGCCCGATAGGCGGAGCAGACCAACGCCGGCGCGTACCGAGCCGGCGGACTACTGCCGGACTACTGCCGGACTCCTCGTCGGCTCCTCGTCGACGTCGTTGATCCCGATGTGGTCGGACTCCCACAGCTTGATGCCACCGAGGATGCCCGCCGAGTTGTCCACCACGGTCACGTCGTCCCCCAGCTGATGGCGGTCGCGCACCCGCCGGGAGTTACCGCCCCCGATGTAGAGGTGGTCGAAGAACATGAGCGCCCGTAGGTTGGCAACCGCCTTGTTCAGCCGCTTGTTCCACCGTTCGTGACCGATCTCCTTGCGGGTGACCTCGCCGAGCTGCTGGTCGTACGTCTCTCCTTTGCGGAAGGGCTGATGGCCGATCTCGAGATGGGGCAGAAGGTGTCCCTGGTAGAAGAGGCCCGTCCCGAACCCGGTGCCCAGGGTGATGATCAGCTCGAGGCCCTTGCCGCTCACGACCGCCGCCCCCTGGATGTCGGCGTCGTTCGCCACCTTGGTCGGCAGCGAGAAGGCGTCGGTCAGGGCGCGGGCGAGGGGGAACCCCGCCGTCCACTGCTTCAACAGCTCGGGGTCCGGGTCGTCGAGGCGCCCATCGGTGGTCGAGAAGTGCGGTGCCGACAGCACCAGCCCTTCCCGGACCATGCCGGGGAACCCCACCGAAGCCCGGGCGGCGGTGGGAAGCGGCTTCACCAGCTTGCCCAACGTGTCGACCAGGCGATCGGGGGAGAGCGGGTAGGGCGTGGGGACTCGCACCCGGTCGGCGACCATGGCGCCGCCGGCGTCGAGCACCGAGGCCTTCAGCCCCGAGCCGCCGACGTCGACGGCGAGCGTGAACGGCGCTCTGGGTGGGCCGGAGTCCTCGGTCGCTGTTCGGCCCGGGCCGGCGCCGGCACCGGTCCCGCCGTTCGGATCGTCACGTTCCATGGCGCCACGCTAGGCCGACGGGCGGTAGGGGTCGATCGGTTGCCGGTGGGCCGGCCGGGCGACGCACCATAGTTGCTAGCGTCTGGCGCCATGTCCTCGCAGCCGTGGTCCGGAGATGCCTGCTCGCTGATCGACGCCTTCCGGGCGGGGACGCTTTCCCCGGCCGAGGCACTGGATGACTGTCTGAGCGCGATCGACAGCTCCGAGCTCAACGCCTTTTGCCACCTGGATGCCGACGCCGCCCGGGCGTCGGCAGGGGCGGCGGACGTGTCCCTGCCCTTCGGCGGCCTGCCCATCGGCGTCAAGGAGCTCGAATCGGTCGAGGGCTGGCCGTACACGGAAGGGTCCCTCGTCTTCGCCGACCGGATCGCCGACCATGACTCGACCCAGGTGGCCCGACTCCGGTCCGCCGGCGCCGTGCTGGCCGGGCAGACCACGGCGTCCGAGTTCGGCGGCATCAACTGCACGAGCACCAAGCTCCACGGGACGACCGGCAACCCCTGGCAGCCCGACCGCACCCCGGGGGGCTCGTCTGGTGGTTCGGCGTCGGCCGTCGCCGCCGGCCTCGTACCCCTGGCCAGCGGAGGTGACGGCGGGGGTTCCATCCGCATCCCGGCCGGCTTCACCGGCCTGTTCGGGCTCAAGTCGACCTTCGGCCGGATCCCGAAAGGCCCGGCCACCCTCCAGCCGCCGCTCACCGTCACGGTGGGCTGTCTGTCCCGGTCGGTCCGCGACACGGCCCGGTGGTTCGACGTCTGCAACGGCTTCGACGCCCGCGACACCCTGAGCCTGCCGAGGGTCGAAGGATGGGAGGCCGGGCTCGGCTCCTTCGATCTGGCCGGCAAGCGGGCGGTGATCTCGGTGGACCTCGGGGCGGCCATCGTCGCCCCGAGGATCGCAGCCGTCGTGGTGGAAGCAGCAGAGGCGCTCATCGCCGCGGCCAAGCTGGCCCGGGTCGACGTGGCCGTCGAGATCCCCCAGGGCGGGCTCGAGTGGGCCATGTCGAACCTGGTCGGCCTGGCCGGCGACCTCGGCGACCGCTACCCGGCGTGCAACGACGACCTCACGCCCGAGATCCAGCTGGGGATGAACATCGCCACTCACAACCTCACCCTGGCGTCGGCGGGGAAGACCGAGATGTTCCGGATCGTGGTCAACGAGCGAATGGCGGACCTCTTCGAGGAGACCGACTTCGTGTTCTGTGCCACGAACCCCGACGTCGCCTTCGCCGCCACCGGGCCCATGCCCACGAGCGTGGGTGACGTCGACCTGATCACCGAGTACGGGTTCGACAAGGCACTCGGCAACAACGGGGCGCTCACCATCCCGGCCAACCTCACCGGCAACCCGGCCATGTCGGTCCCGGCCGGCGCCGTCGACGGCCTCCCCGTCGGCCTCCAGGTCATCGGCCGCCACCACGAGGAGCAGCTCCTGTTGGACCTGGCCCGGGTGGCCGAGCGGGAGCGGCCCTGGCCGTTGGTGGCTCCGGGCTCGCCCCGCTGAAGGGGCGGCAGTGCGTCTCGACCTGTGGTTGCCCACCGCCAGCCCGTTCGCCACCCCGGAGCTCCTCGCCCTCGTGGCCACCGAAGCCGAGCAGCGCGGGATCGGCACCATCTGGGTTGGCGAGCACGTCGTCCTGTTCGACGACTACCGGTCGGTCTATCCCTACGCCGAGGACGGGCGGATCCCGCTGGCACCGGGGACCGGCTTGCTCGAACCCCTGGCCACGCTCTCGTTCCTGGCCGGGCAGACCTCGACTATCCGGTTGGGCACGGCGATGGTCCTCCTACCCCAGCGGAACCCGGTCTATACGGGCAAGGAGGTGGCCACACTCGACTTCCTCTCGGGGGGACGGGTCGACTTCGGGGGGCATCGGCGTGGGCATCGGGTGGCTCAAGGAGGAGTTCGACGCCGTGGCCGCTCCGTGGGCCAAACGGGGCCGCCGGATGGACGAGTACGTGGCCGTGCTCCGCACTCTCTGGTGCGACGAGACGTCCACCTTTTCCGGCGAGTACTACTCGCTCGGCCCCTGCACCATGGAGCCCAAGCCGGTGCAGCGTCCCCATCCCCCGATCCACATCGGAGGCGAGAGCCTCCCCGCACTGCGGAGGGCAGCCCGCCATGGCCAAGGCTGGCACACGTTCAATCGCACACCGGAGGGATTGACGGAGGGTCTCGCCACCCTCGAGCGGCTCCTCACCCAGGAGGAGCGGAGCCGCGACGAGCTCACCATCACCGTCTGTCCCTATTTGCAACCGCTCGACGCCGACGTCGCCGAGGAGTACCGGTCTGCAGGTGCCGACGCCGTCGCCGCATTGTTCGTCGCTCTCGAAGTGGACGGCGTCCGGCGTTCGTTCGACCAGCTCCAACCGGTCATCGACCGGGCCGCCGGATGCTGACTACGCAGCCAGCGACACCGGGAGCGCTTCGAGCCCCCGCAACACGACCGAGTCCCGGTAGACTACGTCGTCGGTGACGAGGACGAGGGAGGGGACCTGTCGCACCAACGTGGACAGAGCCACCTGCGCCTCCATCCGGGCTAGCGGCGCCCCGAGGCAGTGGTGGATCCCGAACCCGAAGCCGAGGTGGTTGTTGGGGGTGCGGGTGACGTCGAAGCGGTCAGGGTCGTCGAACGCCGACTCGTCCCGGTTGGCCGAGGCGAGGAGGAGCATGGCGAAGTCACCGGCTTCGAACGTGGTGCCGCCGAACTCGCAGTCCTCGAGGAACGAGCGGCCGGTCAGTTGGACCGGTGACACGTAGCGCAGCATCTCCTCGACACCGGTCCGGGTGACCCCGGGGTCGCTCCGGAACCGCTCGAACTGATCGGGATGGCGGAGCAGGGTGAGGACGCCGCCGGCGATGAGATTGACGGTCGTCTCGTGGCCGGCCACGAGCAACAGGATGCAGGTGGCGAGCAGCTCGCCCTCGGAAAGCACGGTATCGCCGTCCTCCGCCGCCACCAGCCGAGACAGCAGGTCGTCGCCGGGCGTCTGACGACGCTCGGCCAGCAGCTCGAAGAAGTACTGGGCGAACTGCATGACGGCCTCGCCCCGGGCGGCGATGACCTCGTCGGAGAGAAGGAAGTCAGGGTCGAGCCCCCGGGCGAGCATCCCCGACCACGCCTTGAACCGGTGCTGATCGGCGACCGGCACCCCGAGCAGGTCGCAGATGACCCGTACCGGCAGCGGGTATGCGAACGACTCGAGCAGGTCGACCCGGCCGGTCTCGATCGCGGTGTCGAGTAGCTCGTCGACGATCTCCTGGGTCCTCGACCGCAGCGACTCGACCACCTTGGGGGTGAACGCCTTCGACACCAGGCCGCGCAGCCGGGTGTGGTCGGGCGGATCCCGGAACAGGAAGGGCTCGAGCTCCAGCATCGCCGCTTCCATCGACGGGTCGGAACCGGTCGAGCGGATGCCACCGGACAGACGGTTGGGGTCGGCGGTCCGACCATCCGAGCTCGCCCGGCGGTCCCGGAGGATGGTCAGGCAGTCGTCGTAGGTGGCGACGACCCAGAACCCCATGTCGTTGCGGTGGATGGGGGCCTTCTTCCGCAATTCGGCATAGATCGGGGAAGGGGTCGCGGTACCAGGCCGGATCGAACGGGTCGAAGACCGGCCTGCCGGCAGGCGGGCCGGGCGAGCGGGTCTGGCGGGGCTCGGAAGCGGCACGGTCGGGGGAGTGGGCCATCGACTCGCATCGTACGACCGGTGCCCGGCGGTGGCGATTTCAGAATCGCCAGCGTGTAGCACCGCCGGGCTCGATCGTGGCGACGACGGTGGCGGTGCGAGGCGTAAGGCGGTACACGGACCATGGCGGCGGACCCGCCGACGGTGCGCTGAACTCGGCGGTGAGGGCCTCGCCGGTGTCGTCGGGCCGTGCCGGCCAGCCCTCGGCGGCCCAGTGGGCCGCCATCGCCGCGACCGTCGACCGGTCGGTCACTCGGCGGCCCTCGCCTTCCACCACCAGATCGAAGTCGTGGGTGGCGACGCTCAAGGTGCAGCGTGGGTCTCGGGCGAGGTTCCTCGCCTTGCGGGTAGCGGCGCCGCTCTCGAACCACAAGGCACCCTCGACCCACAGGGCGCCGACACCGGTGACATGCGGGCTGCCGTCGCCGTTGATCGTGGCCAGCCAACAGGTGTGCCGGTCCGGCCCACCTGTACGGGGTGCCTGGGTCAGGCCTGCGTCGAGCCGGGTGGCGATCGGCGCCCAGTCGAGCACGGGCAAGCCGTAGAGATCGGCAAGGTTGGTGGCAGTGGGTTTCACACCAATCGGGACGCCGCCCGGTGGCACAATTCATCGGAGCGAGAAGGCCACGAAACGACGGCCTCCCTCGTCGAGCTGCGGACCGGGGACATGGTTCAGCTCGTGTCCCATGCGTCGGACGTCGTGAACGTCTATGGACCGTCGACGGCGACCGGTTCCGGTCAGGTGGCGTCATGCTGAGCCGGGGTGTTCCAGCAGTGCGACGAGCGTCGGCGGGGCGATCAGGCGGTAGCTGTCGGTGGCCAGCTCGGCCACTTCGTCCCAGTCGGTGTTCTCGTCGATCCGCACCCCGACCCAGCCCTTGGACCCCACATAGGGCGGCACGAAGTAGCGCTCGGGGTCCGACGCCACCAGCACGGCCTGGTCCCCGGCCGGGGCCTTCACCGTGAGCGACTCCCCCGACTCGGCCACCATGACGAACAGCTTTTCCCGCACCCGGAACGAAGGCGCCGTGTGGCCGCCGAACGGCTTCTCGGTCGCTTCCGGAAGTCGGAGACAGATGGCCCGGAGCCGCTCCGCCGGCTCGGCCAGCCCACTCTTCGTCACGCTCGTCGGCACAGCATCTGCTGGCCGCCCGAGGCGAGCAGCGAGCCGGACTCGTCCCACACCGAAGCGGTTCCCCCCACCAGTCCTTCGGCGGCGACCGGCGAACGGGCCTCCACCAGGAGCCAGTCGGCCCGGGCCGACTCCTCCATGCGGTGGAACCGGCAGGCCAGGTCGAGGCTGGGAGCGACGTGGGACAGGGTGCCCCCGGCATGGCCCCTCGAGGCGGCCGGCCACTGGAAGGTGTCGACGGCGATGGCCAGGCGGCCGGCATCGACCCAGCGGTCGGTGAAGGTCTCCGTCGGGCGGAACCGGTACCAGCAGCGCAGGACCGGTTCACCGGCCGGACGGCGGTCGTAGTCGGCGACCCAGTCGAGAGGACGTCCCTCGAGGTTCGAGAAGAACGCATGCTGCGGTGCCGCCGTCGTGTCGGCGGTCAGATCCTCGAACGAGGGGAGCTCGGTCGGACCTGGGACCGGCGGGCCAGGGGCGGCATCGTGCACGAGCCCGTCGATCCCGTCGGCCACCGCCCACACCAGCGCCTCGAGGACGGGACGACCGTCCTGGTTCATGGACACTCGCACAGATTCGGCCGACCGACCACGGCGCAGCGTCGTGACCTCGAGGTCCACCGGTGCGAAGGCGGCGACGCCCAGGAAGTGGCAGACCAGACTGGCCGGCTTGGGCACCGAGCAGTGGGCGCCGGCTGCCCGCAGGGCGACAGCGGCCAGGTACCCGCCGTTCGGTCCCCAGATCTCCCAATCGGGGCTGAGCACGGCCCGGTAGCGTCCGTCCGTCCCCGTGACAGCGGTGTCGTCGCTCAGGTCGCCCACGGCGACAGTCTTGCGGACCGCCGGCGCCATCGCCGGGTCCGCTCAGGGCGCCCCGGCCAACGCGTCGCTCAGACGCTCCAGCTTCTCGGGATTCGACACCACCCGTACACCGATGACCTTGCCGTCGAGGATGTCGAGCACGACGGCAGCCACCACCTTGGTCCCGACGACGAACACGGTGGCCGGCTGGCCGTTGAGGGTGGTCTCCCGCGGCAGCCCCTGGGTCCTCTTGGCCACGTTGAGGAGGAAGCGCGACGCCCGGTACGGACCGATCACCGGACGCACCGCCGCCCGCACCCGGCCGCCGCCGTCCGTCCAGACGACCACGTCGTCGGCCAGCATGCCCAACAGACCGTCCAGGTCGCCGGTGCCGCAGGCTGCCACGAACCGGCGGGTCAGCTCCTGCCCGTGGCCGAGGTCGGCGTCGAAGCGCTTGCGGCGGTCCCCGATCCGTTTGCGGGCACGACCGGCGAGCTGCCGGCAGCTCGCCGCGTTGCGGTCCATCAAATTGGCGATCTCCTCGAAGCGATAGCCGAAGACATCGTGGAGCAGGTAGGCGGCCCGTTCCGGCGGAGTGAGCTCCTCCAGGAGCACGAGGAAGGCCAACGACAGGGTGTCGGCCTGGTCCACGTCGGCGGTGTCGTCTACGACCACCGGCTCGGGCAGCCAGGGTCCGGTGTAGGAGGTGCGCTGGACGCGAGCCGAGCCGAGCTGGTCGATGCAGAGGCGGGTGACGATCGTGACCAGGTAGGCCCGGACCGACTCCACCCGACCGGGCTTCCGTTGCAGCCAGCGGAGGCCCGCCTCCTGCACCATGTCCTCGGCATCGGCGGCGCTGCCGAGCATGCGATAGGCGATGCCGAACAACAGCGGGCGCCACGCCTCGAACGCGGCGGCGTCACCGGGATCGTACGGGGCTGTGCCATCGAACCGTCCCGGTCGGCGCCACCGGGATCGTCACGTACGGCGTCGTCAGGCGACGGACCGGGCTCCGTCATCGTCCCGGGCCATCGGGATCTCGCACTGGTCGCCGAAGCCTTGGCTGTGCAGCCCGAGCCCGGCGTTGAAGCGGGAACGCATGTTCTCCAGCGCCACCCAGCCGGCCAGCTCGACGATCTCGGCCTCGCTGAAGTGGCGGTGCAGGCGCGCAGCCAGCTCGTCCGAGACCTGGGACGGGGTCACAGTGGCCTGCTGGGCGTACTCGAGGACCAGCCGCTCCCGGTCGTCGAAGAGTGGGCTCGTCTCCCACTGCTGCACGGCTCGGACCTTGGCAGGATCGATGCCTTGGTTCATACCTTCGTAGTAGCCGAAGTCGGTACACCACGAGCATCCGATGAGCATGGCGGTCTCCTGGATCGCCAGCCACCGCAACGTCGGGTCGAGCTTCTTCCAGCCCAGTGCGACCGATGTCTCCAGCGCACCCATCGCCACCGCCACCCCGGAGTGCAGCGAGACCGCCCCCACCGGCTCGGTGTCCCTGCCGAATCGGCGCCGGCCATAGCTCTTGACCAGCCTGGGGAGGAACTTCTTGCTGTCGCTGTCCACATCGACATGGGCCATCTCGATGCTCCTTTCGCTCTCTGTCATCCCTTGAGACGAACGGGTTCCCCGGAACGTGACACACCCTGCGCACGAGTCCCTACAGATTGGATGAGCCGAGTGAGCCGAGTGAGCCGGGTGAGCCGGGTGAGCCGGGTGAGCCGGGTGAGCGTAAAGCCCTACCTTTACATCCTGACGAGACCGACAAGGCGCCGGTCCTGAACCCCGCCGCCACGATCTCAGCTGTAGCCGCGGGGGCTCCGAGCCCCGGGGCCGCTCCGGACCAGGGCTGACAAGCAGCGGTCGTCGAACCAGGTGCGGAGGCGGATCGGCGCCGGCGCCAGGCTGCCGTAGACGAGGACCCCCTCCCCCGGAGCAATGCGCCGGAGATGGTCGGGCGCGGCGAGCGGGCGGGTGGTCGGCGTGTGGGTGGTGCTCGTCCCCGCCGTGCCGCCCGAGGTGGTGGCGGGCAACACCACCTCCTCGGACCCGATGAGGTGGCTGGCGTAGTCGAGGGTCTGGGGGTCCGAGATGCCCGAGAGGAACAGCTTGGCCCGGTGGTTGTTCACGACGGTTGTGGCCTTCGCCCCGTAGCGGGCGGCGATCTGGGCCAGGTCGTGCCAGACGGTCACCAGCTGGATGCCGTGGCCCGCTGCCGTCGAGGCCAGCGCGTCGAGGTCGGGCAGCGGCGCGATGTTGGCCGCCTCGTCGAGGACGACGAGCAGAGGAGGGTCGAGCGGCCGATGGGTGCGGGCCACCCGGTCGTAGACGTGGTCGAGCACGGCACGGGCGGCGGCGGAGAACACGGGGGTCAGGCGACGCTGGTCGTGTGCCGGGGCACACAGGTAGAGCGTGTTCGGCGCCGCCACCAGTCTGGCCGGGTCGATCGGCGCCGGCCGGCCGGCGGCGGTGGACCCCTCGGATGCGAGCACGAAACCGCCAGGAGAGCCTCCGGCTGCCCCGGCGAAGGGCTCGAGGACGGTCTCGACGGTGGTGGCGATGGAGCTGCGCTGACGGTCCTCCTTGCCGAACGCCGAAATGGCGGCGTCCATCGCCTCCTCGACGCCGGCGCGCGACAGCAGCTCGAGGACGTCTGTCTCCTCGCCGGTTGCCACCCACCGGACGACGTCATCGAGGGACCGGCCCGAGGTGGCAGCGGCGAAGAGGAGCGGGGCCAGGGTCTTGGCTGCCGTGGCGTACCAGAAGTCCCCGTCGCTCATGGTGCCTACCGACGCTTTGGCCACCTCGACCAGTGCCGATGCGCTGCGGCGAGCCCCGGGCCAGGTGCCGGCGGTCGACACGGGCGACCAGGTAGCGGTGGCGAGCCCGGTGGTGCCGCTCGGATCGAAGCACGCCACCGTACCGAGGGCCCGCCGGTGGTCGGCCGTTTCATCGAAGAGGTCGGTCTTCACGCTGGTGGCGAGGACAGGACCCTGCCACCCGAGGATGGCCGGGACGGCGAAGCCCGACGTCTTGTGCGACTGGGTCGGGCCGAAGACGATGATCGACTGGGCCGCTTCGGCCGCCACCAGGCGACGGCCCACCCGTCCGAGCACGAGCCGCCCGGGAATACCGGCAGGTGGATGGCGGCCCTTCGCAACGACCAGCGGTGCGAGGTCGCGCCCGCTGGCCCAGCGGGCAGGAGTCCGGGCCCGGCCGGCGACGGAGGGGGGCGGTACCCGGCGCCCGAGAAGGAGGGGGCGCGGGCGCCGGGTACCAGACGGCGGCCCGAATGCACGGGCCCGGAGCAGAGGCCGAGCGGATCGGCGGTGCGGAGTCGTTACCCGACCGGTCGACCGCCCCGAAGCCGGCCCGCCGCGACCGACGAACAGCGCGCCGACCACGGCGACCAGGCCCACCGTGACGGACAGGAGCCCATGCCCGCTCACGGATCCGTCCCGGCCATGGCCTGATCGGTGTCGGCCAGCCACCGCTCGGTGGTGGCCAGGCGGTGCTCGACGAGGAACGACCGGCGACCGACCTTCCACAGGGCCGTCCCCCGGCGCAGCTGTGTCACGAGCTCGGCCTCGGTGGCGGTGAGGCCCAACAGCTCGCTGGTCCGGGCCACCTCACCCGGTGACTGGGCGTAGACCACCCTCGTCTCCGAGTCGGCGAGCAGGCCCTCGGCCAGGTTGACCTGCTCCGAGCCGGCGGCTCCCACCGAACGGAGATCGGACAGGCGGTGGAGTACGGCCATGTTGGCCACACCGTGGGCGCGGGACAGCTTCCAG
Organism: uncultured Acidimicrobiaceae bacterium; assembly: GCA_963828385.1. Classification (GTDB taxonomy): domain Bacteria; phylum Actinomycetota; class Acidimicrobiia; order Acidimicrobiales; family RAAP-2; genus Bog-756. The sequence continues at coordinate 2,910,084 of CAWHEF010000002.1, forward strand.
GATGTCTGGAGCCAGCGGGCCACCCCGAGATTGGAGAGGATGGCCCACGCCTCGTCCACGACCACGATGATCCGATGGCGGTCCTGCGAGCGTACGGCGCTCTGGAGCCACGCCGCCGCACACGCCATGAGCACCCCGAGGGCGGGCGAATGGTAGACGGCGGACAGGTCGAGGACGACCAGGGGGGCGTCGAGGCGGAGGCCCGGTGTCGTCGGACCGTCGAACATCCCGCACAGGTCTCCCCCGACCAGTCGCCGCAGCTCGAGCGCGACGTCCCTCCCGTCCTCGAGCAGCACCTGGCGGGTGGTGCGGAGAGCGTGGGCGGCTTCGGCCGGCGGATCGAGGAGGGCGTCGACCACCTGGGGCAGGGTGGGCGCTGGCATGGATGACGCGGCCTGCCGGGTGGCCTCCCCCACGGCGCAATCGATGGCCGCCCGCTCCCGCGGCGCCAGCTCCCGGCCGAGACAGGCCATCGCCAGCGAAGCGGTGAGGACGACCCGGCGACGGTCGGGGTCAGCGAGCCGGTCGGTGCCGGTGTCGACACCCGGAGCGTCCATGTCCGCGCCCGTATCGAGCGGGTTGAGCCGGACGGTCCCGCCCGGGCGCAGAGCCACCGGTGCCACGCCCCAGGCGTCGGCCAGCGGGCCGTACTCCCCTTTCGGGTCGACGACCCACGCTCGCCGGCCGAAGACGGCCTGGCGCCACAGGTAGGTCTTCACGAAGGAGCTCTTGCCCCGGCCGATCTGGCCGATCACCACCATGTTCGGGTTGGTCACGACAGCCTGGCGGTAGAGGGCGAACGGGTCGTAGACGAACGATCCCCCGAGCACGTCGCGACCGACCAGGACCCCTTCGTGTCCCAGCCCGGCTTCGCTGACGAGGGGGTAGGCGGCGCACAAATGGCGGGTCGTCGCCACATGGGCCGGGACCCGTGGCTGGCGCACCCTCACGACAGCCCTCGCCCGAACGGCAGCGAGCTGGCGAAGGCGGCGTCCTGCTCTCCGTAGAGACGGCGCAGCTCGATCCGCGACTGGCCGGCCGCCTGCTCCATGGCGCCACACGCCTGGGTCAGCTCGGTGTCCGAGTCGGCGGTCACGGTGACGTACCCGGTGAAACGGAACTGGGCGTGTCCATCGGCCAGCTCCACGTCGCGGTGCTCGACGCTCTCCCGCTCGCGGTGGTGCCGGGCAGTCACGAGGAAGCCGCCGCGGCGACGCAGCTCACCGTCGGCCAGGTCGGCGGTCCGGGCCTGGGCCACCTGGCGTGCCGCCCGGGTCGGGCTCACCGGCTCCATGGTCAGGGAGAGGGAGCGGCGCAGTGGCAGGAACAAGAGCGGACCGAGGAAATCGGGCGTGACGTCGGTCCTCGGCCACTCGGCGATCCAGTACACGGCGTGCCACGTCCCATCGGTGCGGACGGCGTCCCACTGGGGCTCGACAGCCATCGGCCACGGCCAGTGCCGCCCCGGCGAGGTGTCGGAATCAGGCTCGCCGAAGGCAGCCGGGCCCATGGCGTCCACAGGGGCGGTGGCCTCGGCGACGACGGCAGCCAGGGCAGAGGGGCCGAGCACGCCATCGACCGTGACGTCGGCTGCTTCGAGGGCCCGCTGCAGCGAGCGCACCTCACTGGCAAGCACAGCCCCGACCCCGGTGCGCCCGCCGCCCGAGGCCCGAATGGTCCGCCGGGCCCGCACGGTGTGCACGGTGACAGCGAAGAGGACCCGGTGGCGTCGGGTGATTGGCGCGGCCTCGCTGACCAGGGTGGCGTAGGACAGGCCGGCGGCGGACGTCCGGTCGAGAGCGGCGTTGCTGTCGAGGTGGTCCCGCACCCTGCTCCCGTCATCGGGCAGGCACGACTCGATCCACTGCACCCGATGGACCTCGGAGCCCTCCCGGGCCAGCGAGGCGAGGACGCGTGCCCAGCCGGCGATCCTCGAGTCCTGGTCGTCCGAGCCGAGCAGGGCGAAGCTGTGGCCCTGGAGCGACAGCACCGCCGTGGCGGTGCGGGCCGGCCCGTCGAGCACCACACCGGCCGTTCCGGTCCGCCCCGAGGCGGGAAACGGCACCGTCTCCACGACGATCCCGTCGAACACGTTCCGCCACCGGGCGCCGATGCCCGGCGGGTGCACCGACGTGCGGACGGACCGGTGCGGCCCGGTGGCCGCCGGTTCGACCACGACCGAGTGACCGCGTCCGGGAGCCGATGCGAGCTGGCGTCTGGTGCCGGTGGCACCGGTGATCGCCCACCGGGACACGAGGGGAAGCCACTGCTCGCCCGTCCGGCCCCGCACCGGCCAGAAGGCGAGAGCGACTCCGGCGGCCACCGATGAAACGGCGGCCACCACGCCGATGACCGAGGGCCGGGACCGGAGAGCGGCCACGGCGACGATCAGCCCGGCGGCCACGACGCCGATCTGTCCTGACCGCCAGCCGGCGATGACGCCGCGCCGCTCGAGGGGTGAGAAGCGGTAGTGCACCCGCCCGGGCCGGCCCGCCTCAACCACCATGGCCGCCACCGGTTGGAGATCCCCCTCCGTCGTCGGGAGCAGGGCGGGGGCGGGGTCCGGCCACGAGCTTCGGGCCGAGCTCGTCGCGCCCGAGGAAGTGATCGAGATCTGTCCCGGTGGCCCGGGGCAGGGGGACGAGGGTGGTGGACGGTTCCGCCGATCTGGCCGACCCGCTCCACTCGTCGGGACCGGTGACGGCGCTCGCCTCCCGGTTGGGCTCCATCATCGGTATGCCGTACCCGGGCGGGGACATGGTCCCCACTCCGGTGGTCGCGGCTGACGACCGCTCGTCGTCCGGTGCCGTGCCCACCCCTCCCTCCTCGTTCGGGGCTGCGTCACCGGGGTCAGCCCCGTGTGCCCTAGACACACCGGCGCCGGATCGGCCACCCGAACCACCCTTGATGCCGTGCGCCCCCGTGGCAAGGGACCCCGAGGTCGCCGTCCCCGCCCCCAGGTCCGAGGCGAGCGAGTCGAAGGCGAGACGGGCCGTCGTGTTCATGGCCTGGTGGGCGAGCGATCGCACCGGTGCCCCGCCGCTCTGGCGGGCCCGCTGGCCGAGGGCCTCGAGATGGCCCACCGCGCCTGCTTCGAGGAAGGGCAGGAGCCGGAACAGCGCCCAGGGGGCGAACGCGGCGAGCAGCAGCAGGGCGGCGCCACCGAGCACGGCGGTGAACGACCCCCCGCTGCCCGGCGCCGGAGAGCCGCTGCCTCCGGCCAGTGCCCCGGCCGCCAGTCCCAGCACCGAGACGATGACGAACTTGGACAGCACCAGGGCCGCCAGCGTGTCGACGAGGCGGCGGCACCAGTGGGCGATGGCCGGCCAGGCCAGGCTGGCGAGAGCCAGCGGCAAGAAGAGCACGGCCACGTAGACGGCGGCCGCCCGGACCAGCAGCTCGACCCAGATGAGGAGGGCTCCGGCCACGACCACCAGCCCGCCGACGAAGACCAGCACTGCGGGGACCCCGCCGCCGGTCGTCACATCGGTGGTCGTGAGTCCGAGCGACACGCCCGAGAGGAAATGGCCGCCGTCGATCCCGGCCCCGCTCGCAACCGCGTTGGACAGGGCGTCGACCAGGGCGAGACCGAGCCCGACCAGCTTGACCGCCACCGCTGTCAACACGATGGCCAACGGGACGTTGACCAGTACCGACCGGAGCAGCATGGCCGCGCTCTGGCGGTAGACGGCCTGGACGACACCGAGCAGGAACATGGGGACGATCACGACACCGGACAAGGCCGCCATCTCGGCGTAGTGGGCCGAGAACCACGACGCCCCCACGTCGACGGTGGTGGAGGCACCGACAGCGCCGCCGATCTGGTCGAGCAGCCAGGTCGCCCCCGAGGCGACCCATGAGCCGAGCGCATCGAGGACAGAGTCGACCCCGAAACCCGCCGCCTGGCCGGCTGCCGACCCCACGGCCCCGGTCGCTCCCGCCACCGCCTGGCAGACCGGACCGATCCCGGCGGCGACCGACGCCGCCGCGGGCGAACAGGCGGCGGCAGGCAGGACCGGCATCTCAGTGGACGTTCTGGCCCAGGCCGAAGAAGAAGTTGACGATCCCCGGGCCGGCACCGATGAGGAGGGCGGCGAGCCCCGAGATGAGCACCGCCCGGCGCCCGACGAAGGTCTGCTGGTAGTTCTGACCGTGTGATCCGAGGGCCCAGGCCGCCGCGCCGATCACCAGGCCGACGAGGGCGAGGGCGAGGGCCCATCCCTGGATCCCGTTCATCAGGTTCTGGAGGATCGACCCGCCGGGAAGCTGGGAGACGTCGGGCCGCATGGACACGTCGAGGAGCCGGACCACCGGACGCAGTGGCGGCGTAAGCGGGGCGAGCGCCGGCGGCGTGGGCGGGAGGAGCGGGATGGCGAGATGGGTGGCGGTCATGCCTACAGAGTAAGGTCCGTTCCAAAGCTTTTCAATATGTTCTTTGTATTTCTGATGCTTTTGAATGGTCTCCAGCTGTCAACGGGGTCGCGGGTCGGGCCTGTCATGCTGTGGATCGTGCGGGCCTACGTGATCGGGTACATCGTGTTGGGAGCCGTGGCCGTGGTGGCAGTCCTCATCGCAGCCTGGATGGGACGGCGGAGTGGGCGACGGGCCATTCAGCAGCGGCTCACCTCCCTGTCCAACCGGCTGGGTGTCGAACCGCCCGACGAGGGCGGGGTCGAGCCCGCCCTCTCCCACCTGGAGACGGTGACCGGCGACGCTGCCGAAGCGGTGACCGAGGCCAGCTCGGATGCCATCCGGCTGCGCCGGGCGCTCGACGCCCTGCCCCAGGGAGTCGTCGTGTGCGACGAGGCCGGAAGCGTCTCGTTCCAGAACACCCGGGCCGTCACCTTGATGGCGAGCCGGCACGGCGATGCCCTCGCCGCCCAGGCCGTGACCGACCTCCTCGACCGCACGTGGCAGGAGGGCTCGGTCGAGCGCACCCTCGATCTCTACGGACCGCCTCGCCAGACCCTCATCCTCCGCACCCGGCTCATCGATGACGGTCGGCGCCCGCTCGGGGTCATCGCCGTCATCGAGGACGTGTCGGACCGGCGCCGCCTGGAGGAGATCCGGCGCGACTTCGTGGCCAACGTGAGCCACGAGCTGAAGACGCCGATCGGTGCGCTCGGCCTACTGGCCGAGACGCTCACGGCCGAGTCCGACCCCGAGGTGGCCCAACGCCTGGCGTCGCGCATCCACACCGAGGCGTTCCGGGTGAGCCGGGTCATCGACGATCTGCTCGACCTGAGCAGGCTCGAGTCCGAAGAGGCCCCGCCCCGCGAGCCGCTCTACGTCAACCTGATCATGGCCGAGGCTGTGGAGAGGGTCCGCGCAGCAGCCGACCAGCGCCGGATTACCATCGAGCTCGATGAGCCGTCGCCTCCCGTCTACATGGTCGGGGACCGGCGACAGCTCGTCTCCGCCATCCACAGCCTCCTGGAGAACGCCGTGACCTTCTCCTACGAGGAGGCCACCGTCTACGTGGGGGCCGAAGCATCCGACGGACAGATCAGGCTGTCAGTGCGCGACTCGGGTGTGGGCATCCCCGCCCGCGACCTCGACCGGATCTTCGAGCGCTTCTACCGGGTCGACCACGGCCGCAGCCGCGACACCGGCGGCACGGGGCTCGGCCTCTCCATCGTCCGCCACGTGGCCGCCAACCACCAGGGCCGTGTCGAGGTCGACTCGCGTGAGGGCGAGGGATCGACGTTCACCCTGGTGCTGCCGAGCCCTCCCGACTACACGGCATGAGCAAGAAGCAGGCGAGCAAGAAGCGCGTCAGCAAGGACGATGTGCCCACGAATCAGGTAGACGACGAACGGTCGCAGACCAAGGTGCTGCTGGCCGAAGACGACGAGTCGTTCGTCGACGCCCTCGTGGTGGGACTGGGCCGCGAGGGCTTCGCTGTGACCGTGGCCCGCGACGGCAGCGAGGCGCTGAAGCTGTTCGGCGCCGTTCAGCCCGACCTCGTCCTGCTCGACTTGATGCTGCCCCGACTGTCGGGCATCGACGTGTGCCGGTCCATTCGAGCCACGTCGACGGTCCCCATCATCATGGTCACGGCCAAGGGGACCGAGATCGACACCGTGGTCGGCCTCGAGGTCGGCGCCGACGATTACGTGGCAAAGCCGTTCCGGCTGCGCGAGCTCGTCGCCCGGATGCGCGCCGTGCTGAGACGGGCCCCCCAAGAGGAGCAGGCTGTCGAGAGCGACCATCCGCCACCCGGGGGCAACGGGCCGACAGGAGTCTTGGAGGGAGGGGGGATCCGCCTCGACCCGGATCGCCACATGGTCTTCGTCCGGGGAGAGGACGTCCATCTCCGGCGCAAGGAGTTCGAGCTGCTCGTCCTCTTGATGGAGAATGCGGGACGGCTGCTCACGCGGGACGTGCTCATCGACCGGGTGTGGGGCGCGGACTACTACGGCGACACGAAGACCCTCGACGTGCACATCAGGCGGTTGCGCAACCACATCGAGGAGGACCCGTCCTCGCCCAAGCTCATCACCACCATCCGCGGCGTGGGCTACCGCTTCGATGCCGCTTGAGTCGACTTCCCTGGGTCGACGCCCCTTGAGTCGACGCCCCCGGATCGACCGGGTCTGACGGCACCGGGGACCGTTCCGTTCAGCCGGCAGCGATGAGCGACTCCCCCCCGAGATAGGGCGCGAGCACCTCGGGCAGGGCCACCGAGCCGTCGGCCCGGCGCCCCGTCTCGACGAGAGCGGCCCAGATCCGGGGCCAGGCCAGCGCCGAGCCGTTCAGCGTATGGACGAACACGGGCGCACCACCACCGTCGGGGCGGTAGCGGATGTTGGCCCGCCGCGACTGGTAGTCGGTGCACCAGCTGACCGAGGACACCTCCAACCACTGGTCGACGCCGGGGGCGTAGACCTCGAGGTCGAACGTGCGGGCAGCCGAGATGCCCATGTCTCCGGTGCACAGGTCGAGCACCCGGTACGGGAGCCCGAGGTCGCCGAGGAGCGACTCGGCCCGGCCCACCATGTCGTCGAACAGCTCGGGGGCCTGGTCGGGGGTGGCGTAGGCGAAGAGTTCGACCTTGTCGAACTCGTGGACCCGCAGGAGCCCCCTCGTGTCACGCCCGGCAGCACCTGCTTCCCGGCGGAAACAGGCGGTGGCGGCAGTCAGTCGCACGGGCAGCTCGGCCTCCTCGAGCACATCGCCCCGACCCATGGAGGTGAGCGGGACCTCGGCGGTGGGGATGGCCCACAGCCCATCGCGCTCGAGGTGGTAGGCCTCGTCTTCGAACTTGGGCAGGTGGCCGGTCGAGACCATGGTCTCAGTCAGGACCACGGTGGGCGGACGGATCTCGCAGAAGGCGTCGGCGTGGCGGTCGAGGGCGAGCGATGTGAGGGCCCGGAGCAGCCGTGCGCCCATCCCCCGAAAGAGCGGGAACATCGAACCGGAGAGCTTCGCCCCCCGCTCCATGTCGAGCAGACCTAGCTCGGCTCCCACCTCCCAGTGCGGAACCCGCTGGAACGGTTGATAGCCCGGCACCGCCTCAGGCGACGAGCGCACCACCACGTTGTCCTCGGGACCGTCGCCGTCCGGGGCGTCCGGCGAAGGCAGATTGGGCAGATAGAGAAGGGCCCGGCGCACCTCGCCCTGGGCGGCCTCGGCGGCGGCGTGGGCGGAGCGCTCCTCGTCGCCCATGGTCCGGCTCCGGTCGGCCAGCTCCGAGGCCAGACGGTCATCGCCGGCCCGGCGCGCCTCGCCCACCTGCTTGGACAGCGCCTTGATCTCGGCCCGCAACTCGTCTCGGGCGCCCACAACGGCGCGGGCTCGCCGATCGAGCTCGAGCAGGCGATCGACGTCGGCGGGATCGATCCCGCGCCGACCGAGCGCGACCTTCACGGTTTGGTTGTCCTCGCGCACCTGCCGGATGTCGATCATCTCGGGCACAACGGTAGCGTGACCCCTCGTGACCGACGCCAGCTCACCGGAACGGCACGCGTCCGTCTCGTGTGATGAGCTCGTCGTGGCTTACGGGTCGCTCATGGCCGTGGACCATCTGACCTTCAGCGCACGACCCGGCCAGGTGGTCGCCCTCCTCGGCCCGAACGGCGCCGGCAAGACGAGCACCGTGGAGACGCTCGAAGGGTACCGTTCGGCGCGCGGAGGTTCGGCCCGGGTCCTCGGACTCGATCCCCGGCGCCACCATCGAGAGCTGGTGTCGCGGATCGGGGTGATGCTCCAGGAGGGCGGCGTCTACCCGCTTCTCGGCCCGTCCCAGATGCTCGACCTGTTCGCCCGCTACTACCCCGACCCCGAGGACCCCGAGGAGCTGTTGGAGCTCGTGGGGCTCCAAGGCGTGGCCCGCACCCCGTGGCGGCGCTTGTCCGGCGGCGAGAAGCATCGTCTCTCCCTGGCGCTCGCCCTCGTGGGCCGGCCCGAGGTGGTGTTCCTCGACGAGCCGACCGCCGGGGTCGACCCCGAGGGGCGCATGGTGGTCCGTTCGATCATCACAGGACTGCGCAACCGCGGCCTGTGCGTCATCCTCACCACCCACGAGCTCACCGAGGCCGAGCGGCTGGCCGACCATGTCGTCATCATCGACGGTGGTCGCAAGCTGGCCGAGGGATCACCAGCTGCGCTCACCTCACTCGTCGCCGACGGCACCATCCGCTTCACGAGCGAGGCCGGGATCGACGGGGCCGAACTCGGCAAGGCGCTCGGCCGGGGCGCGTCGGTCATCGAGGAACGCCCGGGCTCCTACCGGCTCCGGCCGCCCGAGGACGTAACCGTCCCGGCGGTCGTGGCAGCGCTGACCGGTTGGCTCGCGGAGCACGACCTCCACGTCGGCGATCTGCACACCGGTCAGTCCCTCGAGGAGGCCTACCTCGCCATCACGGCGGCCGGCCGGCCGGCAGCGGCCGGCGGCGGCGGCGAAGCTCCGGACAGGCCCGGGGGCGGCGGGGGGAATCCCGGGGGCGGCCGCGAGGGGAACGAGAGCGGCAACGGGTCGGGTCGAGGGCGTGGACACCGAGGTCGCCGAGGCCGCCGGCGCTCGAGACCGGGGTCGACTCGGTGAGACCCCTCCTCGCCCAGCTCCGGGCCGAGCTGACCATGCTCGCCATCAACGGGGAGACCGTCTTTCTGACGCTCGGCATCCCCGTGGTCTTCCTGCTCTTCTTCTCCTCCGTCCATGTCCTGCCGACCGGCACCCGCCATCCGGTCGACTTCCTCGTCCCCGGGATCCTGGCCCTGGCCGTCATGGCCACGGCCATGACGGCGCTGTCCATCGGCACCGGGTTCGAGCGGGGCTACGGCGTGCTCAAGCGGCTGGGCACGACCCCGCTCGGCCGCCCGCGCCTGCTCGGAGCGAAGATCACCTCCATCGTGGCCGTCGAGCTCGTGCAGGCGGCCGTCCTCGTGGGCGTCGGCTACGGGCTCGGGTGGAACCCGGGCGGCCCCGGTGGCACCGGTGCCCTGGTCGGAGAGGCGGTGGGCGCCATGGTCCTCGGGACGGTGGCCTTCGGAGGGGTCGGCCTCGTGCTGGCGGGCACCTTGAAACCGCTCGTCAACCTGGCCGTCGTCAACAGCCTGTTCGTGATCTTGCTCCTTCTCGGGGGCATGCTCGTCCCGCTCGGAAGGCTGCCGGGATGGCTGGCCGACCTCTCCCGGGTGCTGCCGGCCGCCGCCCTGGCCGACGTGCTCCACGGCACGCTGGGCCACGGGGTGGCGGGGACGCCCCACGACTGGGTGGTCCTGGTGATCTGGGCGGTGGCCGCCCCGGTGGTCGCAGGGTTCACGTTCCGCTGGGAGTGAGCCGATCCGGCGGCTCGACCCGCTCGCTCAGCGCGCCGAACCGGTCAGACGGTGCAGCCAGCGCTCGAGCGTGGACCGGTCGACGGCCCCGAGAGAGTGCCCGACCACCGTGCCCGACCGGTCGATGAAGAACGTCTGGGGCTGCCCGGTCAGACCGTAGAGCCCCGAGGACACGGTCAGGTCGGCGTCGACCCCGACTGGATAGGTGATGCCCGAGCGGGTGGCGAACTGCTGGGCCGCTCCGGCCGGATCGTTCACGTCCACCCCCACGAACTGCACCGATGAACCGGAGGAGCCGGCGGTACGGGCCGTCTTGGCCAGCAGGGGTGTCTCCTGCCGGCACGGACCGCACCACGAGGCGAAGAAGTTGAGCACCACCGGACGGTGGCTGCCGGCGCCGAGGGCGTCCAAGTGGACCGGGGTGGCGCCGAACAACGCCGGCAGGGTGAAGTCGGGGGCGGATGTTCCCACCGCGACCACCGATCCCGCCGCCGATCCGGTGTTCCTCGACGGTGCCCGGCCGAGGCCGACGAAGAGGATGACGGCGAGGACGGCGGCGATGGCCGAGCCCAGAAGGAGCGCCCGCAGATGCCTGGACGACGAGCTCGGCGAGGCGATGGCCGTCTCGGTCACCGCTGGACGAACACGGCGGCTGCCATGGCCACGAACAACAGGGTGAGATAGGTGATGGAGTAGCTGAACAGCTGCATGGCCGCATGCTTGGTCGCCCGACGCCACAGCCGCACGGCCAGGGCAACGAAGACGGCCCCGAGCACGAGGGCGATGACCACGTAGAAGGGACCGAGGGAGGCGACGAACCCGAGGACCACGGAGGTGGCCACCAACACCACGCTGTAGCAGAGAATCTCTCTCGCCGTGCGCTCGAAGGTGGCGACGGCCGGAAGCATGGGAACCCGGGCCGCCCGGTAGTCGTCCCGGTACTTGACGGCAAGGGACCAGAAGTGGGGCGGTGTCCAGACGAAGATGATTGCGAACAGGACCACCGGCGTCCAGGCCAGCGTGTTGGTCACCGCCGCCCATCCGACAAGGACGGGAACGGCTCCGGCCGCTCCCCCGATCACGATGTTCTGGCTGGAGGTGCGCTTGAGCCAGAGCGTGTAGACGCACACGTAGAACAGGGTGGCCGAGACGGCGAGGACGGCGGACAACAGGTTCACCACCGTCCACAGTTCGACGAACGCACCGACTTCGAGGACCAGTGCGAACACGAACGCCGCAGCCGGGGTGACGGCCCCTGTCACGAGAGGCCTGTTCGAGGTCCGGTGCATGACCTTGTCGATGTCCCGGTCGATGAACATGTTGAAGGCGTTCGCCCCTCCGGCGGCCAGGGCGCCGCCCAACAGCGTGGCGGCCATCAGCCAGAGCGGGGGAAGTCCGCGCTGGGCCACGATCATGGTCGGCAGGGTGGTGACGAGGAGCAGCTCGATGATGCGGGGCTTGGTCAGCGCCACATAGGCGCCGAACTTCACGAGCAACGGTGGGCGACCGGAGGGTGCCGACACGGCGAGGGACATCGGGCCAAGCGTAGTGGTGGGCCCGCCATGGAGGCACTTCGCGCCGACGGGGGTCGGGCACCATCGTTGGTAGCATTGCCGAGCGGTGTCTTCCCTGGCTATCGGCCCTCGCCCGTTCCGTCTCGTCAGCCGGGCAACTCTGGCGATCATCGTCTTGAACGTGGTGTCCGGAGCGGCCGTCCGCCTTTCGGACTCGGGGCTCGGCTGCCCGGATTGGCCGACGTGTTCTCAGCATCACCTGACGCCGCCCCTCCGGTTCCATGCCCTGGTGGAGTTCGGCAACCGGGCGGTCGTCACCCTGCTGGTGGTGGCGTGTGCCCTGACCGTGGTCGCCGCCTTTCTCCGGCGACCAGCCCGTTCCGACCTCCGATGGCTGTCGGTCGGACTGATCGTTGGAGTGCTCGCCGAGGCGGTCGTCGGTGGGATCGTCGTCTACTCCAAGCTCAACGCCTACGTCGTGATGGTCCACTTCCTCGTGGGCATGGCGCTCACCGCCGTCGGCGTGGTGCTCGCTCTGCGGGCCGACCATGGTCCTGGGAGGGGCAGGCCCATCGTGAACAGAGCCAGCCTCTCCCTGTGCCGGGTGGTCATCGCCCTTGTCGTGCTGGTCCTGGCCGCCGGGGCTGCCACCACCGGGGCCGGGCCCCATGCCGGAGGCAGGGGGGCCAAACGGGTCCCGATCGGGCTGGACGACATGACCCGCATCCACGCCGAGATCGTGCTCACCACGGTGGCCGTGCTGCTGGTGCTCCTCTACCTGCTATGGCGGACCGACGTCCCGGCCCGGGCCCAGGACGCGGGACGAGCGTTGCTCGCCGTCATGGTCGCCCAGGGAATCGTGGGGTACACCCAGTTCTTCACCCACCTGCCCGCCGTGCTCGTGGCCGTTCACGTCCTCGGGGCCACCGCCGTGTGGGCGACCGTCCTCTGGTTCCATCACGCCCTCTCCGACCACGAGCCGGAGATCCCGCGCCGCACACGTCGGACGACCCCCGTCTCCGACCAGCAGGTCCGCCCAACCGAGCCGCCGGCCGAACGGCGGACCGAGTCTCAGCCTGAGCCGGTATGAGCGCCTCGACCACCGAGGTCCTTCCCGACGAGGCGGAGCGTACCGATCTCGGCGAGTCGCCTGGCACCGATCGACCGTGGCTGGTGATCGTGTGGAACGATCCGATCAACCTGATGTCGTTCGTCACCTATGTGTTCCAGAAGCTGTTCGGCTACTCGAAGGAGAAGGCCACCAAGCTCATGCTCGACGTCCACCTGAAGGGACGGGCGGTCGTGTCGTCGGGGACCCGCGAGCACGCCGAGCTCGACGTGTACCGACTGCACGAGCACGGGCTGTGGGCCACCATGGAACAGTCCACGTGAGCGCGCCGATCCGCCGGCGCCGCGACGGGAGCTACGCCGTCAAGCTGGACCCGGACCTTCGACAGCTCCTCGGCAAACTGGCCGCAGAGCTCTCGGAAGGGTTGGACCCGAGCGAGCCCACCGAGCGCCGCCTGTTCCCTCCCGCGTACGTGAAGACCGAGGACCGGGGGGCTGAAGCCGCCTACCGGCACCTGGTGACCGGTGCCCTGGTCAGCCACCACCGCGAGGCGCTTGCCACTTTGGCCGAAACCGCCCGGGCGAGCGACCTCACCGAGCCCGAAGTGCACGCGTGGCTGTCGGCGGTCGGCTCCCTGCGCCTGGTGCTCGGCACCCGCCTCGACGTGAGCGAGGACATGGAGGCGCCCGATCCTGCCGATCCCTCCGCCCCCGACTACGCCGTTTACGAGGTGCTCGGCCAGTTGCAGTACGTCCTGGTCGAAGCGGTGGCGGCCGGCCTGCCCGACGAGGGCCGGCCCGAGGGAACGCTCTGACCGCTCTGCTAGTCTCGACAAGCCCTGAACGGGATCGGAGCCCCCATCGTCTAGCGGCCCAGGACGCCGCCCTTTCAAGGCGGTAACACGGGTTCGAATCCCGTTGGGGGTGCCCCACGCCTCGAGCACGGTCGTCATCCGTGTGCCGGACGTGGTTAGGTTGTCCATCGAGGACCTGTGGTGCAGTCTGGAGTGCACGCCGGCCTGTCAAGCCGGAGGTCGCGGGTTCAAATCCCGTCAGGTCCGCCACCCCGGCACGCCGGGGCGAGGTCGGGTAGCTCAGTTGGTAGAGCGCGCGCCTGAAAAGCGTGAGGTCCGCGGATCGATACCGCGCCCGACCACGGGAGAAGCCCTCTCAGGGGCGGACCACAGCATCGGTTTCGGGGGCGTTCGTCCGCCTACGAATCTCTGAGGGCTGCATCGTCCGAAGGGACGGATCCGTCGTCGGGGTTGCGGCCTTCGTCGGTGGCCCGCCTCTGGGCGGCTGCTTCGTGGTCGCGGAGGACGGTCTCGGCCGCCGCCATGGTGAGGTTTTCTGGTCGCGGTCCTTCCCAGTCGAGGTACCAGTGCCGGGTGAGGCTGGCGAGCCACGTGTCGTTGGCGGGGATGAGGCCGAATCGGGAGATGGTCCGCTGGCGCCCGATCTGGTCGGTATAGAGGAGCTCCACGGTGAGCGGCTGGCGGGCGTCAATGGCTTCGGCGGCCGATGCTCGTGCTGGGTCGTCGGGGTTGCGCAGCGCTCCTTGCCACATGCCAATGTCGCCGGCCGGGACGTACAGGTCGCGGGTTTGGAGGCGGAAGGCCTCGAGGGGGGCATGGGTCGGGTAAGCCTGGGAGCTGCTGACGCCGGCCCTGACCGTCCATCCCTGGCAGACGGCGATGCCGCTCCCCACGTTCCTCAGACTGATGGCGAGGAAGACAATGCCGTCTTGGTGCTCGACCGCGGCCCGTCCTCCTTCGGCACCGACCCAGTGACCCTCGAGGAACATGATCTTCTGCTTGGGATCCTCGAGCCGAGAGGGTGCGAGGACCGGTCGTCTCTGCTCTTGGAGCGCAGCCTCGGAGATGCGGGCCGACCGGTTGGAGGATCGCACGGCGGCGAAGGTGGCGAGGGCAAGGACCAACGTGCCGGCGGCGGTCGCCAAGGAGGAGATCGTCGCCCAGTCAGCAGCTAACAGGGGCATCGGCCACCAGTCTGGCGCCCGGCGGCGGCGGAGTCATCCGTTGCGTCGGCGCCCGGTCCCTCTTGCTCCCGTCGGACCCGTCTCCTCGCCGAAAAGCTGCGGCGGTCAGTTTGCGCCGAAGCTGCTGCTGGCCCGGCGAAAAGCCAGAGGCATCCCGGACCGCTACCGTCGAGCAGGGAGGACCGGCCCGGACGGAAGAGGCGAAGTCGGCCCGTCCCGCTACCGCGCCCCCTGACCCCCGAAGGAGAGACCAGATGGAAGTTTCGCCGAAGCCGCCCACAGCCAAGGGACCCGCCGAGACCTTCACCGGCGACGTGTGGGTCGACCCCATCACCCGGGGCCTTCCCTCCTCGCAGCTCAACGTGGCCGCAGTCCGCTTCAGTCCCGGCGCCCGCAGCGCCTGGCATTCCCACGACGGTGGCCAGACCCTCTACGTCACCGAGGGTCGGGGCCTCGTCCAGGTGCGTAGCGAAGAGATCATCGAGCTGAGCGCCGGGGACGTCGTCTACGCCCCCGACGGCGAGGAGCATTGGCACGGAGCGGCCCCCGACCATTTCATGACGCACCTGTCGATCACCGAGGGCGCCCCCCGCTGGGGCGACCGCGTCACCGAGGCCGAGTACCGAGGAAGCGGAAGGACGGAAGGAGAAGGGTGAACGCTCTGGTTTGCCCGGGCTTGACTTTTCCCCTCTCGCGCTCATGATTGCTGCATCCGCGTGCCGGCAACGCCACGAACCGTGGCGCTGGTTTTTCTCATCTTGATGGGAACGGCGATTTCGGCGTGCAGCAGCGGATCGCACCAGGCGGTTCGGAACACGTCGACCACCGGCCGGCCTCCACCGACCACAGGTGCTCCCGCCGCCAGCTCGACCACAACATCGTCGGCCGCCGGCTCCAACACCACGTCGACAACCGGATCTCTGGCCTCCTCGTTGACGACCATGACCGCCGGAAACGGATTCACCATCGACCTTCCGAATAACTGGACGTTCACGAACGAGACCTATCCCTCGGATCACTCGACCTACCTGTGGACCGATCCGGCCGACCAGCTCTCTCGAGTCGAGGTCACCGCCAGCGGATGCGTCGGCTGTGTCTCCAACGTCAACGGGGGCGACAACGAGATCCTGCCGGCCGAAGCGCTGCCATCCGGCGCGACCGGTTCGACATCGATCAGCACCTGCAAGGTGGGTTACGTGGCGACCTATTCCGGTGACGACACCGCCACCTCGGTTCCGCCCGACTCCTATCCCGACAACGGCCTGGTCGTAGTCATCGACATGGGCGGGCGTCCTGATGGCTACTTCCGGGTCGACCTCTGGCTACCAGCCGGGCAGCATGCGCTGGCGAGTTCGATCCTCAACAGCTTCGCCTTGACCGACGCTTCGACCTGCTGATGGTGAAGGGTCTGCCTGGCCGGCCTTGCAACCTTTGGGGACGACCGGTCATCGTCGGTCGCCGATCGTCTATCGAATCAGGATTACACGGATCGGAAGATCGAGCTCTGCCCACGCACGGTCGCCGGTCATCACCTCCGCTGGCGTGCTCCGCACGACCAGTGCCAGACAGCAACGGTCGCCGAGCGACAGTGATCGGCCACCGGCGAGAGATCGCATCGCTCCGGCCAGTTCTGCGTCCCCCTCGAGCACCGGTTCGATGGTTACGCCGGCGGCCGACAGCAGCTCGCGGACCCGGCTGACATCTACATCAGCATCGACGAGCTTGCCGATGACCTCAGCGAGGTTCGCAGTGCCCAGCACTGCGCCTTCAAGCTCGGCTTCCACGGCATCGGCGCCCGGTTCGTCGTGCATCAGAGCGAGGACAGCCGACGCGTCCAGCACTGTCATTCGGAGGCCGCAGCGATGCGGCGTTCGGCCAGCAATTCGTCCACCAGTGACCGATTCCTCGGGATGCTGGACGCCGAGACCGCGCAGCTCCGAGGCGGCGTCGTGTTGCCGCTCGAGGACAAGACGTCGACCTGCGAGGTGGAAGTGGAGGCGATCTCCGGGAGCCAGGCCCAGCGCCGCCCTGACCTCGGCGGGCATGACCAGACGACCTTGCTTGCCGAGCGTCAAAGTGCCATCCATATGGCCATTGTGCCACGTGTGGCTCAGTTGTGCCAGATGCTGAACGCTGCCGGAGCAGTGATCAGGTCGGTCACCCTCTGAGATGACGGTCAACGACGCCCGCAAGGGGACCGGTCGCCGGGCACTCATCCAGAGCAGCGCAAGCTCGGTTCAGGGCGACGCAACGGCCAAGCAGCGGTCTCACATCTTGCGCTGGAGGTACCAGGAGAAGTATCCGCGGTAGCGCTCCTGCAGGTCCGGAAGCTGCCAGTCGCGGCCATCGACCCGCCCGCGACAGGCCGGCCGTCCGCAGGCACACTCTATGGAGCCCTCGTAATCGTCGAACATGGCGTAGTCCGTTGTCAGCTCCACGCCGGCGCCGACGTCGCGCATTGCCACCAAGACGACGTTGCCGGCGATGCCGACGTTGGGCTCGCAGGAGTGGTTGATGAACAGCATCACCGCCTCGTACTCCTCGTCAGCCAGCGCCACCAGGTGGAGGTCGTCGGTGACCTGGACGTCGGAGTTCTGCAGCCGCTCGGGCATGGACCGCAGCTGGTCGGTGGTCACGACGTGGCCGCCCTTCACGGCGACGACCTCGTCCTTGCTGAACGCCTCGACGGCGATCAGGCCGCATCCGGCGATCTCACTCGGCGCACCCTTCACGGCCTTCGGGCTGATCCATGTGCTCACCATGCGACGCTCATCCTCGCTGCCTCGGTCACTGACCGCGACGGACAGGACAGTACCTGGCAACGCTGCGCGGGTAATCCCTGCAGGTTTGGTTCACGACCGGTGAGCAGACAGCAGTGACCTGTCCCGCTCAGCCGGTCAGATCGCCGTCGCCCGAAGCGGGCCCCTCCACCGCTTCCGAGGGACGCCGGTGACGA
Organism: uncultured Acidimicrobiaceae bacterium; assembly: GCA_963828385.1. Taxonomy (GTDB): domain Bacteria; phylum Actinomycetota; class Acidimicrobiia; order Acidimicrobiales; family RAAP-2; genus Bog-756. Next base: position 2,927,404 of record CAWHEF010000002.1, read on the forward strand.
CGCCGATGCTCCAGAACCCCCACCTCCAGCGACTATTCTCCTCCCGATGGGAGATCCGCCGCTGCACGGTGGTGCCTTGGCGCGAGGCCCCCTCCACCGCTCGTACCTGGAACAACGTCGCGTCTACCGACGCCGGCGGATCCTGGTCGGCTCCATCGCCCTCGTCGTCGTGGTCCTCCTGGCGTGGCTGGGTGTCTCCCTCGGCGGGGCGCTCACCAACCCGGCCCTCGGCTCGTCGGTCTCGGCCCGCTTCGCCGAATGGGCCAGGGGCCACGGGGCCGGCGGAGTGGTCAACTGGGTCGAGAACGAGTGGTACTCCCACCATGCGCCGCCCGTTGGCGGCAAGCCGCCGAAGGGGGCCATCGTCGCCCCGAGGTCGACCACGACCACCACGCCGACCGATGTCGGCCTCCCTGCCCCCCCGCCGGTGACCCCACAGGCCAGCCCCGCACTTCCCGGTGAGGGTGCCTGGTCGCCTGCCGGTCGCCTGGTCGATGGGCAGCCCGCCGTCTACGTGACCCGCATGAGGCCGGACAGCATCCACACCAGTGAGGTGGTCGGCCTGGCGTGGATGGACACCAAGCTGCTCTCGGCCAACCTCTATTCCGGCAGCACCATCCCCGGCGGCGGTCCCTTCTCCCATACCGCCCCGATCCAGCCGGCTGCGGCCCAGACCCTGGTCTCGGCGTTCAACGCCGGGTTCCTCATGTCGAGCGCCAACGGCGGGTACTACACCGACGGCCGGGTCGAAGACCCGATGGTCAACGGAGCCGCGTCCTTCGTCATCTACTCCGACGGGAGCTCGACGGTCGGACAGTGGGGACGGGACGTCACCATGACCCCGAACGTCGTCGCCGTCCGCCAGAACCTCGACCTGGTCGTGGACGGAGGCAAGCCCGTGCCCGGCCTCAATGCCAACGACACCACCCAATGGGGCGACACCCTCGGTGACGCCGTCTACGTGTGGCGATCCGGACTGGGGGTCACGGCGAACGGCGCCCTCGTCTACGTCGGCGGCCCCGGCATGAACATCACCGACGTGGCCAACCTCCTCGTCGCCGCCGGTTGCGTCCGGGGCATGGAGCTCGACATCAACACCGACTGGGTCAACTACTCCACCTACGCACCGACACCCAACAGCGCGGCGGCCTCACCCGCCAACGGCTCGATCCTGTTGCCGACGATGAACAGCGGACCCGACCGGTACTTCTCGTCGTACTGGTACGCGTGACTTCATCACCATGTCGGCCGTCGGCTCGCCCAAGGCAGCGAACAAGACGCCACTGGCGCCGCTTCCCGTCCCGCCCACCACCGCTCCCCCGCCCACGACCACCGCTGCTCCCACCTCGAACAAGGGTGCCGGGTCGGCGGGGACACGTGCGTCCGGCTCCGGCTGAGCCGCAGCTCCACTTGGGCTGAGCCCGGGCACCATCAACGGATGTGCCGGGTCGCCTTCCTGGCCGCCGAGGTCAGGTTCCAGCGGACCGCTCCCACCAGGTCACGGGCGTGCTCGGCGACGGTGTAGTCGACCCGGTGGGCCGCCCCCGCCAGTGCCCGGTCCAGGTCGAGATCGTGCTGCTCGAGCACGATGGAGAAGTCCCTTCGCATCGGTTCGAGGAGGTCGTAGTGGAACGACCGGTAGGTCCGGGAGAAGAACGGCTTGTACAGCCTGACCCACTCGTGCAGTCCTGACGAGTGGGACATCGGGTTCTTCGGGCGGCCCAACACGTAGCCGGGCACGACGTCTTTGAACGCCTGGCGCAGGATCCACTTCTCCACGTCGCCATGGACCTTCAGGTCGATGGGAACCCGCATGGCCAGCTTGACCAGGGCCAAATCGAGGAAGGGGATCCGGGTCTCGACCCCGTTGCCCATGCTCATCCGATCGACCCTCTGGAGCTCGGTGCGCGCCAGGTTGCGCAGCTTGTGCTGGAACAGGCGCTGTCGGAGATCGTCGCCAATCTGCTTGTACATGTCGTACCCGCCGAAGAGCTCGTCTGAACCGTCACCGGACAACACCACTTTCACGCCGCAGCGGTGGATGCGCTCGAACAGCGGGGCGGAGACGACGGCATTGATGAGGTCCCCGTACTCGGTGAGCTCCGAGACACGGACGGCCTCTCTGACATCGGCGAGGCGGATGTCGGACGGCCGGAGCTCCACCACCTCGTGGCGGACCCCGAGCTCTTGGGTCAGGCGGCGTGCGTAACGGAGGTCCTCCCCGTCCTCGGACCCCACGGTGAAGGCGATGCAGTCAGGATGCATCTGGCGGACGTGGAGGAGGGTCAGGGTGCTGTCGAGGCCTCCAGAGAGGATCACCCCCACGGTCAGGTCGGTGTCCACCCGGACCCGGATGCTGTCCACGAGCGCGGCCCGGACGAGGGCCATGGCTTCGTCGGGGTCGGTGAGCTGTTCCTCGTCGTCCCCGAGGGCCAGGAGATCCACGTAGGGGGAGAGGTGAGGCTCGTCGGCCAGGTTGTCGGACCACCCGTGATGTCCGGGTGGAACCTCCGCGATGCCGGCCCCGACGGGGACGAGCGCCTTCACCTCCGATGCGATGTGGAGCCGGCCGGCCGCCCGCGACCAGTAGAGCGGCTTCACACCCACCGGGTCGCGAGCCAGGTAGGCCCGGCCCGTCGGGCGTTCCACCACGGTGAAGGCGAACTCCCCCCGCAGGTGGTGCACCGCCGAGTCACCCCATTCGAGGAACGCCTCGAGAACCACCTCGGTGTCGCTTTCGCTCCGGAATTCGTGACCCAGCTTGACGAGCTCTGTGTGCAGCTCGTGGTAGTTGAAGACCTCGCCGTTGTAACAGAGCGCCCACCGGCCGTCTGCCGAGACCCACGGTTGCACGGCCCGCTCGCGATCGACGATCCGGAGCCGTTGGGTGCCGCACAGCATCCGTTCGTCGGTGAGGGTCTCTGTCACGTCCCCCCGGGGCTCGATGGCAGCGAGCATCCGGTCGAACAGATGGGGATCGGGACGAGTCCCGATGACGAGAGCGATACCGCACACGGTGGATCGCGGTCGGCTCAGGCGCCCATCGTGGCTGCGAACTTCCGGCGCAGCCCGTCACATGCCGCCGGGCTCACGCAGACGTGCCACGCTTGGCCCTCGTCGATGACGTTGACCTGACCGGCCACCTGCCGGTCGAGGAGCAGGCCGGCGAGCAGGTCCCCGCCCCCGACGGCTTGGAACCACCGCATCTCCACGTCGACTGCATAGCCGGCGCAGTGGGCGCTCGGGAGCACCGCCGCGTACCCGAGGGACCGGAGGTGCAGCTGGTGCCGGATGCTCCTGACGAGGCTCGTGACCCACAGCGGTGGCGTCCCCGACGGGGTGGCCGCCGCGAACTCCCGGCCGAGGTCGTTCAAGAGGGCGACGACCTCGGGACGGGCGCGGACGAAGCGAAGGCCCGAGGTGCGCGGGCGCCGGTTCGGAAGAGCCCTGCGCTGCGCCCAGTCCCGGGCCCGACCCGGCAGCCCGTTCGGCTGGGGACGGTACCGGAACTCGAGCAACCGGCGCCGGCGAAGTGGATCCAGATCGACGAGGACCCCCGAGCCCAACACGTCGTCATCGTTCTCGAACTGATGCGAGGAACCCCACCAGGCGGCGTCGATCTGCGACAGCAGGTAGATGCGAACGAGGGAGGGAAGGTCGCTGGCCGAGCTGCGGTCGCTCGGTCGGTAGCAACGGACTTCGTCCGCAAGCCCCTTCGCCACGGCGTCGGTCCCTCCCGGCACGGCCCCGAGGACCGCGGCCAGGTCCCGATCGCCCATCCGCTCGCCGAGCCGCTCGGCCAACCGGTCGAGCTCGGTGCCACTGGCGCCTGCTCCGGCGTCCCCGACCACGGTGGTGATCACGCAGTCGACCGCATCGCGGTACTCGGCCAAACTCGGCGCCGATCGGCGCCGACGTGCTCCCGGGCCGGAGCTGTCATCAACCATCAGGGACGTTGTCCTCCTACGGGACAAGATGCGGCCATCGGCTTCCTCTCCGACGGTCCGGGCGGGCCCCCCGAGGAGCCACCAAACCTTAGCGTCACGGGCCGATGAGGGCAGGTGAGCGGGTTGGCCCATCGGCACGGCCGGGCACCCGGCCCACCGGCACGGCGGGACGAGAGGCACACTGGCCCCGTGCGCCTCTTCGTCGCCTGTGACCTGCCTCCGGCCGTGCTCTCCCGGGTGGCTGCGCTCCCTCGGCCGAACCGGCGCGGGGTGCGTTGGACCCGTCGCGACCAGTGGCACATCACCCTCGCATTCCTCGGCGAGGTCGACGAGGCCGGGCCTGTATCCGACCGCCTGGCGGGCGTCACGGCATCGAAAGCTGCCGTCGAACAGCCACTGGCCGTGCTGGGGCCGACCACGGCGTGGTTCCCCGGCACCCGCGTGCTCCAGGTCCCGGTGACGGGGTTGGACGCGCTGGCCGCCGCCGTCCGGAGGGCGACCGACCCGTGGCTGGAAGAGCACCGGAACTTCTCCGGGCATCTCACTGTCGCCCGGACCACAGGCGGCAAGCGCGGGCCCGCCGCCCTCGCCGGCAGTCCCATCGGCGCCACCTTCGCCGTCGACCGGCTGGTGCTCTACGAGTCGACCTCGACCTCAGGCCGCACCGCGTACCGGCCGCTCTCCTCCCATCGCCTCTCGCTCCCTGGCGAGTACGACACTTGACAGCGTGCGTATGACGATATATCGTGACCGTACTGAAGCTGTCAGCGGCGATCGCTGAGGCACCGGCGGAGCGACTGCCACCGCCGGACACATCGAGGACGAGGAGGAGACCATGCGCGACCACAGGAATCACGAAGGCGACGACGTCCCGACCGGCAGGCGGGGTCCGAACAGGTGGCGGGACGATCGGCTCGGCGGCTCGCCGAGAGGCCGGTCCGCCGGTCGGGGACGGGCCGGCTTCGGTCCGTGGATGGGCCATCGCGGTGGGCCCGGGCGGGACTTCGGTTTCGGGCCGGTCGACTTCGGGCGAGGCCGGAAGCGGGGACGAGGCGACGTACGGGCGGCCATCCTGGCCCTGTTGACCGAAGAGCCCATGCACGGTTACCAGATCATCACCGAGCTCGGAGAGCGGAGCGGGGGGATGTGGCGGCCCAGTCCGGGATCGATCTACCCGACCCTGCAGGCGCTCGAGGATCAGGGACTGGTGAGAGCCGACGCCACCGAAGGCCGGCGGGTGTTCACCCTCACCGACGAGGGAAGGGCCGCCGCTGCCGCCGGCGCCGAGGGTCCGGCCCCCTGGGAGCGGGCCGCCGGTGGTGCCGACCGTTCCCTCCACGACCTGCCGCGGCCTCATGTTCGAGGTCGGGGCGGCCATCGTCCAGGTGGGACGGGCCGGCAGCGAGAGACAGGTCGAGGCGGTGGGCGACATCCTGGCCGATACACGGCGCAGGATCTACCTCGTACTGGCCGACGGGGACACCGGTTCGGGCGAGGGTGACGGCACGACCGGGGGCGACGAGGGCTCGGGCAGCTCGGGCGGCTCGGGCGGCTCGGGCAGCTCGGGCAGCTCGGGCAGCTCGGACTGAGTACCGTGGCGGGCGTCAACCGCCTTCGAACTCGAAGCCGAGATCCGGCGCACTGAGCAGCGCCTTGAACGCCAGGCCCTCCGAGCGGGCCATCGACTCGACCGTGCCCCCCCGGTCGACCACCGCCACCAGGATCGAGACGAGGGCACCCGACTCCTGCACGGCGTGGGCGGCATCGAGCAGCGACGACCCCCTCGTCACCGTGTCCTCGGTCACTGCCACCCGGTCGCCGGCATCGAGCGCACCGGCGATCCGTCCACCGGCTCCGTGATCCTTCGTCTCCTTGCGCACGCTGAACGCTTTCAGCGGCCGCCCCGGAGGGCGGCCACCCCGGCGGTGATGAAGGCCACGGGATCGGCCCCCATGGTCAACCCGCCGATGGCGGTCACGTCGTCGGGGAGGAGCGAGAGGATGCCGTCGGCCACGAGGACCATGGCCTCGGGCCGGCAGACGGTCTGCTTCGAATCGATGAACCACGTCGACTTCCTGCCCGATTTCAACGTGAAGTCGCCCCGCCTGATCGCGTGGGCGAGCAAGTGGTGGCGGAGCGCTCCGAGCTCGTCCGACGACAGCGTCGAGGTCACACCCGCTCCCCGGTGGCATCCCGCTCGCCCGACCAGAACCCGCGGCCACGAAGCTCGACACCCCTGGCCCCTTCCTCCACCCGACCGACCACTGCCGCCTCGACGCCGGCGCTCCTCACGGCGTCGAGGGCCTCACCGGCACTGGGCTCCGACACGAAGACGACCATGCCCAGGCCGAGATTGAACACCCGGGCCATCTCGTCGTCGGCGACCAGGCCGAGCCGGCGTACCTCGGAGAAGATCCGGGGCACGTCCCAGCTGCTCCGGTCGAGCACCGCCCGCGCCCCGTCGGGGAGCGCCCGGGGCACGTTTCCCTCGAACCCCCCGCCGGTGATGTGGGCACAGGCATGGACCTCCGCCGCAGCCATGGCGGCGAGCACGGCCGGGGCGTAGAGCACGGAGGGAACGAGGAGCTCGTCGCCGAGCGTGTGGTCCGCATCCGGCCAAGCCCGATCGGACAGACTGCGCCCGGCCCGCTCGAGCAGCACGTGGCGGGCGAGCGTGTACCCATTAGCCCGCAAGCCTGGCGAGACGAGGCCGATGATCGCATCGCCGACCTCGACCCGGGAGGGCCCGAGGACCCGGTCCGCCTCGACGACACCAACGGCGAAGCCGACCAGATCGAACGACCCCGGCTCCATGACGCCGGCGTGCTCGGCCATCTCCCCGCCCAGGAGGGCGGCGCCGACCCGGCGGCACCCGGCGGCCACCCCTGCCACCAGCTCTGCCATCTGGTCCGGATCGACCGTGGCGGCGGAGACGTAGTCGAGGAGGAACAGCGGCTCGGCGCCCTGGCACACCAGGTCGTCGACGCACATGGCCACCAGGTCGATGCCGATGGTGTCGTAGCGCCGGAGGGCCCGGGCCACCAACGCCTTCGTCCCGACCCCGTCGGTGCCGGCCACGAGCACCGGCTCCCGATAGCGGGCCACATCGAGGGCGAAGAGGCCGCCGAAATCACCCAGACCGCCGATCACCTCGCGACGGAGGGTGGCGGCGACGAGTGGCTTGATGCGGTCCACGGCACGGCTGCCGGCATCGATGTCGACGCCGGCCGACGCGTACGTCGCAGGCTCGGTCACACCTCGATCCCGCTGGTGGCGGTGGTCAAGGCCGCCCTGTCGGACAGTTCGACGGGCACGGGGACGGGATAGTGCCCGGTCAGGCAGGCGTCGCAGAAGCCCGCCCCGGGAGTGTCGATGGCGGCGACGAGGTGCTCCAAGGTCAGGTACTCGAGGGTGTCGACCCCGAGCACCTCGGCAATCTCGTCGATCGACCGGTTGCACGCCAACAGCTCGTTGCGGTCCGGCGTGTCGATGCCATAGAAGCACGGCCACCGCCAGGGCGGGGACGAGATGCGCAGGTGGACCTGGGCTGCGCCGGCGTCGCGGAGCATGGCCACCATGGCCCGGGTGGTGGTGCCCCGGACGATCGAGTCGTCCACCACCACGAGCCGCTTGCCGGCGATGTTCTCGCGAAGGGGGTTGAGCTTGCGCCGGACCCCGTCGGCCCGCTCGGCCTGGGTGGGGGCGATGAACGTGCGCCCGATGTACCGGTTCTTCACCAGGCCCTGGCCGTAGGGGATGCCCGAGGACAGCGCGTACCCCTCGGCGGCGGGAACCCCGGATTCGGGGACCCCCATGACCAGCTCGGCTGGCACCGGCGCCTGGGTGGCGAGCAGCTGCCCCATGCGGCGGCGGGCGCCGTGGACCTCGGTCCCGTAGAGTCTCGCGTCGGGCCGGGCAAAGTAGACGAACTCGAGAATGCAGAGCTTCGGGTCGACCCGCTCCTCGGGGAAGGGCCGCTCCGAGCGGACCTCCTTGGAATCGATGACCACCATCTCACCGGGCTCCAGCTCGCGGATGAACGTGGCCCCCACCACGTCCAGCGCCGGTGACTCCGAAGCCAGCACCCACCCCTGCTCGAGCTGGTCGGTGGCCTCCAACCGGCCGAGGCACAGGGGGCGGAAGCCGTTCGGGTCGCGCACGCCGATGATCCGCTCGGCGTCCATGAGGACGAACGAGTACGCCCCTTCGAGGGCGGGGAGGACCGAGCGGAGCGCACCCTCCAGATCGTCGGCACCTGCCGCCCCCTCCCTGTCGGTCGGCTCGGCGCCGACCGGCTCCGCGCCGACCAGCTCAGGTGGGTAGGCCTGAGCCAACAGCTCGGCGACCAGGTCACTGTCCGAGGACACCAGTCCGGGGAGCATGCCGGCCCGCCCGCCGAGGTCCGCCGTGTTGGTCAGGTTGCCGTTGTGGGCGAGGCCGAACCCGCTCCTCCCGACCCCGCGGTAGGCGGGCTGGGCGTGGACCCAGTCGCTCGACCCGGCCGTCGAGTACCGGGTGTGACCGATGGCCAGGTGGCCGCCGAGCCCGGACAGCTTCCGCTCGTCGAACACCGTGGTCACGAGGCCCATGTCCTTCATCACGGTGATGGCCTCGCCGTCGCCCACCGCCATGCCCGCCGACTCCTGTCCCCGATGCTGCAAGGCGAACAGGCCGTCGAAGGTGAGATGTGCCACCGGTCGCCCCGGGGCATAGACCCCGAAGACGCCGCACGCTTCCTTGGCCTCCATCATCGGTTGCTCACCGCATACACCGGGGGTCGCTGGGCACGTTCTCCAGCGCGTCGGGGCCCGGAATGGACGCCAACCGCGCCCTACCAGCCTAGTGGCGCGGTTGGTGCGGCGCCTCTCTGGCCGTCCCGGACCCCGACCTTGCCCGGTCGGCCGCCCTCTGCCGAGCTGGCCCCGGAGCCCGGACCGGACCACCACCACGGCCCTCGACGGCGCCGGCCGCGCTTCCGGCGGCGACCGTCACGGTCACGGCCGCGGCCGACGGATCGGAGGCAATCTCGAGCATGCGCCCCCCGGTCCGCCCCACGACGGTCCCACCGGTGACCACGGCGTGCCATCCCGTCCCGTACACCCCCTGGGGCACGTCGATCTCGGTACGGGCGCTCGGACCGAAGTGGACGCCTGTCGGCCCGGTGGTGTCGTAGGAGAAGGAGAGCGTTCGGTTCGACTCGTCGTAGGAGAGCGAGGTCGGCGTGCCGGCCACCAGCACCGGATGGGGCCGCACGAGTGCGGCGACCACGGCGGCATCGGAGTTGGTCGGCGACGGCGGCTTCGCCAGGTTCTCGGCCAGGTACCCGTTGAACGACCACCAGATCCACGGGATGAGGGCGCCGTCCAGCTCGTCGACCTGGCGGTCGACGGCGCTCGGGTCGGTCGTGGCTCCGAACTCGGTGTTGAGGAGGGCACCTCCGGTCGACGCCGACCATGCTCGGGCATAGCCGAGCAGCGTGGGCTCGGCCGCCACCGACGTCGTGTAGAGGTGGAAGCTCATCCCGCTGTCGGGATCGCCTCCCGGCAGGGCGATGTGGGTCTGCGACTGGCCGAAGTTGAAGAGGACCCAGGGCTCCCCGAAGAGCAGGTGCCCGGGATCACTGGCCCGGATCGCCTTCGCCATGCGGGCGTAGTAGGGATCGAGCTCGGTCTGGTCCTCGGCAGGGCACCCGTTGGGGTCGAGGATGCAAGGGCTCCAGGTCGTGCCCGGCCAGGGTTCGTTCAGGAGGTCGTAGCCGATGACGCCGGGGTTGCCCTTCGCCCTGCGGGCCAGCGCCGAGAAGATCTCGGCCGCCCGGCGCTGGAGCGAGGTCCGGCCCGGCCCCTTGGCGTCGTCCCAGAAGCTCTGGAAGGCCGCCTGGATGGCCGGGTTGGTGACGTAGTAGCCGGGAAACGGCGCGTGGGTGTTGGTCGCTCCGTCGGTCTCGGTCATCCATCCGGGGAACCCGTCACTGCCGAGCGTCGGTCCCCACCCGTCCTGGTGCAGGTCGATGAGGACGAGGAGGCCATGGGAGGTCAGCATGTCCACCGTCGACATGAACGAGCGCACGAAGGCCGTGTCGATCCTTCCGGGGGCCGGCATGACCGACGCCGCGGTGAGCCCCAGGCGGACCACGTCGAAGCCGTGGGCCACCAGCCACTGGGCATCGCGGCTGCTGAACCCTTCTTGCGCCGGGGTCTCCGTGCCCTTGGCGACAAGGTTGACGCCGTGCAGGAGCACGACCCGGCCCTCGCTGTCGGTCAACCATCGCCCATCGTGTCCTATGAGCCCGTCGCTCCCGGCGATCCCCAAAGGGGCGACGCCGTCCGAGCCTGTGGTCTGGGCCGCCGCTGCCGGCGCTGCCGGGGCCGCCGCTGCGGGGGCCGATCGGCCGGCCGCCGGCCAGGCACCGAGCACCACGACCGAGCAGGCGACAGCGATCACGAGCCCCGGTCCGCGACGGGATCGCGGCCGCCGCCAGGCGCCCTTGTCCCTCCGCGGCCATCCGACGCCAGGCGCCGACACGAGCGGGGACGCTAACACCACCCGACGGCGAAGGCTCCGGCTCGGGGCTCCGTCGGCGGGAGCCGGGTTCAGTTGGCGACCGGCGTGACCCCCTCCAACAGGTCCGGGAGTCGGTTGCGCCAGGCGGCCGTGACTTCGGCGACGCTCAGGTCCACCAGCCCATCGACCACCATCCGGTCTCCCCCGGTCTCACCGAGGACCCGGAATCCGACGCCGGCATCGGCGGCCAGGCCCACGAGGTCGCCGTGGTCTCTCGTGCAGACGACGACCCGGGACGGCGACTCCGTGAAGAGCTCGTGATGGTCTGCCACGCCTCCGATCTGGAACCCGACACCGGAGTGGACGACCAGCTCGGCGAGCGCCACACCGAGGCCGCCGCCCGACACGTCGTGGATCCCGGCCACGAGGGCCGACTCCTCCGGCTCGCGCCCGTGACCCATGCCCGAGCTGACCATCTCCGTCACCAGTCCGATCAGCCGGCGATGGCCGCTCAGGTCGAGCGGGGGCAGACGGCCACCGCGATGGCGCCGCCTCTCGACGGCCCAGCGCGATCCACCGAGGGACGGCGGGGACCGGTGTCCGCCCGGGTTGGCAGCGACGCCGGCATCGATGAGGACGACGGTCGCCCCCTCGACGAGCGTCACCCCCGGGGGCCGGCGGCGAAGCTGTTCGATCAGGCCCAGCACTCCGACCACCGGCGTGGGGTCGATATCGGTGCCACCGCTCTCGTTGTAGAGGCTGACATTGCCGCCGATGACCGGGAGCCCGAGCGCAAGACAGGCGTCGCGCATCCCGTCGACCGCTTCGGACAACTGCCACATCACCTCGACATGCTCGGGGTTGCCGAAATTGAGGCAGTTCACGACAGCCGTCGGCCGGGCACCGGCGCACGACACGTTGAGCGCCGCCTCGGCCACGGTGGCGGCCGTCCCGGCGCGGGGGTCGATGGCGCACCAGGCGGGGTTGGAGTCGGTGGACAGGGCGAGGCCCCGCTCCGAGGTCGGCAGGCCCGGGGCGGCCAGCCTCAGCACGGCGGCGTCGCCGCCGGGTCCCTCGACCGTGTTGAGGAAGAGCTGGTGGTCGTACTGGCGGTAGATCCACGACGGGTCGGACAGGAGGGCGAGGACGTCCTCGCCGCAATCGGCCGGGGCGGCCAGCGCACCCGGATCGTCGGCCCGGCGAGCTTCCAGGTCCGCCGGCGGCGCCATCGGCCGGTGGTAGAGCGGGGCCTCCTCGCTCAGGGCGGCGGCGGGCACATCGCCCAACACGTCTCCGTCGACGCCGTCGACCACCCGCAGGCGGCCGGGCTTCCCGGAGGGGGCGCCTGTCACCCGCCCGACGACGGCGCTCCGCACCTCCCAACGGCGGCACACCTCCTCGACCCTGGCCAGGTCGTCGGGCGTCACGATGGCCAGCATCCGCTCCTGGCTCTCGGACGTCATGACCTCGAAGGGCTGCATGCCCGGCTCGCGCCGCGGCACGGCGGACACGTCAACGTCCATGCCGACTCCGCCGCGGGCCGCCGTCTCGCTGGTGGCACAGATGAGCCCGGCTCCCCCGAGGTCCTGGATGCCGATGACCAGCTTGGCGTCGAGGAGCTCCAGACATGCCTCGATGAGCCGCTTCTCCTCGTAGGGATCGCCCACCTGCACGCTCGGTCGCTTGGCGGTGTCGCCGCCGGAGGCGCCGTCGCCGCCGTCGCCGCCGTCGCCGAAGCCCGCCGAGGCGAGCACGCTGACCCCGCCGATGCCGTCCCGACCGGTCGATGATCCGAGGAGTACCGCCAGGTTGCCCGGGCCCGAAGCCCGCCCGAGAACCAGCCGGTCGACGGGGAGCACTCCGAGGCAGAGGACGTTCACCAATGGGTTCTGGGCATAGCAGTCGTCGAAGGTGACCTCTCCGCCCACGGTGGGGACCCCGACCGAGTTCCCGTAGCCCGAGATGCCGGCGACCACGCCTTCGACGAGCCACTGCTGGCGTGGCTCTGCCGGGTCGCCGAAGAACAAGGGGTCCATGACGCAGATGGGGCGGGCCCCCATGGTGAAGATGTCCCGCAGGATCCCGCCGACCCCGGTCGCCGCCCCCTGGTAGGGCTCGATGGCCGAGGGGTGGTTATGGCTCTCGATCCGGACGGCGACGGCGATGCCGTCCCCGGCGTCCACGACGCCGGCGTTCTCGCCGGGCCCGACGAGCACCCCCGGCCCCTCGGTGGGGAGGCGACGCAGATGGGCCCGTGACGACTTGTAGGAGCAGTGCTCACTCCACATCACGGCGAACAGGGCCAGCTCCAGATGGTTCGGAGCGCGCCCGAGCACGGCCCCGATCTCGTCGCGCTCGGCATCGGTGAGGCCGAGCGCACGGTGGAGATCGGCCTCACTGATTCCCGCTCCCGCCGCTCGTGACGGCTCGGGTCCGCCCTCACCAGCGTCCATTTGTCGGAGCGTACCGGCTCCGGAACGGTCGACACCGTCCTCGCTCGGCTCTCTGTCGGCCCAAGTGCCACTCCCGTGTCCGTTCCCCGTGGGTGTACTCACCTGCTCCGGAACAGGACAATGGTGGTGGATGCTCTACCGGGAACGTGCACAAAGCCCGACCACCCTGGCGGGTGCATTTGCCATGTGTTCCATCGCTCTCCGCCGCCTCAATTGAGCGCATCACGGCAAGACGCAATGGTCATGACACAGCGCCGGGTGATGGCATTGATATCGAAGGAGAAGTCTGGGACAATCGCAATATGCCCCCTAACACTTCCACCACCAAGACGACAACGAGAAGTCGCAAAAAGACCCAGATGTCAGCTGACCATAAGGCGGCTCTCGCCAAAGGGCGGGAGGAGGGTCGGGTCGTGCGCCGCTATCTGCAGGCGCTCGAGACCTCGAAGCCCCGCCGGGGGCGCAAACGGACGGCGGAGTCGGTCAAGAAGCGTCTCGGCGTGATCGACACCAAGCTTCCGACCGTCGATCCGCTGACCCGTCTCCATCTCATCGAGGAGAAGCAGCGCCTCCAGGGCGAGCTGTCCCATTCGGGCTCCACCGTCGACATCGGATCGCTGGAGAAGGAGTTCGTGAAGGTCGCCCGCGACTACGGGCAGCGCAAGGGCATCTCGTACTCGACATGGCGGGCCGTCGGGGTCAGTGCCCCCGTTCTCCAGCAGGCGAAGGTCCCCCGGACCCGGAGCTGACCGGACCACATCCGGTCACCCTGACGGCTGAGGGATGTCAGGTGGTCGCCGGGGCGGCCAGGTCCAGCCCCTGGCGTGAGCGCCCGCCGGCGAGGGCGGCGGCGAGGAACGAGTCGAGCAGCACCGAGCCGTCGACCGAGCCGAGCAGGGGCTCGACCGCCCGTTCGGGGTGGGGCATGAGGCCGACCACGTTCCCGCCCGGGCTGCAGATCCCGGCGACGGCGTCGATCGACCCGTTCGGGTTGTCCGCGTAGCGGAGCACGATCCGCTCGTCCTCTTGGAGCGTGGCGAGGGTGTCGGCGTCGCAGGAGTAATTGCCCTCGAAGTGGTTGATCGGGATCCGGAGCTCCGTGCCGAGGGGGACGCCCCCGGTGAGGACCGAGCCCGTTCCGTCGACCCGCACCGTGACCGTGGTGCAGAGGAACCTGAGCCCGCGGTTCTTCTGGAGCGCGCCGGGCAGCAGCCCCGCCTCGCAGAGGACCTGGAACCCGTTGCAGATGCCGAGCACCGGGCCGCCGGCGGCGGCGAAGTCGGTGACGGCCTCCATGACGGGGGAGAACCGGGCGATCGCTCCCGGACGCAGGTAGTCGCCGTGGGCGAACCCCCCGGGCAGGATGAGCGCGTCGAAGCCGTCCACCGAGGTGGCACGATGCCAGATGAGCTCGGCGTCTCCTCCGAGCTCGCCGACGGAACGAGCGGAGTCGTGCTCGCAGTTGGATCCGGGGAAGACGACAACCCCGACCCGGGGTGCCACTAGGACACCGATCCGACGCTCGGCACCGTCGTGTCCGCCCGCTCACCGGCGGCGTCGCCGGTCGCCGTCGTGGCCGGCACCAGGGCGACGTCGTACTTCTCGATCACCGGGTTGGCCAACAGCCGGTCGGCCACCTCCCGCGCCCGAAAGAGCGCACTCTCCGCATCGTCGGCGGCCACGGTGAACCGGAACGCCTTCCCCGCCCGGACCGAGCCGACCCCGTCGAAGCCGAGCGCGGGCAGGGCCCGTTCGATGGTGGCCCCCTCCGGGTCGGCGATTCCTTCGCGCGGGCTGACCTCGACCAGCACCGAGAAGTGCTCCGGTCCGCCCACGCTCACGCGTCGTACCAGTCGGCCAACCGGCGGCCACACACGCGCTCGTAGGCGTCCACGTAGCGCGACGAGGTGGTCTCGACGATCTCGCCGGGCAGCTGAGGCGGTGGTGGCCGCTTGTCCCAGTCCTGTCGCTCGAGCCAGTCCCGCAGGGGCTGCTTGTCGAAGGACGGCGGATTGGTTCCCGGCGCGCAGTTGTCGGCCGGCCAGAACCGCGACGAATCAGGCGTCAGCACCTCGTCGCAGAGTGATAGTGCCCCGTCGATGTAACCGAGCTCGAACTTCGTGTCGCAGATGACGATGCCGACCTTCTCCGCCCGCTCCGCCGCCCGGTGGTAGGCGGACAGACAGAGCTCGGCGGCCGCTTCGGCTGCTTCCTTGCCCACGATGTCGGCCGCCTCGGCCATCCCGATGTTCACGTCGTGTCCTTCGGTGGCCTTGGTCGACGGCGTGAAGATCGGCTCCGGCAACCGGTCGGCATGTTTGAGCCCGGCGGGCATCGGCATGCCGTGGACGGTCCCTTCGCGTTCGTACTCCTTGAATGCCGACCCGGCCAGGTAGCCGCGCACGATGCACTCGATGGCCAACATGTCCGCCCGGTGGACGAGCATGGACCGGCCGGCGAGAGCCGGCGGCCCGCCTGCCACCCGGGCCGCCTCGTCGGCGAAGTCGGCAACGTCGGCACTGATCAGGTGGTTCGGAGCGAGATCGGCCAGCTCGCCGAGCCAGTGGGCCGTCATGGCCGTGAGCACACGTCCCTTCTCCGGGATCGGCTCGGCCATGATCACATCGAAGGCCGAGATGCGGTCCGACGTGACCATCAGGATGCGGTCGTCCCCGGCGTCGTAGAGCTCGCGGACCTTTCCCGACGAGATGAGCGGGAGCGGATCGGAAATCGCATGGGTGGACTGGTCAGTCATGGGTCGAGCTCCTCCAAGGTGTCGATGAAGCGGTGGACATGGGTGAGGGCGCGGTCGAGATCGAAGGCCCGGTCGAGCTCGCTCGTGGTCAGGGTGACCTCGGGGTCGTCTTCCAGGACCTGACGGAACGCCCGTCCGTCCGACCACGCCGCCCGTGCGTCGCGCTGGACGATGCGGTAGGCGGCGTCACGGCTGAGCCCGGCGTCGACCAGGGCGAGCAGGACCGACTGGCTGAACACCAGGCCGTGGCTCCCCTCGGTGAGAGTGGCACGCGCCCGGTCGGGATGGAGCACGAGCCCCTCGATGAGCCCGGTCGCCTTCTCCACCATGTAGAGGGACAGCATCGAGGCGTCGGGCAGGATCACCCGCTCGACCGAGCTGTGCGAGATGTCGCGCTCGTGCCACAAGGCGACGTCCTCCAGACCGGACGACAGGTAGCCCCGCAACACCCGGGCCTGCCCGCACAGCCGCTCGGACAGGACCGGGTTCCGCTTGTGGGGCATGGCCGAGCTCCCCTTCTGGCCCGGCTTGAACGGCTCCTCCACCTCGCCGAGCTCGCTGCGGGCAAGATGGCGGATCTCGGTGGCGATGAGCTCGATGGTGGCCCCCATCGACGCGCACGCCCACAGGTACTCCGCATGGCGGTCGCGCGCCACGACCTGGGTGGCCGGTACCGGGGTGAGCCCGAGCGACCGGCACACGAGCTCCTCGACCCGGGGATCGATGTTCGAGTACGTCCCGACCGCTCCTGAGAGCTTGCCCACCGCCACCCGCCGGCGGGCGGCCCGGAGGCGCTCCAGGTCCCGGCCGGCCTGCAGCGCCCACAGAGCGAACTTGACCCCGAACGTGGTGGGCTCGGCGTGCATGCCGTGCGTCCTGCCGGTCACCGGGAGGTCGATGGCGTCCCGGGCCCGCAGAACGAGGGCCCGGACCAGCCCGGCGGCGCCGTCGACGAGCAGGTCGGAAGCCCGGGTGAGGGTGGCGCACAGTGCCGTGTCCACCACGTCCGACGAGGTGAGCCCGTAGTGGATCCATGATCCTTCGGGCTGGCCGATGGCGGCTTGGACCACGTCGACGAAGGCGGCGACGTCGTGGTCGGTCGTCTGCTCGCGCTGGTCCACCGCCTCGACGAAGCTCGTGTCGACGACCGGTGCCCGCGCCCGGCAGGCGGTGGCCGCCTCTTCGGGGACCTCTCCCACCTTGGCCCATCCCTCGGTGGCCAGCAGCTCCACCTCGAGCCACATGGCGAATCGGGCCTCGTCGGAGAAGAGCGCCGCCATCTCCTTCGGGGAGTAGCGCGGGATCATCCCGGTCCCTCCGATCCGGCCTGCGCTCCCACACCGCCGGCATCGACTGTGGCCACCGCCCGGGCGGGGGCAGCGGTCGCGGTCGTCACCGGCGCCGATCCGGTGGCAGCGGCGAGGGCGATGTCCCCCCTCACCTGCATGCCGGGCCACGAGATTGCTGCCACGCCGGCCCGGGCACGGGACCGCGCCTCGGCCAGGGTGTCGCCGAGGGCGGTCACGGCGAGCACCCGACCGCCGGCGGTGAGAACGCCGGTCGGCCCGCGGGCGGTGCCGGCGTGGAAGACGGTCACGCCCTCCAACCTGCCGGCGGCTTCGACACCGGCGATGGCGTCCCCGGTGCGGGGAGCGGTCGGGTACCCATCGGATGCCAGCACCACGCAGACGGCAGCCCGGTCGCTGAAGGTCGGCCGGTTCGCCAACGATCCGGCCGCCACCTCGCCCAGCAGGCCGGCCACGTCGCCCTCCAGCCGGGGCAGCACCACCTGGGCCTCGGGATCGCCGAAGCGCACGTTGAACTCGAGGACCTTCGGGCCTTCTGCGGTGAGCATCAACCCGGCGTAGAGCACCCCCCGGTAGTCGATGCCGCGTCGGGACAGCGCCCGGACGAGCGGCTCGACCGCCTCGTCCACCAGCGCCTCCATCTCTGTGCCGTCCACGAAGGGCACGGGCGAGTACGCCCCCATCCCCCCGGTGTTGGGGCCGGTGTCCCCATCTCTCAGGCGCTTGAAGTCCTGGGCGGGGGCGAGGGGCACCAGCCGGGTGCCGTCACACAGGACATGCAGCGAGCACTCCGGCCCCATGAGCCCCTCTTCTATGACCACCCGGCGCCCCGCCTCGCCGAAGGCGTCACCCGACAGCTTGGCGTCCACGTCGGCTTCGGCTTCGTCCAGGGTGTTCGCCACGAGGACGCCCTTGCCACCGGCCAGCCCGTCCGTCTTGATCACCCAGGAGCCGGGAAGGGCGGCGAGGAAGCGCTTGGCCTCGGCGGCGTCGGTGAACACACCGTACCGGGCGGTCGGCACCCCCGCCTCCGCCAGGAGGTCCTTCATGAACGCCTTCGACCCCTCGAGCCGGCTTCCCTCCGCTCCGGGCCCGAAGACCAGGCGCCCGGCGGCCCGCAACCGGTCGGCCAGCCCGTCGACGAGCGGCGCCTCGGGGCCGATCACGTACAGATCGGCGTCGACCGCCTCGGCAGGCGCATCGAGGCTCGTGAGCGTGTGGCCCTCGGGGGTCACACCGGTGATGCCGGGATTGCCGGGCGTGGCCAGGACGTCGGCGGTTCTCCCGAGCACGGTGGCCAACGCGTGCTCCCGTCCGCCTGACCCGACCACGCACACCGTGTCGATGCGGGCACTCATGCGGCGAAGCGGACGAACTGCTCGCGCCCGGGACCGACCCCGACCAGTCGCACCGGCACTCCGATCTGGTCGGCCAGGAAGCCCACGTAGTCCCGAGCCCGCTGGGGTAGGTCGGCGATCTCCGTCGCCCCCGACAGGTCGGTCTTCCACCCCGGAAGGTCCTCGTAGACGGGGGTCGCCCGGTGGAAGACGGACTGATGGTAGGGAAGGTGGTGGTAGCGCTCTCCGTCGGCCTCGTAGGCCACGCACACCCTGACCGTGTCGAAGCTGTCGAGGACGTCGAGTTTGGTCAGGGCCACTTCGGAAAGGGAATTGAGCCTGACCGCCTGACGCAGCATCACGGCGTCGAACCAGCCCGGCCGGCGCCGGCGTTTCGTGTTGACGCCGTACTCATGCCCGCGTGCGACGAGCTCGTCGCCCACCTCATCGGTGAGCTCGGTGGGGAACGGCCCGCTCCCCACCCGGGTCACGTAGGCCTTGGCGATCCCGATGACCTCGTCGATCAACCGGGGCCCGATCCCCGCCCCGGTCGAGGCTCCGCCCGCCACCGGATTGGACGACGTCACGAACGGGTAGGTGCCGTGGTCGAGGTCGAGGAAGGTGGCCTGGGCCCCCTCCAGCAGCACGTGCTCGCCCCGTTCGAGGGCGTCATGGACCAGCCCGACGGTGTCGGTCACCATGGGCGCTACCCGGGGGGCCAGCTCGTCGAGATAGGTGGCGCAGATGTCGTCGCACGAGAGCGGCAGGCGGTTGTACACCTTGGCCAGGATGGCGTTCTTCTCCTTCAGCACGACGTCGAGCTTCTGACGGAAGATCTTGGCGTCGAGCAGGTCTTGTACCCGGAGCCCGACGCGTGACGACTTGTCGGCGTAGGCCGGTCCGATCCCCCGCTTCGTGGTGCCGAGGGCGTTCTTGCCCAGGTAGCGCTCGGTCAGCCGGTCGAGCTCGTGGTGGTAGGGCATGATCAGGTGGGCATTGCCGCTGACGGCGAGCCGCGACGTGTCGATGCCCTTGGCGGCGAGCTTGTCGAGCTCGGCGAGGAGCACGGCCGGGTCGACCACGACCCCGTTTCCGACGACCGGCACGATGTGGTCGTAGAGGATGCCGCTCGGGACGAGCTGGAGGGCGAAGGTCTCCCCGTCGACCACGATGGTGTGACCGGCGTTGTGGCCGCCCTGGTAGCGGACGACCATGCCTTTCTCCTTGGCCAGCAGATCGGTGAGCTTGCCCTTGCCCTCATCACCCCACTGGGCCCCGACGACGACAGTTGCGGGCACGCGTCACTCCTCCGTTGCGACAAGTGGATCCGTTGCGACAATCGGATTACGGACCAGTGTACCCTGCCCCGTTCGTTGCCGAGATGGCCGCCGGTCCGCCTCGCACCCCGCTCACTCGAGGACGATGCCGCCCTCCTTGGCGTCGACGGACACCGCCGACCCTTCCGGATAGCGGCCTTCGAGGAGTGCGAGCGCGAGCGGGTCTTCGACCTGTCGCTGGATCACGCGACGTAGCGGGCGGGCTCCGAAGTCGGGGTCGTAGCCTGCGCCGGCAAGCCACTTCTCGGCGCCCTCGGTGACCACGAGGGTGAGACGCCGCTCGGCCAGCCGGCGTCTCAACGCCTCGAGCTGGATCGAGACGATGCGCTCCAGGTCCGCTTCGGTGAGGGGGTGGAAGCGGACGATCTCGTCGATGCGGTTGACGAATTCGGGCTTGAAGTGGTCGATGGGCTCGCCGGGGATGTTGGACGTCATGATCAGGACGGTGTTGGTGAAGTCGACCGTCCGCCCCTGGCCGTCGGTCAGCCGTCCGTCCTCCAGGAGCTGGAGGAGGATGTTGAACACGTCGGGATGCGCCTTTTCGAGCTCGTCGAGGAGCACCACGGCGTAGGGACGCCGCCGCACGGCTTCGGTGAGTTGGCCGCCCTCCTCGTAGCCGACATAGCCCGGAGGGGCGCCGACCAACCGCGACACCGAGTGCCGCTCCATGTACTCGCCCATGTCGATGCGGACCATGGCCCGCTCGTCATCGAAGAGGAACTCGGCGAGGGCCCGGGCGAGCTCGGTCTTGCCCACCCCGGTCGGGCCCATGAAAAGGAACGATCCGATGGGCCGGTTGGGATTGGACAGCCCGGCCCGGCTCCGCCGGATGGCGTTCGACACGGCCGAGACCGCTTCGTCCTGACCGATCACCCGGGCATGGAGGGCGTCCTCCATCCGGATCAGCTTCTCGATCTCGCCCTCCATGAGGCGGGCGACCGGCACCCCGGTCGCCCGGGCCACCACCTCGGCCACGTCCTCGGCGTCGACCTCCTCCTTCAGGAACCGCTGGCCCTCCTGGAGCTGGTCGAGTGCGGCGGTCGCCTCCTCCACCTGTCGCTCAAGGTCGGGGATCACCCCGTAGGTGATCTCCGAGGACCGGGCCAGGTTGCCCTCGCGGGCCAGCCGCTCGGCTTCGGTCCTCTGCCGCTCGAGCTCGCCCTTCAGCGACTGGATGGCGGCGATGGCCTCCTTCTCCGACTGCCAGTGGGCAGTCATGGCCGACGCCTCCTCTTGGAGATTGGCCATCTCCTGATCGAGCCGGGCCAACCGCTCGGCCGAGGCCTCGTCGGTCTCCTTCTCCAGGGCCATGCGCTCGATCTCGAGCTGACGCAGCCGGCGGGTGACGACGTCGAGCTCAGTGGGCATCGAGTCGATCTCGATACGCAGGCGGCTCGCCGCCTCGTCCATCAGATCGATGGCCTTGTCGGGCAGGAACCGGCCCGTGATGTAGCGATCGGACAGGACGGCCGCCGCCACCAGCGCCGCGTCCTGGATGCGCACTCCGTGGTGGACCTCGTAGCGCTCCTTCAAGCCCCGGAGGATGGCGATCGTGTCCTCGACGGAGGGGGGCGGCACGAACACCTGCTGGAACCGGCGCTCCAAGGCGGCGTCCTTCTCGATGTACTGCCGATACTCGTCGAGGGTGGTGGCGCCGATCATGCGCAGCTCGCCGCGGGCCAGCATCGGCTTGATCATGTTGCCGGCGTCCATCGCCCCCTCCGACCCGCCTCCCGCTCCGACCAGGGTATGGAGCTCGTCGATGAAGGTGATGATCTCGCCCTCGGCGTCGGTGATCTCCTTCAACACTGCCTTTAGCCGCTCCTCGAACTCCCCGCGGTACTTGGCGCCGGCCACCATCGACGAGAGGTCGAGGGCGACGAGCCGCTTGCCCTTCAACCCCTCGGGGACATCGCCCTCCACGATGCGCTGGGCCAGTCCCTCCACGATGGCCGTCTTGCCGACACCGGGCTCGCCGATGAGGACCGGGTTGTTCTTCGTCCGACGCGACAGCACCTGGATCACCCGGCGGACCTCCTCGTCACGTCCGATGACCGGGTCGATCTTTCCCTTGCGGGCCAGATCGGTGAGGTCCCGCCCATAGCGCTCGAGGGCCTGGAACGTCTCCTCGGGGTTCTGCGAGGTGACCCGATGGCTCCCCCGGACGTCGCGAAGGGCGGCGAGCAACTGGTCGCGCCCCACGCCGATGCGATCGGCCATGGCCAGAAGGAGATGCTCGACGGACAGGTAGTCGTCCCCCATCTCACCCCGCTGGCCGTCGGCGGCGGTGAGCACGTCGCGTAGCGACCGGGAGATCCCCGGCTCCTGGCCTCCGAACGACTTGGCCATGCGGTCCAACTCGCCGTTCACCCGGTCGGCGACCACGGATGGCTCGACACCGAGCCGGGCCAGAACGGGCCCGGCGACGCCCTCCGGTTGTGCCAGCACGGCGGCAAGGAGGTGCTCGGGCGAAACCTCGGCATGATGCTCGGACCGGGCCCGCTCGACGGCCGAGCTGAACGCCTCCTGGGTCTTGAGCGTCCAGCGGTCGGGATTGATGCTCATCGGGATCCTCCTGTCCGCTCGAAATCCGGACGCAACGGCCGCGCCGGGGTAAGGGCCTGGGAGAGGGGCACGAGCTCCCGGCGGTACTGCCGGTGGGCCCTGGCCACCGCCTCTCGCGCTTCGGCCCGGGCGGCGTCGAGATCGCGTCGGAGCTTCGCCACCTCGGCCTCGAGCGCCATGACCCGACGCACCCCGGCGAGGTTGAGGCCCTCGGCGGTCATCCCCTGGATGTGGCGCAACCGGTCGAGGTCCTCCTCACTGAAACGCCGGCTCCCCCCCTCGGTGCGGCTCGGGTCGAGGAGCCCCTTGCGCTCGTAGACGCGAAGTGTCTGGGGATGCACCCCGGTCAGCTCGGCGGCCACCGAGATCACGTAGACGGCGCGGGATCGGGCTTCATCGGTCACGATCACTCACTCCTCAGGCTCCTCATGCGCTCGAGCCGACCCGCGCTGGTGGTTCGACGACGGCTGCCAGTGCCTCGACCGCGTTGCGCTGCTCATCGCTCAACCGGCCCGGCACCTCGACCTGGACGGTCACCAGGAGGTCGCCGACGGACGACTTCTTGCCCGAGGGGACGCCGCGTCCTTTGACCCGGAACGTCCGTCCCGACGGTGTGCCGGGAGGCACCCGTAACGTCACCGGATCGTTCAAGGTGGGGACGGTGAGCGTGGTCCCGAGAGTTGCCTCTGGGAACGAGATGGGAACGGTCAGGGTCAGGTTCCGTCCCCGCCGCCCGAAGATGCCATGGCGGTCGACCCGCACGACCACATAGAGATCGCCGCTCGGACCGTTGCCGCGGCCGGCCGCCCCCCGGCCCTTCACCCTGATGCGTTGACCGTCCTCCACGCCGGCCGGGATCCGGACCTTGACCGACCGGTTCTTGTGCTCCACGCCCGTCCCCGCACAGGTCGGGCAGGGGTCGGTGACGATCGTGCCCCGTCCTCCGCACTGCGGACAGATCTGGCTCAGGGAGAAGAGACCCTGATTGTCTTGGAGCGTGCCCGCCCCGTTGCAGGTGGGACAGGTGGCCGGGCGGGTGCCGGGGGCGGACCCGTTGCCGCCGCAGGTGTGGCAACGGACATCGGTGCGCACGTTGACCGAGGTGGTGACACCACGGACGGCGTCATCGAAGGAGAGATGGAGGTCGGCCTCGATGTCGGCACCGCGCTGGGGCCCGCCGTTCCCGCCACCTTGTCGGCCACGGCCGAACAACCCGCCGAACAGGTCGCCGAGGTCGCCCATGTCCTCGACACGGAACGTCGTCCCGCCTCCGCCGAACCCGCCGGGGAACCCCTGGGCCGCCGCCGGGCCCATGGCCCGCACCTCGTCGTACTCCTTGCGGCGGTCCGCGTCGCCGAGCACGTCGTAGGCGGCGGAGATCTCCTTGAACGTCTCTTCGTGGCCGGGGTTGCTGTCGGGATGGTGCTTCTTCGCCAGCTTCCGGTAGGCGCTCGTGATCTCCTTGGGCGTGGCCGTCTCGGAGACACCGAGGGTCTTGTAGTAGTCCTTCTCGAACCACTCGCGTTGGGGAGCCACCTCGGTTCTCCGTCAGCCCCGGACCATAACCATCGCCGGGCGCACCACGGTGCCACGCCAGCGGTAACCGGCCCGCATGACCTGGGCGACCGTGGGCTCGAGCCCGGACGAACCCTCGCCCGTCGCCCCGTCGTCGTCTTCTGCCGGCATGTGGCCGACAGCATCGTGGGCTGTCGGGTCGAACTCCTCACCGACCGGATCGATGCGCTCGAGACCCTCTTTGGACAGGACGTCCCGGATCTGGCCGGCCACGGCCACAAGGGCGCGGCCGTCGGCCGATTCGGCATCCCCGACGTGCTCTGTCGCCATGTCCAACGTGTCGAGGACGGGAAGCATCTTGTCCACCAGGGCCACCGCCGCCCGGGCCGTCTGCTCGCTCTGCTGTTTGGCCACGCGCTTCTTGTAGTTCTCGAACTCGGCCTGGAGCCGACGGAGCGCGTCGAGGTACTCGTCCCGCTCGGACACGGCCACGGTCAAGGGGTCGTCCGCCTCCACCGGCGCGACGGGGCCGTCCGGAGAACCGTCACCGTTGCCGTCGTCTGCGGGCGCGCCCTCCGCCCCGGGCCCCGTCCGGCCGTAGTCGTCAGCCCGTTCCGCGCCTTCAGCGCCCGGGGCGCGACCGGCAGATGGGGCCCTGCCCGGACCGCCGTCCCCGTCGATGCCCGGTGCACCGGGCTCGTGGCCATCGGTCATCGACGATCACTCCTTGTCGTCGACGATCTCGGCATCCACGACCTCGTCGTCACCGCTGTCGTCGGCGGGGGCCTCCCCCCGGGGGCGGCCGTCGACTCCCGTGACGCTTCCTCGTAGAGGCGCTGGCTGAAGGACTGGCTGGCTGAAAGCAGGGTCTCGGTCGAGGTCTTGATGGCCTCGATGTCGGATCCGGCCAACGACTCCTTCAACGCGGCCAGGGCGGATTCGACCTTGCCCTTCTCGTCACCTTGGAACTTCTCCCCCTGCTCGGAGAGGAGCTTCTCGGTCTGGTAGACGAGGGTGTCGGCGTTGTTGCGCACCTCCGCCTCCTCCTTGCGGCGCCGATCGTCCTCGGCGTGGGCCTCGGCATCCTTGACCATGCGGTCGATGTCGTCTTTGGCCAGCGAGGACTGTCCGGTGATCGTCATCGATTGCTCCTTGCCGGTCGCCCGGTCCTTGGCCGAGACGTGCACGATCCCGTTGGCGTCGATGTCGAAGGTCACCTCGATCTGAGGCACCCCCCGGGGAGCGGGAGGCAGGTCCACGAGCTGGAACTTGCCCAACGTCTTGTTGTACATCGCCATCTCGCGCTCGCCCTGGAGCACGTGCACCTCGACCGAGGGCTGGTTGTCGTCGGCGGTGGTGAACACCTCGCTGCGCTTGGTCGGGATGGTGGTGTTCCGCTCGATGAGCCGGTGCATGACGCCGCCCTTGGTCTCGATGCCGAGCGACAGCGGGGTCACGTCGAGGAGGAGGACGTCCTTCACGTCGCCCTTCAACACGCCGGCCTGCACGGCGGCACCGATGGCCACCACCTCGTCGGGGTTGACACCCTTGTGGGCCTCTTTGCCCGTCATCTGCTGGACCAGCTCCTGGACGGCGGGGATCCGGGTGGACCCTCCCACCAGAATGACGTGGTCGATATCGGACTTGGACAGTCCCGAGTCGGAGATGGCCTGGTCGAAGGGGCCCTTGCACGCGTCGACGAGGTCGGAGGTGAGCTCGTTGAACTTGGCCCGCGTCAGCTTCACGTCGAGGTGCTTCGGACCCTCGGACGTGGCGGTGATGAACGGCAGGTTGATCTGGGTCTCCTGCAGCGAGGACAGCTCGATCTTGGCTTTCTCGGCCGCTTCCTGGAGCCTCTGGGTGGCCATCTTGTCGTTGGAGAGGTCGACGCCCTCGGTGTCCTTGAACGTCTTGACCAGCCAGTCGATGATCCGCTGGTCCCAGTCATCGCCCCCCAGATGGGAGTTGCCGGCGGTCGCCTTGACCTCGAACACCCCGTCGCCGATCTCCAGGAGGGAGACGTCGAAGGTCCCGCCCCCCAGGTCGAAGACGAGGACGGTCTGCTCGGCGCCCTCCTTGTCGAGCCCGTAGGCGAGGGCGGCGGCAGTCGGCTCGTTGATGATCCGCAGCACCTCGAGTCCGGCGATGGTCCCCGCCTCTTTGGTCGCCGTGCGCTGGGCGTCGTCGAAGTAGGCGGGAACGGTGATGACCGCCTGGTTGACCGTGTCACCGAGGAACGCCTCGGCGTCGCGCTTGAGCTTGCCGAGGATCCTGGCCGAGATCTCCTGGGGCGTGTAGGCCTTGCCGTCGATGTCGACGGTCCATGACGTCCCCATGTGACGCTTCACCGACCGGATGGTCCGGTCGGGATTGGTGATGGCCTGACGTTTGGCCACCTCCCCGACGAGCACCTCGCCCGACTTGGCGAAGCCCACCACCGACGGGGTCGTCCTGCTCCCCTCGGCGTTGGGGATCACGGCCGGCTCGCCGGCCTCCAGCACGGCGACCACCGAGTTGGTGGTGCCGAGGTCGATTCCTACGGCCTTGGCCATCGTTCCAGCCTCCTCTGCGTCACCCTGGGCGACGCTGATCCCGCGACGTGCGCTCCGCTCTGTCGTTTCCCTGCTGGCGCGGCCCGTCTGCTCTGCTTGCGGATTCTAGTATAGCAAAGTTGAGTCCAAGCGAAACAGGTTTCTTACCACTGCATCTCGGGAGGTTACCCGGAACCGATCGGATTACGCTCGGGCCATGCCCGACCTGGTCCTCCTTCGTCACGGTCAGTCCCGGTGGAACGCCGACAACCTGTTCACCGGCTGGGAGGACGTCGATCTCACCTCGTCCGGCGAAGACGAGGCGCTGGCGGCCGGCAGGCTGCTGGCCGAGGCGATCGACCTGGACATCCGGGTCGTGCACACCTCGGTCCTGACCCGGGCCGTCCGTACGGCGGAGCTGGCTCTCGCCGCCGCCGGTCGGAGCTGGGTGCCCGTGCGTCGTCACTGGCGGCTCAACGAGCGCCACTACGGGGCGCTGCAGGGCAAGAACAAGAAGGATACGACCGCCCGGCACGGCGAGGCCCGAGTGAAGGAGTGGCGACGCAGCTACGACGTGCCTCCCCCTCCCCTGGAGGGGGAGGAGGCCGGTCGGCTGGCCGCCGATCCCCGCTACCGGGACGTGCCGGAAGATGCGCTCCCGGTCACCGAGTGCCTGGCCGACGTGGTGACCCGGGCGATGCCCTACTACGAGGACGCCATCGTGCCCGATCTGTTGGCCGAAGGGGCACGGGGCGGTGCCGTCCTCGTCGTGGCCCACGGCAACAGCATCCGGGCGCTCCGCAAGCAGCTCGACGGCATCGACGACCGCTCCATCGTCGAGCTCGAGATCCCGACCGGGATCCCCTTCGTCTACCGACTGGACGGCGACCTCTCGGTCGCGTCGGCCGACTACCTGGGCGACCCGGCGGCAGCAGCGGCAGCGGCCGAAGCCGTCGGCCGCCAGGCGGGCTGAGCCCCTCGATGCCTCCGGGACGGCCCGCGCCGCCGACGCCTACAGGGCGTCCGGGCCCCGTTCCCCGGTCCTGACCCGGATCACGTCCTCCACCGGCAGGACCCAGACCTTCCCGTCGCCGATCTTCCCGGTACCGGCGCTGTCGACGACGGCGGCCGTCACGTCGTCGACCTGGGTGTCGTCGACCAGGATCTCGAGCCTGATCTTCGGCACGAACTCGACTTCGTACTCAGCCCCCCGGTAGACCTCGGTGTGACCCCGCTGCCGCCCGAAGCCCTGGGCTTCGGTCAGGGTCAGGCCCTGCACCCCTAGGCTCTTCAGTCCATCCTTGACCTCGTCAAGCTTGAACGGCTTCAACACCGCGACGACGAGCTTCACAGTGGGTTCCTCCTTGGATCGGTCATGGGAAGGGGTCAGCGGTCCGGTTCATCGGACGGTAGCCGTTCGTCGGGCGGCGCCGAGCCCGGTGCGGGCGGGGATGTCGCCGGTGATCCCGAGCCCGTTGCCGCCGCTGAGCCGGTCGAAGAGCCCGAGCCCACGCCCGCCATCGAGAAGGCCCCGACCCGCTCGGCGAGCGTCTCCGCCGGGAAGGCCTCCTCCCCGTGGATGGCGAGGTCCCCGACCTCGAGGACCTCGTCCTTGTACCGAGCGCCCCGCAAGACGAGGCCGATGAGCTTCATCAGGATGAACGTCACTACCGCCGACCACAGGATGACCCAGATGGCGGCCCGGAACTGCTCCCAGAGCTGGTGGGCCGACCCGGTGTAGATGAGGCCGCCGACCGAGAACGGGGTGCAGTGGGCGCTGGTGGCGTTGTACGCGGCCTGCGACGTGTTCACGACCTGGCCGGACCCGGTCAGCTGGCCGCAGCCGTACTCCAGCATGCCGGGATTGCCGAACACGCCGAGGAGGAGCCCGCCGAACAGCCCGGCGATGCCGTGGGTGTATACGACCCCGAGCGCGTCGTCCACTCTCGAGAAGGGCCGCACCTTCGACAGGTAGTTCCACGCCAACCACACGACGACCGTGCAGATCACCCCGACGGCGATCGCGCCCTGACCGTTGACCCATCCGGCGCACGGCGTGATTCCGACCAGGCCGCAGATCATGCCGTTCACCCCGCCGAGGAAGGTGGGCTTCTTCTCCTTGGTCAGCCACGCGTCCATGGCGATCCACACCAGCACCCCGGCGCCGGTGGCCAGGTTGGTGTTGATCACGGCGGCGGCGGCGTCGACGCCGGCGTAGTAGGGGTCGCCCCCGTTGAACCCGTTCCAGCCCAACCACAGGATGCCGGCGCCGACCGCCGCCATGACCAGGTTGTTGGGTATGGCGTGCTGGCGGTCCCGCAAGAGACGCGGTCCGAGCACCCAGGCGGCGACGAAACCGGACACCCCCGCCGACATGTGGATCACGTACCCGCCCGAGAAGTCGAGGGCGCCCTCCTGGGCGAAGTAGCCGCCCCCCCAGAGGAGGAAGGCGTCCACGGCGTACACGCACGTCGACCACAATGGTACGAGGAGGCACCATGCGCTGAACTTGATGCGGCCGAGGACGCTGCCCATGAACAAGAGGGGCGTGATGGCAGCGAACACGAACTGGAAGTAGGCCAGCGTGGTCGTCGAGAAGTGGAACGGGATGGCGGTGTTCGCCGCCGAGACGGCCTGGCCCGACTCGGCACCGCTGCTCGTGATCGAACCCGGGATGCCAATCAGGTTGTCGAAGAAGTGCTTGACCCATCCCACCCCGGTCAGGTCGTTCTGGGTGGCGACACCGTTCACCACCGATACGCCGTGGCCGACGGACGTGGATCCGAAGCCCATCTTGTACTCCCAGAGGACCCAGGCGATCAGCACGAGCGAGAACCCGGCGAACATCATCGCCAGCACGTTCACCGCCCACTTCTTCTGGACGAGCGACGCGTAGAGGACCGCCAGAGCCGGCAGGCTCATCAGGCCGACGAACGTGGCGGCGACGAGCTGCCAGGTGTTGTCGCCCGGGTTCAGCCAACTGGGGTAGGGGACCAGCACATGGCTTACGGCAGCTAGCACGGTGTGGGTGCTCCTCTCGTGAGTTGACGCATCCCGGAGATCCGCTCGTCGCCGAGCAGATGGCCGGAACGGACAAGTCCAGGACGGCGGATCAGCTCCTTCGATCGACAAGGATGCAACGCGGGGATTTCGGCACGATCACGCCCGTGTTACCAGTCCGTGAACTGCACCGGACACAGCGGCCATCGACACGAGGACGCAGAAAGACACACGCACGAGCGATGACGCGGAGACGCCCGGTCTGGAGGCGCGCGTCGTCCCCGCGCCAGGCAAGAATGCGCGAACTACATTCGCAGACGCCGTGTTTTGGCGTGACGCGCTCACGACATGTCGCGAACGCGTCCTTGCCCGGTCAGCTCGCCTTCGGCGCGCTTCGGCTCCGGGACGTCGGACGTCGGGTCGGTGGTGTGTACCGCTTGTTGGGAGCGCTTCGAGACCGCGAACGGCGCGGACGTGACGGTGATGTCGGCCGCCGTTGCCTCCTTGAGGCTCGAGTTGAGGCGGTAGGCGCGCACGATCAACCAGGCGCCGGCCATGATGAACGGGAGTCCGAACCCCCAGAAGTGGAGGTTGAACGTCGACAGGCCGTACAAGGCCATGACGATGCCCAGATAGAGGCGCTTGCGCTGCCAGGCAAGGACGAGCATCAAGACGGCGAGGGCGATGGCCACGCCACCGACGGCCAGGTAGAGCGACGTGCTCACGTGGAGCGGATTGATACGTCCGTCGTGCAACAGCCGGGGCGGGTCCTTGGCGATCAGGCTCGCCGTGGTGAGGAAGGCGATGGCGGCCGCCAACGGGGCGGCCAGATAGCCCACGGTCCGTTCCTTGTCGTCCGCCTGCTTGGCCGAGATCTCGAGCTCGGCCACCGTGGCCGGGCCCTGTTGGGACGTCCCCGGGTGCGGTTGGCCGACCCCGGGGTCGGCCGGCTTCAGCACGGCGCTCTTCAGGCGATCACCCCAAGAGGGGCTCTTTGTCTCGACGTTGACGGGGTTCGCAGTGGTCATGAGAGGCTCCAATCGACAGTTCGCGTCCCGACACGTGCTGGAGCCGGGTCGCTCGGGAGTCCGGAGGGGGCAGATACGGCGAGCATGCCTGGGACAGAGGCGCGGTCACGGCTGGCACCCCAGGCACCCCACCGTCCCCGCCGAACGCCGCGGGTCATTGCCACAACCGCAGCCAGCACGACCGTTCCGAGCAGGAGGGAGGGCACGACGTACACCCTCCCGGACGGGTGCTCGACGGCGATCAACCGCGCCGAGGACACGAGGCTCGGATCGTCGGCGACGGTCAGCACCGGCACCTTCTGGCCGGTGGTGTGGGGGGCAATGCCCGGGACGCCGGCGTGGTAGCGGCGTCCGTCCACGGTGTAGGTCCCGGCGCAGGCATACCCGGCGGCGTTCGAGCCGCTTCCTCCCATCAGGCCGAGGCACCCCGTGACGGTCATTGCCACCGGCGTACCGTGGTCCCGCAACGCCTCGATCTGGGCGTTCTTCCGGGCCCCGACCACGAAGAGCACCCCCGAAAGGGCCATGAAACCGACAAGGACGATCATGCCGATGACGGTGGCCGTACGCCTGAGATCCGCCTCCACACCGGCCCCGCGCAGCGTCGAAACCGGCCCGTCACCCGCTTCTGACGCCGGCACGAAGCTCGGGAGCTCGCTCGCAGGGCTGTGCCGCTCGGGAACCATCGTCACCTGTCCCGCCCCGACGGTCGTTTGACGCCACCTGCCGGCGGCCTGGACGGGGACCGGGGCGACGTCACCGTGGTCCCACTGTGCCCGGTCGTGATTTCCCCCGTGCTACGCCGATGTTTCGGCTCGATGAACTCCCAGACGCCCTACCTCCGGCCCGGCCCTGGTTCGTGCCCGCCCGGCCACCCGGCCACCCGGCCACCCGGCCGCCCGGCCACACGCCGCGCTAGCTTTTCGGCCATGGCTCCCCGAACGAAGGCTCTCGACCTGAAGAGCATCTGGCTGTTCTCCAATTGCTCGGCCTCCGAGCTGCGCAAGATCCGAAGCTCACTGGACGAGGTCGAGGTGCCCTCCGGAAAGGTCATCGTCGAGGAGGGAAGGGTGGGGCTCGAGCTCTTCCTCATCGTCACGGGCAAAGCCGCCGTCAAGCGTCGGGGCAGGAAGGTCGCCGTGCTCGGACCGGGCGACTACTTCGGCGAACTGGCCCTCCTCGACCGCCGGCCTCGGTCGGCGTCGGTCATCTCTGAGACGGACATGGACCTCCTCGTCCTGTCGCAGCGGCAGTTCAACGGACTGCTCCACTCGATGCCGACCATCTCGCGCAAGCTCCTCGCCGCCATGGCCACCAGGTTGCGGGAGGCGGACGCCCTGGCCTACGACTGATCGGCGGTCCGCTCGACGGTCTGCTGGGTGGTCCGCTGGGTGGTCCGCTCGACCATCGACTCCTCGAGCAGCTGGGAGAGGTCGAGGACACGGACATCGTCCTCTTTGGCGTTGGCTCTCACGGCATCGTCGAGCATGATCATGCAGTAGGGGCAGGCGGTCGAGACCACGTCGGCACCGGTCCCGATCGCCTCCTCGGTGCGTTCCATGTTGACCCGCTTGCCCAGGTTCTCCTCCAGCCACATGCGGGCGCCGCCCGCCCCGCAGCAGAAGCCGCGTTCGCGGCACCGCCGCATCTCGACCTGGTTGGCACCGGGGATGGCGTCGATGACCGACCGTGGCTCGTCGAACACGCGGTTGTGGCGACCGAGGTAACAGGGGTCGTGATAGGTCACCGTGCCGGCATACCCGCCGCCGGGAGTGAGACGCCCGGCGGAGACAAGATGGTCGAGCAACTGGCTGTGATGGATGACCTCGAAGTTCCCGCCGAGGGATGGGTACTCGTTGGCCAGTGTGTTGAAGCAGTGCGGGCAGGTGGCGATAACCTTCTTGACCCCTGCGGCCTCCAGCGTCTCGATGTTGCCCCGGGCCTGCTCCTGGTAGAGGTATTCGTTGCCGAGACGCCGGGCCGGATCCCCGGTGCAACGCTCCTTCGGGCCGAGGATGGCGAACGACACGCCGGCACGGTGCAGCATCCGGGCCGTGGCCTGCGCCCCTTTCCGGGCCCGTTCGTCGAGGGCGCCGGCACATCCCACCCAGTAGAGGTACTCGACGTCGTCGGGGATGGTGCCCGAGACCACGGGGACGTCGAAGTCGAGGGACTCGGTCCAGTCGGTCCGCTTGGAGGAGCCGAGGCCCCACGGGTCGCCCTGGTTCTCGATGTTGCGCAGCATGAGCCCGGCCTCGGTCGGGAACCGGGATTCCATCAGCACCTCGTAGCGGCGCATGTCGACGATGGTGTCGATGTGCTCGATGTCCACCGGGCACTCCTCGACGCAGGCACCGCAGGTGGTGCAGGACCACAGCACGTCGGGATCGATGACCGAGGGGACGAGGCTGTCGACCTCTTGACCGGTGGCCCGGTTGTTCGCCATCACCCGGTCCGCAACGGAGAAGAGGTTGTCCCGCAGGTCCATGATGACCAGCTTCGGAGACAGGGGCTTTCCCGTGTTCCAGGCCGGGCACTGGGACTGGCACCG
Source organism: uncultured Acidimicrobiaceae bacterium (assembly GCA_963828385.1). Classification (GTDB taxonomy): domain Bacteria; phylum Actinomycetota; class Acidimicrobiia; order Acidimicrobiales; family RAAP-2; genus Bog-756. The sequence continues at coordinate 2,960,234 of CAWHEF010000002.1, forward strand.
TCCGCACTCGGTGCAGGTGGCCAGGTCCAACAGCTGCTTCCACGAGAAGTCCTCGATCCGCCCTGCCCCGAAGACCACCTCGTCCTCGTCGCCCACGTCCTCCATCGACATGTCCGGTGTGGACGCCAGGGCGCCGAGGGCCCTCGGCCGACGGGAGGTCACGACGTTGATCGGCGCCAGGAAGATGTGGAGGTGCTTCGAGTAGGACACGAAGACGAGGAAGCCGGTGATGATGGCGACGTTGGCCAGAAGGGCCACTGTCTCGATGACGCTGTTCACCCCGGTGCCGAGGGGGGCAAGGGCTCGGGCGATCCCGTGCGAGGCGAACGCCCACCATCCGTAGGGGAAGTTGCCGGTGTTGACCTGAGCCGCCCGGTACAGGAGCAGGGTGACGATGACCCCGAAGATCATGAGCAGGACCAGCCATGCCGCCGTCGTGTGGGAACCGAAGAATCGGGACCGTCTGCTCTCCCTCTTGGGGGAGTTCTTCACCCGGATGGCGACGAACACCAGAAGGGAGACGATGACGGCGACGGCGAAGAAGTCCTCGAGGAACCCGATGACGGCGGTGTGACCTATGAGGGGGAGATGGAAGTTGCGCTGGAAAAGGTCCCCGTAGGCCTCGATGATGGTCAGGAGCAGGATGGTGAAGCCCCAGAACGTGAAGGCATGGGCAAGTCCCGGCACCGTCCACTGGAGGAGCTTCTTCTGACCGCCAACCTCGACGACCTCGGCCTTGATCCGCTTCGGCACGTCCCGGAAGCGGGAGGGAGCGGCCTGCTCACCAGCCGAGATGAGCTGGAAGAGCCAGAAGAACCGGCGACCGGCGATGGCGAACATGACCACCGTGATCCCGACTCCTACGGCGATTCTGAGGGGCACTGCGTTCCTCCTATGGGGTTACTGAAGAGTAACAAAGGCGGTGGGCCGTGCGACAACGCTGGTCCTCGTCATGGGCGGAAGTTGTCGGCATACCTGCTGGGGGTGGGTCCCCATTGGCCCTGATACTTGGACCGGAGCCTCTCGGATCCGTAGGGATGGTCGGCAGTGGTCGTCATCTGCAAAAAGCTGATCTGGCCGACCTTCATCCCCGGATAGACCGTGATCGGAAGGTTGGCCACGTTGGAAAGCTCGAGGGTCAGGTTGCCGTCCCAGCCGGCATCCACAAAACCGGCGGTGGAGTGGATGAGCAGGCCGAGGCGGCCGAGCGACGACTTCCCTTCGAGCCGGGCCACCAGATCGTCGGGGAGCGTGACCCTCTCCTTCGTCGATCCGAGCACGAACTCCCCGGGGTGGAGGATGAGCGGGTCCTCTCCCGTGTCCACCAGCTCGGTCAGGTCCTCCTGGCTCTCGCGCACGTCGATCACCCGGCTCGTGTGGTTGCGGAAGAGCCGGAAGTAGTGGTCGACGTGGAGATCGACCGAGGACGGCTGGATGCAGCTTTCGTCGAAGGGGTCGATCTTGATCGTCCCCTCTTCGAGCGCCTTGCGGATGGAGCGGTCGGAGAGAACCATGCCGGTCAGACGATAGTGGGGCCTGACCCAGCCGGCCTACTCGCCGCCCAGATCCCTTCATCCCACCGTTACGACGGCGGGTACAGGAGTGTCGGCCTCGAAGAATTCGTGAACGAGCGCATCGACCCCGATGCCGAAGACGGTCCACTCGCGGAGCGCACCCCCCGGGCCGGTCGGGAGGAGGATGCCGGACATCTCGCTGTCCACGCGATTGCGGAGCGCACACCCTTCAGCCAGGGCGGACGCGGCCACCGTGAACTGGCGCAGGGTGAGGCCGCGCCGCAGTCTGAGCCCGAGCCCGTTGCCGATGCGGGCCATCTCCTCCTCGTCGCCGTCGGTCAGTCTCTTGTAGCCGTCGAGCAGCGCTTCCTTGATCCGGCGCTTCTCGTCGGTCATGTGTCCGATCGTTCCGAGCGCCCAGACGCCGAGCCAGACCGACCAGGCCCGAGAGTTACGGAGAAGGCTCATGTTGGCCTGGGCACCGACTCGACAGAACTCGCGCATGGCCGCTTCCGACCCCAACGGCGCCCCGGCCCGCAGCATTCCGATCTCCACGCTTGTCGCCTCCGCGGTGAAGGCGTGACGCTCGGGGTCATCGGTGTCCGCCGCCACCAGGGACAGCACGTCGGCCTGATAGTCGGCCTGGTTCTTCCAGATGCGACCGATGACCGATGCGTTCGTCAGGCGGACCCCGGTCTCACGTTCCACTCGCTCGAAGACCCGCTTGAAGGTAACGTTGCCCGCCCCCAAACCGAGCCCCTGCTCGCGGAGGATCGTCAGGGCGGTGTCGAGGAGCAGGGCGCGCAGCTCCTCGCGACTACGTCGTGGCCTCGTCCGCCGGTCATCGCAGGTTGCCATCGGTCTCGCAATACTGACGGCGACACCGACTTGGTGCCCCTAGCCCTTCCCCGATCATGCACGTCCGTACCGACGGGTGGCAACGATCCAGGTCCGGCGAATGCAGGCGGGCGCGAGCATTGGGGCCCGTGCCGGTGACAGGCGCATCACTGCGCCGATCCCGACCTTGTGAGTGGATTATTTTGCAACTAACGATTGCATTTGGCAGGAAGCGGGACAATACTGAACGAGTTGGCGGCGGATCCCCTGAAGACCCCGGTGGCGGCCGGGGTATCTTCGGTCGGCCGTTCGCGCCCCGGTATTTCGTTCGTCCCCATGACGAACAGGTCGTCGGTTGCGAACGCGAGCATCCGTGGCGGAGGGCGACGCACAGCGCTGTGCCCGTCGGTCCTTGTCGTCGGGCCGGCAGGTGCTCAAAGAAGGTGCGCGCCGCGTGGCCGACCCCGGGCACGGGGAGGGCTACACGAATGCGATGCCAGCGAGGTCAAAGCTCAGACACGCTAGGGTCGCGGGCCACGCGGGCGTAGTTCAGAGGCAGAACATCAGCTTCCCAAGCTGAGAACGCGGGTTCGATTCCCGTCGCCCGCTCTCGTCATCCCCGTGGTCAGCGGCGTTGTCGTCAACATCCCCGGTCTGCTCCTCGTCGACCATGGCACATTCATGGCACATTTTTGCCATGGCTCTCATGTGCGAGTCCGGTTCATCCTTGACACTGTGGCTCCGGTACCTGCTTGACACTTTCCGGACGCGGTTCCGGTACCTGGGCGACACTGGCTCCGGTAGGTCGGCGACACTTCATGCGCAGCCCGTCGTATATACGGACCTCGCGATAGCGGCCCGTGCCTTTGGACTCAGTTATGCAGCATCCTGGGCGATCGCTTCCGGCATCATTGGCAAGGACGATGGCGAGCAGTGGAGCGCGGACCTCTCGCAGGCGGATGCCGAAGGACGATTCGTTGCCTCCGTTACCGGCTTTCGGCTGCATGGGCGCAAGTAACAAGTAAGGGGAGGGTCGTCGCCCCTGGCGTGCCAAACCACCACGACCACCACTTTTTTTTCGTGGGCAGAGCGTGGCGCTTGAAACAGGTGTGCAGCCTCGCGGACTTCGGGCCAACAACGTGCCGGATCGATCTGGCACAACGGACATGGCGCAAATGAGGGACCAAGCGGTGGAATGGGTTCGCCCGGCTGCGCAGTGTCCTCGCTTTCGAGCAGGAGGGCAGGCGCTTCGTGCGAGCCCCACTGCCATCGGTCTATACCTTGTATTCATGCTTGTGGTCACAGCTCGGGGGATCTTTCTGGTGATCCGGAGGATTGACCCTCCGCGCACTCGATGGGGAGACGGCAGAGGGCGATACGTGCCTCGGGTATCGGAGAGGTGACGAGGTGATGTCGGATACAGCCCTTGCCGGAGGTGCCCTGGCAGGAGTGGGCATCTCGATCGTCTACTACGCAGTGTGTATCCGGCTCGTGCTGAAGAGAACGCCCAAGCACCTGGCCCGTCACTTTCACGAGTCCGATAGTCCAGTTCGATTCAGACGCGACTCCCCTGTCTGGGCGAGACTGGCTCTGGTACCTGGGCAATACTGGTTGCGATTGGTAAACGACACCTCGGTATCCGCGGTTCCCACGCCGCATCTACGATTCGCGTAAATGTCATTTCGTCTGCGAGGTGCCGACTGGGATCGCATTGCGAACAATCTCGGCCAAACCGGATGGTCCCATCTACGCGCCGCCCTCGAGGCGTCGACCTGCGCTGCACTACTCGACGCGGCGCCCGAGGACTGGCATCCACTTCCCCCCGAAGAGGGGGTGGTTCGTCAGGCTGGCTTCTCCACCTACGCGGCAACCGCCGATTGCGAAATTACAGTTAATGACCTCGCGTGTGAACTCGTCGACGCACTCTCCGAGGCGGAAACGGTAAGAGCGTGGCCGCAGCTTCCGGCGTTCAACGAGACCACGTGGGTGCACTATCCACGCGGCGTAGGGCACATCACGGCGCACCGAGATCCCACCGCTTACACAGGAATCATTGCAGTGTGCAACCTAGAAGGCGAGGCGAAGTTTCGAGTCTTTGATGTAAGGGGCCCGACCGAATGGACGACATCCGCCGGCGACGTCGTCTTGTTCTGCGGCTCTGACTGGCCGACGACGGATCGGCCTCGTCCACGACACGAAGCGGATCCGCCCCTAGTCGGTGACCGAACGATCATGACGCTACGGCACAACATTCGAGGTGCTGGACACCGCTACGACGTTTGATCGAGCACCATCTGGCATCAATGCGTAACAGCAGCGAGGACGTGATCCCCGGTGCAACCGACGTCGTCGAGATCGAAGGTGGCCGGCTCTTTTTCCCGGACGAGCGATCCGGGAGCTAGTCAGGTCGCTGCGTCACCACTGGTCCACGTTGATACGCGCGGCATGATCGTCAGTTCTCCGATCCGGCTGGCGACCAGTGGGGGTCACGCCCCGTCCATGCAATGAACGCCTGCGACGTCGAGGCGCCGGCTGGAGCGGGAGCCGGGTCAGAGAAGACTCGGCCGTTTCGGACCGCGGCATCGGGGAGGGGATCGATGGTCGCATGGGCAAAGGCAATGATCGATCCCCGCTGGAACCTCCAGGTCCTCGCCGACGCTGTGTGCCACGCTTTCCGGCCGGACCCCGCACGGAGTTGGGCCAGCTTCCGGACCCGCGGGTCGAGGACACGACCGTGGCTCCGCTACAGAAGGAATCCCTGGACGGCGTGGTCCAGGACATCGGGAACGAGCGCGTAGGTCGTCCACCAATCTCCTCGCGTGCCATCGGCAGTTCCCGGTTGCTCAACGGGGCAGCGGTCACCGAAGACAAAATCGTAGGCGGCAAGAACCCCGGGGGAGGTGGCGTCGAGCCGCCGCATCTCCGAGCCGGGGCATCAGGCGATGTCGACCGCCCGGGCCGGGGAGTGGGCGACGTCCCGGTCGGAAAAGGTCCGGGTCCACGCGGCCATCTCCAGCAGGATCCCGTCAGGGTCCTGGAAGTAGACGGAACGGACGAAGACCCCGTCATGGACCTCGGCGGCGATACCCCATTCGCTGTCGTCGTGGTTCGCCACCTCACTGCAGGACACACCGGCGCTGATCAGCCGGTCCCGGTAGTCCTCGATCTTGTCGGCGGGAACCGCAAAGGCGACGTGGTTCATGGAGGAGATCGAACTGGTGAGCGTCCCCTGATCGGGTCGCACCCCGGGTCCGCTCACCCCCGGCACTCCCTCGGCGGCGTCCGGAAACCAGAAGAAAGCCAGGTGATCTCCTCCCCCGCAGTCAAAGAAGAAGTGCTGGCCCATCCCGGCCGGCAGCTCGATCGTCTTGACCAGCGGCATCCCGAGGACGCCCTGATAGAAGTCGACTGTCGCCGCCATGTCCGAGCACACGAGTGCCAAGTGGTTGATCCCGCCGAACTGCATCGCTTCGTCGCTCATCTCTGCTCCTCGCCTCAGAGTAGACCGACGGAATGCAGGGCGCCTACGTGGCTCCTATTGACGCCGACCCCGCCCGGGCTCCAAGGGCTGGCGTGCGATGCCCGGAACAGTCGGATCCCGGAGGTACGAAGGATTTACCACCAGGAGCTGGTCACGCACGCCGGGGGCCAAGACCGCTCCCGCTCCGACGAGGTCGTCGTCGTAGTGGCCGGCCCGGATGGCAGCGGCCAATGTCGCGTCGTCCGGCACTCCGAAGTTCCGCAGTCGTTCCGCGTGGGCGGCCAGCGCCGCCGGGCCCCGAAGCAGCTCTCGGCCGACCATGGCCAGCACATTGCGGGCGACGCGCGCTTCGAACCGGGCGGCACCTTCGGTAGACGTCATCACCTTGGTCTCGATGTACTCACCCACCGCCTCCAGCAGGTCGGCCGCTGACGGGAGACCGAACAGCTGGGTCTCGGAGGCCAATTCTCTCTTCTCTACCCCCTCCGACACGGGTCCGCCGACCTCGGGCATGGCCACCCCGAGCAGGTCGAGGACGTTCCATTCGCTCTCGCAGACCCGCCGGCCGATCGCGGCAAGCTCCACGGAACGGCTCGAACCGCTCAGATGCGTCGTCGCCTGCAACAGACAGATCACCGCCCACTTGACTGCGGCATACACCTCCCACCACCGGACGTCGTCGACGTCCACCCCCCGTCCTCCAGCCGACGTGTAGGCGTCCAGGAACCTGTCGAGCTCGCCGAATCCGCCGACCCGGGCCGGTCCGCCGAACCGCCACGTCTTCGAGCACAACCAGCCGATGTCCTCGGCCGGTTGTCCCCGGTGTGCGAGCTCCCAGTCGAGCACCCCGCTCAGGCCATCGCCATCGACGAGGAAGTTCCCCATCCGGAAGTCACCGTGGACCACGGCCGACTCCCCGCCTGCGGGCCGGGCAAGTGCCAGCCACCGCGCCCCGAGCTCGAGGACGGGTCGTCGCTGGTGAAGCGCATCGAGGAAGTCGAGCGGATGACCCAGCGGGTCGGTGGGCGGCAACCCCGGAACCCTCTCGGGGTCGATCGCGTGGATAGCAGCGAGGGCCCGGGCTGTCTGCTCGGTCAAAGCAGTGCGAGCCGCGGCGAACTCGTCGTTTCGCAGGATGTGCCGGGGGATGGTCTCGCCTTCGAGGTGTTCGACCACGAGCCAGCCGGGCTCGAGCCGGTCCGAGCCTCCGGCGGCCACCACCTCCGGTACCGGCACGCCGATCTCGCGTGCCGCCCGCAGAAGGGCGGCCTCCACCTCGACATCCGGACGCCGAGCCAGGTCGGTCCCCCGGACCTGCTGGAGCACCAGGCTCCGCACCTTCCCGGTTGCCATCTCGAGATCGAATGTGCTGGTGACTCGAGACGCCCCTCCCGACACCCGCCGTATGGCCTCCACCCGACCGCCCAGCGCCGCCCCCAGCTTGTCGGCTAGGTCGCCTGTATCCGCGCTCACCGGCCCAAACACCTGACACCTACGCCACGGGAACCATCGGTAGGCCGCGGTCGTCGACCTGATGGAGGTATTCGGCGATGCCGTATCCCGTCACAGCGCCGCCGTCATCGGCGTGATAGGTCCACCGGGTCAACCCCTCCTTGATCGCCGTGCCGCCCGCCCTCCCGATGTCGGCGATCCTGACGACGTCGCCCGTGAGCTGGTAGGTCCGGCCCTGCTTGTCGACAGCGACAGCGTGCACGATCCGCTGGGTGAGCCCGTCCTCTTCCAGCTCGGTCTGCAATCGCCATTCTTTGATGCTGCTTACCCGCCCGTCTTCGAACACCCACCCCCGGTGCAGGTCCCCAGCTTCCGTACCGAGGCGGATTCCGCCGAGATGAAGGGTCTCCCCGAGATTGATGCTGAACCAGCGCCACATCCGGGGACCGTCCCAGCGGCGCGGACCCCACGACCGATCACGGTTCCCATAGGCGCCGCTCCACGTGTGGACGACGCCATCCACGGCCACCGTCCCCCTCCACCGACCGGCCTGTTCCATGTGGCCCTTGCCGGTCGTGCCCGTCGCAGCCGAGGCCTGATCGCTGCGGGGCCGGCCCGTCTCCTGGCCGTCAGTACCAACCGCAGGCGAAACGGCGTCGAAGGTGACATCCACGGTGAGGTGCACAGGTCGCCTCTCCCCGTTCCGGGGATGGCACGGCCGCGCCGCCGCTTCGACATCGGCCACGATGCGCCAGCTTCTGAGGGCCTCCAACATCTCGTAGCGGACGCCGCCCACCACCAAGGGCGGGCCCACCATCTCGTGTTGCTCGACTACATGGCCGTACTCGGCCAGTCCTCCATCGGGGAGCCACACCGACAGGCCGCAGTCCATCGTGCCCAAGTTGGGCCGGATACCGATCCGGGTGAAGAACCCGCTGTCGGATCTCTGGTCATAGGCATTGAAGTAGTACGACTCACTCCATGCAGAGTCGGGTTCGACCGGGTGCGCGTGATCGTGCCTGGGGGCGAGGATCGGCATGGACCCAACTCTTGCCGATGAGGCACCGACAGACAACGGCATCGCTGGCACCCCATGGCGCCGGTGAGTGTCTGCGCTTGGCGATCGGACGCTGTGAGGACTCACGCAGGGACAAGATCGGTCTTTCGGAAATCATCGCCCTTGAACAGGAGTTCATCCCCGCTGGCCCGTGCGAGCGCGTAGGCGAACAGGTCGCCGAAGTTCAGTCCTGCCGGGTGGCGACCCTTGCCATACCTTCGCCACGCCGTCCGGGCCAACTCGGCTTGCTCCTCATCCACGGCGACGGTTCGGACCTTCGCCCGGTGGAGGAAAAGATCGAGCTCGCGTCCGGCGACCTCTCCGCGTCGGGATTCGATGACCATCGACGATTCGAGCAACGTGGCAGCGGAAATGAGGCGGCGCGGCGCGGCGGCGATCTTACTGATGAACTCGTCCCGCTCGGGCTCGTCGAACAGCACCGCGCTGAGCGCCGAGGTGTCGAGGACCATCAGGTCGGCAACCCGTGCTCGTCGTAACCGAGGATCTCCTCATCCGGTCGATCATCGAGTACCGGCGCCGCCGCGGCGCGGAGTGCGATGGTGGTGAGTTCGGCGACCAAATCCTGACGGCCGGGAAGACCGCGTACCCGTTCGAGGCGTTCGCGCAGAGCGGTAGCGATGGCGGTGGTGAGGTTCTCGCCCGTGGTTTCTGCCAGCTCTCGAGCGAGTCGGTCGGTGACTGGGTCCTTGATGCTGAGAGCCATGGGTAGAGTATACCTAGCGAGGTAGAATCTACCTTCTTCCCGTTCTGCCAGTGGCCCGTTCCCTCAGCGGGGCATCGACGCCATGGCTGCCACGAAGGTCCGTCAGCCACGCTCCTCGGCTGGCGTGCTCCCTGATCCTTCGTGGAGCTTCCCGAGCGACCTCGACAGGGACGCCTCGATCAGTGTGTCGTTGTCCTTCGAGATGAAGTGATGCACCCTCTTCTCGAACAGTCGGCGCATGACCGGATTGAAGGCCTCGTAGGTCTCGCGGAAGAACACCCTGGTCCCTCCGTCTCCGGTGTCCTCGAGCCGGGTCCACCCCGACGCTTTCGACCACAGCGGCTTGCCGATTGCGTCGTAGCGCCAGGAAACCGGGCGCGTGGCATCGGTGATCCATTCCCACGACTGTCCCCTCCCCTTGGACAGGAGGTACCTCGGCACCCGGAACTCACAGTGCCGGACGAGACCGTTTCCCTGCTCGTCTCCGGGATGCAGGATCTCGATCTTGACCGCATCGGTTTCGATGTCGATGCGCATGCCCCGCCAGTACGTATCCCAGACCTCTTCGGGAGTTCCGGTGACAACGAAATCGAATCGGTGGTCTTGCACGGGTCAGCCCTCCGGTCGGTGGCTGAGGACCCGCTCGGCACCCCCACCGAGGAAGTCGTCCATGGCGACCTGGTCCAGAGGGAGCGAGCGGGCGGCCGCCAACGCTCGCTCCATCGGGAAGAAGGGGTGGTCGGATGCGAACAGGACCCGCCCCTTCCCTCTGCTCGATCCCATGAATCGCACCAGTGCCGGGTGCATGTACTTCGCCGAGTAGGCCGAGTTCGACAGGTACAGGTTCGGCCATTTCAGCATGTACTCGATCAGCAGCTCTTCGTAGGGATGACCCATGTGGGCGCCGATGACCACCAGGTCGGGGAAGTCGATCAGCACGTCCTCGAGGAGCACCGGATCCTGGCAGCGGGACCGGACCTTGGGACCGGGTATTCCCAGGTTGATCGAGACCGGAATCCCGAGCTCCTCGCAGGTAACGTACAAGGGGTAGTAGAGCGCATGGTTGAGCGGGTACTGGCGGACCAGGGGCGAAACCCGGACGAGGTCGACCGTGCCGTCGCCCGCCCGCGACCGCACCTCGCTGCTCACCTTCCGGGGACGTTCGGGGTTCACGACGGTGGCCGCCAACAACAAACGGTCGCGGTGCCCGGCCACGAACGCCAGCGTATGGTCGGCAACCGAGGACAGCGTGCTCGTGAGCACCGCCCGATCGACGCCGAGCCGGTCCATCTCCTCCAGGAGATCGTCATCGGACATCCCGCCGCGGAGACTGCTTCCGAAGAAACCCTCGATGTCCCCGTACCCGCGTTGTGCCACGAACTTGGCCGCGTCTCCGCTCGAAATGGAGTTGACCCAGAGATCGATGACCATGTGGCGTCCCCCGGAGCCGAAGGGTACCAGAGACCGCTGTCGAAACGTCATGACCGGACGGGCGTCGATGTGCACCGCGACGATGAACGGCGGGCTGGATAGTCTCGGTGGCAACGTGGTTGACCGGCCTGCGGACATCTCGGAGGCGACTGCATTCGACGTCATGCTGCGACAGCGCGCCTGTCGACAGTTCGACGACCGGCCCGTCGACGCCGAGCTGATCGAACGCTGTCTGGCGGCCGCTGTCCATGCCCCGAGCGCCGAGAACCGCCAGCCTTGGGTGTTCATCGTGGTCACCAAGGCCGACCTGAGAGCGAAGATCGGATCGCTCACCCGCCGCGCCTGGCAGAGCGGCGCTCGCGAGCACGCCGAGGGCCGACTGCCCGGCTCCCTCCTGCGAGCCGTCGACCAGGGGGTGCACGGAGGAATCGAATCGGCTCCCGTCATCGTCGTGGTCTGCGGCGACTCCGATCTGGGGATCGAATCGACGCTTCCGTCCTCGGTGTTCCCGGCCGTGCAGAACCTTCTCCTGGCTGCCGGCGCACTCGGTCTGGGATCGGCGATGACCACGCTCGCCACCCTCTATGCCGACGAGCTCGAGGACCTACTCGACCTGCCACCCTCCGTTCGTCCGATGGCCGTCGTGCCCATCGGCTGGCCCTACCGGCCCCTCGGACCGCCGACCCGGCTGCCACTCCACCTCCGGGTCCACACGGACCGCTACGGCAATCGCTGGTCGCCGGCCAACGGGGAGATCCCGACACCGGTCGACGACCGGTGACGCCGCAAGTCATCCGATGCTCAAGCCCGGGCCCCTGCCGAGGACGAAAGGGGCACCGGCCGTGCGAGGCTCCAGCTGAACGTGTTGGGCACCTCGTCCAGCGAGATGGTCGTCGACAGGTCCTCGACGGTCGGCCCGACCCTGTCGGCGACCGACTGCAGCTGGTCGCCGTCGAAGCCGAAGACCCGGATCGCATTGAGCCCGAGCATCCGGCGGACGTCCGCTTCGGGCATTCCGCCGAACACCTGTCGGAGGACCAGCCGGTGGACGGGAGCCGCCCCTTCCAGATGCGGATAGTCCGCACCCCACATCAGACGGTCGATGCCGATGTCGTCGCGCATCTCAGCATCCACACGCTTCATGAGCGATCCACCGAGGAAGACATGGCGGTCGAAGTACTCCTGTGGTCGGAGCCTGAGGTACGAACGGACAGGCGCGGCGCCATGGGTGTCGAAGAAGCACTCCATGTCCCGGATCAGTGACGGCAGCCACTGGACCCCGTTCTCGGTGACCACGACCTTGAGGTTGGGGTGGCGGTCGAACACTCCTCCGAAGATCATGAACCACAGCGGGCGGCGGGTGAACACGAACACCTCGTAGAGCCCGAGGAAGCCGCCGTGCTTGGTGTCGTAGAGCTGCTTGGCGTCGGTCGCCGTGCCCGAGGCGCCGGTGTGCAGGTTCACGGGGATGTCATGGTCCTCACACGCACTCCACAGTGGTTCGTAGTACTCGTCGGCGTAACCGGGCAGGCCGGACCTGATGGACATGGCCGGCAGCATGACGCCGCCGAACATCCCGGCGGCCCGGCCCCACGCGACCTCCTCCACCGCCCGGTCCATATCGTGCAGGTCGATTGGGATACATCCCGTCCGCCGACCGGGAGCGGCGGCGCAGAATTCGGCCAACCACCTGTTGTAGGCGTGCAGCGCCGGCCACACTGGATCCAGTCCCTTGTCCGATTGCGTGCCGAGATACATGGCAGGCGACAGCCCCCCGGCCAGCACCGGGCCCGGGAACGCGACTTCGGCATGGATCCCCTGGCTCTCCAGGTAGGCGAGCCGCTTGCCCCCGGCGTCGGAGGGGAACACCCAGTCGGTGCTGTAGTTGGCCAACCAGTCACCGGCAGCGTCGGTGTCGACGCCCATTCCGGACAGGCGGCGGATGGCCACGGCCCGGACGGCGTCCGGCTCGTCGATCTCGCCGGGATCGACCCCGCCGAACATCGGGATGGCGACCGAAGAGAGATCGCCGAACCGCTCGACCGACTCGCGCTCGGTGGGGTCGACGTAGCTGAGGAACTCCTGCAAGGAATCCGGTGCTGCATGGGCGTCGGCCGACACCACCACGTAGGGCCGACCCGACCGCAGATTGCCGTCACCTGGAGCGTTCACCGGACCCGTCCTTCGTGGGCGCCGGCTCGCCCTCACCGGCTCCCCCGGCAGGCTAGCTGAGGGCGACGGTGACCGGCACCGAACGACCCGGCGTGTCGTGACGGACGGCGACCGCTCGACGTGGCCGGCCACGGATCTGGTTTCATTGGGGCGTGAGCCGAACTCGTCCCCCTTCCGAAGAGGCACCGTTTGTGGACGAAGGTCCGGGGGACATCCCCGACTCCCTGGTCCTCGACATCGGCGGCAATGTCGGTTCCCTGATCCTGTACGCCGACGAATCGTGTTTGGGCCGCGAGATAGACGTGACTCGGGCCGGTCATGGCCAGAGCCACGAGATCCACACGATGATCCGACGGCGAAGAGCCGTGGACAGGGAGTTTGTGGCCGGGGTGTACCCGGGCCTCGAGTCCGGGACCTACACCATCTGGGGTCTCGACGGAGGAGCGATGGCGGAAGTGGACATCGTCGGCGGCCAGATCACCGAGTACGACGCCGGCGACTGCGGTCTCGGGGGTCCGAGGGCCGCCACGTGACCGTCGGCCCCCCGGGGGCGGCCGGATCATCCGATGTCGCAGGTCACCTTGTGTCGATGTGTCGATGCGTTCTGCGGTCAGCTCGGCTGCGACGGCACCGCAAAGCCGGAGTAGGGGGTTCCGAGGTAGGGGAACTCGGGCAGGTAATTCTCGGTCCCCATGGCGGACAGGTCCGTTGGGCCGGATGTGAGGCCCATGGAAACCGCCCCGGCGGCGGCATCGGGCGTGTAGCTCGGATCGACCAGGGGCAGGGTCGCGCCGGCAAGAGCGCGAAGCTCGATCGTGGCGACATCGTCGAAGACCCGGCGTCCGTTCGGGAATCCGGCAGGATCACCCCCGACGAGACCGAGGTTCGAAGCTCCGGATGTCGTGGGCGGCACGGCGACATTGAGTCGGAGCATGTCGGCCTGCGTAGATCCCGTGTAGTTCTGGAACCCGTTGACGACGCCTTGTGGGATACCGGTCAGCAGGATTGCCAAGAGGTCGGCCCGGGGGGCGCCCGTATTGTTGAAGGCGGCCAGGTTAGGGAAGACCCCGGGGTACAGAACGGGGAGGAGCCCCGCCAGCTCGGGATTGGCCACTCGCGAGGCGAACTGGCTGTCGTCTGCCGGCACCTGCGAGTTCCAGTAGTCCTTGTTGGCCAGAGCGATCAGCACCTCGTTGAAGAGCGGGTTGCCGAGCCGCGAAACCTGCACGAACGGTCCCGAGCTCGCGTTCACACCTGGAGTGCTCTCGAGGATGACGGCCTTCTGGCGGCTGGCCGTCGTCCACACGCCTATCACTGCGTTGGGATCCGTGACACTTCTCGGACGGGTGCCGCTCGCTGTCAGAGCGTCGATGGGCATCTGGACGACGATGCTGTTGACATTGACACCGGCAGTCGAGTTCACGCCGGCGGCCATTTGGCCCAGACCGGTGTTGGACAGCCCGAACATGTTGTGATCCTGCTCGAACGGGCGTAGGTCACCGAGATCGAACACGGCCCCGAGGTCGACGTAGAACCCCTCGGCCCGCTGGCCGGCGAACACGTTCATCCGGGCGCCGAGATGGGTCGTGGCCTGGTTCACGAGCTTCAGATAGTCAGGCGTCGAGAGCGGCCCGATATTGCAAGGGGGGCAGGGAACTCCCGAGGCGAGCACCTGGGGGCTGCCTCCGTTGACCACCTGTGAGACCGTGTAGGTCTGTCGACGATTCCAGCTCGGATCGTCCAACCGCCTGATGGGACCGGTGTTGTAGAGGAACGTGTCGGGATTCGTGATCTCGCTCGTGAACTGGAATTGGAATGTGATATCGGCGTTGCCGTCGCCATTGTTGTCGACGTTGATCTCGTAGAGCACGTCGTCGCCGAACTCGTAGAAGTTGGGACCGCCGTCGGGCGCCTGGAGTGGGATGTAGTTGGCGATGAGCGTCACCGTCCCCGGGTTGTCGGGGCTCACGAAGGCGTAGAGGTCGGTTGAGTCGGCGACCGGGTCTTTAGAGATGCTGGGTGCTTCACGATGAGATGACATGGTTGGCTTCCTCTGTTTCTGGTAGGGAACGCAAATGGCAGGTTGCGATGGACGTAAAGGGGGACGACAGCGGGATGGGGGATTATCTGATCGCTCGGGCGAGCCGGGCGGCCAACCCGGGATCCAGTACGGTGATCTCCCGCGTCCCGGTGAACAGGCCGATCTCTCCAGAGCCGAGATCCCTCACATGAGCGATGAGCGGCCCGTCGAGCGGACCAGAGGCTTCGACGTCGGCAACCGCTGATTCGGTGGCACCGACGTCTGCGGGTCCCTGAGTCTCCACGGCACCGATGACAGCGGGAAGCGCGGGAACGGCGGAAATTGCACCGGCAGCGACCACGGCCGCGGTGCCACCCTTGAGGAACGAACGTCGGTCGAACTGGCTCATGGCGGCCTCCCGGGGCAGGAATGGCAGGATCACGCGGCGACTGCCGCAGGGATTCGGAGCCGTGAGGCCATCCGGATGAGATACCGGCTCGGTGCCTTCGCAATCAACACCGACGGTTCGTCGATTCTTTGCGGTCCCACCGCCCGGAACTGGCAGTTCTTGCGACGAGCGCTGCCAGGTTACGAGTTCGTTACGAAAGCATCATCGTGGACGACGGAGTGACGCCCGGTACTCAACGATCTGCACAGCGAACTGCAATCGGATCCGGTGAGATCGACAGAAGACAGCCAGGCGACAGCCCCGCTCAGGCTGCACCTCGAACGAGACGGCCCGGACGTTCGCCGGTGTCGACGTCGTGGCGTCGGGTGACGACGCCGTTCACGATGGTGGCGAGATAGCCCTGCGCCGGCTGGAGGATCCTGCCGGCTCCCGTCGGCAGGTCGAAGCGGACCTCGGGGGGGACGATGCGGAGCCGGTCGAGATCGATCACGTTGAGGTCGGCCCTCTTCCCTTTGGTGATGACACCCCGGTCGTCGAACCCGTAGAGCTCGGCATTGGCTCCGCTCAGCTTGTGTACCAGGAGCTCGAGCGGGAGGCGCTCCCCCCTGGACCGGTCACGGGCCCAGTGGGTCAGGTGGAAGGTCGAAGCCGAGCAGTCCGAGATCAGGTTGACATGGGCCCCGGCGTCGCCGAGGCCGGTCACCGTGTTCACGTCCAGCATCATCTCCCGGCACGCTTCGAGGGTGCCGCCGACGAAGTTCGATCCCAGCACCGCGTAGAAGGCCCGGCCGTCGTCGGCGAGCAGCAGGTCGTACATGTGGGCGACGGGATCCTCGCCGGCAGCCACGGCCTGGGCATAGACGGATTGATCGAGGCTCGGTTCGTAGTCGAGGGGGTCGGTCAGCGGGAAGGTCAGAACCAGCCCCGGTGTGAACAGCTCCACCAGGAGCTCCGAGAAGTCGCGGGGGTCTGCGGGCCCCTTCGACTCGCCGAGGATCGCCGCTCGAACCTCGGGCCTGCGCATGGTGGCCACCCGCTCCGGCAACGGAAGGTGGGCTATAGCCCGGTAGGACGGCCGGTTCATGAACAGGTGGTAGGTGTCGAGGTTGGTCATGATCGTGACCGACCGGGGAATCACCTGGGGCCTCAAGGTGGCCCCGGCCCGGTTCGCCTCGGCTGCGGCGCCGAGCACCACCTTCCAGTGATCGGGATCCTCGAACAGCTGCGCCACGGTGAATGTCACGGGAGCCCCGCTGGCCCGGGACACCGCCGTGAGCAGGGGAACCTCGTCGATCGGCTTGGCACGCTCGCCGCCGAGGCGATCGAGCTGTCCGATGGTGCCGGCCACGATCGCCTCGAACACCCCGTGACCGGCTGCACGTAATGAACCGGCCAACGCCAGCAGTTCCTCCTCGGGCGCGAACGTTCCCGGCACCGGACGCCCGGACCGGGCCTTGTGCCCGATCGTGCGCGATGTCGAGAACCCGACGGCCCCGGCATCGAGGGCCTCCTCGACGATGGCCGCCATGGCGGCCAGGTCGTCGGCCGTCGCATCCTCGTTGGCCGCACCACGCTCGGACATCACGTAGTACCGGACCGCCCCGTGCGCGATCTGGGCGGCGATATCGACGGCGTAGCGCCGCTCACCGAGCAGGTCGAGGTACTGGGCGAAGGTTTCCCACTCGCCCCACGGCATGCCGGTGCTCAGCGCTGAGCCGGGTATGTCCTCCACCCCTTCCATCAGGTCGATCAGGGTGTCGTGGTCCTGAGCCCGCACGGGAGCGAAACCGACCCCGCAGTTGCCCATCACGAGCGTGGTCACACCATTGGTCGCCGACGGCTCGAGGGCGTCGTCCCAGGTGACCTGACCGTCGTAATGCGTATGGACGTCGACCCAGCCGGGCGTGATCAGCGCACCGTCGGCGTCGATCACCTCGGCGGCCCGCTCACTCACCTCTCCCAATTCGATGATCCGGCCGTCACGCACGCCCACGTCGGCGATGAAGGAAGGACCCCCGCTGCCATCGACGACGGTGCCACCCTTCAGCACGAGATCCAGCATGGCTCTCTCCTCGTCTACTTCATCGTGACTGAACTCACGGCCGGCAGTGACCCCGCCGTGCGCGTGCTGGCGGTGCCGAAGACGCATTCCGGCGACCGCGAACAGCGATGACCGACTGCATCCCAACGCTACTCATTAGCGGCGCGAGGAGCTTCGAAAGTGGGGGGCAGGGGCAGGGCCCCAGAGCTAGAACCCGGAGAAGAAGACTGGGGAGGTTCTCCGTCCGGAGTGTCGATTTCCGCATCGGTCGAACGTCGGTTCCACAGACCGGCTGACAGGTGCCGGCAGTTCAGAAAGGAAAACGTGATGACGAACTACCTACTGGCGTTTCGCGCTCCGTCCGACCGGACGCCCGCCGAGGGCGAGGACCAGGCCTGGGGCGCTTGGTTCGCTTCGATGGGATCCGCCCTGGTGGACTCCGGACACCGGGTGCAGCACACGGAGACGCTGCCCGCCAAGGGTGGATCTGCTGGCGGAGACACCGTGCCCACCGGCTACGTCGTGATCGCCGCCGAGGGATCGAAGCAGGTCGTCGACGTGGCGTCGGGGTGCCCGGGGTTGAAGTCAGGCGTGAGCGTGGAGGTCGCCGAGACGATCGACGCATGACCGGAGCTCCGACCGTCGAGCCGGGGCCGGCTCAACGACCGGCCCCGGCGTCGACGCCCGAGAGGGAGAATATGCCTCATGGCTGAGTATCTGATCCTGATCTACGCCGACGAGGCGGCATGGGCTGAGGCGGACCGCGGGATGGACGAGCGGGTTCTCGGCGAGCATCAGCGTTTCATGACGAAGCACGCCAACAAGATTCGGGGCGGCAACCGGTTGCGGACCAGCGACACGGCGACCTCGATCCGACGGGAAGCGGATGGCCACTTCTTGGTCACCGACGCGCCGTTCGCCGAGACCAAGGAGGTGATGGGCGGCTACTACCTCATCGACGCCGACGATCTGGACGACGCGATTGCGATGGCCAAGGAGGTCCCTGCTCCCCACGGCGGCGTCGAGGTCCGTCCCATCTGGCCCACCAACGCGCCTGCCTGAACAAGAGGATGCCCGCTGACGCGACAGTCGTCGCCGCGGTGGCAGAGGCCCATCGCAAAGAATGGGCAGCCGTGCTGGCTACGACAGTCCGCGTCACCGGCGACATCGATCTGGCCGAGGAGTGCGTCCAAGACGCCTACTCCAGGGCATTGTCGACCTGGTCGACCGGCGGCGTCCCGGCGCGTCCCGGTGCGTGGTTGACGACCGTCGCCCGTCGACGGGCGCTCGACAGGTTGCGTCGGCTTTCGACAGAGCAACGGGTACTTCCCGCACTCGTCCAGCCAACCGTGGCCACGGATTCCGAGGAGCCCGATCCGCCGGAGATCACCGACGATCGCTTGCGGCTCGTGTTCACCTGCTGCCACCCGGCCCTTTCAGTCGATGCTCAGGTGGCCTTGACCCTGCGACTGGTGTGTGGGCTCACGACCCGGGAAGTGGCCCGGGCGTTCCTGGTCAGTGAGTCGACCATGGCGGCGCGGATCACCCGGGCCAAGAGAAAGATCGCCATGGCCCACATTCCCTACCGAGTGCCGCCCTTCTCCGAGCTCCCGGCACGCACCGACGCCGTCCTCACGGTGGTCCACCTCCTCTTCACCACCGGCCATACCGCACCGGCCGGCGATGACCTGATCCGCCGGGACCTGGTCGAGCGGTCCTTCGACCTGGCCCGCATGTTGCGGGGTCTGCTTCCCGGCGATGCCGACGTGGCCGGACTGCTCGGCCTGATCGTCCTCACCGATGCCCGCCGCCCCTCGCGCCTCGACGCACAGGGCGACCTTGTGGCCATGGCCGATCAGAATCGCGCCCTCTGGGACCGGGATGCCATTGCCGAGGGCATCGATCTCGTCCGCGAAGCACTGGATCGACGCCCTCCCGGGCGCTTCGGCCTCATGGCAGCCATCGCCGCAGTCCACGACGAGGCGACGTCGTGGGGTGCCACCGACTGGGTGCAGATCGTGGGGCTCTACGACCTGTTGGGGTCGATCTGGCCTTCCCCGGTCGTCGCCCTCAACCGGGCCGTCGCCGTCGGGTTTGCCGACGGTCCGGCTGCCGGTCTCTCCGCCCTCGACGAGCTGGGCGACGAGCCGACCCTTGCCGGCTACAGCTATCTCGCCGCTGCCCGGGCTGACTTCCTGAGCAGGCTCGGGCGCACCGACGAGGCGGGACTGGCCTATCAAGAGGCGTTCATGCTCAGCGAGAACGCCGCGGAGCGCCAGTTCCTCGCCGCCCGTCTGGATCAGCTGTCTCCGAAACGAGGGTGATGTGTACAAGGAAGCGAGGGTGATGTGCACAAGGAAGGCAGGGGCGGGTCAGGTCCGGGCATCCAGTCGTCGTGTTGCACTAGGTTCGGGACTCCGACCCGCGATCCGATGCGTGGTCCAGCGATCGATCCGAGGCACGAAGAGGGGCAACAGTGAACAGGGTCTTCTCCATACGACGATTTCTCGTGGCCGGTGCCATGGCAGCCGGGTTGTCGGTCACCGCGGCGACCCCGGCCATGGCGCAGGGGTCGGCACCCCAGGCACCGTCTGCCGCCAGTGCGGCGGGCACCGGCCAGGGCAACTGGCTCGTCTACCACGGCGATGTCGGCGGCTCGGGGAACGGCGGGTCGAGGCTGGACCTCTCGTCCCCGACATCGGCATGGACATCACCGGCCCTCGACGGACAGCTCTACGGCGAGCCCCTCGTCTTCGGTTCCGAAGTGCTGGTGGCGACCGAGAACGACACCGTGTACGGGTTGTCGGCGACCAACGGGTCGGTGCTCTGGCAGAACCACCTGGGTCCCCCGGTGCCCTCGGGGAACCTTCCGTGCGGCGACATCTCACCGTCGGTCGGCATCACGTCGACTCCGGTGATCGACCGGAGCCGCAAGGAGATCTTCGTCGTGGCCGATATCAACTACGGCGGCACGCCCATTCATGAGCTCTACGGCCTCGACACGACCACCGGGACGGTGGAGCTCCAGCAGAACGTCGACCCCTCGGGGGAGTACACCCCGGCCACGCTGCAGCGGGCATCGCTCACGCTTGCCGGCGGCAACATCGTGTTCGGCTACGGGGGCAATGCCGGGGACTGCTCGACCTACCACGGCTGGGTCGTATCGGTCCCCGAGACAGGAGGACCGCTGAAGACCTACGAGGTCGACTCCGGATCCGGAGAGGATCAGGGGGCCATCTGGATGGGAGGCGCCGCTCCGGTCGTCGACAAGAACGGAAACGTGTGGGCGGCGTCGGGGAACGGGTCGGTCCACTCATCGTCCGGACCCTTCGACTACGGCAACTCGGTATTGGAGCTCTCACCCTCTATGCAGCTGCTCCAGTACTTCGCTCCTTCGAACTGGTATCAGCTGAGTGCCGAAGACGCCGACGTCGGATCGGTCTCCCCGGTGGTCCTCCCCGACGGCTCCGTGGTCCAGGGAGGAAAGGGCCAGACGCTGTACCTCCTCAAGGCGAGCGATCTCGGCGGAATCGGCGGAAACGTCTCCATGCTGTCGGGGGTGTGTGGAAACGTGATCGACGGTGGCACGGCATATGACCGCGGCATCGTCTACCTACCGTGCACCTCGGGCGTGCTCGCCGTACGGGTCAGGGCGGGCAAGAGCACGATGAGCGAGCTGTGGCAGTCCTCGAGCGGTGCTGGCGGTCCGCCCATCCTGGCCGGCGGTTCGGTCTGGACGATTTCGGGGGGCACGCTCTATGGCCTCGACCCCGCCACCGGCGCTGCCGTCCACCAGCTGAGCATCGGCACCAACGCCACCCACTTCCCCACCCCGTCAGTCGGCGACGGGCTGCTGCTGGCGCCCGGGGGAAACCAGGTCTTCGCCTTCTCCGGCTGACATCGACCGCCTTCTGCGGCCGAGATCGACCTCAGCGCAGTTTCCACCGGGTCCGCTCTGCCGACACGAGGGCCGATTCCATCTTGGCGGCGAGCGACTCGAACATCGGATAGGGCTGCGATTCGAAGGTGGCGTCGAGCGCCGGCTTCCACCAGAGCCACCGCGTGACCAGGCGACGCCCGAGCAGGAGCCGCACCAGGTCGAAGTCCACCACACCGAGCTGTTCCAGCGCCCCGAGCTGTTCGAAGTAGTCGAGCTCGCGAAAGAACGTCGCTGCGACTTCATCATTGGCCGTCACCGCCCGGCGGAAAGCGGTCGTCAGCTCCCCAGGCGTGGCGAAGCCGTCGACCAGCCGACGCGCCTCGACGAGGCTCTCGTCGTTCCAGCGGCGGAGGAAGTCACCTCCCGCCTCGGCCTGACGTCCGATTCTCGCTTCCCGGACCTGCTGCCCGGCGAAGACGGCGGCGCCGATGGCACCGAGCAGACCGAGGGCGCCGACCGCCGTACCGATCGCCGTCACGATCTCGGCCCAATTGGGCGACGCGTCCATGAGTGCACCTCGGAGGTCGGAGGATGGTGGCGGCTATCGAGTCCGCCCGGCCGAGCCCGATGCGGTCGAGGGCGGGCCGGCCTGCGTTCCGTCTCGGCATGACGACCCGCCACCCGGCAACCGGTGACGGTACCGGGCCACCACAGGATAGATGGCGGCTCCGAGCCAAGAGCCGGGCGGAATCGCACCGAGGACCTCGGAGCGACCGGGCCGCTCAGGCCTCCGCCGGGAGTGAGTCCTTCAGGGCAGGATCCAGTCAGGGTCGTCCTCGAAGAACCGGTCGACCAGTGCTTCGAGACCGATCCCGTAAATGGTCCATTCCTGGACTTCACCGTTCGGCCCGGTCGGGCGACGGATGCGGGTCATCTCGTCGTCGAGGCGTCGCCTGAGGGAGCAGCCCTCCGACAATGCCCCGGCGGCCACGGTGAACTGCCGGACGGTCAGCGGCGGTCGCAGACGCAGGCCGAAATAGGCGGTCATCAGGGCCACCGCCTCTTCCCAGATCGAGGTGGCCCGCTCATAGCTCTCGGCCAGGGCCGCCCGGACCCTGCCCCAGGTGTCACGGTCGTCCGAACCACCGTCCGCGTCACCGAATGTCGCCGCCACCCACACGGCAACCCAGAGCGCCCAGTTGTCCGACTCGAGGAGGAATTCGATCCCGTTCCTCCCCGCCAGCCGGCAGAGCTCCCTCACTGACTCCCGTCTCGCCCGAGGGGTGGAGATGTCGAGGAAGTCGATCAGACCGGCGAGCTCGGTGACCGTACCGTCGAGTGCCGGACCGCCCTCCCCGGATGCGACGAGGGCGAGGACATCGGCCTGGAAGTCCGCCTGGTTCTCCCACACCCGCTTGATGACGGAGGCATTGGAGAGTCGCTGACCCGTGTCGGCCTCGATGCGCTCGAAGACCCGCTTGAACGTGAAGGTCTCGCCACCGGGCCCCAGACCTTCCTCGACCAGGAGGTCACGACCGGTCCGGAGGAGCAGTGAACGGAGCTCCTCACGCGTCAGCCGTGAGCGGGGCGTTTCGTACTCCACTGGCATTGGCGTCCTCGAACGCGGGTCGCGATGTCCACGAGTGCGCCATCTGCTCACTCGTCGCCGCTGGCAACTGCTCGGCCCACGCTACCGGTCGGGTCGTGCCCCGATCCGGTGCCTGCCGGCGGTTCTCCCGTGGACCCGGACCGGGTCGCCTGTCAGGCCGGCGGCCCGCTCGCCAGGGCGATGGTGGACGTGTGGGACTGCCCGGAGGAGTCGGTCCACTGGATCTGCACGGAGTCTCCCGGGTGGTGAGGTTCGAGCAGCTGGGTCAGGCCGTCGGGCGACGACACCGTCGTCCCGTCCAAGCCGGTGATGACGTCCCCGACAGCCAGCCCTGCCTTGTCCGCTGGGGATCCGGAGACGACTGACGCGATCTGCGCTCCGGAAGTCGAGGAACTTCCGTTTCCGCTGCTCGATCCCCCGCCACCCGACGAGCCGTTGCCGAAGGCTCCGAACCCTCCGCCTCCGAACGAGCTCCCACCGTTTCCGGTGGAGCTCTGACCGGGCGCGGCCACGCTCACCCCGATGAACCCGGTGGCTCCGATGTGCACGGTGGAGGAGCCTCTCCCCTGGACGATCTGGTTTGCGACCGAGAGGGCGGTGGTGATGGGAATGGCGTAGGCCTGACTGGACGACGAGATGGTGGACCCCTGGGAGGCGGCCGTGTCCATGCCGATCACCTGGGAGGAGGTGTCGACCAGCGGACCGCCCGAGTCGCCGGACTGGATCCCGGCGTTGGTCTCGATGAGCCCGGTGAGGTTCTCGGCGTTCCCACCGCCCTCGTCACTGGCGGTGATCGACTGGTTGAGGGCCGTGATGGATCCGCCGGCGGTGCTCGGGCTCCCGCCCGTCCCACCGGCATTGCCGATGCCGACGACGGCTTGTCCGACCGAAGGCACGCTCGAGGCGGTGTTCACCGTCTGCAGCCCGCTGGCGTTCGCCAGCTTGATCACGGCGACGTCACCGGAGCGGTCGTAACCGACGACGTTCGCCGTGTACGTCTTGCCGTTGCCGACATCGGTGGCGCTGATGCTGGTGGCGCCGTCGATGACGTGATTGTTGGTGAGCACCTCTCCGGAGGACGTGAGCACCATGCCGGTACCCGCCGCCTGCTCCTGCTGGTAGCTCAGGTTGGTGTTGATGTCGACCAGAGCCGGGCTGACCCTTGCGGCGATGGCGGCGGGGTTCGAGGGGGCGCCGGCGCCGGTCGCCGACCCGCCGGTCGATCCCGATCCGCCCGAGGAACCGGGTGCCAGCGGCGAGAGTCCGCTGCCGGCCGAATTGCCCGAGCTCGAGCCGTCGGACGCGCTGGTGCCGGCGTTGGACGTCGAGCCCGGCCACAAGAGATGGCCGACGCCGGCGCCCAGGACGACGGCGATGACGACGGCGAGGGTGGCGGCGGTGAGGAGAATCCTGTTGCGCTTGTGATGAGGCGCATTCGGCGGGTTCCCGGGTGCCGTTCCGCCGTACCCGTGATAGGGCCACGCGCCATACGGCGGAGCCCCGGCAGCTCCTCCGCCCCAGGCTCCTTGTCCCTGAACGCCCGGACCGAACGCCGGCGGTGCGGCTCCCCACGCCGGTGGCGGGCCCCAGGTTCCCTCGGGTGGAGCGTGCGTCTCCTGGCCCGAGCCCGGATAGGGGCCGGCAGGGTACTGGCCGGCCGGATAGGACCCACTCGGGTACTGCCCACTCGGGTACCGGCTCGCCGGATACTGACCCGTCGTCGGGTACTGACCGGTCGTCGGGTACTGACCCGTCGGGTGTTCGCCCGTCGGGACCGGGCCGGTCGGCCGCTGCCCCTGGCCGTAGTCGGAGGGGGCCGGCTGCCACACGGGCGAAACACCGGGACCGGGAAGCGGGATCGGCTCGGCTCCGGAGGCGCCGGCCGGCGGCTGGACGCCCTCGGGTGGCGTGTCGCCGGCACCGTCGGGCTGCTCGCGCTCGACCGCTCCGTCATCGGAGCCGTTGGGGGGATGCCAGGAATCGCTCACGTGTGTCTGCCTTCCCGTTCTGCGTGCCAATGGTCGCACGTCAACGACACCATTGGACACCTGGGGATTAAAGAGCCGATCAATCGAGCATAGGAAATTCGTAAATCAAGCCGCCCCGTCAGTGCCGCACCGTGCGGAACCCTCTGGGAGACGCCGTGCTCTGGAGACGCCGTGTTCCGCTCTCAGCTCCTGGACAACACGGTACCCGGGCGCAGCGAGAACCATGCGCGGACGGCGGTGGGCGCCGGCCACGGTTGGTGCGGCCGCGGATCGGTCCGGTCGCCCGTGCTCCAGCGGCAGCTCGGGCCGGCGAGCCGTCATCGTCCCAGCGTGGCGGCCCTTAACAAGGCGGCGGGTGTTCGGTACCATGCGAGGTGGGACCCGCGGAGGTCCAGAAGGGGTCGCCTTTGACGAGCACTCCGGAAGGGTCATCCTGAGAGCACGGTGCTGGGAATCGTCCGGGTCACGGCCCGGAAGGCTCAGCCATCAACAACAGGCAAGCAGCTCGCAGTGGGAGCGTTGCGAAGGCGAGGGACTCCGAAGCCCCGCTGAACGCCATTTCCCGGCCGCACCGCGTTCCGTCAGGAGTACAACATGAGGAGAACGCCCGATCCCCGTCAATGTTCGTGGGACGGGCGTTTTCGCGTGGGGGGCACCTGGCAGTGAGCGTCGCTTCAGAGGCGACTCACCACTAGAGCATCGGCCTGGCCGCGTCGCAGCAACGCGGATCCCCCGGGTGCCCGTTACGATCCGCGTTCATGGACAGGGTGCGCCGGTTCTGGGGGTGGGGATATGAGGGCGCCGGCCTCACCGACACCGAGCGGGCAGCGCTCAGAACGCGGGTCGCCCCCCTCGTCGGACAGTACGGCGTCGAGATCATCGACCCGCCGACGGCGGCCGAGCTGGATCTGCCCGAATCCCGTCTGGAGCCGCCGAGGGCGCTGGCCGCCTGGTGCAGCAACGACCCCGTGGACCGGGCCGGGCACACCTACGGCAAGTCCTTCCGGGACATCCTCCGTGCTCTCGAACGGAGATGGGACCACCCGCCCGATCTCGTAGCCCGACCCCCCGACGAAGCGGGGGTGGCCGCCATCCTCGAGTGGGCCGACGACGCCGGCGTCGTCGTCATCCCCTACGGCGGTGGGTCGTCGGTCGTGGGTGGGGTCGAGGCCCCGGCCGACGATGATCGTCCCGTCATCAGCTGTGATCTCGGCGGCCTGTCCCGGGTACTCGAGGTCGATGCGGTGTCGCAGGCGGCCAGGATCCAGGCGGGCATCCTCGGCCCAGACCTCGAGGCCCGGCTGCGCCCGCACAACGTGACCCTCCGTCACTTTCCGCAGAGCTTCGAGCTGTCCACACTCGGTGGATGGCTCGCCACCCGGTCCGGTGGTCACTTCGCCACGCTGCTCACCCACATCGACGACATGGTGGAGTCGGTGCGTGCCGTGACACCCGAAGGGATCACCAGCTCGAGGAGGTTGCCCGGCTCGGGAGCCGGCCCGTCACCGGACCGGCTGCTCCTCGGTTCGGAGGGCGTCCTCGGGATCATCACCGAAGCGTGGATGCGGGTCCAGGGGCGGCCGCTCTTCCGGTCTTCGACCGTGGCCCGGTTCGAGACGTTCGAGGTAGGTGCCGACGCCGCCCGCTCCCTCGGTCAGTCGGGGTTGTGGCCGGCCAACTGCAGGCTGGTCGACGCCACCGAGGCACTGGTGACCGGATCAGGCGACGGGAGCGCTGACCTGCTGCTCATCGGGTTCGAGTCGGCCGATCACGAGGTCGACACGGCGATGGCCCGGGCCGTCGAGATCGTGCACTCCTTGGGAGGAGTCGTGGAGGGCGAACCGGCGGGAGAGGTATCGGCAGGGTCCGGGTCCGTCGAGGGCTCCGAGGCGGAACGTGGAAGGGGAACGGGCGGAGGCGGCGCCCGGCGGCCCGACGGGGGCGCAAGCGACCGGTGGCGCTCCTCGTTCCTGCGGGCACCATATGTCCGCGACGAGCTGGTCCGGCTCGGTCTCATCTCCGAGACGTTCGAGACCGCCGTGACCTGGGATGGATTCGACGCCTTCGTCGACTCCGTCCGGGCCGCGTGCGAGCAGGCCCTCCAGTCGGTGGGGGCATGGCCGGGCATCGTGTCGTGCCGGCTGACCCACGTCTATCCAGACGGCGCCGCCCCGTACTTCACGGTCATCGCTCCCGGCCGGCCCGGTTGCCGGCTCGAGCAGTGGGACGAGGTCAAAGCAGCGGTGACCGAGGTGATCGTGGCCGGAGGCGGCACCGTGACCCATCACCACGCCGTCGGTCGTGACCATCGCCCGGGCTACGACCGTCAGCGTCCGGACCTCTTCGCCGCCCAGCTCCGGGCGGCGAAGCGCGCCGTGGACCCGTCGGCGATCCTCAATCCCGGCGTGCTCATCGATCCCTGAAGCTCATCGATCCCTGAGACCCAGATCCTCGGCGCCGAGCGACCGGGAACCGACCGAACGCTCTCAGGTCGGCGGCGCCGCTGGGGATCCCGGCGGCGGGTCCGTCTCCGGGGTGCCGGCGTCGCTCACGTGTTCGCTCCACGCCGTGCCCGTCCAGTAGCGCAGCTCATGGCGGGCGAAGGGATCAGCGAACCAGCCCGGGGGGGTTCCCCGCGATCCCGTCCCTACATGGGTGGCGGAGGTGGGAGGCGGGGAGCCGGTCCCTGGTAATGACCCCGGCCGCCGGCCGCCGGCACCGTAGGGGCCGAAGAAACCGGAGGTGGACCGCGGTCCGCCCCGTCCGCGCCGGCGCTGGACAGCGATCATGCGCATGGCGAAGAGGGCGGCGAACAACACGAGCGCAACCCACGACTCGTGCCCTCCGTACCACATGACCCAATCCTACGGGTGTCCTCGGGCGTCCGGTCCGCACCCTCCTTCGGTCCTGGTCTCCCCGACCACCCATCTGAGGTAGTCCGGGGTCGTCGCCGTCACCGGGACCACGACCACCTCGGGCGTCTGGTAGGGATGGTGAGCCACCACCTCGGAGACGACGTCCTGGGCGAGGTCGCGGCGCGTCTTGAGCACGACCAGCCACTCCTCGGCGCGCTCGAGCTCCCCCTTCCAGCGGTAGCGGCTCATGATGGGTCCGAGCCGCTGACCGCAAGCGACCAGCCGGCCGGCGAGCAGCCGATCGACTATGGCGTCGGCCACCGACCCATCGTCGATGGAGAACTGGATCTGTGCGAGCCCGGTGGCGCCGGAGCCGACGCCACCCTGTTCACCGACGTCGGTGCGACGTTGGTCGTCCGCGTCGTTCCCCTCACGCAGGCGATCCATCTGCTCCCTCCCTTCTGTCCGTCCCGTACGTGCTCGCCCTGCCCGCCGTCCCGGTCCATCTCACTACGACTCGGCTCGCTCCACCACGCGAGGTCTAACCTCCGGGCAGTGCCGGCACCGTCCAGACCACCGGGTCCCCTGGAGGATGACGCCGCCAGCGTCGCCCGAGACGCCGTCTTGAGCGAGGCGGCCCGTCTCGATTGCACGAACGCCGAGCTCCGGATCGGCCGCCTGCGCACCCAGGACGTCAGACTGCGCGACGGCAAGGCTCGAGGGCGCCTCGGACGACACCGACGTCGGCATGGGGGTGCGGGTGGTGGTCGGGGGCTCGATGGGGTTCGCCGCCACCGTGGCCACCGGCGCCGACGACGCCGCCGCTCTGGTCAGAGAGGCTGTTCACGCCGCCCGGGTCGTCGCCGCTGCCGGATCCGGCCGGTTGGAGCTCGCCGACGAGCCCGGCCACGGGGTGGTCACCTGGCAGTCGCCCTACCGGACGGACCCGGTGGACGTGCCCCCGGCCGACAAGGTGGCCCTCCTCGGCGACTTCAGCGGGCGGCTGCTCGACGACGGACGGGTCGACCACGTCACCGCCTCGGTCATGGCCGTGACCGAGGACACGTTCTACGCCGACCTCTCGGGCACCGAGGCCACGCAGCGAAGGGTCCGGATCCACCCCGTCGTGGAGGCGGTGGCGCTCGGAGGCGACGGGTTCGAGACCATGCGCACGCTGGCGCCGCCGTCCGGACGGGGGTGGGAGTACCTGACCGGGGACGGATGGGACTGGGACGCCGAGCTCGGCCTGCTGCCCGATCTCCTGGCCGAGAAGGCGGCGGCCCCGACCGTCGAGGCCGGCCGCTACGACCTGGTCGTCGACCCGACCAACCTCTGGTTGACCATCCACGAGTCGATCGGGCACGCCACCGAGCTCGATCGGGCGCTGGGGTTCGAGGCGGCCTACGCAGGCACGTCGTTCGCCACCCCCGACCAGCTCGGCTCGCTCCGCTACGGCTCGCGGGATCATGCAGGTGACCGGTGACCGCACCACGCCCCACGGTCTGGCCACGGTCGCCATCGATGACGAAGGGGTGCCGGCGACGTCGTTCGACCTGGTGAGAGACGGCATCCTCGTCGGTTACCAACTGGACCGGGCCATCGCCGCCTCGGCCGGCTTCGGTCCGTCCAACGGCTGCGCCTTCGCCGACTCACCTCTTCACGTGCCCATCCAGCGCATGGCCAATGTGTCACTCCAGCCCGCATCCGCCGAGGGTGCCACCACCGAGGAGCTCATCGCCGCCGTGGACAGGGGGCTCTACGTCGTGGGCGACAAGAGCTGGTCGATCGACATGCAGCGCTACAACTTCCAGTTCACCGGCTCAGCGGTTCTTCGTCATCGACAAGGGGCGCCTCTCCGGCCAGGTGCAGAGACGTCGCCTACCAGGCGACGACCACCGACTTCTGGGGAGCCATGGAGGCCGTGGGCGGCCGGTCGACCTACCGGTTGGGCGGGGCGTTCAACTGCGGGAAGGGACAGCCGGGCCAGGTGGCTCCGGTCTCCCACGGCTGCCCGGCGGTGCTCGTGCGGGGCGTGCGGGTGCTCAACACCCGGGAGGAGTCGGGCCGGTGAGCGCCGAGGTCTCCCGCCGCCCCAGGCTGTGGCCGAGGAGGCACTGGCCGCGGCCCGGAGCCGGGCCGACGACTGCATCGTGGTGGTCGAGGAGGCGAGCGAGGTCGACGTGCGCTTCGCCAACAACACGACGACCACCAACGGCGACCCGTCGGGACCGAAGCGTGACGGCGGTGGCGTTCCGGACGGCGGTCGGGGGGACGCAGATGGGGGTGGCCGCCCGCCGCGGCAACGTCGACCCGATCGACCTGGTGGGCGACGCCGTCGCCGGGGCCACCGGTTCCGGACCGGCCGAGGACGCCTCCCCGTTGCTCGGCCCGGCCGACGTGCACGTGGGGGACGATCCGGACACGCCGCTTCGACCAGGCGCCCGGCCACGACGATCTCTCGGTCCTCGCCGACGTGCTCGACGGACTCTCGGGGGCGTTCAGGCGGGCCCGGTCCGCCGGGCACGTGCTGGCCGGGTTCGCCGAGCACCGCCGTGACCACCACGTATCTCGGCTCTTCGACCGGTGTCCGGCTCGGCCTACGGCCAGCCCGAGGGCGCGATCCAGCTCGTGGCCCGCGACGGCGGACGGCGCGACGCTCGGCATGGGCCGGGGCCGGCACCGACCGACTTCGACGACGTCTCGATCGAGCGGCTCGAGGACCGGGTCGTCGAGCCGACTGGGGTGGGCGACGACGGACGGTCGAGTGGCCCGCCGGCCGCTACGAGGTCGTGCTGCCGCCCGAAGCCGTGGCCGACCTCATGGTCGCCCTCGCCTTCGCAGCCGGCGGCCGCGACGCCGAGGACGGCACGACGGTCTTCTCGCGGCCGGGCGGGGGCACCCGGGTCGGGGATCGGCTCTCCGCCCTGCCCTTCGACCTGCGCAGCGATCCCGCGCGAGCCCGGGCTCGAGTGCACGCCCCTTCCTGGCCGCGACGGCGTCGTCCGCCGACACCTCGGTGTTCGACAACGGGCTGCCGGTCGAGCCGGACCGAGTGGATCGACGACGGGCGGCTCCGACGTCTGCGCTACCACCGGGCCGGCGCGGCCCGGCTCGGCGCGACGCCCGCGCCCTTCGTCGACAACCTCGTCCTCGAGGTCGCCCGGGGCCGGTCGAGCCGTCGAGGACACTGGTGGCCGCGCACCGAACGGGGGCTGCTGCTCACCTGTCTCTGGTACATCCGGGAGGTCGACCCGGCCACCCTGCTCCTCACCGGGCTGACCCGGGACGGCGTCTATGTCGTCGAGGACGGCAAGGTCGTGGGTGCGACCACAACTTCCGCTTCAACGAGAGCCCGGTCGACCTGTCTGGCCCGGGCGACCGAGGTGGGGGCTAGCGGCCGGGCGCTCGGCCGCGAGTTCGGCGAGTACCTGTCAACCGGACGAGCATGCCCGCCCTCCGGATCCCCGACTTCAACATGAGCTCGGTGAGCCAGGCCAGCTGAGCTACGTGAGCCACTTGCAGGTGATCGCCGCTAGCCGGGTGCTAAGGCCGTACTAGCAGCTCAACTTCCCATTACCACGCAGAGCGGTGGCGCGGGTAGCTGAGGGCTGCCTGAGGGCTACCATGGCGCCTTGGCAAATGCGGCGACGCCGGCTGGCAAGGATGAGCCGGCCCTTCCGCCTCGAGGAGCGCAGCACCGAGTCACCACCACGCATCGGACATAACACCCGCTAGCACACCCGGCTCCGTGAGCCAGGCCGAACCACCCTTCCCGGTGCTCGGCTGGGGCGTTGAATGCGCAGACGTGGGGTCCACCCAACCAAAAGAGAGTCGGCGCCCGGCACGTCCGTGGCACTCGACCGACCGAGGAAAGGTCACCCCACCATGAGCTCGAACGCGTATCTCTGCCGTCTTCGACGGTCCTGTCCCCATGTCCCCGATCACCTGGCCGGTCGATTCGACCCGGTCCCGACCGGCCCCAGTCGCGCCGAGCGACGGGCCGGCAAGGCCACCGTCGCGCTCGGCGGGTTGGCCGTCGGTGTCCCAGCCGCCCTCGCCGCCTCTTCCTCGGTGGCATCGGCCGCACCACCCCCGCCGCCGGCCCCGACCCGGCCCCTGCCTCTGCGCCGGCTCCCATCCCTGACGGGGTGGGCACATGTTGCCGCGCCCATCGTGGGCATGTCGGCCGCCCCTCAGGGCAACGGGTACTGGGAGGTCGGCGGCGACGGCGGCGTCTTCACCTTCGGCGATGCCGGCTACTACGGATCGGCGGCGTCGATCCACCTCGACCAGCCCGACCGTCGGCATCGCCGCCACGCCCGGACGGCAAGGGTTACTGGGTGGCCGTACCGACGGGGGCGTCTTCGCCTTCGGCGACGCCGGCTACTACGGGTCGGCGGCATCGATGCATGTCAACCAGCCGTAGTCGGGATCATGGCCACTCCCGACGGCGACGGCTACTGGCTGGTCGGTGCCGACGGGGGCGTCTTCGCCTTCGGCGACGCCGGCTACTACGGCTCCGCTGCCGGCGTGTCCATCAGCCCGATCGTCGGTGGGCTCGCCCCACGGCGGACGGCACGCGGTACTGGGAGGCCTCGGCGAACGGCGCCGTCTACTCCTTCGGCGACGCCGCCTTCAGCGGTCGGGCCACCCCGGCCACGCCCGTCGTGGGCATCACGGCCTCGGGCGACGGCTACCGTCTGGTCGGTCGCCGACGGTGGCGTCCTCGACTTCGGCGACGCCGCCTACTTCGGCTCCATGGCCGGCCAGGAGCTGACCAAGCCGGTCGTCGGCATGGCGGCCGCACCCGATGCGCGGGTACTGGGAGGTCGGTGCCGACGGCGGCATCTTCAACTTCGGCGGCGCCGTCCTCGTACGGATCGCTCGGCGGCAGCACGTTGGCCGCACCGCCTGCTCCTCCGGCACCGGCCCCGACACGCCCTGCCACCCCGGGTCAGCCAGCGGCGCTGCCCATGACCGCATCGTCCAGGCATCGGCCGGTGGTGGCCCCACCGCGGCCAGATGGCCGCCTGGGAGAAGGTCAACATGTGTGAGGAGGGAGGCGCTGGAACGTCGACGGGGGGAGCTACAGCGGCGGCCTCGGCATTAGCCATGCCGACTGGAGCCAGTTCAACACGTTCGGCTTTCCCGCTGACGCCGCCCAAGCCACCCCGGCAGAGCAGATCCGGGTGGCCGTGGCCTTCGCCTCCACTACTACGGCAACCCCAACGCCGCCCCGGACCAGAACGGGTGCTCCGGGGGGTACTGACCGGTTGGGCAGAACCACCGGCGACAGGGGCGAGAGATGAGGACTGGCGCCGTTGGCGCCGGTCCTCACTCGTCGTGACCCGAGACCCGATCGGATGGGTCGAATGCTGGGGCCGGCCTCCCCCATACTGGACGTATCCAGGACGGCCCGTAGTCATCCCAAGACGGCCCGTCGTCGGCCACCGTCCCGCCCGCCGAGGAGGCGCCGTGCCCACCGTCGAGGAGTTGGCCGCCCGGGTTGCGGCATTGGAGGCCCGGACGGCAACGAGCGAGAGTGTGCTCGCCATCCAGACGTTGAAGGCCCGCTACGGCGAGGTCGTGGACAGCCGGTTCTCGGGTGGCTCGGTGGTGGACGAGACCGAGGTCCGGCGACTCGCCCAAGAGGCGACGAACCTTTTCACCGAGGATGCCACATGGGACGGCGGCCCCGGTCTCGGGCTGGTCAGGGGCCGAGCCGCCATTGCCGACCGGCTGGCCCGTCCCACGCTCGTCTTCGCCCGTCACCTCTTCGTCAGGCCCCGGATCGCCGTCGAGGGGGACCGGGCGCGGGGCCGCTGGGACCTCCTCTGTCCCTGCACCACAGAGGACGGCGTGCCGCGGTGGATGTGCGGGTACGAGGATGACGAGTGCCGGCGGGACGGAGCGACCTGGCTGCACGAGTCGATGCGGCTGACCACCGTGTTCGTGGCCCCGGTGGCCGACGGGTGGACGCCCCCCTCGCAGCTGACCAGCTCGTGGTTGTACGCCGCCCGGGCCGGGCCGAACCGGGCTGAGCAGTCTGCCGGGCCCGCTGACGCGGCGATGCGAACGTCGTGGCGGCTGCTGCCGGCGAAGCTGCTGCCGTCCGGCATGGCCTGCCGGTCGCCGTCGATCCACACCCCGGCGGGCCAGGAACTGCACGACCGCATGAGCGACAGGACCAGCGTGCCGTCCGGGCTGGCCCGCCGCTCGGGGTGCCCCGGTTCAGCAGCGCCAGCGACCAGTCACCGCCAGCGGGGGGATCGGCCGGGGCCGCACTGTCGGCCAGGTCGGCCGCGGGCACCTCGATCACCGCGTCGGCCAGATCTTCGGTCAGCGCGGTCATGGCGCGGGCCAGCCCGGGCGCGCCCCGCCGGTGACGATCAGCACCGGCAGGTCGGCCGGGCCGCGCAGGTCGGCACTGGGCTGGTGGGTCTGCGCCCGGGGCCGGGCCGCGGGCAGCCACAACCGGACCGCGCCGCCCCCGCCTCCGCCCGGGCCGCCAGTTCCTTGGCGTAGCCGTTGCCCGCCGCGGCCAGCGCCGCCGCGGTGAAGGCGTTCTCGTCCGGTCCGCCCAGCGTGATCCGTACGTCGGGCACGTTGGAGTCGGCGTCGATGCCGCCGTACCGGGGCCCGTCGGAACGCGAGCAGGTCGCGGTGACCCCGGCCGCGGCCAGCGCCGCGATCAGGGCCCGCACCTCGTCGTGGCCGCTGAGTTTGCCCGCAGGCCGGGGTCGCCGACTTCAGCCACGCCGATGGCCTGGGTCAGCCGGGTGCCGTCGGCGCCGGTCAGCGGCCACCCGGGCGGTTGAGCCTAGTCCGAACCAGTCGTGGGCCGGG